>CAWAGO010000001.1:0-47675 GCA_963781605.1 uncultured Actinomycetota bacterium
CCGATTCACACGTTGAAGCGGAACTCCACAACGTCACCGTCGGCCATCACGTAGTCCTTGCCCTCCATGCGCACCCGGCCGGCCTCCTTGGCCTTGAGCATCGAGCCAGCGGCGACGAGGTCGTCGAAGGACACGACCTCGGCCTTGATGAAGCCCTTCTGGAAGTCGGTGTGGATAACGCCCGCGGCCTCGGGAGCCGTCGCGCCCTTGCGGATCGTCCAGGCGCGTGATTCCTTCGGCCCGGCGGTGAGATAGGTCTGCAGAGCCGAGGGTGTCGAAGCCGACCCGGGCCAACACCTCCAGGCCGGGCTCGTCGACGCCGAGCTCGTGCAGCATCTCGCGCGCCTCCGCGTCGTCGTCGAGCTCGACCAGCTCGGCCTCGAACTTCGCGTCGAGGAAGATCGCCTCTGCGGGCGCCACGAGGTCACGCATCTTGGCCTTCAGCGCCTCGTCGCCCAGTTCGTCGGCGTCGCAGTTGAACACGTAGATGAAGGGCTTGGCGGTGAGCAGCGACAACTCGCGGATCAGGCGCCCGATCGATGTCCGTCGCGATGATCGGCGTGCCAGCCTCCAGCGCGGCTTGAGCCTCCTTGGCGGCCGCCACGACGGGCAACAACTCCTTCTTGCCCTTGGCCTCCTTCTCCAGTCGCGGGATCGCCTTCTCGACCGTCTGGAGGTCGGCCAGGATCAACTCGGTAGAGATGGTGGAGATATCCGAGGCGGGGTTCACCTCGCCGTCGACGTGGGTGACGTCCTCATCGCGAAAGACGCGGGTCACCTGACAGATGGCGGCCGACTCACGGATATGGGCGAGGAACTTGTTGCCCAATCCCTCGCCCTCCGAGGCGCCGCGCACGATGCCGGCGATGTCGACGAACTCCACAGTCGCGGGGAGGATTCGATCGGAGGAGAAGATCTCCGCGAGCGCGGGCAGCCGCGCGTCCGGCACCCCGACCACGCCGACATTCGGCTCGATCGTGGCGAAGGGGTAGTTGGCCGCCAAGACGTTGTTCTTGGTCAGCGCATTGAAGAGGGTCGACTTGCCCGCGTTGGGGAGACCGACGATGCCGATGGTGAGAGCCACGGGCGGGGAGTCTACGGCGCGAGTCGGTTTCCCGCCGATTCCGCGGACCGGTGTGACAGGCTCTCACCATGGCCGATCTTGAGCCCCCTACGGGCCGCCACTCCGCTCCTGAAGCAGTGTTGCGTGAACCCGCCCACCAACTATCCGCCAAGGCCGTCAACTTCTGGCGGGTGAGCTCATTGATCAGCCTCGGTGTGCTGGTGCTGCTGATCGGGGGGGCGTATGCCGCCACCCAGCCCTGGCCGTGGTGGGCCATCCTTCCCGCGGCGCTGGTGCTTCTGGGTCAAACCGCGTCGGTGATCTTCGCTCCGGTGATCCGCTACAGGGTCCACCGCTGGGAAATCACGCCCACCGCCGTCTACACCCGCTCGGGCTGGATCAACCAGGAACAGCGGATCGCCCCCCTCTCCCGCGTCCAGACCGTCGACACCCACCAGGGCGCCCTGATGCGGATCTTCGGCCTGTCCTCGGTCACCGTCACCACAGCGTCGGCGGCCGGCCCGGTCCAGATCGAGGCGCTCGATCTTCCAGTCGCTCGCCGGGTGGTGGCCGAACTCACCGAGATCACCGGCGCCAGCGAAGGTGACGCCACGTGAGCAGCGGCGAACCGCCCACCGACGGGGCGAGCCATTGGGGCATCGATCCCGCAGCGCAGCAGACCGGCGAGCCCGCAGCACAACCGACTGGCGAACCAACGGGACGACCGACGGGCGAACCGGCACCGAGCTACGGCCCGCCGACGGAAGGTGCCGGCGACGGCTGGGCGCGGCTCGACCCGCTGATGCTGGTGGTGGGTCCGGTCCAATCCGGGTTGCGATTCGCGTTCCCGGCCCTGATCGCCTTCTTCGGCATCGGCCGAGGCGACGGGACGCCGTGGTGGATGATCTTCGTCTTCATCCTCGCGCCCGCGCTCTTCGGCCTCATCCCCTGGTTCACGACCTACTACCGGATCACCGATGCCCAACTCCAGGTGCGCCGAGGCCTGATCAACAGGAATCGCTCAACCGCGCCGCTGGACCGGGTCAGGAGCGTGGATCTGGAGGCGTCGTTCTTGCACCGGATCCTGGGCCTATCGAAAGTCCAGATCGGCACCGGCGTCGACGACACCCGCATCATGCTCGACTCGCTGTCACAGACCAAAGCCCAAGAGCTGCGCGAGTTCCTGCTCGGACGCGGACAAGTGGCGGCTGCGCCCGGCGTGGTCGCCACCGCCAACGAGGCAGATGACGAGGGACGCCAGCCGCTCGACGGGCCGGCCACCAGCCCGGTGGCACCGACCGAGACGCTCGCCTCGATCGACTGGAGTTGGCTGCGCTTCGCCCCGCTCAGCATCACCAGGTTGGCGGTGCTGGCGGGCGCGATCGGTCTGCTCACCCAGGTGACCGACGCGGAACAGTTGCTGGAGGGCGCGCTCGACACCACCTTGTCGTGGGTGCAGACCACGACGATCTGGCTTCTGGCCATCCTCGGCGTGATCGGCTTCATCGTGGTGTGGCTCGCGGTATCGATGGGCGGCTATGCCCTGCAGTGGTGGGACTATCGCCTCATCCGAGAGCAGGGCAGCATCCGGATGTCGGCGGGATTGCTCACCACCCGATCGATCAGTGTCGAGGAGCGGCGCATTCGCGGAATTCGGCTGCGCCAGCCGCTGCTCCTCCGAGTGGCACGAGGGGCCGAGCTCGACACCCTCGCCACCGGCGTCGGCTCGGGAGGAACCACCACCGTCCTCCCCGCGGCCCCGCTGCGCGTCGCGCACGGCGTGGGCGAGGCGCTCGTCCAGGAACCGGGCGCCCTCGACACGCCCCTCCACTCGCACGGTCCAGCAGCCCGGAGACGCCTCCACGTGCGCGAACAGCTCGAGAACCTGATGATGATCGCCATCGCCATCGGGCTGACCGTGTTTCTCGAGTGGTCATGGTGGGTTCCGGTCGGCGTGGCCGTGGGTTTCGGGCTGTTGTCCGCACTGACGGCGGAGGTGAGCTACCGCACCTTGGGTCACGCGCTCACTGCCGAGCATCTGATCGCCCGCAACGGCACCTACCAACGTCAGCTCGAGGTGCTCGAGCGCGACGGCGTGATCGGGTGGGTGATCGAGCAGTCCTTCTTCCAGCGCCGGCTCGGGCTGAGCAACCTCGTTGCCACCACCGCCGCCGGCGGGGAGAAGGTGGTCATCCCCAATGTGGCGCTCGAGCGGGCGGTCGCGCTGGCCGACGCCGTCACCCCCGAAGTGGGCGAATTCCTCAGCCGACCGGGGTCGGTTCCAGACGGCGGCGGCGCGCGGTCGTTGCGGTGAGCCACAGGCTGACGCCGGTGTAGTAGGCCACGTAGAACATCGACACCCAGACCAACGTCAGCGACGGATCGGGCAGCGTCACCACGATCACGGCATACATCGCGAGCCAGATGACCGCCAGCGTCATGTTGAGGGTCCAGAGCGGCACGGTCCGCGAGGGGTAGAGGTACTTCACCGGCACGAACACCAAGATCGTGAAGACCACCACCAGGACCGCCGTCGTGGTCTCGCTGAGCCCCATCACGATGACGTAGAAGGCCAGGATGTTCCAGTAGCTCGGGAAGCCGAGGAAGTAGTGATCCTCGGTCTTGGCATCGGAGCGGCAGAAGCCGTAGCACGACGCCAGCAGCGGCATGATCGCGAGCGCCCAGCCCCAGGCGCCCCCCGGCAGGTAACCGTTGGCCCAGAGCAACACCATGGGGGCGAAGGCATAGGTGAGGTAGTCGACGATGTTGTCGAGCAGTTCGCCGTCGAAGGACGGCATCACCGCCTTGACCTGAAAGTAGCGGGCCAGGAAGCCGTCGGTCCCGTCGATGATCATGGCGGCAAGGAACAGCCACAGGACCAGAGCGACTTCGCCCTCGTAGGAGAAGTGCACCATCAGCAGCGCCAGCGCCGCACCGATGGCGGTGTAGGCGTGCACGAGGCCGGCGGCGACCCGCGAATTCGGGCCTGAGTCATTCACGAGCGACCACGATACGGGCGCGGGCACCTGCATGGGTCATCCTCGCCGAACGTCCACGACTCGGATCCGGCCCCCAACTCCGATTCGTCTGCGCTCCGACAGGTTGTTTACGCGGGCGACTCGCAGACGAATCGGTGTGGCCCCGCGGTCGTAGGGTGGGTGGGTGCGCATTGCTACCTGGAACGTCAACTCGCTCCGCTCCCGGATCGACCGGGTCGAGGCTCTGCTTCAGCGTCACGACATCGATGTGCTGGCCCTCCAGGAAACCAAGGCCCGAGAGGATCAGTTGCCGGTCATGGGTCTGCAGTCTCTGGGCTATGACATTGCCGCCGCTGGGGTGGACCAATGGAACGGTGTCGCCTTGATCAGCCGCGTCGGGCTGGCGGACATCCAGGTCGGCTTCCCCGAGCAACCCCTCTGGGGTGAGCCGGCCACGGCTGAGGCGCGAGCGATCGGCGCGGTATGTGGCGGCGTACGGATCTGGTCGCTGTACGTGCCCAACGGCCGAAAGGTCGACGATCCCCACTATCACTACAAACTCGACTGGCTGAGCCATCTGCGTGCCGCGGCGCGAGACTGGCTCGCCGACGATACGGCCCTGGTCGGCGACTGGAACATCGCCCCCCACGACGAAGACGTCTACGACATCGCTGCCTTCGCGAAGGACACCCACGTCACCCCGCCCGAACGAACGGCGTTCGCCGGCTTCGTGGAGGACGGGTATGCCGACGTGGTGCGGCCGCACGCCCCGGGGCCCGGGGTCTACACCTACTGGGACTACTACCGCCAACGGTTCGAGCGCAACCGCGGGATGCGCATCGACTTCGTCCTGGGCTCGCCGTCACTCGCCGCCCGGGTGAGCGGCGCTTTCATCGACCGCGACGAACGGGCCGGGAAGGGTGCGAGTGACCACGCGCCCGTGATCGTCGACCTCGACTGACGAGCAACGTCGATGGTCGAGCATGGCCAGACCACACCCGTCGCCCCACGCAGTGTCGGTGGCGTGCTTCACAGTGACTGTCATGACGATCGGATCACTGGCCATGGCCGTCCTGTGGCTCACTCTCGGGCTCGGTCTGGGGCTGGGTCTGGGCGCGCTCCTCGGCGCTCTGTGGGCGCGATCCCGCGCGGGGCGGCGCCACCCGGACGACGGCGCCATCGCCGCTCTTGAGCAGCGGGCCGCCGATCAAGCGGTGCTGCGCGAGGGCTTGGAGCGGCTCGGTGACCAGATGCGCGACCTGGAGCACGACCGGTCCACCTGGCAGGGCCAGTTCGCCCAACAGGTGGCCGACATCAGGCTCACCGCCGAGGGGCTCCGACGAGAGACCGGATCTCTGGCCACGGCGCTGCGCCGGCCACAGGTGCGCGGCCGTTGGGGCGAACTACATCTGCGCCGCGCGGTGGAACTGGCCGGAATGGTGGCCCACTGCGACTTCGAGGAACAGGCCCAGCTCGACGACGGCGCCCTGCGGCCCGACATCGTGGTCCGGTTGGCCGGCGAGCGAACCCTCGCGGTCGACGCCAAGGTGCCGCTCGACGCGTTCCTCGACGCCACCTCCACCGACGACCCCGATCAGCGCGAGGCCCACCTCCACCGCCACGCTCGCCAGCTGCGCCGGCACGTCGACCAGCTGGCTGCCAAGCGCTATTGGCGGTCGCTCGAGCACAGCCCCGAGTTCGTGGTCTTGTTCGTCCCGGCCGAGTCGTTCTTCTCGGCGGCCCTGGAGACCCAGCCCGACCTGATCGACTACGCCGCCGCCCGACAGGTAGTCATCGCGACCCCGACCACCCTGATCGCGCTGCTCCGCACGGTGGCCCACGGGTGGCGCCATCTGGCCCTGACGGAGCGCACCCGTGAAATCCATGAGTTGGGGCGCGACCTCCACCACCGTCTGTCCTTACTGGGGGGCCATCTCGACGCCGTGGGCCGCTCGCTCAATGCCACCGTCGGCCACTACAACGCCGCGGTGGGTTCTCTCGAGTCCCGGGTGCTGGTCACCGCGCGCCGGTTCGAAGATCTCCAAGTGACCGATGACCAGCTGGCGACTCCCCGCCAGGTCGATTCCGCAGCGCGCAGCGCCGGCACGCCCCTGCATTCGGTGGACCGGCGCGCCGCCGGTGAGACCAGCGGCGACCCGCCTACGGTGGCCTCATGAGACCGTCTGATTCGGTCGCGGTCTTCGATCCTGCGACCGAGGGCGTTGAGCGCGGTCCCGCCGTGGCGGTTCTCGGCTTCGCATTGCTGCTCTCCGCCGTCGCGGTCGACGACATGCTCACCGGTCGGCTCAGTCAGTTCTTCGACCTGTCATTCGTGGTGATCTGCTTGCTGATGGCGGCGATGGTGCGTCGCGCCGACTTCTGGCTGGTGGCCGTTCTGCCGCCGGTCCAGCTGTTGGTGATCTTCGTCCTGATCGCCGCGACTGCGCCCGGCCTGCTCTCGACCGCCGACGACGGGCTGGCCCAGAGCGTGATCACCGGGCTGACCCACCACAGCGTCGCGCTGACCAGTGGCTACGGCCTCTGCCTTGGCTGGCTGCTGCTCCGGCACCGCACGTCGTCGGAACGCCCCCGGGCTCTCCCGGCAGGTCAGGCCTCGAATCGGCTCGGGTCGCCTGCTCCATAACGCGCGATCTCCGGCTCTTGACCCGACCAGTCAACGACGGTGGTCGGTTCGGCGGTGACGTCCCCGCACTCGACGACGATGTCGATCGCGTGGTCGAGATCCTCCTTGATCTCCCACCCCATCGTCCGGGCTTCGGTCTCGCCGGGCAGGATCAGCGTGCTGGTCAGGATCGGCTCGCCCAGGGCGTCCAGCAGGGTGTGCACGAACACATGGTCCGGGATTCGCACTCCGACGGTGCGTTTCTTGGGATGCATCAGGCGCCGCGGCACCTCCCCCGTGGCGGGGAGAATGAAGGTGTAGGGCCCAGGAACGGCCGCCTTGACCGCGCGGAATGCGGCATTGTCGACGTGCACGAAGTACCCGAGCTGGGCGAAGTCCTTGCACATCAGCGTGAAGTGGTGTCGGTCGTCGAGCTCGCGGATCCGCAGTATGCGGTCACGGCCGTCCCGGTTGCCGAGCTGGCAACCCAAGGCATAGCCCGAGTCCGTCGGGTAGGCAATGAGGGCGTCGTCGCGCAAGGCGTCGACGATCTGCTGGATCACCCTCGGTTGCGGATTGACCGGGTGAAGGTCGAGATAGCGCGCCATGGCAGTGCAACTCGTCGATCAGTTGCGGCCCGCGGCGCGAAGGTCGCGTCGCAACTCCGGAGGAAGCGCGAAGATCAGCGACTCTTCGGCACTGTGGACGGCGGTGGCGTCGGGATAGCCCCGTTCCCGCAAGAACTCCAGCACGCCGCTCACCAGCTCCTCGGGGACGCTGGCCCCGGAGGTCACGCTCACTCGCCGGACCCCCTCCAGCCACTTCTCCTGGATCTCGGTGTGGTCATCGACGCGATAGGCCGCCGCGGCGCCGGACTCCAGCGCGACCTCGACCAGACGTACCGAGTTGGAGGAGTTGCCCGACCCCACCACGATCACCAAGTCGGCCTCGCGAGCGATCTCTTTGATCGCCAGTTGGCGGTTCTGAGTCGCGTAGCAGATGTCGTCGCTCGGCGGGTCGAGCAGCTGCGGGAACCTGGCCCGGATCGCCCGGACCGTCTCCATCGTCTCGTCCACCGACAGCGTGGTCTGGGACAGCCACGCCACCTTGGCCGGATCGCGGACCACGACGTTGGCGACGTCGGCCGGGCCTTGCACAAGCTGGATGTGAGCAGGGGCCTCGCCGGCGGTGCCCTCGACCTCTTCGTGCCCCTCGTGCCCGATCAGCAAGATGTCGTAGTCGTCAGCAGCGAACCGCTTGGCCTCGTGGTGCACCTTGGTCACCAAGGGACAGGTGGCGTCGATGGTCTTGAGCCCGCGCTCCCCCGCTTGCCGGTGCACCTCGGGAGACACGCCGTGAGCGGAGAACACCACCGTGGCCCCCTCGGGGACCTCGTCGAGCTCTTCGACGAAGACCGCTCCACGCGCCTCCAGGGTGGCAACCACGTGGAGATTGTGAACGATCTGCTTGCGGACGTAGACCGGGGCCCCGTAGAGGTCGAGGGCTTTCTCCACCGTGATCACCGCCCGGTCGACGCCGGCACAGTAGCCACGAGGGGCCGCTAGCAGCACCTCTGAGGCCTGGTCGGGACTGAGGACGGGCGGCGTGCCCAGATCGGTGGTCATGGTTCCCCAGTCTAGGGGGCCGAGGAACCGGCCTCTGCGTCGCCGACCAACAGGTCTCGACAGGCTCGACCATCCCAGCCCCACACCTCCGACCTCTGCGTCGCCGACCAACAGGTCTCGACAGGCTCGACCATCCCAGCCCCACACCTCCGACCTCTGCGTCGCCGACCACCGGGTCTCGACAGGCTCGACCATCCCAGCCCCGCGCCTCCGGCCCGGACCTGTCGCCGCCGTCGCCTACGCTCACCCCATGGCGCTGGAGACCTCTCCGTCCGCACCGGCCCCGGTGCGTCAGATTGCCAGCGCCGTGGCCGGCTGGATCGGTCGACTGGGTGCCGTCTGGGTCGAGGGCCAGGTCGCTCAGATCAACCGCCGGCCCGGAGTCGGCACGGTGTTCATGACGTTGCGCGACACGGTCGCCGACATCTCGCTCACGGTCACCTGTTCGCGCACCCTCTTCGACGGCCTCAATCCACCGCTGGTCGAGGGGGCGAGCGTGGTTCTGCACGCCAAGCCGTCGTTCTATCCCAACCGGGGCACGCTGTCCCTGGCAGCCACCGAGATCCGTATGGTGGGCCTCGGCGAACTCCTCGCCCGCCTCGAGCGCCGTCGTCAACTTCTGGCCGCCGAGGGGTTGTTCGCGGGCGAACTCAAGCGCCGACTGCCCTTCCTACCCGGTTGTATCGGGCTGATCACCGCGCCGGGCTCGGCCGCCGAGCGCGACGTGCTCGACAACGCCACCCGCCGGTGGCCGGCCGTGCGGTTCACAACCGCCTACGCCGCGATGCAAGGCCCCCGGTCGGCCGCCGAGGTGATCGAGGCGGTGGCACGGCTCGACCTCGACCCGACGGTCGAGGTGATCGTGATCGCTCGGGGTGGGGGCTCAGTCGAAGACCTCCTGCCCTTCAGCGACGAAGGCCTGGTCCGAGCCGTGGCCGCAGCCCGCACACCGGTGGTCTCGGCGATCGGACACGAGCCCGACTCACCGCTGCTCGATCTGGTCGCCGACGTTCGCGCCTCCACCCCCACCGACGCCGCCAAGCTCATCGTGCCGGCCGTGATGGAGGAGGTGGCGTTGGTCCAGCAGGCCCGGCAGCGGCTCGACCAGAGCCTGCGGGGTTGGCTCGAGCGCGAGCATCACACGTTGCTGGCGCTTCGGAGCCGTCCGGTGCTGGCCGACCCGCGCAACCTGCTGGTGTCGCGCGAGGAAGAGTTGATCACGCTGCGCGATCGGGCTGCGCGCACCCTGCGCCATCGGCTCGACCGAGCTGCCGACGATCTCGGCCATCAGGTCGCACGGGTGCGGGCGGTGAGTCCTCGCGCCACGCTCGACCGGGGTTATGCCGTGGTGCAGGACCGCGACGGACACGTTCTCACGTCAGTATCCGGCGCCACCCCCGGTGATCTGATGTCGATTCGGCTCGCCGACGGCCGGATCCAGGCGACAGCCGACCTCGTTGAGCCGCTCACGTCATCGCCCGATGACGACCCGGCCCCGCACCCATCCCTCGCCCCCGACTCCCCAGGAGAAGCCGATGCCGAAGTCTGAATCCGCCAAGGCACCGCCAACGGCGCCGACGCCCAGCTATGAGGAGGCCCGCGAGGAGCTGATCGACGTCGTGCGACGCATGGAAGCCGGCGGGATCACCCTCGAGGAGTCGTTGGCGCTGTGGGAGCGGGGCGAGCATCTCGCCGGCGTCTGTCAGGAGTGGCTCGATGGCGCCCGACGCCGGCTCGACGAGCAGCGCCCCGTCGACGGTTGATGGCGCCGGACGGGCAGTGGTTCGAGCGCCGAACGCTCACTGCTTCGACTGATTGTCACTGATTCAACTGATTGTCACTGATTCAGCGGGGCAGTGCTCAACCGCCCGATCAGTTCCTTCAGATCCGCCTCCGAGGCCGAGCCGTAGACCAACAGGATCTGGTCGCCCCGATCGGTCGCAAACGCCCGATCCCCGTCGTCGGTCTCATAGGTACGCCAGCGGGCCGCCACGCCACCGTCGCTGGTGTAGTCGGCGCCCGCGACCGGCTCATCACCCACGTAGGACGTGAGCAGGGTGTTCTCCGACTCGCTCGATTGGCGCACGCCCACGAACGTTTCGTCGGCGGTGACCAGGCCGACCCGCCACAGCGGCTCGGCACCCCCCTCGAGGTCGGCCCCGGTGCACACCCATCCGGCGGGCAGCGAGGCCGGGTAGACCACGTCGAGGTCGATCTCCTGGCCCTGCTGGGCCAGGGACAGGTAGTCCACCGGCGTCGGCGGGACGTCGAGCTCCGCTCTGAAGGTGGCCCGGAAGGCGACGTAGGCCCCCACTGCGAGCAACAAGATGATCAACGCCCCGACCAGACCACTGACATTGCGCTGATAACGCCCTGGCCCAGTCGTACTCACGGCTGAATCCTCCCACCCACTCCCTAACGCCTTCCATCGAGCCATCAAATTCCGCAATCACGGACCCAAGGCTCGTGAATATCCGCATCTGCGGCATACTTCTGGGCGTGGACAGTTACCGAATCGCGGAAGCGGCGGAGATCTTGGGCGTCAGTGACGACACCGTCCGCCGCTGGATCGAGGCCGGGCGACTGGCGGTCCGCGACGAACCGGGTCCCCGTGTCGTCGACGGCGCCGACTTGGCGGAACTGGCCCAAGCGCTGGCCGACCAGCTCGACCGCGAGGTGCACCGGGCGACGTCGGTGAGCGCCCGCAACCGACTGCCCGGCATCGTCACGAGGGTCAAGAAGGATCCGGTCATGGCCCAGGTCGAGCTGATCTGCGGGCCCTACCGGTTGGTGTCGCTGATGAGTTCCGAAGCCGCAGACGAGCTGCAACTCGCCCCCGGCGCCCGCGCTATCGCCTCGGTTAAATCCACCAATGTCGTGATCGAGCGACCGTGACGAGCCGAGCCATCGCGCACTGCCTGCTCACGGCGGCACTGACCCTGCCTGCTCTCTCCGGCTGCGCCACCAGCAGCACCGGGTCGAGTAGCGGCGAAGAGACTCTGACGGTCCTCGCCGCAGCGTCGTTGACCGAGACGTTCGGCGTGTTGGGCCAGGAGTTCGAACGGCAGCACCCGGGGGTGGGCGTGCGCTTCTCCTTCGACTCCAGCGCCACTCTGGCCGAGCAGGCCGCCCAGGGAGCCCCTGCAGATGTCCTGGCGACCGCCGACCGCGCCACGATGGACGCCGCGGTCTCTGCAGGAGTGACCCTTGCGCCACCCACGCTGTTCGCCGACAACGTGCTGGTCCTGGTCACTCCCCCCGACAACCCCGCCGACGTCTCGCGTCTGGGTGACCTGCCCGGGTCGACCTATGTGATGTGTGTCGTCACCGCCCCGTGCGGCAAGGTCGCGGCTGCCGTCCTCGACGACCACCAGGTCACGGCGACGCCGGCCTCGCTGGAAGTCGATGTGAAAGCCGTCCTCGCCAAGGTGACCTCGGGCGAGGCCGACGCCGGGCTCGTCTATCGCACCGACCAGGTCGCGGCCGGTGACCAGGTCGACGGCTTCGCCATCCCCGGCGCCGAGCGCTACCGCACCAGCTACTTCGTGGCGCCCCTCGACGACTCCGACGCCACCACGCTGGCCACCGAGTGGATCGATCTGCTGGTGTCGGAATCGGGCCGGGAAACGCTGCGTCGGGCGGGCTTCGGCACGCCGTGAGAGATCCCTTGGGGCGCCCTCCGATCGTGCTGATCCTGCCTGCGGCCATCGGCACGGCCATCATCGTGGTGCCGCTGATCAGCCTGATCGCCCGCACGCCGTGGACGACGCTGGTCGAACAACTCTCCTCGCCCTCGATCGGGCGGGCCCTCTGGCTGTCGGTGCTCACCTCGACGATCTCGATGGCGATCGTGACGGTTGTCGGCCTGCCGATGGCGTGGTTGCTGGCCCGGATCGACTTCCCGGGTCGTTCATTGCTGCGCGCCCTGATCACGGTTCCGCTGGTGCTGCCACCCGTCGTGGCCGGGGTCGCCCTTCTCAGCGCCTTCGGGCGAACCGGCCTGATCGGCGGACCCCTGCAGTCGCTGACGGGGCTGACGATCCCGTTCACGACGGTCGCTGTTGTGTTGGCGCACACCTTCGTGTCGATGCCGTTCTTCGTGATCAGTGTCGAGGGCGCCCTGCGGTCGACCAACCCTGCGTATGACGCGGCCGCCGCCACCTTGGGAGCCACCCGGCGCCAGATCTTCACAAGGGTGACCGTGCCGCTGGCGCTGCCCGGCATCGTCGCGGGGCTGGTCCTCGGCTGGGCTCGCTCGCTCGGAGAGTTCGGGGCGACGATCACCTTCGCCGGCAACTTCCCGGGCACCACGCAAACGATGCCGCTCTTGGTCTACACCGAGCTCCAAGCCGACCCCGAGGCCGCTCGAGCGCTGAGCCTGGTCCTGCTGGTGGTGTCGATCGGAGTGCTCGCCCTCTTGCGGGAGCGCTGGTTGGGAGTGCCGGGATGAGCTCAGAACGACTCGACCTGAGGGTCGGACTGTCGGTTCCCGGCCGACTGAGCGTCGACTTCACCTGCCCGCCCGGGTCCGTGGTCGCCGTCATCGGCCCCAACGGCGCGGGCAAGTCGACGCTGCTGCAGGCCATCGCGGGTCTGATCCCGGCGGACGGCAACCTCCGCCTCGGCGACCGGGACCTGACCGGCCTGCCCACCCGCGAGCGCGGTATCGGCATGGTGTTCCAGGACCGATTCCTCTTCCCCCACCTCAGCGCCGTGAACAACGTGGCCTTCGGACCACGGATGCGGGGCCTCTCGGTCGACGCCGCCCACCAACGGGCCCGCGAATGGCTCGACCGGCTCGGCGTCGGCGACCTGGCCGAGCGACGCCCCGGCGAGCTCTCGGGCGGCCAGGCACAACGGGTGGCAATCGCCCGAGCGTTGGCCACCGAACCACAGCTTCTGCTGCTCGACGAGCCGATGGCCGGCCTCGACGTTCGGGTCGCGACCGCACTGCGCCTCGAGCTGGCCCGGCACCTTCGCGACTACCCCGGGATCAGCTTGATGGTCACCCACGACGCGATCGACGCCCTCACCGTCGCCGACACGGTACTGGTGATCGACGGCGGCGAGCAGGTGCAGTTCGGTGCTCCCGCCGACGTCGCCGCTCGTCCACGCACCGACCACGTCGCCCGGCTCGTTGGCCTCAACGTCGTCCGGCAGGGCGACGACCTGGTCGCTTTCGCTCCCGAACTCGTCGCGGTCGACGTGCATCAGCCCGACGGCTCACCGAGACTGCGCTGGCACGGCCGCGTCGGCGATGTCGCGCCCCATGGCACCGCCGTGCGCGTGTTGGTGCACACCGACTCCCCGGCCGGCGCACCAGGCGGCTCATCCGGTTCACGCCCGGCGCCGGATCTGTTGGCGGACGTGACGGCCGAGTCCGCCGCCGAACTCAGCCTGGTCCCCGGTCGCGAGGTGTGGTTGTCGGTCAAGTCCACCGCGGTACGTCGCTATCGCGCGGTGGAAGAGGAGCAGGCCGGCGGCCCTTGAATCGCCGAGGAACCGCACCGCTACCATCCGTGACATGCCGCTGAGTCCTGCCTCCGAATCCCCCGATCGCAACCTCGCACTCGAGTTGGTGCGAGTCACCGAGGCCGCCGCCATGGCCGCCGGCCGCTGGGTCGGCCGCGGGGGCAAGAACGACGCCGACGAGGTCGCCGTGAACGCCATGCGCGTGATGCTCACCAGCATCGGCATGAACGGCGTCGTCGTGATCGGCGAGGGCGAGAAGGACGATGCGCCGATGTTGTTCAACGGCGAGCGGGTCGGCGATGGCACCGGACCCGAGTGCGACGTGGCGGTCGACCCGATCGACGGCACCACCCTGACCGCCAAGGGCATGAACAACGCCATCTCGGTTCTGGCGGCGTCGCCGCGCGGCTCGATGTTCGACCCGTCAGCGGTGTTCTACATGGAGAAACTCGTCACCGGCCCGGAGGCCGCGGATGCCGTCGACATCCGACTCCCCGTCGCCGAGAACATCCATCGCGTCGCCAAGGCGAAGGGATCGGCCCCGGAGGACATCACGGTGGTGCTGCTGGACCGCCCGCGCCACGAGCAACTCGTCGACGACATCCGCGAGACCGGGGCCCGCATCAAGTACATCCTCGACGGCGATGTCGCCGGAGCGATCATGGCCGCCCGTCCCGACACCGGCATCGACCTGATGCTCGGGATCGGCGGCACCCCCGAAGGGATCATCGCTGCCTGCGCGATGAAGTGCATCGGCGGCGTCATCCAGGGGCGGCTGTGGCCCAAGGACGACGCCGAGCGGGCCAAGGCTCTCGATGCGGGGCACAACCTGGACGCCGACCACGTCCTGACCACCGACGACCTGGTCGCCGGCGACGATTGCTTCTTCGTGGCGACTGGCATCACCGACGGCGAACTCATGCGGGGCGTGCGCTATCGCGGCCGCGGTGCCACGACGAACTCCCTGGTGATGCGTTCGCGAAGCGGCACGATCCGCTCCATCACCTCCGAGCACCAGTTCACCAAACTCGCCGCCTACGCTGCCATCGACTTCGAGCACTGAGCGTTCTGCCCGTCCGCCACGGGCCATCAGGCGGCGCGGGCCTCGGCTCCGGTCACTGCCGCCAGCACATGCCCGATCACCGTGGGGTCGATGGCCATCCCGACGTGCGAGGAGGTCACCTCGATCGTTCGGGCGGCCGGATCGAGGCAGGCACGCCAGTCGATGATGGCGTCGCGTCGGGAGTAGATGGAGGTGAAGCCGACCCCAGGTGGCAGCGCCGTCCGTGACTCGGCGAACCTGCGTCGAGCGCAGTCGCCCCCCACACATTCCTCGGCCATGACCGACGACCACCCCCACCGATTCAGGCGGGTGAGCATCAGCAGGGTGGCGCTCAACGACAGATGGTGGGCACCCGGGGCCAGCAACGGACTGCCGAGTGTGACGATCGACGAGATCAGATCAGGGCGACGTACGGCGAGTCCGCGCGCCAACAGACCACCGAGGCTGTGACCGACGATCTGCACCGGCCGCCCGGTCGACGTGGCGACCTTCTCCAGACGCGCTTCCAGCGCCCCCGAGACGGCCGAGGTGCAGCCGACGTTGGCCATGATCCCGGAGCGATAGGTGCGCAGCCCCGCTCGGCGTAGGCGAGCAGCCATCGCCGCCAGACTTGGATCGCCGGCCAAGAAGCCGGGCACCAGCATCACCGGATCATGCACGCCGGGCTCAACCGGTTCGGAACGGCCACTGCAGAGCGTGGAGCCCAGCACGAACATCCCGGCCTCGATCACCGCCGACCCCTCGCGCACCACCCCGGCAACCGAGGGCGGGGAGAAGCCCGCTGGCCTCAGGAAGTCCGGCACGCCCATGGTCATCTGCCGAATGTAAGCCGTCCGGCCGAAGATTGGGGCGACTTGCCCCAACCTAGCGCCGAGAAGATCCGGCCGTCGCTCGCTGGGCCGGACATGCTTCACTGGCCACATGTCTCAGGTGCTCGGTCCGGAACTGATGGCTCCCCTCCCCAACGGCGTCGAGCTGTGCTATCAGAGCTTCGGCGATCCCGCACACGAGACCGTGCTCCTGGTCATGGGGCTGGGCGGCCCGATGATCTGGTGGGACGACGAGTTCTGCGAGCGCTTGGCGGCCGAGGGGTTCCGGGTGGTCCGCTATGACAATCGTGACACCGGCCGGTCCAGCCACGGCGACGGTCGTGTCCGTCGCGGCGACCTGCTGAAGGCGTTCGCGGGCCGCCGGGTGCGGGCACCCTATTCGCTCAGTGATCTGGCCGGCGACGCCGTCGGTCTGCTCGACCATCTGGAGGTGGACGCGGCCCACGTTGTCGGCGTCTCGCTCGGCGGAATGATCGCGCAGACGATGGCCATCGAGCATCCCGATCGGGTGCGGTCACTCACCAGCATCATGTCCACCACCGGCCGACGCACGGTCGGCTGGCAGCACCCCCGATTGATGCCGCGCATGCTCGCCCGCCGGGGCGGCCGCGAGGCGTATGTCGACGCGTCGGTCCAGATGTGGCAGGCCATCGGCTCGCCGGCCTACCCGCCCGACCTCGGCCGTGCCCGCCGGCGAGCCGAGGACACCTTCGACCGCGGCTGGAAGGCGCAGGGAGTGCTGCGGCAGATGATGGCCGCCATCACCCAGCCCGACCGCACCCGGGCGCTGGCCAGAGTCAATCTGCCCACCGTCGTCATCCACGGCAATCGCGATCCGATGGTGCACGTCAGCGGCGGAAGGGCGACAGCGTCCGCGATCCCCGGGGCCCGGCTGCTGATCCTCGATGGGATGGGTCATGACCTGCCGCCGGCGTTGTACGACACGTTCATCGACGCGATCACTCGCGTGGCCCGCGCCTGAACGCAAACCGGCCCGCCCGCGGGTCGCGGGCGGGCCGGTGCGTCAGAACCGAACGACGATCAGTCCGAGAGCCGGTCGCCCGAAGCCGTGTCGAAGACGTGCACGTTGTGCGGGTCGGTCGTCACGTGAATCGTGTCGCCGCGCTTGGCGAGGCCGCGCTCGTTGAGGCGCACGATGATCGTGCTGGGCGTGCCCTCGACGTCACTGCTCCCGTAGACGAACTCATCGGAACCGAGTTCTTCGACCACCGTCACCTTGATCGGGAATCCGCCCTCGCCGGAACTGACCACGCGCCAGTTCTCGGGCCGGACGCCGACGGTGATGTTCCCCTGCATCTTCTTCGACGCCGCCGGGTCGACCGGGACGAGGTACTCGCCGATCTTGGCCTGACCGTTCGCCGCCTGGGCTTCCATCAGGTTCATCTGCGGCGAGCCGATGAAGCCTGCGACGAACAGGTTGGCGGGCTTGTCATAGAGGTTGAGCGGGGTGTCGACCTGCATCAGGAGACCGAGCTTCATCACCGCGACCCGGTCGCCCATCGTCATGGCCTCGACCTGGTCGTGGGTGACATAGACGGTGGTGACGCCGAGGTCGGCTTGGAGCTTGGCGATGTCGGTGCGGGTCTGCACCCGCATCTTGGCATCCAGATTGGACAACGGCTCGTCCATGCAGAAGACCTGGGGACTACGCACGATCGCCCTGCCCATCGCGACCCGCTGCCGCTGACCACCGGAGAGGGCCTTGGGCTTGCGCTCGAGGAACTCGGTGAGCCCGAGGATCTTGGCGGCTTCCTCGACCCTCTTCTGGCGTTCGGCGGCCGGCACCTTAGCCATCTTCAAGGCGAAGGCCATGTTGTCCGCCACCGACATGTGCGGATACAACGCGTAGTTCTGGAAGACCATCGCGATGTCGCGATCCTTCGGCGGCAGATTGGTGATGTCTCGATCGCCGATGAAGATCTTCCCGGAGTTGACTTCCTCCAGCCCTGCCAACATCCGCAGGGAGGTCGACTTGCCGCACCCGGAGGGGCCGACCAGGACCATGAACTCGCCATCGTGGATCTCGAGATCGAGACCTGGAACGGTGGGCTCGTCGTTGCCGGGATACCAGCGCTGAGCCTTATCGAAAGTGACTGATGCCATGACTGTTTACTCCTTCACCGGCAGGTACGTGCCGGACGATCCGTAGTGAAGTGACGGTCGTCACACTAGCGGTTCGCGGTCTCAGCTGCATCCTGCGGTCTCAGCGGAACGCGAAGGGGTAGCTGCGCGCAGACACCTCAGGGCCCGATCCGCACCACCCGCAGCACTTCGGCGGTCTCCGGCGCCAGCACGGGCATTCGCACCCCGATGCGGGCGAGCGCCGCTCCGGTGACCTCGAGTTCCTCCGAGCCGTCCATCCAACTCTCGGCCAGATCCATCCGGTGTTGGTCGCGGTGCGGGGTCTCTCCGGTGATCCGGTAGGTCGCCGCGCCGTCGAGGCCAGTGAGCCGCACCGGCGCCGGGTGCTGGGTCTCGATCGAGCCGACCGTGGCGACGACGTACCAAGCCTCCGACCGATCGGCGCTCACGATGCCGGTCACCATCACCGCCGGATCGGGGTGGTCGGGGTGCACCAGGCTGCCGGTGGCCATCAGGGGCCTGATCCGCTTGTGCAGCTCCACCCATCGAGCGAGCGGCGAACTGTCGGACTCGTCGAGTCTGCGCACGTCCCATTCGATGCCCAACTGATAGAGCAGCGCAGTTGCCGCCCGAAAGCCCAGCCGGTGCGACCGCCCGGTGGTGTGGGCGATCAGGCCACCGATATGTGAGCCCATCATCTCCGGGGGTACCAGTAGTGACGTCCACCGTTGCAGATGTTGCCGTTCCAGGGCATCGATTGTGTCGCTCGGCCAGATCCGGTCGGTGCGGGTGAGCACCTCCAGATCGACCCGGCCTCCGCCGCTTGCACATGTCTCGATCTCCAGAGCGGGATGCGCCTCGCGCAGTTCGTCGAGAAGGCGATAGAACGCCAGCGTCTGCCCCCGGACAGCGGGCCGCCCGGCGTGGGCCACGTCGATCAGATCTCGGTTGTGGTCCCACTTCAGATAGGCGATGTCGTTGTCGGCCAGCAGCGCCATCATCTGGTCGCGGACATGGGCATAGGCCCCCGGCACCTGCAGATCGAGCACCTGCTGATGGCGCCAGTCCGGCGGAAGGTCGGCTCGTCCGCGCAGAATCCAGTCCGGGTGCGCTCGCGCCAAGTCCGAATCGACGTTGATCATCTCCGGCTCCACCCAGAGCCCGAACTCGAGCCCGCGCTCCTTCACAGCGTCGATCAGCGGGGCCAGCCCGTCGGGCCAGACCTGGGTATCCACCGTCCAGTCGCCCAGCCCGGCGCGGTCATGTCGGCGGCCCTTGAACCAGCCGTCGTCGAGCACGAACCGCTCCACCCCCACCGCCCGCGCGTGCTCGGCGAGGCCCGTGAGCTCCTCGAGGTCGTGCTCGAAGTAGGTCGCCTCCCACGTGTTCACCAGCACCGGGCGTTCGGATCGGCTGCGCGGGTTGTGGCGCCGCAGCCAGGCATGGAATCGGGCGCTCATCTCGTCGAGCCCGCTCCCGGCGTACGACCCGAAAAGCCAGGGCCCTGTGTAGCTCTCGCCGGGTTCGAGCACGACCTCACCCGGACCAAGAAGCTCCCCGCCGCCCAACAACGATTCGCCCTCGGGGGTCCGCTGGGCGTAGGTCGCGTGGTCACCGCTCCAGGCCGTGTGCACTCCCCACAACTCGCCCTTGGAGAAGCTGAAGCCGGGCTCTCCCGCCACGAGCACCAACGAGGCGTCATGGCCCGTTCGACCGTGGCGCCCCTCGCGCAGGTAGGCACCCTGCACGAAGGGGTGACGTTGAGGGCTGCGCTCCTTGCACCAGCGACCCGTCAGGTCGAGCAACTCCCTGGCTTGGGGACCCACCGGTAGCACTGAACGAACAGCCGTCAGGCAGAGAGCATCGTCGCCCGCGTTCACGACCGTGGTGCGCGTGCGGAGCAAGCCCTCGCGGGTCAACTCGAGCCGGATCGACACGTCCCAGCCTGCCTCGCCGTCGCGGGCCCCGAAATCGACGATCGCGTCGGGGGCGTCGTCGTCGACGCTCCACGTCCATTCCCGCAACCTCGGAACGGAGGCCCCCTGGCGACGATCGAAGCGGAACCCCTCGAGCCCCGGCAAACCGGTGAAACCGGTGACGTTCTCGGGCACGAGGCTGAGGGCACGCGGCTCGTCGATAGAGGAGTGGGCGACGCCGGGGCGATGCAACCGCGTCAGCGCCTCGACCGCGGGCTGATCGAGATCGCCCAGCACGCCTCCCCAGTGCACGAGGCGGGGGATGGCAGACAGCGAGGACGTGAGCAGAACGCTCACGCCCTCGCGTGTCAGGTGGACTGAACGGAACTCAGAAGTCGGCACCGGTCCACGCTACCGAGTCGTTCGATCGGATTCGGCGCCCAGGTCACCCCTTGACCGCACCCGAGGTCAGACCTCGAACGAAGAACCTCTGCATGGTGAAGAAGACCGCCATCGGCAAGACCATGGACACGAACGCGCCCGCCGTGAGGACTTCGGCACCCTGCCCTTGAGTTCCCAGCAACTGCTGCAACCGCACGATCACGGTTGTGTTGGAGGGGTCCAGGAACAGCTTGGCGATCAGCAGGTCGTTCCACACCCAGAGGAACTGGAGGATTGCGAACGCCGCCAACGCCGGCACCGACATCGGCACGATCAGCTTCCAGAACGTCTGGTAGTGAGACGCACCATCCATCTTCGCCGACTCGATCACCGTCTTCGGCAATGTCGTCATGTAATTGCGAAGGGTGTAGATCGCCAACGGCATACCGAAGCCGGTGTGCAACAGCCACACCGCCAGGTACTCACCCGAAATGCCCAGACCACGGGGGCCGAGCAGATTCAGCATCGGCTGCAGGGCCACCTGAAGCGGGACCACCATGACGCCGACGATCGCGATGAACACGAGGTCCTTGCCCCGGAAGTCCATGAAGGTGAACCCGTAGGCGGCGAAAGCGGCGAACATGATCGGAATGATCGTGGCCGGGATCGCCACCACCAGCGAGTTGACGAACGCGTCCGCCATGTTTCCACTGTCGAACACTCGCTGATAGTTGCTCGTCGTCCACTCGGCTCCGAACGGATTGAAGAAGGCAGTCCACCATCCGGAGCCAACCGCGTCGTCCCTGGTGCGGAACGACGTGACCAGCAGCCCAAGGGTGGGAACTGTCCACAGGATGCACAGCGCCGTCAGGGCAATGATCGAGACCCAACTGCGCTCGCGGCCATCTTTCATCTTGCTCATCGGTTCGCCTCCTCGGCACGGAAGTGGCGCACTTGCCACACGAGCACCGGGGTGATCGCGACCAGCAGGACCACGACGATCGCAGACGCGCGACCTGCCTGGCTGTTGGCGAACAACTCGTTGAAGAACAAGTTGGCGATCACGTTGGAGTCGAAGCGACCGTTGGTGAGCACATAGACGATGTCGAACACCTTGAGCACCAAGATGACCACTGTGATGAACACGGTGATGATGGTCCCCTTGACCTGCGGGATGACCACCTTCCAGAAGATCTGCCACTCATTGGCGCCGTCGATGCGAGCCGCCTCGATGGTGTCTTCGGGCACGCCCTTGATCGCTGAGGACAACAACACCATCGCGAACCCGGTCTGCAGCCAGATCAAGATGACCATCATCAAGAAGGAGTTGAGGCGCAACGTGTCGATCTGCAACCACGTTTGCGGCTCTCCGCCGAGACCGGTGACCACGGCGTTGAGCAGACCGGTCTGGGTCCGGCCGACGTCGTAGGAATAGATCAGGGTCCAAATCGCCGAGGCACCCACGAAGGAGATCGCCATCGGTAGGAAGATGGTGCCCTTGGCGAGCTTCTCCCCTCGCTCGGAGAGCTTGTCGCCCATGACCGCCACCACGACACCGATGGCAACGACCATCGCCGGAACGACGAAGAGCCACAGGATGTTGTTGAAGATCGAGGACTGGAACGTCGGATCGCTGAAGATGTCCCGGTAGTTGTCCAGCCCGACCCACGCGCTGCTGTCCCGGTTGGCGAACGAATAGATGATCGTCTGCACCGTCGGGTAGATCAGGATCAGGGCGATCAGGCCGAGCCCGGGGAGAACATAGGCATAGGGCATCAGCCGGAGGGACCACCGTTGCGGCAGGCCCTCGATCAGCATGTTGAGGAAGTAGAAGAAGAAGGCCGCGCCACCGACGCCGATCACAACGGCCAGGACCCCGATCAGGAGCCTGGAGTTGAGGAAGAGTCCTGGGTAGAGGCTGAAGGCCAAGAAGATATTGATCATCAGCCAGATGGCACCGACCATGCCGACGAGCCCCAACGCGATCTTGGTCGGGTTCGCCTTGTCGTACGTTGCCGACTCCGCGGTCGGCGGGTCCAGCACCGGCTCAGTGCCGGTGCCGGACCCCCCGACGTGTGTCACGAGCTTGGCCAGGACGCCTCGATGGCGTCGGCAGTGTCTTGCGACGACTGGCCGTCAACCCACTTGACCATCTCAGTCCAGAAGGTACCCGAGCCAACTTCCTTGGGCATCAGGTCGGAGGCGTCGAAGCGGAACACGTCCGCGCTGGTCGCCAACTCCGCGATACCGCGAGTGGTCTCGTCGGGGTAGTTGCTGGCATCGAACGTGGTGTGCGGCGAGAGCCACCCACCGGCAGCGGCCCACTCGCTTCCGAACTGGTCGGAGGTCAGGAACTCCATGACGGCGTTGGTGTCGTCGTCGTTGTCGTTGAAGGCAGCCGCGAGGTCGCCACCACCGAGCATCGGCTGGCCGTCATAGCCGCCCTCGTAGGGCGGGAAGACGAACGTACCCACCTGGTTGTCCAGGTCGTCTTGCACATTCTCGGGGAAGAACCCGGTGATGAAGTTGCCCTGGCGCATCATCAGGCACTGGGGGTCCTTGCTGAACGCCGAGGCCATCGTGTCACCGAAGGGAGTGTTGATGATTCCCTTCGCGCCGCCGAGCACCATCTTCGGGTCCTTGGCGATCTTGGCGTACTCATCGAACGCCTCGACGATCTTCGGGTCGTTGAAGGGGATCTCGTGAGCCACCCACTGGTCATAGACCTCGGGGCCGTGGATGCGCAGTACGTACTCCTCGATCCAGTCGGTGCCGACCCAGCCGGTGGCCTGGTCCGAACCCCAGCCCATGCACCACGGAGTGGTGCCGGAATCGGCGACCGTGGTGGCGAGGTCCTGGAGTTCCTGCACGCTGGCGAACTCGGTGGGGTTGTTGCCCCAATTGGCCTTGGGGTACCAGACGATGGACTTGACTGCCATCCGCATCGGAGCGCCGTAGACGGTGCCGTCGAGGGTTGTCGACTCCAAGAAGCCCGGAACCAAGGTCTCCTCGATGGCGCCGAGGTCGATCACATCGTCGAGCGCCGCTGCCTTACCGTCAGCCGCGAACTCCATGAGACCGCCCGGCTGCGGGAAGAGGCCGATGTCGGGAGCGTCACCCGAGTTGACCCGCGCCTTGATCGTGGTGGTGAAGTCCTGGTCGGAGGTGTACTGGATGTCGATGCCGGACTCCTCCGAGAAGGCAGCCAGGGAGGAGTTGAACGCCTCCTCCTCGGCTCCACCGAAGGCACCGAGGATCGTCACCACCTTGTCGCCGTCATCACTGCCGAGGCCGGTGCCGCCCTCGCCGCCAGTGTCACCGCCGCCATCGTCGGACGCCAGGCAACCGGACGTGGCCAGCGCGAGTGCCAACGCGGCGCCCACTGCTGTCAGCCGGAACTTGGGCTTCAAGTTCATGCGAATCTCCTGTATCGAAGTGATCGACCGCTGGAGACCAGCCAGGTGGCTGGAACTCGCGAGGCGGCCTGCCGGGTTCCACGCCTGCGTTATCCGGCCAAGGGGGTCGACTTACGCAAACGTTTGCGCTTATCGTGGTGCACGTCACACCCTGAAGTCAAGGGAAGCCGCTCGGCGACAGGTTGCAGATTGGCAACGACCGAGCGACTTGCCGGCAACCCCGGACCAACTGGGCTAGGGCGATCGACGAGAGGAGGCCCGCGTGACTCAGCCACTCCCCTCACACGTCAACATGGCTGACGTCGCCGCGCGCGCCGGCGTCTCCATCGCGACCGTTTCGCGTGCCTTGCGGGATCTCCCCGGAGTCGGCTCGTCGACCCGGATCCGAATCAAGGAGATCGCCGAAGAACTGTCGTACGTGGTCTCGCCCGAGGCGTCGAGGTTGGCCGGGCGCGAGACCCATCGGGTGGCCCTCGTGGTGCCGCGGGCGGACGTGTGGTTCTACTCCGCCATGTTGGCCAGCATCGACGCCTGCCTGACGCAGGCGGGCTTCGACGTTCTGCTCTACCAAGTCGACGGGGTTGACCAGCGCACCCGCTTCTTCCGGGACCTGCCGGCGCGTCGCAAGGTGGACGCCGTCGTGCTGATCGCTCTGCCGGTTCTGGCCGATGAAGCCGCGCGACTCGACTTGATGGGCGTGCATGTAGTGGTGGTCGGCGGTCGGCTCGGCGATCATCCGCACGTCGCCGTCGACGACCGCCGTGCCGGCGCGGTTGCGACGCAGCACCTGATCGACCACGGCCACTGCAAAATAGCGATGATCCGCACCAGCGATGCCGAGGGCACCTACTGGTCGTCGGATGCGGAGCGACTGAACGGCTACCGCGACGCCCTCGAGGCCAACGGGATTCCCGCACACGAGGACTACGTGGTCACAGTTCCCCGCTCGACCTTCGCCGGCGTCGAGGCCATGAGCGGTTTGCTCGATCTCGACGATCCTCCGACAGCGGTGTTCGCTTACTCCGACGAACTCGCGCTCGGGGCCCTCCAGGAGATGAGGCGGCGCGGTTTGACCGCCCCTGACGACATCTCACTGATCGGCGTCGACGGCCATCCGTTGGCGGAGTTGTTCGATATCACCACCGTCGACCAGTGTGTGTCCGAGCAAGGCAGGGTGACGGCTGAGATGCTCACCGAGTTGATGAGCGGTCGCGCGCCCGCACCCGAGCCCGATCTGCCGAGCCGCCTCGTCATACGGGGCAGCACGGGTCCTCCCCGATCCGCTTCCGCGCGGCTGCCGCGATCTCGGGGCGCCGCCACTCAGTAGCTGCCGAGAAACTTCTTGGGGGTTCCAGGCGGCGGGTGGCGCAGGACGTTGACGCTGCCCATCAGAGCCATGCCCCGCACTCGGACGACCGGTGAGTCAGCGCTGAGTTGAGCGGTCACCTTGTCCTTACCCATGCTGAATTCACCCATGATCGGAACTCCGTCGACCACCACCTGGGTGAAGGCGTCGACAACGATCTTGACCTCGCCCATGATCGCAGTGGCCGTGATCGTCACGTCGTGTTGAGCGAAGCTCGCTTCGCGGAGGTCGAGTTCGATGCTGCCCATGAAGGCGAAAGCCGTGTGGGTCGCGGGCACCAACCAGGCGCCTCGACGCTTGCATTCACCCATGACGGCCGTCGACCCCGGCCAGGTCGTGGTCGAGGGCAGCACCTCGCGGTGCGGTGCGATCGAGCGCGGTGTGACGCCGGAGGGCAGGTCGGCGGTGATCGGGACCAGGTCGCCATAGGTCTTCGCGGCATACACGGCCTCGAGACGCTGGTCGAGTTCCTCGAAGTCGATGCGCCCCTCACCGGCCGCCTCACGCAACACCTCCGCTGCCTTATGGCGGTCGGCGTCGGAGATGCGGAGCAGGCGCTTGTCCCCCGTTGGACGTCGTTCGGGCACTGCATCCATGCGGTCAGCTTAGCCAGTTGGCGGGCTATTCTGCTGGGCGTGAGCACCTCCGACGCCGGGCCGCCCTTCCGCTTCTCCGAGATTCTGCCGACGCACGGCTCCAATGGCGCCGACGAGACGCCGTGGCGGCTGATCACCACCGAGGGGGTACGCACCTTCGAAGTCGAGGGGCGGACCTTTCTGTCGGTCGAGCCAGAGTCCTTGCGGCTGTTGACCGACGAGGCGATGCATGACATCGCTCACTACTTGCGCCCGGGGCACCTGGCCCAGCTGCGCCGGATCATCGACGACCCTGAGGCATCGGGCAACGACCGCTTCGTCGCGCTCGACCTGCTCAAGAACGTCAACATCTCTGCCGGTGGCGTGCTGCCGATGTGCCAGGACACCGGAACCGCCATTGTGATGGCGAAGAAGTCCGAGGGCGTCGTGACCGGCGCCGACGACGCCGAAGCCATTTCTCGCGGCGTCTACGACGCCTACCAGCGGCTCAACCTGCGCTACTCCCAATTGGCTCCGCTCACTATGTGGGAGGAGAAGAACACCGGCACGAACCTGCCGGCCCAAGTAGAGCTCTATTCGATGCCGACGCCCGACTCCGGCCCGGAGTACAAGTTCCTCTTCATGGCCAAGGGCGGCGGGTCGGCCAACAAGTCCTTCCTCTTCCAAGAGACCAAGGCGGTGCTCAACCCCACCCGGATGCTGGAGTTCCTCGACGAGAAGATCCGCTCCCTGGGCACGGCCGCCTGCCCGCCCTACCACCTGGCGGTGGTGATCGGCGGAACCAGCGCGGAGTTCGCGTTGAAGACGGCGAAGTACGCCTCGGCGCACTACCTCGACGACCTGCCCACGGAGGGCTCGATGGCCGCGCACGGCTTCCGTGACCTCGACTTGGAGGAGAAGGTCTTCGAACTCACCCAGTCGTTCGGGATCGGGGCGCAGTTCGGCGGCAAGTACTTCTGTCACGACGTCCGCGTCATCCGGCTGCCACGCCACGGTGCGTCGTGTCCGGTCGCTCTGGCGGTGTCGTGCTCGGCCGATCGACAGGCGTTGGGCAAGATCACCGCCGAGGGGGTGTTCCTCGAGCAGCTCGAGACCGACCCGGCCCACTATCTGCCCGAGCCCGAGGCCGCCGAGCTGATCTCCGGCGGCGAGGTGGTGGCGGTCGATCTCAATCGGCCGATGGCGGAGATCCTGGCTCAGCTCAGTGAGCATCCGGTCAAGACCCGGCTGTCGCTGACCGGACCGCTCGTGGTGGCGCGCGACATCGCTCACGCGAAGATCAAGGAGCGTCTCGACGCCGGTGAGGAGATGCCGGCCTACCTGCGCGACCACCCGGTCTACTACGCCGGGCCGGCCAAGACGCCGCAAGGCATGCCATCGGGGTCCTTCGGCCCGACGACGGCTGGGCGGATGGACTCCTACGTGGAGCAGTTCCAGGCCGCGGGGGGATCACTGGTGATGCTGGCCAAGGGCAACCGCTCCAAGGTGGTCACCGAGGCGTGCGCGAATCACGGAGGCTTCTATCTCGGTTCGATCGGGGGGCCGGCGGCGCGGCTCGCCCAGGACTGCATCAAGTCGGTCGAGGTCGTGGAATACGAGGAACTCGGCATGGAGGCGGTGTGGAAGATCCAGGTCGAGGACTTCCCGGCCTTCATCGTCGTCGACGACAAGGGTAACGACTTCTTCACCGACCCCTCCGGAGCCGTCACCGTGCCGATCACCCAGCTGGGCCTACGCATCCGCTCCGCGGAGTAGCCGCCGCCCCCCAACAACGTCATACGGACGGAGCCCTCTAACGCACTCCCCGTATGACGCCAGCCAGCCGCCCCCGGCGTCCCCCAACAACGTCATACAGACGGAGCCCTCTAACCCACCGCCCGTATGACGCCAGCCAGCCGCCCCCGGCGTCCCCCAACAACGTCATACGGACGGAGCCCTCTAACGCACCGCCCGTATGACGCCAGCCCGCGCCGAACAACAACGTCATACGGACGGAGCTCTCTACGACGCGCTCCGTATGACGTGGCGCGGGCCTTCTGCCGCCGGCGACCACCCGAGGCGGCGCAGAGCGTTCTCGATCTGACCGTAGAAGTCGTCCGGCGTGAGTCGGAGACCGAGCAGCGGAAAGCGGAGGACGATGTCACCCTCAAGAGCCAAAGCGTTCTGTCTCAAGGCGTCGCCGACGACCTGACTCGCCCCGATGTGGTGGATCCCGTCAATCTCCACAATCAAGCCCCATTGCGGCCAGTAGAGGTCGAGGTAATAGCGCTTGGACCCGTCGCGCCTCCAGACCTGCTGTTGCGGGGCAGGGAGCCCTCGACGTTCGAGTTCGGCCACCACCTCGGCCTCGCCCAATGCCCGCGCTCCGCCAGCGAGATCGAGAACCACGTCATTGACCAGCCTTCGGCGCTTGTCGCGCCGAATCCTCAGCGCTTGTTCACCCAGTTGCTCCGGGGTCACCAGCCCTTGTTGAACCGACATGGTCAGCAGCAGGGCGGCCTGTCTGTCGGACCTTGCCCACAGGGCTGCGCGCACGGCGGCAACGGCTGGCATCGTCCTGGGGATGCCGGTAGGAGCGAGATCCTCCACGCTCCACCGCCGGGTCTGCCTGATATCGAAGGCAGGTGTACGGCGCACCCGCGCGCCACGTGGCACCGAGACGCGCAGCCGGGGCCAGTCCAGTTGCGTGAGTCCACTCGCGATCAGCGCCGAGGCACCATCGAGGCACGCCCGCGGACCACCCTGGAAGACCGCCGCCCAGGCCAAGCCGACCGGGTCGATGGCGGCGTTGTGCAGACAGACGGACTGGTCGCCCACCTTCTGCCAGCGATCAGCCGTGACGCGGGCGCGAATCTGCCACCGAGTCACCCCGATGGCATAGAGCTGCCGCCGCGACGCCACGCCGCCCTGCGAGTCCGCCAGAATGTGAGCTCGTCGGAGTCGCGGGTCATCGGTTGAGGTGGTTCGTGGCACGCCACCAGGCTGGCCCGTTGAGCCCGCGATTTGCCGGGCAAGGCCCGGCCCTGTGGATACGTCCCCTCCCCCGCCTACCTGTGGAACGTCAGCGCACCCGCGCCCGCCACAGCGTCAGACGGACAGAGCCCGCGCCCGCGCCCGCAGCGTCATCCGCGCCCGCGCCCGCCACAGCGTCATACGGACAGAGCCGTAGAAGGCTCCCACCGTATGACGCTGTACGGGACCCGGGCAGGATGAGGCGGGTGAGCGAAGGGTGGGGGCTGGAGGCGGGCGAGCCCGAGGTGGTGGCGCGGTCGGTGAGCGAGCGCGGGGAGTTGGTGCTGCGACGCCGCCAGCGCACTAACGGCCCGCCGTCGCTGGAGCTGCGCGCCAACGGGGTCTTCGTGATGGACAGCGTCGAGATCACCAGCGAGGTCGCGCTCGCTCGGGCCGCTTTGGCGTTGATCGATACGCCCGATGCGGTTCTGGTGGGCGGCCTCGGGCTGGGCTACACCCTCGATGCCGTGCTCGCCGATTCACGGGTAGGCACCTGCGCGGTCGTCGAGATCGACCCCACCCTCGTGAACTGGATGCGGGACGGCACCATCCCCCACGGGCCCCGGCTGCTGGCCGACCATCGCGTCACCACGGTGGTCGCCGACATCGCGGCGGCGTTGAGCGAAGCGACGCCGGGCGGGTACGACCTGGTCCTGCTCGACGTCGACAACGGCCCGGGCTATCTGGTGCATGCGCACAACGCGGTGCTCTACGACGCCTCGTTGCTCACCCAGGTGCATCGGGTGCTTCGGCCCGGCGGGATCGTCGCGATCTGGTCCGCCGCTGAGGCCCCCGAACTCGAACGCACCCTGCGGGGAGTGTTCGGCGGAGCGGAGTCACGCTCGTATGACGTCGACCTCCAGGGCCGCAACGAGAAGTACTGGCTGATTCTCGCTCGCCGCTAGTCCCGACGACTCACCGGCGCTACACGTCGCGTCGGGACGCCGAGGCGAGCCGGACCGCCTCGAGCACGTCGCTCGCCACGACCGTGCCCTCCGGGAACACCCCCGGTGTCGTGGGCACCCCGACGAAGCCGACGCCGGCAGCCCGAGCCGCTTCGCGGTCCCAGCTCGAGTCGCCGATCATCACCGCATCCGACACAGAGGTGCCGAGCTCGGCACAGGCGAAGAGAAGTCCGTCGGCCGCCGGCTTGGGGCGGTGATCCGGCCGGCGTCCGACGATCACCGTCCTCGTCCCCACGTCGAGCCCGTGCTGGTCCAAGGCGGCCCGCACGACACGCTCAGGCAGCAGCGACACCACGGCCCTGGGCCCCGCCTCGGCGATCGACCAGGCGTCGGCGGCGCCAGGCATGGCGGTCGAACGGTCGAGAGCCGCCCACTCATGTCGCTCGATGCTCTCGCTGATCTGGGTCCACAGCGGATCACCGACCATCGCCACCAGCAGGGCCATCACCGCCTGCGTGTCGCTCGACCAGTCAGTCGGCGGCCCGAGCGGAAGCGTCCGTGGCGCCCGGTCCACCACGTCGCGTAGCGCAGCCTGATAGTCAGTGAACGTCTGTAGGTCGATCAGGGTGCGATCCAGATCGAAGAGCAACGCCACCATGACGCCATCCTGCGGCTTCACCGGCGAGCCGAGCCAGCCGGCGTCCCGTCCTGCGTGCCCTAGGGTCGACGGCATGGGCGGTCAGCTCTCGGACGTCGCATGGCCGTGGCAGACCTCCAGGCTGCGGATCCGGCGCGCAGTGCCCGGCGACGCCGAGGCCACCTGGCGCTTCCGGCGACTGCCGGAAGTGTTCGAATGGATCACCTCCGGGTCCTCGGATGCCGACGACTACCACGAGCGGTTCAGGTCACCGGATCGATTACCGCTGACCCTGATCATCGAACTCCCCGACCCCGTCGAACCTCGGGTGATCGGCGACCTGATGCTGCGGATCGAGGACGCCTGGTCACAGGCGGAGGTGCGCCCGCTGGCCGAGGCCACTCAGGCCGAGCTCGGATGGACCCTCGATCCGGCGTACAGCGGTCGGGGCTATGCCACGGAGGCGGTCAAGGCGGCGATCGACATCTCCTTCGGCCCCCTCGGGCTGCGCCGCGTGGTCGCCAACTGTTTTGCCGACAACACCGCGTCGTGGCGGTTGATGGAGCGGGTTGGGATGCGCCGCGAAGCCCACGCCGTGCGCGACAGCTCGCATCGGGACGGCACCTGGCGCGACGGCTACACCTACGCCCTCCTGCGCGAGGAGTGGCCGCTAGCCTCGAGTGATGACCAGTGACAACGTCGAGACTCGGACCGAGCACGATTCCCTGGGCGAGATCGAGGTGCCCGCGAGCGCCCTCTGGCAGGCCCAGACCCAACGTGCGATCGACAACTTCCCGATCTCGGGGGGAAGCCTCGAGCCCCGCCTGATCCAGGCGATCGCCAGAATCAAGGCGGCCGCCGCGCTGGTGAACGCCGAGCTGGGCGTCCTCGACGGCGGGCGAGCCGCCGCGATCGAGCGCGCCGCTTCGGCCGTCGCCCACGGCGAACACGCCGACCAGTTCCCTGTCGACGTCTTCCAGACCGGCTCAGGAACCAGTTCGAACATGAACGTCAACGAGGTGATCGCCACACTGGCCTCCACTGACGAACTGCCGGTCCACCCCAACGACCACGTCAACGCCAGCCAGTCCTCCAACGACACCTTCCCGACCGGCCTCCACGTGGCGGCTGCCGTCGCCGTCGTGGACGACCTGCTCCCAGCGCTGGAGACGCTGGCCGCCAGCCTGGAGGCCAAGAGCGTCGAGTTCGCCGATGTGGTCAAGGCGGGCCGCACCCATCTGATGGACGCCACCCCGGTCACCCTCGGTCAAGAGTTCGGGGGGTACGCCGCGACCGTGCGGTATGCCGTCGAGCGCCTGCACGGCGTCCTCCCCCGGGTGCGGGAGCTCCCCCTGGGCGGCACAGCAGTCGGCACCGGGATCAACACCCCGCCCGGCTTCGCACCGGCAGTGATCGAGCGGCTGTCGGCCGACGTCGGACAAGACTTCACCGAGGCCCGCAACCATTTCGAGGCGCAGGCGACGCGGGACTCCCTGGTGGAGCTCAGCGGCGTGGTGCGCACCCTCGCTGTCGGCCTGACCAAGATCTGCAACGACCTGCGGTGGATGGGATCGGGCCCGAGCGCGGGCCTCGGCGAGATTCGCCTCCCCGACCTCCAGCCCGGGTCGAGCATCATGCCGGGCAAGGTCAACCCGGTACTGCCGGAGGCGACCCTGATGGTGTGTGCCCAGGTGGTCGGCAACGATGCGGTCGTCGCCTGGGGCGGCGCGGCGGGCAACTTCGAACTCAACGTCATGATGCCGGTCATCGGGCGCAACCTCCTCGAGTCCATCCGGCTGCTCGCCCACTCCACGTCGCTGCTGGCGACCAGGTGCGTCGACGGCATCGAGGCGCTCCCCGAACGGCTCCTCGCCAATGCCGAGTCGTCGACGGCGATCGTCACCCCGCTGGCCAAGGTCCTCGGCTACGAAGCGGCGGCGGCGATCGCCAAGAAGGCGCTGACCGACCAGGCCTCGATCCGCGACACGGTCATCTCACTCGGCTATGTCGAGCGAGGCGAGATCACCCGGGACGACCTCGACCGCGCTCTCGACGTGCGGGAGATGACCCACCCGTAGCGGGCGCGCCGACGATCCCCCGGCGAGTGGGCTCAGTACCACTGATGGGCCTGCTTGAAGGCCCAAGCGGAGCACGGAGTGCCGTACGCGTCGCGGATGTAGTCAAGACCCCAGCGGATCTGCGACTCGGCGGACGTCATGTAGTCGGCCGGAAGCTCGTGCAGACCGGTCAGCGCCTGCGGGATGCCGTAGGCGGTCGACGTGGGGTTGTCGGCGTCGACGCGCCAGTTGCTCTCGCTGATGTAAAGCTGGTCGAGACAGCCGAACTGGTCGGCGGAGAAGCCGAACTCCGGCAGCAGTGCCTGGGCGATCGTCTTCGGATCGGCATCGGAAAGGTCCTCCGACACCGTGATCGCCTCGCCCGCTTCCTGGGCCAACACCTGCTGCTTGGCCGGGTCGGAGCTTTCCCGACGGTCGGACCGCGAAGCCACCGGGGCTCGTTCGGCGGACTCTCCTACGTTGAGACCGGCCGCGGCGACGGCGCGCTGCGCATTGGCCAGCAGGCTGCCGGTCTCGTCGTCGGTCGAGGGCGCGATGGCGGTCTGGGAGCCCAGCACAGCACCGGTGGCTGCCACCGCCAGCGTCGACAACGCAAGCGAGGTGCGCACAGCGCCGAGGGCGCCGCCGCCGCGGCGACGGGTCGATTCGGCCCGGTGCTTGGAGCCCACGCGGGCAGCACGAGGCGCAGTGGCCGCGGCACGGTGCTTGGGGGCCTGTTGACTCGGCGCTGGCAAGGTCTCTCTCAAGTGGCGTCGGTGGCGGATCCGGCTCCCTGCGCTTCAGCGGCAGAGACGACCCGATCCCGCTGTCGGCGAACAGGTCACGAAATGGTTACGAAGACAAGGTTGTCGGAGATCGCGACCTGATGCAAATTCGCGTGCCACGCTTCGACGAATCAGAGCGTGACGTCCTCCAGCATCTCGGTGACGAGAGCTGCGATCGGTGACCGCTCGGAACGCGACAAGGTGACGTGCGCGAAGAGCGGGTGGCCCTTGAGCTTGTCGACCACCGCGACAACTCCGTCGTGCCGGCCGACTCGCAGGTTGTCGCGTTGCGCCACGTCGTGCGTCAGCACCACTTTGGAGTTGGCCCCGATCCGTGACAACACGGTCAGCAGCACGTTTCGCTCGAGCGACTGCGCTTCGTCGACGATCACGAACGCGTCGTGAAGAGAGCGGCCCCGGATGTGGGTCAGCGGCAACACCTCCAGCAGACCGCGGTCGAGAACCTCCTCGATGACGTCGGTCGAGGTCAGTGCGCCGAGCGTGTCGAAGACGGCCTGCGCCCAGGGGGACATCTTCTCCGATTCCGAGCCGGGCAGATAGCCGAGTTCCTGGCCGCCGACGGCGTACAACGGTCGGAACACCACGACCTTGCGGTGGTGCCGGCGTTCCATGACCGCCTCGAGACCGGCACACAAGGCCATCGCCGACTTGCCGGTGCCAGCGCGGCCACCCAGCGACACGATGCCGACCTCGGGGTCGAGCAGCAACTCCAAGGCGATCCGCTGCTCGGCCGATCGCCCGTGCACACCGAAGGCGTCGCGGTCGCCGCGCACGAGTTGCACCTGCTTGTCGGGACCGACCCTGCCCAGCGCGCTCCCCCGGTCGGCCAGCAACACCAGGCCGGTATGACAGGGCAACTCCCGGGCCGCCTCCAGGTCGAGGAGACCATCGGAATAAAGCTCATCGATGTCGGCGGAGGTCACCTCCAGTTCGGCCATGCCGGTGTAGCCGACCTCGGCATCGACGGCCCCTGCCTCGGCGCGATACTCCTCCGCGTCGAGACCGACTGCCGAGGCCTTGATCCGCAGCGGCAGGTCCTTGGAGACCAGCGTGACCCCGAAGCCCTCGTCGGCGAGGTTCTTCGCGACGGCCAGGATGCGGGTGTCGTTGTCGCCCAGGCGGAAGCCCGACGGCAGCGCGCCGGGGTTCGTGTGATTGAGCTCGACCCGGACCGAGCCGCCCTGGTTGCCCACCGGCACCGGTTGGTCGAGACGACCGTGGGTAACGCGCAAGTCGTCGAGCGCGCGCAGGGCGGTTCGAGCGAAGAAACCGAGTTCGGGGTGATGCCGTTTGCCTTCCAGTTCGGTGATCACCACCACGGGAAGGACCACTTCGTGTTCAGCGAAGCGCTTGAGCGCCCCCGGGTCGGACAGCAAAACGCTGGTGTCCAGGACATAAGTGCGGGTAGTGCGGGTGGAGCGGGCGGCTGCGGGCACGTCGTTCCCCTTACAGCCGGCGCGCGCACTCCTCGCCCCGGCCCTGGTCAGTCACACTGCGCGGACCGGGAGCAGACTGGCTGGCCGGAGTGCCGGCCCCCACCCGCGGGGCATGGCTGCCCCTGGGGCGAGTTGTGCGTGTCACACACGATGTCGAGCCTCCCGATTTCGGTGAGCTTCCCCACTCGCCGATGCATCGACGGTACGACGCCCGCGCAGCCGATGCGGAGCGACACGCCCGAAGCGAGGGGTCAGGCGCCGAAGCGTCGTTCGCGCTCGGCGTAGGCCCGGATGGCGCGCAAGAAGTCGACTCGACGGAAGTCCGGCCAGAGCGCCTCGCAGAAGTAGAACTCGCTGTGCGCGCTCTGCCAGAGCAGAAACCCGCCGAGGCGCTGCTCGCCGGAGGTCCGGATCACCAGGTCGGGGTCCGGTTGGCCCTTGGTGTAGAGGTGCTTGCTGATGTGCTCGACATCGATGACGTCGGCGAGTTCTTCCAGGCTGGTGCCCTGCTCGGCGTGTTCGTGGAGCAGGGCGCGAACCGCATCGGCGATCTCGCGTCGCCCGCCATAGCCGACGGCGACGTTGACCAGCAGCCCATCGATGTCACGTGTGGCATCGTCGGCGGCCTTCAGCTTGGCCGCTGTCGCGGCCGGCAGCAGGTCGAGTGCGCCCACCGGATGCACGCGCCAGCGGCCCGTGGCGGCCAGGCTCTCGACGGCACCCTCGATGATTCCGAGCAGTCCGGCCAATTGGTCCGGCGGGCGGTTGAGATTGTCGGTCGACAGCAGCCACAACGTGACCACCTCGACGCCGACCTCCTCACACCAGCCGAGGAGCGGTTGAATGTTGTCAGCGCCGGCGCGATAGCCCTGCGCTGTCTCGGCGCCCACGGCGCGCGCCCAGCGGCGGTTGCCGTCGAGCATGACCCCAACGTGGCGCGGAACCTGGTCCGGCGGGAGATGGCGGGCGACGCGAGACTCGTAGGCGGGGTATATGACCCGTCTGATGGCCTGCTTCCAGTCCCCCACGGCTTCATCGTAGCCGCGTCGACTCGGGTACCGTCCACGTCGACCTGAGGCGATGATCTGCGGTTTGCTGGTGTAGCCCGTATCGTAAGGGTCATGTCCCAAGTGATCCGCCACCAACTCGACGAGCTCCACGATCGCGTCGACGATGTGCTGGCGGAGATCAAGCCGAAGCTGCGGGGGTGGCTCCATCTGGCCACTGCTCCGCTGGCCGTGGGCGCCGGAATCGTCCTGATCGCGCTGTCGCCTGATGCGCCGACCCGCTGGGGATCGTCGATCTATGCGATGTCGGCAGTGCTGCTGTTCACCGTCTCGGCGATCTACCACCGCGGCTCGTGGGGCCCGAAGACGCGTGGATTCCTGATGCGCTTCGACCACGCCAACATCTTCTTACTGATTGCCGGCACCTACACGCCGTTGAGCCTGATTCTGTTGGAGGGCCGCGAACGGGCGATCATGCTCTCCTCGGTGTGGACCGTGGCGTTGCTGGGGTGCGTCTTCCGGATCCTCTGGACCAATGCGCCACGCTGGCTGTACACCTCCATCTACATCGGCCTCGGCTGGGCCGCTGTGATGTACGGCGGTTCCTTCCTGGCCGGCGCCGAGTCACTGGGTCTGGGTGTCGGCACCGTCGTGCTTGCGCTGATCGCTGCCGGGGGCGTGCTCTACACCGCGGGCGGACTGGTCTACGGCCTCAAGCGGCCGAACCCGTGGCCGAGCTGGTTCGGGTTCCACGAGGTGTTCCACACCTTCACGATCTTGGCCTTCACCTGCCACTACGTCGGCGTCTCGGTCGCGACCTACTCGTTGCGCTGACGCCTACACGGTGGCGACCACCACCACCAGCGAGCCGAGGGCGACCACGATCGCCAGCGCCAATGCGGCCGTGGGCTGCTTGCGGACGCCCCACTCGGCCGCCTGATAGGCCAGCGCCACCACTCCGACCGCGACGGTGACATGCACCAGCGTGGTCACCACCAGGGCGCCGATCAGTCCCGCGCGCCAGTATTTCCCCCAGAGCGGGGTCACCAGGAGTGAGAACAGCACCGCCCCCGCCAGGCCGCCGACCAACTCTGAGCCGAGATCTCCGTGCATCCACGGCAGATTCCAGAACCATCGCCATTCCTGGTCCAAGAGGTCGAGAGTGGCCGCGGCGCCCAGGTAGCCGATGGTGAGCACCTGGGCCACGATCAGTACGCGGAAGTACCCGCGATGCGAGGCCGGCCAGTGACGTCGAGGCCGGTGAAAAAGCGACCACACCGTGACCCCCGTCCAGACGACCCAGCGTCGGATCAACCCGACGTGGGCATCGCGCATCGCGTCGCGGAACACCACGTCGGCGTCGATGCGATCGATCGGTTCGCCGGGTGGATCGAGCAGGTAGGTGCGCGGGGGGCCGGGCTCTTGCACCAGCCCGTCGTGGATCAGGGCCGCCGGGAGGTGTTCACCCGACTTGGGCACCAGCCAGGTGAACCACGACGGCACCGAGGTCAGGTCGGTGGTGAAGGCGGAGAACTCGCCCGGCACGGTCACGGCGACGTCTCCGCGCCCCGGCACTCGTGCCCGGTAGGAGATCGTGGACAGCAGGGCGAACTGCTCTCGTCCGCGTTCGTCCATCGTCCGCCAGAGCATCACGTCGGGGCCGGAGTCCGGCCAGGTCCGGCGCCGCTCTTCGGCCGTGAGGGGCTCGCCGTAGCTGAAGTTCTCCGGGCAGGGCGCACTCGTCAGATCCACCCCGTCAGCGTGGCATCCTGAGGGTATGGATGCCCAGGCCTGGAATGAGCGGTATGCCGCAGCGGAGCCGGTGTGGTCGTTGACGCCCAATCAGTTCGTTGCTCAGGAATGCGCAGATCTCCCGCCCGGACGGGCGGTCGACTTGGCGGCCGGCGAAGGGCGCAACGCCATCTGGCTGGCGCACCAGGGGTGGCACGTGACGGCGGTCGACTTCGCCGAGGCGGGGTTGGCCAAGGGCCGCGGACTGGCCGCGGAGCTCGGTCCGGGTAGCGTCGATTGGGTGGTCGCCGATGCCACCACCTGGTCGGGGGCCGACTTCGACCTTGCGGTGGTGGCCTACCTGCAACTCGGCGCCGAGCAGAGGGCGGCGGCGCTGCGTGGCGCCTTCGATGCGCTGCGGCCCGGGGGGACACTGCTGGTCGTCGCCCACGACAGCAGCAATCTCACCGAAGGCACCGGCGGTCCTCAGGACCCGGCGCTGCTCTACACCGCGGACGATGTCCTCGCCGATCTGGGCGGGCGGCCCTTCTCGGTGGTCCGAGCCGAGCGGGTGTCGCGGACGGTCGGCGCCAACGATCCGCATCGCGGCGTCGAAGCGACGGCCTACGACGCCTTGGTGCGGGTCACTCGGACCTGATGTCGCCGTCGCTCTCGACGTCGTTTGCGCTTCGATCAGTCGAGTCGCCGAAGAGTCCGGCGTCCTTGGCCGCTTGGGCTTTGCGCAGGTGACGGGTCAAGCTGAGGAACAGCACGATCCCTGCGACGATCAAGAAGATGAACATCACCGCGCCCCAGAAGCCGGCGACCACGTCGTCGGCCTGCGGCACCTCATCGGCCGTGGACCATCGGGCTCCCAGCTCCCACAGCGTCATTGACATCGCACTCACATCTCCCAGATTCTCACGTCGGCCAAGTGTGGCTCAGGCCGGGGCGGGAATGCCTGCGAAGAGATCGTCCTCGGGCATTGGGCTGTCCACGTGGCTGACCACCAACTCGTAGTCCTCATGGGGCCATACGGACTCCTGGATGGACCGGGGTACCGCGAACCAGAAACCGTCCGGGTCGATCTGAGTGGCGTGGGCCAGCAGCGCCTGATCGCGAACTCCGAAGAACTCCGCACACGGCACGCGGGTCGTGATCCGGGCATCCCAGACAGGGTCGGGCTCCCACTCGGCCAGGCGATCGGTCCACGGGGATTCCAGGTCGTGCCGGATCAGTTCGTCGTGCAACGCCTGCATCCGCGGCCGGTTGAAGGTGTGATGAAAGTAGAGCTTGAGCGGCTGCCAGGCGGGTCCGGTCCCGGGATAGCGCTCGGGGTCGCCAGCGGCATGGAACGCCTCCACGGTGATGTCGTGGCACTTGATGTGGTCCGGATGTGGGTAACCGCCGCGCTCGTCATAGGTCGTCACCACATGCGGGCGGAACTTCCGGATCAGCCGAACCAGCGGCTCGGCCGCCTCTTCCAGCGGTACCAACGCGAAGCACCCCTCGGGCAGCGGTGGCAAGGGATCGCCCTCGGGCCACCCCGAGTCCACGAAACCCAGCCAGTCCTGACGGATCCCGAGGATGTCGCGGGCGCGCTCCATCTCCTGCCGCCGGACCTCGGAGATGTTGGCGAGAATGTCGGGCCGGTCCATCTTCGGGTTGAGGATCGAGCCCCGCTCGCCTCCGGTGCAGGTGGCGACGTGAACGTCGACGCCCTCGGCAACGTACTTGGCAGTGGAGGCTGCTCCCTTGCTCGACTCGTCGTCGGGATGGGCATGCACATGCATCAGCCTCAAGCCGGTGCGCGGAGCGGTGGACATGCGGGGCAGTCTAGGAGGCGGGCGGATGAGACAATCGAGGCGTGTCCAGTGCGCAGAACAGCGATCTCCTCGCCGAACGCTATGGCGCGCCGAGCGCCGTGTTCCGCGGCCTCGCCTACGGCGTCGTCGGGGCGCTGGTGGCGCTGCTAGCCGGCTGGTGGGCGTGGGCTGCGTGGAGTGAGGCCACGCCTCAGGTGCGCTCGGAATTAGTTGGGTTCGCCATCGACGGTGAACACCAAGCGACGGCGTCGATCAATGTGGTCTACGGCGACGGCTTCGTCACCGGCACCTGCACGGTGCGGGCGTTGGCCGAGGACCACACGACGGTGGGCGAGACCATCGTCGACCTGCCGCTCCCGGGTGGCAATCCGCACTCGATCGACGTTCGCACCGAGCGCCGCGCCACCGCCGTCACCTTGGTCGGCTGCGCCACACCGGATCAGCCACGGCCTCGTTGAGGCATCCGGCCGCTCGCCAGGGCGTCCACAAGGCGCGATTCACGCCCGGCCTTGATAGACTTCACCTTCTTGCTCGTCCGACGAATGCGCTACAAGCCGTTCCAGCCGCGTTCCGATGTACTTCCCGAAGAACCGGCTGTCTCAGGCAGCGCTGACGAGCACCCCCAGCAACGGATGTGTCGCCTAGGCACATCCGCACGAGATGTCAGGAGACGCAGAGATGACGCAGTCCGAGCCCGCCACGCTGTGGTTGACCCAGGATGCTTACGACAAGCTCCACGCTGAGTTGGAGCACCTCCGCGGTCCCGTGCGTCAAGAGATCATCGGCCGGATCAGCTCAGCGCGCGATGAGGGCGATCTGAAGGAGAACGGCGGCTACCACGCCGCCAAGGACGAGCAGGGCAAGATCGAGGCCCGGATCCGACAGCTCGAAGAGATGCTGCGCACCGCCGAGGTCGGGGAGACGCCGGCCGACGACGGTGTGGTGGAGCCCGGAATGAAGGTCACCTACCGCTTCGTCGGCGATGAGGACACCGACACCTTCCTGCTCGGCGCCCGAGAGATCGAGGACGACCAACTCGAGGTCTTCTCGCCCCAGTCACCGCTGGGAGCGGCGATTCTCGGTGCCAAGGTGGGCGACGTGGTCTCCTACACCGCCCCCACCGGCAAGACCATCGAGGTCGAGGTCGTCGAAGCCGTCCCTTACACCGGCTGAGCCGCTAGGGGCGCTCGGCGTCGTCGAGGTCGCCGTCGCCGGGTTCTCGCTCGAGCTCATCGTCGAGCTCATCGTCGAGCTTGTCCGACGGGTCGTCGCCAGGCTCGGTGTCGGCGGCCAGGTGCTGGGCCACTGAACTGCCCACCGCCACCAACGGCACCGCGATCAAGGCCCCCGGGATGCCGGCCACGAGCACACCGCACCCGATCGCGACGATGATGGCCAGCGGGTGCACGGACACGAAGCGGCCGAGGACGAGTGGCTGGAAGACGTGCCCCTCCAACTGCTGCACGACGACGACACCTGCCAACATCAGTAGTGCAGCGACGAGGCCTTGGTCGACCAGGGTGACGAGCACGGCCACCGAGCCGGCGACCACGGCGCCCACCATCGGAACGAAGGCGCCGATGAACACCAGCACCGCGATCGCGGCGACGAACGGTGCCCCGACGAGCAGCGCCACCAAGGTGATTCCGATGGAGTCGAACGCCGCCACGAGCATGGTGGCTCTGACGAACTGGGTCAGCGCCACCCAGGCGACGTGACCCGAACTGTCGACGTTGGCCCGCGAGGCGCGCGGGGAGATCCGCACGAAGAAGGCCCAGATCCGATCGCCGTCGGAGAGGAAGAAGAAGAGCGAGAACAAGATGATCGCCAGACCGGCGAACACGTGTGTGATCGCGGTGCCGACCTCGGTGACGCTGCCGAGCACATTGCCGCCGGTCCCCCAGTCCTGGATCGACGTCTGGGCTTGCTCGACATACTTCTCCAGTTGGGTGTCGGAGAGACCGACCGGCCCTTCTCGCACCCAGGTGCGGATCTGGTCGATGCCCTCAGCCACCGAGGTAGCAAGGTCACCCCAGCCGTTGGCGACCTGCTGGGTGACGAAAGTGAGCCCCGCGATCACCACCAGCAGCACGAAGATCTCACTCAGCATGGCCGAGACGCCCTTGCCGACGCCGAGCGCACGCAGCGCCGACATCATCGGACTGATCAACGCCGCGAGAAGCAGGGCAATCACCAGTGGGAACAGGACGACGAAGAAGTAGTCGAAGAGCCACAGGGCGAAGTAGGTCGCCGCGCCGATCACCAGCAGGCGCCACGCCCACGCGGCCGCCACATCGACCCCCCAGGGGACGTGCTCGCGAGTGATCGTGGTGACGGCCGCCGGTGGGTCAGGTGCATCGGCGCCACTCGTTGCCGGGTTGGTGCTGGCGCGGACGCTGGCGCTGGAATCCTCGTTCACTCGCACAGGTTAGCCAGACAGGCCGAGCACCAGTCGGTAGGCCGTCTCGGGGTGCGTCTGCGCGAGCAGACCGGCCGCGGCCAGAACGTAGTCGGTGTCGACGACGAGTCGAGGTCGCCTTGGGAGTTGCCAACCGCCGCCGAGGTCCTCTCCGACGCTGTCGGCAAACACGCGATCGGCCACTCGTTCGCGACCATGGCGGAGGACGCCGCCCGAACCGATCAGCCAGCCCACCTCTCGCAGGTCCTTGCCGGACCGTTCGACGACGCGTCCTTCCGGACTCACCACGACCTTGCTGCGCCCGGCGTGCCGGCGCAGGGCCATGGCGGCGGCGGCGCGGGCGATGGCTTCGTCGGTCTCGTGATCGGCGTCGGTGACCGGGAGCAGCCCAGGGTCGGCCTGCCGGGCGGCGGCGGCGTCGGTGAGGGCATCGAGCCCTGCCTCGGCGACCGTGGTGGGTGCCGACCAACGCATGCCCAGATCGCCCTCGACGGTGCGCGTGACTGGGGTGGTGGCAACGACCTCGCGAGCGAGGCCGGATTCTTCCGGGTCGAGCTCGACAACCGAGTAGACGTCGGTGGTGGCGCCGCCGATGTCCACGACGACGATGTCGCCCACACCCGGGCGGGCCTCGTCGAGGCCGCGCGCGAGCAGCTCCACCCCGGTCAACACGATGTCGGGGGTGGCGCCGCGCACCATCGCCTGAAAATCGGCGCGAACGCTGAGGTGCTTGCCGCCGATGACGTGGGCCAGGAACATCTCTCGGATCGCCGCTCGAGCCGGCTCCGGTCGAAGCACACCGATCTGCGGGACGACGTTGTCGGTCACGACGTAGGCCATGTGGCCCTCGAGGAGATCGACCACGGCGTTCTGAGCGTCGGCGTTGCCGGCGACCACGACGGGTCCACGCCATGGGCCGGCGACGATCTGCGCGGCGCAGGCGAGCAGCGCCTCTGAGTTGCCGCCGTCGGTGCCCCCGGTCAGCAGGACGACGTCGGGAGCCACCTCGGCCAGGCGTGCGAGATCATCACCGCGGCTCGCGGCGAAGACACCGACCACCTTGCCGCCACTCGAGAGCGCCACGCGGCGTCCCGCTTCGGCGGTCACCAGTTCCTCGTTGCCCACGACGGCGATCCGCAGGCCTCCGCCGGCCGACGAGCAGGCCAGGACCTCCGCTGCCAATGCGCGGGGATCCTGGGCGCTCAGATCGGCCAGACAGGCGTCATACCCGTCGAGAACGTCGGTGTCGATCGTCGTGGGGTGCGCCGCCCGCGCCACCACCTTGCCCGCACCCACGTCCACCAGCCCGGCCTTGGTGAAGGTCGACCCGAAGTCGACACAGACAACGGCCTCCCACTCCGATTCGTCTGCGGGTTGACGGGTCATCTGACGCTCCGGCATGGCAGACGAATCGGAGTCAGCCCGCGGTGAGGGCATGGTCGAGATCGGCGATCAAGTCCTCGACGGTCTCGATGCCGACACTGAGCCGGATCAGATCGGAGGGCACCTCCAGGTCGGTGCCCGCCACCGAGGCGTGCGTCATCCGCCCGGGGTGCTCGATCAGGGATTCCACGCCGCCCAGCGACTCACCCAGCGTGAAGACCTCGGCGCGCCCGCAGACGTCGAGCGCCGCCTGTTCGCCGGCGCTCACCCGGAAACTGATGATCCCGCCGAAGCGCTTCATCTGCCGGCTGGCAACCTCGTGACCGGGGTGGTCGGTCAATCCCGGGATAGAACACCTCGGCTACCCCCTCGTGATCGGTCAGGTATTGCACAATCTGCTCTGCGTTGTCGCAATGCCGGTCCATCCGGACCCCCAGCGTCTTGAGTCCGCGCAGCACCAGCCAGGCGTCGAACGGGCCGGCGACGCCACCCATCGCGTTCTGATGGAACTCGACCCGCTCGGCAAGTTCCAAGTCCTTGACGACCAACGCTCCACCGACGACGTCGGAGTGCCCGCCGGCGTACTTCGTCGTGGAGTGCACCACCACGTCGGCGCCGAGCGTCAGCGGTTGCTGCAAGTAGGGCGAGGCGAAGGTGTTGTCGACGACCAGCAACGCACCTGCGTCGTGGGCAACGGCGGCGAGCGCTTCGATGTCGCCGATGTTCAGCAGGGGGTTCGTCGGCGTCTCGATCCAGACGAGCTTGGTGCGACCGGGCTGGATGGCGGCGGCGACTCGCTCCGGATCGGAGACAGGGGCCGGGCTGTGCGCCAACCCCCAGCTGTGCTCGACCTTGTCGAACAGACGGTAGGTGCCGCCATAGGCATCGTTGGGGATCACCACGTGATCCCCGGGGCGGCACATGGCTCGAATCAGCGTGTCCTCCGCCGCCAGCCCGGAGGCGAAAGCGAAGCCGCGCTCCCCCTCCTCGAGGGCGGCGAGGTTGCCTTCCAAAGCGGCGCGGGTCGGGTTGGCGGAGCGGCTGTACTCATAGCCGCCCCGCAACCCGCCCACGCCGTCTTGTTTGTAGGTCGAGGTCGCATAGATCGGCGGGATCACCGCACCCGTCATCGGGTCCGGCTCATACCCCGCATGGATCGCCCGCGTCTCGAACCCGGACTTTTGTCGATGCTCCAGAGAGGTCACCCCAGGAGCTTACTCAGCTGACTGCTCGACCCCGATCAGGGACGGAAATTGCCACCTCGTCCCGCAGGAACCTTCGCAGTCGGAGACAGGATGGAGATCGGCCGCACAGCCCACGAAGTAGTCAGGATGACCTCACCCGCACCGACCGCGCGGTTGATCATGACAGCACCCAAAGCGTTGGCACCAAAACCACCGGTGGGGGTGAAAACCTCGACTGGACCGGCCGGTCCTACGCTCGCGTTGACGAAGACGCACAAGTGGCCTGCTGCTGCGTTGGGAGCTGCCGGCGTACCTGAGCAGCCAACCGGCAACGGGTCACCCAACGGGATGATGTGCGTGATGGGAGCGGCGGAGAGGGTCTCCCCGAACGAGATCGACGCACCCCCCGAAGAACCAACGCCTGCCGCCGTGTAGACCAGCGACGACGTGCCGCGGATCAGTTTCTTCGCCGGCGCGAAGGCCGCGTCGCTCTCAGCCTTGGTGTAGCTCGTGCCCGCACCTGCGAAGGCGGAGTCGGACTCAGCCTTGGTATAGACCTGACTCTTCTTCGCGAACTTCTTGTTGGCCTTGCTCTTCTTGTAATAGCGCTTGTCGGCCTTGGGTTTGATCTGCTTCCAGATCTTGTTGACGTTCAGCCCGGCTGCTGCCCCGACCGGCGAGGTGACCGCGACCATCATCCCGAGCAAGAGACAGGCGCACAACGCCGCGATCCCCGTGCGTGACATCTTCTTCACTGGTAACTCCCCTCAGATTCGTGCCAGATGTGCTGGCTCACCCCGAGAACCCCTTTACTCTTCTCCCCCGGACGGGTGAGCCGCTATGACCCATCTGGGCTATTGCCAGCGCGACAGCCGAGCCTGGCGTAGCCGACGTCACCCTTCTGTAAGACAAGGCGGGAAGACCCCCACCCGGCCGTGTGTTGCACAAGGCGAACCCTCTTTTCGAAGGAGTCTGCTGTGTTCTTCAGCCGCGCCAAGTCCACCCTGCCCACCCCCGACCAGGCCTTGCCGGGCCGCACCAGCCGCCCGTTCGCGCTTTCGCCGCGGCACGTGGTTCTCGACGCGCCCGTCGAGACCGATGTCGCACCCAAGGGGTACGAGGTGGCGATCTTCGGCCTCGGCTGCTTCTGGGGGGCGGAGGAGATCTTCTGGCAGGTGCCAGGTGTGTGGTCCACCTCTGTGGGATACGCCGGCGGCTATACGCCGAACCCGTCCTACGAAGAGGTGTGCTCCGGCGCAACCGGCCACACAGAGGCGATCCGGATCGTCTTCGACCCAGCAAAGGTGACCTTCGCCGAGCTGGTCAAGAAGTTCTTCGAGATCCATGACCCGACCCAGGGCATGCGACAGGGCAACGACGTCGGCACGCAGTACCGCTCGGCGATCTACTACACCACCCCCGAGCAGGAGCAGACCGCCCGCGAACTGACCAAGATCTACGGCGACGAGTTGGCCCGTCGTCGCCTCGGCCCGATCACCACTGAGATCGCGACGGCACCGACCTACTACTACGCCGAGGACTACCACCAGCAGTACCTCGCCAAGAATCCGCACGGCTACCGCTGCCATGCCAACACCGGAGTGAAGTTCCCCGCGTAGCTCTTAGCCCTTTAGTGGACGTCACGTCAGCGGGCGGACCCCGGCGACGTCGTACTCCGCCACGCTGGCCGCAATGATCAACGCTTCCTGATCCGGGCCCACGCCCCCCTGCCGGAAGGCCTCCACGGCGTGGCGGGTGTCCCAGCGCTCCAGGATGTTGATCCGCCCGGGGTCGATCAGGTCGGCGCTGAGGGCGAAGTCCTGACAACCCTCCGCTGCCCGGGCAGCCGCGACGACATCGACGCACGTGTCGAGGTAGGCCGCGCGCTGCGACGGAACGACCTGCAGATGCCCGCTGACGATGATCATGCTTCCTCCCGAGTAAATCGACTGTCTCGCCATCCTTGCCCATCGCGACATCATTGACTTCGGCCGTCCCGACTGCTGTCCCGACTGCCAGGTCCGATGTGTTGAGCGCGACAAGATAGTTGCAGCCCAGTGAGACACTTGCGCCATGCCCGAACTCCCCCGCAAGGCCGCCGCGCGCAGCGCGAGACTGGCAGCGCTCCCTCTCGGGTTTGCCGGGCGCAGCGCGATGGGTTTCGGGAAGCGGCTCGGCGGCAAGTCCTCCGAAGACGTGCTGACCGAAGTGCAGGCGAAAACGGCCGAGCAACTGTTCCGTACTCTGGGCGAACTCAAGGGCGGAGCGATGAAGTTCGGCCAGGCGTTGTCGGTGCTGGAGTCGGCGCTACCGGACGAACTCGCCGCTCCCTACCGCGAGCACTTGACCGCCCTGCAGGACTCCGCACCTCCGATGCCGACCTCGACGGTGCGGTCGGAACTCACCCAGCAGTTGGGCGCGGACTGGAAGCAGGACCTGGTCTGGCTCGACGGAGCACCGACGGCCTCCGCCAGCATCGGGCAGGTTCACCGGGGGCGCTGGCGCGACGGTCGCGACGTCGCCGTCAAGGTGCAGTATCCCGGCGCGGGCGAGGCTCTGCTGAGCGACCTCCGTCAGCTTTCCCGGCTCGCCCGGGGGATCGCGCCAGTCTTTCCCGGGATCGACATCAAGCCACTGGTCGAGGAGATTCAGGCGCGCGCCCGCGAGGAGCTCGACTACCAGTTGGAGGGCGAGTCGCAGCATGCCTTCGCCGTGGCGTTCGCCGACGACCCGGACTATGTGATCCCCGACGTCGTCGCTTCCGGTGGCACAGTGCTGGTTACCGAGTGGCTCGAGTCGACCTCGAGCCTGGCCAAGATCATCGCCTCCGGCACTCAGGAGGAGCGCGACCGGTACGGCGAGTTGTTCGTCCGTTTCCTCATCTCCGGCCCCAGTCGCGTCGGCATGCTGCACGCCGATCCGCACCCCGGCAACTTCCGGATCCTGCCCGACGACGGCGGGCGCGGCCGACTCGGCGTCCTCGACTTCGGCGCCGTGGCCCGACTCCCCGAGGGCGGATTGCCGCCGTCGCTTGGACGCTTGATGCGGATCGCCTCCGAGGCCAAGGCCGACGATCTGGTGGAGGCACTGCGCGCCGAGGGTTTCATCAAGCCCAACATCACCGTCGACGCCGACCTGGTGGCGAACTATCTCGCTCCCTTCGCCTTGCCGGCCAGCGTTGAGCGCTTCAAGTTCACCCGGGACTGGATGCGCGAGCAGTTCGAGAGGGTGAACAACCCTCGCGATCCCAGCTTCACGGTGGCGACCCGTCTCAACCTGCCGTCGTCCTATCTGCTGATTCACCGCACCTGGCTGGGTGGGATCGGCCTGCTCAGCCAACTCGGGGCCGAGGCACCGTTCCGGGCCATCCTCGAGGAATCCCTGCCCGGGTTCGCCGACTGACCCTCGATGGGCGCAGGGCGTCGCGCCGGTACGGTGTCGACCATGACGCTGTCGCCCGACGCCCAGCGCGGTCTCGCCCGCTGGCACGAACTGATCGCCACTCGCAACGCGACCGGGCTGGCCGACCTCGTCGCCGATGACGCGGTCTTCCGGTCTCCGGCGGTGTTCGCGCCTCAGGAAGGGCGTCCGCTGGTGATTGGCTACCTGAGCGCAGCCTTCGCCGTCCTCGGCCCGACGCTCACCTATCACCGCATCTGGGAGCGGGACGACGGCGCGGCGCTGGAGTTCAATGCGACCCTCGACGATCGCCAGGTGCACGGCGTGGACCTGATCGGCTTCGACACCGAGGGGCGGATCGCCGACTTCACCGTGATGGTGCGCCCCAAGTCGGCCCTCGACGCCCTGATCGCGCACATGGTCGCCGCCTTGAACTCCGAT
>CAWAGO010000002.1:0-12164 GCA_963781605.1 uncultured Actinomycetota bacterium
TGTTGGACAGCACCGAGGGGAGGCACGCCGATGGCGCGAGTTCTGGTGGTCGATGACGATCCGACCGTGCGTGAGGTGGTCGTGTCGTATCTGCGCGCCTCCGGGCACGAGGTCGACGAGGCCGCGGACGGTGAGCACGCCCTGAAGCTGGCCCGGGGACAGATCGTCGACCTGATCGTGCTCGACCTGATGCTGCCCGGGATCGACGGCTTGGAGGTCTGCCGCCAGATCCGGCAGAGCTCCGACGTCCCGATCATCATGCTCACCGCTCTGGGTGGCGAGTTGGACCGCGTCGCCGGGCTCAAGAAGGGGGCCGACGACTATGTGACCAAGCCCTTCAGTCCGCGCGAACTCGTGCTGCGCGTCGATTCGGTGCTTCGTCGGGTGGGCGACCTCGGTCGGCAGGAGACCGGAGAGGTGCGCGACGGCGATCTGGTCATCGATCTTGACCGACACGAGGCCACGCTGGCCGGCGAGCCGGTGTCCCTGACGTCACGCGAGTTCGACCTACTCCACCACCTGATGGCCAACCCGGGCCGTGCCCTCTCGCGTGACGATCTGCTGCAACAGGTCTGGGGCTGGTCGTTCGGTGATCAGTCGACCGTGACGGTGCACGTGCGCCGGCTGCGAGAGAAGATCGAGTCCGACCCCACCGCACCGAGCCGCTTGGTCACGGTGTGGGGCGTGGGCTATCGATGGGAGGCGTCGTCATGACCGACGACCAGATCAAAGTCGTGCTGGTGGCCGCGAGTTGGGCGGGAGCCACCGGCGTGATCGGGCTCGGCCTCGTGTGGCTGGTACGCCGATGGTCGGTGCGCTGGCTGATCGCCAGTGTCGGTCTGGTCGCCGTCGCCGCCACGTTGGCCGGCATGCTCGGCACCGCCCGCGCGATGTTCCTCTCCGACCACGACTTCGACGTGGTCGTGCTGGTCTCGCTGACCGCCGGACTGGTCGCCGTCATCGTCGCGGCGATGGTGGGCCAGTGCTTCGCCTGGTGGGCACAGTCGCTGCGCGACGAGGCGCGACGCTTCGGAGAGAGCGGCCGCTTCGATGACCGGATCCGCGGCCCGGTGGAACTCCAGGAGCTCTCGACCGAGCTGACGCTGACCGCTGAGAAGCTGCGCGAGTCCCATGCTCGCGAGTCCCGCCTCGAATCCTCGCGGCGCGAGCTGGTCTCCTGGGTCTCCCACGACCTTCGGACGCCGTTGGCCGGGATGCGCGCGATGACAGAGGCCCTCGAGGACGGCCTGGCCGATGACCCCGCCCGCTACCACCGGCAGATCCGTACCGAGGTCGATCGCATGGTGCGGATGGTCGACGACCTCTTCGAGCTCTCGCGGATCCATGCGGGCGTGCTGCGGCTCAACCTGCAAGCGGTGGCGCTCGGCGATGTCGTGAGCGACGCCTTGGCTGCGGCCGAGCCGGTGGCGCGTGCGCGCGGAGTGCGGTTGGGGGGTCGAGTGGAGGACGGGCTCGTCGTCCGGGCCGACCCGGGCGAGCTGTCCCGCGTGGTGTCCAATCTGATCGTCAACGCGATTCGGCATACGCCGGCGGGCGGCGCCGTCGAGGTGGTGGGTCGATCCGGCCTCGAGGGAGTCCAACTCACCGTGAGCGACGGCTGCGGCGGCCTCTCTGACGAGGACATGCGACGGGTCTTCGACGTCGCCTGGCAGGGCAGCCCGGCGCGCACTCCGGAGGCGCTGCCCGCCGATCGCGGCGCCGGACTCGGGCTCGCCATCGTCAAGGGGATCGTGGAGGCGCATGCGGGTCGGGTGGACGTCGCCAATGCCGACCCGGGATGCCGGTTCGTCGTCACCCTGCCCAATTGATGGTGCTGCCCAATTGATAGTCCCGCCCAATTGATAGGCCCGCGGCGTGTCGGCTGAATCGAACAGTTGTTCTAGGTAGGTTTGTCGCTCACAGGGCTGGTGTCCGAGGCGATATCCACAGGGCAACGTCGGATCGCAACGGGTGTCGGTGGTCGGGACTAGCTTCTGGGTCACGCCACAAGAGGGCAGACAACTGGCCGCCGATACGGGCGGCCTCACAAAACGGAGCCTCACAAACGGAGCCTCACAAACGGATGGGACGAGAACCAATGGCTGGTGGAGATCGCGAGAAGGCGCTGGAGTCAGCGCTCGCCAACATCGAGAAGCAGTTCGGCAAGGGCTCGGTGATGCGCCTGGGCGACGAGACCAGGGCGCCTCTGGAGGTCATCCCGACCGGAGCGATCGCCCTCGATGTGGCCCTGGGCCTCGGTGGTCTGCCGCGGGGGCGGATCGTCGAGATCTATCGGTCCGGAGTCCTCCGGTAAGACCACGCGTCGCGCTGCACGCCGTGGCCAACGCCCAAGCAGGCGGCGGCATCGTGGCGTTCATCGACGCCGAGCACGCCCTCGACCCCGACTACGCCAAGAATCTCGGCGTCGACACCGACGCGCTGCTGGTCTCTCAGCCCGACTCGGGTGAGCAGGCGCTGGAGATCGCCGACATGCTGGTCCGCTCCGGTGCGCTCGACCTGATCGTCATCGACTCGGTGGCCGCCCTGGTGCCCCGGGCCGAGATCGAGGGCGAGATGGGCGACAGCCACGTCGGCCTCCAGGCTCGACTGATGAGCCAGGCGCTGCGCAAGATGGCGGGTGCCCTCAACAACGCCGGCACCACGATGATCTTCATCAACCAGTTGCGCGAGAAGATCGGTGTCATGTTCGGCAGCCCCGAGACCACCTCGGGCGGCCGGGCGCTGAAGTTCTACTCCTCGGTGCGTCTCGACGTGCGCCGGATCGAGACGCTGAAGGACGGCCAGGACATGGTCGGCAACCGCACCCGCATCAAGGTCGTCAAGAACAAGGTGGCGCCGCCGTTCAAGCAGGCGGAGTTCGACATCATGTACGGCCTCGGAATCAGCCGCGAGGGCGGATTGATCGATGTCGGGGTCGAGGCCGGCCTGGTGCGCAAGGCCGGCGCTTGGTACACCTACGAAGGCGATCAACTCGGTCAGGGCAAGGAGAACGCCCGGTCCTTCCTCAAGGACAACCCGGATCTGGCCAACGAGTTGGAGAAGAAGATCCTGGAGAAGCTCGGCGTCGGCCCTCAGATCGATGCTCCCGCTGAGGTCGGATTGCCGGTCGAGCCGATCGGCACCACCGACTTCTGAGCATGAGCGACGCCGACCAGGCCGCGCCCACGGCCACCACCGACCGCTGGCGCGGCGACGTCCACCTGGGCGTCGCTGCGTGGGTGGGCGCGTCGGGCGGGCAGCCCGGCGAGGCCCAGCAGTCCAACGAGGCCGAACAGCCCAGCGAGGTCGAACAGCCCCGGGACCTCGGGCCACCGGCCGATCCGGAGTCGGTCGCGCGCAAGATCCTCCTCGACCAGCTCACCGGGCAGGCACGTAGCCGCCACGAGTTGGCGGCCAAGCTGGCGGCCAAGAACGTTCCCGACGAGGTGGCCGAACGACTCCTCGCGCGTTTCGAAGAGGTCGGCCTGATCGATGACGAGGCGTTCGCACGGGCGTGGGTCGCCTCGCGCCAGCAGCGCCGTGGGCTCGCCCCTCGGGCCTTGGCGCAGGAGCTCCGTCGCAAGGGCGTGGCCGACGACGTGGTCAAGGAAGCGCTCGATGAGATCGATCCGGCCGACGCCGAGGCGGCGGCGCGAGCCTTGGTGCGCAAGAAGTTGCGGTCGATGAGCCGCCTCGACGACACCACCCGCACCCGTCGTCTGGTCGGGATGCTGGCCCGCAAGGGCTATTCCTCCGGGCTCGCGTTCGCCGTCGTGCGCAGCGAACTCGCCGCGACGTCCGACGAAGAATCAGACGAGCCGCGCCCTTAGGGTGGTCGGCATGAGTGACGACACCGACATCACGGTCGACACTGGGCCGCTGCGACTGCCACCGGGTCCAGTGGACCTCGCGGCATTGCCGACCGATGTGGCGCCCGGCTTCGACGGCGGCAAGTCCGACGGCAAGGAGGCCCTACCGGACCTGGGCCCGGAGTTGGCCGACCTGCAGGAGCGCCTGTTCGCGGCGCGCGATGACGGCACCGACCGTCGGGTCCTTCTGGTTCTCCAGGGGATGGACACCTCCGGCAAAGGCGGGGTGCTGCGTCATACGGTCGGCTTGGTCGACCCGCAGGGAGTCAGGATCACGTCGTTCAAGGCGCCCTCGGAAGAGGAGAAGAAGCACGACTTCCTCTGGCGCATCGAGAAGGCGCTGCCGCAGCCCGGCTATATCGGGGTCTTCGACCGTTCCCACTACGAAGACGTGCTCATCGTCAAGGTGCGCGGCTTGGCCGACCCCGACGAGATCGAGCGACGCTATGGCGCCATCAACGACTTCGAACGCCGGGTCACCGACGCCGGCACGACCATCGTGAAGTGCATGTTGCACGTGAGCGCTGAGGAGCAGAAGCAACGTCTGCTGGCCCGACTCGACGACCCCACGAAACACTGGAAGTTCAACCCCGGCGACCTCGACGAGCGAGCACTGTGGCCGAGCTACCGCGCTGCCTATGAGGTGGCTCTCGAGCGCACCAACACCGACTATGCACCCTGGCACGTCATCCCGAGCGACAAGAAGTGGTACCGCAACCTTGCCATCGGGCAACTGCTTCTCAACACCCTGCGATCGTTCGAGTTGGGCTGGCCGGTCGCCGACTTCGACGTCGAGGAGCAGCGCGCGCGGCTGATGCAGGAGAACGGGTGAGCGCTTCGGCTGGCACAGACACCACCATGACCGGTCTCCCTGTGGTGGCGGTGACCCGCTATGTGACGCCGCTGCGCGAAGGTGGCAGCCTGCCCGGGATCGTCGAGGCGGCCGATCTCGGCACCTATGTCTGCAAGTTCTGGGGCGCCGGGCAGGGCACCAGAGTCTTGGTGGCCGAGGTGATCGTGGCGGCCCTTGCCCGCCGGCTCGGGCTGCGCACGCCACGGTTGATCGCGCTCGACCTCGACCCCGCGATCGCCCGCTACGAGGCCGACGAAGAGGTCCAGGACCTGCTCAACGCGAGCCCCGGCATCAATCTCGGGGTCGATTTCCTGCCGGGCTCCTTCGGCTACGACGGTGAACTCCCCGACGTCGACGAGGGTGTCACCCTGCTCTGGCTCGACGCGCTGTGCGCCAACGTCGACCGCAGTTGGCGCAACCCCAACCTGCTCTTGTGGCACGGCCGGATGTGGGCGATCGACCACGGTGCCAGCCTCTACTTCCATCATGGCTGGGGGAGCGGCATCGGCGACCCGGAGCGGTTCGCGGCTCAGCCCTACGACGCCAGTGACCACGTGTGTGCGGCCCTGGCCGACCGAGTCCCGGCGCGCCACGCGGCGCTGGCCGCCCTGCTGACCGAGGACGTGGTGCGGGCGGCCGTGGCCGACGTACCCGACCCGTGGCTCGGTGGTGTCCACGGCGCCACACCCGAGGACGTTCGGGCCGGCTACGTGGCCTTTCTGGCGGCGCGGCTGCGCAGCACGGCCTGGCTCCCGGCGCCATCCCGGCGCCATCCCGGCGCCAATCACCCGGGAGCCAGCTCGTGAAGCCCTACCAGTACATCGTGCTGCGCTGCGTCCCCCGGGTGCAGCGAGAGGAGTTCGTCAACGTCGGCATCGTGCTCTACTGCCAGGCGGACGACTTCCTGGCGGCCTCGTGGCAGGTGGACGAGGAGCGGCTGCGCGCGCTCGACCCGCAGGTCGACCTCGACCAGGTCTGTGCCGCGCTGGCCTACGTCGATCAGGTCTGCCGTGGCAGCGCTGACCCGGCCGCGTCGCCCGGCGCCGGGGACGGCCCGGCGGCCCGCCCTCCCGGCACCCGCTTCGGCTTTCTCAAGGCCCCCCGCAGTACGGTCCTGCAACCCGGCCCCGTCCACGGCGGCGTCACCGACGACCCGGCCCGCCAACTCGACCACCTCCTCCACGAGATGGTCGGCTGAAACTCCGATTCGTCTGCGGGTTGGCCGGTTATTCCCCGCTCAGGCGCACAGACGAATCGGTGTGTCAGACCGGTACGAGGGCGACGGCGCCGACGGCGTAGCGCGCGAGGATGGTTCGGGCGAGCTCGGGGTGGACGCCGAGCGGGGTGGAGACGGCGATCGCCCCGGCCTCGAGGGCCAGCTCCGCGGCGCGGTCCGGCAGAAAACCGGGAGCCAGGAACAGCGACCCGACCGCGATGTGGCGCTTGCCCTGGGCACGGAACGCCCGCACCGCCTCGCCGGTCGCCGGAGGCGTGGCCGAGGCGAACGCGGCGGTGACTGGCAGCTTGTGGTGGCTTCCCCAGAGCCTGGCCAGCCGGGAGACGGCCTGGTTGGCCAGGGGGTCGGAGGACCCGGCAGCGGCCAGCACCAGGGCGTCGAGCTCGCGAACGCGAGCATCACGTAGGGCGTCGCGGAGCCGCTCGTCGAGGATGCCGAGGAAGGTGCGCTCGAGCCCGAGCACCGGGGTGGCGGTGATGGTGACGTTCTCGTGCCGCTCGGTCGCCGCGGCAATGGCATTGGGGACGTCGACCTTGGCGTGGTGGGCCTCGGTCAGCAGCAGAGGGACGACCACGATCTCGTCGAAGCCGGCACGCACCAGGCGGGCGACCGCCTGATCGAACGAAGGCTTGGCGAGTTCGAGGAAGGCCGGCTCGATGCGCAGATCGGGCCGCAGGGCACGCACCTCATCGACAAGGGCGGTAATCGTGGTCGCGGAATTCGGGTCTCGGCTTCCGTGGGCCAGGGCGATCAATGCTGGAGCGGCCATGGTGGTGGCCTCCCTTCAGTGGGTGCCTGTGGTGCGGCGTGGGGTCGGTGCGGATTCGACGCCGTTGTCGAGGGTGAAGTCGCTGGGGCTGGCGGGCGTGGGGCTGGCGGGCGTGGGCTGGCGGTTGTTCTGCTGGGTCGAGTGGGTCATTGGTGCAGTCCGCATTCGGTCTTGGCCTGACCGGCCCAGCGACCGCTGCGGGCGTCGTCGCCCGGGGCGACGCGGCGGGTGCACGGGGCGCAGCCGATCGAGGGGTAGCCGTCCATCACGAGCGGGTTGACCAGCACGCCGTGGGTGTCGACGTAGCGCTGGACGTCGGCGTCGCTCCACCGAGCCAGCGGCGACACCTTCACCTTGCCCTTGGCGGCGTCCCAGCCGATGACGGGTGCGATCACCCGATCGCGGGTCTCCTGCCGCCGCAAGCCGGTGGCCCAGGCGTCGTATCCGGCCAGGGCGCGCCGGAGCGGCTCGACCTTGCGCAAGGCGCAGCAGAGGTCGGGGTCACGCCGCCAGAGTTCGTCGCCGTGCTCGGCCGCCTGCTCGGCCACCGACTGGACCGGGGTGATGGTGAGCAGGTTGACCGGCTGGGTGGCCGCCACCGCGTCGCGGGTACCGATGGTCTCGGCGAAGTGCAGCCCGGTGTCGAGGAAGACCACGTCGATGCCGGGCGCGACCCGAGCGGCCAGGTGGGCCAACACGCCGTCGGCCATCGAGGAGGTGACGCAGAAGCGCTCACCGAAGGTGGCCACCGCCCACTCGATGATCCCTTCGGCGGGGGCGAGTTCGAGCTCGGGGCCGACATAGGAGACGAGCTCCCGCAGTTCGGCGGGGCTACGGGTCGTGGTGTGGCTACCCCGGAAGTCGCGGGCGGCGATCGTCGTGGCGGCGGTCATGACGACGCCCCCGCCACGTCGGCCGGCCTCGGCAGCAACCCCAGGAAGCCGACGGTGAACGCGCGCTGGCAGGCGTGGCACTCCCACGCACCGCGCGGCGCGGATTCGCCGGCGGGCGCCTCGGCCACGTGCGGGCGCAGGTCCTCCTCGCCGCAATAGGGGCAGTGGAAGGGGCTGATCCGGCCGCTCATCGGGCCACCCCCGCGGGATCTGGGACCGACTCGCCCCGCAGCGACGCCTCGTCGGCGCGGCCGACCCACTGAGCGAAGCTCTCCCCGCCCTCGCGCTGGTCGAGATAGGCCGTGACGACGGCGGTGATGTAGTCGTCGAGGCCGGCACTGGTCACCTTGTGGGCGCGCAGTTTGCGACCGAAGTCGGCGGAGAGGCCGAGTCCGCCACCGAGGTGCACCTGGAAGCCTTCGACCTGCCGGCCGTCGGGGTCCAGCACCAATTGGCCCTTGAGGCCGATGTCCGCGACCTGGGTGCGCGCGCAGGCGTTGGGGCAGCCGTTGACGTTCACCGAGATCGGGGTGTCCAGGTCGGGGAAGCGGGCCTCGAGCTCGCCCACCAGGGCGCGGGCCCGCTCCTTCGTGTCGACGATCGCCAGCTTGCAGAACTCGATGCCGGTGCAGGCCATCGTGGAGCGACGCCAGTTCGACGGGCGGGCAGTGAGCCCGATCCGCTCGAGGTCGGCGACGAACGCATCGACGTCGGCACCGTCGACGCCGAGCACCACCAGCTTCTGGTAGGCCGTGAGCCGTACGCCGTCAGCGGCGTAGCGCTCGACCAGGTCGGCGAGCCCGGTGAGGGTGGCGCCGTTGATCCGGCCGGCGATCGGCGCCGCGCCGATGTAGTAGCGCCCGTCCTTCTGCTCGTGGACACCGATGTGGTCGCCCTGGCGGGCGGGGGAGGCGGGGGAGGGCAGGTCGACCAGCGACCGGTGCAGGTACTCGGTCTCGAGAACCTCGCGGAACCGCTCGCCGCCCCAATCGGAGACGAGGAACTTCAGCCGCGCCCGGTGCCGCAGCCGGCGATAGCCATAGTCGCGGAAGATCGAGATCACGCCCGCCCAGACGTCGGCGACCTCGTCGAGTGGGATCCAGACCCCGAGCTTGGTCGCCAGCATCGGGTTGGTCGACAGACCGCCGCCGACCCAGAGGTCGAAGCCCGGCCCGTGCTCGGGGTGCACGCTGCCGACGAACGCCACGTCGTTGACCTCGGGCGCGACGTCGTGGCTGGGGTGACCGGTGATGGCCGTCTTGAACTTGCGGGGCAGATTCGCGAAGGACGGGTCGCCGATGAAGCGCTCCTTGATCGCCCGCAAGGCGGGGGAGCCGTCGATGATCTCGTCCTTGGCGATGCCGGCCACCGGTGAGCCGAGGAACGGCCGCGGAGAGTCGCCGCACGCCTCTTGGGTGTCGAGCCCGACGCTCTCCAGACGCGACCAGATGTCCGGCACGTCCTCGACCCGGATCCAGTGGTACTGGATGTTGCAGCGGTCGGTGATGTCGGCGGTGCCTCGGGCGTAGGCAGTGGAGACCTCGCCGAGCGCGCGCAACTGCGGAGCACCCAGGACGGCTCCGTCGCTGCGGACGCGCATCATGAAGAACTCGGCGTCGAGGTCGTTGGGGTCGACGGTCGCGGTCTTCCCGCCGTCGAAGCCCTCCGCACGCTGGGTGTACAGGCCCCACCAGCGGAACCGGCCACGCAGGTCGGTGGGGTCGATCGAGGCGAAGCCGCGGTGGGCGTAGATGTTCTCGATCCGCGCCCGCACGTTGAGCGGGTTGTCGTCCTTCTTGACCTGCTCGTTGGCGTTGAGCGGCTCGCGGTAGCCGAGCGCCCACTGACCTTCACCGCGCGCGCGGCCCGGGCGCGTGCGGGGCGGGCGGCCGGGACCGGCATTGGGAGGCCGGGTGGATCCGGGCGGCCGGGACGACTGGCCGTCGCGGTGAGCGTGAGCGTTCATGAGGAGAAACCTTCGCGGGGAGTAAGACGCGCGATCTGCGGCTCTCGATGCCTCGACATTGGGGCGATCGGTTCGGCTCGCGTGACCGGCGCCCGTGAACAGGGAATGAATCTGTTTCCGGGGCACCTTCCGACGAGGTGGAGATTCGTCGGAGGGTCAGCGCGGCCAACACATCATGCTGCGGGTACGCCCGAAGTCCACGTGGCGGCGGACCACGAGGTACGTGTGCGTTGCAGCGGAGACCATGCCGATGAGTGTCACAGCGCGTTCGGACGTGCGACAAGGGAGTTGTCCGAATGGTGGACGTGACGTCCAAGGAATGAGATAGCGGGTCGGCGGGGGCCCTCCGCCGCACCTGTGCCAGGTGGCTCGTGTTTGCCGAGCCGCGTCACTAGGCTGAGCCCATGACCGACACCCCCGCCGCGCAGTCCTCGATCGAGGCGGTCAATTCCGCCTACGGCCACATCCTCGACGCCATCGCGTCGGTCGAGCCGCGGATCGCCGACGCGACCCGGAAGGAGCTGGCCGACCAGCGCGGCTCGCTCAAGCTGATCGCGAGCGAGAACTACGCCTCCCCGGCGGTCCTGCTCACGATGGGCACCTGGTTCAGCGACAAGTACGCCGAGGGAACCGTCGGCCACCGTTTCTACGCCGGGTGCCAGAACGTCGACACCGTGGAGGCGCTTGCCGCCGAGCATGCCCGCGAGCTGTTCGGCGCCGAATACGCCTATGCCCAGCCACACTCCGGCATCGACGCCAACCTGGTGGCGTTCTGGTCGATCCTCGCCCACCGCGTCGAGTCGCCCGCGCTCGAGCGGCTGGGTGTGCGCAACGTCAACGAGCTGACCGACGCCAACTGGGAAAGCCTCCGCGGTGAGCTGGGCAATCAGCGATTGCTCGGGATGTCCTTGGACGCCGGTGGTCACTTGACGCACGGCTTCCGCCCCAACATCAGCGGCAAGATGTTCCACCAGCAGCAGTACGGCACCGATCCGACCACCGGGCTGCTCGACTACGACGCCCTCGCCGCCAAGGCCCGCGAGTTCCGGCCGCTGATCCTGATCGCCGGCTACTCCGCCTACCCGCGTCGCGTCGACTTCGCGAAGATGCGCGAGATCGCCGACGACGTGGGCGCGACCTTGATGGTCGACATGGCGCACTTCGCGGGTCTGGTGGCGGGCAAGGTGTTCACCGGCGCCGAAGATCCCGTGCCCTACGCCGACGTGGTGACCACCACGACCCACAAGTCGCTGCGCGGGCCGCGCGGCGGGCTGGTGTTGGCGACGAAGGAATATGCCCCGTCGGTCGACCGTGGCTGCCCGATGGTGCTGGGCGGTCCGCTCTCGCACGTGATGGCGGCGAAGGCCGTCGCCCTCGCCGAGGCCCGCCAGGACTCCTTCCGCGGCTACGCCCAGAACGTGGCCGACAACGCCAAGTCGCTGGCCGAAGGCTTCCTGTCCCGCGACGCACGTCTGGTCACCGGCGGAACCGACAACCACATCGTGCTGCTCGACGTCACCGGCTTCGGGCTGACCGGCCGACAGGCCGAATCGGCTCTGCTGGACGCCGGCGTGGTCACCAACCGCAACTCGATCCCGGCAGATCCCAATGGTGCGTGGTACACCTCCGGCATCCGGCTGGGAACCCCCGCCTTGACCACGCGCGGCTTCGGCCACGACGAGTTCGACCGGGTCGCCGAACTGATGATCGAGGTGCTCTCGAACACCCAGCCGGGCACCACCAAGGACGGCAAGGCGTCGAAGGCCAGCTACGTGCTCGCCGACGGTGTGGCCGACAAGGTGCGCGAGGCGTCGGCGGAGATGTTGGACAAGAATCCGCTCTACCCCGGTATCAACCTGTCCTGAGCGGACCGGGTGGCTACCGTAGGCCTATGCCGGAGCGCCGCGAAGAACCACCGGCCCCTCGTTCTCGGCCGGGCAACCTCGGGGCGAGGGCACGGGAGGCCAAGAGCGTCATGTGGCGCCTTGTCGTGGCGACCGTCGGCGGCTGCATGCGCTACCGGGTCACCGGGCTGGCCGCCGAGGCGGCGTTCTTCGCGGTGTTGTCGGTTCCGCCGCTCGTCTTCGCGATGACCGGAGCTATCGGACTGGTGTCGGAGCAGTTCACCGCCGGGCAGGTCGAGAACGTCCGCAACGCGCTGATCGATCTGAGCCGGCAGGCCCTGACCGAGGGGGCGGTCGACAAGATCATCGTGCCGACCCTCAACGACGTCACCTCCAATCCGCGCTACGACGTGATCTCGATCGGTTTCGTGCTGTCGCTGTGGTCCGGCTCGCGGGCGCTCAACGTGTTCGTCGACACGATCACGATCATGCACGGGCTCGGCGGCCAGCGCGGGATCGTGAAGACCAGAGCGCTGTCGTTCTCGCTCTATGTGCTGGCGATGATCACCGGGTCCTTCTCGATCCCGCTGGTCGTGGCCGGCCCCTCGCTGGTCGGCCGGTGGCTGCCGGACCGGTTGGACTTCCTGCTCGGGTTCTATTGGCCCGCGGTGGCGCTGCTCTCGATCTGCTTCCTGGCGACGCTCTATCACGTGAGCGTGCCGGTCAGAACCAA
>CAWAGO010000003.1:0-195288 GCA_963781605.1 uncultured Actinomycetota bacterium
GCGACTTCATGTGCATCTCAGGTCCAGCCAGAGCAGAACCCTCCCCACAGCGCTTAACGTCGATCAGAACAACGCGCTGCAGGACTGGGCGAAGCGGCCCGTTGTGAGGCACTCCGATCGGGCAACTGCCGTCCGTTTGACGATCGGCTTCGTGGGCCTCCTCTGGCGGAACGTGTTCCGGGTGAACCTGCGCACAGATCGAACTCGCGTCCTACCGCCGCCTGCGGATGCAGCCGGTGCCGGCGTAGCGTCGGTCCGTTCGAGTGCCCCGCCGTGTCAGCGGTGGCGTGGTCGGGGTCGGTCCTGACCGCGCCGCATGAGGTGACCACGATGTCTGTCCACCACTCTCTTGCCGTTCCAGCCGATGGTGATGTCGCCGGCCCAGTTGGCCGCGGTGTCCTACCTGGCCCGCTACTCCGGCCGCACCCATGACCTGTACGCCTACCAGCTGAGGCGCTGGTTCGCCTGGTGCGAGGGCAACGACCTGGACCCGCTGGTCGGGATCCAACGCGCGCACGTCGAGCTGTACATTCGCCAGCTCGGAGGGTCTGGGCTGCAGGACTCCTCGGTGGTGACGATGATGCACGGCGTTCGCGGGTTCTTCCGGTTCGCCCACATCGACGGGACCATCGCCTCCGACCCCGCGGTCTACGCCCGGCTTCCCAAGGTCCACCGCGACGAGTCCCGCACCCAAGGCCTGGATCGGCTCGAGCTGATCCGGTTCCTCCAGGTCGCCCAGACCCTCCGGTCCATCACGGCGCCCTGGCGTTCCTGCTGGGCATCAACGCGCTGCGTGCCTCCGAAGCTGCCGCGGTACGGATCGAGGACTACGCCGAGACGCTGCGCGGCCACCGGGTGCTGCACCTGGTCGGGAAGGGCAACAAGCCCGCCACGATGCCGCTCACTGTGCCCGTCCTGCGGGTGCTGGAGGCCTGCCGAGGGGAGCGCACCGCCGGTCCGCTGGTACTGCGGCCGGTCTCCGGGAACCCGATCGACCGGCGTGATGTCTATCGGATGGTCGCCCGGATCGCGAAGGCCGCCGGCATCCCGCGGCACATCAGCCCACACTCGCTGCGGCATGCGGCGATCACCAACGCCCTGGACGCCGGCGTCCCGCTCCGTGACGCCCAGATCCTCGCCCGCCACGCCGACCCCGCACCACCGAGCACTACGACCGGCGCGCGGCAACCTCGACCGCCACGGCGTCCACTTCCTCACCGCCTACGTCGCCGGCGTCTAGCAACCAGGCCTGGCCCACCAGACGCGTCGACGTCGCCTGATGGGGTCGGGTAGGGCTACAGCTCGAGGACCAGTCGCAGCGCGGCTTCGACCTCACGTAGTTCGTCGTACGCCAGGTTGCCGACGTCGTCGCCGAGCCTGGTGGGGTCGACGGCGGCGTTCTGTTCGCCAACACGCGCGTGCTCAGGCCAGCGACCTCCGCTGCGGTCGAAAACTCGCTGGCCTTGCCAAGGTCGAGGTTGGTGCGACCGGCAACGTCGACAGCGGCGGGTGATCGGACTGAACGGCCACGGCGAAGCAAGGTCCTGCCTGCTCGTGCCCCCTCGCGCTGCGCGGAGCACGCAGGCGGAAGACCTCACCACGCACGCAGCGTCTCCATGTCGCGCAGGACCTGCGCCGCCTCCGCGCGGTCCTGCTCGTCGGCCGACAGCGCCCTCGCCTCCATGCGCAGCCTCGCGCGACTCAATCCCGCGCGGCTCGATCAACGCCGCGCGCACCGCAGCCGAGACCGTGTGCCGTCACTGGTCAGCACCTCCGTGCTCGCTCGGCGTCCTCATCGGGGCGAAAGGATCGTGTCGGCCCGTCTACCATGTCGCACAAAATGTAAGACATCGGCATCGGCGGCCCGCCCAACCCCAAACCTCACGTGGTGTCTCCACTCGGCCAGTGCCCCCTACGGCCGCGATCGGGCACCGTGGCGATGTGCCCGTGAGACACTGCGCTCTTGACCTGGAGGCTGCCACACCCCGTGTGGGGATCCTCGGGTTCCTTGCCGTGTGGGTAGGCGGAGCGACGCTCATTGTTGGAGTCGGTGTGGGCCTTCCCGAGATGATCGGGCAGACGCTCCTCGCCAGGGGGGCCTTCGTGCTGGCCAGGCGAACCGCGCGCGAACGCGCCACCCCCGCCTGATTCCAGTCCATCCACGTCCAGTCCGAGGGCGCGCGATTGTGCCGCGAGTCGCGCGGCCAGGAACCCGCTGCATCTTGCCGCATTGGGGTTCGTTTGCTCACGTCGGGTGGCGTTGTCGCCGGGCCCAACCGAGAAGGCGGGCGGCCACGCTTGCGCTCGCAGGATACGTGGCTTCGTGCTTGTATGGAGCGACCAAAGAGCCAGGAATCCTGCTCCCAGGAGTCCGAGCAAAGAGAACGGGGTCTGTAAAGCGGAGACTTAAGTTGGCTAAATAGCTAATCGCTCTTCATCGATTCTCACTATCTCTCTCTCCTTCAGTGCTAGTTGAATTGGAGATGATAGCGGCCGATGATAGTTGTGGCTATCTCCTGGGCAATATACCAAAACCTGGGGGGCCTAGTTTGGCCACGAATATGCAGTATTCTTGCGGAGAGGCAGATAATGGAGGCTAGTCTATGGATCTTGAAGGGAACAAAGTGGTCGTGATTGGTGGTAGCTCTGGCATTGGGTTAGGCATTGCCCAATCCAGTGCGGTTGCTGGAGCAACTGTCGTCATCGCCAGCCGGTCAGCTGAGAAACTACAGGCTGCCACCGAGGTCATCGATGGGCAAGTCCACAGCTACACGGTCGATCTCGCCGATGAAGAGAGCGTTAGTAACCTGATGGCTCAGATTGGCGTCTTGGATCATTTGATCGTATCTGGAGGCCGATCAACATCGGGGCCGTTTTTGGAACTAGCTTCGGAAATAGCCCGTGAAGATTTTGAACTCAATTTTTGGGGGAAATACAATGCCGCAAGGTATGGGGCACCTAACGTCCAGAAAGGTGGGACAATCACCTTCATTTCTGGTGCTTATGGTCGTAAGCCAAGTGCTGATGCGGTTGTCCAAGCGGCCAGCGTGAGTGCTACCGACAGTTTAGCCAGAGCTCTAGCAGTTGCTCTGGCACCAATTCGGGTCAATAGCATTGCTCCGGGTTTTATCGATACAGGGAAGGTCCCGCTGAACGCTACTGAACAAGAACGCACGAAATTCTTGGAATCTGTAACTAGCTATTGGCCAGCCGATGGAGTTGGTCAACCTGAGTACATCGGTCAGGTTGCTCTGATGTTGATGACAAATCCGTTCATGACTGGAGCTACTATCCATGTTGATGGTGGCTATACCATCGTAGAATTTGGTCCGTCTAAGCTAACGCCCTGGTCGAGCACCTGGGCTCGGCGCACCGCCAGGTCCACTTGCGCCAGATCAGCTGGACCGGTCGGCCGAAGCAGGGCGCGTCGACCAGGACCGCGTCGCGACGGCCACGGATAGCCGCGTCAGTCGGCGACCTTGAGGACGTGGAACCCGTCCATGCCCACGAGGAGGTTGCAGCGGTCGCAGTAGAAGATCGGGACATGAGAGCGCGCGAGCACACAACGTAGGCTCGGACATCGTCGAGGCTCTCCGCGTTCTGCTTGCTTGATCGCTTCGGATTTTGGGGGGCCTCGACCTGTCCCGAGGTCGGCTCACCCCGCGAATGACTCACACCCACCGCAGGTACGAAGAGCCGGTATTGCCGACAGTCACCCGCGTCCTTCCGCCGCGAATGCGCCGGCCCACTCTGGCGTATATGAGATCCGATACGGAGATAGCAAATCGCACGGAGCCGCGATCCGAGCGTTCGCGTGACGTCAACGACCTCATGAGATGCAACAGCTAGCGCTCAACCAGGTCGAAGGAATCGGCTCGCTCCCCCGGAGCCGCGTCAGGGTCGGACTGAGTCAGTGCTCCGAACAGCACCCCCGCGTCGCGCCACACTTCCAGGGCTTTCTGCTTCGAGAGGTCTTCTGATGACCGGAACTGGTCCCGGGTGACACGCCTCTCACGAGCTTCTGCCGCACGTTCCGCGAGCTCGTAGCGCGCATGGTCCGTGCTCGGGTCGGCGTAGAACTTCCCGTCTCGCAGCATCACCGCGACTGATTCGGCTCCCGCCCCCAGCGCGGTCCCGATCTCCGCTCTGCTTGCACCGCCGCGCTGAAGCTCGACAGCGCGTGCGCAGCGAGCGACTCGATCACGTTGCAACTCGGCGTTGTAGTCGTTCCGGCCCCGGTCGTCCCCGCGAACCGGGCGCTCCTTCTTGGCGGCGATGGTCGACGGCGCCACGACCAGCAGAGGGCTCCATGTCCAACCCGACTTGTTGCCCGCCGGGATCCAAGCTGCGAAGAGCTCAGGAAGTCGAGGTAGGTCTGCTTCAAAAATCTCCACGAACTGAAGACTGTGCCGTTCGACCAGAAGCCTCTTCTCCTTAATCTTGGCTGCGTACGCCGGATCCTTCGGCAGCCCCCAAAGCTCGACCAGGGTCCCGTCCTCAAGGACCCAGTCCGCCCGGCGCAACTCTCGAGGGTTGTAGTCGACGTCGTAGGGGTACATCGGCTCACGCTCGTGCATCACGCCGTGAAGGTGAAGGAAATCGCAGACTGCCTTCTCTCGCATCGACAGGCACAGGTGACCGTCCCGAGAACGGATGAGTGTCCCGCGTCCGGTACGCAGTCCGTCTTCCGCGAAGCCGGCTGCCTCAAGCAGAAGAGTCCACGCAAACGCGTCGCGTGCTATCGCCATTCGAAGAAGCAGCAGCTGGTCGATCAGCTCTGGCGCCACCGGCTCGGCTGGGTTCACGTGCAGACTGTCTAGCTGCGACTCGAGGAAGGGTTGCCCGTCGAACTCCAGGTCGCTCAGGGTCTTCATGGCGGTCGCCGCGTGCGACTTGTCTTTTCCAGCGCCGCTAACCGCTCGTCCCAGACAGCCGGCACAGTAGGTCAGTATCCGATTGCTGATGGGGGTGGTGAACGCGGCGCCGTCACGACCGCACAAGCGGCACGACGCAGTGGTGGCGAGTTCGTACTCGGGGAACAGCTTCCTACGGGCGCGGACGAACCGCTGGTGGAGCCAAAACGTTGCCGGGTCCACCTCCTTTGCCAGCGGTACCGGGGTCTCGACCCAGTTGATGACGTCGTCAAGGAGCCCCGGGGGGAGCGACGATCTCTTGGGCTTCAGCAGCGTCGGCAGAGTCGGGTCCGGTCGGTCCTCGCCGAAGAGAACGCGCGGGGTTTTCAGGTCCGCGTCCCGAAGGGAGCGCCACGAGATTTCGTCGTCGAGTCCCCAGGACTTGCGAGGAAGGCCTATTTCTTCGACATCCAGACCCAGACGGGACGCGTACCGCAGCGCCGGTGCGACCAGGCGACTGTCCTCGACCCACAGGACTCGCAGCGTGGGGTTGTAGATCGCGAACGAGACCGGACTGCGCCGCTGCTGTGGGCTACGACTGCGAATGTCGAGGCTGTCGGAGCGCCAGTACGTCCACGCGTTCGGTACAGCTTCCGCAGCCCACGAGCCGTCTTCGGCGATAGGTAGCTCGCGCGGGCGCGTCACGGGGACCCCTTCGGCGTCGAGAAGACCGATAACATCGTCACGGTCTCGTTCGTCTTCGAGGAACAGTTCCTCGTTGATGAGCTCGCCGAGGAAACGTCCGGTTCTTCCGTCGCGGATGTCGAAACGTCCGCGTAGCGCCCCCGTCGAGGAGATGTCCAAGGCCCGAACCGGTTCAGGCGGTCCGGGGAATGCGCTGAGCTCAGTGAGGGTGGCGTTGGTGTCACTTGAGCGACTCTTGTGGGTGTACAACTTCCGAGGTGTCGCTTCGTGCTTCGGTGGCCCGGCTGTCTCGACGCCACGTTTGAGCAGGAACTCACAGATGGTGTTCCCGAGCTCGATCGGTTTCGGTAGGTCGATCTCCATCTCGTCGACCCCGTTCAGAATGACGGTGCACTCGACCTCGCCTTCAGCGTAGGCGATCAGGTCTGGCAGCGTGTTCACCCCGACCCAGCGCAAGGTGCCGTCGCGGAGGTAGCCCAGATGTCTGCGCGCTCGACTCTTCCCGCTCGCCGCGGGCAACGAGACTGAGATGGCGTTCGGGTTGTAGGCGTTGTCGGAGCGGTGGACCAGGACAGCCTTGGTGACTACCCGCTTCTGGGAGCGCCGATTCGGGTAGAACGGAGCCGCAAACGCTTCGAGGTTGTCCAGGGAGTCGTCCCAGGTCGTCACCCCGCGGTAGTTCTCCGGTACGCCGGTCGGGGGCAGAACAACACGTCCTGCGTGCTGCTGTACCTCGTACGGCTCCATCCGATCTATGCCCCTTGTCTTCAAGTTCAGCGCGCCAGGCTCGCCGTCCGGGCGCGGGCCTCCATCGCACGGAGGCTAGTAGGAACCGCCGACGGACGCCCGCAAACCATCTTCCACTCACGACGCGCGGGAGCTCTCCACCCGACCTAGAGACCCGGTCAAGATGACTCAGCATTCGATGCTGCAGCGGTCGCAGCGTCCTACGAGAACGGTCAGATGAGGGTGCCTACCGAGATCCGCGGCAGCGCTGAAACCGAGTGAGCTCCTCGAAACGCTTCGATCCATGCAGTCCTACCGCCGCGAATCTGCGAACCCCGCTGCTTGAGGGCCCGCTCACAACCACTACCGCGCTGGCGGCTCAATCAGACCCCTCGCGCGCGCAAAAGTGCCGCCCGCCTCGAAGAAGCCGTCGTTGCCGGGCCCGGGGTCGAGTTTGAGGTATCCCACCGTGTCGCGGTACCACCACCGATTGCGCGTATCTCTGAAGTACAAGGACGGCTGCAGGAACTCGGGCTGCCAGTCAGCCGTCCGCTCAGCTGGACTCACCTGGACCTCAACCGACTTCACAATTCCTGGGGGGACCGTGCCGACGTCCACACGGATCGGGTGTCCGTCGGTCTGGTCGCGGTAGTCAACGAAGGCACCGAACACCGGTTCGTCGGTCCGATTCGCGACGGTAACTACAGGGTGGCGCAGCAAGGCGCCCGAGAGCACCGGGATCCCGTCGGACGACCAGTCCGCCCAGCAACTGACGCGGCTGGCGTGCCCTAGCTCCCGGTCGCGTTGCAGCTCCTGCTTGTCTCGCAACTGGAGGCGTAGGACGTACGACGAGATCAGGACTGCGATGACGGCGGAAACCGAAGTCGCTAAACCAGTGACGTTCTCGAACATGAAAGGAGGGTTGCAGAAGCTACCGACACTGCGTCCATCCGCCGTCAGCCGGGCATCCGCGGTCACCATGGCGTCCTCAGCAGTACTGGACAGACCCCCAGTGTTTTCACTCATGCTTGAGTCCATGACGAACACGTGGACGATGCCGGAGCTGAGGGATGCGCTCGCCGAGTTCGAGCGAGACCTCCGCAGAGCGGGCCTTGGCGAGAACACTGTGAACACTTACGTCGATCGCTCCGAGCGGTTCCTGCGCTACTTGACCGGCGACTATCGACCCGGTCGATAGGAGGCGACCCACCAGTCACGACGTTTAGGTCTCGGAGCCCGAATATCCGGCGTACGAGGCCACCCGCGTCACACCGCCGCGAAGCGGGCGTCCGCGGCCGTGTCACAGCGCCGCCTGCCAGCGCAGCTCGAATGTCCGCTCATAGCCGATGAGCGTGCGTCCGTGCGAGCATCGTGGGCATGTCTCAGCCAGAGCCGCAGTTCGTCGACTTCCGCTTGTGGGACCAGTCTGCGCTGGTGCTGTTCGACTGGCTGTTGGCGAGGGACGAGTCCTCGCTGCCGTTCACGCATCCTTCGCAGAAGCAGGCACTCCGCGACCTCTCCACCAGCATCGAGTGGGCGCGTGGGCTCGGGTACACCGACGCAGAACTCAGCGTGGCGCAGGAGCAGGTTGCCAGGGACATGGCGGACGAGGACCGCAGAATCTAGCCACGCTCAACCGTCCGCACATGCCGCGACGTGCGCGCTTCCGTCGAACTTAGAGCGGCTCGGGCGATAGAGTCGCGGTACCGTCTGTAGTACCATCAAGTTTGTGGCTTCTGTCGAGAAGATCGTGTCGGCGATGCGAAGCAATCCGCAGAACCTCGCCGATAACGACCTCCTCAAGGTGTGTGAGCACTACTTCGGGCGGCCACGTCAGAGCGGAACGTCGCACGCGGTGTTCAAGATGCCATGGGTAGGCGACCCCCGCGTCAACATTCAGAACGACAAGGGCAAGGCGAAGGCGTATCAGGTTCGTCAGGTCCTGGCAGCGATCGACAAGAAGGAGGCACTGTGATGGACACCCAGGAAGTCGCGGTGGACGTGTCGCACTACACGTTCCGGGTGACGTGGTCCGCTGAGGACGGCGAGTTCGTGGCCACCTGTTTGGAGTTCCCATCGCTGTCCTGGCTGGCCTCCTCCCGCAACCTGGCCATCGAGGGGCTCGAAGAACTGGTCGCCGACGTTGTCGAGGACATGCGCGGCCACAGCGAGAAGGTTCCCGAGCCCTACGCCGAACGCAAGTACTCCGGAACATTCAACGTTCGCATCGGTGAACATCTGCATCGAGATCTGGCAATGCACGCTGCCGAGCAGCACATGAGCCTCAACCAGTTCGTCGTCAAGAAGCTCGCCGCTGGCTGAAGGTTCGGGGCGATCGGTCCTGCGCGGGAAGGCGAAAACCCGTCCTGGCCGGGCACGCATCTGCCGCATAGCGTGCGCTGAGGGTCATTCGAGAAGGGGTAGCTCGAGGTCGTAGGCCAAGACCACGGCCCGCGCAAGTTGCAGCTCCTGTTCGACGCTGAGGTACCCGACGGTGCGGCCGAGCAGGTTCGCCGGAACGGTGATGACGTTGTCGAGAGCGACCACACAATCGTGATCCAGCCCGTTGTTGGGTCCAACCCTGACCTCGCTGGACAAGCCCTTGATGGTGGTGGTGATGGGAGCGACGGTGACCTTGGTCATCGCGGCACGCGCCGCCTCGCGGGTCAAGACGAGGGCCGGTCGGGTCTTGTCGAGACGAACCAGGCAGATCTCGCGCACCGATCAGTTCTCGACGTCGAGGTGGGTGCTGCTCCACTGCACCAGGTCGTCCAGGTCGTCGGCTGATCCGTGCTCACGCAGGACCTGGGCGTCTTGCTCGGCGGCCTGTCGACGCATCTCCCGCTCCAACGCCGCCGCGACAAGCGCGGCTCGGCTGGGTGCCTTTCCGGCGGCCACGGTGCGGTCCAGGAAGGCCACCATCTGGTCGGGGAGGCGAACAGCGATCTGAGTGCTCATGGCACCCACCATACCCCCCGCGCATCCCAACATGGGATGCGTCGGGCATAACGATGAGAGAGCCACGGGACGTCGTCGTGCGCGAGCGTCTGCTTCTCGTCTTCGGTCAGGAGACCGCTCTGGTGGGCGTGGTGGCTCGGCGCTGCGGTGAGGGCCACGTTGCAGTGGGCATGTCACCAAACCGGGCGGTCCCTAGGCGACGCCCTGTCGCGATTTAGGCGCTCATGGCGTCATCGAGCACTCCCGCGAGCGCGTCAGGCATGTGGAACATCGGGCAGTGGGAGGACTCCAGCCGCAGGGTCTGGTCGGCTTGTGCTGCCATCATCTCCTGCGCCTGCGGGGGTAGCGCATTGTCGTTCTCGCATATCAGGTAGGCGGCAGAATGGGTTCGTTCAGGGGCCGGGCAGGGCTCCGCGAACGCGGCGCCCGCCATCAGTGAGAAATTCGCGACCACCGTGTCGAAGTCGGCCACGCTGGCCTCCGCACACAGCACCTCGCGCAACATCTCCTTGTCCCCTGTGAGCGCGATGGTCCCGTCGTCTTGCGGAACCATCCAGGGCGCGGGCCCGTTGCCGAGCATGTCCAATACCGATCGGTCCGACGGTGGCCAGAAGGCCGCCAGATAGATGCTGTGCTGCACCCCGAGATGGTCAGCCAGGGCGGTGAGCAGCATCCCACCGTAGGAGTGGCCCACTAGCGTGACCGGCTCGTCGACGCGGTCGAGGGCGTCGCGGACGTAGTCGATGTCGGCGCTCAGTCCGCCCTCGGTGGCGGCCTCTGGTCCCGAGCTCGGCATCTGGTCGACCACGACGGCGCGATACCCGCGCTTCTCGAGCCCGGGCACGACGTCGTCCCAGACCCATCCAGCACTCCAGGCACCGTGGACCAACATGACAGTGCTCATCGCTTCTCCTCGGGTGGATGGGCACCTGCCACGCATCTGTGACCTGCGTCACCAAGACCTGACAGCGTAGCGAGAAAGCCAGCAGAGCGCACCCGAGTGCCAGCCGCGGCATCGATTGGCCACAGCTCGAGGTACCTCATATCGCCGCGTACTTGGAGCACCCGATGGCAGCGTCCCGCGTACCCGGCCGGTGCGTCTCTGTGCCGGCAGGGCCTGCTCATCCCCGGTCACCGTTTGCGGCGAGGACTTCTGGCCCTGGTGGACCTGCCCTGGACGCCCAGACTCGCCAGATACCTTGTAGCCCCGGACGCGCCAGACCCCGATCTCCGGGACCGAACCCACGTCCTTGCGCCGCGAAGGCGGCCACATCACACCGCCGCCTGCCGACCCGACCGAACCGCGGATGACCAGTCGTGTTCCGGGAAGACGTGGAAGGCTGACGCCGTGAAGGCTGTGGTCTGGTACGCGTCCTGGCAGATGGAGTGTTGTGGTGACCCGTTCGCCCTGGGCGACGAAGTTGCCTGGACGGCCGACGAGGACGTCGCCGATGAATGGTTCTCCGCGGCCCTCGGGCCTGACATGGCCGCTTCGATCACCCACTCTGAGGAACACCATTCCGATGAGGAACACCTCGCGAAGGTCGAAGGACGCGTCGTTTCGATCACTGGCGCCTGGTGCTCCTTCGGACCGGTGGAGCCCGGCGATCGGGTTCACGTACCGATAGAAGGCTCGGCACGTTTCGTGGAGGTTAGGAAAGCCGGCGCCGTCGATCGCGAATCCTTTCCCGATTTGCACTTTAACGGTTGGGTCGTGGAGCTCGGCTGACGGCGGTGCCGGGACGCCATAGACCTGCTGCATACCGCCGCCATGCGGTGATGTCCCTCCGCGTGGCCTTCTCTCACAACTTCCTGCTGCGCGGCTACGTCACAGGGGCATGAAAGACACGAAAGCCCTGCTGCCCTTGGCCGCCATCGCTGGGCTCCTGGCGTCCTGCGGGGCCGGCACGGGCGCCGGCCCGGCCAGAGACGATGCGACCAAAGCGGCCGTGACCTCACCGGCTCCCACTTCCAGCGAGGGGTCGGCTCAGATGTCCTCGCCCGGCATTCGATCCCCCGCTCTGGCCCATCGTAATCGAGCCTCCGCTTGGGGCACCGGGTCCCGAGTGCGCCGGAACTCGGGCGAGTGGGACCTCATCCTCACCGACGTGCGCGTGGCCGAGCGCGACACCTACGCCCGGATCGTGCTGGAGTTCAACGGCACCGGGACCCCCGGCTGGTCCGTCAACTACGTCGTTGAGCCGGTGGCCGACGGGAGTGGCGATGCCCTCCCGCTGGGCGGCGACACGTTCCTGGACATCTACGCGTCCGGCACGGCCGCGCCGCTGGCACCGGGCGGTGGGCTTGACCCCGAAGGGGGCTACTACGACGGGCCCCAGCACTTCCAGCCCGCCAACGGTGGCGCCATCGGCGACGTCTTCGTGGGCGGCTGGTTCGAGGGCTACACGCAGGTGACATTGGGGATCGACGGTCACCAGGCTCCGTTCCGCGTGGTCGCACTCACCGACCCTCCCCGCCTGGTGGTCGACCTCGCCCACGACACCAACCAATGAACGCTCGATTGTCCCCTTCCGCCGCGTCGCGCGCGCCCGCGGCCGTGTCACAGCGCCGCGTGATGGGGCGTGATGCCGGCACAAACGGGGACGCCAGACCTTGGTCAGATCGTTGAGTGAAGATGCCTCGTCGAACGAGGCAGGGAACCGTGGACTGCCAGCCGCCAGGCACCTAGTGTCACTAGGGTGTTCGCACCCGCGCTGCCGTCCACTTGTCTGACCGGTAACGGTGCCGGGAACTGCGCGAGGCGATCGTGAGCCGCTCAACCCGACGCACTTCAAAGGGGGAGCCGGATTCGCGCCCGTCGACCATGCTCAACATCTTACGTCCCGGAACTGTTCCTGGTCGTCTTCCTCGCCGCGGTCATCCTGAGCGCAGACGTCGCTGGGTCGTTCGCCGACCCCGATAGTCAGTTCGCTTCTGTCTATGTCGACGCCAGCAACAGGGCGGTGTACGTCGCAGGAGCATTCCTGCTCGTACTCGCGGGCCTGTCGTTTGTCTGGTTCGCCTACGAACTCTCGAGCGAAGCGGGGACTTTCCGCGTCCCGCTCCTGATCACCGGAGCCTCCGCGGCAATCGGCATGATCGTCGCGGCTCTCGCGTGGGCCACCGTGCCGCTCAGCATCTCCTTTGGCGCGCTTGTCGACGATCCCGGGTTCGAGTCCGGCCAATCGGCACTCCCACAATTCGGCTGGGTCGCATTCGGCTTGGGCGCGATGCTGCCCGCCGGGATGTTCATCGCGATCGCCGCAAGGATGCCCGGCTTGCTCCCTCGCTGGCTCGTTATCGCAAGCTATCCGATTGCCATCTTGGTCGGCCTGACAGCACTTCTGTTCTTAACGTCCGCCCTGTTCGTCATCTGGGTCATCGCGGTCACAGCGAGTCAAGGGCGCGGCGCGTCCGTTCCGGCGCGTGAGTCGCGTCCTTCAATCTCCTAGCCCGCTTCTTGCACTCCTGCGTCTGCAGCGTTCCTCCGGGCCAGTCCACCCCACGTGTCGGGCGACAGCCAAGACCTTGGCGTCAAACGTGGCGCGCCACCCCGCCACACGAGCGGGCACGCGGGCGAGCCCTTCGAGCGCACCCGCGTCACTCCGCCGCGATGGCGGCCATGTCACACCGGCTCCGAGTGGCCACGCGGCCGAGCCTCTTTCCAGCCGCTATGGGCGCCCACACCGCCCAGTTACAGCGGACCTGACAATCCCCACCGCCAAAGACGAAACGAACTGAGCGACGGCACGCTGGTAGTGGCAACGGCGTAGGTCGTGGATGAAGGCGTGGCCTCGGACCTCACTCTCGCTGTCGATAGGTCGTCAGCCCGCGCATCGGTCTCAGCCTGGCCGTGGTGGCGTCTTAGGTTGTTCCGGTTCGTGCCGGTGTCATGGCGTGCGGCAGGAATCAGGTCTCGTGATCACGTTAGCGCCGCTGACAGCCCTCGTTCCGCTGGCGGCGGTATCACCGCCTGATCCGCCGACTCTTTCTGGCCAGGACGGCTCCCCGTGTGCGGGTTGCCGACGGACCACAAGGAGCCACCGGTGACGATCGCCCCGCCGCTCTCGCCGATCCCGCGCAAGCGGCGTCACGCCGAGCCGCGCGTAGACCCGACGAGCGCTCCGACGACGCCGATGCTCACCGTCGACCTGGCGACGGTCCGCGGCTCCTACCGGCAGCTGCAGGCCGCGCTGCCTGGCGTCGACCTGCACTACGCGGTCAAGGCGAACCCGGCACAGCCGGTGCTCGACGCCCTTCTCGACGAGGGCGCTTGCTGGGACGTCGCCAGCCCCGGCGAGATCGACGCCGTCCTCGCCGTCGACCCCGATCCGGCGCGGATCTCCTACGGCAACACCGTGAAGAAACCCGTCGACATCGCCCACGCCTACGCACGCGGCGTGCGCCAGTTCTCCGTCGACTGCGACGCCGAGCTGGACAAGCTGATCGACCTGGCACCTGGCGCCACGCTGCTGGTACGGATCGCTACCAGCGGAGCCGGCGCCGATTGGGCACTCGGTCAGAAGTTCGGCTGCGACGAGGTGGCGGCCGGCCGGTTGCTCGCTCGGGCGGTCACCCACGGCCACCCGGTGGGCATCTGCTTCCACGTCGGGAGCCAGCAGCACGACGTCACGGCGTGGGACGAGCCGCTGGCGGCGACCGCCCGGCTCCGCGCCGTCGTCCGAGCCCACGCTTCCGACCTCGCCGTCGTCGACCTCGGCGGAGGCTTCCCGGCGCACGCCGCCGCTCCGACGCCGGAAGTGCCTGCGTTCGGCAACGCGATCATGGCGGCGGTCGGGCGCTACCTCGGTCGGGACGTGCCGCCACTCATGGCCGAGCCGGGTCGTGTGCTCGTCGCCGACGCCGGCACCCTCGAGACCGAGGTGGTCCTCGTCTCCGAGCGCGCCGGCAGGCGCTGGGTGTACCTCGACGTGGGGCTGTTCTCCGGGCTCGCCGAGACGATGGGCGAGGCAATCCGCTACCGGATCACTGCGCACCGCGAGGGGCGCCCGCTCCAAGGACGGACCGCAGACGTAGTCCTGGCCGGACCGACCTGCGACAGCGTCGATGTCCTCTACCAGCAGCACCGTCCCCAGCTTCCGCTCGACCTGCGGGTGGGCGACCGGCTACGCATCCATGCGACCGGCGCATACACCACGACGTACTCCTCCGTCGGGTTCAACGGGTTCGCGCCCCTCCGCGAGGTCCACCAGTGAACCCCCCGGGCTTCCGGTCGGCACTGGCGAACAGGGCGTTTCGCCGGCTCTGCCTCGCCCACGGGTTGGCCACGGTCGGGCAGCTTGTCCTCACCCTGGCGGTGGGGGTCCACGTCATGGTGGAGACCCGGTCAGGCGTGTGGGTTTCCGTCACGGTCGCGCTGGCGTTCGCGCCGTACGCCCTCTGCTCCGCGCTCGCTGGTGTGCTGGCCGACCGCCGGTCGCGCAGTGCCGTGCTGGCCGGCGCCGCGTTGGTGCGAGCAGCCCTCGCACTTGGGATCGTCATCGGGACGGCCGTCGGTTGGCCGGTCGCCGTCATTGTCGGCGTCACCGCCCTGGTCGCGGTGGCCGCAACCCCGTCGTTCCCCTCGCTCGCCGCTGCCACACCGGAGTGCGTGCCGGACCGCGACCTGCCGCCGGCCAACGCGCTCGTCATCTGCGTCGAGAACGTCACTTGGATCGGCGGGCCTGGAGTGTTCGGGCTGCTTGTCCTGGCCGGGGTGGGGACGGAAGGGACGGTGCTCGTTGCCGCTGTGCTGTTCGTCGTCGCCGGCACCCTCGCCGCGCCCGTGCGACTCCACCGACCTGTGCGGCCTCAGCCGACCAGTTGGCTGGGCGACCTCGTCGTTGGGGTGGCCGCTGTGGCCCGTCGGCCCGAAATCCGCCGACCTATGAGTTTCGCCGTCCTCGACAATTTCCTCTACGGCTACCTGGTCGTGGCGATCGTGCTGCTCGCCGACGCGACGCCGGAGGGCGACAGCTCGCTCGGTCTGCTCAACGCCACCCTGACCGCGGGGGCCCTCGCGTCGATGCTGGTCGTCAACCGGTTCACCCGCGGTGACGGGACCTTCGCGGTTCTGGTCGTGACCATCCTCGGCTTCTGCGCCACCCTCGTCCTCCTAGGAGCGGTCGGCGCCACCGGGCTCGGCGTCGCGGCCGCCGCCGTCGCCGGTGGCACGGCTCTGGTGGCGGAGGTGGCTGCGGTGACGCTGCTCCAGCGCGGGACCGACAGCGGGACGCTGGCCCGGGTGTTCGGGATCTACGACCAGCTCAACGTGGGAGCCATCGCGCTCGGATCGCTGCTGGCCGGCCCGCTCTCGGCGGTGGCGGGGCCACGCGGCGGGCTTGTCGCCGTCGCAGGCCTCGGGATCTTTCTCACGCTGCCGGTGCTGGCCGGGCAGCTCCGCCGCCGTGCCCCAGGGTGGTCGCCGTGGCCGCCTACCTGGAGCTCCTCCCCGCCGTCGACGTCCAGGACGGCCGCGCCATCCCGCCCGTCCAAGTTGCCGGCTCAAAGAAGACCTTCGGCGACCGCGTCGAAGCTGCGTTGAACTGGAACAACCGCGGCGCGGAGCCGCGTGCGGATAGCCGCGACGGTGCGCCGCTTCGCCGCGAAGGCGGCCAGTGTCTTGCCGCCGCCAATGCGCCCATTGCAGACAGTAGGAACAGAGGTCTGCATTGCATGCAGGCCCGCGGCCACGCCGCTTGTTGATGGTCGGGCGGCGTCAGCGCGACGACTTTGGCCACAGTACGTCGGCGCGGCTGTAGTGGCCGGCCGCGTCGAACGGGTGCTGGAACAGTGCGTCCATGCTCGACCTGGCCGGCGGGGTTCAGTCACGTCGCGCCGCGACGCTCCTGGTCGCAGCCGGGCTGGCGGCGGCGGTACCGACCGCAGTCGCGGGCGCCGGCGACTGGGCAGAGATGTCCGGGGCCGAGCGTCGGATCGGTGCGGTGCATGCGTTGGGCACCGACATCGCCACGTTCCTTCTCCTGGGCTCGCTTGTCGCTCGTCTGCGTGGCAGGTACTCCGCCGGCACCAAGCTCGGCCTCGCGGGGAACGCGGTCGCAGCAGGTGCGGGATTCCTCGGCGGACACATGGCGCTCAACCGTGGAACAGCGCGCCGGGCTCGGCGAGAGGGCTGAGCCTCTCCCACTAGCCTTGCGGCTTGCAGCGACGGCACCGCGAGCCACCGCCGTCGAGGTCGAGGTCGAGGTCGAGGTCGAATGCGGATCCCAAACGGGGAGACTCACCCGCGTCACATCACCGCTTGCTGACGCGGCCATGAACAGGCTGCACCCGACTCACACCGTGCATCAAGCAGCTGACGGAGCCTCGCGGCCACTATGGCGTATTGCTGTCAGCGGTCGTCGTCGGTGGGCACTCACTCAGGTGAGCTTCTCGAAGACCATCGTCGCCTGGATCCGGTCACCACCACCGAAGCCGCCGCTCTTCGCGGACGCGGTCGTGATCGTGTGCAGGCGGTACCCCTTCGCCGCCTGCTTGTTGAGCTCACCCTCGAGCTCGGAAAGGTTTCCCGATCCTGTTCCTAGGAACTTCTCCTTGAGAGTCACTTGGATCACCACGTATTCCATGCCCGGACCTTCCGCCTCCGAAGGGCAGCGCTTGTCGTGCCCACAACAGGACATGTCTATCCGGTCCAGCGTGGGTATGCAGGCATTCCACGAACTCTGCCTGAGCCACGTGGTCCCGGAGGTGTCGCCGCGAGGCACGTCTTCTCGACGTATATCCGTCCGTGAGCGCCCACCCGAGCCGATGCCGCTGTCGATGTCTGTCATCTCGCGGGTGCGTACCGTCCGCCGAGTCTCGGCAGTTGCCAAGGCTGCAGCCCTTCCGATGGTGTTCCGGTTCGCTCCTGAACGAGCCGGAACACTTCCGCCAGGGCGGGGTCGTGCCAACGATCCTCTTCACTGCGGTTAAGCGGGTCTGGTAGTGGCCCACCGCGTCGATGTCGCCGCGCTCCACCTCGCGGGCGCCCCTCAAGACGCTCGAGCGTGCCGATCACGAGGTGAGCATCCCGGAGCGGCGCTCCGGGCCAAATGAGTTCCACAAGCTCAGGTGCAGCGCGGAGCTCAGCGAATCGCGGCGCAAGCTCGGCGACCGCAGCTGGTGCCAGTCCGAGCGCCGCGGGCCAGAGGTCGTCCTCCCCGTACCACCACAAGATGCGCGCGAGAGACAACGGGGAGGTGATCACATACTTGATCGTGGGCGGAACCACCACTGCATCATCGCAGTCGCCAATCCACGTGCCGGTGAAATTCTCACGCCCTGCGTGCTGATAGACGCTTCACGGCTCTCATGCTGGACCCAGCGCCCGCACGTGCGGGGTGCGAGTGCGTCTCACCGCAGCTATCGGTGCTCGCGGTTGAGCGTGAATGCGGGAACGAGGTGGCGCCCCGTTTCTCCGCCGTGCCAAGAACGGGATGTCGAACGAGTCCGTTGCTGGGCCGGGCCGGTCAATCGGTCTCAGCGGCCCTGAATACGAGCAAGTTCCGGACCGAGCGCGGGAGTTGCCTCGCTCCGCGCCCGGACGCATGCTCAACCCGATTGGCTGCGAATAATGACGCCCTGGCTATGGACAGCCCCCGCCGTCGACACGCTAGCGTGCCTGGAGTTGGATCTCGGCCCGTCGTCGAGCGTTCAGATTGACCGACGAAGGTGCTAGCCGCCCCCTGTTCTCAACCCGGGAAAGGAACCTCCCATGCGCCATGACGCGTTCTCACGCCGCCGTGTCGGTATCATCCTCGGCGGCCTCGCGCTGGCGACCACGTCCACCACTGCCCTGCCCTTCGCCCCTGCCTCGGCCGTCGCGCCGCCGGAAAGCACAGTCTTCATCAGCGAGATCCACTACGACAACGACGGCACCGACGCGGGTGAGTTCGTCGAGGTCGCGGCGCCGGCGGGCACCGACCTCTCGCAGTGGTCCGTCGTGCTCTACAACGGGGCCAACGGAGCGGTCTACGACACTGACCCACTGACGGGCACGGCGATCGACCAGTCCGGAGGGCTCGGCTTCACCGCCATCACCTACCCGAGCAACGGCATCCAGAACGGCTCCCCCGACGGCGTGGCGCTCGTCGGCCCCGACGGGGTCGAGCAGTTCCTGTCCTACGAGGGCAGCTTCACCGCCGTCGGCGGGCCTGCTGACGGCCAGACCTCGACGGACATCGGGGTCTCGGAGTCCAGCACCACACCCCTGGGCAGCTCGCTGGCCCTGAGCGGAGCAGGCTGCACGTACGGCGACATGGCGTGGGGCAACCCGGCTCCCGCGACGCCCGGCCAGCCCGGCGGCATCACCGGCGACGACTGCGGCACCGGTGGTGGCGGCGGAGGCGGCGGTGGCGGCGGCACGGGTGACGTCGAGCTCACCGAGCTGCACTACGACAACGACGGCGCCGACACCGGCGAGGCCGTCGAGGTCGCCGGCCCGGCGGGCACCGATCTGACCAGCTGGTCGGTCGTCCTCTACAACGGCAACGGCGGCGGCCCCTACAGCACCATCAGCCTGTCGGGCACCGTCGACGACGAGGGTGCCGGCGCCGGCGCGGTCGCATTCGACACCCCCGGCATCCAGAACGGCTCCCCCGACGGCCTCGCGCTGGTGCGACCCGATGGCACGGTCGTGGAGTTCCTCTCCTATGAGGGCACCTTCGCCGCCGTCGGCGGCCCCGCCGACGGGATGGCGTCTATCGACATCGGTGTCTTCGAGCCCTCCAACACCCCCGCCGGCCAGTCGCTGCAGAAGCTCGACGGCACCTGGACCGGCCCGGACACCAGCTCGTTCGGCACGCTCAACGGCACCGGCGGCGGCCCGGGGCCGGCGACCGAGTTGAAGATCCACGAGGTGCAGGGCAGCGGGGACGCGTCGCCGTACGCCAGCCAGCGGGTCATCGTCGAGGGCGTCGTGGTCGGGGCTCCCGACCCGAATGGTCCATCCCGCACGTTTAGCGGCTTCTTTGTGCAGGAGGAGGACGCCGACGCGGACGGCGACGCCGCCACGTCCGAGGGCATCTTCGTCTACACCGACAGCGACGACCCCGGCGCCAACCCTGAGCTCGGCGACACCGTCGAGGTCACGGGCACGGTGGCCGAGTTCAACGGCCTGACCGAGATCACGTCGCCCACCATCGAGCCCGCGGGCACGGGGGCCGACCTCCCGACCCCTGCCGAGGTCACCTTCCCGCTCGGCAGCCCGTCCGACCTCGAGGCCGTCGAGGGCATGCTGGCGACCTTCCCCGACACCCTCACGATCTCGGAGTACTTCAACTACGACCGCTTCGGCGAGGTCGTCGCGGCCAAGCCCGCCGACCTGCAGCAGGTCGGCGGCGAGAACCAGGTGCGGCCGATGACGCCCACCGCGGTCTTCGACCCCGAGGACCCCCGGGCGCAGCAGCTCGCGGACGTCAACCTGCGCAGCCGGATCACGATCGACGACGGCTACTCCTCCCAGAACCCCGAGACGCCGGTGCACCCGGTCAACCGTGGGCTCTTCTCGCCAGAGAACCAGTTCCGCGGCGGCGACCTGGTCACCGGTCTGACGGGGCCGGTCTACTACGGGTTCGGTGCCTACCGGGTGCTGCCCCTGGCGGACGGGTCCGGGTACGGCACCTACGAGCAGGGAGAGGCGCCGGCGCAGCCCGAGAACGTCGGAGGTCGCCTCAAGGCGTCCGGCGCCAACGCGCTGAACTACTTCGTCACGCTCGACGACGGCAGCGAGACCGGCAACAGCGCCGGCAACGACTGCGGGCCCGACCGCACCCAGGAGTGCCGCGGCGCAGACAACGCCGAGGAGCGCGGGCGCCAGCGCACCAAGCTCCTCAACGCGCTGCAGGGCCTCGGTGCCGATGTGATCGGCCTCAACGAGATCGAGAACACGCCCGGGGTGGAGCCGCTGGCCGACATCAGCTCCGGCCTCAACGATCGCGAGGGCGCCGGCACGTGGGACTACGTCCGGGCCGGCGACAACAGCGTGGTCGGGTCGGACGCGATCAAGGTGGGCCTGATCTACCGCACATCGGCGGTCCGGCCGGTCGGCGACGCCGCCGTCCTGGACAGCCAGGACTTCGTCAACCCCAAGGGTGAGGCGACCGACAAGAACCGCGCTGCTGTCGCGCAGACCTTCGCGGAGGTCGGCACCGGCGAGGTGTTCTCGGTCACCGTCAACCACCTGAAGTCGAAGGGCTCCGCCTGCGCCGGCGAGGGAGGAACGCTCGCGGGCAACTGCAACGAGACTCGCACGCTCGCGGCGCAACGACTGTCCGAGTGGATCGACTCCGACCCGACGGGCTCGACCGACGACGACTGGCTGGTGTTCGGTGACCTGAACTCCTACGACCGCGAGGACCCGATCAAGGCCCTCGAGGCTGCGGGCTACACCGACCAGATCAGGGCCAACCAAGGCGAGCTGGCCTACAGCTACGTCTTCGACGGCCAGTTCGGCTACCTCGACCACCTGCTCACCAGCGACTCGCTGAGCGGCCAGGTGACCGGGGCGACCGAGTGGCACGTCAACTCCGACACCCCCGACATCGTCGACTACGACACGTCGTTCAAGGGTGACTACCAGGCGTCGCTCTTCGACCCGCAAACGCCGTACCGTGCCTCAGACCACGACCCGACACTCATCGGGCTGGACCTCGACAGCGGGCTCGACGTGACGGCCGACCCCAACAGGCTGTGGCCGCCGAACCACAAGCTGCGCACGATCGACTTCGACGTGACGCAGTACGGCGACCCGGTCGACGGATCTGCCACGGTGCTCGACGCAACGTCCTCGGAGGCGGACAGCGGGCTCGGCAAGGACGACATCGCCAACGACATCGTCCTCACCGACGGCGCTCTACGACTGCGGGCCGAGCGGTTCAGCAAGCAGGGCCGGACCTACACGATCGACCTGCTTGCCGCGGCGAACGGCCAGGAGCGCTTCGACACCACCACCGTCGTCGTCCCGCACAACCAGTCGGGTGGCAAGGGCACGAAGGGCTGACCCCCGCGTCGGCCTCACGCCGTCGCGGATCGCGCGACCCTGTCGTCGGCGTGCGTGTATCCGCCGCGCAGCGGGTTGGCGCAGATACGGCCACGCTGCCTGGGCTTTGGACGGGTAGCCGCTTTCGGGCGCAACGTCCAAACGGTTGCGGCGTGCTCGGCTTCCGAGCCGCTTGAGGTGCGCTAATCGACCGTCAGGCCGACCCGCTGAGCCGGTGCCGCACCACCCTCCGGCGCAGGGTGGGCGATGCCTCGACCTCGTAGCCGGCGTCGAGGAAGACCTGGAGTAGCCCCACCGACGCCTCGTCCCAGATCACGGTCTTCCCCGGCGGCGGCTCGGTGGGATAGCCCTCGAGGACGCGAGCGCCGACACGCCTGCCGTACTCGACGGTGGCGACGGCGAGCTCGTACATCAGCCCCTGTCGACGAAACTCCTTACGCACGACGAAACAGGTGACCGACCAGACGCCCTCGAGGTCGGGGTCCCTCCGCATCCACGACTTCTGCCGAGCCCAGATCCTCGGATAGTTCTCCCGCGGCTCGACCGCGACCCAGCCGGCCGGCTCCCCGTCGACGTACCCGACGAGCCCGGAGGTAGCGCCGCTCGTGCCGCAGCCGGTCTGCTCCATCAGCGCTGCGTCGCGCTCCTCCTGGGTCGTGTCGCGCCAGATCCAGCCGGCGACCTTGAGTGCCTGGCAGCGGCACTTGCGGGCGCCGCCGGCCTCGAACACGGCTTCGATGTCCTCACTCGACGCCTCGTTGGCCGGTCTCCAGCTGAACTCGGGCACACCACGAGACTAGCGACGGGAGGCGGGGCGGTGTCCCCTACCTGGGTCGCTACCCGGCCGCACCCGCGCCTTGTACGCCTTCCAGCTGCGCCGCTGGTTCTGCTGGTGCATAGCCACGGCCAAGGTCAGGTCCGGAACTGAACCCCGTGCCGATGGGTCAGTTCATCGATGCTCACGCCGGCCACGAGGTCATCGAAGAACGATTCGATCCCACCGGGCACCGCAAGAATCAGTTTGGTACCCGGCGTCTCACCGACAGCACGCCAGGCATGCGGCACTCCCGCGGGGAGGTAGACGAAGTCGTGTTCTCCGGCCTCGAACACCTCGTCTCCACACTCGATCCGGTAGGTACCAGCAAGGACGAAGAACGACTCGCTCTCCTGCGCGTGGGTATGGGGCGGGCCGCCGTCACCGGCAGGGGCATGGCTGAGCAGCAGGCTGAACGCCCCATCGGTATCGCCTGACCCCGCGAGCACGCTGCCGCCGGCACCGGGAAGTTCCGGCCATCACCGGCGTGCCTGACGAATCCGGCGGACATGGGCTGCAGCCTACGCGGGGATCGCCGTATACGGATCCGTCGTCGTCCAACCGCTGTGCTCTGACCTGTTCAACAGCGTGTCGGTCGCATCCTTCAGAATCTGTGCATGGCATACGACGAGCGACTGGCGGGGCGGGTTCGCGACCTGCTCAGCGGCCAGGTCGAGGCGGAGAAGAAGATGTTCGGTGGCCTGGCGTTCATGGTGGAGGGCCGGATGGCCTGCTGCGTGAGCGGCCAGGGACTGTTGGTCAAGGTTGGGCGTTGTGCGTTTCCCGAGCTGGTCGAGCTCGATCATGTCGAGCCGATGACAATGCGCGACGCAGTCTCCGACTCCTGGGTCAACGTCGGCGACGACGCCCTGATCGATGAACGCGCCCTGCGCCTGTGGGTCGACCGCGGTCTCGCGGCAAACCCGCCCAAGCCTCGTTCGTAGAGTTGACCGCTTGCCCGGCGGGCCTGACTCGGATGGATGTGCGGTCGCCCGCTGCGGGCGACAAACTACGCACCTCCTCCTACAAGGTCCGGCTCGGTCAAGGATCCGAATGCGGCGATCGGCCGATGGCTCGTCACAGTTTGCGCAGCCATACTGAGGCATGTCGAAGTTCGCGTCCGTGGAAGACTATCTCGCCTCCCTGCCCGGTGAGCGGAGAGCGGTGTTGGAGGAGATCGAGCAGCGGGTGCTGGCAGTGGTGCCCGGCGCTGAGCGGGTGATTCGCTACGAGATGCCGACCTGGCAGGTCGACGGGGCCTCTCTCGTCCATGCAGCGGCGTGGAAGCAGCACGTCTCGCTGTACCCCGTGCCGCCGGCGGGTGACGTCGCTCTTGACGCCGACCTCGCGCCGTACGCCGGAGCGAAGGGCACCCTCAAGCTGCCGTACGCCCAGATCGACTTCGACCTCGTCGAGCGAGTCGTGCGGCGGCTGCTCCAGACGCGTTGACCTGCGACGGCAGTCCTCGATCTTCACCCGGGCGACGGCGGTGTGGGCTCTGGCGAGCGCCGTCCTTATGGCAGTTCCCACCAACTTCGCCCGACCTACCCAGCTAGTCGCGTCGGCGCACCCCCACCACCACGTGTGCACGGCCGGCCCGGCCAGCGCACTCAGCAGCAGAAGCGGCAGGTACAGACCCGGTCGTGCGGCGATGGTGTCGGTGTAGTCGTCCCCGAGGTCGGCGGTGCCCTCCAGCCCGGCGATGGCCAGTTGGATCCCGATCGGCAAGGCCACCCCCAACCCACAGGCCCACCAGAGCGGGCTGCGCAGAGGCCGGCCGCGGCGTGAGATCAGGCCGTAGGCCAACAGCAGCGAAAGCGCCCCCACCAGACCACCCGCCCAGCTCTCCACCGCATCACCCGCGGCGTTCGACGCCCGGTACCGAACGTGGCCGCCGGCCGGAAAACACGGCACGACACGATCGACCTCCCAGCCGACCGCACTCCCGGCCACCGCGTGGCCAAGCTCATGAACGTTGCAGCTGCCCACCACCGCCAGTGGGAGCGTCAGCACGAACACGACCATTGCGGTCGCCGCCGTCAACGGTCGCCGCAGATCCGCCCACACCCACTGCCGCTCGTTCACGCCCGGACCCCGGCAGCGCGGCTCATCGATCGCCACGCCCGACGCTGCAGGCGGAGTGAGACGACGATCCGGTATTCGGTGCCTGGATCCGCGCGACCCACGATGAGCAACGAGCCATAGCTCCAGCCTAGTCGCGAACAGCCCTGCTGACCCCGTTGAGCGGTCTAGCCGGTGCTCCTGCCCCGAGAGACACCAACCGTTGTCGGGCCCTGGGCTCTGCCAACTAGCGCTCCTGACTGGGCGAACCTGTGGCTCCTCTTGTCAGTTCGGCTCGCCACCAGGCCCCGCCCTCGATCCGCTCGACCCGGCGCAGGATGAGGTCATCGTTCGCAAACTTCTCGAGCTCTGACCGGGTCAGCGGCCAAGGCGGTCCCGTCACCTGTGGCCGGAGTACGGACCGTCACGGCGATCCCGACCGATCCCTCGCGAACAACAGACCCACAGCCCGCCGGATACCCGCGAAGAGGTACGCCTCTCCGCCGCCTATGCGCACGTGTTCGCATGCGAGCTCGGACGTGCGTTTCGCGACCCGGAGAGCCGTCTTAGCTGCTGAGCAGGACCGCCAGGCCAGTGCCGATGCCGGTCGCGACGAGAGCCACGATGAGGACAACGGCGACGATCTTGGTGTTCATCGCCGCTGCCGTTCCCAGATGCAGCTGCCGCCGCCATTGAACGTGACGAGAAGAGACACCTGCTTGCCGTCGCCGGTCTTGCCGTCGCAGACCGTGCTGTCCCCTTGTTCCACTTGATCAGCCTACGGGCGTACCCGCGAGAGCGACGTCCTGGGTTCAGTGTCTTGTCGCCGCTTGACGGACCGGCTGTCTCAGCCAGGATCGATCGTTCGGGTACGAGCCAATCGCGCCTAGTGATCACCGTCGAGGTCTCGCATCGCAGGCGGCAAGGTCTTGAGGTACCTCATCAGTCGTCCTGACCCCACCCGCAGACTCGCGTAGGTGAGTCCCCGGTCGGCAAGTGTGAGGGGCGCTGGAAGGGCGCCAACGACGAGACGATAGGCCGCGGTCGTCAGCACGAACCCGTCCGGAACGCTGAAGCCCGCGCGGACCAACTCGGCCAGGCCTGCGGCCTTTCCTCCCGAGACGGCGAGGTCGACGGCGGCCGGGTCTCCCAGTTGCACTGTGAGTGCACCCATACGCCGAACCTAGCAACGGGTCCGCCCCCTCGGCGGCCGGAACCCCGGCGGCCGGAACCCGGGCGGCTGGCGCCCCGGGACGTCATACGGACCGAGCCTTCTATGGCTCGCAACGGATGACGCTACCCGCGCCCGCCCAGGGTGGCCGGAACCCTGGGCGGCCGGCGCCCCGGGACGTCATACGGACCGAGCCTTCTATGGCTCGCAACGGATGACGCTACGGACCCGACGCTCGGCGGCTGAGGTCGATCGGGGTGGGCCTCGCCAGCGGGCTCAGCGACCGAAGCCGGACGAGAAGTCGATGTCGACGGCCCAGTCGGGGTGATCGATGAACGGATTGCGGTTGCCCTGCACCGCCATGATCTCGGCGTTGCGGTGGTGCTCCCATAGGTCGGGGGGATGCTCGTCGTGCCAGCGCAGAAGCACGTCGTGAAGCCGCTCAGGACCGAGTTCGCGGCTCTGGTCACCGATCAGTCCCGGGTAGCGCAGGAGGAAGTAGAGGGTGGCCCTGGCCACCGCCCCCTTGCCTTCCTCAGGTTCGAACTTGTCGTCCTCCCGGCGCCCGCAGCCGTTCCTGACCGCCTCGTCTTCCGGGCCGAACTGGAAGTAGCCGATGTTGCCGCGGAAGCTGTTGCAGCCGGGCTCGCAGGTGAAGAGGTGGTGAAGGTCGGCCCGCATCGGGTTCCGTGCGTCGAACCACGATTGGGGCACCACATGCTCGCAGTTGAACGGGGCGACGGTCTCGAGGTTCTCGAGGAACCGCTCGAACGAGGCCTCGCCGGCGTAGGACTCCGACGTCGCGAATCGGCGGATCATCTCCCCTCGCTGGGCCTCGACCAGGAGCTCCTGGTGGATGAGCTCCTCAGGATCGAACCCGACGTTCGAGTAGATGCTGACCAGGTCGAGAGCAGGGGGCGGGCGGCGGTCGACGACCGGGTAGAGGTGTTGCAGCCGAGCCGTCTCGTAGCTCAACTCCGTGTGATGGGTGCGCCGAACGAGGTCGGACAGTTGGTCGAAGCGCTCGGTGGCCGACAGGTTCTCGTCGATGTCGACGTAGTAGGCGTCACGGTCGGTGGCGTCACGCTGCTCGTCGTAGTAGGTATCGGCGTCGGTCTCGGCCAGGCGGGCCAGGGCCGCGGCCAGGGCAGCGGCGTCGGCGGCCAGGCCGGCGACATCGTCCGGATCGATGCTTGTCGTCGGCCGGCCCGAGCCCGCAGCGACCACCACCGGCGGCGTCGCGACGCTGGGCGCGGGAGCGAGGCTGGCGGTGATCTCGAGCGGGAGAACCCAGCGCACCCGTCCGTCGGCGTCGAGCTGGCCCTGCACCATTCCCGGTCCCGTCAGGGTTCCCCCTTGCGGCGGATGGTTGCGGTCGTCGTCGGCGGGGCTCGCCTCCGCGTAGGAATCGAGTGGCGGCGCTTCGGCGGCGAAGAGTTCGTCGAGGAGGACACGGGCAGGACCGGTGAACGTGTCGGCTTGGGCCTGGAGGTGGTCAACGATCGAGCTGATCCGAATCCCCTCGTTGGCCCGCCATGCGATCTGCGGGATCGTCTCATCGCTTCCGTCCCACGGCAGGCCGGAATCGAGCAGGATCCGACCGTCATCGTCGCGCATCGGCACGCCCGAGTGGTGCAGTGCAGCGGTCACCCACTGGTCGTTGAAAGCTGGCGATCCCGACGAGCCCTGCTCGGTATCAGAGGTGTAGTGAAGGAAGTCGTCGAAGACATCGACCACCGTGTTGTCTCGGACGGAGACTTCCTGGGGACGACCGGCGGGATGCTGAATGAGGTTCATCCGCTCGCCGACGATGGCCTTGCCCGACGTAGCGATCAGGGGACTCCAGGGCCGGTTGCCCAACGGCACTCCGGAGAGACTCAAGCGCTCAACGGCGACCAGGGTGAAATCGAGGCGGAGGTCGGTGGCGAAGAAGACGCCGGGCAAAAGGCGGAACTCCTGGACCGGCCGGAGCCGCCCGTGCCGCTCGATGAAGTCGAACTGGATCGTGCTCGGGTAGGCCGCGGCCGCGCTGCCGAGCACATGATTGTTGGTCATCAGTAGCTCCGGCGTTACCAGCGATCCGGTCCCGTATCCGAGCGTGGCCCCGCCCAAGTCACGAATGACGACCCGCCCGACGGACCGGGTAGCCATCGCCCCCCGCACGAAGAAGTCGGCACCCAGCAGCTGGTTGCCCTTGATGATGCGTTCGAGGATCACCGGTTCGGCCGCCATCGCCTCGCTGGCCACCGCGGTGAGACCGAGGTCGAGCAGACGTCGCATGACCCGCTCGGGCTCATCGACCTTGCGCCAGTCACCGCCGTGACCGAGCGTCGCCAGGTTGCGACGCCTCGAACCCCGCGCCCGGGCGCGTTTGGCATACCGCTTCTCGGTCTCCGCCACGCGCCACCGCATCGCGTTCGGATCGCCGCGATTCGCAGCGATACCGACGCTCGGCCCGACATCAACTGCGGTCATTGCCTCGACTCCTGAGTAGAACTCCTAATCACAGGACGATCGAGGAGCCCACCAGATACACCGACTCGGAACCGAACCTCACCGGTCCTCGGTCACCCCGCCACGTGCGACCAGGTGCTTCAGCCGGCTTCACGCTGGGCTGACGACCCCGCCGGGCTGGTCTGTCGACCGGTGAGGGTGAGCAGGTGAACTGAGCCGTGGCTTACCCGTGGCTGACCCCGTGGCTGACGGACCCGAGTCCGCCCGTGCGCGCCGAGGGTCACGCAGGAACGTAGATCAACCTGATCACATCGTCGCCCATCACATCGTGGGCCTTGAGGCGGAGTGGCCCTTGGGGGCCGTCGAAGTACGGCTTCCCTCGACCGATCGCCACCGGATGCAGATAGATACGGAACTCGTCGATCAGCCCGAGTTCCCTGAGACTCTTCGCCAACCCTGGGCCGGCAACTTCGATCTCCCCGTCGCGCTCGGCCTTGAGTGCTCGGATGGCGACCTCAAGGTCGCCCTGCACGAGCGTGGCGTTGGGGCCGACCGACTTCAATGAGCGCGTGACGACCCACTTCGGCTGGCGCCGCCACGCCGCGGCGAAGGCTCGCTCCTCCACTCCCCATTCAGGGTCGTCGTCATCCCAGTAGCGCATCACCTCGTACATGTGGCGGCCGTACACGCTGCCGGACTGGGCCTGAGCCTCTTCGATGAAGTGCCGGAAGAGCGTGGGGCCGGGCGCAAACGCCGTGTGGTCGACATAGCCGTCCAGGGACTGGTTCATTCCGAACACGAGCTTGGCCATCGCGGATTCCTTTCTAGTCCGAGTCGGCAGACGACTCGATGCCTCCAGGCAGTCGCCGGGCCGCCTGATGGCAGCGGCTGAGGGCCGTGCGCGCCCACGCAGGCGTGGCTCCGGCCAGGCCGCAGGAGGGGGTGATCCCGACTCGGGGTCCGATCTCGTCCAGGTCCACCCCGACCACGTCGGCCCACCGCAGCGCGGACTCGATCGTCTGTCGATCCGACCCGCCCTCCTTCGGGTCGGTGGACGGCACCACTCCCAGGCCGACGGCGACCCCGGAGTCGACTGCCTCGGCCAGGCCTTCTTGCCCGCGGGCCAGCAGCTTCGCGAGGTCGACCAGAATCGCCCGGGCACCGGCCCGAACCAACGCATCGACGGGGACGTCCGCCGCGCAGCAGTGCACCCACATCTCCGCGCCCGCCTCCGTGATCGCTTCGGACAGCCACACCAGGGCAGCCACAGCTTCCGGGGTGTCGACCGAGCGGTGTCGCCCGAAGCCCGAGGCGGTCGGAACGCGCGCGGCCAGCACGGCCGGCAGGGCGGGTTCGTCGAGCTGGACGACCACCCGGCTCGCGGTGGGGACTCGTCGGCGTACGTCGGCGATGTGGTCGCGCAGCCCTTCGGACAGGGCTTGCGCCAATTCGCGTCGACCCCCATGGTCGGCGAGGACCTTGTCCCCCCGTGGCCGCTCGACGGTGGCCGCCATCGTCCACGGTCCGCACACCTGCACCTTGAGTTGTCCGGCGAAGCCCTGCAACTGCTCCTCGAAGCAGTCGAGGTCCTGGGCAAGCAGAGACCGGGCCCGGCGCTGGTCCATCCCCACCGCGCCGGTCAACCGCCACCCCGCGGGTTGCAGGTCGAAGGCAAGGTCGGCGGCGACGGCCACGGCTCGTCCGGTGAGGCCGGCGCTCACACCCCGTCCCGGCAGTTCAGGGAGGAACACCAGATCGTCGGCGCCGCCCAGCTCTCCGGCAACGACGCGCACCGCCTCGGCGTAGGCCGTGGCGTCGCCCCCCGGCATCGAACCCACTCCGGTTGCCCACATACGGCCCATCCTGCCCGACGACTCCGCGGGAGGTGAGGCGCATCACGTGGTGGGCATCACGGCTCCCGGTGGAAACCTCCGGATGGGCTTGTTCGTCCTACCAAGGAGTGCCTTTCGAGGCTGACCCACCCGTCCTGCAACCCCGAACGCGCGAAAGCTCCTGATGACTGCATCGTCCACTGCCCCGTCCACGACCAAAGACCTACCTGACGACGCGCCCCGCGTCAGCGCCACCCAGGTGACCGGCTCGGCCGTCGCCGCCGTGGCTGGCGCCTTCTGCGCGACCCGGCTCGGTCTTGCCGGGACCCTCTCCGGCGTTGCCATCGGCAGCATCGTCGGCACGCTCGGCAGCGCCTATGTCACCCGGCACCTCCAGCGGGCCCGGACCGTGCTGCCGGGCGGGGCCACCCGCGCCGTTCTGCCGCAGGACGCAGCCCCCCGCGCCACCGCGCCCACCGCGCCCGCCGACGGTGCGCCGACTCCTCAGCCTCCCGTGGTACGGGTGCGCTCCGAGCGCCGCGGAGGATGGCGTCAGGGCCTGGTCGCTGCGGGTGTCTCGGCCGGAGTCTCCCTGGCGGCGCTGGTCGCCGTGACCCTGCTCGAGGGCCTGACCGGTCAGCCCATCACCTCGCTCGCCCTCGACGCCGGCCGTCAGTTCGAGCAGGCCTCCGGCAACGACTGGCACCAAGTTTGGGCGCAGGTCCGGACGTTCGCCTCGACCTGAGCTAGACCGAGGTGCGCGCCGTGACCGAGATCGTCGCCGAGCCCACCACTCGCGTGCCGTCGTAGATCACGGCCGCCTGACCGGGGGCGATCCCCTGAGCGGGGTCGAGCAGTTGGATGCGCACGGTGCCGGTGGACCCATCCACCGCGACCCGGGCGCGATGCTCTGCCCCGTGAGCGCGCAGTTGGACGGTGCACGGCAGGGTCTCCCGGGGGGCCGGGCCGCACCATCGTGGCTCGTTCGCGGTGATCTCGTCGATCGTGAGGCGTTCCCGGGGGCCGACGGTCACCGTGCCGGACACCGGCTCGATGTCGAGGACGAAACGCGGTTGGCCGTCGGGAGCCGGATGCCCGATTCGGAGACCCTTGCGCTGGCCGATGGTGAAGCCGTAAGTGCCCTCGTGGCTGCCGAGCACCGCACCGGTCGCCTCGTCCACGATCGGGCCACCGTGATTGGGCGCCCGCTCCCCCAGCTTCTCGCGCAGCCACCCGGCGTTGTCGCCGTCGGCGACGAAACAGATGTCGTGGCTGTCCGGCTTGTCGGCCACCAAGAGGCCGCGCTCTGCAGCCTCCAGGCGCACCTGTGGCTTGGGCGTGTCTCCGAGTGGGAACAGCGAATGCGCCAACTGGTCCTGGGTGAGCACCCCGAGGACATAGGACTGGTCCTTCGCTGCGTCGATCGAACGATGCAGCTCGATCAGGCCGTCGGTGCCGTGGCGCAACTGGGCGTAGTGACCGGTGGCGACCGCGTCGAAGCCAAGACCGAGCGCGCGATCGAGGACCGCGGCGAACTTGATCTTCTCGTTGCAGCGCAGGCACGGGTTGGGCGTGCGGCCGGCTGCGTAGGAGTCCATGAAGTCCTCGACGACGTCCTCGTGGAACCGATCCGAGAGGTCCCAGACGTAGAATGGGATGCCGATCACGTCGGCGGCGCGCCGGGCGTCGTTCGAATCCTCGATGGTGCAACACCCCCGCGCCCCTGATCGGTAGGACGCCGGGTTGCGGGACAACGCCAGGTGGACCCCGGTGACGTCATGCCCGGCTTGGACGGCACGTGCGGCTGCCACGGCGGAGTCGACGCCGCCCGACATGGCGGCGACCACGCGCACCTCAGACCACCTCGCCCAGCAGACCGCTCTTGGCGGCAACGCGTGACGTCGCCGTGCGAGCCCGCTCGACCACGGGGCCGATCGCTGCCGCCAGGGCTGCCACGTCGGCCTCGGTAGAGGTGTGCCCGAGGGAGAAGCGCAACGACGAGCGAGCATGCTGCTCGTCGAAGCCCATCGAGAGCAGCACGTGCGAGGGCAACGGGACCCCGGCGCTGCAGGCGGACCCGGTCGAGCATTCGATCCCGCGCGCGTCGAGGAGCATCAGCAGGGAGTCACCCTGGCAGTCGGGGAAGCTGAAGTGGGCGTTGCCGGGGAGTCGCTGCGTGCGGTGACCGTTGTAGCCGGCGTCGGGCACCGCGGCCAGCACCCCCTCGACCAGGTGATCACGCAGAGCGGACACCCGCCCGGCGTAGGCTCGTTGGTCGGCGACGGCATGGTCCACGGCCGCCGCGAACCCCGCGATCCCCGGGGCGTTGAGTGTGCCTGATCGGATGCCGCGTTCCTGTCCCCCACCATGAATCGACGCAGTCACTCCGAGTTCGCGGCGGACCACCAGCGCACCCACCCCTACCGGGCCTCCGAGCTTGTGGCCGGTCAGGGTCAGGGCGTCGAGGCCACTGGCCGTGAAGTCGACCGGCACCGCTCCGACGGCCTGGACGGCGTCGCTGTGCACCGGGATGCCATGGGCCGCGGTCACGGCCACGATGTCGTCGATCGGCTGCAGGGTGCCGACCTCGTTGTTGGCCCACATCACGCTGACCAGAGCCACCGTGGTCGGGTCACTCTCGATGGTCTCGCGCAGCGCGGCCACGTCGAGTCGGCCATCGGCATCGACCGGCACCAGGTCGATCTGGGCGTCCTCGTGATGCTCGAGCCATTCGAGCGGGTCGAGCACAGCATGATGCTCCACCCGGCTGGCCACGATCCGCGTGCGGCGAGGGTCGGCGGCCCGACGTGCCCAGAAGATCCCCTTCAGGGCGAGATTGTCCGCCTCTGTCCCACCGGAGGTGAAGACGATCTCACCGGGTCGGCAGTTGAGCGCTCGGGCGATGGCTTCGCGCGATTCCTCGACCACCCGGCGAGCTCGACGGCCGCTGGCATGCAATGAGTTGGAGTTGCCGACATCGCCCAGGTGCGCGGCGACCGCCTCGATCGCCTCGGGGATCATCGGCGTCGTCGCCGCATGGTCGAGGTACACCGGGGCGTCGTTCATAGCGTCCTCCAGCCTACGGCGGCAGGGTAGAGACTCGAAACCGTGGGGTTCATCGCAGGTCGCTCAGCCAGGGATGCCCGGGAACGAGCTCACCTATGCGGTCGCGCAACCACGACTGCTTCCCCGGGGACAGCAGCGGCCACGTCACCGCGAAGTCGCGGTGATCCTTGGCCCGACTCTGTCGTGCCTTGAAGAGCAGGCAGATCTCCGGATTCAGGTAGCGCAGGCCATCGGCCGCGATCCAGGTGACCTCGTCGACGGGCGCCACGTGTTCGGGTAGGCGTTTGTTGGTCCACAGTCCGTCTCGGTCGGGGGTGAGCGGGATGTCCATCACCCACGGGTCCGCGGCGCTGCGTCGAACCCAGAGCTGGACCGCCGGATCATCGAGCTCAGGATGCTGGTCGTTGAACGGGCGCAGGGTGCCGCTGTTGTTGTGCCATAGACACCACCGGTCTCCGAGATGCGCACGCAGCGCGGGCGCGTCGCAGGACAGCAAGGAGCAGTCCAGATCCTCGTGGTCGCGCGGCACACCGGTGAACGCTTCGATCGCCCACCCGCCCAGGATCCACCAGGGCTGCTGGAACCCGGCGAAGAAGGCAACCGACTCGGCTGGTCCCAGCGGCGACCACCTGCCGTACCAGCGATCGAAGTGCTCGCCTTCGGCGATCTCCTCGGCCGACTGAAGAAGCGGCTCCCGTTCGGTCATCGCGACCACCGATCGACGTCCGGTCTGTCGTCAAGAACCTCTGAGTCGCTCACAGCAGCACGAGGTCGTCGCTATGCACGATCTCGCGCTCGTAGGCCGCACCGAGCTCGGCCTTGAGCTCGCGTGTGGATCGACCCAGGAGTGCTGGCAACTCGTCAGAGTCGAAATTGACCAGACCGCGGGCCACCGGATGACCGCGTGGGTCGAGCATGTCGATCGGGTCGCCGGCGGTGAAATCACCGCGCACCTCGATGACGCCCGCCGCCAGCAGGCTCGCTCGCCGCTCCACGACCGCGCGCACCGCGCCGTCATCGAGCACCACGGCTCCCTTGGGCTCCGTGGCATGCCTGAGCCACAGCATTCTGGTGGGTTTGCGCCGACCGGTCGGCCGGAACAACGTACCGACCTGTTCGCCCGCCATCGCGGCGCCGGCGCGATCGGCCGACGTGAGCACGACCGGGATACCGGCACCGGTGGCGATCCGTGCGGAGTCCACCTTGGTCTGCATCCCCCCGGTGCCTATCCCCGCCGTCCCGGTCCGACCGATCTTGACCCCATCGAGGTCGGACTCCGACGTGACGTCGGTCAGCAGCCGAGTTCCGGGCCGACGTGGGTCGCCGTCATGCAACCCGTCGACGTCACTGAGCAAAACCAGCAGGTCGGCACGGACCAGGTGCGCGACGAGCGCCGCCAGCCGATCGTTGTCGCCGAACCTGATCTCGGTCGTCGCCACCGTGTCGTTCTCGTTGACGATCGGCAGCGCCCCCAGATCCAACAGCTTGGCGAAGGTCTGAGTGGCGTTGCGGTAGTGCGATCGGCGCGTCACGTCGTCCACGGTGAGCAAGACCTGCCCGACGACGATGCCGTGGCGGGCCAGCTCTTCGGTATACCGGTGCACGAGCAGACCCTGTCCGACCGAAGCAGCCGCCTGCTGAGCGGGCAGTCCACGGGGCCGCCGGGCAAACCCGAGCGGTGCCAGCCCAGCAGCGATGGCGCCGGAGGACACCAGGACGATCTCGACTCCTCTGCCACGGGCCGCCGCGACATGCTCGACCAGCCGGGCGATCCGTTCGGGATCTATCCCGCCACCGGCAGTCGTGAGCGACGACGACCCCACCTTGACCACGATCCGGCGAGCGCTCGCCACCTCTTGCCTCATGCGGCCACCCGCCGGCCCGCGATCATGACGAGCTTCCGTCCTCGACCCGGTCGGGATCGTCGGCACCGCCGATCTCGTAGGACTTGGGACCGAAGTCAGGCTTCGCTGCCTGCTCGACACGCTCGCGCACGGTGTCTTGATCAATCCGGCGCGCGACGTCGGCACGGGTCTCGGTCTCTGCCCGTTCGTCCATGGCCTCGTCGATGGCGCGCCGACGATGGACCGCGGGGCGCTCCTCGGTGAATCGATGATCCTCGCCGCGTCGGCCCAGCGCCTCGGCACCGGCCTCCATGCTGGGAGTGAAGTCGAAGACCACGCTGTTGTCCGGGTGTCCGATCAGAACTGTGTCGCCCTCGACGGCCCCGAGCTCGACCAGACGAGATTCGACCCCCAGTCGATTGAGTCGGTCGGCCAGGAAACCCACCGCCTCGTCGTTGCTGAAGTCGGTCTGCCGCACCCACCGCTCGGGTTTGTCGCCGCGAACCCGCCATCCGTCGGCCGTACGGGCGACCTCGAAACCCTCCCCGCCGTCGATCGATCCCGGACGGATGACGATCCGGGTGGGCTCGGCGCTCGGGCGGTCGACCCGAGCCGCTTGGACGATCTCGGCCATCGCGAAGGTGAGTTCACGCAGACCGGCGCCGGAGGCCGCGGACACGGCGAACACCTTGAGGCCGCGTTCGCGCAGCTCGTCCACGACCATGCCGGCGATGTCGGCGCCGTCGGGCACATCGGTCTTGTTGAGGGCCACGAGCCGCGGGCGGCCTTCCAGACCCCCGTAGCGGCTCAGCTCCGCTTCGATGACGTCGAGGTCGTCGACCGGATTGCGGCCGGGCTCGACGGTGGCGGTGTCGATCACGTGCACGATGGCAGCACACCGCTCGATGTGACGCAGGAAGTCGTGGCCGAGTCCTCGGCCGTCGGCGGCGCCCTCGATCAGGCCGGGTACGTCGGCGACGGTGAAGGTGGTGTCGCCCGCGCGGACGACGCCCAGGTTCGGCACCAGGGTCGTGAACGGGTAATCGGCGATCTTGGGACGCGCGCGGGATATCGCCGCGATCAGGCTGGACTTTCCGGCGCTCGGGAAGCCCACCAGACCGATATCGGCGACCACCTTGAGTTCGAGCACCACCTCGAGCTCGTCGCCTGGCTCGCCGAGTAGCGCGAAGCCCGGAGCCTTGCGCTTCGACGAGGCGAGCGCGGCGTTGCCCAGACCGCCACGTCCGCCCGAGGCGATGACCATCTCGCTACCCGGCGCCGACCAGGTCGCCCAGCACGTTTCCGGTCGCATCCTTGACCAGGGTTCCGTCGGGCACCGGCAGAACCAGATCGGCGCCGCGCCCGCCGTTGCGGTGACCACCTGCCCCGTGGCCACCGTTCTCGGCCTTTCGCTTCGGACTGTGGTGATAGTCGACGAGGGTGGTCACATCGGGGTCCACCCGCAGGGTGACACTGCCACCGGAGCCGCCGTTGCCGCCGTCGGGGCCACCGAGCGGCTTGAACTTCTCGCGGTGCACCGAAGCGACACCGTTGCCGCCACGGCCGGCGCTCACGAAGAGCGTGACCCGGTCGACGAAGGTGGGGATCGCCATCAGCTTCCGCCTAACAAGTCGGTGGGTGCCGCGAGGGGGTCGGGGTGCGGACTAGGGGTGGAACGGCGACGAGGGCGTCCCGGATTCGGGACGCCCTCGTCGAGAAGCTGCGAAGTCGTAGTCGACGTCGGGCTCGGGTATCAGCTCACTGAACGGGAACGACGTTGATCACGCGACGGCCACGCTTGGTACCGAACTCGACATTGCCCTCGACCAACGCGAAGAGCGTGTCGTCACCGCCTCGGCCGACCCCTGCGCCGGGGTGGAAGTGGGTGCCCCGCTGCCGCACGATGATCTCACCGGCGTTGACGAGCTGGCCGCCGAAGCGCTTCACGCCGAGGCGCTGGCTATTGGAGTCGCGACCGTTCTTGGTCGACGCGGCGCCCTTCTTGTGTGCCATGAGTTTGTCCTTCTTCGGATCGGATTCTCACAAGGAGATGTCGGTGACCTTGACCTGGGTGTACTTCTGGCGGTGACCCTGGCGCTTCTTGTAGCCGGTCTTGTTCTTGAACTTCTGGATGATGATCTTCGGGCCCTTGGTGGCGCCGACGACCTCGGCGGTCACCGCCGCCGAGTCGAGCCCGCTGGCGGTGACGGTCTCGCCGTCGACCACCATCACCACTGGCAGCGTCAGGGAGTCGCCTGCGGCGGCGTCGACTCGGTCGATCTCGATGACGTCACCGACCGCGACCTTCTGCTGCTTGCTGCCACTGCGCACGATGGCGTACACCGCGACTCACTCTCCCTTGCTGGTACTTCACGTCTGAGGCCTGAACTCTCGGTTCCGCAGGCCTCGTCCAGACCAGGACGAGGGGGTGGGGAACACGCTCAGGAGGCGTTGGACACGCCGAGGGTCAATAGTACGCACCCCGGGTGGCGGTCGGCAAAACGAGCGGGTGGCTCGAGCCGGCGTCACCGAGCACTGGATCAGCGCTTGCGCGATCCCCGTTTCTTGACCGGCACGTGCTCGATGGTGGGGTGCTGAGCGTCAGGAGTCCCGACGGCAGCCGACCCTTCGGTCTCCGGCGCGTCGTCGCCGGATCCCGTTGGGGACTCCTCGGCGATGACCGGCGGACCCGCCGGACGGCTGGCCGACCGGCGACGGGTGCGCGTGACCACCTTGGGGCGCTCCGCGGGGGCGGGCGAGTCCGGCTCGGGCTCCGGCTCTGCGCCAGACTCGGGCTCCGGCTCCGGCTCTGCGCCGGACTCGGGCTCCGTCTCCGTCTCGGGCTCGGGCTCGGGTGCCGGCTGCGCCGACGGGGCCTCATCGGTGTCGCCGGCGGCCTCGACGGTGTCCGCCTCCTCCGGCTGATTCTCGGCCTCAGCCGCCGCCGACCCGGTGTCGGTTTCAGGAGCGGGCTCAGCCTCGGATTCAGTGAAAGGCTCCGCCGGAGGGTCGTGCCGCGGGGCCGCGGCGAGGTCCTTGGGAGAGGGAACCGTTGGCTTGGGTGGGGTGGGCGCATCGGTGGTGCGTCCCCGGCCGCTGCGACGCCGACCACGGCGAGCGTCGTCATCGGGACCGCGCTTGGCTTCGACCGGTGCGTCGGTGGTGATCACTCCACGACCCCCGCACTGCTCGCAGGTGTGACTGAACGCCTCCAGCAACCCGGTCCCGATCCGCTTGCGGGTCATCTGAACCAGGCCCAGAGAGGTCACTTCCGCCACCTGATGGCGGGTGCGGTCACGACCGAGACACTCCACGAGGCGACGCAGGACCAGGTCCCTGTTCGATTCCAGGACCATGTCGATGAAGTCCACCACGATGATGCCGCCGATGTCGCGCAATCGAAGTTGGCGAACGATCTCCTCGGCTGCTTCGAGGTTGTTCTTCGTGACGGTCTCTTCGAGGTTGCCCCCCGATCCGGTGAACTTGCCGGTGTTCACATCGACGACCGTCATCGCCTCGGTGCGGTCGATGACGAGCGAACCGCCGGAGGGCAGCCAGACCTTGCGATCGAGCCCCTTGTGGATCTGCTCATCGATCCGGTAGGTCGAGAAGCTGTCGCCCTGATGTGACTCCGCGTCGAAGCGCTCCAGCCGACCCTCCAGGTCGGGAGCGACGTGCGCGACGTAGTTGCTCACCGTCTCCCAAGCCTCGTCACCCTCGATCACCAGCTTGGTGAAGTCCTCGGTGAAGAGGTCACGAACCACCTTGAGGGTGAGGTCGGGCTCGCCGTAGAGAAGCTGCGCACCAGCACCCTTGTTGGCTGCCTTCTTCTCGATGTCTTCCCATCGCGCCTTCAGTCGCTCGACGTCACGGGTGAGTTCGTCTTCGGAGGCGCCTTCCGCTGCGGTGCGGACGATGACTCCCGCGGTCTCGGGGACGATCTCCTTGAGCAGTGACTTCAGCCGAGAACGCTCGGTGTCGGGGAGCTTGCGGGAGATCCCACTGGTGTTCCCGTCGGGGACATAGACCAAGAACCTGCCCGCAAGACTGATCTGACTGGTCAACCGGGCACCCTTGTGACCGAGCGGGTCCTTGGTGGCCTGCACCAACACCGCCTGCCCGGACGACAACACGGACTCGATCTTGCGCGGCTGTCCGTCCTTGTGACCGAGAGCGGACCAGTTGACCTCGCCGGCATAGAGCACGCCGTTGCGTCCCTTGCCGATGTCGATGAAGGCGGCCTCCATCGACGGCAGGACGTTCTGCACCCGACCGAGATAGACATTGCCAATGAGCGAGGTCTGAGATTCGCGCGCGACGTAGTGCTCGACGAGCACCTTGTCCTCGAGTACGGCGATCTGGGTGAGGTCCTCGCGCTGGCGAATCACCATCACCCGCTCGACGGACTCCCGACGAGCCAGGAACTCCGCCTCGCTGACGATCGGCGCCCGCCTGCGGCCGGCCTCGCGACCTTCCCGGCGGCGTTGCTTCTTGGCTTCGAGCCGTGTCGAGCCCGACACAGCGGTGATCTCGTCCTCGGCGGAGCGGGTACGGCGTCCACGCTTGGCAGTCGTCTCGTCATCGCTCTCGCCGTCGTCGCCCCCGCCGCGGCGTCGACGACGCCGGCGCCGGGTTCCGGTGCTTTCTTCTGCGGTGTCTGCGTCGACCGCTGCTCCGGGCGCTGGGCCCGAACCTGAACCGGACGCCGAGCCGGACCCTGAGCCGGACGCTGAGCCCGACCCTTGGCCCGACCCCTCGCGGGAAGCCCCTTCTTCGGCGCCTTCGCCGCCCGCGGTTTCCGCGGCGCTGTCCCCACTCTTGCGACGGCGACGGCCGCCCCTGCGACGTCGACGCCGCGCGCCGCCACCCTCGTCGGTGTCATCGCCGCCCCCGCTGTCTCCGTCGGCAGAGTCGCTGTCCGCAGAGTCGCTCGAAGCAGAGTCGCCGTCAGCAGAGTCGCCGGCCCGGTCACCGCGTGAGTCTCCGGCCGACTCCCCCGCTGACGACTGGGCGGTGTCGTCGGTGTCTACGTCATCGGCCGCAGGCTTCGCTGCGGCCTTCTTCTTGGACTTCGACGACTTCTTCTTCGGGGCCGCCGACGTGGCCGGATCCGGAGCCTGGAAGATCGGCATGATGGCAGCCGAGGCTGTTTCCTCCCCAGCACCCGACGTCTCCGGCGCGGCCTCGGACGTCGACGCCTTGGCGCGGGAGGACTTCCTGGCCGGGCGCTTGCGGGCAGCCGGACGGGAACTGTCAGCTGCGTCACCGGTTCCAGCAGACTCAGAACTCTCAGCAGGATCCGCAGCGCTCTGCTCGGCCGACGCGTCCTCCCTGGGAGGTGCAGCCGAGGCCTTCTTGCGAGGCGCCCGCTTCTTGGGCGGGGCTGACGTGTCGGAGACACCCCCGTCGACGGCCCCATCGCCGCTCCCGTCGAGCGCAGCAACGGCCTTCTTAGCCGTGCGCTTGCGCGGGCGCGACGGTGGCTTCTCAGCCGTGGCGTCGGTCGCGGGAGATTCTTCGGTCGGGGTGTCCTCCGTCATGGAGTGCTCCTCGGCCGGCGGATAGTCCGCCGACGTGTCTGGCGGCGACCCTCCCGCACTCTCGCAGGGAGCCGCTGCTAAGCCTTCGTGTGGCGACAACACCCTCCGCTGGGCGTCAACCGATCCTTCGCGAGAACCTACCGCGGTCGCTGGGCCACTGCTGGCCTGTCGCTGTCACCGACTGGCCTGGCCGCGTCGCGGGCTGGTTCCCCTTGCAGGACCCGCAGTGCCGACCCCGAGTTGCAGGGCCGGCGAGAACGTCATCGGGTCGAGGAAACGGCGCACTGGAATGAGCACCACTATTCGACCGCTGCGAGTATCGCACACTCGCTCATGGTTCGGCTCAAGGCCGCGCTGAGTCCTGCGACTGGTCCTGCGACTGGTCCCGCGACCGACCCGGCGATTGGTCCGGTGACCGGAGGTCGAACGGATCCCCGATCACGCCGTCCTCGCCGAGCGGCCCTTGGGTCAACCGCGTGATCAACCGCGCGGAGAGCTCCTGAATCTCGCTCACCGTGCGCAGCCCAGCCACCACGTCATCTGGCCGCACGGATGGCTCCTGGTGCCGCACCACCACATCAAGGTGCGAGCCGTGGTCACCTTCGCCCGACGACAGAGCGACCACGGCCGCGCGCGCGTCGAAGCTACGCAGGCCCTTCTTGGTCATCCGCTCGACGGTCACGGTGTCGGCGGCCAGGAATGCGGCGACCGCTCGGTCGAGCTCGGCGCGATCAAGGTCCACCTCGATCAGCCACCGACTGGCCTCGAGCCCATCGGCCAGGGAGCCGCCTAGCGATTCGATCACGCGCATGAGGTCGAGACCGTCGGGAAGCGCCTCTCCGAGCGCCGCCAGCACTGCGTCCGGGTCGACCCGCTCGGCCAGGGCGATCTCGAGGTACTCCGCCTCACTCGCGGCTCCGGTCGGTGCGGCCCCCGCGAACGAGATCCGCGGGTGAGGATTGAAACCTGACGAGTAGGCCATCGGGATGCGGGCACGAAACACGGCCCGTTCGAAGGCGCGCGAGAAGTCGCGGTGGCTGACGAAGCGCATCCGGCCGCGCTTGGCAAAGCGGATCCGCAGGCGCTGCACCGGCGGCGCCTGTTGGGGTGGCTGTTCACGCACCCGGCGAGGGTACTCGCCCGGGCGCTCACATCAGGTGTCGCGGGCAGCCTTCATCGCAGGAGACGGGTAGACCGTGCCGACGACCACGCCGCCAAGCCACGCGGTCAACCGCTCGGCCTCCTCCTCGAGGGCGCGGCTGGCGTCGGCTCCGATGTCCTCCAGGAGGCTCACGGCGACCCGCCCGTCGGGATCCTGCACCCAGCATCCGACGATGCGTCCGTCCCACCATGCGGTGGTGCCGGCATTCCCGTTGCGGTCGAAGAGCGCCGCAGCGTGCGGCCCGAGGAAGAAATCGCGCTCCTTCCACCCCATGACCGTCGAGTCGAGGACAGGCAACAGCAGCGCAGCCGGGGCACTCGCTTCGGTGGGTTCGTCGTCACCGGGCAGGACCCACCCGCTGACGCCACCGCTCAGTCCGACCTCGACCGCGCCAACGTCGGCAAGCGCCTTGGTCACGGCGCTCGCCGTCGACCCGAGCCACCACTGAAGGTCGCGCGCGGTGCCGGGACCGAAGGTGGCCAGCCAACGCTTCACCAGCTCGGCGTACCCGTGGGCGGGGGTCGACGGGGGCGGCGGGTCCCCCAGCCACGCGTCCATGGTCGTCCACAACGGGCGCGAGGTGCGCCAGTGACCGGTATTGGGCCCGCGGACGATCCGGCCTTCGCAGCCGAGCCACGAAAGAACGGTTGGGGCGATCGGGAACTCGCCGCCGTAGGTCTTGCCGAGGCTGCGCGAGACGGTGCCCTGCAGAGCCGGCAACTCTTCCCGCAGCGCCTGCGCCGCAACAGGGTCGCCGCTGCTCAAACGCGTCAGAACGGCTTCGGCGGCCTGGTCGAGCCAGGCAGCGCCGTCACTTGCGAGGCCGCCGGCCTCGACGTCTTTGATGAGTCGCGACCGAAGTTGACTGGCCACTCGCAGCGACGCGCTCCCCCACGCGGCCGGGAGCAGATCGCGCGGGAAGACGAACAGCGTGCCCCGCATCGCCAACTGTTTGACCACCGTGCGCTCGTCAAAGAGGGCCGCATCGATGTCGGCCTCGGTCACGTTGTGAACCCGCGCCTGAAGCGATAGATAGACAGTGGCGGGCTCGGTGGCGTGCAGCACCGTCATGGCCCGCGTGCCCTCCTCGACCGTTGCGACCCGGTGCGCGGGCGACAGTGCGTGGCGAGCCACCAGCCGAGCCCGGCGCTCCGGGTCGTCGATCACGGGTTTCGCCATCTCCCCCACCTTTCGCATCCGACCTGGTCGTCGGTAGGTCGAACTCTAGGGACACGTTGTGGACGGCTTGCCCACGCTCGCGGGTCGCTCCCCGGTGGCGAGCTGTCGAGACCGGCCGCCCCGATGGTCCAGCCTGTCGAGACCGGTTGCCCCCGGTGGTCCAGCCTGTCGAGACCGATTGCCCCCCGGTGGTCGAGCTTGTCGAGACCGATTGCCCCCCGTTGGTCCAGCCTGTCGAGACCGGTTCCCCCCGGTGGTCCAGCCTGTCGAGACCGGTTCCCCCCGGTGGTCCAGCCTGTCGAGACCGATTGCCCCCCGGTGGTCCAGCCTGTCGAGACCGGTTCCCCCCGGTGGTCCAGCCTGTCGAGACCGGTTCCCCCCGGTGGTCGAGCTTGTCGAGACCGGCTGCCGACCACCCGGGGAGACAGCGGCTCGGTCAGACCACCGACAACGGCAGCAACCGCTTGCCGGTGGGGCCGATCTGAATGTCGGTGCCCATCTCGGGGCAGACGCCGCAGTCGTAGCAAGGCGTCCATCGGCAGTCCTCCACCTCGATGTCGGCCTCCCCCGAGGCGACCGCCAGCGCGTCCTCCCAGTCGGCCCACAGCCAGGTCTTGTCAAGACCCGAGTCGAGGTGATCCCAGGGCAGCACCTCGTCCTCGTCTCGCTCGCGAGTCGTGAACCAGTCGACGTCCACTCCGGTGTCGGCCAACCCTTCCGCCGCGGCAACCATCCATCGGTCGTAGGAGAAGTACTCGCTCCAGCCGTCGAACCGACCGCCGTCTCGCCAGACGGCCTCGATGACGGGCCCGATCCGTCGGTCGCCGCGCGAGAGCAGGCCTTCGACCACGCCGGGCTTGCCATCGTGATAGCGAAAGCCGATGGCTCGGCCGAAACGCTTGTCGGCGCGCACGATCTCGCGCAGCTTGCGCAGTCGCTCGTCGGTGGTCTCGTGGTCGAGCTGCGCGGCCCACTGGAAGGGGGTATGCGGCTTGGGCACGAAGCCGCCGATCGAGACCGTGCAGCGAATATCGTTGCGCCCGGAGACCTCCCGGCCGGTCGCAATCACCCGCTTGGCGAGATCGGCGATGGCCAGAACGTCGTCATCGGTCTCGGTGGGCAGGCCACACATGAAATAGAGTTTCACCTGGCGCCAGCCCTGGGAGTAGGCCGTCGCGACCGTGCGGATCAGGTCGTCTTCGGAGACCATCTTGTTGATCACTTTGCGCATCCGCTCGCTGCCGCCTTCGGGAGCGAACGTCAGGCCGGATCGGCGGCCGTTGCGAGAGAACTCGTTGGCCAAGGTGACGTTGAAGGCATCGACCCGGGTGGACGGCAAGGACAGCGAGACGTTCTGGCCTTCGTAGCGATCGGCGAGATCCTTAGCGACCTCCCCGATCTCGCTGTGGTCGGCGCTGGACAGGGACAGCAGCCCGACCTCCTCGAAACCCGAGGCACGGATCCCCGTCTCGACCATCGCTCCGATCGTGGTGATCGAGCGCTCGCGCACCGGCCGGGTGATCATGCCGGCCTGACAGAAGCGGCAACCGCGCGTGCAGCCGCGGAAGATCTCGACCGAGAACCTCTCGTGCACGGTCTCCGCGAGCGGAACGAGGGGCTTCGCGGGGTAGGGCCAGGCGTCGAGATCCATCAACGTGTGCTTGCGGACCCGATCGGGAACTCCCGCGCGATTGACCGTGACCGCGGCGATGGTCCCGTCGGCGCCGTAGTCGACGTCATAGAACTGCGGGACGTAGACCCCGCCGCTCGCCGCGAGCCGGGTCAACACTTCGGCGCGACCGCCCGGGCAGCCCTCCGCCTTCCACTCGCGGATCAGGTCGGAGATGGCAAGCACGATCTCTTCGCCGTCGCCGAGCACAGCCGCATCGACGAAGTCGGCGATCGGTTCGGGGTTGAAGGCCGCGTGGCCCCCCGCGATGACGATGGGGTGGTCATCCGTGCGATCCACGGCGTGCAGCGGGATCTGCGCCAAGTCGAGCGCGTTGAGGAAGTTGGTGTAGCCGAGCTCGGTGGCGAAGCTCATGCCGAGCACGTCGAAAGCGCACACCGGGCGATGGTTGTCGACGGTGAACTGCGGGATCGGCCCGAGCGCGTCACCGTCGCGCATCACCTTCTCGAGGTCCGGCCACACGGCGTAGGTGCGCTCGGCAACGATCCAGTCGCGCTCGTTCAGGACTTCGTAGAGGATCTGTACGCCTTGGTTGGGCAGGCCGACCTCGTAGGCGTCGGGGTACATCAATGCCCATCGCACGGTGGGTTGACCCACCGCGTCGCCACAGTCCCACGACTTGGAGCTCGAGTTGAGCTCACCCCCGACGTACTGGATCGGCTTGCTCACCGACCCGAGGATCGGTTCCAGGCGATCGAAGACGCTGTCAGGGCGCCGGGGCCCGGCCGGGGAACCGGCAGGGATCGAGCGAGGCGCTGGGGCGGTAGACATGATCACCTTCGCGGAGACGACGGAGCGAGCGGCTCACCAGCGTACGTCGCGCCCGACCAGCCGCCCAACCCTCGGCGCCTGCGCGCGGCGGTGGATGTTCTGCAACAAGCCGACCGCCACCAAGCAGGCGAACAGAGACGAGCCGCCATAGGAGACGAAGGGCAGCGGCACCCCGGTCACCGGCATGATTCCCAGACACATTCCGACGTTCTGGAAGGCCTGGAAGCCGAACCAGCAGCCGATCCCCGCCGCAGCCACTCGACCGAATGTGTCGTCAGTGGAGCGGGCGATGACGAGTGCGCGCCACACGATCACGGACAACAACGCGATCAGCACGCTGGAGCCGACCAGCCCCAACTCCTCGCCAGCGACGGTGAAGATGAAGTCGGTGTGCTGCTCAGGGACGAACCCGGACCGAGTCTGGGAACCGTGAAACAGGCCCTCTCCGAACCAGCCCCCGTTCCCGACGGCGATCCTGGCCTGCTCGGTGTTGTAGCCGGCTCCGCGCGGGTCGAGGCCAGGGTTGATGAAGGCCAGGAAGCGGTCGATCTGATAGGGCTTCAAGACTCCGAAGACACTCGCGCCGATCGCGGAGGACACGCCACCCATGGCCAAGATCGTCAGCCAGGCCCGGGACGCACCGGCGGCGACCAGCACCCCGAAGACCGTCGCGGTCAACACCAGCATGGTGCCGAGATCGGGTTGCGCCAGGATCAACGCCGCGGGGATAGCGGCGACCGCCAACATGGCGACGACGTCGAGCGAGCCCGCCTCGGTGCGACCTCGACGTCGACGCCGCTCGGCCATCACCAACGCCATTCCGACGACGACCGTCACCTTGGCGAACTCGGATGGCTGTAGCGACATGCCTGCGACAAGCAGCCACGACCGCGAGCCGTTGATGGTGCTGCCCATCACCAGGACCAGGCCGAGGGCGACCAGCGACCCGACATACGCCACGGGCGCCAGTGCTCGCACCCAGCGATGGCTGGTCAAGATGACCGCGGTCATCAGCACCAGGCCCAGCACCACATTGACGATCTGCTTCGAGAGGTACGCGGTCCCGTCGCCGCCGGTGAGGTCGGTGCGCGCCGACGTCGCCGACCAGACCAATGCCGTGCCGAGCACCATCAGAGCCAGCGTGGCGCCCATCAGGATCCAGTCGAGACCGGCCAGCCGGGCGCTCATCGCCGACGGCGCCGGGCCGGCGGAACGGGTGGTCGACGCCACGCGGCGAGTGACGGTCATCGCTTCTCCTTCGCTACGCGCGGCGGCAGGATCGAGCCGTCGCGACGGAAGACCGGGAGCCGCGCCGGCGGCTCGCTGCCGGGGATCGCCGCCTTGGTCGGCAGCACGTCCGCACCCTCGATGCCGTAGAGCGATTCCCAGATGGTTCGGATGGAGGGCCCCGAGGTGCCCGAACCGGTACCGCCCTGGCTGACCATCATCACCACGACGTAGTTGTCGTCGTAGGACGCCACCCATGACGTCGACTGCTTGCCATAGACCTCGGCCGATCCGGTCTTGGATCGCACCTTGACCCTGTCGAGAGGAAAGCCGCCCATCCGCCACGACATGGTGCCCTCGCGGGTCACGCCCTGAAGAGCCGTGTCGATGTAGTCGAGCACTCGCTTCGGCACGTCCACGCGACCGACGGGCTTGGGCTTGATCCGGCGCAACACCCGGCCGTCAGAACTCACGATGGCTTTGCCGACCCGCGGTGCATAGAGGGTTCCGCCGTTGGCGAAGGCGGCGTAGGCGCGGGCAAGTTGGAGCGGAGTCACGATCGTGTCGCCCTGCCCGATGGCGAAGTTGACCGCATCGCCGGCTCGGTAGGCGTAGCCCTCCAAGCAGAACTCTCGGGCGAACCGGTGCAGGAAGTCGCCGGTCGCGGCACTCGTGTCACCGGCCAACTCGCAGTAATAGTCCTTCTGCGCTTCGTAGTAGTCGCGCTTCCAACGACGGTCCGCGATGCGACCGGCGGCCTCGCCGGGGATGTCGATGCCGGTGCGGCGGCCGAAGCCGAAGTCCTTGGCCTCGGTGACCAGGGGGTCGCGGGCGTCGACGTCCGCGACGTCGCGGCCGTATGTGAGCCAGTAGTTGTAGCCGATCCGATAGAAGAACGTGTTGCAGGAGACCATCAGGGCCCGATCGAAACCGATCGAGCCGTAGGCGCCGGACTCGTAGTTCTTGAACAGCCGATTGCCGACCTGGAAGCCTGAGGAGCAGTCGAGGCGCGAGTCGGTCGTGTAGCCGTTGGTGAGCGCCCCTGCGGTCATGAACGGCTTCCAGGTCGAGCCCGGCGCGAACTGCCCCTGCGTGGCTCGGGACAGCAACGGGCTGCCCTCGTCGGTGGAATAGAGCCGCTGCAGTTCGGTTTCGGAGATCCCGCCCACCCAGACCGCCGGGTCGTAGGTGGGCTGGCTCGCCATGGCCACGATCCGGCCGGTGTCGGCCTCCAGCACGATCGCGGCGCCTGAGTCGGCTGCATACCGGCGCTTGGTGACCGGGTCGACGGTCGCCCGAGCGGTGGCGATCGTGGCAGCCAGTTGCCGCTCGACCACCCCCTGCACCTTCGCGTCGAGGGAGGTGACCAGGGTGTCACCGGGTTGCCCGCCGATTCCCTGTTCGTCACCGAGCACCCGCCCCATCGAGTCGACCGAGACCCGCTGATACCCGGGCATCCCGCGGAGCCAACGATCGTAGGTCTTCTCCACGCCGGCGCGGCCGACGGTGGAGGCGCCGTTGAGGGACTCGTCCCCTGCGTCGTCAGCCTTCTCGAACTCGGCTTCGGTCACCGGGCTGAGGTAGCCGAGGACATGCGCGGCGTTGATGCCGTAGGGGCCGGGATAGGCCCGCACGCTCTGCTGCTCGATGACGACCGAGGGATAGTCCTCAGCCTGTTCCATGAGTCGCAGGGCGACGGCCTGGTCGACGTCACCCGCGACCGGGACGGCCTGATAGGGCGACCCGTTCCAGCACTTGCCCGCGACACTGTCGTCGTCGCCACAGGTCACCAGGCGCTCGCGGAGCCCCCGGACGGGCACGTCGACCGCTCGCCCGAGGCGACGCAGCAGACGGCGTTGCTGACCGTCGGTCAACCGCCCCAACGTCGTACGGTCGACCGACACCACCCAGGAGTTCCGGTTGGTGACCAGCGGACGGCCCATCGCATCGACGATCAGCCCGCGCTGGGGCTGGACGACGATGTCCCGCACCGACTGCGAGGCCGCGCGGGCTTGGTATTCGTTCCCCCCGACCACCTGCAGGTAGTAGAGGCGAACGAACAAGGTGGCGAAGAGAGCGAAAACCAGGGCCTGGATGACGACGATCCGGAGCCGGGGCTTTCGTGCATCGCCCCTCATGCGGCGACCGGTCGTGGCGTCGTCGGAGGGCGAGCCGCGCGAGAGCCACGCAGCGCCAAGGGGACCAGGATCAGCGCCGCGGCCAGGTCGGCGAGCAGGGCGGTCGCGATCACGGCCAGGCTCGAGCCGACCTCACCGCCTTCCAGCAGCAAGCCGGTCAAGGCGAACAGCGAGGTGCCGACGAACGAGCCAACGGCCACAGTGGCGAGCACCTGTTGCAGACGCGGCGCTCGGATGGAGGAGCGCATCTGGCCGGCGAGATAGCCGACACACACCAGGGCCAGCGCCCAGCGGCCGGCCACGTGGTCGGCCGGCGGGGCAAGATCCAGGAGCAGACCGCCAGCGAGGCCCACGGCCAGTCCCGCCTGTGGGCCCCGGGCGACCGCCCAGCCGACCACGAGGATGAGAACGAGGTTGGGCACGACGCCATGCCAGGCCAACAACGGCAGTACCGCGGTCTGCGCGACGACACCGACCAGCATCGCCACCGCCAGAGCGGGCCACCCCACGCTCGACCAGGCACTCGGTCCGTGCCGGGTCACCGGAGCTTGCCGTCCGCTTCGACGATCGCCCGGTCGCCCCGGGTACCCGATGGAACGACGACCCCCACCACGTCGAGCGAGCTGAAGTCGACGAACGGGTTGATCTCGGCGCGCTGGGAGCTGTCGCGGAGGCTCTGGAACACGGACCGAACCGTTCCCACCGGAATCCCCGAGACGTAGGGGGCGCCCCGATCGCTCCCCCAGGTGACCACCACGTCGCCCTGCGCCGGCACCCGTGCAGAATCCACCAGTTCGAAGTCGAGCGTGGCGTCCTCGAAGAGCTCGTCGGTTCCCTTCACGAAGCCGAGTTCCATGCTCTCGCCCACCCGGCCCCCCACCACGGAGTCGGCGTCGCAGATCAAGACAACTGTGGCGGTATCCGCGTTGACCCGCACCACTCTGCCCACCAGGCCGTCGCCGTTGAGAACCGTCTGGTCCGGTCGCAGTCCGGCACGTGAGCCGGCATCGATGGTGATCGTGCGCGAGAACGAACTCGCGGCACCGTAGGCGACCACGCGCGCCGGAACGAGGGCGTAGCCGAGCTGGTCCGCCGCGGTGGTCAGCGCCTCGTACTGCTCCAGGCGATTGCGTCGAAAGTCCACTTGACGCAGTTCGGAGCGAAGTGTGGCGTTGTCGGCACGGGCACCGGCGAGCTCGCGTTCCAAGGAACTGCGCGAGCGCAGCCACGAGGGGACGCTCGTGAAGGGGCGGACTGCGGCGGCCGTCACGGTCTCGGCCGGCCCGATCACCTCCCCGACCACTCGCCGCACCGGTTCGACGGGCGAGGGGGCTCCCGTGGAATCGATGACCATCAGCACCAGGGCCGCGACCACCCCGGCGACCAACCAGGACCGCGCGGACGTTCGCTCCTCCCGCTCGCGGTCGCGCCAGCGCCGCTCGCGTGCCATCAGCGCCGCCGCCGCTCGTTGAGGAACACCTTCTGCAGGGCGTCGTACTCCTCCACGCAACGCCCGGCGCCGAAGACCACCGACGTCAGGGGGTCCTCGGCGACGTGCACCGGCATGCCCGTTTCGTGCCGCAAGCGCTCATCGAGCCCGCGCAGAAGGCCGCCGCCACCGGTGAGCACCACGCCGCGGTCCATGATGTCGCCGGCCAGTTCGGGCGGGGTCTGGTCGAGGGTGGCCCGGACGGCGTCGACGATGTCGCCGACCGGCTCCTCGAGCGCGTGTCGGACCTCGGCTGTGGACACCTCGATCGTGCGCGGCAGGCCGGAGACCAGGTCGCGGCCCCGGATCTCCGCCATCGGCTCTTGCGGCAGGGGAAACGCGGAACCGAGGCTGATCTTGATCTCCTCGGCGGTGGGCTCACCGACGAGCAGAGAATGCTCCTTCTTGGCCCACGCCACGATCGCGGCATCCATTTCACTTCCGGCCGCGTGGATGGACCGCGAGGTCACGATCCCGCCCAAGGAGATCACCGCGACTTCGGTGGTGCCGCCGCCGACGTCGACCACCATGTTGCCGGTGGCCTGATGCACCGGAAGGCCGGCGCCGATCGCAGCGGCCATCGGCTCCTCGATGATCGAGACTCGGCGGGCACCGGCGCCATAGGCCGCCTCGCGCACGGCGCGCTGCTCGACCGTCGTGATGCCGCTGGGCACACAGATCACCATTCGTGGCTTGGCCCAGTGACGTCGCCGATGAACACGCTGAATGAAGTGCCGCAACATCTGCTCGGTGGCGTCGAAGTCGGCGATGACGCCGTCCCTCAACGGCCGGATCGCGACGATGCCCTCGGGCGTCCGACCGAGCATCTTCTTCGCCTCGTGCCCGACGGCCAGGAGGTCACCGGTCCGATCGTCGATGGCAACCACCGAGGGCTCGTCGAGCACCACACCGCGTCCACGCGCGTAAACGAGCGTGTTGGCAGTGCCTAGGTCGACGGCCATATCGCGGCCGATCAGGCTGTTGGCCATGGTTGGTGACCCTCGCTGATGGTCGAAATCGGGGAAGGAGGATCGACGCAACCACCCCACATCGACCCACGGCCAGAGTAGAAAGATTGCGGCCCGAATCACGGGAGACACGCTGGTGGCACCGCTCGCCTGTCCGTGAAGGGGACTTGTCACCGATCCTGCTCGCGGAGGCGAGAGCTCAGAACAAGAGGGTCATCGCCAACGGCGCGAAGACGAGGAAGCCGAGCGCGGGGTGGCCGCGCCGTACCGTGTTGTGGCTGTCCCAGCTGAAGAGGAACAGCGCCAGGCCGAACCCGACGATCCCGCAGGCCAGGAGTGACGCGATCGAGACCCACGGGTCGAATTCGGCGACCTTGCCCATCGCCAGACCCTGAAAGGCGTTCATCGCCTGGGTGGCCGGCAGGAGTTGTGAGGCTTTGGCCACCCCCGGAGTGAGCTCCCCGTAGGGGATCATGATCCCGCCCAGCAGCATCGACGGGACGAACACCAGCTGCGACCACAGGATCACCACCCGCGAGTTGGCTGACACCACGCCGATCACGACGGCCATCCCGGCCGAGGCGACCAGGATGGCGACCACCGCGACCAGGAAGCCCGGCCAACTGACCGGCAAGGGCGCATCAAAGAGGGTCGGAGCGGTGGCCGTGATGATGGCTGACACGATCACTGCGTGAACCCCGGTGGTCAAGGAAGGGATACTGAGAATCGATCCGGCCGGCACTCCGTTGATCTTGTAGCTGCGGAAGATGCCCTTCTCTCGGGCGCCGACCAGCGGTTCGGGAATACCGAGCAGGTAGGCAGCCATCGCCGCAATCACCACCATGCCCGGGATGATCGCCTCCCGGAAGAAAGGGTTCAGTCCGGTCAGGATGAACCCCAGCATCAGGTAGAGGCCCAACGGGAAGAGGTAGTTCAGGAACAGGAGCGTCTTGTTGCGAACTCCGCTGCGGAACTCGAAGGCGAAGTGGGCGGCGAAGGCGGTCATGATCCGCCGCCAGAGGTGGCGATTTCCAGGAACCGATCTTCCAACGATGGACGTTCGACCCGCAGGTCGAGCAGATTGTCCTCGCTGGCTTCAACGAAGGTGATGATGGCGCTGACCGTGGGGCCGATCTTCGAGCTGAGGTAGATCGAGTAGTCCTCCTCCTGGTGGTGGCTCTCCACCGCCGGGAAGCTGAGGCCGGCCGTGCCGAGGCAGCCGTGTTCCGTGCGGACGCTCACTTTGGTGAGTTCGGATCCCTTCGATGTGATCTCGCGGGGCGTGCCGATGGCCGCCAGCTCACCCGCCAGCAGGATGGCGACCCGGTCGGCTACCTCCTCGGCCTCGGCCATGTCGTGGGTGGCGAGAATGATGGTGGTGCCGTCGGCCCGCAGTTCGCGAATCAGCCGGTGCAGTTCGGCTCGGGACGGAACGTCGAGCCCGGCTGTGGGCTCGTCCAGAAAGAGCACGCGCGGATCGTGCGCGATCGCCAGGGCCAGTTCGAGACGTCGTTGCTGACCTCCGGACAACTCCACATATTGCGTGTCGGCCTTGTCCGTGAGTCCGAGGCGACCCAACAGATCGTTCCGGGGGGCGATGCGGTGGTAGGCACAGAAGATCCTCATCGCTTCGGTCGGGGTGATGGTCTCCGGCAAACCAGCCGCCTGGAGCTGCACGCCGATGACGCCGCGCAACTTGCGTGGCTCCCTGACCGGGTCTATCCCAGCGACCTGAAGGGCACCCTCCGTGGGCGGGCGCAGGCCCTCCAGGCTCTCGAGAATGGTCGTCTTGCCGGCCCCATTCGGTCCGAGCAAACCGAAGATCTCACCCAACTGCACCTCGAACGAGATCCCGTCAACCGCCACGAAGTCGCCGTACAGCTTCCGAAGACCAGCTACCTCAACCGCAGCCACACCGTTCCTCCGACCCACGTTGCGTCACCTTGGCACCCATGTCGTCCCTTCCTGACTCACCCGCGGGTCACGAAAAGTCGAAGACGAGCCGGGCCGGCACGTCACCGGCGAGCACCTCCTCGAAGCAGGCGTTGACCTCGTCGAGCTTGCGTGACTCGGCGACCACGCGGGTGCGGCCCCTCGCGTGGAGCGCGAAGGTGTCGTGGAGGTCGTTGCGGGTACCGACAAGTGAGCCGATCACGCTGATGCCCTTCAACACAGTCTCGAAGACCGGAATCTCCAGGCGGTTGTCAGCGGGCAGGCCCACGATGACGAGTCGGCCGTTGGGGTTGAGCGCGGCATGTGCGGCGTGCATGGCCTGGGGCGAGGGCACGGTGACAAGGGCGATGTCGACGCCACCAAGAGCGGCCAGCTGGGCCGTCTGGTCGCCGCGTGCATCGACGACGTGGTCGGCGCCGAGGTCCTCGGCCAACTGGAGCTTGGCATCGTCGACGTCGACGGCCACGGTGGTGCTGCCGAAGATCTTGGCGTATTGGAGACCCAAGTGGCCGAGGCCACCGATGCCCACGACCATGGCGGTCTCGCCTGGCTGGGGGTGGGCGACCTTGAGCGCCTTGTACGTCGTCACACCGGCGCAGGTCAGCGGTGCGGCGTCCAAGGAGGAGACCGCGTCCGGCACCTTGACCACGTGTGAAGCGTTGCCGACGGCGTACTCGGCGTAGGAGCCATCCATGGTGTAGCCCATGTACTGCGGGCTGGTGCAGTAGGTCTCCCAGCCGGCGACGCAGTACCGACAGTGGCCACAGGCGTCGCCCAGCCAGGGCAGAGCCACCCGGTCGCCGACGGCCAACGTGTCCACGCCGCTGCCGAGGGTCTCGACGACTCCCACACCCTCATGACCCGGGATGAGCGGGATCTTGGGCTTGACCGGCCAATCGCCACGCGCGGCGTGGATATCGGTGTGGCAGAGGCCGCTGGCCTCGATCTTCACGAGCACCTGTCCCGGGCCAGGATCGGGGACGGACAGATCCCGGATCTCGAGCGGCGCTCCGAGCTGCGGGACGACAGCGGCCTTCATGGTGGTCTCCTCGCGATAGGGGGTTGTCGGTGGGGCCTTCTTCAGTTCACCCTGCGCGGGCCTCGGTGGGCAGATGCTCAGGTCCCGTTGGGAGAGGTCCAAAGTCCCGAGCAGCGCGTGCCGGACCCTTCGCGTCAAGGTGCACAGCCGGTATACGGTTTCCAGAAGAAACCCGAGCTTGTCAACGGACGCGAAGGAGGCCCCGCATGTTCACCAAGAAGGGCGACGCGGCGGTTCTCGCCAAGCTGGACGAAGCTCCCGAGCAGTACCGGGAGATTGCCAAGCGCCTGCACGCGATCATTCGGGACAGCGCGCCGTCGCTCGAGCCGATCGTGCGCTGGGGGCTTCCCTTCTACACCTTGGACCGCAAGGACATCTGCTACATCAAACCGGACAAGGACTTCCTCGCCTTCGGTTTCGGCGAGATCCAGAACCCCGCGTATGAAGAAGGCGCCAGCATGCACCCCATCGCGTGGACACTCACCTCGCTGGACGACGCAACCGAAGCCACGATCCGTGCGCTCCTCGCCAAGGTGATCGCCTGACCGCGCTCGACATCACCACCCGGCGGGATCGAGATGGCGGGGGGGTGCGTCGGCTAGACGTGTAGCTTCTCCGCGATGGTCGACTCGGCCGGAACTGCCTACGTCACCCGGTTGACGACCGCCAAGGGGCAGCCGGCCAGGTGCAGCAGCTTGTGGGTCGTCGAACCGACCGCGAGACCATGGAAGCCGCCGCGTCCGCGCGAGCCGACGACGAGAAGGTCTGCCCGATGTGACGCCGTGGCCAGGGACTGCAAAGGATCGACCCGGTGCACGTTGAGATCGACCTCGACCCCGGGGTATCGCTCACGGAAGGGCGCGAGCTGGGTCTCCACCTGCTCGCGACGGTGGGCGACCTCCTCGTTGTCCTTCGGCAACGGTCGGAGCAGATGCGTCGGCCAGCCCTGCGGGAGACCCACCGCGTTGATCACCGCCAGGCGTGACTTGCCGAGGGAGGCTGCGTCGAAGGCGAAAGCAAGCGCATCAGTGGAGTCGGGTGATAGGTCGGTTCCGACCGCGACAACCGAATGCCCGAAAGTGACGTGGTTGACGATCACCACCGGGCACCCGGCGTGACCGACCAACTGGAGGGCTGTTGACCCTAGGAGCAGGTTCCCGATGTCCTCTCCCTTGGCGCCGATGACCACCACGTGGGCGCTCTCGGATTCGGCAAGAAGCACGTGTGTCGGGGAGCCCATCGGCATCTGGGTGATGAGGTCCAGGTCCGGGTAGGCCTCCCGCACCAGGGAACTCGCGTCCGCAAGGATTTCACGGCCGATCGCCTCGGCCTCTTCGAAACGACCCGGGGGGAAGAGCGGAATGTCCCCCTCGTAGCGAGGCAGTGCGTGGACCACGCGGAGTGGGACCCCGTGAAGCGACGCGCGGTGGGCCGCCCACATGAGTGCCTTCAGGCTCCGACCGGTGCTGTCGACTCCGACAACGACTGGGTTAGTCATCGCGCCCTCCAATGGACTTGAACTCGTGACGCAGTGCGTACAGCGCCGATCTCGCGAACGAACTCAGAATCATTCCTCCTCGAGGCTCGTCTCACACGCTAGGTTGCGCTCAGGGCCGGGCGTAGGGCCGAACGACCCATCTGCAGGGCCCGATGACCGTGGGAACACGAGGGGACCTCAGCCCCGCACCGACTGCGGCGACGACGCGGAACCTCAAGCGATCAAAGCGACGACGAGCAGCAGGGCAAGACCGACACCGAACATCGCGGTGTGCAGCACCTTGTCCTTCGGCACCGGTGAGGTCGTGATCTCGGGAAGCAGGTCGGCCACGGCGATGTAGATGAAGTTCCCTGCCGCGAACGGCACCAGGACGGCCGTGTCGACCTGGCCCGACAGGGCGTAGGCAATGAGCCCCCCGAGTGGGAAAGTCAGCGCAGACGCGAAGTTGTACAACAGTGCACGGCGCTTGTCCCAACCGCTGTGGACAAGGATCCCGAAGTCTCCGAGCTCTTGCGGAACCTCGTGGGCAGCCGCCACGATCCAGGTCACAACTCCCAGTCGAACGTCGACCAGGAAAGCGCTCCCCGAGGCCAGTCCTCCGATCAGGTTGTGGAGCCCATCGGCCGCCAGAATCATGTAGCCCAACGGACGATGCTCACTGACCGGGCGATGGCAATGGTGCCAATGAAGGAACTGCTCGAGCACGTGAAAGGAGAACAGACCAGCCACCGTCCAGATGAAGACCGACAGGGTGTCGTCGAGCACGCCCAACGACTGCGGCAACATGTGGAACATCGCCCCACCAAGCAGCGCACCCGCTGCGAGCGCGACCAGAGGGATCACCAGTCGGCGAAGCAGCGCCCTCGGGCACCAACACGGAGACGCTGCCGACCAAGGCGATCAGGCTCATGGCCAATCCGGAGACCACGATCCACCCCAGAACCGACACCATCGGGAGGCTACCTGCTCCCGCGATCTCGCTGCGGCGGACGGCTCCTCCGGGCGGTGACACCCGCCCCTGCACCCCCGGCTCGGTGTGAGGAACGAGAACATCAACGGGGGCAGTCGAGCCTTCCGCTCAGGTAGTGCTCGAAGACGGGTGTGAGTGAGCTGGCGAGCAGTTCGGCGGGCGTGCAGGTGAGGGGCTCGAGCCGGATGATGTGTGCGGCTGTGATCAGGCCCACGATCTGGGAGGCGATCAAGCTGGCTCGCAGCTCGGGCTGGTCGCTGCCGAGGCGGAGGACGAGGGGCAGAAGCACCCGCTCCTTCACGATTTCGCGGATCAGAGCGCCCGCCTGCTCCTCCGAGGAAGCGGAACGCACGAGTGCCGCGACCGTGTCGCGGCTGGGCGGGGAAGTCGAGAGGGACGCGACGAGCTTGGCCAGACGGCGTCCCGCGCCGGGTTCCCCGGCTGCGTAGAGCTGGTCGAGGACGACCTCGGTGTCAATGGGGAGCTGCGCGATGGCCCCGAATAGTTCCCGCTTGGAGCCGAAGTAGTGGGCGATCAAATGGGGGTCGACATCGGCGCTGGCCGCGATGGAACGCAGCGAGGCCCCGCAATAGCCGTGCGCAGCGAACTCGTGACGGGCCGCTGCGAGGATCGCCGCGCGCGCGTCGCTGCCGCCAGGTCGGCGTCCTCTTCGCCGATGCCTCGCCGGGGGTGGCATAGCGGGCTCGCCGGGAGCGGCCAACGGCCTGCCCGGCGCCGGCGTGCGCCCCATGGTCATGGCAGGTGAGCGGGTTCGGCGTCGGCGGCTGGTGAATGGGTTGTCTGCCCGTCGTCCTGAACGTCACCGTAGGCTTCGCCGTCGATATCGATCGTGGGTAGGAGCCGATCCAGCCAGCGCGGCAGCCACCAAGCGCCGTCTCCGAGCAGGCTCATCACTGCAGGAACCAGGGTCATCCGGACGAGGAACGCATCGATGAGCACCCCGACAGCAAGAGCGAAACCGAACTGCTTGATGGTGGCGTCGTCGCTGAAGACGAAGCTGGCGAACACCGAGACCATGATGATCGCGGCGGCGACAACGACATGGCTGGCATGCTCGAAACCGTGCACGATGGCGCGCCGTGGAGGCAGTCCCTGGGCGTGGGCTTCACGCATGGAGCTGACCAGGAACACCTCGTAGTCCATGGCGAGCCCGTAGAGGATGCCGGTCACCATGATCGGCAGGAAGCTGAGCAGCGGCCCGCCGGTGTCCAGGCCGACCAGGCCGATGAACCACCCCCACTGGAACACCGCGGTCGTCACGCCGAAGGTCGCCACGATGCTGAGCAGGAACCCGGCCGTGGCCTTGATCGGGATGACCACGGAGCGGAACACGAGCAGAAGTAGGAGCAGGGACAGGCCGACGATGATGGTGAGGTACTCCGGCAGCGCCGCGCTGAGGCGGTCGGTGATGTCGAGGTTGACCGCGGTCAGTCCGGTCACCCCCAACGTCGCACGGGTCTGGGTGGCGAGCGGGTTGGCAGGGTCTCGGAGGGTCTCGACGAGCGCGGCGGTGCGGGCGTCATCGGGACCCTGTGTCGGGATCACGGTGAACATGGCCAGGCTGCGGTCGGGGTCGGCGCCCATGAGGCTGGCCGAGGCCACATCGTCGGTGCTGTTCAGGCCGGCGGCGATCTCGCCGAGAGCGGCCCCGTCGAGGCTACCGCCGTCCTCGGGGTAGGCGACCACGAGCAATGGGGCGTTGTAGCCCTCGCCGAAGCCGCGGGTGATCGCGTCGTAGCTCTGCCGTGAGGTGCTCTCCTGAGGGGCCGTCCCGCCGGTGGGCATCCCGAGGTTCATGCCGGCGGCGGGGATGGCGGCCAGCCCCAGGATGGCAACCACGCCGGCGACCGCGAACCAAGGGTGACGGACGAGGAGTTCGACCCATCGGTTCGTGAGGTCCTTCTCGCCCGAGGTGGTCGCGGTCTGTGCACGTCGGCGCGCCTTGGGCGACCAGATTCGCTCGCCGATGAGCCCGAGAAGGGCGGGGATCAAGGGTGAGCGCGATGACAACCGCCAGGGCCACGGTGCTGGCCGCCACCAGCGCCATCGTGGTGAGAAACCCGATCCCGATGACGGTCATGCCGACCAGCGCGATGACGACGGTCGACCCGGCGAAGACGACGGCGCTGCCGGCGGTGGCGAGCGCGCGCGCGGTGGCCTCGCCGGCGCTGAGCCCCTCGGTCAGGACCAGGCGTCGCTGTCGGTGGACGATGAACAGGGCGTAGTCGATCCCGACCGCGAGCCCGACCATCAGGGCCAGTGCTGGGGTCGCGGTCGTCAACGTGATGGATGAGGAGAGGGCGAAAGCGCCACCGACACCGATCCCGACACCGGTCAGAGCGGTGAGGATGGGGAGCCCGGAGGCCCACAGTGAGCCTAGGGTGATGAACAAGACGAGCAGGGCGATGACCAGCCCGATCACCTCGTGACCGCCGATCGGCGGGTGCCTCGCGTCCAGCGAGTCGCTGGGCAGCACCGTCACCCCGGTGTCGGCGACCGCCGACTCAGCGAGATCGATCACGGTGTCGGTCGTCCCGTCAGGGAGTGAGTCGACCTGGGTGGTGAACTGCATCTGGAGCATCGCGACGCTGCCGTCGGCGGAGACGAGAACGCCTGACACAGGTGCGCCGTCGACCAGGAGCGGGTGGGGCCGCGTGCCCGCGTCGCCGGCACTGTCGCCCGGGCTGGCTGGCCCCGGGCTGGCTGGCCCCGGGCTGGCTGGCGTCGGGTGAAGGGGCCACCGCGGGTGTCCGCGCCGGCCGTGAAGGTGGACCGGGCCACGGTCTCGGGCAGCGCGGCGATCTCGGTGGCCGCGTCGGCGATGGCACCGGCCCGTTCGCCGGAGTCGAGGCTTTCTCCTTCCGGGACCGTGAACACGATCGTGCCCTGGCCACCGCTCGCGACCGGGAGGTCTTCGCGCAGCCGGTCGAGGACCTGCTGGCTCGGGGTTCCGTCGATGGTCATGCTCGAGGAGATCTGCCCATTGCTCGCGACGGCGAGGCCGATGACGCCGAGGAGAACGACGAGCCAGGTGAGGATGAAGGGCCAGGGCCGGCGGTAGGCGGTTCCGCCGAGCCGGTGCAAGAAGGTGGACATCAGGGATAGCGCCCCTTTTCGGGATCGACGGATCGTCCCGACGGTCGAGGTGCCGTCGGGTGCTGGAGGAAGGCTTCGCTGCGTTGCGCCGGGTCAGAACCCGTCGCGCAGGTGGGTGAAGGTGAGGTCGACGAAGGCGTCGAGCGACATGCCGCTCTCGTCGTCGCCGACCTCGTGCTTGCTGGTGCTCTGCGGGGGCGTCGGGAGCCTGATCGGGATGTGCCCGTCGAGCACCGAGGTCAAGGCGCCGTACGCGGCACCGACGAGGAGGTGGGCGTAGACCCGGCTCCCCTGCCCATCGACGCGGGCGAGCACGGCATCGCGCGCGGTTTCGCGGATGGACCGCTGTACCTCGAGCAGATGAGGGCGCAGCGAAGGGTGGTGCTCGGAGAGGGTACGCAGGTCGCGGAGCACCGTCAGGAGTCCGTCGCTCAGCTGCTGTCGCGCCACGCCCTGCAGCCAGTCGACCAACGGAAGACTGTCGTCGGGCGGCGTGTCCAGAGCGTGCCGTACCCGCTCGCCGGCGACCCCGACGATGGCCTCCTCCTTGCCCGCATAGTGGTTGGCGAAGGTCCGCCGGGAGTAACCGGCCCGGGCGGCCACGTCCTCGATCGTGAAGCCGTCGACGCCGCGCTCGAGCGCAAGATCGAACGCGGCCTGTGCCAAGGCACGTGCCGTGGCCCGCCGCTTGGTCTCGCGCAAACTCGTCTCGGTCACAACTCGAGAATGCCACAAGATTGCCCATTGGGCAATCTTGCCGATTGGGAACTGTTGGCTAGAGTCAAGACATGGCTGACGCGATGGCTCCCCGACACTCCGGTCACGACCCCCTCCGGCTCGGCCTGATGAATGCTGGTCTGCGGATGTGGCGCACGCGTGAGAGGCCTGAGGAGTTTCCGGATGCTCACGACGACCTGGTGAGATTCTGTTTTACCGAACTGCTGCCGCACCTGGACCGCGACGAGCAGTGGCTGCTCGATGCGCAGGGCTCCCCAGAGGGGCGCCTCCTGGCCGAGGCGATGCGCGCCGAGCTTCGGACGATGATGGCTGCGGTCTACGAGCTCGCCACCGCGGCCGACGCATGCGAGGCGATGGCCCTGACCCGGGTGATCCACACGTTTCTCGCCGCCCATGACCATCACGAAAAGCTGCTTCATGCTGCCGACTCGACTGCCTGATCGCATGGGAACACTGGCCGATGCGATCCGCGAGACGCGGCCGGTCAGGTCCATCACGTGCCTCGCGGTCGGTACCGGTGGACTCTGGGCGCTGGCCAGGGCGGTGCGTGGAGAGTTGGCCCGCCGCTACGGTCGCCCGGCTCGGCGGGGGTTCGACGCGGCGCAGATCCCCTCCGGCGCGCTCGACGTCACGATCATCACCAAGAGCGGTGCCACCCTGCGCGGATGGCTGCGCGAACCAGTCTCCGCGCATGGGAGCGGCCTGCCCGGCCCGGTCGCGCTGGTCATCCACGGATGGGGGGCCAGCGCTGCCGACTTGATTCCGCTCACGCAACCCCTGCTGGACGCGGGCCTCCGCGTGCTCCTGATCGATGCCCGTGGCCATGGCCGCAGCGATGATGTCCGTGTCGCCACCATGCCCACCTTCGCCGATGATCTCCGTAGCGCGCTCGACTGGCTGCGCCGCCAGCCGGAAACCGACCCTGACCGCATTGTGCTGGTGGGCCACTCGGTCGGAGCCGGGGCGGCGCTCTTCGTGGCGGCCGAGGATCACGCGATCGCAGCAGTCATCTCACTCTCGTCGATGGCAGCGCCACGGGAGTTCATGGCCGAACGCCTGCGAGCCAGGCTTCCCGATCCCCTGGTCTGGCTCGCGCTGAGGTACGTCGAGCACACCATCGGGCACCGGTACGCAGAATTCTCACCCCTGCACACCATCAGCCGATCGACCGCGCCGGTCCTGCTGGTCCACGGCGCCCTCGACAACACCGTCGACGTCGCCGACGCCGAACGCCTGCACGCCCGGGTGCCCGATCGGAGCACCCTCCTGGTACTGCCGGACGCGGATCACGCCGACGTCGGGTCGATTCATGAGGGCACGCCCCTGCTGTTGCGATTCCTTCACGATGCAGGGGTTCTCCCAAGCGGCACCACCGTCCACTGAAGCGTCGCCGCCTTTCCCGATGCTGAGGGCCTACTTCCTTCTCGGAAACTCGGGGCTTCCGTTGATGGGTGGGCGGTTGGATAATGCTTGCCGTGGCGTCGTCGGGCAGCGTCTACTCGCACTTCCGTGCCTGGGTCAGCAGGGGCACCGACACGGAGAGGACCTCGTTCTTCAGCGACGCCGTGTTCGCTATCGCCATGACCCTGATGGCCGTGGAGATCCGCGTCCCGACGGTGCCCGGCGAGGACCTGGCCCAAGCGCTTCGGGAGCAGGTGCCCGAGTATCTCGCTTTCGCTCTGTCCTTCGCCGTGGTCGGGGCCGCATGGATGTCACATCACCGGATGTTCCGGCTGTTGGACCGGTACGACGCCGCCTTGCAGCGGCTCAATCTCCTGGGTCTGCTCTTCGTCGCCCTGGTGCCCTATGCCACCGGAGTTCTCGCCGCCTACGCCGACCAGTCCGCCGCAGTCATCCTGTATGCGGCGATCGTGGCAACCATGGGTCTGGCCAATCTAGCGATGTGGCAGTACTCGTGGAATCAGGGCATGTTCGGCCAACGACTGGATCCCGACATCTTCGGCTATCTGCGGTCGCGGGGGGCCATCGTCCCTGCGGTGTTTCTGGCCAGCATCCCCGTCGCGCTCTTGAGCCCCGACGGCGCCAAGTACCTGTGGATCGCCATCGCGGTGCTCGAAGCCGCCCTCATCCGGGTCTATCGACGACGACCGGTGTCGGATCTGGCCCCCGCCCAAGGAGCATGACCATGATTCGCAAACATCAGCTGAGCGTCTTCTTCGGGCTGGCGTTCCTGCTGCCCTGGGTGGTCTGGTTGACCACCATTGCTCAGAACCAAGGGTGGACCGCCTGGCACGTCCCGCAGGCCCTGGCCTTCTGGCTCGGCCTGACCACCGCAACCTTCGGGACCGCCGCGGCGGCTGAGGGGTGGCCGGGAGTCAAGGACCTGCTGGCGCGAATGGTGCGCGCCCGCGTGGGCTCGCAGTGGTACGCCGCGGCACTACTACTCACTCCGATCCTCGCGCTTATCGCGGTAGCCCTCGGCTCCGCACTAGGGATGGCCACCGCCGTGGGTATGGAGGTCTCTACAGGAGGTGTTCCCCTACTTCTGCTGGTCTCCCTCTGGCTGTTCTTGCTTACCGAGGAGGCCGCCTGGCGAGGCTTCGCCCTGCCCCGATTGCAGGAGCGCATGCAGCCCGTTCCGGCGGCCCTAGTCCTCGGAGTGCTCTGGGGCCTATGGCACATCCCGCTGTTCCTCATCGCCGACTCGTTCCAATCCTCGATTCCCTTCGCCGGGTTCCTGCTGTCCATCCTGGCGACCTCGGTCCTCACTTCCTGGATCTTCAACCACACCCGGGGCAGCGTCCTGCTGGCCGCGTTGTTCCACGCCACGACCGACGTCGCCATCGCCTACTCGGGCGTCATGAGCGCCGGCACGGGCCTGTTCTGGCTGATTGTGGCCCTGCAATGCCTGGCAGCAGCAGCGGTCCTTCCCTCCCTGCGGACCATGCCCGCGAACACCACCGGCCTGATCCACCCCGAACCAACGACCCAAGGTGCGGTCCAGCGGACCCCGGGAGTGAGAATCGCTAGCGCCCCAGCCGACGGCTGACCCTCCGGGAGGCTGCGGCCACCCTGTCCGGAATGTGACGGCGGCGGTGCCGCGTCTCGCCGTGGTGGTGACTAGGGTCTTGAGAATGCGGATTCTTGTGGTGGGGGCGTCAGGCGTGTTGGGACGGGCAGTGGTGGCCGCATTGGCGGGCCACGACGTCGTGGAGGCGTCGAGGACGGGCCCGAACCGGGTTGACCTGCGAGACCCGGACAGCATTGCTTCGCTGTATGCCCAGGTCGGGGAGGTCGACGCCGTGGCGTGTTCGGCCGGCGTGACGCCCTTTCGGCCCTTCGACGAACTGACGCTTGAGGACTTCCGGTCTGGATTGGACGACAAGTTGCTCGGACAGATTGAACTCGTGCGCCAGGGCGTCGACTACGTGCGTCCGGGCGGGAGTTTCACGCTGGTCAGCGGGGTGCTCTCGGCGGAACCCATCGCGACCGGCACGGTCGCGTCGACGGTCAACGGCGCGGTTGACGCGTTTGTGCGTGCGGCTGCCACCGGGCTGCCGAGCGGCCAGAGGATCAACGCGGTGAGCTCCACAGCCTTCCGCGAAACCTGGGACGGGTACGCAGCGTTCTTCCCCGGATTCGTGCCGGTCCCAGCCTCCGACGCCGGGCTTGCGTACGTCAGGTCTATCGCTGGTGTCCAGACTGGGCAGGTCTATCGAGTCGGGTACTAGCGCCCACAGACCCCTCGGCGAGACAACCGACGCCACGCCCGGGTAGACGTCATACGCCGCGAGCCTTAGAAGGCTCTGTCCGTATGACGCCCCAAAGCGCGGAGGACGTCCCTGCCGGACGACGCGTTCCGATTCAGAGTTCCGGGAACCAGATCGCGATCTCGCGTGCCGCCGACTCCGAACTGTCGGAGCCGTGGACGAGGTTCTCGCGGTTGGAGAGGGAGAAGTCGCCGCGGATGGTGCCGGGGGCTGCCTTGCGTCCGTCAGTGGCTCCATTGAGCGCGCGCACCGCCTCGATCGCGTCGTCTCCCTCCAACACCATCGCGATGAGTGGACCGCTGGTGACGAAGTCGCGCAACGGCGGATAGAAGGCCTTCTCGACATGCTCGGCGTAGTGCCGATCCGCCTGCGCCGCGTCGATGGTGCGCTGCTGCAAAGCCACGATCCGCAGGCCCTTGGCCTCGAACCGGCCGAGGATCGCACCAGCCAGCCCGCGGCGGACGGTGTCGGGCTTGAGAAGGACGAGTGTGCGCTCGGTCATGGGCGCACCCTATCGCCGCGTCTGCTGACGGGCTTCGGGAGGCGGGTCTACAGTGCGCCTGTGAGCGATGTGAATCTGTCTCCCTCCCCCTCGATCCGACCGACCTTGCTCGTGCGGCCGCCGCCACTCTGGCCGACCTCACCGGAGTGGCCCACCACGACATCGCCTTGGTGCTGGGGTCGGGCTGGTTGCCGGCCGTCGACGCGCTGGGCGAAGCGGTCGCCGAAATCGCGACCACCGATTTGCCGGGCTTCTCCGCGGCCGCGGTGGCCGGGCACGCAGGAAAGATCCGCAGCATCCGCTCGGGTGATCGCAACCTCTTGGTGTTCTTGAGCCGCACCCACTTCTACGAAGGCAAGGGTGTGGCAGCGGTCGTCCATCCGGTCCGCACCGCTGCGGCTGCCGGGGCCCGCGCGATCGTGTTGACCAACGGCTGCGGTGGGCTCAAGGAGGCATGGTCACCGGGCACCCCGGTGCTGATCTCCGACCACATCAATCTGACGGCCACCTCCCCGATCGAGGGAGCCCACTTCGTCGATCTGACCGACCTCTACAGCCCGCGGCTGCGTGGCCTGTGCCGTCGAGTCGACCCGAGCCTCGATGAAGGCGTCTACGTTCAATTCCCCGGACCGCACTACGAGACGCCCGCCGAGATCGGCATGGTTCGGGCCATCGGTGGCCATCTGGTCGGCATGAGCACCACGCTGGAAGCGATCGCCGCCAGAGAGGCAGGCCTCGAGGTCCTCGGGATCTCGCTGGTGACGAACCTCGCTGCGGGCATCGGCGGCGAACCGCTCAATCACGACGAGGTGCTGGCGGCCGGCAAGGCTGCCGCCAGCCGGATGGGCGATCTCCTCAGCCGGATCGTTCCGCAGATCTGACCGTGGCCAGCGCGAGGCGACGCCCGGCGATCGCCCCTCGCTATGCCGCCGGCATTGTCACCCACCGTTGGTCCTGGCTATGTTTCGCCGGCGCCGTCATCGTCGCCCTGCTCTCCCTCGGGGTCCCCAGCTTCGGCCGAGACGGCCTCACGCTGCGCGAACTCGCCGCCGTCGATGCCCCCGAGATCCGTACCGAGATCCTGGCCGCCGAGCACTTCCAGATCCCCCTCAATGCGCGCGTCCAAGTGGTCCGGCGCAACGCCGACGGGCTGTCCCTCGACGTCCAGCGCGGCGACGTGCGCCGAGCCTACGACCTCACCCGCGCCGCTCAGGAGCAACAGGGAGGCTCGATCGGTCTCTACTTGCCGTTCGCCAACACCCGCAAGGAGTTCCCGGCCAGCGGCGAGTCCTCGACAACCACGATCACCAACGTCGTCGGCTATCCCGACGCGACTCTTGGTGCCCGCGAGCGGGCCGGGCGAGCCGTGGCCGACCAGATGGAGCTGTCCACCAACGACCGGGTCAGTCTTACCGGCGGCGTTCCCGCCCAACTGGAGACTGGTCGCCTGATCCGTGCCCATCTCGGCAAGCTCCAAGCCCTCTCGATCGCAGCGCTGGTCCTGATCACTCTGCTCTGGCAGCGTTCCTTGGTGGTTCCGATCGTGGTGCTGGCCACCATCGGCAGTACCAGCCTGCTGTTGCTCCACGGATTGGGGATTCTCTCGCGATGGCTGACCGTGCCGGCCGAAGTGCTCCCCGTGGTGCTGTCGGTCGCGATCGGTGTCGCCACCGATTACGTGTTGTTCTATCTCGGCTCGTTCCGACGTCATATTTCGACGACGACACCGCACGAAGCCGCACGGCTGGCGATCGAGGACACTGCACCGGTGGTGCTCACCGCCGGAGCGACGACCGCGCTCGGGGCTGCGTCATTGCTGCTCGCCGAGACAGGTTTCGTCCGCGCCTTCGCCCCCGGTCTGGTGGTCGCCGTGGTCTCGGCGCTGATCGCCAGTCTGCTGCTGACCCCCATCATGGTTGCGGTCGCCGCCCCCCGCCTGCTCTGGCCGATCCGACCCAAGCCCACCCGGACGTTCGGGGGGCCGGTGGGCATGATCACCGCGTCGCGAGCTCGCATTCGCGCCTTCGCCGTGACGGCCGCCGTGCTGCTGGCCGCGCTGGTCAGCCAGGTCGGGGCGTCGCCGTTGGGTTTCAACATCGTCACCGGGCTGCCTGAGGACAACGAGATCACGATCGGCGCGCGAGACGCCGCCATCGGATTCGCACCCGGCATCTTGTCCTCCACCATCGTGCTGATCGAAGGGACCGAGCTGCGCGCGCGCAGCTCCGAAGTGGCCCAGCTCGCCACCGACCTCGAGGCCGAACCGGGCGTCGCGGGGGTGCTGGGGGCCAACACCTTCGAGCGAGCGCTCCGGCGGACTGGCCTCGATGAGGAGTTGCCGCAACGCGTCACCGTCGATCAGGAGGGGCTGCTGACCACCGCCGACGGCCGATTCGCACGGATCATCATCGTGTTGGAGCGTGAGGCGTTCACCGGCGCCGCCGCCCGCGACCTCGACCGCCTCATCGAGAGGCTCCCTGAACTGATGGCAAGGAACGGCCTGGACGAGGTCGCCACAGCCAGCGTCGCCGGGGACACCGCCTTGGTGCGCAGAGTGGCGATCCAACTCGACACCGATCTGATTCGGGTCGGCACAGTGCTGCTGATCGTCGAGCTGGGACTGCTCTACCTGGCGCTGCGCCGATGGCGGCTGGCGATCTTCGTCGTCAGCGCGAGCCTCGTCGTCACGGCGGCTGCCGTGGGTGCCACCTCGCTTGTGGACCGATATCTCGGCGACGGCGACGGCATCGCCTTCTTCGTTCCGATCGCCGCCTTCGTGCTCTTGGTGTCGATCGGTGTCGATTACGGCGTCTTGATGGGCCAAGCGTTGCAGCGAGTGCGTTCCACGGGCTTGACAGGGGCCAGCCGCGCCGCGTCGGCGATGCACTCGGCCTCGCCGACCATCGTCCAAGCAGGAGTGGTGTTGACCGTCACCTTCGCACTGCTGGCCGTGGTTCCGCTTGGCGCCTTCACGCAGTTCGCCGTCGTCATGGGCACGGGCGTGGCGTTGGACACGCTGCTGGTGCGGCCCTTCCTGATGCCAGTTTTGCTGAGCGGGTCGCTGCGCCACCCGGGTCCCCGGCCGGGGGCGCATCTGCCCGCCGGGCGGCACTGAAGGGCTACCGTGCCACCATGACCGCTGCGGACGACCTCGACCAACTCCTTGCACGGGCCCGTTCCTGGCTCGCCGACGACCCCGACGAGGTGACCCGCGCCGAGTTGGCCGGCCTCGTGGAGCAGGTCGAGGGTGGGGGCAACAGTGACGACCTCGCCGATCGTTTCGCCGGGACCCTGGAGTTCGGTACCGCGGGACTGCGCGGCGCACTGGGGGCCGGGCCGAACCGGATGAATCGCGTCGTCGTGCTTCGCGCGGCGGCCGGACTCGCGGCGTACTTGCGCGATCAGGGCACTCCCCCAGGCACGTCCGTCGTCATCGGGTACGACGCCAGGCACAACTCCGACGTCTTCGCCGCCGACACCGCCGAGGTGATGACAGGCGCCGGCTTCACGGCGCTCCGGCTGCCCGAGCCGCTGCCGACGCCACTGCTGGCCTTTGCGATTCGCGAACTCGGGTGCGCCGCGGGCGTCATGGTGACGGCAAGCCACAACCCGCCCGAGGACAACGGCTACAAGGTCTATCTCGGCGATGGCAGCCAGATCGTGCCTCCCGCGGATGCCGAGATCGCCAGTCGCATCGCCGCCGTCGGCGCTGTGGCCGACATTCCTCGCGGCGGGCCCGGCCGGGTGCTCGACCACGAGATCATCGACAACTACCTCGACACGGTGGCCGGCTTGGCCGACGACGGGCCGCGCGACCTGCGGGTCGTCTACACGCCCTTGCACGGCGTCGGCGCGACCTCGGTGATCGAGGTGCTGGAGACGGCCGGCTTCGATGCGCCCCACATCGTGCCGCGGCAGGAGGCACCCGATCCGGAGTTCCCGACGGTCACCTTCCCCAACCCCGAGGAACCTGGCGCGATGGACCTCGCCATGGCGTTGGCTGCCGAGGTGGAAGCGGATCTGGTGGTCGCCAACGACCCGGACGCCGATCGCTGCGCTGCGGGGATCACTGGTCCCCACGGCTGGCGGATGCTGAGCGGTGACGAGGTGGGCGCTCTGCTTGCCTCACACCTCATGAAGCGGGGGAAGAAGGGCACCTACGCCTGCTCCATCGTTTCCTCTTCCCTCCTGGGCAAGCTTGCTGCCGCCCGCGGGCATGCCTATGCGGAGACCCTGACGGGCTTCAAATGGATCGCCCGGGCGCCGGGTCTCGCGTTCGGCTATGAGGAGGCCCTCGGCTACTGCTGTGACCCCGAGCATGTGCTGGACAAGGACGGCGTCTCGGCATTGCTGCTGATATGTGAGGTGGCCGCGGCCGCGAAGGCGGAGGGTAGAACCCTCCATGACCTACTCGATGACCTCGCTCGCGAGTTCGGCGTGCATGCCACGGACCAACTGTCGGCCCGGGTGACCGATCTCGCCCAGATCGACGCCGCGATGCGAGCTCTCCGCGAGGCTCCGCCCGCGAGTCTCGGTGGCCTGGCGGTGGAGGAGATCGACGACCTCGCCAAGGGGTCGGCCGACCTTCCACCCACCGACGGGTTGCGCTACCGCCTCGCTGATGGAGCCAGGGTGATCGTCCGGCCCAGCGGCACCGAACCCAAGGTGAAGTGCTATCTCGAAGTCGTCATCCCCGTCGGAGACGAGGACGTCGACGCGGCCCGCATCTCTGCCGCCGGGCGCCTCGACGCCATCAAGGGCGACCTGCGGCCGGCTCTCGGCCTGTCATGACCTGCGGTCAGCGGTCAGCGGTCAGCGGACCAGTAGACCGACGAAGACCACCAGATCAACGGCCAGCGCTCCCAGGATCCACCAGGCGCGGGTCTTGACGACCTCGGCTCGCTGGGCCTCCGGGGAGCCTTTTCGGATCCCTGAACGCGCCCGCGCATTGTCGGCCAGCGAGAGAATCCGCTCCTCGACGAACGTCCCGTAGTCGTTCCTCTCGATGGTCTGAGACCGGCGTTCGGTCGCGGCTGCTGCCTTGTCGGTGCCGATCATGCCCGCAGTCGCCACCTCGCCGGCCGCATAGGAGGTGTCCGCGCGCTGCTGGGCGATCCGCAACTGCCGGCCCGATCGGCTGATGGCGCTGCACGTCCACTGGCGCTCCCCCGAAGCGACGACCAGGAATTGACGCACCGCCACCGCGTCGATCGCGGCGAGCGGAATCCGGACGGTGTCGACCAGACCACGCAACGTCAGGTGCTCGGCGCTCGCCCAGACCGCGGGCCTGAGCAGTGTCGCCCACAGCACCACGGCCAACCCGGCGCTGATCACGACCCCCGGCCAGCCGAAACCTCCCTCGCTGCCGGTCGCACTCAACCAGGTCACCAGCGCAAGGATGGCGAATCCGCCCATGGCTGGGAGTCGGCCGCCTGTCGCCACGAATCGCTCCGCCTGCGTGGTGGCCATCGGCGCTCCTCTCTCCTGCCGGATGCACCGTTTTGTGGTGCCTCGCCGAGAGCCTCGATCGGGGATTGGCAGGTTGTGGGTTCTGGGTCTGTCGACAACAACCCTATGCTGACTCGGGTGAGCACCACCTCCCTCTCCGACCATCGCAGCGCCGCCGCTGCCTACGCCGACGTGACCGCCTCGAACGCCGCGTTGAGACGCTTCCTCCATGGACTTCCAGGTGTCGATCAGGTCGGCGCGGAGGCCCGCGCAGCGGCGCTGGGCACGCGATCGATCAAGACCACCGCCAAGGAGTATGCGCTCGACCTCGCCATCCGGATGGTCGACCTCACCACCCTGGAAGGCCAAGACACGCACGGCAAGGTGCGCGCACTGGCAGCGAAGGCGCTCCGCCCCGACCCCGAGGACGCCACCTGCCCGTCGGTTGCCGCGGTGTGCGTCTATCCCGACATGGTCGCGACCGCAAAGGCGGTGGTCGGCGACGCGGTCAACATCGCGTCCGTCGCCACGGCTTTCCCTTCCGGCCGGGCGGCGATGGACATCAAGTTGGCCGACACTCGCGACGCGGTCGAGGCCGGGGCTGACGAGATCGACATGGTCATCGACCGCGGCGCCTTCCTCGCGGGCAACTATCTGGAGGTGTTCGAGGAGATCGTGGCCGTGCGCGAAGCCTGCGCTCGAAACGAGGGCCCCGATGCTCATCTCAAGGTGATCCTCGAGACCGGAGAACTGCAGACCTATGACGCCGTCCGGCGCGCTTCCTGGCTCGCGATGATGGCCGGGGGCGACTTCATCAAGACCTCCACCGGCAAGATCCAGCCCGCCGCCACCGTCCCGGTGACATTGATCATGCTTGAGGCCGTCCGCGACTTCCGGCTCGCCACGGGTCGGCAGATCGGCGTGAAGCCGGCCGGAGGGATCCGCACCGCCAAGGACGCGATCAAGTACCTCGTCATGGTCAACGAGATCGCCGGGCCCGACTGGCTCGACCCGGACTGGTTCCGGTTCGGCGCGTCAACGCTGCTCAACGATCTGTTGATGCAGCGCACCAAGATGACCACCGGCCGCTACTCCGGTCCCGACTACTTCACCCTGGATTGAGGAGGGACCCATGGCATCGACAACTCCGAAAGCCCCGACGAGTCCGTTCGACTACGCCCCCGCGCCCGAATCTCGCGCGATCGTCGACATCAGGCCCTCCTATGGTCTGTTCGTCGGCGGCGAGTTCATCGACGGCGGCGGCACCCCCTTCAAGACCGTCAACCCGGCGACCGAAGAGGTGCTTGCCGAGGTCGCCGAGGCCTCCGAGGCCGACGTCGACGCCGCCGTGGCCGCCGCTCGCCGCGCGCAGACCAGGGTCTGGGGACGGATGCCGGGCCGCGAACGCGCCAAGTACCTCTACCGGATCGCTCGGATCATCCAGGAGCGCAGCCGCGAGCTCGCCGTACTCGAGTCGATCGACAACGGCAAGCCGATCAAGGAGTCCCGCGACGTCGACGTCCCGACGGCCGCCGCCCACTTCTTCTACTACGCCGGATGGGCCGACAAGCTGGAGTACGCCGGCTTCGGGAACGACCCTGCCCCGGTCGGCGTGGCGGGTCAGGTGATCCCCTGGAACTTCCCGCTGCTGATGCTCGCGTGGAAGATCGCCCCCGCCCTGGCCGGCGGCAACACCGTCGTGCTCAAGCCTGCCGAAACGACCCCCCTCACCGCCTTGCTGTTCGCCGAGATCTGCCAGCAGGCCGACCTTCCGCCCGGAGTGGTCAACATCATCACCGGAGCGGGCGCCACCGGACAGACGCTGGTGTCACACGCCGGTGTCGACAAGGTGGCCTTCACGGGCTCGACGGCCGTCGGCAAGGCCATCGCCCGGGCGGTCGCCGGCACCGACAAGCGGGTGACCCTCGAACTCGGCGGCAAGGCCGCCAACATCGTCTTCGACGACGCGGCCATCGACCAGGCCGTGGAGGGCATCGTTACCGGCATCTTCTTCAACCAGGGGCACGTCTGCTGCGCCGGTTCCCGATTGCTGGTGCAGGAGAATGTCGCCGAGGAGGTGCTCGACCGGCTCAAGCGCCGCATGGCCACCCTCCGGGTGGGTGACCCGCTCGACAAGAACACCGATGTGGGCGCCATCAACTCGGCTGAGCAGCTGACCCGGATCCAGGCACTGGCCGGCGTGGGCGTCGACGAGGGAGCCAACCGCTGGGAGGCCCCCTGCGAGCTGCCTGACCGCGGCTTCTGGTTCCGCCCCACGATCTTCACCGGCGTGACCCAGGCCCACCGGATCGCCCGCGAGGAGATCTTCGGTCCGGTTCTGTCGGTGCTGACCTTCCGCACCCCGGCGGAGGCGGTCGAGAAGGCCAACAACACGCCCTACGGCCTGTCCGCCGGCGTGTGGACGGAGAAGGGGTCGCGGATCTTGTGGATGGCCGACCAACTCCGCGCCGGAGTGGTGTGGGCCAACACCTTCAACAAGTTCGATGCCACCAGCCCATTCGGCGGCTACAAGGAGTCCGGCTATGGTCGCGAAGGCGGCCGCCACGGCTTGGAGGGTTACCTGGAAATGAGTCCCACCGCCAACGCGCGCCTCGACGTGCGCAAGACCTACAAGCTCTACATCGGTGGCGCGTTCCCGCGCTCGGAGTCAGGCCACTCCTATGAGGTGGCGGACAGCAAGGGGAAGTTCGTGGCCAATGCCGCCCTCGCCTCCCGCAAGGACGCACGCGACGCCGTCGTCGCCGCCCGCAAGGCCTTCTCGGGGTGGGCCGGTAGAACGGCCTACAACCGGGCCCAGATCGTGTACCGCATCGCGGAGATCATGGAGGACCGGCGCCCCCAGTTCGTGGACGCCGTTCGGCAGAGCGAGGGACTGACCCCCGCCCGAGCGAACACGGTCGTCGACGCCTCGATCGACCGGCTGGTCTGGTACGCCGGATGGGCGGACAAGATCGCTCAAGTGGTCGGCGGCGCCAACCCGGTCGCGGGCCCCTTCTTCAACCTCTCCGCCCCCGAACCGACCGGCGTGGTGGCGGTGATGGCCCCTCAGGAGTCGTCGTTGCTCGGGCTGATCTCGGTGGTGGCGCCGGTGGTCGTGACCGGCAACACGGTGGTCGTGGTCACGTCGTTCGACCGGCCGCTGCCCGCGGTCACCTTCGCGGAGGTGCTGGCCACGTCCGACGTGCCCGGCGGCGTGATCAACCTGCTCACCGGCGACTACCGAGCCTCCGGCCCGTGGCTCGCTTCGCACATGGATGTCAACGGCCTCGACCTCACCGGCCTGGCGGGCGACCACGACAATGCGACGGCCTTCGAGGTCGCCGCTGCCGACAACCTCAAGCGCGTTCGTCGCGCTCCGGCGGTCGAGCCGGACTGGACCTCCGACCCGGGGCTGGACGCCCTGACGGCTTTCCTCGAGACCAAGACGGTCTGGCACCCGAAGGGCCGCTAGGCGGGCGGCAAGCGTGGCCGGGGTCGGGCACAATGTGCCGGTGCCCGCTCGCGTGATCGTCCTGGCCGGCCCGTCCGGTGCCGGCAAGAGCCGCCTTGCCGACCGGCTGGGCCTGCCCGTGCTGCGCCTCGATGACTTCTACAAGAGCGGTCACGACCCCAGCCTGCCGACCATCATCGCCGGCGCCAACGCCGGCCTCACCGACTGGGATCATCCGGAGTCCTGGCACCACGACGACGCGCTGGCGGCGCTGGAGACCCTGTGCCGCACGGGGCACGCCGACGTTCCCATCTACGACATCGCCCACGACGGTCGCTGCGGCTCGCAGCATCTCGACCTGGGGGGCTCGCGGTATCTGCTGGCTGAAGGGATCTTCGCCCATCTGGTGGTGCCCGAGTGCCGTCGCCGCGGACTCCTCGCTGCCGCCTACTGCGTGCGACAGCACCCGATGGTGACCTTCTGGCGACGACTCACCCGCGACCTGGCCGAGCGCCGCAAGCCGCCGCTGGTGTTGATCCGGCGGGGCGTCGCCTTGTTGCGGCAGCAGAGCCAAGTCATCGCCAGTGCCGAAGCGAACGGTTGCGTGGCCGTGACCCCCGACCAGGCGTTTCGCCAGATCCGGGCCGTCGTCGATCCCTTGCCCATCGACGATGCCATGCCCGAGCCGCTGAGGCAGCCCGACCGGCGGTCCTGCGGTGCCGCCGTCGTCGTGGTGGCCGTGCATCTGCGAGATCGGGAGCCGGCGCAGCTGGCCCGCGACCGATTCGCCGCCGAGGTGCTCGCCACCCACCAAGCCCTCACCCGCCTGGCCGATCGTCGCGGTCGGCTGCAACTGCCCTGGCCTCGCCTTCTCGGGAGCCCGCCCTGGGCGATCGCGAGAGACCTCGCCAACGACGGGACGACCTACCGGCCGACCGTGATCTGGCCCTGGCAACGGCGACGCCTGGCTTTACGGATCGAACGCGCCGTCTCCGCCGGCCATACCGTCCCGTTGTATGTCGGCAACGGCCTGCTCCCCCGTCACGTCACTCTGGTCACCCACGTGAGCGACGACCGGTGGCGGGTCTACGAGCCCAGCCGCGGTCAGATCGTCGAGGTCCGGCGAGACGCGTTTGTCGACGCCGACCTCCGGCTCGGCTGGGACGTCCCGTGGTTCGCGCTGCTGCCCACCGACCGCTGACCCGACGGGCCCCGGGTTCGTCGACGAGCAGACCCGGGGGCCGGTCGAGCCTGTCGAGACCACCCAAGACCTCGGTTGGTCGAGCCTGTCGAGACCCTTCATCACAAGGCCCGCCGCACTGTGGAGAACGCCGCATCATGGCCGTTTGCCTGTCGGTGGTCACCCCTAGCCTTGGGGCTATGGATGCAGTGCTCGCAGCAGACGGCGCGACGGACCGTCGCGACGACCCAGGTGCAGTGCTGGCCTGGGCGCGAGCGCGACGGCAGGCCGCCGAACAGGCCGAGGCCGACCTCGTGGTCGCCGCGGTGGAGTGGGCGATCATGCACCCGGCCGTCGATACGGCAGACAGAGCAACGTGGCCGGGCACCGAGGGTGAGCTGACGGTCGCCGGGGCCGGGGCGCCCACGATCAGCGAGTTCGCGGTCCTCGAGTTCGCCGCCGCTCTCGGCCTGTCCACCGACGCGGGCCGGGCGCTCATCGGGCAGGCGGTCGAGTTGCGCTATCGGCTGCCGCGCGTGTGGCGACTACTCACCTCGGGTCGTGTGCAGGCCTGGCGCGCACGACGCGTGGCGGAGCACACCATCGCGCTGACCTTCGACGCCGCCGCGTTCGTCGATGCCCAGGTCGCAGCCGTGGCGGGTCGGATCGGCCCGATCCAGCTCGACCGACTCGTCGAGACCGCCATCGCCCGCCACGACCCCGAGCGCGCCGAAGAGCTCGCCCGACGGACCGCCGACACTCGCCACGTCACCATCCACGACCAGTCGCCGACCCTCGCGGGCACGGTCGACGTCACCGCCATCCTCGACCTCGGCGACGCCCGCGACCTGGATGCGGCGGTGAGCCACACGGCCTCCCAGCTTGCGGCGCTGGGCAGCACCGACCCGCTCGACGTGCGCCGCGCCCAGGCGTTGGGCGACCTCGCCCGGCGGCAGCTTGCGCTCGACCTGACCGGTGACGGCGACGCCGCTTCAGACGCGGCCCGACGCCGGCTCTCGCGGCGAACGGTGGTCTATGTGCACCTCACCGACGCTGCCCTCACCAGCGGCGGCATCGGTCGGTGCGAGACCACGCGCAGCCCGATCTCCGTCGACCGGATCCGCCACTGGTGCGCCGCCCCCGATGCCCGCGTCACCGTCACGCCCGTCATCGACCTCACCCAACCGGTGCGCAGCGACCACTACGAAATCCCGACGGCGGCGCGCGAGCAAGTGGTGCTCCGCGACTCCACCTGCAGCTTCCCGTGGTGCCGTCGACCGGCCCGAGGGTGCGATCTCGACCACGTCGACGAGTTCGATGCCACCACCGGTTCGGTGGACACCTCCAGCGACAACCTCGCCCCCTTGTGTCGCCGACATCATCGGGCCAAGACCCATTCCGCCTGGCGCTACCGAATGCTGGACCCCGGCGTCTACCACTGGACCAGTCCGCACGGACTGACCTATCTCGTCACCGGCGGAGGCACGCACTCCCTCGACGTCGCCTCACCGGATCGCGGACACCCCGACACCGGCTGAAACCGTGTCGACAACGATCGAGTGATCCGATCGAATGCCTTTGTGCCCAGTCTTCACGCCGATGAGTACCCCCTCGACGCGAAGCTTGTCGCCGCGCTCGTGCGCCATGAGCTGCCCCGGCTTGCCCGGCTACCCGTACGCCCGCTCGCGTCGTCCGGGTCGAGCAACGCGCTGTTCCGACTTGGCGACGACCTGATCGTCAGGCTGCCTCGACAGCCCGGTGGCACCGCCACGATCGAGAAGGAGGCACGCTGGCTCCCCCTCATCAGCGCCCATTCCCCCACGGTCGTGCCCGAGATCGTCCACCTCGGGTCGCCATCGGAAAGCTATCCGGAGAGCTGGTCGATAGTGCGCTGGATCGACGGCGAACGACCGACGCCACCATCGCGGTCCGACCTCGCCGAGGGCCGAGACCGGGCGGGCCTCGTGCACGATTTGGCCGCCTTCCTGACCACCCTCCGAGAGCTACCGGTGCCGGCGGAGGCACTCGCCGATGCCAACTTGGGGTGGTACCGCGGAGAACCACTGGCGAAGCTGGATGCCCAGGTTCGGTCCTATCTGCGCAGCTGCCAGACGTTGCCCGAACTGGACCTCGACCTGACGGCTCTGCTGGAGCTGTGGCACGCCGCTCTTGCCGCACCAGAGCCTGAGCAACCTCCAGCCCCCCGGTGGCTGCACGGCGATCTTGTCGCCGAGAATCTGCTCGTGCGTGATGGTCGCCTTTCCGGCGTCATCGACTTCGGCGGCCTCTCGATCGGCGATCCCACTGTCGACCTGAGCGTGGCCTGGGAACTTCTAGGACCAGCCGATCGGGATCGGTTCCGTGCGGCGCTCGCCGTCGACGACGCCATGTGGCTGCGCGCGCGGGGCTGGGCCGTGGCGATCGCCCTCATGACGATCACCTACTACCGGGGCACGATGCCGGGCCGCTGCGCCGAGCGGCTCGCCATGGCGCGTCAAGCGCTCATCGGCTGATCCGCGGCTTGTCAGTGGTCAGCTGGCACCCAAGTCGCTGTAGCCCGGCTTGATGACGCCGTCGATGATGGCCAGGCGCTCATCGAACGGCAGGAATGCTGACTTCATGGCGTTGATGGTGAACCATCGCAGGTCGGCGAGGTCGTAGCCGAAGGCCTCGATCAGTCGGCACATCTCCTCGGTCATCGATGTGCGGCTCATCAGCCGGTTGTCGGTGTTGACCGTGACACGGAACCGCAGCCGGGTGAGCAGCCCAATCGGGTGCTCGGCGATCGAGGGCACCGCACCGGTCTGCACATTCGATGACGGGCACATCTCCAGTGGGATCCGCTTGTCGCGGACGTACGCCGCCAGCCGACCCAACGTCACCTGTCCATCGGCCTCGATGGTGATGTCGTCGATGATGCGCACGCCGTGCCCCAGCCGGTCCGCGCCACACCACTGCAACGCCTCCCAGATCGACGGCAACCCGAAGGCCTCACCGGCGTGGATGGTGAAGTGGGAGTTCTTGCGCTGCAGGTACTCGAAAGCGGCGAGATGGCGGGTGGGCGGAAACCCCGCCTCGGCGCCGGCGATATCGAAGCCGGCCACGCCACGATCGCGCCAGGCGATCGAGAGCTCGGCGATCTCCATCGATCGTGCTGCGTGCCGCATCGCCGTCAGCAGCTGACGAACGACGATCCGCCCCTCGGTCATCGCCATGCCCTCGTCGAATCCGAGTCGGACGGCGTCCACCACCTCGTCGAGGGTCAGGCCCTGCGCCACATGCTGCTCGGGCGCATAGCGCACCTCGGCATAGACCACGCCGTCGGCGGCCAGATCCTCGACACACTCCCGAGCGACCCGTCTGAGCGCATCGGTGGTCTGCATCACCGCGACCGTGTGCTCGAAGGTCTCCAGATAGCGCTCAAGGGAACCGCTGTCGGCCGACTCCGCGAACCATCGCGCCAGCCCCTCGGCTCCCTCCGCCGCGTCTCCCGGCAGCGTGTGGCCAATCTCGCGCGCCAACTCCAGCACGGTGTTGGGGCGCAGGCCGCCGTCGAGATGGTCGTGCAACAACACCTTGGGTGCCTGTCGGACGAGTTCTCTGACGTCGTCGGTGATCTCGACCGTGTGACCGGAGGGCGGCGGCACTGCGATGGGCATGGCCGCATCTTTGCAGACAGCTAGCAGCGCCAGCCGAGCCCACCACTCGTCAGGCGACCCACTCAGCTGGCCGCCTCGTCATCGAGAGCTCGGCGGACCAGCCCCGCGAACCCGTCGACGGAGCCGCCAGCCTCCTCCAACGCCTCGGCGTCGAGGAGCACGGTGAGCGTGCCATCCGCTCTCAACGCCAGCACCGCAGGCGCGCCTACCCGTTCGATGATCGCCGCCTCCGCGACGGACAGCTCATTGAGATGAGCCAGCCGGACCAGCAGCCCGAGCTCTTCCACGAACGCATCCCACGCGGGTCTGCGGCGCAGGGGCGAGTGCGTGATGTCGCACAACGCGCAGTGCCTGCGACCGAGCATCTTGCCGATGACGTAGGCGGCTTCCCCGCGCAACCCGCCATCGGCGTCGTAGACCCCGATCAGCTGGGCTATCTCTCTACGGCTCAAGGCCCCACACGATCGAGCAACAGCGGCGTCGCCGCGAAGTCGCGAGCCAGGTCGGAGTCACGCTCGGCGATGTCGACGGCGCCCTCAAGTGAGCTCAGTGCCCGATCGATTCGTTCGGGCGTGTCGGTGAGGAGCGTGAACAGCGGTTCCCCCGCCATCACGTCGTCGCCCGGGCGGGCATGCCAGACCACGCCGGCGCCCGCCTGCACAGGGTCCTCCTTACGGGCCCTTCCGGCGCCGAGACGCCAGGCCGCCATCCCGACCGACAAGGCATCGAGACGGGTCACCCGCCCGGTTGCGGGGGCGGCAACGACGTGCGACTCGCGAGCCGTCGCCAACGTGGCGTCCGGGTCTCCTCCTTGAGCTCTGATCATCTTCTTCCACGCATCCATGGCCGAGCCGTCGGCGAGCTTCTCGGCTGGGTCGATGTCGTCGACTCCGGCGCCGAGCAACATCTCGCGGGCCAACGCGACGGTGAGCTCGACGACATCAGCGGGTCCGCCGCCGGCGAGCACCTCGACCGACTCGGCGACCTCGATTGCGTTGCCCGCGGTTCGCCCCAAGGGAGTAGCCATGTCGGTCAGCAGCGCCACCGTGTGCACGCCTGCGTCGGTGCCGAGGCGAACCATCGTGTGGGCGAGCTCGCGCGCCTGATCGAGGTCTTTCATGAAGGCTCCGGAACCGACCTTCACGTCGAGCACCAGGGCGCCGGTGCCCTCGGCGATCTTCTTGCTCATGATCGACGAGGCGATCAGCGGGATCGCCTCGACGGTTCCGGTCACGTCGCGCAACGCGTAGAGCTTCTTGTCCGCGGGCGCGAGATGCGACCCCGCCGCACAGATGACCGCCCCGACATCATCGAGTTGCGCCAACATGGCGGCATTCGAGACGTCTGCCCGCCAGCCGGGAATCGACTCGAGCTTGTCGAGCGTGCCTCCGGTGTGCCCGAGCCCACGCCCGGAGAGCTGAGGCACCGCGACCCCGCAGGCCGCGACCAGTGGCGCCAGGGGCAAGGTGATCTTGTCGCCCACCCCACCCGTCGAGTGCTTGTCGGCGGTCGGTCGACTCAAGGAGGAGAAGTCCATTCGCTCACCCGACGCGATCATGGCCCTGGTCCAGCGGGCGATCTCACGCTCGGTCATCCCGTTGAGCAGGATCGCCATCGCCAGCGACGACATCTGCTCGTCGGCGACCTCCCCCCGGGTGTAGGCGTCGATCACCCAGTCGATCTGACTGTCGCTGAGCTCGTGACCATCGCGCTTGGCGATGATCACCTCGACGGCGTCATGGTCACTCATTCAGTGGTCCTTCGCAGGGTGGAGGTCGTCGGGGCCGAAGGCGTCGGGTAGCACCTCGGCCATGGTGCGGATCCCCGAGACCGTCCAGAGCAACAGATCCGGCCCGCCGTGCTCGTGCAAGAGTTGCCGGCAGCGCCCGCACGGCATGATCACGTCGCCGTCGCCGTTCACACAGACGAAGTGAGTGAGCCGACCACCTCCGGTGGCATGCAGGTCGGAGACGACCCCGCACTCGGCGCACAGGGTGACGCCGTACGCGGCGTTCTCGACGTTGCAGCCGACCAGTACCCGCCCATCGGTCGCCCGGGCGGCCGCGCCCACCGGAAAGCCGCTGTAGGGCGCATAGGCATGTCGAGCCACCGCCCGGGCCGACTCCCGCAGGGCCTCCCAGTCGAAACCGTCGGCCACGTCAGCTCTTCACGTAGGGTTCGCCGTCGGCAGCCGGCGGCGCGGACCCGACCGACGAAGCCGGCCACCGCGATGATGGTGGCGAGGTAGGGCGAGGCCCGCAGGAACTCGCCCGGGATCTTGTCCAGGAAGGACAACTGCGCTTGCAGGGTCCACATGAACCCGAAGAAGAGCGCCGCCAGAGTTGCTCCGATCGGGTGCCAACGGCCCATGATCACCGCGGCGAGCGCGATGAACCCGTTGCCCGACGAAGCATTCTCATCGAAGGAGCCGGTGGAGCCGACAGTGAAGTAAGCGCCACCCAGCCCGGCGAAGACACCGCCGAGGAGCACCGCCATCCAGCGCATCCGATTGACGTTGATGCCGACCGTGTCGGCCGCTTCCGGGTGCTCACCGACCGAACGCACTCGCAGTCCCCAGCGCGTCTCGAACAACAGGAAGGTCACGAACGCGACCGAGACATACATCAGATAGACCAGGATCGTCTGATTGAAGAGCGTCGGCCCCAGCACCGGGATGTCGACCAATCCGGGGATGGCGATACGGCCGAGCACCAGCGGCTCATTCAGATAGCCCTTGATCGCAGGATCGTTGGGAATCTGACTGAGCAAGAAGGCCGTCAGTCCGGTCGCCAAAGCGATCAACACCACTCCCAGGACGACCTGGTTGACCTGGTAGCGCAGCGCGAAGACCGCCAACAACGACGCCATCCCGACACCGGCGAGGACGCCGCCCAGCAGACCCATCTCAGCGTTGTAGGCCAGGCTGGAGGCCACGGAGGCGAAGAACGCACCCATCAGGAACTGGCCCTCGATGGCGATGTTGATCACGCCGGCGCGCTCGCATAGACACCCGGCCAGCGCCCCGAACACGAGGGGAGTCGCCAAGCGAACGGTGCCGGGAAGCGGGTTGACGATCGCCAGTGGACGCCCCAGCGACTGGTCGGCATAGGACCACACGATCAGCCCGACGAAGAAGCTCACGCCGACAGCGACATAGATCAGCAGGCCCCAGCCCCGCTTGGGGAACCGGTTGGCTGCGGCGAGAATCAGCGCGCCGAGGGCGATCGCGAATGCCACCCAGGAGATGAGTTGGCCGTTGACGTCGCGCCCGGGATCGTCTCTGGTGATCCGCTCGCCGAGCAGGAAGCGCACGGTCGGGTCGTCGATCGCCAAGGCGAAGAACAGCAGCGCCGCCGCCGCAATGGCGAAGACCACGATCTGCTTGATCTGCCGCTGACGTGCGGACCTTTCCCTGACCTCGACGTGTTCGGTCGAGTCGATCGTCGCGGCGCTCATCCGCCCCATCCTTTCGCTGCCAAGGTCGTGTCGCTGGATCTGGTTTTCAGGCGGGCCACGCTCCTGATCAGCGCAGGGGCGGCGACGAACAGCACGATCAGTGCCTGGAGCACCGCGGTCAGCTCCTTCGGAGTTGCCGCCGTGCTGGCCTGCATCGCCACGCCCCCCACGCTCAGCGCTCCGAAGAGCAGCCCAGCGAAGACCGTGCCGAGCGGAGTCGCGCGGCCCAGCAACGCGACCGTGATCGCGTCGAAGCCGATCGTCCCGGCCATCGACGGGCTGAGGGAGTTCTGCTGCCCGAGCACCGCCATCGTGGCCGCCAAGCCCGCCAGCAGCCCGGCCAGGAGCATGGCCACCGTGTAGATCTTCTCGGGACTCATGCCGGCCGTTCGAGAGGCCGCCGGGTTGGCGCCGATTGAACGCAGTTCGAAACCGAGCGTGCTGCGCTCAAGCAGCCACCACACGCCGAAGGCGGCCGCGAACGCGAGAATGACACCGAAGTGCAGATCTCCCACCTGACCGAACGAAGCGCTGTCGGACACCGGTGGCGACTGAGGATTGTTGCTGCCGGGCTTCTGGAAGGCGTCTTTGGACAGCGCATACAGCAGCACTGAGGCGGCGAGGTAGTTCATCATGATCGTGGTGATCACCTCGTGGGCACCGGTGCGCGCCTTGAGGAGGCCGGCGATGGCGCCCCAGGCGGCGCCGCCGACCAGGCCCGCGGCGAGTGCCGCCAACGTGTGCAGCCCCGGCGGGAGGTCCCAGGTGAAGCCGACGTAACCAGCGCAGATCGCCCCCAGGACCAACTGCCCCTGGGCACCGATGTTGAACAGGCCGGCCCGGAAGGCCAGCGATACACCGAGACCGGCACAGATCAGCGGCGCCGAGCGGACCAGGGTGGTGCCGACCGCCCCGATACTGCCGACCGACCCTCGGATCAGAGCGCCGTAGGACGACACGATCGCGTGGTAGCCCTCGACGAAGAAGTCCCACGGATAGGAGAAGAAGTAGGGCATCGTCGAGACGACCGTCTCGTCACTCAGGACGATCAGCAGCGCTCCCACCACCAGTGCGAGAACCACGGCGACGATGGTCTCCTGGACGGTCGGCAGCCAGGAGATGTCGCGCGTCAGACTCCGCTTGGGCTCGGGCTGCTTGCCCGACTCCATAACGTCGGTGCTCGACTCGCTCATGCGCTCTCCTCGGCCTTGTCGTAGGCACCGGCCATCAGCAGACCGATCTTCTCGCGCGGGATATCGGGGTCGACCGTGGCGACGATGCGACCGTCGTACATCACCGCGATCCGGTCTGAGAGCGCATAGATCTCGTCGAGCTCGGTGGAGACGATCACGACGGCGGTGCCCTTGTCGCGCTCGGCGATGATGCGTTGGTGGATGAACTCGATCGACCCGACATCGACGCCACGGGTGGGCTGCGAGCCGACCAGCACTTTCAGCGGGCGGGAGAACTCCCTGGCGACGACGACCTTCTGCTGGTTGCCGCCCGACAGTGAGCTGACCGGCGCCTCCATCGATTCGGTGCGGATGTCGAACTCATCGATCCGGCTCTGGGCGTTGTCGCTGATCCGGTCCAACCGCAGCGCGGAGCCGTTGGCGAACTCGTCGGTGCGGAAGAGGTCGAGGACCAGGTTCTCTCGAACGGAGAAGGAGCCGACGAAGCCGTCGTGCGAACGATCCTCGGGGATGTAGCCGATGCCCGCCTCAAGCGAGTGGCGAGGCCCCTCTTCGGCGATGTCGACGCCGTCGAGCAGGATCGAGCCGGCATCGGGCTTGATCAGCCCCATCAGGGCCTTGATCAGCTCGGTCTGACCGTTGCCTTGCACCCCGGCGATCCCGAGGACCTCTCCGGCTCTCGCCTCGAAGGAGACGTCCTTGACCATTTGGTGGCCGCGCGGGTCGACGACGGTGACCCCGCGCACCTCCAAGACGGTCTCCCCCACGGTGGGAGCGTCTTTGTCGACCACCAGCTTCACCGACCGGCCCACCATCATCTCGGCGAGTTCGGCCTCGGACGTGCTGGGCGGCGCGGTGCCGACCACTTTGCCCCGCCGGATGACGCTGATCCGGTCGCCCACCGCTTTGACCTCGCGCAGTTTGTGGGTGATGAAGATGATGGAGGTGCCCTGTGCCTTGAGCGCGCGCATGATGTCCATCAGCTCGTCGATCTCCTGCGGCGTCAGCACCGCCGTCGGCTCGTCGAGGATGAGCACCTTCGCGTCATGGGAGAGGGCCTTGATGATCTCGACCCGCTGCTGCACACCGACCGGGAGGTTCTCGACCAGGGCGTCGGGGTCGACGGCGAGGTTGTAGCGCTCGGACAGTTCGCGCACCTTGGCGGCCGCTTGCCGTCGGTTCAACACGCCGCCGCCGCGCGTCTCCTCGTTGCCGAGCATGACGTTCTCGGCGACCGTGAACACCGGCACGAGCATGAAGTGCTGGTGAACCATCCCGATGCCGACGTCGATCGCGTCGCGGGGAGAGGAGAAGGTGACCGCCTCGCCGTCCACGAGGATCTCGCCCTCGGTCGGCGTCAGCAGCCCGTAGAGCATGTTCATCAAGGTGGACTTGCCCGCGCCGTTCTCACCCAGCAGGCAGTGGATCTCACCCGGCTCGATGGTGAGGTCGATGCTGTCGTTGGCCGTGAACGACCCGAACCGCCGGGTGAGCCCCCGAATCTCCAGTTTCATCGCGTCAGTCTTTCTGCAGAGGGTGACGCCTGCACACTAGGGCGAAAGACGCCGGGCCGGGGAGTCCTTCCCGGCCCGGCATCTGACAAATGTCGCGGACGACATTTGGCACTTCGCTGAGGTCTGCGGTGGTCAGCCGACCTTGGTGGTGCCGTCGATGATCTCCTGCTTCAACTCCTCGATCTTGGCGGCAAGATCGTCGGAGACGTCAGCGTTCGGGCCATAGGGCGCGAGACCGACACCGCCGTTCTCGAGCGTGCCGAGGTAGACCTCGTTGGTGAACGTTCCGTCCACCGCCTCCTTGATGGCCTCTTCGACGGCGACGTCGAGTCCCTTGACGGCCGAGCTCAGCAGCACGTCGCAGTACTCCGGTGCAGAGACGCAGCCGTCGGTGTCGACCCAGATGCCCCAGGCGTCATTGTCCTTGGCGGCCTGGAGACCACCCAGACCCGCGGGACCGGCGACCGGGAAGATCACGTCGGCGCCCTGCTGGATCATCTGCTCGGCAATGGACTGACCCTTGGTCTTGTCCTCGAAGTCCTCGGTGAACGAGCCTTCCTGCTTGTCCAGGTCCCAGCCGATGACCTGGACGTCGGCGCCCTCATCCTCGTTGTACCGGTCCACACCCTGAACGAATCCGGTCATGAACGACGTCACGGTCGGGATGTTGAGGCCGCCGAAGGTGCCAACGATGCCGGACTCGGACTTGGCTGCGGCGAGGTAGCCGGCCAGGTAGGACGGCTCAGCGGTGTTGAAGACCAGGCCCTTGAGGTTCTTGGGTGGCTTCTCATAGGCGAAGTCGACGATCGAGAAGGAGATCTTCTTGTTCTTCTTGGCGGCCTTCTCGGTCGCATCACCCAAGAGGAAGCCGACGGTCGTGATCGAGTTACAGCCTTCCTTCACGAGCGCCTTGATGTTGTCGTTGTACTCCGCGTCGGACTGCGACTCGACCTCGCCGCTCTGCACGCCGATGTTCTTGACCGCGTTCTGCAAGCCCGCGTAGGACGTCTGGTTGAACGACTTGTCGTTGAAGCCTCCCGAGTCGGACACCATGCAAGCCTTGAAGTCGATCTGCTCGACCGCTGGCGCACTGGACTCGCTCTCCGTGGCCGCGCTGGGCTCGTTGTCTGTGTTGTCGGTGGCGCGGTCGCCACAGCCGGCCAGCACGAGAGCTGCCGCCGCGGTCATTGCCGCGATTCGGGCCGTCTTCTTCACGGCTCCTCCTGATCTTTGGGGTCAACTCCCCACGCGAAAGTGCGCGAGGTGCGCACACGATAACCTCTCGCCTCCGCGCGTCGGGAGGGGCGGCCCCCAACTGTTACCCGCCGGTTATCTCATCAGGTGTTGCCAATGACAGGCTGGGCGTCAGATCGCGGCTTGACCTGGGGTCTTGTCGACCGCTGTCAATCCGCCGAGGGCGGCCTCGGCCAGCACCCGGGCGCCGATCAATGTGGCCCGCTCGTCGATGCGCAAATCGCCCTGGTGCAGGTCGTAGGTCGGCCCACCCGGCGTGCGAGTTCCCAGGCGTGCCATCGCCCCTGGAACGGATTCGAGGAACCAACCGAAGTCCTCGCCCCCGAGGCTCTGGGAGGTGGCGACGTGACCGGTCACCCCCACGACCCGGTTCACCGCCTCGCCTAGGATCGACGTCGCCATTTGCTCGTTGACGACCGGTGGCACGCCCCGGTGATAGGTGATGTCGGCGTGCACGCCGTAGGGCGCGATGATGTGCGCGACCATCTCCCGTACCAGATGCTCGGCGTCGGCCCAGGCCACGGCATCGAGCATTCGCACGGTCCCGGCCACCCGCCCAGCCGCCGGAATGACGTTGGGAGCCGACCCGGCCTGCACCAGGCCCCACACCACGCTGACGCCGGCACGGGGGTCGAGTCGGCGAGACAAGATCGCCGGCAGTTCGGTGATGAGCTTGCCGATCGCGAAGGTGAGGTCCTCGGTGAGGTGGGGGCGTGAGGTGTGGCCGCCCTTGCCGCGCACCCGGATCTCCAGAGAGTCCGCGGCGCCGGTGAGCGGGCCCTCCCGGAGCCCCAAGGTGCCGACATCGATCGACGGGTCGCAGTGCAGTCCGAAGACATAGCGGACGTCGTCGAGTGCGCCGGCCTCCATCATCTCGAGGGCGCCACCGGGCATGACCTCCTCGGCGGGCTGGAACAGCAGTCGCACACGCCCGGACAGCCCGCCGCGCGCGTAGACCTCGGCGAGCGCGTAGGCCGCTCCGACCAGCGCAGTGGTGTGCACATCATGGCCGCAGGCGTGGCCGACACCGGGCACGGTGCTCGCCCACGGGTCGTCGGTGGTGTCCTGCACCGGCAGGGCATCGAGGTCCGCACGGAGGGCGACCACGTGGTCGCCCGTGCCGAGTTCGGCCATCAGCCCGGATCGCGACATCCGCCGAACGTCATAGCCCGCCTCCTTCAGCGCGGTGGCGACGCATTCGGTGGTGCGGGTCTCGGCCCACGACAGCTCCGGATGCGCGTGCAGATCACGACGGAGTTCCAGCAGCCACTCGGCTTGAGCGGCGATGCTCTCGGTGACGGCGGCCGACGCACCGGCAGCCGAGGGAACCGGCGGGAGCGGGGACAGGGGCGAGGGAGAAGGTGGTGGCATTACCCCTCAGGGTAGAGCAGGTATCTGCTGCCCGGAGTCGTAGGCGGCAAGAAGGCGATCGGCAGCGACCGTCGCCGGCAGGTCACCGCCCAACACCTCGCCGCGCACCTCCTCGGCCACGGCCCGCACTGCCGCCGATGCCTTCAGCCGCTGCGCGAGTTCGTCGCGGACCAGAGTCCAGGTGAAGTCCCACTGCTGGTCGGCGCGTTTCCGCTTCACCCCGGCCTCGCCGAGATGAGCGCGATGGGCGAGAACGCTTTCCCACACCTCACGGACACCGGTGCCCTCCAGCGACGAGCAGGTGAGCACCGGCGGAACCCAGCCGGTGCCGCCACGCGCGACCAGCCGCAACGCACCGGACAGATCTCGTGCCGCGGTGCGCGCTTCGACGGCCCGGTCGCCGTCGGCCTTGTTGACGGCGATCACGTCGGCGATCTCGAGGATGCCCTTCTTGATCCCCTGCAACTGGTCGCCGGTGCGGGACAGGGTCAGGAAGCAGAAGGTGTCCACCATGCCCGCCACGGTGATCTCGGACTGGCCCACGCCGACGGTTTCGACCAACACGACGTCATAGGCCGCCGCCTCCAGGATGGTCATCGCCTGAGCGGTCGCCCGGGCCACCCCGCCCAACGTGCCGGCCGTGGGCGAGGGCCGGATGTAGGCCGCGGGGTCGGCAGCGAGACGCGCCATCCGGGTTTTGTCGCCCAACACCGAACCCCCGGTGCGGACGCTGCTCGGATCCACCGCCAGCACGCCCACCCGATGTCCCGCATCGGTCAAGTGCGCCCCCAGTGCCTCGATGAACGTGGACTTACCGACACCGGGCACCCCCGAGATGCCGACCCGCACGGTGTTCGCAGAAGAACCGGCCCTCTCCGCCAGGGCGCCCAACATCTCGCGCGCGGCGTCGCGATGGTCGGGGCGGCGCGACTCCACCAGCGTGATCGCCCGCGAGATCGTGGCGCGGTCACCCGCGATGACCCCGGCGACGAGCGCCGGGATGTCGGGTCGCCTCATCGAGTCGGCGTCAGTCCCGCTCGACGTCGCGCTCGCTGAGATCCCTCAGCAGCGCAAGCGCCGACTCGGCGATGACCGTGCCCGGAAGGAACACCTCGGCCGCCCCCATCTCTCGCAGCGGTGCCACGTCGTCGGGCGGGATCACGCCGCCGATCACGATCATGATGTCGGGCCGACCCAGATCGGCCAGCGCCTGGCGCAGCGCCGGCAGCAGCGTCATGTGCCCCGCGGCGAGCGAGCTCACCCCCACGATGTGCACGTCGGCGTCGACCGCCTGTTGGGCGACCTCTTCGGGTGTGGAGAACAGCGGACCGACGTCGACGTCGAAGCCGAGATCGGCGAACGCGGTGACCACCACTTTCTGCCCGCGGTCGTGGCCGTCCTGCCCCATCTTCGCGACCAGGATTCGCGGACGCCGTCCCTCGGCCTCCTCGAAGGCTGCGGTGGCCGCCAGGACTTCGGCGACGCGCGAGTCGCCGCCGTCGCGGTCGGCTTCATCGCGGTACACCCCGGCGATGGTACGGATGACCGCTTGGTGGCGACCGAAGGCGCGCTCCATGGCGTCGGAGATCTCCCCGACCGTGGCCTTGGCGCGCGCAGCGGCCACGGAGAGTTCGAGCAGATTGCCCGATTCGCGGCTCGCGGCTTCGGTGAGGGCCTCGAGAGCACGGCGTACGTCGTCGTCGTCGCGTTCGGCGCGCAGTCGCTCCAGCTTGGCGATCTGCTGGCGATAGACCGAGTCGTTGTCGACCCGGCGCACCTCGAAGGGCTCCTCTCCGTCGACGCGGTAGCGGTTCACCCCGATCACCGCTTGCGCGCCGGAGTCGATCCTGGCCTGGGTGCGCGCCGCGGCTTCCTCGATCCGCATCTTGGGGATGCCCTGCTCGATGGCCCGGGCCATTCCGCCGGCGTCCTCTGCCTCTTGAATGTGGGCCCACGCCCGCGCGGCAAGTTCGTGAGTCAACCGCTCGACGTAGTAACTGCCGCCCCAGGGGTCGATGGTGTGCGTCGTGCCGGACTCCTGCTGGAGCAAGAGTTGGGTGTTGCGAGCGATGCGGGCCGAGAAGTCCGTCGGCAGCGCGATCGCTTCGTCCAGCGCGTTGGTGTGCAGCGATTGGGTATGACCCTGGGTCGCGGCCATCGCCTCGATGCAGGTGCGGGCCACGTTGTTGAAGACGTCTTGGGCGGTCAGCGACCACCCAGAGGTCTGGGAGTGGGTCCGCAACGAGAGCGACTTCGGGTTGGTCGGCTCGAACTGGCGGACCAGCCGTGACCACAGGGCCCGGGCCGCGCGCAGTTTGGCGACCTCCATGAAGAAGTTCGTCCCGATCGCCCAGAAGAAGCTCAACCTCGGGGCGAAGGCGTCGATGGCGAGCCCGGCATCGCGTCCCGCCCGCAGGTACTCCACCCCGTCGGCCAGGGTGTAGGCCAACTCCAGATCGGCGGTCGCACCCGCTTCCTGCATGTGATAGCCGGAGATCGAGATGGAGTTGAAGCGCGGCATGTGTTCGGCGGTGTAGCTGAAGATGTCGGAGATGATCCGCATGCTCGGCTTCGGCGGGTAGATGTAGGTGTTGCGAACCATGAACTCCTTGAGGATGTCGTTCTGGATGGTCCCGGTCAGCTGCGCCGGCTTCACCCCCTGCTCCTCCGCAGCGACGATGTAGAGCGCCAGCACCGGCAACACGGCGCCGTTCATCGTCATCGACACGCTCATCTGATCCAGCGGAATGCCCTCGAAGAGGGTTCGCGCGTCATAGATCGAGTCGATCGCCACCCCGGCCATGCCGACGTCGCCACGCACCCGCGGGTGGTCGGAGTCGTAGCCGCGGTGCGTCGCCAGATCGAACGCGACCGACAGTCCCTTCTGCCCGGCGGCGAGGTTGCGACGATAGAACTCGTTGGACTTCTCGGCGGTCGAGAACCCGGCGTACTGCCGAATCGTCCAGGGCCGGGTGGTGTACATCGTCGGGTACGGCCCGCGCAGGAAGGGGCTGAGCCCCGGCCAGGTGTCGAGCGCGTCCAGCCCCTCGAGGTCCCCAGGTCCATACAGCGGCAGGACCTCGATGCCCTCCGGGCTGAGCCAACTCCGATTCGTCTGCGCCTTGACAGGTTGTTTCGCGCTTGGGGTCGCAGACGAATCGGAGTGGAGCGGCAGTTGGGCGAAGTTGTCGGGAATGGTCACGAGTCGTCTCCCTCTGTGAGTGCCGCTCGGGTTCGCCGCAGGAACTCCACGGCGTCGACGCCGAGCGCGCACGCGTCGTCCACCAGGTCCGCCGAGACGGTCCGGTCGCCGGGCCGACCGGCCAGCACCACATGTCGTGCGCCGCTCTCGCGCAGCGCGGCGATCAGGTCGGCGCCCCACGCTGCGTAGGCGCCGTCGGTACCGGCCAGGCAGACCACTCGTTGTCCGGCGTAGGCCGCTACGACCTGATCGGCGTTGCTCGTGGGGCCCGCCTGATCGACCGGTATCCCGCCGGCCGCCAGCAGATTGAGCGCGAAGCCCGCGCGCGCGGTGTGATCGGCGACCGAGCCCATCGTGGCGAGGAACACCGGGTCGCTCACCGGTTCGTTCCTGAACGCCTCGAAGGCGGCGCCGTAGCGACGCGTCGCGTCGGCCGGACCGGGCCGTTCGGGTCGGGTCTCGCCGAGGTCAGGGAACTCCGACAACCCGGTGATCGGGCGCCGCCGGGTCGCGACTTCCTGATCGCGCCGACCGACGGTGGCCGCGACCCTCTCGAGTGCCGAGCCATCGTCGAGTGCTGCGCGGATGCCCCCTGACGACTCGATCCGACCGAACTCCTCCCAGCCCGCCAGCGCCAGATCGTCGGTGAACCGCTCGACGGCGTGCGCGCCGCCGGCCGGGTCGGCCACGACTCCCAGGTGCGACTCGGCGAGAAGGAGGGCGGACACGTTGCGGGCGATGCGTCGCCCGAACCGGTCGGGCTCCCCCAGCGGCTGATCGAACGGCAGCACCGTCACGGCCTCGGCGCCGCCGACCCCGGCCGCGAAGGCGGCCACGGTGGTGCGGAGGATGTTGGTGTAGACGTCGTACGCGCTCAGCATCGGGCGGCTGGTGACCGCGTGCTGCACCTGGTCCTGGTCCGCACCAGCAGCGCCCGACAACTCGGCCACCCGCGCCCAGCACTGCCGGGCCGCGCGCAGCTTGGCCACCGTGGCGAACTGCTCCACCGTGGCGGCATACCGAAACTCGATCAGGCCCAGCGCCTCATCGAGGCCGAATCCAGCGGTGGTCAGCTCGCGCAGGCACGCGGCGCCCACCGCCAACGTGTAACCGAGTTCCTGTGCGTCGGAGGCCCCTTCGTCGTGCCAGGCGGTGCCATCGACGACGACGCCTCGGACCCCATGGTCAGAGGCCAAGCGTGCCACTGCGAGCAGCTCGTCCGTCGGCGTCGTGACCGCATCGGCGCCGAGGTTGGTGTGCGGATGCAGGTCGACGCCGCGCTGGTCGGCGATGCCGAGCAACTCGGTGGCCGCGGTCAGCGGCGCGGCGGCCTCCAAAACGACAGGGGCAAGATCGAGCAGGACGCCGTCCAACAGCGCAGCAAGGCCGGTCTCGTCGGTGACTCTGACCCACAGCGAGGTCGCGCCGTTCTCGAGGTCGTCGAGCACCGCCGCGTTGTCGGCGCCGAGGGTCGGCGCTCTGAGATCCCAATCGCCGGGCCGGGTCGGCCTGACGGCCCGTTGCTCGGCGGAGGCCGCACCCGGCAGCGCTCCGGGTCCGTCGTCAGGATGCTGATCGGCCACGCCGAGCGGCGGCACCGTCAGCCCGTCGAGTGTCGTCGTGGCCAGCGCCTCCCAGACGGCGTCGTCGGGATCGTCCGCGGAGAGTCGGCGGGTCTTGCGAAGCACGGCTGCAGCGGCGCTCTCCCAGTCGGCGCGCACGAAATGGTCGTGGGGCGACGCGAGCGCCACGTCGTCCACGGTCACCTCGGGCGGCTCCAATGCCCCCGATGCCTCTGGTGGGGAAGATTCGCTCATGCTCGGAACCCTAGGGCCGACGGCGGTTCGCGGACCAGCCGTTGTGACCTATTCCGAGAGGAAGCGGATCAGCGGCGGCGCAAGAGCCCGGTGATCTGGCCCACCACGGCGATGGCGAGGCCGGCGCCGACGACGTTGATGAGGGAGAGGCCGATCGAGATCCGGACCACCCTGGCCAGGTCGGCAACAGTCGCGCCGGCCGCGAGGTCGAAGGCGGAGAATGCGACGAACACCTGACCGCCTACCGACAAGAGGGCGAACATCCACCACGCCATCACCAACAGCGAGTCACCATGCCGCTCGTGCCCCGGCAGCGCGCCTACGTAGGCCTCCTGGGTGACGCGATACGGCTTGACGAAGCTGAGGATCGGAATGAACCAGCCGAAGATCGCCCAGGCCGACGAACTTCTCACCCAGGGCGACTGCCGCACCGAAAGGTGGGCGAGGAACAACCAGGCGATGAACACCACGCCGGCCAGCGCCATCGCGACGCCGAGACTCATCGATGCCGTGGCGTCCGTAGTGGCGAAGAGCGTCAACTGCTCTTGACTGACCCGTCGCGAACTCGAGCCGGCGGCTCCCGTCAACTCGGTGAGCAGCGACAGTCGTCGCGTCACTCCGTAGACGATGGCCACGATCGGCAACACCAGCGCCGCTTGGGTGATCAGCCCGAAGACCATCCAGACGTACGACGAAAGCTGCACTCCGGCCGTGGCATAAGGGAGGGCATCAGGCCCCATCGCGCCCGCGTCGGCGTCGTAGTCGCGGACGTCGGCGGTGGTCAAAGTCGAGGCTGGGGCAGGCTGGGCCGGCTGGTTGATGGCCATCGGCGGCATGAAGCTGACTTTCTTGCCACCGGGTGCCGCGGTCGTGGGGGTCCAGCTCAATCCGTCGTGCCAGCGCACCCAGCGGTGGTCGAGCGGGTCGGGATACCAACCCGGCTCGACAGAGGGTGGCTTCGGAGAGCTGTACGTCGTCACGCCCCAAGTTTTGCCCAGCAATGGCTTCCGTGAGGCCGAAACGGCCAGAATCGTTGGGAGCAGGGGGTTTGTCACACCCCTCCGGCCTCCCCCGCTCCTGCGCGGCGCGCTACGGTGAGCTTCGTGGCAACCTCGACCCTGGTCCAAGGAGCGCGCGGTACGCGCTCGACCATCGCGCTCAAGATCCTGATGGCCGGAACCGGCCTGATCTTCATCGGCTACGTGCTGTTGCATATGTACGGCAACCTCAAGATGTTCGCCGGACACGACGCCTTCAACAGCTATGCAGAACACCTACGCGAGCTCGGCGAGCCGATCCTCCCCTACGAAGGTCTGTTGTGGGTGATCCGCGTCGTGCTGATCGTGGCGCTGGTCCTGCACGTGTGGTCAGCGGTCACTTTGTGGCGTCGCGCCGGGGCGGCCCGCAGCCAGGACTACGTCAAGCGGCGCAACTCGGGCTCGTCGTTCTCCTCTCGCACGATGCGCTGGGGCGGCATCACGCTGCTGCTGTTCCTGGTCTGGCACCTGCTCAACTTCACCGTCGTTCGGATCAATCCCACCGGCGGTCCGAACAACGACCCCTACAACCTCGTCGTCGACTCGTTCCAGGTGTGGTGGGTGACCATCATCTATCTGCTTGCGTTGGCCGCCCTGGGGCTGCATCTGCACCACGGTGTCTGGAGTGCGGCGCAGACGTTGGGTTGGACCGGCACAGCCGCCGCGCGCCAGCGGGCGAAGACTCTTGGCTGGGTGACGGCGATCGTCGTCGCGGGCGGATTCTCACTCGTTCCGATCTTCGTGCTCGCCGGCGTCATCACCAAGTAAAGGAGTCAGCTGATCATGGCCGCGACCGACACCAGCGGGAACGTCGCCCTCAACCAGGCGTCCGTTCAGAAGTCCGACGACGCCCACGGCTACTACACGCCGGGCGATCCCATCGCCGACACCAAGGCCCCGACTGGCCCCATCGCACAACGTTGGGACACCCGGAAGTTCGAGGCGCGTCTGGTCAACCCCGCCAACCGCCGCAAGTTGTCGGTCATCATCGTGGGCACCGGTCTGGCCGGTTCGTCAGCTGCCGCGACCATGGGCGAGGCGGGCTACAACGTCAAGGCGTTCTTCTACCAAGACTCGGCGCGCCGGGCGCACTCGATCGCCGCCCAGGGCGGCATCAACGCCTCCAAGAACTACAAAGAGGACGGCGACTCGACCTTTCGGTTGTTCTACGACACCGTCAAGGGCGGCGACTATCGCTCGCGGGAGTCCAACGTCTATCGGCTGGCCGAGGTCAGCGGCAACATCATCGACCAATGCGTCGCGCAGGGCGTGCCGTTCGCGCGTGAGTACGGCGGGCTGCTCGACAACCGCTCCTTCGGCGGCGTGCAGGTCTCTCGCACGTTCTATGCGCGGGGCCAGACCGGCCAGCAGTTGCTGATCGGCGCGTACCAGGCGCTGGAGCGACAGGTGGCCGCGGGCAGCGTGCAGTCCTTCAGCCGGCACGAGATGCTCGATGTCATCGTCGTCGACGGCCGCACCCGCGGCATCGTCGCCCGCGACATGGTGACCGGTGAGATCGAGACGCACCTGGCCGACGTCGTCGTCCTCGCCAGCGGCGGCTACGGCAACGTCTTCTTCCTCTCGACCAACGCGATGGGCTGCAACGTGACCGCCACGTGGCGAGCCCACCGCAAGGGCGCCTACATGGCCAACCCCTGCTACACACAGATCCACCCCACCTGCATCCCGGTCGCGGGAGAGCATCAGTCGAAGCTCACGCTGATGAGCGAGTCGCTGCGCAACGACGGCCGGATCTGGGTGCCCAAGAAGCGCGAGGACTGTGAGAAGCATCCCCTCGACATCGCCGAGGAGGACCGCGACTACTACCTCGAGCGGATCTATCCCTCCTTCGGCAACCTGGTGCCCCGTGACATCGCCTCGCGGCAGGCGAAGAACGTCTGCGACGAGGGCCGTGGCGTCGGTCCGCTGGTGGGAGACTTCCGGCGCGGGGTCTATCTCGACTTCGCCGACGCCATCGCCAGAATGGGCCGGGAGGCCGTCGAGGCGAAGTACGGCAACCTCTTCGACATGTATGCCCGCATCACCGGCGAGAATCCATACGAGACGCCGATGCGGATCTACCCGGCCGTGCACTACGTGATGGGCGGGCTCTGGGTCGACTACGACCTGCAGTCGAACCTGGCCGGGCTGTTCGTCACCGGCGAGGCCAATTTCTCCGATCACGGAGCCAACCGGCTGGGCGCCTCGGCCCTCATGCAGGGGCTGGCCGACGGCTACTTCGTGTTGCCCAACACGATCCGCGATTATCTCGCCGACGGACCATTCGAGCCCATCGGCGAAGACCATCCGGAGGTGGTGGCCGCCCGCCAGTCGGTCGAGGCCCGGATCAACCGCATGCTCGCGATCAACGGCACCCGATCGGCCGACAGCTACCACAAGGAACTCGGTCAGCTGATGTGGGAGTACTGCGGCATGGAGCGCACCGAGGAGGGCCTGCGCAAGGCGATCGACGGCATCCGTCAACTTCGCGTCGACTTCTGGTCGAACCTCAAGGTGCTCGGCTCCGCCGACTCGCTCAATCAGAACCTCGAGAAGGCCGGTCGGGTGGCTGACTTCCTCGAGCTCGGCGAGCTGATGTGCATCGACGCCCTCAACCGCCGCGAGTCCTGTGGCGGCCACTTCCGTGGCGAGTCGCAGACCGAGGATGGCGAGGCGCTGCGCCACGACGAGCAGTACGCCTACGTCGCTGCGTGGGAGTTCGCGGCAGCAGGGACCGACGCGGCGTCCAGCGCCGATCAGGCGCAGGTCCCGATGGGCACCCCGGTTCTGCACAAGGAAGACCTGATCTACACGGCCATCGAGATGAAGCAGCGCTCGTACAAGTGAGGCGGAGAGACCAACTGTGAAGCTGACCCTGAAGATCTGGCGCCAGCCGAACCCTTCGACGAAGGGCGAGTTGCGCACCTACCAGCTCGACGACGTATCCGAGGACATGTCGTTCCTGGAGATGCTCGACGTACTCAACGAGCGGCTCAACGCCGAAGGCGAGGAGCCGGTGGCCTTCGACTCCGACTGCCGCGAAGGCATCTGCGGCATGTGCGGTCTGATGATCAACGGGCAGGCCCACGGCCCCGAAGTCACCACCACCTGCCAACTGCACATGCGCTCGTTCAAGGACGGCGACGAGATCACCATCGAGCCGTGGCGGGCCGATCCGTTCCCGGTGCTTCGCGACCTCTGCGTCGACCGGAGCGCCTTCGACCGGATCATCCAGAAGGGCGGCTATATCTCGGTCAACACTGGCGCCGCCCCGGACGCCAGCGCCACTTTGGTGCCGAAGGCCGACGCGGACCGAGCGTTCAACGTCGCGACCTGTATCGGCTGCGGCGCGTGTGTGGCTGCCTGCCCCAACGGGTCGGCGTCGCTGTTCATGGGGGCCAAGGTGACCCACTTGGGCCTGCTCCCCCAAGGACAACCCGAGCGCGATACCCGGGTGGTCGACATGGTGGCCCAGCACGACGAAGAGGGATTCGGCGGCTGCACCAACATCGGCGAATGCGCCTCGGCCTGCCCGAAGGAGATCCCGCTCGATGTGATCTCCCAGCTCAACAAGGACCTCCGCATCGCCATCCGCCACGGCCACTGACCCGTCACTCTTGGGCGCCGACCCGTCACTCTTGGGCGCCGACCCGTCACTCTTGGGCGCCGACCCGTCACTCTTGGGCACTGACCCGTCAGTCTTGGGCACTGACCCGTCAGAAGTGTCGCCTTGCTGGCCGCGCGGTATGTGACGGGTCGCCCGCGATGTGTGACGGGTCGCCCGCAGTAGGTGACGTGTCACCCGCAGCAGGTGACGTGTCAGCCGCAATAGGTGACGTGTCAGCGGGGGGCGGCGAGGTGGAAGGCGCTGGTGGGACTCCAGCCGATGGTCTCGTCGTGCTCATACAGGTGGAAGGCCTGAACGTCGAAGTCGCAGGAGAACCCAGCGAGGTCGTGGTACGCCTGGTCGAGGGTCGCGTCGTCGAGATGGTGGGCGATCGTCACGTGCGGGTGATAGGGGTAAGCGAGCTCGCGTTCGAGGGGTCCCCGCCGGATGGCGTCGGCCAACCGCTCGCACCCGCCGATCCCCAGCGCCAGGGTGACGAACACCACCGGTGACACCGGCCGGAAGGTGCCCGTCCCGCGTAGCTCGATGGGAAAGCGATCCTGCGACTCCGCGACCGCCGCCAGATGGTCGTGCACCGCATCCAGGTCGGAGTCGGCAACGTCCATCGGCGGAACCAGGGTGATATGGGTGGGGATCAACGCCGCGGTCTCATCGCCGATCGACGTCCGATAGTCCTGCAGTTGGCGAGCCCAGGGTTCGGGCAGCGCGATCGAGACGCCGATGGTCGGCACGCTGGGCCCTCCTCAGTCGTTCGCAACGCCAGGCAGGAACCCGACTCGATCCATCACATCGCGCAAAGTGCTGGCGGCCACCGCTCCCGCCTGAGCGCGTCCCCGGGCCAAGATCTCGTCGAGGTAGGCGGGATCGTCCAGCAGCGTCAAGGTTGCGTCGCGGAAAGGAGTGACAAACTCGACGACCTGTTCGCCGAGATCCTTCTTCAGATCACCGTAGCCGCGTCCGGAGTAGGCGTCCTCGAGATCACCGATGCTGCGCCCGTCGAGCGCGGAAAAGATGGTCAAGAGGTTGCTGACCCCCGGCTTGGTGTCGGGGTCGAACCGGATGTCGGATTCGGAATCGGTGACCGCCGAGCGGATCTTCTTGGCGCTGAGCGCCGGCTCGTCCAACATCTCGATGATCCCGCCGGCGGTGGATGCCGACTTCGACATCTTGGCCAGCGGATCCTGGAGGTCGAGGATCTTCGCCGTCGCCTTGAGGATGTAGGGCTCGGGCAGACGGAAGGTCTTCTTGTAGCGCTTGTTGAAGCGCTGGGCCAGGTCTCGGGTGAGTTCGAGGTGCTGCCGCTGATCTTCACCGACGGGCACGAAGTGCGGGCGGTAGAGCAGCACATCGGCGGCTTGGAGGACGGGGTAGGTGAACAACCCGACGCTCGCCGCGCCCTCACCACCCTTGGCCGACTTGTCTTTGAACTGCGTCATGCGGCGCGCCTCACCGAAGCCGGTCAGGCACTGCAACACCCATCCCAGTTGGGTGTGCTCGGGCACCTGGGACTGGACGAAGATCGCCGATCGCGTGGGTTCGACCCCCATCGCCAGCAGTTGCGCCACCGCACGCCGAGTGCGATCGCGCAGCACCTTCGGATCCTGCTGCGCCGTGATCGCGTGCAGGTCAGCGATGAAGAAGAACGGCTGGTAATCCTGCTGCAGATCCACCCACTGCCTCAACGCACCCAGATAGTTGCCGAAGTGGAAGGAGTCGGCGGTGGGTTGGATGCCCGACAGCACCCGCGGACGCGCCGACCCGGTGGCGGCACCGGCCACCTGGGTCTCGGGTTCGGTCGACACTGACGACATGGCGTGCATTGTGTCATCTGACAGGGGAGCGGGCCGCCTGGGTCCACCTGGCGCTGCGGTGCCTCAGCGCGGAAACGATCAAGATCACCAGCCCCAGAAGTGACAGAGCGACGCCGACGAGAGCCGGGGCACGGTAGCCGTAGCCAGCTGCCAGAACCAGCGCTCCCAGCCACGCACCGAGGGCGTTGGCGACGTTCAGGGACGCGTGATTCATGGCCGCTCCCAGGGTGGGTGCGTCCGTGGCCACACTCATCAGCCGCAGCTGCAGGTTGACCACCAGAACGGAACTGGTGGCAGTGACCAGGAAACCCACGGGGAGCAACCACCAGCCGTAGGGCGCCACCGCAGCGAAGAGAAGCAACACCAGGGCCATCCCGACGGAGGCGCCCAAGAGCGAGCGGAAGACCGACCAGTCCGCCAGTTCGCCGGCCAGCCAGGTGCCGACCACCATGCCGAGGCCCAGCGCCAACAGGAACACCGGGACAGCCCCGGCGGAGAGCCCACCGAGAACGGTGACGGTCGGCGCGATATAGGAATAGACGGCGAACATGCCGCCGAAGCCCACCGCACCGGCGGCCAGCGTCAACCAGACCTGGCCGGACCGGAACGCAGCCATCTCGCGCCGCGCACCCGCCTGTCCGTGGCTCGGCATGCTGGGCACGAAGGCTAGGACCGCCATGGCGGTGATCATCGCCAGCACGGCAACCACCACGAACGCCGAACGCCAACCGAGTTGCTGCCCGAGCCAGGTGGCCGCCGGGACACCGACCACATTGGCGACCGACAACCCCAGCATCACCGATGCGATTGCGCGGCCCTTTCGGCTAGGCGCCGCCAAGTCGGCAGCGACGAGCGATGCCACTCCGAAATAGCCACCGTGTGGAAGACCGTCGAGGAAGCGGGCCGCCACCAGCCAGGGAAAGGTCGGCGCCAGCGCGGTCAGCGCGTTGAAGGCGGCGTAGGTCGCCATCAGGCCGATCAACAGGCCGCGACGCGGCAGCCGCGACCCGAAGATCACCAGCAAGGGGACGCCCACCACCACACCGACGGCGTAGGCCGAGATGGCATGCCCGGCCACGGGGATGGAGACCGCGACCCCCTCCGCGATCTCCGGGAGCAGACCCATCGTGACGAACTCGGTCGTCCCGATCGTGAAACCGCCCGCCGCCAGCGCAAGGATCGCCAACGCGACGCGCGACGGGTGCGACCGGACGTGGTCGAGGTCAGCCAGCTGCACGGGCTCGGTCGGGGTGGCGGTCACGAGGGCTGCAACCTCCCACCCGCGGCCATCATTCCGTCATCGCCGGGCGGCCTCGCAATGTGTCTGACCTCATACGGCGCTCACGTCCAGTCGGCGACAAGTCCCACCAAGCCGATCCGCCGCATCCAGGCCCGGTCGGCCGATCAGAGAGACGCGAGGGCGTCGTTGAAAGTGGTCGACGGACGCATCACCGCGCTGGTCAACTCCGGGTCGGGGCGGTAATAGCCACCGATGTCGGCGGGCGCCCCCTGCACCGCCAGCAACTCGTCGACGATCGCGGCCTCCTCCCGACGTAACCGTCCAGCCAGGTCGGTGAAGGCCGCGGCCAACTCGGTGTCATCGGTCTGCTCGGCGAGCTCCTCGGCCCAGAACAAAGCGAGATAGAAGTGCGAGCCTCGGTTGTCGATCTGGCCGACCGCTCGCGCCGGCGACTTGTTCTCGTCGAGGAAGGTGCCGGTCGCGCGGTCGAGAGTGTCGGCCAGCACCTGCGCCTTCGGATTGTCGGTCGCCTGCGCCAAGTGCTCGAAGCTGGCCGCCAGAGCGAAGAACTCGCCAAGACTGTCCCAGCGCAGGTAGTTCTCCTTGACCAACTGCTGCACGTGCTTGGGAGCCGAGCCGCCGGCACCGGTCTCGAAGAGTCCACCGCCGTTCATCAACGGCACCACCGACAGCATCTTGGCCGATGTGCCGAGCTCGAGAATCGGGAACAGGTCGGTGTTGTAGTCACGCAATACGTTGCCGGTGACCGAGATGGTGTCCTCGCCTCGGCGGATCCGCTCCAGTGAGTAGGCGGTCGCTTCGGCCGGGTCCATGATCTCGATGGTGAGCCCGTCGGTGTCGTGGTCGCTCAAGTACTCGCCAACCTTGGCGATCAGGTTGCGGTCATGGGCGCGGGTGTCATCGAGCCAGAAGACCGCCGGAACGCCGCTGGCCCGTGCACGCGTGACCGCGAGCTTGACCCAGTCGCGGATCGGGGCGTCCTTGGTCTGGCAGGCGCGCCAGATGTCACCCGGTTGAACCTGGTGCTCGATCAGCGCCTCCCCCGCGTTGTCGACCACTCGCACCGTGCCGGCGGCCGGAATCTCGAAGGTCTTGTCGTGCGAGCCGTACTCCTCCGCGGCCTTGGCCATCAGCCCGACATTGGGCACCGAGCCCATGGTTGCGGGATCGAACGCCCCGTGGGTGCGGCAATCGTCGATGACGGTCTGGTAGACCCCGGCGTAGCAGGAGTCGGGAATCACCGCGAGAGTGTCGTGCTCCTCGCCGTCAGGACCCCACATGTGACCGGACGTGCGGATCATGGCCGGCATCGAGGCGTCGATGATGATGTCGGAGGGCACATGCAGGTTGGTAATGCCCCGGTCGGAGTCGACCATCGCGAGGGCGGGTCCGTCGGCCAACCCCTGCTGCACGGCGGCCTTGATCGCGTCGCCGTCGGGCAGGGAGTCGACCGCACCGAGAAGCGCGCCGAGACCGTCGTTGGGAGAGATGCCCGCGGCGGACAGTTGTTCGCCGTACTGCTCGAACAAGGTGGGGAAGAAGGCTTGGACGACATGCCCGAAGATGATCGGGTCGGAGACCTTCATCATGGTGGCCTTGAGGTGGGCGGAGAACAGCACGCCATCGGCCTTGGCTCGCGCGACCTGCTCGGTGAGGAACCGGCGCAGCGCCGCGACATTCATGAACGTGCCGTCGACGACCTCCCCGGCGAGAACCGGTATCGACTCCTTGAGCACCGTCACGGTGCCGTCGGCCGCGACGTGCTCGATTCGGAGCGTGTCGTCGGAAGGCATCACCACCGACAACTCGTTGGATCGGAAGTCGTCGTGGCCCATCGTCGCCACATTGGTCCGGGACTCCGGTGACCAGGAACCCATCCGGTGTGGGTGCTTCTTGGCGTAGTTCTTCACCGACGCGGGCGCACGGCGGTCGGAGTTGCCCTCGCGGAGCACGGGGTTGACCGCCGACCCCTTGACCTTGTCGTAGCGAGCGCGCGTCTCGCGCTCCTCGTCGGTCGAGGGCGACTCGGGGTAGTCGGGCAGGTCGTAGCCCTGCGTCTGGAGTTCGGCGACCGCGGCCTTGAGTTGCGGGATCGAGGCGGAGATGTTGGGCAGCTTGATGATGTTCGCCTCGGGCTTGGTGGCCAGCGCGCCGAGCTCGGCGAGCGCGTCGTCAAGACGCTGCTCATCGGTCAGTCGCTCCGGGAACAAGGAGATGATCCGCCCGGCCAGCGAGATGTCGCGAGCGGCCACGTCGACGCCGGCCTGGCCGGCATATGCCTGAATGATCGGCAAGAACGAGTAAGTCGCCAGCAAGGGCGCCTCGTCGGTGTGGGTGTAGATGATCTGGCTGGCCTGGGGACTGCTCGCGCTGTTCTCGGTCACCCCCCCGACGCTAGTAGTGGCGTAGGTCAGCGGCAACAGCGGGTGGTCACTCCGCGGCTGGAACCAACGTCGCAGCCGAACCGTCGGAGTCGGTCAGCGAGACCAGTCCGACGCCCCAGCGATAGATGGCCCGCCGGCTCAGCTCGGGCTGCCCGGGCACGGTCTGGTCAAGTACGACCGCACGTTCGTCACCGGCGCCCGTCACGTCGGTCACAGACGTGACGAGTGTCCCGACCGTGGGTGCCACGAAGCCGACGAACCCGTCACCTCGGCGCGGGAGCGCCGGCATCATCAGGCCGGCTTGCGCCCCCGCCTCATCGGCACGCCAGGAGAGCGACGGCTCCACCGCCCCGCCGTCCGAACGGGTCTCTCGTCCCAGCCACCACACGTTGCCCCTGGTGTCCTGGGCCCAGTAGTCGGTGACCTGGCGCAGAGTCCGCCCGGCGTCGTCGGCGTCGACGGAGACGACCGCCGTCACCTCGACGCCGGCGATCCGCAACCCTGTGCGCTCTCGATGCACCGTCCGAGTGGTCGTCGGGCCGTCGATGAGGTTGTAGACCTGCTTTCCTCCCGATCCCAGCCAAGGGTTGTCAATGACGTCGACGAAGTCGGACGGGGCCGGCGACGGAGTCGGCACTGTCAGCTCATCGACCCCCGCGGGCGGCACTGCCACCGGCTCGGCTCCCGCGCCACACCCGCCGAGGATCGCGGCCAGCGCTACAGCGACCGAAAGGACGCGCAGCGCAGCCACCGTACGACGCCCCGCCGACAAAGCCCGCGGGGAACGTGGGCAGGGGGCGGGCACGGGCACGGTGACAAGTTTGGCCTACGGCCGTTCGTCGCAACGGGAGCGCCTCCTGGCGAACGGCGGAGACCTGCCGCCGCGGCGGGGGTCGGCCGCTGCTAGCGTCGGAGCCAGAGGATCACCATGCGTGGCACCACCCGTCTCGTCGTCAAGGAGCAGTCGTGAGCAGCACACCTCTCAAGGTCGCCGTCACCGGAGCCGCCGGTCAGATCGGCTACAGCCTTCTCTTCCGCCTCGCAAGTGGATCGTTGCTCGGTGCCGACCGACCGATCGAACTGCGCCTACTCGAGATCGAGCCCGCCCTCAAGACCCTCGAGGGAGTGGTGATGGAACTCGACGACTGCGCCTTCCCCACGTTGGCGGGGGTGCAGACCGGGTCCGACCCCAACGTCGTCTTCGACGGCGTCAACCTCGCGCTTCTCGTCGGCGCTCGCCCCCGCGGTCCCGGGATGGAACGCGGTGATCTTCTCGAGGCCAACGGCGCCATCTTCACCGCCCAGGGCAAGGCGCTCAATGCAGTAGCAGCCGACGACGTCCGTATCGGCGTCACGGGCAACCCGGCCAACACCAATGCGCTGATCGCGTTGAGCAACGCCCCCGACATCCCGGCGGCGCGCTTCTCCGCGTTGACCCGCCTCGACCACAATCGCGCGATCTCGCAACTGGCGGCCAAGAGCGGGGCGCCGGTCACCGACATCACCAAGATGACTATCTGGGGCAACCACTCCGCTACCCAGTATCCAGACCTCTTCCACGCTGAGATCGGGGGCCGCAACGCCGCCGAGGTGGTGGATGACCAGAGTTGGATCGAGAACGACTTCATCCCCACGGTGGCCAAGCGCGGCGCCGCCATCATCGCGGCCCGCGGTTCGTCATCGGCCGCCTCCGCCGCCTCGGCAACCATCGACGCCGCCCGCGACTGGCTGCTCGGCTCGGCCCAGGATGACTGGGTGTCGATGGCCGTGCAGTCCGACGGCTCCTATGGCGTTCCCGAGGGTCTGGTCTCGTCGTTCCCCGTCGTCACGCGCGATGGAGACTGGGAGATCGTTCAAGGGCTGGAGATCGACGACTTCTCGCGCGGTCGTATCGACGCCTCCACCGCCGAACTGGCCGAGGAGCGCGAGGCCGTCCAAGGCTTGGGGCTGATCTAGCCCGTCAGAGCCCGGGCTGGTCCGGGATCGAGGCTGCGAGGAACAGCAACACCGCGCCGGCGCCGGCCAGCATCGCGGCATCGAGGGGCTTGGGCCGGACGGCAAGCATGCCCGCGTGTGCCTCGGGAATGGCCAGCCGGATCCCGGCGGCCACGATCAAGGCGATGCCCACCACCCTGATCCCCTCGCGCCAGGCGCCGAAGACGACGATCCCCAGGCCGACCACCGACGTCGCGAGCAACAGCAGGTAGAACACCCCGCCGAGCGTCGAGGGATAGCGTCGTGGCTGCTCAGCGGTCTCAGCCGCGGAGTCCTCGGTGGGGTCGGGCTCGTTCACGCGAGGTTGTGCTCCGCGATCGTGACGATGTTGGACAGCAGCATCGCCCGGGTCATCGGCCCCACTCCCCCGGGGTTCGGAGAGACCCATCCGGCCACGTCCCACACGTCGTCGGCCACATCGCCGGCGAGCTTCCCGTCGACCCGCGAGACACCCACGTCAAGGACCGCCGCGCCGGGCTTGACCATCGACCCGGTGACGATGCCCGGCACCCCGGCCGCGGCGACCACGATGTCGGCCTTGCGCACATGCGCGGCGAGGTCGACCGTCCCGGTGTGACACAAGGTCACGGTCGCGTTCTCGGAGCGACGGGTCAGCAGCAGCCCGAGCGGCCGGCCGACGGTCACCCCGCGGCCGATGACGCACACCTCGGCTCCCGCGATCGGAACCTCGTGCCGACGAAGCAGTTCGACGATGCCGTAGGGCGTGCACGGGAGCGGCGCGGGATGTCCCAACACCAGCCAGCCGAGATTGGTGGGGTGCAAGCCGTCCGCGTCCTTGGCGGGGTCGATCAGCCCGAGCACCCGATTCTCGTCGCGGCCCCGAGGTAGCGGCAGCTGAACGATGTATCCCGTGCAGGCGGGGTCGGCGTTGAAGCCGGCCACGGCCTCCTCGATCTCCTCCTGGCTCGCGACCTCGGGGAGATCCACTCGAAGCGACGAGATCCCGACCTCGGCGCAGTCTTTGTGCTTGCCGTTGACGTACCACCGCGACCCCGGATCGTCGCCCACCAGTACGGTGCCGAGCCCGGGGGTCACCCCTGCCTCTTTGAGGGCGGCGACGCGGGTGGCGAGTTCGGCCTTGATCGTTGCAGCCGTGGCGCTGCCGTCGAGCTTCTGAGCGGTCACGGGCGCATCCTTGCAGACGGGGAGGGCGGTCAGGGGGTCAGTGGAAGAAGTGGCGGGTGCCAGTGACGTACATGGTGACCCCGGCCGCCTGCGCTGCTGCGATCACTTCGGGATCGCGCACCGATCCGCCGGGTTGAACGATGGCGGACACGCCGGCGTCGATGAGGATCTGCGGTCCGTCGGCGAAGGGGAAGAAGGCATCCGAGGCGGCGACCGCCCCTCTGGCTCGCTCACCGGCCCGCTCCACCGCAAGACGGCAGGAATCGACCCGGTTGACCTGACCCATTCCGACCCCGACCGCGGCGCCCTGACGTGCCAGGAGGATGGCGTTGGACTTCACCGATCGACAGGCCCGCCACGCAAAAGCCAGGTCGGCCAGGGCGTCGTCGGTGACCGGCTCGCCGGCCACGAGCGTCCAGGTGGCGGGGTCGTCGCCCGGGGCGTCGATGACATCGCGGACCTGCATCAGAAGTCCGCCGGAGATGCGGCGGGTCTCGACGCCGGCGCGGGCTTGAGGTGGGGCCACCAGGATCCGGATGTTCTTCTTCTGCCGCAGCACCTCTGCGGCGCCGTCGTCGTAGCCAGGCGCCACGATCACCTCGGTGAAGACGTCGGCGACCTGCTCGGCCATTGCCACGGAGACCGGGAGGTTGGTCGCGATCACGCCACCGAAGGCCGACACCGGGTCGCAGTCATGGGCTCGCCGGTGCGCCTCGGCGACGTCGGCTCCGACGGCGATACCGCACGGGTTGGCGTGCTTGATGATGACCACGGCGGGCTCGTCGAAGTCATAGGCGGCCCGCCGAGCGGCGTCCGCGTCGACATAGTTGTTGTACGACATCTCCTTGCCGTGCAACTGCATCGCCTGGGCAAGCCCTGGCGAGGGCGCGAAGCCGTCGGCGTAGATGGCGGCGCGCTGGTGCGGATTCTCGCCGTAACGCAGCACCGCCTGCTGGTCCCAGGTGCCGCCGATCCAGGCGGGGAATCCACTCCCCTCGGAGGAGTCGGTCAGCACGTTGCCCATCCACGACGCCACATGGACGTCGTACGTGGCGGTGTGGACGAAGGCGTCAGCTGCCAGCCGTTTCCGCTCGGCGTAGGTGAAGCCGCCCTCACCGACGGCCCTGAGGACATCGGCGTAGCGCTCAGGCGAGGTGACGATCGCGACCGAGGGGTGGTTCTTGGCTGCGGCCCGGACCATGGACGGGCCGCCGATGTCGATCTGCTCGACGCATTCGTCCGGCGAGGCGCCGGACGCCACGGTCTGGGTGAAGGGGTAGAGGTTGGACACGACCAGATCGAACGGTTCCACCTCTAGTTCGGCGAGTTGCTGCACGTGCGACTCCAGCCGTCGATCTGCCAGGATGCCGGCGTGCACGGCCGGGTGCAGGGTCTTCACCCGTCCGTCGAGGCATTCCGGGAAGCCGGTCAGGTCCTCCACGCGGGTCACCGGCAGGCCAAGCCCGGCGATCAGGGCAGCTGAGCCGCCCGTCGAGACCAACGTGACGCCGGCCTCGTGCAGACCGCGCACCAACTCGTCGAGTCCCGTCTTGTCATAGACCGACACCAGAGCCCTGCGGATCGGTACGCGTTGATCGGCGCCGGCTTCGCTCCCCGGGTCGCTGGCTCCGGGACTCGTGGGGTGACTCATGGGGTGTCTCCTGGGGTCGGACATGGACGTCAGTGGCAGCACCCAGGCGGTCGATGCTCCCGGCGTCACTCCCTGGTGGTGTCCCACCCGCGCCAGTCGTGTGAGCTCAGGCTAGCCGATCAGGACCCGAGGATGACCGTGCGGTCGCGCACCTGAAAGCCATCGCGGATCATCCGCCCGACTGCCTCCACGAGCATGACTCGCTCGGCACCCTTGATCCGCTCGTGCAACGACTCGACCGTGTCGTCGTCGTGCACGGCCACGGCGGTTTGGGCAACGATCGGGCCGGTGTCGACCCCCTCGTCGACCAGGAACAGGGTGGCGCCGGTGACCTTGACGCCATGCGCCAAGGCGTCCCTCGGCCCGTGTGTCCCCGGGAAGGACGGAGAGAGCGCAGGGTGGGTGTTGACGACGCGCCCCGCGAAGGCGGACAGGAATGTCGACCCGACCAACTTCATGAAGCCGGCGAGCACCACCAGATCGGGTTCGAACCGGGACACGGCATCGGTGACAGCCTGATCCCAGCCGCTTCGGGTCTCGAAGGTGCCCACTTCCCGGACGAAGGTCGGGATGCCGGCTCGCTCCGCGCGAGCCAGGCCTTCGATGCCGTCCCGATCGGCGCCGACGGCGACGACCCGGGCGCCGTAGGCCGGATCGACGCACGCGTCGAGAAGCGCCTGCAGGTTGGTGCCCGATCCGGAGACCAGCACAACCAAACGCGCGGGGGTAGCCACGCCCGAAGTGTAGAGAAGCAGAATCCGCGCCCGCCTGGTGCGGTCAGCCCGTGGGATGCCGACGCTGCCACCAGATGAGCAGCAGCCCACCCGCCAGCCCACCCAGTCCGAGTGAGGCCATGGCGTGCGCCGTGAAGTCGCCGACCGGAGGCCCGACCTCGCCCATGCGACCAGGGCCGATGGCACCGCCCGCGACCATGGCCACCAGCCCCAGAAGGAGAGCGGCCGCCAGCCCGGCGGCGAGCCCCCGAGCCGCGCCGTCGAGCCAACCCGACGCCGACCACCGACGCTGGACCCGCATCACCATGACCATCGCCAGAAGAGGGGGAACCGCCAACACGACCAGCGTCCACCCCGGTACCGGACCGGACTCGGGCAGAGCAGCGAAAAGCGGAAAGACCGGAAGCGGACCGAGCACGACCACCGACGGCGACACCAGCGTCTGGGCACCCACCGCGAATCCAGAACCTGCCAGGTACGACCCCGCCATCACCCCTGCATTGGGGAGCACCGCCAGGCTCACCAGAATCAGGACAGCGACGTCGGACTTCCCCGCCCCGAGTTGGGCGGCGAGGTTGGCGGCCGTCGAGAAGTGCACCAGCATGCTGACCACCACGGCAGCGACGCCGACCAGTAGCAGCGCTCGGGCGATTCGGAAGCCGGTCACCGCGGCGACCGTCACGCCCATGGGCCACCGCGTCGACCAGCCCGCGAGGCGACCGGAGCCGAGCGCCAGGCCGGCGAACCCGACGGTGAGTGTGATCAGCGAGATCGCGACGAGCACCCGGCCGAGATCCGGAGCGGTCGCGGCCGTCGCTGCGAGCCGATAGGCGACGCCGGCCGTGATGAGGTACCCGAACCCGAACCCGATCGTCGCCATCGGAACGGTCCAGTCGCGCTCACCGTCGGCGAGCCCGTCGGCGTCAGGGCCGTGACCCGACAGCCACTCACCCGCGCGCAAGGCACAGCGCCACGCGATCCAGGCGCACAGCAGCGACAACCCCAGCGGGATGGCTGTGATCTGGACCCCATCGACGCGCACTCCTGAGCCATGAGCCATCAGCCACGCCAGGGTGGCCGTCCGCAGTCCGTCACGGGGAGCCCCGTGCGCACCGGCGTCGGTCAGGAACCAGCCCAGCACCCCACCGGTGAGACAGATGGCCAGGCCGATCAGCGCAGCCAGCCCGCCCGCCCCAAGGGACACTGCTGCCAGCGGCAGGCGCCGCCCCGGCGCTGAGGTGGGGGCGAGCACCTCGGTGACCCCGTGATCACGGGTGGGCAGCAGGGAAGTCATGACCAATCCATCATCACCCGCCGGGCGCGACGTAGGCCGATGCCACGCCGGGGTCAACTTCGCCTCGGCGACCCGCGACCGCGTACCGTGGAACGGCCATGCCTGATGTCCTCGACTTCGATTCGTTCTACGCCACCACGCGTGAGCGAATCCTGCTGCAGACCTACGCGCTGACCGGAGATCTCCCGGCGGCGCGCAGTGCCGTCCGCGACGGATACGTCGCGGCCAGCCACCATTGGACCAAAGTGTCCAGGCATGCCGATCCGGACGCATGGGTCCGGTCACACTCCTGGCCGCTCGCCCAGCGCCGGGCGACCGCGCGGGTCTGGCACCGCGAGCGAGGTCTCGACGACGAGACCGCCGCGACGCTCGAGGCGTTGGGCAAACTCAGTGGCACCGAGCGCAAGATGCTGGTCCTGACTCAATTGACGTCGAGCGACCTCGACGCCATTTCGCGCGAGATCAGCCTGACGCGAGGTCAGGCGGAGGACACCCTGCAGCGTGCCCTGTCGTCGTTCAGCGTGCACCGCGATACGCCGTCGACCCACACCCGACACCTCCTCGAGTCGCTCCGGGCGGTCTGTGCCGAGGCATCCTGGCCCCGCCCCACCATCATTCGAAGAGCCGGCACTGCCCGGCGGCGCGGGTTCGCCGGCCTCGGTATCGCGGCGGTCGCCATCGCTCTCGTCGGCAGCGGACTGTTCGTCTCGGGCCCCGGTGGAGTGCGCCCCAGCCTGGAGGCCGAGCAGATCGTCGAACGGTTGCCCGGCTTGGTCGACCTCGCCCCTCCGGCTGCGCAGCCCCCCACGCTGTCCACCGACAACCTGCTGGAGGTCAGCCAGGTCCAGCGGATGGCCAAAGGCAGCCGCTGGCGCGCCGGCCAGGTGCGTGACAACACCGCGGGCGACGGAGTAGTCCTGCCCTGTCAGCAGCAGCGCTTCGCTGACCCGAAGGGCATCGGTGCGCTCATGCGGACGTATCGCGCCAAACCACGCACCCTCGGCGAGGGCCCTGAGGCCACCAAAACACCCGCCGCGACCGCCGTCCAGATGAGCGAGCTCTCGCGTACCCCCAAGGCTGCCGAACGGGCCTACCGTCGATGGGTGAAGTGGTATTCCGGTTGCGTCCAACCCCAAACCCAGTTGGTGTCGACCTGGGACGTGGACGGCGTGGGAGACGAGGCCTCGCTCATCGTGATGCGGCGCTGGGGGCGCCCCGCGAGCTCGCTCATGGCCGGGGTCGCCCGCTCCGGAAGAGTGGTGACGACGACCGTGACCGCCCGAGAAGGTGCCGGGGCACCCCCCCTCCGAGCCGCTCAGGCGTTGCTCGCAGCCTCGGTCAATCGCCTCTGTGGCACACCTGGGACCCGTACCTGCGCGGCGCCGCCCAGCGCCCGCCCGCGCCCGCCCCAGGCCGTGGGCCAAGTGCCCGGCATGATCAGCGAAGTCGACCTGCCACCGGTCGGCAAGGTCAACGACCCTTGGGTGGGCACCCAGGCGCGCCGGGCCAAACAGAACTTCGCCGCCACCGGCTGCGCGCGGGCCAACTTCAACGAACCGGGCCTCTCCAACCGGTTCACCCGCACCTTCTTGATTCCCGAGGCCAAGCTGCCCAACGAGTTCGGCTTGGTGCAAACCTCCGCCACCGCCGGCGCGCGTCGCGCAACCGCCTTCGTCTCCGACTTCCGTCGCCGGTTCAGCGCCTGTCTCGACAAGCGCCTCGGTACGGAGGCGACTCAGATCGTTTCCCGCTCCACCAAGACCGAGGACTTCTTCGTCTGGCAGGTCACCCAGGAACTGTCCGACGAACGCTCGGTGACCTATCAAATGGCCCTGCTGCGCTCCGGATCTGCCGTCTCCCAGTTGGGGTTCTTCCCCGCGAAGGTCGCTCCGATGCCGGCCGGCGGCTTTCGCGCTTTGGCGGAGCGAGCCTTTCAGCGTCTCGACTACATGCCCAAGCCGCGTCAGACCAAGTCCTCCTAGCCGAACCCGCGCGGTGAGCGCCCGCCGTCGACAACTTTCCGCACGGTTGCGGCGTCACACTCCACAACGCGCCGGACATCGGGGTCGGCGCCTACTCGGGAGGTCAGGTCATGTCGCCATCTGCAGAGCGCGCACCGTGGATGCCCGTGCTCACCGCGAGTCTCGCCGTGGCCATCCTGGCGCTGGTGACCGCCGCCATCGTTCGACCGGGACCGGCACCGATACCCGTCCCCGAGGCGGTGGCGTCTCACGCAACGACCCCGAGCGACCTCGCCCCGAACCACGTGACGGCGGTGGCCGATGACTTCCCCTTGCTCTCCGGATGGCCGGTCGACCGGCTCGAACCGGGCCGCGGAAGCGGTGTGGAAGGCCCCGGTTCCAGGGTTGAACTCACCCGGACCGAGGCGTGCGGCCGCCGAGTGGATCAACCCTATTCCGAGCGGCTGGCCGCCCGGTTCAGCAATCCGGAAGACTATCGAGAGCGCGAACTTCGAACCTTCGGATCCGAGGAGCAGGCGGCTGCCTACGTGGCGAGTCTCGGCGCCCTCTTCGTCGACTGTCCCCGCGAGGAGGACGACTCCAGCGCGCGCACGCTGCAGGTGAAGCGGGCGCCCGCCCTCGGCAGCGACGCGCGCGCGATCGTGATCGCCTACGAGGACGGCGCCGGACATCCGGTCCTGGGACTGACCCAGCTGCTGGTGGCCCGCCGAGGCACTGCCGTGGTTGTGGATCGCACCAGCGGGGAAGCTGACGGCCACGACAACGCTGCGGTCACCCGGGCGACGGCCGAGGCCACCGAGGCACTCGAGGCAGTGATCGCAGCCATGTGTGTCTACGACGGCGAGTCGTGTCCCACACCCACCACATCTCCCCGAGCCGCCCCGGATCGAGATTAGGCGAGCAGGTCTCGCATCAACTGCGCGGTCTCGGAGGGGGTCTTGCCGACCTTGACCCCAACCTCCTCGAGGGCTTCCTTCTTCGCTTGCGCAGTTCCGGAGGATCCCGACACGATGGCGCCCGCGTGACCCATGGTCTTGCCCTCGGGGGCGGTGAAGCCCGCGACATAGCCGACCACCGGCTTGGTCACGTGGTCCTTGATGTAGGCCGCCGCGCGCTCTTCGGCGTCGCCGCCGATCTCGCCGATCATCACGATCGCGTCGGTCTCGGGGTCGTTCTCGAAGGCCTCGAGGCAGTCGATGTGGGTCGTGCCGATGATCGGGTCGCCGCCGATTCCGACCGCCGACGAGAAACCGTAGTCACGCAACTCGTACATCATCTGATAGGTCAGCGTGCCCGACTTCGACACCAGTCCGATTCGACCGGCGTGGGCGATGTTGGCCGGAATGATTCCGGCGTTGGACTTTCCGGGGCTGATCAGGCCGGGGCAGTTGGGACCGATGACCCGGGTCCCCTTGGCCGCGGCATAGGCACAGAACTCGGCGGTGTCGTGCACGGGAACGCCCTCGGTGATGACGACGGCGAGCGGCATCCCGGCATCGACAGCCTCGATCACCGCCGCCTTGGTGAACGCCGGAGGTACGAACAGGACCGAGACGTCGGCGCCGGTCGCTGCCATCGCCTCCGCGACGGACCCGAACACGGGGATGTCGTTCCCGTCGATGGTGACCGTCTCTCCCGCCTTGCGGGGGTTCACGCCGCCGACGATGGCGGTACCCGAGGCGAGCATCCGCGTGGTGTGCTTCATGCCCTCCGATCCGGTCATGCCCTGGACGACGACCTTGGAGTTCTCGGTCAGGAAGATTGCCATATCAGTGTGTCCGTCCCCTTCAGGCGTTCGCGAGCTCGGCGGCCTTGTCGGCCGCGCCGTCCATGGTGTCGACCAAGGTCACCAACGGGTGGTTGGCCTCGTTGAGGATCCGCCGGCCCTCATCGACGTTGTTGCCGTCCAACCGCACGACGAGCGGCTTGTTGGCTTCGTCACCGAGCGTGTTGAGGGCACCGACGATGCCGCTGGCCACCGCGTCGCATGAGGTGATACCGCCGAAGACGTTGACGAAGACGCTCTTGACCTGTTCGTCGCCCAGGATGATGTGCAGGCCGTCGGCCATCACTTCAGCGCTCGCACCGCCGCCGATGTCGAGGAAGTTGGCCGGCTTGACACCACCGTGCCCCTCCCCGGCGTAGGCGACGACGTCGAGAGTCGACATCACCAGACCGGCTCCGTTGCCGATGATCCCGACCGCTCCGTCGAGCTTGACGTAGTTGAGGTTCTTCTCCTTGGCGGCGAGTTCGAGGGGGTCCTCCTCAGCGCGGATCTCGAAGTCGGCGTGGTCGGCGTGCCGGAAGTCGGCGTTGCTGTCGAGGGTGACCTTGCCGTCGAGCGCTTCGAGTGAACCGTCGCTGAGCTTGACCAGCGGGTTGACCTCGACCAGCGTCGCGTCCTCTTCGATGAAGACCGTCCAGAGCTTCTGGATCATCACCTTGGCGGCGCCGTGGATGCTGGCGTCGAACCCGGTGGTAGCGATGATCTCCTCGGCCTTGGCGTCGTCGACGCCGACCAGCGGGTCGATCGAGACCTTCGCCACCGCATCAGGGTTCTCGTGTGCGGTGACCTCGATCTCGACACCACCCTCGGTCGAGGCGATGCAGAGGTAGTCGCGGTTGGCCCGGTCGACCAGGAAGGAGAAGTAGTACTCCTCCGCGATCTCGGCGGCAGGAGCGATCAGGACGCGGTGCACCGTGTGCCCCTTGATGTCCATGCCGAGGATCGCCGTCGCCTTGACGACCGCGTCCTGAGGATCGGTGGCGAGCTTCACCCCACCGGCTTTTCCGCGCCCGCCGACCTTGACCTGAGCCTTGACGACGACTCGGCCGCCTTCGGCCTCGGCCGCCGCGGCGGCTTCGTCGGGAGAGGTGATCACGGTGCCGACCGTGACCGGCACGCCGTGCTTCGCGAAGAGCTGCTTCGCCTGGAATTCCATCAGGTCCACGATCCACCCAGTCCTTTACGTCTGTGTCAGCGAGTCCGGGGATGTCTTCGTCGCACCCTAGTGCCGCACAGGGGGGGTCTGCCACGTGGGTGCCATCCGCTCACCGACGAATCCGACCGTTGGTCCGCGGAAGTGATCGACCTCACATCGCTGTGGACGGTCGCGCGACGACATAAACACGTCGGCCACCTCCGTCGCCGTCGGGAACGGGCCCGTGGAGATACCACTCGATCACGGTGAGGCCCGCCTTCTCCACCGACCGAAGCAGCTGATCGGGGTCGTGCCTCACCAGGTCGAGATCGACCGAGGCCTCCCACCAGGTGTCGCGATGGCGCACCTCACTGCCGACGTCGGCGGCCAGCAGAAGTGTGCCGTTGACGGCGAGAGCGCGGCGCATCGCCGCGAACACCCCGGGTAGCTCGGACGGAGCGAAGTGGAGGAGGCACTGCCAGGCGACCACCACTCCCCAACCGTCGGCGTCGCGAGGCTTGAGCAGAGTCCGCAGGTCGCCGACCTCGAACTCGACGTCGGGGAAGCGACGGCGAGCTTCGGACACCATGCCGGGCGACAGGTCAAACCCACGCGCCGTGACTCCGGCGTCGGCGATGCGAGCGGCCAGCTGTCCCGTACCGCATCCGACGTCAGCCACTGGCCGATCACCGGCCCACTCGCCCACCCTGCCGAGCAACCACGCCTCGAAGGCCGACAAGCGGCTGTCCTCCTCGACGTGGTCGGCGTAGGAGGCTGCCACGGCGTCATAGCTGCTCACGACCCGGTGGTCGCGGCGCGCCGGTCCATCGGCGAGCACCGTCTCGCGGTCGGGCTGAGGCTCACCGACGTCCACCTGGCGACTCTCGTCGACGGGACCGAGCAAGTGGATCCACCGGGCATCGTGGTGGCCCGCGCGTCGAGGCAACTCGCGAACGAGAGGGGTCGGTCGTTTGGCCAACTCTTCGAGCACCGACTCGACCGCAGCGCGATCGCCGAACGCATGCAGTCGGTCGGTGCGCGTCTTCAACTCGCCAGGCGCCTGGGCGCCCCGAAGGAGGAGGACCGTGATCACCGCGCGCTGGTGGGGCTGGAGCTCGAGCACGTCGTCGAGCAACTGGTGGTACTTGAGCGTGCGACGTCCCGACTCAGAGCAGACCACTCTGACCAGTCCCCGGCTGCGGAGAGCAGTCAGCGCCTGCTCCAGGTCGGACACCGAGTAGTCGCTGACCGGCTCGCGGCTGCTGGTTTGATTGCAGGCCGTCCGAAGGGCGTTGAGGGTGAGCGGATAGCTCACCGGGACCGTGCTCTGCTTCTCCAGCAGCGACCCCAGGATGCGTTGTTCGATGTCGTCGAGGATGAGCGGCTCGCCCACGCGGCGCTCACCCCGCTTCGCGTGGTCGGCAACCCACCCGGTGATCTCACTGGTGGTCGCACCCGGCGTGAACACCTTGGCCACTCCCAGCTCGGCGAGGATCGGGATGTCCTCGTCGGGGATGATCCCGCCGCCGAAGACCACGATGTCGCTCGCGTCCTGCTCGGCCAACAACTCGATCAGTCGCCGGAACAACGTCATGTGCGCTCCGGAGAGAACCGAGAGACCCACGATGTCGGCATCCTCCTGGATGGCCGTCTCCACGATCTGCTCGGGCGTCTGGTGGAGACCGGTGTAGATCACCTCATGCCCCGCGTCACGCAAGGCACGGGCGACGATCTTGGCCCCCCGGTCGTGTCCGTCGAGGCCGGGCTTGCCGACCACGATCCGCAGTCGAGGTGTGCCCGCATCGGTGGTGAGTGACATAGCGGGCACTCTAGTCCCGCTGCGACACGCCGAGGCAGGCGGAGGGAAAGCAAATTCTCGAGCCGGAGGACGCCCAGTTGGGCCGTTCGACAGCGGGTTGTGCACACGTTGTCCACAATGGGATGGGCAGGATTTTCGAGGTTCGTGATCTTTCCGTTACAGTCTGGAACTCGTTGAACGAGATTCAACCAGTTTCGGCCGCCGAGCAAGGGAACCAAGGGAATGGGCAACCACCGAGCAGACCGTCGCTCTACAGCGGCGACCTCGGTCACTCCCCATGAGCTGGGCCGGGCGGCATCGGCTTCGGCCCCTGTGACCGCCGGCAAACGACGCGCCGCGGCACCCGCGCGTCCCCGCCTCCGGCTCGCGTCCGCAGCCCCGATCGTCGCCGGCGTCGCCGCACTGGCGGTGTCGGCCGGTGGCGCCGTCCAGGCAGGCCTGGATCCCACCCCCACCTCTGACACCTCAGCCGTGTCCGCTGCGCCCGAACTCCGCCCCGTGAGCGCCCTCTCCGGCGTCAGCCAGGTATCGAGCGAGAGCGTTCTCAAGCTCCGTGAGCGCGCGGTCAGCCGCGATTCGGCTCGCGACACTCTGCAAGACAGTGCCCAGGAGGAACAACTTCAGGTGGTGGAAGCGCAGGCCCAGGAGCGCAACGCGACCATGGCGAAGTTCGCCAAGCAGGTCGAGGCGCAATCAGCGAAGATCCGGGAGAACGCCTGGGTGCTTCCGGTCGCGAACTACCGCCTCAGCGCGAGGTTCGGACAGTCCAGCTATCTGTGGTCACGCAACCACACCGGTCTTGACTTCGCCGCGCCTTACGGCACACCGATCCTGGCCGTGGCCGGAGGCGTCGTGACGTCAGTGGGCTACGACGGCTCCTACGGCAACAAGGTCGTCGTCGCTCTCGATGACGGCACCGAGATCTGGTACGCACACATGTCAGCGTTCGCCGTCAGCGTCGGCGAGAGCGTTCGCGCCGGTGAGCAACTCGGCTCGGTCGGGTCGACCGGCAACAGCACCGGCAATCACGTTCACCTCGAGGTGCGACCCGGCGCCGGGGACCCCGTGGACCCTTACCAGGCGCTGATCGTCCACGGCATCACGCCCTGACGCTGAGCCCTCCGCGTTGCGGCTCGTCGCTCAGAGTTTTTCCACCGGGGCGTAGCGCAGCAATAATCGCTTGATTCCTTCGGAGCCGAAGTCGATCGACGCCACCGCCTTGTCGGCCTCTCCTTGCACCGTCACCACGGTGCCGAGGCCGAAGCTGTCGTGAACCACCCGGTCACCCGGCTCCAGCGACGGAACGGCTCGAGCCGGCTGTGCCTTGGCCGACGCATCGGCCCGGGCCGCAGCCGCGGTGAAGTTGCGGCGCCCCGACGACGTGAGCGAACCCAGCCGCGGCGACCCCGAGGAGAGGTCTGGACGGTTCCACATCACCTGTGCCCCTTCGGTTCGCTGCCAGTCGACGAGGTCGATCGGCAGTTCGGCGATGAAACGCGAGGCCGGGTTGTGGGCGGGGGCACCCCAGGCCGACCGCACCAGAGCCCGCGAGACGTAGAGGCGTTCGCGCGCACGAGTGACTCCGACGTAGGCCAGCCGACGCTCCTCTTGGAGTTCGCGCCCATCGTCGAGGGAGCGGGAGTGCGGAAAAACACCGTCCTCGAGCCCGGTAAGGAACACGACCGGGAACTCCAGCCCCTTGGCGGTGTGCAAGGTCATCAAGGTGACCACGCCCGGATCCTCTCCGGTGGGCGCATCGGGGATCTGATCCGCGTCGGCGACCAACGCCACTCGCTCCAGGAAGTCCGACAATCCAGGGGCCACCAACCCGGCCTCGACATCGCTGGGATCGGCCGATGGGCCGGCGACAGGATCGTCGGAGAACTCGCGAGCCACCGCTACCAGCTCGGCCAGGTTGTCGGCGCGGGTGCCGTCTTGTGGGTCGTCAGACCCCTCGAGAGCGGTGAGGTAGCCGGAGCGGTCGAGGATCGACTCCAAGATGACGTCGGGGCGCTCGTCGGCGTCGACCATCGACTGCAGCTCTTCGAACATCGCCACGAAGCCGCGGACGTTGGTCAGCGACCGGGTGGCCAGCCCGGGCGCTTCGTCCGCACGGCGGAGCGCTTCCCAGAAGGTGATCCGCTCGCGTTCGGCGAAGGATTGGACACACGCCTCGGCACGGTCGCCGATACCGCGCTTCGGGGTGTTCAGGATGCGCCGAAGGGAGATCTCGTCGTCGGTGTTGACCAACGCGCGTAGATAGGCCAAGGCGTCGCGCACCTCGCGGCGCTCGTAGAAGCGGACGCCACCCACGACTCGGTAGGGCTGGCCGGTGCGAATGAACGTCTCCTCGAACACCCGTGACTGCGCATTGGTGCGATAGAACACCGCGACGTCGCCCGCCTTGGCATCGCCGACGTCGGTGAGGCGGTCGATCTCCGACGACACGAACCTGGCCTCATCGCGCTCGTCGTCGGCGACGTAGCCGACGATCCGGGCGCCGTCGCCGGCATCGGTCCACAGGCGCTTGGGCTTGCGGTCGGAGTTGTTCTCGATGACGGCGTTGGCGGTGGTCAGGATCGTCTGGGTGGAGCGGTAGTTCTGCTCGAGCATGACGGTGGTGGCGTCCGGGAAGTCGGCCTCGAAGTCGAGAATGTTGCGAATGTTCGCGCCCCGAAAGGCGTAGATGGACTGATCGGCGTCACCGACGACCATGAGCTCGCTCGGGCCCACCCGGGAACCGGCGGCGACCTCGTCGGTGCCGCCCAGTGGGTCCTCCATCGCGTCGGCACACAGGGCGTGGATCAGGGCGTACTGGGCATGGTTGGTGTCTTGGTATTCGTCGACCAGCACGTGCCGGAAGCGGCGCCGATAGGTCTCGCGGACTTCGGGATAGGTCGCGAGCAGGTCGACGGTGGTCATGATCAGGTCGTCGAAGTCCAAGGCGTTGGCCGCCCGAAGACGGCGCTGATACTCGGTGTAGGCGGCCACATAGGCCTCCTCGAACTTGTTGCGCGCATCGGCCGCGACGTCTTCGGCCGTGCGAAGTTCGTTCTTGTGGTTCGAGACCCAATGCAGGACAGCGCCGGGTTGGTAGCGCTTGGCGTCGAGATCGAGATCGCGGATCACCAGCGTCATCAAGCGCTTGGAGTCGGCGGCGTCGTAGATGCTGAAGCTGGACTTGAAACCGAGCTTGTCGATCTCTTTGCGAAGGATGCGCACACATGCGGAGTGGAAGGTCGAGACCCACATCAGCCGGGCCCGGGGGCCGACCAGATGCTCCACACGATCCTTCATCTCGGCCGCGGCCTTGTTGGTGAAGGTGATCGCCAGGATCGAGCCGGGATGGGCGCCCCGTTGGCTGACCAACCAGGCGATCCGGCGGGTGAGCACCCGCGTCTTGCCTGAGCCCGCGCCTGCCACCACGAGCAGCGGCGGCCCGTGATGGGTCACGGCGGCACGTTGGGGTTCGTTGAGACCCGCAAGAAGCTCGTCAGGCGTCGGAGCGCGGCGCGGTCGAGAGCCCTCGGAATCGCCGGAATCGCTGGACTCGGCGGGGTCCGACTCGGGCATCGGCAAGGTGTCGCTCATGACCCCTCCACCCTACGTCCGGCCCCGGACACACCACCTCGGTGGTCGCGACCGACGGGTCACCAGAAGACGGCGACCGCGATGTTTCCCACGGTGAGCGCCAGCAGGCCCCAGAACAGGCCGTCCGGGATCCGCTGCTTGCGCATGTTGGCCATCGTCAGCACCAAGATCACCAGCCCGATCGCGAACTTCACCCCGACCTTGGCGTGGTTGACGTCCTCGTCGCCGCCCTCGAGGATGCCGACGAGGAGAAGCCCCGCGAGGAACGCGAGACCGATCCCGTCGCGCATCGCGGCATTGATTCGCTTGTCGGGTTCGCGCCACTGCACCACGAGACCACCGAGCAGCGAACCCCAGCCGAGGAAGTGCAGGAAGAGGACGAGGTTCTCGAACAACGCCATGTCGGCAGCGTAGCGGCCCGCGCACCCGAGTGCGCGAGCCACACCCTGTTACGGATTCAGTGTGCTGCCGTCTGTCCAGCGGTTGTTCGACCAGACGTTGCCCGCGGCTGAAGTCTGGAAGGACGTCACCGCGCCGTACACGCCGCACTTGTTGTTGCTGCCGCGCTCGAAGACGTTGTTGGTGAACACGATGTCCGTCGCGATCGGGTGCTTCTTGGTGGGCTGATAGCCGCCATAGGCGCAGTAGGAGATCGACGAGTTGTTGGCCTTGAACAGGTTGTTGTCGACCGTCACCCGGCTGACCGGTTCGAAGTCACCGAACAACGAGAGGTCGGCCGTGCAACCACCGTCGGTCTTGTTGAGCGTCGCGGTGCAGTGCAGCGTGTTGTGCCGCACCAACATGTCAGAGCCGCCATTGGTGATGAAGGCGTTGTTGTGGAAGCTCTTGCCATCCGGGTTGTACTGGCTGTGCAGCCAGGAGTCGATCACCGTGCAGTTGTCGCCGCAGTGGAAGGAATGCTGTCCACCGGTGACTTCGACCCGCACGGCGGTGATGTTGTAGCCCCAGATCGAGCCGTCGACCCAGTCGCCGCCCTTGACGGTGGAATCCTGGACGGTCACGGAGTAGCGACCGCCAGCCGTGGCGTCGACCCGCGGGACGATCGAGTTCTTGATCACCACATCCGGGGCCTTGATCAGCAGCGCCAAGCAGTTGGTGGCGTCAACGCGGTCGATGGTGACCGTCGAGGTGATCGTGCAGGGGCCCTTGTAGGCCGACAGTTGGCTGGCCGGCGGGGCGCCGGTGTTGTCCGGGCCGGGCCACCCCGTGTTGGGGGAGGGCGTCGTCGGAGTCGGAGTCGGAGTCATGGTCGGGGACGGGGTCGGGGTGTACGTGGGGCTAGGCGACGGGGTCGGAGCCGATGTGGGGGTGGGCGTCGACGTCGACTTGGTCGGCGAGGGGGCCATGGTCGGCGTCCCCTGAGTCGCGCTCGGCGATGGAGCGGCACTGCTCGTCGGAGCCGACGGTGCGGGCGCGGGTGCCGAGGAGGGCGCCGGCTGGCTCGGTGCGGGCTCAGGCGCCGACTTCGAGGAGTCCGGCACGAACCGAACATCTACCCAGAAGTTGGCCCCTCGCCGACTGGTGCGGTCCGGGAAGGTGGCCTGCCGACCAAAGGCGACGGCGCCGTTGTTGGCACTCGAGGCGCTCAGGTGGTGGTTCTCGATCGTCTCGGTGAACCATCGAGGACTCGCCGCGATCTTTCCGGCCTTGGAGAAGGTCGACACGGTGTATTCCTCACCCGCCTCGACGCGAACCGGCTTCGCGAAGGTGACCATCGCCCACCCTTTGCCGGTCCATGGGGTGATCGTGGCCGACGCGAGTTGGCGACCGTGGTGGTCCCAGAGAGCCCCGGAAGAGGGGGTGCCGGAATCGCGCCACGACCGCTTGTAGTAGCGCAGGCCGACGATCGAACCGTCGTTCTTGGCGTCGAAGCGCATGCCAACGGTGACCGGGCCACGACTGACTCGACGCACCCGATCCGGTGCCTGATCACCGAGCAGGCCGTATTCCGCCGCCCTGAGGGCGCGGCGCTCGCTGCCCACCTGGATCACATTGGTTACTGCGCCGGTCACCACCACTCCAGAGAGCAGCGCGAGCACGATCAGCCACTGGGGCCAGCGGGTGGGCGTCGTCGGTGTGGTTCTGGGGGCTTCGAGCGCGTGTTTGGGCATGGCAATGCGTCCTTGGGGGTGGCTCCCCGGGGCAGCACTCATCGGGGTTGAGTGCCGGCGGGAGCAGGTAGGGGTAGTTCGCGATTGACGCTAACCGGCCGGTTTCGCTGCCGCATGAAATCGGTGAATTGTCTAGGTTAAGGAACCGATAAGGATCTCTACTGCGTCGGCCGACGCACGAGGAACGATCGACTCAACTGGGTGAGTGGCGCGTCGGATTCGGGGTCTTTTCAGGGTGAGGCCCTGCGGCGCGGTACCTCGATAGGCGCCTAAGGTGGGGCGGGTGAACCGATCGAGCGGCTCGGGCACCGCCGAGGCGGTGGTCCAGACCAGCGGGCTGACCAAGGACTACGGATCCGTCCTGGCACTCGACGATCTCACCGTCACCCTGGGCCCTGGCGTCACTGGGCTGGTGGGGGCCAACGGTGCGGGGAAGTCCACCCTGATCAAGCTCCTGCTCGGCCTCCTGGCTCCCAGTTCGGGCACCGCGACTGTCCTCGGCCACGACATCACCTCGGAGGGACCGGCGATTCGCGGTCTGGTCGGGTACATGCCCGAGCACGATTGCCTCCCCCCCGATATCAGCGCGAGCGACTTCGTGGTCCATCTCGCGGAGATGTCGGGCCTGCCCCACACAGCGGCTCGGGAACGTACCGCGGAGGTGCTGCGCCACGTCGGTCTGGCCGAGGAGCGCTACCGCCCCATGGGCGGCTACTCCACTGGCATGAAGCAGCGCGCGAAGCTGGCCCAATCGCTGGCGCACGATCCTCAGTTGGTGTTCCTCGATGAGCCCACCAACGGGCTGGACCCGGCCGCTCGCGACGACATGCTTGCGCTCATCCAACGCATCGGTCATGACTTCGGGATCGCGGTGCTTGTCACCTCGCATCTCCTCGGCGAACTTGAGAGGGTCAGCGACCACGTGGTCGTGCTCGACGGTGGGCGCTTGCTGCGAGCATCGGCCACCGCCGAGTTTCTCGACACCACCGGCGCCCTCACGGTCGAAGTGATCGGCGAAGACGCGCAGGCCCGCCTGGGCCGGGCTCTCACCGCCCGGGGGGTGACCTGCCGCGACCGCGGGACGATGCTGCAGATCGACCCACCCGAGCAGTCCGACGTCGCCGTCACCGACCTCGTCCGCGACCTCGCCTGCGAACTCGGACTCGGCCTGGTCCGCATCCAACTCGATCATCGACGCATCGAGGATGTCTTCGCCGGCGAGGTGATCGGATGAGTACCACACCGCGTCCGAGTTCCGGCGTCATCCACGACTTGGGCTACCGACCCTATGCCGGGCCGCGCCACAGCGAGGCGGCGATCGCCTGGGCCCTGTATCGCACGGGCGTCCGCCACGCCTTCGGGTGGGGCCGCTCGGCCAAATCGAAGCTGCTGCCCCTCATCGTGCTGGCGCTCAACCTGCTGCCGGCCGTCATCGTGGTCGGCGTGATGGTGATGATCGGCCTGACCAGCCTCCCGATCACTTACGCCGGCTACGCGTCGACCACCCAGATCCTGGTCAGCCTCTTCGTCGCGGCGCAGTCACCGATCCTCTTCTCCCGCGACCTGCGCCACGGCTCGATCTCGCTCTATCTGGCGCGACCCCTACGGCCCGCGACCTATGCCCTCACCCGCTGGCTGTCGCTGTGGTCGGCGGTGATGGTGTTCCTGGCTGTGCCGATCCTGGTTCTGTACGCCGGTGCGGTGCTGGCCGAACTCGACTGGTCGGAGCAGACCGTCGACGCGGCGAAGTCGCTGGCGCTGGTCGCGCTCCTCGCAGCCGTCCTCACCAGCATCGGCGCCCTGATCTCCGCCTGGACCACGCGACGAGGTTTCGGCGTGATGGCGATCATCGTGGTGCTGCTGCTCGGGAACGGCATCGTCGCCATCATCCAAGCGATCGCCCTCGACGAGGGACGCGCCCGCGTTGGCGAATTCGCCGGGCTGCTGTCGCCCTATTCGCTCTATCGCGGCACCGTGGCGGCCTGGTTCGACGGATCTTCGTCGGTGGTGACCCCACCCGATGGCGCGGCGATGACGTTCGCCTACGTCGGCACCGCCGTGATCGTCTCGGTGGTGATGGCCGGTCTCCTGGTCGTCCGCTACCGAAAGGTGGTCGGGCGATGAGCGTTCTCGAACTCGCTGGCGTCTCGCGATGGTATGGCAACGTCGTCGCGGTCAACGGGGTGAGCATGACGATCGGCCCGGGTGTGACCGGACTGCTCGGACCCAACGGGGCCGGCAAGACGACCCTGATCGCGCTGATGTCGGGTTTTCTGGCGCCCTCGGCGGGAACCGTGGTGTTGGACGGCAGGCAGATCTGGCACCACACGGACGTCTATCGCCAGATCGGTCTGGTCCCCGAGCGGGAGCTCAGTTTCGGCTATCTCACCGGCCGGCAGTTCGTGCGGGCCAACGCGGAACTGCAGGGTCTCCCCGATCCCGGCGCCGCCACCGAGCGTGCCCTGGACACCGTCGAGATGGTCGAGCCGGCCGGACGGCGGATCGACACCTACTCGAAAGGGATGCGACAGCGCGTCAAGCTGGCCTCCGCGCTGGCGCACGACCCCTCCGTCCTGCTCCTCGACGAACCTTTCAACGGGGTCGACCCTCGCCAACGCCTGCACCTGATGGGCTTGCTGCAGCAGATGGGTGCCGAGGGTCGCACCGTGCTGTTCAGTTCCCACATCCTCGAAGAGGTCGAGCAGGTCGCCAGGCAGATCGAGGTCATCGTCTCCGGCCGGCATGCCGCCTCGGGTGACTTCGGCGCGATCCGTCGACTGATGACGGACCGGCCGATGCGCTATCTCGTCCACGCCAGCGACGACCGGGCGCTGGCGGTCGCCCTGATCGGCGATCCCTCGGTCGTCGCGGTCTCGCTACTCCCGCGCGGCGGGCTCGACGTAGAGGTGACCGACTTCGGAGCTTTCGCGGTCTCGTTGCCCCGAGCGGCCCAGTCCCACGGCATCTCGTTGCACGAGCTCCGACCGACCGATGAGTCGCTGGAGAGCGTCTTCGCCTATCTGGTGAGCGGGTGAGGATCCGATGAACTCGACGTTGCTGCGCCTGTCGGCACAAGCGTTGTTGGGTCGGCGCCGCTTCGTGGTGCTGATCCTGGTGCCTGGCATCTTGCTGTTGCTGGCCGCCGTGGTGCGTGCTCTCGCCGGCGAAGGGGTGGCCTACACAGGCATCGTCGAGGAACTCGGCGCGGGCACCGCCCTGCCGATCATCGCCTTGTTGGCCGCCTCCGCGGTGCTCGGCCCCGAGATCGATGACGGTTCGGTCGTCTATCTGCTGGCCAAACCGGTCAATCGCCGGGTCGTGGCGGCGAGCAAGTACGTCGTGGCGATGATCGCAACCGTGGTCTTCGGTGCGCTGCCCGTGCTGGCGCTCGGCATGATCGTCGACAGCTCCGACCCCGGCCGGGCGCTGGCCTGGACGTTGGCCGGCGCGGTCTCCGCCGCGGCGTACTCGGCGCTGTTTCTCGCACTGTCGGCAGTCACTCGGCACGGGATCATCGTGGGGGTGCTCTACGTGTTCTTGTGGGAGGGGCTGCTGTCCAGCCTCTTCTCAGGGGTGCGCTGGCTGAGCGTGGACGCCTGGACCCGTCAGATCGCCCACGCGATCGACGACGGCATCGTCCTGACCTCCGGTGTCGGGGTGACGTACGCCGTGGCCGCCAGCGCGCTCGCCGTCCTGGCCGGGGTGTGGTTCGCCGGCCAGCGTTTGCGCTCCTTCACCCTCCGCGGCGAGGACTAACTCCGATTCGTCTGCGCCGCGACGGGTTATTCCCCGCCTGGCGAGGGCAGACGAATCGGAGTCAGAGGAGGCGGCGGTCGGAGGCCCAGCGGGTCAACTCATGACGCGAGGAGAGTTGTAGCTTGCGGAGGACGTTGGACATGTGGGTCTCGACGGTCTTGATCGAGATGAAGAGCTCCTTGGCCACTTCCTTGTAGGCGTAGCCGCGGGCGATCAGGCGCATCACCTCACGCTCGCGCTCGGTCAACCGATCGAGATCCTCGTCGACGGCAGCGACCTCGATGGAGCCGGCGAAGGCGTCCAGCACGAAGCCCGCCAGGCGCGGGGAGAACACCGCGTCACCGTCGGCCACCCGGCCGATGGCATCGATCAACTCCGGACCGGTGATGGTCTTGGTGACATAGCCCCGCGCCCCGCCGCGGATGGTGCCGATGACGTCTTCGGCGGCATCGGAGACCGACAGAGCCAGAAAGCGGGTGTCGGGCGCCTTCAGCGCTGCCTGCCGGATCACTTCGACTCCGCCGCCGCCTGGCAGATGCACGTCGAGCAGGACCACATCGGGGCGGTGCTGAATCACCGCGCGCACGGCCTCGGGCACGTCGGCGGCCTCGGCGACGACGTCGACCCCGTCGCCGATCTCGCCTCGCACTCCTCTCCGGAACATCGCGTGGTCATCGACCAGGACGACGCTCACACGAGCACGCGTCGGCGCCGCCTCATCGGGTGGGTTGATCATCAGATCTCCTTGTCGGTGCGGGGCAGGCGCAATCGGACCTCGGTGCCACCGCCCGGGGCGGAGCGGATCTCGGCCGTGCCGTGGTGGCGCTCCATGCGGCCGACGATGCTGCTGCGGATGCCTTGGCGGTCGTCTGCTATCTCATCGAGCGCGAAGCCGGGCCCGCGATCTCGGACGAAGACCGTCGCTTCCGCCTCGGTGATCTCGGCATAGACGTCGACCCGAGGGGTTCCTGCGTGTTTGGCGGCGTTGGTCATCGCCTCGCGGGCGGCCGCGACGAGGGGTTGGAGGTTCTCCCCCAGGGCGCAATCTCCGACCGCGACGACATCGACCTGCGGGCCGAACGCATCCTCGACGGCAGCAGCGGCCTCTCGCAGCGCCGCCACCAGGGAGCCCGCTGGGTCGTTCGCCTCCTCGAACAGCCACGAGCGCAGATCGCGTTCCTGGGCTCGGGCCAGGCGGGCCACCATGCCGGCGTCGCCGGCGTTCTTCTGGATCAGAGCCAGCGTCTGCAGGACGGAGTCATGCAGATGGGCGGCCAGATCGGCGCGATCCTGCGAGCGCAGCCGCTCGGCGCGCTCCATCGTGAGGTCACCGGTCAATCGCACCACCCAGGGGCCGATCACCAGCGCCAACCCCAGCACTCCGAGCAGCCCGGCGATCACGACGTCGAGCGCGAGCGTGGGGGTGCCGGCGCGCAGGGAGAAGGTCACCAGCGCGGCAATCACTAACCCCACCCCGACCAGAACCCTGGCATACGCCGCCCACCCGCCGCCGCCGAACAGGAGCCGCATCGGGTGCACTCGCCCCGACGCATCGGTCCAGCGCTCGCGTTGGGCCTCGTCGGCCTGCCTCCACACCAGCGCCAAGCCGACTCCGGCCAAGGCGAGCGGCCAGAACGCCGAGGTATTGCCGATCAACGCCTGGATCAGCAGCAGCGCCCCGATCCCCAGTGCACCAAGCGCCAGGACCGGTCCCGCGTCGCGCAACCGGCCGACTCGCCCCGGCCGCCGTCCGTCGCGGCGGGCGCTCTCCAATCCCGGAGCCTCGGGGCGCGACGCGGGCGCCGCGGGGAGCAGCAGCCAGTAGGCGGCGTACACGATCGCGCCGAGTCCGCCGATGGCCGTGGAGATCACGAAGCCGAAACGCACCCAGGTGACCGGCCAGCCGGTGTGGTGGGCCAAGCCTTCAGCGACTCCGCCGAGGATCGCCTGCTCGGGCATGCGAAAGGCGCGTCGGGGCCGCGGCGGGGCCGACGCTTCTCGCGCGCGCAGATCGGTGTCCATCTCCGCTTCATCGTCACACAGCGGCGGTTCGGCCACCATGAGGCGCCACCCGGAGATCGACCCTGGCGCGACCCCGAGTCGGGGCCTGTGTGACTGAGATCAGGAACCCCTCAGGGTGGTCCCCGATGGTGCGAGGGTCGGAACGGGAGCAGGCTTGAGGCATGAACACGACACCTCCCGATGAGCCCGAGGGCGACGCCACCGAGGCGGCCCCGAACGAACCGACCGCCAACGTCACCGATGCCGCGGCCGGTGCCGGTGCCGGTGCCAGTGCCGGTGCCAGTGCTGGTGCTGGTGCTGGTGCTGGTGCTGGTGCGCAGTCGTACGCCGGCTCGACAGCGACCGACCCGGCTCCGCCACGCACCGAACCTGTGCGTCCGGGAGATCTGGGTCGGGTCCGACGCTCGCGCAGCGACCGCTATATCGGCGGAGTCGCCGGCGGACTCGCCCGGCACCTCGACATCGATCCGCTGCTGGTGCGGGTGCTCTTCGTCGTCCTCACCTTCTTCGGCGGTGCCGGCCTGTTCGTCTATCTGGCCTGCTGGTTGCTGATTCCCGACGAAGGCAGCGACCGCGCGGCACTCCCCGCGGACGAGGGCGGTCGGCGCCTGCTGTTGATCGGCGTCCTGGCCATCGGCGGCCTGGCGATCATCGGCGACGCCTGGGGCGGCGGACCGGGTATAGCGTGGCCTCTCCTGCTGATCGGCGGTGCGGTCGCCGCGTTCGTGATCAGTCGTCGCTCCACCCAGGACCGGCCACCCGGAACCGGTTCGGGCTACGGCGCTCCGGGTGATGTCCCACCGGGCTACGTTCCGCCGGGACGCCCGGCCCCCGCTGCCGGCGCTCCTGGCTATACGCCCGCCGATCGGGTAGCGATGGCCTCGCCCGCGTCAGCGACCGACCTGCGCCGGGAGCCCTCCCTGACCCCCAGCAGTGGCTACGGAGCACCCGGATGGGATGTGCCGCCGCCGATCGCCCCGGACCCGCGCAAGCGCGGACCGTTGCTGTTCCTTCCCACCCTGGCCCTGATCGCCCTCACCGTCGGCATCCTGGCTGCAGTCGATGTCGGCGGCAGTGACGTGCCGTGGTCGGCCTACCCCGCAGCCGCGACGGCGATCGTGGGCGTCATGTTGCTGGTCGGCTCCGTGTGGGGCCGGGGCGGCGGCTTGATCCTGCTCGGCCTGCTCACGCTCTCCACGCTGGGCCCGGCCACGGCCGCCGACTACTTCAACGACAACCCCGGCAGCTATACGCCCACCTCGGTGTCTGAGCTGAGCGACGCGTACTTCCGTCCCGTCGGAGACCTCACCGTCGACCTGACCCAGATCGCCGACGCGGACGAGCTGGACGCCCGCAAGCTCGACCTGGTCAACGGCGCCGGGGACATCACTCTCATCGTCCCGACCGACGTCGTCGTCGACGTCACCGCGAGCGTGGGAACCGGCAGCATCACGCTCTTCGACGAGGTGAGCGAGCCGGTTCGCGGCACCACCGCCTACGCCCGCCCCGACCCGGCCGATGGGCCGACCGACCTGACCGTGGAGATCAACCTCGGTGCGGGTGACGTCGTCGTCCGGCACCCCTGATCGCCGGCACCCCTGATCGCCGGCACCCCCGATCGCCGGCACCCCCGATCGCCAGACCCCCGAGAGGACTCGACCATGAACGACAGCTCTGACTCCTACGGCACCTACGACACCCCTGACATCCATGACATCGGCACCCACGAGGTGGGCGCGCTGAGCAGCACGGCCCGGCATCCGGTCAACATCACCCAGCTGATCTTCGGTATCGGTTTCGTTGCGGTGGTGGCGATCTGGGGGCTCGCTATCGGCGATGCGATCGACCCCGGCGACGCTCGCTGGCTGCTGCCCTTCCCGTGGCTGTTGGCCGGTGCCGGCGGGCTGCTGGCCTGGATGATCAGCCAGCGGTCATCGCGCGAGTGACCGACCGCGCCCCTCCGTGGGTCACCATGGACCCATGAGCCTTCCGGAGATCGGCACCCTGACCTCGTTGCCCGTCCTGGAGCGACTCGACCTGGTAGCCGAGCCCACAGCGGCCGCTCTCCGGTCCTGGGAGCCCGCCGGTCGCGTCGCGGCCGTCGAGATCGACCCTGACCTCGCCGACACGGCGGCGATGACTGCGGCCTACGCCCTGCCGCTGACTGCGAGCGGCAACTGCGTCGTGGTGGCCGGCCAGCGCGCGGGTGACGAGCGGATCGCCGGCTGCGTGGTGCCGGCGACCACCCGCGCCGACGTCAATACTCGGGTTCGAAAACTGCTGGACGTCCGCAAGGCGTCGTTCCTGGCGATGGATCGCGCCGTACAGGAATCGGGCATGGAGTATGGCGGCATCACCCCGGTCGGACTCCCCGGGGGATGGCGAGTGCTGGTGGACGCGGCCCTCGTCGAGGAGCCGGTGGTGATCCTCGGCTCCGGCATCCGGCGCTCCAAGCTGATCATGCGCGGGGCAGATCTGGCGACGCTGCCGCGCGTGGAGGTGATCGACCACCTCGGACGAGCCTGATCGGGCTCCATCCGACGTGGCCCGGCCGCCGAAGGAACCGCGACCAGCCCGGGGCATTCCGGCACCCCTGGTTGCACCTTGTCAGTGGCACTGTCACGATGACGCCCATGAAGCTCTCCACCCAGTTGATGTATGCCGGCAACCCCCGCGAAGCAGCCGATCAGGTCGTGGCTTTGGAGAAGGCGGGACTCGACACCGTCTGGGTGGCCGAGGTCTACGGTTTCGACTCCCCGACCCTGATGGGCTACTTGGCCGCCAAGACCGAGACCATCGAGATCGGGTCGGCGATCCTCAACATCTACTCCCGGACGCCGGGCGTCCTGCTGCAGACCGCTGCGGGTCTCGACAACGTTTCGCAGGGCCGGGCCGTGCTCGGCCTCGGCGCCTCCGGGCCCCAGGTCATCGAGGGCTGGCACGGACTGCCCTATGACAAGCCCCTGGGCCGCACCCGCGAGATCGTCGACCTGATCCGCCGCGGCCTGCGCCGTGAGTACCTCACCAGCGACGGGATCTTCACCCTGCCGCTCACCAAGGAGGCGGGCGGAAGCGGGTTAGGTAAGCCGTTGAAACTACTCACCAAGCCGGAGCGATCATCGATCCCGATCTACATCGCCGCGCTCGGCGCCAAGAACGTCGAAGGCACTGCGGAGTATGCCGACGGCTGGCTGCCCTTCCTGTTCCACCCGGAGAAGGCCAAGGACGTGTGGGGCGGCCCCCTGGCGGCGGGATTGGCCAAGCGACCCGCCGACCTCGGCCCACTGCAGATCTGCACCGGCGGCATGGTCGCCATCGGTGATGACGTCAAGGGCATGCTCGACTTCGCACGCCCACTCTTCGCGCTCTACATCGGCGGCATGGGCGCGCGCGGCAAGAACTTCTACAACAACCTGGTGCGCCAGTACGGCTACGAGCAGGAGGCCGAAGAGATCCAGGAGCTCTATCTCGGTGGCAACAAGCGCGATGCCGAGGCCAAGATCCCCCTCGACCTGCTCGAGGCGGCCAACCTGGTTGGTCCCGAGTCCTACGTCAAGGAGCGGATCGCCGCCTTCGCCGAGGCGGGAGTCACCAACCTCAACATCACGCCGGTCGGCCCGGATCCAGCCGCAGTGGTCCGGCAGATGAAGGAGTGGGTGAGCTGACCACCTCAACGGCCCCGGGGCCACGGGCCCTGTTCGAGGCCGAGCACGAGGACTTCCGGGCGAGTGTCGCCGCCTGGGTCGAGGCCGAGGTGGTCCCCCATCACCCACAGTGGGAGAAGGACGGGGTCGTCGACCGGTCGGTCTGGCGAAAAGCGGGCGCCCAGGGTTTCCTTGGCTTCCAACTGCCCGAGAAGTATGGCGGCGGCGGCACCGACGACTACCGCTACAACGTCGTGCTCGTTGAGGAGATGACGCGGCGCGGCGTTTACGGTCCGGCGTTCAGTCTCTTCAACGACATGATCGCGCCCTACTTCCAGGCCAGCATCACGACGGAGCAGGCCGAGCGCTGGCTCCCCGGGCTGTGCTCGGGGGAACTGATCGCGGCGATCGCGATGACCGAGCCGGGTGCGGGATCCGACCTGCAGGGCATCCGCACCAGTGCGGTCGACGCCGGCGACCATTACGTGCTTAATGGCCAGAAGACCTTCATCTCCAACGGCATCCTCTCCGACCTGGTCATCGTGGTGGCACGGACCGATTCAGCGGCGGGACATCAGGGCATCAGTCTGCTGGTCGTCGAGCGCGGCATGGAGGGCTTCGAACGCGGCCGCAACCTGGACAAGATCGGCCAGCACGCGCAGGACACCGCCGAGTTGTTCTTCTCCGACGTGCGTGTTCCCAAACAGAACCTGCTCGGCGCCGAGGGCTCGGGGTTCGTGCAGCTGATGACCAACCTGTCTCAGGAGCGGCTCTCGATGGCGGTCTCGGCCGCCGTCGCGTGCGAGCGGATGCTCGACATCTGCCTGACGTACGCGCGCGACCGCACCGCGTTCGGGCGCCCGATCGGCCGCTTCCAACACAACCGCTTCCTGCTCGCCGAGATGGCAACCGAGACCCGGATCGCCCGCGTGTTCGTCGACGACTGCCTTGCGCGCCACCTACGCGGGGACCTGGACCCGGCGACCGCATCGATGGCGAAGTACTGGACCACCGAACTCCAGACCAAGATCGCCGATCGTGGCGTTCAGTTGTTCGGCGGCTACGGCTACATGGCGGAGTACCCGATCGCGCAGGCGTTCGTGAACTCGCGCGTGCAGACCATCTACGGCGGCACGACCGAGATCCAGAAAGAGATCATCGGCCGCTCGCTGGATCTCTGACCGGGTCCCGGGCCGCGTCATCGTGGAGTTCGACCTTCAAGCGCACAGAGGGGGCCTCGGCCTCACGGTCGAGAACACGCTGCCCGCCTTCGCCCGCGCGCTCGAGGTGGGCGTCAGCACCCTCGAGTGTGACATCCACGTGACCCTCGACGGCTATGCCGTCGTCATCCACGATCGTCGGCTCGGCGCAGCGAAGTATGTCGACACAGCACCGGTCGAGGACGGCGACGCGCTGTTTCCCTATGTAGGGAGCCTGGTGACCGACCTCACGCTCGCCCAGCTCCGCACCATCGATGCCGGCTCGCGCACCCTGCCGGCGCACCCGAACCAACAAGCCGCGCCAGGCGCGAAGTTGCCGACCTTGATGGAGCTCTTCGCCTTGCTGGACGACCGCGGAGCGCACGATGTGCGCCTCAACATCGAGACCAAGTTCGACGCAGTGTCGCCACAGGAGACGGCGCCGCGCGAGCGCTTCGCTGAGGTGGTCGTGGCCGACGTCCGTGCCGCGGGTCTCGTCGATCGAGTGTCGGTGCAGAGCTTCGATTGGGCCTGCTTGCGCTTGGTTCGAAAGGCGGAGCCACGACTGCGCCTCACGGTGCTTGCGGCTCCCAAGTACCTGAGGAGTGACGCCGACGGCGGCTCACCCTGGCTGGGGGGGCCGCGAATCGAGGAGTTCGGCGGCGACATCGTGGCAGCCGTGGCAGCTGACGGTTTCGATGCGATCTCGCCCGCACACGGCTACCCCTTCGGGTCGGGGGTCACCAACCCGGCCTACCGGCGGTTCTGCGACGCGAGCATCGTCGACAGCGCGCATGCAGCGGGGTTGGCGGTCGTGCCGTACACCGTCGACGATCCAGCAACGATGCACGCGCTGATCGCCGACGGCGTCGACGGCCTGATCACCAACTACCCGGACCGGCTACGCACCGTCCTCGCCGAGCGGGGACTGGCACTTCCGCCGGTCTATCCGCCAAGCGACTAGGGCACCGGGGCGAGGTCAGTGGTGCCCTCGCTTCCGGTGTCGATCGAGCGGAATCGTCGCTACCGAGCCGTCCCCGAAGACGTCGTAGGCGACGTAGAGCTTCCCGTCGGAGTACTCCAACCCGGCCGGTGGCGCCAGCTGGACCAGCGGCTCAGGCCCGCGCCGCCCGAGCTTCGACACCTGCCCGGCGAAGATCTCGCTCACGTAGATCCCGTTCCGGCCGAGGGCGAGCGCGGTGGCCCCCAAGAACCCCGAGCCCAGCATCTTGGTGTGGCCGGTGCGGGGGTTGATGCGCCACACCGCGCCGCGCGCGCCGAGCGCCGGACTCTCAGGTCCGCCAGGCAGAGTGGTGACGTACAGCTTCCCGTCGTGTCCCACCTCGACGTCGGTGGGGACCGGCTCGAACCGGTAGGTCAGGCCAAGCGTGCAGTCCGGCAGACCGAGCTCGGCCACCGCTTCAGGGGTGACGGTCGCCGGCTGAGGCGGCAGGACCGCCACCGTCCGGATGTGGCCGCGCTTCGAGATCGAGAGAATGGCATTGGCGCCCGAGTCGGCGACGTAGGCACCGTGGCGGGTGATGGCAACCGCGAACGGGTTCGAGTCGGGCTGCCCTGAGTAGGTCGGCGGCCCGAGTTCGGGCGGGAGTTGGGCGGCGCAGTCGTTCGTGATCGCGGTGAAACCGTAGGTGTTGATCTGGTCGGGGTTGGCTTCCTCCTCGAAGGCCATGATGTCGGCGATCTGAGTCGACGACCCATCACTGTTGAGCCGGTCCAACGTGGCGAAGGCCGGGGGGACGCCCGGGGGTGCATCGTCGCGTGTCGTGAAGAGGACGCGCCCGTGCTTCGCGTCGATGCCGTCGATGAAGGGCACCGGGATGTCGGTTCGACCGTCGTCGCTCACGATCGTCAGCACGCCGGCGAAGCCCTGGGCCACGTAGAGCGTGTCGTCGTCGACGGCGATTTGGAGGGGACCCGCGAGACCGGAGACCAGCGGGTCCGAGAGCGCCGGCGCTCGGCCACCTTCGCCGTGGTCGCCGCCGGCGAAGGCTGCCGACGCGGGGAGGCCGAGCGTCACCGAGAAGATGATGGCGAGAAAGCGTGTGCGTAATCGCATGAGACAACCACTCCTTGCTAGATGGACAGCAACGACTGGGTGCGGACACGGCCCCCCACGACCCGTCGCACCCGAGCAGTAGCCGCAGCGCCCAACTAATTGAAGCTAGGGCTGCCTCGCCCGGTCGTCAATAGTCGACGGCGACTAGTGCGCCGCCGCGGCGTGCAGGCCGGTCACCGTGGCCTCGAGCGCTACCTGCCACGGGGTGGCCGCGAGCCCGAACGTGGTCTCGACGCTTGTTGCGTCGAGCACGAACGGCCGCTCGAACTGGTGGGAGGTCTCGTCGAGTTCACGCACCACCGGCGCCACTCGGGCGGCGAGCTTCACCAATCGTGGCAGGGGAACGACACGTGGCGTCGGCCGTCCTGCCAGAGCGGCCACCTCGCCGGCCACCTCGCCGATGGTCTTCGCGGGCGCGCTGGGAACGTGCCAGGCCTTGCCCCACGAACGGTCATCGACAGCCAGCGTCGCCGCCAGCGCGCCGATGTCGTCGAGGTAGGTCCACGAGTGCGGAGCATCGGCAACTCCCATGATGAGGCGCACCGGAGAGCCCTTCGCCGCGGGGGTGGCGACATAGGTGTTGAGGAAGCTGGTGCCCTGCCCCGCCGTTGGCCCGAAGTAGTCAGAGGCGCGCAACTCCGTGACCCGGGCGCGCCCCGCCTGATGGGCTGCGAGCGCATCGGCCCACATCTGAGCACGGACCCGCCCCTTCGCCCCGGCCGGGCGGATGGGAGTCGCCTCGGTCATCGGCGCGTCAACACGGCCGTAGAGGTAGAGGTTCGACACGGTCACCAGACCGGCGCCGGTCGCCTCGGCAGCTTCGAGGACGGCCGCAGCCATGGGCGGCCAGTCGCGCTCCCACTGGTGATAGCTCGGCGGGTTCATCGCATTCACGATCGCCGAGGCGCCCCTGGCCAGTCGGGACAGCGCCGTCGCGTCACGAGCGTCGGCGGCGACCGCGCGCACCCCGTCCAGACCGGGATCGGTGCCTCGGCGACTGGCCAGAGTGACCTCGTGCCCTGCGTCGGTCAACGCCGCCGCGGTGGCTCGGCCGATACCTCCGGCTCCGATGACGACATACGACCCCATGATGTTCTCCTTCGTTGGACGGAATGTGCGAGCACTGCTCTCGTTTCATAAGTGAAGCAGACCTCAGCACCATAAACAAGAGCAATGCTCTCTTTTTTGTTCGCTGCTCACGGATGTGGCATGCTCGGGGGTGTGACGACCCAGCTCAGCGGTATCCGGGCCCGCAACCGAGCCGCGATCGAGACCGAGATCATGGTGGTGGCCGGTCGCCACCTGGCCTCCTACGGCGCCGCCGCGTTGTCACTGCGGGCGATCGCGCGCGACCTCGGAATGGCCTCATCGGCCATCTACCGCTACGTCGAGAGCCGCGACGAACTGCTCACCCGATTGATCGTCGCCGCCTACGACGCCCTCGGTGATGCCGTCGACGCGGCCCTGGCCGCCCAGGAGGGCGCGCCACCGGCCGAGCAGTTCGGGATCGTGGCACACGCCCTGCGCGATTGGGCCCGGCAGCATCCGCATGAGTATTCGCTGATCTACGGCTCGCCGGTTCCCGACTATCACGCCCCCGCGGAACGGACGACGGCTGCGGGGACCCGCGTCCCGCGGCTGCTGGTCGGGATCCTCGTCCAATGGGACCAGCACCCCGAAGCTACCGAGCTCGACCAGCGCGCTTTCGGCGCCATGCTGGCCGACCCGATGTTCGAGGAGTCGCCGCTGACGGCCGGGACCTTGCGTCGCGGCGTGTTGGCGTGGACCCTCATCCTCGGCGCCGTCAGCACCGAGATCTTCGAGCAGCTCGGCGCGGATTCGATCGCTGACCCAGATGCCTTCTTCGACCTCGCTGTCGAAGCCGCGCTGGGAGTGACTACATGACCCACCCGGATCTCGATGCCGGCCACCCCGAGGTCACGCCCGCCCAGCTTCGCCGGGCATTGGCGCGGGCCGAGCGCGGCGCGAGCCTCGACGTCGCTGAAGCTAGCGCACTGCTGGCCGCCACCGGCGCCGAGCTCCAGCGCCTGAGCGTCGTGGCGGCGCGGGTCCGTGACGCCGGACTCTCCGCCGCCGGACGACCTGGCACGATTACTTACTCACCCAAGGTGTTCATCCCCGTCACGCGGTTGTGCCGCGACCGGTGCCACTACTGCACGTTCGTCACCACCCCGGGTCACCTCGCGCGCGAGGGTCGACCGGCCTACCTCTCCCCCGACGAGATCCTCTCCGTTGCCCGCGCCGGAGCCGAGGCTGGGTGCCTGGAGGCGCTGTTCACCCTCGGCGACCGTCCGGAGGATCGCTGGCCCGAGGCACGGGCCTGGCTCGACGAGCAGGGCTATGACTCCACGCTGGCCTACGTGCGGGCGATGGCCATTCTGGTGCTCGAGGAGACGGGGCTCCTGCCGCATCTCAACCCGGGGGTGATGAGCTGGGAGGAGATGACCCGACTCAAGCCGGTCGCACCGTCCATGGGGATGATGCTCGAGACAACGTCGGAGCGCTTGTTCACCGAACGGGGAGAGGCCCACTACGGGTCACCGGACAAGGATCCGACCGTGCGGCTGCGGGTGTTGGAGGACGCCGGACGGCTGACGATCCCGTTCACCTCCGGGCTGCTGGTGGGAATCGGCGAGACGCTCGCTGAGCGTGCGGAGACGATCTTCGCGTTGCGAGCGGTGGGACGGCGCTATGGCGGACTGCAAGAGGTCATCGTCCAGAACTTCCGCGCCAAGCCCGACACCGCGATGCGGCACCGCGACGACCTCGACCTGGCGCCCTACCGCGCCGCGATCGCGGTCACCCGGATTCTGCTCGGCCCGAGAGCCCGGATCCAGGCACCCCCCAACCTCGTCGACACGGCCGAGTGCCGGTCCCTGCTCGACGCCGGCGTCGACGATTGGGGCGGCGTCTCACCGGTCACCCCCGACCACGTCAACCCCGAGCGCCCCTGGCCCGCCCTCGAGGTCCTCCGCGACGTGACCGAGGAGGCCGGGCTGCGGTTGCGCGCTCGGCTCACCGTCCACCCCGAGTACGTGCTCGCGGGTGAGCCATGGCTCGACCCACGGGTACTGCCACATGTCTCCGCTCTGGCTGGCCCGGATGGGCTGGCCCGCGACGACGTGCGCGCCGTCGGACGTCCCTGGCAGGAGCCCGACCCCACGTGGACGGCGACGTCGGCTGGTCGCACCGACCTCAACCACAGCATCGACACCACCGGCCGCACCCACGACCGCCGCAGCGACTTCGACTCCGTCTACGGCGACTGGTCGGCCCTCCCCACCTCGATAGTCCAGCACGATTTGGCTGCCGCCGGGCCGAGAGTAGAGCCAAAACGTACTGGACTATCACGGGAGGGGGCTGCGGCGCTGGCGGCGGCGGAGGGGGACCCCGCGGGGCTGAGCGATGCGCAGGCGCTGACCTTGATCACTGCCGAAGGGGAGCTCCTGGAACGGGTGTGCCGCTTGGCCGATGAGCTGAGGCGAGAGGTGAACGGCGAGGACGTGACGTTCGTCGTCAACCGCAACATCAACTTCACCAACATCTGCTACGTCGGCTGCCGGTTCTGCGCCTTCGCCCAGCGCCGCACCGACCCGGACGCGTTCTCGCTGTCGCTCGACGAGGTCGCCGAGCGCGCTGCCGAGGCCCAGGCACTGGGGGCGACCGAGGTATGCATGCAGGGCGGAATCGACCCGACGCTGCCGGCGACCGCGTACTTCGATCTGGTCGCGGCCATCAAGCGGCGCACGCCGGAACTGCACGTCCACGCCTTCTCTCCCATGGAGATCGTGACTGGGGCCTCGCGGGCGAACCTCAGCGTGGAGGACTTCCTGATCAAGGCCCGAGAAGCGGGACTGGACACCATCCCCGGCACGGCAGCCGAGATCCTCGACGACGAGGTGCGCTGGGTGCTGACCAAGGGCAAACTGCCCGCCCAGACCTGGATCGACGTGGTCACCACCGCCCACCGGGTCGGACTCCGGTCGAGTGCGACCATGATGTTCGGCCACGTCGATCACCCCGGCCACTGGGTGACCCACCTGCGCGTGCTGCGCCGGATCCAGGACGCCACCGGTGGCTTCACCGAGTTCGTGCCGCTGCCTTTCGTGCACCAGTCATCACCGATCTACCTGGCGGGTGTGGCCCGGCCGGGTCCGACGCGGCGTGACAACCTCGCGGTCCACGCCATGGCCCGGATCCTGCTGCACGGGAGCATTCCGCACATCCAGACCAGCTGGGTGAAGCTCGGCGTCGAGGGCACTCGCGCGATGCTGGGCGCGGGCGCGGACGACCTGGGCGGCACCCTGATGGAGGAGACGATCTCGCGGATGGCCGGCTCCGAGCACGGCTCCGCGATGACGATCGCCGAACTCACCGACATCGCGGCCGGTATCGGACGACCGGTGCGGCAGCGCACCACGACTTACGGCCCGGTCTGCTGACCGACGGTGTCTCCGCTCAGATCAGGCCGAGCTCGATGCAGCGACGTCGGGTCTGCCCAGCACAGATCTCCTCGAGGGAATAGCGGCCTTCGCGGACTAGTACGTCGGTCAGCGTGTCGAGCGTCACCACCCGGCCCTCATAGAGGAACGATGCGATGCCCTGGTATTCCTCCGCGCCCTCGACCTCGGTGTCCGTGACCAATCGCACGGCCACTTCGGCCGACGTGCGGGCCAGCTCGGCCAGCGGTTCGTCGATGGTGACCTCCTGAGTGCCGAGCACGAGGCGACGGACGCCATCGAGCTCGGCGAAGCGGCCGGCGATCAGTGGCCGATCGGCGATCGGCACCTTGGCCGCACGGAACACGCCGGCAACGACGCCCGCTTGCCGATCACTCGGGGTGATGATTGCCCCAATCGTTCGCGGCGGATGCGTGCGCAACTGTCGGCGCAACCATCCGCTCGGGTCGGCCGCCTCGACTGAGTCGGGCTGGAACTCGGCGACCACGACGGCTTTCTTCGTCGCGAGGACCGACCGCACCGCACGGCGGGCCGCGGCTGCCTCGTCGTTGGCCGGGGGGTCATGCACGACCATCACCCGGGCGGGTCCCGATCCGTCGACCTGCGTGAGGATCGCCCGGGTCAACTGGCGGGCCGTTCGGGCCGGATCGACGCCGACGAAATAGTCCGCTCCGGCGACGTAGCGCTCATAGGCGATCACCGGAACGCCGGGCGAGGTCGCGACGATCTCTTCACCGACCTCCTCGGTGACGGCATCGATGATCAGCACATCGGCGCCGTCGGCGAGTGCCTCGGTCGCCTGCGTGCGCTGGGTCGGCCCGGAGCCCGCCGCGTCGCGACTGACGTAGTCGCACTCCGGGCACCGGGCTTTGACCTGGGCCGACAGCAGCGCCTCGTCCTGCCCGACTGCTCGGTCGGGGCGCACGCTGGAGAAGAGGAACACGATCAGGGTGTTGGGCGCCGGCTCGTCCGGCGTGCACCCCACGGTCAGCGCGAGCGCACTGAGAAGCGCTATCACTCCCCGGCAGAGGGAGGATCCGAGAGGGGCGGTCATCAGCGGAATGCCGCGTGGCCGGTGAGTGCCTGGCCGAGCACGAGGGTGTGCATCTCAACGGTGCCCTCGTAGGTGAGCACGGATTCCAGGTTGTTGGCGTGCCGCATGACCGGGTACTCCAGCGAGATGCCGTTCGCACCCAGGATGGTCCGTGCGGTGCGACAGATCTCCAACGCTTCTCGGACGTTGTTGAGCTTGCCCAGGCTGACCTGCTCGGGCCGCAACGTGCCTGCGTCCTTGCGCCGGCCGAGGTGAAGGGCCAACAGGTGCCCCTTCACCAACTCCAGAGTCATGTCGGCCAGCTTCGCCTGGGTCAGCTGGTAGGCCGAGATCGGCTTACCGAACTGCACCCGCTCCCCGGCATACGACAATGCCGCCTCGAGGCTGGCTCGAGCCGCTCCCAGAGCGCCCCAGACGATGCCGTAGCGCGCCTCGTTGAGACAGCTCAGCGGCCCCTTGAGCCCACGGGCGTCGGGCAGCATGGCGTCGCTGGGCAGGCGCACGCCATCGATCACCAGTTCACTGGTGATCGAGGCCCGCAGCGACATCTTGTGCTTGATCTCGGGGGCGCTGAATCCGGGGGTGCGTGTGGGCACGACGAAGCCGCGGATGCCGTCGTCGGGTCCGTCGTCGGCGACGCGCGCCCAGACGACGGCCACGTCGGCGATCGACCCGTTGGTGATCCACATCTTGCGGCCGTCCAGCACCCAATCGTCACCATCGCGGCGGGCCCGCGTGCGCATACCAGCGGGATCCGAGCCATGGTCGGGCTCGGTGAGCCCGAAGCAGCCGATCGCCTCACCCGTGGCCATCCGCGGAAGCCACTCGAGCTTCTGCGACTCGCTACCGAACGCCCAGATCGCGTACATCGCCAGCGATCCCTGGACCGAGACCATCGAGCGGACCCCGGAATCACAGGCCTCCAACTCGAGGCAGGCCAGTCCGTAGTCGACCGCCGACATCCCCGTGCAGCCGTAGCCCTCGAGGTGCATGCCGAGCAGGCCGATGTCGCCGAAGGACCTCATCAGGCCTCGGGGGTCGTCGATCACACCGGACTCGAACCACTCGGCCACGTGCGGTTGGGCCACCTGCCCGACGAGTTGGCGCACCGCGCTGCGGATGTCCTTCTCCTCCTCGGTCAACTCGTCATCGATACCCGCCGGATCGGCGACATCGAATGGCGGCAACGAGTGGTCGTGGGCACTCACGGGCTCTCCTTCGTGGACACGCGGATGGGTTCGCGCTGCCCCTATTGTGCCTGCGCGCAACGCAGAAGGGGCCGCCCCCCGCAGGAGGCGGCCCCACTGGACCGGGAGACCGATCCAGCCAACTGCGCGAGCGCGCTAACCTCGTCCGCTACTGCTTCGCACTCGGCGAGACACCGAGTCGATCGCGATGGCGAGAAGGAGCACGGCGCCGGTGACCATGAACCGCACCGATGAGTCCACCCCGACGATATTCAGCCCGCTGGTAATGGCCTGGAGCACCACCATGCCGAGCATGGCGGCATAAGCCGTCCCGCGACCTCCGAACAGCGACGTGCCGCCGATCACCGCCGCCGCGATGGCGGTGAGGTTGGTGTCGGTCGTTCCGCTGCTCTGGGACACGGTGGTCAACTGCCCTGCGACCATGATCCCGCCGAGCGCGGCGAAGGAGGAACACAAGGCGAAGACCGAGAAGTAGATCCGTCCCACCTTGATGCCCGACCGGCGGGCGGCCTCCTCATTTCCACCGACGGCGAAGACATGCCGCCCCCACTTGGTCTTGCGCAGCAGCAGATCCATCACCACGACCAGAGCGGCGAAGAGCAACACGAGGTAGCTCCACCCTCGTCCCTGCCCCTGTTGGAGATACCAAGTGAGAACGAGCAGCCCGACACCCAGCAGACCACCCTTGACGAGCACGAGGGTCGTCGACGGCGCACTCAGGCCGGCGGCGGTCCGCCGACGGATGCCATAGAGCTGCGCGGCGATGAATCCCACAGCGATCACGATCACGATCGTGTACGCGGGTACGCCGGTCACGAACTTGAATCGAGCGAACTGCACCAGCCACGAGTCTCTCGGCAGGGTGATGGTGCCGTCACTGCCGAGCACATAGAGCAGCGCCCCTTGGAAGCCGAGCAGTCCCGCAAGCGAGAACACGAAACTGGGAACACCCATTCTCGTGTAGAGCAGCGCATAGAAGACCCCGATCAACAGCCCGACGACGATGCCCGCCAGCAATGCGACGGTGACGCCCCATCCCTGGTTGACCACGAGCACGGCCATGGTGGCCGCCGCGAAGCCCGAGACCGACCCCACGGACAGATCGATCTCTCCCAGCAGGAGGACCAGCACGATGCCCAGGGAGATGATGCCGATGGGCGCCGCGAAGTAGAAGATGTTCGAGATCGTGAACGACGACAGGAAGGTCGGGTCGAGCGAATAGAACACCAGACTGATCACGATCAGCCCGACGACGACGGGCAGACTGCCTAGGTCACCACCCTTGAGCCGGTTCCAGAACTGCTGCAGGTACCCGGTCAACCCGACGTTCTGGATCAGTCTCTCGTCCGAGAGATCGGTGGCCACCGGCGAGGCGGTGGTTTCGCTCTCAGCCATGATTCTGCTCCTCATCGTCTACGGGCGAGTCCTTGCGCGTGGCGCGCGCGGAGACGACGTTGTCCGAGGCGCCCGTGATCGCCGCCACGAGTTCCTCGGTGGAAGCCTCTTCGACCTTGAACTCGGCGGCGTTGTACCCCAGGCGGAGCACGACGATCCGATCCGCCACAGCCTGCACATCGGCCATGTTGTGGCTGATCACGATGACGGCGAGACCGTTCTCGCGAAGCCGCTCGATCAGGTTGAGCACCTCGGCGGTCTGGGCGACCCCCAGCGCCGCGGTCGGCTCGTCCAGCATGACCAGCTTGGGTGCTCCCACGAGACTGCGCGCGATGGCGACCGTCTGGCGCTGACCTCCCGACAGGGCAGCGATCGGAATCCGGACCGACGGGATCTTGGCCGACAGGGTACGCAGCAGCCGCCACGACTCCTTCTCCATCGACACCTCGTCGAGGGTCACGCCGTGATGCTTCTCCTGACCGAGGAACAAGTTGGCCACCACGTCGAGGTTGTCGCACAGGGCAAGATCCTGGAACACCGTGGCGATGCCCAACTCCTGGGCTTCGCTCGGTCCGGCGATGTCGACCTTCCGGCCGCCGAAGACGATGTCTCCGGCGTCCGGCTGGTAGACCCCACAGATGATCTTGACCAACGTCGACTTGCCGGCGCCGTTGTCTCCCACGAGGGCCACGACCTCGCCCTGCGCCACCTCCATGTGAATGTCGGTGAGGACCTGGACGGCGCCGAATCGCTTGTTGACGCCGGTCAGGGACAGGACTGAGTCCCTGACCGGCACCTCCTGCGAGGCCGCAGACATCAGTTGAGGCCGGCCTTCGCGCACGCGTCTGCGAAGTCGGCCGTGCAGATGTCGTCAACGGAGTAGAAGCCGTCGGCAATGATCGTGTCGGCGACGTTGTCCTGCGTAACGACGATCGGGTCGAAGATGAACGACGCGACGCCCTCGAAGTCCGTGGTCTCGCCCACGTCCTCACCGTTGACCAGCGCGACAGCGACCTCGGCGGCCTTCTCGGCCTCGACCGGGATCGGCTTGTAGATCGTCATCGCCTGCTGACCCGCAACGATCCGCTGGATAGCGGCGAGTTCGGCGTCCTGACCCGTGATCGGGGGCAGCGCGTCCGGGGACACACCGGCGCCGGTCAGAGCTGCGACCACACCGCCGGCCTGGCCGTCGTTGGCGGCGTAGACGCCACCGATGTCGGCGGCCTTGTACTTGCCGAGTTGGTCAGTCGTCCACTTCTGAGCGTTCTGGGGGCTCCAGTCGGGATTGTCGTACTCCTCCAGGATCTTGACGCCGCTGCCATCGAGGACGGAGTGGGCTCCGGCTTTGAACTGCCCGGCGTTGGGGTCGGAGGGAGCGCCGTTGAGCATCAAGATGCTGCCCTTGCCGCCCATCGCCTCGACGAGCGCCTCCGCCTGCATCTTGCCGACGGTTTCGTTGTCGAAGGACATGTAGTAGTCGGCCTCCTTGATCAGCCGGTCGTAGGCGATCACGGTCGCGCCGGAGTCTTGGGCCGACTGCACCATGGCGCCGGCACCGGCGCCGTTCACGGGGTCGAGCACGATGACCTTGGCGCCCTTGCCGACGGCCGATTCGACCTGCTGGGCCTGCTTGGCCTCGTCCTGGTCGGCATTGAAGTACTCGATGGTGCAGTCCGGGCACAACTCGGCGGCCTTCGCTTCGAACAGCGGGCGGTCGAAGGCCTCATACCGCGTCGTCTTGGACTCGGGCAGCAGCAGAGCGATCGTCTTGCTGTCGCCGGAGTCGGAGCCGGAGCCGGAACCGGACTCGTTGGCGCCGCAGGCGGAAAGCCCGCCGACGCCGATGAGCGCCGCAACACCGAAGGCTGCGAGCCGGGTGATCCTGGTAGTCATGCTGTCTCCTCGCGTGGAGCTCGTGTCGACGAGCCGAGTGGGGTTGTCACACGAGAAGTGTCGTGGCTCACGCCTTAGTCGTCAAGGGTTGAACGCAAGATTCCTCCAGATCGGGCCTAGAGCCCACTTTTTGCCCACCCCTTGACGACAAGGGGGGTCACGAGTCACAGTTTCCGCCATGCCCTCCCATCCGGCACCCGGCTCGAACGCGTCGCTGCGGACGGCCAACCAGCAGCGCGTTCTCGACGTGCTGCGCGGCGCACCAACAGCCTCGCCGGACGACCAGGAACCGCTGACCCAGGCCTACCTGGCCAGGATCACCGGATTGGCTCCGGCGACGGTGTCGAACATCGTCCGGCAACTCTCCTCCGCAGGTCTGCTCGACACGGTGAAGGGGAGTGGTCGACGCGGCACCACCGTCCGGTTGGCCAGGTCGGCGGGCCTGGTCGCCGGTCTCGACTTCGGTCACAGCCACGTAGCCGTGGCCCTCGGCGACCTCACCGGGGCGATCCTCGACGACATCCGCGAACCACTCGACGTCGGTCAGTCGCACGACGAAGGGCTGATCCAGGCGCGACGCCTGCTCGACCGACTTTGCGAGCGCAGCGGCACCCCGCCGGGCGACGTGCGCTCCATCGGTCTGGGTCTCCCCGCGCCGATGACCGACGGGGTCGTCAGGTCCTCCGCCATCCTGCCCGGCTGGGTGGGCGTGCATGCGCGCGATGCCGCACAGGAGTGCTTCGGCAAGGCGGTCCACGTCGAGAATGACGCCAACCTGGGAGCCCTGGCCGAGCATCGTTTCGGGGTCGCGCAGGGCCACTCCACCTCGGTCTTCGTCAAGATCTCATCCGGCGTCGGTGCCGGAGTGATCGTCAACGACGACATCTTCCGCGGGGCAAGCGGGACCGCCGGCGAAATCGGACACCTGACCCTCGACGAGCAGGGTCCGTTGTGCCGCTGCGGCAGCCGCGGCTGTCTGGAGGCCTACGCGTCGATCGGTACGGTGCAGTCGATGGTGGCCGGCCAACTCCCCGATGCCACCCTCGACGAGATCGTCCGGGCAGCGCGAGCGGGCAACGTCTCGGCGCTCCGAAGCTTCGAGGACGCCGGACTTCACTTGGGCTGGGCGCTGGCCAGCGTGGTCAACCTGCTCAATCCGGCGCTGATCGTGGTGGGCGGAGACATGGCCCGCGCGGGCGACCTGCTGCTCGATTCTGTTCGGATCGGCCTCCGCCGACATGCGCTCGACGCTGTCGCCGCTACCCCGGTGGTGATCAGCGAGCTTGGGCAGCGGGCCTCGCTGATCGGGGCAATCCTCCTCGCCGCCGAACGCACCGAGATCGTGCCTGACTAGAGCCTCGACGCTCCGCGCACCGCGAGGACCAGTTCGACCTCGAAACCCTCCGAGTTCTCCAAGTACAGCGCCGTGTGGTCCTCTCCCCCGGCGTGTGGGTAGCGATCGGCGTACAGCTCGTGCCAACCGTGGGCGGTCGACTCCGCGCGTACCCGGTCGAGCAAGGACCGCTCACCGACGATGAACGCGACATGGTTGACGCCGGCACGGCGCCGTTCATGCCCGCCGGATAGATCGGGCGGGGCCTCCACCACGACATACGTGCCGTCGTCGGCCTCCCAGACAGCGCCTGAGGCATCTCCTGCCCAGCCGAGTTCACCGAACAGCCAGCCCCACTCCCCCGCGGCGACCGCCGCGTCGGTGACCCAGAGGGCCACGTGATGGATGGCCCGAGCGGGCGGGACACGGCCCGCGTCATCGGAGGGGAGCACGACTCACTCCCACTCGATGGTGCCCGGAGGCTTGGAGGTGACGTCGAGAGTCACCCGATTGACCTCGGACACCTCGTTGGTGATCCGGGTCGAGATCCGCTCCACCACGTCATACGGAAGCCGCGCCCAGTCAGCGGTCATGGCGTCTTCGGAGGTCACCGGTCTCAGGACGACCGGGTGGCCATACGTCCTGCCGTCGCCCTGGACCCCCACGGAGCGGACATCGGCGAGGAGCACCACGGGCATCTGCCAGATGTCCAGATCGAGACCCGCGCGGGTGAGCTCCTCGCGGGCGATCGCGTCGGCGCGGCGCAGGATGGCCAGTCGCTCGGCGGTGACCTCTCCGATGATCCGGATGCCCAGACCCGGCCCGGGGAAGGGTTGGCGCCACACCATCGAGGAGGGCAGCCCGAGTTGCTCTCCCACGGCCCGAACCTCGTCCTTGAACAGCGTGCGAAGCGGTTCGATCAGATCGAAGGCGAGATCGTCGGGAAGGCCACCCACATTGTGATGCGACTTGATGTTCGAGGTGCCGGCGCCGCCGCCGGACTCGACGACGTCCGGGTACAGCGTGCCCTGGACGAGGTAGGCCGTCTCGCCGGCCGCGGCGCCCGCGAACACCCTGGCTTCGGCCGCCTCGAAGACCTTGATGAACTCGCGACCGATGATCTTGCGCTTCTCTTCGGGATCGAGGACGCCCTCGAGGGCTCCGATGAACTGATCGCTGGCATCGACGACGTCGAGAACGTCGAAGGCCTCTTCGAAGTCGCGGCGAACCTGGTCGGTCTCCCCTTGGCGCATCATGCCGTGATCGACGTAGACGCAGGTGAGCCGCTCGCCGATGGCACGCTGAACGATGGCCGCGGCGACAGCGGAGTCGACGCCCCCTGAGAGCGCGCAGATCGCCCGGCCCGACCCCACCTGGCTGCGGATCCGCTCGACCTGCTCGTCGACGATGTTCAGCATCGTCCAGGTCTGCCGGCAGCCGGCGATGTCGTGCAGGAAGTGCTCGAGCACCCGCTGACCGTGCTCGGTGTGCAGCACCTCCGGATGCCATTGGACGCCGGCGAAGCCCTGCTCCACCTGCTCGAAAGCCGCCACCGGGGTGTCGGCGGTCGCGGCCAGCACGGTGAACCCGGGAGGCGCCGCCACCACTGAGTCTCCGTGCGACATCCAGACGTTGTGCTCGCTCGGGATATCCGCCAGCAGCGTTCCGGACTCGGCCACCGCGACGGGCGTACGACCGTATTCCCTTGCGCCGGTAGCGACGACCTCACCGCCCATCCCCTGGGCCATCAGTTGGAAGCCGTAACACATGCCGAAGACCGGGACTCCGGCCGCGAACAGGGCCGGATCGATGCCGGGGGCATGCTCGGCGTACACCGACGACGGTCCACCGGAGAGGATGATCGCCGACGGCTTACGCGCCAGCATCTCGGCGACGGGTTCGGTGTGCGGCACGATCTCGGAGTACACGCGCGCTTCGCGCACCCGGCGGGCGATCAGCTGGGCGTACTGCGCCCCGAAATCGACCACCAGCACAAGGTCGTGATCCGTCATCCCGGTTGTCATTCAAGCCCTCTCGACCGCGCGCACAGGTGAAGCCCGAGTGTATCGGCGAGAGCGCGCCCCGCGTCAGTCGGCCGTGCGACCCACCCGTCCGAGATCAGCGAGCTGATCGAACCGGCCAGTCGACGCCAGATCAGACGTGACCGCTGAGTTGGGCCATCCGCTTCTCCAAGGCCGAGAGGTAGGCATCGCACCGTTTGCTGTCGGCGCGGGTGTCGCCGCCCACAGAGCAGACCGGAAGAACGTCGATGGACAGCTTGGCCGCACCGGCCAGAGCCCGCAGTTCGTCGAGACGGTCGCCGAAAGGGGTGCCGCTGCCAGGCGAATAGGAATGCACCACCTCATCCACGTCAGCGGGATAGAGGTCGACCTTGGTCACCGCGACGATCAACCACGTGGGCTGCTCGCGACGGATCGCCATCGAGGCGACTCGATGGGCCGTGATCGTCCAATCCTCCAGTTCGCGGGCCCGCTGCATCTCCTGATCGACCGTCACGCTCCCGGTGGTGCCCGCTACCCTTCGGCCGGTCGCCAGGCCGTTGGCGACGACATGCAGCACACCGTCGACGGCCTCGTCGTGGAAGACGTTGTCGAGGGCGCCCAACCGAGTGGCGGCGTTCTCCCCAGGGACGACGCGGAACCGGAAGCCTTTGAGGCCTCCGGCGTTGCGGGTACGTCGCTCCATGACCGCTGAACCGACCTCGAGGGTTCCGCTGGCACTCGCGTGCCTGCTGAGTCGATCCACCAGAACGGTCTTGCCGACCCCGGTCATCCCGGTGACCGCGACCATGGGGTAGCGCTCACGCATGACCTTGCGGGCGCGGGTGGGGCCACCCGCCAGTGCGGTAACCGCGGCCGCTGCGGCGGCCACGCGATCCTTACCGGCGGTCGCAACCCTGCGGCCGGCTTGAGCCACCTGCTGGGTGGGGCGCGTCATCGCGTCTCTCCTCGTCCTGGCGCTCGACGACCCGATCGCCCGGGCGTCATGACTGCCGACAACCTAACCCACGACCGGTTCAGCCGGTCACGTCGATGATCGGCAGCCGCAGCGCCGCGGGTGCGCTTGGCGGCACCACGGGGTGCTGCGGGGTGACCGGCGAGACCTGCCGATAGCCGGCTGCCAGCTCGGGTCGCGGGTCCGGCTGACCCCGGTTGGGCCACAGCGCCAAGGCCCGCTCGGCCTGAGCGGTGATGGTCAGCGCCGGGTTGACCCCGAGATTGGCCGTGACAGCCGAACCGTCGACGACGTGCAGCCCCGGGTGGCCGAAAACGCGCTGGTAGGGATCGATCACTCCGTCATCGGCCGATCGCCCGATCGGGCAGCCGCCCAGGAAGTGCGCGGTCAACGGCTTGTTGAACGGGTCACCGATGGCGCCGCCGGCATAGCCACCCATGATCCGCGCCATCCGGCGCGCTGCGTCATTGCCGGACGGGATCCAGTCGAGGGTTGGGCTCGCCGTGCCCTTGCCGCGAGGTCAGTACCCATCGACCGGTCAGGCGCTGTCGCTTGCGGAACGTAGTGATCGAGTTGTCGCGACTCTGCATCACCAATGCGATGACGGTGCGTTCGGACCAGCGCCGCAGGTCGTACGAGGAGGCGACCGACCGGCGCTGCCGCCACGTCTCGGCCAGCCAGTCGCGCCATCGGGGCCGGTCGCCGTCGCCATCGGTCAACGCGACCTGGATCAACGCCATGGCGTTGCTTCCCCGGCCGTAGCGCACCGGCTCGATGTGGGTGTCGGCATCGGGGTGGAACGACGACGTGATGGCGACGCCGCGCGTGTAGTCGACGCGGCGGTCGCCGGCCACCGCACCGAGCAATGACTCGGAGTTGGTGCGGGAGAGTTCGCCGAGTCGCGGCGACAACCGCGGGAGGCTGCCGTCCGCCTTCATCGCGTGCAGAAGCCGTTGGGTGCCGAGCGCGGACGCGGCCAGCACGACCTGCTCGGTCTCGATCACTCGGGTGCGATGGCCCTTGCGCCGCCCGCCGGTAGGGCGGACATGCACGGCATAGCCACCCTCGGCGCGGGGCACGATACGGGTCACGGTGCTCAACGGTTCGACGACAGCGCCGGCTCGCTCGGCGAGGTAGAGGTAGTTCTTCACCAGGGTGTTCTTGGCGTTGTGGCGACACCCGGTCATGCATTCTCCGCACTCCTTGCACGGATGGCGGTCGGGTCCACGCCCACCGAAGAACGGATCGGGAACCGGCTCGTCCGGGGACTGGCCGGGGCCACCGAAGAACACTCCGACGGGCGCCGTGTGGAAAGTGTCGGCGACGCCCATCTCGTCCGCGACCTGCCGCATTACCTCGTCGGCGGGGGTATGGGTGGGGTTGTCGACGACTCCCAGCATCCGTTTCGCCTGGTCGTAGTAGGGGGCCAACTCGGAGCGCCAGTCCGTGATGTCTCGCCACTGCGGATCGTCGTAGAAAGGCGCCGGCGGTTCATAGAGCGTGTTGGCATAGACCAAGGACCCCCCGCCGACTCCGGCTCCCGACAGGATCAGGCAGTTCTTAAGAGCATCGATTCGCTGGATGCCGAAACACCCGATCTCGGGTCGGAACAGGAAGCGGCGCAGGTCGAACGACGTGCTGGGGTAGTCGTCGTCGGAGAATCGCGCGCCGGCCTCGAGCACGGTGACCCGATAGCCCTTCTCGACCAGCCGGAGCGCCGCCACCGATCCACCGAAACCCGACCCGACGACCACGACGTCGACCGACGCACCGTGCGGCGCGGATACCGGGGCCATGTCAGGGTCGGCCGAGACGCTTGAACAACCGCAGGTTGGCGGTCATGAAGGCCGCATGGTGTCGGTAGCTCATGCCGAACATCGGCGCGATCCGGAGGAGGCGCTGCGTTGCCACGGACTGGGCTTCGGTGAAGCGGAGAATGCCCTCGGCTCCCTGACGGCGGCCATAGCCCGAGGACCGCATCCCGCCCATCGGGGTGTCCAGCGACGCGAAGGTCGCCCCGAACCCCTCATTGATGTTGACGTTGCCACAGCGGATCTCCGCCGCCATCGATCGTGCGCGGTCGGTGTCGCGAGAGAAGATCGCCGCATTGAGTCCGTAGTCCCCGTCATTGGCACGAGAGATCGCTTCGGCTTCGTCGTGAAAGCGGTAGACGGAGACGACGGGACCGAAGGTCTCGTCCCCGAAGCAAGCCATTTCAGGAGTCACCCCCTCGAGGATGGTGGGCTCGTAGAAGTGCGGTGCCAGATCGGGGCGCGCGCGGCCGCCCGCTCGGACCACCGCGCCGTGCGCGACCGCGTCGTCGACGTGAGCCTGAACACGTTCGAGCTGCTCGGCGGAGATCAGCGTGCCCATATCGTTGTCCCAGTCGAGCGTCGCGCCCAACGACAGCGCCTGCGTGCGGGCGACGAAGCGCTCGACGAATCGGTCGTAGAGCTGATCGGCGACGAAGATCCGCTCCGTCGAGACGCAGAGCTGACCGGCGTTCGCGAACGACGCGCGGACCGCCCCCTCGGCAGCTCGCTCCAGATCGGCGTCCCGCAGGATCAGCATCGGGTTCTTGCCGCCGAGTTCCAGGGAGCAGCCGATCAGTCGCTCCGCGCAGCCGTGGGCGATCGCTCGACCGGTCGTCGTCGAGCCGGTGAAGCACACATAGTCGGCGTGGTCCACGAGGGCAGCGCCGATCTCGGGCCCGGGCCCGGCGACCACCTGCCAGACCTCCTTGGGGACGCCGGCCTCTTCGAGAAGTTCGGCCGCTCGAAGCGCGGTCAGCATGGCCTCCGAGTCGGGCTTGGCCACCACCGCGCAGCCGGCCGCCACCGCAGCCAGCCCGTCGCACATCGCCATCGTCAGCGGATAGTTCCAGGGCGAGATGACGCCGACGACACCGATGGGCACGTGACCCACGTCGGCCCGAGTGAAGCCCGGAAGAGCGCCGAGCCGACGCTCGGGCCCCACGTGCCGGGCCGCGGTCCGGGCGTAGTACCGCGCGGTCAGAGCGAGATGGGCGACTTCATCGAAGGCATCCTTGCGGGCCTTGCCGGACTCACGGACGATCAGGTCGGTGAGTTCTTCCTGACCGTCGAGAATCAGATCGTGATAGGCCGAGAGCCGCTCCGCACGCTCTTCGATGGGGATGGTTCGCCACACCACCTGAGCGGCCCGCGCCCGGTCGAAGGCCTGAGCCACATCCTCCAGGCTGGACTGGGGCACGTGGCCCAGCGGTTGATCGTTGATCGGAGACCGGGTCGCCACCGACCGGCCCGTGGTCGCAACGACACGCCCGGTCAGGCGGCGAACGTCGCTTTGGTGGAGGGCGTAGCTGGCCGTGGCGTCATGCTCGGGGTCCACCAAGGCGCCGGTGACGTTGGGATCGGGCGAGGGGTGGGGCATGACCCCAGCGTAGGCGAGCCAGGGCAGCGTGACTACTGGTCAGTAGCCAGGGTCAGGAAGTCGACCAGGTGACGGTTGAACTCCTCCGGCGCCTCGGTGTTGAGCTGGGCACCGCCGTCGAGTTCGACTACGTGCGCACCCGCGATGAGAGCGCCCATCTGGCGGGCGGACTTCAGACCGCGGGCGTCTCGGCGCCCCACCAGCACAAGGGTGGGAGCGTCGATACGCGCCAGATCGCCGCGCAGGTCCAGTGATCGAAGGGCGCCCAGCGCCGCGAGCAGACGCTCTTTGACCACGGCGGCCTCGGCGAAGGACGAGGCAGGGATCGCCTTGATGGCGAGCTGACGAAACCGCAATGCCATCGGGGAGAGCCCAACGAAACCGTGAGCCAGCACCACGCGGCCCACGCGGTGCGGATGGCGTGCCGCGAGTCGGGCGGCCAGCACTGCGCCCAGCCCGTTCCCACAGACATGGGCACGATCGATCCCGCGAGCATCCAGGGCCAGCACCAGGTCGCCAACGGCGCCGTCCACGTCGAAGGCGTCCTTCGTCCCCGGCCGCATGCCGCGAACCCACGGCGCGAGCATGGTCGTGCCGATCGGCAGGGCGACCACCTGATCCTGCCACGACTGCGGGGTCTGACCGAGTCCGTGGACGAAAAGGACGGGAAGCGGGAGAGAGTCCGACACGGTGCCTATTGTGGGCCGAGTGACTTTAGGCTGGTGACATGGCCTCGTCACCACTCGCTCCAGGGAGCTCACAACAGCCGCTCGCCGCGCTCCGCGTCATGGTCGGCACTCTGCTGCTGGGACTCGCGATCGTGTTGGTCGTCGCGGTCGTCTATCTGCCGGGTGAGCTGTGGGCGTTACCGCCGCTGTGGGTACCGGTCGCTCAGGTGGCGGCCGCCGGGACGTTGCACGCCGCCTGCAACGCGATCGGATATCGACTCCCCGCGCTGGCGCCCGGCACTCCTCCCGAGGAGGCCCGCACCCTGGCACTGCAACGCAACCAAACGGCGGTGGCTTTGCGGTTCGGCCTCTGCGAGAGTCTCGCGCTCGCGTCTCTGGCCGGCGCGTTCTTCCTCGACGAGGGCGGCCAGATAGTGGTGATCGTGGGCATTGCCCTCACCGCAGTGTTGCTGATGTGGCACGCCTGGCCCACTCGGAGGGTGATCGATCGTTCCGCCGCCAGCCTCGAACGGAACGGCGCCACGTCGTCGCTGCACGAGGCACTGGGGCTGACCCCGCCTCACCGCGGGGCGATCCAGGAGTTGTGACCGGCTCGCGGACGCTCCGTAGAGTGGTGGGGTGAACGATCACCATGCCTGGGGCTTCGGCCTGGCCACCCTCGTGACCTCCGGCGACTCCGCCGGGACCATCCTCGACACCTGGTTTCCGACGCCGTCCCTCGGCTCAGCGCCGGGCGATGCGACACCCCCGGAGGCACTGGCGGCCGCCACGGGCGAGGATCACGAACGTCGAGTTCGAACCGACGTGGTCCTCGTCGAGATCGAGCTGAGCAAGCCGCCCACGAGCGCCTCGGATGCCTACCTGCGGCTGCATCTGCTCTCCCACCGACTGATCGAGCCGCACGGGTCGAACGTCGAAGGACTGTTCGGGCAACTCGCCAATGTCGTGTGGACGAACTACGGGCCGTGCCCGGTGGATGACTTCGAGGCCACCCGGCTCCGGCTTCGCGGCCGAGGCCCGGTCACGGTATGGGGCGTGGACAAGTTCCCGCGGATGACCGACTACGTCCTCCCCACGGGAGTCCGGATCGCCGACGCGGACCGGGTTCGACTGGGGGCGCACCTGGCCGAGGGCACCACGGTCATGCACGAGGGCTTCGTCAACTTCAATGCCGGCACCCTCGGCACCTCTATGGTGGAGGGCCGGATCTCCGCGGGGGTGGTGGTCGGCAACGGCTCCGACGTCGGCGGCGGCGCTTCCATCATGGGCACTCTCTCGGGTGGCGGCAGCCAGGTCATCTCGATCGGTGAGCGCTGCCTGTTGGGTGCGAACGCGGGCGTGGGGATTTCCCTCGGCGACGATTGCGTGGTCGAGGCCGGTCTCTACGTCACCGCCGGGACGCGGGTGACGATCAAAGGAATCGACGGCAAGCCCAAGGTGGTCAAGGCCATGGAGCTCTCGGGGGCCGACAATGTTCTCTTCCGCCGCAACTCCGTGACCGGGACGGTGGAGGCCGTTCCCTGGCGGGAGAAGCAGATCGCGCTCAACGCCGACCTGCACGCCAACTGACGGCCCCACGCCGCCCACCATCGAGTGACGCCCTTGCGACGATCCGTCGGGACGACCATCGCGCTGATCGTGGTCGCGTGCCTGGTCGTGGCCGCCGCGCTCGGCTGGTTCACCGGAGCCGGTCCGTTTCGCGACCCCCAAGGGTGCACCGCCCAGGTGCAGGGGCACACGGTCACACTGTCGCCGGAGCAGGCCGAGAACGCGGCGCTCATCGCCGCCATCGCCGTCGGCCGCGGCCTGCCCGCGCGCGCGGCATCGATCGCCCTCGCGACGGCCTACCAGGAGTCGGGTCTGATCAACCTCGATTACGGCGACCGCGACTCGCTCGGGCTGTTTCAGCAGCGACCATCGCAGGGCTGGGGTGCCCGCGGCGAGATTCTCGATCCCGGGTACGCCACCCACCGGTTCTACGACGCCCTGGTCAAGGTCGAGGGCTATCAACAGTTGGAGATCACGGTTGCCGCACAACGGGTGCAACGTTCGGCCTTCCCCGATGCCTACGCCGATCACGAGCAGGACGCCCGCGCACTCGCCTCGGCGCTGACCGGACAATCACCGGGAGGACGATTCACCTGTGTGGTGCGGTCCGACGCTGCCGAGGCCGCCGATCGTCTCAACAGCGATGGCCTGGTTCCGCGAGCGGCCTTGGTACGCCGTGAACTGACCGCCGTCTTCGGAGACCTCGCCTTGGGCGGCTTCGCGCCGGGTGGGGTGACCACCGGACATATGGCGGGGTCGGCGCACTATGACGGCCGCGCCCTGGACGTCTTCGTCCGCCCGGTTTCGGAAGCCAACCGGCAACGCGGCTGGGCGATCGCTGCCTACCTGGTTGCTCAAGCGGACCGGTTGAAGTTGTCGAACGTCATCTTCGACGACCGCATCTGGAGCAACGGAGCGCGCTCCGAACAGGGCTGGCGCGACTACCGCGTCCCGTCGTCGTCCTCCGGCAATCGTGCCGTGCTGGAGCACCGCGATCACGTGCATGTGGACGTCTTCGACTAAGACCTCCGTATGCGGCTCGCTGTGCCTCGGTCGCGCGGACCGCGCCGTTTCGAGGACGCGGACCCCCCTGGCGACATACATTTCTAAGCGTGCTTCCCGGCGTCGGGGACGCCGAAGGGGGAGCAGGAAGTGGCCGGATCCGATATCTACACGATCGGTACAGCGCTCAACCGCGCCCAAGACAGTGGAGCGGAACTGGAAGTGCTGGTCGAGGGGCACTGGCTGCGCGGCCAGGTCGGTGGTCTAGACAGCTACGGATTGGTCCTGATCGACCACGACTCGCAAATGATCATCTCGCTTCCCAAGGTGATTGCCGTGCGCATGCTGGTGCCGAACCCCGATCGCGAACGCGAACGCGCTGAGAGCGAACGTCCGGCCCGCCCCGCACCGGCCGGGCCGTCAGCTCAGACGGCGCCCGCTGACGAAGCCGACCTCGAAGAGGCGTTTGCCATGCCGGCCGCCACCTCCGAGGTGCGCGAGCCGACGGAGCCTCTCGAACTCGGCAGCGGCACCTGGACTCCGCCCGACAGCGCCGCGACCCTCCCGGATCGCCCTGATTCGACCGACACGACTGACTCGACTGACTCGATTGACGGGCAGCCTGTCGACCAGACCGCCGACGAGGATGTCGACGAGAGAGCTGCCGTCACCCTCGACCCAGCCGAGAACGATAGGCACGAGGTCGCCGAGGACGTAGTCGTCGAGATCCCCGAGGACACCGTCGCCGAGATCCCCGAGGACACCGTTGACGAGGCCACCGAGGACGCCGAGGACCAGGTCAGCGAGGACGTAGTTCCCGAAGTCGCCGACGACGCCCACGTTGCCGACGACGCCCACGTTGCCGACGACGCCGACGTTGCCGACGACGACCAGGAGGCCGCGGTCAGCGAGGTCGCGATCGACGCTGACTCCCCGATGGCCATCGACCCGCTGGGCACCCCGGCGCGAGGGCTCTCCGACGACGAACGCGACGAACTCCACCGGTTGCTGCGAGGGAACGCCTCGCCGACCGAGGCAGAATCCGCACCAGCCGGCGATACAGCCGACGACGAATCTGCTGGGTCTGCCGGCGACCCGCACGCGAGCGAGCCGAGCGGACTATCCGCGAGCGCACGGGCGATGATGCTTGGCGGAATGATGCCGCCCGCCGAGACTTCGACGACGGCACCCGAGGCCGATCAGGCTGATCGGGACGAGGCCGACGCGGATGCGCCCGTTGATGAGCCTCGACCCGAAGAACCCCAGGACCAACCACAGGCCCATGACGAGTTCCAACCCGAACCAAGTCCGGAGCCCGAGGCGGAAGCCACGGAGCCAGGTGGCCCGCCCGAAGAGGTGAGCAATCCACTGGCCGCCGCGTTGGCTGCGACCTTCAGTTCATCGACGAACACGACGTCCGGGGACCCGGCATCCGCCAACGGCGACGAGCTGAGCAGCCAGACCGGAAGCGAGGACGTCTACGCCTCCGGTCGTCGACAACCCGATCCTGGCTCGGATGCGCATGAAGGCGATGCTCGCGCGGGAAGCAGCGGCAGCCGCTGCCGGTCAGCCCAACTAGCCGATCGAACGACGGCCGGTCAGCCGCCCAGACGTTCGGCGGCTGCGGCAACGCGTTCATCCTTGGCGGTGAACGCAACCCGGACGTGACGAGCACCTGCCCCGCCATAGAAGGCACCGGGTGCCACCAGGATCCCTCGCTCCGCGAACCAGGCCACCGCGTCCCAGCAGTCCTCATCGCGCGTCGCCCAGAGATAGAGCGACCCCTCGGAGTGGTCGATCCGAAAGCCCGCCGCAACGAGGGCTTGCCGCAATCGGTCGCGGCGACCGGCGTACCGGGCCCGTTGCTCCGCCACGTGCTCGTCGTCGTCGTAGGCGGCGATCATTGCCGTCTGCTGGGGGTCGGGCAACTGCAGACCCAGGTTCTTTCGAACCGCGAGAAGCTCGCCCACCACCGCCGGATCCCCGGCGACGAAGCCCGCCCGGTAGCCGGCGAGGTTGGAGCGCTTGGACAGCGAATGCACCGCCAGGAGTCCGGTGGTGTCGCCGTCGCAGACATCCGGATGGAGCACCGACACCGCGGGCCGTTCGGAGTCCCAGGTGAGCTCGATGTAGCACTCGTCGGACACCAGCAGGGCGCCGCGCTCACGACACCAGGCGACCACCTTGCGCAGATGCTCGACCGGCAACACCTGCCCGGTCGGGTTGGCCGGCGAGTTGATCCAGACCAGCGCCGGACGTTCCGGGCCGAGGGCCAGCAACGAATCAGTGGCCATCGAGCGAGCGCCAGCGAGGACCGCCCCGACGTGGTACGTCGGATAGGCCAGCGAGGGATAGACGATCAAGTCGCCGCTGCCGACGCCGAGATGCAGGGCCAGGCTGGAGATCAACTCCTTGGAACCGATCACCGGGAGGACACCGTCGAGACCGACGTCAGTGACCCCCAGTTGCCGCTGAAGCCACCGAACGATCGCCTCGCGGGTCTGCACCCGGCCGATCGTCAACGGGTAGCCCGGCGCGTCGCTCCCCGAGGCCAGCGCGTCACGCACGACGTCCGGGGTGGGGTCGACCGGGGTTCCGACCGATAGGTCCACGATCCCGTCAGGATGCGCTCGCGCAGTGGCGGCGTAGTCCGTCAGCGCGTCCCAGGGAAAATCGGGCAGGCGTGCGGAGACCGAGAGTCGTTCGCCGCTCAGGAGTCGTGCTCCTGCGGCGGCATGGCCGCGACGATCGGGTGGTCGGCCTCGATGACGCCCATCTTCGCGGCGCCTCCGGGAGAGCCGAGGTCGTCGAAGAAGTGCACGTTGGCGTCGTAGAAGGCCTTCCACTCTTCGGGAGTGTCGTCTTCGTAGAAGATTGCTTCGACCGGGCAGACCGGCTCGCAGGCTCCACAATCGACACACTCGTCGGGGTGGATGTAGAGCATCCGATTGCCCTCATAGATGCAGTCGACAGGACACTCGTCGACACAGGCGCGGTCCTTGAGGTCCACGCACGGCTGGGCGATGACGTAGGTCACCTGTTCCTCCTGGAGTCTCCATCGTGGCCCTCGACGCGGTGGTCCGCCCGGGAGCGCTTCGTGCTCTGCACCCAGCCTAGTATCCCCGGCAGCCTAGTATCTCCGGGTGTCCGATCCGCACCCCGATCACGCCGAGAATGCAGGGCGGCCCGTGGCCACGGGTCAGCACCTGCTGGGGCCACATGTCGTCGGCCAGCGGGTGGTGATCCGCCGAATCCTCCCTGGCGAGACCGGACCCTCAGGCGGCCCAGCGCTCACCGATGTGCTCGGCGTCTGCGAGGCCTGGCCCCGCGGGGACGGGTCACCGGTCAGGATCCGCCGCGACGATGGCACGATGGTGGAGTTCGCGACGTCGGTGATCGTGTCGGGTAAGCCGGTACCGCCCCGTGCCTCGGTGCGGATGAGGGTGTCGGCGCGCGAGGCGGAGATGCACGGGCTGACCTTGTGGCCCCACCTCGAACTGCGCGAACTCGGCGAATGGGTGCTGCGGTCGGATCCGGCCCCGGTCGACCGCCTCATCAAACGGGCCAACTCGTGCCTTGCGATCGGCGATCCGGGGCGCGACTTCGTGGCGGCGGAGGAAGCTGTCCGGGCGTTCTATGCCGAACGTGAGCGTCCGGCGCTGATTCAGGTGGCCAGCAACCTCGACGGCTCACTCGAGCCGTTGTATGCCGCCTGGCTGGCGGCGGGCTGGTCGGAGTTGGGTGTGGGCACCAGCCACTTCCAACTGGCGTCGCTGGCCCACGCACGCCGCACGATCACGGCGGAGCTTGATGCCGTCGCCCTCGACACGGTCGTCCTCGACGTCGACACCGACGGGGCGAGGGTGCTGGCTCGCGGATTCTCCGGCGAGCGGCAAGTGGCCCATGGTCGGGCTGCGCTGGACGGCGACTGGCTCGGGATCAACACCCTGAACGTCGACGAGTCGCAGCGGGGCAAGGGCTGGGGCCGGCTGATCCTCTCAGCGCTGCTGTCCTGGGGCGCCGAACAAGGCGCCTCGACCGCCTGGCTGCACGTGGAGGCCGACAACAGCGCGGCACTCGCCTGGTACGCCCGTGCGGGCTTCCGCACCCACCACTCCAACCGCTATCTGTTGGGCCCCGGCTCCGATTGGCCGTCGTCGTCCCGATCCGGGTGAAGCGCCTGCCGCAGCCCCGCCACTTCTGAGGGCCCTACCCGGCAGCAGCCGCCGATGAGTCTCGCGCCCGCTTCCACCCAGGCGCCGACCGCGGCTGAGTCGAAGGCCGGAGCGCCCGTCCACTGCCGCGTCCGCGCATCCCAACCCTGACCACTGTTGGGATAGGCGACCCCGGGGCGACCCGAGGCCTTCGTCGCCGACGCCACGGAAGCGGACACCTGGCCGGGGTCGAGGCAATTCACGCCCACCGCGATCACCTCGACGACGTCCGCGGCCATCGCGAACGCCTCCGCGAGCGGCTCGCCCGCCCTGGTCCGGTCATCATCGGCGGTGAGCGACAACCACGCTGTGACGCCGGAGCCGTCGAGCTCAGCGAGCACCGCCTCCACTTCCGCAAGGCTCGGGATGGTCTCGATGGCCAACACATCGGCGCCCGCGTCGGCCAGCACCTCCAGCCTGGGGCCATGGAACGCGCGAAGCTCGGCCACCGTCAGGCCGTAGCGACCGTGATACTCCGATCCGTCGGCCAGCACGGCGCCGTACGGCCCGATGGACGCGGCCACCCAGCCGCCTGGAGCGACCCGATCGCGCGCGGCGCGGGCAAGCTCCACGCTGCGACGCATCAGCGCCTCCGCATCCCGACGATCCATGCCCAAGCGGGCGAACCCGTCGAAGGACGCCTGATAGGACGCGCTGATGGCCACCTCGGCGCCGGCCTCGAAGAACTCTTCGTGCGCGCGGACGATCGCGTCGGGGTCATCGCGAATCAGTCGAGCCGACCACAACTCCGACGACATGTCGTGGCCGTGCGCCTCGAGCAAGGTGGCAAGGCCGCCGTCGAGGATCACGGGGCCGCTGTGCAGCGCCTCAGTCAGGCGTTCACTAGCCGCCATTGCTCTTCGGGGGCTTGCACACCACCGTGTCCGACGGGGTATAGGTCGTGTGGAAGTTCTGGGTGCGCACCAACTCGCTCTTCCCCGGCTTGCGGAAGAAGCGCTTCACATCGATCTCGAAGCCGCGATAGCCGGTGTTGGGGTAGCAATCCTCGGTGCGCAGGGTCCGGGTGTCGGGATCGGTGAAGTTGTAGCGCTTCGAGGTCGAGGTGGTGATGTCCCAGTACTTGGTCGACCACATGCTCACCGTCACCACCCCGCTCGAGGACGGGGTGGCAGGCGTGACCGACGCCTCGACCAGGACGCCGTAGGGGGTGTCGTTCTGGAAGCGGAGATCCACCGCGCCCCAGGCCACGGTCGCTTCGCGGCCGACCGGATAACGGTCGATATAGAAGGAGTGGGGTTTGTGCTCGATGTCCTTGAGCCCGGCGAAGAACATGGCGTTGAAGGCGGTCGTCGCCATCTGCGATACCCCGCCGCCCAGATCCTCCTTGAAGATGCCGTTGGAGATGATGAAGCCCTCGGTGAAACCGTTCTCACGCGTGCGCTCACCGACGACGTCATTGAGCGAGAAGGTCTCCCCCGGCTTGAGGACGGTGCCGTTGACCAACACCGCGGCGCGGCCGATGTTGACGTTGCGGTACTCGGCGTAGGGGTAATAGGTGGTGAAGGTCGACACCTGCTCGCGGATCTTCAGTGCCTTTGCGTCCTTGGTCGTGAAGTCCGGCTCGGCGACCGTGGACTTCACCTTCGCGGTCCGCTTGCCCTCGGGCGCGACCACCAGGTCGAGGAAGGCCTCTTCAACCGAGGCCGGGTCGTAGGTCACTCCGGGCTTGGCTGGGATCACCTTGGGCTGTCCGTCAACCAGCCGTACCGTGGCATCGACCGGAGCGCCGCCCGAGCTGACCTTGCCGTCGATGAACTTGTCGAGGCGTCGGTAGTTGACGACAGGAGTGAGTTCGCCGTTGTCGGCTTCGAGCGTGATCGCCTTGGTGAACTCCGCGGGTGCCAGGGTGACCTCGGACTTGCCGAACTTGAGCGCGATGGGACCAGACACGGCCGGATTGGCGAAACCGTCAACTGCTGCGCGCACGTCGGCCTCGTCGATGTCCGGGTCGACCTCGACGAGCGGGATTTCGGCCGCGCCATCGTCGCTCAGGTAGGCCGCGGTCAGCGCTGCCGCGGCCTGCTCGGCGTCGACGCTCTCACCGGTGACCGGCTGGGTGACCTTCACTGAGCCGTTGCGGAAGGCGACCTTGCCTTCCTTGGGCTTGGTTCCGGCCGCTTCGTCGATCGCTGCGATCGCCTGCTCTTGAGCGGTGCCATCGACGTTCAGCACGGCCTCGAGGTCGTCGCCGCCGGTGAAGTAGGACCACAGCCACTGGGGGTCCCAGGAGCGCTCGGCGCCGGCCTCGGCGACCGACGATGCGTAGTCGACCGAGAGGCCCGCCTGCTTCGGGGTGACCGATCCGGTGTGGTCGCCGGAAATGACGTCGATCGGACGGTCCACGCGGTCGGTCAGGCCGGCCTGGAGCGTCCGGATCGCCCCCGCCTTGGTCTGCCCACCGATCGGAACGCCGGCGACGGTGGTGCCGCGCGGAACCTTGTCGCCCGCCGCGTAGTAAGCGGCGACATACAGGCCACCGGCCAGCAGGAGCAGGCCACCGAGCAGCAGCACGACGACGCGGCCGCCTGGCTTCTCCCGGGTCGCTGGGGTCTCCTCGATCATCACCGAACCATCGTAGGTGGCGGGTGTGGGGATCCCCGATTCGACAGCGCCGGGCGGGTCACCCTTGGCGGGGGGCGGTCAGAGGCCGGCGAACAGGTCGGCCTCGAGCCCATCGTCCGCGACCGGACCGGGGGTCCCCTTGGCGATGCGGAAGAACTCCGTGCCCCAGATCGAGCTTCCGAGGTTGTTGGAGAGCGCGAAGAAGGGTCCGTCGACGGTGATCTGGCTGGCGTGAGCCTGGAGGGCTGCCATCTTCTTCTCGGCCTGGTCGTCCGCGGTGATCTTGGCGGTGAGCAGGTCGTCGGGGACCATGAACTTGGGCAGCGGGCCGTCGGGGTCCATCCCCTCGAAGCTGGTGGTGTCGCCGGCTTCGCGGAGCGCGCGCAGCCCGGCTCGCATCCGATCAGCGGACATCGCGCCCCAGTAGATCTTGGCGATCTCCCAGGGCTCTCCCAGGTCGAGTCGGTAGGAGGGCACCGCGGCCAGTTGGGCGGCGTACATGGCGACCCGGTGAGCCTGGATGTGGTCGGGGTGACCGTAGCCGCCGAACTCGTCATAGGTGACCAGGACCTGCGGTCGGACCTCACGGATCACCGCGACCAGCAGGTCGGCAGCCTCGGTGAGGTCGGCATGCCAGAAGGCGTTGGCGTGCACGTCGTCGGCCGGCACGGCGTGGCCGTCCTCGTGCCATTTCATGCCCGAGTCGCGATAGCGCTCGAAACCGCCCAGGAAGCGATAGTCGGTCACGCCGAGGGCTGCCATCGCCGCGTCCAGTTCGCCACGGCGGTGCCGTCCGAGACCGTCCTCCTGGTCGGCCGCGAGGTGTTCCAGAGTGGGCACGAGGATCTCGCCCATCTCCCCAGCCGTGCAGGTGACGAGCGTGACGCCGCGGCCCTGCGCGACGTATTTGGCCATCGTGGCGCCCTGCCCGATGGACTCGTCATCGGGGTGCGCGTGCACCAGCATCAGGCGTTCGTCGTGCGTGGCCGGGCTGACGGCGGCACCGGGAACCTCGGGAGGGGTGGGGGGTTGCTCGTTCACGTGCCGACCCTACCCACCTCACGGCAGCCACCATCGCGCTCACTCCGGATCGAACCAGCCGTCGTGGGCGTCGACCAGCATTTCGAGCTGCAGGGCCGGAGCATCCGTGAGGACGGCCCACGGGTGATCCTCGTCATTGTCCTCACCAGCCAGCTTCTCGCGCTCGACCGCGACCTCCCATCCGTCGGCGGCAAGTCGCTCGGCGGCTTGTCGGGCGTCGCTCTCGGAGAAGAAGATGCCTCGCATGACGATCATTGTCGGGGATCGTCGCTTGGCCCGCCTGCCCCGGTCCGCAACGCGCTGGCGACCGCTGCCAGGAACGGCCGATCCGGCTCCAGCCAATCAACGTCACTCAACTCCGCCGCCGCCAGCCAACGCACCTGGTCGTGCTCGCGGGCGATCGGTTCTCCGCGCAGCATCAGCGCCTGCGCCACGCTCAGCCGGTGCCGGGGCCCGATGGCCACCGGCGGACCCCACCAGCGCACGACCTCGATGTCACAGCCCAGTTCCTCGCGAACCTCCCGAGTCAGGGCCTGATCACGCGACTCGCCCGCTTCCACCTTGCCGCCCGGGAACTCCCATCGGCCGGCCGACTCGGCGGGCGACGTACGCCGGGCAGCCAACACCCGGCCGCCGGAGCAGATGGCGGCCCCCACGACGTCGATCACGCCGTCCACCCTAGGTCCGGCCGCGGGACTACCGTGTCCGACATGACCACTGGTGCCGGCGGCTCCTCTCTGGGAGTCCGGTTGTTCCGCACCGAGGAGAATGTCGCAGAGATCGCGTCGCTGGCTCGGCTCATCGGTGAGCCGGCCGGAGTGGATGCGGTGCTGAACGATCTCGATCGACAAGGCCGTCGCTCCCGGGGCTTCTTCGGCCGGGCGGTCGATCAAGCCTTCACCTGGGACGCCCACGATCGCGCCACCCGGCGATGGTGGCCCCAGGGCATCACCACCTCCGCGGACGCCAGCGACACCGAGGACATCGGGGGCCGCCGCGTGCTCGCGATCACGTGGTACAGCAAACCGACCGACGGCGTCACCCACGGGTCGAGGATCACCTTCCTCGACCTCGACACGCTGCGCTATCGACATGTGTTGTTGGTGGTGCCGCGGCTGGATCGCGACGGCCAACTGGAGCTCGCCCCCCTCAAAGTCCATGCCGGCGGCATCGTGTGGTGGGGGCCCTATCTGCATATCGCCGCCACCTCGCGGGGCATCATGACGTGCCGCGTCGACGACATCCTCCGCATCCCCGACCGACTCGGGCGGCCCCAGGTCAGTCGGTTGGCGGCCAGTGCTTCGGAGGTGGCCTCGTTCGGCTATCGGTATGTGCTGCCGTTGCGTTTCACCCACCGCGCTTCGACCGCTCGCGGCCACGAGAAGCTGCGCTACTCCTTTCTGTCGCTGGACCGCTCGCAGCAACCTCCGGAGCTGATCTGCGGCGAGTATGGGCGAGGCGACCAAAGCACCCGGGTGGCTCACTTCGAGCTGGACCGGGACACCTCGCTGCCCCGGACCTCACCCGAGGGGTGGGCCGACCCGATCCGCCTCGAGGAGACCGGCGTTCGCGCCATGCAGGGGGTGGCCGTCGCCCGAGGCCGCCATCACCTGACCGTCTCCCACGGCCCGGTTCTGCCCGGTTCGATGGTGGTGGGACACCCCGGCGCCTTTCGCCGGCGGTGGTTGGCCACGCCGATCGGCCCGGAAGACATCTCTTACTGGCCGTCGACGGACCGACTCTGGTCGGTCACCGAATATCCACATCTGCGCTGGATCGTCTCGATGCGCCGGTCGTGGTTCGACTGACGGCCGTGCGGCGGCTACGCCCTGGGTAGCCGGGCGAGCTGACGCGACTGCGCGACCAACCGGCCGGCGGCATCCCACACCTCGCAGTCCTCCTCGAACATCCCACCCGCGACGTTGCGGGTCGCGTGGCGCACCTTGAGCCAGCCGGGCGACGGAGCGGCACGGATGTGAGCGGTGAGCGAGAGGGTCGGTGCCCAGCCGGGGCGGCCCAGATCGAAACTCACCGGAGGCAGGGCGTCCACCACCATGAGCAACGAGAGTGCGTCGGGCTGGCGATCGCCGGCCAACCGGAACCAGCCTTGCAGGAGGCCCCGATTGCTCGGTGCGCCGACAGCCCAGCCGGCACAGGCCGGGTCGAGCAACAACTCGAAGCGATCGACAAAGGGAGCCGTCGCCTTGAAGTCGGCGGGCGCCAGGTCCGTTCCGAGACACTGCTCTCGGGGTGGCAGGTCGATTTCCTCTGCGGTCGTCTCGACGTCCCCGGGCAGGTCGGCCAGCCGGCCATAGGTCGCGAGCGCGGTGACGCAGTCGGTTTCCCCCTGGGAGAGAACCGCCCGGGCGGTCGCGACCGATCCGCCGATCCGGTCGCGCTCGACCCGCACCGTGGCCGGCCCGTGGGCCGACGCAGCGAGATAATGCGCGGTGATCGTCAGAGGGTCGGGCGTATCGGGAAGCGAGTGCCTCAGCGCACCACCGAGCACCGAGAGCAGATAGCCGCCGTTCAAGCCTCCGCCGACCCGCCAGCCGTCGGAAAGGTGCGCAGCATACTCATCTTGTCGGGTCGGGGAAACGGCGATGTCGCGGTCGAACTCGGTGGGCACGAGCCGCACCCTAGGACGTCGCGGATGGACGCGGGGCACTGGCCCCAGATGGGAGTTTCAGCGCTGCGCCCCATGCGCCAACTCCTGTGCAGCCCGGGCGAGATCGTCGACGGCTCGGTCCAGTTCCTCGGGGTGGTCGGTGGTCAGGTCGAGGTGGAACCCGTACAGCGCCGAGTCGACGAGGGCGACCACGCGTGCAACGCGCCTCGGCGGGGCTCCGCAACGGGCGAAGAATCTTCGCAGCGCCGCGGTCCACTTGTCGTTACTGGCCCGGGCGACGGAGAGATATGGCTCCCGCCCGATGAGCCCGGTGGCGGCCGCCTGCACGTAGACATTCATGCAGGAGTTGAGTGGTTCGACGCGATAGGCGGCCCACAATCGGTTGACCGCCGAGCGGATGGTCGGCGCTGCCGGTAGCGCGTCGATGGCTTCGACGCTGCGCTCCCCAGCGTGGGCGACGACGGCCGCGACCAACGCATCTCGGCTGCCGAAGTGGTAGATCAGCATTCGGTCACTGGTCCCGATCGCTGCCGCCATGGGGCGCAGGGTGAGGTCGAGGAGCCCGACCCCGAGCACATGGTCGGTCAGGGCATCGAGAAGCTCGCTCTGCCGCGTCACAACAGCAACGTAGCATGTGCTACATTTGTGGTTGTTGTAGCGATCGCTACATCACCAGAGACCGGAGTGGATTGTCGTGTTGGGCGCGTGGATCATCCTGCTGATTGCGATCGTTGTGGAGATCGCCGCAACGGCCCTGCTCCCGAAGGCCGCGGGCTTCACTCACCCTTGGTGGAGCGCGGTGGTCCTGGGCGGCTACGGCGTCTCGATCTGGCTCCTGGCAATCGTCGTCCGCAACATGCCCGTCTCGATGGCCTATGCCGTCTGGTCGGGGCTCGGCACCGCCGCCGTCGCGGTCGTGGGCTATTGGTGGCTCGGCGAATCGATGAGCTGGCTCAAGGTCTCGTCGATCGCGATGATCGTGCTGGGCGTGGTCGGGCTCAACCTCGTCGCCCCGCACTGACCCGCCGACACGTCACATCTGGGGCGTGAGACGTCACGCCTGGGGCGTGAGACGTCACATCTGGGGCGAGCGTCGACAGCGGGAGCGTCAACCCGGGGTGACGTCTCGGCGGCCGGGGGTGACGTCGTCGGCGCCCGGGGTGACGTCTCGGCGCCCGGGGGTGACTTGTCGGCGCCCGGGGGTGACTTGTCGGCGCCCCGGGGTGACTTGTCGGCGCCCAGATGTGACGGGTCGGGCACTAGCCTGGTGGGCGATGCAGGGCCGACGATGATCACCGAACTCGACGCCGCGTTTCGAGCGGCGATCGACGCTCTGCGGCCCTGCGATCACCGGACACCGGCGACCACCGCCGACGACCCTGCGCTGGCCATGGACTACCTCCGCGCCCAACTGCGCAGTCGCCACCTCGATTTCGCCGCCCGGCGCCTCCAGAGCACCGGCGAGGGCTTCTACACGATCGGGTCGGCCGGTCACGAGTCCAATGCCGCCGTCGCGCTCGCCTTGAGACCCACCGACCCCGCTCTGTTGCACTATCGATCGGGGGCCTTCTATTGCGCCCGGGCCGGCCAGGTCACCGCCCACGACCCCGTCGCGGACATCATCGCGAGCCTCACCGCCTCCGTCTCGGACCCGATCTCCGGCGGCCGTCACAAGGTCTTCGGACACCCCGGTCTGCACGTCATCCCCCAGACCTCGACGATCGCTTCGCATCTGCCCCGCGCCGTAGGGCTCGCTTTCGCCCTCCACCGCTCCCGCCGGATCGGCAGGCCGAGTCCGTGGCCGGCCGATGCTGTCGTCGTCGCGAGTCTGGGCGACGCCTCTCTGAACCATTCGACCGCCACGGGCGCGCTCAATGCAGCCGCGTACACCGCTCACCAGGGGCTGGCGATGCCACTGCTGGTGGTCGTCGAGGACAACGGCATCGGGATCAGCACCCCCACCCCGCACGGCTGGATCGAGGCAGCCGTCGGCGCGCGGCCGGGGTTGGCCTACTACGCCACCGACGGGGCAGACCCGGCTGACGTGCTGGCCACTGCGCGCTTGGCAGCCAACGAGGTACGCCGGCGACGAATGCCGGCCGTTCTCCATCTCAGCACCGTCAGGCTAGGTGGCCACGCCGGTTCAGATGCCGAACTCGGCTACCGAACGCCCTCCGCGATTGCCGCCGACTATCACCGTGACCCGCTGATCGCGACGGCGCGATGGCTGGTCGGCGCCGGGGTACTCACCGCTGACGAGGTCCTGGCGGCCTACGACGCGGTGGCTGCTGAGGTTGATCGAGCCGTCGCCGCCGCGCACCCAGTCCGCCGTCTCGACTCCTCCGCAGCGGTGCGAGCGCCGATCACCGCTACCTCGCCCGGGCTCGTGCGCGCCGTCGCCACCACACCAGCCCCCGATCGAGCGCGCCTCCATCGCGACGGTCTCCCGGAGCACGGACCCGAGTTGACCCTCGCTCAGGCCATCAACGCAACCCTCATCGATCTGTTGGGTGCGCATCCGCAAGCCCTGGTCTTCGGGCAGGACGTCGCCGGCAAGGGGGGTGTCTACGGAGTGACCCGAGGGCTGCGCCACCGATTCGGGGCCGCTCGGGTCTTCGACACACTGCTCGACGAGCAGACGATCCTCGGCACGGCACTGGGGACCTCCCTCGCCGGGTTGCTGCCGATTCCCGAGATCCAGTACCTCGCCTATCTGCACAATGCCGAGGACCAGTTGCGGGGCGAAGCGGCGACGCTGGCGTTCTTCTCCGACGGCCAGTACTCCAATCCGATGGTGGTACGGATCCCCGGTCTGGCCTATCAGCGCGGCTTCGGAGGGCACTTCCACAATGACAACTCGCTGGCCGTCCTGCGCGACATCCCCGGCCTGGTCGTCGGCTGCCCGTCCGGTGCCGCCGAGGCGCCGGGCATTCTGCGCACGCTGGCCGGCCTGGCATTGGCCGAGGGTCGGGTCGCGGTGTTCCTCGAGCCGATCGCGCTCTATCACTCGCGCGATCTCCATCCCGGGGACAACGCCTGGACCGCGCCCTACCCCTCCCCTGACCTCGCCACCAGCTTCGGCAGCGTCGCCTTGCACGGCCAAGGCGCGGAGGTGCTGGTGGTGACCTTCGGAAACGGTGTCGCGATGTCGCTCCGTGCAGTCGAGGAGACCGGCGTGCCCGCCACTGTCCTGGACCTCCGCTGGCTGGCCCCGCTACCGATCGAGGAACTCGTGCGGCACGCCGAACGGTTCCCCCGAGTCGTCATCGCCGACGAGACCCGCCGCTCGGGAGGGGTCTCCGAGGGGGTGATCACCGCCCTGGTCGAGGCCGGGTATGCCGGCCACATCGACCGGGTCGCGAGCGACGACACACCCATCCCGCTCGGTCCGGCGGCGGCCACCGTCCTCCTCTCACAAGAGGCGATCGCGGGTGCCCTGCTCAACCGGCCGTCCAGCGGATCGGCGCCACGGCGGTCGTGATCTGTTCAAAGCTGGTCCAACACGCGCGCGACCTCGCGGAGACGACCGTCGGCGCCACAGGAGAGAATGGCGCCTATGCGCTTCGTCCTCATCCGACACGGCCAATCCGAGAACAACCTCATCTACAGCCAGACCGGCGGGGAGGACGGCCGCCATCCCGATCCCCCGTTGACACCCCTGGGTGAGAAGCAGGCCGAGGCCCTGGCCACGGAGGTCGCGGCGGGCGCACTGTCGTGGCAGATCACCCACGTCTACTCGTCGCTGATGACCAGAGCCATTCAGACCGCTGCGCCCCTGGTCGACCTCCTCGATCTGCCTCTGCATGCCCACGCCGACCTGTTCGAGTGCGGTGGGCCATACGAGGTCCATTCAGCCGGCGAGCGGATCGCCCACCCCGGATCGGGGAGGGACAGCCTCGCCGCCCTGACCCCCCGGGTCCGGCTGCCCGAGGAAGCGACCCCCACCGGCTGGTGGCCGGGGCCGGTCGAGGCCGAACAACCGGCGTATGCGGCGCGGGCCCGACGCGTGATCACCGATCTGCGCGAACGGCATGACGACGGCGATGCCGTCGCACTCGTCACGCACGGTTGGTTCACGCAGTACCTACTCCAAGAACTGCTCGGCGTGCATCGGATGTCCGGCTGGTTCAGCATCAACAACACCGGCGTCTCGCTGCTCGCCGACGCCAACGGACAATGGAGCGGCACCACCACGGCCCACCGCGTCAACTGGCTCGGGCACCTGCATCCCGACGACGTCACCGACTGATGATCCCCGACCCACCACAACCGGACGGCAGCTCGGTCAATGGGACCAGCCGGCGCGGCGCCCACCCTTAACTATTTCTGCCCTGGCGCCGTCGGCGCCGCCATGGCAATGTGGGGGCGTTGCGCCAGGCGGGGACTGGTCTCCCCCTTTCTTGCCGGATGCCGCTCTTCCCTCTGGCGCACCAACCCCATCCGAGGAGGAGCACGCATGACCCTGGCATCGACGCCACACCCCACCCCATCTCGGCGCTCAGTGCGCCGAGTCCTCGCCGCAGGAGCCGTCGCCGCATTGACGCTGGGCCTGCTGGCGGGACCAGCCGCTGCAGGCGGCCGCGACGACGACCATGGTCGCGTCACGGCCACGGTCGCGACCACGGCCATAAGCACGGCAAGGGAACCAAGAACGCCAAGACGGTGGACCTGCAACTACTGGGGTTCAACGACTACCACGGCCACCTGGAGTCAACGACGCCTGGCAGCGTGGCTGTCGATGCCACCACCTCCGTGCCTGCCGGTGGTGCGGAATACCTCTCCACCCACCTCTCCCAGCTGCGCGAGGGGCACAAGAACAGCCTCACCGTAGCCGCGGGCGACCTGGTCGGCGGGACGCCGTTCCTGTCCGGCCTGTTCCACGACGAGCCGTCGGTCGAGTCGTTGAACACCCTCGGGCTCGACGTCTCCAGCGTCGGCAACCACGAGTTCGACGAGGGAGTCACCGAGCTTCTGCGGATGCAGAACGGCGGTTGCCACCCGGCTGACGGCTGCTACTTCCCCGACGAGCCCTTCGCCGGCGCCGACTTCCAGTGGCTGGCCGCGAATGTGCAGAACGACAAGGGCAAGACCCCGCTCCCGCCGTACTGGATCAAGAAGGTCCAAGGCGTCAAGGTCGGCTTCATCGGGATGACGCTCGAGGGCACCGACGCGCTGGTCGCTCAGGCGGGCATCCGCGGGTGGAACTTCCTCGACGAGGTCGACACCGCCAACGCGCTCGTTCCCAAGCTCAAGCGCAAGGGCGTCGAGGCCATGGTCGTGCTGCTCCACGAGGGCGGCATGCAAGAGGCGGGCCGCTACAACGACTGCGACGGGCATCTCCGGTCCGATCGTCCAGATCGCAGAGAACCTCGACGCCGAGATCGACGCCCTGATCACCGGACACACCCACCAGCCCTACAACTGCTCGATCGATGACCCGGCGGGTCGCCCACGGGCCGTGACGAGCGCGTTCTCGTTCGGCCGGATCATCACCGAGATGAACCTCGTGATCAGCAAGCGCACCAAGGACGTCATCCGCTCGCGCACCGACGTCACCAACCACGTCGTCACCCAGGACGTGGCTCCCGACCCGGCAGAGACCGCCGTCATCGCCAAGTGGAAGTCGATGGCCGACGCCGTCGGAAACCGAGTGGTGGGCCAGATCTCCGAATCGATCACTCGCCGTGGCGACCGTCAACTGGAGTCCGCGCTGGGCAACCTGGTCGCCGACGCTCAACTGTGGGCGACCGAGGGAGATGGTGCGCAGTTGGCGCTGATGAACCCTGGCGGACTGCGAGCCGACCTGACCTATGACAGCCCGGCAGGAACCGGCGGTGACGTCACGTATGCCGAGGCGTTCAACGTTCAGCCGTTCGGAAACCTGCTCTCCACCATCCCGATGACCGGAGACCAGCTCAAGCGGGTCCTCGAGCAGCAGTGTCAGCCGGCCGGCTCCAGCCGCCCGGTGCTGTTCCTCGGAGTCTCGAAGGGCCTGACCTACACCATGGATCGCACGGTGGTCGCCGGGGTCTGCACCTCGATCGACCATCACCGATCTGCAGCTCGATGGGGTGGAGATCGACCCGGCCGCCACCTATCAGGTGACGGTCAACAACTTCCTCGTCGACGGCGGTGACAACTTCGGTGTCTTCGCCGAGGTCGACCCGAGCCTGCGCATCGGTGGCGGTATCGACCTGGACAGCTTCACCGCCTACCTCGGTGAGTTCGCTCCGGTCGCGTCGCCGGGCATCGACCGAGTGGCCGAGCTCTTCCCGGGTGGCTGAGGTAGCCCGGGTGGCTTAGCCACCCATCGGCTAGTGGTGGTGGGTCGTCGCCCTCGGGGCGGCGGCCCATCGCCGATTTCGTGGGCCGATCACCAGGTGGTCGGCACGGTGGCCGAGGCGACGTAGTGGCGATAGAGAAGGTAGGCCGCCACGGCATTGAGAGCGTGCCACACCGCGTGCCCCTGCAGCGGTGAGTCCGGATCGCACCAACGCGTGCCGTCTTGGGCAAGATTCCAGATCGCGAAGGCGACCAGCATCGTCATCACCGAGGCGGCCGCCCACCGCAGGTGGGCGCCGCGCCTACGGGCGAGCACGATCTCGCCGGCGATCGTCGCGATCAACAGGCCGCCGAACAGGAGGTTGCCCGAGGTCATCACGACCGGTACCTCGCCGGAGACGGCATTGGCGACCACTTCGCAGAGACCGACACTGGCGACGAGGATCCCGAGGAAGACCGGGAAGGTCCACGACCACAAGCGCGCACCGGCATAGGCGGCCGTGAACGACGCGAGCAGGTACATGGTCAGGGTGTCGATCTGACCCCCGGCCGCTGACTCCGAGGCGTGCATCGCCGCGCTGCCGGGACCGAGGATGCCCACCAGCACCGCATAGGCCGTCCCGTAGGTCACTCCGACGGTGGGGTGCCGGCGCACATCGCCGGCGATCGCGAGGCTCGCCACCAGGAACGACAGCGAACTGTAGGTGGCCCACGGCTGCCGGACGAATCCCGACCGGGAGGCCTCGCAGAATTGCGCGCCGCGGTCGATGTCCGGCCCCAGCCACCCCTGGCTGAGGGCGAGGAACAGCAGCCCCCACGCCCCGGCAACCACCCCAGTGGTCACCAGCAGAGGGTGCAGCCGAAAGCGCTGTTGTGCCACGTGAGGACCTCCCCCGTCCGGGACCATCCTTCACCCTCCAGGGCCCTCGGCGGCATAGTCACTCAGGACTAGCGCGCCCTACCCGATCGTGCCGCCAGGCTCACCCCTATCGAGAGACCTCACTGCGCCCAGTAGTGCGTTGGGAGCAACAGGATTAGATTGGTCGGCTAGGCAATTGATGCGGCAGCATCGGGCTGTCGCGAGGAGGAGTCATGAACCCCACAACGCTCCGCTTCACCGCTCTTGCTGGACTGGTACTCGCAGCCGTGATCGGTCTGCCGCTATGGGCGGCCGTGCTGGACGGCAGCACTTCCACCGAGAACTTCATCATCCCCGCTCACCTGGTCACCATGATGCTGCTCGGCGCCGCGGCGACAACCGCCGTCCCTGCGTTGGCCTCTCCCGGCGCCAGCGGCAACGGCCGACTCCTCATGGGAGCCGGGTGGGGCCTGCTGGCCGCCATCGTCGGCCTGGTCGTGTTCTGGCTCTTGCTCAACGGCCTCGGGGGCGCGTGACGAGGTCGCGTCGCCGGCACCAACCATGCGGGACCACCGGCCCAGCCGGTCAGGTGGCGTGCGGCTGCGCCGAGTCGACGGCTGACGCTGCCCGCGGGACGACGAGCGCATCGAGAGCGCGGCACCCTGCCGCGTCGACGGCGAGCGGGTTGATATCGAGCTCGGCGATGAGGTCGCCCAGGTCGGCGGCCAGGTCGGACAATGCCACCAGCGCCGAAACGACGGACGCTTTGTCCACCGGTGCGCGGCCTCGTACGCCGTCGAGGATCGGTGCCACCGCCAGTTTGTCGATCATCCTGATCGCGATGCGGGCGTCGATCGGGACCAGGCCGAGCTGGCGGTCGCGGAGTACCTCGATGTAGATCCCTCCCGCGGCAATGAGCACCATCGCTCCGAACTGGGGATCGTGGACGACGCCCAGGGCAAGCTCGATGCCAGGCTCGGCCATGGCGGCGACCAGCACGGGCGGACCCAGGCGCCGATTCAGGTCGGCGTAGGCGGCCCGGACCTCGGTCTCGTCGGTCAGGTTGAGGATCACGCCGCCGACCTCGGACTTGTGCAGGATGCCCTCCGCCGCGGTCTTCAGTGCAACGGGATACCCCGCCTGGCTGGAGAACTTCACGGCCGAGTCGGCGTCGCGGACCACCGTGTGCCGGATCGTCGGCAGTCCGTAGTCGCTGAGTAGTTCCAGCCCCTCGCTCTCGGAGAGGATCTCGGGTCGAGCGAGCCGGGACCTCCACTTCGCTGTCGTGGCCGGGGCTGGGCGTGACGGCGGCATGATCTGCGGACTCCCGGCGAAATCGCGATAGGCGAGGGCGTTGCGGACCGCGACCAGACCCGGGACTGTCCCGTCCAGAACCGGGATGCCGAGGTCGGTGAGCCGCCGTGCGAGATCCTGGGTGTCGGTGCCGACATGATTGGTCAGCATGGCGATCGGCTTGCCGGTGCGCCGATGGACCCGACGACAGACTCGCGCGAACGACTCATGAAGGTAGAAACCAGAAGTGAGGTCGGCGACGAACACGCCGATGGCAGTGTCGTCGTCGTCGAGAAGAGCCTGCCAGCAGTGCTCGAAGATGGTCTGGTGATTGCGGCCGGTTCCCCAGGCGTCGAGCGGGTTGATCGGCTCCAGTCCGTGGTCCAAGTGCTGGGCGAGCACCTCGGTGGTCGCGGGACCGATCTGCGCGAACGGCACACCGACGTCGGCCGCCAGATCGATCAGCAACTCGCGCTCACCGCCCGAATCATGGATGGTCGCCAGTCCACCCGGGCCGGGACGGCGTTCGTCCGACATGAGCAGAGCGGTCGCTGCCAACTCGTCGATCGAGGCCACCGAGAGCACGCCGTAGCGTTCGAACAGAGTCCGGTAGGCCGCGTCGTCACCAGCGATCGCTCCCGAATGGCTCAGGGCAAGCGTCGCCGACTGTGGGGTCCGTCCCGTCTTGAGAGCGACGACGGGCACGCCCAGCGCGGCCGCTTTCTCCAGCGCAGCCACGAACGCGTCGGGCCGACGGACGGACTCGACGAAGAGCGCGATGACGCGGGTGGTGTCTTGGTCGAGGGAGTAGTCCATGTAGTCGGACAGGGTGGTGACCAACTCCTGGCCGGGCGAGATGGCCAGGTTGAAGCGCAGCTTCTGGTTGTTCCACAACAGCGAGGTCAACACCGACCCCGACTGCGCGATGAGGGTGACGCCGCCGGGTCGCAGCTCGTAGGGACGATTGAACGGAAACGCGCGGAACCAGGCGTCGACGTTGTAGAAACCCATGCAGTTTCCGCCGACGATCGGTAGATCCGCGGCCCGAGCCATCGTCTGGATGCGGCCCCGCAGCGTGGACGCCTCGCTATCACTCGGATGCAGCGCACTCCCAGGGATGACCAGTCCCCCGACCCCCAACGCGATGGCCTCAGCCACCTGCTCTTCGAGTCGGTCGTTGCCCACGCCGAGCACTGCGAGATCGGGGACCTCGGGCAGTGCGCCCAACTCGTCGTAGCAGGGGTAGCCCTCTACCTCGGAATAGAACGGATTGACCGGATAGACCGACCCTCGATAGCGACTGACTTGGAGCTCGAGCACCATGTCGTTGCCAGGGGTGTTGGGCACATTCGAAGCGCCGACCAGCGCGACGGACGCCGGCGCCAACATGCGGTCCAGCCGGTGTGACTTCGACATCAGCGTCGCCCTTCTCGAGCACCGAATCCCGCCGGGTCGGTGGCGCCTCACGCTAGCTCCTCCCCCCGGTTGAGACCATCCCGACTTGCTCGGTCGCCCGGCTACGATGCCGCGATGCTCCCCGATGCCACCGCCCGACTGAGATTCCGCGAAATGACCGACGCGGATCTCGACGACGTGGACGCGGTGCTTTCGGCGCCCGATCCGGCACGGCCGCATCGCCGCAAGCGGACCCGGGCCGATGCCGAGCACTGGATCAGCTGGAACAAGCGGAACTACGCCGACCACGGCTTCGGGTTGTGGGTCCTGGAGACCCACGAGGGTCGTTTCGTCGGCGACTGCGGCCTGACGATTCAAGACGTCGAGGGCGAACCCTTCGTAGAAGTCGGCTACCACGTCGACCTCGCCCTCCGCGGCCAAGGCTTGGCGACCGAGGCCGCCCTATCGGTCCGCGAAGCCGCTCGGGAGGCGAAGGTGACGCATCTGATCGCCCTCATCCGGCCGGAGAATCTGCCCTCCCAGCGGGTGGCGGCGAAGATCGGGCTGCGTCTTGAGCGTCAGGTTGTCAGGAACGGAGGTGACACGCTCGTCTTCGGCGCCGACCTGTGACGGTCGAGCCGCAGCAACTTCCACCCCACGAGGGCGAACCAGGTCGGCAGCAGGAGGCCGTAGACGATGTAGGCATACCCGAGCACGGGCTGCAGCGGCTCCGCCACCATCCCTGCCACTCCCGTGATCACACCGAGGTTTCCGATGACTCTTCCGAAGACCCCGCTGCGCATGACAATGGACAGGATCAGAATCGCGGCGGCCGTCAGGATCCCACCCCAGGAAACCGCGTTGGTGTCGGCGATGAGGGCGTCCGCGGCGGTCACCAGACCCGATCGTTCGATGTCCGTGCCGGCCGCAAAGTAGGAGTTGCTGAGGATGACCAGTCCGCCATGCAGTGACTGAGGGCTGCTGCCCGCGGCCAGCGCGATCACCTCTGAGACGATCCCGAGCAGGCCACCGATGGCCGCCATGGTCTTGTTCAGATCCTTCAGTGCTACGGCCAGGGCTGCGAACACCACGAGTGCAGGCACGCTCAACCCTACGAAGCACACCAGCTCGGTCAGGTAGACCACCCTGTGAGCGCCGATGTACTCGAGCAGCTCGCGTCCCTCGGTGGGCGGTACCGGCGCAAGGAAGAGCAGCGCGACCGGCGTCAGCACCAGCACGAAACATAGAGCAGCGCTGCGACGCCACCCGCTCGGTACAAGGGTGCCCACGACGAATCGACGATCCCCGCTTCACCCCGCTCGACCGCGGCAACGGGGAGTTGAGCCTCGCCGGCCATCACTGGGTCGCCTTCGACGATCGGGACCGGCCTGCGGCGCCGGCACCGCCACCGGAAAACGCCACCGAGACCCCGAAGAGGAACCCGAAGTCGTACCAGCCACCAGTGTTGTGGATCTCGTAGATGCCCACACCATCGTTGAACAAGGACACCACGAACGCGATGGGCGCGATGATGCCGTGCCACAGTCCAAGCCAGAACCCCGCGTCGTCGGCGCCTTGCCCGGCTTCCGGATTGCCGGCGGCCGCGCACCCGAGCAACAGCAGCGCAAGGGCGCTCGCCACGGCCACAATGAGTGCCGCTCGCTGTACGCCGGCGACCGAAGCCGGCCTCTTCTGGACCATTCGAATCCTTCCCGGACGCGCGAGCATGGTTCGTCTCCAAGTCCGTATCATCAGCCTCCGCCCGGCGGCGCCCGGGGGGAAGAGGCTTTCGCCTCTGACCGCCAGGACGTGACGTCAACGCTGACGTCGAGGTGACAGAGCCAGCACTACACTCGCGACGATGAGCAGGATCTTCACCGCCAGTTTCGCCTCGGTCTATCCCCACTACGTGAACAAGGTGGAGAGGAAAGGCCGGTCGAAAGCGGAACTGGACCAAGCGATCGAGTGGCTGACCGGATTCGACGAGGCGGCATTGAGCGCCCACCTGGAGGCTGCCACGACATTTGAGGATTTCTTCGCCGCCGCAGAGCTCAATCCCAATGCCGCTCTGATCACCGGCACCGTCTGCGGAGTCCGCGTCGAAGATGTCGAAGACCCGTTGATGCGGAAGATTCGCTATCTGGACAAGCTGGTCGACGAGCTGGCCAAGGGCAAAGCGATGGACCGGGTGCTGCGGACCTAGGAGTCGGGCTGGTGCGGACTGCTAGGAACTGAGGGCTCGCGCGATGACGACGAGGTTGGCCTGGTAGCCGCCCTGCGCGGCGTCGTACTCACCCGAGCAAGTGATCAGGTGCAGTCGTCGCGCCCCGGCTCGGGAGAAGAGCGCCTCGAGGTCGAGCAGGCTCTTGTCGATCTGTCGGACCGTGTCGACGGCGTAGGTGGTCGCGCCCTTGCCGGTCTCGACGACGATCCGGTCTCCAGCGGCGAGAGTGCCCAGACCCGCCAACGGGCCGACGCCTTCCTCGCGGGTGTCGACATGTCCTGCGATGACCGTTGCACCGCGTTCGCTGGGGGCCGGGCCGAAGCGGTACCAGCTGACCTCGCGCACGGTGCCGGGCAGTTCCATGGCGCCGGCTTGATCAAGGCCGCCGGGGCGGATCGCCAGCCGGAGGTCGAGACCCGGGATGGCCAGCGACGTTGGCCGAGCGACCCGAGGCGTTTCGGGGATCGTCGCCGGGCGCGCACGGGACGGGTCAATGGAGGGGGTGGCTTGGGGGCGGCGGGTCGGTTGGGGAGACGGCTCCGAAGGCGGACGGGGCTGATTGCGCGACCGGGCGGGTCACCATCGCTTCGCCCGCGCCGATCTCGGGAGGGGGCGGCGGCCGGGTTGCGATGGTGGCGCCGCCCGCGGCAAGGAGGGCGACCGCCATCGCGGCGGCCACCCTCCCTGAGCGATTCATGCCAGACAGCTCAGCTGCTGCGGCGCGCGGAGACCCGAGCGGGGCGCAGGCCGGCGAACGCGATCAACCCGGCGAGCAGGGCGGCGCCGCCGATCAACGCGGTGCGCTGCTGGTCGGCCTGAGCGGCGAACTGACCGCCATCACCCGCGGGAACCCCACCGGGCGCGGAGTGCATGCCGGAGATGGTCTGCACGGCCAACTGGAGGTTCTCGTCCTCGGCGCTGCCCCAGGCGTAGACCAGGGTGTGCACGCCCTCGGCGAGGTTCACATCGGCAGGCCCGATCGCCACCGTGTCGGTGCCGGCGAGCGCGACATCAGCGGAGATCGTGCCGGCCGGCAGGTCGGCCGAGGCCTCGTTCGGGTTGGTCAAGTCGGAGAAGGCAACCTCGCCATTGGCTCGGATGTCGACGGCGGGCGCGGCGGCGGTGTGCCGAACAGTCAGCCGTGCTTCGCCGGCGGCGATCGCCGAGGTGTCGTTGACGAACGGCGTCAGAACCGGCGTCCCGGACTCGTCGAGGTGCGCGACCACGGTGATGTTGGCGCCACCCGGCACCGCCACCCCGTTGGCCTCGATGACGGCGTCGCCGTCCGCGCCATCACCGGCAGCCACGACCTTGAGGTCGTAGTCCCCGGCCGGGAGGGAGACCGGGTCGGTCAACGTCCCGGGTTCGAAGTCGGTCAGCAGTTCGTCGCCGTTGGCATAGACGTCGACGGTCGCGCCGGGAACGCCGTGCAGCACGGAGACCTGGGCGTCATCGGCTGCCTGGGCGGGGGCGGCGACCGCGACGGACACGGCCGTCAGGGTGGCTGCTGCGGTCAAGCGGGCAAGGTGTCGGAACATGTCGCTACTCCTTGGAGGGTGGGGCTTTCCTTGCTAGGTAGTTCGGACGGAAGGCGCCATCGGTTGCAAGGTTTGTCCAAGGTTTGGGATTGCGCGAGAGGCGCGAGCCGTCAGCGGCCTCGTTCGTTACCTCGCCGGTAGTTGCCCGTCACCCGCGCCAGCAGTTGTTGGTCGGCGTCGTCGTCGCGGCCGAGGGCGCCAATCAGCCGGACTGCCCGCGATCCGGCGACGACGGCCACCTGGCGCCCGCCCCGACTCACCAGGACGCGCTGGTCCTGGGTGATGCGATAGGCGAAGGGATCGTCCGCGAGCGACATGCCCCCAGTGTGGCGGGTGCAGCTCGGCGGACTCCTCGATTGCCGGAGGTGCTCGGATTATGAGGGTGTCGGCGGAGAGCGAATAGGTCTAGGTTCGACGAAACCTATGGTTCTGGGAGGATCCGATGAAACTCGTCCGACTATTAGCCCCCGCCGCGGCTGCGGTACTGGTGGTGACCGGGTTGACGACCTTGTCCGCCACGGCAGCCAATCCGGCAGCATGCGACGTCAGGGTCAACAACACCCACAAGAAGCTGTTGGAATGTGTGACCGTCGACGGAGTGCGTGAGCACCAGGCGGCGTTGCAGGCCATCGCCGACGCCAACAACGGGATCCGCACGTCGGGCACTCCCGGCTATGACGCGTCCGTTGCGTACGTTCAGGAGCGGATGGAGGCGGCCGGGTACGACGTGACCGTGCAGCCCTTCGACTTCCAGACCTTCATCCAGTTGTCCCCGACGGTCCTCGAGCGGGTCGCTCCGCCGCCTTCGGGACCCATCGTCACCAACATCATGTCCTACTCGGGCAGCGGCGACGTCACCGCGGCCGTAACGGCGTTGACACCCCCTCCTGGAGACCCCACACCTGGCTGCGAACCGGGCGACTTCACCGGCTTCCCGGTCGGAACCATCGCCCTGATCAGCCGCGGAGCCTGTAGCTTCGCGCTCAAGGCGACCAACGCGGAAGCGGCCGGCGCGGCCGGTGTGGTCATCTACAACAACATCCCGGGCACGTTGAACGGCACTTTGGGCAACGCGTTCGCCCTCGACATCCCGGTGACCTCGGTGACCCAGGACGTCGGGCAAGCTCTGGCCGCCACATCGGACCTGGTGCTGCGCCTCAAGACCGACACCTTCCGCGGCACAGCCACGACCTACAACGTCATCGCAGAAACGCCGGGCGGGAACGCGTCCAACGTGGTGATGGCCGGAGCCCACCTCGACTCGGTCAATGCCGGACCCGGAATCCAGGACAACGGCTCAGGTAGTGCGGCCCTCGTGGAGGTCGCCGAACAGATGGCCAAGGTCAAGCCTCGCAACAAGGTCCGGTTCGCGTGGTGGGGCGCCGAGGAATCCGGCCTCGTGGGGTCGACGTACTACGTGAACAACCTCACCGCTGCCGAGCAGGCCGACATCACGCTGTACCTGAACTTCGACATGATCGGATCGCCGAACCACGTGTTCTTCGTCTACGACGGCGATGACTCCGACGGTGTGGGCGCCGGCCCCGGGCCCGCGGGCTCGGCTCAGATCGAGAAGCTCTTCGAGTCCTACTACAACTCGATCGGCGAGCCGTTCAAGGGCACCGACTTCAGCGGACGTTCGGACTACGGTCCGTTCATCGCCGTAGGTATCCCGTCGGGCGGTTTGTTCACGGGAGCGGAAGGGATCAAGACCCCTGAAGAGGCTGCGCTATGGGGTGGGGCCGCGGGTGATCAATACGACCCCTGCTACCACCTGGCCTGCGATACGTACGACAACATCAACCTGGACGCGCTCGACGTCAATTCTGACGCCGTGGCCTTCGCGGTGCTGCAGTACGCGATGAACACCCAAGGGATCAACGGCGTCCGAGGGAAGGGCAACTTCAAGCTTCCGGCCCCGGAGGTGACCGAGGCGCCGAGCGTGGCGTAGACAGCCCTCGGCTGGGGAGGGCCCGAACGATCGGGTCCCTCCCCAGCCGGATGGCTCAGAGCGGTCCGCGCCTCAGTCGGACAGCTCGGCGAACAGCTCGACGTACTGAATCAGGTGCCGGTCGCCGAGGTACCGGTCCCTGACCCGCTCCCGGGCTCCGCTGCCGAGACGCTCGGCCAGCTGCGGGTCCGCGATCAAGCTCGCCAACTGGGTCCCGAATTGGTCGAGGTCGGCCGGATCATCGAGCAGCACACCGCTGACACCGTCGACGATCTGGTCCTGGATCCCGCCCACTCTGGAGGCGAGCACGGGCCGCGCCTTCCACATGGGTTCGGTCACGGTGAGGCCGAAGCCCTCCACCATGCTCTTCTGCACCACCACCGACGCGTAGCGCTGGAGTGCGTTGACCATCCGGGCATTCTCGGCGATGTCATCCATGGGCAGCGTGCACAGATGCACGCGCTGGCGGGTCGCGGCGGACTGTGCCCGCCAGATGGACAGACACTCCTCCAGCACCTCCGCACCCTCGGGGTCGTCGCTGACCCCCGACACCTCGGGTCCGGCCAGCATGAGATGTACATCGTCGGGCATCCGAACCAGGTGGTCGGCGAACCCGGTGAGCACCCCGGACATGTCTTTGAGCCGGTCCCAGCGGCTGACCTGCAACACGAGCCGGGCGCCCCGCGGAACGATCTGATCGCCGGCAATGAGCCCGGAGTGTCGGCGTACGACGCCCCCCGACCCATCGCGGCGGACGAACTCGAGACTGCCGTGGTCCTCGGGAATGTCGACCAGTGCCGCTTGGCGCAGCGTCGCCTCCAGGTCGGCCTGCGGAAGGTCGACGTTCTTGGCGCTGAACGGGTCCAGGGAGGGCGGGATCAGCCGGACCCTCTTCTTGTCGACCCAGTCCGGGACGTACTCCATCCGCGTGAAGATCAGGGCATCGGCGCGCTCCACGTCGGGGCGCAGGAACGCCCAGACCCGGTCGGTGACCTCGGTGGTGGTGTCGAGGCCGATGTGGCACCGCCAGACGACCTGCGCGCCGGACCCGAGGAGGCCTTCGACCATGCCTGCGGTCTGCGGGTCGTGCAGAAGCACGACGTCCCCCGGCCGGACCAGGGCGCGCAGCTCCGAGACGTTGGTGGCCAGAACCGACTCGTAGACCTCACGCTCCGCTCCCCCGAGCGGGCCACCGTCCCCCTCCGATCCGTGCAACATGTTGTGGATCCGTTTGGTGAGACGGAAGAACTCCGGCGAGCCGTCGAGGACCAGCCATCGGGTATTCACCTGCGCGCCTCGGGCGTACGCGAGGAGCGCCTGCAGCATCTCGGCGACCCCGCCTCCGGTGGCGGTCGCGTTGACGTTCCAGATCGTCTTCCCTGCCAGGATGGATCGCGCTCGTCCGGCATACTCGTTCAGCCGGGCGGCACGCTCAGCGCTCAAGAAGGTCGCCAGCCGCTCGAGCGGGATGGGGTCGATCTGCACCTCCTGCATCTCCCGATGTTCGCACGCGCAGCGCGCGTTGCGCGACACGCATGTTCAGCAACGCTGACTTCGACCACGACTGAGCGGCGACCTAACCGGGTTCGGCGCCGGCCCGCCCGAAGAGGGACTCCGGGAATCCCTCGGCTCGAAGTTGCAGGCCCATCGTCTCTTCGAGCAACTGCACCACCCGGGTGGAGGGCGCGTCGCCGCCGTACTCGGCATGCGCGCGGCGGAAGATCTGCTCGACGTGTCCGGCGATCTCCAGCGGGACGCCGAGCGTGCGTCCCAGCCCGTGAGCTAGTCCGAGATCCTTGCATGCGAGGTCGAGGCTGAACCGGAAGTCGTAACTGCCGCTGAGCACCAGTTGCGTTTCCACCTCGAGGGACCAGCTGTTGCCCGAGCTATGCCGGATGCCCTCGTAGGCGCGGCCGAGGTCGATGCCCGCAAGCCGGGCAAGCATCAGGGCCTCCCCGGCCGCCCACTGGTTGACGAAGGCGAGCATGTTCGTGACGACCTTGAGTGTGCTCGCCTGGCCCAGCCCGCCGACATGGATCACCGGGTCCGTCATGGCCGCCAGCAGGGCGCGGTGCTCCTCGAGACAGGTTGCGTCGCCGCCGACGAGCCCCGTGATGGTCCCGGCCTCAGCGGTGTGGACGCCACCCGTGACCGGGCACTCCAGGGAGCGGACACCACGGTCGGCGGCCAGCCCGGCGATCCGCACGACCTCGGCGGCGTCGTTGGTGCTCATGTCGATCCAGGTGCCGCCCGGCCGCAGCCCGGCGAGCACGCCATCCGCGGCCGTCATGCAGTGCGCGACCGCGGCGGGACTCGGCAGGCAGGTGATGACGCAGGTGCTGCCCTCGGCCGCCTCCCGCGGGGTGTCGGCCCACACGGCACCTGCCGAGAGCAGGTCACCGGCACTGCCGGGGTTCAAGTCCGTGACCGTCACCGGGTAGCCGGCGCGCACCAGGCTGCGCGCCAAGTGTCTTCCCAGGTTTCCGATGCCGACGAAGCCGACGGTCGTGAGGGCTGCGTTGGGCGCGGTGCCATCCATGATGAGCTCCTGATGTTCTTGCCGGCCGGCCTTGCCCGGCCCTGCTGTGGGTAGAGGGCTACTGCGTGGTCGGCGCCAGGATGCGCCTGACCGTGGGCTCGAAGAACGCCGGCGCTCGTTCAGTGTGCGCGGAGGCCGAAACCGCCGTCAAACGACTGTTTGTGCCTCTGAGGGGTCATAATTGTGCGGCTTGGACCTCACTCAGGAGCTGTGATCGGCCGATGCGTTGATCACCTGGCGGTACTTTCCGCTTGCCCCAAGGACCTCGGGCGGCTGCGTGTCAGCCTCGAGTCTGACGTTCTCCAGCCGCTGACGGTCGAGGAATACGCGGAGAAGGTGCAGCACCGACCGCCGAACCGCCTCGGGCTGCCCGGCGTCTGTGCAGGAGAGCCGGACAGCGAGGCGCGTCGGACCCTTTTGGACCAGCTGGACCCGTTCCAGGCCCTCGATCTCCTCGAGGCGGGCGGTGATGGCGAGCGGAAGTACGTCGACCATTGAGCCGTCGGATGCGAACCGGAGGATGTCGTCACGGCGGCCCGCCACTCGGATTGCGGGCAAGGGGCTTCCGCATTCGCAGGGGTCGGGACGGACCAGCACTGAGTCGCCCAGGTCGTACCGAATGACTGGCTGCACTCGGTTGGACAAGTTGGTGAGGAGCACCGTGGACGAGATCTGTCCGGGCTGGACGGGACGATGATCGGCATCCACGGCTTCGAGGATCATCCAATCGCTGCGGTAGTGAAGCCATTCATACCGGCACGATGTAGCGGCGATGAGGCACTCTGAGCTCCCGTAGCCGTCGATGACTGGTGCTCCGAAGGCTTCCTCCATCAGTCGCCGTTCCTCGACGGAGACCGTCTCGCCGCCGGTAGCGATGAGGCCTGGCCGGACGAGAAGCCGGCCGGCGCGTTGCTCCCGAGCCAGTTGACGAATCGCACTCGGGTATCCCTCGATGACTGCCGGGTCGAAGGAGTTGAGTTGTGCCACCATTTCATCAAGAGGCTGTTCGGCGCTGACGACCTCGCGCTTTGCCCTGCTCCACGCCTCACGCCGGCCCAGCGCGACGATGCCGGCTCCTGCAAAGTGACCAGTCCCCACGACACTGGCTTGACGCATGCCTTTGGCAAGGAGCCGGCGCCAGCGGGCACGACGCAGCAACTTCAAACCACTGTATGCATGACAGGCGTAGATCGCAGACATCGACGCGCGATCAGCCAAGAAGAGGCCGGGCCGACCCGAAGTCCCAGAGCTCCGACACACGAAGTAGTCGCCGAGAAACCTCACTCCGATGAGCGTCGGGTCCGCCACAAAGGCCTCCACGCCCTGACGAGTTATCCGCGGATCCGTCACCCACTCGTCGAAGCGGGCCATCAAATCCGGCTTGTGCGTCACAGCCAGGTCGGACAGGCGCACCGGATCAAAGCCAAGCCCCGAATAGACCTGCCGGAAATAGGGAGAGTAGACACGAGCATGGGCCACCAGAGCGGTGAGCCGCTCCTCCTGTCGTCGACGCAGACCAGCAGGCCCCTCTCGCTCCGCCCGCCAAAGATCGACGGTCACTCGTACCACGGCGCTCCGGTCTTTCATCGCAACCCTCCTGGTGCGGACATCGGGCGATTCACCTCGTCTCATCCGATCAACGACGGGCAATTCTCGGCCACGCGATGAAGCCCTACCCCTTGAGCTGTACACCCGAATGGCTTGGGCGCGTAGGGCCGAAAGACCACCCGGGAGGAATGGACGGGTGGTCAGGCAGGCTCGCTGAGCTCCTCGACGGCCACGCCAGCACCGTCGAGACCGACGGCCGACTGCCCGACGGGACCACTCTGCGTGACGGTCGCTTTCGGTCCTGGTGAGGGCAGATTGAGCGCAACGAGACAGCAGCAACTACTCGATCTCGAGGCGCTCGGTCTGGTCCTCGAGGGGGCGTGGAGTGCGTTCGGGGAGTGTCGAATCGAACGCCTCGTACTGCTCGCAGATCGAGGCGAGGTCGTCCGACGGGTCGGCCCCAAGCAGCCTGGCAACCCGAGAATTACCCGCCTGTGCCGCTGTCCGGCTCCTTCCCGAATGTCCGTCGTCCCCCGCTGCGCGCCGGTCTGCCCGGGCGTGACGTCTCGCTCGCTTGTTGCGCTGCCTCTTCCCTGTATCAGAGAAGAGGCGTAGCGTGGAACGTGCTCCGGTGCTCGCGCCGGAGACCACGTGTGCCCCAGACCCCGGTATCCACGGTCCTGAGGGCATGGCCACCCCGCGGATCGTGCCAACTACCCCCGCGGGGCGCAGCCTGACGTCGGCGCCACGCGGCCCCCCAGTGTGCCTCGCGCTGACCCCCGCGGCGCGGGGTGCACTGCCTCCCTTGCCAACCCGCACTGCCAGGAACCTTGGCTCCGATTCCCGATGTCCGCCGGCTGTCCGCCTTGACCCGGCGGGCATCGTCTTGCCCGAGCCACGCATCGGCCGATCTCGCGGCGCCGACATCGCCGACCTCGGTTGGCCGGTCGCTTGTCCTCAGGTTTTGTCGGCCGCGACGCGGGCGCTGACGCTGTCAGCCGCGAGGAGTGCGCCGTACACGAGCAAGATGCCAAGCAGGACAGAGAACACCATGATCGCGATGCCCAGTCCCGCCTGTGGGTGGACGTAGCAGGTGAAATCGGTGGCGTCCTCGGGGAAATAGGTCCCATCGGGACAGGGGGCCGAATTCCTTTTCAACGCCATCGCGAGACCATCGATCAGACCTACCAAGGCAATGCCCAAACCGACCCACAGCGAAACCCACACGTGACCGACCCGCCAGGTACGCGGTGGTCCACTCTGCCCGGCGTCGCTGCTGTCGTCGGTCACAAGCGTGAGCCTAATCCAAGCGATGCTGCTGACCCTCGCCCATCGGTATGATCGAGCGACACTTTCAGGGGCATGTCCGGTGAGCCAGCCAACCGAGGCGGTCTTCACCGACGCGTTCGGGTCACTGGCCGAGGCCCGGCGTTCTGCGAGAGACCTTCCACAAAACACCCACGACCACCACCCCTCGGGATCAGCTGCACCCCCGCGTCAGTCCACCACTGCACCGCCACCCCCAGCCGCCGAAGCTGCCCGAGATCGCGTGGATCGACCAACCATCACCGGACGGCCCGCATACAGACCGCATAACGAAACGTGTCTCGAACTGCTTTACATCTTCCGGGCCGGTCGCGGATCAGCCGAAAGAACGAGCGATGACCCATGCCAGAGGCCAGGAAGATCGAACCAGCAGACCGATGGCACCGAGCAGACATTCAGTCATCGTGACATCGACAACCCGATGAGAAAGAAGAAACCATGAGCACCACGACCAACACGCCGACCAGGACCACGACAGCCCTCCACGATCCGCCCGTGCCGGTCAGGGCGAAGCTCGCCGCAGCCTGGACCAGCTTCATGTTCTTCTACATCTACGTCGACTACCTCCACCTGTACAAGCCCGGCGTCATCGACGACATCCTGGCCGGCGTCGTCTTCGAGTTCGACATCAGCCAAACCTTCGTCGTCACTTCGCTCATGCTCGTGGGGACCCCGGCCCTCATGATCCTGCTCTCCATGGCACTGCCCGCCCGTGCGAGCCGCACGCTCAACCTCGTCGTGGCATCGCTCTGCATCCCCGTCGCGGCGTTCAACGTGGTCGGCGAGTCCTGGGTGTACTTCTACGGCCTCGGCGTCGCGCTCGAAGTGATCCTCCTCGCCTACATCCTCCGCTCCGCCTGGACCTGGCCCCGCGCGACATCACCATCGATGCCCGAGCCCGCCGCACCACACCGACCGCAGATCCAGATGGGACGATAAGCACATGGCATCGACCCGAACGGCGGCCTGACCAACGACTTCGAATGCCAGGAAACGTCATACGGATGGAGCGCTCTACGGCTCGCAGCGAATGACGTCGTGCGCCGGACAAGGAATCGGTTCGGCGGGGCCGGCACTAGCGCCTCGCCCATTCCGCCGCCTGTCGACCAGCCAGGAGCATGCGGCATACCGCCGCCTGTGACTGCCGGAACTCGTGGCACGGCGCGCGCCCGCTCGAGACTGCGGCACGGTCGTTCCCCCTCTCCTGTCGGGAGCAGTCGACCTTTGCCGAGCATGGGCAGCCTGCACTTCCCCACGAAGAGAGCCGACTTACGGATCCGGCTAGCTCTTCGCATCTCATCCCCCGGGGGCGGCGCCGCGTAGGAGGAGCGTCGTGGCCGCGGCGAGTAGGGGGCTGAGGATGAGGATGCCGGTCTGCAATTCGGCCAAAAGGTTTGTCTGCAGTCCCATGTACCGCTCCATGTTGTCGCGGTCCTCGAGTGCTTGTCGTAGGACGGACGCCTCGATAGCGGTCAAAGGTGCCAAGTCGGTCACGATTGCACGAGCTTCTGCCCGCAGCATCGAGCGTGGAATCTGGTAGGCGATTGCGACCAATGTTGTGCCGCCGGCGCCATAGGTGAGGAGTACCAGCACGGGCTCCAAGCCGACCGCGGACCATTGCGCGAGCATCGCAGCGCCGAGGGCGAACGTCGTGAGCGCGACCAGCGACCCCAGTGCGCTGAGAAGGTGTCCGGAAATCCCACGTAGTTGGCGGTGGATATGAACTCGCTGGGGTAGCTGGTTCCGATAGCTGCTTGCCGAGGCGGCTCTGATCCCCTGCATGCCGGTGACTGCGGGAGCGGCTCCGACAATTGCTAGGACCGTGAGCCCCCACCCACGGATCGTGCCCGGCGTGAACTCGATAGTCAGGAAGAGGCCCAAGAAGGCCGCAGCGGTGATGGCTACCGCCAGCCAGGTTCTGATGCTCAGCGGCCGCCAATCCACCGGGTGCAAAGCACCGATAGCGCTACATGCTGAACCTCCGTAGACAAAGACCATCCCGGACGCTAGCCCCAGGGACCCGACGAGAATTCCCCAGACCAGAAATGGGATGTCACTGGGTGTGCGTTGTTGCTCGAGATAGGCCCAAAGCCACAGGACCATTGCCACTGCACCGAACCCGACGACCACGGCCCCAGCCCGCCGAAACCCTGTGTAGCCCTGCACTGCGGGACCAGGTTCGCCATCAGTTGGTCCCGCCTCGGCGCCAGGCGGCCGGTGAGGCACCACGCTATCCGGACCTTGCGCGTCGCCGCTCACCGATACAGCATGGCGGCACTGGCGAGCAGGCACCACCCGTGGACCGCTACTCCGGGCGCCTCTCAACCACCACATCGCGCCGCTCGCCCAGAGATCGCGACGCATCAGTTACCTCCCGGCCTGACGCTCCTGGCACGCTCGGACCACCGAGCGACTAAGCAAGCGCCGACCTTTCATCAGCCCGCGCCGTTCAAGGGAACTCCGCCCGTGAGTCTTATCGCCGCCTATGCTCACGTGTTCGCATGCGAGCTCGGGTGTGCGTTTCGCGACCCCGTCGAGCCGTCCTAGCTGGTCAGCAAGACCGCGAGGCCAGTGCCGATGCCGGTCGCGACGAGAGCCACAATGAGGACAACTGCGACGATCTTGGTGTTCATCGCGGCCCCTGTTCCCAGCTGCAGCTGCCGCCGCCATTGAACGTGACGAGAAGAGACACCTGCCTGCCGTCGCCGGTCTCGCCGTCGCAGACCGTGCTGTCCCCTTGTTCCACCTGATCAGCCTACGGGCGTACCTGCGAGAGTGACGTCCTTGGCTTCTGCGTCCCACCGCCGCGATGGCGGCCAGTCTCTTGCCGTCGCTACCGCCGCTGCTTCTGACCCGTCACACGACGGCTGGCGCTGACGAATCAACGAGATATGCGTCGTGGTCGGAGATGCGGTGTTCCCCGGCGAAGGCTCGATGCCTTCGGGTGGTGCTGACGGACCAGGCCTTGGGGACGGCGATGTGGTCGATGCTGAGGAGGTCCTCGATCTGGTGCGGCGAGGAGGCTGTGGGCACGTGGAGCTCCAAGCGTTCAACTGCCGCAAGGAGCAACCGTCTGCCCGCAACCGCGCCGGTCCACTCCCTGCCCGACAGGGCATGGTTCCAGTCGCCGCCCCAGATCGAGGGGGCACTGGTCTCCACAGCGGCAACGGTGGCGCCGGTCTTCTCCGCAGTGGTGGCACCCACCTAGGGGTCGCGGGTGCCACACGAGCGCCACGGCAGGACGGAGGAACAGACACGCAACCCCTCCAGCCGGACCATCGCCGACGCGCCGTGGGGATCCGGCTCAGGCGACACTGGTAACCGGGAGGCGACCGCGGCCCACCTTCGTTTGGGCGCCATCAACTGGCGCCCCGGATGCACGTCGTACCCAGGCATCTCCAGGCGTTCGGACACCTCGGTGAACAGCAAGACGTCGCAATCCATCACCTCAAGCAAGTCGAGGTGACGAGCGTCCCAACGTCCCGCGAGGCCTGCGCGTCAACGAAGCCCGCTACTTCAAGAACAAGCACGACGTGGACTTCACCGTGGAGTCCGCGGACGACGCCAAGGAACTCGTCGACTACGTCGCTCGCGTGCTGGAACAAGAGCGCGGCGTCGTCATTGCCTCCCCGGCACTGCAGACCAGCGAGGTCGAGGTGGAGGGCGTTCGTTGGACCCAGGTGTTCTACGAGTCCGGGCTGGCGATCAACGTCCTCTACACCCTGGCCGACGGCGGAAAGCGGGCTGTCGGCTTCAAGGGGTCCGAGGGGATGGAGGTCCTCGACGAACTCAGTGCGTGCAAGTTCGCCCGGCAGAGGTCCAAGCTGGCCGGCACGATCCGCGGTTCGTTCTTCGTCGTCAAGGGTGAGTACTGACCCGGACTCCCCGCCGTGAGCTCAAGGCGCGGCCCACGGTGGCCGAAGTTCTCGACCGAGCGGCGCGTCGCAGTGAGCACGCCGCTTGGGCGACGCCGAAGCCGGCCGTTTCTTGCTCGGCGCCTCTAGCGCGACGGCTGGCCACGAGTCAGGTGTATCAAGGCCTGCCGGCCGGTGTCGATGAGCGCGTAGCGTCGGGCGCCCTCGCGACCGTGCAGGACGAACAAGGACCGGCGCTCATCACGGTCTTCTAGCTCCACCAGCCGGTGTCGACGATCCGCTTGGTGTCATCTTCATACGTCGCGTGATCGAGCTCGTGGTCGTCGACCGGCACGGCGAGCCGATCCTGCGCGCAGTCCTGGGGTAGGCCCTTCGGAATGGCCCACGAGCGCAGTACGCCCTCCTCCTCCAGGCGCAGATCGAAGTGATGCTGAGGCCGATCGTGCTCGTGGAGGACGAACACAGGTCGACCGGTCATGTAGGAAGGGTAGGCCGCACGCGGCGCGCAACATGGCCGCGTGGGTCGTGACAGATGGCGATGGGATGTCATCGACCGCTTCGCCCACTCTGATGAACAGGGACTGACACGCTCGATTGCCTGATCGTCGACCAGGGTCAGCCTCCGCGCACGACAGCTACCACCCTGCGCCCATAGCTTCTTGACCTTGCCGCGGGTCAACCCCCTAGCGTTCAGTCATGGGTTCTCGTCTGGCCGGAATGCTGGCGGTGGGTGAGGTCGCCCGTCGCGCCGGTTTGACGGCGACGGCGCTGCGCCACTACGACCGGCTGGGCCTGCTTGTGCCCGCGGAGGTGTCCGGGGACGGCTACCGGTGGTACGCCGAGGCGCAGGTCGATGTCGCCCTCACGATCGCTCGGCTCCGCTCGCTCGATGTCCCCCTCGACGCGGTGCGAGCGATCCTCGACGGCGCGCCTGACGCAGAGGTGCACCGGCTACTCGCCCAGCACCGCGACGCCCTTCAGGCCCGCGGCGACCGCATCCGTCGCGCCCTGCACTCGCTCGACCACCTGCTCACTGACGAAAGAGGAACCTTCATGGCACTGACCAGCACCGCCCCCGAGCAGGCCACAGATGAGCGGCAGCTCGCCGCACAGCTCTTCAACGAGACCTGGAAGCTGCTGGGGCAGGAGAACCGCACTCCGGAGGAGGACGACCGCCTGATCCACTTGGTGCACGCGTCCCGGCTGCATTGGGACAACGTCGGGGACGACCAGAACCGCGCCATCGGAGAGTGGCAGGTGGCGCGGGTCTACTCCACCCTGGGCCGCAGCGAGCCCGCGCTTTTCCACGCCCGCCGCTGCTTGGACTACTCCACCCGAGCCGGTATCGACGACTGGGTTCTCGCCAGCGCCCACGAGGGCCTCGCTCGCGCCCTGGCCGTCGCCGGCGACCTCGACGCCGCCCGCGACGCGCGCGACCGGGCGCTCGCACTCCTCGATAGCGTCTCGGACCCCGAGGACCGGAAGATCGTCGCCGCGGACATCGAAACGCTGCCGATCCGCTGAGCGTTTAGAGCGTCCACCATCTGCGAAGGGCCTCCAACACGGCGCCTCGCGCAAGGGCTCGAGCCCTTGCGCGATGAGCCCGAGAGCCGATCGCCATGCAGAGCGAGACCAGTGATCGTCTACCGGAGCAGTCGTACTCGGATCGGAAGATCGAGATCCGCCCGGGCGCGATCTGCAGTCAGCACTTCGGGCGGTGTGCTGCGAAGCGTCAACGCCAAGCAGCATCGGTCGCCCAGCGACAGCCGCGTGCCTCCCTCCAGCGACCGCATCGCGCCCGCCAACTCGGCGTCGGCCTCGGTCACGGGTTCGATGACCACGCCAGTAGCGTTGAGAACAAGGTGTGTCCCTCGTTTATTGCGGATCGCGCCTAGCGTGTTGCATGAGCCTAGGTACACGGCCCGGACCGCGTACACGCCCCGGACCGCTCGGCATGGGTCATTCCGCCGCCAAAAGGTCACGTCCAGTTGCGCCAACTGGTAGCACCAGGTGCGGACGCCGGGCCTCCGAAACAGCGCGATCAGGCCGCACTGCTGAGAATCTGGCGGAGCATGTGCGGACTGAGGGACCCCACAACCCTCCTGGCGCGAGGTTTTTCGCCGATTCACACGTTGAAGCGGAACTCCACAACGTCACCGTCGGCCATCACGTAGTCCTTGCCCTCCATGCGCACCCGGCCGGCCTCCTTGGCCTTGAGCATCGAGCCAGCGGCGACGAGGTCGTCGAAGGACACGACCTCGGCCTTGATGAAGCCCTTCTGGAAGTCGGTGTGGATAACGCCCGCGGCCTCGGGAGCCGTCGCGCCCTTGCGGATCGTCCAGGCGCGTGATTCCTTCGGCCCGGCGGTGAGATAGGTCTGCAAGCCGAGGGTGTCGAAGCCGACCCGGGCCAACACCTCCAGGCCGGGCTCGTCGACACCGAGCTCGTGCAGCATCTCGCGCGCCTCCGCGTCGTCGTCGAGTTCGACCAGCTCGGCCTCGAACTTCGCGTCGAGGAAGATCGCCTCCGCGGGCGCCACGAGGTCACGCATCTTGGCCTTCAACGCCTCGTCGCCCAGTTCGTCGGCGTCGCAGTTGAACACGTAGATGAAGGGCTTGGCGGTGAGCAGCGACAACTCGCGGATCAGCGCCCGATCGATGTCCGTCGCGATGATCGGCGTGCCAGCCTCCAGCGCGGATTGAGCCTCCTTGGCGGCCGCCACGACGGGCAACAACTCCTTCCTGCCCTTGGCCTCCTTCTCCAATCGCGGGATCGCCTTCTCGACCGTCTGGAGGTCGGCCAGGATCAGCTCGGTAGAGATGGTGGAGATATCCGACGCGGGGTTCACCTCGCCGTCGACGTGGGTGACGTCCTCGTCGCGAAAGACGCGGGTCACCTGACAGATGGCGGCCGACTCGCGGATATGGGCGAGGAACTTGTTGCCCAATCCCTCGCCCTCCGAGGCGCCGCGCACGATGCCGGCGATGTCGACGAACTCCACAGTCGCGGGGAGGATTCGATCGGAGGAGAAGATCTCCGCGAGCGCGGGCAGCCGCGCGTCCGGCACCCCGACCACGCCGACATTCGGCTCGATCGTGGCGAAGGGGTAGTTGGCCGCCAAGACGTTGTTCTTGGTCAGCGCATTGAAGAGGGTCGACTTGCCCGCGTTGGGGAGACCGACGATGCCGATGGTGAGAGCCACGGGCGGGGAGTCTACGGCGCGAGTCGGTTTCCCGCCGATTCCGCGGACCGGTGTGACAGGCTCTCACCATGGCCGATCTCGAGCCCCCTACGGGCCGCCACTCCGCTCCTGAAGCAGTGTTGCGTGAACCCGCCCACCAACTATCCGCCAAGGCCGTCAACTTCTGGCGGGTGAGCTCATTGATCAGCCTCGGTGTGCTGGTGCTGCTGATCGGGGGGGCGTATGCCGCCACCCAGCCCTGGCCGTGGTGGGCCATCCTTCCCGCGGCGCTGGTGCTTCTGGGTCAAACCGCGTCGGTGATCTTCGCTCCGGTGATCCGCTACAGGGTCCACCGTTGGGAAATCACGCCCACCGCCGTCTACACCCGCTCGGGCTGGATCAACCAGGAGCAGCGGATCGCCCCCCTCTCCCGCGTCCAGACCGTCGACACCCACCAGGGCGCCCTGATGCGGCTCTTCGGCCTGTCCTCGGTCACCGTCACCACAGCGTCGGCGGCCGGGCCGGTCCAGATCGAGGCGCTCGATCTTCCAGTCGCTCGCCGGGTGGTGGCCGAACTCACCGAGATCACCGGCGCCAGCGAAGGTGACGCCACGTGAGCAGCGGCGAACCGCCCACCGAAGGTGCCAGCCATTGGGCCATCGAACCCGCAGCCAGACCGGCGAACCCGGAACCGAGCGAACCGCCGGGACAACCGACGGGCGAACCGGCACCGAGCTACGGCCCGCCGACGGAAGGTGCCGGCGACGGCTGGGCGCGGCTCGACCCGCTGATGCTGGTGGTGGGTCCGGTCCAATCCGGGTTGCGATTCGCGTTCCCGGCCCTGATCGCCTTCTTCGGCATCGGCCGAGGCGACGGGACGCCGTGGTGGATGATCTTCGTCTTCATCCTCGCGCCCGCGCTCTTCGGCCTCATCCCCTGGTTCACGACCTACTACCGGATCACCGATGCCCAACTCCAGGTGCGCCGAGGCCTGATCAACAGGAATCGCTCAACCGCGCCGCTGGACCGGGTCAGGAGCGTGGATCTGGAGGCGTCGTTCTTGCACCGGATCCTGGGCCTATCGAAAGTCCAGATCGGCACCGGCGTCGACGACACCCGCATCATGCTCGACTCGCTGTCACAGACCAAAGCCCAAGAGCTGCGCGAGTTCCTGCTCGGACGCGGACAAGTGGCGGCTGCGCCCGGCGTGGTCGCCACCGCCAACGAGGCAAATGACGAGGGACGCCAGCCGCTCGACGGGCCGGCCACCAGCCCGGTGGCACCGACCGAGACGCTCGCCTCGATCGACTGGAGTTGGCTGCGCTTCGCCCCGCTCAGCATCACCAGGTTGGCGGTGCTGGCGGGCGCGATCGGTCTGCTCACCCAGGTGACCGACGCGGAACAGTTGCTGGAGGGCGCGCTCGACACCACCTTGTCGTGGGTGCAGACCACGACGATCTGGCTTCTGGCCATCCTCGGCGTGATCGGCTTCATCGTGGTGTGGCTCGCGGTATCGATGGGCGGCTATGCCCTGCAGTGGTGGGACTATCGCCTCATCCGAGAGCAGGGCAGCATCCGGATGTCGGCGGGATTGCTCACCACCCGATCGATCAGTGTCGAGGAGCGGCGCATTCGCGGAATTCGGCTGCGCCAGCCGCTGCTCCTCCGAGTGGCACGAGGGGCCGAGCTCGACACCCTCGCCACCGGCGTCGGCTCGGGAGGAACCACCACCGTCCTCCCCGCGGCCCCGCTGCGCGTCGCGCACGGCGTGGGCGAGGCGCTCGTCCAGGAACCGGGCGCCCTCGAGACGCCCCTCCACTCGCATGGTCCAGCCGCCCGGAGACGCCTCCACGTGCGCGAACAGCTCGAGAACCTGATGATGGTCGCCATCGCCATCGGGCTGACCGTGTTTCTCGAGTGGTCCTGGTGGGTTCCGGTCGGCGTGGCCGTGGGTTTCGGGCTGTTGTCCGCACTGACGGCGGAGGTGAGCTACCGCA
>CAWAGO010000004.1:0-305000 GCA_963781605.1 uncultured Actinomycetota bacterium
CGGTGTCGCGTTGCTCGAGGTGTACGTCGACGTGTTCGGCGCCTGCGTGCTTGACGGTGTTGTGCACCGCCTCCAGGGCGATGCGGTACAGGTGCTCCTCGACCGTCGGGTCGAGCCGGACGTAGCCGTCTGGACCGTGCACCTCGACGGCGAGTTGCTCGCGGGCGGCCACCGCGGCGGCCTGCTTGGTGAGGGCCGCGACGAGGCCCTCTGCTTCGAGCGCACCCGGCCGGAGCTCGAAGATCAGCGCGCGCATCTCGGCCAGCGCGGTCTGGGTGAGCCCGTGCAGCTGCTCGATCTCGATGGCGACGGGATGGTCTGCGGCCAGGCCGGCGGTCTCGAGGTGCCGTTGGGCGGTGCGGGCGTGCAGGGTCATCGAGAACAGGGCCTGGCTCACGGAGTCGTGCAGCTCACGCGCGAGCCGGTGCCGCTCCTCGAGCGCGGCGGTCTGCTCGGCGGCGCGGTAGAGCGTGCTGTTGCGTACGGCCACAGCGGCCTGGTCGGCGAGCGCGGCGAGGTAGCCACGGTCGTCGTCGTCCAGGTCCTGGCCGGCCGCGAGGTAGACCGAGACCTCGCCGACCACGACCCCGGAGGCGACCAGGGGGACCAGCGCCATGTCCTTCCAGGGCGCGTCCTCGACGAGGAAGGGGTGCACGGGTGCCAGCGACGGGTCGGCCAGGGCCTCGTCGCGAAAATCTCGGGCAATGGCGCCGTCGTACTCCGCGAGGTCGACCGGGCGCATCCCGCGGATGCGCCAGACGGCTTCGAGCGCCTCGGCGAACCCGTCACCGAGCACGTCGTCGGCGTAGGCGGTGGCCGGGCGGCTCCAGTCCTCCTCCCAGCACACGATGCTGCACGCGACAGCCTCGCTGGTGCTGTGCACGGCGTCGACGACCTGCGAGAGCGTGGTGGACAGCGGTTGGTCGACGCTCATTCCGGCGGCGACCTGGGAGAAGGTCGCGATCCGCGCCTCGAGGCGCTGGAACGACAGCACCCGGTCCGTGGCGTCGGTGACGATGTCGACGACCCCGACGACCCGGCCGTCACCGAACAGCGGCGCGAACACCACGTCCCAGTACGTCTCGGTACCGGGGATCGCGATCCGGTGTGCGGCCTGCCGGATCACCCGGCCGGAGAGCGCGGTGTCGACGAGTAGCTGCACTGCCTCCTCGTTTCCGGGGATCAGCTCGTTCAGATGGCGGCCGGGCGCGGTGTACTCCGCCGGCACGCCCAGGTAGTGCTCGTAGAACGCCGTCCACGTCTTGTTGCAGCGCTGCAGGCGCATGTCGGTGTCGAAGACCGCAACCCCCATCGGCACCCGGTCGAAGAACAGCTCAAGAAGCTGGGTGTCGAGTGGCGAGCTGCTCGGCGCCACGTCGTCGATCAGCGGCTGGGTCGGCATCGAGGTGCTCCGCAGGAAGTCACGGGCCGGGTCGGGGTCGGCTCGTGGGTCATCGCGCCGGCTTGCTCGGTTTCGTCGGCGAGTCCCTCGCGGACCGCCCACATCGCCGCCTGGGTGCGGCTGGTCAGGCCGAGCTTGGCGAGGATGTTGGACACGTGCGTGCGCGCCGTACGCTCGCTGACGCCCAGGTCTCGGGCGATCTGCCGGTTCGTGGCACCGGAGGCGATCGCCGCGATAACCTCGCGCTCGCGTGGAGTCAGCGGTGCCTGGTCATGCTTGGGGGCACGCAGCGACGCAGTCAGCGCACGAGCAGCGGCCGGGTCGAGGTGAACCTCGCCGGCGATCGCGGCCCGGATGGCCGCCGCCACATCAGGGGCATCGGCATCCTTAAGCAGGTAGCCCGCCGCGCCCGCCTCCAGGGCAGCGCGGATCTGCTCCTCCTCGACGAAGCTCGTCACCGCGACCACCTCGGTCTCAGGCCACCGCCGCTTCACCTCGGTAGTCGTCTCGATCCCGTCCATCCGCGGCATCTTCAGATCCATCAAGATGACGTCGGGCAACTCGCCGGCACGGTCCAGGACAGCGATCTCGTCCAGAGCGGCCCGGCCGTCCGAAGCCTGGCCGATGACGCGCATGCCAGGCTCGAGTCCCAGGTAGGCGGCAAGCCCGGACCGCACAACACGGTGATCATCAACCAGGAACACCCGGATCTCGTCCACTCTCAGCCCTCCCAGTTCGGCGTCTGCTGGCTCATCCTCCTAGCCCGCACCTCGGCCGCGCAAGAACCCCGGATCGGGCCGGACCTGCGGCGGCGGCCGTCCAACGGGGCAGGCCGCGAGGGGTGTTTCTCGGGGTCGCGGACCACGCGCGTAAAGATGTAACGGGTGGCTTGGCCCATTCGCCTCGGGGTGCGTCTAGCACGTTTCCTGCGATCGGCTGCGAACCTCGGAGCCGGCTCCCTCGAGGGCTCGGATTGGGCTCGCTTTGATTCGCAATCGCCCGCAACTGGGCGCCGACGCCCGCGCGCGTCCAGAACGGCAACGCCGCAGGTCACGGGCTCGTTCGGCCTCATGAGCGCAGCTGCCCGCAATAGATCGCACTACGCTCGGACCCATCGACCTGTTTCATGACTTACATGTCGAGGTCGTCGCGCATCTTGTGAAAGGCGACTCTGGCCTGCGGTGATGTGACCGGGCTGCGCGAGCCGAGCCCCCGAACGGGCCATCGGCTCCTTTGGGCTCGCTTTGGTAATCCGAACGGCCTTCCACAATCCTTGAAACCCTTCTAGGATGTGCGCATGGGAGCAGTCAGCGTCGCACAGGCCGCGGAGCGCTGGGCGTAGCCCCCGGATCCACCAGCGCATCGCGGACGGCTCCTGTCCCTAGAGATGGCTCCCAGTGGGTGGTCATGAGCGCTCCTCCTGCGCATCCAGGAGCACAGCAAGGCCGGCCGTCCGTATCGGCCCCTCTGCATGGGCGGTCATCCGGCGTCCGAGGACAACAGCGACCGGGTAGGCGGCAGCGGGCTGCGGTGTCCCCAATACATGAAAGCGTTTGCTCGAGCCGGCCCGCTATAGGAAGTCGTCAGGCACGTGGTGTCGCTCCGTCGTGTTCCCAACAGGCCGGACGGCGCCTCTCGTGCCCCCCACCTTCGGTCTCACCCACCCATGATCTCGACCTGGGCGAGCGCATCCCTCCCCCTAGATACCTCCGATCATTGATGGTCTATCCCTTATTCGCCTCAGACGAACTCACTCCTCCTCCCAATCGCACCCATCCGGACTCACTCTTCGCTCCGCCCTCCCGCCCCCCCCGACCTCCCTCCCCCTCTCCTCCCCCTCCCCCCCCCTCTATTCTACCTCCACCTCCCTACCTTCTACTCTCCACCTCCTCCCGCCATCCCTCCCCCCCTCTTCCTCCCCCCCATCCACCACCACCTCCCCTCTCCCCTCCCCCTCCTTCTCCCCTCCACTCCTCCCCCCCCCCTCTCCCCCCCTCCTCCCCCCCCCTTTCCTCCCCCCCCCCTCCCCCCCCCCCCCTCCCCCCCCCCCTCCCCCCCCCCCCCCCCTCCCCCCCCTCCTTCCCCCCCCCATCTCCTCTCCCCCTCCTCTCTTCCCCCCCTTCCCCCCCCTCCCCCTCCCCCCCTCTCCCCTCCCTCCCCCCCCCTCTCTCTCCCCCCCTCTTCCGCCTCCCCTCCCCCCCCCCCCCTCTCCCCTCCCCCCTTCGCTTACCACGGGCAAGCTGAAGTTCCAGCTCACCGAGTTGGCCTCGATCCCACGAGCTGCGGTGGTGGTTGAGGAGGGCTACTCCCGGGTCTTCAAGCTGGACCACGTTCGGCCCAGCGTCGTGGCTGACGGGATCGCTGAGTGCCACGTCCGATTCCCGACCGTGCCGATCGTCTTCTGCGAGACCCGCAAACTTGCCCAGGAGTGGACCTATCGGTTCCTGGCGGCTGCCCGAGTTGGACTGTCCGAGGACATGGTCGGCGATCTCGCCGTACGAGGCCTCGAAGCGGCACCGCCGCTCGCGCCCGCACCGCCGACGCCGGCCGACGTACGTCGCTGGGCGACGGCGAACGACATCCTCGTCTCAGACCGCGGCCGAATCCCGGCGGCGGTGATGGGCCGATACCTCGAGGCCCGCGCTCGCGGCGAGATCTGAACCCGCTGTCGTTTGCGACCGTCGGCGCCCGATGACCGGAGGGCTCGGATTGGGCTCGGTTTGATTCGCAACCTCCCGCAAAGGCGTGCTGACGATGTCAAGGCGTAGCAGCGACATCGTCGCAGGTCAGAGGCCAGTTTGGTCCGATGTGGGCACCCAGTCGCAAACGATCGCACGCACACTCAGTGCCATTTACGTCTTCCCGATGACCCATCACGTGGAGTGTGTGGCGCTACTGGAGAAAGCCGGCTCTGACCTGCGGTGACGTGATGTGGGTTGAAGGCGGCGCCCCGACGAGTCAGGGGCTCGAACACGCCGCTGATCCTCGACGGCGGCTGCGCGGCGTCGCCCTCGGGAGAGATCAAGTCCCCGAACAACACCAATCCGTCGTATCCGAAGCTGTCGTCCTGGGCGAGCATCTCCCGGACCGTCGGTTTGATGGCGCTGCCCGCACCGGTGCCGGTGTCGCCGGCCACGGCCAGCCGCGTCGTCGGTGCCTGCGTGAGACTTGGGGCCGGTCCGGCGGCGTGATCGGTGGCCGGTTCACCCCAAGGAGGGGACCCGCCGCTTCTCGCGGCGGGTCCCCTCCTGTTGCCGACGTGGCTTGGCCATAGCGACCTACGGGGGATCGATCGCTCAGTTGGTTTCGCCTGACTCGTCGGCGTCCTGGTGGCCCGGCTCGTCGGGGTTGGCGTCCGGGCCCTGGTTGGTGTCCTGGTGGCCGGGCTGGTCCGGGTTGGCGTCGGGGCCCTGGTCGGGTCCGTCCTCAGCCTCCTCAGCCTCCTCGGCCCCCTCGACCTCGGTGGCGTCGATGGCCTCGCCGTCGCCGTCGGACTGGTTGGCGGGCTGCACCTGGCTGGGTGCCGGCCCGGTGTCGCCGGAGGTGGCGTTCGCCGCGGCCAGTCCGCCGATGCCGAGGCCACCCACGACCGCGGCAGCCGCGAGGACGGCGGCGTTGCGCCGGAACGGGTTGGTGGTCTTCATGGTGTGCCTCCTGGTGTTCGGGTCGCCTGGTTGCGACGTCGATGGATCCAGAGTGCGTCAGGGGCGCTGTGACGACGCTGAGAGTGGCTGAGAGCCGTCCTCAGGGTCCTCACATCCGAGATCACGCAGACTGAGTCCTGAATCGAGGAGGTGCCCGTTGCGGGTGTTGATGGTGGAGGACGAGGTGCGGCTCGCCGAGACGGTGAGTCGTGGTCTGCATGCCGAAGGATTCGTCGTTGACACGGTCCACGACGGGGCCGAGGGATTGGCTGAGGCGCAGATACGTGACTACGACGTGATCGTCTTGGACATCATGCTGCCCTCGATGAACGGCTACGACGTGTGCCGTGCCTTGCGCAAGGCGGAGGTGTGGGTGCCGGTCCTGATGCTGACCGCCAAGGACGGGGAGTACGACGAGGCCGACGCCTTCGACCTCGGAGCCGACGACTACCTGACCAAGCCGTTCTCGTTCGTGGTGCTGGTCGCCAGGCTGCGGGCACTCGTGCGCCGAGGCGCGCCTGAGCGTCCCTCGGTCCTGACCGTGGGAGACCTGACCCTGGATCCATCGACCCGGGTGGTGCGGCGAGCCGGCACCGAGATCGCCCTGACGCCCCGTGAGTTCGGTCTGCTGCACTTTCTGATGCGGCACCCGGGAGATGTGCTCTCCAAGGCCGAGATCGTCCAAAGCGTTTGGGACATGAACTACGACGGCGACGAGAACGTCGTCGAGGTCTACGTCGGCTACCTGCGTCGCAAGATCGACCAGCCCTTCGGCACCCACACGATCCAGACCATGCGAGGTGCCGGATACCGGCTGTTGGGTGGCAGCTCATGAGACGCCTGCCGAGCCGTACGCGAAGCGTCCGTGTCCGTGCCACCGCTGCCGCCACGCTGGTCGTGGCGATCTTCCTGGCATTGGGTGCCGTGGGGTTCGCGATGCTCCAGCGGCACCAGCTCGAGAACGCCGTCACGGACGCAGCCCGCCAGCAAGCCCAGGACATCGCGGAGCAGGTGGCCACCACAACTCCAGCTGGTGCCCTGAGCACGGGCGAGGGCGACCAGTCCTTGGTCCAGATCGTGGACGCGACGGGCCACGTCATCGCGTCCAGCCCCTCCGTCGAAGGGGAGGAACCCATCGTCTCGGCCCGGCCCGATGACGGGACGACGCAGACTCTGGTCACCGACACCCTGCCGATCGGCGAAGGGGGCAACTTCGTCGTGGTCGCGCAGGGGGCGCAGACCCCCGACGGCCCCGTGACCATCCTGGTCGCTGAGAGCCTGGAGCTCGTTGGCGAGTCGACCACCATCGCCGTCGGGCTCTTGCTCGTGGGCTACCCGCTGGTCCTGGCGGCAGTGGGGGGCACGTCCTACTGGCTTGTCGGTCGGGCACTCGCCCCGGTCGAGCAGATCCGCAGCCGCGTCGCGAGCATTCACGGAACCTCGAGGGCCACCGATCGCATCCCCGTGCCCGACACGCACGACGAGATCAGCCGGCTCGCGGAGACCATGAACGCCATGCTCGACCGTCTGCACGTCGCCAGCCAGAGCCAGCGGCAGTTCGTCGCCGACGCCTCCCACGAGCTGCGCAGCCCACTGGCCACGATCAGGGCCGTCCACGAGATCGCGGCGCTGCACCCAGAAGTCCAGAAATGGGACCAGGCAGGCATCGAGGTGCTGAGCGAACTGGACCGCGTCGACAGGCTCGTGGCCGACATGCTGCTGCTCGCCCGAGCCGACGAGCGTGGCATCCCACTCACACTCGAGGAGGTCGACCTCGACGACCTGCTCCACCAGGAAGCCGACCGCTTACGACGCCTGACCACGTTGGACATCACCGTCGACGCGCCCCCGGTGCGGGCCCTTGCCGACCGCCACCAACTCGCCCGTGCCCTGCGCAACCTCACCGACAATGCCGCACGCCACACCGGCTCTCGGATCGAGCTCCAGCTCAGCGCGACCGGTCAGCTCGCCACGATCGAGGTCGCCGACGACGGCCCCGGCATTCCGCAAGGCGACCGAGACCGCATCTTCGACCGCTTCGTCCGATTGGACCAAAGCCGCGCACGATCTCAGGGAGGCACCGGCCTCGGGCTCCCCATCGCCCGCGAGATCGCCCGCTCCCTCGGAGGCACGCTGGAACTGGTCGACAGCGAGGTCGGAGCCCGATTCGCACTGACGGTCCGGCGGGCGGACGCATGATGCGCGTCGAACCGCACCGGCTCGTGACGCCGGGCGGTCGCCGGCTGGGTCCTGGTGAGCGGCTCCGCCTCGATGCGTGGCCGGGCGGTGATGGATCGATACCTGGAGGCCAGCGCCGAGGCGAGATTGAGACCGCGGTCGGTTGCGACCCATCGGAGCCGATTGGTCGCTGGCGCGGTGTGGGCGCGCTTTGAATCGCGGCGGATCGCAGACGGGAGCCGGCGCGAGCGGTGTCCGGCGATGAGCCGCCGGACCAAAGCCCAATCCGTCACTGACGTCACCCACCCGGTCTGCCTGGGTGGCTCGTCTTCGACCGTCGCTATGGCCTCGTTTCCCAGCGACGTCGACAGGCGGCCACGGCCGGGCCGGGCGCCGACCAACGGCGAAGCCTCTCTGACCCATCTCAACCAAGCGAGGATTTCGACTCTGACCCCCTGTGGAAATCCTGCCGGTCTGTGACAGCATCGAGGAGCTGGGTGTGGGGCCCGGTGACCAACGCTCCTCGTGCTCGTGGTGACCACGCATCGTGGCACCTCTCTCGGACGGGACGCTGCGAGAGGGCAACGACGGGGAAGAGGGACATATCATGAGGCTCAAGCTGCTGGCGGCGCTGTTCGCTGTCCTGGCAATGGTGGGGATACAGACCGTGGCGACCGCGTCGACCGGTTCGGCAGAGGCCGGGCTGTGGTCCGATACGTACACGCCGCCGGCCACCGACTGCAGCACTTTCGCCAGGGATGGGAACCAGTTCTGCTACGCCGACGACCCTGGCTCCGTGGAGCTCGGGGTCAAGTTCCAATCGTCGGCGCCGGTGCTGATCACCGGGGTACGGGTCTACCGGGTTGACGACGCCGAGGTGTCCGGCTCACTGTGGACCGCCGCCGGCGTCCGGCTCGCGACGGGAACATTCGCCCCGTATGCCGGCAGCCACGGCTGGCAGGACCTGGTGTTCTCGACGCCTGTTCAGCTGGTACCAGGGACGACCTACGTCGCGTCGTACTTCTCCCCGAACGCCACCTACGCGTTCGAGTACGACTACTTCACGGACAGTGCCCACTCGCTCGGCCCGATCACGGCGCTGCGGTCGACGGTCGGTGACGGCAACGGTGTCTTCTGCTACGACTCGCTGTCCTGCTTCCCGGGCAACACCTATCGCGACCTCAACTACTGGGTGACGCCACTGTGGCTGTCCTACGACTTCGACGGGTTCTACCAACCGGTCGACAATGACAAGATGAACGTCGTCAAGGCCGGACGCGCCATCCCGGTGAAGTTCAGTCTGGCCGGCGACAAGGGTCTGGACATCCTCAGGGCCGGGTACCCCAAGGCAAAGCAGATCGACTGCAGTGGGTCCGGGTCGCTCGCCGCCGTTGACGAGACCGTGAGCGCGGCAGGCGGCAGCAGCCTGAGCTATGACGCGAGTTCAGACCAATACGTCTACGTGTGGAAGACGCAAAAAGGCTGGACGGGCAACTGCTACCGCTTCGAGCTCGGGTTGAAGGACGGCTCGTCGCACTCGTTCACGGTGATGGCTCGCTGACCCGTCGCCGGGCCGGACACGTCTGCTGCCCCAACAGCGGTGCTCGAGTGCGCCGACGTGTGGGCGGGTCGCCGGTGCATGGTATCTTGATATCAAGAGATATCGGAGCAGAGCGCCGACGGGTGGGACCCGGGTTCCGTCCGGCACCCCCTCGACGGCAGTATGGAGCTCCACCGACTTTCGAGGAGTGAGGGCATGGCCAGTCAGGACAGCTTCGGTGCGAAGAGCACACTCGATGTAGGTGATGCGTCGTACGAGATCTTTCGCCTCGACGCCGTCCAAGGCGAAGGATTGGACGTCGACAGCCTCCCGTTCAGCCTCAAGGTGCTGCTCGAGAACCTGCTGCGCACAGAGGATGGCGCCGACATCACCGCCGACGACATCCGCGCCCTCGCGGGCTGGGACGAGACCGCCCAGCCGGACAAGGAGATCCAGTTCACCCCGGCGAGGGTGATCATGCAGGACTTCACCGGCGTGCCCTGCGTGGTCGATTTGGCCACGATGCGTGAGGCGATGGCCGACCTCGGTGGCGACCCGACCAAGATCAATCCACTGGCGCCGGCCGAGATGGTGATCGACCACTCCGTGATCGCCGACGTCTTCGGCACACCCGAGGCCTTCGGACGCAACGTCGAGATCGAGTACGAGCGCAACCGTGAGCGCTACCAGTTCCTGCGCTGGGGCCAGGGCGCCTTCGACGACTTCAAGGTCGTCCCGCCGGGCACCGGCATCGTGCACCAGGTCAACATCGAGCACCTGGCCCGCACCGTCTTCACCCGCGAGGTCGACGGTGAGCTGCAGGCCTACCCCGACACCTGCGTCGGCACCGACTCGCACACGACCATGGTCAACGGGATCGGCGTCGTCGGCTGGGGTGTCGGCGGTATCGAGGCCGAGGCCGCCATGCTCGGCCAGCCGGTGTCGATGTTGATCCCGCGGGTCGTGGGCTTCAAGCTCAACGGCGACCTGCCCGAAGGGGCGACCGCGACCGACCTGGTGCTGACGATCACCGAGATGCTGCGCAAGCACGGGGTCGTCGGCAAGTTCGTGGAGTTCTACGGCCCCGGCGTCTCGGTATTGCCGCTGGCCAATCGCGCGACCATCGGCAACATGAGCCCCGAGTTCGGATCCACCATCGCGGTCTTCCCGATCGATGAGGAGACCACGAAGTACCTCAAGCTCACCGGCCGCAGCGAGGAGCAGCTTGCGCTGGTCGAGGCCTACGCCAAAGAGCAGGGTTTGTGGCACGACCCCTCGGTCGAGCCACGTTTCTCCGAGAAGCTCGAGCTCGACCTCGCCACCGTGGTTCCCTCGCTGGCCGGTCCCAAGCGGCCGCAGGACCGGGTCTCGCTCTCCGAGGCCAAGGAGTCGTTCCGCGGCGCTCTGGCCGACTACGCCGACCACAGCGACACCGACGAGCAGCAGACCACGGGCTACGACGAGAACGTCGAGGAGTCCTTCCCGGCCTCCGACACCCCGCACAACGGCCACGGTGAGGCACCGCCGCACGACTATGTCTCCGCGGCCCCGGCCGACGGCGGACGCCCCAGCAACCCGGCGCGCGTCGAGTTGGCCGACGGCCAGAAGTTCGAGATCGATCACGGCGCGGTCGCGATCGCGGCCATCACCTCCTGCACCAACACGTCGAACCCGTCGGTCATGATCGGTGCCGCCCTGCTGGCCAAGAAAGCGGTCGAGAAGGGGCTGTCGCGCAAGCCGTGGGTCAAGACCACGCTGGCACCGGGGTCGAAGGTGGTCTCCGACTACTACGAGAAGTCCGGTCTGACGCCCTACCTCGACAAGCTCGGGTTCAACCTGGTCGGCTACGGCTGCACCACCTGCATCGGCAACTCCGGGCCGCTGATCCCCGAGGTCAGCGCGGCGGTCAACGAGAACGACTTGGCCGTGGTCTCGGTGCTGTCGGGCAACCGCAACTTCGAGGGCAGGATCAACCCCGATGTGAAGATGAACTACCTCGCCTCACCGCCGTTGGTGGTGGCCTATGCGTTGGCCGGATCCATGGACGTCGACCTGTTCAATGATCCGCTGGGCCAGGACACCGACGGAAACGACGTGTTCATGCGCGACATCTGGCCGACCGCGAAGGAGATCGAGGACGTCATCGCGACCGCGATCACCTCCGACATGTTCAGTAGCGACTACGCCGACGTATTCGCTGGGGATGAGCAATGGCAGTCGCTGCCGACCCCTGAAGGCAAGACCTTCGAGTGGGACCCGGACTCCACCTATGTCCGCAAGCCTCCCTATTTCGACGGGATGCCCGATGAGCCTTCTCCCGTCGAGGACATCGAGGGTGCGCGAGTGCTGTTGAAGCTGGGTGACTCGGTCACCACCGACCACATTTCACCGGCCGGCGCGATCAAGAAGGACAGCCCCGCGGGCGCCTACCTCAGTGCCCACGGGGTGGAGCAGCGCGACTTCAACTCCTACGGTTCTCGGCGCGGCAACCACGAGGTGATGATCCGCGGCACCTTCGCCAACATCCGGCTACGCAACCAGTTGGCGCCGGGCACCGAGGGTGGTTTCACCCGCGATCTGGGCGGTGACGGCGAGGTGACCACGGTCTTCGAGGCTTCCGAGAAGTACGCCGCCTCGGGAACGCCGCTCGTCGTGCTCGCCGGCAAGGAGTACGGCTCCGGCTCGTCGCGCGACTGGGCGGCCAAGGGCACTGCGCTGCTCGGGGTGAAGGCCGTCATCGCCGAGTCCTACGAGCGGATCCACCGATCGAACCTGATCGGCATGGGCGTCCTACCGCTGCAGTTCCCCCAGGGGGAGACCGCCGAGTCGCTGGGTCTCACGGGTGAAGAGACGTTCGCCATCTCGGGTGTCACCGCTCTCAATGACGGAGTCACGCCGCGCACCGTCGCGGTGACGGCTGGTGACGTCGAATTCGACGCTGTGGTTCGCATCGACACCCCCGGTGAGGCCAACTACTACCGCAACGGCGGGATCATGCAGTACGTCCTGCGCAATCTCTTGCGGGAATGAGCCTGCTGGGGATCGACCCGCTGATCGCTGCGGTGTTGGTTCTCACGGTGATGGTCGGCGCGGTCGTCCAGAGCGTTGCCGGCCTCGGCTTGGGACTCGTGGCGGCGCCGATCATCACCTTGCTCGAGCCGAGGCTGATGCCGGTGTCGTTGCTGGTGTTGGGGGCATTCCTGCCGCTCATCACCCTGCTGCGGGAGCACGAGGACATCGACTGGCGCGGTCTCGCCTGGTCGCTGCCGAGCCGCTTACCGGGGACCTGGCTCGGGGTGGTACTGCTGGGTGTGCTGACCGAGCGCACCATCGGCATCGTGGTGGCGGTTGTCGTGCTGCTCGGAGTAGCCCTGACGGCGGGCCAACCGTTGGTGGCCAAGACGGTGCCGACGCTGGTCGCCGCGGGCCTCGTGTCGGGCATCACCAGCACGACGAGCGCGATCGGGGGACCGCCCGTCGCGTTGGTCTATCAGAGTCGTCCCGCGCGCGAGATCCGCACCACGTTGGCCGTCTACTTCGTCGTCGGTGCGGTGATCAGCCTCACCGGGCTGGCGCTGGGGCAGAGGGTGACCGGCAGCGACCTTGGGATCGGGTTGGCGCTGGTTCCGGCGCTGCTGATCGGAAGCTGGGTCGGTGGCCGGTTACTCGGCCTCGTGGATGGCGCTCGGATGCGGACGGCCGTTCTCGGCGTGTGTGTCGCGTCGGCCCTGGTCCTCTTGGTGAGGAGTCTGTGAAGAGAATCACAAGCAACGCCAGGGTGGTGTTCGATGGCATTCACTCAGTGGATGCGACACCTCGGACAACGCGACGATGGGGTGGTCGGAAACCCCGACGGATTCCACTGGGAGGAAACCATGAAAACCAAGTCTTCAACCCCGCACACGGCTGTATCGGACGTCCTCGTCCAAGAGCAGGTCGTGACCCACACTGTCGCTCGTCAGGCGCTAGCGGTCATGCGGATCGCCTTCGGCCTGACCTTCCTCTGGGCCTTCTTCGACAAGCTGCTGGCCTTGGGCTTCGCCACCGGACGCGACGCCGAGACCGGCGTGGTCGACCGCTTCGGCGATGCCGCATGGATCAACGGAGGAAGCCCCACCTTCGGCTTCTTGAACTTCGGCGCCGACGGCCCGTTCAAGGGGTTCTACAACTCCATCGCCGGCGATGCCTGGGCCAACTGGCTCTTCATGCTCGGCCTGCTTGGCATCGGCCTCGCGCTGACCTTCGGGTTCGGCATTCGGATTGCCGCGGTCAGCGGAGCCCTGATGTACGTACTCATGTGGACGGTGGTCCTGCCCCCGCCGAACAACCCCGTCCTCGACGACCACCTGCTCGGAGCCATCTCCGTCATCGTGCTGGCACTGACCCTCTCGGGTGACACCTGGGGAGTCGGCAAGGCCTGGGCCCGACTGCCGCTGGTGCGTCAGTACAGCTTCCTTCGGTAGAGACCTCCCGGAGCTCGGCCCCGATCGCGCCACGGTCGGGGCCGACGCTGTGCGCCCAGACGCGCGATAGTCCAGTACGAAATGGACGTCATTTGGGCCTTCCGGGAGCTGTTTCGTACTGGACTATCCCGTCGTGGGCATGTTTGGGCACGTGGTGGCAGGGTGGGGGGATGGACTCGGAGACGCGCAGCTATCGCACCGGCGACCGTGAGGTCGTGCTCGATCTCACGGCGGATGTACAGGGGTTCGTCGCGGGCCGTGGCGACGGGTTGGCTCATGTCTTCGTGCCGCACGCGACAGCCGGGATCGCCATCCTCGAGACCGGGGCCGGATCCGACGACGACCTCTTGGCCGCGTTGCGCGACCTGCTCCCCGCCGACGACCGTTGGCGGCACCGGCACGGCTCGCCCGGGCACGGTCGGTCCCACGTGATGCCCGCCCTGGTCCCGCCGTACGCGACCGTCCCGGTACTCGACGGGCGACTTGCGCTGGGCACGTGGCAGAGCGTGTGCCTAGTGGACTTGAACGTCGACAACGCGGTCCGCGACGTTCGCTTCAGCTTCGTGGGTTAGCCGGGCTCAGCCCAGGAGTCTGCGCGCCAACGCCTCGTGGAAGTCGGCGCTGAACATCAGGTCGTCGACATGCACCCGCTCATCGGCGTTGTGATACCCCTCGTCGAGGACCTGCGCCGGCGTTGTCCGGAACGGGCTGAAGCCGTAGGCCGCGCAGTCGCCGGCGAAGCGAAGGAACGACGAGTCGGTATAGCCGGCACAGAGCACCGGCAGCAGTTCAGCGCCCGGCAGCAGGTCGGCCAGGCAGTCCGCGATCGCTGTCGGGAGCGCACCCGAGGCGGGGGAAGCGCTGCCGGGCACCATCGGCTCCGACAGATCGAGTTCGTAGTGGAGATCGTCGCCGAGCCGCCTGCGCACAGCCTCGAGTACCTGCTCGCTGGTGGTCTCGGGCAGGATCCGGCAGTCCAACTCCACCCACGCCCTCGCCGGCATCACATTGCGCGCGGTGGAACCCCCCAGCATCGTCGGCGCCATCGTGGTCCCGGCCAGTGGTGGCAGGGAATGACGCAGCATCGGATGCAGTTCCGCGGCTCGCGCCAGCCGGTCGGCCAGGACGTCGGAGCCGTTTCCGCCACCGATCAGAGCCGCCAAGGTGTGGTCGAGCAGGGGAGACGTGTCGGGCTCGGCCAGGCCCTGCCCGATCCGCTCCAGGAGCGCGGCCAGGTGCGGGACGGCGTTGTCCCCGATGGTCGGCGTCGAGGCGTGGCCGGCCTCTCCGAGCGCCGTCACCCGCACCGGCTGGGTGCCCTTCTCGCCGACGCTGAGCGTGAGCACGCTCCGCCCGTCACTCAGGTTCAGCCGCTGGCCGCCGCCTTCGTTGATCGCGACGTCCGGTCGCACGTCGGGCCGGTGTTCCAACAACCACCGCATTCCGACATCGGCGGCACCGTCCTCCTCGTCGGCCACTGCGATGAACCACAGGTCGCCACGTGGAGCGAATCCCTCGCGAGCCAGCCGCGCCATCGCGACCGCACGCGCCGCGACCTCGTTCTTCATGTCCACCGCGCCGCGGCCGAAGAGATAGCCATCGTCGTCGATCTCCGCGCCGAACGGCGGGTGCGACCAGTCCCGGGGGTCGGCCGGGACGACGTCGAGGTGACCCACGAAGGCCAGCGACGGGCCGGATCCGGTGCCCGGGATCCGCGCCACGAGGTTGGCCCGGGCGGGATCCTTCGCCTCCAGTTCGGTCCGCACGCCTGCGGCGCCCAGGAAGTCGGCGAGTCGCTCAGCGACTGGTGTCTCATTGCCGTTGGTGCTGTCGATTCGGATCAGGTCGCGGGCAAGCTCGACGACCTCATTGTCCAGCGTCATCGGTCGCCCTGCACGACGACGCCGTCGGTCAGGCCCATTCGGTCCAGCACCCACGCGAGGATCTCAGCCTCATAGGCCAGGTGGCCGAAGCGCCCGGAGGGGCCTTGGTGGGAGCCGGCCCCGACTTCGGCCCGAAAGAGACACCGCGGACCCCATTCGGGGTCGGTTTCGCGCAACGCCTGCACCCACTTCGCCGGTTCGCGGACCATGACTCGGGGGTCGTGGAGGGCGCCCGTCACCAGCAGGTCCGGGCGTCCGCCGGCGGCGGGCAGGTTCTGCATCGGGTCATAGGCCGACATCCAATCGAACTCCTCCCTGATCCGCGGGTCTCCCCACTCCTCCCATTCGTTGACCGTCAGCGGCGTCTCCGCATCGAACATCGAGGTCACCACATCGACGAAAGGCACCTCGGCCACCACACCCGCCCAACGGTCGGGGCGTTGGGAGAAGACCACGCCCTGCAGCAGACCTCCCGCGCTCAGTCCTCGGGTGACCAGACGATCGCCGTCCACCAACTCGGTAGCGACGAGGCCGTCGGCCACCGCAAGGTGATCGTCGAAGGTGTGCTGCTTGTGGCGCAGGCTGCCGTCGAGGTAGCCGCGTCGTCCGCACTCCCCGCCTCCACGGAGGTGCGCGTGCACGAAGACGACACCTCGGTCCAGCAAGGAAGGCAGCGTGGGATCCCACTCCGGCGGGAAGGAGTATTCATAGGCGCCATATCCGTAGAGCAGCGCGGGAGCGGTGCCGTCGAGGGAGGTGGCGCGGTGCCGCAGCACAGTCGCCGGCACCTCCCAACCGTCCGGTGCGGAGAAGGTATGTCGCTCAGTCAGGTAGTCGTTCCCAGCGAAGCCGGGCGCCTCCGCTCGGTGCACGACACACCGCTCGGGGGCTGGGCCGCCGGACGAGGAGAAGCGCACGCGAGACCACACCGGGGGGCGCAAGTGCGCCTGATCGCGCACAACGACCTCGGCGGCCCCGTACTCGGGAGTCCTGGCGATCCGGACCTCGCCGCCGGGAAACTCCGGGCGCAGCACAACTCCTTCGCCGTCGAGGTGATCGTGGCTCACCAGGCGTAGCCGATGCTCGCCGCCGGCCTGAAAGCTGATCACGAGGCCCTCGGCGAAAGCGTCGACCCGCTCCACCCGCTCGTCGGGGTTCTCGGGTCGAGCCGCGAGCCACGCCGAGTGGTCCTGATCGGCCGACGTGGGCACCTGCGCGGTGACGAGAGCGAACTCCTCGGCGCCATCGTTGGTGACGATCACGAGGTCTGCCCCGTCCCTCGTCCGCCGATGCTCGGCGCGATAGAGAACCCCGTCACGGCGTCCGCCGACCGAGCGAGGGATTGCTGAGGCATCGTGGGCGTCCATCACCCAGACCTCGCCCGTGCGACGGCTCTCGCTGAGGATCACGATGGCGTCACCGCTGCGCGAAGCGCGCACGAAGAGGTCGAACCGTTCGTCCGGCTCCTCGATGACCAACACGTCGTCGGCGACCGGCGTCCCGATCCGGTGTCGCCACACTTGATGGGGCCGGTAGGCCCGATCGTGCACCGTATAGAAGTACGCCGTGGAGTCGGCGCTCCAGGCGCCGCCGTAGTAGGTGCGCGGCACCACCTCGTCGAGGTCGACTCCGGTGATCAGGTCGCGGAAGTGCAGAGAGTAGACCTCGTCTCCGGTGACGTCGCCCGACCAGGCCAGCCAACGCTCGTCGGGGCTGATCAAGGTGACGCCGAACTCGAAGTAATCGGCCCCGCCGGCCTCGACGTTGCCGTCCAGCACGACACCGGTGACACCACGGATCCCCTCGTCGAAATGGCCTGGCACTACTGATCCGGTGGCCGATTCGGCGTCGATGCTGCGTAATTCTCGTATCAGTTGGATGTAGTCCCTTCCCGTGGGGAGCAACGTGTAGTAGGAAAAGCGCAGACGGTGCCAACGGAGCGACTTCTCCTCGAGTGGCATCCGTGAGGCCATCTCGGCCTCGAGCTGGGACACCAGGGGGGATAGATGACGAACGGACGCATCGTAGAAGGCGCGCTCAGCAACCAGATGCGCCACCAAAGCAGGCGCGGAGGTGTCCCGCATCCACCACCACGGGTCGCTTCGTTCGACCCCGTGCTCGCGATGGGTGAGAGGCTGCTGAGGGGCGCGCGGCGGCTGGTTCACGGGCGTCAACGTAGCCGAGCCGCGCTGCTCGCGGGAGTGGCTTTCCTCTTGGCCGCAGGTTCCGCGGTGAGCGGCGCCGCCGCCGCTGGCCCCGGCCCAGCCCAGCAGTCTGCCGACGAGCCGTTCACCTTCACCGTCGCCTTGCAGAACGAGGTGGATTCGTTCAACCCGTTCCTCGGCATCGAGGCGTCGGCGTTCGAGATGTGGGCGCTGACCTACGACTACCTGATCACTTACTCGATGGAGGACATGTCGATCGAGCCGAGCCTGGCGACCGAATGGGAGACCTCCGCCGACGGGCTGACCTGGACCTTCACCATCACCGACCAGGCCACTTGGTCCGACGGCAAGCCGCTGACGGCCGCCGACGTCGCCTACACCTACAACCGGATCCTGGACGGGGGGCCGGAGCGGGCGACGTGGGGGTCCTATCTCACCGGTGTCTCATCGGCCGAGGCGCCGGACGCGACGACCTTGGTGCTGACCACCAAGAAGCCGAGCGCGACCCTGCCGTTGCTCCCGATTCCGATCGTGCCCGAACACGTGTGGTCCAGCATCGACGACAAGGCCGTCAAAACCTATGCCGCGGAGCCCAAGGGGGGCGAGGCGGTGGTCGGGTCCGGTCCGTTCCGGCTGGTCGAGGGCAAGGCGGGCGGCTCGACGATCCGGTTCGAAGCGAACCCTGACTACTGGAAGGGCGCTCCGCACATCGACGGGGTGGACTTCCGGGTGTTCAAGTCCGAGGATGCCGCCATCCAGGCCCTGATCAAGGGTGAGGTCGACTTCACCGAGAACATCTCCGCACTGCAGGTCAAGCAGCTTCAGTCCGAGGACAACATCGAGGCCATCAACGGTCAGTCGCCCGGTTTCGACGAGATCGCGTTCAACACCGGCGCGGTCGACCTCGAGACCGGCAAGCCGATCGGCGACGGTAACCCGGCGCTGCTGGATCCCGCGTTCCGATTCGCGCTCGGCTACGCCCTCGACCGCGACCGGATCATCGAGCGCGCCTACCAGGGCGGCGGTGAGGCGGGCGACTCGATCATCCCGCCCGCCTATGCGACCTACCGCTGGGAGCCGGCGCCCGACCAGGGCTTCACGTTCGACCTCGACAAGGCCGGCCAACTCCTCGACGACGCCGGTTACACGCTGGGCGCCGATGGGAAGCGCACGATGCCCGACGGTTCGCCGATCGGCACCCTCAGGATCTTCGGGCGGAGCGATTCGCGAACGTCGCAGGCCGTGGTCCCGTTTGTGTCGGAGTGGTTCGACGAGCTCGGGCTGCAGACCAAGGTGGACCTCGTCGAGTCCTCCAAGCTCACCGACGTGATCCTCGAGGGCAACTTCGACATGTTCGAGTGGGGTTGGTACGTGGAGCCCGACCCGGACTCGATGTTGTCCTACATGACTTGCGGCCAGCGCGGCAACTGGTCGGACTCGTGGTGGTGCAACGAGGAGTACGACGCGCTCTACAAGGCCCAACACAACGAGATCGACGACGCTAAGCGCGTCGAGATGGTCAAGCAGATGCAGGAACTCGTGTTCACCGAGGCGCCCTATCTGGTGACGGCCTACAACACGATCGGCGAGGCGGTGCGGACCGATCGCGTCGCCTGCCTGCGGCAGCAACCCGACCCGGACGGCATCTGGTTGTTCCAGTACGGCGTCTACAACTATCTCAACATGCGCCCGGCAGCCGACGCCGATCAGTGTGCCGGTGAGGAAGGGGTCACCCAGGCCAGCGAGAACACGGGAGCCGCTGACTCGGCCGGGAGCGGCGTCTGGATCGGTACGGGTCTGGCGGCGTTGGCCCTGCTAGGAGTGGGAGGGGTGGTCATGGCCCGCCGGCGGGCGACCGCGGGCGACCGAGAATGACTCTGGTCGTCTCGGGGGAGGCGTCGACCGCACCGGCCGCCTCGCCGCGCCGGGCGTCCGGCGGCTACCGGCGCTACGTCGCAGGCAAGATCGCGGGGTCGCTCGGCAGCGTGGCTTTCGTGCTGGTGGTCAACTTCTTCCTCTTCCGGGTGCTGCCGGGCGATCCGGCCCGCACCTTGGGCCGCGGAAGATTCACCACGCCGGAACAGTTGGCGGAGTTCAACCGCACGCACGGCCTCGACCAGCCGCTGGCTCAGCAGTTCTTCACCTATCTGCGCAACACGCTCACTGGCGACCTCGGGGTTTCCATCAAGTACAACCAGCCCGTCGCCGACCTGATCTTGGACCGAGCACCGGCCACTTTGCTGCTGGTCGGCTCGGCGACCGTGTTGGCGACCGTGTTCGGGTTGTGGCTCGGGATCAACCAGGCCTGGAAGCGCGGCAGCCGCTTCGACCGCACCGCGAGTGGCACCACGCTCACCCTCTACTCGATGCCCGAGTGGTGGCTGGGTCTCGTGCTGATCGCGGTGTTTGCCGTGGGCATGGGGCCGATCCCGGGCATGTTCCCGACCGGCGGCCTGCACGGAGTCGGTGTCGACCCGCTGTCAGTGGCCGGGATGCTCGACACGATGTGGCATCTGGCGCTCCCCGTCACCACCCTCACGTTGGCCTACCTGGCGGAGTACGCCCTGATCATGCGCGCCGCGGTGATCGACGAGATCGGCGAGGACTACCTCACGACGGCCCGCGCCAAAGGCCTGCGCGACATCGCGGTCCGGAACCGGCACGCCGTGCCCAACGCGATGCTGCCGACGACCACGTTGGTGGCCCTCAACCTCGGTTTCGTGGTCACCGGCGCGATCACGGTCGAGACGGTGTTCTCGGTTCCCGGCCTCGGCCTGCTCGCAACCGAGGCGTTGGAGACGCCCGACTACTGGGTGCTGCAGGGGACCTTCCTGGTGGCGTCGATTGCGGTCATTGCCGCCAATCTGGCCGCCAACCTCCTCTACGGTCTGCTCGACCCCCGGGTGCGGACATGAGTACGCCGGTTCCGACCGCCGCCTCCCGGCTGTCCCCGAGGCAACTGGCCCGCCAGCGCCGCAACGCGTCGCTACGGCGAGGCTGGGCGGACTTCCGGACCCACCGGTCGGGGATGATCGGGCTGGTCATCCTGGTCTTCTTCATCGCGATGGCGCTGTTCGCACCATGGCTGGCGGACTCCGGCGGACTGTCGGTGACCAAGGCGACCGGTGGGGTGCTCGAACCCCCGTCGGGGGAGTACTGGCTGGGCACCGACGACAGCGGTCGGTCCGTGCTGACGCTCCTGATCCACGGATCCCGGGTGTCGCTGTTCGTGGGGTTGCTGGCCACGGTCTTCTCGATGGTCATCGGCACCGTCGTGGGTCTGCTGTCGGGCTACTTCTCGGGCTGGATCGGGGCGATTCTCTACCGGCTCACCGAGTGGTTCCTGGTGATCCCCTTCCTTCCCTTGGCGATCATCCTCGCCACGGTGCTGGGTCGATCGCTGCTCAACATCGCTCTGGTCATCGGCATCACCTCATGGCCCGCGACGGCGTTGTTGATCCGCAGTCAGACGCTCACCATCAAGGAGCGGCCCTACCTCGAACGGGCACGCATCCTGGGCGCCGGCCGCGGGCACCAGATCACCCGGCACATCCTGCCCAACGTGATGCCGATGGTCTTCGCCAACACCACCCTCACCGTCGCGATCGCCATCCTGACCGAGACCACGTTGAGTTTCCTCGGGCTCGGCGACCCACTGCGTACGTCCTGGGGATCGATGCTCGACGATGCCGAGAACGTCGGCGCCATCACCACCGGATCGTGGTGGTTCTTCCTCCCACCGGGGATCTGTGTGGTGCTCGTGGTGTTGTCGTTCACTCTGGTGGGGCAAGCGTTGGAAGACGTCGTCAACCCGCGGCTCAAGGGGCGCCGATGACCACCCCGCCGGTGACGACGGCGACGACGGCGACGACGGCGACGAACCAGCTGCTCTCGCTGCGCGACCTGCGGGTCACCTATCGCACCTCCGAGGGGCCTGTTCCCGCCGTGCGAGGCGTGACCGTCGACGTCGCGGGTGGAGAGATCGTGGGCGTGGCCGGCGAGTCCGGGTGCGGCAAGTCAACGCTGGCCAGCACCACGTTGCGCCTGTTCCCGCCGTCGGCGAAGGTCGAGGGTCAGGTGCTCTTCCAGGGCGCCGATGTCCTGACGATGAGCTGGGGCGATCTGCGAGCCGTGCGCTGGGCCGGCACCTCGATCGTCTTCCAGGGCGCTCTGCACTCGCTCAATCCGGTTCGCCGGATCGGCACCCAGATGGCCGAGGCGATCACCACCCACGACACCGACGCGGACGCGGCGACCGTGGAGGCCAAGATCGGCGACCTGCTCGAACAGGTCGGACTGCCTCGACGGCGCGCGGCGGCCTACCCACATCAACTCTCGGGCGGGCAGAAGCAGCGGGTGATGATCGCGATGGCGCTCGCCTGTGACCCGGACCTCATCGTGGCCGACGAACCCACCACCGCCCTGGACGTGATGGTGCAGGCGCAGGTGCTCGACGTGTTGCGCGGCCTGGTGCGCGACCTCGGCGTCGGGATGTTGATCATCAGTCACGACCTGTCGGTCCTGGGCGACCTCTGCGATCGGATCATCGTGATGTATGCCGGGCGGGTCGTCGAGACCGGGCCGGCTCACGAGGTGTTCCGGGCGCCGCTGCATCCGTACACGACGGCCCTCTCCGCGGCGTTCCCGACGATCGGCGACCGCGCTGCCCGCTTCGCTCCGGCCGGGTTGGCCGGCGATCCGCCGGACCCGGCCGACCTGCCGCCGGGATGTTCGTTCGCGCCCCGGTGCCCCCTCGTGATCGAGGAGTGCACCCGAGCCGAGCCCGAGTTGACCCGGCACGGTGCCGACCGCGCGGCCGCCTGCATCCGGGTGCGTGCGACATGACTGAGCAAGGCGGAGCGGGGCGGGGGCTCGAGGCGCGCGGAGTTGCGGTCGAGTTCAGGGCGCGGTCCGGTGCCGTGGCTCGGGCGTTGGACGGCGTGGATCTGGTCGCCCGCCCCGGTGAGGTGGTGGCGTTGGTCGGTGAGTCCGGGTCGGGCAAAACCACCCTGGCGCGAACCTTGATCGGGCTGGAGCGACCCGCCGAGGGTGAGGTGCGCTTCGACGGGTCGCCGCTGGACTATTCGATGACTGGGCTGAGGGCGTTGCGTCGTCGGGTCCAGATGGTGCTGCAGGACCCCTCCGCGTCGCTGAACCCACGGCATACGGTCTACGACTCGGTCGCCGAAGGTCTGCGACTGCAGGGGCACGACCCGGCCCGCTCGGAGACGGAGTCGGTCGCCCAGGCGCTGTCGTCGGCGGGGTTACGGCCACCCGAGACGTTGTTCCTGCGCTATCCCCACGAACTGTCGGGAGGGCAACGGCAGCGGGTGCTGATCGCCGGTGCGCTGGCCTTAGGCCCCGAGTTGCTGATCGCCGACGAGCCGGTGTCGAGCCTGGATGCGTCGATCCGCGGTGAGATCCTGGCGGTGCTGCTCAGGTTGCGCGACGAGCGTGGCCTGGGCGTGCTGGTCGTGACCCACGATCTGGGGTTGGCGTGGAACATCGCCGACCGGATCGCGGTGATGTATCTCGGTCGGGTCGTCGAGTCCGGGCCCACTGAAGAAGTGCTGTCGGCCCCCAAGCATCCCTACACCCAGGCCCTGCTGTCGGTGGTGCCCGAGATTCGGGGGGTCGAACCCATCGTGCTGCGCGGTGAGATCCCCGATCCCACCCGGATCCCCGACGGGTGTCGCTTCCACCCCCGGTGCCCGGCGCTGCTCGACGGCCGCGCCGAGGCGGCCCACATCGTCGAGGCGTGCCGATCCCGCGAACTCCCGGTCCTCCCACCCGACCCCGAGGCCCACGCCGTCGCCTGCCACCTCCCTCCACCCCCGCCCCACACCGATTCGTCTGCGGGTTGACAGGTCGTTTTGCGCATGGAGAGGGCAGACGAATCGGAGTTGCAGGCGGCGTTACCGCGCGCGCTGTATGTCGATCCTGCCGCGTGGGCGATCGAGCGGGAGCGGGTGCTGCTGAGGGAATGGACGGCGGTCGGCCGGATCGAAAACCTTGGTCTGCACGAGCGGGAGCGGGTCGCGGTGGTCGACGTTCTCGGCGAGTCGGTGCTGCTGACCCGGGCCGCGGATGGCGCCCTGCACGGGGCTTACAACGTCTGCCGCCATCGGGGGGCGCAGCTTTTTCCGGCCCTGCCGGGTGCGGCGCCGACCACGTGCGCTGTCGGCGCACTGCGGTGTCCCTACCACTCGTGGACCTATGCCCTCGATGGGTCGCTGCTCCGCGCACCTCACGCCGGTGACGTGGACCGGTCCGACTTCGCCCTGCGGCCCGTGGACGTGGCGGAGTGGTGTGGGTTCGCCTTTGTCCGACTCGACGAAGGGGGAGCCGAGCTCGCCGACGCCGTCGAGCGCCCGAACCGAACGCTGACCAACTACGCGATCGGCGAGTTGGCCACCGGCAGCGTGCTCTCCTACGACGTCGCCGCCAACTGGAAGGTGATCGCAGAGAACTACAACGAGTGCTATCACTGCGGCCCGGTCCATCCCGAGCTCACCAGACTCGTCCCAGCCTTCGGCAATGGGGGGCGAGACATCGACTGGGACGCCGGCGTGCCGCACCGCGCGGGCGCGTGGACCTTCACCGCATCGGGGACCACGACGCGGTCCCCGCTGCCGGGGCTCGACGCCGAGGAGCGAGTCCGGCACAAGGGCGAGCTGGTGTATCCCAACCTGATGCTCTCTTGTTCGGCCGACCACGTCGCGGCTTTCTTGCTTCACCCGCAGGCCGTGGATCGCACCCGGATCGACTGTCTTCTGTTGTTCGCCCGCGAGGCGGTGGAAGCGGTCGACTTCGACCCCAGCGATGCGACGGACTTCTGGGACCTGGTCAACCGGCAGGACTGGAAGATCTGCGAATCGGTGCAGCGCGGCATGTCGTCGCGCTCCTACACCCACGGCTGGTTCGCCCCGATGGAGGACGATTCCGCCGACATCCGCCGCTGGCTCCTGCCGCGCCTCGAGCCCCCACCGTCGGTCGAGCCGCCACCGTCGGTCGAGCCGCCACCGTCGGTCGAGCCGCCACCGTCGGTCGAGCCGCCACCGTCGGTCGAGCCGCCACCGTCGGTCGAGCCGCCACCGTCGGTCGAGCCTGTCGAGACCCCGGACCCATGACCGAGACCTTCGACTACGCCGTGATCGGGCTCGGTGCCCTTGGCTCGGCGACTGCCTACCAACTCGCACGGCGCGGTCACCGAGTCCTCGGACTCGAGCAGTTCGAACTCGGGCACGCCCGGGGCGCCTCCCACGACACCTCGCGGATCCTTCGGCACAGCTATCACACGCCCGGCTACGTCCGTCTGACCTGTGAGGCGTATGACGACTGGGCCCGGCTGGAGGCCGACACCGGCGAGTCCTTGGTCACCGTGGTCGGCGGGCTCGACCTCTTCCCTGCCGGAGGCGTCATTCCGCTCGACGACTACACCGGATCGCTCAGCGAGATAGGCATCGACTTCGAAATCATCGACGCAGCGGAGGTGACGGGTCGGTGGCCGCAGTTCCGGCTGACGCGCGACGTGGTCGGGCTTTTCCAGGAACGCGGGGCGATCGTCCCCGCCGGCCGGACCACCACCCTTCTGCAGACCCGCGCTCAAGCTCTCGGGGCCACGCTGCGCGATCGCGCGCCGGTCTCCGGCCTGCAACCCCTGATCGGCGGTGGCATCGAGGTGGCAGTCGGGACCGATCGCTACCTCTGCAGAGGTGTCGTTGTGTGCGCGGACGCCTGGGCGGATCGGCTGCTGACAGATCTTGGTGTGCGCCTGCCACTGACAGTCACGGCAGAGCAGGCGACCTACTTCGCGCCCCCCGACCCCACGGTGTACGCCCCGGGACGATTGCCGCTGTGGATCTGGATGGACGAGCCTTGCTTCTACGGCTTTCCGACCTATGGTGAGGCGACGATCAAGGCAGCCCAGGACTGTGGTGGCCCCGTCGTCGACCCCGGCGACCGGCCCTTCGATCCCGATGTCGACATGCAGTCTCGGCTCGAGGCACACCTCGCCGCGATCCTGCCGGACTCCGGGCCCCCCGTCCGTTCGCTGCGGTGTCTCTACGCGCTGACCCCGGACCGCGACTTCGTGCTCTCGGCCGTGCCGGGACTGCCTTCGGTGGTCGTGGGCCTCGGCGCCGGGCATGGCATGAAGTTCGCGCCCACCTTCGGTCGCCTACTCGCAGACCTCGTGACGACGGGCAAGTGCGATGTGGACGTCAGCCCGTTCCGGCTGGACCGGCCCGGCCTCACCGACCCTGGCTACCAGCCGCACTGGATGATCTGACGAACCGGCTCGTCTGCGTGCGGTCAGTCCGTGTCGAGGCCCTGCGATCGCAGCCAGTCCCGAGCCCTGCGCTGCGACGCCTGAGCCACCCAGGCGTCCTGGACGAGTTCGACGATCTCCTCGCGGCTCACCTCCGCCAGTCGCGAAGCGCGGATCAGCACCGAGAGGTGTCCGTCGAAGTGAGAGGTCGCGAAGAAGGGCGACTCGGGATCACGCACCAGAGACTCTTTCACGCCTTCATCTGCGACCCAGATCACGATGACGTCCTCATAGCGCTGCCCGGTCTCCGGGTCGATCGCGTCGGGGCGGGGGGTCCGGAAGAAGACGAACGACTTGCGACCCACCTGATAGACGGAGGTCCGCTAGGGAGCATTCGAAGTCCAGGTCCAGGGGCCGTGCCGGCTCACCGGGGCAGTGTCTGTTCCCACGACCGGTCACTCACCAGGTCACCGTCCTGGTGCGCCTGAGTGCGGATTCGCACGTCATACGCGGCCGCCGACACGTCGACCTCCATCACCGACCGCACCCTGACCTCCGCCTCCGGCCAGTCAAGCACGAAGCAGGCGTCGGCCTGAGCCGACTGGGTGAAGGTTCGTCGATCCACCGACACGCGGCCCCGATACGACTCCCGTGCGGTGCCGCCGTGCGGCAGCGGGTAATCGCTGTCGGAGCCGGTGAGAGCCGTAGTCGTGCGGCCGAGCACGTCGTCACGGATCTCCCAGGTGACACCCTCGGCGCTCTCCGACGCCCGCTCCGAACCCCGCGCGAACTCCACCGTCGGATGGTCTCCGGACAGCAACGGCAGCGTGAGGACTCCGCTGTGCATGGTGATCGTCACGGGTCCCGGTGGGGCGACGGTGTTGGGCCAATCAGAGCCGGCGAGGCTCAGCCGCAACCAATGGTCAGGCGCCACGTCGTAGGCGCAGGCGTCGAGCGTGACCGACACGTCGTATTCGCGCCCCGGCTCGAGTGCTGAAGGCGATCCGTGCACGCCGTCACGGAAGGCCAGGTCGAGACTCCCTCGCGCGATCAGTGCAGACGTGCCGTCGGGTCCGACGTCGCACAACTTCACCGACACCGATGCCGCGGGCGTATCCGCAGACAGAGCCAGTCGCACGCGGGGGTGTCCGACGATCGGCAGGTCCGGGGGGTCCACGTCCCAGACCAACGACCGGGCGTCGTCCAGCCGCTGATCACCCGACTGACCCCAGGGCAGGTGACCCGCGCAGTCGATCCACGCTGCCGTTCCCACAGCCGGGTCCACGGCCAGATTTCGCGGACCGCCCGGCAGCGACAACCGGCGCTCGGAGACCGGCGGCACCGACGGCAGCCGAAGCCAGCGGCCGGCGTGCAGGTCAAGGTCGGGCTCAGGTCGAGTCGACGAGCGCACGAAGACGTCGCAGCCGTCGCGATGGTCCGCGCCGTCGGGGCCTTGGCCCCCGTGACGAAGCCACCGGTCGAACCACCCGGCGAGTTCGGCGTCGAAGTCGATCCGCGGTCCCGGCATCGCGGTCGTTGGGTCGGCGTGCGCCCACGGCCCAGCCAGCAGCCGGTGCGGCACGCCTGCTTCGGCCAGTGCGGCGACGGTGCGGAAGGAGTTGTTGCGATATCCGTCCGCCCACCCGGCGACCAGCATGACCGGGCACGTGATGCGGTCATATCCCTCGGGCCCGCCATCGTGGCGCACGGAGCCATGGTTCCAGTAGTCGCCGTGTCGGTGGTGAGCCAACCACATGAGGACCCATGGCTGGTTCGTCTGCAGGCGCCGCCGCCATTCCTTCTCCCAGGTCAGCGCGTGTTCGGAGCCCCAGACCGCGGGGGCGGGCGGCAGGACGTTCATCGCCGTCATGTAGTGGCAGTAGTCGACGAGATCGATCAACCGCAACGCTCCGCCGCGCCAGTGCACATCGTCGGTCCAGCGGTCGTCGGTGGCATAGATCGCGCAGATCGCCTTGAGGGCCGGTGGTCGCTCGCAGGCGAGTTGCAAGGAGTTGAAGCCCGAGTACGACGTGCCCCACATCCCGACCTGGCCGTCACACCACTCCTGTGCGGCCAGCCAGGCGATCACCTCCGCCAGATCGCGTTGCTCGGCCTCGGGGTACTCGTCGGTCGCGTCCCCCTCCGAGGAGCCCGTCCCGCGGAGGTCCACCCGGCAGACGGCGTAGCCGTGGTGGTCGCGGAGCATCAGGTAGGACTCGCTGTACGACGCGGTGAGGTCGTCCTTGCGATAGGGCAGTGCCTCCAGGAGGCAGGGCTGTGGACCGGCCTCGGCCGGCGGCAGATAGAGCGTCGCCGCCAACTGCACTCCGTCGGCCATCGTGAGCCGCACCTCGCGCTGGGTGCCGGTCATGACGGCCCTGCCACTCCGGAGAGGAGTTCCATGACGGTCGGGGTATAGATCGACTCGCTGGCGTGACCGTCGCGGCCGATGACCGTGGGCGCGGCGAACAGTGAGTTCAGCACCGCTTCTTCGGTCGCCTCGACGACAGCGGAGAAGAGGGGATCGAGTGTCCGCCCGCTGAGGGTCAGGGTGCCGTCCTGATGCCCGTCGCGGTCCAGTCGCAGCCCGGTTCCGAAAGCCATGAAGATCTCGCCGCTTCCGTGATGGGCAACCGAACCGGTGCGGGCCAAGCCCAGGCCGACTCGGCGGGCGAGCCGCGAGCAGGAGGCGCCGTCGACAGGGGCGTCGGTGACGACGATTCCGATGCAGGATCCGGCGGGAGCGTGTGGTCCGGAGGTGGTCGGGGCGAGAAGTCTCCCCAGCGGCACACCGGCGACCACGCACTCCGCGCGGAGCCCGAAGTTGGTCATCAGCAGGACGCCGACCGTGTGCCCTGCCTCGGTCAGCCGCGAGGCGGTGCCGATCCCGCCCTTGAAGTCGAAACAGGACATGCCGGTACCGGAACCCACCGCCCCTTCAGCCGGTGGCTCGGCAGACCCCCGCGAGGCGATCGCTGCGTCATACGCCCGACGGACGTCATCGTGCTCGACCTGCATCCGACGGGTCTCGTTGAGGAAGGAGTCGTCACACTCGGCGACCACCGGGATCAGCACATCGTCGGCGAGGCCGGGCTCCACCTCCAGCGCGATCCGGCAGGCCGAGTCATAGACCCGTCCCAGCTGCATCGTGGAGGTGAGATAGACCGGTGTCTCGGCCGAGCCCCACTCCGCGGCGGTGAGAAAGCCGGTGCATTCACCGGCCCCGTTGAGGACCGCGCCACCGGCCGGAACCGGACGGGCGAACGCGTCGTCGGCGATCACCACGACGGTGACACCGGTCCGGGCTCGGCCGCGCCCATCGGGCGGGTCCGGCTCATCGCGGTTGAGGGTGGTGTGCCCCACCCCCACGCCGGCGACATCGAGAACCGAGTTGGTGGGACCGGTCGGCAGAGAACCGATCACGATCCCCAGGTCGCGGACGCGGGGCATGAGCGTCATCTTGATGCCATGCTGACCCCGTGGCAACGTCGCGAATCGACATCCCGGTGGTCTGGTCGGCGGACACCCGTCTTCACGAACCCCGCCACGAGGTGTGGGTCGGCAAGGAAACCACCGGCACCGAGGTGCCGGCGCGGGTCGACGCCATCCTCGGCGCGATCCAGGATCGGCGGCTCGTCGCGGCCGATCAGCATTCGCGAGCGGCGCTCTATGCGGCGCACGACCGCGCCCTGGTCACCCACCTGGCCACCGCAGCCGAGCGTTGGCAGGCCGGACCGTATGCCGCTCTGGTCGGTCAGGATCGGGTGGTGCCCTATCTGTTCGACACCCCCGCATTCACGCAGGGGATGCCGGCGCGGCCCGCCGTGGCGATCCACGCCGACGCCGGTCGCTTCTGCTACGACACGATGACCGTCCTCGGCCCGGGGAGTTGGGAAGCGATCAGGGCGGCCGCTGACTGCGCGCTCACGGCCGCGGACCTGGTTGTCGCCGGAGAACCGGCGGCCTACGCCCTGTCGCGACCACCCGGGCACCATGCCACCCGCGGTGGCTACGGGGGATCCTGCTATCTCAACAACGCGGCGCTGGCCGCCTGCGCCCTCCGAGCGGGGGGACACGACCGGGTCGCCGTGATCGATATCGACGCCCACCACGGCAACGGCACGCAGTCGATCTTCTGGACCGACCCCGGTGTGCTGTACGGTTCGGTGCACGTGGATCCGGCCGCCGGATGGTTCCCGCATGTCTTCGGCTATGCCGACGAGATCGGCGCCGGCGACGGACGCGGTACCACGCGAAATCAGCCGCTGCCCGAAGGGGCCGGCGATGAACCGTGGACCGAGGCCGTCGGCGAGCTGACGAGCTGGGTGTCGTCGGCCGGGTGCACGGCACTGATCGTCTCGTTGGGGGTCGACGCGGCGGCCGACGACCCGGAGAGCCCGCTGTACGTGACGGCCGACGGCTATCGCACCGCTGGGCGGATCCTTGGCGGCCTTGAAGTGCCGACCGTCATCGTCCAGGAGGGCGGCTATCACCTACCCAGTCTCGGCACCCTGGTCGCGGCCTATCTGGACGGACACGAGGGGTGACATCGGCCGTGATCCGGGCGGCCTCCGGTGACGACCAGGTCGAGGTCGAGCGGGTCGTGCGCCTGGCGTTCGGCGACGAGGGCCCGGCCATTGTGGAGGTTCTTCGCACCCTGGCCGATCGTCAACTGCTTCGCGCGATGCTGGTGGCCGAGGACCGAGCCGCCGTGGTCGGTGTGGTCGGGCTGAGCGCGGCCTGGCTCGACGCGCGCGACCGGGTCGTCGATGTCTGGCTCCTCGCACCGCTCGCGACTCTGCCCGCCTTCCACGGGCGCGGCCTCGGGACAGCGCTGATTGCGGCCGCCCTGGACCTCGCCCGCGCCGCCGATGTACCCGCAGTGTTCTTGGAGGGGGACCCGGACTTCTATGGCCGGCGAGGTTTCGAACCGGGGGAGCGGCGCGGCTGCGAAGCGCCGTCCAGGAGGATTCCAGGTCCTGCCTTCCAGATCGCACCCCTGGACCGTTGGGCGCAGGAGATGTCCGGCCGCTTGGTCTATCCCGACGTGTGGTGGCAACACGACGTGGTCGGGTTGCGCGACCCCGAACTGGCCGAATTCGAGCGAAGATACGCGTCCGAATAGAACAGGTGTTCGATTTCTGGTCTACGATGACGACCATGCCCGTCTACGTTCCGCCCGGTTGGCCATCGGCGGTGCGCCCGCCGGATGCTCCCGACTGGGAGCGCACCGCTGCCAACTGGCTGCTCGACCAGTGCCCGCCCGAGTTCCGAGCCCACGACGTGTTGCGCCACCACGTGGTCGTTCTCGCCCGCTTCACCCTCTGGCAGGTCGAGGCCGGTCAGGCCGCCTGCCGTCGGGGGCTGAGCGAGGCCCGGGCGGATCTGCGCGACGTGGTCGAGGGCGACGTGGTCGAGGCCGCGGTGCAGGCCTGGCTGCGTGAGGACGCCCGCCTGCGCGGCCTGCGCCGCGCGGTCGGCTTGGTCGAGGAGGCATTGCGCGGTCGGCGGTTCATCGCCCGCCTCTAGCTCGTCCGCGCAGTGACTCGGGCTACGACGCACAGCCCGGCGGGCTACGACGCACAGCCCGGCGGGCTACGACGCACAGCCCGGCGGGCTACGACGCACAGCCCGGCGGGCTACGGTCGGCGGATGCACCAGTTCGTTTCGATCGCCCTGGTCGACTCTCGCGGTCGGCTCCTGATGCAGGAGCGTGACGAGTTCGCACCGGTGGCGCCGGACAAGTGGGCGCTTCCCGGTGGCGGTATGCAGCCGGGGGAGACCCGTGCCGAAGCGGCGGTGCGCGAGCTCGCGGAGGAGACCGGCGTCAGGCTCGCCGAGCCATTGCTCCCGTGGGGCAGATTCCGCTTCTACAGCGCCGAATGTGGCGGTGACGACGAGTTCGAACTCTTCGGAGCGCAGACCGATCTGACCGACGCCGACATCGTCTGTGGTGAGGGAAGACAGATGGTCTTCGTCCACCCCACGCAGACCGCAGCACTGCCACTCATCGAAGCGGCCCGGATCGCAGTCCGCACGGTCGTCGGGCGGCCGGACTATCGCGAGCGGCATGGCGTGGTGACGCTTGCTCCGGACCGCGAGCGCAGCTTCGTGGGGGTGGTTCTGATCGACCGGCGCGGCTGGATCCTGTTGCAGGAGCGCGACGAGTTCCCCGTGATCGATCCGGAATGCTGGGGGTTGTGCGGAGGGCTCGTCGAGCCCGGCGAGCGACCGGAGGCTGCGGCCTACCGCGAACTCGCTGAGGAGACCGGGTTGCATCTCCCGCCCGGGACGTTGCGGGCGTGGCGTCAGGTGGTCGTCGACCACACCACGGCCCATGGCAGCCACGATGCGATGCACGTGTTCGTCGCGTCGACCGGTTTCACCGACGCCGACATCGAGTGCCACGAGGGCCGGCGGATCGTCTTCGTCGATCCGACGACCGTGCCGGGGCTGCCGTTGACCGCCGGGGCCAAGGTGGTGTTGCCGGAGCTTCTGGAGCACGCCGAAGCGACGTTCCGCCCGCCCGATCATTAGACTGACTCACCATGGGCTACCTCGCGTCGATCTCCTCGCCGAGCGACCTGCGCGAACTCAACGACGAGCAGCTCGGCGCCCTGGCGAGTGAGATCCGTGACGTCCTCGTCGCCACCTGTGCTCGCACGGGCGGTCACCTCGGTCCCAACCTGGGCGTGGTCGAGCTGACCATGGCCGTCCACCGCGTCTTCGACTCGCCCCGCGACCGAGTCATCTTCGACACCGGCCACCAGGCCTACGTTCACAAGCTGCTCACCGGCCGGGCCGAGTCTTTCGGCTCGCTCCGCCAAGAAGCCGGCTTGTCGGGCTATCCCAGCCAGGCCGAGTCCGACCACGACATCGTGGAGAATTCGCACGCCTCGACGGCCCTGTCCTATGCCGACGGGCTCGCCAAGGCCTATGCGATCCGCCGGGAGGATCGTCACGTGGTCGCGGTCATCGGCGACGGCGCGCTCACCGGCGGAATGGCCTGGGAGGCCCTCAACAACATCGCGATCGCCAAGAGCTCCAAGCTGGTGATCGTCGTCAATGACAACGGCCGCAGCTACACCCCGACCATCGGCGGTCTCGCCAACGCGCTGACCACGCTGCGCACCAACCCGCGGTACGAGCAGCTGCTCGACTTGGTCAAGAAGCGGCTCAATGCCGTGCCCGGCGTCGGTCATGCCGCCTACGACGCGTTGCATGCGATGAAGAAGGGAATGAAGGACGCCCTGGCTCCCCAGGGGCTCTTCGAGGATCTCGGCCTGAAGTACGTCGGCCCGGTCGACGGGCATGATCTCGGCGCCTTGCAGCACGCGCTCGCGCAGGCCAAGGGCTTCGGTGGGCCGGTCATCGTCCACGCCCTGACCCGTAAGGGATTCGGCTACGACGCCGCCGAACAACACGAGGCCGACCAGTTCCACAGCCCCGGCCCCTTCGACCCCACCTCGGGGGAGGAGACGCCCAAGGGGCGGATCTGGACCGACGTGTTCGCCGACGAGATGGTGAACCTGGGGCAGCGGCGCAAGGACGTCGTCGCGATCACCGCGGCGATGATGCACCCCGTCGGCCTCCACAAGTTTCAGCATGCGTTCCCCGAGCGCACCTTCGACGTCGGTATCGCCGAGCAGCATGCCGCTACGTCGGCCGCCGGTCTTGCCATGGGTGGCCTCCACCCAGTGGTCGCGGTCTATGCGACATTCCTCAATCGCGCGTTCGATCAGGTGCTGATGGATGTCGCACTGCACCGCTGTGGGGTCACTTTCGTGCTCGACCGGGCCGGCGTCACCGGTGATGACGGCGCCAGCCACAACGGGATGTGGGACATGTCGATCCTGCAGGTGGTTCCCGGGTTGCGCCTGGCCGCTCCGCGCGACGCCACCCGGCTGCGCGAGCTCTTGAACGAAGCGGCCGACGTCGCCGACGCCCCCACCGTCGTGCGCTTCGCCAAGGGCGCGCCGCCGGCCGACCTCGACGCTGTCGACCGGATCGGCGGGACCGACATCCTGGTGCGCAACGGGCCCAAGGACGTCTTGCTGGTCGGGGTCGGGTCCATGGCGCACACGGCTGTCGACGTCGGACACGCCCTGGTCGCTCAAGGGATCGGCGCCACGGTGGTCGATCCGCGGTGGGTCAAGCCCGTCGATCCGGCCCTTCTCGAGCTGGCCGAGTCGCATCGGTTGGTCGTGTCCATCGAAGACAACGGTGAGATCGGCGGCGTCGGCGCCGTCCTGCTGCAGACCCTCAACGCCGCCGGCATCGAGACCCCCTTCCGGCTGCACGCCGTGCCGCAGCGTTTCTTCGAGCACGCCAAGCGGGCGGCGATCCTCGAGAGAATCGGGCTCACCGCCCCGGCCATTGCCCGCGGGGTCATAGAAGAGATCACCGCGCTCTCCGAACGGTTCCCTCCGTCGGGTGTCGACCAGGCGTGGTCGACACCCTGAGCTAGCCTCGCCGGCTCCGCTCCTCGAAGTGACCGATGACGAAGTCGCGGAACAACGCGGCCGACGGGAGGAGGCGACGCTGCGTCGACCAGGAGATCCCGAGTTCGCGCGAGGCGTTCGGGTCGGTCAACGGCACCACCGGCAGGTCGCCCGCCCACGTCACTGGAGCATTGGATGCTCCCGGGATCACGGCCACGCCGAGCCCCGCGGCTACGAAACCGGCCAACGTGGTGAGGTCGTCACCCTCGAAAGCGACCTCGGGTGTGAACCCGGCGGCCGCGCACAGGTCTTCGGTCTGGCTGCGCAACTCCCACGCCGACCGCATCATCACGAAGGGGTCGGTCGCGACGTCCGCCAGTGACACGGGTCCGGAGCCGGCGAGCCGATGGTCGCTCGGCACAGCGAGAAGCAGCGCCTGCGTGACCAGGCGCTCCCAGTGCACCTCCGGGTTTCGTGGTTGCCGGGCGGTGAACTCGACATCGACCCGACCCTGAGACACCAGTGAGGAGCCCAGGGCGTCTTGTCCCTCGATCAGGTCGAACACCACGCGCGGATGCTGTCGGGTAAAGCGCCCCACCAGGTCCGGCACCAGCCAGGTCCCGAGCGAGGGCTGGAAGGCCACATTGACCCGGCCGGCCTCGGGATCGGTCAGTTCGCTCAGAGCGGCGAGGCCATCATCGAGGGAGTGCAACATGCCTGCCACGTGACGTTGGAAGACGACGCCGCCCGGCGTCGGGCGCAATACTCGCCCGGAGCGAGTCAGAAGGGGCGTGCCGACCTCCTTCTCCAGACGCGCGAGCGCGCGAGAGACCGCGGGCTGGCTGACCATATAGAGGTCGGCCACCTCGGTCACGGTGACCCCGTCGACGACGTCGGCGAACCAGCGAAGCACATCAGTATCCACACCGGACACCCTAGCAATTGATGTTCTCAGTGCATGAATAAGCAGCGCACACGACATTGGACGTATGAGTCGCAAGGACGGATCATGGAGATATGAACACCAACCAGAACACTTTCCAGAGGGCCTGGACCACGATGATCGGCCAAGCGCGCCAGCGTCGCGAAGAGCACGCTGCCTACCAGAAGCTTCGCCGCGACCTGGCGAGCTACACCACCCCGGCCCAGATCGACGATCTCCTGATCGCTCTCGATCGGGTGCCCGACGCCGACGCCGCTCCGTTGCGCGCGATCCTTCACGCCAACCGCCAGCAGCACCACCGCTTGGTCCCCCTGGTCTCCTAACCCGACCACGACCGCACGGTGCGGTCAGTGGAAGCGTCGGCCGGTCGCCTTCTCGGAGATGCCAGCGCTGTCGAGCAGCATGGTCAGACCGCCGTTCCAGAACTGGAAACCCGCACCCATGATCATGGCCAGGTCGAGGTCCTCGGGAGCAGCCACGACACCCTCGTCGAGCATCCGGCGCGACTCGTCGGCCAGAGCGAGCAGGGTCTGCTCGCGCACTTCCTCTCGGGTGAGGACGACCGGGTCGGCCGGTGTGGCCTGCAGGTCCAGCACGGCAGGATCGATCGCTCCGTCGGCGCCGTAGTAGGAGCCGATCTTGTTCTCCACGACCCGTTGAAGGGCGGGGGACACGCAGAAACGGTCCGGGAAGGCCCGAGCCAGCGTCTCGTTGTTGTGCAGCGCAATCGCCGGACCGACGAGTGAGAGCAGCATGAACGGCGGCATCGGCGCGATCCCCGCGAAGGCGCCGTCGGCGACCTCCAGGGGTGTGCCGGCGTCGACGATCCGGCCCACCTCGGACATGAAGCGACCGAGCAGTCGGTTGACGATGAACGACGGACTGTCCTTGACCAGGATGGTGGTCTTCTTCAGCGCCTTGCCGGTCGCGAACGCCGTGGCCAACGCGGCATCGTCGGTCGCGTCTCCGCGGATGATCTCCAGCAGTGGCATGACCGCTACCGGGTTGAAGAAATGGAACCCGACGACCCGCTCGGGATGCTCGAGATCGGCCGCCATCTCGGTGATCGAGAGCGATGAGGTGTTGGTCGCCAAGACACACTCGGGCGAAACGACCTTCTCGACGTCGGCGAAGACCGACTTCTTCACCGACATCTCCTCGAAGACGGCCTCGATCACGAAGTCGGCGTCGGCGAAGACGGTGGAGGTGTCGACGGCTCCACTGACGAGGGCCTTGTGCCGGTTGGCGCGGTCTTGGCTCGAACGGCCCTTGGCCACCAACTTGTCGATTTCGGCGTGGACGTAGCCGACCCCCTTGTCGACGCGCTCCTGGTCGAGATCGGTCAGCACGACCGGCACCTCGAGGCGGCGCACGAACAGCAGCGCGAGCTGGCTCGCCATCAGCCCGGCCCCGACGATGCCGACCTTGGTGACGGGGCGAGCCAGCGACCTGTCGGGCGCTCCGGCCGGCCGCTTGGCGCGCTTCTGCACCAGGTCGAAGGAATAGAGACTCGCGAGCAGCTCGGGAGTTCGCGACATGGCATCGAGAGCCTCGTCCTCCGCCGCAAAGGCCTCCTCGCGGGTCGAGGTGCGAGCCGCCTCGATCAACTCGATCGCCCGGTAGGCAGCCGGCGAGGCGCCGCCGGTCTTGGCATCGGCCACGGATCGGGCATGCGCGATGGCGTCGTCCCAGGCATGACCGCGGTCGACCTCAGGTCGCTCAACGGTAGTGGCTCCCATGAGCACCTGCGCTGCCCACAGCAGCGACTGCTCCAAGTAGTCGGCGCCGGAGAAGCAGGCGTCGGCCAAGCCGAAGGAGAACGCTTCGGCACCCTTGAGGGTCTTGCCCTGGTTGAGCGGGTTCTCGATGATCAGTTGGACGGCCTTCTGGGGACCGACCAGGTTGGGCACCAGGTAGGCGCCCCCCCAGCCGGGAATCAGGCCCAGCATCACCTCGGGGAGGCCGAGCGCGGCTGCGGAATCCATCACCGTGCGGTAGTCGCAATGCAGACCGATCTCGAGGCCACCACCCAGCGCCAAGCCGTTGTAGAACCCGAAGGAGGTCTTGCCTCCGACCGCACTGGCGAGTTTGCCGAAGACCGCGTGGCCGAGTTCCGCGATCACGCGGACGCCGTCGGGCCCGCCGCCCGCGATCGAGGTCAGATCGGCCCCGGCCGCGAGAATGAACGGCTTGCCGGTGACGCCGAGCGACGTGATCTCGTCGTCGGCCAACGCGGCATCGATAGCGGCATTGAGCCCGATCAGACCTGTGGGTCCGAAGGTGTTGGGCCGGGTGTGATCCAGCCCGTTGTCCAGCGTGATCAGGCCCATCACGCCGGCGTCGTGCGGCAGGGTCACCTTGCGCAGTTTGGCGTCGGTGACCACTTCGGCGTCGGTGGCCATCGCGGCCGCCTTGGTCAGCAGTTCGTCCAGATTCATGCCGATTCTCCGTTCCACGCGGGGTTCTCCCAGATCACGGTGCCGCCCATGCCGATTCCGATGCACATCGCCGTCGTTCCGTAGCGCACCTCGGGGTGCTCCTCGAACTGACGGGCGAGCTGCGTCATCAGTCGGACACCGGACGAAGCCAGCGGGTGGCCCATCGCGATCGCTCCTCCGTAGGGGTTCACCCGCTCGTCGTCCTCGGCGATCCCGAAGTGGTCGAGGAACGCGAGCACCTGCACGGCGAATGCCTCGTTGATCTCGAAGGCGCCGATGTCGTCGATGGTCAGCCCGGCCTGCGCCAAGGCCTTCTCGGTCGACGGGATCGGTCCGGCGCCCATCACCTCGGGTTCAACGCCGACGAAGCCGAAGGACACCAGCCGCATCTTGATCGGCAGTCCGAGCTCGCGAGCGGTCTCCTCATCAGCGAGCAGACAGGCGGTGGCGCCGTCGTTGATGCCCGCAGCGTTGCCGGCGGTGACCTTGCCGTGGGGACGGAACGGCGTCTTGAGCGCTCCGAGCGTCTGCAAAGTGGTGTCCGGGCGCATCGGCTCGTCGGTGGTGGCCAGACCCCAACCTTCCTCGGCCGATCGAATCGCGACGGGGACCAGGTCGGTCTGGATCTTGCCGGCCGCATAGGCCGCAGCGGTCTTCTCCTGCGAGCGGACCGCGAATGCGTCGGTGCGCTCCTTGGTGATCTCCGGGTAGCGGTCGTGGAGGTTCTCGGCCGTCTTGCCCATCACCAGCGCGTCGGGATCGACGATCCGCTCCGACAGGATCCGCGGGTTGGGGTCGACGCCTTCACCCATCGGGTGCCGTCCCATGTGCTCGACGCCGCCGGCGATGACGACGTCGTAGGCGCCGAACGCGATGCCGGACGCAGTCGTGGTGACGGCGGTCATCGCGCCGGCACACATCCGGTCGATGGCGAAGCCCGGAACCGACGTCGGCAGGCCGGCCAGCAAGGCGGCGGTGCGACCGATAGTGAGGCCCTGATCGCCGATCTGAGTGGTGGCGGCGACGGCAACCTCGTCGACCCGCTCGGGCGGGAGGCCGGGGTTGCGGCGCAGCAACTCGCGAATGCATTTGATGACGAGGTCGTCAGCGCGGGTCTCGGCATACTGCCCCTTGGCCTTGCCGAAGGGGGTGCGTACGCCGTCGACGAAGACGACCTCTCGCAACTGTCGGGCCACGGTGGCTCCTTTGTCGAGCGGGTGGGACGGTGGCGCCAGGGACGGCGCGTCGATCAGGTTACCAGCCGGTAACTCGCTCGGTGAGCGAGGGTGACCGACCCTGCCGTTCCGGGCGTGGTCCTATCGTTGACGCCATGAGCAGCGAATCCCGGCTGGTGCACATCGTCGACGACATCCCCGAGTTGGCCGACGTGGACGAGCTGAGCCTGGTCGTCGCGCTGTACGGCTTCCTCGACGCGGGATCGTCGTCGATCATCGCCGCCAATCATCTCGAAGAGCTCGCCAACGGACCGGCGAGCAAAGTGGTGGCGACCTTTGACGTCGATCAGTTCCACGACTATCGGGCGCGCCGACCGGCCATGTCGTTCCTGCAGGACCACTACGCCCAGTTCGAGGCCCCCCGCCTGGTCGTGCGACTTCACCACGACACCGGCGGGACGCCCTTCCTGCTGCTTCGCGGCCCCGAACCGGACAACCGCTGGGAGGCCTTCTGCGCGGCCGTCCGAGAGGTGGTCGAGCAGCTCGGCGTCACCAGGGTCGTGGGTTTGGGAGCGGTGCCGATGGCAGTGCCCCACACGCGCCCGATCGCGATCACTCCGCACGCCAATCGCACCGAACTGCTGACCGGGCCAAGCGCCTGGCGCGGCGAGCTCAGGATCCCGTCCAGCGCCCAGGCGCTTCTGGAGCTGCGCCTGGGCGAGTGGGGCCACGACGCGCTGGGCTATGTCGCCCACGTGCCGCACTACCTGGCGCAGATGGAGTATCCGAGGGCCGCGCTCGCTCTGCTGGAGAGCCTCGAACTCGGAGCCCGGTTGACGATCGACCTGACCGCGGTGCGGCGGGCGACCGGCACCAGCGACGAGGAGATCGCGGAGCAACTGGCCGACAACGCCGAAGTCGCTGAGGTCGTGGCCGGACTCGAGCGGCAATACGATGCCTTCGCCCAGGCGGAGGCCGCCGGCCAGAATCTCCTGGCGAGTGATCAGCCACTGCCCACGGGGGAGGAGATCGGCGAGCAGTTCGAACAGTTCCTCGCCGGCCTCGACCAGCCCGACGAGCAGAGCTGAGGGAGGCTGCGAGAAGATCGGCGCATGCCGTCGTCGACCGACCAACTCCTTGCCCTCCTTGATCTGGAGCAGATCGAGATCAACCTGTTTCGAGGGCAACAACCCGATACCGAGCGGCAGCGGGTCTTCGGTGGTCAAGTGGCCGCCCAGGCGCTTCTCGCGAGTGAGCTGACCGCGCCCGAGGGGTTCGCCGTCCACTCGCTTCACTCCTACTTCCTTCGACCGGGCGACACCTCCGTCCCGATCGTCTACGACGTCGAAGCGCTGCGCGATGGACGATCCTTCTCCACCCGCCGCGTTGTCGCCCGCCAGCACGGGCGGCCGATCTACTACCAAACGGCCAACTTCCAGGTGCATGAGGAAGGCCTGGATCACCAGGACGAGATGCCCGACGTGCCGCCACCGGAAGAGGCCGTGTCGATGGCGGACCTGATCCGGTCGCGCGGTGGGGCAGCCGAAAGCGTCGGGTCGTGGGAACGTGAGTGGTCGGCCCTCGACGTGCGCTACGTCGGGATCTCCGGGATGGGCCTGCCCCGCAACCCGGCCCGGCCGGCCGAAGCCAGGTTGTGGATTCGCGTGAACGGGCAGCTTCCGGACAACCCGCGACTGCACCGGTCGGCGTTCACCTATGCCAGCGACCTGACGTTGCTGGGGGCCACCCTGGTGCCCCATGGGGTGACCATCGCCGACCCGCGTCTGCAACCGGCGTCGCTCGACCACACCGTGTGGTTCCACCGTCCGTTTCGTGCGGACGAGTGGTGGCTGTACGACCAGACCTCGCCGTCCGCCTCCGGCGCACGGGGGCTCGCGGTGGCCCGGGTGTTCGCTCAGGATGGCCGTTTGGTCGCAACAGTCGCCCAAGAGGGGCTGATTCGGCTCCGCGACCCCGACACCGTGCGTCACACGAGTTAGCACAAATCTCAGCAGTTTCGAGACAGACACGCCGTGAGCTTCTACGTTTGTGCCCATGTCTCTGGTCAGATCGCTCCAGGCCGTCGCGATGGCTGGCACCTTGGTCGTCGCCGGCGCTCTCCCCGCCTGGGCCGGCCCGGACACCGACTACTCGCTGCCGTTCGCGTGCGGCGACACCTGGGTAGGGACCAGCCGGACCTCGCACAGCCCCAGCAAGAAGGCTGTCGACTTCAACCGCATCGGCGATTTCGGTGCCTCCGTGGTGGCCCCGGCGTTGGGTCGGGTGGTCCGCGCCGCAAAGAAGCCCGACGGGGGCTATGGCCGGTGGGTCGTGATCGACCACCTCAACGGCGAGTCGAGCTTGTTCGCCCACCTGGACAAGGTCACGGTCCGATCGGGACAGTTCATTGACAAGGGCCAACTGATCGGCACCGTCGGCCGCTCCGGCCGCGTCACCGGACCGCATCTGCACTTCGAGGAGCGGATCGGTTCCCGCGTCATCAAGCCGAGATTCGAAGGCGCCCGCTATCGGCTCGGCACCTCGATCTCTTCCGCCAACTGCGTCGACGTCCCGCTTGCCGGCAATCTCACGGCCGGTGCGGCCGCCGAGGTGGCGGTGTGGCGCCGCAGCACCAGACCCACGCTGCAGCAGGCGATGCCCGACGGCAGCACGCGGGTGACGGCGGTCGGCCGCGGAACCGACGAGCCCGTGCTCGGCGACTGGGACGGCGACGGGGTGCTGACACTGGGGGTCCGCGGCCCGCGAAGCCGCACGTTCGTGCTGTCCTCGCCGAGTGGCACGACCAAGGTCCGCTACGGCGGCGCGAGCGACCGACCGATCGCCGGCAACTGGGACGGCGTCGGCGGCTGGGAGGTCGGCATCTTCCGGCCCCGCAAGGGTCAGTTCCGGCTCCGCGCCGCGGACGGCTCGACCACGAAGATCGCCTTCGGGACCTCCAGCGACGTGCCGGTCACCGGCGATTGGGACGGCAACGGCATCACCGACCTCGGCGTCTACGACGTCGAGGCGGGCACCTACACCCTGCGCTGGATCGACGCCGGGGGAGCGGAGAACAAGGTGACGGTGCCGTTCGGTACCTCTGGTGGGCTGCCCGTGGTCGGCGACTGGGACGGCAACGGTCGCAGCGATCTCGGTGCTTGGGACCGCTCAACGGCGACCTTCCAGCAGCGGCGCGCTCCGTCGGTGATCGACCCGCCCACCGAGGTGCGCTCCGTCGTCTTCGGCCGTCCTTGCTAGGGGTTCGGCAGGGGCAATACGGCTCGGACACAGCCACCGCCGGAGGTTTCGGGCTCGGCTGACATCGTGCCGCCGAGTTCCGCCGCCCTTTCGCGCATCGATGCCAAACCGACCCCAGCGTGCCACTGTGTGGCCCGGCGCCCGGCGTCGCGCACCTCGATCACCAGGCAGCGCTCGTCGAGCGTGAGATGGACACTCGCCGTGGTCGACCCCGAGTGCCGGGCGGCGTTGGTGAGCGCCTCACCGACGATGCGGTAGGCCGCTACCTCGACGGCCGCGGGAACCGGCAGGAGGTCGTCAGGGGTCAGGTCGACCCGCATCGGCAACCCCTGCGGGGTGCGCAGCGCTTGAACCTGCTGGCGCAGTGCCGGAATCAATCCCAGCTCGTCGAGCGCCGGGGGCCGCATCGCATAGACGAGTTGCCGGATATCTTCGATAGCCGTCACCGTCTCCTTCCGCAGAGCGCTGAGCAACTGCTCCGCGGCGTCCGGATCGGCGCGCAAGGTGTTGCGCACGGCATCCGAGGTGAAGGCGATTCCGGACAACCGGGGGCCGAGGCCGTCGTGCAAGTCCCGGCGCAGTCGACGCCGTTCCTCCTCGATGGCGGCGACCGCCTGGCCGCGGGATGCCTGCAGGTCGGCCGCGAGGCGACTGACGATTTGGGTCTGGGCCAGCAGCGGCGCGACCAGGCCGAGGACGTGCTCGTCATCCGTCGACAGGGAGAGATCACCTGCTCGCAAGCCGACCACCAGGTGGCCGACGTGATCGGGGCCCAAGGCGAGGGCCAATCTTCGCGTGTGGGTGACCAGTTGGCCCGACTCGGCCACGGTCTCCCCGTCGATGTCCAGCGCTGCGTACGGCAGCACGAGAGATTCCCTGATCGTCCGCAGCGCCAGCTCGGAGTCGGCGCCGATGTGTCCCACCACCCGCGCTGCCGCGTCGAGGGGGTCGGGCCTCGCGCCGAACAACAACTCGTCGATGACGCCACGCAGCACGACCTGCATGGGGTGGAAGGTGGTGGCAACCACGGCGCCGAGGACCGCCAGGGTCGCCACGGGGGGCGCCGGGTCACCCAGAATCTGCAACAGCGAGGCAGCACCCATGTAGAGCGACAGGTAGCCGACCATTGCGGTGAAGACGACGACGACCCGCACCACGACCCCCCGGATGTCGATGACCTCCGGCCGGCTCACTCCGACGTACATCGCAGGTCCGACCGCAGCGAGGAACAGCACACCCACGGCCGCGCCCACGGACCCCAGCTGCAAGAAGGTCGCCAGGAACAGCACGAGCCCCGCCACCGAGGCTGCGAGCGACACCCAGATCAGCGCGCCGCGATCAGCTGTCCCCTCCTGCTCGAACCTCCACCACAAGTGCGCCAGAACGGTGCACCCGATGATGAGTCCGAGGGTGCCGAGCACGGGGGTGCTATCGATCCAGATTATCGCGACCATGCCGGCACCGACCACGGTGACGCCCGCAACGAAGTCAACTGGGTGCCGCCATCGCGGTCGGGGGTAACTCATCAGGGCGACAGGGAAGAGCAGAGCCCCGGCCGCCACCAGCGACAGCCGAGCTCGGCTGGCGTCCCCGGTCCCGTCGAAGACAGCGCCGGCCAGCACAGCGAGACCGCAGATGCCGAGGGCGACGCCGCTCGCACGCGCCTGTCGTGCTGTGAGCATGCCCACGGCACTGGCGGCGTAGGCACCACCAAGCATCGCCAGCGCGACCAGCACCGGATAGGACATCACGACCCAAGGCCGCCCTGTCTGGCCTTGAGGATGGCTGCGGTCCGATCGGCCACCTCGAGCTTGGCGAAGATGCTGGTCAGGTGGTTGCTCACCGTCTTGGGCGACAGCGAGAGTTGGCGGCCGATCTCCGCTGTACGCCGACCAGAGGCAAGGAGGCCGAGGACCTCGCGTTCGCGCTCGGTCAGCCCAGGGAAGCGATCCGGGTCAGCCGTGGGCGGGTGCTCGAAGTAGCCGAGAACGCGGCTTGCCACGCCCGGCCCGAAGACGGCTTGGCCGGCCACCACGGCGCGCACGGCGGCCACGATGTCGTCCTGCTCGGCGCCCTTGAGGAGGTAACCACGAGCCCCGGCGCGCATCGCTGTGAACACGGTGGCGTCGTCGTCGTACATCGTGAGGATCAGGACGGCGACTTCAGGGACGCTCTCGCGGATCCTGCGGGTGGCCTCGACGCCGTCGAGGCCCGGCATCCGGACGTCCATCAGCACCACGTCGGGACGGAGCAGGATCGCCTCACGAACGGCCGCCTCACCATCGGCGGCCTCGCCGACGACCTCCAGGCCGTCGAGAGTCTGGACCAACGCCCGCAGGCCGCCACGGACGACCGGGTGGTCGTCTGCGATCAGAATTCGCAGCCCCATGTGGCCATCATGACGCTCCCGCGGCGCGTTTGACCCAGGAAGGACTTCCTGTGGCCCGGGAAGGGTGCAGGAACATGTCAGGCAGACCGCCTCTCGCGGAGGGGAAGTCGGCCGGCTGATGGTGGAAGCATCCGCCCCATCCGAAGGAGCCACCATGAAGTCATCGACCCGCCTCATCTCCACCCGCCAGAGGATCGGCCTGGTCTTGGCCGGCCTCTTCAGTGCCGGCAATCTCCCCAGCGCACTCTTCTCCACCCCCGCCGGGCAGGAGGGGCCACCCCTCAGCATCCTCGTAGTCGACACCCTGCTCGGGGTCGTCGGTCTGGTTGCCGTCGTCGTCGCGTGGCGCACCGGTTCCCGCGTCGCCTTCCGCGCCGCGGCGGGGGCGATCATCGTCGTGACGCTGACCGGCCTGCCGGCCTTCTTCGTGGACGTGCCCGCCGGAATCAAACTGCTGGTCGCGGCCAGCACGCTGCTCACGATCCTGGCAGTCGTGCTGCTCTTCTCGCCTGCCCGACGCCCCGTGTCCGCGCTGGCCTGAGGAGTCGACGATGATCGCCGTCATCACGGTGCTGGTCGCCTTTCCGGCCGGCTATGTCATGAAGTCCCGCCTCGCTGCGAACACGACCTACGCCATCGCCTACCTGTGGGCTTTCGTCTTCCAGACCCTCTATCTGTTGCTGAACGTCCTGAATCATGGCCAGGACGCCGCCTTCTCGGTTGCGTCGTTCCCGCTGAGCTACGGTCTAGTGGCGTTGACGATCTTCGTGGCGGGTTTCGGACTGGTCGCCCTCGGGGGGTTCGTCCGCGATCGGCTGCGGCGACGTCGCGACGACGGGGCGCACCAGCCTCGCGAGGGTGTCTCGCTCACCGCATGAGGCCCCGTACCGTCGCGATCGTGTCGGCCTGGTCGGCGGTCTTGTCCCCCCGGTAGCGGACCACTCGTGCGAATCTGAGGGCCAGGCCGCCCGGATAGCGGGTGGATCTCTGCAGGCCGTCGAACGCGACCTCGACCACCTGTTCCGGCCGCACGTGAACGACATACTCGGAGCGATCGGTGGGCGTCGTGGCCAACTCTGTGAAGCGCTCGGTCTGCCAGGCGAGCATCTCGTCGGTCATTCCCTTGAAGGTTTTTCCCAACATCACAAAGCCTCCGGAATCCGGGTCGCGGGCGCCGAGATGGATGTTGGACAGCCACCCCTCGCGCCGACCGGAGCCCCATTCGACCGCGAGTACCACGAGGTCGAGGGTCAGCACCGGTTTGACCTTGACCCAGGCCGACCCACGCCGGCCCGCGGCGTAGGGGGCCGAGAGGCTCTTGACCACGACTCCCTCGTGGCCGTCGGCCAAGGTGGCGCGGACGAACGCCTCGGCCTCGTCGATCGAGCCGGTCTCGAGGCGGCTGATCCGGTGAGCGGCGGGCACAAGGGCGTCCAACTCCGCCATCCGCTCCCGCGTGGGAGTGTCGAGGAGGTCACGTCCGTCGAGATGCAGGATGTCGAAGAAGTAGGGCGTCACCACGACGTCGGTGGCGGCCGCCTGTGCGGTGCGCGAGGCCGTTTCCTGGAAGGGGCGGGGCCTCCCTTCGCTGTCGAGGGCGAGCGCCTCGCCGTCGAGGACCAGCGCATGGGCGGACAGGGAGCGTGCCACCGACACCACCTCGGGCAGTCGCTCGGTGATGTCGTCGAGGCTGCGCGTCGAGATCTGCACGTCGTCGCCCACCCGGTGCACCTGGATCCGGATGCCGTCGAGCTTGGCGTCGACGCTCACGGTGGCGCCGCCGGCCTTGACCATCGCGGCGGCGACATCGGGTGCGCTGGAGGCCAGCATGGGTAACACCGGGCGCCCCACCTGCAAGCCCACCTGCCCGAGGGCCACCTCGCCCGCGAATGCGGCATCGACCACCGCCGGGGTCGAGCCGGCCAGCATCGCCGCCCTGCGCAATGCCGGCGGTGGGCACCTGTGCGGCCCGGGCCAGCGCCTCTTGGACGACGGCGTCGAGCGCGCCCTGTCGCACAGCACCGGTGGCGATCGCCCGCAGCCACTGCTGCTCGTCGCTGGTGGCTCGCCCGAAGAGGTCGCGGACGGCCTTGCTTCGTGCCCCCTGCGAGCCCGCTCCGGCGAGAGCGCTGATGTCTTCGAACGCCGCATCGACGTCGCCGACGGTCAGGGTGGCACTGTCGGCGGGAGCGGGAAGCGTCGACAGGCTCCGCCACCCCACGCCGGTCCGGCGCTGCCGGAGCGCGCCCGATAGGTAGTGGACGACGAGCTTGCGCTCCTCGGGAGCGGCGACGCCGAGTAACTCGGCGAACAGACCGATCTTGGCCTTGCGCGAGGCCGTGGCGCCGACCTGCGCCGAGACGGCGACCACATCGGCGAGAAGCATGCCGCCATTGTGACCGACGACACCGACGTCGCTGGCGTGATCGCGCATGCCGAGCCGGGCAGGGCGCCGTCGAGGAGTAGGGAGGGCAGCCTAGATCTTGCTAGGTTAAGGCTGCATGAGCCGACGACACCGTGACGCCCCGCCCAGCGGGCTGCTTCTCACGGCCGCTGTTGTCGCCGCGCTGGTCACCTCGTTCGCCATGTACTACGCGGGCTCGACGACCGGCGTCGATCGAGAGCAGGTGGCCTCCACGCCGATCCCGAACGAGGAGGCCGCGACCGGGGAGCCGAGCAAGTCGGCGAAGCCGGACGCCCAAGACGTGGTGGCCGGCAGAATCGTCTTCCGCTCACCGCGGGCGCCGTCGCTGAGTCGCGGCGCCTCCCGCCCGGCTACATCCGATGCTCCGTCGCCTACTGCCTCGGGACCGACCTCTCCACGAGAGTCGAACGAGCCCGAACCCGAGCCTTCGTCACCCGGCGAGGGCGGAGCGCCGGCCCAGCGCGCTCTCACACTCGCCAATTCCGAACGCGCCGAGGCGGGCTGTCCGGCCCTGGTCTGGAATGCGACGCTCGGCTCGGTCGCGGCGGCGCACAGCGCGGACATGGCCGCCAACAACTACTTCGATCACACGGGGCTCGACGGCCGATCGGCAGCCGAGCGGATCACCGACGCCGGGTTCTCCTTCTCGCTGATGGCCGAGAACATCGCCGCCGGTCAGCAGTCGGCGGACGCGGCCATGGTGACCTGGATGGACAGCTCGGGTCACCGCTCGAACCTGCTGAACTGCGAGCTCACCCAGACCGGGATCGCAGCCGCCACTGACGGCGACAGCGAGTACGGCACCTACTGGACCCAGGTCTTCGCCACCCCGTCCGGCTGACGTCTCTCACCCGTACCGGCTCAGGAGATGAGCGTGCGCACCTCGAACAGTTCGGGGAAGAACGTGAGATCCAAGGCCCGGCGCAGGAAATCGACTCCGGAGGATCCTCCGGTTCCTGTCTTGTGGCCGATGGTGCGCTGAACCACCTGCAGGTGGCGGAAGCGCCACTGTTGGAAGTTGTCCTCGATGTCGACCAACTCCTCACAGGTCTCATAGACCCCCCAATGCCGCTGCGGGGCCGCATAGACCCCGGCGAACGTCGACACCAGGTCGGGGTTCAGCCGGTAGGGGCGTGACCAGTCGCGGTCGAGCAGTTCGGCGGGTACGGCGTAGCCGTGTCGGTCCAGGTGCGCGAGGAACACGTCGTACAAGCTCGGCTCGTCAAGCAGAACGCCGAGCGTCTCTCGGGCCCGCGCATCGTGGGAGAACACCGCGACCATGTCCGCGTTCTTGTTGCCCAGGAGGAACTCCACCTCGCGGTACTGGGCGGACTGGAACCCCGAACTGGTCGCCAGGAAAGGCCGGATCAACGCATATTCGCTGGGCGTCATGGTGGCCAACACATCCCACTGCTCGGTGAGCACATGCTGGATGTTCTTGACCCGCGCCATCCGCTTCAGCGCGGGGGCCAGCTGGTCGTCGGCGAGCAGCGCGCGGGCAGAGCGCAACTCGTGAACCATGAGTTTGAGCCACAGCTCTGAGGTCTGGTGTTGAACGATGAACAGCAGTTCGTCGTGTTGCGGCGGCTGGCTCTGCGGCCGCTGGGCGGAGAGGAGCTGATCGAGGCGGAGGTAGTCGCCGTAGCTCATCTGATGGGAGAAGTCACGCTCGATCGTTTCCTCGAGATCGCGGTGGGTGGGCGACTCATCACCGGTCGTGGAACTCATGCGGGTCACCGTATCCCGGCCTCGTGAGGCATAGTCGTCGTGTGCGCGAGGTCGTCAGGGTTGTCGCCGCCGATATGCGCTCCAGTCTGCGGGACGTCTCGCCGATCATCGTCGTGGTGGCCGCGTTCCAGGCCTTCGTCCTGCGCCAGCCCTTGCCCAACGTGGCAGAGGTGCTGGTCGGCGGGCTGCTGGTCGTGGTCGGGTTGGCGTTCTTCCTCAGGGGACTTCATCTGGCGCTGTTCCCTTTGGGTGAAGAACTCGCAGACGGCTTCGGACGCAAAGGCAGTTTTGCCTGGCTCCTGGTGTTCTCCTTCGCGCTCGGCTTCACCACGACCGTCGCAGAGCCGGCTCTGCTCGCCGTCGCCCGCGAGGCCGCGCTGGTGGCAGCCGAGGGTGGCTCGATCCCCGATACCGATGTGGCTCGCGCCTCCTACGCCTTCGGCCTTCGCATCACGGTGGCGGTCTCGGTGGGCGTGGCCATCGTGATCGGCGTGATCCGCATCGTCCGGGGGTGGCCGGTGCACGTTCTGATCCTCGGCGGCTATGCGGGAGTGATGGTGCTGACGACCTTCGCTCCACCCGACGTCGTGGGCATCGCCTACGACTCGGGCGGCGTCACGACATCGACGGTCACCGTGCCGCTGATCACCGCCCTGGGCGTCGGCCTGGCGACGGTCGTGAAGGGTCGCAACCCGCTCACCGACGGCTTCGGTCTGATCGCCTTCGCGTCGCTGACGCCCATCATGTTCGTGCTCGCTTACGGCACCTGGGGGTCCTGACGTGGGGGCATTGCTGGTCGGCGCGCTCGGGGACACCGTGGTCTCGCTGCTCCCTATCGTCGCCGTGCTGCTCGTGTTTCAAGTAGGGGTCATCCGGCGGCCGATCCCTCACCTGAGGCGGGTGATGGTGGGCTTCGGGCTGATCGTCCTCGGAATGACACTCTTCCTCACCGGGCTGGAGGAGGCGTTGTTCCCGCTCGGTCGGTCGATGGCAGCTCAGCTGACCGCGCCCGAGTTCCTGAGCGGGGGCGGATTCGATCCGGCCAACGCTCAGTGGACGGACTTCGGTTGGGTGTACGTCTTCGGAGCCGCCATGGGATTCGCCACCACCATCGCTGAGCCGGCTCTGATCGCGGTCGCCGGCAAGGCCGAGGAGATTTCCGGCGGGTCGATCCCGGCGTTCGGTCTGCGGTTGGCCGTCGCCGCAGGAGTGGCGATCGGTGTCGCCCTGGGCTGCTTCCGGATCGTCACCGGCACCTCGCTCCCGCTCTACATCATCGCCGGCTACGCGGTCGTGGCGGTCCAGGCTCTGCGCGCACCCCGCGAGATCGTGGCCCTGGCCTTCGATACCGGGGGTGTCACCACATCAACGGTCACGGTCCCCGTGGTCGCAGCGCTCGGGCTGGGGCTGGCCAGTGCCATCCCAGGTCGAAGCCCGCTGATCGACGGCTTCGGGTTGATCGCTTTCGCGAGTCTGTTTCCTATGATGACCGTCTTGGGTTACGCCCAGCTCGGTCGCTGGTTCGCACAACGCGCCGCACGGCGCCGAGTCAAGGAGGGCTGAGTGCACTTCAAACTGATCATCGTCACGGTCGACGATGCCGATACCGACGCGCTGGTCGACACGGCCAGGCGGGAGGGCGCGACCGGAGCCACCGTCATCACGCGCGCCCGGGGCGAAGGACTGGCGCCACCCAAGACGTTTCTCGGCCTCGGACTCGAAGCCGTGCGAGACGTCATCCTGCTCCTCGTCGAGGAGCACCTGAGCCGGCATATCCTCGAACGGATTGCCGAGACCGGCGAGTTCGAGACGAAGCCGGGCACGGGTATCGCATTCATGCTGGACGTGGAGGACGCGGTCGGGGTGGCTCAACAAGTGGCCTCTCTGCAACCGCGGGTAGAGGAGCAATTGTGAACCAGGACCAGCCGATCATCCGAGTGCGGGACGTGATGAAGCACCACGTCGACATCGTCGATCCGGCCACCACCGTCGCCGACGCCCTTCGCGCGATGGCGCATCAGGAGACCAAGTGCCTGATCGTGGACAAGCGACACGACGACGACGAATTCGGCATTGTGTTGATCGCCGACATCGCCCGGCACGTGTTGGCGCCGAACCGGGCGCCGGAGCGCGTCAACGTCTACGAGATCATGTCCAAGCCGGTGGTCGGGGTCGATCCCGAGATGAACATCCGTTATGCCGCCCGGATGTTCGACAAGTTCGGATTGTCACGTGCACCCGTGGTCGAGGGGCGGGCGATCAAGGGGATCGTCAGTTATACCGACATGGTGCTGAAGGGCTTGGCGCTCAACCTCTGAGCCGAGGGCTCAGGCACCAGTGTCCGCTCGATCGGTTAGGTTCGGTGCCGATGGCTGAACCGCGACCACTCGAGCTCACCCGGCGCTGGCGTCCGCACTGGCCCTGTCCGATGGGCTCGGTGCTGGCTCCGCTGCGTCGGGGAGGCGGAGACCCCACCTATCGCATCGATGAGCGTCGTCGGCACTGGCGTGGGGTCCGCACACCCGACGGTCCGGCCACGGTCTGCCTGGAGTCGCGACCATCCGACGGCGAGGTGGTGGCGACAGCGTGGGGGAGTGGCGCAGAGTGGATGCTGGAGTCTGTCCCGGCCCTGCTCGGCGCCGACGACGATCCGGCGGAGTTCGATCCTCGACACCCGGTCCTGGTCGAGGCGCAGCGCCAGCATCCGCACTGGCGACTGGGTCGGTCGGGGTTGGTCTGGGAGGCTCTGCTCCCGGCGATCCTGGAACAGAAGGTCACCGGCAAAGAGGCTTTCGGTGGGTTCCGCAGCCTCGTCTATCGCTACGGAGAGCGTGCCCCCGGTCCGGGAGGCGAGCGCCGGTTGTGGGTGCAGCCCGCCGCCGCGACCGTGCGCCAGATCCCGTCGTGGGAGTGGCTGCGGCTGCACGTCGATCCGGCTCGCTCGCGCACGGCCGTGCGCGCAGCAGGCGTGGCGTCCAGTCTGGAACGGATCGTCGCATTGCCGGTCGACGAGGCAGATCGTCGCCTGAGATCCTTACCCGGCGTGGGGGTGTGGACCAGCGCGGAGGTTCGGCAGCGGGCGCTCGGCGACCCCGATGCGGTGAGTTTCGGTGACTATCACGTCGCCAAGGACATCGGCTGGGCGCTCACCGGCACTCCGTTCGACGACGGCGAACTCGCGGCCTACCTCGAGCCCTGGCGCCCGCACCGTGGCCGGGTGCAGGCGCTGGTCGCGATCGCAGGTCTCCACCGGCCTCGCCGCGGGCCCCGAATGTCCCTGCCGACCCATCTGCCCGCCAGGTGAGGTCACCCGGGATGCGACGGGCGGAGCGGGGTTCTACAGCAGCGGGCCGAGGGGCTTCAGGACCGCCTCGGTGAACTTGCGGTGCAGATCCCGCGCATCCCACTCGTCGCGGGTCAGCTCCCAGCAGTTGGCTTCGTCAACCGCGAAAACCTTCTCCATGTGGGCCGCCAGGTCGCGATTGATGATCTCGACATTGATCTCGTAATTGCCTCTGAGCGACAGCCGGTCCACATTGGCGGTTCCGACCGTCGACCACGAGCCGTCGATCGTCGCCGTCTTGGCGTGCACCATGGCGCCCCGATAGCGCAGCACCCGCACACCGGCGTCCAGCAACTGGGCGAAGTAGCCGCGGGAGATCCAGTCGGCCACGATGTGATTGGACTTGTGGGGCAGCAGAATCCGCACGTCGACGCCCCGCTGTGCCGCCTCGGTCAAGGCGTCGACGAAATCCTGGTCGGGGATGAAGTAGGCGTGCGTCATCCAGATGTTGCGACTGGCCCGAGCGATCGCCTCGAGGTACATCCCGCGGATCGGGAACACCCACAGGCGCGGGAGATTGCGGTGAAACCGAATCTGGGGTTCCCACGACGACTCGGCGGCGAGCAGGAGCGGCTGGCGGCTCGCCCCCATGCGCTTGCGCCGATTGAGATTCCAGAAATCCGCGAAGGTGCGACTCAGGTCTGCCACGTCGGGCCCGGTGATGCGGATGTGGGTATCGCGCCACTCGGTGGCATAGGCCGAGCCGATGTTGTAGCCACCGACGAAGCCGATCGCGTTGTCGACGACCAGGATCTTGCGGTGGTCGCGCCCGTAGCGACTGAGGGCGTAGAACTTCAGGCCGGCGGAATAGAGCGGGTAGCGCAGCACATTCAGTTCCGGCGGAAAGCGCAGGAAGGCGGGGGAGACGACCAGGTTGGCGAAGCTGTCATAGATCACATAGACGTCGACCCCGCGCCGGGCAGCGGCGATGAGCGCGCCCTTGAAGCGCTCGCCGACCGGATCGTCCTTCCAGATGTAGGTCTCGAAGAAGATCTGTCGTTCGGCGCTGTCGATCGCCTCGAGCATGGCCTCGAAGACGTCTTTGCCGAAGGTGTAGGTCGTCACCGTGCCGGACCCGACCGGGACGGTCGTGGGCGAGGTGACCGGGAACGCCGCGGGCCGCTTGCCGCGACGACGGTAGGAGTCGACCACCGTCAAGACCAGCGCCAGGGTCACCTGCACTCCGAAGACCGCCAGGCCCACGCGCCGAATGACACCGAGCAGGCGCTGGATCCGGCGACGTGGTCCCACCCCCTCAATCTAGCGAGCCACCCCATCGGCGTTGTCGGTGCCGGGTCGTAGGCTCGGCCTATGCGAGCAGTGACCGATCTCGAGCGCCGGGTGGCGCCCTTCAAGGTCGTCTCCGACTACCAGCCCTCCGGTGACCAGCCGGCCGCCATCGCCGAGATCACCCGCCGGCTCCAAGGGGGAGAGCAAGACATCGTCCTGCTCGGTGCCACCGGCACCGGAAAGACCGCGTCGGTCGCCTGGGTGGCCGAGCAGGTGCAGCGCCCGGTCCTGGTGATGCAGCCCAACAAGACGCTGGCCGCCCAGTTCGCCAACGAGCTGCGTCAACTCTTCCCCGACAACGCCATCGAGTACTTCGTCTCCTACTACGACTACTACCAGCCCGAGGCCTACGTCCCCCAGACCGACACCTACATCGAGAAGGACTCCTCCATCAACGAGGAGGTCGAGCGGTTGCGGCACTCAGCGACCAACTCGCTGCTCACCCGGCGAGACGTCATCGTGGTGTCCACCGTGTCCTGCATCTACGGTCTCGGCACGCCGCAGGAGTACGTCGACCGGATGGTGCGGCTCCGGGTGGGCGACGAGCTCGATCGCGACAGCGTGCTGCGCAGACTGGTCGACATCCAATACACCCGCAATGACCTCTCCTTCACGCGCGGCACCTTCCGGGTCCGAGGTGACACGCTCGAGATCTTCCCGGTCTATGAGGAGCTCGCGGTTCGCGTGGAGTTCTTCGGTGACGAGATCGAGCGGTTGATGACGCTGCATCCGATCACCGGCGAGGTGATCACCGATGACGCCGAGCTGCACATCTTCCCCGCCAGCCACTATGTCGCGGGTCCGGAACGGATGGAACGGGCGATCGGCGGCATCGAGACCGAGCTCGAGAAGCGCCTGGCCACCTTCGAGCAGCAGGGCAAGCTGTTGGAGGCCCAACGACTGCGCATGCGCACGACCTACGACATCGAGATGATGCGGCAGATCGGCACCTGCTCGGGCATCGAGAACTACTCGATGCACATCGACGGTCGCGGCCCCGGAACTCCGCCGCACACCCTGCTCGACTACTTCCCCGAAGACTTCGTTCTTGTCGTCGACGAATCGCACGTTTCCGTGCCTCAGATCGGTGGGATGTACGAAGGCGACATGTCCCGCAAACGCAACCTGGTCGACCACGGGTTCCGGTTGCCGAGCGCCATGGACAACCGCCCCCTGCGCTGGGACGAGTTCGTCGACCGGATCGGACAGACGATCTATCTCTCGGCAACTCCCGGCAACTACGAGCTCGACCGAGTCGGGGGTGTCGACAACGCCGTGGAGCAGATCATCCGGCCGACCGGACTCATCGATCCCGAGGTGGTGGTCAAACCCACGAAGGGCCAGATCGACGACTTGATCCACGAGATCGGCCTGCGCACCGAGCGCAACGAGCGGGTCCTGGTGACCACACTCACGAAGAAGATGTCCGAAGATCTCACCGACTACCTCCTCGACGCTGGCGTCCGCACCCGCTATCTGCACTCCGAGGTCGACACGCTCAAACGGATCGAACTGCTGCGCGACCTGCGGCTGGGCGACTACGACGTGCTGGTCGGGATCAACCTTCTGCGCGAGGGACTGGACCTGCCCGAGGTCTCACTCGTCGCAATCCTCGACGCCGACAAAGAGGGGTTCCTACGGTCGGACAAGTCCTTGATCCAGACCATCGGCCGCGCGGCCCGGAACGTCTCCGGCGAGGTTCACATGTATGCCGACAAGGTCACCGCGTCGATGGAGGCGGCGATCGGGGAGACCAACCGTCGCCGAGCCAAGCAGGTGGCCTACAACACCGAGCGGGGGATCGACCCCCAGCCGCTGCGCAAGAAGATCGCCGACATCACCGAGATGTTGGCACGCGAGGACGAGACGACCCAAGAGCTACTGGCCACGTGGCAGGGGACCGGAGCGCGGGGGGATCGGTCCAAGAAGTCTCCGGTGCCGGGGTTGTCTCGCCTGGAGGCGGCCGAGCTACGCGCCAAGGCCCCCGACATCGCCGGCCTGCCATCGTCCGATCTCGCCGAACTCATCCAACAGTTGACCGATCAGATGAAGGCGGCGGCCGCGGAGTTGCAGTTCGAGGTCGCGGCCCGGCTGAGAGACGAAGTGGGAGAGCTCCGAAAGGAGCTGCGCCAAATGATCGAGGCGACCAAGTAGGAGAGAAATCCACGCTGGAAGTTCCGGCGCGGGTGTGCGGTCGGCTAGGCGGACATCGTGATTGAATAGCCTGCGTTCAACACATTCTGCCTCGGGCCCGCTAAGGAGTGACCAGGTTGAGCCTGAGCGAGTTCATTCGCACGGCGACGTTCGATCAGACCGTCGTCGTCAAGGGTTATCGCACCGATGAAGTCGACGGCTTCCTCGACGAATTGGTCGAGCGTGCCGACGCCGGTTCGGCGTTGACGCCGCTGATTCAGGAGCGGTCTTTCGGTCTGCAACGTCCCAACGGCTATCGCTTGGAGGATGTGGACCGGCTGATGACCGATCTGGTCACGGCGGAGGAGATCTGGGGACCAGGTGCTTTACAGGGGGTCGCCGACGACGCCACCAGACGAGCTCGGTTGGTGATCTTGCTCCAAGACGTTGAGTTCGCGACGGTGCGGCTCCGCGAGGGCTATGACATCGACCAGGTCGATCTCGCCCTGCGTCGGTTGCGTGAGGCCGCCGCGGGTGGACGCCCGTTGGCGTCGCTGGTGGCCGATCTGAAGTTCGACTCGGGGTTGCTTCGCCTCGGTTACGACATCGACAACGTCGACCGCTTTCTCGCGCTGCTCGACAACGCTGAAACCGACAGCACTGACCGCATCCCGGCGGCACCGGAGGCCCCGCACCCCGAACCCGAACCGGAAACCGTCGATGTCGAACCCGCGCCGGAAGACGTCCCGCTCGCAGTGCCGGTGGCCGAGAGTGTCGCCGCGACGCCCGAACCCGCACCCGAACCCGAACCCGAACCCGAGGCTGAACTCGACGTCGAGGCTGAACCCGGCGTTGAGGCTGAGGCTGAGGCGGAACCCCAGTCCGAGCTCGGAGCCGAGGGCGAACCTGAGCCTGAACCTCAGGAGCCTGAGCCTGAGCCTGAGCCTGAGCCTGAGGCTGAGGCTGAGGTTGAGGCTGAGGCCGAATCTGAGCCTGGGCCGGTTCCCGTGTCCGCTCCGGTGCCCCCCGCGGCTCCGCGACCCAGCGGTTCGTTCCGGCGGCCGCGACCGATCTTGGCCGTGCCGCGCTCGGCGATGACCCCGGCCGCCAAACGCCTACTTCGCGATGCCGATCTGAACCGATCGGCGCCAATCGCCGACCGGGCGGTTGCCGGCTCGACGCCGATCCTCTCGGAGAGCGGTGGCCAAGCGGCACCCGTCCAGCAGTCCCGACCCGACGCTGCCAGCCGGGCGGCCAGCCTGGCCGCTACCCGGCGCTCGCGCGCCGCAATCCTGCAGGCCGATCAGTTCTTGGAGTGACCGCCCGGCAGCTCAGTAGGAGGTAAGCCCCGGCGCATCCGCTTCGCCTCGCGCCGTTCGATCCTGGCGCGCTCGCCGGCCACGATGGAGCGTCGCTGGGTGAGCGTCATGATCAGCGGGATCGAGGTGCCGAGCATGGGCCAGACCGGCCATTGGGCCAGCACCTCACCGACGGAGCTTGGCCAGTTGCCCACCGTCGTAACCGCCCAGATCAACCAACAGATGGTCGTCACCGTCGCAAAGACCCGGGCCGCAGCCGAGACGCGGCGTCGGTACGCCTCCCTGCTGCGACGGTCGAGATCGGGGATGCTCGGGCGCGGGACCACCAGCGGCGCGTCGATCGGCACCAGATCGGCCACGACGCCAGGGAGCTCTCCCAGCGTCTTCGCCTGCAGCACGGCGGTCGCCCGCTCCTCGAACTCGTGCGCGTCGAGGCGCCCCTCGGCGTAGCCCTCCGCCAGCACCCCGTGCACCAGCGCACGGTCCCGATCCGAGGCCCGCAACGCTGCATGCTCGCGAGCCCGGGGGTCCTTCTCGAACTCCGCCCACAGACTGGTGCTCACATCGTCGGAGTCTAGTGAGCCGGCGAAGGCTCGGGAACCGAGATGAGAGTCGGCGAACTCCGTTCAGGCGTGGGCCCTTGCTGGGATCGAATCCGGACGCGAGGATCACAGAGTGTCGAACAGCCCTGAAGTCGCCCTCATCGAGACCGACGTCGTCATCATCGGAGCCGGCCCCACCGGGCTCTATGCCGCCTACTACGCCGGTTTCCGGGGGCTGCGGGTCGTCGTCGTCGATTCGCTTCCCGAGCTGGGTGGCCAGATCACGGCCATGTATCCCGAGAAGGCCATCTTGGATGTGGCGGGCTTTCCGACGATCAAGGGCCGAGAACTGGTCGAGGGCTTGGTGGCGCAGGCGGCGACCGCCGACCCGGTCTATCTGCTCGATCGAGTCGCCAGCACCCTCGACCAGGACACCGAGGCGGTGATCGTCGGTCTCGATGACGGGACCCGAGTCCGCGCCGGCGCGGTCATCGTCACGGCTGGAATCGGACGCTTCAGCCCACGTCCGCTGCCGGCCGCCGAGGGCTGGGTCGGCAAGGGGGTGGAGTTCTTCGTGCCCAGCTTCGCGCCCTACGCGGGCAAAGATGTGGTGATCGTCGGCGGCGGAGACTCGGCCTGCGACTGGGCGATCCACCTCGAACCCGTCGCCCGATCGGTCACCCTGGTCCACCGGCGCGAGGCGTTCCGCGCCCATCCGGGCTCGGTCGAACGGGTCCGCAACTCACGCGTCGAAATGATCACCTCGGCGCAGGTGACCGCCCTCGACGGCGACGGCGCCGTGGCCGAGGTGGAGATCAGCGTGAATGGACAGGAACCGATGCGCCGCCCGGCGCAGGCCGTCGTTGCTGCGCTGGGGTTCATCGCGGACCTGGGCGCGCTGCAGACGTGGGGATTGGAGACCGACAAACGCCATGTGGTCGTCGACTCGGCGATGCGCACCAATCTCGCCCGGGTCTTCGCGGCCGGCGACATCACCGAGTACCCCGGCAAGGTGCGCCTGATTGCCGTGGGCTTCGGAGAAGCAGCCACGGCGATCAACAATGCGGCGGTGGTCATCGATCCCGCCGCCCACGTCTTCCCCGGGCATTCGAGCGAAGGGAACTAGCCGGCGTCCGAGCGCCAGCGACTCAATCCAGGAGGAAACCGATGAGCCCCAAGGTCAGCGCAGATTTCTCGTTGTGCGACTCCAACGGCGTGTGCGAAGGCATCGCCCCCGAGGTGTTCGAGATCGACGACAACGACTACCTCAACATCTTGCAGGAGGAGGTGCCCGCGGACCAATTGGACGCCGTCCGGCGTGCGGTCGCGTCGTGTCCGAAGGGGGCTCTGAGCCTGGCCGAGGACGGAGAGGGATAATTCTCTCTAGCCGGACGGTGGCCGACCCAGCGCGCACCGCGACGATGAAGGGAATCGCATGCGGATCGCGCTGCTGTCGTACCGCAGCAAGCCCCACTGTGGTGGACAGGGCGTCTATGTCCGCCACTTGAGTCGCGAGTTGGTGCGCCTGGGGCACGAGGTGGAGGTGTTCTCCGGGCAGCCCTACCCCCAACTCGACGCGGGGGTGCGCCTGACCAAGGTGCCGAGTCTCGACCTGTACCGCGAACCGGATCCGTTCCGGGTGCCCCATTGGCGGGAGTTTCGCGACCGGGTCGACATCGAGGAGTTCCTCACGATGTGCAGCGCGGGCTTTCCCGAGCCCAAGACGTTCAGCACGCGGGTCCGGCGGCTCCTGGCTCAGCGGGTCGACGACTTCGATGTCGTTCAGGACAACCAGGTGCTCGGCTACGGCATTGCCGCCATCGAGGCCCTTGGACTTCCGCTGTTGACCACCATCCACCATCCGATCACGTTCGATCGCCGAATCGACCTAGCCGCCGCAGACACGGTGCGCCGCCGGCTGTCGCTGCGCCGCTGGTACGGCTTCTTGCGGATGCAGGGCACGGTCGCTCGGCAGGCCCGCCACATCATCACTCCCTCGGAGTCGTCGGCCCGCGACATCGCGACGGACTTCGGAGTGGAACGTGAGCGAATCCAGGTGATCCCGCTCGGCGTGGAGGACACCTTCCGTCCGCCAACGGCGCCGAGAGTCCCCGGACGACTGGTCGCCATGGCGAGTGCCGATATGCCGGTCAAGGGCATCGCGACCCTCTTGGAGGCCTTCGCGAAACTCCGCACCGAGCGAGATCTGGAGTTGTTGCTCGTCAGCAAGCCGACGCCCGGTGGTCGTACCGAGCGGATGATCGATCAGCTCGGCATCGCCGGCTCGGTGCGATTCGTCAACGGAGTCAGCGATGCCGAACTGGTAGAGGTGATGGGATCCGCGGAGATCGGCGTGGTGCCCTCGCTCTACGAGGGCTTCTCGCTGCCGACGGCTGAGCTGATGTCCTGCGCCACCCCGTTGGTGGTGAGCCGAGCGGGAGCGATCCCTGAGGTGGTCGGCGTCGATGGCGATTGCGCCGACCTGGTTCCACCCGGCGATATCGACGCTCTCACGACGGCCCTGGCCGCGCTCCTGGACGACCCCGAGCGACGTGCCCGGATGGGAGCGGCGGGCCGCCGCCGGGCCCAGCAGCGGTTCAGTTGGCGAGCGGTCGCCGAGCAGGTCGTCGCTGCCTACGAGCAGGTCATCGCCGACTACGAGCGCGAGCATGGGCCCCGCCGCGAGCAAGGAGCACCCGGATGCTGACCGTCGACTTCGCCCGACTCGGACTGCGAGCCGGCGACCGGGTCCTCGACCTCGGTTGTGGTGCCGGACGGCACGCCTTCGAGATGTATCGACGCGGCGCCGATGTGGTGGCCTTCGATCAGGACGCCGACGAGCTGGCCGGTGTTCGTGACCTCTTCGTGGCGATGGCCGAGGGCGGCGAGGCGCCTGCCGGGGCCGAGGCCGACGTCAAGGAGGGGGATGCCCTGGCGCTGCCCTTCGCGGACGAGGAGTTCGACCGGATCGTGGCCGCTGAGGTCCTGGAACACATCCCCGCGGATCTCCAGGCGATGGCTGAGCTCGCCCGAGTCCTCAAGCCCGGCGGAACCCTCGCGGTCACGGTGCCGCGTTGGTTTCCCGAGATGGTGTGCTGGAAGCTCAGCGATGACTACCACAACGCCCCCGGGGGCCACATCCGGATCTACTCCGACGCCGAGCTGATCGGCAAGTTGACCGGCACCGGACTCGTCCACACCGATCGCCACTACGCGCACGGGTTGCACACGCCCTATTGGTGGCTCAAGTGTGCGGTCGGTGTCGAGCGCGACGATCAGGTGGCTGTCAGGGCCTATCACCGGCTCCTGGTCTGGGACATCATGAAGGCGCCGCGGACCACGCGCTGGGCCGAACGTGCGCTCAACCCGGTGTTGGGAAAGAGCCTGGTGGCCTACTTCCGCAAGCCTGAGCAGCCGACCGGATGAGACATTCGCTACCGGATGTTCCCCCAGCCATCTCCGCCGCCGAACTCGGGCTGTCGGCGGCCAGCATCGCGGCGACGATGGAGCCGTCGGGGGCTATCCCCTGGACCGATGGCGAGCACACCGACGTGTGGAACCACGTCGAGGCGGCCATGGCGCTGATGGTGGCCGGTCGCGTCGACGACGCTGAGCGGGCCTACGCCTGGGTGCCGCAGATCCAGCGTGATGACGGCTCTGTGCCGCTCAAGATCGTGGCCGGTGTGGTCGAGGACGCAAGCGGTGAAACCAACATGTCGGCCTATATGGCCGTCGGTGTGTGGCATCACTGGCTCCTGCGGCGCGACTCGTCGTTCGTGCACCGGATGTGGCCGACGGTCCGCCGCGGGTTGGACTTCGCTGTGCGGATGCAGTTGCCGTGGGGCGGGGTGGCGTGGTCACAGGAGTGGGACCGACACGGTCCGGCGAAGGTGAATCGAGAGGCCCTGCTGGCCGGATCCTCGAGCATCTATCACGCCTTTCGCGCAGGCGTGGCGCTGGCCGACCTCGTGGGGGAGCCCCAGCCCGACTGGGAGATCGCTGGAGGGCACCTCGCACAGGCGCTTCGCAGCCATCGTGACCGCTTCCTCGACAAGTCCACCTTCTCGATGGACTGGTACTACCCGGTCCTGGGGGGCGCTCTGCGGGGCGACGAGGCAGCAGGCGTGATCGCCTCGCGATGGGACGACTTCGTGGTTCCGGACCTCGGAGTGCGCTGCGTCGATACGAATCCGTGGGTGACGGGTGCCGAGACCGCCGAACTCGTGATCGCCCTCGAAGCACTCGGGGACCGCTCACGGGCGGCGCGGCTCTTCGAGCAGATCCGAATCCTGCGCAGCGACGACGGACGCTATTGGACCGGCGTGGTCTATCCAGAGGGTCTCAACTGGCCGGTCGAGCACACCACCTACACCGCGGCGGCGGTCATTCTGGCTGCGGACTCATTGAGCGACGCGACGCCCGGAGCCGACATCTTCCGGGGTGCGTCGCTCCCGGAGCTGCCGCCTCAATCGCCCAGCCTCAGTCGCCCAGCCGCTCGGCAAAGAAGTCCAGCACCCGCTCGACGCCGGCCTGTTGGCGGTGCTCGGTGAGGGTCGAGTGTCCGCGCCCCTCGAACTCGACCCGGATGAACGAGTCGCCGATCTCACGGGTCAGCGTGTCGAAACGGGTCCCGACCGCCTTGTCCGATCGATAGCGGAGCCCGAGCACCGGGCAGCCCTCCTGCGCGCGGCGCCGGACCGCCGCCAGATCGTCCGGCTTCAGATTGAGATCCGCTGCACGCTTGGCCCCGAAGGCGAACGGGACTGAGGGCTGGGCCAGTACAGGGGCCGCGACGGCGGGATCGACCATCATGGCCAGGGCGAATCCTCCGGTGAAGCACATGCCCAGTGCACCGACGCCCGGGCCGCCGAGTTCGGCGTGCAGGTCGCGAGCCAAGGAACGCAGCCAGTCCGCTATCGGGGCGGTCACGCCCGTGGCCAGTTTGGTGAACTCCGCGCTGATGCAGACCTGGCCCATCGAGGCCGCCAACGAGCGGGCCGACAGCGGCGCCTCGGGGGTTCCGAACAGATCGGGCAGGATGACGGTGTAGCCCGCCTCGACCACCTCGTCGGCGAATCCGATCACGGCCGGGGTCAGTCCCGGGATCTCATGGATGACGATCACGCCGGGACCAGTGCCCAAGCGATAGGTGTCATGGGTGATGCCGTTGTCCGTGTGGGAGTCGCGGGTCCAGCGCGCAAGGAGACTCATGCACGGGAGTCTGCCGCAACCGCGGCGGCGATACCCTGGAGGCATGGTGGAGATCGTGACCGACCGCAAGTCCCGCCCCGTCAGTGCCCTCGTGGCGATTCTCGTCGGCGTCTTGAGCGGGGGCTACATGCTCCCGTGGGCGATCGCGGCTGTGCGTGGCAACCGCAACGCCTGGACCGTCTTCTGGGTCAATCTCCTCCTCGGCTGGACCGTCGTGGGCTGGATCGTCGCGCTCGTGATGTCCATCAGGGAGCACCGCATCATCGCCGTTCGCTGACCGCAAGCACTGGACGCCGGCGGATGAACACGAGGCTGACGGACCACCTCGACATCATTGGGTTGCACCCTGATGACCGAAGTGCCGTCGACCAGGTCGTCGAACTGACCCGGGCATCGCTCGCCGCCGAAGCTCCGTGGGAGCCGGGGCCGACACCGCATCGGCTGAGCTGCGAGCTTCGAAGCGGCTGGGACGGTGAACCGCCGGAGGCCCATGTGGTGCTACGGGACGATCGCGTGGTCGCCGCGGGCTCGATCTGGCGCTCCGACTACGACAACCCCGACCTGGCCGACCTGGACATCGTCGTGGCTGTCGATCAGCGCCGGCAGGGTCTGGGGACAGCGCTCCTGCACCACCTCACCGCACGGGCCGCGGCCAGCGGTCGCGACAAGCTGATCATCGGGGGGTGGGACTCATCACGACTCACCGGGTTCGCCACACGGCACGGATTCCGGGCCGGTCTGCGCGAGGTGCAACGGCGTCAGGTCTGGTCGGAGATCGACTGGCCGGACGTCACGGGTATCCACACTCGCGCGACTCGCGCGGCCCTCGACTACGAGCTGATCCGGATCGAGGGCAGCTCACCGGACGAGTTGCTGCCGGCATTGGCCGAACTCACCGGCACGATCAACGACGCGCCGCTCGATGACTTGGAGATCGCTGACGAGGCGTTTCCCGTTCAGCGCATCGAGGGCTATGAACGGGCCGTCGCCGAGTGGGGGCGGTTGCGTCGCGTGATCGCACGGCACCGAGGCACCGGCGAGCTTGCCGGCCACACGGTGGTCGCGGTGGAGGACGAACGGCCCTGGTGGGGGGAGCAGCACGACACGGCTGTGGCGCGCCGGCATCGAGGACATCGCCTCGGCCTCCTGCTCAAGGCGGACCTGATGCTATGGCTTCATGAGGAGTTCCCTGACCTGCGATGGGTCGATACCTGGAACGCCAAGTCCAACCACCACATGATTGCCGTCAACGAGGCGCTTGGCTACCGACCGACGGGGGAGACGGCCATCTTCCAGCGGGTCTTCGAGGCATCCGCGTCGCCGGAGGAATGACGGCGCTTCGTGAGCCATGCGGCGGCGTAGGGGGCCAACCGCACAGCATCGCCGCTGCCGTCGGGTGGCTCTCCTCCACGGCCCGGCTCGCCGCGCAGATGATCGGTAAGGTCGCGGGGGTCCAGGCCGAGCCAGGCAAACACCTCGCCGGGGATCCACCGATGGTCCGAGGTGACGTTGTAGGCGCCCAGCAGTGGACCGGACGAGTGGCGGCGGACGACCAGCAGCACCCCTGAGTCCCGCGGGTCCCAGATCTCGGTCGGCACCGCCGCGTGCAGGTGCGGCAGTGATCGACGAGCGCGGATCAGGCGATCCAGGCCCTCGCGGATGCCGTGGGTGTCGTCGGGTGGCGGCCACGGCATCCGCGGTCGGTGCGCCCACCGGTTGTCTCCGTGGTGGCTGGGTTCGTCGGCCCAGTCGAGGTCGCTCAAGAGCCCCAATTCGTCGCCCATCCACAGCACCGGGAGGCCGCCGAAGCCGAAGATGATGGCATGCGACAGCAGGATCCGTGGGACCGCTCCCGGGTCGGCGCACTCCAAGCCGGCCAATGAGGCCAACGAGCCGGAGATGCGTCGGTCGCCGGTGGCGGCGTTCTCCTGGAAGACCAACCCGCGGGCCCAGGACCCGGGAAACTCGCCGGAGTACCAATCGGACAGGAACCCCCGGTGGCCGTGGCCGGTCAGTCCGCTGTCGGCGGCGTCTCGGTCGTCGATGGCCCAGCCGATGTCGTCGTGGCATCGCAGGTAGGTGATCCAGGAGGTGGTGCTCGGCGGCTGCGGCAGGCGTTTGAGAGCCAGGGAGGCCAGCCGGACATCGCGGGAGGCCAGCATCGACCAGACCTGCACCATCAGCGAGTTGTGGTAGGCGAGGTCGCTGACCTTGCCGGCATGGTCGCCCACGCCGAGGTAGGCCGGCAGGTTGGCCGGACCGACGATCGCTTCGGCCTTGAACAGCACCGCTGGGCACGCCATCCGGGCCACCGTGCGCAGTGCCTGGGTGACGGCGTGCACTTCCGGCTGGTTCTGACAGTCGGTGCCCATCCGCTTCCACAAGAAGGCGATCGCATCGAGACGGAACACTTCGACGCCGTGGTTGGCGAGATAGCCGATGATCTCGACGAACTCGCACAGCACCGACGGATTGGCCCAGTTGAGGTCCCACTGATAGTCGTTGAAGGTCGTCCACACCCACCCGGACGCCTCGTCGTCCCAGGAGAAGTTGCCGGGTGCGAAGTCGGGGAAGACCTCGGGCAAGGAGGCCTCGTAGGCGTCCGGGACGGCGCGATCGGGATAGATCAGGAAATAGTCGCGCTTGTCGGGGTCGCCGGCCCGGGCGCTCACGGCCCATTGGTGTTCGCGGGCGACGTGATTGAGAACCAGGTCGAGGCAGAGGCTGATGCCCCGACCCCGCAGCGTCCGGGTCAAGGCAGCCAGGTCCTCTATCGTGCCGAGGTCGGACCGCACGCTGCGATAGTCCGCCACGGCGTAGCCGCCGTCGCTGGGGGTCGGGCGCGGCGTGAGGAGCGGCATCAGGTGCAGGTAGGTGACGCCCAATTCCTTGAGGTAGGCAGCACGCTCGCCGACGCCGGTAAGCGTGTCGGCGAAGCGGTCGGCGTACGCGGCGTACCCGAGCATCGCCGGACGTTGGAACCAATCGGGCTCCGCGAGGCGTCGATCATCGAGGGTGTGCAGGTCGGCGGGTCGCTCGCGGAACACCTCGCGAGCGAGTTTGATCAGCCGGTCGGCCCAGTGCTCCGGGTCGTCATACAACTCCGTCAACGCCGCGACCAGGTCGGGTCGCCACTCACGTACGCGGGCCTCGAAAATGGATTCATCCGCTGGGTCATGAGCCGAGGAGGGCGTAGCCGATTGGTTCAGCACGGGCCCCAGTATGGCGGGTGGCCGCATTCGGGTGAGCGACCCGCCGCGATAGCGTCCACATTGTGGTTGTGCGCGCGGACGGTCTCGACCCGGAACCGGAGTCCGGTTCTCAGGGTGCGCTGTTCACGACTGCCGTGACAGATCCGGCCCATCTGCGCGAGGTTAGTCGCTTCTTCGTCGGGATATGGGGGCGCACCGAAGAAGGGGCGCCGGTCTCCAGCGAGATCATGCGCGCCGTCGTGCACGCCGGTGGCCTGGTGAGCGGCCTCTATCGTGGCGAGAGTCTGCTGGGGGCGGCAGTACTCGGTCGCGCTCAGCCGGGCAGGTGCTACTCGTATCTCGCGGCCACCGATCCGAGCGTCCGCGATTCCGGGCTGGGTGGTGTGCTCAAGGATCACCAGCGCGCATGGGCGCGCCGCGAAGGATTGACGGCGATGTCGTGGACCTTCGATCCGCTCGTCGCGCGCAACGCTCGCTTCAACCTGGTCAAGTTGGGGGCGGTGGCAGAAGGCTACGAGTGCGACTTCTACGGCGAGATGACCGACGCGATCAACGCGGGTGACCACTCCGACCGGTTGATCGTCACCTGGGATCTGACCGACGAGCGTTCCCCACGGCGAGACTCGGAACGCGGCGCCGACGCCGCGCCCGTGGCTCGAATGCAGCTCGGCCCCGACGGCCACACGGCTCTCGAAGAGGGTGCGGGCTGGCGCCGAATCCGGGTGCCCTCGGACATCGTGAGCCTGAGACGGCAGGACCCCGAACTGGCGCGTGCGTGGCGGCGGGCCACCAGGTCCTGGTTCGAGGAGAGTATGGCGAGCGGGTGGCGCGCGGTGTCGATGAGCCGCGACGGCTGGTATCGGTTGGAGCCGGCCCAGCAGGAGGAGGATCGATGAGGATCGAGCGGCTCGAGCTTCGCCGTGTGCAATTACCGCTCGTGGCACCCTTCAGGACGTCGTTCGGCACCAGCTCGGAGCGTGACACCTTTCTGCTCCGACTGGTGAGCGACAGCGGTCACGAGGGGTGGGCCGAATGCGGCGCAGAGGTGGATCCGCTCTACTCCTCGGAGTTCTTGGCCGGAGCCGAGTTGGTGATCCGGGATCATCTGCTGCCGCGACTGCTCGCCCTGGGTGATCGCGTGACCGCGACGGCGGTCGCGCCGGCTCTGGAGCCGGTCAAAGGGCATTGGATGGCCAAACACGTGCTGGAGACGGCAGTGGTCGATGCCGAACTCAAGGCGGTGGGGGCGTCGTTCGGGACCTTCTTGGGAGCCGTCAGAGATCGGGTGCCCGCGGGTGTGTCGGTCGGCATCATGGACGACGTGCCGCGTCTATTGGAATCGGTCGCGGGCTATCTCGATCAGGGCTATCGCCGGATCAAGCTGAAGATCGAGCCGGGCTGGGACGTCGCGCCGGTTCGCGCGGTTCGCGAGACCTTCGGCGACGATCTGGCCCTCCAAGTCGATGCCAACGCGGCCTACACCCTCGCCGACGCCCGCCAGTTGAGGAAGCTGGATCCATTCGATCTGCTGCTCATCGAACAACCCCTGCCCGAGGACGACTTCCGTGGTCACGCGGCGCTGGCCACGCGAATCTCCACTCCGGTGTGCCTCGATGAATCAATCACCTCGGCGCGCGATGCCGCGACCGCGATCGCCCTGAAGGCGTGCAGCATCATCAACATCAAGCCCTCACGGGTGGGCGGCTACCTGGAGGCGCGGCGAATCCACGACGTCGCGCGTGCCAATGGGGTACCGGTCTGGTGCGGGGGCATGTTGGAGACGGGCATCGGCCGCGGCCCGAACCTGGCGTTGGCGGCCTTGCCCGGCTTCACCCTCCCGGGTGACACCTCCGCTTCTGATCGCTACTACCGCACCGATGTCACCGAGCCGTTCCGGCTCGACGCTGACGGCTGTGTCGCGGTACCGACCGGCCCGGGGATCGGCGTGGAGATCAAGTGGGATGTGCTCGATTCCGTGACTCGTTCGACGATTGATCTGGTGAGCGCGGGAGGAATGCCGTCGTGATGGTAGGGGCGCCCTGATGGAGCAGTCGTTCGAGCTGGAGGTGACCGAGATCCGGCGGGAGACCGCCGACGCGGTCTCGATCAGCTTCGCCGTCCCCGATGAACTCGCCTCGGCGTTCGACTACCGCGCCGGGCAGTTCCTGACCGTGGGGGTGCCTTCTGATGAGACCGGGTTGGTCGCCCGCTGCTATTCGCTCTGCTCCTCTCCGGCCCTCGACGAGCCGATGACGATCACGGTCAAGCGGACCCCGGGTGGGTTCGCCAGCCACTGGTTGGTCGAGCAACTGCGGGAAGGCGATCAGCTGCGAGTGTTGCCGCCGAGTGGCATCTTCACTCCGGCGTCCTACGACGACGACCTCCTGCTGTTCGCCGGGGGCAGCGGCATCACGCCAGTGATATCGATCCTGACCACGCAGTTGACGATCGGCTCCGGTCGGGCGGTGTTGTTCTACGCCAACGCAGACTCCGCGTCAGTGATCTTCGGATCGACGTTGGACGCGCTCGCCGAGCAGCACGCCGACCGACTGGAGCTGGTGCACTGGTTGGAGGCCGAGCGGGGACTGCCGAGCGCGGAGACGCTCACCGAGTTCGCGTCGCCGTACGCCGAGTGGAACGCCTTCACCTGCGGTCCCGCGCCGTTCATGTCGGCCGTCAACGAGGCGCTGCGTGGGTTGGGCTTTCCGCGGGCGCGTCGGCATCAGGAGAAGTTCGTCTCCCTGGGCGGGAATCCCTTCGAGGTCTAGCGTCGCCGCGAATGGTGACGGCCGGCACGTCGGCCGCAGCGAGCCCCGTCCCTAGTTGTGATGGCTACCAGCCACGCTGGCGCCACTCGGCCAGGTGGGGGCGCTCGTCGCCGAGGTGACCGTCGTCGCCGTGACCGGGATAGAACCACGTGTCGTCGGGGAGTTGCGCGAAGACCTTCGACTCGACCTCGTCGATCAGCTGAGCGAAGGCCTCGGCGTCGCCGAAGGTGTTGCCGACGCCGCCGGGGAACAGCGAGTCGCCGGTGAAGAGATGCGGGTGGCCGCCGTGGGCGGTGTCGTCGTACAGCAACGCGATCGAGCCGGGCGTGTGTCCCGCGATCGCGATCACCCGTAGCTCGCAGGCGCCCACGTGGATCACGTCACCATCCTCGACCGGGCGCGCGATGTCGATGCCCGTCTGTTCGGTGATCGCCGAGGCGTCGGGAGAGCCGGCGATGGTCTCGGCCCCGGTGGCGATGACCACCGCCGGCAACGCCTGGTGGTGATCCCAGTGCTGGTGGGTGGTGACGACGAGATCGAGCGTGCCGTCGCAGAGTTCGATCAGCGTTGACGGGTCGTCCGCGGCGTCGATCAGCAGCTTCTGGCCGGTCTGACGACAGGTCAGCAGATAGCAGTTGTTCGACATCTTCTCGTTGACCGCGACCTTGGTGATCGTCAGCTGCGGGAGCTCGCGGGTGTCCGGAGCCCCGCCGGGAGTCACGTTGCCGGTGTACGTGGTTGCCATGGCCCTAGCGTAGGCAGCGACGCCCCCGTCTCGCCGTCGGTGTGGTCGACGGTCAATCCTCGACCGGTTCCGCGGCCCAGCAACCACCAGGCCAGGTCGGCTCGAGAACCCGTGATGGCGGGGCCGTAGCCGTTGCCGATCAGGACATCGCCGTCGGGGGTGCGGAGCAGCATGGCCGCATCATCTTGACGATCGTGGACGACCAGGTTGAAGATCTCGTCGAGAAACGGCTCGGGCCAGTCGGCGGCGCCCATTCCGGCGTCGAGGTCGGCGGTGTGGATCTCCACTTCGCGTAGCCGCATATCGAGCACCGCACGGAGGGGAAGCTCAGGAGCATCGGGGATGCGCACGAAGCGCGATTGGGCCCAGACCTCGGGCGAGAGGGCCTCGGCCGTCTCCCGGAAGGTGGTCGAGCTGACCATCAGCCGGTCGCGCAGGGTGGCGGGCTCGGCCTTGATCGACTGCTCGATGTCGGCATCGCGTTGCGCCTGCGACGGATACATCGGCACGGGTCGACCGGACGCGGCGCCGGAGAGCACCGCGGCCAACGACTCGGCATTGAGTGCGAGGTGGGCGACGACGTGGGCCCTGCTCCAGCCCGGCAGCACCGACGGCTCGGCGTACGCCTCGTCGGGGAGGCCGTCGACAGTGCGCACCATGCGTTGCGTCGCCTCGTGCACCCGCTCCAACTGGGCCGCCACGTCGTCACTCATGTCACATCTTTACCAGTCGCCACCCTGCGCGACCAGAGGCCTTGGAGCGGCATGAGATTGTAGGTGTTCGGGCGTGCCGACTTGCGCAACGCACGCGCATGGCGAACACTTGTTCGAACCCCATTTCGCCCCCTCTGTCCCGCCCGTCCGACGCGAAGGAATGGTTTGTGGCCGACCAGCTCGTGATCCGAGGCGCCCGCGAGCACAACCTCAAGGACGTCTCCCTCGACCTACCTCGCGATTCCCTGATCGTCTTCACCGGCCTGTCCGGATCGGGGAAGTCCTCGCTCGCCTTCGACACCATCTTCGCCGAGGGCCAGCGACGATATGTCGAGTCCTTGTCGGCCTACGCGCGCCAGTTCCTGGGCCAGATGGACAAGCCCGACGTCGACTTCATCGAGGGATTGTCGCCCGCCGTCTCGATCGACCAGAAGTCCACCTCGAAGAACCCGCGCTCGACGGTCGGCACGATTACCGAGGTCTACGACTACCTGCGCCTGCTGTTCGCGCGGATCGGCCACCCCCACTGCCCCACCTGCGGTGCGCCCATCGAACGGCAGACCCCCCAACAGATCGTCGACCGGATCCTCGCGTTGGAGGACGGCCGGCGCTTCCAGGTGCTGGCTCCCGTGATCCGGGGCCGCAAGGGCGAGTACGTCGAGTTGTTCCGGCAGCTCCAGACCCAGGGCTTCTCCCGAGCCCGGGTCGACGGCACCACCCATACGCTCGATGAGGCACCGACACTCAACAAGCAGCAGAAGCACACCATCGAGGTGGTCGTCGACCGTTTGGCCGTCAAGGCGTCGGCCAAGCGGAGGCTCACCGACTCCATCGAGACCGCGCTGAACCTCGCGGGGGGGCTGGTGACGATCGATTTCGTCGACCTCGACGCCAAGGACCCCGGTCGCGAGATGCGCTTCTCGGAGAAGATGTCGTGCCCCAACGACCACGCCATCGACACCGACGAGCTCGAGCCACGGTCGTTCTCGTTCAACTCGCCGTTCGGGGCTTGCCCAGAGTGTCACGGGCTCGGCACCCGGATGGAGATCGACCCGGAACTGATCGTGCCCAACCCCGACGCGACCTTGGGCGAAGGCGCCGTCGCGCCGTGGAGCAACGCTCACGTCGCCGACTACTTCCTCAAACTGCTCGACGCCCTTGGCCGCGACCTCGGCTTCGACCTCAACACGAAGTGGTCGAAGCTCTCTCCCAAGGCCCGCAAGTCGATCATCGAAGGCCACCCGACCAAGGTCCACGTCGTCACCACCAATCGGTACGGCCGGCAGCGTGCCTACGACGCGCCGTTCGAGGGCGTCAGCACTTACGTCGAACGGCGGCACCGCGAGGCGGAGTCCGACACCAGCCGGGAGCGCTTCGAAGGCTTCATGCGCGAGGTGCCCTGCCCGGTCTGCGGAGGCAGTCGTCTCAAGGCCGTGTCCCGGTCGGTCACCCTCGGCGGGCGCAGCATCGCCGAGATCACCGAGTTGCCGATCAACGAGTCGGCGGACTTCCTTCGGACTCTCGAGCTCAGCCCGCGCGAGCGGCAGATCGGTGAGCGGGTACTCAAAGAGATCCAGGAGAGGCTCAACTTCCTGCTCGACGTCGGGCTCGACTACCTCTCACTCAATCGGCCCTCCGGCTCGCTGTCAGGGGGCGAGGCGCAGCGGATCCGTCTCGCCACTCAGATCGGCGCCGGTCTGGTCGGGGTGCTCTATGTCCTCGATGAACCGTCCATCGGGCTGCATCAGCGCGACAACCAGCGCTTGATCGAGACGCTGATCCGCCTCCGCGACCTCGGCAACACGCTGATCGTCGTCGAGCACGACGAGGAGACCATCCGCACGGCCGATTGGGTGGTCGACATCGGGCCAGGTGCGGGCGAGCACGGCGGCCAGGTCGTCCACTCCGGCTCGGTGGATGGCCTGCTGCGGCACAAGGACTCACTGACCGGCCGCTACCTCTCCGGGCGTCGCGAGATCCCCTTGCCGGGCGTGCGTCGTCCGCGCACCAAGAGCCGCCAACTCACGGTTCACGGCGCTCGAGAACACAACCTCCGGGAGGTCACCGTCTCCTTCCCGCTCGGCACCTTCGTGGCGGTCACCGGCGTCTCCGGTTCTGGCAAGTCCACGTTGGTCAACGACATCCTCTACACCGCCCTGGCCAAGCAGATCTACAACGCGCGGACAGTGCCCGGCCGGCACACCAAGATCACCGGGCTCGAGCATGTCGACAAGGTCATCCATGTCGACCAGTCGCCGATCGGTCGCACACCACGGTCCAACCCCGCGACCTACACCGGCGTCTTCGACCACGTCCGCAAGCTGTTCGCCTCCACTCCCGAGGCCAAGATGCGCGGCTATCTGCAGGGCCGGTTCTCGTTCAACGTCAAGGGCGGTCGCTGCGAGGCGTGTGCCGGTGACGGAACGATCAAGATCGAGATGAACTTCCTGCCCGACGTCTATGTGCCCTGCGAGGTCTGCCACGGCGCGCGCTACAACCGCGAAACGCTCGAAGTGCACTACAAGGGCAAGACGATCGCAGAAGTCCTCGACATGCCCATCGAGGAGGCCGCCGACTTCTTCGCCGCCGTGCCCGCCATTTCGCGCCATATGAAGACCTTGTGCGAGGTCGGCCTCGGTTATGTGCGGTTGGGACAACCGGCGACCACCCTGTCCGGGGGTGAGGCGCAGCGGGTGAAGCTCTCCAGCGAACTGCAGAAGCGATCGACGGGCCGTACCGTCTACGTCCTCGACGAACCGACGACCGGTCTGCACTTCGAAGACATCCGCAAACTGCTGTCGGTGCTCGGGCGGTTGGTCGACCAGGGCAATACCGTGCTGGTGATCGAGCACAACCTCGATGTGATCAAGACCGCCGACTGGGTGATCGATATGGGGCCCGAGGGAGGATCCCGCGGCGGAATGGTGGTGGCTGAGGGCACCCCCGAGCAAGTGGCGGCCCGACCCGACAGCCATACCGGTGCGTTCCTGGCGCCGCTGGTGCTCGCCCACGAGGTGAGCGCAGCGGGGCGGGGAGGCAGTCGTTCGGTCCGCTTGTAGTACCTCTGGACAACTGACCGAGTTGGCCTCGCCTGGCTACGCTCGGGCCACAGCCGACTGCCGTTGATCCACGAATGAGGAGTGCCGATGACCCACAACGGAACCGACCGACCCGACGGACCACTCGCAGGACCGGGGCTGAACCGGCGGCGGGCTCTGGGCGGCGCCGCGGCCCTGGGAGTCGGCGCGCCCCTGCTCGCCGCCTGTTCCTCCGACGACGCGACCGAGGTTGCATCCGACGCGGCGTCCGATGCGGCGTCCGCCGCCGGTGAGGCAGCCGGTGCCCTGGCGGCCACGGCGGACATTCCCGTCGGTAGCGGCGCGGTGTTCGAGGACCAGAAGGTGGTCGTCACCCAGCCCACGGAAGGCGACTTCAAGGCCTTCAGCGCGATCTGCACCCACCAGGGCTGCCCGGTGTCGAATGTGACCGACACGATCAACTGCACCTGCCACGGCAGCAAGTTCTCCATCAGTGACGGCTCCGTGGTCGACGGGCCCGCCCCTTCGCCGTTGCCCGAGGCTTCGATCTCCATCGAGGGCGACGGCATCACCCTGGGCTGACGCGACCTGCGTGTCTAGTCCGACCCAGTAGAACTCCGCGGACCCCGCGGCGCAGCTCGCCGGCTCGCCCTACCCTCGGCCTATGTCCGCACGAGCCGTCCCGTGGTCACTGCGCGCCCTCGTGGCGGTGCTGCTGAGCCTGGGCATGGCCGGGGTGGCCTCGGGCGCGGGGGCGAACGAGCCCGGATCGCGGATGACCGTGACGGGTCGACTGTTGGTCGTGCCCGCCGAGCAACCCGAACTGGATACCCAGTTCTTGCTCGAGACCGGTGCGGGCGACCTGGTCCAGGTCACCGGGTCTCTGCTGCGCGAGGAGGATGCCGGCGCCGACGTCACCGCCTCGGTGATCCTGCCGGGCGACACCGGGATCGGTGCGTTCTCTCTTGGCGACGCTGCCGACCAAGGAGTCCGCCTGCCGGTGGCATCGCTGACCGTCCGCGCCCCCGAGGCGGCCGTCGCCAACGGCACCACTCACCGGTGGTTCGTGGCCGCTCCCTCCAACTTCGCGGCTCTCGACCAGACCGACGCTGCACTCATGGAACAGATCGGCCGGGTGGCGACCTACTGGGAGACCCAGTCCAATGGGGCGGTGCAGGACGCAGTGCCGCCGGCCGGGATCACCCGGTACACCGCGAACGCGACCACCGAAGCGGCCGGTTGCGGACTCAAGTCGGGATTCTCCTCGGTGGTGCAGGAGGCCGCCCAACAATTCCCCAGTGCCAACTTCTCCGGGACCGATCAGCTCCTGGTTCTGATGCCCTCCACGTGCCAGGCAGGCGGCACCGTCGGGATGGCCACAGTCGGTGCCCTGTCGTTCACCCGCGGCGGGTACAGCATCTCGCTGTCGAAGCAGTCGACCTTCGAGCAGACGCTGGCCCATGAGCTGGGCCACAACTACGGCTTCTCGCACGCCCGACTCGGCCCCTGCGCCACGAGCTGCGTGACCGAGTATGGCGACTACTACAGCGTGATGGGCGGCGCGATCAGCGGCTCGCCGTTGCCGACGGCTCTCAACACGGTCTACCGGGTGATGCAGGGGGTGACCGACGTCGCCGAAGTCGAGCTGTTGCCGACCACGGCGGGCTCGACGTTCGTTCGCACCCTGCGTCCCCGCAGCGACGCTGCGGGCTTGCGCAGCGTGTCCTTCCAAGACCCCGCAACCGGCCGACTGATGTATGTCGATTACCGCGCCGGAACAGGGCTGGACGCCGGCACCTACTACACCAAGACGAACCAGGGAGACACGACCTTCCGGCGGGGGATCGTGGTCGAAGAGGCGAACTCCAGCAACGCGATCGCGCTGGTGCCGGACGGCGCCCGGAAAGCACTGGTGCCGGGGGACAGCCGGACCTTCGGCGACGGCAGCATCACGCTGTCGGTGACCTCGATGGACGCGACCGGTTCCACGGTGCGGCTCTCGATGGCCGGCCCCGCGCCGACGCCGACGCCGACGACGACCCCCACGACCACGCCGACGCCGACGCCGACGCCGACGCCCACCCCGACCCCGACCGCCACGCTCTCCCCGACCCCGACCCCGACCCCCACGCCGACGCCCACCTCGACCACCCCGACCCCGACCCCCACCCCGACCACCCCGACCACGGGACCCGTGCCGCAGCTCACCTCGACTCCGAAGCCGGTCATCAAGGGGCGGGCGCTGGTCCGGCACACCCTTCGCGTGAAGACCGGCCGATGGGACCAGGGCGTCAAGCTCCGCTACCAGTGGAAGGCCGGCAAGCGGGCGATCCCTGGCGCGACCTCGCGGCGCTACGTCGTCACCGAGGCGGACCGCGGGCTCCGGATCAAGGTCCGTGTCAAGGGAGTCAAGCCCGGCTACACCCGCGTGGTCCGCGCCTCCCGACCTACCGCGCGCGTCCCCGTGCGTTGGGGCACCTGAGGTCGTCGGAGGAGCACCGTAGAGTTGCAGAGTGGCCAGCCGATCGACCTCCCGAATCCGTGGCGGCTCGCCCACGCTCCGACCCGAACCCGGGTCGATCCCCACCCAGCCGGGCGTCTATCGCTTTCGTGACCGGTCCGGTCGGGTGATCTATGTCGGCAAGGCGAAGAGCCTCCGCGCCCGCCTGTCGTCCTATTTCCAAGACCCCGGCGGTCTGCACCCACGGACCGCCAGCATGGTGGCGACCGCTCACGGGGTCGACTGGACGGTGGTCTCGACCGAGGTCGAGGCGCTTCAGTTGGAGTACTCCTGGATCAAGGAGTTCGACCCCCGATTCAACGTCAAGTACCGCGATGACAAGTCCTATCCTTGGCTGGCGATCACCGTCGGCGACGAGTTCCCCCGGGTCATGGTCGGCCGTGGTGCCAAACGCAAAGGGGTGCGCTACTTCGGGCCGTACAGCCACGCGTGGGCGATCCGGGAGACGGTCGACCTTCTGCTCCGGGTGTTTCCGATGCGGTCGTGCACCGATGGGGTGTTCCGACGCCACCAGCAGATGGGGCGGCCGTGCCTCCTGGGCTACATCGACAAGTGCGCTGCCCCCTGCGTCGGTGAAGTGACGGCCGTTGAGCATCGCGCGATCGTCGACGACTTCGTCGACTTCATGGCTGGCAACGCCACACCCTTCATGAAGCGGATCGAGAAGCAGATGCGCGCGGCCTCCGATGCTCTCGAGTTCGAGCGCGCAGCTCGCCTGCGCGACGATCTCGGGGCTCTCAACCGTGCTTTGGAGAAGCAGGCGGTCGTCCTGGCCGACGGTACCGATGCCGACATCGTGGCCTTGGCCGAGGACCCCCTCGAGGTGGCCGTGCAGGTGTTCTACGTCCGCGGCGGGCGCGTGCGTGGTCAGCGCGGCTGGGTGGCCGACCGCACCGACGACGGGGATACCTCGGCGCTTGTCGAGGGCTTCATCCTGCAGATGTATGCCGACGATTCCACCGCCATCCCACGCGAGATCCTGGTGCCGGCGTTGCCGCCGGAGACCGCGACGCTCGAGTCGCTGCTGACCGGGCTGCGCGGTAGCCGCGTCCAGATCCGGGTGCCCCAACGCGGTGACAAGCGGTCGCTCCACGAGACCGTCACCCGTAATGCCACCGAGGCGCTCGCCCTCCACAAGACCAAGCGCGCGTCCGACCTGACCACACGCAATCGAGCGCTCGAAGAGATCCAGCAGGCTCTCGACCTCGGCGAGGTGCCACTCCGGATCGAGTGCTTCGACATCTCCAATCTGCAGGGTACCGAGGTGGTGGCCTCCATGGTCGTGTTCGAGGACGGCCTGCCTCGCAAGGGTGAGTACCGCCGCTTCGTGATCAGAGGTGAGGGCTCGGGTCAGGTCGGTCAGAACGACGTTGCCCACATGCACCAGGTGATCACCCGGCGCTTCAGGCGACTGCTCGATGAGCAGAGCAACGCCGACGGTCAGGTCACCCAGGCCACCAGTGATCAAGGACCCATGCTGGTCGATCCGGAGACGGGCCGCCCCCGCAAGTTCGCCTATGCCCCCGGGCTGGTGGTGGTCGACGGGGGAGCCCCCCAGGTCGCGGCCGCCTCCGTCGCCCTTCGCGAGCTAGGGCTCGCCGACATCCCCGTGTGCGGGCTGGCCAAGCGCCTGGAGGAGGTCTGGCTTCCCGATGAGGAAGACCCCGTGATCCTTCCACGTACCTCCGAGGGCCTCTATCTCCTTCAGCGGGTGCGTGACGAGGCCCACCGGTTCGCCATCAACCACCACCGGTCGCGACGGTCCAAGACCATGGTCGAGAGTGCTCTCGACGACGTTCCGGGCCTCGGCGAGGTGCGCCGGAAGACCCTGATGAAGCACTTCGGGTCACTCAAGAAGCTCCGCGCGGCCGGGCTCGACGATATCGCCGAGGTACCCGGGATCGGTCCACGCACCGCGCTCGCGATCAAGACGGCCGTGGACCAAGCGACCGCGGGGCGCAAGAATGCCGGACTGGTGTCAGTCAATACCGCCACGGGCGAGATCGTCTCGACCGGGCGCGAGAGTCGCGAGGATGCGTGATGAGTCAAGAACAGTCAGCTGCCCAGGCCGGCGCGGGACCGCTCGTCGTCGTGACGGGCATGACCGGCGCCGGACGCAGCACGGCGGCCAAGGAACTCGAGGACCTCGGCTTCTATGTCGTCGACAACATGCCGCCGAGCCTGTTGCGTGACGTCGTCCGGCTGGTCGATGAGAGCAAGGGGCGCCAGCAGCCCATCGCCGTCGTGGTCGACGTGCGGTCGGGTTCGTTCTTCGACTCGCTGCAGGCCAACCTCGCTCAGGGGGTCACCGGCCGCGAAGCCACGCTGCTCTTCCTCGAGGCCACCGACGAGGTCCTGGTCCGTCGTCAGGAGGCCGTTCGCCGGCCGCACCCGCTGCAAGGCAGCGGCCGACTCCTCGACGGGTTGACCCGCGAGCGCGAGGTGCTGGCCGATCTGCGAGGCGAGGCGGATCTGGTGATCGACACGAGCAATCTCAACGTGCATCAGCTCACCGATCGCATCGCCGGGGCCTTCGGGACCCCGGACTCGGTGCAGCTGAAGGTCTCGGTGATCTCTTTCGGCTTCAAATACGGCATCCCGGTCGATGCCGACTACGTCGCCGACATGCGGTTTCTCCCCAACCCGTTCTGGGTGCCCGAATTGCGCCCCCGTACCGGCCAGGACGCCGACGTGGCTGACTACGTGAAATCTCAGCCCGGCGCCGCCGAGTTTCTCGATCGCTATCTGGAGGTGCTGGCGACGGTCGCGGACGGCTATCTGCGCGAGGGCAAGCGCTTCCTCCGAGTGGCGATCGGCTGCACCGGTGGCAAGCATCGGAGTGTGGCCATGTCGGAAGAGATCGCCGCGCGCTTGCGCGCCGGGGGTGTCGCCGCCCGGGCCATTCACCGCGATCTGGGCCGAGAATGACCGCTCCGTCGGATCGCCTCGACTGCTCCGTCGTCGCGCTGGGTGGGGGGCACGGCCTCTACGCCAACCTCGCGGCGCTGCGCCACGTCGTACGCGACCTGACCGCGGTGGTGACCGTGGCCGACAACGGCGGTTCGTCGGGCCGGCTGAGGGGCGAGTTCAATGTGCTTCCGCCTGGCGATCTGCGAATGGCACTGGCCGCCTTGTGTGGCGACGACGACTGGGGCCAGACCTGGGCCCGCACGCTCCAGCATCGCTTCGCGGGCAAGGGCGACATGAACGGACACGTGGTCGGCAACCTGCTGATCGTCAGCCTCTGGGAACTCCTTGGCGACCACGTTCAGGCGCTCGACTGGGTGGGGCGGCTACTCGGCGCCGAGGGTCGGGTGCTGCCGATGGCGCTCACTCCGCTCGACATCACAGCGGAGATCAAGGGGGTCGACCCGGGCTCACCCGAAGCGTGTACGCGGGTGCGCGGCCAGGTCGAGGTCGCGACGTCGCGTGGCCGGATCCAATCCATCGATCTCGATCCACCCCGACCGGCCGCGTGCCCCGAAGCGCTCGCCGCCGTCCGCGACGCCGACTGGGTCGTGCTGGGCCCCGGCTCGTGGTACACCTCGGTGATCCCGCACCTGATGGTCCCCGAGCTCCGCGACGCGATCGTGCACACGCGTGGTCGAGTGATCGTGGTGCTCAACCTCGACTCCAGCGACGAGACCGACGGCCTGACCTCCAGCGACCACCTCTCGGCCCTGCGCGAGCATGCCCCGGGGCTGCGGATCGACACGGTGGTCGCCGACGAACGACGCGTCCACCACCTGCCACCCCTGCGGGCCACCGCGGCCGAGGTGGGAGCACGTCTGGTCCTCACCGACGTGGCCCATGGTGACGGCACGGCGCGGCACGACCCGGCCAAGCTGGCAAGGGTCTTCGGCGAGGTGATCGGTGCCGCCGCGAGCGCCCGACCACCGCGTCAGGGTGTTTGACGAGCATGGGAGGATGCCCCGCATGGCGATGACGGCGCAGGTCAAGGCGGAATTGGCCAACACCCACATCACCAAGGCCTGCTGCCGCAAGGCCGAGGTCGCCACCATGTTGCGATTCGCCGGTGGTCTGCACATCGTCAGCAGCAAGATCGTGGTCGAGGCGGAACTCGACACCGGCGCCGCCGCTCGTCGGTTGCGCACCGACATCGCCGAGATCTTCGGGCACACCTCCGACGTGGTCATGGTGCAGGGCAACGGGATTCGGCGGGGCAGCCGCTATCTGGTCCGGGTGACCAAGGACGGCGAGGCGCTCGCTCGGCAGACCGGCCTGATCGACCAGCGCGGCCGTCCGGTGCGCGGGCTGCCGCCACAGGTGGTGTCCGGTGGCGGATGTGACGCAGTCGCCGCGTGGCGGGGCGCCTTTCTGGCCCACGGATCGCTCACGGAGCCCGGTCGTTCGTCCTCGCTCGAGGTCACCTGTCCCGGGCCCGAAGCGGCGTTGGCTCTCGTCGGGGTGGCGCGTCGACTCGGCATCCAGGCGAAGGCTCGCGAGGTCCGCGGGGTGGACCGGGTGGTCATCCGCGACGGCGACGCCATCGGTGCACTGCTCACTCGACTGGGCGCCCACGAGACCCTGATGGCGTGGGAGGAGCGTCGAATGCGCCGCGAGGTGCGAGCCACCGCCAACCGGCTGGCGAACTTCGACGACGCCAACCTGCGGCGTTCCGCCCGGGCGGCCGTGGCCGCCGGAGCGCGGGTCCAGCGGGCGCTGGAGATCTTGGCCGACGAGGTGCCCGACCACCTCAAGCAGGCCGGCAGTCTGCGTCTTGAGCACAAGCAGGCGTCGCTGGAGGAACTCGGACAACTCCACGAGCCTGCGCTCACCAAAGACGCCATCGCCGGCCGGATCCGTCGCCTTCTCGCGATGGCCGACAAGCGGGCTGAAGAGTTGGGCGTTCCTGACACCGAGTCGTCGCTTACCCCCGAGATGCTCGCCGACGAGGCGTGATCCGGCCACCCGTTCGCGGTGCGCGCCGGGCCTGTGTGATCACGCCATACGGCGGACGGGGGTACGCGTGAGTGCGCCGAGCCGCTAGGGTCGGTCTTGTCAAGAAGACTGTCCCACTTAATCAGGAGCACCCGTGACTGTTCGCGTAGGTATCAACGGGTTCGGCCGCATCGGCCGCAACTTCTTCCGGGCCGTTCAGGCGTCCGGCGCCGACATCGAGATCGTCGGAGCCAACGACCTGATGGACAACAAGTCCATCGCCCACTTGCTCAAATACGACTCGGTCCTCGGAGTCCTCCCCGACGATGTCTCCTCCACCGCGGACTCCATCAGCGTCGGTGGCCAGTCGATTCGGGTCTTCGAGGAGCGCGACCCGGCCGCCATTGCCTGGGGCGAGGTCGGCGCCGACATCGTGGTCGAGTCCACCGGCATCTTCGTCGACGCGCTCAAGGCCAAGGCGCACATCGACGGCGGCGCGAAGAAGGTCATCATCTCGGCTCCGGCCAGCAACGAGGACGCCACGTTCGTCATGGGCGTCAACCACAACGACTATGACCCCGCCGCGCATCACGTGGTGTCCAACGCCTCGTGTACGACCAACTGCCTGGCCCCCATGGCCAAGCCGCTCTCGGACGAACTCGGCATCGTCAAGGGTCTGATGACCACGATCCACGCCTACACCTCGGACCAGAACCTGCTCGACGGTCCGCACCGGGACATGCGGCGTGCTCGCGCCGCAGCGCTGTCGATCATCCCGACCTCCACCGGCGCGGCCAAGGCGATCGGGCTGGTGATGCCGGAACTGAAGGGCAAGCTCGATGGCTACGCCCTGCGCGTGCCGACCCCGACCGGGTCAGCGACCGACCTCACGTTCGAGGCGGGCCGCGAGACGTCGGTCGAGGAAGTGAACGCGATCGTCAAGGCGGCGGCCGAGGGCCCGCTCAAGGGCTTCTTGAAGTACACCGAAGACCCGATCGTCTCCGCCGACATCGTCACCGACCCGGCGTCGTGCATCTTTGACTCGGGCCTGACGAAGGTCATCGGCAATCAGGTCAAGGTCGTCGGGTGGTACGACAACGAGTGGGGCTATTCCAACCGCCTCATCGACCTTGTCGCCCTCATGGGCAAGAGCCTCTGAGGCTCGACAACCATGGCTGACTACGGCTCCCTCGGGGACGTCGCGGGCAAGCGCGTGCTTGTCCGGTCCGACCTCAACGTGCCGCTCGACGGTTCGAGGATCACCGACGATGGACGGATCCGCGCCAGCGTGCCGACCATCCGCGCCCTGGCCGATGCCGGGGCGCGGGTGGTCGTGACCGCCCACCTCGGACGCCCCAAGGGCTCCCCGGACCCCGCCTTCACGCTGGCTCCGGTGGCGGCGCGACTGGGCGAACTCCTCGGCCAGGACGTCGCGTTCGCGACCGACACGGTCGGCCAGAGCGCCCGCTCGACGGTCGATGGTCTGGCCGACGGCCAGGTCGCGGTCCTTGAGAACGTGCGCTTCAACGAGGGCGAGACCAGCAAGGACGACGCGATCCGCGGCGCGTTCGCCGATCAGTTGGCTGGGCTGGCCGACGCATTCGTGTCCGACGGCTTCGGCGTGGTCCACCGCAAGCAGGCGTCGGTCTACGACGTCGCGTTGCGGCTGCCGTCGGAGACGGGTGCCCTGGTCGGCAAGGAGATCGACGTCCTTCGGCGGCTCACGGTTGACCCGGAGCGGCCCTACGTCGTCGTCCTCGGCGGCTCCAAGGTCTCTGACAAGCTCGGCGTGATCGACAATCTGCTTGGCAAGGCGGACAAGTTGTTGATCGGCGGCGGAATGGTGTTCACCTTCCTCAAGGCGCAGGGTCACGAGGTCGGCAAGAGCCTGCTCGAGGAGGACCAGCTGGAGACCTGCCGGTCCTACCTCTCGCGCGCCAAAGAGTCGGGAGTCGAGATCGTGCTCCCCACCGATGTAGTGGTCGACACGGCGTTTCCTTCCGGCGACGCGACCCCCCATCCGGTGGTCGTTGCGGCCTCGGCGATTCCCGCCGACAGCCTCGGCCTCGATATCGGCCCGGAGTCCGGAGCGGCGTTCGCGGCCTCGCTGGCTGACGCTCGCACCGTGTTCTGGAACGGCCCCATGGGGGTCTTCGAGGTCGACGCCTTCGCTGAGGGCACGCGGGCCGTGGCACAAGCACTCACCACGGCGCCGGGACTCACGGTGGTCGGCGGAGGAGACTCCGCCGCCGCGGTGCGCAAGCTGGGCTTCGACGAAGCCGCTTTCGGGCACATCTCCACTGGCGGTGGCGCCAGCCTGGAGTTCCTTGAAGGCAAGGAACTTCCCGGGATCGCCGTCCTCGAACGCTGACCAGGCACCTACTTCATACGACCTGAGGAGCACAGGCATGTCTCGTACCCCCTTGATGGCGGGCAACTGGAAGATGAACCTCAACCACCAGGAGGCCGTCGTTCTCGTCCAGAAGTTGGCCGCCACCCTGGCTGACAAGCGGCACGACTACGCCAAGGCGGAGGTGGTGGTGGTTCCGCCGTTCACCGATCTGCGATCGGTGCAGACCTGTGTCGACGGTGACCGGCTGCAGATCGGGTATGCCGCGCAGGACGTCTCCATGCACGACTCGGGGGCCTACACCGGTGAGATCTCTGCCGGGATGCTCGCGAAACTGGGCTGCAGCTACGTGGTGGTGGGTCACTCCGAGCGCCGCGAGTATCACGGCGAGGGCGATGATGTGGTCAACGCCAAGGCCCACAAGGCGCTCGACGCGGGGATGGTCCCCATCGTGTGCGTCGGCGAGGGCCTCGAGGTCCGGCAGGCTGGGGACCACGTGCCCTACACGCTGGCGCAGGTCGACGGCTCGCTGGCCGGCTTCACAGCGGAGCAGATCGCCGGCCTGGTGGTGGCCTACGAGCCAGTCTGGGCGATCGGTACCGGTGAGGTGGCCACGCCGGAGGATGCTCAAGAGGTGTGCGCGGCCATCCGAGGCAGGGTCCGCGACGTTCACGGCGATGACGCGGCCGACGGCCTGCGCATCCTCTATGGAGGGTCGGTCAAGGCCGCCAACGTGGCCGGAATCATGACGAAGGACGACGTCGACGGCTGCCTTGTCGGTGGTGCCAGCCTGCAGGCCGAAGAGTTCGGTGGGATCGCGCGTTTCTATGACATGCCGATGCTCTGACGGCCCACGGCGACGACTGCGCGGGTGTGACGTAGGCTGTGCCCTGTGCAATTGATCTTCACGATTCTGCTGGTTCTCACGAGCTCTTTGCTCATCTTGTTGGTTCTGCTTCACAAAGGTCGCGGCGGTGGGCTCTCCGACATGTTCGGTGGAGGCGTGTCCAGCTCGCTTGGGGGTTCGTCTGTGGCCGAACGCAACCTTGACCGGTTCACGGTCGGGGTCGGTGTGGTGTGGTTTGCCACGATCGTTGCGTTGGGTCTGTTGTTGTCCTATCAGGGCTAACCGGGAGGTTTGACGAGCATGGCAGGTGGAGGAAACGCGATCCGTGGGAGTCGCGTGGGTGCTGGCCCGATGGGCGAGGCCGAGCGCGGAGAGGCAGCGCCCCGTCAGGCGGTGTCCTACTTCTGCTCGCACGAGCACCGCTCAGTCGTGACGTTTGCCGTCGAGGCGACGGTTCCGGAGTCGTGGGACTGCCCCAAGTGCGGGCTTCCCGCGAGCTTGGACTCAGACAATCCGCCGCCGGCGCCGCGGATCGAGCCCTACAAGACGCACCTGGCCTACGTGAAAGAGCGCCGCTCCGAATCAGAGGCGAAAGACATTCTGGACGAAGCCCTGCAAACCCTGCGTTCACGACGTAAATCCGGCGACATCATCTTCTAACCGCCGACCCGTCACCTATTGCAGGTGAGACGTCACATCTAACCGCCGACCCGTCACCTATTCCTGGTGAGGCGTCACCTCGTGCGGCCGAGGCGTCGAAGGCTGTGGATAGCGCCGCATCTGGATTCCCTGGTTTCGGCACAGTGGCTCCATGTCCACCTGGCCCCATTGGATGCCGTCATATGCCGACCCGTTGCCGCGCACGGCGCCGCTTCCGTTCGACGCTCCATTCACCCGCTCTAGCGCCCGCGAGGCTGGTGTGCCCGATGTGCTCATTCGTGAGCTCCAGGGTCGCGGGGCAATCCGCCGCGTCGTCCGGGGTGTCTGGGTTTCGACTGGCGTGCCTGACTCCATCGAGCTGCGCGCGCAGGCATTGCGGCTAGTCCTTCCCGAAAGCGCCGTGGTCACCGATCGCGTGGCCGCATGGCTGCACGGAGTGCCGATCCTTCCCCGAACGTCGTACGACGCGCTGCCCCGAATCGCGGTCTTTCAACGCACCGGCACTCGTGTTCGGCGAAGTGACGTCGATGGCGGCACGCGGCAGCTGAACGACTGCGACGTGGTCGAGCTTGCGGGGGTCCGGGTCACCTCGCCCCTCCGCACCGCCTTGGACTTGGGTCGACTGCTCTGGCGCTTCGACGCGCTGGCTGCGCTCGATGGGTTTCTACGCACCGGAGTGTCGCACGCCGTCATGCTGGCGGAGCTGGAGCGCTTCAAGGGGTATCGCGGTGTCGTCCAACTGCGGTCCCTGGTTCCCATTGCCGACGGCCGCTCGGAGTCGCCGGGGGAGTCGGCTCTCCGACTGCATTGGTACGACGCGGGCCTGCCTCGACCCGAGTTGCAGTGGTGGGTCTACGACGGCGATGTGGCGCGATACCGACTCGATCTCGCCCTGCCCGAGATCCGCTACGCCGTTGAGTACGACGGCGCGCAGCACCACGCCTCGCCTGAGAATCAGGCAGGGGACGCGTCGCGCCATGCGTGGTTGGGCAACACCCGGCGATGGCGCGTGGGTGTGTATACGAAGCAGCACGTATACGACGGGACTGTCGACCCATGCACGCGGTTGCGCGCTGACTACGAAGAGGCATGCCGCGCTCGCGGCGCGCGTCCGATTTCTGGCCCGGCGCGCTGAGCGCTAACCGTCCAGCAGACTTCCAGCCGCGCGGTCGACGTGCCACACCGTCGCTAGGCGACCGTGCACCCTCGCCGCTGGCAGTGACTCCTCGCTGCCCGAGGATGACGACTGGCCCGTCGTACCTGACGCCTCACCCGTCGTACCTGACGCCTCGCCCGTCGTACCTGACGTCTCACCGCCCGGATGTGACGCCTCACCTGCTATTTGTGACGGGTGGGGGAGGGAGCGGCGGACGGCGTCAGCCTTCTCGGTCCCGGAGACCAGGAACCAGACAGCGCGGGCCCGGTTGAGCGCGGGGAGGGTCAGCGAGATCCGCTCCGGTGGCGGTTTGGGCGAACCGGTGACGGCCACCGTGATGTCGTCGTCGACGTCCAGTTGCGGGAAGCCGGGGAACAGCGAGGCCACGTGGCCGTCCGGGCCCACCCCGAGCATCACCAGATCGAACTCTCCGCCGCTGAGCGACCGCACCTTCTCGGCGTAGGCCACCGCGCCGGCCTCGACATCGGGGACCTCACCGGCGGCCGGCATCGCATGCACGTGGCCGGGGTCGACGCGGACATGGTCGAGCAGAGCCTGGGCAGCCTGGTAGGCGTTGCGATCGGGAGAGTCGGCCGGGACGAACCGTTCGTCGCCCCACCACACATGCACCCTCGACCAGTCGGCCCTCGACGTAACGGACTGCCGAGCCAGCTCGCGATGAACTGCATCGGCGATGGTGCCCCCGGTGAGCGCGATGTGCGGCTCACGTCCCTCTGACTGCGCGATGGTGATCACGGTCAGCACGTCCGCCGCCACGTGGCGGGCCAGGTCGGCCGCATCGTCGTGGATGACGATCTCCGCCGCCGACGTGGTCATCGCTGGTTCTTGTTGAGCGCCACCAGTTTGCGGGCCGCATGGGCGTAGACCTCGTCCTCGTCGAGGTGGCGAAGCTCCTCGGCCAACAAATCGGGAAGCCCGCGGCGCTTGAGTGCGACCGGCCGATCCGGTTGGCCGGGCGAGGACATCATGGCCAGCTTGCCGTCGCGCCGCGAGATCGAGATCGCCCCCTCCTTGCTGTGCAGCACGACCTCGGTGATGCCGGGCCCGTCGGAGTCGATCCGCTCGACCTTCACCTTCAACCGCGCAGCGAGCCACGCCACCAGCAGTTCGGCGCTGGGACTGATCCGCTCGGCGGCGACCGACGCTCGGGTCACCTTGACCGGCTGCTGATCGAGAGCGGCGGCCAGCAGCGCGCGCCACGGGGTGATCCGGGTCCAGGCGAGATCGGTGTCGCCCGGGGTGTACGAGGAGCAGTTGCCGAGCATCGCTCGCCGCTTGCCGCGGTGGGCGGCGGCCGCGTCGGTGATCCGGCGTTGCGCCAGCGCTCCCAGCGGATCGGCGGCTGGATCGGCCGGAGCATCGGTCGCCCACCAGACCACCACCGGCGAGTCGGGCAGCAGCAGGGGGAGGACCACCGACTCGGGGTGCTTGGTGACTTCGCCGGACAGCCGGATCAGGGCGGTCTCACCGGTCCAGCCGCGAGCGCCGACTTCGACCTGAGCGTGGATCTTGCCATGGCCGCGCCCATCGCCGATGATCACGCCGAGGACTCGCGCGGGGTGCTCGCGTGAGGCGAGGCGGGCCGCGTTGAGAGCATCCTCGGACTGGTCCTCGTCGACGACCACGACCAGGGTCATCACCATGCCCATAGCCGGCGAGCCGGCCCGACGTCGCGCGTGCACGAACTCCGCGGCGATCGCCGCGGCGTTGGTCTCGAGCAGTTCGATCACGGCCGCCTCCACACGCGGTTGTCTCGGGCCAACATGGCATCGGCCGACGGCGGCCCCCAGGTGCCGGCGGCGTACTTCTCGGGTCGCCCATGGCTGGCCCAGTACTCGATGATCGGGTCGAGGATCTCCCAGGACAGCTCCACCTCGAGATGCTGGGGGAACAACGGGGGGTCGCCGAGCAGCACGTCGAGGATCAGCCGTTCATACGCTTCGGGAGACGCTTCGGTGAAGGCGCCGCCATAGGCGAAGTCCATGTTGACGTCGCGGATCTCCATGGCCGTGCCGGGCACCTTGGCGCCGAACCGGATGGTCACCCCCTCATCGGGCTGGACGCGGATCACCAACGCATTGTGGGTCAGGTCCTCGACGGCATACGGGCTGAACGGCAGGTAGGGCGCCCGTTTGAACACCACGGCGACCTCGGTCACCCGGCGTCCGAGGCGCTTGCCCGTGCGGAGGTAGAAGGGCACGCCCGCCCAGCGGCGCGACTCGATGCCCAAGGTGATGGCGGCGAAGGTCTCGGTCGACGATGACGCCGGGATGTCGTCCTCGTCGGTGTATCCCGCGACCTTCACACCGCCGGACCAGCCGGCGTCGTACTGACCGCGGGCCGTGGCCAGGTCGATCCGCTTCGGTAGGCGCACCGCGGCGAGCACCTTCTGCTTCTCGGTGCGCAGGCTCGCGGCGTCGAGGGCCAGGGGCTCCTCCATGGCGATCAGGGCCATCAGTTGCAACAGGTGATTCTGGATGACGTCACGCGCAGCACCGACGCCGTCGTAGTAACCCGCTCGCCCGCCGATCCCGATGTCTTCGGCCATCGTGATCTGCACGTGGTCGACATAGTTGGCGTTCCAGATCGGCTCGAACAGGTTGTTGGCGAAGCGCAGCGCCAAGATGTTCTGGACCGTCTCCTTGCCGAGGTAATGGTCGATCCGGAAAACCGATTCGGGTGGAAAGACCGCCGACAGGGTCTGGTTGAGCTCCCTGGCGCTCTCGAGGTCGTGTCCGAAGGGCTTCTCGACCACGACCCGTTTCCAGGCCTTGTCCTCGGAGGTGTCGGCCAATCCGTGCTCGGCCAGTTGGCCGACGACATCGGAGAAGAACCGCGGCGGGATGGAGAGGTAGTAGGCGTGGTTGCCTCCGGTGCCGCGCGCCTCGTCGAGCTCGTCCAAGGTTCGGCGGAGCTTCTCGAAGGCCCGGTCGTCGGAGAAGTCGCCGGGCACGAACCGGAACCCCTCGATTGAGTTGTTGCCAGACCTCCTCCCGAAACTCGGTTCGAGCGTGTTCGCGCACGGAGTCGTGCACGATCTGGGCGAAGTCCTGGTCGGCCCAGTCGCGCCGGGCGAAACCGACCAGAGAGAAGCCGGGTGGCAACAGGCCGCGGTTGGCGAGGTCGTAGACCGCGGGCATCAGCTTCTTGCGCGCGAGGTCGCCCGTGACTCCGAACAGCACCAGCGTGGAGGGGCCGGCGATGCGGGGAAGGCGGCGATCTTGCGCCGCGCGGAGGGGATTGCCAGAAGCGCTCATGCGTTGCGATGCCTGCGGTAGTAGTCGATCTGGGCGCGGGTTGAGGCGTCCTGCCCGGCCAGCGCCTCGCGGTCGCCGGCGACGGCGGGAGCCACCTGCTGCGCGAGTTGCTTGCCCAGCTCGACGCCCCACTGGTCGAAGCTGTCGATGCCCCACACGACGCCCTGCACGAAGGTGATGTGCTCGTAGAGGGCGATCAACTGACCGAGCACGGAGGGCGTGAGGGACGGCGCCATGATGGAGGCGCTCGGCCGGTTGCCGTCGAAGACTCGAGCCGGGACCAGCTCCTCGGGCGTCCCTTCAGCGCGCACTTCGTCTGCGGTCTTGCCGAACGCGAGCGCGCGGGTCTGAGCGAAGAAGTTGGCCAGGAACAATTCGTGGACGTCGGTGTCGCCATCGCGCAGTGGATAGGGCGGATTGGCGACCGCGATGAAGTCGGCCGGCACCAGGCGGGTGCCTTGGTGGATCAGCTGGTAGAACGCGTGCTGACCGTTGGTGCCGGGTTCACCCCAGAACACCTCGCCGGTCTCGGTGGTCACCGGCGAGCCGTCCCACCGCACGCTCTTGCCGTTGGACTCCATGGTGAGCTGTTGGAGGTAGGCCGGGAAGCGATGCAGGAGTTGGGCGTAGGGGAGCACCGCATGCGTGTCGGCGCCGAGGAAGTTGGCATACCAGACGTTGAGCAGCCCCATCAGCGCCGGCACGTTGTCGGCCAGCTCGGTGGTGCGGAAGTGCTCGTCCATCGCGTGCATGCCGGACAGCATCTCGGCGAACCGCTGGGGACCGATGGCGATCACCAGAGACGTCCCGATCGCCGAGTCCATGGAGTAGCGGCCGCCGACCCAGTCCCAGAAACCGAACGCGTTCGCCGGGTCGATGCCGAAGTCGGCCACCTTGTCGAGCGCCGTCGACACGGCGACGAAGTGCTTCGAGACGGCGTCGCCACTGTCCCCTCCGTCGAGCACGCCCGCCAGTCCGTCGAGCAACCAGGCCCGGCAGAGCCGGGCGTTCGTCAGCGTCTCCAGGGTGCCGAAGGTCTTGCTGGAGACGATGAACAGCGTGGTCGCCGGATCAAGACCGTCCAACGTGGTCGCCGCATCGGTGGGGTCGATGTTGCTGATGAACCGGCACTCCAGCCCGTCCTGGACGTAGGGGCGCAACGCCTCGTAGGCCATCACCGGTCCGAGATCGGAGCCGCCGATGCCGATATTGACGACCGTCCGGATCCGCTCGCCGGTGACGCCGGTCCATGCCCCCGAGCGAACTTGCTCGGCGAAGTCATAGACCCGTTCGAGTACGGCGTGCACGTCGGCGACCACGTCCTGGCCCTCGACGGTCAGCGACGCCGAGGAGGGGAGGCGTAGCGCCGTGTGCAACACCGAGCGGTTCTCGGTGACGTTGATCCGATCACCCGCGAACATCGCTTGGCGACGCGCGGTGAGACCGACCTCATCGGCCAGTTGGAGCAGCGTGGCGAGGATCTCGTCGTCGACCAGGCCCTTCGACAGGTCGACCCAGAGGTCACCCGCGCTGAAGCCGAGCCGATCGACCCGGCCGGGATCGGTCTCGAACCATTGACGGAGGTCAGGGGAGAAGTCGGCCGCGAGTTCCGAGAGTCGGCTCCAGGCCTGCGTCGTCGTTGCGTCCACGGGTGCGGTCATGATGTCGCCTCATTCAGTTGTCCGGAGACCGTCGCGAGGAGCTCGTCCCAGGCGTCGACGAACTTCTCGACGCCTTCCTTGATGAGCACCGCGATGACGTCGTCGTAGTCGATGCCTGCCTCGGCGAGCGATTCCATCGTGGCCTGGGCGTCGTCGTAGTTGGTGGTGACCTGATCACCCGCCACGTCGCCGTGGTCCTTGACGGCCTGAAGGGTCTTCTCGGGCATCGTGTTGACGGTGTTCGGGGCGACCAGGTCCACGACATACATCGTGTCCTTGTAGTCGGGGTTCTTCACACCGGTCGAGGCCCACAGCGGGCGTTGCCTTCGCGCTCCCGCCGCCTCGAGCGCCGCCCAGCGCTCCCCGCGGAAGAACTCCTCGTAGGCCCGGTAGGCCAGGCGAGCGTTGGCGATGCCGGCCCGGCCGAACAACGATGCGTCGGCGCCGCTCGCTTCCAGCCTTTTGTCGATCTCGGTGTCGACGCGAGAGACGAAGAACGACGCCACCGAGTGGATCGTGGACAGGTCGAGACCGGCGTCCAGCGCCTTCTCGAGCCCGGCCACGTAGGCCTCCATCACCGCGCTGTACTGGTCGAGCCCGAAGATCAGCGTGACGTTGACGTCGATGCCCTCGCCGATCGCATCGGTGATGGCGGGCCACCCCTCGGGTGTCCCGGGGATCTTGATCAGACAGTTGGGCCGGTCCACCGACTTCCACAGTTCGCGGGCCGACGCGATCGTGGCGTCGGTGTCGTGCGCGAGATCGGGGGCGACCTCGATCGACACGCGGCCGTCGACCCCCCCGGTGCGGTCATAGACCGGCCGGAGCACGTCGCACGCATCGCGCACGTCACGCGTGGTGAGCTCGAAGACGGTGCGAGCAACGTCGGCGCCCTGACGGGCGAGCTCGGCCACCTGGGGGTCGTAGCGCTCGCCCTTGGCGAGCGCCGCAGCGAAGATCGACGGGTTGGTGGTCACCCCGACGACGGAGTCCTCCTTGACGAGGTCGGACAGATTGTTGGTCTCGAGCCGCTCGCGGGAGAGGTCATCGAGCCAGATGGACACCCCTGCCTCGGACAGTTCCTTCAGGCGATCAGTCATGTTCGCTCCTCCTGGTCAGTTGCCACGGGCCGCGGCGATGCTCTCGCGCGCTGCGGTGGCGACGGCGTCGGCTGTCAGGCCGAACTCGGTGAACAATGTGCTGAAGTCGGCCGACGCACCGAAGTGTTCGAGGGAGACGATGCGGCCCGCATCGCCCACCACGTCGCGCCAGCCTTGGGCGACGCCCGCTTCGACGCTCACCCTCGCGCGCACCGCGGCTGGCAGCACCTGCTCGCGGTAGGCCGCGTCCTGGGCGTCGAACCACTCCCGGCACGGCATCGAGACCACGCGTGCGGCGATCCCCTCCGCGGAGAGCAGGTCACGGGCCTGGACGGCCAGCTGGACTTCCGACCCGGTGCCGACGAGGACGACATCGGGAATGCCGTCGGTGTCGAGCAGGACATAGCCCCCGCGCGCCACCGCAGCGGTGTCGGCGAACCCGTCACTGCCGCGGGGGAACACCGGCACGTTCTGCCGGGTCAGGCAGAGGCCGGCCGGACGATCGTTGCGCGCCAAGATGGCCTGCCATGCCGCAGCCGTCTCGTTCGCATCGGCGGGCCGCACGATGTCGAGCCCCGGGATCGCCCGCAGCGCCGCCAGATGCTCCACGGGCTGATGTGTGGGGCCGTCCTCGCCGAGCCCGATCGAGTCGTGGGTCCACACATACGTGACCGGCAGCCCCATGAGAGCGGCCAGGCGAACGGCGCCGCGCATGTAATCGGAGAACACCAGGAACGTGCCGCCATAGACGCGGGTGCCACCCGAGAGCGCGATGCCGTTCATGATCGCCCCCATGGCATGCTCCCGGATGCCGAAGTGCAGGGTCCTGCCGTAGAGGTCGCCGGTCCACTCGGCGGTGGAGCGCTTGGGCGGCAAGAACGAGGGCTCACCCTTCATGCTGGTGTTGTTGGATTCGGCCAGGTCGGCCGACCCGCCCCAGAGCTCGGGCAGGACCGGTGCGAGCGCGGTCAGCACCGCGCCGCTCGCTTTGCGGGTGGCCATCCCCTTGTCGTCGGCGTCGAAGTGGGGCAGGGCGTGGGCCCATCCGTCCGGCAGAGTTCCACCCTTGAGCCGGTGCAACAGAGTGGCGCGCTCCGGGTTCGCCTCTGACCACGCGGCGTACTGCTGATCCCAGGCCGCGCCGGCGTCGGCGCCCCGATCGCGCAGCGCGCGGGTGTGGGCGAGCACCTTGTCCGGTACTTCGAAGGTCTGCTCCGGATCGAAGCCGAGGATCTTCTTGGTGGCGGCCACTTCTTCTTCGCCGAGGGCCGACCCATGGGAGCCACCGGTGCCCTGCTTGGTGGGCGCCGGCCAGGCGATGATGGTCTTGAGCACGATCAGGCTGGGCCGATCGGCCGCCGCCTGTGCGGCCTCGACGGCGTCCCACAGGGCGGGGACGTCTTCGTGGTAGTCGCCGCCGCCGCGCCAGTCGACGGTCTGGACGTGCCAGCCGTAGGCCTCGTAGCGGGCGCCGACATCCTCGGTGAAGGCCACGTCGGTGTCGCCCTCGATCGAGATCTCGTTGTCGTCGTAGATCAGGGTCAGGTTGCCGAGCTCTTGAGTCCCGGCCAGTGAGGAAGCCTCCGCGGAGACGCCCTCCTGCAGGTCGCCGTCGCTGCAGATGCCGTAGACGTGGTGGTCGAAGGGGCTCGCGCCCGGGGCGGCGTCCGGGTCGAGCAAACCGCGCTGACGACGGGTCGCCATCGCCATGCCCACCGCGTTGGCAACCCCCTGACCCAGCGGACCGGTCGTGGTCTCGACGCCGGCGGTGTGGCCCCATTCGGGATGGCCGGGCGTCAGACTGCCCCAGGTGCGCAATGCCTGCAGGTCGGACAGTTCCAGGCCGAACCCGCCCAAGAAGAGTTGGGTGTACAGCGTGATCGACGAGTGACCGCAGCTCAGCACGAAGCGATCGCGACCGATCCACTGAGGGTCGGCCGGGTCGTGGCGCATGACCTTCTGGAACAGCAGGTAGGCCGCGGGTGCCAGGCTCATCGCCGTGCCGGGGTGGCCGTTGCCGACTTTCTGAACGGCGTCCATGGCCAAGACCTTGCAGGTCTTCACCGCCAGGTCGTCGACTTCATTCCACTGCAGGGTGGTCATTCGGGGGATGGTCCTTTCAGAGAATCCTCGGTCCGACACCGACCGACGTCCGGCACGTCGAGGCCGTCACCAGCGGGCACTCGCGAGCCTACTGTCCGAGGCGGATAGACTCGACACCCGATCCATCGCCCGGTCAATCCCCAGTTCACCACGCCCCGAGGTGCTCCCGTGTCACAGCCCCCGCAGTCGGCCGCCGCGCCGACCGAGGAGGCTGGAGCGAGCGAGCAGGCCCGCGCCGTCGACGTTGTCATGGCCTATGTCGGCCTGACCAAGCCGCGCGTCATCGAGCTTCTGCTGTTGACCACGGTGCCGGTGATGTTCTTCGCTCAGCGTGGAGTGCCGCCGCTCGGACTGGTCCTCGCCACGGTGGTCGGTGGAGCGCTGTCGGCAGGGTCCGCCTCCGCGCTCAACTGCGTCTACGACCGCGACATCGACGAGCAGATGCGTCGGACCCGTCGCCGGGCCCTGCCGCGCCACATCGTCAGCACCCGCAACGCCATCCTCTTCGGGGTCGCGCTCGGTGTGCTGGCCACCGTCGTGCTGGCGCTGTGGGTCAACTGGTTGTCGGCGGGGCTGGCGCTCGCGGCCGAGGCCTTCTATCTCGTGGTCTACACGATGATCCTCAAGCGCCGCACCACCCAGAACATCGTGTGGGGTGGGCTGGCGGGCTGTTTCCCAGCGCTGATCGGCTGGACCGCGGTCACCGGCTCGCTGGCCTGGCCGCCGGTCGTGCTGTTCCTGGTGGTCTTCTTCTGGACCCCGCCACACACCTGGGCGCTCGCGCTTCGCTACCGCGAGGACTATCGCCAGGTCGACGTCCCGATGCTGCCCGCCGTCGCGCCCGCCCCCGTGGTCGGCCGCCAGATCGTCATCTACTCGTGGGTGATGGTCGCGACGTCGTTGCTGTTGTGGCCCATCGCCAACACGGGGTGGGTCTACGCCGGGGCGGCGGTCGTCCTGGGCGGGGCGTTCCTCGTCGAGGCGCATCGCTTGGAGCGCCGCACCAGGCTGAGCGAAGACCTGAGCGTGATTCAGCCGATGCGGCTGTTCCACTGGTCCAATCTCTATCTCTCGCTGCTGTTCGTCGCGGTGGCGCTTGACCCACTGCTCACCCGCTGATCCGAGACCGCCACGTCTGGGCGCGCCGGCTGCTCCCGTGCCAGGATCACCACCCGGGCCAGCGCGGCCGCGATCAGGGCCGAACCCAAGAGGTGCAGCCCGACCACGAGTTCGGGAAGACCCGTGGCGTACTGGACGAACCCGATCACGCCCTGGCCGAACTCGAGGGCCAACAACAGCACGACGGCTCCCGCCGCGCTCCGGGCCTGGACCATGCGTGTGGCGGCATACAGGCCGACCGTGAGACCGAGGAACAAGAAGACGGCGTCGGCGTGCAGCTGGCTCACCTGCTCCGGATCGAGACCGTTGCGCGGCGCCGTCACATCGCCCGCGTGTGGCCCCGAGCCGGTGACAATGGTGCCCAGATAGAGGACCGCCCAGCCGGCGGTGAACGTGATCCAGGCCAACGCCACCAATGGCCCGCGAGCTTTGTTCACCCCGGCGGACGGGTGGTCGATCCGATGGAGGAACAGCACCGCCAGACTGATGATGGCCAGGGAGCAGAGCAGGTGCAGGGAGACGACCCAGGGGTTGAGCTGAGTCAGCACCGTGATGCCCCCGATCACGGCTTGGGCCGGGATGCCGAGCCCCAGCGCGATGGCGAGGCGCCGGAGATCCAACCGACCGGATCGCCACGCGACGATCAGCGTGGCGATCGCGATGGCGACCAAGACGAAGGTCAGCATCCGGTTGCCGAACTCGATCGCCTCATGGAGGCCGAGCGCACCGTGCGGAGTGAACGACTCCTCGGTGCAGCGCGGCCAGGTGGGACAACCGAGACCCGAGCCCGTCAGCCGCACCGCGCCACCGGTGACCACGAGTCCGACGTTGGCGATCAACGTCGCCCAGCCGACTCGGCGCAAGGAGACGGGGTCGGCCCACCGGCGGGCGGGGTGGTCCGGTGCGCTCATCGTCACTCCCATCGGAAGGTCTTCGCGGCCACGGCGACGCCACCCAGAGCCCAACCCAACAGCGTCGCCAGGGCTGTCAGATCGGCGCGCCCGTCGATCAGGGCGACTCGCAACGACTCGCCCAGGGCTCCCGAGGGCAGCCACCGCAGCAGCTCGCCCCCTTCGCCGTAGGCCGTCACTGGGAGCACGACGGCTCCTCCGGCGGCCAGCAGCACATAGATCAGGTTCGCCACCGCCAGCGTGGCCTCGGCCCGGAACAACCCCGCCACCACCATGCCAAGAGCAGCGAAGGCTGCGGTGCCCAACGCCAGTGCCAGCACAGCGGCGGGCGCTCCTCCCGACCACGTTGACTGAGGGTGCCACCCGAGCATCAGCGCCAGACCGCCGAGCAGCACGACCTGCAGAGTCTCGACGACGAGAAGGGCGCCGATCTTGCCCAGCAGCAGCCCAGAACGGGGCAGCGGTGAGGCGCCCAGTCGTTTGAGGACGCCGTAGCGGCGTTCGAAACCGGTCGCGATCGCCAGCGAGGTGAACGCAGTCGACATCACTGCCAGCGCGAGAACGCCTGGGGTGAGCAGGTCGACGGCGGGCACGGAGCTCGCGAGGTCGAGGCGATTCATGGCCGCCACACCACCCGTGAGCACGAGTACGGGGATCACCAGCGCAAGAACCAGCTGCTCGCCGTTGCGCAGCAACAGGCGCACCTCCATGGCGGCCTGGGCGGTGACCATTCGCAGCAGCGGCGCGGCGCCGGGGGCAGGGGCGAAGGTCCCGCTCATCGTGCCGTCTCCGGGTCGGTGAGGTCCAAGAAGACATCCTCCAGCGAACGGCGTCCGGCGTCGGTCAGCTCCGCGGGGCTGCCGGTGGCGACGAGCCGACCGTGATCCAGGATGTGCACCTGGTCGGCCAGGGAAGCCGCCTCGTCCATGTGATGGGTCGTGAGAACCACCGAGACACCGTCGGCGCGGAGTTCGCGCAGCAAGGTCCAGGTGGCTCGACGACCCTGCGGGTCCATCCCAGCGGTCGGCTCGTCGACGAAGACCAGCTCCGGCCGGCCGATGACGGCGAGCGCCAGTCCCAGCCGCTGCTGCTGGCCCCCGGACAGCCGCCGGTAGGGGGTGCGGAGCGCGTCGCTCAGCCCGAGCCGCTCGATGAGCAGGTCGACGGGCAACGGATGAGCATGCAGGGCAGCCAGGTGACGCAGCATCTCGCGGGGCTTCGCCGCACCCCAGGCGCCGCCGGATTGGAGCATCACCCCGATCCGGGGCATCAGCGCACGGTGGTCGGCGCGTGGATCCAGTCCCAGCACGCGGACCCGGCCCCGATGCGGCACCCGGTAGCCCTCACAGGTCTCCAAGGTGGTCGTCTTGCCGGCCCCGTTCGGGCCGAGGACCGCCGTGATCGAGGCGACGGCGACGCCCAGTGACAGGTCGTCGACGACGCGGCGACCGGCATACTCCATGACCAGGCCGTCGATCTCGACGGCGACAGCGTCGGCCACCGCTAGACCTCCACGTCTTCTTGCGGGTTCGTGGTGACGGCGAGTCGGTCGAAGGCCGCGGGGGGAGTGCGCCACACCTCGTGCCGCCCTTCCCGGGCTTCGGCGAGCGCGGTGAACACCCGTTCCGGCGTGCAGGGGATGTCGATGTGGCGGACGCCCAGGTGACGTACCGCGTCGATGACGGCGTTCTGCACGGCAGGAGTGGCTCCGACGGTGGCCGACTCGCCGATGCCCTTGGCGCCGAGCGGGTTGAGCGGGCTCGTGGTGACGGTGCTGGCGGTCTCGAGCTGGACCACGTCGGCGGCCGTGGGCAGCGCGTAGTCGGCGAAGCTGGAGGTCATCGGCGTGCCGTCGTCGTCGTACACGAACTCCTCCCACAACGCCTGCGAAATGCCCTGAACGGCGCCCCCGTGCTGTTGCCCGCGCACCAGCATCGGGTTGATCACCGTGCCGCAGTCGTCGACGGCCAGATGACGCAGCAGCGTGGTGTGACCGGTCTCGACGTCGACCTCGACGACACAGACGTGGGCACCGAACGGAAAGGTCGACCCCGCCATCGTGAACTCGGCCTCGGCCATCAGCGACTGAGAACCGTCTCCGCCGTCATCGATGCCTGCCTGGTGGACCTGAGTGGCCACGGCCGCCCAGTCGACCACCGCCCCCGGCACGCCACGCACGGCGAACCCGTCGGACCCCAGCTCGACGTCCGCGGCGTCGACCTCGAGCAGGCGGGCGGCGATCTCGCGGGCCTTGGCGGCGAGCGCCTCAGCCGCGTTGCGGACCGCGGTGCCGCCCAACTGCAGCGAACGGGCTCCTCCCGTTCCGCCGCCGGAGCGGACGACCGCCGTGTCCGACTGGCGATAGCGGATGCGATCGAGCGGGATGGCCAACTGGTCGGACACGATCATCGAGAACGCGGTGGCGTGACCCTGCCCGTGTGCCGACGTTCCGGAGATCACCGTCGCCGAGCCGTCGGGGTGGACCTCGACCGAGCCCATCTCGCGCCCGGCGAAGCCGGTGACCTCGACGTACACGGATAATCCGATGCCCAACTGACGCGCGTCGCCGGCGTTGCGTCGCCGGGATTGCTCCGCGCGCAACGAGCCGATGTCGGCCAACCGGAGTACCTCGCGAAGCGGCAGGTCGTAGTCGCCGGTGTCGTATGTCGCGCCCGTGTGCGTCCGGAAAGGGAACTCGTCGGGGCCGATGAAGTTGCGGCGCCGGAACTCCTCTGGTGCTAGGCCCAGCTCCGCCGCCGCGGCGTCCATCAGCCGCTCCAGCAGAGCGGCCGCCTCGGGCCGGCCGGCGCCACGGAAGGCGCCCATGGGTGAGGTGTTGGTGAGCGCTGCGATGCCTTCGTAGCGCATCCGGGGGATGCGATAGGGGCCCTGTGCCATGGTTCGGGTCGATCCAGCCGCGAAGGACCCGCCGAAACCGGCGTAGGCCCCACAGTCTCCGACCGAACGCACCCGCAGACCGGTGAGATGACCGTCGATGTCGACGCCGAGCTCGGCGTACTGCACCTGTCCGCGTCCGTGCATCGAGAGCATGGCTTCGCTGCGCGTCTCGACCCAGGTCACCGGACGGCGCAGCCGTAGCGCTGCGGCGACCACCGCGGCATGGTCGGCGTTGATACCCGCCTTTCCGCCGAAGGCGCCGCCGACGTGGGGCGCGATCACCCGGACCCGGTCGCTCTCGAGCCCGGCGTAGCTCGCCACCAGGTCGCGGGCCAAGTGTGGCTGCTGGGTGCCGACCCACACGGTGAGATCGGCGTCCACCCCGGGGTCGGCGTCGGGTCGGGGGTCGACCAGGATCGCGTTGCCCTCGATCGGTGCCGTCGCGAGCCGGTTGTTCTCCATCCGCAGACGAACGACCCGGTGGGCGCCCTCCAGTGGATCCCCGGCGTCCTCGTCGGACCGTGACATCGCGATGTTGGTTCCGAGCTCGGGGAACTGCAGTGGCGCGCCCTCGGCCAGTGCCTTCTCCATGTCCACGACCACCTGCAACGGGTCGTAGTCGATGTCGACCAACTCGGCGGCGTCCACGGCCTGAGCCGCCGTCTCGGCCACCACGAGCGCCACCGCCTCACCGACGTAGCGGACGCGGTCCACGGCCAGGGCCGTGCGGGTGACGGCCTGGTTGATCCGCGCGAAGGACGGGGCAGGCGTGCCGGCCAGATCAGGTCCGGTCAGCACCAGCAGTACTCCGGGAGCGCTCGCCGCGTCGGTGGTGTCGATGCCGGTGATGAGGGCGTGGGCCATCGGTGACCGCACGAAGATGGCGTGACTGAGCTCGGGAACGACGATATCGCCGACGTAGTGCGCGGCCCCGGTCACGAGTTCGGGATCCTCCACGCGCCGCACTTCGGTGCCGAGGATGCTGCCGCGGAGGGCGGACCCGGCCGAGGTGCTCATCTGCTCAGCCTACGGCGTGGGGCGGGCCGCCCCGATCGCCCACCACCCCCGCCACGGAGGGTGCGATCGTCACCCGCGCGGACCGCGGTCCTGAGATGAGCAGTCGGCTTAGGTGACCCTTACTTGAATCGGGCTGGGTAATAACGTCACACTGGTGTAGTGCAATTCGTTGACGAGCCGATCGAGACCCCCTCCGCGGGGGGCTCTGGGCCGTCGTTGGGCGACGGACCGACCCGTGCGCGGGTGGCTCGTTCGATCCTGGAGAACGGCCCGTCCACCGCCGCCGAACTCGGGCGGCTACTGGGTCTGACCCCTGCGGCCGTCCGTCGACACCTGGATCACCTCGTGGCCGACGGCACCGTCGAGATCGCCGAGGCCCGCACGCAGGCGCATCGCGGGCGCGGCCGTCCGGCCCGCGAGTTCCGGTTAACCGACAGCGGCCGCGACGGCTTCGACCAGGCCTACGACGATCTCGCCACCCAGGCCTTGCGTTTCGTCGCCGAAACCGGCGGCGACGACGCCGTCCTGGAGTTTGCCCGCCGTCGAGTCTCGTTCATCGAACGCGACTACGCCCGGGTGGTGGCCGAGGACCCGGCCCTCACACCGGCAGAGGCACTCGCACAGGTTTTCAGCGATGAGGGCTACGCCGCCTCGGTCCGCGAACTGCCGGTGCTCGGTGACCACATCGCCGGGGATCAGTTGTGCCAGCAGCATTGCCCCGTCGCGCACGTCGCCCACGAGTTCCCGCAATTGTGCGAAGCCGAGACCGAAGCCATCAGCAAGGTGCTCGGCACCCACGTCCAACGACTAGCCACCATCGCCCATGGCGACGGGGTGTGCACGACCTGCATCCCGCATCCGCACCAGACTCCGACCAGCAACGAAAAGGACGGTCCCTCATGACCGACATGAAGTCCGAGCAGGCCACCTCATCTGGAACGCCGAGTATCGAGGACCTCAACCCCGAGTTGAAGGACCTCGGTCGCTATGCCTTCGGCTGGCACGACAGCGACGACGCCGGCGCCACCGCCCAGCGTGGCCTCAACGAGGCGGTCGTCCGCGACATCTCCGGCAAGAAGTCGGAGCCGCAGTGGATGCTCGACCTGCGCCTGAAGGGTCTCAAGCTCTTCGATCGCAAGCCGATGCCGACCTGGGGGTCGGACCTGTCGACGATCGACTTCGACAACATCAAGTACTTCGTGCGGTCCACCGAGAAGCAGGCCACCAGTTGGGAAGAGCTTCCCGACGACATCAAGAACACCTACGACCGGCTCGGCATCCCCGAGGCCGAGAAGCAGCGGCTCGTCTCCGGTGTCGCGGCGCAGTACGAGTCCGAGGTGGTCTACCACCAGATCCGCGAGGATCTGGAGGAGCAGGGCGTGATCTTCGTCGATACCGACACCGCGCTGAGGGAGCACGAGGAACTGTTCCGCGAGTACTTCACCACCGTCATCCCGGTGGGCGACAACAAGTTCTCTGCCCTCAACACCTCGGTCTGGTCCGGCGGTTCGTTCATCTACGTGCCGAAGGGGGTGCACGTGGACATCCCGCTGCAGGCCTACTTCCGGATCAACACCGAGAACATGGGTCAGTTCGAGCGGACGCTGATCATCGTCGACGAGGACGCCTACGTGCACTACGTCGAAGGCTGCACGGCGCCGATCTACAAGTCGGACTCGCTGCACTCCGCGGTTGTGGAGATCATCGTCAAGAAGGGTGGCCGGTGCCGCTACACCACCATCCAGAACTGGTCCAACAACGTCTACAACCTCGTCACCAAGCGAGCGGTCTGCGAGGCCGGCGCCACGATGGAGTGGGTCGACGGCAACATCGGCTCCAAGGTCACCATGAAGTACCCCGCCGTCTACCTGATGGGGGAGCACGCCAAGGGGGAGACCCTCTCGATCGCCTTCGCGGGCGAAGGGCAGCACCAGGACGCGGGCGCCAAGATGGTGCACGCTGCGCCCAATACGTCGAGCTCGATCCTCTCCAAGTCGGTCGCGCGTGGCGGTGGCCGCACCTCGTACCGCGGACTGGTGCAGATCAACGAGGGCGCTCACGGCTCGAAGTCCAACGTGCTGTGTGACGCGCTGCTGGTCGACCAGATCAGTCGCTCCGACACCTATCCCTACGTGGATATCCGCGAGGACGACGTCTCGATGGGCCATGAGGCCAGCGTGTCCAAGGTGAGCGAAGACCAGTTGTTCTACCTGATGTCGCGCGGCATGGAGCAGGACGAAGCGATGGCGATGATCGTGCGCGGCTTCGTCGAGCCGATCGCCAAGGAGCTCCCGATGGAGTACGCACTCGAACTCAACCGACTGATCGAACTGCAGATGGAAGGAGCCGTCGGCTGATGACGTCCACATCTTCGGTGGTCGAGCCTGTCGAGACCACCCCCTCCGAGCGCGCGCCGGGCAACATCGCTGCAGCCGTGGAGGCCACCAGGGTGGAGTCGCATCTCCACCCGCAAGGATCCTTCGACCTCGCCCAGCACCCGGTCCCGAGCGGCTTGGAGGAGATCTGGCGGTTCACCCCGCTGCGTCGTCTCCGTGGCGTGCATGCCGAAGCGCCGCTCGATGGCGACGACTTCATCGTGGACGCCAAGGCGGCCCCGGGCGTGACCGTCGACTCCGTGCCGGCCGGTAGCGACACACGGGGTCACTCCGGCATGGTGCCCCGCGACCGAGTCAGTGCGCGGGCGTGGGCAGCGTCCACACGGGTGCTGCGCGTCGACGTGCCCGAGGAGACCGAGGTCGACGAGCCCACCGTGGTGACGCTCACCGGCCATTCGGTGGACCGGGCCATCGCCGGCCACCTGGTGGTCAACGTCGGCCGCTTCTCCACGGCAACCGTGGTGGTGCGCTTCCAGGGATCGGCGACCTTCGCCGACAACGTCGAGATCATCGTCGGCGATGGGGCAAAGCTCACCCTGGTCACCTATCAGGACTGGGCCGACGACGCGGTCCACCTCTCCGCCCAGCACGCCGTGGTCGGACGTGATGCTCACCTCAAGCACGTGGCGGTCACCTTCGGCGGCGATGTCGTCCGGCACGACGCCACCGCGACCTACGACGGCCCCGGCGGCTCCGTGGAGATGCTCGGCCTCTACTTCGCCGACGGCGATCAGGGCGCGGGCCAGCACATCGAGCACCGGCTGTTCGTCGATCACAACGCGCCTCGAACCACCTCCCACGTCGTCTACAAGGGCGCGTTGCAGGGCAAGGGTGCGCACACGGTGTGGATCGGCAACGTGTTGATCCGCAAGATCGCCGAGGGCATCGAGACCTTCGAGGAGAACCGCAACCTGGTGCTCACCGACGGCTGTCAGGCCGACTCGGTTCCCAACCTCGAGATCGAGACCGGCGAGATCGAAGGCGCCGGCCATGCGTCGGCGACCGGTCGGTTCGACGACAACCAGCTGTTCTACCTCCGCTCGCGCGGGATCGAAGAGTCCGAGGCTCGCCGCCTGGTGGTGCATGGCTTCTTCAACGACCTGATCCGCAAGGTCGGGGTGCCCTCACTCGAGGACGAACTGTTGGCCACAGTCGAGGCCGAACTCGCCAAGACCTTGACCCTCGGGAGCCCCGCATGAGTTTCGAACGTGCCTGTGCGCTCACCGACATCGCCGAGGATGAGGCGTTGGCGGTCATCCTCGGGCCGGTCACCGTCGCCGTCGCCCGCAATGGCGACGAGGTGTTCGCCATCCAGGATTTGTGCTCGCATGCCTCCGTCGCCCTCAGTGAGGGCGAGGTGGCCGATTGCACCGTTGAGTGCTGGCTGCACGGCTCCCGCTTCGACCTTCGCAGTGGAAAGCCCACCGGGCTCCCTGCCACCGAGCCGGTCGCGACCTTCCCTGTGGAGGTTCGCGACGGCGAGGTCTACATCGACCCCACCCGAACCCTGAACGGAGTCACCCCCTCATGAGCACTCTTGAGATCAACGACCTGCACGTCAGCGTCAACACCGAGGACGGCCCGAAGGAGATCCTCAAGGGCGTCACGCTCACCATTCGCGACGGTGAGACGCACGCCATCATGGGCCCCAACGGCTCCGGCAAGTCGACGCTGGCCTACTCGATCGCCGGGCACCCGAAGTACGACATCACCGGCGGCACGGTGACCCTCGACGGTCAGAACGTGCTCGCGATGACTGTCGACGAGCGGGCTCGTGCCGGGCTCTTCCTGGCGATGCAGTACCCCGTCGAGGTCCCCGGCGTCTCGGTGGCCAACTTCCTTCGGACCGCCAAGACCGCCATCGACGGCGAAGCGCCGAAGCTCCGCACCTGGGTCAAGGACGTCAACGGGACCATGGAGCGCGCCGGACTCGACGCGTCCTTCTCCCAGCGCAATGTCAACGAAGGCTTCTCCGGTGGCGAGAAGAAGCGCCACGAGATCGCCCAGTTGGAGTTGCTCGACCCCAAGGTGGCCGTGCTCGACGAGACCGACTCCGGCCTCGACATCGACGCGCTCAAGGTCGTCTCCGAGGGCGTCAACCGCTTCAAGGAAGCGGGCAACAAGGGTGTCTTGCTGATCACCCACTACACGCGGATCCTGCGCTACATCACCCCCGATTTCGTGCACGTCTTCGTCGACGGCCGGATCGCCGAGGAGGGCGGCCCCGAACTTGCCGACCAACTCGAGGCCGAGGGCTACGACAAGTACACCCGCGCGGCGGTCTGACCATGTCCACGTCCCTGAAGGTGCACGAGGCGGTCGAGGGACTGCTCCCGGATCTGGCGGTGATCCGCAAGGATTTCCCGATCCTGACGCGCACTTTCGCCGGCGACTGGCCGCTGGTCTACCTCGACAGCGCCAATACCTCGCAGAAGCCGCAGGTGGTGATCGACACGATGGTCGATCACCTCGAGCGGCACAACGCGAACATCTCCCGGGCGATGCACCACCTCGGAGCGGAGAGCACCGAGGCATTCGAGGCGGCGCGCGACAAGGTGGCCGCGTTCATCGGCGCCACGGACCGTGACGAGGTGATCTTCACCAAGAACGCCACCGAGGGGCTCAATCTCGTCGGCAATACGTTGGCCTGGGCCCGCGGGGAGTACGCCCTCGGCGAGGGCGACGAGGTGGTCATCACCGAGATGGAGCACCACTCCAACATCGTGCCGTGGCAACTCCTCACCCAGCGCACCGGCGCTCACTTGCGGTGGTTCGGGCTCACCGACGACGGCCGACTCGACCTCAGCACCATCGACGACTTGATCACCGAGCGCACGAAGGTGGTGTCGCTGACCTGGGTGTCGAACATGTTGGGAACCATCAATCCCGTTGCGGAGATCGCGCGCCGAGCGCACGAGGTCGGTGCCTTGGTGGTGGTCGACGCGTCGCAGGCGGCGCCCCAACTGCCGGTCGACGTCGAGGCGGTGGGGGCCGACATCGTGGTCTTCACCGGTCACAAGGTGGTGGGTCCGACCGGAGTCGGCGTCCTCTGGGGGCGCCGGGCGGTTCTCGACGCGCTGCCGCCGTTCCTCGGCGGGGGCGAGATGATCGAGACCGTCTCCATGGAGCGGTCGACCTACGCCCCGATCCCGCACAAGTTCGAAGCCGGGACGCCACCCATCGTGGAGGCGGTCGGCCTCGGCGCAGCCGTCGACTACCTGGCTCACATCGGAATGGACGCCATCCACCGACACGAGCAGGCGATCACCGGCTATGCGCTGGAGGGCCTGGCCACCGTCGCCGGGCTGACCGTGCTCGGTCCCCTCGACGCGGCCTCTCGCGGGGGCGCCATCTCGTTCGAGATCGAGGGCGTCCACCCGCACGACATCGCGACCGTGCTCGACACCCGCGGCATCGCGGTGCGGGCCGGGCACCATTGCGCGAAGCCGGCCCATGCCCGGTTCGGCGTGCAGAGCTCGACTCGGATGTCGTCCTACCTCTACACCACCCCGGCCGAGATCGACGCCCTGATCGACGGCCTGGAATACACCCGTTCCTACTTCTCGTTGGCCTGAGCGGGAGAGCCCGGAATGACCACCCAGCGATGAAAGCCGAGCAATGAGCACCGACCTGGATGCGCTGTATCAGGAGATCATCCTCGACCACTACAGGAAGCCCCTCAACAAAGGGCTGCGCGACCCCTTCGAGGCCGAGGTCCACCACGTGAACCCCACCTGCGGAGACGAGGTGACCCTGCGCGTCCACCTGGAGGAGGTCGACGGCACTCCGGTGGTGCGCGACGTCTCCTACGACGCGGTGGGTTGCTCGATCTCGCAGGCGTCGGTGTCGGTGATGAGCGATCTGGTGATCGGCAAACCGGTCGACGACGCGATGAAACTGCACGAGGAGTTCCTGACCCTGATGCAGGGCAGGGGGCAGATCGTGCCCGATGAGGACGTGCTCGAGGACGGGGTGGCTTTCGCCGGCGTGGCGAAGTTCCCGGCCCGAGTGAAGTGTGCGTTGCTCGGTTGGATGGCCTGGAAGGACGCCACCGCCACCGCCTTGGACAAGACCCTTGAGGGAGACAAATCATGACCGACCCCACCAGCCCCGCGACCGCTCACGACGACCTGCCGGAGGTCCCCGAGGCCACCGGCAGCGTCGGCACCAGCACGGTCACCACCGAGGACGTCACCGAGGCGATGAAGGACGTCGTCGACCCCGAGCTCGGCATCAACGTCGTCGACCTCGGACTGCTCTACGACGTGCACCTCGACCCCGACTCCAGCGTCGTGCTCGACATGACGCTGACATCGGCGGCCTGCCCGCTCACCGACGTCATCCAGGACCAAACGCACGCCGCCCTGGAGGGACTGGTCGGCGATGTGGCGATCAACTGGGTCTGGATGCCGCCGTGGGGCCCGGACAAGATCACCGAGGACGGCCGCGAGCAACTGCGCGCCCTCGGGTTCAACGTCTGAGTCACCCGTGACCTCCGCGGTGTCGGTCGCTCCGTCGCGACTGACACGCTGGGTCACCGGTGTCGCCGAGCGGCACGGGGAGACCCGGTTGTCGGTGATCGACGGCGCCTTGCGCGGCGACGCGGCAGACGGCTCGTGGTTCGAGGCCCGACTGCCCTTCTCTGCGGCCTACGCCGGGGGAGCGGACGCCGTGGAACTGGGTGAGGCGGCCCTGGCGGCGGTCCCTGCGGAGTGGGGCGTGCTGTTGGTGCGCAAGGGCGGCTTCGCCATCGCCCGGCTGCACGGCGCGCGCCTGATCGACCACAAGATCGGGCAGCGCCACGTGCAAGGCCGCACCAAGGCGGGCGGCCAGAGCCAGCAACGCTTCTCGCGGCGGCGCGACAACCAGGCGCGCCAGGCCTACGAGGCGGCCGCGGACCACGCGGCGCGGATCCTCGAAGGCGTGCCGACGATGGTGACCGGCGGCGATCACGGTGCGGTCGACACTGTGCTGTCCGACCGGCGGCTCGCCCGGGCCACGGTGGTGCCGCCCTGGCTGGCCGTGCCCGACCCACGCCGGGCGGTCCTGGACCGCGCCATCCGCGACGCGCAAGCAATCACCGTCACCGTGCACAACGCGGACCAATCTCCGTCCCCGCATTGAGGGCTGGACGCGAGCCGTCGCACGCCGGTGGCTCTTCTCCTCATCAGGGTGTCACCGGGGCCGACTCGTCTTGCTCATCGATGTCGAGGCGGAGGTTCGGCAGTGCCACTCTCAGTCGCCGCAGGGCGTCGCGGGTCTGGGACTTCACCGTGCCGACGGCGACTCCGAGGATGTCCGCGGTCTCTCGCTCGGTGAGGTCCTCGTAGTAGCGCAACACGATCACCGCGCGCTGACGCGGCGCCAGCCGGGACAGAGCCCGCTGCAGCGCCAGCCCGTCGGCAGGGTCGCCACCGGTGGCGCCGGTCTCCGGGGGGTGCTCGGTCAGCACCTCGCGGCCGCGGTGCCTGCGCCACCGCGAGATGTTGTCGTTCACCATCACCCGACGGACGTATCCGTCGGGGTTGTGCTCGATCCGCTTCCAGGCCGACACGCACTTGACCAGGGTCGACTGCACCAGGTCCTCCGCGTCATGGCGATGACCGGTGAGGAGGTAGGCCGTGCGCAGCAGGGCGGGCATCTGCGCCGTGACGTACTCCTCGAAGGACTCAGACGCGGACACGACGCCTCCAGAGGATCGCGAACCAGCCACCGGTCAGGCTCAGACCGACAACCAGCGCGACCAGGAACGCCCGCTTCCGGGGGTCCATCGGCCAGTCAGGCTCCGTGGCCGCCACCACCGGCGCCGCCCAAGCGTTGGCCGCGACCACGGAGCCACCCCAATTGAACCGGGGCATTCTCACCAGCCGTTCGGAGTCACCGGTCGCGAGGTCGACGCTGAAGTACCCGCTCGGCGTGCGCCACCGCTGCACCACAACATGGTCGGCATCCCGCCAGCCCACGACGGCGTTCCCGCGGAAGACCGGCACGTCGCGCGTCTCCAGCCGCTGCCCGGGGGTGCCCGGGACCAAGGGTGCCCACAGCACCTTGCGGGGGATGCCGTCGCTGCTGGAGGGGTCGGGTTCCCAGATACCGGCGACTCGCGCTCCGTCGGGATTCATGTGCGGCGCGTCGAGCACGGAGCGGTCGAGCTCGAAGCTCGCCGTGGCTCCGGCGGGCCCAACGACGGCGTAGTCCGCGCCCTTGAAGGTCCGGCTCACGAACCAGTCGGCTCCCTGGCTCGCCGAGAAGGTGTCGACAGCTGCGCTTTCTTGCTGCTCGGTGGACCATGCTTCCGTCGCGGTGTCCCAAGTCACTTGTCCCCCGAATCCGGAATCCCAGCTGCTCTCAGGGTTCGGCCCTCCCGTGAGGTAGGCGTCGTAGGTGAACCGCACGGTGGCCCCGGCCCAGGCGATCCCCTCGGGGATCAGGCCGTGGGCAGTGGGGACGTCGCGTATGGCGAGGTCACCCGTGACCGTGTCGTAGACGGCCACCCCACCCGGAGGGTCGATCCCCTCCGGCGTCAGCGGTTCGCCGGTGATGGTGCCGGGGACCCAGTAGGCCAGCCGGGTGCCGTCGGCCGACAGTGCGAACTCGTTGTTGTTGAACGACCCCACCGGGGGATAGCCGGGCAGATCCAGAAAGCGATACTCGCCGGTCGTCGCGGACACGCCCACCAGCCCGTTCGATGAGGAGCGCCAGGATTGCCGAACCGTGGGAGCCACCGCCACGAGCGGCCCGATCGGGCCGGTGTCGTCCGTGCCCTTCAGCCAGGGGCTGGGGGAGAAGAAGCGGTCTGGGAGCCGCATCCTTTCGCTAGGCGAGGTGACCGGACCGATGCTCTCGACCTTCCGAACGATCGTGGCGCCCCCGATTCCGACGATCGTGGAGACCGCCGCGATCGCGACTGTGGCGGCCAAGGCGCGGCGCACTTGTCGGCGTCGGCCTCGCCGCCACAGGTCGGGGGTCGAGACGGTGGTCGGCGCGGCGTCGGCCAACGCCCCCAGCCCCTCACGCAGGTCCATCGTCACTTCCGACCTCCTTCAGTCCAGTCCAGAGCAGTTCAGTGCAGCATTCTCACCCGTTCAGACGCCCCTGGCCGTCAAAAGGAGGGGTGACCACCCGTTCCCCGCGAATAGCGTCATACGCTCAGAGCCATCTAAGCCACCCTCGGTATGACGTCCCAGGGGGCTCCGGCGGTCCCGAGGAGCCGTAGAGTCGAAGGGTGACGTCGCACCCGATCGAGATCCATGAGCTGGTCAAGACCTTCGGCACCACCAGGGCCCTGGACGGTTTGGAACTGACGGTGACGGCGGGGGAGGTGCACGGCTTCCTGGGGCCCAACGGAGCAGGTAAGTCAACCGCCCTGCGCGTGCTGCTGGGTCTGCTGCGGGTGGACGCCGGAACCGCCACGGTCTTCGGGCTCGATCCGTGGAACGACCCGGTCGAGATCCATCGACGGCTGGCGTATGTGCCCGGCGATGTGGCGATCTGGCCCAACCTGTCCGGCGGCGAGACCATCGACATGCTGGTGCGAATGCGTGGGCTCACGCCGGACCAGGAGCGGCGCAGCGAGCTTCTGGAGCGCTTCGCGCTGGACCCGACCAAACGTGGAAGGGCCTACTCGAAGGGCAACCGGCAGAAGGTGGCCCTGGTCGCCGCGTTCTCGGCCCCGGTCGACCTGCTCGTGCTCGACGAGCCGACGTCCGGACTCGACCCGTTGATGGAGCAGGTCTTCAACGAATGCCTGGGTGAGGCCCAGGCCCAGGGGACGACGGTTCTGTTGTCCAGCCACATCCTCAGCGAGGTGGAGCGCCTGGCCGATCGCGTGACGATCATCCGTGAAGGGCGGGTGGTCGAGAGTGGTTCGCTCTCGCAGCTTCGACACCTACGCCGTTCCTCCGTGCGCGCCGAACTGAGCGGTGTCGCTCCGACGCTCGACCGGCTCACCGGGGTGCACGACCTGGCGGTGACGGACGGTGTGCTCACCTGCTCGGTCGACCCCGAGGGCCTGACCGGTCTGCTCGCCGCTCTCGGACAGGCGGGCGTCCGCTCACTCACCAGCGCACCGCCGACCCTCGAGGAGTTGTTCCTCGACGCCTATCGGGTCCCCTCATGACCGGCTCGCTCGTCGGCACCCCGGCCCTGGTGCGTTTCGCAATCCGTCGCGACCGCTGGGTGATCACCGCCTGGACCGCGGTGCTGATCGGGATCGTCTACGTCTCCGCCGTCGCCACCGATGGGCTCTACCCGACGATCGCGGACCAGGTGGTCGCCGCCGAGGCCATCAACGCCAGCCCGGCCACCGTCGCGCTCTACGGACCGCTCGTCGACCCCACGAGCCGGGGCGAGGTCGCGATGACCAAGATGACGGTCCTGTACGCCGCGTTCGTACTGGTGCTGACGTTGGTGCTCGTGCGCCGGCACACCCGGGTCGCCGAAGAACAAGGGCAGGCGGAATTGCTCGGCTCGACGGCGATCGGGGGCGACGCCCCGCTCGCGGCCGCCCTCGCCGAAACTGCCATCGTCGTGAGCCTGATCGGCCTACTGGCCGGCCTCGCCGACATCGCCGGCGGGCTCCCGGTGGCCGGCTCGATCCTGTTCGGAGTCAGCTGGTGGGGGATCGGGCTCGTCGGGATGGGGCTCGCCGGCATCGCCTGCCAGATCTCGGCCAGCGCGCGAACCTGCGCGATGATCGGCTCCGCGACGATCGCCACCCTCTTCCTGGCCCGCGCAGTCGGCGACACCCGCCCGGACACCCTGGGTTGGCTGAGTTGGCTCAGCCCCCTCGGGTGGGGCACCAAGTTGCAAGCCTGGTCGGAGCCCCGCCTGTGGGTGATCGCCCTCTATCTCGCCACTGCGTTGTCCCTGTGCACCTTGGCGGTCGCGCTGCGCCGCCGCCGCGACCTGGGGTCGGGCCTGGTGGCACCTCGGCCCGGTCCCGCTCAGGGCTCGCCACGGTTGGCCGACGCATTGGCCCTCGCCGTTCGCGTACACACCCCGACCCTGATGATCTGGACGGCGGCCGCGGTCGTGCTGGGGCTGGCCATGGGGTCCATCGTTCCCAATATCGGTTCCATGCTGGACACTCCGGCAGCCCGCGCCGCGCTCGAACGGTTCGGCGGAGTCGGCACCATCGAGGACACCGCCATCGCCGCGCTGGTGTCGATCGTCGCCGCGGTGATGACCGGTTTCGCCGTGGCGGTGGTCACCCACGCCAGTGGCGACGAAGTGGGCGGCCGCACCGAACAGGTTCTGTCGACCGCCATCTCCAGGGAGCGCACGTTCACGGCGTTGGTCGTGGTGGCGCTTGCAGGGGCGACCTGGCTGCTGGCCGCCTTCGGAATGAGTATGACGCTCGGCTACGGCGGCGCGGAACAGGTCGGCGACACCTTCGCCAGGGTGATGCCCGCGGCGCTCGTGCAGGCACCGGCATTGTGGGTGGTGGCCAGCCTCGCCGTCTTGGCGATCGCACTGCGGAGTCGTTGGGGCGTGTTCGGCTGGGCGGTACTGGTGGGCTTCCTGGTCCTCGGCCAGATCGCGGAGTTGCTGGGGCTGCCGACCTGGGTCAGCGACCTGTCGCCCTACTCGCACACGTCGCGGCTGCCCATCGAACAGATCGGGTGGGGCGCAGAAATCGGTTTGACCGCCATCGCAGCGGTCATTCTGACGGCGGCGTGGCTGAGCTTCCGGGTCCGCGATATCGGGTGATGCCTCTGCGACACTGAGCGCATGTGGCAGCCCGAGCCCGGCTGGGAGCGACTCCCCGGGGGGATGGGACCGTCCACCATCGGCGTGTGGCTGGCCACCCGCGGCACCGACCAGGTCGTCGTCAAACGGTTCGAGGCGCCACTGACCGAAGACCCCTCCGAACTCTCCGATCCCCACCACTTCGCCTATTGGCGGCGCGCCTCCGATGTCGCCGTCAGCGGCGTGGTCGTCGACACCCCGGGCCTGCGAGCCCCGGCATTGATCGAAGCCGACGAGGACGACGAGGGGATCACTCTCGTCCAGGAGCACGTGCCGACGGCCGACGTCAGCAGCCTCTTCGTGGCCCACAACCTGGGCCGCTTCGCCGCAGCCGACCTGGGCGGGGATCCCTGGTTCGCGACCGGCCAACTCCGCGACCGGATCTCTCGAGTCGAGCGACGCGGCGGATGGCGCACCCTCGCCCGGACCACGGTTGCCGACGTGGCGCACCGGTTGTGGGAGCGCCGCGCGACCTTGCTGGCCCGGCTGGCCGAAGTCCCCGAGGTACCGGCTCACGGCGATCCGGTGCCCGGCAATCTGCCCGGCCGGGCCGGCGACGACACCCTCGCCATCGACTGGTCCACGCTCGGGTTCGGCCCGGTTGGAGCCGATGCCGGCTACTTCGCGCTGTCGACCCCCGAGGACTTCGACGTGGTCGTCGACGCCTACCACGCCGGACTGCCGGAGGGTGTCGCCAGCAGGGCCGAAGTCGACCTGGCCGCGCGGATCACGGCCGTTTACACCGTGCTGAGCCGCGCTGACTGGGCGCTGGCCAGGGTGGCCGACGGCGAGGGTGCGCTCGCCGGGAAGTATCGGCACCCGTCCGTCGCGCCCTATCTGAGGGCGCTGCAGCGGCAGTTCCCCCAGATCGAGGCACTGCTCTGAGTCGAGACCGGCACGACCAATGCCTCGGTGGAAATGCCTCGGTGGATCAGGGGGTCTGGACGCTCCAGACCTGCTCGCAGGCCCGCATGTCGCCATCGTTGAAGCCCACGGTGAACCACTTCATCCGTGACTTCGCCGACCCGTGAGTCCACGACTCCTGGGTGACCTGACCCTGGGTCTTCTGCTGGATCCGATCATCGCCCACGGCCTCAGCCGCGGCGATGGCCTGCTGTACGTCCTCCTGGGTCAGTTCCGAGATCAGGGCCTGGCCGCCGGAGTCGGTGGTCTGGGTCGCCCCCCGCGCCCACATCCCCGCATAGCAGTCGGCTTGGAGTTCGAGCCGCACGGCGTCGCTGCGCGGCCCCTGTTGGGTCTTGACCCGTCGCATGTAACCCAAGACGTTCTGGATGTGGTGACCGTACTCGTGAGCCAACACGTAGGGCTCGACGAAGCCGCCGTCCGGCCCGCCGAGTTGCTGCTCCAGAACCTGGTCGAAGAAAGTGGTGTCGAGATAGATCGTCTGGTCGCCCGGGCAGTAGAACGGACCGACCTGGGAGGTGGCCGAGCCACAGGCCGTCTGGGTCCCACCCGCGAACGTGCGCATGATCGCGGGCTGGAAGTCAGCGTTGGACTGGGCGGGCAGGGTCTCCTGCCAGTAGTCGAAGAGCGAGTTCTCGACGCCGATCCGGGCGCAGTCCTCATCGGAGTTGGCGTCGGCACCGGTCTCGCAGTTGGCATAGCGATCGCTGTCGGTGCCGGTGCGACTGGCATCGATCCGGCTCTGTTCGCCGGTTCCGCTCGGCAGACTGCCGCCACCACCGACGCACTGGGTGAGCACGAGGATCAAGATCACGACCAGGACGCCGCCGATGCCGCCGCCCGCGGCGCCACCAGGGATCGGCATCCGCATCTGACCGCCACTGCGGCCGCCCGCTGATCCCGAATCCGACACCCGGCCGGTATCGAGCCGCGCCTTGGAGTTGAACCGCACGCTGATCCCCTTCTCCTGGTCGGGGCAGCGAACGGCGGCCCTGATCGTGTCCGTAGACTAACCGGCAGGATGATCACCGCCCAACAGCTAGAGGTCCGCGCCGGCGCGCGCCTCCTCATGGACCGTGTGAGCTTTCGGGTCGCCGCCGGCGACAAGATCGGTCTGGTCGGCCGCAACGGCGCCGGCAAGACGACGCTCACCAAGATCCTCGCCGGCGAGGCGTTGCCCGCCTCCGGGCTGGTGACGCGCACCGGCGACGTGGGCTACCTGCCGCAGGATCCCCGGTCCGGCGACCCAGACCAGCTCTCCCGCGAGCGAATCCTGTCCGCGCGCGGCCTGGACGATGTCGTGCGCCGCTTGCGAACCGCTGAGTCGGAAATGACCAGCGACGACGAGCGGATTCGCGATCGGGCCATGCGCCGTTACAGCCGCGCCGACTCCGACCTTCACGCCGGCGGTGGATATGCCGCCGAGTCAGAGGCCGCCCGGATCGCCGACAGTCTGGGTATCGACGAGCGGCTCCTCGCCCAGCCTTTGGGCACGCTGTCCGGCGGCCAGCGGCGCCGCGTGGAGCTGGCCAGGATCCTGTTCTCCGGTGCCGAGACGATTCTGCTCGACGAGCCCACCAATCACCTCGACGCCGACTCGGTGGTGTGGTTGCGCGACTTCCTGAAGGCCCACAAAGGCGGGCTCGTCGTGATCAGCCACGACACGGCCCTCCTGGAACACACGGTCAATCGGGTCCTGCATCTCGACGCCAATCGCGGCGAGATCGACGTCTACAACATGGGTTGGCGCTCCTACCTCACCCAACGTGAGACCGACGAGCGCCGCCGCAAGCGTGAGCGCGCCAACGCCGAGCGCAAGGCCTCCACGCTCATGGACCAAGCCAACAAGATGCGAGCCAAGGCAACCAAGGCTCAGGCGGCTCAGTCGATGATGAAACGCGCCGAACGCCTGCTGGAAGGGCTCGAGGGGGAGCGGCGAGCCGATCGCGTCGCCAAGATCGCCTTCCCGGCGCCCGCTGCCTGCGGCAAGACCCCGCTGACGGCGGCGGAGCTGTCGAAGTCCTATGGCTCCCTCGAAGTCTTCACCGACGTCGACCTGGCGATCGACAAGGGCTCGCGGGTCGTGATCCTCGGCCTCAACGGTGCCGGCAAGACCACCCTGCTGAGGATTCTGGCAGGCCAAGACCAGGCCGACACCGGCGAAGTCACCCCCGGTCACGGGTTGAAGCTCGGCTACTACGCCCAGGAGCACGAAACGCTCGACGTCTCCCGCAGCGTGCTGGAGAACCTGCACACCGCGGCCCCGCAGCTCACCGACACCGATGCCCGGTCGGTCCTCGGCTCCTTCTTGTTCTCCGGCGAGGACGCCCACAAGCCGGCGAGCGTGTTGTCCGGTGGGGAGAAGACCCGGCTGGCACTGGCGATCCTGGTCGTGTCCAGCGCCAATGTGCTTCTGCTCGACGAACCCACCAACAACCTCGACCCCGCTTCGCGTGAAGAGGTTCTGGCGGCCATCCGAAGCTACGCCGGCGCCATCATCTTGGTAACCCATGACGAAGGCGCCGTGCGTGCCCTCGAGCCGGACCGGGTGCTGATCCTGCCCGACGGTGTCGAGGACCACTGGAACGACGACTACGCCGAGCTTGTGGCGCTGGCGTGATCACCGCGGCGTCGAACCCGGCGGTAGCGCCACCTACACTCCCGGCATGACCGACGACACCATCCGGGCCGCGGGGCTGCGCGTCGATCACGACGGCCCCGTCACCCGCGTCACCTTGGATCGACCCGACGTCCGCAATGCGCAGACTCCCGCCATGTGGCGGGCGCTGGCGATGATCGGCGACACGTTGCCCGACGAGGTGCGCATCGTGGTGATCCAAGCGACCGGCCAGTCCTTCTCTGCCGGGTTGGACCGCGCCGTGCTCGATGGAACCGCCGAGGAGTCGGTGGTCGACCTGATCGCCCTCGACGATGTCGAGCTGGCCGATCGGATCGACGACTACCAACACGGCTTCACCTGGCTGCGCGACCCACGTTTCGTCTCCATCGCGGCAGTGCAGGGACACGCTGTCGGTGCGGGCTTCCAGCTGGCGTTGTCCTGCGATCTCCGGGTGGTGGCCGACGACGCGTCGTTCAGCATGAAGGAGTCGGCCCTCGGCCTGGTGCCCGACCTGACGGGAACAAAACCTCTGGTCGAGTGCGTTGGCTATGCGCGGGCGTTGGAGATCTGTTCGACCGCGCGTTTCGTCGGTGCAGCCGAGTCGGTTCAGATCGGGCTGGCGCTCACCTCGGTGCCGGCCGCCGAGCTCGCGGCCACGGTCGACGAACTGGCGGCCGCACTGGTGGCTCCGATGCCCGGGGTGGTGACCGAGACCAAGCGGTTGCTGCAAGGTGCGCACGAGCGTTCGCTGGAGGATCAGCGGCTGCTCGAACGCACCGCCCAGGTCCGTCGCTTTCGCGAGTTGGCGGCCGCCATGTCAGCCCGTTAACCCCCAGCCAGAGGAAGTGAGACCACATGTCAGGAATGGGCATCGGTCCCGCGTTCCGGCAGCTACGCACCGATCGCAGCGTCGTTGACAACAAGCTCGATCGCAACACCGTGCGCCGGGTGATCGGCTTCGCGGGCCCCCACCGCCGCTTGATCGGCTTCTTTCTCGGCGTGACGGTGGTCGACGCCGGCCTGGTCGTGGTGACACCGTTGCTGATTCAGCGCATCGTCGACGACGGCATCTTGAAGAACAACGGGGGTTTGATCACCTGGCTGGCGCTGGCGATGGCCGGCGCCGCGATCTTCTCCGCTGTCTTGTCCGTGGCGTCGGGCTACCTCTCCTCGCGCATCGGTGAAGGGTTGATCTACGACCTACGCACCAAGGTCTTCTCCCATGTCCAGCGCCAGTCACTCGCGTTCTTCACGCGAACGCAGACCGGCGCGCTGGTCTCGCGGCTCAACAACGACGTGATCGGAGCGCAGCGCGCCTTCACCTCGACGCTGTCCAGCACCGTCTCGAATTCCATCTCCCTGCTTGTCGTGGGCATCGCCATGATGAGCCTGAGTTGGCGAGTGACGTTGCTCTGCGTCTCCCTGTTCCCGCTGCTGTTCATCACCTCCCGCTTGGTCGGCGCTCGGTTGGCCGGATTGACCCGTCAGCAGATGGAAGGCAACGCCCAGATGGGCAACGCGATGACCGAGCGGTTCAACGTCGGTGGCGCGATGTTGCTCAAGCTTTTCGGTCGTCGGCATGACGAGGACCGGATGTTCGGGGAGAAAGCATCGGTTGTGCGTGACCTGGGCGTCCGGATCTCGCTGATCACGCGGCTCTTCATCGCCACCATGATGCTCGTCCCCGCACTTGCCACCGCCCTCGTCTACGGCGTCGGCGGCCATTTGGTGATGAGCGAAGCGCTGACCCTCGGCACCCTGCTGGCGCTGGCCACCCTGCTGCTCCGTCTGCTCGGCCCGTTGCAGGGCCTGTCCAATGTGCGTGTCGACGTGATGACCGCGCTGGTCAGTTTCGAGCGGGTCTTCGAGGTCTTGGACCTGCCCTCGCTGATCAAAGAACGCCCCGACGCGGTGACCGTGCCCAAGGGGGCAGCCAGTCTCGAATTCCGGCGGGTCGGCTTCTCCTACCCCACGGCCGAGGAGATCTCCCTCGCCTCGCTCGAGTCGGTCGCCCGCACCGAGTCCCGGCAGTCCGGACCGGTGCTCACCGACCTGTCATTCGTGGCCGAGCCCGGCCAGATGGTGGCCCTGGTCGGCCCCTCCGGGGCGGGCAAGACCACGGTCACCCACCTCGTCGCCCGGCTCTACGACGTCACGGCCGGCGCGGTCCTGGTCGGCGGCCTCGACGTCCGCGACGTGACGCTGGAGTCGCTCGAGGACACCGTCGGCTACGTCACCCAGGATGCCCACCTCTTCCACGACACGATTCGGGCCAACCTGCTCTACGCCCGGCCGGAGGCGACCGACGAGGAGGTCTGGCAGGCCCTCGAAGCTGCCCAGATCGCTGCTCTGGTGCGCAGCCTGCCCGACCAACTCGACACCGTGGCCGGCGATCGCGGCTACCGACTGTCCGGCGGCGAACGTCAGCGGCTGGCCATCGCTCGGCTGCTCCTCAAGGCGCCCTCGATCGTGGTGCTCGACGAGGCGACGGCCCACCTCGACAGCGAGTCCGAGGCGGCCGTCCAGCGGGCGCTCGACAACGCGCTGGCCGGACGCACGTCGCTGGTCATCGCACACCGGTTGTCCACGGTTCGCAACGCCGATCAGATCCTGGTCCTCGACGGCGGCACCGTCGTGCAGCGCGGCACGCACCGTGAGCTCTTGGCCGAGGGTGGGCTCTATTCCGACCTCTACCGCACCCAGTTCCACGAACCCCTCCTCAACCCCGCCGATGAACCCGCCGCTGAATCCGCCGGCGCCCGGCTGACCTGACGTTGATCGCGACGCCCCTGAGTAGAGTCGGCCCATGGACCTCGGATTGCGAGATCGCGTCTACCTCGTGACCGGCGGCACGCGAGGATTGGGCCGGGCCAGCGCCGAAGCCCTGGTCGCCGATGGTGCCCGGGTGGTCGTCTCGGGTCGCGATCCCGACGGTCTCGCCGAGACGGTGGCCGCGCTGGGGGAAGCCTCGGCAGTCGGGGTGGTCGCCGACAATGCCGATCCGACCACCCCTCGTCGGCTGATCGACACCGCCGTCGAGCAGTGGGGCCACCTCGACGGGGCTTTGATCAGTGTGGGTGGCCCCCCACCGGGGCCGGTCATCACGGTGACCGACGAGGAGTGGCTCGCAGGCTTCTCCTCGGTCTTCCTTGGTGCCGTGCGAATAGCGCGGTCGTTGGCCGACGTGGTGCCGACGGGCGGTGCGATCGGCTTCGTGTTGTCGTCGAGTGTGCGACAGCCGGTGCCGAACCTCGCTGTGTCCAACGGGTTGCGACCCGGATTGGCCATGGTGGCGAAGACGCTGGCCGACGAGTTGGGTCCGCGCGGTATCCGCGTCTTCGGTTTGCTGCCGGGGCGGATCGCCACGGACCGAACGCGCCAACTCGACGATTCCACCGGTGATCCGGAGGCGGCCCGGGCTGCTACCGAGGCGAGCATCCCGCTTGGGCGCTACGGCGAGCCTGAGGAGTTCGGCCGCGTGGCGGCCTTCGTACTGTCGCCCGCCGCGTCATATGTCTCGGGCGTGATGGTTCCGGTCGACGGAGGGTTGTTGCGCGCGCTCTGAGCTTCGCGTTCGAGGGTGCGACGGCGGCTGCGGTGGCCCCCCGAGAGGCGAAGTTCGTCGACGAACAGGTAGCAGAAACCGAAGATCGCCAACGCGCCGAAGAACCACCACTGCAGGCCGTAGAAGAAGTGCGGCCCGCTGCCTGTCTCCGGACGTTCCATGGCCAGGAGCGGATTGTCGGCCGGCTCAGGGGATTCGCTGTCCAGCACGACGAAACCGCCGTAGGCAGGTCGACCGATTGCGGTGGCGATGGCGCGACTGGAGATCGCCCTCGTCGACAGGTCATCGGTCACGTCTGTCGAGGACCCGGTCGCATCGGCCCGCAGCCAGCCGGTCACGACCACCCGCCCCGCCGGCGGCTGCGGGATCGTGGCTCGATCAGGAGTGGCGGTGTCGGAGCGCAGCCAGCCGCGGTCCACGAGAACAACGGCGCCCGAGTCGGTGCGCAGCGGCACGACCACCTCGATACCGGACGTGCTCTCGCGGCTTCGATAGCGCACGACGATGGTCTCGTCGGGCAGATACTCACCCTCCGCCGTGACATGAGACCACTCCGCGGAGTCGGCGACCTCGTCCCCCGGCTGCACGAGTTCCCCAAGGGCCCGCGGCGCGGCGTCGTAGTTGCGCTCGATCACCGCATTGCGCGCCTGCCGGTCGTCGAGGCGATGGAACTGCCACTCGCCGAGCCACCACGCGAGCCACGCCAGCAGCGCCACCACCACGGCAAACACCAGCCAACGGCGGGTGAAGAAGAGCCGCATCGCACGCACGGAGCGAGGTTATCCCCGGGGCCAACTAGACTGACGCAATGACCTCCCCGGAGACCCCCAGCGCGCCGCGACGCGAGCTCGCCGACCGCTACGGCCGGGTGGCGCGCGACCTACGGGTCTCGCTGACCGACCGCTGCAATCTGCGTTGCTCGTACTGCATGCCGGCCGAAGGTCTGGAGTGGCTCCCCGACGACAGTGTGCTCACCGATGCAGAGGTGGTGCGCCTGATCCAGGTAGGGGTAACGCTGCTCGGCATCCGCGAGGTGCGGTTCACTGGCGGCGAGCCGCTCGTCCGCCGGGGTCTGGTCGATATCGTCGCCCAGACCAGGTCGCTCGACCCGGCCTTGGGGATCTCGCTCACCACCAATGCGTTGGGGCTGTCCCGTAACGCCGCTGCGCTCAAAGCGGCGGGCCTCGACCGGGTCAACGTCAGCCTCGACAGCATTCGCGCGGACTCCTTCACCGAGATCACTCGTCGGGATCGCCTCGATGACGTCATCGCGGGCCTGGCTGCCGCGAAGGCGGCCGGTCTGGGGCCGGTGAAGGTCAATGCTGTCCTGATGCGCGGGATCAATGACGACCAGGCTCCCGAGTTGCTGAGGTGGGCGATCGAGCACGGCTATGACCTCCGCTTCATCGAGCAGATGCCGCTCGACGCCCAACACGTCTGGAGCCGCGTCAACATGGTCACGGCCGAAGAGATCTTCGGACTTCTCGAGCAGGAGTTCGCACTCACACCGGCGCGCGAGCCCCGCGGGAGTGCTCCGGCCGAGTTGTTCCTCGTTGACGGTGGCCCCGCGACCGTGGGAGTGATCGCCTCGGTGACCCGGCCGTTCTGTGGGGATTGCGATCGGGTGCGGCTGACGGCCGACGGGCAGGTCCGCAACTGTCTGTTCGCCCGCGAAGAGTCCGACCTGCGTGCCGCACTCCGGGCAGGGGCCACCGACGAGGAGATCGCCGATCGTTGGGTGGTGGCTATGGCCGGCAAGCGTGCGGGTCACGGGATCGATGACCCGTCGTTCTTGCAGCCGGACCGCCCGATGTCGGCCATCGGCGGCTGAACCGCCCCTGAAATGCAACGATGCCGGACGGCCACGGGGAGACTGTCCGGCATCGCACTGCCGAGTCGAACGGGGGGCCGCTCGGCGGAAACGCAGAATGAAGGTAACAACCTCCGGGCGACTTTGTTGGCAAATCGCCGAAACCCGCCCAAGAAATATTTCGATGTCCGACCCCGACCTGGGAACGGTCCCCGACAGTGGCCCCGGCTGCTCAGCCGGGAGGCGGCGCCGCAGGCAACTGCGGCCGTTGCGGGGTGACCTCGCCCAGCGGTGTGGTGTCGCGACCCAAGGGCACATTGGCCATCACCACGGCGACATAAGGCAGGAACACCGCTCCTGCGACCAGCACCCACCGAAAGACTCCCGGGCCGGCGACGACGGCTCCGATCACACAGGCCGTCCGCAGCGCCATCGAGAACAGATAGCGACGTTGGCGCTGGGCGATCTGTGCCGATCGCGACGTGGCGGCCGTCGTGATCCGGACAGGATCGTCGTCGCGTTGCATCCGGGTGGCCATACTCGCGAGTTTACGTCGCTAGCATGACGACCTCCGATCGAGAGGAAACACCGTGAGCAATCGCACCTACCGGGTCACCGAGATCGTCGGCACCTCGCCCGACGGCGTCGACCAGGCCATCCGCAACGGCATCGAGCGGGCGGCCCGCACCTTGCGCCATCTCGACTGGTTCGAAGTCACCCAGATCCGCGGACAGGTCAAGGACGGCACCGTCGAGCACACCCAAGTCGGCATGAAGATCGGCTTCCGGCTCGAGGACGACTGAGGGTCACAGGGGGCCGGTCGACGAGTCGATCAGGGCTCACCGGGTCAATTCAAGGGCCCAATCGTGAGCGACGACTTCCGCCTACCGCTGGGTAATGGATAGCGTCGAGCCGTGACCCAAGACCAGACAGAAGCCCAAGCCGTCTCCCCCCGCTCGGTCCTCGTGACCGGAGGCAACCGCGGCATCGGTCGTGCGATCGCCGAGGCGTTCCTCGCCCAGGGCGACCGGGTGGCCGTCACCACCCGCAACGGCGGGGCGCCCGAGGGTGCGCTCGATGTCCGCTGCGACATCACCGACCCCGAGGCGGTGGATCAGGCATTCGCGACGGTGGAAGCCGAGCACGGCCCGGTCGAAGTCCTCGTCGCGAACGCCGGCATCACCAAGGACACGCTGCTGCTCCGGATGACCGACGACGACTGGACCAGCGTCGTGGAGACCAACCTGACCGGTTCGTTCCGGGTCGCCAAGCGCGCAGCGAAGGGGATGTTGCGCCTGCGGCGCGGTCGGATCGTGTTCATCTCCTCCGTCGTCGGGCTGCTCGGCTCGGCCGGGCAGGTCAACTACGCCGCCTCCAAGTCGGGCCTGATCGGGATGGCCCGCTCGATGGCCCGCGAGTTGGGATCGCGATCGATCACCGCCAACGTCGTGGCGCCTGGTTTCGTCGAGACCGACATGACCGACGTCCTGAGCGACGAGCAGAAGACCATGATCAAGGCGCAAGTGCCGTTGGGTCGCTATGCCAGGCCGAGCGAGATCGCGGGAGCGGTGACCTGGTTGGCTTCCGACGGAGCGGCCTACGTCACCGGCGCGGTCATTCCCGTCGACGGTGGCCTCGGTATGGGCCACTGACCGCGCACCACCACCCCGACGCACCAACTTTCTGAGGAGCAACGATGGGCATTCTGGACGGCAAGCGGATCCTGGTCGCGGGGGTGACGATGGACTCCTCCATCGGCTTCGCAACCGCGAAGGTGGCACAGGAACAAGGTGCGACGGTGCTCATCTCCAACTTCGGCCGCGCGCTGGGGATCACCAGGAGGATCGCCAAGCGACTGCCCAGTGAGCCCCCGGTGCTCGAACTCGACGTCACCGATCCCGCCCATCTGGCTGCCCTTCCCGACGCCGTTCGCGAGCACGTCGACGGCCTGGACGGGGTGGTGCACTCGATCGCCTACGGCAACCCGGAGACCCTGTTGGGCGGCAAGTTCATGGACGGACCCTGGGAGGACGTTGCGCAAGCAGTGCAGGTGTCCGCCTATTCGTTGAAGTCCTTGGCCCAGGCGTGCCGGCCCCTCATGGGTAACGGCGGATCGATCGTCGGAATGACCTTCGATGCCACGGTGGCCTGGCCCGCTTACGACTGGATGGGCGTGGCCAAGGCGGGCCTGGAGTCCTGCTCGCGCTACTTGGCTCGCGACCTGGGCGGCGACGGGATCAGGGTCAACCTGGTGTCGGCGGGACCGCTCAAAACCTTGGCGGCCAAGGCCATCCCGGGCTTCGAGGATCTCGACAGCAACTGGGCCTCGCGGGCCCCGCTCGGCTGGGACAACACCGACCAGGAGCCGACAGCCAAGGCAGTCGTTGCCTTGATGTCCGACTTCTTCCCGGCCACCACCGGTGAGATCGTGCACGTCGACGGGGGCTATCACGCCATGGGTGCGTAGCCTGAGCCCAGTGAGCTCCCTTCGAGAACTGCGGGTGCTGGAGGGCCCCAACCTCTACTTCCCGCGCGCGGCGATCAAGCTGATCGTGGATGTCGAGGGATTGTCCACCTGCTCGGTCGACAACGCTCTCCGCTTCTCCCGGCGGATCGGTCTCGCCTCCGTCCGCCCCGGTGAGGCAGGCACCGGCTTTCGGCAGCGGTTCGTGTTGCGTGCGGTCGCCCGACTCGTCCGAGCGATCGCCGCCGAGACCGGAACCACACGCCTGGCCGTCCGGGTCCGACCGACGGCCGACCCCCAGGCCGTCGTCATCGCCTTCCCTTGGCGACATCGCGGACGGGGGATCGCGCTCGGCGAGGCGGTAGGCCGGGTCCTCGATGGGCTCGGGGCCGGGCACAGCCTGGAAGTCGACGTCGACGAGTCCGTCACTGCGGCAGCCATGGTGGTTGCCGCGACCGACCCGGGGCCGGGGCCGACGACTATCGCGCCACGGATCCCGGTCGTCGCGGTGACGGGGACCAATGGCAAGACCACGACGAGCCGCCTGATCGCCCACATCGCGCGGGTGGCAGGCCGACACGTCGGGTGGTCGAGCACGGACGGGATCTACGTCGACGGCGAATTGGTCGAGGCGGGCGACTATTCCGGTCCGAGCGGCGCCGGGAGGGTCTTGGCGCAACCGGGGGTGGAGTTCGCCGTCACCGAGACCGCCCGGGGCGGCATCCTGCTGAAGGGGATCGGGCTGACTCGCAACGATGTCTCCGTGGTCACCAACGTGAGTGCCGACCACCTGGGACTGCACGGCATCGACACGGTGGACCAACTGGCCGAAGTGAAGGCCGTGGTGCCGAGGATCACCAAGTCGTCGGGCTGGGCGGTGCTGAACGCCGACGACCCGCGTGTCTTCGCCATGCGTCGGCTGATCAAAGCTCGGCCGTGGGTCTTCTCGCGTGACCCGGACGCCCCGGCGATTCGGGAGACCCTGGATGCCGGTGGCCGAGCCACCACGGTCATCGACGACCAGGTGGCCGTGCTCAGGGCGGGAGCGGATCCGATGCCCCTGCTGGCGGTCGACGACATCCCGATGACCCTGGCCGGGCTCTCGCGGTTCAACGTCGAGAACGCCCTCGCTGCAGCCAGCGCCGGATTGGCGGCCGGCTTCAGCGCCGACGAGGTGGCCGCTGGGCTCCGCGACTTCCGCCCCGACCCCGCCCACAACCCTGGCCGGATGAATGTCTTCTCCCTGCCCGTCGAGGGCGGAACCGCCACGGTGGTTCTGGATCTGGCGCACAACGAGGCCGGACTGGAGGCGCTGATGGAGATCCTGACTGGCATCCGCGCGCCCGGCGCGCGAAGGCTGCTCGGTCTGGGGGCGGTAGGGGACCGGCAGGCCGAACTGATCGAGTCGCTGGGTGAGATCGGAGCAATGCGCAGCGACGTCGTCGCGATCGGCCACAAGACCCAGTATCTGCGCGGACGCGAGCGCCAGGAGTTGGAAGACTTGCTGCGCACGGGCGCCGCCAGGGTGGGGGTCACCGACATCCCGGCCTACGAGACCGAGGTGGAGTGTCTGGCCGCCCTCGCCATGCTGGCGCGCGACGGTGACGTCCTCGGTCTGATGTGTCACGCACAGCGCGAGGCCTGCTATGCCTGGATCGCGGAACACGGTGGCTCCGTGGACACTCCGGAGACCCTCCGCGAAAAGGTGCGAGCAGGGCGAGTGTGAGGGGCGGCCGGTATCAAGACGGGTGCTGCCGACTCATGTTCGTGCACCGGGCTGCAGCACAGCCGGTGAACTCAGACGAGCGGAGAACACCATGACATCGGCCGGCAAGATTCTCGCCTCTCTCGCGTTGGGAGCGCTGTTACCGCTCGCCGCCATCGCGCCAGCGCATGCCGAGAGGGAGGTTCGTCATGACCCAGTGGGCGACTCACGAACCTATTCAACCGGCGTACCGAGCTACGACATCACCAAGGTGGTGCTCAACCACCGCAAGAACGTCAGGATCAAGGTCAAGTTCGACCAGGTCACCTCGGACTACATCGAGGTCCGGGTTGACGTCCCGGGAACCGGCCGAAAGTTCGACTACCAGGCGACCTGGTCGGTGATCACACCCGAATTCGTCGTCGTGCAGACCCGCAAACAGGTGCGCAACGACAGCGGCTATACCTGTGAACTGGAGACCGGCTCAGACACCCGCCGAATGGCGCGGATGGTCATCCCGCGCAAGTGCGTCGGCAAACCCCGCAAGCTCAGGGTGCACGCCCGCTCCTGGGACGACCAATTCTTCAACACCCCCACCGATCGAACGAAGTGGACCAGAGACGCTCGGCGCTACTAGACCGCACTGAGGGCGCGAGCGACGTCGGCGTTGCATTGGATAGCGTCGGCGCATGATGAGATCTCGTGCCCAGGCGGTCTCGGAGGTCTTTGCGTCGGCGGCGCACCGATGGCCCACCATCGAAGCGGTGATCGGGCAAGGGGAGGCAAGGGAGTTCCTATCCGGGGGGGCCACTCCGGACGCCGGGCCCCTGCTGTTCCAGATCGGCTCGGTCACCAAGACCTTCACGGCGCTCGTGCTGGCCCGCGCGGTGGTGCGTGGCGACCTCGAACTCGATCAGCCGGTGCGCGATCTGTTGCCCGACTTTCGAGGATGGCCGTCCGGAGAGCCCATCACCTTGCTCGAACTCGCGACCCATACCTCCGGCCTGCCACGCATCCCGGGAACCTTGTGGTCCGATGTGCTGCGCCGCAACCCCGATCCCTACGCCCGCATCGACGCGGCAGCTCTGGGTCGCGCGATCGAGACAACCAGGCTGCGCCGGCGCGGCAAGGTGTCATACAGCAACCTCGGTTTCGGCCTGCTCGGGCATGCCCTTGCCGTCGGGGCCGGAACCGACTACGCCTCACTGGTGGGCCGCGAGGTCACGGGTCCTCTCGGGATGATCGACACGGTGATCGATCCCACGAACACCTCCGTCGTCGCAGCGGCCGGTCATACGCGGCGAGGGCGTCGTCGGCCGGTTGCGTGGCACTTCGACGCGATGGCAGGCTGCGGCGCCCTCTGGTCGACCACGACCGACCTGGCGACTTATCTGAGCGCTCATCTCCACCCGCCCGAGGGTGAGCTGGGAGAGGCAATCCGATTGACCCTTCGTCCCCATGCGCGTCTGGGGCGATCGGAGGTGGGCCTCGCCTGGCACGGGTTGCCGCCGATGGCTCGTACGCCGGGGTGGTTCCACAACGGTGGTACCTACGGGTTCCGCTCCCACGTCGCGTTCGTTCCCGATCGGAACCGTTTCGTGGTGGTGCTGGGCAATGCTGATCGGAGCGTCGACGGGTTGGCGTTCACCATGCTGCAGGATCAGGCGCCGCCGGTCTCCGGGGCGGCGTAGTCCGGATCGGCCGCCGGGTTCTCCGCGCTCAGTCCCGCACCGGCCTGGGCACGGTTCGACCAGTTCTCGAGCTCGCTCATCACCGCCGCGTGCTTGTCGACGCAGATGACGACCAGATCGCCCTGGTTGGCGCGCGCCAGCGCATGGCGGACGGCGTCGATCTCGCCGAGGGCGATCTCGACCTGCTTGCAGCGGGCGCCATCGGCGATCGACTGATGCACGCCCTCGGCGACAAGGCCGGCCACGTAACCCCGCTCTCGGCCGCGCAGGGACTCGTCCTCGCGAACCAGGAGGACGTCGAAGTGCTGGGCCGCGATCGACCCCAACTCCCGCATGTCCTGGTCGCGCCGGTCTCCGGCGGTGGCGATCACGCCGATCCGCGACGGCTTCCCGAGCTCGTGCGTCGACGCCAGGCTCTCACCGACTCGGTCGACGAAGTCGCCCAGCATCCGCATACCCGGGGCGTTGTGGCAATAGTCGACGATCACGTTGATGCCGTTGACGTCGACCTCGTTGAGACGCCCCGGTGCGAGGTAATAGTTGGTCGAGAAGGTCCGCAACCCTTGCCGGATGTCATGCAGAGGGGCGCCGGCCGCGAAGGCCGCCGCCGCGGCTGCCAGAGAGTTCTGAACGTTCATCCGTGCCCGACCCGAGAAGGTGGCGGGCAGGAGGTGCGTCCAGGCCAACTGCATCTCACGTCGACCGTGCTTGACCACGATCATCTCGCCCCGCTCCGATGGATTGAGCACCAAGGCCTTGCCGCCCCGCCGACAATGCGCGTCGATCATGTCGCGGGCGTCGGACCCGGGGTCCTCCATCGAGAACCACACGACCTGCCCGGAGCAACGGCGCCGCATCTCGCGAACCAGCGGGTCGTCGGCGTTGAGGACGGCGTGGCCGTCGCGCGGCACCGCCTCCACCAGCACAGCCTTCACGTCGGCCAATTGCTCGACGGTATCGATGCCGCGCAGTCCGAGGTGATCGGGCTGCACGTTGAGCACCACGGCGACGTCGTTTCGCTCATAGCCGAGACCTTCGCGCAGGATGCCGCCTCGGGCGACCTCGAAGACCGCGAAGTCGACGCGGGGGTTCTGCAGCACCATCCGGGCCGACCGCGGTCCCGATGCGTCGGCGCGGATCACCAGGCGCTCATCGATGACCACACCGTCCGTGGAGGTCATGCCGACCTTGCGGCCCATGCCCTTGAAGATGTGGCTGATCATTCGCGAGGTGGTGGTCTTGCCGTTGGTGCCGGTCACGGCCACGATCGGGATCCGTGAGGCCGCTCCCGGGGGGAAGAGCATGTCGACCACGGGTTTGGCGATGAACTGGGGCTCGCCGATCGTCGGATGGGTGTGCATGCGGAAGCCAGGAGCGGCGTTGACCTCGCAGATCGCGCCGCCGGTCTCGCGCACCGGTTCGGTGATGTCGGGGCAGATGAAATCGATGCCCGCGATGTCGAGGCCGATCATCCGGGCCGCCTCTTCGGCGATCTCGACATTCTCGGGGTGCGCTTCGAAGGTGCGGTCGATGGAGATACCGCCGGTGCTCATGTTCCCGGTGAGTGCCAGTCTGACGGTGCTCCCCTCCGGCGGTACATCGGAGAACTCCCAGCCCTGCTCGCGCACCAAGGCGGCGGCACCGTCGTCGAGTTTGATCCGGGTGAGCACCTTCTCGTGGCCGACGCCGCGACGCGGATCGGCGTTGGCTTCATCGACCAACTGCTCGACGGTGCTGGTGCCATCGCCGACGACCGACGCGGGCACCCGCTCGGCGATGGCGGCCATCCGCCCGTCGATGATCAGACAGCGGTAGTCCTTCCCCGTGACGAGCGACTCGACGATCACCCAGCCGCGGCGCGACTGCTCGTGTGCGACGGCGAACGCCTCGCGCACCTCATCGTCATCGGCGAGGTCGAGGCAGACGCCGCGGCCGTGGTTGCCGTCGAGCGGTTTCACCACCACGGGGTAGCCGATCCGACGCGCGGCCGCCACCGCCTGGTCCGCCGACCGGACCGACTCCTGTTTGGGAACGGGAAGGCCGGCTGCGCTCAGGAGCTTGGTCGTGAGGTCCTTGTCGGAGGCGATGTCGACGGCGATCGAGGAGGTCTCCGAAGTCATCGTGGCGCGGATCCGCTTGGCGTGAACCCCCTGGCCGAGTTGCACCAGCGAGTGCTGATTGAGCCGGAGCCAGGGGATGTCGCGAGAGACCGCCTCATCGAGGATCGCCTGCGTCGAAGGGCCGAACGCCGTTCGCTCGGCGCGGAGGATGAAGCGCTCGAGTTCGCTCTCCCAGTCGAAATCCGGGTCGGCTTGCACCAGGTGGTTGATCAGCCGGACCGCCAGCCGCCCCGCTGCCAGGCCGACCTGCTCGTCGGCATAGCCATAGACCACGTTGTAGACGCCGGTTCGCCCCTTGACCTGACGGGTCTTGCCCCGGCGGATGTCATGGCCCACGACCTGTTGCAGGGCGAGCGCGCAATGTTCGGCGACATGACCGAGCCAGGTGCCTTCCTGAAGCCTCTCGGCGAAGCCGCCACGCCGCCCGCGGGAGCACGAATGCTCGCGGAGACCGGGAAGGGCGACCAACAAGGCGTCGGTGAAGCCCGGCAGACTGTTGGTCGGGAACTCCTCCAGCGAACCGAGGTCGACCACCAAGTGGATCGCCTGGTCGTAGGACCACACGTTGGCGCCCCGGTAGACGCGGGTTTCGATGATGGCGAGATCGGGGCTCGGGCGTTCGGGCATCAGGGGGTTCCGTCCGGATCGGGGGTGGTGACGGCGGAGAGTCCGGTCGTCCTGGCGGCGGAGCGGGCGGCCCCACCTTGTCCTTGTCGCTTGCGGGCCAGTCGGCGCCTCAGCACGCTGGGGGAGACGTCGCCGGCCGCGATGTCGCGAGCCATCCGGCGCATATCGTGTTGTGCATCGGATACCTCCGCGGCGTCGTCGGGCGCCACCGGGGCAACGGTGGGAAGCAACGCACGGGTGGTCAGGTTGAACCGACTGCCCTCGGGGAGGACATGCATGATCACGCCGCTCGCCAGCAGCGGCGCGGAGCGCCTGGCCTCGTGGGCGTTGGTGATCAGCCGAGCGGGATCGAGCACGGTGACCGCGCCGCGTCCGATCACCCGCAGCACGTCGCCATCGATCGTCGACTCCACAACGGCGGCGGTGTCCTCGTCGACGCCGATCCCCAGCAGGTGCGGCGATTGCGCCACGATCATGAGGAGCCGTCCGTACCTGTTGCGCTGGTCGAAGTGCTGGTCGATCACCGCGCCGCCCAGCAGGCCGAGTCCCGCCGCCACCTGGGTCATCCGCTGCTTGGGGGTGGCGCCACCGACTCCGAAGGCGACCATGTGCGAGGACTGGATGGAGGCTCCGGCCGAGGTGCCCGCGACCACGGCCCCTCTCTGGTGGGCTGCCCGGATGGCGTCGCCGACGGGGGTGCCGCAGATGACACCGGAGAGCTTGAGTTGGTTGCCTCCGGTCATGAAGATGCCGGTCGCGCTGTCGAGCGTTTCGACCAAACGGCCGTCGTGCGCGTCCTCCCGGGACTCCGGTCGGACTGCGACGACCTGAGCCGCACCGAGCCGGCCGAAGAGGGCGTCGTAGACTTCCACCACCTCATCGCCCAGCGACGACGCGGTCGGCACCACCGCGATCCGGGCCTCGGTTCCGCCACTGGCAGACACGAAGTCCTTGAGGATGGTGCGCTTACGAAGTTTGTCCTCCGCGCCGCCGATGATCATGAGCGGGCCAACTGGCATGGAGGCAGGCTAGCTGTTGCGGTCCGGGTTCATGCAGAGGGAGGCAGGGTTGTCATGACACGCCGCATCGTGGTCATGCGACACGCGACCGCCGAGCAGCACGGCCGCACGGACTTCCATCGTGGCCTCTCGCGACGCGGGCGGGCCGAGGCCGACGCCGTTGGGGCCTGGCTGTCGGAGCAGATCGCTCCCCCCGACCTGGCACTGGTCTCCGCCGCCTCGCGGGCGGTGGAAACCTGGCATGGCGTGTGTGGCGGGGCCGGCTGGGGGGTGGAGCCACAATTCGAGCGAGGGCTCTACACCGCCATGGAGGACACCGCGCTCGACCTCGTGCGCCGAGCCGACGACAGTGCCCGCACGGTGATGCTCCTGGGACACAACCCCACGATGGCCTCGGTGGCAACGCTGTTGGACGATGGGCTCGGTGATGCGGAGGCGACGAGCCGCTTCGCTGTCGCGGGCTATCCGGCGGGCTGCGTCGCCGTGTTCGAATACGCTGGCGACTGGTGTGAACTCAGCCACGAGTCGAGTCGCCTCGTGGCGTTCCACGCCCCCGAGTAGCTCACCCCACCTGATCAGACTGCTGGCGACTGGGTCGTGATCCCGGCGTCCCGGTCGGCTGCTTCCACCTCTTCGCGGGAGATTCCGAGCAGATAGATGATCGAGTCGAGGTAGGGCACGTTGACGGCCGTGTCGGCGGCATCGCGCACCACGGGCTTGGCGTTGAAGGCGATGCCCAGGCCGGCGGCGGACAGCATGTCGAGGTCATTGGCGCCGTCGCCGATCGCAATGACTGCTGCCTCCTGGACACCCATCTCGCTCGCGAAGTCGCGGAGTGCCTGGGCCTTCGCGGCTCGATCGATGACCGGACCGACGATCCGTCCGGTCAGGCGGCCGTCGACGATCTCGAGTTCGTTGGCGCGGGAATACTCGATCTTCAGGTCTTTGGCCAGTCGATCGGTGATCTGGCTGAAACCACCCGACACCAACGCGAAGCGGTAGCCGAGACGTCGGAGCGTGCGCACGAGCGTGCGGGCGCCGGGTGCGAGCTGGATCCCGGCATACACCTCGTCGAGCACCGAGACCGGCAACCCCTCGAGAAGAGCGACCCGGGCTCGCAACGACTCGCCGAAGTCGAGCTCGCCGCGCATCGCGGCAGCAGTCACCTCGGCCACCTTTGCCTCACACCCGGCGTGGGCGGCGATCATCTCGATCACCTCACCTTGGATCAGGGTGGAGTCCACATCCATCACGATCAGCCGCAGGCCGCGCCGCAACAGATTGGCGGGTTGAACGGCGATATCGATGCCCTGGGTGGCGGCCTCGACGGCCAGCACCTTTCTCAGGCGCTCCGGGTCCGACCCCGAGACGTGCAGGTCGATGGCGGTCACCGGGTAGCGCGCCATGCGCTCGATGCGATCGATGTTGCCGCCGCCGTCGGCGATGCGTCCCGCCACCGCCGCGAAGGCAGACGCCTTCAGTGGCATGCCGATGACCGTCACGTGCGACCGCCCGCGCCGACGCGTGAGGTTGTCGCCGACGCCTCGCTCGACCGCGACCTCCATGCCGAGCCGTTCGGCGACGCCGACGACGGCGGACCGCAGTTTCTTCCAGTCACGGGGTGCGGTGAGCAGGAGACCCAGGATCAGCCTGCCGCGGAGCACGATCTGCTCGATGTCGACGACTTCGACACCCGCCTGCGCGATGGCTCCGAACACAGCGGAACTGACGCCGGGTCGGTCCTCGCCGGTCAGGGTGACCAACAACGTGTTGGGTTCGCCGGGCGCGTCGCTCATCACGGCTCCGAGGTTAGTGCCGGTGGCCAGGTGACGGGGGAGCAGGCCGCCATCAACGCACGCCGGGCGGCCTGCCCCAACGCGCGGAACGCGGCCTCCTTCTGTCCGGCATCGGCACCGGTGACTCCGTCGCTGGGTACCGCCTGCGCCAACTGGATCACGCGCAGCAACCGGACGGCGCGGCCGGCCAGACCCACTGCCTCCGACGGTGTGCCCCCCGGGAGGTCGAGCTGGATGGGCCGTCGCAGGTCCATCAGCGCATCGCCCAGCTCCGGCGTCGAGTGCACCAGTCCGAGGTCGGCGAGGCGGTCGGCGGCCCGAAGCAACTCCAGACGCAGTGCACGGTCGGCTTCGCGCAGATCGTCGGGCTCCCCGGCGACCGCCGGGTGAGCCGTCCAGCGGATCGCGTCGTCGACCCGAGTCGCCACCAAGCCCACGCCGCCCGCCTCTGCGATGCAGCCTTGGCCGGCGTCCAGCACGGCCAGGTTGAACGCAGCAGGACCGGCGAGACCCAACGGATCGCCGGGAACAGGGAGCACCAGCCGCAAGCTGCGGGCATCCGAACGACGCAGTTGCCCGAGGAGGTCGAGAACCTCGGCGGGCCGGCCCCAACCGTGCTGCGACACCTGGTCCAACACGTCATCGGCACTGATCCGGCCCGCCAGCCAGGCGCCGCCCCATGACGACATGGCGGCCGCCACGGGGAGGGCCGGGGAGCCCCGATGCAGATCGTGATCCAGCACGCACCGAGCCTACGGGCTGTCGGATTCGGCGATGGCTAAGGTGACTCCATGAGCGCCGTTCTCGAGTTCGCCGACGTTACTGTGAGGCGAGGCGACGCAGTGCTCCTCGACCAAGTGAGCTGGTCGGTCGATGACGACGAGCGATGGGTGGTGCTCGGCCCCAACGGCGCCGGCAAGACCACGCTGCTCCAGGTCGCCGCCGCGCAGATCCATCCCACCAGTGGCGTGGTGGGCATCCTCGACGAGGTGCTCGGCACGGTCGACGTCTTCGACCTGCGTCCGCGGATCGGCCTCACCAGTGCCGCGGTGGCGGACCGATTGCCACGCGATGAGATCGTCCGCGACGTGGTGGTCTCGGCGTCCTACGGCGTGGTCGGGCGATGGCGCGAGAACTACGACGAGCTCGACCACGAACGCGCTCGCGAGCTGCTCGCGGAGGTGGGCGCCGACTTGCTCGCGGAGCGCACCTTCGGAACCCTCAGCGAGGGCGAACGCAAGAGGGTGCAGATTGCGCGGGCGTTGATGACAGATCCGGAGATCCTGCTGCTCGACGAACCAGCGGCGGGCCTGGACCTCGGCGGCCGCGAGGATCTGGTCGCGACCCTGGCCAGGGTCGCGTTGGATCCCGATTCACCGGCGACCGTGCTGGTTTCGCACCACGTGGAGGAGATCCCCCCAGGGTTCACCCACGCACTCCTGTTGCGTGAGGGCCGGGTGGTGGCGCAGGGTCCCCTCCCTGCGGTGATCACGTCCGAGCATCTGAGCACCACGTTCGGGATGCCGATCGAGCTGAGCCATCACCACGATCGCTGGTCCGCTCGGCGTAGTGCGACCGTCGGCTGACCTCTCCTCGGCTAAGGTCGCACTATGGAATGGTTCTCGGAGCATGCGTGGCAGGCCTGGTTGGGGCTTGCCATCGTTCTCGGCGCCGCAGAGATGCTGACGCTCGATTTGCTCCTGCTGATGTTCGCGGTCGGAGCGGTCGTCGGCATGGTCGCAGCACTGCTGGGCGCTGCCGTGTGGCTACAGGCACTGGTCGCGATCGGCACCGCCGGGGCGACGCTCGCGTTGGTTCGTCCCGCTCTCCTCAAGCGCCTGCACAACGGGCCCGAGTTGCAGCAGGGACACACCAAGCTGATCGGCGAGCAGGGCCTGGTCACCCGCGCGATCTCTGGCTCCGAAAGCGGCCAGGTCAAGATCAACGGCGAAGTCTGGACCGCCCGTCCCTATGACCCCACCCTGGTGATCGAAGCCGGAGAGCAGGTAGAGATCTTCGAAATCAGAGGAGCCACTGCGGTCGTGCATCCGATCGCCTCCCTTCCGCCGTCATGACGAGTGAACGCCCGGTGCACTGGCACCGGCCTGTCGCCGCAGAGGAGATCCAATGGAGTATGTAGGCCTGATTCTGGTCGGCCTGGTCGCACTTTTCGTGTTGATCGGTCTGGCCCGCGCGATCCGGATCGTGCCGCAAGCGCGCGCCGGCATCGTTGAGCGCTTCGGCAAGTACAACCAGTCGTTGCCCGCCGGCCTCAACGTCATCGTCCCCTTCGTCGACCGGGTGCGCTACCTGATCGACCTGCGCGAGCAGGTGGTGAGCTTTCCCCCGCAGCCGGTGATCACCGAGGACAACCTGGTGGTCTCGATCGACACGGTCATCTACTTCCAGGTCACCGACCCGGTGGCCGCAACCTATGAGATCGCCAACTACATCCAGGCGGTCGAGCAGCTCACGATGACCACGCTCCGCAACATCGTGGGTGGCATGGACCTCGAACAGACCCTCACCAGCCGCGAAGAGATCAACACCGGACTGCGCGGCGTGCTCGACGAAGCGACGGGCAAGTGGGGCATCCGCGTCAACCGGGTGGAGATCAAGGGCATCGACCCGCCGCCGTCGATCAAGGACGCGATGGAGAAGCAGATGCGGGCCGACCGCGACAAGCGGGCCCTCATTCTGGCCGCCGAGGGCCAACGACAGTCCGCGATCCTCACCGCTGAGGGAAACAAGCAGTCGGCAATCTTGAACGCCGAGGGTGACCGCGAGTCGCTGATCCTGCGCGCCCAGGCCGACCGCGAGTCGCAGATCCTGCGTGCTCAAGGTGAGGGACAGGCCATCCAGACCGTCTTCCAGGCGATCCACGACGGCCAGCCCGACCAGTCCCTGCTGGCCTACCAGTACCTCCAGATGATGCCGAAGATCGCCGAGGGTGACGCCAACAAGGTGTGGGTGATCCCGTCCGAGATCACCAAGGCGCTGGAAGGACTCGGTTCGTCGATTCATGAGGTCACCGGGATTCCGAAGTCCACCGCCGGCCCGCGCAAGCGAGTCGACATGGGGCCGACCGAGCCGCAAGCCGGCGGTCGCGGCGACCGCGAGCTCTCCAGCGCGAATGCGGCAGTGGAGGCTGCCATCGCCGAAGCCGAGGCGGCCGAACGTCGCAGCACCAAGCGAATGGGTGGCGGCAATCCGCTGACCGACCCGGTCAGCGACGTCACCGACCCCACTGATCCGGGGCCGTCCACGAGTTGAGCCTGTGGGAGGCGGTGGCGATCGGCCTCGCCGGATTCGCCGCCGGGACGATCAACACCGTCGTCGGGTCGGGAACGCTCATCACGTTCCCGACCCTTCTGGCGTTCGGTGTCCCCCCGGTCACCGCGAACGTCTCGAACAATGTGGGGCTTGCGCCCGGTTCCCTCTCAGGCACGCTGGCCGGCCGCCCCGAGCTGGCCGGGCAAGCCGCGAGGCTCCGTCGGCTGGCACCGGCGTCCCTCGTCGGCGGGGTGATCGGCGCGGGTCTGCTGCTCGTGCTTCCCGCAGCGGCTTTCGCGGCGATCGTTCCGGCCCTGATCGCGCTCGGCGTCGTTCTGGTGCTCTTTCAGCCCCGGATCTCGGCCTGGGTGGCGCAGCGACATGGGCACACCGGGGGGCTGCCCGACAACGGCGCCTGGTGGGTCGCGCCGAGCGTGTTGGCGGCCGGGGTCTACGGGGGTTACTTCGGCGCCGCCCAGGGAGTGCTGCTGATGGCGATTCTCGGCAACGGCGTCGCCGACTCGCTGCAACGACTCAATGCCACCAAGAACCTGCTCGCCTTCGTCGTCAACGCGGTGGCGGCGGTGGTGTTCATCGCCCTCGAGCCGATCAACTGGCCCGTGGCCGGGCTGATCGCCCTGGGCTCCGTCGTGGGTGGTCAGGTGGGGGCGCGGGTGGCCCGTCGTCTACCGACCGGCCTCTTCCGTGCGGTCATCGTGGTGGTCGGAGTCGTCGCCCTGATCAGTCTGCTCACCCGGTGAGTCGGCCGGACCCCGTGAGCCGGACCCCGTGAGCCGGACCCCGTGAGCCGGACCCCGTCAGTCGATGGCGACCGGGTCGGCCGCGGTGACCGGATCGCTCTCGGCTACGTAGGCCCGGTGCCAGCGATCGAGCTCGTGATAGACCCGAGCCCGGACCGTCGGGCCCGACAGAACGACATCGTGCATGGCTCCGTCGATCGACACGCAGGTGACGCGGCGACCGATGGCGGTCGCCCAGCGCCGCATCTGAGCGACGTCGAGCACGACGTCACGATTCCAGACGTCCTCCTCGAGGTGGTCGGGTCGACCGGTGGCGCCCGAGGTCAGCACCAACACGGGTGCGGGCACCTGGAGACCCTGGTGCAGCCGGTCGTGGGCTCGCCGGATTGCCCGGATCCAACCGACATACACCGGCCAGGACTCGGCCGGTTTCCACGCAAGGTTGTAGGTCCACTCACCCTGCCAGTCGGTGTGCAGCGCCGCGGCGTAGGTCGGGTTGATGGTTCGACCGACCTCGCGTCGCGGTTGGTAGCGGCCTAGCTGTTTGATCACCCGCGTCGCCAGGCGGCGCAGGAAGGGGCCGTGCATGTCGACCCACGGCGAGTTGAGAACCATGCCCACCACCAGCTCGTCCAGACTGTCTCTGCGGGCGTCGGCCCACAGAGCGAGCGTGAGTCCACCGGTCGAGTGAGCGGCCAACACGATCTCGTCGTGGCCGTCGCGCCTGGTGATGCGCTGCCACACCTCGTCGAGGTCCTCGAAGTACTCCCCGACATCCTCCACATAGCCAGCCGTCTGGTGTTGCCGCAGAGATCGGCCGTACTTGCGCAGATCGACGGCATAGAAGTCGTAGCCGCGGTCGACCCACCATTGCGCGAACTCGGTCTGGAAGAAGTAGTCACAGAATCCGTGCACGTAGAGAACGGCACGCCTGGTGGGCTGCGGCGCGGCGCCCAGGACGAGGTGGCACTCGACCACGCCTTCGTCGTCAGGGGTGAGAGCGATGGTCTCTGCGAGGTAGGGCGCACCGAGAACGTCCGGCTCCCACTCGGCGGCGAGTTCAGGTCGCTCGGGAGGATGGATCACGGGCCCATTGTTCCAGGCAGGTGCGGTGCGTGGCGTCGCTCACCCAGAGTCAGCGATCCAGCCAGAGTCAGCGATCCACCCGGGGGGTCAGAACTGGTAGGTGCCGTGCAGGATCGCTCGGCCCAACGTCTTGAAGGCCAGGTTGAACGACACGACCGCAGGTGAGGCATCGGAATCCACGCCGAGGCTCTCCTCACCGACCGCATGCACCACGAAGTAGTAGCGGTGCACCTGATCACCCTGAGGTGGGGCCGCCCCCATGAATGCCTTGCTGCCGCCGTCGTTGCGGCACATGAACGCCTGGCCCGGGAGTGCCGCGCCCTCGGCACCCGCCCCTGCCTCCAACGAGGAGCAATCGGCCGGCAGGTCGACGAGCACCCAATGCCAGAATCCACTCGGGGTGGGGGCATCGGGATCGAAGCAGGTGACCACGAAGGACTTGGTCCCCTCAGGGGCGCCCTCCCACGCGAGCTGCGGGGAGGTGTTTCCGGCCGCGGCGACCTGATCGGGCTTCAGCGGATCGCCGTCGGTGATGTCGTCGCTCGTCACCGAGAACGACGCCGCGGCCGGTAGCAGATCGTAGGGGTTAGGGGTCACAGGGCGATCGAGGCTCATAGCTCAGACCCTAGGCGAGACAGGGCCACGTCCGACAGATGGTCGCGGCGTCCTGCACCTCCGAACAGCCCGCACGATGGATGAATGAATCAGCCGGGCGAGCTGCCGCCGTACCCAGTGGGCCTACGGCTCGCGGGTAAGCGAGTGGTGGTGGTCGGGGGCGGCAACGTCGCCCAACGCCGGGTCCCGACGCTGATCGCCGCCGGTGCGGACGTGGTCGTGGTCTCACCCCACGTCACTCCGGCCATCGAAGGCATGGCCGCCGAGATCACCCTGCAGTTGCGTCCCTACGCCGCGGGCGACCTCGCGGAGGCGTGGTACGTCATCGCCGCCACGGACGACCGCGGAGTCAACCAGGCGGTGTCGAGGGAGGCTGAGGAGCGGCGGGTCTTCTGTGTCCGAGCCGACGACGGGCGCGAGGCGACCGCGTGGACACCGGCGACGGGTCGTCATGCCGGGGTCACCGTCGCGGTCTTGGCGAACCGGGAGCCGCGCAAGTCTGCGGCGGTGCGGAACGAGATCATGGCGGCCCTCGGAACGGGGGAGATCGTTGCCGCGGACGCCCAGGATCGCTCACCTGGAGTGATCCTGGTCGGTGGTGGCCCCGGAGATCCGGAGCTCTCCACTGTGGCCGCTCGCCATGCACTCGCGTCCGCCGATGTGGTCGTCACCGATCGGCTGGCCCCCCGTGAGCTCCTCGACGAATTGGGGCCCCAGGTGGAACTGATCGATGTCTCCAAACTGCCCCGTGGCCGCTCGGCCAAGCAGGAGGAGATCAATCGGCTGCTCATCGAACGGGCGCGAGCCGGCAAACGCGTCGTTCGCTTCAAAGGCGGTGACAACTTCGTCTTCGGCCGCGGCTACGAGGAGCTCCTCGCCTGCGCCGAGGCGAACGTGCCGGTGACGGTCGTCCCCGGCCTCACGTCCGCCCTCGCCGTCCCGGCGCGGGTCGGCATCCCGGTGACGCATCGCGGTGTCGCGCATGAGTTCGCCGTCATCTCGGGTCACTTGCCACCCGGGCATCCGGACTCCCTCGTCGAGTGGTCGGCGCTGGCCCGACTGCGCGGCACGCTGGTGTTGTTGATGGCGGTCGAGAACGCCTCGGCGATCGCCGACGCCCTGCTCGAGGGCGGCCGCCCCGCCGACACCCCTGTCGCGGTGATCGTCGATGGCACGATGCCCACTGAACGCGTGGTCGACTCCGAGCTGGGGAACCTCGGTGCCGACATCGCCGCGCAGGGCGTCCTACCACCGGCGATCATCGTCATCGGCGAGGTCGCCGCGTTGGCGGCGCGGCGCCGGGCAGCAACGACGCCGCCTCGATAGACGCCTGGCCACCGCGATACGACACACTGCGGGCGTGGCCGAACTACTCGTGGTCGACGACCCCGCCGATCCGCGTCTGGCGGACTACCGCGACTTGCGGGACGTCGCGCTGCGCAAGCACCTCGAAGCCGAGCACGGCCTGTTCCTTGCCGAGGGGGAGAAGGTGGTCCGACGCGCCATCGAGGCCGGCTTCCGGACGCGGTCACTCTTGATGGCCGAGCGGTGGCTCGCCGGTCTTGACGACGTGCTCGCCGCGACCGACGCGCCCTGCTTCGTCGTGTCCGAGGAACTGGCCGAGGAGGTGACCGGATTCCACGTTCATCGAGGGGCGCTGGCGTCCCTCGAACGTCGTCCGCTGCCGCCCGTTGCCGAGGTGATCGCCTCCGCTCGCTCGCTGTTGGTGCTGGAAGACATCGTCGACCACACAAATGTCGGGGCGATGTTCCGCTCCGCTGCCGCGCTGGGTTTCGATGCTGTGTTGTTGTCGCCTCGCTCGGCCGATCCGTTCTATCGACGTTCCATCAAAGTCGCCATGGGGGCGGTCTTCAGCGTGCCCTGGACTCGATTCACCGACTGGTCAGCGGCCGTGCCGCAACTCTCCACGGCCGGGTTCACCACGGTGGCGCTGACGTTGGCCGACGACGCCACGCCGCTCGAGGCGGCTGTCGCCGACGTGGACAAAGTGGCGCTGCTGCTCGGCTCCGAAGGACACGGGCTTTCGTCGCGCTGGGAGCGAACCGCCGATCGGAGGGCGGTGATACCGATGGCGGCGGGTGTCGACTCGCTCAACGTGGCGGCCGCTGCCGCGATCGCCTGCTACGTCACCACCAATCGCGGAGCCGGCGCAGGCCCAGGCTGACCCCCGCCCGCACACTCGCGGGGGCGCCCAGTTCATCGAGGACGGGAGCGCGCATCCGGGCCCACGCGGGGTCGCTGGCTAGCGCCGACTCCATGTGCTCAGGGCTGCCGGCCTCGGCTCGGGCGAGGGCCTCCTCCAGCCCGAGGGTGGGTCGCCCTCGTGGTGGGCGCCACGTCGTCGGCGCCGTCCCGCACACCATGTCGTGACGCAGGCTCTGCACCAACGCCACGACCGTCCAGAACGGCACGGCCACCGAAGCGGCGACCGCCAGCGCGGTCACCCCGGAGGCGACACCAGCAATCGGAACCGGCACGGTGATCGGAACACGCACCAGACCCGCTGTCCGGCAGTACGCAGCAAGGAGTTCGCGGTAGGTCACGACCTCGGGCCCACCCAGGTCGACCGGTCCCGTCCAGCGGTCGCTGCCCAGGCAGTCCACCAGAGCCGTCACGGTGTCGCTGACCGAGATCGGCTGAATGCGCGACCGCAGATCATCGGGAACGGGATGGATCAGGAAGAGCGTCGCCAACTGCCGGATGACCTCATACGACGTTGATCCGGCACCGATCACGACCCCGGCTCGCAACGCGACCGACGAGCAGCCGACACCCAGCAGGATGCGTTCGACCTCGAGCCGCGACGCCAGGTGGGCGGACAGGTCGGTGTCGGCGAGAGGGGCACCGTCCATCTCGGGGATCAATCCGGTCAGATAGACCAAACGCCGGACGGACGGGGCGGCATCCACCGCCTCGCGCACGGCCCACGCAGCCCGCCGATCGCGTTCGCTGAAGGCGCGCAACGAGAGCGAGTGGACCAGATAGCACACCGCTTCCACCCCGGAGACTGCCTCGGCGACCTGTGCCGCATCGGTGGCGTCGCATCGAACCCAGTCGACCTTCTCGCCCCAAGCGAAACGGTCGGGGTCAGGGGGTGATGACGCGGCCGCGGTCACCTGGTGTCCCGCGGTCAATAGAGCCGGAATCAGCCGCGACCCGACATAGCCGGTGGCGCCGAGAACCAGGATGCGCATCGTCACTCTCCTAGGTGGTGACGCAGGTTGGCGCTGAACCGTTGCCCCATCGTCGCGATCACACCGTGCATCGCGGTCTGCACCCCGATCGCCGCGACCCGTGGGAGTGGTAGGTCGACCCAGATCTGCAGGTCGATCGCCACCTCGCTGCCCTCGGCATGCGGTCGGAGGTCGTAGGACCCCTCGACTCCGGTTCGCTCCTCGGTGCGCCGGGAATCGTGACGGAAACCGATCCATTCGTGCTCGCGAAAGGACATCACCTCGGAGAAGGTGGGCGAGATCGCCTCGCTCAGGACGGGGATGCGCGCCATCTTCCAGGTCCAGACGTCTCCGTCGACCTCGATCTGACGCAACAGCGGGGTCAGTCGCGCCAACAGCTCCGGGTCGGTGAGGACTCCCCACACCCTCTCCACTGGCGTCGCCATGACGGCTTGGGACTGGCGGCGGGCTCGGAATCTGTTCACGGCACCGACCGTATCTGCTGGCCAGGCGCAGCCGGATGACGACCGACGATCCGCACCCCTCCTACCGCCGAGGGTTGAGGCTGAGCGCGAAGACCCATTCCAGACCGTCCTCGTCGTCCCACTGCTCGCCGACCTGCTCGAAGCCGACCGAACGGAGGAGCGCGAGGGAGGCGGCATTGTCCGGCGAGGCGCTGGCCAGCACCCGCGCGACGCCCGGCGCCGTCCGGGCCCTGGCCACCAGCACCCCTAGCGCCGCCCGGGCGTAGCCGTGTCGTCGGTAGGCCGGGTCGACGGCATACCCGACTTCCAGGACTCCGTCATTGGGTGCGGCGTGGAAGCCGGCGCGCCCGACCGCGGCGGCGAGTGAGGAATCCCAGATCACCCCCGTGACCCACTCTTGCTGCACGGGATCGGCGCTGACCTGCTCGGCGCGGCGCCGCCACGTTGATCGCCACGCCTCATCGACGAACGCGGGGGTGAGGGGAACCGGTGAGTTCGCGTTCGCCTCGGCCAGGTCCCCGTCCGCCAGGGCGCGCAGCGCCCGGAGATCCAGGTGGATCACCTGCACGCCAGGCGGCTTCATCCCGCGGCCGGCCACCCGGGCGGATACTCGTCGGCTGCGGAGTCGTGGCCCTTCTGCAACTTCTTGCGCTGCTTGGTGGGAAGTCGGTCTCCGAAGACGGTGCCGAGGGTGTGATCGGTCTCGTGTTGCAGACAGCGGGCCAGCAGCCCGTCTCCGGAGAAGGTCACCGGCTCACCGTCGAGGCCGGTCCCGGTGACGGTTGCGGTGTCGGGCCGGGCGCACTCCACGAAGGCCCCCGGGAACGACAAGCACCCCTCGTCGTCGGCGTCCAGGTGGCGGTCCTTGCCCTCTGGCAGCGTCAACTCCGGATTGCACACGACTCCGACCACGCGGCGGCCGTCGTCATCGGGGCAGTCAAAGACGAACATGGCCACGTCCTCGCCGATCTGGCAGGCGGCCAGCCCGACCCCGTCGGCGGCGTACATGGTCGCCACCATGTCGGCGGCCAGATCGCGCAGCCGCTGATCGTAGACCGTGACGCGGGCCTGCGGCCGATGCATCACCGGCGTTCCCCAGCGAGTGATCGGCCGCACCTGGCCCCCCACGGGCAAGGTGCCATGAGGGGCGTGGACGCCGGTCGTGGCGGAGGACTGCTCGGTGCTCACCCCGCCGATGATAGTGAGGATGGCGAGGCACCCGACGACGGCCCGTCGACCCGGGCAGGGATCGACGGGCCGTACCCGAGATGGGAGGGGTGTCGTCAGGCAGCGGTGCCGAAGGGATCGTGGTCGGCCGGGAGGTAGAAGATCGCGCACAGAACCGTCAGAAACGCGATCGCGAAGGAGATCCAGGCCTGGGGCATAGAAGGTGCCGGTGTTCTTGGCGGTGGTTGCTTGCTCATGCCACCAGCCTGACTCGTCTGACGCCCCCCGCCCACGGCGTTGCTACTCCGATCGAGGTGAGTAGTCGGGCTCATCTCGACACGCAGTCGTCTGCCTGGTCGGATGAACCCATGAAACTGTATGCCGACGCCCCGCGCCGCCGACTCATTCAGCTGATCGGAGACCTGCTCTTCGTCCTGTGGATGGTGGGTTGGATCTGGGTGGCGATGACGGTCTACGACAACACCGTCAGTCTGGCCGCCCCCGGCACCCAGATCGAGAGCTCGGCGACCCGATTGGGGGAGGCTCTGGACGACGCCGGGTCGGCCGTCGCGAAGCTGCCCGTGGTGGGGGGGCAGGCCGCAGAACCGTTCGCTGCTGCCGGGGACGCCACCGGGGGCATCGCGGACGCAGGTGCGGCCTTCAGCATCGCGGTCGAGCGACTGGCCTTCTGGCTGGGCATCTCGATCGGCGCCATTCCCATCTTGTTGTGGGCATCGTTCTATGTGCCACCGCGGCTGCGCTTCGTGCAAGAGGCCACGGCCGGCCGTCGGTTCATCGATGCCGGTGCCGACCTTGATCTCTTCGCTCTGCGTGCCCTCGCTCACCAGCCCATGCATGTGTTGGCGCGGATCAGCGATGATCCCGCCGGCGATTGGCGCGCTGCGGATCAAACGGTGATTCGCCAACTCGCAGATCTGGAGCTGCGAAAGAACGGTCTGCGGCCGCGACGGTTGCCGGCGGCCGCGACAAGCTGAGCCCGGCCCGTCGGCCGGTCTCGCCGCAGTGGGCTAGTCGGCGTCCGCTTCGTCGGCGCCCTCGTCCCTGTCGAGAACGACCACGGTCGCGCCTTCGGAGGGCACCACCCGCAAGATCGTGGGCTCGGTGAAGCCGGCTTCGGCGAAGGAAGCCTGCACGGCTGCTCCGACATCGCCGACCAGAGCGTCGGACACCACGATCACCGCCGAGCCCCCGAAGCCACCGCCGGTCATTCTGGCCCCCAGAGCACCCGCCCCGACAGCCGCCTCCACGACCGTGTCGAGTTCGACCACCGACACCTCGTAGTCGTCGCGCAAGGAGGCGTGCGAGGCGAGGAACAGCTCGCCGAGCCGCTCCCAGTCGCGATCCTTGATCGCCAGGACGGCGGCCTCGACGCGGATGTTCTCGGTGACGACGTGCCGGGCCCGGGCCCGGATCCGGTCGTCGCCCAGTTGGTTGATCATCTCGGCCGACGATTGACGCAAGGAGGGCAGGCCCAACTCGCGAGCGGCCGTTTCGCAGTCCTCGCGACGTTCGGCATAGCCGCCGTCGACCAGGGCATGCGCCACCCGGGTGTCGACCACCAGGATCGCCAGCTCCGCGTCCTCCAGCGGCAACGGAATCTGGTCGGTACGGCCGGATTCGAAGTCGATCAACAGCGCGTGGCCGGCCCGGGCCTGCAGCGAGATGGTCTGGTCCATTCCACCGGTGGGGGCACCGGCCATCTCGGTCTCGGCCAGCACACAGACCGGCACCAGACGCTCGCGCCGAGCGTCATCGAGTTCGAAACCGAGAAGCTGCACCATCGCGACTCCGACCGAGCACTCCAACGCGGCCGAGCTGGACAAGCCGGCCCCGACCGGCACGGTGCTGTCGACATAGACGTCGAGGCCCGGCACCGCGACGCCGCCTTGCTGAAGGGCCCACACGACCCCTGCGACGTAGGCGGCCCAACCGTCGACCGCTCCGGGAGCCAGGTCCGCCAGCGCTACCTCGGTCGCGTCGTCGGTCTGGGCGCTGACCACGCGCAGCAGCCCGTCCTCGCGCGGGCCGACAGCGGCGTAGGTCGCGTATTGAAGAGCCACGGGAAGAGCCAGCCCCGCGTTGTAGTCGGTGTGCTCACCGATCAGATTCACCCGGCCGGGAGCCCGGCCGACCGCGACGGGAGCGGATCCGGTGAGATCCCGGAAAGCCTCGATGACGCGCTCGGCCATCGAGGAGTCGGACGTGGGGGCGCGGTCGACCATGTTCGCCACCCTAGGGGGTGGCGTAGATTCACGACACGTGCGCTTCCTCCACGACCTCAACGCCCGTCCGGGTCCGTCCCACGACCTGACCTACGACGACGTCTTCATGGTGCCGCGACACTCCGGAGTGGTCAGTCGCGACGACGTAGATCTGGCAAGCCGCGACGGGATCGGGGCGACGATCCCGCTGGTGGTGGCCAACATGACCGCGATCGCGGGCAAACGAATGGCTGAGACCACGGCTCGCCGCGGGGCGTTGACCGTGATCCCACAGGACATCCCGATCCCCGTCGTGCGCGAGGTGGTCGCCTTCGTGAAGTCTCGACACACCGTGTTCGATACACCCATCGAGTTGACGCGTCATCAGACGGTGGCGGAGGCCCTGGCCCTGATGCCCAAGCGTGCCCACCGCTCGGCCGTGGTGGTCGATGAGGGGCGACCGGTCGGTGTGGTGTCGGAGGCCGACTGCGCCGATGTCGACCGGTTCTCGCAGGTCGGGCAGGTGATGGGCTCGACCCTGCTCACCATCCCTGCCGACTGCTCACCGCGCGAGGCGTTCGATCTTCTTGATCGCACCGCCAATGCACCGTTGGTGGTGGCCGTCGATGGAGACGGCCAACTCGTCGGGGTGCTGACGCGGACCGGCGCCCTGCGGGCCACGGTCTATTCGCCCGCGGTGGATGCGGCGGGCGGTCTGCGGATTGCGGCCGCGTTGGGAGTCAATGGCGATGTCGCGGGCAAGGCGAGTGCCCTGCTCGACGTCGGTGTGGATTGCCTCGTCGTCGACACCGCTCACGGTCATCAGGACCGGATGCTCGAAGCGCTTGCGGCCGTGCGCGGAGAGGCACCGTCGGTCCCGATCGTCGCGGGGAATGTCGTTTCGGCCGAGGGCACGCGCGCCTTGATCGCGGCGGGCGCCGACATCGTCAAGGTGGGCGTCGGTCCGGGCGCGATGTGCACGACTCGGATGATGACCGGCGTCGGCCGACCGCAGTTCTCGGCGGTCCACGAGTGCGCCGAGGCGGCCGCAGAACACGGCAAGCATGTCTGGGCCGATGGCGGGATCCGGCATCCAAGGGACGTCGCGCTCGCTCTGGCGGCTGGTGCCTCGTCGGTGATGATCGGCTCCTGGTTCGCGGGCACTCACGAGTCGCCGGGTGACCTGCTGCTGGACGCCGACGGACGCCCGTTCAAAGTGTCCTTTGGGATGGCCTCGGCGCGGGCAGTCGCCCACCGCACGGCGGGAGAATCGGCATTCGATAGAGCCCGCAAGGGCTTCTATCAGGAGGGCATCTCCTCGTCGCGAATGTATCTCGATCCCGTTCGGCCGGGAGTCGAGGACCTGATCGACGAGATCTGTGCCGGCGTCCGCTCCGCGTGCACCTATGCCGGAGCCAGCTCGTTGGCGGAGTTCCACGAGCGGGCCGTGGTCGGGGTGCAGTCGGTCGCGGGCTTTCACGAGGGACGCCCTCAGCCGTCCTCGTGGTGACACCGGTGCGGGGGAGCGAGACCGATCGGGGGCGGCTCCTCGCGGGCGCGTCCTGCCTGCCGACAACGCGCGACACATGGCGGACCGAACACTCGACCACGCACTCCTCGCGTCGCTAGGGTCGAGATCGTGGCCCAGTCTGTGTACGTCGCCGGAGTCGAGGGGTTCAGCGGAAAGTCCTCGGTGGCGCTCGGCGTTGTCGAGCAACTCGCCCGCCATGTCGAGCGGGTCGGCGTCTTCCGGCCATTGGTGCGCGACGACCCGGGAGCGGCGCGCGACTACGTGCTCGACCTGCTCGTCTCACGCGAGGCGGTCGCCTTGGACTATGACGATTGCGTCGGGGTCTCCTACGACGAACTGCACGCCAACCCGTCCCCGGCCATGGACCGGATCGTGGAGCGCTACCACGAGGTTGCCAAGCAGGTTGACGCCGTCGTGATCGTCGGCAGCGACTACACCGATGTGGGCTCGCCGGCAGAGTTCGGCTTCAACGCCGAGGTCGCGGCCAATATCGGCGCCCCGATGCTGCTCGTGCTCAATGCCGCCGGTCGCAGTGTCGACCAACTGCGAACCTCACTCGGCCTGGCCAGGGCCGAGCTCGCCGCTCGCCACGGAAGTCTCTTCGCCGTGCTCGCGAACCGGGTCGACCAGGTCCCGGCCGCGGAATGCGCCGCGTCGCTCACCCTGGACGACGTCCCGGTGTTCGCCATCCCGGAGGAGCCGCTGCTTCAGTCGCCCTCCGTGGCCGACTTGATGGGTGCCTGTGAGGGCCGACTCGTCCGAGGCGACGAACAACTGCTGGACCGCGAGGTGCCCGGCCTGGTCGTGGCAGCGATGACCCTGCCCAACGTGTTGGACCGGTTGTTCGAAGGAGCCGTGGTGGTCACCCCGGGCGACCGCCCCGAGATCGTTTTGGGGGTCCTCACCGCTCACGCGTCGGCCAGCTTCCCCGCCATCTCGGGGATGGTGCTCAACGGCGGCCTTGATCTACCGCCGCAAGTGCGCCGGCTGCTCGACGGCGTCGAAGTCACGATGCCGATCATCGCCACCGACTACGACACGCATGCCACCTCCACGGCTCTGACCCGGCAACGGGGTCGATTGGACCGGGACTCGCCCCGCAAGATCGCGACGGCGCTGGCGCTCTTCGATCAATACGTCGACGGCCAGCGCCTGGCCGACGGACTCGAACTGGCCCGAACCCCCGTTGTCACGCCGTTGATGTTCGAGCACCGCATCCTGGACCGAGCGATCGCCGACCGTCGCCACATCGTCCTGCCCGAGGGTGAGGAGGAGCGGCTGCTGCAGGCCGCCGACGTGTTGTTGCGTCGCAATGTCGTGGATCTCACGCTGCTCGGTGATCCCCGCACGATCCAGGCCAAAGCGGCTTCGCTGGGTTTGGATGTGTCAGCGGCGCGGCTACTCAGCCCCTACGACGAGGGACTGCGCGAACAGTTCGCCCAGGAGTACCACCAGCGTCGACAGCACAAGGGCATCGATCTCGAGGCGGCCCGCGATGTCGTCGTCGATGTCTCCTACTTCGGCACCATGATGGTCGAGCTGGGACTGGCTGACGGGATGGTGTCCGGGGCAGTCCACACCACCGCCCACACGATTCGACCTGCGTTGGAGGTGATTCGAACCCTCCCGGACGTGTCAGTGGTCTCGTCGGTGTTCTTCATGTGTCTGCGCAACCAGGTGCTGGTGTACGGCGACTGTGCGGTCAACCCGGACCCCACAGCCGAGCAGTTGGCCGATATCGCGATCGTGTCCGCCAACACGGCCGAGGCGTTCGGGGTGGAGCCGCGGGTCGCGATGCTCTCCTACTCGACCGGCTCGTCGGGCTCGGGAACCGATGTCGAGAAGGTCACGGCGGCCACCGCTCTGGTTCGTGAGCGCGCGCCCGGCATTCTGGTCGAGGGTCCGATCCAATACGACGCCGCGATCGACGCCGCCGTGGCCCGCACAAAGTTGCCAGACTCGGCCGTGGCCGGACGTGCCACGGTGTTCGTCTTCCCCGACCTCAACACGGGGAACAACACCTACAAGGCCGTGCAACGCTCGGCGGGTGCGCTGGCGGTCGGGCCGATCCTCCAGGGTCTGCGCAAACCGGTGAATGACCTGTCGCGAGGCGCTCTGGTGCGCGATATCGTGAACACCGTGGCGATCACCGCGATCCAAGCGCAGGGACGCCCATGACCAGCACCCGAGTCCTCGTCGTCAACGCCGGTTCCTCATCCCTCAAGTATCGCCTCGTCGACGCTGAGACCGGGGTCGCTGACGCCTCCGGTGCGGTGGAGCGGATCGGTGAAGCTCAGGGCAGTCTCGAGCACCAGGTGCATGCCGGGCCCGGCGCTGGCGAGTTCCGTGAGGCACGCGCCTTCGCCGGTTTCGAAGACGCCTTGTCGGCCGCCCTCGACGCCTTCACCCGCCACGGCCCTCCCCTCGACCCGGCGGACCTCGCAGCCGTCGGTCACCGCGTGGTGCACGGCGGCGCCCAGTTCTCCGAGCCGGTGGTCGCGGACGACGCCGTCGTGGCCGCCATCGAGCGGCTGGTGCCGTTGGCGCCGCTTCACAACCCCGCGAACCTGGAGGGTCTGCGAGTGGCTCGCCAACTCTTCCCCGGCGTCCCGCAGGTCGCGGTGTTCGACACGGCGTTCCATCAGACGATGCCCGAACACGCCTACACCTACGCCGTGCCGATCCAGTGGCGGGAGGCCCACCAGATTCGGCGTTATGGCTTTCACGGCACCTCGCACGCGTTCGTGTCCCGGGCGGCGGCTGGTTTTCTCGATCGTCCGGTCGAGCAGACCAACACGATCGTGTTGCACCTCGGCAACGGTGCCTCGGCCGCTGCGGTGCGCGGTGGCCGCTCGGTCGACACGTCGATGGGGATCACCCCGCTTGAAGGCCTGGTGATGGGGACCCGCTCCGGCGACGTCGATCCGGCTCTGCACGCGCATCTGCACCGGCAACTCGGCTGGTCGCTCGACGACGTCGATCGGGCACTCAACCGAGAATCGGGACTCAAGGGACTCTCCGGCTTCAATGACTTCCGCGAGGTGATGGCCCGCCGTAGAGCGGGCCATGCCGCCGCGGCCCTGGCCTTCGAGGTTTACGCCTATCGGCTGCGCAAGTACATCGGCGCCTACTACGCCGTGCTCGGCGAGGTGCACGCCATCGTCTTCACCGGTGGGGTCGGCCAGCACAATCCCGATCTTCGCGCCGCGGCCCTCTCCGGGCTGGAGCGGCTGGGCGTGCGGGTGGACCCGGCCCGCAACGAACAGCGGATCAGCGGCCCCACGATGGTCTCTCCCGGGTCGGGCTCCGACGGCGCTGACGTGGCTGTGCTGGTGGTGCCCACGGACGAAGAGTTCGAGATCGCCCGGCAAGCCCTCGCGGTGGTGCGCTCGTGGTGCGTCGAGCGGTCGTCGGTCGAGCCTGTCGAGACCGCGCCCGGCGGACAGTCGACTAGGAGCCGAGACGTCGCGGGATGCCGGCGTCGAGGTCAGCCGGTGGCGCCAACCTGGCCTTGATATCGACGCAGAACAGGCCATCGCTGGCCAGCAGGACGGGCTCGAGGGTCAGCTCTGCCAGCTGCGGCACGTCCAAGGACAGCTGGCCGACGGAGACGACCAACTCCTCCAGCGGGCCCACATCCACGGTTTCCAACCCTCGCGTGCCCAACAGCTTCGGCCACAGTTGCAGTGCCCGCACCGCTCGGGCCGCATCGGGGCGACTCACGGGCGGCAGCAGGAGGACCTCGTCGTCCCAGCTCTCCGCTGACCAACCGCCACCGGTGGATGCGCGCACCATCGGCCCCAGGCCGGGGTCGCGCACCAGGCCGACCGCGACTTGGTGCCCGCGGAGAAGCGGCTGGACGAGCACCTCGCAACCTTCGCGGCCGAGCTCGTCCGCGAAGCCGCGCACCGCTTCGCGGACCTCCTCGGCGCTGCGCAGATCGATGCGCACCAGCCCGCGGTCGGTTTTGTGCGGGACCGTTGGGTCGGCGAGCTTCACCACCACCGGGAAGCCCAGCGTGGTGGCGGCCGCGACGGCCTCGTCAGCATCCTGGGCGACGACGCCGACCCGCTCCACGCCGTAGGGGCCGAGCAGCTCGGTCATCGCGTCGGCCGGCAACCAATTCGGCTTCCCGTCCTGGCGGAGCAACCGGGCGTTGGCCCAGGCCCGCGCGTGCACACCCCGCGTGCCGATCTCGACGACCGGGTCACCCGGCGGCACCTTGCGCCATTCGGCATAGCGCATGGCCCGGCCGAGCGCACCGGTGGCGGTCTCAATGGTGCGGTAGGCGGTGACGCCCGGGGTCTGCCGCGCGAACTCCACGGCGGCACCGGGGGCCACCAGCAACACCGGCCGCCCGGGCTCGGCCGCGCGCGCCGCGCCGACGGCGGCATACAGCGCATCGCGGTCGCTCAGGCGGGTGGCCACCAGCAGCACCAGCACCGCGTCGACCTCGCCCGAGTCGAGCAACGTGGTCAAGGTCTCCTGGAGTGCGTGAGGCGTCACATCGGCGCCGAGATCGATCGGATTGGCAACGTCGACGGCTCCGCCCTCGACGCCGCGCAACTCGCCCTGCAGGTCGGCCGAGAGCCGAGTCACGTCGAGTCCCTGGATCTCGACCAGATCGGTGGACAGCGCCCCGAGTCCACCGGTGTTGCTGACGATGCCGACCCGAAGCCCGTCCGGTAGGGGCTGTTCGGTCAACAACAGCGCCGCCTCGGTGAGGTCAGCCCCGGTCCGGCAGGCGATCACGCCCGACTGCGCCAGCAGTGCGTCGATGCCGACTCCGGCGTGAGTTCCGGCAGGGGAAGCAGGGAGGGCCGGGGCGCCCTCGCCGAGGGCAGCCGGGCCATTCTCACGTTCCTTCCGGGCGCGCGAACGGCCGCCCACGACAGCCAACAGTGGCTTGGTCTCGGCGAATCGCCGGGCCATCCGGGCGAACTTGAGCGCGTTGCCGAAGGACTCCAGATAGAGAGCCGCCGCGGTCACGTCCGGGTCCTCGATCCAGGCGGCCAATAGATCGTTGCTCGACACGTCGACTTTGTCGCCGAGCGACACGAAGGAGTGCACGCCGAGCCCCAGGTCGCGGGCGAGGTCGAGCAGGGCGAACCCCATTCCCCCGGACTGCGAGGCCAGGGCGAGCCCCCCTGGCTTCGGGAGGTCGCGAACGAAGGTCGCGTTGAGCCCGCCGCCGTCGGTGTTGACGATCACTCCTTGAGAGTTGGGGCCGACCAGCCGAAGGCTGTGCCCGCGGGCCAGCTCCAGCAACTCTCGCCGGAGTTCCGAGGCGTGGGGGCCGGACCCCACGAAACCGGAGGAAACGATGACGGCCGCACCGACACCGATGGAGATGGCGTCGCGCAGGACCGAAGGCACTTGCTCGGCGGGAACCGCGATCACCACCAGGTCCACGGGCTCGCCGATGGCCGCCAAGCTGGGGTGAGCCGGCACTTCGTCAATCTGATCGGCCTCGGGGTGGACCACCCACAGGCGACCGGGGTAGCCCGACGCGCGGATCGCCTCGAGCACTCCGTAGCCGAATCCACCCGCGGAGCGGCGCACCCCGACCACGGCGACACTGGACGGCGACAGCAGCGGCTTCAGCGATCGAGCTTGGGAGTGCCACTCGCGACGGTCGGCCGCGTCGATGGCCTCCTGGGAGGCATCGGTGCGGAACTCCACGAAGACCTCGCCGTGCTCGGTGCGGCGGGCTGCGCCAAAGCCGGCGCTACGAAACACTCGCAGCATTCCGTAGTTCTCCGGCAGCGTGATCGCCTCGAACTTCCGAACGCCATAGCGGCGGCCGAGCGCGGCCAGGTGCTCCAGCAGCAGACTGCCCAACCCCCGCCCACGGTCGTCGTCGTCGACGAGGAAGGCGACCTCGGCGGTGTCCTCGGAGAGGAGTTCGGCCGTGGCCATCGCCGCGACTCGGCCGCCGACGTCCGCGACCAGTGCAGCCGAGCCGGTGTTGGCGGGGTCGAACAAGTGGGTCACGTACGATCGCCCGGCCTCTCGGCTCGGACTGAAATAGCGCAGTCGCAGCGTGTCCTCCGACACTTCGTCGTGCAGCGCAAGCAGCGGCTCGCGATCGTCGGCTCGTAGGGGACGGATCACCGCGATCGCCCCGTCAGCCAACAGCACGTCGGCCGGTGCCACCGTCCAGTCCCGTGGCGCGGTCGGCGTCGTGTCGGTCATGGCTGCCCCTCGCTCCGGTCGCGGGTCGGTCGACCCGTGGGCTCCATGCTGCCTGCCGCGCCGTGCCAGGGGAAGACGGACCGCCCAGTGGAGGTCGGTTCAGCGCGAGGATCGGGGAGAGCGGCCACGGACGACCCCCACGAAGGCCTGGGTCTCGTCGTCGTCGCGCTCGATCAGCCACGCCAGCCCGATCGTGGTGCTCGGCAGGTCGGCGACGGGGCGAATCTCGACGTCCTTGCGACGGTGCAACCGCGCAACGGATTGCGGGAGAAGCGCCACCCCTGTGCCCGCGGCCGCGACGTCGACGGCGTCGCGTGCCGACATGGGCGGGAAGGGCAACGGTGACGCCGTCTGACTCAGCCCGGCCGGGACCCCCAATGGGAACTGTTCATCGGCGAGGTCGCCCAGGACCACTTGGTCGGCAAGGGTCAGGAAGTGGTCGCGGGGCAGAACGACCACCGGCTGTTCGTCGTAGAGCGTCACCACGTGCAGCCCGGTGCGGTCGACAGGAAGCCGCACCAGCGCCAGGTCGAGCTCGCCGGATCTCACCATCACTTCTTGGTCGGCTGGGTCGAGGGGAACGCCGACCAGTGGGCGGCGCGAGCGCTCCCGCCATCGGGCGAACCACTTGTCGGGCATCACGCCCTCGACGAAACCGACTCGGAGGGCCGTTCGCGGCGCCGAGGTGCTGCCGGTCGGCGTGGAGGGGGTGGACACCACCTCAGCCTAGGCGGGCGGGGTTGCCCCAGAAGGAGCCGAGAGATCGATCGCCCCGACTGAATGGAGGAGCGGGAAGCTGGTGTCCGAGGGGGGACTTGAACCCCCACGCCCTAATACGGGCACTAGCACCTCAAGCTAGCGCGTCTGCCAATTCCGCCACCCGGACGAGTGCGGTGGGAACGATAGCAAAGCTGGCCGGCAATCCGTGCATCGGCAGGCGTCGGTGCGGGTGCCAAGATGGCTCCATGAGCGGCGACCAGCGAAGCGATGCCCGACCGGTACCCGAGGGGGGCCACGACCCGGCCCACGAGGTCGTGGAACTGTGTCGAGAGCTGATCAGAATCGACACCTCCAACTACGGTGACGACGACGGGCCCGGCGAGCGCAAGGCAGCGGAGTACGTCGCCACCTTGCTCGACGAGGTCGGCATCGAGGCGCGGCTGATCGAGGGCGAGCCCGGCCGGACGAACGTCATCGCGCGCTGGGGCGGCGGCCCGAGCGACCGCGCGCCCCTTCTGGTGCATGGCCATCTCGACGTCGTGCCCGCTGCCGCCGAGGACTGGCAGGTCGACCCCTTCTCGGGGGAGGTGCGCGATGGCTACGTCTGGGGTCGTGGCGCGGTCGATATGAAGGACTTCGACGCCATGGTGTTGTCCGTCGTGCGGGCGCGGGCACGGGCCGGTCGCGAACCCGACCGCCCCCTCGTGTTGTGCTTCACCGCCGATGAGGAGGCCGGGGGTCATCGAGGCGCGGAGATTCTCGTCGAGGAGCACCCCGATGAGCTCGCGGACTGCACCGAAGCCGTCGGCGAAGTCGGTGGGTTCAGCGCCACCATCCGTGGTCAGCGGATCTACCTGATCGAGGCCGCTGAGAAAGGGATGGCCTGGATGCGGCTCAAGGCCCGGGGGAGGGCCGGCCACGGTTCGATGATCAATGACGACAATGCGATCACCGAACTCGCCGGCGCCGTCGCCCGGATCGGCGTCTACCAGTGGCCGGTGCGGTTGACCCCGGCCATGGAGGTGCTCCTGGCTGCCGTCGGTGAACTGGCCGGCACGGAGGCTACTCCCGACAACGCGGAGTCACTGATCGAGGAATTCGGCACCGGTGCACGGATGCTGGGCGCGGTGATCCGCAACACCGCCAACCCCACCATGCTCAGCGCCGGCTACAAGGTCAACGTCATCCCGACCGAGGCCACCGCCCACGTCGACGGCCGCTTCCTTCCCGGCTATGAGGACGAGTTCTTCGACACCCTGCGGATGTTGTGCGGCGACAGTGTCGAGTGGGAGTTCCTGTCTCACCAGCAGCCGTGGGAGATGCCCTACGAAGGCGACCTGGTCGACGCCATGAGCCGGTCGCTGATCGCCGAGGACCCGGGCGCCATCGTCGCCCCGTACTTGATGAGCGGCGGCACCGACGCCAAGCACTTCACCAGGCTCGGGATGCGCAGCTATGGCTTCGCGCCGCTGAGGCTCCCGGCCGAGCTCGACTTCACCGCGCTGTTTCACGGCGTCGACGAACGAGTCCCCGTGGACGCGTTGGAGTTCGGGGCCCGGGTCTTCGACCGGTTCCTGGAGGAGATCTAGCGGGAGAGGGCCGAGCGGGACAACTTCTGATAGAACGAGACATGCCTGGTGCCGAGATGACAAACGATCCGGGAGGGCACACCGTGCTCGCCACGGCCGAAGGTGAGGCGTTCGGCTCGTTGCGCAAACAACCGACGTCTCGGCGCGAACGATTCGCTCTTGGCCGGGCGCTGCGCAAGCAGGTGCCACGCAAGACCTTGGGGCAATGGGACGCGTCGGCTCGCCGACGAGCCCCTGTGGACCTCATCCAGGAGTCACATCGCGGTCGCGTCGACGAGTTGATCCCGATCCGGGTCGGCCGAATGATCGGCTCGCCCTATGGCTTTCTGCGCGGCACCGCCATCATCATGGCCGCCGACGTGGCCGGCCTGCCCGCCACCGGGATCACGCCGGTGATCTGCGGCGACGCGCACCTCGGCAACTTCGGGTTCTACGCCTCGCCCGAGGGTGAACTCGTGATCGACCTCAATGACTTCGACGAGGCGCATCCGGGTGGGTGGGAGTGGGATCTGCGGCGATTGGTCGCCAGCATCTGGGTCGCCGGGCGGGAGAACTCCTCCAGCGAGGAGCACTGCGCCGACGCCGTCCGCTCGTGCGTATCGGCCTATCGCGCCGAGGTGAACTTCCTGGCCGAGCAACCACTGCTGATGCGCTCCTACAATCGCCTGGACGTGAAGCGTCTCCACGAGACCGCCACCGAGAAGACGCTCCGCGCCGAGATCAGCCGATCGGCCAAGCGGGCCCGCAACCGGACCAGCGACCGCGCGTTGCCGCGATTCACCATGGAACACGAGGGGCATCGGCACATCGTGGATGAGCCGCCGCTGATCACTCACCCCGCCATCCAAGAAAGCGACCTGGTCGCGGCCGCCCTGGACGAGTACCTGACCACGTTGGCGCCGCACTGGCGCCGGGTGCTGGGCGGCTACACCGTCGTCGACATCGCGCACAAGGTCGTTGGCGTCGGCAGCGTCGGCCTGCGGGCCTATGTCGCGCTGCTCGAGGGCAGCAGCCCCGAGGACGTCTTGTTCCTTCAACTGAAGCAAGCGCGGCGGTCGGTTCTTGCCGAACACGTGCACGGTGAGTCGGCCTGGCACGCTCATCAGGGCCAACGAGTGGTGGAGTACCAGCAGGCGTTGCAGACGGTCAGCGATCCTCTGTTGGGCTGGACCACCGTCGGCGAGCGGCAGTACTACGTTCGCCAGTTCCGGAACATGAAGGGCACGATCCCGCTCGACGCCATCGACCCGGCGGCCTTGGCCGACTACGCCCGCATCGTCGGACACCTGTTGGCCAAAGGCCACGCACGCACCAGTGGGGCGTCCATGATCGCCGGCTATGCAGGCCGATCCGGCAAGCTCGACCGGGCGATGGCGCACTTCGCCCGAGCCTACGCGGACCAGACCGAAGCCGACCACGCCGAGCTGGTCAAGGCCGCTCGGAGGGGCGTCGTTCCTGTCGAAGAGGGCGCTCTGGATCGACCGGCGTCTGCCTTTCGCCCGTGAACGACGGAGTCAGACGGGAGACTGGCCCAGCCAGGTCGCGCGCTGGCGAATGATCTTGCGGCGCAACACCACCCGTCGGGTCCCGTCGGCTGAGATCCTGACTCGGTCGAGCTCCCAGCCGCCGAGCTCAGCCCGAGCGACGAGCAGCCTGGTGACGACGTTGCGTGACAGTTCCGGAGGGATCCACAGTCGCTCGAACTCCCACTCCACCCCGGGTGCGGGCGGGCGACGGTCGACGCGGGGCGACATGACTACATGGTGCCTAGCGCGGGCAAGGAGACATCGTCCAGCGCCGCTCCGATCTCATCGGGCAAGACGAGTTCGTCGGTGTCGAGGGAACCTCGCAACTGCTGGGTCGTGCGTGCGCCGAGGATCGGAGCCGTGACCCCGGGGCGATCGCGCACCCACGTGAGCGCGACCTGCAGAGGCGACCACCCGAGGCCTTCGGCGGCGCGGACGACCGCGTCGGTCACTCGCTGGTGAGCTTCGCCCAGGTAGGCCCCGACGAAGTTGCCGAAGAGCTCGCCGGCCGCGCGCGAACCGGAGGGGATGCCCGTGCGGTACTTGCCGGTGAGGACACCCCGACCGAGAGGTGACCAGGGGAGCACCCCCAGGCCGAGGGCTCGCGCAGCGGGGATGACCTCGGCCTCGATCGACCGGTTGAGCAGGGAGTACTCGACCTGTGTCGACGCGAGCGGAGTCCGGGTGGGTATCGAGCGCTGCCAGGTGGCGGCTTGGGCGGTCTGCCAGCCCGCATAGTTCGAGACGCCGACGTAGGCGGCACGGCCGCTGTTCACGGCGTGGTCGAGAGCGTTCAGGGTCTCTTCCAGTGGTGTCTCATCGGTCCAGACGTGCACCTGCCACAGATCGACGTGATCAACGCCGAGGCGCCGCAACGACTCATCGAGGGTGCGCAGCAGGGTTCCGCGGGAGGTGTCGGTCACCCGGCTGCCGGTCCGACGTGAAATCCCCGCCTTGGTGGCCACCACGATCTCGTCTCGCGCGACCACATCGCCGATCAGGCGTCCGAGCAACTCCTCGGCCGCACCGTCGGAGTAGCCCGCCGCGGTGTCCACGAGAGTGCCGCCCGCCTCGGCGAACGCGATCAGTTGGTCCCGGGCCTCGTGCTCGTCGGTGTCCCGACCCCAGGTCATCGTTCCCAGGCCGAGGCGCGACACGCGCAGTCCCGTGCTGCCGACCGATCGCTGCTGCATGCACGGGAGACTAACCAGCCGCCGTCGTCGGCGTGGGTTCGGCTCGCCGGGCGCCGACCGCCTAGGCTCCACGATCGTGGGAGATCTTCTCAAAGCCATCGTGCTCGGCGTGATTCAGGGACTGACGGAGTTCCTCCCGATCTCGAGCAGCGCCCACTTGCGCATCTTCCCCGAACTGTTCGGCTGGGGTGACCCAGGAGCAGCCTTCACCGCGGTGATTCAGATCGGGACCGAAGTGGCTGTGCTGCTCTACTTCTGGCGTGATATCTGGCGCATCGGAAGCACCTGGGCGCGGTCTCTGTTCGATGCCTCACTCCGCGGGCAGCACGACGCGCGGATGGGCTGGTTCATCATCGTCGGCTCACTCCCGATCGTGATCCTCGGTGTTCTGCTGAAGGACGTCATCGAGCGGGACTTCCGCAATCTGTGGATCGTCGGAACGACCTTGATCGTCATGGGCGTGGTGCTGGGGATCGCCGACCGGATCGGGGCTCGCAACCGGCAGATCACCGACCTCACGCTCCGGCATGCGATCGCGATGGGAGGGGCCCAGGCGCTCGCCCTGATCCCCGGCGTCTCGCGTTCGGGCGCCACCATCTCCGCGGGGTTGCTGCTGGGCTATGACCGGGCCACCGCGACCCGGTTCGCCTTCCTGCTCGCCATCCCAGCCGTGGTGGGCGCAGGGCTCTTCGAACTGCCGTCGATTCCGGGCGGGGACAACGCCTACGGCTGGGGTCCCACGATCGTCGCCACGTTGGTGTCCTTCGCCGTCGGCTATGCCGCCATCGCCTGGTTGCTGCACTACGTCTCCAACAACTCCTACCTGCCGTTCGTGATCTATCGGATCGCGCTCGGCAGCGCCACCTTGGCCCTCCTGGGCTTGGGCGTACTCGTCGCCTGAGCGTCAGAACCAGCCAGACCGTTTGAACAGCGCGAACAGCACGCCGATCGACGCGAGCATCACGCCGACAGCGAAGGCGAACCCGTAGTCCCAGTCGTTCGCGGGGAAGAGAGCGAAGTTCATGCCATAGACGCCGGCGATGAAGGTGGGGACGACGACGAGGGCGACGCCTGCCGAGATCTTGCGCATGTCCTCGTTCTGCTGGACCGAGATACCTGCCAGATGGGCGTCGAAGGCGGTCGACAACAGCATGTCGAGAGCGTCGATCGACTCCGCCACTCTCGCCAGGTGGTCGGCGACATCGCGGAAGAACACACCGATGTCGGCCGGCACGTCGGGGACCTGACCGGACGCGAAGCGGCGCATCGGGTCTCGGAGCGGAAAGACCGCGCGCCGCATCTCCGAGATCTCCCGCTTGAGGGTGTAGATCCGCGCCGAGTCCCGGGTGCGGCCGGGTGAGAACACCGACGTTTCGACCTCGTCGACATCGATCTCCAAGGCCTCGGCCACCTCTTCGTAGCCGTCGACGATCAGGTCGCAGGCGGCATACACCACGGCTGCTGGGCCGTGCTGGAGGAGTTCTGCCCGCGCCTCCATGTGCGTTCGGGCCGCCGCCAGCGCGAGTCCTTGGCCGTGCCGAACGGTGACCACGAAGTCGGGCCCGAGGAAGATATTGATCTCGCCGGTCTCGACGGCATCCTCGGCATCGACGTACCACAGGGTCTTGACGGTCAAGAACAGCGAGTCCTGATAGAGCTCGAGCTTGGGTCGTTGATGGGCGGAGACAGCGTCCTCGACCGCCAGCGGGTGCAACGCGAAGGCGTCGGCGACACGTTGGAGTTCCTGCTTGCTGGGTTCGTGCAATCCGATCCAGATGAAGTCGCCGGGATCGAGTTGCCCACGCGCCAGGGCCAGCGACGACTCATCGTGGCGAAGTTCCACCCGTTGCCCGTCCCGGTAACTCGCGCAGTCGACGATCACACGAGGGAGCGTAGTCGGGGTGGCACCCGACAGCGGATAGCCTCGCGACCATGGCAACGGTGATTCTGGTGCGGCACGGACGAACAACGGCCAACGCGACCGGCATCCTGGCTGGACGCACCCCCGGCGTGGCCCTCGACGACCGCGGGATCGAGCAGGCCCGGGCGACCGCCGAACGGATCCGGTCCCTTCCGCTGGCCGCGATCGTCTCGAGCCCCCTGCAACGTTGCCGTCAAACCGCACGGCTCCTGGCCGAAGGGCGCGAGTCCGCGCCGACGGTGCAGCGTGAGCCGGGCCTGATCGAGTGCGACTACGGGGCCTGGCAGGGCCAGGCCCTGAAGGACCTGGCCAAGGAGAAGCTGTGGTCGACGGTGCAGCGGCAGGCATCGGCAGCCACCTTTCCCGCCGGCGAGTCGATGCGCGCGATGCAGGCGCGCGCCGTCGACGCCGTCCGCCGTCATGATGGAGCGGTGGAGCGCGACCACGGAGCCGCGGCCCTCTGGGTAGCGGTCAGCCACGGCGACCTGATCAAGTCGATCCTGGCCGACGCGCTGGGCATGCACCTGGACCTCTTCCAGCGGATCGCGGTCGACCCGGCCAGCATCAGCCTGGTGCGCTACGACGCCGCCCGCCCCACGGTGCTGGCCGTCAACACCCATGCCGGCGACCTGGGCTGGCTCGCCCCTCCGAAGCGCGGCGGCTCACGACGGCGTCGGGCAGCGCGCGTCGAGACCATCGGGGGCGGCGCAGGACCGGCGCGGTCGTGACCACCGGCCAGATGCCGTGAGCCGGCTCGCGCCTGGCGTTGAGCCCCGCCCCTAAGGTGGTGCCATGCCCGTCGTTCACAGTTTCGACCCTCCCGAGCGCTTCATCGCCGGCACCGTGGGAATGCCGGGGGAGCGCACCTTCTTCGTGCAGGCTCGGGCCGGTGCTCGGGTGGTCAGCGTCGCCTTGGAGAAGCAGCAGGTCGCGGCGTTGGCCGAGCGGCTGGAAGAGCTACTTGACGACCTGATGTCGAGCCAAGGCGCCTCCGCGGAGATCCCGGCCCTGACGCCGGCCGCACTCGAGGACACCGCGCCGCTGGAGCAACCGGTCGAGGAAGAGTTCCGCGCGGGCACGATGACCCTCTCGTGGGATCCTGATGACAGTCGGGTCGTGATTGCGATCTATCCCTACTCCGAGGCGGCTGTGGTGGCTCCGGACCAGGTCGGGGAGGAGCACGAGGAGCCCGAGCCGGACGAGGTCTTCCTGGTCCGGATCGCGCCGGGTATGGCCCGTGCGTTCGCTGCGCGCGCAGGCAAGGTCGTCGAGGCGGGGCGCCCGGACTGCCCGTTCTGCGCCCAGCCGATCGACCCGGAGGGACATCTCTGCGTGCGGGCCAACGGCTTCAAGCGACGCGATCCGTGACTGCCGAACGGGGCGACGACGCGCGTTCAATGGAGCAACTGACGGGCGAACTGGAACTGCGCGGGCGGATCATGCCGGCTTCGAACGCGACCTTCTTGGGCCAGATCGGCGAGCGGACCGTGGTCTACAAGCCGGTGGCCGGAGAGCGACCGCTGTGGGACTTCCCCGAAGGAACCCTTGCCGGACGAGAGATCGCGGCCTACCTCGTGTCCGAGGCTCTGGGGTGGAATCTCGTGCCCAGGACCGTCCTGCGCGACGGGCCCCACGGCCCCGGCATGGTGCAGGTCTGGCAGGAACCAGTGGAGGACTCGGCCCCCGTGGACATCGTGGCCGTCGGGGCAGCCCCGCCAGGATTCCTCCACGTGTTCGACGGGTATGACGCCCACGATCACGAGGTGTCGCTGGTGCACGAGGACACTCCCGAACTTCGACTGCTCGCCGTCTTCGACGCGATCGTCAACAACGCCGACCGCAAGGGCGGGCACGTGCTCGCCATGCCCGATGGACACCGCTACGGCGTCGACCACGGCCTCACGTTTCACTGTGACAACAAGCTTCGGACGGTGCTGTGGGGATGGGCCGGTCAACGCCTCACCGAGCAGGAACGCGACGGAGTCCGTGACATCGCCTCCGCACTGGACTCGGGGAGTTCCGACGTAGCCGGCGGCCTGGCTCGCGACCTTGCCGAGCATCTGTCCGCGCGCGAGATCGAGGCCTTCGCCGCCCGTTGCCGGCGCCTGCTGCGCCAGGAGTGCCTCCCCGTCCCCGGAGGTGAGTGGCCGGTCATCCCCTGGCCGCCGTTCTGAGCGACTCGCCTCGTATGCTCCTCGGCATGCGTGCGTGGCCGGCTCCTGACCTTCCGTCGCTGCCCGTCCAGGGCCCCGAGGTCACGGCCTTCGACACCGCCGCCGGCGAACTGCGTCCTTTGGTGCCAGCGGACGGCACCGCGCGCCTCTATGTCTGCGGGATCACCCCCTACGACGCCACGCACCTGGGCCACGCGAACACCTATCTGGCCTTCGATCTGCTCAACCGCGCCTGGCGCAACGCCGGGCACAACGTCCGGTATGCCCAGAACGTCACCGATGTCGACGACCCGCTGTTGGAGCGTGCCGACCGAGACGGCATCGACTGGCACGAACTCGCCGCGCGCGAAACCGACTTGTTCCGGGTCGACATGACCGCTCTGAGGATGCTGCCTCCCGACTACTTCATCGGCGTGGCTGAGAGCGTCGATGAGATCGGGGCGGCTGTCGGCCATCTGGTGCAGACCGGGGCCGCCTATCGCGTCGACGACGACGTCTATTACGACATCTCGTCGGCACCGGCGTTCGGTCAGGTCAGCCACCTCGACCAGGCCGCGATGCGACCGGTCTTCGCCGAACGCGGCGGCGATCCGGACCGTCCGGGTAAACGGAATCCCCTCGATGCCCTGCTGTGGCGCGCCGAGCGTCCGGGGGAACCGAGTTGGCCCTCGCCCGTCGGCCCCGGACGGCCGGGCTGGCACATCGAATGCACCGTGATCGCCCGGGAGCACCTCGGCCCCGAGTTCGACGTGCAGGGCGGTGGATCCGACCTGGTCTTTCCGCACCACGAGATGAGCGCCGCCCATCTGGAGACCGGGCGACCGGGGAGAGGTTCGCCAGGGCCTACCTTCACGCCGGGATGGTGGGATACGACGGCGAGAAGATGTCGAAGTCGCGCGGCAACCTGGTGTTCGTCTCGCGCCTGCGTGAGCAAGGTGTGCACCCGATGGCGATTCGACTGGCCCTGTTGTCCCACCACTACCGCTGCGACTGGGAGTGGACCGAACGTGATCTGGATCGGGCCGTTGACCGACTCACCAGTTGGCGCGCCGCGACCAGCGCCAGCAGGGGCGCCGCCAGTGAACCGGTCGTCACCGAGGTAGTGGCGGCGCTGGCGAACGACCTCGACGCCCCCGCGGCGCTCGCGACGATCGACCGCTGGGCGGTGCGGGTCAACGAGGCCGCTCCGGGCGGCTCGGACGAGGCCGGGGCCGGCCTCGTCGTAGGCCGGCTGGCGGATGCCGCCCTCGGGGTAGCCCTCGGCTAGAGTTGCCAGCTCCGACCCCCTGACTCACGTAAGGCTGACGACGCACGCATGGCTACCACCAACGATCTCAAGAACGGCCTCGTCCTCAACCTCGACGGACAGTTGTGGGCCGTCGTGGAGTTCCAGCATGTGAAGCCCGGAAAGGGTCCGGCCTTCGTGCGTACCAAGCTCAAGCACGTCGAGTCGGGCAAGGTGGTCGACAAGACCTTCAATGCCGGCACCAAGGTCGAGACGGCCAACGTCGACAAGCGCACCATGCAGTATCTCTACAACGACGGCACGTCGTATGTCTTCATGGACACCTCGACCTACGACCAACTGGAGATCTCGCCCGACGTCGTCGGCACGGCGAGCAACTTCCTGCTCGAGAATCAGGACGCCATCGTGGCCACCAACGACGGCCGCGTGCTCTACATCGAACTGCCTGCCTCCGTCGAGTTGGAGGTCACCCAGACCGATCCGGGCCTGCAGGGTGATCGCTCCACGGGCGGCACCAAGCCGGCCACCCTGGAGACCGGGCACGCGATCCAGGTGCCGCTGTTCATCACCACCGGTGAGCGAATCAAGGTCGACACCCGCGACTCGTCCTACCTCGGCCGCGTCAAGTCCTGATGGCGGCTCGCCACAAGGCTCGCAAGCGCGCCCTCGACATCCTCTACGCCGCCGATCTGCGGCAGGAGTCGGCGGCGACGGCACTGGTGCGGGCCACTGAGCAGGGCATCGGTCCGAGCAACCCGTATTCCACGACCGTGATCGAGGGCGTGATCGCGCACCAGCCGGAGATCGACCAGATCCTCAGCCGGTACTCCCACGGTTGGACTCTGGACCGGATGCCCCCGGTGGATCGCAACGTCTTGCGGATCGCGGTCTTCGAGATGCTTCACGCCGACGACGTTCCCGACACGGTGGCCATCGCTGAGGCGATGGCGTTGGTCCGTGAGCTGTCCACCGATGATTCCGCGACTTTCGTCAACGGCGTGCTCGGGGCGATCCAACGCGACAGCGCGACCACCGCCCCCGACCCCGGACTCGCCTGAGAGCCCGATGGTCCGCTATCTCAGCACCCGTGGCGGCGATGCCGGTCGCGGCTTCAGCGAGATCCTGCTCGAAGGACTGGCCCCTGATGGTGGTCTCTACCTCCCCGATGCCTATCCGCAGCTCACCAGGCAGCAACTCGAGTCCTGGCGGAGCTTGACGTATGCCGATCTGGCGGCGCGGGTGCTCGACCTCTTCATCGATGACATTCCCGCTGACGATCTCCGCAGCCTGGTCGAGGAGACCTATTCGGCGGAGGTGTTCGGCACCGACGAGATCACACCGCTGACTCGCCTCGACGCCGATATCTCCCTGCTCGAACTGTCCAACGGGCCGACCCTGGCGTTCAAGGACATGGCGATGCAACTACTGGGCGCCTTGTTCGAATACCAACTCGGCCGCACGAACCAGTCCCTCAACGTTCTCGGGGCCACGTCGGGAGACACCGGCAGCGCGGCGGAGTACGCCATGCGCGGCCGGGCCGGGATCGCCGTCTTCATGCTCAGCCCGCAAGGGCGGATGAGCCCGTTCCAGCAAGCCCAGATGTTCTCCCTCACTGACGCCAACATTCACAATCTGTCGGTCGAGGGCGTCTTCGACGACTGCCAGGACATCGTGAAGGCCGTCTCGGCGGACCTTGATTACAAGCGGCGGCTCCGGATCGGCAGCGTCAACTCCATCAACTGGGCGCGGATGCTCGCCCAGGTCGTCTACTACATCCGCGGCTGGCTGGCCGCCACCGACGGGACCTCGTCCGACGTCGAGGTGAGCTTCACCGTCCCGTCGGGCAATTTCGGCAACATCTGCGCTGGTCACGTGGCCCGCATGATGGGTCTCCCGATCCGCCGTCTCGTGCTGGCGACCAACGAGAACAATGTGTTGGAGGAATTCTTCCGCACCGGCCGCTACCGGGTGCGTGGGGCCGACGAGACGCTCGCGACATCGAGCCCGTCGATGGACATCTCGAAGGCTTCCAACTTCGAGCGCTTCGTCTTCGACCTGCTTGACCGCGATGCCGAGCGCACCCGCCGGCTCTTCGCCGAGGACGTCGTCCAGGGCGGGTTCAGCCTCGTCGGAGCAGAGTTCGATCGGGTGACCGACTTCGGGTTCGCCGCCGGTCGCAGCTCACACACCGACCGGCTGGCCACCATCGCCCGGGTCTATGCCGACGCGGGGCGGTTGATCGACACCCACACCGCCGACGGCGTCCACGTGGCGCGCGACCACCTCGAGGATGGCGTCCCGATGGTGGTGCTCGAGACCGCGCAGCCGGTGAAGTTCGCAGACGTCGTTCGCGAGGCCACCGGCGTCACCCCTCCGCTGCCGCCGGCGGTCGCCGACCTCGAGTCGCGACCTCAGCGAGTGCAGAGACTGCCGGCGGACCTCGAAGCCGTCAAACAGTTCATCGAACGCAACGCGATCCGCGATCGGGGATAGGCGATCCCGCGAGAGCGAGATTTCAGACGCCTTGCCCATCGCCGCGACCGCGCTTGAGGTAGCGCTCGAACTCGCGCGCGATGGCCTCGCCGCTGGCTTCGGGGAGTTCGGCGGTGTCGCGGGTCTCCTCCAGTGAGCGGACGTAGTCGGCGATGTCCTCGTCGTCCTGAGCCAACTCGTTGACGCCGCGTTCCCAGGCGCGGGCATCCTCGACCAGGTCTTCGAGCGGAATACTGATCTCCAGCAGTTCCTCGAGACGGCCCAGCAGCGCCAGGGTGGCCTTGGGACAGGGGGGCTGAGCGACGTAGTGCGGGACGGCGGCCCAGAAGGAGACCCCGGGGAAGTCGCAACGCGACGACGCGTCCTGAAACACCCCGACAATGCCGGTCGGTCCCTCGTAGGTCGACTGGTCCAGTTTGAGTCGGTCGACCAGGTCCACCTCGGTGGCGACGCCGGTCACCGGGATCGGCCGGGTATGGGGCGTATCGGCAAGAAGCGCCCCCAAGGTGACCACGAGCTCCGCGCCCAGCTCCTCGCAGGCGGCCAGCAGTTCGGCGCAGAATTGCCGCCACCGCATGTTGGGCTCGATGCCACGGATGAAGATGACGTCGCGGTCGAGCTCGGGTGGGGAGGCGACCGCCAGCTGACTGGTGGGCCAGGTGATCGTCCGGTGCCCGTGGTCGTTGGTTCCGACCAACGGTCGGTTGACCTGGAAGTCGTAGAACTCCTCGGGGTCGATCGCCCCGATGATGCGCGCATTCCACACCTTCATCAAGTGGTCGACGACCGACGAAGCGGCATCGGCGGCGTCGTTCCAACCCTCGAACGCGGCGATGACGACGGGGTTGACCAGGGGCGGCACATCCTCGATCTCGATCACTTCACCAGCGTAGTCGTCGGACCCGACACCGCGGGCGTGTCCAGGGGCTAATCCGGGTCCGGCGACCGCCTCCCGGAATTAGGGCCCGCGGGAGGGGGATGACACCATGAACGATCCAGGATCCGGGACCGCTGTCTGCCATGCGGACGCGTGTCTACGCTGGATCGATCCGAGACGAAAGGACCGTCGGTGACTGCACACCAACGCCGCGACGCCACCGATCAGCTCACCGATGCCCTCGGGCGCCGGATCGTGATGCTCGACGGCGGCATGGGCACCTTGGTGCAGACGCATGGTTTGTCCGAGGCCGACTATCGCGGGGAACGGTTCGCTGACTGGCCCCAGGATCTGCGTGGAAACACCGACCTGTTGTGCCTGACCCGGCCCGATGTCGTCGGCTCGATCCATACGGCCTACCTCGAGGCCGGGGCCGACATCATCAGCACCAACACCTTCACTGCCACCCGCATCGCCCAGGCGGACTACGCCTTGGAGGACTTCGGCTACGAGCTGAACGTGGCTGCCGCCCGGATCGCACGCGAAGCGGTCGATGCGGTCATCGCGGATCCGACAGCCCCGGACAAGTGGGTGGCGGGCGCGCTCGGCCCCACGAACCGAACCGCGTCGATCAGCCCTGACGTCAATGACGCCGGAGCCCGGAACGTGACGTATGACGAGTTGGTCGAGGCCTACCTCGAACAGGCCCGCGGCTTGGTCGACGGTGGGGTCGACCTGCTGATGGTCGAGACGGTCTTCGACACGCTCAATGCCAAGGCGGCGATCTTCGCACTCGAGACCCTCTTCGAGGAGAACGAGCGCCGATGGCCGGTGATCATCTCGGGCACCATCACCGACGCCTCCGGCCGCACCCTGTCCGGCCAGGTCACCGAGGCCTTCTGGAACTCCATCCGGCACGCCCGACCACTTGCGGTGGGTCTCAACTGCGCCCTCGGCGCCTCCGAACTGCGCCCCTATGTCGCCGAGCTCTCGCGGGCGGCCGACTGTTTCGTCTCGGCCCACCCCAACGCAGGCCTCCCCAACGCCTTCGGCGAGTACGACGAGACGCCCGACCAGATGGCCAACGTGCTCGGGGAGTTCGCGTCGGCTCAACTGGTCAACATCGTAGGTGGCTGCTGCGGCACTCGCCCCGAACACATCGCTGCCGTACGCGCGGCCATCGAGGGACAATCGCCGCGGGTTCCGCCGGTGCCGGCTCCGGCGATGCGGCTGGCTGGGCTGGAGGCCCTCAACATCACCGAGGAATCCCTCTTCGTCAACGTCGGCGAGCGCACCAATATCACCGGCTCCGCTCGGTTCCGCAAGCTGATCCGGGAGAACGACTTCGACACCGCGCTCACCGTGGCCACCCACCAGGTGACCGGCGGTGCTCAGATCATCGACGTCAACATGGACGAGGGGATGATCGACGGGGTTGCGGCGATGGACCGATTCCTCAAGTTGGTGGCCGCCGAGCCCGACATCAGCCGGGTACCGGTGATGGTCGACTCCTCCAAGTGGGAGGTGATCGAGGCCGGCCTCAAGTGCATTCAGGGCAAGCCGATCGTCAACTCCATCTCGTTGAAGGAGGGTGAGGAGCCCTTCCTCCGGCACGCCCGACTGTGCCGTAAGTACGGCGCTGCCGCCGTGGTGATGGCGTTCGACGAGGACGGCCAAGCCGACAACCTCCAGCGGCGGACCGAGATCTGCGCACGGGCCTACCGCCTCTTGGTCGACGTGGTCGGCTTTCCGGCCGAGGACATCATCTTCGACCCCAACGTGTTCGCCTTGGCCACGGGGATCGAAGAGCACGCGACCTACGGTGTCGACTTCATCGAGGCCACCCGTTGGATCAAACAGAACCTGCCCGGCGCCAAGGTGTCCGGCGGGATCTCGAACGTCAGCTTCTCCTTCCGCGGCAACAACCCGGTCCGTGAGGCGATCCATGCGGTGTTCCTCTACCACGCGATCCGCGCGGGCCTGGATATGGCGATTGTCAACGCCGGCGCCCTCGTGGTCTTCGACGAGGTCAACGAGGAGCTGCGTACGCGGATCGAGGACGTCGTGCTCAACCGGCGCCCCGACGCGGGGGAGCGCCTACTGGAGATCGCCGAGCGCTACAACGTCGCCGATGCCGACGAGCAGGTCACCGAGGAGGAGTGGCGAGCACTGCCCCTGCGCGAACGGATCACGCACGCATTGGTGAAGGGGCTCGACGCCCACATCGAGGACGACACCGAACTTCTGAGGGCCGAGATCGAGGAGGCCGAGGGCCGTCCGATCGAGGTGATCGAGGGGCCCCTGATGGACGGGATGAACGTCGTGGGCGACCTGTTCGGCGCCGGACGGATGTTCCTGCCCCAGGTGGTCAAGAGTGCCCGCGTGATGAAGAAGGCGGTCGGCTACCTGATTCCCTTCATCGAGGCCGAGAAGGTCGCCAACCCAGCCCTGGCCACCCAGCGTGAGACGAACGGGACGATCGTGATGGCCACGGTCAAGGGAGACGTTCACGACATCGGCAAGAACATCGTCGGAGTGGTGCTGCAATGCAACAACTATGAGGTCATCGACCTCGGTGTCATGGTGCCGGCACAGAAGATCCTCGACACGGCACGCGAGGTCGATGCCGATCTGATCGGGGTGTCCGGGCTGATCACCCCCTCACTGGACGAGATGGTCAACCTGGCTTCCGAGATGCAGCGCCAAGGATTCACTCTGCCGCTGCTCCTGGGCGGAGCCACCACGTCGCGAGCGCACACGGCGGTCAAGATCGACCCTGCCTACGAAGGCCCGGTCGTGTGGGTCAAGGACGCCTCCCGTTCGGTGCCGACGGCAGCGGCCCTGCTGCACGAGGGCCAGCGACCCGCGCTGATGCAGAAGGTGAGTGACGACTACGACTCTCTGCGGGCCAGATACGCCGCCAAGCAGAACCGACCGATGGTCTCCTTGGAGCGGGCTCGCGCCAACGCGACTCCCATCGACTGGACCGGCTACGACGCCCCCGCGCCCGCCAAGCCCGGCGTCCAGGTGTTGGAGTCCTACGACCTCGCCGAGCTTCGCGACTACATCGACTGGCAGCCGTTCTTCAACGCCTGGGAGATGAAGGGATCCTTCCCGGACATCTTGAACAACCCGGCCTCGGGCGAGGTCGCCCGCAAGCTCTATGACGACGCCCAGGCCATGCTCGACCAGCTGATCGAAGAGAACTGGATCACCGCCCGGGGCGTGTTCGGGATCTTCCCCGCCGCCGGTCGCGGTGACGACACGGTCGTCTACGACGACGACACGAGGGCAAGCCACCGCCTGGTGCTACGTCACCTGCGCCAACAGGGTGAGCACCGAGCCGGCGTCCCCAACCGATCGCTGGCCGACTACGTCGCTCCCGAGGCAACGGGCATCGCCGACCACGTCGGCGGCTTCGCCGTCACCGCGGGGATCGGGTTGCCGGAGAGGGTTCAGGCGTTCAAGGACGACCTCGACGACTACAGCGCCATCTTGTTGGAGTCACTGGCCGACCGCTTGGCCGAGGCGTTCGCCGAGCGGTTGCACCAGCGGGTACGCACGGAGTGGTGGGGGCACACCCCTGATGAGGAGTTGACCCACGAGGAACTCCTCAGGGAGTCCTATCAGGGGATCCGTCCCGCGCCGGGCTACCCGGCCTGCCCGGACCACACCGAGAAGCAGACCCTCTGGGAGTTGCTCGACGTCGCCGAGACCACCGGCATCACGCTCACCGAATCGATGGCGATGTGGCCGGGTGCGTCGGTGTCCGGGTGGTACTTCTCGCACCCCGAAGCGCAGTACTTCGTGGTCGGCCGGGTCGATCGCGATCAGGTCTCGGACTATGCCGAGCGCAAGGGGTGGAGCCCTGCCGAGGCCGAGCGCTGGCTCGCACCCAACCTCGGCTACCTGCCAGAGGACGACTGACCGGTGGTCGAATCCCACCTTCCCGCAGCCGTGCTGTGGGACATGGACGGCACCTTGGTCGACACCGAGCCAGCCTGGATGGAAGCCGAACACGAGCTGGCCCGGGCGTATGGCCGCAACTGGTCGCACGAACAGGCGCTCCAACTGGTCGGCCTGGACCTGGTGGATGCGGCCGAGATCATCGCCGCTGAGCTGCGGCTCGAACTGGCACCGGCGGAGATCGTCGACTACCTGCTCGATCGGGTGATCGCGTCGGTACGACGAGTCGTGCCGTGGCGGCCCGGAGCCCGGGAGCTCCTCGAAGCGCTGGCGGACCGGCAGGTGCCGCAAGCCTTGGTCACCATGTCCTATGCCCGGTTCGCCGACCCGATCCTGCAGCACCTACCGAGGGACACCTTCGGAGCCGTCGTGACCGGCGACGTGGTGACCAACGGGAAACCACACCCAGAGCCCTATCTTCGAGCGGCCGAGCTCTTGGGGGTCGCCGCCGCCGACTGCGTGGCCATCGAGGACTCGCACACCGGCGCCCGCTCGGCCGTCGCGGCGGGTTGCCGGGTGATCGTGGTCCCCAATCACGTGGCGGTTCCACCCGGCGACCGACGTCGCTTCGTCGACTCGCTGGCCGATCTGGACCCGGAGGGCCTCACCAGCGTGGCTTGAACCGCACGGCCAGGAGTCCTCCTACCTGGCCGGGCCGCGCTGGCGACCGGCCGCACCGGCATCGGGAGGCGCCTCGACCGTCGATGCGTCGCGCTGAGGCTCCTGCTCGCCTGGGGGAGTGGGCAGTGGAGGAGGCTGCCCACCATAGGCCGGGCAGATCGCCTGATGGGCGCAGGAGCGACACCAGCCGCTGGGGCTGGGATTCCATTCGCCGTCGGCTTCGGCGCGCCGGATGGCCGCCCACACCGCCTCGACCTTGCGCTCGGTGGCACGTAGGGAGTCGATATCGGGCTCGTACGTGAGGGTCTCGGCGTTGCCCAGATAGACCAACCGCAGCGCGGCGGGAACCCGTCCATGGAGCCGCCAGAGCACCAGGGCATAGAACTTCATCTGGAACAGCGCCTGGGCTTCGAAGCCCTCGGCGGGTGATCGCCCGGTCTTGTAGTCGACCACCCGCAGACGACCATCGGCGGCGACGTCGAGGCGATCGACGTAGCCGCGCAGCAGCAGGCCCGAAGCCAGCAGCGCTTCGACATACAACTCCCGCTCGGCTGGTTCGAGGCGGCGTGGGTCCTCGAGTTCGAAATAGCGGGCGAGCGACTGATGACAGCTCTCCCACCACTCCGCGCGACCACGTGGGTCGTCGACGAACAGCTGCTCGACCTCCGGCTCGTCGTCGATCAGCGCATCCCATGAGGGTCCGAGCAAGGCGTGGGCGCGCTCCGGAGTTCGATGCGGGGCCGGATCGTCGAACAACAACTCGAGGGCCTTGTGCACCAAGGTGCCGCGGACAGCGACGGGAGACAGCGGCTCGGGCAGCCTGTCGATCGTCCGGAAGCGATAGAGCAGGGGGCAGGTGAGGAAGTCGCCGGCTCGGCTGGGCGACAGCGAACCCAGCACCGTCACACCGTCGACGGTGGTGCCCTCATGTGTCGGCCGGTCTCCAGCGTCGTCCTGCTCCACGTTGCAACGGTAGGCCAGCGCGCCGACGACTCGTACCCGACCGTCATGGTGGGGTGTCTCCGATACGCTGGCTGACATGGTTGACCCTGCCCGCACCGATCGCTCGTCAGGCGGTCGACAGCGCGCAGAACGACCGCACCCACCCGGGATGCTGCGGATCGGCTCGTTGCTGGGGACCGACGTCCTGGTCGCCCCTTCCTTCTTCCTGATCGTGGCGATCATCGCGATCCTGATCGCGCCGGTGGCCGAGGCGGCGGCTCCCGGCCTCGGGGCGTGGAAGTACCTGGCCGGCGCCATCTTCGCGTTGATGTTGTGGTTCTCGGTGCTCTTGCACGAAGCCGCGCACGCGGCGATGGCACGCCGCTACGGCTTCCCCGTAGGCGCGATCACGCTGGAGTTCCTCGGCGGCTTCACCAGCATCGAAGGCGAGGCGCGGGCTCCTCGCCAGGAGTTCATGATCGCGGTGGTCGGGCCGATCACCTCCCTGATCGTGGGTGCCGTGGCCTGGGTCGTCGCCCAGGTGGTCCCCGGCGAGCTGGTTCAGATGACGCTGGTCGGGGTGGCGATCGCCAACCTCCTGGTCGGCTTCCTCAACCTCGTTCCCGGCCTGCCCTTGGACGGCGGACGCCTACTCAAAGCGGGTGTGTGGAGCCTCACGGGCGACATGCACCGGGGCACCCTGGTCGCCGGATGGGTGGGTCGCGTTGTGGCGGTGGCCTGCCTCGCCTACCCCGCCTGGCTCTGGTGGGCCACCGACTCCGGACCCGACCTCTACACGCTGTTGATGGCCTTCGTGATCGCCGGCTTCCTCTGGACCGGCGCCACAGCCGCGATGTCGTCGGCCCGTTTGCGTCGACGGTTGCCGGGGCTGGTGGCTCGACGATTGGCCCGACCCTCGATCGCACTGCCGGCTGACCTGCCGTTGTCGGAGGCCCTGCGACAAGCGGAGGCCGCGGGTGCCCACAGCATCATCACGGTCACCGCCGACGGCACACCCATGGGGATCGTCAGCGACTCCGCCCTCTCGGCGACCCCCGACGATCGTCGCCCATGGGTCAGCGTGGCCGCGGTGGCGCGGGGCCTGGACCAGGGGGGCACGCTCCCGGCTGCGATCGCCGGCGAAGAGCTGGTGGTCGCAATCTCACGCGCCCCGGCCGAGCACTATCTCCTCGTCGAGCCCGATGGACAGGTGGCAGGCGTGCTCGTCACCGACGACGTCGACCAGGCCTTCCGAGCCGGCCGCTGACCCGTCGCAGACGGTCGCAGACCGGTCGCTGGGCGCCGGCCGGCGCTGGCTAGTCTTCGCCCCATGTCCGAATCTCCCGATGTTCCTGCCGAGTCATGGAGCGGAGTCCATCGCGGACCGCTCCGAGCAGGGGAGTGGGTGCGGCTACTCGACGGAAAGGGGCGGCGGCACAACTTCAGCCTGGAACCCGGCCAGCGGTTCTTCTCCAACCGCGGGCATCTCGACCACGACGCGCTGATCGGGCGCGAGGAGGGCTTCACGGTCACCTCCTCGGCTGGCGGCGAGTATCTCGTCTTCCGGCCGCTGCTCTCGGAGTTCGTCGTGTCGATGCCCCGTGGGGCCGCGGTGGTCTACCCCAAGGACTCCGCCCAGATCGTCGCCCTTGCCGACATCTTCCCCGGGGCCGACGTCATCGAGGCCGGTGCCGGGTCGGGTGCCCTGACCTGCTCGCTGCTGCGTGCGGTGGGACCCCACGGTTCGGTCACGTCGTTCGAGCGTCGAGAAGAGTTCGCCGACGTCGCCCGCCGCAACGTCGACCAGTTCTTCGGCGGCGCGCACCCCGCCTGGGAGCTCGTCGTGGGTGACTTGGTGGCGGGGCTGGGCCCGGGCCCAGCAGAAGACCCGACGGAAGACCCGGCAGTGGCGGGTGATCGGCAGCGCCGAGCAGACCGGATCATCCTGGACATGCTGGCTCCCTGGGAGTGCATCGACGGGGTGGCCGACACTCTGCGCCCAGGCGGGATCGTGTGTGCCTACGTCGCGACGACCACCCAGCTCAGCCGGGTCGTCGAGACGCTGCGAGCTCATGGCGGCTTCACCGAACCCCACGCTTGGGAGTCGCTCGTCCGCGACTGGCATGTGGAGGGCCTGGCCGTGCGCCCTGGTCACACGATGATGGGGCACACCGCCTTCTTGGTGACCGCTCGGCGGATGGCCCCCGGCGAACGGGCCCCCCTGAAGAAGCGCCGACCGGCTCCCGGGGCCTACGGCGCCGACTACCTCGGACCCAGACCCGCCGGGCTGCCAGATGAGGCTGCCATCGTTCCGCCCGCCGAGTAGGGTCTTTCGGTAGGAGGTGGTTGGACATGACGGAGACTCCCAAAGGTCCGGATCGGGGCGAGCGCGCTCCCGAGGACTGGCAGGCCCACGTGCGCTTCCTCGAGTCCGAAGTCGCCGATCTGCGGCGTCGACTCGGTGACGCGCCGGCCCAGTCACGCGGCCTCGAGATGCGGCTTGCCGACGCGCAGCGCTCGCTGGCGTCGGTGACCACTCAGAACGAGCGACTGGCTCAGACCCTGCGTGAAGCGCGCGACCAGATCACCAAGCTGAAGGAGGAAGTCGACCGGCTGGCTCAGCCGCCGGCCGGCTTCGGCACCTTCTTGGCCCGCAACGATGACGACACCGTCGACGTCTTCACCGGTGGCCGCAAGCTGCGAGTGAGCGTGAGTCCGGCGATCGACCTGACGACCCTGGTTCGCGGCCAGGAAGTGATGCTCAACGAAGCCCTGAACGTCGTCGCTGCTCTCGACTTCGAAGAGGTCGGCGAAGTAGTGATGTTCAAGGAACTCCTCGCCGACGGCGAGCGAGCGCTGGTGATCGCCAACGCCGATGAGGAGCGTGTGGTGCGACTGGCCGAGCCACTCCGCACCACCGTTCTGCGGGCGGGCGACTCGCTCCTGCTGGATGCCAAGGCGGGCTATGTCTATGAGCGGGTGCCCAAGTCCGAGGTCGAGGAACTGGTGCTCGAAGAGGTCCCTGACATCGAGTACGAATCGATCGGCGGGTTGGCCAATCAGATCGACCAGATCCGGGACGCGGTCGAGTTGCCGTATCTCTATCCGGAACTGTTCACCGAGCATCTGCTCAAGCCACCCAAGGGGGTGCTGCTCTACGGCCCGCCCGGATGCGGCAAGACCCTGATCGCGAAGGCCGTCGCCAACTCGCTGGCCAAGAAGGTCGCCGCCAAGACCGGTCAGCAAGGAGCCAACGGGAAGTCCTACTTCCTCAACATCAAGGGTCCCGAACTCCTCAACAAGTATGTCGGCGAGACCGAGCGCCATATCCGCCTGGTGTTTCAGCGTGCTCGCGAGAAGGCGTCGCACGGAACGCCGGTGATCGTGTTCTTCGACGAGATGGATTCGTTGTTCCGCACCCGCGGCTCCGGCGTCTCCTCCGACGTCGAGAACACCATCGTCCCGCAGTTGCTCAGTGAGATCGACGGCGTGGAGACGCTGGAGAATGTGCTCGTCATCGGGGCGTCGAACCGCGAGGACATGATCGACCCGGCGATTCTGCGGCCCGGGCGCCTCGACGTGAAGATCAAGATCGAGCGACCCGATGCCGAGTCTGCGCGCGACATCTTCACCAAGTACCTCCTTCCGGTGCTGCCGCTGCACGCCGACGATCTGGCCGAGTTCGATGGCGACCGGCAGGCCTGCGTCGCCGGGATGATCCAGGCGACGGTCGAGCGGATGTACACCGAATCCGAGGAGAATCGCTTCCTGGAGGTGACCTACGCCAACGGTGACAAGGAAATCCTCTACTTCAAGGACTTCAACTCCGGCGCGATGATCCAGAACATCGTGGATCGGTCCAAGAAGATGGCGATCAAGGACTGGCTCGATCACCAGCAGAAGGGTCTGCGTGTGCAGCACCTCCTGCAGGCGTGCGTCGACGAGTTCAAGGAGAACGAAGACCTGCCCAACACGACCAACCCCGACGACTGGGCGAGGATCTCCGGAAAGAAGGGCGAGCGCATCGTGTTCATTCGCACCCTGATCACCGGCAAGCAGGGCACCGAACCAGGTCGATCGATCGACACGGTCTCCAACACCGGCCAGTATCTGTAGGAGCGCTTCCTGGTGCGCGGTAGGGCCGAATGACCGAGGGCTCACCGTCGATCAAGTCGAGGAGGGTGATGGACGAGATCGAGCCCACCGAAGTCGAGGCGGCTCTCGCCGCCCGTGCCGAGTTGGGCGCCACCTACGACCGGGCGCTCGCGGAGTCGTTCGCGGAGCGGGTCGAGCAGGTGATCTCCGAGCGTGCGCAGGCCGAGGTCGCGCGTCGCGGCCACGCCACCGACGCGATGCAGGCGGCCGGTCCTCGTCAGATGGCCCTGGCCACTATTTCCGTGTTGGTCTGTGTCCCGATCAGCATCGTGCTGGGGGTCAACCACCAGTTCGCGGCGTTGCTGATCACCCTGGCCGCCATCGTCGCTGTCAACGCTGCGCACGCGTGGCAGAGCCGGCCGCTGTCATGAGGGTGAAAGGGGCCTGACCACGATGCCCTTGTGGCAACTCCTGATCGCTGCGCTCGTCATCGGCACCCTGATGGCGGCGTATGCCTGGTCCAACAAGGGTCGCCACGGGCCGCAGCACGACCATGATGCCTGGGTCGACGACGAGTTGCGGCGCCTCAGCGAGGACGACGACTAGCGCCTCACCTTGCGACGCCGCGGAACAGATAGCCGAACGGCGCCAAGACACGAGGACCGGGCAGTGCCTCCTCGTGGAGTTCAAGGATCCTGAAGCCGGCCGCGGTGAGCAGGCGCGGAATGTCTCTGCTCAGCTCGCACCCGCCCGCCACTCGGCGCTCCAACGGGTCGAGTCGCACCTGCCATCGCGAAACCCGCGGCAAGGGTGACAGCCCATGTTCCAAGAAGTGCAGCCCGCCCCCCGGGCGGAGGACGCGGCGCACCTCGGCGAGGGCGTCCGCGAGGCGGGGGATCGTGCAGAAGGTGAACGTCGAGGCCACGGTGTCGTAGGAGTCGTCGGGAAGAGCCAGGCGCTGGCCGTCGAGGCCGACTCGGGTGACGGTGATCTGCGAGGCCGCGCGGGTCGCCGTCGAGAGTTGCCACGCCACCTCGGAGGGTTCCACCGCATCGACCCGGGTCACGGCCGGCGGATAGCACGGAAGGGTGAGGCCGCTACCGAATCCGAGCTCGAGCACCGCCCCACGAGCCCCCACCATCGCGGCCTGCCGGCGGCGGCCTATCCCGGCACTGCGCAGAGACGCGTGGGTCGCACGCGGGAGCACCTGTTCACTCCAGAGCCGCCCCGGTCGCATCACATCTGTCACTCTAGTTCGCCCTCTACGCGGCCGACCTGCGATGAGGACGACGGCTGCGAGGGTAGTTTGGTGCGGACGGCCACGCCGTGTGGTCGGTACGAAAAGAGGAATCACCATGCTCGGTGCGCTGACCGGGATGGGACTGTCCGCTGCCGCGGGCCTGAACGCCTACATCCCGTTCCTGCTGGTGGCATTGGTGGCCCGCTTCACCGAGTTGATCACGCTGCCGCAGAGCTATGCCTGGATCGAAAGCGACTGGGCGATCGGCATCGGCTCGGTCCTGCTGATCACGGAGATCGTGCTCGACAAGATCCCGGCAGTGGACACCGTCAATGACGCGATCTCGACCTTGATCCGGCCCAGCATGGGTGGCTTGATCTTCGCGGCCACCACGGCTGCCCAGGACTTGGAGAACTCCTCCTGGTATCAAGACAACCCGTGGGTCGGGGTGCTCCTCGGCATCGTGGTCTCGGGCCTTGTACACAGCGGCAAGATGGCGGCGCGCCCGGTGGTCAACCTGGGGACCGCCGGCGTGGGCGGCCCCGTGGTCTCGACCCTCGAGGACGGCGCCTCGCTGGGTCTGTCGCTGATCGCGATCCTGGCTCCGCTGTTGGTGATCGTCGCTTTGATCGCGCTGGCCTGGGTGATCGTGCGCGGCCTGATGCTGTTGCGCCGGCGGCGTCGGACCCTGTCGCCGGAGCCGCGTACGCTCTCACCATGAGCGTCAGACGGGTCATGGGCACCGAGGTCGAATACGGCGTCAGCGTGTCCGGCCAGCCCCTGGCGAACCTCATGGTGGCCAGTTCTCAGGTGGTCAACGCCTATGCCACGGCCACGGTGTCGGCGCGGCGCGCTCGTTGGGACTTCGAAGAGGAGTCTCCGCTCCGCGATGCCCGCGGCTTCGACATGTCCCGGCAGGTCGCCGACCTCTCGCAACTCACCGACGAGGATCTGGGGCTGGCCAACATCATCTTGACCAACGGGGCCAGGCTCTACGTCGATCATGCGCACCCGGAGTACTCCACGCCGGAAGTCACCTCGCCCCACGACGTCGTCTTGTTCGAAAAGGCGGGCGAACAGGTGATGCTCGACGCCGGGATTCGTGCGGCCACTCTGCCCGGGGGTGCCCCGATCGTGCTCTACAAGAACAACACCGACAACAAGGGCGCGTCCTACGGCACTCACGAGAATTATCTGATGCGGCGCTCGACCCCGTTCGCCGACATCGTGCGCCACTTGATCCCCTTCTTCGTCAGCCGCCAGGTGGTGTGCGGCTCCGGCCGCGTGGGCATCGGGCAAGACGGCCGTGAGCATGGTTTTCAACTCAGCCAGCGCGCGGACTTCTTCGAGGTCGAGGTCGGTCTCGAGACCACCCTCAAGCGGCCCATCATCAACACCCGCGATGAGCCTCACGCCGACCCGGAGAAGTATCGCCGCCTCCATGTGATCATCGGTGACGCCAACCTGGCCGAGATCTCCACCTACCTCAAGGTCGGTACGACGAGCCTGGTGTTGGCGATGATCGAGGACGGGTTCATCGACCGCGATCTGAGGGTCGACACACCGGTGGCGGCGCTGCGCTCGGTCTCTCATGACCCAACGCTCAGCCATCGAGTGACGATGGCCGACGGCCGCAAACTGACGGGGATCGAGCTCCAACGCGAATATCACGAGCTGGCCGAGAAGTACGTGCAAGATCGCTATGGCGATGACGTCGATCACCAGACGCGCGACGTGCTCGACCGCTGGGTGTCGGTCCTGGACCGGCTCGCCCACGATCCGTGGGAGTGCGCCAGCGAGCTCGACTGGGTCGCCAAGCACAAGCTGCTGACCCAGTATCGCGACCGCGACGGGCTCGACTGGGACGACGCGAAACTGCAGCTGATCGACCTGCAGTATTCCGATCTGCGTCCCGACAAGGGCCTCTATCACCGGTTGGTGAGGTCGGGCCGGATTCAGCGTCTCCTCACCGACGACGCGGTCGAGCGCGCCATGCACGAGCCGCCGTCGGACACCCGCGCCTACTTCCGCGGCCGGTGCCTGGAGAAGTATGCCGACCACGTCGCCGCCGCCTCGTGGGACTCGGTGATCTTCGACCTTCCCGGCCGAGAGTCTCTGCAACGGGTGCCGACACCTGATCCGTTGCGCGGTTCGAAGGCCCACGTGGGCGCGCTGCTCGACCGGTGCGACACCGCGCTGGAACTCGTCTCAGAACTCACCGGCTAGGGTTTTGTCATGGCCCAGGAGCAGAAGCAACCACGCAAGTCCGGCGAGACCGAAACTGCGGACGAGGTCGCGCCGGAAAGCGACGTGGCGGAGCGCAAAGAGGCACTCGACGACGACGTCGACGCGATCCTCGATGAGATCGACGACGTCCTGGAGTCCAACGCCGAGGACTTCGTGAAGTCGTTCATCCAGAAGGGCGGCCAGTAGTGCCCGACGGACCCGCGCTGCCGAGCAATTACCTCGCCCCTGGCACCGGCTCGTTCGCCGACTTCCTCGCCGCCAACGCCCCTGACCTGCTGCCGTCCCGGCGCAGCCTGCCAGCCGGTCAGGCGGCGGAGCTCGCCCCGCACGGAACCACGATTGTGGCCGCCACCTTCATCGGTGGTGTGGTGATGGCCGGGGACCGCCGGGCGACCATGGGCAACATCATCGCCCAGCGCGACATCGAGAAGGTTTTTCCGGCCGACGAATACTCCTGCGTCGGCATCGCTGGGTCGGCTGGGCTCGCCGTCGAGATGGTGCGGCTGTTCCAGACCGAGCTCGAGCACTACGAGAAGATCGAAGGCACGACCCTGTCGATGGATGGCAAGGCCAACCGGCTCGCGGCCCTGATCCGTGGCAATCTCGGCATGGCGATGCAGGGGTTGGCGGTGGTGCCGTTGTTCGCCGGGTTCGACATGCACGCTCAGCAGGGCCGGATCTTCTCCTACGACGTCACCGGCGGCCGCTATGAGGAGACTGCGTTCCACGCGGTCGGCTCGGGTGCCTTGTTCGCACGGGGTTCGTTGAAGAAGCTCTACCGTGACGACTTCAACGCCGAGGACTGCGTCATCGCTGTGATCCAGGCGCTCTATGACGCCGCCGACGACGACTCCGCGACCGGCGGTCCCGACCTGACCAGGCGGATCTTCCCCGTGGTGCAGGTCGTCACCCACGACGGTGGGATCCGGATCCCCGACGACGAGGTCGCCGAAATCGCCGATCGGGTGATCTCGGGGCGGATGCGTCGCCCCGATGGGCCGGCCGCCGGTCTGCTGACCCGACCCGAAGGTGCTGGAGGTGACGACGCATGAGCATGCCGTTCTATGTCTCGCCCGAGCAACTGATGAAGGACCGCGCCGACTTCGCGCGCAAGGGCATCGCCCGCGGCCGATCCGTGGTGGCCGTTCACTACGCCGACGGCGTCTTGTTCGTCTCCGAGAATCCTTCCCAAGCACTGCACAAGGTCTCTGAGATCTACGACCGGATCGCGTTCGCTGCGGTGGGGCGCTACAACGAGTTCGAAAACCTGAGAATCGCCGGTGTTCGCCTCGCCGACATGCGCGGCTATGCCTACGACCGGCGCGACGTGACCGGCCGTGCTCTGGCGAACGCCTACGCACAGACCCTTGGCACGATCTTCTCCTCGGGTGGCGAGAAGCCCTATGAGGTGGAGATCTTCGTGGCCGAGATCGGCGACACGGCCGCCGACGACCAGATCTATCGGCTGACCTACGACGGCCAAGTGGCCGACGAGTACGAATTCGCCGTGATGGGCGGGCAGGCAGAGACGGTGACGTCGCATCTGCGCGAACACTGGCGCGAGGGCCTGGCGCTCGCCGAGGCCTTGGCGCTCGCGGTGACTGCATTGGGGCACACCGTCACCGACAAGGGCGTGGTGGGCGACCGGGTGCTTCCGACCGACGACCTCGAGGTCGCGGTCTTGGACCGCACCCGAGCACAGCCGCGCAAGTTCCTGCGCCTGCGCTCCCCGCGCCTCGATGAAATCCTCGGCGACCGCGGCCTGGCCGAAGCAGCGCCCGAACCAACCGACGCCCACCCCCCTCCACCGACCCACCAGCCGACGGGCCACCACCCGCCGACGCACCACCGGACGGACCGCAGCCGGACGGGCCACAATCGGACGGCGCACCGATCGGACGGCGCCACCATCGGAGGGCGAACCCCCCGTAGCACCGCCCCCACCACCGGAGGGCGAACCCCCCGTAGCACCGCCCCCACCACCGGAGGGCGAACCCCCCGTAGCACCGCCCCCACCCCCCAACGCCTGACCGCACCACCCAACGCCACCTCCCCACGCCTGAGCGGCTTCGCCGCTCGTCCTTTGGTCCCCAAGGGCGAGCTGCGGCACCCTAGATGTGCCCTTTGGGACCAATGGATGCCCTGGGCGCTCGGTTCGACGCGGCGGCGGGCCGCTCGTGAGCCTCATCCACAGGTGAGTGGACGCGGTGATTCAACGCCGCGCTTACGGGCATCACGATGGTTATGACGGGTCACAGCGGGGACGCCATCCGCGGCAAGGTCAGGTCGAGCCGCTATTCACGCATCAGCCACGGTCTGTATCTCCCCGTACGGCGGGGCGAGGCCACTCCTTCACTCCGGGTGCGCGAGCTTGCCGCCACTCGCCTCGTCCTACCGCCGGCGAGTGCCTTCACTCATGTGACGGCAGCCTGGCTGCGCTCATGGTGGCTGCCCCGCCTGCCGGAGCAGGTGCCGATCTTCGCGACGACCACCGAGGCACGCCGTCCCCGCAGAGCCGGATTGATCTGTTCGCGCCTCCCTCGCCTCAGCGGCTTCGAGGAGTTCGAAGGGCTCCCGGTGACGCCGCCCGACGAAACGCTGCTGGCCTGTGCACGAGATCTCTCGGTCCTCGACCTGACGGTTATGGTCGACGCGGCCCTACGCAGCGGAGTTGAGATCGAGAACCTGTGGGCCTTCGCGTCCCATTCTCGCCCAGGGGTTCGCAACCTGCGTCGGGCAATCGGTCTCGCGGACTCGCGCTCGGAGTCACCCTTCGAGACCCTGCTGCGGCTGTTTCACCTCTTCGCTGAGGTGGCCGTCGAACCGCAGATGGTCATTCGCGATCATCGCGGCAACTTTGTGGCGAGGGCTGACCTGTGGGTGGTCGGCACCAACTTCATCCACGAGTACGACGGCGCCCACCACGACGGTTCAACACAAGGGGGGCTGGACCGCCGCCGCGAGCGGCGCCTGGCGGAAACGGCCTACCGCCGACGCGGCTTCGACGCCCGCGACCTGTTCGAAACCCCGTTGGCCACTCTTCAGGAGATCGATCGCACGATCGGGCGTCAGCACCGACCGCAACGCCTGAGCCGGTGGCGCCGCGAGGTGGCGTCGTCCTCCTACTCGGTCGCCGGCCGAGCCCGCCTCCACAACCGATGGCTGAAGAACCAACTGGGCACCGATTGGTCACGAAGTGCCTGATTCCGGCCCAAATGTTGCTTTTTGGTCCCAAAGGGCGACCCCGCGTTGCGGGTCGCTGGCGCGCCGAGGGGGGAGGGGTAGGTTCGGGGTATGGACCGCCGGATCTTCGGGATCGAGAACGAGTACGGCGTGACCTGCACGTTTCGCGGGCAACGTCGGTTGAGCCCTGACGAGGTCGCGCGCTACTTGTTTCGCAAGGTGGTCTCGTGGGGGCGCAGTTCCAACGTGTTCCTGCGCAATGGGGCGCGGCTCTATCTCGACGTCGGGAGCCACCCCGAGTACGCCACCCCCGAGTGCGACGACATCGTCGAGTTGGTCACCCACGACAAGGCGGGGGAGCGCATCCTCGAGGGCCTCCTGATCGATGCCGAGCAGCGGCTGCACGACGAGGGCATCGCCGGCGACATCTACCTGTTCAAGAACAACACCGACTCGGCCGGCAACTCCTACGGCTGCCACGAGAACTTCCTGGTCTCGAGGGACGGCGAGTTCGGCCGCCTGGCGGACGTCTTGATCCCCTTCCTGGTGACGAGACAGACCATGGTTGGTGCCGGCAAGGTGGTGCAGACCCCGCGCGGTGCGTCCTACTCCGTGTCCCAACGAGCCGAACACATCTGGGAGGGCGTCTCCAGCGCCACCACCCGCTCTCGCCCGATCATCAACACCCGCGACGAACCCCACGCCGACGCCGAGAAGTACCGGCGCCTGCATGTCATCGTGGGCGACTCGAACATGAGCGAGACGACGACGCTGCTCAAGGTGGCCAGTTGCGACCTGGTGCTCCGGATGATCGAGGAGGGCGTGGTGATGCGCGACCTCACCCTGGAGAACCCGATCCGCGCCATCCGCGAGATCTCCCACGATCTCACCGGCCAACGCCCGATCCGGCTGGCCAACGGTCGCGAGGCCAGCTCGCTCCAGATCCAGCAGGAGTACTTCGCCAAGGCCCGCGGCTTCGTGGATCGGCGAGGGATCAGCACCCCCACCATCGAGCGCGCGTTGGACCTGTGGGAGCGCACTCTCAAGGCGGTGGAGTCGGAGGACCTGGGGTTGGTCGACCGGGAGATCGATTGGGTGATCAAGTTGCGGCTGATCGAGCGCTACCGCGCCAAGCACGGGCTTCCTTTGGGTCATCCTCGGGTCGCCCAACTCGATCTCGCCTACCACGACATCCGGCGCGACCGTGGGCTCTACTACCTCCTCGAACGGCGGGGGGCAGTCGCCAGGGTGACCACCGACCTGAAGACTTTCGAGGCCAAGTCGGTGCCGCCTCAGACCACCCGCGCCCGGCTGCGTGGCGAGTTCATCCGCAAGGCGCAGGAACGCCGACGAGACTTCACCGTCGATTGGGTGCATCTCAAGCTCAACGACCAGGCGCAGCGGACGGTGCTCTGCAAGGATCCGTTCCGCGCGACCGACGAGCGCGTGCAGCGCCTCATCGACGGAATGTGACCACTTCCCGGGTAGGGTAACCGGGTCATTACGGCCGTACGTTATCTCGAAGGAATCCCCCTGTGCGAAGCTCGCTCCTGCGCGTCCCGTTGTTGCTCGGCGCCCTCATGGTCACCACTCTCACCGCCTGCGGTGACGACACGAGCGCCAACGGGTCCGATGATGCCTCGTCGAGCGCCAGCGCGGCCTCCGAGAAGCCGGGCGATGACCCGGCCCTCGACGTCGTCTCGATCTCCGACAACTTCGGCAAGGCACCCAAGGTGAAGTTCGACGACGTTCTCACCGTCGACTCGACCGCGGTGCGCACCATCGTCGACGGCGACGGTGACGCGGTCGGCGACGGTTCGAATGTCGTCACCCGCCTGTGGGTCGGCAACGGGCAGACCAAGAAGCAGGTCTTCTCCTCCTACGACGAAGGGGGACAGCCCGAGGTGCTGACGGTCGGCTCGGAGCAGCTGATCGGGGGCCTGCGCGTCGGGATCTCCGACCAGACGATCGGCTCGCGGGTGGCGGTGGCCGCCCCCCCAGCTGATGCGTTCGGCGATCAGGGCAATCCCGAGCTCGGCATCGGCAATGCCGACACCGTGCTGTTCGTGATCGACCTGCTGTCCGTGATCCCCAGTGAGCCCAGCGGCAGCGACAAGTCGCCCGCGGCGTGGGCCCCCGAGGTGACCGAGGAGGACGGCGTCCCGACCGCGTTGAACTTCGCCGACGTCCCCAAGCCGAAGAAGAAGACGCGCGTCACCACCTTGATCGAGGGCGAAGGCCCGGCCGTCAAGGAGGGCCAGTCCATCTGGGTCAACTACCTCGGCCAGACCTATCAGGGCGAGGCCCCGTTCGACGAGTCCTACTCGCGCGGCACCCCGTTCTCCTTCATGGTCGGCGCCCAACAGGTCATCACCGGCTGGGACAAGGGCTTGACCGGCGTGCCCGTCGGGTCGCGCGTGATCTTGTCGATCCCGCCGGCGGACGGCTACGGCAAGGACGGCAACGAGCAGGCTGGCATCAAGGGCACGGACACCCTGTTCTTCGTGGTCGACGTCCTGGGCGCCCAGTAGTCCGGCCCGGCAGCGAAGTGGGCAGCATGGACAGCCGCAAGACGGAGCGTTTGCTCAACCTGCTGATCATGCTGCTCGTCCAACGCCACTACGTCGCCAAGGAGCGAATCCGAGAGATCCTCTATCCCGGGGCGGGCAACGAGGCCTTCGAGAAGATGTTCGAGCGCGACAAGGAGGAACTTCGCTCCTTGGGCGTGCCCATCGAGGTCGGGACCATGGACGCCTACTTCGACGACGAGCCCGGCTATCGGATCCGCCCCGACCAACTCGCGCTTCCCGAGGTCGAGCTCTCCGCGGACGAGGCGGCCGTCGTCGGGCTCGCCACCAAGGTCTGGGAGCACGCCCGGCTGGCATCGGCCACCACCGAGGCGGTCAAGAAGTTGACCGCCCGGGGGATCGATGTCGACACGGAGGCGCTCGAGATCGCGCAGCCGCGGCTCGGGGCCGACGAGCCGGCGTTCGACGCCTTCTGGGAAGCCACCGCCTCGCGCACCCCGCTGTCCTTCGACTATCGACGGCCCGGGCAGCCGTCCGCCGTCACGCGGCGCCTCCAGCCGTGGGGCGTCGTCCGGCACTCCGGGCGTTGGTATGCCGTCGGCCTCGACCTGGACCGCGGCGAGGAGCGGGTCTTCCGCCTGTCCCGCGTCGAGGGTGCGGTCAGATTGACCGGCGCGGCGGGCAGTTATGAGGTGCCGGCCGGAACCGACGTACGCGCCGTGACTGCCAGGCTGGCCGGCGCTCGCACTCCCACGCCCGCCGTGGTCCTGGTGCGACCGGACCGCTGTGCTCCGCTCCGCAGGCAGGCCGAGCGAGCTGACCTCGGCGCCGCCACGGTGCTGGGTGAGGCGTGGGATCGCTTGCACCTGCGGCACGCCGATGCCGATGAGCTCCTGGGATACGGGCCCGACGTGCTGGCTGAGCAGCCAGTCGAGTTGGTCGACCAGATCCGGTCGCGGCTGGCGACGCTGGTCGACGACAGCGGGCCCGCACACACCGGGGCGCAGGCATGAGCGGGGGACCGCCCGTGAGCGCGACCCGTTCGGGGAAGGGCGCCAAGGACCAGGTCGCCAGGCTCCTTCTACTGGTGCCGTTCCTGCACAGCCGCGATCAGGTGGGTCTCGACGAGGCGGCCGCGGCCCTGGGCGTCAGCCCGAAGCAGGTCGTCACCGACTTGAAGGTGTTGTTCATGTGTGGTCTGCCGGGCGGCTACCCCGGAGATCTCATCGACGTCGACCTCGACGCCCTGGAGGGACCTGACGGAGACCGGGTGATTCGGATCTCCAACGCGGACTATCTGTCTCGCCCGTTGCGGCTGACCCCCATCGAGGCGACTGCCTTGATCGTGGCACTCCGTGCGCTGCGGGCCACCGCCGACGACGACACCCGTCCGGTGGTCGACCGGGCCCTGGGCAAACTCGAGGCTGCGGCAGCCGGAGGGGAGTCTCCGCAGATCGTCGCCGACGATGTCGACGCCGGCCGCACCCGACTGCGCGCCGATCTCGACCAGGCGATCGCCGCTGGACGGCAGGTGGAGCTGATCTACTACGTCCCCACCCGTGACGAGGAGTCGCGCCGCACCGTCGATCCCAAGGCGGTCGTCAACGCCCACGGCTTCACCTACCTCGACGCCTGGTGCCATTCGGCGGAGGCGCCGAGGTTGTTCCGGCTCGATCGAATCCAGCGCGCCGTCGTGCTCGACACGCCGACGGTCACCGCAGGCGGGCCCACCCGCGACCTGTCCGACGGGTTTCTCCGCCCGGCACAGGATGGGCAGCGGGTCACGCTGCGACTTACCCCGGCCGCGGCCTGGGTGCCGGACTACTACCCGGTGGAGTCCGTACGCCGCCAACGCGGCGGCGTCACGGAGGTCGAACTGCTCGTCGGAGACCCCCGCTGGTTACACCGCCTGGTTCTGCGCCTGGCGCCGCACGCGGAGGTGGTCGCCCCCGCCGAGCTGCGCACGGCCATCCACGAGCGCGCCGCCCAGGCTCTGCGGTTGTACTCCGACACTGCGCAACCGCCTCAACCACCGCGGTAGGCGTAGGATGCTTGGCAGACGCCACGCTACGAATTGAGGACACCGGATGCCTACCCCCCTTGTTGGACTGGGACCCCAAGAGCTGATCATCATTTTGGTGATCATCGTGCTGCTGTTCGGTGCTTCGAAGCTGCCTGAACTGGCTCGTGGCAGTGGCCGCGCGCTGCGTATCTTCAAGGCCGAGACCAAGGGTCTGACCGACGATGACGACACGCTGACTCCCGAGCAGCGCGAGTTGCAGTCGCGCCAGCGGGCTGACGAGCCGCATCCCCAGGCCGAAACCCGCCGCGACGACACCACCGCCTGAGTCGTCGCTGCCTGAATTCCCCACTCACCACCATGCTGCGTGGCCTCATTGATGTCTGGCGTGGCAAGCCGCGTCATCCGATCGGCCCCGAGGGGCAGATGGCCCTGTCAGATCATTTCCGCGAGCTCCGTGCACGGCTCGTCCGCTCGGCGGTGGTCGTCGTGGTTCTGTTCGTGGTCGCCCTCTTCTTCTATGACCAATTGCTGCAGTTGGTCGAGGGCCCCTACAACGATGCTCGCGAGCGGCTGGGATCGGATGTCACGACCGAACCGGTGATCACCGGCCCGTCCGGTGGCCTGCTGCTGAATCTGAAGATCGCCGGGCTCGCGGCCCTGGTGGTGGCGAGTCCCTACTGGTTGTTCCAGATCTGGGGCTTCATCCTGCCGGGCTTGCACAAGAGCGAACGCCGGTGGTCCAGGGTGTTCGCAGCGGTCGCCGGACCGTTGTTCGTCGTGGGGGTCGCCACCGGCTACTACGTCTTGCCGGTGGGTCTGGAGGTGCTGATCGGTTTCACCCCGGCAGACTTCACCAACCTGATCGAGTTCAACGACTATCTCGGCTTCTTCATCCGGATGCTGTTGGTCTTCGGGGTCGCCTTCGAGATCCCGCTCTTCGTGATCATGCTCAATCTCGTCGGCGTGGTCAGCGGCAAGTCGCTGGGGCGGTATCGCCCGTGGATCATCGTCGGGACGTTCGTCTTCGCTGCCGTCGCGACACCGTCGACCGACGTGTTCTCGATGTCGCTTCTCGCCGTGCCGATGACGCTGCTGTTCATGATCGCCGAGATCATCGCCCGCGTCCTGGACAAGATGCGCGGACGCGGAGCCCATCGCACCGACCAGTGGGACGATGATCAGGTATCGCCGCTATGACAGCGCCTCCGGTCGAATTGGCCGATCCGTTCGATCTTCCGGATTGGCTCGGAACCGACGACGTGACCTGGCGCGCCGATACCGGGGTGTTGGCCGGCGCGTTGATCGTTGGACGCCTGACGAGCGCCTCCGGCGGGGCCGACTGCGACCTGCTCGCGGTCGACCTGGCCTATCCGGAACCCGTGGTCGACCAGCAGACTCGTCGGGCGGCACACCAGGCCTGGGAACATGGCGAGGTGTGTCTGCTGCTGCGCGAGGAGCGGCTGACCCTCGCCCTGCCCGGCACGTCCTTCACTGCCGATCGGGTGCTTGTGGCACTCGAGCGTCTCGCCCGCGCGGTCGGCGCCGATCCGACCCACTTCGCTGCCTCCCTGCGCGTCGGAGGACTGAGCCCACGAGAGGGCCGGAGCAGAGGCTAGTCTCCCGTTCGTGACCGCACACCCCCGGGAGATCGCTCTCCTGACCAATCCGATCTCCGGTCGCGGACGAGGAGGCGCGATCCGTGACCGCGTTCTGCCCCAGTTGCGGCGCGCCGGCCTGGTGGTGCGCAACCTACAGGGCAGGGACGCCGACGAGGCAGCGGCGCTGGCAGCGGAGTGCGTTGCGGACGGTGTGGACACCTTGGTCATGATCGGCGGCGACGGACAGGTTCACCTCGGCGTCCAGGCCTGCGCGGGAAGCGCTACCAGGCTCGGGGTCATCCCCACGGGCACCGGGAACGACGTCGCCCGCTATCTGAATCTCTCGCTGACCGATCCGGGGGACGCCGTGCGCCGAATCATCGCTGGCGAGACCGTTGTGTGGGATCTCGCCCGGAGTGGTGAACGCTACTTCGCGACCGTTCTCGCCGCGGGCTTCGACGCGGTCGTCAACGAGCGGGCCAACCGGATGAGTTGGCCCCGCGGCCAGATGCGCTACCACCTGGCCACCGTCGCCGAACTCCGCACCTTCCAGCCGCTGCACTACGTATTGGACCTCGACGGCGAGCAGGTCAGGCTGTCGGCGATGTTGGTCGCGGTCGGCAACGGCGTGTCCTTCGGCGGCGGACTGCGCATCACCGAGGGCGCCTTGCTCGACGACGGCATGCTGGACGTCGTGATCATCAAACCGATCAGCAAGCCGGACCTCGTCCGGACCTACCCCAAACTGTTCAAGGGCACTCACGTCAACCATCCCCAGTACGTCCACCATCGGGTGCGCAAGGTCACCATCGCCTCGCCGGGCATCGTGGCCTACGCCGACGGCGAGCGTTTCGGAGCGCTCCCGCTCACAATCGAGTGCGTGCCCCGGGCGCTGCGGGTGATCGCGTGAGTGAGCAGGTCAACGCACCGACCTCACCGGCGCAGCAGTATGCCGACTACCGCGCCGGCCGACGCCATCCGGTCTTGAAGGACTTCGCGAGTCGCCTGCCCTTCGGTCTCGACGACTTCCAACGGCGAGCGTGTGAGCAGATCGAGGACGGACTCGGGGTGCTGGTGGCCGCGCCGACCGGATCGGGCAAGACCATCGTCGGCGAATTCTCCATCCACCTCGCGCTGGCCACCGGCCGCAAGTGCTTCTACACCACCCCGATCAAGGCGCTGTCCAACCAGAAGTACCACGACCTGGTCGGCGTCTACGGTCCTGACCGAGTCGGCCTGCTGACCGGCGACCACAGCGTCAACGGCGAAGCGTCGGTGGTGGTGATGACCACCGAGGTGTTGCGCAACATGCTGTACGCACGCTCGCACACCCTCAGCGGTCTGGGCTTCGTGGTGATGGACGAGGTGCACTACCTCGCCGACCGCTCGCGGGGCGCGGTGTGGGAGGAGGTCATCATCCATCTTCCCGAGTCGGTGACGGTGGTGTCGCTCTCGGCGACGGTCTCCAACGCCGAGGAGTTCGGTGACTGGCTGGCCACGGCCCGAGGCGAGACCGCCACCATCGTGGAGGAGAAACGCCCCGTCCCGCTCTTCCAGCACGTGATGGTCGGCAAGCGACTGCTCGATCTCTTCGCCGACACCGACGAGCAGACCACGGCCGGTTTCGTTCAAGAAGGCGCCGAGGTCAACCGCGAACTCATGCGGATCGCCCGCGACGACTGGGCCAGCAGCCGGGTCCGTGACCGACGGGCGCCGCGGGGGAGCGGTCCACGCGGGCGTCGCCCCGTGGGCAACGGTCGCCGCGTGTGGCTCCCCAGCCGGGTCGACGTGATCGACCGCTTGGATCGGGACGACCTGCTGCCCGCGATTTGCTTCATCTTCAGTCGCGCGGGATGCGACGCCGCCGTCGAGCAGTGTGTAGCCGCCAACCTGCGGCTGACCTCCTCGGACGAACGAGACGAGATCTTCGCCTTCGTGGAGCAGCGCTGTGCCGACCTGCAGCGCGATGAACTCGACGTTCTGGGCTACCACGAGTTTCTCGACGCGCTGACCCGAGGCGTTGCCGCGCATCACGCAGGCATGCTGCCGGTGTTCAAGGAGTGCGTGGAGAGTCTCTTTCAGCGCGGGCTGTGCAAGGTCGTCTTCGCCACCGAGACGCTCGCGCTTGGCATCAACATGCCGGCGCGGACGGTCGTCATCGAGAAGCTCAGCAAGTGGAACGGCGACGAGCACGCCGACCTCACACCGGGGGAGTTCACTCAGCTCACCGGCCGGGCGGGTCGCCGCGGCCTCGATGTCGAGGGTCACGCGGTGGTGTTGTGGCAGCAGGGGATGAATCCCAAGGACGTCGCCGGTCTCGCGTCGACGCGCACCTATCCACTGAGGTCATCCTTCCGGCCGTCCTACAACATGGCGGTGAATCTCGTGGCGCAGTACGGCAAGGAACGCGCTCGCGAGATCCTGGAGCTCTCGTTCGCGCAGTTCCAGGCGGACAAGGCCGTCGTCGGGTTGGCGCGACAGTTGCGCAAGGCGGAGAACGCGCTGGACGGCTACGCCGAGTCGGCGACCTGTCATCTGGGCGATTTCATGGAGTATGCCGGCTTGCGTGAGCGGATCTCCCAGGCGGAGAAGAGCGCCGCCCGATCACGCAAAGCCGATCGACGCGGAGACGTGATCGACTCGCTGCTGGCGCTGCGCCCTGGCGACGTCATCATCGTTCCGGCCGGCAAGTTCGCCGGGTATGCCGTGGTGGTCGAGCCGGTATCGGTCCGAGACGAGCCGCGGCCGATGGTGGTGACCGCCGGCCGTCAGGCGCGCCGGCTCTCGCTGGCCGACTTCCCGACGCCGGTGACGGCCGTCACGCGGATGCGAGTGCCGCGATCGTTCAACGGCCGTAACCCGCAGATGCGGCGGGATCTCGCGTCGTCGCTGCAGGCTGCCACCCACGGGCTGCAGCCTCCACCGGGGGGCCGGGGCGGGCGTGACCGATCGCGGCGCGAGTCAGGCGACGACGGCGCTTCGGCTGAGGTGGCCGAGCTGCGACGCGCGGTCACCCAGCATCCGTGTCACCGCTGTCCCGACCGGGAGGACCACGCTCGATGGGCCGAGCGGTGGTTCAAGCTGGATCGAGACGCGCGCACCCTCAAACGACGGGTGGAACAACGCACCAACACCGTGGCGCGCACGTTCGACCGGGTCTGCGAGGTGCTCCTGGAGCTGGGCTATCTCGCTCGCGGTGACGAGGCCGGCACTCTTCGCGTCACGGAGCAGGGCGACCACCTCAAGGGTCTCTACGCCGAGCTCGACCTGGTCGCGGCCGAGGCGCTGCGGCGCGGAGTGTGGCGCGATCTCGATCCCGCTGAACTGGCCGGTGCCCTGTCGGCGCTGGTCTACGAGGCACGCCGTGCCGACGAGAGCGCCCCCCGGGTGCCGTCGAGTGGCGCGCAGCAAGCGATCGAGCAGACCATGGTGATCTGGGCCGAACTCGAGGAGATGGAGCGTCGACACAAGGTGGAGGTCCTGCGCCGGCCCGACGCCGGCCTGGCGTGGGGGGCCTACCGGTGGGCCGGCGGAGACGATCTGGACGAGATCCTCACCGGCACCGGCTTGTCGGCGGGCGACTTCGTCCGGCGCATGCGCCAGCTCATCGACTTCACCACTCAGGTGGCCGGCTCAGCCGGCGACAGCGGCATCCGAAAGGTCGCCCGGCACACTGCCGATGCGCTGCGCCGAGGCGTGGTCGCCCAGGCCTCCCTGGAGGAGTGACGCCGGAATTCAGCGCTGGAGCGCCTCCACGAGGCGCACCGCCGAGCTGCCCAGATCCCATCGTTGGTCGAGCTCGACGACCTTCTCTGGTGAGCGTGGTGTGATCGGTCGGGTGAGGTCGGTGCGGTCGAGATCGAGGTCGCGGACCACGGCCACCACCTGCGGCGCGACCGAAAGGTAGTCCGCGGCGGCCTTGATCTTTCCGCGCGGTCCGGGGGCCAGATCGGAGTCGGGGTCGTCCGCTGCCGCGAGGAGCGTGGGAATGTCGTCGAACCGGCCCAGCAGGGTCGCTGCGGTCTTGTCGCCGACGCCCGGCACCCCGGGGAGTCCGTCGGAGGCATCGCCCCGCAGCGTGGCGAAGTCGGCATACTGACGCGCGTCGATGCCGTACTTCTCGCGCACCACTGCGTTCGTGACCCGCTCGTGCCGCCCGACCCCGCGGGCGATGTAGAGAACCCGCACCTCGGCTTCGTCGTCGATCAACTGGAAGAGGTCGCGATCGCCGGTGACGATGTCCACGGCCATCCCGGCGCCGGTGGCGAGTGTCCCGATGACGTCGTCGGCCTCATGCCGGTCGGAGCCGACCACCGCGATGCCGTAGGCGTCGAGCACGTCGAGAATGATCGGGATCTGAGCCTCCAAGGGGTCCGGAACCTCCTCGATGTCGGGGCGCGGGCCGGGGGTGGTGGCGACCACCCGGTGTGACTTGTAGGAGGGGAGCAGGTCCACCCGCCACTGCGGACGCCAGTCGTTGTCCCAGCAGCAGACCAGGTGCGTCGGGTCGTACTCGTTGACCAGACGGCTGATGAAGTCCATCAGGCCGCGTACGGCGTTGACCGGGGTGCCATCGGGGGCGCGCATCGAGTCGGGAACGCCGAAGAAGGCCCGGAAATAGAGAGAGGCAGTGTCGAGCAGCATCAGGCGCGAAGAGGCGGAGTCCACGAGATGCATCTTGTCATGGCGGGTGGGGCGGGGTGGGCCGTAAAGTATGCGCCGTGGAAGACCTGGACCGCGCAATTCTTGGGCTACTGGCGGCTGATGGCCGTATGTCCTTCACCGATCTCGGCAAGGCGACCGGGTTGTCCACCTCCGCGGTGCACCAACGAGTCAAGCGCCTCGAGCAACGCGGCCTGATCGGCGGGTATGCCGCACAACTCGACTACGAGCGGTTCGGGATTCCGCTGACGGCATTCGTCTCGATCACGCCGATCGATCCGTCCGAGCCAGACGACTACCCCGCCCGTGTGCAGGGCATCACCGAGATCGAGTCCTGCTGGTCGGTGGCCGGCGACGAGTCCTACATCCTCAAGGTGCGAGTCCCAACGCCCAGCGCGCTGGAGGACCTGCTCGCCCGGATCCGTTCGTCGGCCAACGTGTCGACCCGCACCACGATCGTGTTGTCGACCCCCTACGAGAACCGGCCCGTTCCGCTCTGATCCTCCGTCTCCGGCGCCTGCGGAGGCAGCGTCTCGCGTGCGGCGGCCCACGGGACCGCCGCGGCCAGCAGGATGGCTCCGGTGGCGGCGAACGCCAGGGGATAGGAGCCGTAATCGACCAGCAACCCAGCGACGATGGGGCCCAGGATCGCGCCGAAGTCGGTGGCCATCTGGAACCCGGCAAGCGCTGGGCCGCCGCTGCGTTCGCGGCCGATCACGTCGGCGACTCCAGCCTGCTGGGCAGGGTTGAGAATGCCGGCTCCGAGTCCGGCCACCACCGACAACAGCACCAACACCAGCAAGCCCCAAGCCAATCCGGTCAGGAGGGTGGCCACGCCGCTGACGACCAGGCCGCCGAGGACGAATGGGCGACGACCACGCTGATCGGTGCTTCGCCCGGCCAGGAGCAGGCCGAGCGCATTGCCGGCCGCGAACACGGCCAGCACCAGCCCGGCGACCCAGGGGGCATCGTCGACGACGACGAGCGCGAAGAGCGGGATGATCGAGTTGCGCACTCCGAAGTTGGACCACCCGTTGGCGAATCCGGAGGCGAGAGCCGCACGGTAGGCGCTGTCCTGGAGCGCTTCGGTGAACCCCAACGGTGGTGCGGTGGGCTCAGGGGACTCCTCCAGCAGAGTGGAAGGTCGGATGAAGATCGCCACGACGGCTGCCGCGAGCAGCAGCATCACGGCGTACACCAAGAACGGGACGCGGAGCCCGGCGCTACCGAGCAGGCCGCCCACAGCCGGTCCGAGGACGCCTCCGATCAGGAAGGTCGAGGCGTAGGCCGCGCTGACCCGACCGCGGATCGAGGGCGGAGCGGTGCGGACGATCAGCGCGAACGCCGACACCGTGAACATCGTCGAGCCGATGCCACCGAGGCTGCGGAAGACCAACAACTGGGTATAGCTGTCGGCGAACGCGGTCGCGCCGGTGGAAAGGGCCACGATCACCAACCCCGTCAGATACACCGGGCGCTCGCCGAGTCGGGTCACCAAGCGCCCTCCGACGGGGGCGAACACCAGCCGAAAGAAGGCGAAGGCGCTGACCACGACCGACGCCGCCGTCACCCCCACCCCGAACGAGCGAGCGAACTGAGGCAAGACCGGCGTGATCAGCCCGAACCCGATCGCCACCAGAAAGCTCGACGCGATCAACACCCATATCTCGCGCGGCACCCGCGCCTCTCCCGACTCCATGGCGAAGCCGAGTATGTCGGTTTCCCCGGATATCCGGGGAAACCTGCCTTGTTGGGGTGAAATTTCACCCCAACAATGAAGGTTTTCCCCCTGCCGAGAGACAGAAGTGGCCGATGGGACTACGACGCGGCGCTGAGGGCGAGCCGGATCCGCCGCGCGGTCTCGACTGGACGCCGTAGGTCGTCCCAAGTGATCCTGATGCATCGCCATCCAGTGAGGCGCCAGATCAGCTCCTGCCGCCGTTCCTGGGCTGTCACCACGTCGGAGGGCTTCGCGTCAGCAGCGAACGGAGTGTCGTACTTGATGGCTCCGTCGAACTCGAGGTAGACGCCGTACTCCGGCCATGCCAGATCCACCTCGGCGACCACGACCCCTCGACCATCGACGATGGGATGCTGCGGCTCGGGCATCGGCAATCCCTGGGTCCAGCAGAGGTGCCTGGCCCTGGTCTCGCCCACGGATTCTGACCGTCCGTCCACCAGCCGGAGCAGAACTGTCAGCTTGAGCGAGCGCGGCCATTGGCTCATGCGTTCGGAATGGTGCGCGAGTTCGTCAGTGGTGCAGAGCCCTTCGTGGAGGAGGCCGTCGATCGCGCAAAGGCTCGTCTCGGTGTCGAGCAGCGTCGCGAGATCGATGGCGGTGCGCGCCGGCGTCGTGAGACGGAGTGAATCGCGCTCACCGTAGTCGCTTTGCATGAGTGCTCCGGAATGCTGCGTGACCCCCGCCTCAGCGCGCCCGGCGCGTCCGTCGGTGCGGGTCACGTGGACGACGCTCAGGTCCACTCTCCACAGTCGAGCCCCATAGACGACTGCGGCGGTGACATGGCTGAGGACGAGGTCGGTCTTCGAGGTGCGGATGACGGCGCGGGCCGTCGTCACGTGCTTCTCCTCGGGCGACAGGGCGCGCCACTGATCGGTGAACACGTAGGCGCCGTGCCGAACGCGGTGCCACACGCCACTCCTGATCGCTCGCCGAATCGCGCGGTCGTCGTACCCGAGCCCGAGCGCCTCACGGCGAAGGAAGACGCCATGTTCACCGATGATTCCCGCCAGTCGATCGTCCATACCCAAGGCATCCCCACGTTGTGGGCGTGGCAACCGTCCGAGTTGCGGACCTGTGGATAGGCGCCCGGGTCAAAGCCACCCGGAGGGGCGCGGGCAGCCCCATACGCCTCATCGGTCACTGCGAAAAGGCAAAACCGTCACTTGTGGGGTGAAATTTCACCCGTGTTCGGCCGGTTTCCCCGGATATCCGGGGAAACCGACGTCACCCGGCCCGAGGCGCTAGTGGGCCTGGAGGGCGGCGAGGCGGCGGGAGGCCTCGGCGACCTCGGCGGCCTTGAGCGCCGACTCGTCCAGGCGGCCGTGTTGTTCCCACCAGGCCTGACCGGCGGGTGGGAGCGTGTGGATGGGATCGAAGTAGGCGTAGGTGCGAGTGAGCGCCTCGGGATCGTCGGCCTCGATCGAGGTCCGGTAGTTCTTCGTCCAGTACGAGATGCCGCGCTCGGTGTCGTAGTCGGCCAGTTGGTGGACCCATCGCTTCCCTACGTAGGGCACGTCGCACACGATCCGCGGCGTAGCGAACCCGGGAAGGTAGCCCATGATGTGGTGCTGGAGTTGCTGGGCGTCGTGCACCGACACCCGCCAATGCTCCGAGAACGGGATCATGTCGCACATGTAGAAGTAGTAGGGCATGATCTGCGCCCCATCGAGGAGAGCGAAGCACAAGTCGAGCAACGTGTGGGGGTCTGCGTTGACACCCTCCATCAGCACACCCTGATTGCGTACGTCGCGGATGCCGGTGTCGAGCATGACGCGGGTCGCCTTGGCCACCAGCGGGGTGACCGAATTGGCGTGGTTGACGTGGGTGTGAATGGCCAGCGAGACCCCCCGCGAGCGGGCGAGCGCGGCCACGCGCCCCATTCCGTCGACGACCTCGGGCTGCAGCCAGTGTTGGGGAAGGGCCATCAGCGCCTTGGTCGCCAAGCGCACGTCGCGGATGTTGTCGATCTCGAGCAGTTCGGTCAACCACGCCTCGAGCCGGGGCCACGGCATGTTGGCGACATCGCCGCCGGAGACGACGACATCACGGACCGACGGGGTGCGCCGCAGGTAGTCCATCATGTCGCCGAGGCGCTCGGCCGGCTTGGCGCTGAACTTCAGCTTCTCGATGACCGGCGTCGAGTTGCCGACCAGATCCATCCGCGTGCAGTGACCGCAGTACTGCGGGCAGGTCGGCAGCAATTCGGCGAGAACCTTGGTCGGGTAGCGATGGGTGAGTCCCTCTGCCACCCACATGTCGTGTTCGTGCAAGGAGTCGCGGGTCGCATGGGGGTGGGAGGGCCAGTCGGTCCGGCGGTCGCTGAAGACCGGGATCATGTAGCGACGGACCGGATCGGCGTAGAACGCCTCCGTCAACGACCCGGGGCCGTTCGGCTCGGTCGTCGGGGCCATCGTGTTCATCATCTGCGGGGGAACCAGCATCGACATGGTGGCCCGCTCGGCCTGGTCCTTCTCCAGATCGGCATAGAACCGGTCGTCGAGAAGGTCGCCCATCAAGTCGCGGAGCTGTCGGACGCTCTTCACACAATGAGCTCGTTGCCACTGCACCGACTCCCACTCGGCGGACGTGACGGCGCTCCACCCAGGAAAGCGAGTCCAATCGGGCTCGACGAGGTGCGGGCGGCGATAGGCGTAGGGCTGCCCGGCTGCGCGGCGGTCCAGCATCTCGATGCTCATTCTGGTGCGTCCTCCCTCGTCATTCGATCCACTCTCTGGCCACAACTTTGGCCTGACTCTTGCCCGACTGTTGCCTGGGTCGGCCGCGCCCCGACGCAGCGCGGCGCGGCGGTTGAAGCCAACCGCGTACTCGTGACAGAGTAGGCGGAGATCGTTCGGCAAGTCCATTGTATGACCGAAGATTATCCGGTCGATGGTCCACATGAAGGGAGGACTCTGCGTGACACGCCGTTCAGGTGACCCGACGGGCCTGCATCGAGTCCTCGACGATCGACTCGTTCTGCCCCAGCAAGCCGATCGACTCGACACCCGCCCCGAACTCTGGGACGACGAGGTGCGGATCCGGGTGGAGCGGCTCAATCTCGACGCTGCGTCGTTCAGGCAACTGGTGGCCAAGAACGACGGCTCCGGAGATGCCATCCGCGCCGAGGTCCTGGCGATCGTTCGCGACCGCGGCAAGATGCACAATCCGGTCACCGGGTCGGGTGGCATGCTGATCGGCCAGGTCGAGCAGGTGGGACCGAACTCACCGCTGGGCGTGGTGGTGGGGGAGCGGGTCGCCACCCTGGTCTCCCTCTCGTTGACGCCCCTGGTGATCGAGGACGGGCTGGCTCGGTGGGACGGACTCAGCGAGCAGGTTCCTGCCGACGGCTACGCCGTGTTGTTCGGACGTTCGATCGTGGCAAAGCTGCCCGATGACCTCCCGGATGCCCTGGCCCTCGCTGTGATGGACGTCTGCGGGGCGCCCGCTCTCACCGCCCGCATCGTGCGGCAGTACGCCGACCCGGTGGTGGCAGTGGTGGGCGCCGCAGGCAAGTCGGGCGCCTTGAGCCTCGCTGCCGCCCGCGACGCGGGCGCCGCCCGCACGATCGGCGTGGTTCCGCATGAGGCGGAGGCAGACCTCTTGCGCGACGTACGCCTTGCCGATGAGGTGGCGGTGGCGGACGCGCGAGATCCGATCGCCCTCCGCGACGCGGTCACAGCAGCCGGGGGACCGGCCGACGTGACCGTTGTGTGTGTCGACGTCCCGGGCTGCGAGGGTGGTGCCATCCTGGCGACTCGCGACGGGGGGACGATCATCTTCTTCTCCATGGCCACCTCCTTCACGGCCGCGGCGCTGGGCGCCGAGGGCCTGGCCGCCGACGTCACCATGCTGGTCGGCAACGGCTTCGCGCCTGGGCACGCCGAATACGCCACCGGCCTCGTGCGCTCCGACTCCGGCGTTCGGGCTCTGTTCGAGCGGCGGATAGCCCCGTGAGCACTCTGCTGCTGCGTGGCGGCGTGATCCACGTCGACGCCCCCGACCCGACTGCCCCGGCGCCGACGGCGATGGCGATCGATGACGGGCGGATCGTCTGGATCGGCACCGACGACCAGGCGGACGCCTGGGCGGACGCCGACCGCGTGCTCGACGTGGAAGGCGCGTGGGTGGCGCCATCGTTCGTCGACTCCCACCTGCACCTGGTGCAAGCCGGCTTCCGGCTCACCGAGCTCGATCTGCATGGGAGTCCGAGTCTCGGTGACACGCTCGACCGGCTGGCGGCTCACGCCGCCATCCAAAGCGATGGCGCCGTGCTGCTCGGCCAGGGCTGGGACGAGACCCTCTGGGCCGAAGGGCGCCCACCCACGGCCGATGAGTTGGAGCGGGCCGCACCGGGTGCCCGCGTCTGCCTCACCCGTATCGACGGGCACTCGTCGGTGATCTCCGGCGGGCTCGCCGGGGCCGTGCCGGGCCTCGAAGGCCAAGTCGGCTACGACCCCGACGGGCGGGCCGAGCGCGACGCCCACCACGCCGTGCGCACCGTGCTCGCCGGACTGGTCGGACCGGATCAGCGGCTACTGGCCGCGACGGCAGCGACGACCGCCCTCACCGCCGAGGGTGTCACGGCCTTCCACGAGAACGCCGCCCCCCATATCGGCCCCGAATACGAGATCGACCTGGTTCGCCAAGCCGCTTCCGAGGCCGGGTTGCACGCCACGGTCTACTGGGGCGAGCTGGGTGCCTTCGACGCCGCCCAGCGGCTGCAGGTGGCCGGGCTGGCCGGCGACCTCAACGCCGATGGCGCGGTCGGCTCGCGCACGGCTGCCATGCATGCGCCGTACCTCGATCGCGCCGACCACTGCGGGCACGCCTATCTCGACGCACAGCAGATCGCGGAGCATGTGTCCGAGTGCACCCGACGCGGGCTGCAGGCCGGATTCCACTGCATCGGCGACGCAGCGATGGACGCGATCGCTGAGGGCTTTCGCGCGGCCGCCGACGACGTCGGTCTGGAGTGGCTCCGTGCCGCGGGGCATCGACTCGAGCATGTCGAGATGCCCTCGGCCGAGGTGATCGCCACGCTCGCCGATTGTGGCGTCCGGGCGAGCATGCAGCCGATGTTCGACTCCCTCTGGGGCGGTCCGTCGCAGATGTATGCCGAACGACTGGGTGGGAGATGGCGCGGAATGAATCCGCTCGCCTCGATGGCCGACGCCGGTGTGGGCCTCGCGTTCGGGTCGGACAGCCCGGTCACACCCATCGGACCCTGGGCGGCGGTACGCGCAGCCACCCGGCATCACGACCCGGCGCAGAGGCTGGATCTGGCTCGGGCGCTGCGGGCCCACACGCGAGGCGGCTGGGAGGCGGCGCGGATCACCGACGCCGGGGTTCTCGCGGTGGGGTGGCGAGCCGAGCTGGCGGTCTGGGACCTACCCACGGGTCTGGGCGCCGACCGGCTTCCGGTGCTGTCGGAGGAGGCAGCATTGCCGCGGCTACGACTGGCAGTCGCGGGAGGACGCATCGTTCACGAGGAGGACCCCCGATGACGCCAGCCGCCACGCCAACTCCGAGGCCACGCGCATCCCGCCGCCCGGTCGGCCGACTGCAACTCAGCGCTGCCGACGTGCGCGCAGCTCGCCGTCTGGCGGCCCGGGTGGGGGCCCCGATCGTGAGCTTGGCCCAGCAACACACGACCGTGTCGGTCGAGCGAGCCACCTTGCGGCTGGCCGGGCTCTCGGGTGCCGACGCGGAGGGAACCCCCTGGGTGAACCGGCTGACCGACGTGGTTCGGGCGGATGTCGGCCTCGAGCACGGCGTCTGCCTGCCCGTGTGGGACGCCCTTCGACGGGGCGAGGCAGCGGATCTGGCAGCGCTTGCCCAGAAGGCCTCGGACGGGTCGGTGACGTTCCGGGTGCCGGAAGGCCGGGAGGCCACTCGCGCGACGTCCGCCGCGCGTCGGGCGGTGCGCACCGGGCTGACCGCCATCGACCGGCGGCGCAAGGAACGAGACCGGCTGATCCGCACCATCGGCGACGCACCACAGAAGCCGTGGATCTATCTGATCGTGGCAACCGGCGACATCTACGAAGACATCCCGCAGGCCCAGGCGGCCGCTCGCGAAGGCGCGGACGTGATCGCCGTCATCCGCTCCACCGGTCAGAGCCTGCTCGACTTCGTTCCCGAAGGGCCGACCCGCGAGGGATTCGCGGGAACCTACGCCACCCAAGACAACTTTCGGCTGATGCGAGCCGCCCTCGACGAGACCAGCCGCGAGTTGGGGCGCTATGTCCGGCTGACCAACTACGCCTCCGGTCTGTGTATGCCGGAGATCGCGACGCTGGCGGGTCTGGAGCGGCTCGACATGATGCTCAACGACTCGATGTACGGCATCCTGTTCCGCGACATCAACCCGATCCGGACCTTCGTCGATCAGCGGTTCAGCAGGCAGATCCACGCACGGGCGGGGATCATCATCAACACCGGCGAGGACAACTACCTCACCACGGCCGACGCCGTCGAGGCCGCACACACGGTCACCACCAGTCAGCTGCTCAACGAGTACTTCGCCAAGGAAGCCGGTTTGGAGGACTGGCAGTTGGGGATCGGGCACGCCTTCGAGATCGATCCTGATGTACCGGATTCGTTCCGGCTCGAACTCGCCCACGCGATGCTGGCGCGAGATCTCTTCCCCGACGCACCGCTGAAGTGGATGCCACCGACGCGTCACATGACCGGTGATGTCTTCCGTGGCTACCTTCTCGACGGCTTCTTCAACCTGGTGGGGGCGCTGACCGATCAGGGGATCCTCTTGGTGGGAATGATGACCGAGGCGGTGGTGACGCCGTGGATCTCCGATCGCGACCTGGCCCTGCAGAACGTTCGCTACGTGATGAACGCTGCCGGCAACCTGCGCGAGGACTTCCATCCGGCGCCGGACGGGTTCATCGCCCAGCGCGCCCGCCAGGTGCTGGGGGAATCGATCGCGCTCCTCGATGAGATCGCTCACGACACCGATCAGAGAGGCGATCCGCCGCTCCTGGCCGCCATCGCCGACGGGACCTTCGGCCTGATGAAGCGGCCGCCCGACCGGGGCAAGGGACTGGACGGGGTGGCCCGCAAGGCTGCCGACTACGTCAATCCGGCCTCCGATCTGTTGGAGGGGCCGTCATGACGCGGCTGCCCACCGTTCGGCCCTACGGCGACACGACCGGCGACGGCATGGTGCAGATGTCGTTCACGCTCCCGCTCGCCCACTCGAAGGTGGCCGAGGGCGCTGCGGTCCAACTAGCCAACAAGATGGGCATGGATCCGGCCCTCGTGGTCCACGCCAAACCGATGGGGGAGGGGTTCACCTTCTTCGTGGTCTACGGCCCGGTCAACCACCTCGTCGATCCCAACCAGGTCGAGGTGGTCGAGCGGGACTACCCCCTGCTGACCCCCAAGGAGATCAATGCCGCCGTGAAGACGGCGCTGCGTCGTCGTCTGGTGGTGGTTGGAGCGTGCATCGGCAGCGATGCCCACACGGTGGGAATCGACGCGATCTTGAACATCAAGGGGTTCGCCGGCGAGAAGGGCCTGGAGTACTACCGCGAACTCAAGGTGGTCAACCTGGGTGCGCAGGTGTCGGTACCCGAACTGGTGCAGGCTGCTCGCACCGAGAAGGCCGACGCGGTGCTGGTCTCCCAGGTCGTCACCCAGCGCGACGCCCACCTGCTGAACACCCGTGAGATGTCCGCGGCCTTCCGCGAGGCCTATCCCGAGAGTCGACGACCCCTCCTCGTCGTCGGCGGCCCCCGCTTCGACGAAACCATGGCCGCCGACCTGGGGGTGGATCGGATCTTCGCCCGCGGCACCACCCCCGGGGACGTCGCAAGTTTCTTGGTACATCAGACGATCGCAGCGAAAGGACGAGCATGACCGACGACATCGCCACCACCCGCAACGGCTGCGCCGTAGGGGAACTGGTGGTGCACCGGCGCTACGTGCCGTACAGCCACGCTCACTACGCTGGTCACCTGGTTGATGGTGCCTACTCACTGGGGCTTTTCGGCGACGTCGCAACCGAGATGTGCATTCGTACCGACTCCGACGAGGGTTTGTTCGCTTCCTACGACGACGTTCAGTTCCGCGAGCCACTTCGGGCCGGCGACATGATCGAGATCCGGGCCGAGCTGGTGGCGGTTGGCCGCCGCTCGCGACGGCTAGAGTTCCGACTCCTGGTGCTGACCCGAGGCGCCGCCCGCGTGGACCAGCCCGGCGCGGCCGAGGTGCTGCCGGAGCCGTTGGTCGCCACTACTGCGGTCGGCACGGTGGTCGTTCCCTGACGGCTGGCGGAACGCCTCGGCGTGTCGTCGCGCGACACGCCGACACCGGCACAATCAGCGCCGAGAATTCGCGTCCGGGAAGAGCTTCCTGACCTGCGAAGACGTGGGAAGTGCCTGGTCAGACGCCGGTTGACAACGATGGGTGCCGCGGGTGAAGGTGCGGTGTCCGTCGGTGGTGGACGCGGTCGTGGACCGGCGTCCGAGTGGCCGAGTCGTCGCAGCCAGAGCACCACTGCCTGCGCGTGAATCGGTTCGCGGAGGTCGGTACTACTATCGCGAAGACGGATGCGGGGGGAGGCGTTGCTCCGTAGACAACAGCCACGGCAGCGGCAGCCGGTCGTTGCGTGGTTGGTCCGAAGGGTGACGCCTCTTCCCGCGATTCACACACCGCCCACAAGGTAGGTTCTGCTTGTGGGGAGACGCGTGATGCTCGCGGTCGTCAGCGGCGTGGCCTTGGCGCTGGCATTCGAGCCAGTGGGCTTGGTCGGCCTTCTGGTGGTCGGACCAGCCGGGCTCATGGTCGCCACCCGCGGCGTCGCGTTGCGTCAGGCCGCTGTCATCGGTACCGCCTTCGGCGCGGCGCTCTCGTTGGCGCTGTTCGCGTGGCTGCGGGCCATCGGTCCGGATGCCTATCTGGCGCTCGCCGCTTCGCAAACGCTGTTCTTCACCGCCCTGGGCCCGGCCCTGACCGTCACCGGTCGGCTCCGCTGGTGGCCGCTCTGGGCCGCCTTGTGGTGGACGACCGTGGAGTCCCTGCGCATCACGTGGCCGTTCAGTGGCATGCCGTGGGGACGGCTGTCTCAAGGAGTCGCCGACACCCCCCTGGTCGATGCCCTGCCGTTCTTCGGCAGCACCGGCGTCAGCCTGATCTTGGCCGGAACGGCGGGTTTCGTTGCCTGGTTCGTCGTCGGCGGGTGGCGTCGGCCGCTACTCGGGATCGCAGCGATCCTGCCCCTGGCCGCAGTGATCGTCCTGCCCGCCGTGGCGCCCTTCGCGTTGACCACGGTAGGCGAGGCGACCGTCGCCGCCGTTCAGGGCGATGTCCCCGGCGACGGCACCGACATCCTGCTGGATCATCGCCAGGTCACCCGCAACCAGCGCGACGCCACGCTGCAACTCGCGGAGGACGTTGCCGCCGGTCGCCAACCCCGGCCCGACTTCGTCGTGTGGCCGGAGAACTCCACAGCCGTGGACCCGTTCAACCAGGAGGATGTCCGAGCCACGATCGACGCCGGCGTCAAGGGCATCGGCGTGCCGGTTCTGGTGGGCGCGATCGTGGACGCCGATCAGGCTGGCTACATCTTGAACCAGGGCATCGTCTGGGACCCGGAGACCGGCCCCGGCGATCGCTACACGAAACACAATCCGGTGCCGTTCGGCGAGTACATTCCGTGGCGCACCCTCTTCGACGGGCGACAATTCGGCCGTTTGCAGGAGGTGGGGCGCGATCAGCAGCGGGGGACTCGCACCACCCCCCTCAGGATCGACGAGATCGCGGTGGCCGATGCCATCTGTTTCGACATTGCCTATGACCGGGTGCTCTACGACCAGATCCTCGGCGGCGCCACGATGATGACGGTGCAGACCAGCAACGCCCTCTTCGTGAAGACGACGCAAGTCGACCAGCAGTTCGACATCAGTCGGTTGCGGGCGGCGGAGACCGGCCGCAGCGTCGTCATCGCCTCCACCAACGGGCTCACCGGCATCGTGTCGCCACGGGGCGAGGTGCTCGCCGAGGCGCCACGACAAACCCAGGCCGTGGTGATGGCCAGCCTTCCCCTCGTCGACACCGTCACCTGGGCGGTGCTGCTTGGCGTGTGGCCCGCCTGGACCATCTCGGCTGCCGCGTCGGGTGCGCTCCTGATTGGGTTGGCGGACTATCGTAGGAGCCGCCGTCGCCCCCATGGTGCGGCGCTCCCGGTGCTCGATCAGGCACCGGCGGCGGCATCAGTGTGAGGGAGGAACACATGCCGAACGACCTTGGTCGGATCGTGGTGGTCATCCCCACCTACAACGAGTCCGAAAACCTCGCCTGGATCGTCGGAAGGCTCCGCGAGGCCCAGCCGGAGATCGACGTTCTCGTGATGGACGACAACTCTCCTGACGGCACCGGCACGATCGCGGACGGGCTTGCTGCGGAGGAATCTCAAGTCACGGTCGTGCACCGCACCGAGAAGGCCGGGCTCGGCGCCGCGTATCTGCACGGCTTCAGGGTCGCCCTCGACGCCGGCTATGACGTCATCGGTGAGATGGACGCCGACGGCTCGCATCAACCCGAACAGCTGCACCGGCTCGTCGAGGCCATCGCGGACGGCGCCGACTTGGCGATCGGCGCTCGCTGGATCCCCGGCGGCTCGGTGGTCAACTGGCCCAAGAGCCGGGAGTACCTCTCGCGCGGAGGCAACCTCTATGTGCGACTGCTTCTAGGGCTTCCTGTGCACGACGCCACGGCCGGCTACCGGCTGTTCCGGCGGGCCACCCTCGAGAAGATCGACCTCGACTCCGTGCAATCCACCGGCTACGTGTTCCAGACCGATCTGACGCACCGCACGTTGGCAGCGGGTCTGTCCGTGCGTGAGGTGCCCATCGAGTTCATCGAGCGGGTCCGGGGCGACTCCAAGATGAGCCCCCAGGTCGCCACGGAGTCGTTGCGCAAGATCACCAGCTGGGGCATTGCCGAGCGACGGCGGCAGGTGGGCCGGATCCTGAGCCGGCGGGGCAGCCGATGAGCGGCCTGCGCGCGCCCGGTCGGGGTCCGTCGCGGCGTCGCCTGTTGTGGCTGGGCCTCGGAGTTCTGTTCGTGGCGATGCCGCTGTTGGAGATCGCCGCGATCATCCAGGTGGGCCAGGTCATCGGAGGTTGGTGGACGCTGGCCCTGCTGGTGATCGACAGCGTGATCGGCGCCTGGCTGGTGCGCCGCGAGGGCGGGCGCGCCTGGAAGGCCTTGAACGAGGCGCTGCGCTCGGGACGCATGCCCGCCGGCGAACTGGCCGATGGTGCGCTGATCCTGATCGGCGGAACGCTTCTGCTCACCCCTGGCTTCATCACCGACGCCTTGGGTGTCCTGTTGGTCCTTCCCCTCACCCGGCCGGTCGCCCGACGCTTGGTGACTCAGGTGATCACCCGTCGCCTGGTGGTGCTGGGGCCGACCGGCCTACCAGGACAAGGCTTTCGCCCCGGACCAGGCACGAATGATTCCGTGATCCGGGGCGAAGTCGTGGACGACTGACCGTCAGCCGACGCGCGCGACGCGCACGCGCTTGGCGTTCGCGCGGTGGAGATGGGCGGGGCCGATCTCGCCGCCGCGCAGCAGGTCGAGACGCTCCTTGAGGATGTCCTCGAGTTCGTTCACAGATCGGCGTTCCAAGAGCATGTCCCAGTGGGTTCGGGCCGGCTTCTCGACCTTGACCTCACGCTCGATACCCGACGTGCTGAGGCCTTCGGCGCCACAGCGCGGGCACTCCCACACCGCAGGGACCTCGGCTTCGTCGGACATCGTGATCTCGAAGTGATGGCCTTGGGCGCAGGCGTACCCCACCTGTTGCCGAGCGGCGAACTCGATTCCTCGCTCGTCCTCGAAGCTCTGTCCTCCGAGTCGTGCCCCACGCAATGTGCGCTCTGCCATGACTGTCCTTCCCGTTCCACACGTCTAACGGCCCTCGTTGGGCCGTTCCGTCATCCGTGAGACGGCCGGCCCTCTACCTTATGACGCGATTTCCTGACGAGGTTTTTTCCAAAACCTTTGCGATCACGTGCCACTGGTCTAACGACCATGTAACGAACAACGTGCCCGCTTCATTCCGAGGATGCCCGATTGAGGGGGTTCGTGTCCGATTCGCGTGTCGAGCCGGGCGCCGCGTCGCGTGCTCAGACGACCGGCGGCACCTCGTTGCCGGCCTCACGGATACCCCGCTCGGTATCGACCCGCAACAACAGGATAGCGCCGAGGACAAAGAAGACGATCAAGGCGAAGATGGCCGGTCGGTAGGAGTCGGTGAGCTGGTAGACGGTGGCGAAGACGAAGGTGCCGAACCACGACGTTCCGCGATCCATGGCGTGATAGAAGCTGAAGTACTCGGCCTCCTTGCCCGCTGGAATCAGCAGGCTGAAGTAGGAGCGGGCGAGCGCCTGGGTGCCACCCAGGACGATGCCGATCATCACGCCCAGACCGAGGAACGGGATCAACGACTTCGCGGGAAGGAACAGGGCCAGGGTGACGATGACCATCCAGATCACGAGGCCAGCCACGATCACGTGCTTGGCGCCGTAGCGCTGCGCGAGCCGACCGAACAGCAAGGCGCCGCCGAAGGCAACGAACTGGACCAGCAGGATGGTCCCGATCAGCACCGACTGGCCGAAGCCAAGCTCCTCCGATCCATAGATCGACGCACTGGTGATGACGGTCTGGATGCCGTCGTTGAAGAAGAGGTAGGCCAACAAGAAGGTGAGGGCCATCGGATACTTGGGCAGCTCGCGCAGCGTCTTGCCCAGCTGGCCGAAGCTCTGCTGAACGATCCCCTGCGTTGCGAGCTCGCCCTCCATCGGGAGGGGAGGGTGATCGTTCAGTCTGAGGAACGGGATCAGCGTGAACGCCGCCCACCAAATGGCGGCGGAGAGCATGCTGATCCGAGCCGCTTGACCTGTGCTCAGGCCGAAGGGCAGCAGGGTGACGACGGCCAGGTTGATCGCCAGCAGGATTCCGCCCCCGAGATAGCCCCACGCCCACCCGCGCGAGGAGACTCGGTCGCGTTCGTACTCCTCTGAGATCAGCGGCAGGATCGAGTCATTCACCACGAGGGACGCACCCAGGCAGATGTTGGCGCCGAACACCGCAACGGCGCCGATCTGCCAGTTGTCACCGGTGGCGAACCACAGCAACGACGCGAAGCCCGCTCCGAGCCAGGCGAAGAAGGCGAGCATGCCCTTCTTGTTGGCGGTGCGGTCCGCGATCGGGCCCATCAGCGGCAACAGCACGGCCGACACGATCGTCGAGATCGTGATCAGGTAGGAGGGGAGTGCGCCTGGTGCGACGGAGAAGCCGAGCAGGTCGACCCGGTTGTCGACCGCCGCCTCCTTGGCGATCGCGATGATGTAGGGCCCGAACAGCACGGTCGCGATGGTGGTGACGTAGGCGCTGTTGGCCCAGTCGTACCAATACCAGGCCTTCTGTTCGCGGGCGCGCGCCAAGGGCCGGAGATCGGCGATGCCGCCCCCCGCGGAACCGTCGTCGGTCATGTTCGCTCCTTCCATTGCCCGCGCTCGAGCAGAACAGCCTTGAGTATGTCGGTGCGATCGGTGATCAGCCCGTCGACACCACGACCGAGCAGTAGCTTCATCTCGGCTGGGTCATCGACGGTCCAGACGTGGACCTGCTTCCCTCGAGCGTGTGCGCGCCGGATCAATTCCGACGTCGCCACCTCGATCCGACCCCGCCGCAGCGGGATCTGGAAAGCCTCGAAGTGACCGCCGGTGATCAAGGAGGCCAGGCGGGCGCTCGGGCACAACCGGAAGACCGCGACCTCGAAGGGGCCGGCCGAGGTGGGAGCGCGCCCGGCAGCAAGGCGCCGGAACTCGCGCAGTCGGCGCGACGAGAACGAGCCCACCAGGATCCGTCCCCAGGCATCGTGCCGGTCCAGCAGGTCGGCCAGGGGGCGCACGGTCCCGGCGGCTTTGACGTCGATGTTGAACTTCGCCCGGGGAAGCGCGAGCAGCAGTTCCTCGAGGGTGGGAATCGGATGGTCATCGCCGATCGACGCCGCCCGCACCTCAGCCATTGTGAGATCGGCCAGGCGGCCGGCCCGGTCGGTCACCCGGTCGAGGACGGCGTCGTGGAAGGCCAACAGAACGCCGTCGCGCGTGACGTGGACATCGGTCTCGAGGTAGTCGTAGCCCATCGCATAGGCATGCTCGAAGGCCGTCAGCGTGTTCTCGAGCCCGGGCAGGTCAGGGTGCTTGGCGCCGCCGCGATGGGCGAGGGCCAAGACCTCGCCCGGGGCGTGATCGAGATAGGGATGACCGGGCGTCACGCACGCAGTAAACACTGTGCAGCGCCGGCCGGGGGAGTCGTTGCCAATAATCGGACCCGCGGCGGTTGGGACCTCAGTTTGGTCGGAGGCCGAAAGCTCGGAGTCGGGGGTCAGAGATCGGAGAACGTCACGATGTCGGCGCCGAGCTCGGTGAGGCGCTCGGCGAGGTCCTCATAGCCACGATGGATGACGTAGGTCGACCGCAATACCGAGGTGCCCTTCGAGGCGAGCATGGCCAACAGAATCACCACGGCGGGGCGCAGCGCCGGAGGGCAGACGATCTCTGCGCCAGACCAGTGAGTGGGACCCTCGACCATCACCCGGTGGGGGTCGAGCAGCTTGACCTGACCGCCGAGTTTGTTGAGCTCCACGAGGTAGATGGCGCGATTCTCATAGACCCAGTCGTGGATCAGCGTCTGTCCGTGGGCCGTGGCGGCGATGACCGCGAAGAACGGCAAGTTGTCGATGTTGAGGCCGGGAAACGGCATCGGATGCACCTTGTCCAGTGGTGCGTGCAGCACCGACGGATAGGTGGTGATGTCGGTCAGTCTGGTGTGACCGTTGAGGGCGACGTACTCCTCGGAACGGTGGTAGCGGAAGCCCATCTCTTCGAGGAGTGCAAGCTCGATCTCCAGGAACTCGATCGGTACCCGGCGGATCGTGATCTCCGATTCGGTCACGATCGCGGCCGCCAGCAGTGACATGGCCTCGATCGGATCCTCGCTCGGGGCATAGTCGACATCGACATTGATGTCCTCGACGCCGGTGACGGTCAGGGTGGTGGTGCCCACCCCCTCGACCCCGACACCGAGCTTGCGTAGGTAGAAGCACAGGTCTTGGACCATGTAGTTCGACGACGCGTTGCGGATCACCGTCGTGCCGGGATGAAGGGCCGCCGCCATCAGGGCGTTCTCGGTCACGGTGTCACCGCGCTCGGTGAGGACGATGGGTCGCACCGGGACGACCGACGCGTCGACCTTGGCCTGGTAGGAGCCGTCGGTGGCGACCACCTCGAGACCGAATGGGCGCAGGGCGGACATATGCGGCTCCACCGTGCGGGTCCCGAGGTTGCAGCCTCCGGCATAGGGAAGCGCGAACTCGGACGCCCGATGCAGCAGGGGACCGAGGAACATGATGACCGAACGCGTCCGGCGCGCCGCGGTCTCGTCGATGCGGTCGAGATTGAGTGCGACCGGAGGAATGATCTCGAGATCGTTGTCGGCGCCGATCCAGCGGGTTTGCACGCCGAGGCTGTTGAGCACCTCGAGGAGGCGGTTGACTTCCTCGATCCGGGCGACCTGTCGCAGCGTTGTCCGGCCGCGGTTCAGAAGCGCGGCGCACAACAGTGCCACGCCGGCGTTCTTCGAGGTCTTCACGTTGATGCTGCCGGACAGCTTGGTGGGGCCGGTGACTCGCAAGTGGGTGGCCCCGGAACCGACCGTCACGATCTCTGAATCGAGGGCCTCGCCGATCCGGGAGAGCGTCTCGAGCGAGAGGTTCTGATGGCCCTTCTCGATCCGGTTGACTGCACTCTGACTGGTCCCGAGGAGGTCCGCCAGTTGGCTCTGCGTGAGACCGCGGTGCTTGCGCGCGTCGCGGATCAGGTTGCCGATGCGGTCTTTGTAGTCGAGACTCATGACCGGCACGTTATCTCAGGTATGAGATACGACCAAGACGTCATCTCGCCGTCTAACGCGTGTTGCCGGCGGGGACGGCGATGACGACTACATTGCTGAGATACGCGGTTCCGTCCCAGTCCTCGCAGGTGACGACCACCAGTCGTCCGGGACCGTCCTGGGCGAACAAGCTCGCGGCATCGCGAGCCAGCGACTTCTTGCGGTAGATGGCCACGTCGCGCACCACGTAGGGAGTACGCCCGGCGTCGGTGGTGACCACCATCCGGTCTCCGGGAGAGAGTTCCTCGAGGTTGTCGAGGGCGCCGCCTCCGGTGTGGACGGTATGCCCGGTCACCAAGGCCGTGCCGCGTTTGGCCCCCGGCCGTGCCCCGGCCGACCACCAGCCGAGCATGGTCGGATCGGCGGGCGGCGTCAGAATGCCGTCGCTCATGTCGATCGGCACCACGGGCGCGCGCACTCCGAGCGATCCGATGACCAACCGGTTCGGAGACCCCGCACGTAGCCGCAGCGGGCTCAACGTCGTGCCGGACTTGACCGACGGGTGAGCTGTCGACGGTGACGCGCTGACCGAGGGCAACCCAGGGGAGGGCAGTGCGGTGGGGGCTGTCGCTTGCGTCAGCGGAGCAGCCGCCGGAGGCTCTTTGGCGATCAAGGAGAATCCCGCTATCGCCATCACCACCAAGCCGACAGCCATGCTTGCCAATGGGACGACGGGGAGGTACGCAGTGATGCGTCCTCCCCGTCGTCCGTGCTTGGGACTATCCAGCGAAGTGGTTGCCACGGTAGCGACCGGTGAATGCGAGAGCGCCACCCATGGCGGCCAATGCTCCACCGAGGGCCACCAGCAGGCTGGCGAGGGGCGACGAGTCACCCAACGGCGCGGAGACGAGTCCCGCGTCGACCGACGTCGGTACCGGCGCCGAGTCGGTGCTCGTGTTGTCCTTCACCGTCGCAGTGGCCGGCGGTGTGGTCGACACGGGCGTGCCCACGGACGTGGACGGCTCGACCGACTGGGACGGTGACGGGCTGGTTGACGTCGACGTGCTGGGTGACACAGACGGGCTGGGCGACTCAGACGGGCTGGGCGACTCAGACGGGCTGGGCGACTCAGACGGGCTGGGCGACTCAGACGGGCTGGGCGACTCAGACGGGCTGGGCGACTCAGACGGGCTGGGCGACTCAGACGGGCTGGGCGACTCAGACGGGCTGGGCGACTCAGACGGGCTGGGCGACTCAGACGGGCTGGGCGACTCAGACGGGCTGGGCGACTCAGACGGGCTGGGCGACTCAGACGGGCTGGGCGACTCAGACGGGCTGGGCGACTCAGACGGGCTGGGCGACTCAGACGGGCTGGGCGACTCAGACGGGCTGGGCGACTCAGACGGGCTGGGCGACTCAGACGGGCTGGGCGACTCAGACGGGCTGGGCGACTCAGACGGGCTGGGCGACTCAGACGGGCTGGGCGATGGCGACGGACTCGTGGAGTGCGACGGGCTCGGCGTGGGATTGGCATCGGCTGCGCCGCTGGTGAGCATGACCCCGCCAGCGGACATGGCCGTCAACCCGGCCGCCATGAAAAACGCGCCGAGGCGCGAACGCGATGAACGCGTAGACGTCCTGCTAGGCATGTGGTGGAACCCCCATTGCTTGTTTGGACGCGTCCAACCCCCCGTGGGCCGGATGCTTGCGCCTCTGGCAGGACTATAGCCCTCAAATTGCCCGTTGACGGTATCCGGTTCACAGATTCTTCAGACGGCGGCGGATGAATGTGGTAGCAGCCGGCCGAGTCTGCCCATTAGCGACCGTTCGTGCCAGGATTCTGCGCAGCCCAGGGATAGCGGCACGGCGAGACAATCTCGGTCGGATCGGCAATAGGACTGACAGGAAAGAATCGGGATGAAGACAACCGCCCACTCGGGACCGACTACTTCTCCGCACATCGCGGACACTCATGACCTGATCCGGGTGCGGGGAGCGCGGGTGAACAACCTCCGCGACGTCCACGTCGAAATCCCGAAGCGGCGGTTGACGGTCTTCACCGGAGTCTCCGGGTCGGGCAAGAGTTCGCTGGTGTTCGGCACGATCGCTGCGGAGTCCCAGCGGTTGATCAACGAAACCTACAGCGCCTTCGTCCAAGGGTTCATGCCGACGTTGGCGCGTCCCGACGTCGACGTCCTCGACGGGCTGACAACGGCGATCATCGTGGATCAGGAGCGGATGGGCAGTAACCCCCGCTCGACAGTGGGCACGGCCACGGACGCATACGCGATGCTCCGGATTCTCTTCAGCCGGCTCGGGGACCCCCACCTCGGGTCGCCGCAAGCGTTCTCCTTCAACGTGGCCTCGATCTCGGGTGCTGGTGCGGTCACCTTCGACCGCGGGGGGACGACGACGAAGGAGCGCCGCAGCTTCAGCATCGTCGGCGGCATGTGCCCGCGCTGCGAGGGGCGCGGCAAGGTGCAGGACTTCGACCTGTCCGCGTTGTACGACAGTTCGCTCTCACTCAACGAAGGGGCCCTGACGATCCCGGGCTACAGCATGGACGGCTGGTACGGCCGCATGTTCAAGGGGAGCGGGTTCTTCGACCCGGACAAACCGATCGGCAAGTACACGAAGAAGGAGCAGCACGACCTGCTCCACAAGGAGCCGACCAAGATCAAGGTCGACGGCATCAATCTGACCTACGAAGGGCTTATCCCGAAGATCGAGAAATCGATGCTCACCAAGGATCCCGAGGCGATGCAGCCGCACATCAGGGCCTTCGTCGAGCGGGCCGTCACTTTCACCACGTGCCCCGACTGTGACGGCACCCGCCTCAACGAGGGAGCACGCTCGTCGAAGATCAAGGGCATCAGCATCGCCGATGCCAGTGCCATGCAGATCAGCGACCTGGCCGGCTGGGTGCGCGAACTGGACGACCCCTCGGTGGCTCCGCTCGTCGCGGCGCTCAGGGAGACACTGGACTCGTTCGTCGACATCGGTCTCGGCTACCTCTCCTTGGACCGACCGTCGGGGACGTTGTCGGGAGGAGAGGCGCAGCGCACCAAGATGATCCGCCATCTCGGCTCGTCGCTCACCGACGTGACCTACGTCTTCGACGAACCGACCATCGGTTTGCACCCGCACGACATCCAGCGAATGAACGAGCTCCTCCTGCAACTGCGCGACAAGGGCAACACGGTGTTGGTGGTGGAGCACAAGCCGGAGGCGATAGCGATCGGCGACCATGTCGTCGACCTGGGGCCCGGCGCCGGCACCGCCGGTGGTGAGGTGGTCTACGAGGGGTCCGTCGAGGGGCTGCGGGGGAGTGACACGCTCACCGGCCGGCACTTCGACGATCGGGCCCGTTTGAAGGAGACGGTGCGCTCGCCCAAGGGTGCGTTCGAAGTGCGCGGCGCCGACACGCACAATCTGCGCGACGTCGATGTGGACATCCCCCTGGGGGTCCTCGTGGTGGTGACGGGAGTCGCGGGGTCGGGAAAGAGCTCCCTGATCCACGGGTCCGTGGCCGGGGCGGACGGTGTCGTGGTGGTCGACCAAGGCGCGATCAAAGGCTCACGTCGCAGCAACCCGGCGACCTATACGGGCATGCTCGATCCCATTCGCAAGGCTTTTGCCAAGTCGAACGGCGTGAAGCCAGCCCTCTTCTCCGCCAACTCCGAGGGAGCGTGCCCGGCGTGCAAGGGCGCCGGAGTGATCTACACCGATCTGGCCATCATGGCTGGGGTGGCCACCCCCTGTGAGGAGTGCGAGGGAAAGCGCTTTCAGGCCGCAGTTCTCGACTACACCCTGGGTGGCTTGGACATCAGCGAGGTGCTCGCGATGCCGGTCGCCCAGGCGCGCGACTTCTTCGGTGACGGCGAAGCCAAGACGCCGGCCGCGCACAGGGTCCTCGATCGACTGGTCGACGTCGGCCTTGGCTACCTCACGCTGGGTCAACCCCTCACCACCCTTTCCGGGGGTGAACGACAGCGCCTCAAGTTGGCCACCAGGATGGGGGAGAAAGGTGGTGTCTATGTCCTCGACGAACCCACCACCGGTCTGCACCTCGCGGATGTCGAGAACCTGCTCGCCCTCCTCGACCGGCTCGTCGAGGCCGGCAAGTCGGTGATCGTGATCGAGCATCACCAGGCAGTCATGGCGCATGCGGACTGGATCATCGACCTCGGCCCCGGCGCCGGTCACGAGGGCGGCACTGTGGTGTTCCAGGGGACGGCTGCCGACCTCGTCGCCGAGCGCACCACCCTCACCGGCCAGCATCTGTCCGCCTACGTGGGGGCCTGACAAAGCACAACCGCGCGGATTGGTGAACCGGTGTAGCCGACCCGAGCCGAACCTGCAAGGCTGGCCCTATGACAGTCCATGAGGGTCGGGCACCGTCTGTTCCGCGCGAGGTCGGGGTCACGGAGTTGGTGCTGCGCGATGCCCATCAGAGCTTGATGGCCACCAGGATGGCGCTGGAAGACATGGTCGGGGCCTGCGCCGATATCGACGCCGCAGGGTACTGGTCAGTCGAGTGTTGGGGCGGGGCGACCTACGACGCCTGTATCCGCTTCCTCAACGAGGACCCCTGGGTCCGCCTGCGTACCTTCCGCGAGTTGATGCCGAACAGTCGCCTGCAGATGTTGCTGCGGGGCCAGAACCTTCTGGGCTACCGCCACTACGGCGACGAGGTCGTCAACCGCTTCGTGGAGAAGTCGGCCGAGAACGGTATGGATGTCTACCGCGTCTTCGATGCCCTCAACGACGTCCGCAACGTGCGCGAGGCGATTGCGGCCGTTCGCCGTGTGGACAAGCACGCGCAGGGCACGATCTGCTATACGGAGAGTCCGCTGCACACGGTGGAGGGCTATGTCGAAATGGCCCGCGACCTGATGGATCTCGGGTGCGACTCCTTGTGTCTCAAGGACATGGCTGCCCTGCTCAAGCCGCAACCCGCCTACGACATCGTCAAGGCGATCAAGGACGACATCGGCGAGGACGTCCGCATCCATGTGCACTGCCACGCCACTACTGGGGTCACCCTCGTCAGCCTGATGAAGGCGATCGAAGCGGGCGCGGACGTCGTGGACACCGCGATCTCCTCGATCTCGCTCGGGCCGGGCCACAATCCGACCGAGTCTCTCGTCGAGATGCTTGCCGGAACGCCGTACACCACCAACCTCGACGACGCGCGACTGCTGGCGATCAAGGAGCACTTCGCCGACGTACGTCCGCGCTACAGCCAGTTCATGTCGAGCATCACCGGCGTTGAGACCGAGATCTTCAAGAGCCAGATCCCCGGCGGCATGATCTCCAACATGGAGAGCCAACTGCGCCAGCAGGGCGCGGGGGATCGGCTGCGCGAGGTTCTCGAGGAGGTTCCGCGGGTCCGCGCGGTCGCCGGCTACCCACCTTTGGTGACGCCGTCTTCGCAGATCGTCGGCACGCAGGCTGTGTTCAACGTCTTGATGGGGCCCTACAAGGTGCTCACCGCTGAGTTCGCCGATCTGATGCTCGGGTACTACGGACAGACGCTCGGCGAACGCGATCCGGACATCGTGGAGGCCGCCCGCGTGCAGGCGAAGAAGGAAGCGATCGACGTGCGGCCGGCGGACCTGATCGGCCCGGAATGGGAACGGCTGAGCGAGGAGGCCAACGCACTGGAGAGCGCCGACGGGAGCGACGAGGACGTCCTGACCTACGCGATGTTCCCCAGCGTCGCATCGGCCTTCTTCACCGACCCGGTCCAACGGCCCGAAGAACGTGGGTCGCGACCCGGCGGAGGTGGCCGCCCAGGAGTTGTCGAAGTCGGCAGGCACCGGGCCGGTCCATGGCCCCATCGCCTATCAGGTCACGATGAACGGCCACCAGCACCACGTGTCGGTCGAGCGAGCGTGAGGAAGCGATGACACCGAAATCGGGTAGCCACCACGAGCGCTCCATGGCGGACCGGACGGCCGAACTGCTCAAGCGCCGCGCCACCATCGAACTCGGTGGCGGTGAGGCGAGGCTGGCCAAGCAGCACGACCAGGGAAAGCTCACCGCGCGAGAGCGAATCGCTGCGCTGGTCGATCCGGGGACGTTTCAAGAAACGGGCATGTTCTCCCGGCACCAGTCTCACTACTTCGGGCTGGCCGACGCCGATCTACCCGCCGACGGCGTGGTGACCGGTGAGGGCGCGGTTCTCGGTCGGCCGATCCACGTGGCCAGCCAGGACTTCACCGTGGCCGGAGGTAGCGCCGGGGAGGTGCACTCGGACAAGGTCGTCGCGATGATGGTGGCCAGCCTCAAGACGGGCACCCCGTTCGTCTTCATCAACGACTCCGGCGGCGCACGGGTGCAAGAGGGGATCGGTTCGCTCGCGGGCTACGGGCGGGTGTTCTATCACAACGCGCTGCTGTCAGGCGTCGTGCCACAAGTCTCGATCATCGCCGGCCCGTGCGCCGGTGGCGCGGCCTACTCACCGGCCCTGACCGACTTCATCATCCAGACCCGGCACGCCCACATGTTCATCACCGGTCCCGGCGTCATCGCCCAGGTGACCGGCGAACAGGTCACCAGCGAGGCGCTCGGCGGAGCCGATGCCCACATGGGCCTGTCCGGAGTGACGCACTTCGTGGTCGATGACGACGAACAGGCGATCTTGGTCGCGCAGAAGCTGCTCAGCTTCCTGCCGCAGAACAACACCGAGGACCCACCGTTCGTCGACCCCGACGACGTGGTCGAGCCGGACCCCGAGTTGGCCGACATCATCCCGGTGGATGGCAAGAAGGGCTACGACGTCCGCGACGTGATTCTCCGGGTGGTGGACCGTAGCGACTTCCTGGAGGTGCACGCGGGGTACGCCGGCAACATCGTCGTCGGGTTCGGGAGGGTCACCGGCCGCACGGTCGGAATCGTGGCCAACCAACCGGCCGTCTACTCCGGTGTCTTGGACATCAATGCCTCTGACAAGGCCTCTTCCTTCGTCCGCTTCTGCAACGCCTTCAACATCCCGCTCCTCACCTTCGTCGACGTTCCCGGCTTCCTTCCGGGGGTCGCGCAAGAGCACAACGGCATCATCCGGCACGGCGCCAAGATGCTCTTCGCCTACTCCACCGCGACCGTGCCGAAGATCACCGTGGTGCTTCGCAAGGCCTACGGCGGTGCCTACCTCGCGATGTGCTCGAAGGATCTGGGCGCCGACCGGGTCTTTGCCTGGCCAACGGCCGAGATCGCGGTGATGGGCGCCGAGGGCGCAGCCGAGATCGTGTTCCGTCGCGAGATCGCCGAGGCTGAGGACCCGGCCGCCAAGCGAGTCGAACTCATCGAGGAGTACCGCGACACCTTCTCCACTCCCTACGTCGCCGCCTCACGAGGACTCGTCGACGACATCATCGAACCGGCCCGGACCCGCGAGCAGATCGCTTGGGCTCTGGAGACCCTCTCGGCCAAGCGCGAGCTGAGGCCGGCCAAGAAGCACGGGCTGGGCCCGACATGACCGGCCCCGAGGTGGCCGCCTCGGCGACGCCGAGCCCGACGGACCCCGCCGTGGCCGAACTACTGGCCAGCGTGCGCGCCCTCAGCGAACGGGTCGAGCACCTGGAGACGGAGCTCGCCGCGGTGCGTGACTCGGTGCCCGCGGCCCCCGTGCCCGAAGAGGTGGTCCTCGCGATCTCGGCTGCCGTGGCCGCGTTCTTGGGACACCGCGCGCGACTCACCACGGTTCACTACCGAACTGGTCCAGCGTGGACCCAGCAGGGGCGCGCTGCCGTGCAGCGCCGCGAAGTCGTCCATGGGGTGAGGTGACCGATGCAGCTGAAGGTGACTGTCAACGGCGTCGTCTACGACGTCGAAGTCGAGGTCGAACAAGAGAGCCGGGCCAGTCTCGGGACGATTTTCATGGGCGGCGGGTATGTCGCCCAGCACGCCGCCACCCCGGCGCCGGCAACTGCCGCCTCCGGTGACGGCATCACCGCACCACTCGCGGGCTCGGTCGCCCAGGTGTTGGTGAAGGTAGGGCAGGAGATCGCGGCCGGCGACGTTGTCGCCGTGCTCGAAGCGATGAAGATGGAGACCGAGATCACCTCCTCCGGTGCGGGCACCGTCTCTGAAGTGCTGGTCGCGCCCGGCGATGCTGTGGCCGGCGGGCAGGTGCTGATCCGGCTGGATCGGGAGTGATCGGCCTGCCCCGACAACAGGTGGACTGAACCACCAGTTAGACCGCGCGTACAATGGACGGGCATGGGGGATATCGGGCGCACCACTGCGCCCGCGAGAAAGCTCGTGCGGATGTCGACATTTTCGTCACGAGCACTACGGGGGAGAGGCATGCGCCTGCCATCAACGATCGCAGCGATCTGCGGGGCAGTCCTGGCGGCGACGGTCGCCGTGCCGGCGCCGGCGACCAGCCAGGCAGCCGGCCGCAGTGCGCTCTGGTCGTCCAACTTCGCGGCTCAGCAAACGTCGGGTGACTGCGGACGCTGGCGCCTGGACGAGAACGATTTCTGTGTCGCCAACGACTCCAGGAACGGGCTCGAGATCGGCGTGCGGTTCAAGACCTCGCGGAAGCTCGAGATCATCGGCGTCCGGATCTATCGGGTCGACCCCGCCACTGTGCGAGGGTCCCTCTGGGATTCGAGCGGAGCCCTGCTGGCGCGTGGCGACTTCGGCGCCTATGACGGCAACGGCTGGCAGGACATGACGTTCGCCGAACCGGTGACCATCGTGCCGGGGCAGAGTTATGTCGCCTCCTACTTCACGCCAGGCACCAAGTACGCCTTCGACTATCGGTACTTCAAGTCGAAGAGCCGCAACGTGGGTCCCGTGACGGCGGTGCGCGCCAAAGACGGGGCGCCCAACGGGGTGCACTGCTACGACGACGCCAATTGCGGCGAATTCCCGGTGTGGGGCTACAAGAGTTCTACCTACTGGGTGACGCCGTTGTGGCGGGATTCCGCCAACTCGGAGCCACCGCCTGGCAACACGACCGATCGCACGCCGCCACGCGCCGCCAAGTGGACGCCCGGGAAGGGCGCCAAGGCCGTCGGCGTGCGCACGAGTGTGCGCGTGAAACTGTCCGAGAAGGTGCGGCGGTCCTCGCTGAAGAAGTCGACTGTCAAGCTGAAGCGAGTTGGTAGCAGCAAACCCGTGGCCGCCAAGCTCCGCTACAAGGCGAGTTCGGCTCGTGTGGTGATCGATCCGCGGTCCAAGCTCCAGCGCCGGACCAAGTACCGCGTGGTGATCACGACGCGTGTTCGGGATCTCGCCGGCAACCGTTTCGACCAGCACCCCGGCAAGGCCGGGCGTCAAAAGGCGACCTGGACGTTCCGCACGAAGTAGTCGTGTCGCACCGCGGCCGCAATCGTGCACCGTGCGCGATGTGAGCCCCGTTGCCGGCGAATACAGGGCAGCTACCGCACCTCGTGCACGATTGCGCCCCGATCCCCATTACGCCGATAACTGACATTATGTCAGACTGTAGTTCTGCGATCAGCCTGATCCACTGCCCCGCCGAGGCTTGTTGTCGGGTCAGGAGGCTGCGTAGCGTTGCCGGGCGGCTTCGCCGCTGGTGCCGATGGCTTGGCCGAGTTCGCGCCAGGACAGGTGGGCCTCGCGGGCGGTGTGGATGGCTTCGGCGAGTTCCTTCTCCCGCTGCCGCGCGGCGGAACGCGGCGAGTTTGACCGCCATCAGCGGTGGCAACGGCGCGCCGAAGTCCTGATCGGTGGGGTCGTGGTTCTCGAAGGCGTCGGCGAGTTCGTCGGCGTGGGCGATAAGGTCGGTCAGCGAGCGTCGCATCTGGATCACCTGAGGTATTTGGGTCCGTTGGCTCGGCTCCTCGGGCTCCTCGGACTGGTCAGGCTCGTCGGCCATGTCGATCCGTCCTCCATGTTCACAAGGTTACTTGCCGCAAGGTTACTTGCCAAGGGGTCGTGGCACGGCCCCGTCGGCACCTATGCTCGACGACCATGACGTCGAGCACCCTTGTCACCCACTGGACCGTCGACCGCCTCGACGACCTGACTGGCCGGACCTATCTGATCACCGGCGCCAATTCCGGGATCGGCTACCACGCTGCAGCCCACCTGCGTCGTGCCGGCGCCGATGTGATCATCGCCGCCCGATCGGCCGAGCGCGGGCAAGCGGCCGTGACCAGCCTCACCGACGTCCACGCCCCGGGCCGGCTCGACCTGTTGGAGTTGGACCTGGCCAGCATCGCCTCGATCAACGCTGCCAACGAGGCACTGCGCGAGATGACCGATGGGCTGGATGCGGTCATCAACAACGCCGGCATCATGCAGACTCCACAGCGCCAGACCGACGACGGCTTCGAACTGCAGTTCGGCACCAACCACCTGGGTCACTTCCTGCTCAACTACCTGGTGTTCGATCTCGTCCAGGCCCGGTCGGGCCGCGTCGTCCCGGTCAGCAGCGTCGCCCACCGCCGAGCCCGTGGGATCTACTTCGACGACCCGATGCTGACCCACGACTACACGCCCACCAAGGCCTACTGCCAGAGCAAGTTGGCCAACTTGCTCTATGGCCTGGAACTGGCCCGACGACTCGACGACGCCGGTAGTGACGTGATCTGCGCGACCGCGCATCCGGGCTACTCCAGCACCAAACTGCAGAGCACCGGCCCGACCGGAGTGCTCAAGGCGGCGTACAAGGTCCTCAACCAGTTCGCCCAGAGCGCCGAGGATGGAGCTGTCCCTGAGGTTCTCGCCGCGGCCGGCGCGGAAGCGAGCAACGGCGGGTACTACGGTCCCACCAGGTTCGGCGACGCCCGCGGACCGGTGGGCGACTCGACGATCGCTCCGGTTGCCCGCGACACGGCCGCCGGTGAGCGACTCTGGGCGCTGAGCGAGAAGCTCCTCGACATCCAATGGAAGATCAACTGAGGCTCCCGCCGCTGGCCACCGTCGTTCAGTCGTCGAAACCGCGCGCCTGCAACGCCTCCCCCACGCGATCGGCGTGATGCAGGGCGCGCACGATCAACGGGACGCCGAACGCCCTGGGAGACGACGTCAGCCCCCGGGCGCGCTGCGCCTCGCGAGTGGTCTGTGCCAGCGCGAGCACCAAAGGCACCGCACGGATACCGAGTGCCAGTTGTACGGCGAGCCGATCGGGGTCGACGCCGAATCGGCGCAACGGCGCGGCGCACCGCACCAAGGCATCGACCATCGCGGTGGTCCGGGTGGTGAGGCTCACCAACATGGCCGCCAGCAGTACGGAGACAAGCAGCACCGTGACCACCAGCGCACGCGTCGCCGACGTCAGCCACCACTGGGCCAGCCCGATAGCGACAACGAACACCCACACCGCGCGGAGTTGGCGTAGCGGCACCAGCGGTCCGAGGCGGGCCGCGGCGTAGCCGGCCAACGCCACGACCAGCGCGCCCGCTGCCCAGTAGGGCGTCGTGATCAGCACGGTCGAGGCGGCGTACAGCGCCAGCAGGCCCAGCTTGATGCCAGCTCCGAGTCGGTGGACGACCGAGTCTCCCGGGAGGAAGACGCCGACCTGGGTCATGCCATCACCTCGAGGTAGGCCGCGACCGCCGCGGCGGGTGGACCGTCGAAGACCACCGCGCCCTCATCGAAGACCAGTACCCGCTCGTAGTCCGCCACCGCTTCGAGATCATGCGTCACCAGCACGAGCTGCTGTGGCAGCTCCAGCAGCTGCAGGCCGACCTCGCGCGCGTTGCGCACGTCCAGGAGCGTGGTGGGCTCGTCGAGCACGAGGATGTCCGGCTCGGTGACGAGCACAGACGTAAGGGCGAGCAGTTGTTTCTGCCCGCCGGAGAGCAGATGCGCCGGATGGTCTGCGTGGTCCCCCAGGCCTACGTGCGCCAACGCCGCCGCCACTCGTGCGTCGATCTCCGCTCGGGTCAGCCCTCGCCTGCGGAGGCCGAACGCGACGTCCTCCCCCACGGTCGGCATCACGATCTGTGCGTCAGGGTCGGTGAAGCAGAAGCCGACGCGGCGTCGTACCGCCGCACCTTCTCGCCTGGTGTCGAGACCGTCGACCCGCACCGTCCCGGTGGTGGGGACGACCAAGCCGTTCAGCAGGCGGGCGAAGGTCGACTTGCCCGATCCATTGGCGCCGATCACGGCGACGCGTTGCTCAGCCAGGGCCAACGACACGTCGCGCAAGACGACCCGCCGCGCGACACCTTCACCGTAGGTGTGCGAGACGTCCTGGAGCTCGATCAACGGCATGCTTCCACCACCATGGCCACTCCCTGGCCACCGCCTGCCGCGATCGCCGCCAGACCATAGCGACCCCCGTCCCGGCGGACCAGCTGACTGAACAGGCGCACCACCAACACAGCCCCGGAGGCTCCCCACGGATGGCCGAGAGCCAACGCTCCCCCTTCACGGCACACCCGATGCTCGTCGAGGCCGAGTTCGTCGCAGCAGGCCAGGACCTGGCCGGCGAACGCCTCGTTGATCTCGATGACATCAAGATCGCTCAGGGCCAGGTCGGCCTCGGCCAGGGCATCGACCACCGCCGGCACCAATCCCCTGCCGGGCTGTCGAGGATCGACTCCCGCCGTCGCGCAGCTCAGCACCCGCAGTCCGGGCCAGCCTGCCCGCCGAGCCACCGCATCGTCAGCGAGTGCAACGGCGGCCGCACCGTCGTTGATGCCGCAGGAGTTGCCGGCGGTGACCGTATGCAACGCCGACCCGTCAGCCCGGGTGAGCGGTCGAAGCCGGGCCAGACGCTCCACGGTCAAGCCCTCACGCGGTCGCTCGTCCCGGCGCAATTCGCCCACGGCGACCAGTTCGTCGGTGAAACGCCCGGCGGACCGGGCCGCTATTGCCCGACGATGCGAGCGAGCGGCATACGCGTCCTGACGGGCGCGGGTGACCGCGCGTTCGACGGCTTGATCGTCGGCGGCTTCCGCCATCTCGGGGTCACCCTCGCCGGCAGGGGCGAAAGGCGCCCGCGCGTAGCGCCGCGGCTCCTCCCCCGCCCTCGGCGGCCAGAAGCGCCAGGGTGCGGTCGAGGCGGATTCGACTCCACCGGCGACAACGAACCCGTCGCTCCTGATGCTGCGAGACGCGAGTTCGATCGCGGCGAGCCCGCTCGCGCACTGCCGGTCGACCGTGATCGCCGGCACAGCGTGGCCGAGCCCCGCGGTGAGAGCAGCCACCCTGGCGACATTGCCACCGGGGCCCATGGTGTTGCCCACAATGACCTCATCCACCGCAGCGACTGCGCGGGCACCGAGATCGGCCACGACGGCCGCGATCGGCAGCGCCGCCAGGTCGGACGCCGTCACCTCGGCCAAGCCATGGCCGGCGGTCCCGATCGGTGTGCGACGGGCCGCCACGATCCGCGCTGTCACGGCGCGGCGCCGATGTGATCCGACGCACGGCTCGCGATCAGCGCCGCTGCGACGGCCGCCCGGTCGAGTTTGCCGCCCTCGGTCAGCGGCCAGGTGTCGACCAGCAGCCAACGCCGTGGTCGCTCCGGAGGTGCCAGACGCGCGGCCACGCCTCGGGCGCGCTCGAGTGCCTCCGGGCGGTCGGCGGCACAGCCGATCACGGAGCCGAGGTCGGGGTGCGGCAGCCCCACGACGATGACCGTGGATTCGGTGGCGGCTCGCAGCACCCGTTCGACCTCGCTGAGGACGACGGTGACGCCACCGGTGGTGATGGCGCCGGGACGACCGTGCACCCGGACGGTGTCGCCCTCCCATGCCCCGCGGTCTCCGACTGTGGCGAACCCGCGGGCGTCGGTGTCGACACCTTCCGCGAGGTAGGGCGACTGCACCCACCACACGTCGTCGCGGAGCTCGACCTCGACACCTGGAAACGGTCGCAAGGTCGCCGCGTCGCGGCCCCAGGCCACGAAGGAGAGCTCCGCCGCGCCGTAGTAGTGGTGGACGACCCCTCCCCTGGCTTCGGCACGATCAGCCAGGCTGGGATCCAGGTGGTCGCCGGCGACGATGAAGCCCACCCCTGCGAGCCGGGTCGCCTCATCGCTGACGAGTCGCGCCAGGACGGCCGGGGTCACCACCGCATGAGTGGCGCCTGAGGGCTCGCCGACGGTGTCAACCAACCGTGCACCGGCCCAGGCCGCGTGAATGCGGTGGAAGAGGTTCATGGTCGAGGTCGTCGGCCCGGGAATCCAGACCCGGCTGTTGGCATCGAGCGCAGCCAGTTCGCTCACCCGAGGGAAGGAGTCTGCCCAGGACGCGGGCGTGCGGAGAAGCCGGCGAGCCGACACCGTGCCCGAACTGCGCACGCCGATCAGCCGCCCGCTCTCCGCGGCGGCGGCAAACCCGGCGACCGGGTCGGTCGCCTCCACAAGATCGAGCGGGTCAGTGTCGCCCATCGCGCAACAGCCCTGGATAGGCGGCGTGGACTCCGCGGGCGACGAAGGCGGCGATGACCGCCTTGACCAGGTCCCCGGGGAGGAAGACGGACAGACCGATCAGCGCCTCGGCCAAGCCGAGCCTGCCCACGGTGGCCAGCCCGAGCGTGCCGAAGGCGTAGAGCACCAGGATGCCGCCGACGAGGTTGCCCGCCAATCCCGGGATCAGCCGGTAGGGGGCCCCGCTTCGCTCGGCCAGCCACCCTACGGCGTAGGCGGCGAAGGGAAAGCCGAGCAAGAAGCCCACCCGGCCGGTGGCATAGACGCCGAGACCACCCACGCCACCGGCCAGCAAGCGGCAATCCGACAGTGACCAGCGCGACGAACAGCAACAGCGACCAGAAGCCGCGGCGGGCACCGAGGATCGCGCCCGCCAGCATGACACCCATCGACTGCGCCGTGATCGGAACGGCGGATCCGGTGACGGCGATCGGGGGGACGACCCCCAGAGCGGCGACCACGCCGGCGAAGACCGCCACCATGGCGGTGTCGCGAGCGCTGAGTCGTCGAGGGTGTCGACGGCGTCGGTTGTCGGTCCGCCCCGACTGCCCGTTCTGGCCCGTCTGCCCTGTCTGCGCCGTCATGAATCCTCCGATGCCTGGGCTGCTGGGGTCGCGTGAGCCGCGGTGACGATATCGCACGCCGCTCTCACGCTGCCGTGACGTCCACGACTGCTTCCGGTCATCGGCTCAGGCTAGGTTGGTTGGGTGCCCGTGTCGTCCTCGCCCCACCCTCTGGGGACGCCCTACCTGCGGGTCGATGTGGCGCGATTGCTCGCCAACATCTCTTCGGTCGCCCAATGGGCGCTCCGACTCGGCGTCGCAGTACGCCCCCATGTGAAGACCCACAAATCGCCCACCATCGCCCAACTGCAGGTGGCGAGCGGGGCACGTGGGGTCACGGTCGCCACCCTCGGCGAGGCGGAGGTCTTCGCCCGGCACGGCTTCAGCGACATCTTCATCGCCTATCCGCTCTGGCTCGACGACGACCGGGCCGCCCGGCTGCGCCCGCTCCTGGACAACGGCGCCGTCGCCATCGGTGTCGATTCGGTCGACGGCATCGGCCAGGCTGCGCGTCGGTTCGGCCGGTCACTCGAGGTGATGGTCGAGGTCGACAGCGGCCATCACCGCACGGGAGTAGCTGCGGGGCGTGCCGGTCAACTCGCTGCCACGGCCGCCCGAGCAGGACTGGGCGTACGAGGGATCTTCACCTTTCCCGGGCACAGCTATGCCGCGGATGGCCTGCGCGCGGCGGCTCGCGATGAGGGCTCGGCGCTCGTCGAAGCGGCTGCGTCGTTGGTCAAGGCGGGCGTCGAGCCTCGTGTCGTCAGTGGTGGGTCCACCCCCAGCCTCGACCACACGATCACGCGCGGGCTGACCGAGGTTCGCCCCGGGGTGTACGTGTTCGGCGACGCACAGCAGTGGGAGCTCGGCTCCATGCGACCGGAGCAGCTGGCGCTGACCTGTCGCAGCACCGTGGTCAGCCGGTCCGAAGAGCGGGTGGTGCTCGACGCCGGCAGCAAGATCCTCGGGGCCGATCGAGCCCCCTACGCCACCGGATACGGACGGCTCCGCGATCACCCCGACGCACGCATCGTGTCGTTGTCCGAGCACCACGCCGTCGTGAAGTGGGTCGACGAGCCGCTGCCGGCGATCGGCAGTCAGGTCGAGGTCGTGCCCAATCACGTGTGTTCGGCGGTCAACCTGGTCGACACCCTGTGGGCCGACGACGGGGGCGGCCTCCGCGCCTGGCCGGTGGCCGCGCGCGGACGCAATTCCTGATCGACGTACGATGCAGCCCATGCTCAGACGGCACCGCCTCATCTCCCACGTCGTTCGCGGCGGCGCGGCCCTGGTGACCGCGCTCGCCCTCGTCTCGTGCTCGGGTGGGTCCGACGAGGCCACCGATCCTGAGGCCGCCTCGTCGCCCACGCAATCGGACTTCCCGACCGCGGACGTCTCTGAGTGTTCCTATCCGGCCGACGGTTCAGGTGGCGCAGTGGAGCCGCCGTCGGGATCCCCGTCAGCGATCGCCGCCGTACCGGTGGTTCTCGACACCACGTGGGGGCAGCTCTCGGTCCAGCTCGATGGCGTCCAGGCCCCCTGCACCGTCAATTCTTTCCTGTCGCTCGCTCAGCAGGGGTACTTCGACGGCACCGACTGTCACCGCTTGACGACCGAAGGGATCTTCGTCCTCCAGTGCGGCGACCCCACCGGAACCGGCACGGGCGGCCCGGGATACTCCTTCGCGGACGAACTCAGCGGCCAGGAGACCTATCCCGCCGGCACCCTGGCCATGGCCAACGCCGGCCCGGACACCAACGGGTCCCAGTTCTTCATCGTCTACGCCGACACCCCGCTGCCACCGAGCTACACCGTGTTCGGTCAGGTGGACCCGGCCGGCATCACGGCGGTCGCCGAGGCGGCGAGTGCCGGAACCAGCACCGGCGCAGGTGACGGCCCGCCCAAGACCCCCGCCACGATCAACGGCGTCGTCCTCCCCTAGAGGGTCGCCACCACCGCTTCCAGGTGCGCGAGGTCGGCGGTCATCGCGCGGCGCATAGCTCGCTGCATGATGGGCGCCGCCAACGCCGCGAACCCCTGAGGATCCCCGTCGTTTCGCAGGGTCATCACGGTGCCGGAGTCGCGAAGCTCCCACGTGTAGGTCGTGCGCATCGGAAAAGGTCCTTGCCTCGTTGCCATCACCAGGCGGCTGCCCGGGATCAGTTCGGTGACCTCGTAGGTGTAGGCGATCTCCCGCCCCAGAAACCGCGCGACGAAGTCCACCTGGGAACCGAGAGAGATCGGGGGGTCGGTGCGCCACCGGACCGAGCGGATGTTGGCGTACCACGTGGGAGCGTTGGTCGGGTCGCCGGCATAGGCCGCCACCACCTCGATCGGTGCGGGAATGAAGCGGCTGACCGTCACGTCAACGGGCATCAGCCACCTCGTAGGCGATGTCTTCTCCGAGCGCGACTGTGCGGCCCACGGTGCACAGCCGGTCGCGAGTCTGAACGAGCGCGCGGGGCAGCGCCGCCCGGGCCGCGTCACCCTCCGGGCCATCAGGGAAGGTCACGTCGAAGGTCACTCTCAGCCCGGTCAGATGGTTTCCGCCGGCGTCGCGCACGGTCTCCCCGGCGGCGTCGATCTGGAAGTCGAGGGCGTCCGCCCGCTTGCGGGTGATCAGATGGACGTCGACCGCACTGCAGCCCGCAATCGCGGCCAGCAGAAGCTCGACGGGGGTGAAGTCAGGGTCCTCACCCGATCCGATCGGGAGCACTCCACCGCGCGAATTGGTGGCCAGATACCGGCCATGCCCGTTCGGGGTGGCGCCGATCAGCGAGAGGTGCACTGCTCGGTGCGAGGGGGGCTTGGTCGTCGAGGCGGCGTTGACAGTGGATTCGGGCACCCGATCAGGGTGTCATGTCATCGGGGTGCCGGATAGCGCCGGGCGACCTCGATTGTCGACCGCGGTGCGGGGTGACCCGCCGGCACATCACGCGCCGGCACCGGCTCCCCCGCCGACAACGCCAGCGGCACCACACCGGCCCACACCTCGCGCGACTCTCCGTCGCCCGGGTCGTCGGCCGGGCCGGAGCTGACCTTCACACTGGCCCGATCGAGCGGAACCCGGAGGACCAAGGTGGCGGCCAACTCTTTGCGCGAGTTGTCTCGCACCTCGTCTCGCCGACCGGGCATCAAGTGATCCGAAAGCGTCCGCAGGGCCATCTCTCGCGCCGCACCGGTCACCTCTTCCGCGACACCATGAATGACGACGCTGCGGTAGTGCATCGAACTCTCGAACAGTGAGCGTGCGAAGACCAGTCCGTCGAGGAGGGTGATCGCCACGCAGACGCTCGCCCCCGCTGCGATCCGAAGCACTCCCGCACCCGTGGAGCCATGCAACAGCAGGGTCTCGCCATCCCGCGCACAGGCAAACGGCAGCACGACGGGCTGGCCGTTTCGAGTGGTGGCGACGTGCGCGATCAGCGCCTCGTCCACAATGGCGTGAAGTGCCTCCCGATCGAAGACCTGCTTCTCGGGCAGCCGCCTGACCTTGAGTTCACGATCGAGGGGGCCGTCGACTGGAGTGACCACGAGCAGCAGTCTCGCATGCGTGGCCAGGGGGCTCGACCGTTCGGATCAGCGACCCGTGCGCCACCAGCGGCGACCTCGACGCGTCTCGCGAAGCAACTCTGCGTCCCGTTGCAGTGCCCAGTTCTGATCGGACCACACCCGGGCTTCGACGAGGCCGAAAGCCAGATGCAACTGCGTGTTCATGGAGAGGTTCCCTTCACCTGCCGCGGTGTTCAATGGTAAGAGTCAATCGGTGATCGACTCGTTACTAGGCTAACCCGTCTGACTGGCTGTTCATGCCCGTTCGAGGTGTGATCCCCAGCACCACCTGGCACGCTTGCGCCATGCACCGTGGGCGCCACCCCGAGATCGCTCTCGCAGCGACCGGCCGTCAGTCATTGGCAGCGGGTCTGGCCGTGGCCGACGACGGAGGTTCTGCGGTCGATGCGGCGCTGGCAGCGGCGTTCGTCACGCCTGGCCACCGAGCCAGGGATCGTCAGCTTCGCCGGCGGCGCCTTCGTGGCGGTGTGGCCGGCCCAGGGTGACCCCGTGGTCGTTGACGGAAACGTCGCGATGCCGGGCGTGGGCGGCGACCCGAACCGATGGGGGCAAGGGCTACGGCCCGTCGACACCGACTACGGAGGCGGTGTGCGCCTCTATGCAGGTGACGGCTCGGTAGCCACCCCAGGAGCGGTCCCCGCACTGGAGCGGGCCCACGCGGCGTGGGGGCGGTTGCCCTGGCAGCGACTCCTGGCCCCCGCCGTCGAGGCGGCGCGCCAGGGCTATCCGATGTCTCCAGCCGCCGCGCGCTACCTGCGCTACACCTCTGAGAGTCTGTTCGGTCACGACCCGGAGACCCACGCGATCGTGACCGCTGACGGTGGGGTGCCCCTGGCCGGAGGTCAGGTGACGAGGAACACGGCGCTGGCCGACACCTTGGATGATCTCGGCCACGAGGGTGGAGCGCTCTTTCGAACCGGGTGGGTCGGGCGCGAACTCGTCGCACAGATGGCGAGCGGGCAGGGACTGGTCACGACGCACGACCTCGCCGACTACGACGCGGTCGTGCGTGAGGCGCAGGTGATCGAGGCGGCGGATTGGCAGATCGCGCTCAACCCACCGCCGGCCATCGGTGGGGTCACGCTCGCGGTCATGATGGCGGAACTTGTCCGGGCCAATGCCGCCACGGGCGCCTGGACCTGGCGCGACGCGATCGAGATCCAGCAGGCGGTGCTGGGTCATCGCCTCGACGTGCTGGATCTCTCGCGCGACCTCGATGTCGCTGGTGCGCACCTGATGGCGACGGTGCGCGAACGCGGCCTCAGTGCCCTCGGCGGCTCATCCGCGACCGCGCACGTCTCCGCGGTCGATCGTCGTGGCAACGCCTGCGCCATCACCATGAGCAGCGGCTACGGCTCCGGAACCTGCATTCCCGGAACCGGGATTCTGCTCAACAATGCGCTGGGTGAGGTGGAGCTCAATCGCACGGGCCTGCACGCGCTGCCGGCCGGGACGCGGCTGGCCTCCAACATGGCCCCGACGACCGCACGCACCCGGGACGGGCGCGTGCTCGCGATCGGCTCCCCCGGGGCCGATCGGATCACCTCGGCGCTGATGCTGGTTCTCGGTCAGGGCTGCCTGCACGGCGCCGCGCTTCAAGACGCCATCGACGCGCCCCGACTGCACCTTCGTCGGCGCGACTCGGGGTGGGTGGTCGAGCACGAACTCGACGACGGCATCGCTGCCGCCGTCGCCTCGTTGGGCCTCTCGTGCGACGTCTACCCCGAACCACATATGTACTTCGGAGGTGTCGGCGCCGCCTATCGCGGACCCGACGAACGACTCACGGCGGCTGGTGACGCCCGACGCGAGGCCGAGGTGGGGGTGCGCTGACGGTCGAGCCCCGGCTACGCGCACCGGTCGGCACTCATACGCCGGGCCCTTCGGCCCGCACCTGCTCTACCGACCTCATCGACTCGCGCAGCCGCTGCAGCCAATCGTCGGCGTGTTGACCCACCAGCCGGACACACCAGGCAAGGGCCTCGGACCTCGAGCGAGCGACACCGGCGTCGACCAACGTGTCCAGCACCAGCCGCTCGGGCTGCCGAAGGCGGGTCATGACCGGCACGGCCAGGTGTGTGAACAAATGCTCGGGGCCACCAGCCGCTCGCGCACCCCAGGCCACCTTCCTCCCGAAGCGACTCTCCGCCTCGCGAGCGATCTCGATCCTGCCCTCGCGGGTCTGCGCCCTGAAGCGAGCCACGGCACCTTCCGCCTCGGCACCGGTTGAGTCCTCGCCCGCCAAGGTGCCGACGACGATGATCTCTTCGCGATCAATCCTCACGTCGAGAGCGTCGAACCACTCCGCCGGAACGCGGCCTCGGAACCACGCGGGAACATCGGTGGACATTGTCGTCTCCGTCATCACTCCTCCTCGAACATCGGATTACGCACTTACGTGATTACGAGGTTACACGTGAAGCAAACACGCCGCTGGACCTACCCCCGGCTGGGTCGCAGCCAACCGGCGAACTAGACTGAGACCCGGGTCACACCCAAGGGCATCCACCCCTCCCGCGCCATGAAACGGACGTCCATGTCGAGCACTGCCGAGACCGCTCGCGGCCAACTCGTGCGCACCATCGCCGAGCAACACGCCCTTGAACCGGGAGCCCTGCTGCCGGTCCTGCACGAGGTGATGGACGAACTCGGTCACCTCACCCGAGACGACCTCGAGGCCGTGGCCGGCTCGCTCAACCTCTCGGTCGCGGAGGTGCACGGTGTCGCTTCCTTCTACAAGGATTTCCGGACCACTCCTCCAGCCGACCACACGATCGCCCTGTGCCGGGCCGAAGCGTGTCAGGCGGTGGGGGCGCAGTCGCTGTTCGAGGAGACCGTCGCTCGTGCCTCGGCCCTCGGCCGCACCGCCGCTGTGGTGGAGGTCGAGGAGGTCTTCTGCTTCGGCAATTGCGCGTTGGGACCCGCGGGCATGATCGACGGGCGCCTGCACGGCCGGCTGACCAGTCGGCGGATCGACGAGCTGACCCAGGAGTGGCGCAGATGAGCCGTTCGTCCGGACCTTTCGTCGTCTATGTCCCCGCCGACGCCGCGGCGGTGTCGGTCGGGGCCGACGAGGTGGCAGATGCCTTGTCGGGCATTCCCGGATTCATCGTGCGCCGTAACGGCTCGCGTGGACTGCTCTGGGCCGAACCTCTCGTCGAGGTGGAGACCGACGCCGGCCGCGTCGGCTACGCCGGTGTCACCAAGGACGTGGTGCACGAACTGGTCGACGCAGGTCTCCCTCACGGTGTCGTCATCGACGGCGTGCCTGGTGTCGAGTCGATCGGACTGGTCGCCGAGCACCCGTGGCTGGCGAACCAGCGAAGGGTCACCTTCGCGCGCGTCGGGCTGATCGAACCGACCGATTTGTCCGCGTATGAGGATGCCGGTGGTTGGATCGGGCTGCGCCGGGCCCTGGCGTTGTCGCCGGCCGAGGTCGTCGTCGAAGTGGCCGAGAGTGGGCTACGCGGCCGCGGCGGAGCCGGCTTCCCAGCCGGAGTGAAGTGGCAGACGGTGGCCGAAGCGCCCTCGCCCGACGGCCAGAAGTACGTCTGCTGCAACTTCGACGAGGGCGACTCCGGGACCTTCGCCGACCGAATGCTCGTCGAGGGCGACCCGTTCACCCTCATCGAGGGCATGCTGATCACCGCGTACGCCGTCGGCGCCGACACCGGCTTCATCTATGTGCGCTCCGAGTATCCCCACGCGATCGCCACGCTGCGCCGGGCCATCGACGCGGCGTACACCCACGGCTTCTTGGGATCGGACATCCTCGGCAGCGGACTCCGCTTCGACCTTCACGTGCGGGTAGGCGCCGGGGCCTACATCTGCGGCGAGGAGTCCTCGATGCTCGACAGCCTCGAGGGGAAGCGCGGCGAAGTACGAACCAAGCCCCCGATCCCCGCCCTCTCGGGCCTCTTCGCACGGCCGACAGCGGTCAACAACGTGCTCACCCTGAGCACCGTTCCGATGATCCTGGCCGATGGAGGTGCCGCTTATGCCGCATTGGGCACGGGCCGGTCTCGAGGCACCCAGGTCTTCCAGTTGGCCGGCAACATCGCCCGCGGAGGCATCGTCGAGCTCGACTTCGGCACGTCGCTGCGCGAACTGGTCGAGGTCTACGGCGGTGGTACGCGCAGCGGCCGCCCCGTGCGCGCGGTACAGGTGGGGGGACCGCTCGGTGCCTACCTCCACCCGGACCAACTCGACACTCCCCTGGGGTATGAGGACTTGGCAGCGATCGACGCCATGCTCGGCCACGGCGGAATCGTCGTCTTCGACGACACCGTAGACATGTCGACGATGGCCCGCTTCGCGATGGAGTTCTGCGCGGCGGAATCGTGTGGCAAGTGCACGCCCTGCCGGGTCGGGTCGGTGCGCGGGGTCGAAACCATCGACCGCATTCGCCGAGGCGACGACCTCCAGGCGAACCTGGTGCTGCTCGACGACCTGTGCGAGACGATGAAGAAGGGTTCGCTCTGCGCGATGGGCGGACTCACGCCGATGCCGGTGCAAAGCGCCATCAAACACTGGCCCGAGGACTTCGATCGTGCCACCCCGGGTCCACGCCCCACCCTAGGAGTCACACCATGACGACGACTGATGACCGCCCGCTCGTCGGCGAGTTCGACTTCGGCACCCCGGCGGTACGCGACGCCTCCGGCACCGTCCGGGTGACCATCGATGGCCGCGAGGTCGAGGTTCCGGCCGGCACGTCGGTGATGCGAGCTGCGGCCGAGGCCGGTATCGAGATCCCGAAACTGTGCGCCACCGATTCCCTCAAGGCATTCGGTTCATGCCGGATGTGCCTGGTCAAGGTGGCCGATGGCCGCGGCACGCCGGCGTCCTGCACCACACCGTGCGCCGACGGCATGCAGGTGGAGACCGAGACCGATGAGATCCAGCGCTTGCGTCGCAACGTGATGGAGCTGTATCTGTCCGACCACCCCGTCGACTGCGACGGGTGCGCACGCGGCAATTGCGAGATGCAGGCTCTCGCTCACCGGGTGGGAGCGGCCGAAGTGCGCTACGGGCTGCCCGAGCCTGCCGCCGCGCGCCACACCGACAGCGCCGATCTCGTCGATACCAGCAATCCCTACTTCGCCTACGACCCGGCCTCCTGCATCGTCTGCTCGCGCTGTGTCCGCGCGTGCAGCGACATTCAGGGCACGTTCGCGCTCACCGTCGAAGGCCGCGGGCTGGATTCCCGGATCACCGCGGGTGGAACCGAGTTCCTCGCGTCCGAGTGCGTCTCCTGCGGAGCCTGCGTTCAGGCATGCCCGACGTCGGCCCTCCAGGAGAAGTCGATCGTCCAGCTCGGCATGCCGACCCGCAGCGTCGACACCACCTGCGCCTATTGCGGCGTGGGTTGCTCCTTCCGCGCCGAGGTGGCCGGCGAGGGTGACGACACCCGGGTGGTCCGGATGGTCCCCAGCAAGTCGGGCGGCGCCAATGAGGGGCACTCCTGCGTCAAGGGCCGCTTCGCCTACGGGTACGCCGCCCACCAGGACCGTCAGCTCCACCCCATGGTGCGCGAGACCATCGACGACGACTGGCGTCGGGTCAGCTGGGAGGAAGCGATCGCCACGGTCGCGCGTGGCTTCACGTCGATCCAGGCCGAGCACGGCGTCGGCTCGATCGGTGGCATCTCGTCCTCGCGGTGCACGAACGAGGAGGTCTACGTCGTCCAGAAGCTGGTGCGCGCGGCCTTCGGCAACAACAACATCGACACCTGTGCCCGGGTTTGTCACTCCCCCACCGGCTATGGACTCAACCAAGCTTTCGGCACCTCCGCCGGCACCCAGGACTTCGCATCGGTCGATGAGGCCGATGTCATCTTGCTGATCGGCGCCAACCCGACCGACGCGCACCCGGTGTTCGCCTCACGACTCAAGCGGCGGCTGCGCGAGGGGGCGGCGATCATCGTTGCCGACCCGCGTCGGATCGATCTGGTGCGCACTCCGCACGTGTCGGCGGCTCATCACCTTCCGGTGATGCCCGGATCCAATGTGGCGTTCGTCAACTCCATGGCTCACGTGATCGTCACCGACGGCCTCCACGACCTGGCGTTCCTGGACGAGCGATGCGAGAACGTCGAGGGCTATCTCTCCTTCATCAGCGACCCGCGCAATTCTCCCGAGGAGATGCAGTCGGTCACCGGGATCCCGGCGGCCGACCTCCGCGCCGCGGCCCGACTGTTCGCGGAGGCCGACAACGCCGCCATCTACTACGGGTTGGGGGTGACCGAGCACTCCCAGGGGTCCACGATGGTGATGGGGATGGCCAACCTGGCCATGCTCACCGGCAACCTCGGTCGCGAGGGCGTCGGCGTCAACCCCCTGCGTGGTCAGAACAATGTGCAGGGGTCCTGCGACATGGGGTCCTTCCCTCACGAGTTTCCTGGGTATCGACATGTCTCGCGCGACGAGGTCCGCGGCATCTACGAAGAGCTGTGGGGCAAGGAACTCGACCCGAACCCGGGCTTGCGGATCCCCAATATGTTCGACGCCGCCATCGCCGGCAGCTTCCGCGGCCTGTACGTGCAGGGAGAGGACATCGCGCAGTCCGACCCCAACACCCAGCACGTCGAGGCGGCCCTTCGCGCGATGGATCTCGTGGTCGTCCAGGATCTGTTCCTCAACGAGACCGCTCGCTTCGCCCATGTCTTCCTGCCCGGCACCTCCTTCCTGGAGAAGGACGGCACCTTCACCAACGCCGAGCGCCGGATCAACCGAGTACGTCCGGTGTTCGCACCGAAGCAGGGTCGCGACGAGTGGCAGATCACCTGCGACATCGGTGCCGCCATGGGCTACGACATGGGCTACGAGTCCTCGGCCGCGATCATGGACGAGATCGCGGCGACCACGCCGACGTTTGCGGGGGTGTCCTTCGCCTCACTCGACCGCGCCGGATCACTCCAGTGGCCGGTCACCGAGCAAGCTCCTGATGGAACGCCAACGATGCATGTCGGCCAGTTCGTGCGCGGCCTCGGCCAATTGGTCGAGACGGTCTACGTTCCGACGACGGAGCGTTCGACCCGTAAGTATCCCCTGATCCTCACCACGGGCCGGATCCTTACCCAGTACAACGTCGGCGCCCAGACGCGACGCACCGACAACAACACGTGGCACCCGGAGGATGTCTTGGAGATCCATCCGGCCGACGCCGAGATGCGCGGGATCGGCACCGGAGACATCGTGGAGCTCTCGAGCCGCGTGGGGAGCACGCGTCTGCGAGCCGAGCTGTCGGAGCGGATGCCCGCAGGGGTGGTCTACACGACGTTCCACCACCCCGTCACCGGGGCGAACGTGGTCACGACAGAGAACTCCGACTGGGCCACCAACTGCCCCGAATACAAGGTCACGGCGGTCGAGGTCGGGGTGGCAAGCGCTCGCGCGGCGCATGACGCGGCGGTGGCGTCGGCAGCCCCCGAGCTGGCGGGCAACCGGTGACCGGACCGGCCCCCGAAGTGCGACTGGGAAACGACATTGCCCGTCAGTTCGCTCACCTGGACCCTGACGAGGCGGCCGCCCGGGTCGCCGCGCACGTCGAGCGGTTCTGGGAGGCGCGAATGCGAAACGCCCTGCTTGATCGCATCGAACGTGGCGACCCCGACCTCGCACCGCTGGTCGTCGCGTCGGCGCAGCACCTGGGTGCCACGCCCTCCTGATCCGGACGACGAAGCGGGGCGCGGGCTGGATGCCCGCGCCCCTCGTCATCCCCCATGTTCAGCTGGTCAGGGGGTGTGGGTGGGTCAGTTGACCCGGATCTTGATCCGCTTGAAGCCCGAAACGACTCGGTCGGCCGGGTCACTCTTGACCTGCTTCTCTTTCGCTTTGGGTCCGACCGGGAAGGCCACCTCGGCGACGACCTCGTCATTGCGGATCGCGGAGCGATAGCCCTTCAACAGTTCGCGAAGCGAGGACGGGCCCTCCTCGTAGTAGTAGTCCTCTTCACCGCCGTAGTAGCCGTTGCCGCCGTAGATGAACATGTTGGAGCGGCTGCCGGCGGCCTTCCGGGGCACCTTGATCACCAAGGGCGCGTAGGCCGTGGTCGTGTCGTCACCGAGCTTCGCCCGGATCCGGACCTTCTTGCCTGCCTTGGCCTCGACCGGCTGCTTCCGGCTCACCTTGACCCACTCGCCGCCGCGCCATTGCTCGACCTTCTTGACCGTGAAGGTGGCGGTGCTGTCGTCGACCGCACCGTTGACGGTCACGGCGTTGATGGAGACGCCCTCGATCGACCCGATCGACCACACCTGCTCGACGATGTCCCAGGGAGCCTCGTAGGCGATGTCGTAGCGCGAGGTGTAGCGGTCGGCCAGTTTGAGGGTGAACGGAGAACCGGTCGGGCCGCGGCCGGCGATCGTCCAACTCTGGAGTTCGGACCCGGCGCCGTAGCGATCGAGCACCCGGTCGTGGTTGGCCAGCAACTGCAGGAAGGTCGCGTCGGACTCGTACTCCTCCACCGGAACCGTGGTGCTGCCGGTGCGCGAGCGCCCGTCGTTGCTCACGGTGGAGGTAACCCGCAGTCCGGTGGGCACCGGGCCCACCGTGCCGGTGATGGCGGCGATTCGATCCTCGAAGATCGCGCCGACGGGAGCGCCGAAGTTGGCCACCTTGTACGGCGTGAGGGTGACGTCCTCCTGGATGTAGATGGCGTCGGCCGGGTGCATCGCAGCGGTCGTCCTACCGGCGAAGGTCATCGGGTGTCCGAAGCCGACCACCTTGTTGCCGCAGACCGAGGTGGCGGTGCCGACCCCACCGAAGGTCACGTCGCCGTAGGCCACGCTGGCAGCGAGGTTGCCGCCCGCGACGATGCTCTCGGCGCCGGGACCGGCCGCGGCTGAGCGGGGTGCGCCCATCGCGTACCCGCTCTTGAGCTGATAGGTCTTGGTCAGCGCCTTGGTGAGACGGGCGGAGGAGACACCGGAGACGCCGATGCTCATCGGCAGTTGCGATAGCCCCTGAGCCGCTTGGCGCTGGGTGACCTCGGTTCCGGCGGCGATCTTGGCGGCCATTCCCTTGCCCAGCGTGACCTTGGCGGGGACCGAGCCGAGGTAGTCGTCCATGTCCTCGAAAGGAGTGACTCCGGCGACCGGTGACGGACCGAAGGACAATCCGTAGGAGACGGCACCGATCAATCGGCCGTCATCGGCATAGACCGGCGAGCCCGACATGCCGGCCCAGATGCCGCCGACCCGGTCGATCTCGGGAGAGGTGAGCCGCATCATGATCATGTCGAGGCCGGGGGCGATGCCGTCCTGGAGAACGCCGAGCACCTCGCCGGTGAACGGGTCGGGGGTGGTTCCCTTGCTGACGGTCAGGCCGGCGACGGGCTGGCCGGCGGTCAGCCCGCCCGTTGGATAGGGGGTGGCGCAGTCCCCCGTCGGTGGCGCAGAGTGTGCTCCGCTCGTGGCCAACGAGCTTGAGGCGAGTGCAATCGCGACAGTCGCCAAGCCGGCGGTCGCTGCCCTCCGAGATGCGATCCTTCTCATGGTGGCTACCTTTCTGGGGTTCGGACCGAACCGGCCCTGTGTTTTGATTCGACGCCGTAGCGAGGCAAAAGGTTGCCGCGGGAGGTGCGAATCTTTTTACTTTCTTCGCAGATCCTCACACGACGTAGTCTCGGTGTCGTGAGCATCCAATCTCAGATCGGCCTCGACGAGGGCCGACGCGCCCGTCGGCCGGGGCCGAGCGTTCGGACGCGGGTGACCGAATTGCGCGCGGAGCAGCAGGAGCACCGCCGCGAGGACCGGCTCGCCACCGAGGAACCTCTCGAACTGCGCCTGCGCTGGCCGGGTCGCAGTGCCCACCGGGTGTGGGTGACCATGCGGACACCCGGTCACGATTTCGAACTGGCTGCGGGGTTCCTGGTTCATGAAGGCATCGCCCTTCCCGAGCAGATCGAGTCGGTTGCCTACTGCACCGATGTCGATCTGGCACCAGAACAGGAGTTCAACGTCGTCACCGTGCGGCTGACGAGCACCCCGCAGACCATCCCCGGCGACCGATACTCCGGCGTGGGCGCCGGCTCCGCCTGCGGGGTCTGCGGCAAGGACAGCATCAGCGAGATCCTGCGCAGCGCGCCCCGCGTTCCGTGGGCTGGCGCCCGCCCCACCCCCGATGTCATCCGGACCCTGCCGGCCCGCCTCCAACGCCTTCAACCTCTCTTCGAGCGCACGGGAGGGGTGCATGGTGCCGGCCTGGCCACAGCCGACGGTGAGTTCCTGGTCGTCCGCGAGGACGTCGGGCGGCACAACGCGGTCGACAAGGTCACCGGTGCCCGCGTATTGACCGGCGTACCCACCGCCGAGGCCTGCCTGGTGGTCAGCGGCCGGGCCAGCTTCGAACTGGCCCAGAAGGCGTCGGTCGCCGGCGTCGGTACCCTGGTGGCAGTGGGCGCGCCGACGAGTCTGGCTGTCGAGCTGGCCCGCGAAACCGGGCTCTGGTTGCTGGGTTTTACCTCGCCCGAACGCTGCGTTCGCTACGCCTGAGCGCGCCTGACCCGTTGCGTCGGCGGCGACGCCTAGGGTCGGGGCGTGCGGATCCTTCACACCAGCGACTGGCATCTGGGCCGCTCGTTCCACCGTGAAGGAATGCTCCGGCATCAGGCCGCCTACTTCGACCATCTGCTCGAGGTGGTGAACAGCGAGGCTGTCGACGTCGTGGCCGTGGCGGGCGACGTCTATGACCGAGCGCTCCCCCACGTCGATGCGGTCGCCCTCTTCGACGACGTCATCGCCCGCCTGGCCGCCTCGCGAGCCACAGCGGTGATCACCAGCGGCAACCATGACAGCGCACGGCGGCTGGGATTCGGGTCCCGGGTGTTCGATGTCGCCGGGATCCATGTGCGCACCGACCCCGCGCGGGTCGCCGAGCCGATCCTGCTCGGCGATCGACACGGCGAGGTTGCGTTCTACGGTCTTCCCTACCTCGACCCGATCACCGTCAGCGAAGCGTGGGCCTTGCCGGTACGCACCCATGCCGCCGCCCTCACGGCAGCAATGGCCCGGGTGCGCAGCGATCTGGACGCCCGGCCGCCGAGCAGGTCGGTCGTCCTCGCGCACGCCTTCGTCGCAGGCGGCCAGCCCAGTGAATCCGAGCGGGACATCACGGTGGGAGGGGTGTCGCGGGTGCCGACCTCCATATTCGAGGGGGTCGACTACGCCGCGCTCGGCCACCTGCACGGCCCGCACGAGCTCACCCGAAGGATCCGCTACAGCGGCTCGCCCTTGGCCTACTCCTTCTCCGAGGCCACCCACCGCAAGGGTTCGTGGTTGGTCGATCTCGACGGTGCCGGAGCGGTGACCGCGGAGTTCGTTCCCGCGCCGGTGCCACGGCGCTTGGTATCGCTGCGCGGCACGCTCGACGAACTCCTCACCGATCGGGCCCATTCCCCGCACGTCGATGCCTGGATCCAGGCGACCATTACCGACCCGCTGCGTCCACACGCGCCGATGGACCGACTCCGGCGCAGGTTCCCTCACCTGCTGCTCCTGCATTTCGAGCCACCTGGCGGAATCATCGAAGCGGTTCCGTCGCCGGCGCCGGAGCGACGCACGGAGCACGAGATCGCCCTCGACTTCGTCGACGCGGTCCGCGGGGTCCCAGCGGACCCGGCTGAGGCCGGATTGCTGCGTCGCGCCCTGGAAGCCTGCTGCCACGATGCCGGTGCCGATGGGTCGGTCATCGCGGAGGTTGCTGGATGAGGCTGCATCACTTGCGGGCCGAGGCCTTCGGCCCCTTCACCGACGCCGTCGACGTGGACTTCGACACGTTGTCCGAGGGCGGGGTCTTTCTGCTCTCCGGCCCCACCGGCGCCGGCAAGACGAGTGTGCTCGACGCCGTCTGTTTCGCGCTCTACGGGGACGTTCCCGGCGACCGAGCGCTGGCGAAGCGGCTGCGCTCCGACCACGCAGCTCCGGGTGCCGCGCCGAGGGTCACGCTGGAGTTCACCGTGCGTGATCGGCGCCTGCGAATCGTCCGCTCCCCCGCTTGGGAGCGCCCCAAGCGTCGTGGCGCCGGCACCACCAAGCAACCCGCGACGGTCTCGATCAGCGAGCACACCGATGGAGCCTGGAGCGTCCTCTCGACCAGAGCCGATGAGACCGGCCACCTCGTCACCGAGTTGGTCGCGCTGAACCTCGCGCAGTTCTGTCAGGTCGCCATGCTCCCGCAGAATCGGTTCCAGGCGTTTCTGCGGGCGAAGGCCGACGAGCGACATCGCCTCCTGCAACAGCTGTTCCGGACCGGGCGCTTCGCTCAGGTCGAAGCCTGGTTGAAGGAACACCGCGCCGAGCTGCGCCGCACGTCCCGGGAGCACGGCCAGGTGGTGGCCGACCTGGTGAGTCGAATCAGCGAGACCTCCGGCCGTGCGGCGCCACCGGACGATCCCCACCGGCTGCGGAACTGGCTCGACCACTGTGCCGATCACTCGGCGAGCGCCCTCACCTTGGCGTCCCTGACAGCCGCCGTCAGCCAGCGCTCCCACGAGGACGTGCGCTCTCGGCACGAGTCCGCTCTTGCCCGGCACCGGACCCACCAGCGGCTCGTCGCGGCACAGACCGAGCAGGAGCGGCTCGATGCGTCCGCGAGCCGGCTCGACCAGTTACGCGATGCCCTTGACCGCAGCGACGCCGCTTGGCCGCTGGTCCAGCTCAGCCATCGCCAGCGGGGGGCGCAGACGGTCCTCGACGAACTGATTCGCGACCGCCACGACCTAGCCGATCGCATCGAGGTGATGGCACCCAGCCAGCCAACCGAGAAAACGTGGCACGACGCCGCCACCGACGACGTGCGTGCGCGTCACCGCCGAGCGATCGCCGATGCCGCCGCCGCCCAGGAACTGGTTCCCGCCGCCCATCGACTCGAGTCACTCGCCGACGAGCTGCGCGCTCACGAGGCCGCGTCCGGCGAGCTGACCCGGCGACTGGATGAGCTGGATCAGGTGCGCGGAGTCGCTCGGAGCGCTGCGGACACGCTGAGAGCCCGAGACGAGCTCCGCACCCGCGCGCGCGCCGCTCGTCAGCTCGTCAGCCTCACCCGTCGCCTTCAGCAGGCGCGCGAAGAACATCTCGCAACGGTGACCCAGACCCAGGTGGCAAAAGACACGTGGCTCGGCGTGCGTGAGGCGCGTCTGGACGGCATGGCAGCCGAGATCGCCGGGGCCCTCGCCGTCGGGTGCTCGTGTCCGGTCTGCGGTTCCGCCGACCATCCCCACCCTGCCCGGCCGACGCCCGGGGCGCCCGACGCGGCGGCCGAGCGTCGGTCCAGGGCGCTCGTGGACAACGCGGAGATCGCCGAACTCGCCGCCGCCGAAGTCGTGCGCGACCTGCAGACCCAGATCGCCGTGGCCGAACAGACGGCGCGCGGACAGCATGACGACCTCGTTGCACAACTCGATGAGCGCGAGGAGCAATGGGAGCGGTTGGCCGGTCGAGCCTCCGCCGCAGGCTTCACCCTCGACCATCCCGACGACCTCGAAGAGCTCGTCGTTCAGGAGCTCGCCCTGGCCACGGAACGCCGAACCGCCGTGCAGACCCGCCTCGCCACCCGGCGTGAGGAGCGCGACCGGCTTGAGCACTTGGTGCACTCCGCCCTTGACGGAAGCGGTTTCGACACCCCCAATGACTTGGCACGTCACCGGCAGATGCTCTGCGACGCCGTTCAGGAGTTCGGTGAGGTGGGGGTGCGGATCGACGCCGCCACCGAGGTGGCCCGGGGCGTGGCTGGCGAGCTCCAGACCGCGCTCGATCGAGCACCGTTCGACACCATCGACGAGGCACTCTGCGCCGCGCTCGATCCGGACCGGGCGCACGCCATCGAGACCGAGATCCACTCCGCCGCCGCCGATCAGGTCAGGGTCGCTGCGATCTTGGCCGAACCTGACATCGCTGCCGAGAGGCAATGCGGCGTTCCGCTCCCGGATCTGGAGTCGCTGGCGGAGAGACGATCGGCCGCCAAGTCCGCCGCGGAACGGGCGGCCGGTCTGCTCACATCGGCGGACAGCCGGGCATCCCGCACTCGCCAGCTGGTCACCGAGTGCCGTTCCGAACTCGAGGTCTGGGAGCCCCTTCGTCGTGACCTCCAGGTGGCCGAACGACTCACGGCTCTCGTCGATGGCCGCTCGCCCGACAATGCCTGGCAGATGCGACTGTCCGCCTACGTCGTGGCCTTCCGGCTGGGCCAGGTGGTAAGGGCCGCCAACACCCGGCTGGGCCGGATGACGGACGGACGCTACGCCCTCGAGCACGTCTCGACGTTGGCGGCCGGCGATCCGCGTGGCGGACTCGGCCTCGCCGTCCGCGACGACTGGTCCGGCGAATCGCGCGACCCCGCCACACTGTCGGGTGGCGAGACGTTCGTGGTCAGCCTCGCGCTGGCGTTGGGGCTGGCAGACGTGATCGCCGCCGAGGCCGGCGGGCCGGACCTGGCCACCTTGTTCGTCGACGAGGGGTTCGGGAGTCTCGACGCCGAGACCCTCGACGCCGTCCTCGACACCATCGATGACCTCCGCGATGGGGGCCGGGTGATCGGGGTGGTCAGCCACGTCGCCGAGATGCGCCACCGCATTCCCACCCAACTGCGCATCCACAAGTCACCGACCGGATCGACGGTCTCCTTGCGGAGCGCCGCGGGCCACCCAGTAGGTTCGCCTCATGGCGCCGGGTGACATCGACTCATCGTTTCTGGCTCTGGGTTTCAGGGTGCTTGGCGACGTCGCGCTCGCCCGCGCCGGTGATCGCGGCTGCACCCACGCGGATTTCCGCTTCGAGCGCAATCGCACTCAATCGCTGCGGGTCCGCGACCTCCACGTGCAGACCGCAGCGACCCGCGAGGACGTCGGTTTCGCCGTTCGAGTGATCTTCAGGGGGGCCTGGGGTTTCGCCTCTGGTGTCGAACTCACCAACGACGAGGTGGCGCGAGTCACCGATCGGGCCATCGCGGTGGCCGAGGTCGCCTCGGCGATGACCACCACTCCCGTCGAACTTGCGCCGGAACCCGTCTATGACGACGTCTCGTGGAGTTCCGGCTATCAACGTCACCCGTGGCAGGTCCCGACCGTCGAGAAGACCGACCTCCTGCTGTCCTGGAGCGAACGACTGCGCGGCCACCCAGCGGTGCAGCACGCCTCGGTCGGTGTGGAGCAGGTGGCCGAGAACAAGTACTACTGCGACCTGGCCGGTAGCCGGATCACCCAGCAGCGGATTCGCGTCTTGCCGGAGTTCGAAGCCCACGGCGTCAACGACGCCACCGGAGTCTTCGACTCGATGCGCTCGCTGGCTCCCCCGGTGGGCCGAGGTTGGGAATTCCTGGTCGACGGCTGGGACTGGGACACCGAACTGGATCAAGCCCCGGAGCTGTTGGCGGAGAAACTCCGCGCGCCCAGCGTCGAGGCCGGCGACTACGACCTGGTGATCGACCCCAGCAACCTATGGCTGACGATCCACGAGTCCATCGGCCATGCCACCGAACTCGATCGGGCGCTCGGCTACGAAGCCAACTACGCGGGGACGTCCTTCGCGACATACGACCAGCTCGGCAGCTTGCGATACGGCTCAGCCCTGATGCACGTGACCGGCGACCGGACCGTCGAACACGGACTCGCCAGCATCGGCTACGACGACGACGGGGTGGCCGCCCAATCCTGGGACATCGTCCGAGACGGTGTCCTGGTCGGCTATCAGACCGACCGCGCCATGAGTCGGCTCAAGCCCGAACTCAACGGCGGTCGCTCGAACGGCTGCGCGTTCGCCGACTCCCCCGGACACGTCCCGATCCAGCGGATGGCGAACGTGTCGCTGCAGCCCGACCCGGTCGGCCCCGACACTGCGGGGCTGATCGCGGGCGTGGACCGCGGCCTCTTCATCGTGGGCGATCGCTCGTGGTCGATCGACATGCAGCGCTTCAACTTCCAGTTCACGGGCCAACGGTTCTACCGCATCGAGAACGGCGTGCTGGCCGGGCAGGTGCGCGACGTCGCCTACCAGGCCACCACGACCGACTTCTGGGGGTCGATGACAGCGGTCGGTGGATCCTCCACGTGGGTGCTCGGCGGCGCAGGCAACTGCGGCAAGGCGCAACCCGGCCAAGTGGCGGCGGTGAGCCACGGCTGTCCCGCTGCGCTGTTCGAACAGGTCCGAGTACTCAACACCGTCGCCGAGGGTGGCCACTGATGACCGCAACCTCTCAGGACCTGGTCGAGCGGGCCCTGGCCCGCCCCGGGAACTCCCAGCGCATCGTGCTGCTGAGCGACACATCGGAGGCCAACCTGCGCTGGGCGAACAACACCCTGACGACCAACGGCGCGATGCGAGGACGAACGGCCACCGTGATCTCGTTCTCCGACTCCTCCGCCGGCGTCGCCGCCGGTTCGGCCAGCAGCAGCGTGAGCTCCCCGGAGCACCTCGATGCCCTCGTCGACCAAGCCGACGCCGCGGCGGCCACCGCCACTCCCGCCGAGGATGCTGCCGAATTGGTGCCGGCGCGCACCGATCCCGACTGGAGTGAGGAGAGCGCGAGCACGGGGATCGAGGTGTTCGCCGACTTCGCGCCGGCACTCGGTGAGGCCTTCGGACGAGCGACCGCCGATCACCGGGTGCTCTACGGCTTCGCCCAGCACCTGGTGACCACGACCTACCTCGGGTCCACCACGGGCCTCCGACTGCGCCACGTGCAGCCGACCGGGCACTACGCCTGCACCGGAAAGAACGCGGACCTCACGCAGAGCGCCTGGGTGGGTTCGGCCACCCGCGACTTCGCCGACGCCGACCCGCTGGCTGTCGACGCCGAACTCACCCGGAGGCTCCAGTGGGCCCGCCGCACTATCGACCTCCCGGCGGGCCGTTACGACACCCTCCTTCCGCCCTCAGCCGTGGCCGACTTGTTCATCTATGCCTATTGGTATGCCGGCGCACGCGACGCCCACGACGGACAGTCGGCGTTCTCACGTCGCGGAGGCGGCACCAGGATCGGCGACTCGATCGCTCCACCGGGCATCAGCCTCTACTCCGATCCGCGCTATCCGGGGCTCGAGTGCTCGCCGTTCGCCGAAGCGCCGACGTCGAGCAGCCTCACGTCGGTGTTCGACAACGGCCTGCCGCTCCAGCGGACCGAGTGGATCGCCGACGGCACCCTCACGGCGTTGCTACAGACCCGTCACAGCGCCGCCCTGACACACCAACCCACCACCCCCTACATCGACAACCTCGTTCTCGAGGTGTCCGGCGCCCACGGCACGCCGGACGATGTGATCGCCCGGACCGAGCGTGGCCTGCTCCTCACGTGTCTGTGGTACATCCGCGTGGTCGACGAGCAGTCGATGCTGTTCACCGGGCTCACCCGCGATGGCGTCTATCTCGTCGAGGACGGCGAAGTCGTCGGCGCGGTGAACAACTTCCGCTTCAACGAAAGCCCTTTGGACTTGTTGTCACGCTTCACCGATGCCTCGGAGAGCGTGCCCAGCTTCAGCCGGGAGTGGGGCGACGACTACTTCTCACGCACCGCCACACCCACCCTGAGGGTGCCCGACTTCAACATGTCCAGCGTCTCCGAGGCTCGCTGAGCCGAGACCCGGGCCCGTCAGTTCTCGAAGGCCTCGGGCGGTGGGCACGCACACACCAGGTGCCGGTCGCCGTAGGCCTGATCGATCCGGGCCACCGGGGGCCAGTACTTGTCCGGGTCGACCCCGACGGGGAACACCCCGATCTCGCGTGGGTAGTCGCGCTCCCACTCGCCGACGAGCGCGCGGGCGGTGTGCGGGGCCCGCCTCAGGGGGGACCCTTCGGCGGTCCACTCCCCCGTTGCGACCCGCTCGATCTCACCGCGGATGGCGATCATCGCGTCGCAGAACCGGTCCAGTTCGGTCAGGTCCTCCGACTCGGTGGGCTCGACCATGAAGGTGCCCGGCACGGGAAAGGACATGGTCGGGGCGTGGAAGCCGTAGTCGACCAGCCGTTTGGCGACGTCGTCGACCGTGACGCCCGTCGTCTTGGTCAACGCCCGAAGATCGATGATGCACTCGTGCGCCACCAGACCTCCCGCCCCCTTGTAGAGCACCGGAAAATGTTGATCAAGGCGGTGGGCAACGTAGTTGGCGGCCAGGACCGCGGTCGCGGTGGCCCGAGTGAGACCCTCGGCACCCATCATCTGGACGTAGGCATAGGAGATCGGCAGAATGCCGGCCGAGCCGTAGGGACCGGCGCTGATCGGCCCGATCCCCTCGCGAAGCTCCGGCAGCGGATGCATCGGGTGACTCGGCAGGAAGGGGGCCAGGTGCGCACCCACCCCGATCGGCCCGACTCCGGGGCCACCACCGCCATGGGGGATGCAGAAGGTCTTGTGCAGGTTCAGGTGCGAGACGTCGCCTCCGAACTCACCAGGGCGCGCGTAGCCCAGGAGCGCATTGAGGTTGGCGCCGTCGACGTAGACCTGCCCGCCGTGGTCGTGGACGATCTCGCAGAGGTCGGTGATCGTCTCCTCATAGACCCCATGGGTGGAGGGATAGGTCACCATGATCGCCGCCAACCGGTCCGCATGCTCCGCGCACTTGGCGCGGAGGTCGTCCAGGTCGACCGACCCCTCGCTGGTCGCGGACACCACCACCACACGCATTCCTGCCATCACGGCCGAGGCAGCGTTGGTGCCATGGGCCGACGACGGGATCAGGCAGACATCGCGTCGTTCATCGCCACGCGAGCGGTGATAGCCGCGGATCGCAAGAAGCCCGGCCAGCTCCCCCTGTGAGCCCGCGTTGGGCTGGATCGACACCTTGTCATATCCGGTCACCTCGGCCAGCCACCCCTCCAGGGTGGCGATCAGTTCGTGATAGCCGACCGCGTCCTGCGTCGGAGCGAACGGGTGGAGGTCGGCAAACCCCGGCAGGCTCACCGGCTCCATCTCCGAGGTCGCGTTCAGTTTCATCGTGCAGGAGCCGAGCGGGATCATCCCGCGGTCGAGGGCATAGTCGCGAGCCGACAGGCGGCGCAGATAGCGCAGCATGGACGTCTCGCTGTGGTGGTCGTGGAAGACCTGATGAGTGAGGTAGGGCGTGTGGCGCAGCAGACCTTCCGGGAGCCCGGAGGGCGCGTCGGCCACCGCCGGAGCGGCCCCGAGAACGTCGGCCAACTGGTCGATGTGCATGCCGAGGGTGCGCTCGGAGACCGAGATGCCGACCAGGTCGCCGTCGATGCGCCGCAACCAGATCCCCTCGGCCCGAGCCCGCGCGACGACGTCCTCCGCGGCATCGGGGACCCGGACCGTCAGCGTGTCGAAGAAGGTGTCGTTGACCACCTCGAGCCCCGCGGTGCGCAACGCAGAGGCCAGCCGCGCCGTGTGCGCGTGCACCCGATCGGCGATCGCCCGGAGTCCGCCGGGCCCGTGGTAGACCGCATACATCGACGCCACTACCGCCAGCAGCACCTGGGCGGTACAGATGTTGGAGGTGGCCTTGTCTCTGCGGATGTGCTGCTCCCGGGTCTGCAGCGCCAGCCGATAGGCGGGCCGACCGTCGGCATCGACCGATACCCCGACCAGCCGGCCGGGAAGATGACGCTCCAGTCCGGCGGACACAGCCATGAAGCCGGCGTGCGGGCCACCGTAGAACAGCGGAACACCGAATCGCTGGGACGAGCCCACGACGATGTCCGCCCCCAACGCACCCGGGCTCTCGAGCACGGTCAGGGCGAGCAGGTCGGCCGCCACGACAGCGAGAGTGCCACGCTCGTGGGCCGCCTCGATGATCGGGCGAGGATCGCGAATCTGGCCCGATGCTCCCGGATACTGGATCAGGACCCCCGCGAACTCCCCCTCGGGGAGTCCACTGTCGAGATCGGCCTCCACCACGTCGATCCCCATCGCCTCGGCTCGGGTCCGGACTACCGCGATGGTCTGCGGCAGGGCGTCGGCATCGACGACGAACGGGCCGCTTCCCTTGCGCTGGGCCCGTCGGACCAGCGTCATCGCCTCGGCCGCGGCGGTGCCCTCGTCGAGCAGTGACGAGTTCGAGGTCGGCAGACCGGTGAGGTCTCCCACCATGGTCTGGAAGTTGAGCAACGCCTCGAGTCGACCTTGCGAGATCTCCGGCTGGTACGGCGTGTAGGCGGTGTACCAGGAGGGGTCCTCAACCACGTTGCGCCTGATCACCGCCGGGGTGATAGTGCCGTGGTACCCCAACCCGATCATCGGCTCCGCCAGTTGGTTGCGCTCGGCCAGTCCGCGCAGGTGAGCCACCGAGGCCTCTTCGCTCTCGGCGGACGGGAGGGCGAGGTCCTGCAGCGACCGAATCGCCTCGGGAACAGCCACGGCCATCAGGTCGTCGAGCGAGGCGTAGCCCAGAGCGGCCACCATCTTGGCGATGTCATCACCACGCGGCCCGATGTGCCGATCGGCGAAGGTGGAGCTCGGGGTGTCGACGGTGTCGGAACTGCTGGTCATGAAGGGCTCCCTGGGGACGGTGGATCCAGTGCCCTCCCCTCAGTCACCCGCCGTCGAACCCACGGACTCCAGAGTCGCCTGATCCGCGTGGTCCTGGTGCCTGAGAGGTTCCGGGAGGACGTTGCCCCTTCGGCGCACCCTGACGCCGGCTCAACGAGCGATCCGGGCGGGCAACTCTCCCACGCGGCATGATCGGCGAATGCAATTGTCAGCGTCCGGGCTTTGCCCCGGACACTGGGGAACATACCACCGGGGGTGGGATCAGCCCGTGTGGCGGGCAGCGCGACGCGCTGCCAGCTCATCGCCGGTGGCGGGCTCGGCGTCGTCGGCTGCCGTGCGCTCCGACGGAAGCGCTGCGAGGGTGCCCTCGATCTCGCGCCAGACACCGCCGATCGCGATGCCGAAGACCCCTTGGCCTCCCTGGAGCAGGTCGATGACCTCGTCGTTGCTGGTGCACTCGTAGACCGAGGCGCCATCGCTCATCAGCGTGACGCGAGTGAGGTCGTCGGTTCCGCGGTCGCGCAGGAACTCGACGGCTGTGCGGATCTGTTGCAGCGAGATGCCGGCGTCGAGAAGCCGCTTGATCACCTTCAGGATCAGAATGTCGCGGAAGGAGTAGAGCCGCTGCGACCCTGACCCCTTGGCTCCGCGCACCGACGGCTGGATCAGCCCGGTCCGAGCCCAGTAGTCGAGCTGGCGATAGGTGATGCCGGCTGCGTTGCACGCGGTGGGCCCGCGATAGCCGGTGTCGCTCGGGAGCGGGGAGACGTCATCGGTGAACAGCAGGCCCTGTTCCTGGGCGGCCTCTGCGACATCGGCGACCTCGGCGCTCTTGCTGCCGGGGTTCTCCGGGGAGTTCACGACCATCTCGACCCTTTCGTCGATACCTCGTTCTGCGTAGCTCCGGGGAAAGTGGTCCGCGAAGGCGACCCGTGCTGGGCACCACAACGGTGGAGTTACAACGAAGAGACTCCACCGTAAGCCTCCACTTGAGGGTGGTCAACGCACGGACCCGGCGTGTCGGAACCCTCAACCTTTACTTGAGGGTGAGAGTTTCATCCGGGCAGTGCCCGGTCCCTCGAAGTCTTCGGGCGTGACGTGGTCGAGGAACTCGCGGAACTTCTCCACCTCGTCCTCCTGCTCCTCGGGTACGGCAAGACCGGCATCGTCGAGAACCGATTCGGCGCAAACGATGCGCGAGCCGGTGCGCAACGCCAGGGCAATGGAGTCGGACGGACGGGCGCTGACCTCCGTGCCGGAGGAGAACACCAGGGTCGCGTAGAAGACGCCCTCGCGGACATCGGTGATCTGGACTTCATCGAGCTGGTTGCCGGTGGCCTCGAGGACGTCTTTGAACAAGTCGTGGGTCAGCGGACGCGGCGGGGTGACGCCCTGTTGGGCGAACGCAATAGCGGTTGCTTCCACGGCCCCGATCCAGATGGGCAGGTAACGATCACCGGCCACCTCGCGCAACAACACGATGGGCTGGTTGGCAGGCATCTCCACCCGCACTCCGACGACATCGACCTCACGCACACATTCACCCTACTCCCCCGCTGATACCCGATTCGAGGGGTGATCAGAGACGACGGAGACCCGTCTTGACCAGCGTCGCGTGCAAGCGGACCGACAGCGTCGCGAGATCCGCAACCGTCTCCGCTGCTCGTCCGCGGGCGGCGGGATCCTTGCCGCGAGCCACCGGCGCGATGACCTGTTCCATCAGCCCCACCTCCCGGTCGGCGGCGGTCTTGAACGCGCGCAGGTGCCGCGGCTCGATGCCGAAGTCGGCGAGCTCCCGGGCGGTCTTCGCGATCACCAAGGCATCGGCGTCGTAGTGGCCGGTCCCGGCCGCCGGGACGACGAGAGCGAACTGCTCCAACTGGCCGAGGAACTCCTCGGAGATCTCGGCGATCTTGATCAGCTCCCGTCGCGAGACGCGCAGGTCGCTGCGGTGCCGAAACGACTCGGCACTGGGCAGCCCGTCGGAAGCCAGCGCGACCGAAGGCACGGTCGGGACCACGGGATCGATCGGAGGGGGCTGCAGACCCCGGTCGATGGCATCCAGATGCTCGCCGATCACCCGCAGCGGCAAGTAGTGATCGCGCTGCATCCGCAGGACGTAGCGCAGCCGCTCGACGTCGGCATCGGAGAACTTGCGATAGCCGGCCGGCGTCCGCTCCGGCTTGATCAGACCCTTGTCCTCCAGGAACCGGATCTTGGGGATCGTGACGCCGGGGTAGTCCGCTCGGAGCAGGTCGAGGACCTGCCCGATGGTGAGCCGTGGCCGGGCTGTCCCCGCCGCGCTGGGCGACGCACCCATCGACGTCAGGCGACCGGGTGGCCGGAGAAGAAGACGAGACGGAACTTGCCGATCTGCACTTCGTCACCGTCCTTGAGGTGGACCTGGTCGATGCGATCACGGTTGACGTAGGTGCCGTTGAGGCTCCCGACGTCGCGCACCGTGAAGGCGTTCCCGTCTCGATGGAACTCTGCGTGACGGCGCGAGACCGTGACATCGTCAAGAAAGATGTCGCTCTCGGGGTGGCGGCCGACCTGAGTCAGGTCGGCGTCGAGGAGGAACCGACTACCTGCGCCCGGCCCACGTTGGACCACGAGGAGGGCGTGACCCGGTGGGAGTGCGTCGACGGCGGCCGCATCACCGGGATTCAGCTGCCGGTCGGCGCTGTCGGTCTTCTCGGGCGCGCCGAAGGTGATCGTGGCGGTGGCATCGACCGGTTCGGCCGGCGGGGTGGCCGTCGGCGCCGACGCAGCCGACTGCTCGTCGACGAGCAGTTTGGTGCCGCACTGAGAGCAGAAGCGTGCCTCGTCGGGATTCTGCTTTCCACAAGCGGTGCAGAACGGCATGAGGACTCCTTGAAAATGACGCTGGGAAACGAATGACGCTGGGAAATCAAGTGACGCTGGGGGAATCGAGTGACGATGGCGCGATCGGTCGGTGGCTGCGGGGCCCTCGGATCACCTGCCTCAGGCACAGGGTGAGGGTTGCTCCGAACTTACCAGCCCCACGTCAGGCCTGCAGGCTCTGTTCGTAGGTCGCGGCGTCCATCAGGTCGTCGCAGGCACCGTCGGCGGCCGCCACCTCAAAGAGCCAGCCACCGCCGTATGGATCGTTGTTGACCAGCTCAGGGGTGGAGTCGAGAGTGTCGTTGCGCGCTACGATCTCGCCGCTCACTGGGGCATAGATGTCGCTCACCGATTTCGTCGACTCCAGTTCGCCGCAGGTGGATCCGGCTTCCACCGTGTCGCCGATTTCGGGAAGCGAGACGTACACGATGTCGCCGAGCGCGTCTTGGGCGAAGTGCGTGATGCCCACCCGGACCGCTCCAGCGGTCTCGCCGGGAGTCCGGACCCATTCGTGCTCGCTGGTGTACTTGAGGTCATCGGGATACAAGAGACGTCTCCTCGCGGTTGGGTCGGACACCGATGGTGTCAGCGATCGGGCTTCAGGTTACTGCGACTGCGTCGCCTCGGCATACTGGGGATCGCTCGCCTCCACCACCGAATCGATGGACACCTCTTGCTGTTCTTCGACGAGGACGTCGGCGCCCAGCTGTACCTCGAGTTGGTACATGGGGCCGAAGGGGAAGTCGAGACCGCTGCTCCGCAGCGTGATGGGGTCACCGATGACGTCGATGATGTAGGGCGGCGACAGTTCGGCGCCGTCGACGATGATGCCGCCCACGGCGTCCTCGAAAGCGGTGCTCGCGATGACGCGCACCTCGTCGTTGAACTCCATCGCTTCCGCCCCCGCGGTCCGCAACTCCTGCATGGTGTCCAAGACGGTGTCGATGTCGACGGGTTGGTCGGTCTCCTCGATCGTGATCCTCAGACCCGGACCGGTGACCGGGACCAGCCCCGCGAGCACGCTGAGGGTCTGGGCCTCTTGATCCGCCTGCTGCTGGGCGGCCTGCCGCTGACGTCGGGTGTCCAGAAGGTCGTCGCGGGTGCGCTGGAGTTGGGCGATTTCGGTCTCGGCGCGCTGGGTGGTCCCGTCGAGGCTGCTCAGCAGGTCGATCAACTGCTCTTGGCGCAGCCCTGCGAATTCGTCGTCGAAGCGAGTGATGCGGGCCTGCGTGACTGCCCCAAAACCGAGAGCCGCGAGCAGGACCGCCACGGCGACCTGACGACGCGACGGTTTCATCAGGGCGATCTTCAGCCGCTGGCCTGCATCGGGCTGCGGGGGCCGGGCGGGCTCGCCGGGAGGCGTGGATCGATCAGGCATGAAGCACATGCCTCCGGATGGCGGCGGCGTTGGTGAAGATGCGGATGCCAAGCACCACGACGATTCCGGTGGACAGTTGGCCACCCACACCGAGTTGATCGCCGAGGAAGACGATGGCAGCGGCGATGAAGACGTTGCTCAAGAACGAGATCACGAACACCCGGTCGTCGAAGATCCCGTCGAGGTAGGCCCGCAGCGCACCGAAGACGGCGTCGAGCGCCGCCACGACGGCGATCGGGAGGTAGGGCTGCAACGACACCGGCACTGCCGGCTGCAACAGCAACCCGAGTGCCACGCCGAAGACGAGGCCGAGTACGGCGATCACGGTGCCTCCGAATCCTTGTCGGTGAGATCTACGCCGGCCCCCGCCGGTTGCGCCACCCGAACGTAACGCAAGGTACGTGCTGTGGCAGCCGGAAGCACAAGGGCGTCGACCGTGTCGATCTCGGCTCGGAATCCGAACCGCTCCACCAGCGCGAACCATTCCAGTCCGTGGGTGTTCTCCAACAACCTCGCCGACAGGTCCCGAGGGTCGCCGATGGCGCTGACGACATACGGCGGACTGATCGACTGACTGTTGACCCTGATCGCCCGGCCCGAGTTGCGAATCGGGCTGAGCACCGTGAGGCGCTTGCCGTTGATGGAGATCGCCTCGGCGCCGGCATTCCAGAGTCCGTCGACCAGGATCGCCAAGTCCTCATCGCGCACCTCTGTGGTGTCCGATGCATCGATTGGGTTCTGGATCGTGATCCGAAGTCCGGGTCCGCTGGCGGAGGCATATCCCGAGATCAGGGCGAGCCGCTGGATGCGCGCCGTGATCGAGTCGAGCTGCTCCGCCTCGGCAGCGATCTCCGACTGAATCGTGAGGATGCGGGTCTGCAGTCGGGATTGACGCTCACGTAGGCGGTCCACTGCGAGCCGGCTGGTGGCGATCTCCGCGATCAGGACCTCACGACTGGAGGCGTTGATCTCGGAATTGCGCTCGGTCTGCGCGAACGCGGTCGCGGTGAGCACCCCCAGCAACGCCAAAACGGACACCAGCAGCAGGACTTGCCCCGGACCGGGTGTGGAACCAGAGCCGGCCCCGCCGCTGTCGGCCTGGGTGCGGCGCGCCGCCTGCTGGTATTCGTCGTCCATGGCCTGCTTGGTCAGCAACTCCAGCAACGGCATGGTGACATGGGGGGGCAGCTCCGGCGGGCGCGTCTGGTCCGGCGTGGAGTCGGTGACTTCAGGCATCGGTCGGTCCCGCCCTGCGCCGGCCACGGTAGGGAGCGTTGGGCAGGTCGGTCACCCCGTCGGCGGTCGGTGCCGAGAGTTCGCCGAGATCATCGGGAGTGGCGTCGGCGCGGCGTCGACGACCAGGACTCCGGGTGCTCACTTCGACGGGCGCGTCGACCGGAGCCGGAACGTGCATGGGGGTCGGCTTCCCGAGCGGCACGCTGACTGACCCGGTCAGTGCGTCCTCGGCGAGCGCGGGTGTCGACACCGGCTCTGCCGGGGGCGGGACGACCTCGGTCGGAGGCACTGGTCGACCCAGGGCCTCGGGCACCTCGGGATCGGATGCGTCGGCATGGGCGGGCGAGCGCAGCAGAAGATAGACCTGGTAGGCGTAGAGCATTCCGGCCCACCAGTACAGGCCGATCCCCCAGATGGCGAAAGCCCAGCCGAACACTTGCGCCAGGGTCGCCACCACACCGTCGCCGTCACCCAACAGGAGGAGCGGGAACGCGTACAGCAGGTTGAACGTGGCGGCCTTGCCGAGGAAGTGAACCGGTAGCGAGCTATAGCCGCGGGTCCGCAGGAACGGCACCAGGCACCACAAGAAGAGGTCACGGGCGGGCAGTGCCACCGCCACTCCCCACGGGATGATGTCGCGCAGGAACAGGCCGATCACGACGGCGAGGATGTAGAGCCGGTCGGCGACCGGGTCCAAGATCTCGCCGAACCGTGAACTCTGTTGCAGGCGGCGGGCCAGATAGCCGTCGAGGTAGTCCGTGATGCCCGCCACCATCAGCAGGAGCAGCGCCCAGCCGTCCCACTCAGGACCCAGCACGAGCCACAGGAAGACGGGGATGCCGGCGAGGCGGACCATGCTGAGCAGGTTGGGCAGCGTCCACAGCCCCGCCTTCTGCTCTTCGCCTCTGCGGTGTCCCGTGCTCATCGGCCAAATCCTACCTGTGAGTCACCAAGGAACTCGGGTCCACGAGACCGGTGTGCCAGCGCGGTCGATCAGTCGTCCTGGTGGGCCCCGTCCCGGATCTCTCCCACCAGCTCTTCGAGGACGTCTTCCATCGTCACCAGCCCCAACAGAGTGCGTTCGGCGTCCTCGACTCGAGCCAGGTGGGCACCGGTTCGTTGAAGGGTGGCGAGCACATCGTGGAGCAGGTCCGTGTCGCGCACCTTGGCGAAGGAACGGACCCACCGCTCTCGGATCGGTTGGTCGCGGCTGGCGGGGTCACTGGAAAGCACGTCCTTGATGTGCAGGTAGCCCATCAAGGACCCGTCGTCGTCGGTGACCGGGAACCGGCTGAAGCCCGTGTCGGCGCACAGTGCCTCGAGGTCGGCCGGCGTCGCATCGCGGCGGACCACCGACAGCGTCGACAACGGGAGGATCACGTCGGCCACCGTTGTGATCGTGAATCCCAAGGCGCCCGCCAGGCGGGTGTACTCGTCGTCGGCCAACAGACCCTCACCCCGCGACTCCTCCACCAAGGCGGCGACCTGCTCGCGGGTATAGGTCGAGCTCACCTCATCCTGAAGCCGAACGCCCACGAGTCGGAGGACACCCGCGGCGATCAGGTTGATCACCACGATGAACGGACGCAAGACCGTCACGAACCCCCACACGACGGGTCCGAGCAGCAGGGCGACCCGGTCCGGGCCGGCCAGGGCGAGGTTCTTCGGGATCATCTCCCCCATCACCACGTGGAGATAGACAACGACTCCCAGAGCCAGTGCGAAGGCCAGCGGATGAAGCAGCCCCTCGGGGACTCCGATGGCATGGAACACGGGCTCGACAACGTGGGCGACCGCGGGCTCGCCGACCGCGCCGAGGACTAACGAGCACACCGTGATGCCCAGTTGGTTGACCCCGATCACCAGGGAGATGTTCTCCATGGCGGTGAGGGTGATCTTGGCCATGCGCGAGCCGGCGTTGGCCAGAGGTTCGATCTGCGTGCGCCGCGCCGAGACCAGCGCGAACTCGGCACCGACGAAAAGGGCGTTGCCCAGGAGCAGCACCAGAGCCAGCAGCAGGGCGGAGGTCCCGGTCATCGCGATCCTCCGGGCGGTCGGTCGAAGACGCGAAGCGCGAGCCGGTCGATGCGGCGCCCGTCCATGCGCTGAACGGTCAGAGTGACCAGTCGTTGTCGGCCGTCGTCGTGATCGTCGGGGTCCATGGTCGTCACTTCGGCGACGTCGCCGACCGACGGCATCCGCCCGAGCAACGTGAGCACCAGTCCGGCGACGGTGTCGTAGTTGTCGTCATCGGGCAGTTCCACGCCCGTGATGTCTTCGACCTCATCGGGCCGGAGGAGCCCTGAGACCAACCAGATCCCCTCGCGCAGTCGTCGAGCGCGAGCCGAGCGCGGGTCGTGCTCGTCGGAGATGTCCCCGACGATCTCCTCGACGACGTCCTCCAGCGTCACGACGCCGGCGAAGCCGCCGTACTCGTCCAGCACGACCGCCAACTGGAACCCCTCGGCACGCAACAACGCCAGTAGCGGGTCGAGCCGTAGCGAATCGGGCACGATCGTGGGCTTGACCATGACGTGTTTGACGCGTGTGGTCGCGCGCTCGCCCAACGACAACCCCACGACGTTCTTGACGTGGACGGTTCCCACGACGTTCTCCTGGTCGTCCAGGACCGGGAAGCGGGAGTGACCGCTTTCCCTCGCGAGATCGAGGACGGCCGAGGCGCGGTCCACCGTCTCGAGCGTCGCGGTGCGCATCCGTGGGGTCATGATCTCGCCCGCGGTCAACCCCCCGAACTCGACCGATCGCTCCATCAACTCGGCCGTGCTGGCGTCCAGCGTTCCGTGATCGGCCGAGCGTGAGATGAGCGAGGCCAGCTCGGTGGAGCTTCGAGCCGATCTGAGTTCCTCCTGGGGCTCGACCCCGAACCACCGCACCGCCGCGTTGGCTGACCCGTTGAGGAGACGGATCGGCCACTTCATCACCGCCGTGAAGAACCGCATGGGCCGCTGGGTCGCCCGCCCGGTCGCCATCGGCCGAGCGATCGCGAGGTTCTTGGGGACGAGTTCTCCGAAGATCATCGTGAGGGCGGTACTCAGCGTCAGGCCGACTCCGAGTGCGATCGGCGAGACCGCGTCGGCCGGCACACCGGCCGCGGTCAGCGGCGCGTCGAGCAGTGAAGCGATGGCAGGTTCGGCCAGGAAGCCGATGGCGAGGTTGGTGATGGTGATGCCCACCTGCGCGCCCGACAGCTGGGTCGACAGTGACGTCAGCGCCTTGGTCAATCCTTGAGCGGACACATCACCCGCGTCGGCAGCCTTGTCGACGGCCCTTCGATCAACCGTCACGAAGGCGAACTCCGCCGCCACGAAGAAGCCGCAGGCGAGGATCAGCGCGATCGAGATGCCCAACAGCAGCCAGGCCATCAGCTGAACACCTTCGTGAAGTTCCTTGTCCGTTCCGGGTCTTCGGAGCCGGGCTCGTCCACCGAACCGACTGCGCGACTCTACCCCGTGTTCGGACGCCAACGATCACATCCGGATTAATTCGGATTTAGCGACAATTTGACACCAACCGGGGGGGCGTCAAGTAATGTGATCCTGGCAAACGGGGGATCCACCATCGCACCATGCGCGCCCTTCTCGCGCGCCGCGAAAACCGAAATCACCAGGGAGACCCCCGTCATGACGACGCCTTGCGCCAGCTTGCCCATCCGCCTCACGACCGCCTTCGCCGGAATGCTGTTGGCCGTCACCTCCGTGGGGCTTGCGATGCCCTCGACCTCGGCGGCCACGACCAAGACCGTCAGCGTCAGTGCCAAGCCGAATACGTACGAGTCGAAGGTGATGAAGCGGATCAACCAGTTGCGCGCCGCGCGTGGAATGAAGCGGGTGAAGATGGCGAGCTGCCACGATTCCTACGCCGAGAGCGGCGCCCGGAGCAACGCCCGCGCCGGTTCACTCACGCACCAAGATCTCGGCCCGGTGATGAACACCTGCCAGGCCAGGTGGGCCGGTGAAGTGATCGCCGCTGGAACACGCCTGGGGGCACGCGCCACGGTGCGGATGTGGATGAAGTCCTCCGGTCACAAAGCCATCATCATGAAGCGCGGCATTCGGCGGATCGGCGTCGGCGCGTTCGTCCGCGGCCGTGGCCAGGTCTTCGTCACGGCGGTCGCCGGGCGGTAACCCGCGCCCGATTCGCGCTGAACTTCCTGTCTCAAACTCCCGGCGAAATGCTCTTGGTCGGTGACCGAGAGGGGGAAGCCATGAGAAAGCACAGCGTCAGCGCCGTCGACAGGGTCTTTCAGGCCCTGGCCGATGCCTCCACCTGGTTGTTGTTCAAGGCCAGTGGAGTGCGCTGCTGAGTTCAGGTCGCCGGCGTGATCTTGAGGAGCTTGTCGTCGTCGCCGTTGGTCGTCGTGACATAGAGGGCACCGTCGGGGCCGAGGCGCGAGGCGCGCAGCCTGCCGAACGGACCATTGGTGGCCGTGGGGATCCGGACCTCGGTGACCGCGCCACGCGCGTCGAGGCTCAAGACGATCAGCTTGGCCCCCTTCAGTGCCGTGATCACGAGAGCCCCGTCGAGCGCACCCCACCGATCCCCCGCTAGGAAGGTGGCCGAGCAGATGGCCTGCGTCGTGTCGCCGGACTCCCAGACGGCAGGGACAGCGTCGGGGAAGCGTTGGAGATCGGTCATCGCGACGCTCTCGTCGTACCCGCCGACGGTGCCTCCCCGCGACGGATCCCAGCCGTAGTTGCCTCCCGAGCGCAGAAGATTCACCTCGTCGTTGACTTGCGGCCCGTGCTCGGCCGTGAAGATCTGGTCGGCGTCGGGGCGGACGGCGACCCCCTGCACGTTGCGGTGCCCGTAGGTATAGACGTAGCGCTGCCGGGGGTTCGCCGCGTCGACGAACGGGTTATCGGGCCACGGTTCGCCGGTGGCGAGATCCAGTCGGAGCACCTTGCCCCCGAGGTTGCCCAGATCCTGCGGGATCGTGCCGACAGCGGTGTCGCCGGTGCCGACCAGCAATTCTCCGTCGGGCCCGATCGTCGGGCGGCAGCCCGAGTGGCGGCCCCCCACTGCGATCGGTAGGCCGGTGAGAAGATCCTTCACCCGTTGGGCCGAGGACCCATCGTCGGCCAAGCGCCAGGTGACAAGGCGGATGTCCACGGGTTGCCCGTCTTCCTGATAGTCGAGGCACGTGGTGAACAGTCGCGACTCCGAGAAGTCCGGATGAACGACCATGCCGAGCAGGCCGCCTTCGCCGGCGACGTAGACCTCCGACAGGTCCGCGTCGACTCGGCTCACCCGGGCATTCGGCTGCGCCGAGGAGAGCAGAGTGAGCCGGGCCGGTCGCTCGCTCACCAGGATCTGGCCGTCGGGGAGGAACCCGAGGTCCCAGCCGTGTTCGAGTTGGTCGGTGAGCACGTCGACCTTGAGCTTGGGGGCCGTCGCCTGCGGCGGGGTGCTGGCTGTCGCAGTGGGCTGGGTGGAGTCCGGCGACCGTACGTCGGCCGTACTCGCCGGCACTTGTCCCACCCCCGACCCTGTGTCGCCGGAACAGCTGGTCAGCACGACCAGCCCGAGAGTTGCGGCAGCGATGATCCGAAGCGGTGTCACACGGGAAGTCTCCACGGGCGGGCAAGCCCGCTCGCGACAGACCCCGTCCAAGGCCCTAGTCCAGCCGGACTCGCTCCTGCTGTCGGGGCACGACGGCGCACCAGTCGAGTTCGCCGCGGATACGGGAGGCGAGCGCTTGGGAGGCCCCGAGTTCCCCGTGCACGACGTACACGGTTCGGGGCGGTTGCGGCAGCAGCCGCAGCCAGTCGAGGATCTCATCGGCGTCCGCGTGCACCGAGAACTGGTCGTCCATGACGATCTCGGCGCGCGCCCTGACGTACCTGCCGTGGATCTTGACCTCGCTGGCACCCTCCGCCAGAGCCCGACCACGGGTGCCGACGGCCTGGTAGCCGGTCAGCACCACCGTATTGCGGGGGTTGGGGAGCTGCTGTTTGAGGTGGTGAAGCACGCGGCCACCGCTGGCCATCCCGGAAGCGGAGACGATGATGCAGGGCTCGGCAGGGTCGTTGAGCGACTGGGATTGTGCGACGGAGTGCGCGGCGTGCAGGCGGGGCAGGCCGAACGCCTCCGGGCCGGACAGGCCGGGAAGGGCGGCTGCGTACACCTTGAGCGCGGCCAGGGCCATCGGGCTGTCGACATGGACCGGCACGTTCGGGATATCGCCTGCGCTCATGAGCTCTGCGAGCTTCAGCAACACCAGCTCCGTGCGGTCGACGGCAAAGGCCGGGATGAGCACAGACCCGCCACGAGCGATCGTGCGGCTGACCGTGTCGGCCAGCACCGACCCATCCTTCGGTGGATGCGAGCGGTCGCCGTACGTGGACTCCACGACGACCGTGTCCGCCGCCGGTGGGTCTTCTCGATCCGGGACCAGAGGATGGTGGGGCCGGCCGAGATCCCCGCTGAAGAGGGTGCGGGTGCCGGCGATTTCGAGCAGGACTGACGCCGATCCGAGGATGTGCCCGGCAGACCGGAGCGTCGCGGTGACGCCGGGCGCCACATCGGTGGGAGCGTGGTACGCCGTGGGCCGAAACTGGGATTCGGTGCGCTGCACATCTCTCTCGTCGTACAGCGGGAGCGCTGGGGAGTGCTTGGAGAACCCTGCTCGGTTCGCGTACGCCGCGTCTTCCTGCTGCAGGTGGGCGCTGTCGCGCAGCACGATCATGGCGAGTTCAGCGGTTTCCGCGGTGCATACGATCGGGCCGCTGAACCCCTCGCGCACCAGTCGTGGGAGGTAGCCCGAATGGTCCAGGTGCGCGTGCGTGAGCACGACGCCGTCGAGGGTTGACGGATCCATCGGGAAGGGTTTCCAGTTCCTCCGGCGCAATTCTGCGAGGCCTTGATACAGCCCGGCGTCGACCATGGCTCGGCTGGCGCCCAGTTCGACGACGAAACGGCTTCCGGTCACGGTTCCGGTCGCGCCGAGAAAAGTGAGCTGCGGGCTCGTCGTCATGGCTCCTCCTTGAGCGGTACCACCAGCGTCCCCTAGGTCGGCGCCAACAGGTTAGGGCCGAAGGTCGGTTCGGGAAGGGACCGACGCGGGGCACGATCGGCCGTGGGACCTTCGGGCACCGCAGGGGACCTTCGCCCCTGTCGTGCCTCTGCTCGACGGCGAATGCTAGGGACATGAGCACATCGGCGTCCGCACCTCAGGAGCGTCGCGCGTCGGCGGCCGCGGCACTGTCGGCGCTGGGGGTGCGCCGATCCGACGCGCAGGTGCTGAGCGTTCAGTGTCGCGACGGGCACCATGTCGCCGCGGTCTACCGAACCGACGCTGGGATGGTCGTCGCAACCCGCACGGGGCCACACGGCCACGGCTCGCGTGACTTCATCGACACAGGGCACCGCGGGGCCCGAGGCGGACAAGACTATGTGGACCTGGTCGAGGTCGGACCGTCGGTCGGCGACGACATTCCGGCCTGGTGTGACTGTGGTGCCTGGACGCTGTCCCGCGCCGAGATCATCGACCACCTCGGCTCGGGCCAACGTACGGTCCATCTCCCCTAGCACGGTCGAGTGGCGTGGTCGAGTGGTGTGATCGGCCCTCGCTAGGGCACGATCACCAGCTTTCCACTGTGCCGACGGCGGGCCAGTTCCTCCTGTGCCAGCGCCACCTCGTCGAGGGGAAACGTCGCTGCAATCACCGGGCGCACGTCTCCGCGCCGCGCGACATCGACGAGCAGGTCGAAGATCTGCGGGGTGTGCATGGTCGACCCCACCAGCGCGAGGTTGCGCAGGTAGAGACGACGCACATCGAGTTCGACGCGCCATCCGCCGAGCGCGCCGGCCACGACCCAGCGCCCGCCGCGACGCAACAACCCCAGCCCGGGGCCGAGCAGTCCGCCGGCCACCACGTCGATGACGGCGTGATAGCCCGGCGGGAGCGGCCGCCGCGGCATCCTCCACCACGTTGGCCAACGTCCGGTCGACGATCTTATCGGCGCCGGCCCGGCGGACTTCCTCCTGCTTGTCCCCGCTACAGATGGCGACGACCCGGGCACCGCGCGCCTTGGCGAGTTGGACCGCAGCCAGGCCGACCCCTCCGGAGGCGCCGGTCACCAGAACGGTGTCGCCGGCACCCACCGCGCCTCGTTCGAGCATCCCCAGCGCGGTGCCATACGCGATAGGAAGCGCCGCCAGTTCGACGTCGCTCAACGGTGAGCCATCCACCACGTGCGCGAGAGTCGCGGGCACCACGAGGTACTCAGCGAAGCCGCCGTCCCGTTCGCTGCCGAGGACGCCGGCCAGGCCCGGGTCCGGCCCCGGACCGTCGTAGATCGCTGGGTCCACCAGCACTCGAGATCCGATCAGTGACTGGTCGGCATCCTCCCCGGCTGCGACGACGGTTCCCGCCACGTCGCCCCCCTGGATGCGGGGAAAGTCGATCGGCCCGATCCACCCCGCCTTCGCGTCGGGATCCTCGGCGGTGCCGTACGCGCCCTCGCGCGTCCACAGGTCGGTGTTGTTGCAGCCGGCCGCTCCAACCCGGATGAGCACGTCCCCAGGGGCCGGACGCGGGACCGGCTGGGAGCGCACCTCGATCGCCTCCAGTCCGCCGTGGTGCAGGGTGACCGCGGCCCGCATGCTCGTCGGTGGGATTGATTGGGCGTTCGTCGCAGCTGGCACCCGTCCACCCTGGCACAGGCTGCGAAGTCGAGGACCGCTGACCACGACGCCCCGCGACAACGCACCGGCGGCGTCGGCTGGCTATTGTCGTCGGAAGCACCGACGCGACGGCCGCTAGCGCGTGGCCGATCCGCGCCACTCAGATGTCGGAAGGAACCATGTCATGGCTGACGCCTCGGATCCGCGCACGGCCCGCGAGCGGATGCTCGCCGGCGAGCCACGCCGCGGTGGTGAGGAAGACGCCGAACTGTCGGCGCTGTTCTTCAAGGCACGCAAACTGGTCGCGGCGTACAATCAGGCCCCCGCCACCGACGGGGAGCAGCTCCGCAGGATCCTCACCGATCTCCTCGGCTCGGTCGGTGAAGGAGTCGAGATCCGCCAGCCTCTCGCCGTCGACTTCGGTGCGCACATCACCATCGGCGCCCGCAGTTTCGTGAACTCTGGGCTGACCGCCCTCGATGTCGCGCGGATCACGATCGGCGAGGATGTCCAGCTGGGACCCAATGTCCAGTTGCTCACTCCGACCCATCCGCTGGATGCGCAGGCTCGGCGCGAGGGCTGGGAGACGGGGCTGCCGATCACGATCGGCGACGGCGCCTGGCTCGGCGGCGGCGTGATCGTCGTGCCGGGCATCTCGATCGGCGAGAACACCGTCGTGGGTGCCGGGGCCGTCGTGACCAAGAACCTCCCGGCGGGAGTGCTCGCCGTGGGCAACCCGGCCCGGGTGATCCGGCAACTCTGAGCCCATGAGCGAAGCGACAATTCGCCGATGACAGGCTCCGGCAGGCGTCTGCTGATCGTCGTCGACGCGCCTTCGCTGCTGCATCGCAACCACCATGCGAGGGCTGACACCGGCCTGCGTGACGCAGGCGGTCGGCCGGCGTGGGCGTTGAACGGGATGCTGCGGCAGATCCTGGAGGTGATCGATCAATTCGCGCCGGACGCGGTGCTCTTCGGATTCGACGACCGAACCGCGTCGGTGCGTGGCGAAATGTTCGCGGCGTACAAGGCCGGGCGAGCGGAGAAGGACGCGTCGTTGGTCGACCAGTTGGGGCGGGCGAGTGCTCTCCTGGAGGCGCTCGGCCTGCTCACCGTCACTCCGCCAGGGTGGGAGGCCGACGACGTCAGCGCCTCTGCGGCGATCTGGGCGGAACGCCGCGGGTGGGACTGCGTGATCGTCACCTCGGACCGTGACGCGTTCGCCCACATCAGCGAGCGGACTCACGTCCTCCGGCTGATCAACGGCGGGATCAACGCCTCTCCCCTGCTCAACCCGGCTCGTCTGCGCATCCTCTACGGCATCGCCGCCGAGCACTACCTGGAGTACGCCGCGTTGCGCGGGGATGTCAGCGACAACCTGTCGGGGGTGCCGGGGATCGGCAAGAAGACCGCACCGGTGCTGCTCGCGCAAATGGGCTCCATGCAGGCGGTGTGGGCGGACATCGACCACTGCGCCGGCGCCACGCTGGTCGCGACCCTCGACTCCTACGCACAGGAGAAGGGAACCCGGCGCATCGGCGCCGCCATGCTCAAGCGGCTGGCGGACCCGGCCGCGCGGGAACGCTTCGAGTTCAATATGTCGATCATGTCGGGGCGAACCGACCTCGACCTCGGTCTCACTCCCGACGTCCCCGGCACCCCGGGGTTGCTGCCCCTGAACCCGGACCGAGTCAATCGGGTGGTGGGCCACCTCGGCGTTCCTGGGACGACCGACCTTGCGCTGCGCGTCCTCACCAACCGCTGATCGGACGGGCAGATATGCCGCCAGTGGGAGGCGAGAAACGTCCCCTCAGGAGCATCGTCTAGTCACTGACGATGCCGTCGTACTTCCATTCGCCATCGACCTTGAGGGCTCGGTACTCCTTCTTGTACTTGTTAACATCGCCATCGAACTTGACGGTCAGCCGGCCCCTGACGATGGCGGAATCGCCCTCAATGGTGGGCTCACGCAGGGAAACGATGTACCTGACGGGGGCTCCGTCCACGAACTCCATGTGCGCAGCGCACTGTTCGTCGCCGGAGACTCGCTCAGTCGCAAGCTCACGGAACTTCGAGCAGCGCTCGCCGTAGTAGGCGTTCAGGGCTTGCTTCACGACCCTGCGCACGAGGGCTGACTCGTCCTTCGGTGCCGGCGCACCCCTGGCTGCATCGTCATCGGCCCCTTTGCCGCTCATGGCCTGCACCGCCACCCCAGCGACCATCAACAGCCCAATGAGACCGCCGACGATCCACCACTTCTTGGTCAACTCCATCAGGGCTGGCATGACGACGATCGTACGTCCGCCCAACGGGTGCGGACCGAGACCCCGCGGCTGATGAGGCCTTCGAGTTCCGCTTGGAGTAGGGCGAGCTCGCGTTGCCGCTCCCGAAGGTCATCCAGCTTGGTCAGGAGCAGCGTGTGCACGTGCGTGCACGGAACTGCGCCTTCGCGGCGAAGGTCCAAGATGCTGGCCACCTCGACCAGGGTGAGTCCTGCCGCCTGTCCGCTGCGGATGAACGCGAGCCGGTGCGACGGACGACCCGCGCCTCCGCCCGACCCGGAACCAGCCAGGTCGCCAGCTCGGACGACGTCGTGACGTTGGAGGGCAACGCCTACTTCCCCGTGGCCGGCGTCCCCGGCGGAGTGCTGCGGCCCAGCAGCACCATCAGCGTCTGCCCTTGGAAGGGCATCGCGAACTATTACGACGTGCACGTCGACCAAAACGTCTACCCGGGCGGGGCATTCACCTACCGCCACCCTCACCGCTGGCCCGTCGCATCAAGGGCCGGGTCGCGTTGTGGAAAGGGATCAAGGTCAACACCTCCCGTCCCGGATCGGAATGAGACGGCTTCCGCGATCGTCCAGGCTCGCCGATCGAGCGGGACGGAGCTTCCGCACATTGAATTGAATGGGCTAGGCGGGCTTGCGCGTTCCGGCGATCGCCAAACAAGTCCTGGTTGCGGGCACTTCCCTATAGCGCCATGATGAGGGAAAGGAGCCGCGCGTGCGATGACTGAGATCGTGATCACCGTATCCGAGGGCGGCGCCGACGACGTCCGTCTCGACGACCTCGGACGCCTTCTCGTGGCCGAATTGTCGGATTTGCCCGAGGCGAGTTCCGTCAATGCCTTGCACTCGGGCGAGGCGCCGCCAGGCACCCGGGGTGGCCTGGTGACCCAGGCCGGTGCTCTCGTGGTGGATTCCCAACCACAGGTGGCCGCCGTGGTCGCCATCGTGACCTCGCTTTGGGGCTGGGTTAAGCGCAGGGGTCATGGACCGCGCACAATTCGACTCGAGGTCGACGGTGACGTCCTCGAGTTGTCCGGCGCTACCGACTCGGTTCAGGACAAACTCGTAGCGGAATGGATCGCACGCCACTCCGTCGAATAGCGATCGCCGCTGCATTCGTGAAGCTCGCGTGGTGCGTGCGCACTCGCCCCTGTCCGCGGCTCTGACCGTACATCCAAGAATCCGAATCTGCGTTGACACTCGTGGCGGGTCAGAGGAGCGTGTGTTGTGTCGCCCTAATTGAAGAAGCCCACACCCTGGTCGCCTGTCCTAGCGGACGTCGGAGGCTGTCATGACGGGAACTCGGAGCGCGCTCATTGTCGCGACCTATGCCTATGAGGAAGAAGGGCTAGCCCGCTTGCGGGCCCCAGAGCGAGACGCCGACGAGTTGGTCGAGGTGCTCGGGGACCCCGCGATCGGCAACTTCGACGTCACGGCTGTCATCAACCAATCCGCCTACGAGATCAGCCTGGCCGTCGCGCACTTCTTCGCTGACCGCCGCGCTGACGACGTGCTGCTCCTGCATTTCTCATGTCATGGCGTCAAAGACGACAGCGGCGAACTGTATCTCGCGGCTAAGAACACCCGGCTCGACCTTCTGGACCCGACCGCGCTCTCGTCGACATTCGTCCGGAGGGCCATGGACCGCACCCGGGCCGGGCGAGTAGTCCTGCTCCTCGATTGCTGCTACGCGGGGGCATTCGGGCGCGGCATGCGCACGCGCGCTGGTGGTCAAGTCGACATCAAGGATCGGCTGAGCGGCCGAGGGCGCGCGGTCATCGCTGCATCCTCGGCGCTGGAATTCGCGTTCGAGGGGACGGATCTCGCCGACGGTGAGGTGAAGGGCAGCCCGTCGGTCTTCACTGGAGCGCTGGTGCAAGGGCTTCGCACCGGGGAGGCAGACCGCGACCAGGACGGCTGGGTGTCACTGGACGAGCTCTACGCCTACGTTCACGACGAGGTACGCCGCGTCAATCCGAACCAGAACCCCAAGAAGTGGGCGCTCGAGGTCGAGGGTGATTTCCACGTTGCTCGACGTGGTGGCCCGGTCACCAAGCCGAGCGAGTTGCACGAATCGATCAAGGAGTCGATGGGCAGCCACTTCTGGTGGGAGCGCAAGTCGGCCGTCGAGCCCTTGGCTGAACTCCTCGAAGGTGATCACCCAGGTCTCGCCCTCGCCGCATCCCAGGGCCTACAGGTTCTTGCTACGGATCCTGATGACCGGGTCAAAGCCGCCGCGCGTGCCCTGCTCTCGCCGGACGCCCCCATTGCCGCCGAGGTCGAGCCCGTTAAAGAAACCCCGCCTCGGGTCGAGCCTGAGACGTCGTCGGAGACAAAGCCGACGCGCCCCAGCATTGAAGCCCTGGAGCCCTCCACCGGAGCGAGATTCTCGGGCTACGCCACTCGTCGTCGAATTCAGGTGGCCGGTGTTCTGGCGGGGCTTGGCATCGTTGGAGCCACCGGGTGGGCAGCGCAAAGCCTTCTGACAGACGGCGGTCGTGATCCGAGCGTGACCCCAAGCGCGCCCACCGAAACCGGGCCCCCTCCCGCTTCGACCTCCGAGCCGGTCGCCGACGTCATCTGCTGGGACGGTGAGGCCGTCGAGACCGCCAGCTCCTGCGACATGCCCGTTGGGAAAGCCGGGTTCGCGTCAGCGTTTCCCTCCTTTGACAAACGATGTCGTAGTCGTCGGTCCGTAGCGGCGGGGAAATTGGAGGTCTGGGAGTGCAAGTACGAGTTCTACCTCGTTCGTTATAGCCGTTGGGATCCCTCCTTCGATCGCTTCGCGTACTACAACTCAGTCAACCCAGACGCCACAGAGAGGGAGTGGTTCATCGACGGCGATCGAGCGGGAACCAGTTGGACGTCGTACGAAAACGATGCGAACGAGCCTGAGAAGTTTCAGTGGTCCGCAGCATACGACGATGCTCCCTATTCGATCAGCGTGGAGAGCCAGAGCGAAACGGGCCGAGCACAAGGTGTGGGGCGGCTGAGTTTCAAGTCTGCCGCCACACTGCCCGTCGAAATAGGCGACACCTGGGGGGTCAACTCGATGGTTTTGCCTTGAGGTGCCGTCGATACGTGAGCTTGCTGTGCACACCGTCGTTCCAGACCTTGATCGCCTCCTTGTCCTTCAAGGCAGGATCGAAGACGAAGCCATCCGGGGCGGTGAAAGTGAGCGTGTAGATGTAGTTGACGTTCTTCTTCGCCACGGAGTTGAAGTTGCCGCCGACCAATTCCCAATCGGCGAAGAGGAAGCCGGACCACGGCGTCGTGGTCATGATGGACGTGGCTGGCTTCGCGATCGGGCTGCCGACGGTCGGCGCCTGCGGGGAGTTGAGGATGGTCTTCACGGCGCTGATCTTCCGGATGGCTGGGACATCCGGCCCGTTCACCCAGATGGGGTTGGTGATGGCCAGGCGGTTGCCAGCTGAGACGGCCGCAAGCGCATACCACTGCTTGCCCTGGACCCCGTTCGCCGTGAGCGTGAAGTTCCTGGAGTTGGTCAGGTCAGCGCCGCTGTAGGTAGTGCGGGAGACCAGGTTCTTCAGCGGGAAGGGGCCGGCGCCGGTGCCGGTGCCGGTGCTACTGAAGACGTAGATATCGGTGATGTTGCCGAGTGCAGCCACGTTGAAGTCGGCGGTGAAGGTGCCGTTCTGATCCGCCCGGTAGGTCTCGCCGTACACCTTGCCGCTGGTGGGTGCGATGAAGACGCCGCTGGAGTTGAAGCTGTGACCGGCCGCCTGACTCCTTGCGAACTCGATGGAGAAGTCATCGAAGCTGGCCTGGCTCTTGAGGTCGCCGTCCTTCACGTAGACATACGACCGTCTGCCACCGCTCCCCGTTCCGCCACCCGAGTCGTGGATGTCGGTGGAGGCATGGATGTAGTGGGGCCGCTTCACCGTCACACCGCGGTGGGTGCCACCGGTCAGGTAGGCACTCCAGAAGTCGAAGGCCTCGTTGAGAGTAGTGGCACTGAACTGGGCTTCGATGCCGTCAAAGTCCTCGCTCATGCCCCCGGGCACGGTGCGGTCGTCATCGGCGAGGAACAGTCCATATGAGCTGTTCGGGTGGTTGACGCCGATGGCAACGCCGGCATTGTGGGCGTCATCGAGGATGCCCTGGTGGGTGGTGTTCGTGTTGATGATGGGGTTTTCTTGAGCGCAGTCTCGGAAGCGCTCGTAGGCGGACTGGGTCATCGGCATGATGTCGTGGTGAGCCCAGCTTGGCGTGACCTCTTCAGAGGGCATGTAGCCGCTAGCGCCCAGTGTGCGCGACCAGCCGTACACCGGGCAGTTGTCCAGCACATACTGGTGATCGTCGAGAGTGGGCACTTCGAGCCCGGCGGTCACCTGGGCTTTTGCGACCACCTCCGGCGGAGAGAACGCGTCCGACCTTGTTCCGTGATGGTGGTTGTCGACGCCGTACCAGTCGGTGGGAGCGCTGAGGGGCTTGTTGATAACGACGGTGCGGGAGGGGTCCGCTGTCGTGTTGCCTGTCACCGTTTGGGAGAACGTGTTGGTGTTGGTGGTGTAGGAGTAGAAGCCAAAGCCCTCCCCCCAGGCGGTGGCGGAGTAGTTGCCCGGAGCGACCATCGCGGTCACCTCGCCCTTCGCCACCGAGCCGTCCGCGCGGTTGTCCGAGAAGAAGAAGTTCCGCCCGGTGAAGCTGATGAGGGGGTTGGCACCCACCGAGACCCTTCCCCATACGGGATCGCCGTTCTGGTCCTGGAAGTTGAACGTCACCGGCACCTTGGAGTTGCCTGTTTGCAGGTTGACCCCTCCAGCTGGCACCGAAGCGCTGGTGAAGTTCGCGCTGGCGGTTCCAGGGACAGTGCCCTCTTTCTCGACCCGCAGGTTGTAGGTCTGGGCGGCGTTCTCATTCGGTAGATCAATGCTGTAGTTCCCGGCCTCGTCGCCCATCACCCAGCCGTACAGCGAGTTGCCGCGGAACACGATGACGACCGGGTAGGCGACCGGAGCACCAGCTGAGTCGGTGACGGCGCCCGTGACGTTGAAGGTCTCCAGTCCCTTGTAGTCCGCCCAGAAGTCGTAGACCTTCTGCCAGGATGCCTGGTCGTCGATCATCAGATAGGACTCATACGAGCGGCTCTCACCCTCCACATAGGGGCGGTTCGCAAAGAGGAGCTCGCGATAGCCCCTGGCGCCGACGAACTGACTGAAGGGGTGCGTCCTGCCGTCGGACCCAGGGTTCAAGCCGGGAGATATCAAGCTCGTCGAGAACTGGAACTCGGGCTCCCCCGAGTCGTCGGCGACCCAGTTGTAGGAGTTGGCTGCCGACAGCGCTGCCACCGTCTTGGTGTCCACCCCCACCCCGCCCTTGTTCGAGATCACGACCTCATTGTTTGCTGAGGTCGAGAAGCCCACACCGTTGTTGCGGATCGTGTCGAACCAGTAGGCGTAATCCTTGTCGGGGGCGATGCTGTAGTAGGTGATCACGTCGAGGTCTCTGGCGACGGAGACGCCGTTGAGGTTGTAAGGGACCGCGAACTTGCGGTTGACCTGGACCGCCGGCATGCCGTTGAGGTCGTCGATCGATTTGGTCTCGAAGTTGTAGTTCACCAGGTCGAAGTAGACGATGCCGGTGTTCGACGGCGCCCACGCATCCCAGGTGTTGAAGAGGAATTGCGCCGTCAGCACGGTGTCTTCGCCGAAGGTGGCGCCCTTGAGGTCTGAGCTCCCTGCTGGCACCGTGACGCGCCCGGCGTCCAGGATCGAGCCACCGGGGTAGCCCCAAGGGTCATCAGTGCCTGCCGCCAGCACGATGCCGACCCGGTCGTTCATGATCAGGATGTCGTTGGGGTTCTGGCCGAATCCGTCCTCGAAGACTGGCGTATTCCCGTCGGCACGGCTTCCCAAGAAGGACCCGACCGTGCCGATGTACAGCTCTGGCGTCGAGACGTTGCCGTTGGCGATGGCTGGATCGATGGAGAACTTGATGGGGTTGTCAGGGTCATCTTGGACGACCCTTTCGGCCTGGGCCTGGGCCTGGGCCTGGGCGGGAGCCTCGGCTTGGGCCACCGCGGACTGGGCGAGGACGGGGGCCGCGATGCTGACACTGAAGAGCAAGGCCACACTCGCAGCGAATCTCGACCTGGCCTGACTGGCTGCCTTCATCGGACACTCCCTCAGGATTGTGTGACCTGGACTCGAATCAAGGAGGGCCGACTTGCCTGCCCGCTTCTCGCATAGCGCCCGTAACAAGGCCTAACCTTTCGCAATATGGCACCGGGCTTGATGCGTGTCAATGGTCACCGCGGGGGTCCGTCACGGGGTCGGTTCCAGCTGCGGGTTTGCCCTCACGAGCACCTTCGGCGCTCGGGTGCAAGCCGCTGCTGCAAGGTGGATCCTGACAAGGCTCACCCCCAACCACAGAGTCGCCCAGCCGACCGGCGATCGACCCACCCAGGGACGGGTGAACTCACCCTTGACCAGCCCCCGTCTACCAACCCCACAGGCCCACGTCCGCGAGCTCATCTTGAACTCACACGTCGACTACCAGCCGACCGGAGCACCCAAAGGACCCACCCGCAGACCTCAGAAATGATTACCGCCGGACCCACAGTTGCAGGTCCGGCAGTTTCCGATGTCCTAAGACATCACAAAGTCGGGCTGACAGTGTGCTGGTTCAGGACATACCGGAGCCGTGTCTCAAGACATCCCGGAGTGATGTCGCGAGTCATCCCGGAGTGAGGCCTCGGCGCTGTCCAGCGTGCGGGCATGACACTGAACCGATTGCTGATCACCTCCGTGGTGGTCGAGAACCGACCCGTCCGCGAAGTCGCCGCCGCCTACGGCGTCTCTGAGTCCTGGCTGTTCGAGCTCCTCGCCCGCTACAAGGCGGAGGGCGACGCGGCCTTCGAACCACGCTCCCGACGTCCCCACAGCGTCCCGACCAGCACCCCGACCGAGACCGTCGACCTGATCCTCGAGCTGCGCGAGAAGCTGACCGCCACCGGTCTGGACGCCGGCCCCGACACCATCGGCTGGCACCTGGTACACCACCACGGCGTGACCGTGTCGCGAGCGACGATCTCGCGCTACCTGGCCAAGGCCGGGCTGGTGGTCCCGGAGCCGAAGAAGAAGCCTAAGTCCTCCTACATCCGCTTCGCCGCCGAGATGCCCAACGAAACCTGGCAGAGCGACTTCACCCACTACCGGCTCACCCGACCCGATGGCCAGCCCGGCGCGGACTGCGAGATCCTGACCTGGCTCGACGACTGCTCCCGCTACGCCCTTTCGGTCACCGCCCACCGCCGGGTCACCGGACCGATCGTGCTGGCCACGTTCCGCGACACCGTTGCTGAGCACGGGATTCCCGCCTCCACACTCACCGACAACGGCATGGTCTTCACCACCAGGCTCTCCCAGGGCAAGAAGGGTGCCGGCACCCGAAACGGCTTCGAGACCGAGCTACGCCGTCTCAACGTCGTCCAGAAGAACGGGCGACCCAACCACCCCACGACCCAAGGCAAGGTGGAGCGCTTCCAGCAGACGATGAAGAAGTGGCTCCGCGCCCAGCCCGACCAGCCGACCACGATCGACGACCTCCAGGTCCTCTTGGACGCCTTCGTCGAGGAGTACAACGAGCACCGGCCGCACCGGTCCCTCGACCACCGAGCCACCCCAGCCACCATCTACACGACCCGCCCCAAGGCGACCCCGCACACCGGCGACCGGGAAGAGGACACCCACGACCGAGTCCGCTACGACAAGGTCGACAAGGCCGGCAAGATCACCTGGCGCTACCACGGCGAGATGTACTCCATCGGCATCGGCCGAACCCACACCGGAACCCGCGTCATCGTCCTGTCCCAGGACCTCGACATCCGCATCATCGACGCCGCCACCGGCGAACTGCTCCGCGAACTCATCCTCGACACATCCAAGCGCTACCAAGGCACCGGACGCCCACCCGGCCCCACCCGATGAAAATGAAGGAGGGCCGAACCCACGTCTATTGGGTTCGGCCCTCCGCGATGTCTTGAGACATCACAAAGTCGGGCTGACAGGATTTGAACCTGCGACCCCTTGACCCCCAGTCAAGTGCGCTACCAAGCTGCGCTACAGCCCGAATGCCGGCCCGGGGTCTCCGGACAAGCGGACAGAACAGTACCGCAGGCGAGCGAGCGCGCCCCAATCGACCCCGAGCACGCCTTATGCGACCCAGGCCGGCGCCCGGGGCGAGTTTTCGCCGGCTTCCGAGCGGATTCGAACGGTGCCGGTGGGATCGCGCTGAAACTGCAGACCATGCGGTGACTCCCAGCGGTAGGTCGCCGGACCGAGCTTGTCGTAGCGCCAGCCGCGCAGGGTCTTGAGCCGATGATGTCGGCGACAGAGAGGTGCCAGGTTGCACAGGCAGGTGGGTCCGCCTTCAGCGTGTGGGATCCGGTGGTCGGAGTCGCAGCGGCGAGCCCGGCGACGGCAATGCGGAAAGACACACGTTCCGTGAATCAGCTCGGAGCGCAACGCCAGCCGGTCCGGGACCTCGTAGGCCTCAACGTGGTGGTGCTCGGCCAGGTCGATGACACCGGTGACGGTCACGTGCGTGTCGGTTCGGCCGCACCATTCCCGAACCTGCTGCTCGAGAACGGGTTGATTGGCCAGCTCGCAGCGCGCCACGGGCTGAAGCCCCCACAGCGCGGTGTCGGTGAGGTGAACGAAGAGCTGCACCTCTTTGCGAGGGCGACCATGCCGGATCCCGCCGGCCAACAGGGCGGCAGCTCCCTCAGGATCAGCCAGCACGCCCACGGCCAGGGAGCGGCGAACATCGAGCGACTCGGCGCACCCCTCATCGGCCAACCTCTGCGCGATGCGAGCGACGGCGTGATCGAAGTCGAAGGCGTCCTTGATGTCCGCGCGGATCTCGATCGTCGCCACGCCGTTGTGACTGATCTGATCGAACACCCGCACGTGCCGGTGGTCCAGAGCCTGGATCTGGGCGAGCTCTCGCTCGACGGCATGCAATCGCATCATCGCCTCGTCGAGCAGCCGGGCGAGCGTGATCGGGCCGACCTTATGGGCGATCGGCCCGAGAGTGCGATCGAGCGACTCAACGACATCGGCGGGCTGGCCGATGGTGGTCTGAGCGATTCGGCGAGCACGCCAGGCCAGCACCTCGCCAGCACACAACCGACGCCAAACGGAGGGCAACCGGTGACGCAGCTCCAGAGCCTCGTGAATGAGATCGCGGCCGGCTTCGTCGGAGAGTCCGATGGCCAATCCGAACTCGGCCGGAGCATCCCAGGCCACGCTGGGAAGGCGATCGTCTCGCAGCGCGCAGACCTCGCCGTCGAGAGCCGGATGGAAGTCCGCCCATTCGGCTGCCCGGACCAGCAGCATCGCCTCAGCCTGCTTGGCCAGATCACTCAGTTCGCGCGCCGACGCGAGAACCTCACTGGCGGCTTCGCACGGCTCAGTGAGGAGTGGGTTCATGGAGCAATTCTACTCGAACACGTGTTCGAATGCAAGGCCTAGAGTAGAGGGTCTCGACAGGCTCGACCGCCTCTCCGGCCGTGGGTCTCGACAGGCTCGACCGCCCGTAGGGCTTGGTCTCGACGGGCTCGACCGACCGTCGGCGAGGCAGGGTCTCGACAGGCTCGACCGCCCCTAGGGCGTCAGCGCTTTCGCTTCTCCCGGGGCTTCTGCTGCAGGATGATCGGCGTACCGACGAAGCCGTACTCCTCGCGGAGGCGGCGCTCGATGAAGCGAAGGTAGGACGCCTCCAGCTTGCCGCTGGTGAAGAGCACGAACACGGGCGGTCCGGCCGACACCTGGGTGCCGAAGAGGATCTTGGGCTGCTTGCCGCTCCGGACGGGGTGGGGGTGTTCGGCCACCAGCCGCCCCAGGAACGAGTTGAGCGAGCCGGTGCCGACCCGCGTCTCCCAGCCCTCCAGCGCTCGCTCGAGAGCCGGCGCCAGCGGTCGACGTGCCAGCCGGTGCGCGCGGTGACGTTGATCCTGGGCGCCCACTGCACCTGCACCAGGTCCCGCTCGATCTCGCGCTGGAGGTAGTACCGGCGCTCCTCATCGACCAGGTCCCACTTGTTGAAGGCGATCACCAGGGCGCGGCCGGCGTCGCGGACCGTCTGCAGGATTCGGACGTCCTGCTCCGACAGGGGCTCCCGGGCGTCGACGACGAGCACGGCCACCTCGGCACGATCGATCGCCGTCGTCGTTCGCAGCGACGCGTAGTACTCGTGGCCCGAAGCCTCCTTGACCCGCTTGCGGATGCCCGCGGTGTCGATGAAGCGCCATACCTGGTCGCCGAGTTCGACCAACTCATCGACCGGGTCGACCGTGGTGCCGGCGACGTTGTCGACGACCACCCGCTCCTCGCCGGCGAGCCGGTTGAGCAGCGACGACTTGCCGACGTTGGGCTTGCCCACGATGGCGACCCGGCGGGGCCCGCCGACCTCTCCGTAGGTCGCCTCAGGTGTCTCCGGGAGCGCTGCCAGGACGGCGTCGAGCAGGTCGCCGGAGCCTCGCCCATGCAGCGCAGAGACGGCGTAGGGCTCGCCGAGCCCGAGGTTCCACAGTCCGTAAGCCTCGGCTTCGGCTCGCATGTCATCGACCTTGTTCGCCGCCAAGATGACCGGCTTCTTGGAACTGCGGAGGATCTTCACCACCGCTTCGTCGGCATCCGTGATCCCGACCGTGGCGTCGACGACGAACAGCACCGCGTCGGCCAGCCCCACGGCCACCTCGGCCTGGGCGGCGATCCGCTCCGCCAGCCCACGTGCGTCGGGGTTCCAGCCGCCGGTGTCCACCACGGTGAAGGCGCGGCCGTTCCACGAGGCGTCGTAGGAGACACGGTCGCGGGTGACCCCGGGAACGTCCTCGACGACCGCTTCACGGCGCCCCAGGATCCGATTGACCAGCGTCGACTTCCCGACGTTGGGACGGCCGACAACCGCGAGGATCGGTACCCCCACGGGGGTCTCCTCCCCCACACTCAGAATCGAGGGAGGCTCGCTCATCCGGCCACCTCGGCCCGGGCGTCCTCGACGAGTGCGACGACCCGGTCGATCACCTGGCCCAGACTCAGATCAGTGCTGTCGACATGCACGGCGCCCGGAGCCAACACCAACGGCGACACGGCGCGCGTGGAATCGATCCGATCCCGGTGCAGCAGCGACGCCTCGGTCGAGGCGACGTCCGAGCCGCCCTCTTCGGCGGCGCGCCGCGTGGCCCGGGCCGCCGCGTCGGCAGACAGATAGACCTTGACCGCGGCCTCCGGCGCGACCACCGAGCCGATGTCTCGACCCTCGACGACGATGCCGGCACCGTGATCGAGAGCGTCGGCGATGGCGGCCCGCTGGACTTCCAGCAGCCGCGCCCGCACCTGCGGCACCGCACTGACCGGGCTCACCGCCGCGTTGACCGAGTCGGACCGGATCTCCACGGCGACGTCCCGGCCGTCGACGGCGATGGTCGGCTGCGACGGGTCGGTGCCGGACTCGATCCGGGGCCGAGCGCACGCCGCGGCAACGGCGTCGGCGTCCGTCGGGTCGATGCCCTCGGAGAGGATCCAGTACGTCATCGCGCGGTACATCGCCCCCGTATCGAGGTAGCGGAAACCCAACCGGGAGGCGACGCCACGCGAGGTGCTCGACTTGCCCGATCCGGAAGTGCCGTCCACGGCGACGACGAGAGCGTCGGGTTGGTCAGTCACGCCGTGCAGCCTACCGGTGAGTGGTCCACCCAAGAGATTCCAAGGCGTCGTACAGATCCGCTGCTTCCTCGGCGCCGACCACCAACTCCACCTGACCCATGGGCCGCCCCGGGTCGTGATCGATGTGAACGTCCTCGATGTTCGCGCCGGCAGCGCCGACATCGGCGAACAGCCGAGCCAGTTCCCCCGGGTGGTCCGGCAGCGACACGTAGACCGACAGCAGGGGAACGGCCGGACCACCGTGCTTGCCCGGCACCGCCCGGGCGCCCGCCACTCCCCTGTCCAGCAACGTGCCCATCGTCGATCGATCCTCCGCGCTGACGGCGGCCATCAGCGAGTCCAGGTCGCTGCGCACTTCGGCGAGCAGGGCGCCGATCGCGTCGGCGTTGCCGGCGACGATCTGCTGCCACAGCGCCGGATCGCTCGCTGCGATCCTGGTGACATCACGCACCCCTTGCCCGGCCAGGGCCAAGTGGGCGGCCGGCGCCTCGGCCAGCCGTCCGGCCACCAATGAGGACACCAACTGAGGCAGATGCGACATCCGAGCGACCGCTCGATCGTGTTCGTCCGGGGTCATCGAGACCACGACCGCACCACAGCCACGGGCGAGGCTGTCCACCGCGGCGACCGCCGTCGGGAGCGACGTCTCGTGTGGCGTCACCGCCCACGGCCGACCTTCGAAAAGGGCCGCCGACGCTGCCAACGGCCCCGATCGCTCGCTACCGGCCATCGGGTGGCCACCGACATAGCGCGCCAGGTCGTCCTCCGCCACGGTGTGCCGCACGACATCGAGCGGGTGCGCCTTGACGCTGCCGACGTCGGTCACCACCGCGCCGGGGTACGTCACCAGCGCCTCGGCGATCACCGGGCCGAGGTGGTCCGGCGGGACGGCCACGATCACCAAGCTCGGCTCGGGAGATTCGTGCCCGGTGACGCGGCGCCCGGCGCCCAGACCCGACGCCGTCTTTGCCTGTCCGGACTCCGCGTCGGCGAGATGCACTTCGCTGCCCAGGCGGGTCAGCGCCAGACCGATGGACGTGCCGAGCAATCCGGCGCCGATGATCAGCACCGGGGACGGCGGCGGCTGGTCGTTCACGTGCCGAACCTTAGCCCGCGCGGGTCTCAGAGCTGGGCGTTGTCCAGCAACGCGCCGAGCTCGGCGGCGGTGAGATCACGCAGCTCCCCCGGCTTGAGCGGACCGAGCGAGACCTGACCGATCGCGGTGCGGGTGAGCCGACGGACCGGGTGGCCGACGTGATCCAACAGGCGTCGGACGATCCGATTGCGGCCCTCGTGGATGACCAGTTCGACGATGGACTTTCCGGTGTCACTGTCTCCACCGATCAGCTTGACCCGACTGACGGACACGGGGCCGTCGTCGAGGGTGACGCCGCCCCGGAGCACCTCCAGGGTGGCCCGGGTCACCGTCCCCTCCACCTCGGCCACATAGGTCTTGTCCACCTCGAACGACGGGTGCGCCAGGCGGTGAGCGAAATCGCCGTCGTTCGTGAGGAGCAGGAGGCCGGTGGTGTCGGTATCGAGCCGACCGACGTGGAACAGCCGCTCCGGCCGATCGGCCACGAGGTCGGTGAGGGTCGGGCGGCCTTCCGGGTCCGACATCGTCGACACGACCCCGCGCGGCTTGTTGAGGGCCAGATAGACGTGGGCGGTGATGGGAGGCAGGCGTCGTCCTTCGACGCGGACAACGGCCGTGCGCGGGTCGATCTTGGTGCCGAGCCTGGTGACGATCTCGCCGTCCACCTCGACCGCGCCCTCGAGCATCAGCTCTTCGCAGCGTCGCCGTGAGGCCACTCCCGACTGTGCGAGGTACTTCTGCAGCCGCACCCGGCCGTCCTCGTCGGGCGGCCCACCGGGGACTCGTTCGTAGGCCGCGTCGTCGATCACTGGGCTGACTCGATCACTGGGCTGACTCGGGCGCCGATGCCGACGAGGTTTCACTCGCGTCGACCGTTCCGGCCAACGCATGGGCGAGCTCGTCCTCGATGTCGTCCATCTCGGGCAGGTAGGGCGCGAGCTCCGGCAACTCATCGAGCGAGGTGATGCCGATCCGCTCCAGGAAATAGGTCGTGGTGCGATAGAGCGTCGCGCCGTGCTCGCCGTCGGCGCCGGCCTCCTCGATCAGGCCTCGGGTCACCAGCGTGCGCATCACGCCGTCGACATTGACGCCCCGCACCGCCGACACCCTGGCGCGCGAGACCGGCTGCTTGTAGGCGACCACGGCAAGGGTCTCCAGGGCCGCCTGGGTCAGCCGGGCCCGCTGTCCGTCAAGCACGAAGGCCTCGACGACACCCGCGAATTCGTCACGCGTGTAGAAGCGCCAGCCGCCCGCGACCTGGCGCAGGTCGAAGCCGCGGCCCTGCGCGTCGTATTCCTCCGCGAGGGCCTCCAGCGCCTCGGTCACCTCTTCGACGCGGTAACCGACCACCGAGGCCAACGACACGGTGTCGAGGGGTTGGTCCGACACCATCAAGATGGCCTCCAGCGCCGGACGCAGGGCTGCCACCGGCACGGCAAGGGTCTCGTCCTCGGTCACGCTCTCGTCGACGGTGTCACTCATGCGTCCTGCTCCTGCGAATCGTTGGCGGGGTAGTGCTCGGTGGGCGCTGCGTCGTCGGCAGGGTCGGGCGGGGCGCCGTCGAACTCGTCATCGATCACGATCTCCCCGTCGTCGCTCCCGGTCCAGCGGACGGTCAGTTCCCCCAGCGGTGACATCTGGTCGAACCCGACGACTCCCTCCCGGAACAGCTCCAGCAACGCCAGGAAGCGGGCCACCGTGGTGAGCGTGTCGGGAGAGTCGCCGCACAGCGCACGGAAGGTCATCGCGCCCGAGCGGCGCAGCCGGTCGACCACCACTGTCGCCTGCTCGCGCACGCTGACCATGGGTGCGTGAATGTGGTGGAGGGACACCTCCTCCACCAGTTTGGGCTCGAAAGCCTTGGCAGCGAGTCCGGCGAAGGCGTCGAGCCCGATACCGATCAAAACCTCGGGGAGCAGGCCGGCGAATCGTTCTTCGAGTCCGACCGCGCGCGGGTGCCGGCGTGACTCCTCCTCCAGTCGGCGCTCGATGACCGACGCAACCTGCTTGAACGCGCGGTATTGCAGGAGCCGGGCGAAGAGGAGGTCCCGCGCCTCCAGCAGGGCCAGGTCCTCTTCGTCCTCGACGTCCCCTTGGGGTAGGAGCCGGGCGGCCTTCAAGTCGAGCAAGGTGGCGGCCACGAGCAGGAACGACGTCGTCTGCTCCAGATCCCACACCGGGCCACCCGACTTGACGTGGGCGATGAACTCGTCGGTCACCCGCGACAGAGCCACCTCGGTGATGTCGAGCCGGTGCTTGGAGATCAGGCTGAGGAGCAGGTCGAAGGGCCCCTCGAAGTTGTCCAGTCGCACCTCGAAACCCGGGGGCGACTCCACCTCCGCACCGGCCGGCTCGACGGATGTGGGCGGACTCATTCCTCGGTCAGCCGCCGGATCAGCGCACTGTCGTCGCCGCGTGCCTCGAAGTCAGCGAGCACCAGTGACACCGCTACGCGCACCAAGCGTCCGCGGTCCACGGCCAGGCCGTGTTCCCGGCGAAGCATCAGCCGGGCGTGCTCGAGATCCAAGAGCTCGTCGGAGGTGACATAGACGGTCATCTTCTCGTCGTGTCGCACCCGCCCGCTGGGGCGGCGCTCGCGCGAGTCGTCGGCCGGGTCGGAGTCCGGCTCATCGGCTCGTGCTTGGTCGACCGTCGCCTGATCGGGGACCGCCCGCACGGCAGCGAGTTGCTCACCATCGGGGGCGGTCGGACGGAACAGGTCGTCGGCAGCGGGAAGGCTCACGCGTCGAGACACCGCGCCAACACCTCCTTGGCCAGGTCGCGATAGGCCTCGGCACCCGCAGACGCCGTGGCGTAGCTCGTGATCGGCTCGCCCGCGACGGTCGAGTCGGAGAACTTCACGGTGCGCCGGATCACGGTGTGGAAGACCTGGTCCCCCCAGGCCTCGACCAGCCGCTCCATCACCTCGCGCCCGTGCAGGGTGCGGCCGTCGAACATCGTGCCCAGCACCCCGTCGATCTCCAGCCGAGGATTGAGCCGCTCCTGCACCTTGTCGATGGTGTTCTTGAGCAGCGCGACGCCGCGCAGGGCGAAGTACTCGCACTCCAAGGGCACGATGACCCCGTCGGAGGCGGTCAGCGCATTGACCGTCAGGAGGCCGAGGGACGGCTGGCAGTCGATGATGATGAAGTCGTAATCGGCAACGGCCGGAGCCAGCACCCGGGCCAGCGCCTGCTCGCGGGCGACCTCACCCACGAGTTGCACCTCGGCGGCCGAGAGATCGATGTTGGAGGGCAGCAGATCCATGCCCTGGACGCCAGAGGGCACGACGCAGTCGGTGACTTTGACGTCGCGGCTCATCAAGAGGTCGTAGATGGTGAGGTCCATCTCGTGCGGGTTGAGACCGAGACCGACCGACAGGGAACCTTGCGGGTCGAAGTCGACCAACAAGACCGAGCGGCCGAGTTCGGCGAGCGCGGCACCCAGGTTGATGGTGGTCGTGGTCTTGCCGACACCACCCTTCTGGTTGCACATCGAGATCACTCTGGCCGGGCCGTGCTCGGTGAGCGCCGGAGGATCAGGGAGATCCACCACCGGTCGCCCGGTGGGGCCGAGCGGCCGTTCGGCCACGGCCGGCGAGGCTGACGCGTCGGAACGGGTGAAGGGAAGTGGGTCGGGCACCCGAGTCTCCTGGGGGCTGGCGTTCTGCGGGGAAGCAGGGACGGGCGTGCGGAGCAACGGTGGCATGGCGGGCGCCGAGGCGCCGGTCAGGCCCGGCCTGCTCGGGCCGGGAAAGCCGGGGGTCCCATTGCTGCTCATCCACGCTCCTATTGTCGACTCGGCGACTTCTCGCCGAGGCTGTGCGTGACTCTAGGCGTCGGTGCCGACGAGCAACAACCCGACCCGAGTTACCCCCAGGCCGATCCCCAAATCTGTTGAGGACGTGTGCACTCGCTGACCGCCTTATCCACAGTGTGCGCCCGAGCTGTGCAGAAGATGTGGAGGATGGGCACTCCGTCAGGGTGTGTCGGGGCCGCTCGCGACGCCGTCCAGACGGGCCAGGGCGAGCGCCCGGACGACGGGCTCACCGATCTCGTCCGACGCGTCGAGATCCACCTCCAGGGTGATCGCCCAGTCCAGGTCTCCCGCCGGATCGAGCAGCGTCTGGCGCACGATCCAGCGCCGCTCCCCCGCGTCGGTCGCATGCTCCGTCACCTCGTGGTGGACGCCGCCGCGCGCATCCGGTCCGGTTCCGATCGCATCGTGCTCGGCGAAGTAGCGTTCCAGCGCCTCGTCCCAGTCCGCGCGCTTCAAGGCGACCTCGCCCGGCGGATCGGTGAGTCCCGCGGCGGCCGCCTCCAGGTCGGCCAGTCCCGCTACGTCGTCGCGAGCCGCCAACTCGACCCGCCGCCAGGCCGCGTTGCGCACCATCACGGCGAAGGAGCGCTGCGCCGAAAGCGGGCGGCTCATCGCCACCGGGCGGGTCGGATCGACGACGGCGCCGGGGTCGGTCAATGACTCCCATTCGTCGACGAGCGAGGAGTCGGTCTGCCGGACGGTCTCGCCGAGCCAGTCGATGAGCGCGTCGAGCTCCTCGGATCGGTGGGCGGCGGGAACGGTCTGGCGGAGGGTGCGATAGGCGTCGCTCAGGTAGCGCAGCAGCAGGCCCTCGGACCGCGCGAGCCGATAGTGCGAGATGACATCCGAGAAGGTGTAGCCGCCCTCCCACATCTCGCGGACCACCGACTTGGGATCGAGGGCGTCCTCCCGCAGCCACGGATGACGCTGCCGATAGGTCGCGTACGCGTGCTCCAGCAGGTCGGCCAGCGGGCGGGGCCAGGTGATCTGCTCGAGGAGCTCCATCCGCTCGTCGTACTCGATGCCGTCGGCTTTCATCGCGGCGATCGCCTCGCCGCGAGCCTCGAACTGTTGTGCCATCAACACCTGCCGGGGTGGCTCCAGCACCGACTCCACCACGGACACCACGTCGAGCGGATAGGTCGGCTGATCCGGGTCGAGGACGTCCAGCGCAGCCAGAGCGAAGTGCGCCAGAGGCTGGTTCAGCGCGAAGTCCGGAGGGAGATCGACGGTCAGCACATAGCGCCGCCCGAACTCATCGGGCTCGTCGCGCCTGACCAGCACGCCGGAGCGCACCAGGGAGCGCGCGAGTCGGATGGCCCGTCGCGCCAACGCCAGTTGCCGCGGACGGGGTTCGTGGTTGTCGGTGACCAGACGGCGCACCACGGCCACCGGATCTTCCTCCCGGGCGAGCACGTTCAGCAACATCGCGTTGTCGATCCGCATCCGTGAGATCAGCCGCTCGGGCGTGCCGTTGACCAGCTTGTCGAAGGTCTGCTCCGCCCAGACGACGGTGCCCTCGGGCGGCTTCTTGCGCTGGACCTTACGTCGTTTCTTCGGATCGTCGCCGGCCTTGGCGAGGGCGCGCTCGTTGTCGATCACGTGCTCGGGGGCCTGCACCACCACCTGCCCGGCCGTGTCGAAGCCGGGGCGCCCGGCGCGACCCGCGATCTGCTGGAACTCGCGGATGCGCAACACCCGCTGCCGGGTGCCGTCGAACTTCACCAGGCCGGTGAACAGCACCGTGCGGATCGGCACGTTGATGCCCACACCGAGGGTGTCGGTTCCGCAGATCACGGTGAGCAGGCCGGCCTGCGCGAGGGTCTCGACCAGCCGCCGATAGCGCGGCAGCATGCCCGCGTGGTGCACCCCGATGCCGCTGCGCACCAGCTTGTGCAGGGTCTTGCCGAAACCGGGACCGAACCTGAAGCCACCGGTCACTTCGCCGATCTCCTGGCGGCGCGCGCGTTGCGCCGCCTGCGAGAGGCCGCCCGAGCCGAGCAACGAGACCGCGTGCTCCACCGCGGCCGCCTGGGTGAAGTGCACGACATACACCGGCGCTTGGTGCGTCGTCACGAGTTCGTCCAGGGTGTCGCCGAGTGGCGTGGTCGCCCACGTGAAGGTCAGCGGCACCGGCCGGGGCGCGTCGGCAACGATGGCCGTCGGCCGTCCGTTGCGCTCGGTGAGATCCTCCGCGATGTCGGTGACATCGCCGAGCGTCGCCGACATCAGCAGGAACTGCGCCTGCGGCAACTCCAGGAGGGGCACCTGCCACGCCCAGCCGCGGTCGGGCTCGGCATAGAAGTGGAACTCGTCCATCACCACCAGTCCGACCTCGGTGCGCTTTCCCTCACGCAGGGCGATGTTCGCGAGCACCTCGGCAGTGCAGCAGATGATCGGGGCGTCGGCATTGACCGAGGCGTCACCGGTCAGCATCCCCACCCGGTCGGCACCGAAGGTCGCGCACAAGTCGAAGAACTTCTCGCTGACCAGGGCCTTGATCGGGGCGGTGTAGAAGCTCCGGCGGCCCCCGGCCAAGGCGGCGAGGTGACCCCCGGCCGCGATCAGCGACTTGCCGGAGCCGGTGGGGGTCGCGACGATCACGTTGGCCCCGCTGAGCAGCTCGATCAACGCCTCGTCCTGGTGCGGGTAGGCCGTCATCGACCGCTCGCTCAGCCACTCCGCGAAGGCGGCATACACCTCGTCAGGGTCGTCGCTGACCGGGACGCCGAGGTGGCTCCGGACTCACGCGCGAGCCCGGGGGTGCGCGGTGGCGAAGACCTCGCGCAGATTGTCGACCGTGACCAGCGTGTAGACCTGGGTAGTGGTGACCGACGCGTGGCCGAGCAGCTCTTGCACCACGCGGACATCGGCGCCACCGTCGAGCAGGTGAGTGGCGAAGGAGTGCCGCAGGGTGTGCGGTGACACGTCGGCGGTCACCCCTGCACGGTCAGCGGTCTTGACCAGGACCGACCACGCGCTCTGGCGAGACAACCGGCCGCCCCGCGCGTTGAGGAACAGCGCACCCTGCGCACCACCGCTCTGGGCGAGCGTGGTGCGCCCGCGCACCAGATAGGCCTCGACTGCCTCGCGAGCGAACGACCCGACCGGTACCAGCCGCTCCTTGCCGCCTTTGCCGCGCAGCAGGACGGTGCCGTCGACCAGATCGAGATCGTCGACATCGAGGCCGACCGCCTCCGAGATGCGCGCACCCGTGCCGTAGAGGATCTCCAGCAGCGCCCGGTCACGCAGCGCCAAAACCGTGCCCGGCTCTCCGGCTGCGGTCAGGATCGCTTCGACGTCGGCCACCGGCAGGGCCTTCGGCAGCCGCTTGGCCGGCGTGGGCGGCTTGACCCCCGAGGCCGGGTCGATCGCGGCCAACCCATCGGCCACCGCGAACTTGTGGAAACCGCGGACCGCCACCACCGTGCGGGCCGCGGAGCTCGCTCCCAGAGCCGGATGGTCGGCGTCGCCCTCCCGCAGTCGCACCAAGAAGTCGGTGACAATCGGCTCACTCACGTCGTCGAGCCGAATGATGCCCCGGTCCTCGAGGAACTCCGCGTAGCGCCGGAGGTCGCGGCGGTAGGACGTGAGGGTGTTGGCCGCCAACCCACGCTCGACCCCGAGATGGTCGAGATAGGTCCGAATCGCTCGCTGCAGATCCGCGCCGGACTCAGCCAAGCGCCTCCTCCACCGTGATCGCGTCGATGCCGACCGCCTCGCCGACCGGACCGTTCGTCAACCGGCCGTCGTGGGTGTTCAGGCCGAGCGCGAGGCTGCGGTCGTCACGACAGGCTTGCACCCAGCCCTTGTTGGCCAGCGCGACGGTGTAGGGCAACGTCGCGTTGGTGAGCGCGTAGGTGGAGGTGTTGGGCACGGCGCCCGGCATGTTCGCCACGCAGTAGAAGATCGAGTTGTGCACCGGAAAGGTCGGCTCCGCGTGCGTGGTCGGCCGGGTGTCCTCGAAGCAGCCGCCCTGGTCGACGGCGATGTCGACGAGCACCGACCCTGGCTTCATCTTCGACACGAGTTCGTTGGTGACCAGCTTGGGTGCCTTGGCGCCCGGGATGAGGACGGCGCCGATCACCATGTCGGCCTCCATCACCTCCTGCTGGATCGCCAGTTGCGACGAGGCCAGGCCGTGAACCCGGTTGTTGTAGCGCCAGAACGACATCCGGAGCTTGTCCAGATCGTTGTCGAGCAGGGTCACGTCGGCACCCATGCCGAGGGCGATGTTGGCGGCGTTCTGTCCGGACACGCCGGCACCGATGATCACCACCTTGGCGTTGGCGACGCCACCGACGCCGCCCATCAGCACTCCGCGACCGCCCTGGCCCTTGAGCAGCTCGTGCGCACCCACCTGGGGGGCCAGACACCCGGCCACCTCCGACATCGGATAGAGCAACGGAAGTCCACCCGAGGGCAACTGGACCGTCTCGTAGGCGATGCCGGTGACCTTGCGGGCGATCAACTCCTCGGTGAGCGGCTTGTCGGCAGCGAGGTGCAGGTAGGTGAAGAGGGTCTGGCCCTCGCGCATGCGGTGGTATTCCTCGGCCACCGGCTCCTTCACCTTCAGCACCATGTCGGCGGTGCCCCACACGTCGTCGGCTGTGGGCAGGATCGTCGCTCCCGAGGCGGTGTACTCCTCGTCGCTGACCGCTGAACCGACGCCCGCGCCCTTCTCGACGAACACCTCATGGCCATGGCTGGTGAGCTCATGCACGCCGATCGGCGTCATGGCCACGCGGTATTCGTGGTTCTTGACTTCCTTCGGGACACCAATCTTCACGCTGCCACTCCTTGCTCTTGTGACGCCCTCGTCGACGGAAGCCACAACCTACTCCCCGGTGGGCGCCGCCGACAGTAACCCCCGCGCCTCCGCGGCCAGGAGCGCCAGCATCACCGGAGCATCCGCGACCCGGCCGTCGAGAATGGCCGCCCGCAGCTCCTCGCGTGGCACCCACCTGGTCTCCATCAGGGCCTCCTCGCCGTGCGGCACGAAATCACCCCGGTCGGCCTCGCTGATGCCGCGGGCCAAGAAGATGTGATGCACCTCCGCGGTGATCCCCGGCGAGGCGTAGGCACTGGTCACGTGGGTCCAATCGGTGGCTTGCAGGCCTCCCTCCTCGCGCAACTCCCGGCGGGCGGCCTCGATCGGTGCTTCGTGGGACACATCGCACAGACCGGCCGGTAGCTCCACGAAGGTGCCGCCGCCGGCGTGACGGTACTGCCGCAGGCAGAACACCCGGTCCTCGTCATCGACGGCGAGGACCACCGCCGCTCCCGGATGCTCGAGCACCAGGCGGCGAAGGGGTTCGTGGCCTTCTTCCGGCGGACGGATCAGGTCGGCGCGCAGCGCCATCACCCAGTCGTCTCGAAACAGATCCTCGGAATCCTCGACCTGCCACGTTCCCGGCTGATCGGCCAGGAACTGGTCGGCCGGAAAGTGGTCGGCCGGAAAGTGGTCGCGCTCGCTCACCGAGGTGACGCTACCGTGCCGCTATGACGTCAGCCCACCAGACGCCCTCCTCACCCCAACCCGTGCTGAGCCTGACGCGTGAGGAGGCAGCGGCCCGATCGGAGCTGATCGCCGTGACGCGCTACGACATCGCGGTCGATCTCAACGGCCTGCTCGACGGCAACACTGTGGAGTCCGTCTCCACCATCACCTTCACCTGTGAACAGCCCGGCGCCGCGACCTTTGTGGACTGCGTGGCGACGATCGACCACGCCACCCTCAACGGGCAGCCCCTCGACCCCTCCACTGCTTCGGGGGGTCGGCTGCCACTACCCGGTCTCGCAGCCGAGAACGTTCTTGTGGTCGCGGCTCATCAGTCCGACACAGGATCATCGGCCGGCATCCTGCGCACCGTCGACCCGTCCGATCAGTTGGTCTATGTCTGGACGTCGTTCGAGCCCGACGATGCGCGCCGAATCTGGGCCTGTTTCGATCAGCCCGACCTGAAAGCCCCGCACGGCTTCACGGTCTCCGCTCCCGAGAGCTGGACCGTCACCTCCAACAGCGCTCCCGACGCGGTCACCTCGATCGATGACCAAGGCGCAGCCAAACTCTGGCGGTTCGCCGACACCCCGCCGTTGTCGACGTATGTCGTCGTCGTCAACGCCGGGCCCTTCCTTGAACTGCGTTCCGAGCGCGGGGGCTATGACCTGGGGCTCTATGCCCGACAGTCACTGCGTCCGTTCCTCGAACGCGACGCCGAGGAGCTGTTCACGCTCACCGAGCAGTGCCTCGAGTGGTTCGGGGAGCGCTTCGATCTGCCGTTTCCCCAGCGGCGCTATGACCAGGTCTTCGTGCCGAACATGGGTGGCGCCATGGAGAACTGGGGCTGCGTCACCTGGACCGACTCGGTGCTGCATCGCAGCGAGCCGACCTACTCCCGACGACTCCTGCGAGCGGAGATCGTCGCCCACGAGATGGCCCACATGTGGTTCGGCGACCTGGTCACGATGCGGTGGTGGGACGACCTGTGGCTCAACGAGGCATTCGCGTCCTGGGCAGCAAGTTGGGCGTTGGCAGGCGCCACGGCCTTCGATGACACCTGGGTCGGGTTCGCGGCGGACCACAAGCCGCGTGCCTACGCCCTCGATCGGGGACCGGCGAGCCATCCCATCCGCGGGGTCGTCCCCGATGTCGCCGCCGCGATGGCCAACTTCGACGCCATCACCTACCTCAAGGGTCAAAGCGTCCTCAAACAGCTCGCCACCTACGTCGGGGAGGACCACTTCGTGACCGGCTTGCGCGCCTACTTCCACCGGCACGCCTGGGGTAACACCTGTCTGGATGACCTGATGTCCGCCGTCGGCGAGGCGGCGGGGCTCGACCTGAGCGCGTGGACCAGCGCCTGGCTCGACCGGCCCGGCACCGATCGGCTCGCCCTGCACAGCCAGGGCGACTCAGCTGACGCCGCCAGCATCCAGATTCTGTCGCCGGACGGCCAAGCGCCCCGGCCACACACCTTCGCCATCGGCTCGTACGCGGTCGCCGACGACACTCTTACCCGGGTGGCCACCACCTCGGTCTGCTCGAGCGGCTCGACCGCGGTTGTCGACCTCCCCGCCGCGGATCTGCACCTACTCAACGATGACGACCAGACCTTCGCCACCATCCAGCCCGACGCCGCTTCGCTTCACCTGATGTTGACCCGAGCCGGCCAGTTTCCCACCGCGATGGCGCGGGCACTCGCGGTCACGACCGGCTGGACCCTCCTCGCCGAGGGGGAGGTGTCTGGGCACGACTTCATGACCTGCGTGCTTGGAGCGCTTCGGGTGGAGCGCAGCGCGGTGGTCGTCGACCCGTTCCTGCGCTACGCGCTGTCCGCCGCGGAGTACTGGTCGCCACCCAGCGAGATCGGCCCGCACCGGCGGGCGTTGGCCGAGGTGGCCCAGGAACTGGCCGCGATCCCCGATACCCGGTTACCCGCCCTGCACGCCCTTGCTGCGACCGCGGAGACCGACGCGCAATTCGCCCTTCTCGAGCGGGCGGCGACGGACGACCCCGATCTCGGCTGGCGTCTCTTACGGCGCCGTGCGGAGCTGGGCGAGATCGACGACGACGCTGTCCGTGCCCTGATCGCTCGTGACCGCGACCCCGAATCGGCCACCCGGGCCTTTGAGGTGCGCGCGTCGCATCCCAGCACGGAGGCGAAGTCAGACGTGTGGCGGCAGATCTTCACCGAACGCGCCTTCCACGCGGGGCAAGCGCTGGGTCTGGTGGGGGCCGCCTTCTGGCGCCCGGCGCAGGACGACGTTCTGCGTCCCTTCACGTGGGCGTTCCTCGACGAGATCCGTCAGCTCGGGGACGGGGGCCTGCTCCACCACGGCGCGATGGCCTCGGCCATGATGCCGCGGGCTGCAATGGACGACGACTACCTGAGCGCAGCCGAGAGGATCGCCCACGACACCGAGACCCCGGCCTCCGTGCGCCAGCCGCTGCTCAGCCATGTCGACACGGTTCGGCGCCAGTTGCGCGCACGGGCTCGGTAGCCGGGTCGACGATCGTGGAGACGACACTGCAGCCGACCGACGGTCTCAGCGACGCTGAGGCGAACACACGGCGCCGCCGGGGAGAAGCGAACACCATCGGTGGGGGCGCCACCCGCGGCTATGTGGCGATTCTGCGGACCAACGTCTTCTCCTTCTACAACACCATCTTGTTCACCATCGGTGTCGTGCTGTTGTCGCTGGGCCGCTACAACGACACCTTCATCACGGTCGGCATCGGCCTGACGAACGCCGTGATCAGCTCGGCACAGGAGATCCGGGCCAAGCGAAAGCTGGACCGCCTGCAGCTCCTCGAGCAGGCGTTGGTGGTCGTCGTTCGCGGTGGCCGCGATGTCGAGCTCGACGCCGCAGGAGGTCGTCCGGGGTGACCTGTTGCGGGTGCGGCCGGGCGATCAGATCGTCGTGGACGGGCCCGTTCTCGGCAGCGGCCGGGTCGAGGCCGACGAGTCGTTGCTCACCGGGGAGTCAGAGCCGGTTACCAAGGAGCCGGGCGACGACCTGCGGTCCGGCAGCCTCTGCGTCGGCGGCGGCGGGCTGCAACTCGCCCGCGACGTTGGTGCGGCCAGCTATGCAGGCCGGCTCACGATGGACGCCCGGCAGGACACGACGGAGAAGACGCCGCTGCAGCGCAGGATCGAGTTCGTCGTCCGCCTGATCATGACCCTGACCGTCTTGATGAGTGGCACCATCCTGGCGCAAGCGGCACTGGAGGGCTTCAGCCTGCTGCGCGTCGTCCAGATCACGGCCGTCCTGTCCGGTCTGGTGCCCTACGGGCTGTTCTTCCTGATCGCCGTGGCCTACACCGCGGGCGCCGTCAGGATCGCGGAGCGGGGGGCGCTGGTCCAGAAGGTCAACGCGGTCGAGTCGCTGAGCAATGTCGATGTCGTGTGCACCGACAAGACCGGCACGCTGACGACCGGACAGCTGACACTCGACGGACTGGAGCCGATCGGCGGGAGCGATCCGGCCGAGATCAGAGCAGTGGTGGGGGCGTTGGCGCACCGCGCCGGGATGGCGAACCTCACCACCGCGGCGCTCGCCGCGGGTCTACCCGACCCCGGGGCGGAGGTCAGCGACGAGGTGCCGTTCACGTCGGCGCGGAGGTGGTCGGGTGGGACGACCGGCGGTGCGGCGTGGGTGCTCGGAGCACGGGAGGCTCTGTCTCCCCACCTGGTCGAACCCGTCCCGGACGAGGCAGTGACCCACCTCGTCCGGCGGGGCCTGCGCGTTCTGGTGCTGGCTCGGGCCACGGTCCCGCAGGCAACCCTCCGGGGGCCCGGGAACGAGCCGACCCTGCCCGACTTGCGGCCGGTTGCCGTCGTCAGCCTGGCCGATGAGCTGCGCCCAGGGGTCGCCCAGACCATCGCGCGGTTCGCGGAGGAGGGGGTGTCGCTCAAGGTGCTGTCCGGAGATGATCCGAGCACGGTCAGCGCACTTGCCACCCAGGCCGGTCTCGATGGTGCCGCCCCCGTCTCTGGGGACACCCTCGACGACCTCGACGACAACGCTCTGGATCGTGTCGTCGCCCCTACCACCGTCTTCGGTCGTGTCCTGCCGGAGCAGAAGGAACGGATCGTGGCCTCGCTGCGGCGTCAAGGCCACTACGTCGCCATGATCGGCGATGGGGTCAACGATGCTCGCGCTCTCCAGGCGGCCCAGGTCGGGGTGTCCATGCGCAGCGGCAGCGCTGTCACCCGCGGTGTCGCCGACATCGTGCTCATCGACGACTCGTTCGGCGCACTGTTGCCCGCCCGGAGCGAAGGGCGCCGCATCATCAACGGCATCGCTGTGTCGATGTACGTCTACGTCACCAGGGTGGCGATCCAGGGTCTCGTGATCGTCGCTGTGACGATGCTCGGGTTGGGCTTTCCCTACTCCCCCACCCAGGTCGGGTTGACTCTGCTCACTGTCGGCGTCCCCACTCTGTTCCTCACGTTCTGGGCCAAACCCGAGCCGGCCGACGTGCACCTACTGAGCAACCTGGCCCGCTTCGTGATCCCCGCCGCGGTGATCACCGCCGGCTTCGGCACCGCCGTCTACGCGCTCCTCTATCGAACGGTCGCCGATGGATTCGCCTCGGGACGCACTCCCGCCCAGGTGATCGTCGAGTTCGAGAACTCGACGGGGCTGACCTATACCGACGCCGACTTCGCGACTGCGTCCTCGACGATCGGCGCCCAGACGGGCCTCGCGACCTTCGTCTCCCTGACGTCGTTCCTGCTCATCCTGTTCCTGGCGCCGCCGAATCGCCTCTTCGCCAGCTGGACCCGCTCCACCACTGACCGGCGACCCGCTCTGCTCGTCGCCGGGCTGGTGGTGGCGTTCGCCGCCGTGCTGTTCGTTCCGCCGCTGTACCGCTACTTCGGGCTGACCGGCCCGGCCCCTCAGATCTTCTATGCGGTGCTCCCGGCGGTGGGCCTGTGGTTCGTGACGCTGACCGCCGCCTATCGCTTCCGGCTGTTGGACCGGTTGCTGGGGCTGGGATCACTGCCGGGTCCGACCAGGGAGAAGTAGCCCAGGCGCAGTCGGTGCCCGTGGTCACAACGCAGGGTCGTCGTCGTCCTTGCGTCGCAACGTCGACTCATCGATCGGGAAGCGCTCGGCCTTCTGCCGCTCGATCGCCGCCCCGATCAGGCCGGCGAAGAGCGGGTGCGGTCGGGTCGGGCGGCTGCGGAGTTCCGGATGCGCCTGGGTTCCGACGTAGTAGGCGTGGACGTCGCGCGGCAACTCGACGAACTCGACCAGCCCGAGCTCGTCGTTGCGCCCGGAGAAGGCCAGCCCGGCATCGGACAACTGGTCGAGGTAGGCGTTGTTGACCTCGTACCGGTGCCGATGACGCTCGTTGACCACGGCGGCACCCGCATACGTCTCGCGCACCACCGATCCCTCGCTGAGGTGTGCCGGATAGAGACCGAGGCGCATCGTTCCACCGAGATCTCCCTCGCCCTCCACGAAGTGCCTCTGCTCTTCCATCGTGGCCACGACCGGCTCCGGTGAGTCGGGGTCGAACTCCGTCGAGCCCGCCTTCTCGAGTCCGGCGACGTTGCGCGCATACTCGATGACCATGCATTGCAGGCCCAGGCACAACCCGAGCGTGGGAATGCCATGGGTGCGGGTGTAGGCCAGCGCGCCGAGTTTGCCTTCGATCCCTCTGACCCCGAACCCACCGGGAACGCAGACCGCGTCGACGTCGTGGAGTTGCCGGGCAGCACCGGCCGGGGTCTCGCATTCGTCGGAGGCGACCCATCGCAGGTGAACCTTCGCCTCGTGGGCGAAACCGCCTGCGCGCAACGCTTCCGCCACCGACAGGTAGGCATCGGGAAGGTCGACGTACTTGCCGACCAGCGCGACGGTCACCTCTTCGGCGGGGTGGTGGACGCGCCGCAGCAGGTCGTCCCACACGGTCCAGTCGACATCTCGGAAGTTGAGCGCCAAACGTCGGACGACGTACGCGTCCAGCCCCTCCTTGTGCAACACCTTGGGGATGTCGTAGATCGACGGGGCATCCGCGGCCGTCACCACGGCTTCCTGGTCGACATCGCACATCAGCGAGATCTTGCGCTTGATCCCCTCGGGAATGTGGCGATCGGAGCGGCAGACGATCGCGTCGGGCTGGATACCGATCGAGCGCAGCGCCGCCACTGAGTGCTGGGTCGGCTTCGTCTTCAACTCCCCCGACGGACCGAGATACGGCACCAGCGAGACATGCAGGAAGAAGACGTTGTCCCGACCGATGTCATGGCGGACCTGCCGGGCGGCCTCGAGGAACGGCAACGACTCGATGTCGCCCACCGTGCCACCGATCTCGGTGATGACGATGTCGATGTGGGAGCCATCGCGACCCGAACCGCTCTCGCCCATCGCGAGAATCCGATCCTTGATCTCGTTCGTGATGTGCGGAATCACCTGCACGGTGTCGCCCAGATAGTCGCCGCGCCGCTCCTTGGCGATCACCGTCGAATACACCTGACCCGTGGTGACGTTGGCGCTGCCGGAGAGGTCGGTGTCGAGAAAACGTTCGTAGTGACCGATGTCGAGATCGGTCTCGGCCCCGTCGTCGGTGATGAACACCTCGCCGTGCTGGAACGGGTTCATGGTGCCGGGATCGACGTTGAGATAGGGGTCCAGCTTCTGCATCGTCACCCGCAACCCGCGCGCCTTGAGCAAGCTACCCAAGCTGGAGGCGGTGAGCCCCTTGCCCAGTGAGGAGGCGACTCCTCCGGTGACGAACAGATGCTTCGTGGGAGACGAGGGCTTCACGGGGTTCCATGCTATCCCAGAGGGAGCGGATCTCCTCCCGACGCCCCGAAGGAACCTCCCTGTGTCGTCAGTGCGGCGATCAGCGAGAGAGTCGCGATCACCCGCCCACTCACCGTCTCGACGCCATCGACGGTGGTGATCGGCGTCAGCGAGGGTTCTGCGCGCAGCGCCGAGATGACACCCTCGCTGCCCGAGCGCAGATCTCCCACGGCCACCGTCCCGACCGAATGTCGTGAGAGACCGAGGAGAAGCTGGCCTGCGATGATCGACACCTCGTCCCGCGCCGGGTCCGCCCCCTGCTCGGGGGTGGCCGGGAGGACGGCCAACACCAACGGGGCGCGCGAGGCGAGTTCGCTGGTGTCGCGGAGCATGCCTCCGCCCGTCAAGCTGTCGGCGATCGCCCGCTGACGATTGCCCAGGGGGCGCCCTTCCGGCTTGTCGCTGGCCACCGCGAGGCCCAGCAACTCGCCCAGCCGGAGGTAGCCCTCCGCGCCGGGGGTCAGCGCCTTGGCGGCGTACTGCTCGGCGATCTGGGAACCCAAGGTGTCCACCAGATTCTTCTGCCCGTCGGCCAGCAAGGTCCCCGTGATCCGCACGGGGCCAATGGCTTCGCCGCCGGCAACCGTCACCTGGTTGACCAGGGCCTCGACCAGGGTCGGATCCGCTCCGGGGAAGCCGATGACGACGACCCGTCGGCTGGCGAGTCTCCCGGCATACAGCGCACTGGCGCCGGCACCCGCGAGCTCGTCGGCCACCGCGGCGTGACCCTGAGCCAACGAGATGTCCGCATCGGCCCCGGACGGCTCTGCCGCGGGTGCTGAATCGCGGACCGCGCCCGCGCCGGTCAGCGACAGCGGCCCCGCGCCCAGAGCGATGCCGACGGCCAAGGTGAGCATCACACCGGCCACGGCGGTCAGATGACGACGAAAGAGTCCCATGGGTGTGCTCCTCAGACGAGACGAGTGAGTTCGGAGCGCACCCAAGTGAGCAGGGAGTCGAGCCACTCCTGCCCGACCGGGGTGGTCGCAATGGCCGCAACGAGGGCGAGCAATCCGAGGATCATCACCATCGCGACATGCCGGGGGCGGACCCGGCCGGAATAGAGCGTGGGCACCGCCGCTGCGTCGACCAGTCTCGGGCCGACCTTGAGGCGGGTGAGATAGGTGCTGGCCAGACCGGCTCGCTGGCGGTCGAGGAAGTCCTCGAGCGTGGCGTGCATCCCGACGCCGACGATCAGTGAGGTCTCTCCCGCGTCCGCGATCACCAGGGCGGCGTCCTCGGGGGTGAGCGTGGTCTCGAACCGCTGGCAGCGCACGCCTAGCCGCTCGAGGGACTCGGTGGCAGACCGCGCGCTGCCCGGATCGGTCAGGGCCACGATGTCGCGGGCCGACCGGAGGGCCGCCACCGACGGGAGATCATGATCGCCGTGGCGCATGGCGACGATGATGATGTCGGGTGTGTGCCCTGCTTTGACCAGCGCATCCGCGCCGGCCTCCACGCCGATCAGCACCGGCTTGCGTTCGCGCACGAAACGGCGGATGCCTGCGAGTTCCGCCACATGGTCGTGGCTGGGGACGGTCACCACAGCCGGTCTCCCGACCAGATCGGTGTTGACGACGGGTACGCCCACGCCGTTGAGGAGCACTCCGCTCTCTCGGCGCAGGAACTCGGTGGAGTTGTGCGTGAAGCTACCGAGCTGGACCGCCATCTGCTCCTTGGCATCGGCCATCAGTTCCTGCACCGTCGCGCTGTCGAGCTGACGCCCGCTCGCGATCAGGTCTCCGTGGTGATCGAAGAGCTCTCCGTCGTGCAGTCTGAGGCGCGCGCCGTCCTTGACCCGGGCGAGCAGGTCGGGTCCCGCCTGGTCGACGACCACCACGTCGGCGGCAGTCAACACGGCAGGGCCGAGATTCGGGTAGCGCCCGGAGATCATCGGTGAGGCGTTCACCACCGCACTCACCTGCGCGTCGATCAGTGCCTGGGCACTGGCGCGGTCGAGATCGAGGTGGTCCAGAACGGCGATGTCGCCGGGTCGCAACCGCGCGATCAGAGCACGGGTGCGGCGGTCGGAGCGGGCCGGCGCGAAGAGTCCCGGCAGGGTCAGGTCGGAGCGAGATCGAGTGCGCAATTTCATAGCGGCCCAATCGTCTCAGCAGTCACACCCGTCACAGCGCAGGCGCGTCGCCGGGCGCGTCGCGAGCCGGGTCAGTCCTGTCGGGCGATGGCCAGCAACTCCTGGGCGTGAGCCAGAGCCGTGTCCGACTCCTCGAGCCCGGCGAGCATCCGCGCCAGTTCGCGCTCGCGGTCGTTGTCGGCAACCAGGGTGAGCCCCGACGTGGTGATCGAACCGTCACTTGCTTTGGTCACGACGACGTGGTGGTGGGCGAACGCCGCGACCTGCGGGAGATGGGTGACGACGATGACTTGGGCGTCTCCCGCCAGCCGGGCCAGCCGTCGCCCCACCTCGATCGCGGCCTTGCCGCCCACTCCGGCATCGACCTCGTCGAAGACGAAGGTGGGCACGGGGTTGGTCGCTGCCAGCACCACTTCGAGGGCCAGCATCACCCGCGACAGTTCGCCACCGGACGCACCCTTGGCCAAGGGCTGGCTTCCCGTCCCCTGGTTGGCCGCAAGGCCGAACTCGACGTCGTCGATGCCGTGGGCGGAGAATCTGACCCACCGGCCCTCGACCAGCAGTCCGGACTCCGCCTCGGCGGCGGTGTGCCGGACCTCGATGGTGAGGCGGGCGTGCGGCATCGCCAGGGCGGTCAGCTCGCCCGTGACCGCCACAGCGAGTCGGCCCGCCGCGTCACGGCGCGCGGTCGAGAGGGAGGCAGCCAATTCGCCCAGGCTCCGGCGCAGGTCGTCGCGACGCTGGGTGAGCTCTTCGATGGTGTCGTCGGTGTCGTCGAGGATGGCCAACCGGGCCGCGCCCTCCTTGGCCCAGCCGAGGACGTCCTCGAGGGTGTCTCCGTACTTTCGGGTCAGCGCGAGGAGGGCCGATCTCCGTTCGCTGACCTGCGCCAGCCGAGCCGGGTCGGTGTCGAGAGCCGACGCATAGGAAGCGACGTCGCCGGCCAGATCGGTGAGCAGGTAGTTGAGCTCGGCGAGTCGATCAGCGAGCTCGGCCGCTTGCGGATCGTGGTCACGGACACCGTCGAGCTGCCCCCGGGCGGAAGCAACGGTCGCCAACGCATCGGGTCCACCGTGGTCGCTCGAGAGCGCTTCGCGGGCTTGCTCCGCGGCCACCCGCAGCGTGTCGGCGAAACCCAGGCGGCTCTCCTCGGCAGCAAGGGCGGTGTCCTCACCGATCTGCGGATCTACGTCGGAGATCTCCGAGAGCCCGTAACGGAGTGCGTCGGCTTCGCGGACTCGTTCGCGAGCAGAACTGACCAGGGTGGCGAGTTCACGCTCTACCTCGAGCAGTTGGGTATGCGTATCGGCGTAGTCGGCGGCGATCGTCTGCAGAGCCGGCCCGCCGAAGCGATCCAGCGCCTGGCGCTGGGCGGTCACCCGGAGCAGCCGGTGCTGATCGGATTGTCCGTGCACCGCCACCAGCGGCTCGGCGATGGCCGACAGCGAGGACACCGGCACCGAGGCGCCGCCGACGAAAGCGCGAGATCGGCCTTCGGCGGCGATTGTGCGCGCGAGCACGACCCGGTCGTCCTCGACCTCGCCGCCGGAGTCCTCGACAGCAGAGGCGAACTCGGGCAACTCCGCCGTCGCGACGATGCCCTCGACTCGTGCAAGGCGTGCTCCCGTCCGGACTCGACCGGAATCGGCGCGGCCCCCGAGAAGGAGGCCGAGCGCCGTCACGACCATGGTCTTGCCCGCGCCGGTTTCGCCGGTGATCACCGTCAGGCCCGGCCCGAGGTGCAGCGTTGAGGACTCGATCACGCCCAGAGAGCTGATCCGGATCTCTTCAAGCATCGGGGCCCTGCACCGCTACCGATTTGGCGTTGCCGCGCCAGCCTTGGACCGGGAGAGCGAACTTCGCGACCAGCCGATCCGTGAACGGCGCCTCGTGGAGCCGAACCAGACGCACCGGGTGGACGCCGCGGCGGACCTCGATTCGTGCGCCCGGCGGCAGGTCAACGGTGCGGCGCCCGTCGCACCACAAGACCCCGGCGCCGTAGGCGCCCGTCAGGAGTTCGACGGCGAGAACCGAGTCGGGCGATACGACCATCGGTCGTGCGAACAGAGCGTGGGCGCTGATCGGAACCATCAACAAGGCCTCGACCTCGGGCCACACGACCGGGCCACCCGCCGAGAAGTTGTAGGCCGTCGACCCAGTCGGCGTCGCACACACCACACCGTCGCAGCCCCAACGAGACAACGGCCGGCCGTCGATTTCGACGATCACTTCGAGCATTCGCTCACGGGCCGCTTTCTCGACGCTGGCCTCGTTCAGGGCGAACGTCCGGGTCAGGACCTGGTCGCCGTGATAGGCGGTGACGTCGAGCGTGAGCCGGTCTTCGGAGGTATACCGGCGGGCGGCCACCGCATCGATCACCGACGCGACATCCTCTTGCTCGGCCTCCGCCAGGAATCCGACATGTCCGAGGTTGACACCGAGCAGGGGGATGCTGTTGTGGTGAGTGATCTCGGCGGCGCGCAGGATCGTTCCGTCGCCGCCGATGACCAACGCCAGCTCGCAGTCCTTGCCGGCGTCCCCCTCGCCCGGATGCACCTCGAGCAGCCTCGCGGGCACGCCGTCGAGATCGATATGGTCGCACTCCTCCGCCAGCAGACGGACGACGATTCCGTGCTCGGTCAGGCCGCGCACCACCTCGGCTGAGGTAGCGCGGGCAGCCGCCCGCCCGGTGTGGGTGAGCAGCAAGACGCGGCGTCGCTCGGTTGTCACGGCTCCACCTTCTCACCAGGGCCCCCCAGAGCCGTCGCGCGCTCCACCTCGGCGGCTATCGCCTCCGTCGTGACCTTGTGGGGCCGCGGCGTAACCAGCAGAAGAACTCGACATTGCCAGCGGGTCCGGGCAGCGGACTCGTGGTCACCGCCACCACGCCCCACCCACGCTGCTCTGCGGCGGCGACGACCGTCAGCACCGCCTCGGTGCGCAGCCCGGCCTCGCGCACGACCCCGCCCTTGCCGACTCGGTCTTTGCCCACCTCGAACTGCGGCTTGACCATCAGGGCCAGGTCACCACCGGGATCGACGACGGCGATCAACGGTTCGAGCACCTTGGTGAGGGAGATGAACGAGAGGTCGCCGACCACGAGGTCGACGGGATCGCCGATGACCGTGGGGTCGAGTTCGCGGATGTTGGTGCGGTCGTGGACGGTCACCCGGGGGTCGCTTCGCAACGACCAGGCGAGCTGGCCGTAGCCGACATCGACCGCGATCACTTCGCGCGCGCCGCGCCGCAGCAGGACGTCGGTGAACCCACCCGTGGACGCACCGGCATCGAGGCAGCGCCGGCCCTCGACGCTCAACCCAGCGCTTGCGAAGACATCGAGGGCGCCGGCAAGTTTGTGGCCACCGCGCGAGACATAGTCAGGTCGATCAGTATCCGCGCGCACGACGATCGCAGCATCGGTCGTGACGCCGGTGGCCGGCTTGCGCGCCGCGACGCCGCCCACCGTGACCCGGCCGTCTGCGATCAGCTCCACAGCGTGATCGCGGGAACGCGCCAGTCCGCGTCTGACCAGCTCCGCGTCCAGCCTGAGTCGTCGCGGCGCTCCACGGGGAGGCATGACAGGGAGCCGCGGTCAGTCGGAGGGAGCGTCGTCCAGGGTGCGACGAAGGGTCTCGTGCGCCCGCTCGAAGACAGCCACCTGATCGGCCGGCGCTTGGTCCTCGACCGTGTCGAGCGCATCCAGCACCTCATCGACCGCCGCCAGCCCGGTGCGCTCCTCACCCTGCGTCTCGCTCATGAGCCGAGGCTACCCCGCGTCGTCGGACCCTTGGTGCCCCGGTGGCTGCAGATCGTCGATGTCGGCGGCGGTGCCGACGCTGTCGAGGTGGTGCCACGCTGCACTCACAGCGACCCGCCACCAATCTGCCGGGTCGGGCGGGTCGGTTTCGGGCCAGGTCACCTGGAGTCGGTCACCGACCACCTCGGCGCTTGCTGCACCGATCCGGTGTGTCGGACCCTGCGCCACCGGCGCCGGGTGCGCTTCGGTGAGGCCCTCCAGCCCCAAAGCGAGGTAGGTCGGCCGCAGCTCAGGGGCGGCGGTCACCAACTCGGGCAGGCCGGTCACCCCGGTGAGGACCAGCAGCGACGGCATGCCTGCGCGATTGGCTCCCTCGATATCGGTGTCCAGTCGATCACCCACCATCAACGGGCGCTCGCCCCCCACCCTGCGGATCGTCTCCTCGAAGAGGTGTCGATCGGGCTTTCCCGCCACCGTGGGCGTTACCCCGGTGAACTGCTCGAGCATGCGGCAGAGCACTCCGTGACCAGGCGCCACACCATAAGAGGTGGGGATCGACAGATCGGTGTTGCTGGCGACCCATGGCAGGCCCGCACTGACCAGAACCGCCGACCGCATGACGTGCCGCCACAGCACGTCGGGTCCGTAGCCGGTCACCAAGGCACGGGGGAAGTCGGTTCCGTCGGGGTCGTCGAGGCTCTCATCGGTGGGTTCGACCACGATCAGTTCTTCCGCTTCGAGCGCCGCGCGAAGGCCAGCTGCCCCGAGCATCAGCACGCGTGCGCCGTCGCCGAAGCGCTCACGCAGCAGGTGCGCTGCTGCCTGAGCCGAGGTCACCACGTCGCCCGGATCGGCCGGCACCCCCATGGCGGTCAGTTTCGCCGCCACCTTCTCGGGGGGTCGTGAGGCGTTGTTCGTGATGAACGCGATCCGCGCTCCGGCGTCACGAGCCGCTGCGATGCCCTCCGGAGCGCCCGGCACGGGGTGCCCACTCACGTAGACGACTCCGTCGAGATCCAGCATCACCACGTCGTGCTCGTGCACCAGCGCTTCGCTACTCGGCTGCAAACCCCCGTGGCCGCCCGTCCCGCCTGCCATCGTCTCCCCCATGTCTGGTTGGTCTGGGTTGGTGGCGACCCCCTACGATCACCGAGTGAGCATCCAGGCGGCGGCGCCACCCTATGTCGCCCGTCCCCTGGCGCTTCACCCGTTCCGCGGCTTGTTGCTGACGCCCACGGCCGGTCGCCGCCTCGGTTCGCCCCGCGGGCACGCGCGACCCTATCGCGATGTCGCGCGACGCATCGAGCGGGCGCTGGCGACCGGGCACGTGACTGAAGATGCCGACGAAGCCCTCTACCTTCACGAATACACTGCTGGTGGACTCACGGTGCGCGGCCTGGTGGGCGCATTGGACGTCAGTCGTCGGGCCCACAGCCTCGCCGATCGCGCCGTCCTCCCCCATGAAGGTGTCATCGAATCGAAGGTGACCAGGCTGGCCGCCCATATGCGCGCCCTGGCGGTCAATCCCGCTCCCATCTTGCTGGTTCATCGCGGGACGCCGGAGCTGCGGAGGTGCGTCGACCGCGCGGTCGCTTCGACACCGGCGTGGGACTACACCGACGGCGGTGGCCAGCGGCAGCGTTTGTGGCCGGTCACCGACCCGGGCTTGATCGAACAGATCACGGGCGCTCTGGCGCACGGCCACGCCGTCATCGCCGACGGTCACCACCGCTATGCGGCCTATCTCGCGCTCCACGATGAATTCCCAGGGACCGGCTGGGACCGAGGCTTGGCGATGCTGGTCGACCAGAACGACACCCCTCTGTTTCTGGGCGCCATCCATCGTGTGCTCCGCGGCCTTGCGTTGAGTGAATTGCGCGACGTAGCAGCGGCAGATCCCGCCACCACCGTGGTCGATTGCGGCCATCAAGAGGCTCTCGCCGCCCTGGCGCCCGCCACCGTCGTCGCCACCGATGGCACCGGGTGGCTCGCGCTGCGGATTCAACTCGATCCCCATGAGGCGATCGTTCAGCACGTGCACGAGCGATGGTTCCCGGCCCTGACGAAGTCGCCGCCCCGGATTCGGTTCCATCATGCCGTCGAGGACACCCTGGCCGATGTTCGGCAAAGGCCCGGGACCGCGCTGCTGATGCCGGCTCCCGACTTCGATCTCGTCAACCACATCGTCGCGCGTGACCGCCTGCTTCCCGAGAAGGCGACTTCGTTTCAGCCTAAGCCGCACATGGGCGTGATCATGCGGCGGATCCGCGACGCCTGACGCGTCGGGCTCGCATCACCTCGATCTCAACCCGCGAAGCCGGCCCGGTGCCGGCCCGGAAGAATCGACGCCGAAGGGCGCCGGACACGACCACCACATCGCCCGCGCTCCACGTCGCCACGCTGCGCTGCACGCGCGGCGTCCAGGCCGCACACTCCAAGGCGTCGACACTCACGCGACGACGACCAGTGGCCGCGGACTTCGCGGCCTCCGGTGGCCGGCGTACGACCACCCGGAACGTCCACACGCAATCGCCGCTCGGCAGCACCCGCGCCTCGGGGTCGACTGCGAGGCGGCCCTGCAACGTGACTTCGTTGATCGGCAGTTCTCTTCCTGCGGCACCGCTCGCTGGGGTTTCCTCGTCGGCCATTCTCACGGGCCTCACCTCCACCCCCCAGCCTGCCGCTGCCGGGAACACCCGCGATCAGCGACGGAAGCGCCTGTGGAGAAGCGCCGCCACCCGGCCACCTGTGAGTCGCCATCGACACCAATGAGGCGGAGGCGCAATCAGCCGAAATGAATCGAGGGGCCGCCCCTGGGGGCGACCCCTCGATCGAAGTAATGTCCGGCGGCGTCCTACTCTCCCACATCCTCTCGGGTGCAGTACCATCGGCGCTGGGAGGCTTAACTTCCGGGTTCGGGATGGGACCGGGTGTTTCCCTCTCGCTATGGCCGCCGTAACTCTATGACCCCCCCGTTCGCCCACGGTTGGTGGGTGGGGGGTGGCTTTTTTGTGGTGTGGACGCGAGTCGTACTTGGTGGGTTTTTCAACCGTGGTTGACCCTTGTTTTGTGGGTTTGGTTGAGGGTGGGTGACAAGCCCTCGGCCTATTAGTACCGGTCGGCTGGGCATTGCTGCTGTACACCTCCGGCCTATCAACCCCATAGTCTGTGGGGGGCCTTACCCAATCATGTTGGTGGGAAACCTCATCTTGAAACGTGCTTCCCGCTTAGATGCATTCAGCGGTTATCACTCCCGAACGTAGCCAACCAGCCGTGCCCCTGGCGGGACAACTGGCACACCAGAGGTTCGTCCATCCCGGTCCTCTCGTACTAGGGACAGCCTTTCTCAAGTTTCCAACGCGCGCGGCGGATAGGGACCGAACTGTCTCACGACGTTCTAAACCCAGCTCGCGTGCCGCTTTAATGGGCGAACAGCCCAACCCTTGGGACCTACTCCAGCCCCAGGATGCGACGAGCCGACATCGAGGTGCCAAACCATCCCGTCGATATGGACTCTTGGGGAAGATCAGCCTGTTATCCCCGGGGTACCTTTTATCCGTTGAGCGACCACGCTTCCACATGCCGTGGCCGGATCACTAGTTCCGACTTTCGTCCCTGCTCGACATGTCTGTCTCACAGTCAAGCTCCCTTGTGCACTTACACTCAACACCTGATTGCCAACCAGGCTGAGGGAACCTTTGAGCGCCTCCGTTACTCTTTAGGAGGCAACCGCCCCAGTTAAACTACCCATCAGGCACTGTCCCTGATCCAGATCATGGACCTAGGTTAGACATCTAGTACGACCAGAGTGGTATTTCAACGTTGACTCCACACTCACTGGCGTGAATGCTTCACAGTCTCCCACCTATCCTACACAAGCCGAACCAAACACCAATACCAAACTATAGTAAAGGTCCCGGGGTCTTTCCGTCCTGCCGCGCGTAACGAGCATCTTTACTCGTACTGCAATTTCGCCGAGTCCATGGTTGAGACAGCGCCCAAGTCGTTACTCCATTCGTGCAGGTCGGAACTTACCCGACAAGGAATTTCGCTACCTTAGGATGGTTATAGTTACCACCGCCGTTTACTGGGGCTTAAATTCTCAGCTTCAACACTTACGTGTTTAACCGGTCCTCTTAACCTTCCAGCACCGGGCAGGAGTCAG
>CAWAGO010000004.1:310000-424653 GCA_963781605.1 uncultured Actinomycetota bacterium
GTGACCCGCTCGCGTGCGGTCCCCCCGCGGCCGCGTCGCGAAGCCACGGATCCCTCAGCGGTCAAGACCTCGCGCACCGAGGGGGTCAACTCCGGTGAGATGCGCGCCAAGTCGGCGTCATCGAGCTCGTGCAGTTCGATGCCTCGCGCTTCGCATTCGCGGACGCAGGCCCCCGCGACCTCGTGCGCCACCCGGAACGGAACCCCGGAGCGCACCAGCCACTCGGCGATGTCGGTCGCCAGCGAGAACCCCATCGGGGCGAGCGTGGCCATTCGCTCGGTGTCGAAGGTCAGGGTGGCCACCAGCCCGGTCATGGCAGGGAGCAGCACCGACAAGGTGTCCACCGAGTCGAAGACCGGTTCCTTGTCTTCCTGCAGATCACGGTTATAGGCGAGGGGCAGCGCCTTGAGGGTGGCGAGAAGACCGGTGAGATCGCCGATCAGCCGGCCGGCCTTGCCGCGCGCAAGCTCCGCGATGTCGGGGTTCTTCTTCTGCGGCATGATGCTGGAGCCGGTCGACCAGGAGTCGTGCAGCCGCACGAAGCCGAACTCGTGGGTCGACCACAGGATGACTTCCTCGCTGAGTCGGCTCAGATCCACGGCCGTCATCGCAGCGACGAACGCGAACTCAGCCACGAAGTCCCGCGCTGCCGTTCCATCGATGGAGTTGGCCGTCGAGTCGGTGAAACCGAGGTCGAGGGCCACCTGCCGCGGATCGAGACCAAGGCTCGAGCCCGCCAATGCACCCGAGCCATAGGGCGAGTCGCCGGCCACTCGTCGATCCCAGTCGGCGAATCGGTCGACGTCGCGCAACAACGGCCACGCGTGAGCCAGCAGGTGATGGGACAGCAACACCGGCTGGGCGTGCTGCAGGTGGGTGCGCCCGGGCATGATCGCCCCCAGATGCGCCTCCGCTTGAGCTTCGAGGGCCTCCGTCAGATCGAGTATCGCCGCGACGATGCTCCGCGCCTGATCGCGCAGAAACGCCTTGAACAAGGTGGCGACCTGATCGTTGCGGGACCGACCGGCGCGCAGGCGCCCGCCGACATCGGGGCCGACCTCGGCGAGGAGCAGCCGCTCGAGCGCGCCGTGAACATCCTCGTCGCCCGGGTCCGGCTGTAGCGAGCCCGCGGCGTACCGCTCCTCGAGCGCCATGAGTCCGCGCAGCAACTCGGCGTGCGCCGCATCGGTGAGCAGCCCCGCAGAGTGCAGCGCCCGCGCGTGAGCCCGCGACCCGGCGAGGTCATAGGGAGCCAACCGCCAATCGAAGTGGGTCGAGCGCGACAACGCCTCCAGTTCGGGGCTCGGACCCCCGGAGAATCGACCGCCCCAAAGCTTCCCAGTGCTGGTGCCCGTCATTGCTCCACTCTCGTCGTCGGCCCCGGTGACCGTCCCCAGTGTGCCTGGGCGGGTCGGCTCAGTCATGGCCGCCCGCACGGCCGTTGCCGGCGCCGGCCGTCAACTGCAGGAACCGCTGCGCGACCGCTTCGGCGCCGTCAGCGGCCCGGGCGATGACCATCACCGTGTCGTCGCCGGCGATCGTGCCCAGGATCGCCTGCCACTCGGCATGATCGATAGCCGAGGCGAGGAACTGGGCGGCGCCCGGCGGCGTCCGCAAGACGACGAGGTTGCCGCTCGCGTCGGCACTCACCAACAGCTCCGCGCACAGCCTGGCCAACCGAGCTGAGGCGGCCGCCGATTCCGTAGGGGCGAGAGGGGTCCGATCACCCCCTTCGGCCGGGACGGCATAGACCAGGGCACCCGAGGCGGAGCGCACCTTCACCGCGTCGAGCTCGACAAGATCGCGGGACAAAGTGGCCTGGGTGACATGGACGCCGTGATCGGCGAGCAGCTCGGCGAGCTCGGTCTGGGATCGCACTTCATGCCGGCTGACCAGCTCCACGATCTGCTGTAACCGGGCCCGCTTGGTCAGCGGAATCGAGGCCGCGCCGTCGGAAGCGGTCATCGATCGGCTCGCTCTGACAGCCAGGCCAGGATCGCCTTCTGCGCATGCCGACGATTCTCCGCCTCGTCCCACACCACGCTGCGGGGTCCATCGATCACGGAAGCCGCGATCTCCTTGCCGCGATAGGCGGGTAGACAGTGCATGACGATGGCGTCCGGGTGGGCACCGGCAAGGAGCTCGTCGGTGACTTGGTAGGGCGCGAACGCCTGAGCGCGGTGTTCTGCCTCGCTCTCCTTGCCCATCGACACCCAGGTGTCGGTCACGACCACGTCGGCGTCGGCAACGGCCTCCGCCGGGTCGATGACCAAGGAGACCGACCCGCCCGTCTGTGCCGCGATCGCACGGGCCCGGTCGGCATAAGGCGTCGCGGGATGAAAGCCGTCGGGCGCCGCGATCACGACGTGCATGCCGGCGGTCGCTCCCGCGACCAGCCACGAGTTGCCCATGTTGCACGCGCCGTCGCCGACGAAGGCGACGCGCAGACCGGTCAGCTCGCCCTTGTGCTCGCGCACCGTCAGCAGGTCGGCGAGCAGTTGGCAGGGGTGGAAGTCGTCGGTGAGCGCGTTGACGACCGGCACGCCGGCATACGCCGCCATCTCTTCGAGAGCCGCGTGCGCGTAGGTCCGCCAGACGATCAGCGATGCCTGCCGGCCCAGCACGCGCGCCACGTCGGCAACGGACTCGCGGTGCCCGATGTCGGCCAACTGGCCGTCGACCTGCATCGGGTAGCCGCCCAGCTCGGCAATCGCAGCAGCGAAGGAGGCCTGCGTGCGCAACGTGTGCTTGTCATAGATGCACGCGACCGTCATCGGCCCCTGCAACGGCTTGAAGTCGTAGGGCGCCTGCTTGAACTCCTCGGCCAGCACGAGCACCTCCGTCTGCTCAGCCGGTGACAGGTCGTCGTCGGCGAGGAAGTGGCGCGTCATCGGGACTCCTTCGAGGTGGCAAGGGCGAGCGAGAGAATGCCCGGCCAGCGGGCGAGGAAGTAGTCGACGTCCTCCTGGCTCAGGGTGAGCGCCGGGGCCAGGCGCAGACGCGACGGACCCGTGCTGTTGAGGATGACACCGTGCTGACGAGCCGCCGCGACGATCTCGGGACCGATCTCGGACTCGAGTTGGATCCCCAGCAGAAGGCCTGACCCGGTCACTTCCACGACTCCGGAGGTGGCCTCGAGGCCCCTGCGCAACTGGTCGCCGCGACGCACCGCGTTGGCGATCAGATCGTCGGCGACAATGGTGTCGAGGACCGCCAGCGCCGCGGCGCAGGCCGGCGGGTTGCCGCCGAAGGTGGTGCCGTGATTGCCCGGCTGCAACAACGTCGAGGCCGCACCGAAGGCCACGCAGGCGCCGATCGGCATCCCCCCGCCCAGCCCCTTGGCCAGCGTCACGACATCGGGTCGCACCGGCTCGACGGCCTCCCGTTGGTGGGCGAACCAGGCCCCGGTGCGCCCGATGCCCGTCTGCACTTCATCGAGCCACAACAGCGCCCCTGCGTCGGTCGCGATCCGCCGGGCCGCGGCGAGGTAGTCGGCCGGCGGCTCGACCACCCCCGCCTCGCCCTGAATCGGTTCGAGCACGATGGCCGCCGTTCCCGGGCCGACGGCTGCCTCGAGCGCGGCGGAATCTCCGAAGGGGACGAACGTCACCTCGCCGGGCAACGGCTCGAACGGGGTTCGATAGGCCTGCTTCGCGGTCAACGCCAGTGCTCCCATCGTGCGGCCGTGGAACGCGCCCTCGGTGGCGACCATGCCGACTCGGCCGGTGCGGCGGGCGAGCTTGAAGGCCGCTTCGCTGGCCTCGGTACCGGAGTTGGTGAAGAAGACCCGGCCGTCCTGCCCCAGCAGCGAGAGCAGACGCTCGGCGAGCTGGATCTGAGGCGGCGAGGAGAAGAAGTTGGAGATGTGGCCCAGCTCCGACAGTTGCGCGGTCACCGCTGCCACCAGCGCCGGGTGGGCGTGGCCCAACGAATTGACCGCGATCCCGCCGAGCAGATCGAGATACTCGTTGCCCTCCTCATCCCACACGCGGGTGCCGCTGCCGCGGACCAGGGTGAGTTGGGGTGGGCCGAAGGTGTTCATCAAGGAAGCGGCGTACCGCTCGGCGTAGGTCATGGCGCCCCCTTGGTGTCGCTATGCCCTGGTTGACCGGATTTTGGTGGCGACGCCGGGCAATACCTGGGTGCCGACCCCCTCGTCGGTGAAGATCTCCAGCAGCACAGCATGTGCCTCGCGGCCGTCGACCACCGTGGCTCGAGGGACGCCCCCGCGCAGCGCCGCGAGGCAGGCCTGCATCTTCGGCACCATGCCGCTCGCCAGGCCGGGCACCATCTCGGCGAGGGCCTCCGGACTGATCTCTTTGATCAGATCGTCACTATCCGGCCAGTCCCGGTAGAGCCCCTCGACGTCGGTCAGGACCAGGAGCTTCTCGGCATTCAAGGCGACCGCGAGCGCGGCCGCAGCGGTGTCGGCGTTGACGTTGTGGACCAAGCCGAGGGCGTCGGGCGCCACACTGGAAACGACAGGGATCCGACCCGCTTCGATCAGGTCGCGCACTGCCTCGGGCCGCACGCGAGAAACTTCACCGACCAGCCCCAGGTCGACCTCCTCGCCGTCGACGACGGTGTTGGTCGGGGTGGCGGTGAAGAGTCCGGCGTCTTCTCCCGAGAGGCCGACCGCGAGTGGACCGTGCTGGTTGATCAGCCCGACCAGCTCGCGCTGGACCTGGCCGACCAGCACCATCCGGACGACGTCCATCGCCTCGGGGGTGGTCACCCGCAGGCCGCCTCTGAACTCCGACTTGATCCCCAGGCGGTCCAGCATTCGCGAGATCTGAGGGCCACCGCCGTGGACGACGACCGGCTTGAAGCCGGCGAACCTCAGGAAGGCCACGTCCTCGGCGAAGGCCCGCTTCAGGATGTCGTCGGTCATGGCGTTGCCGCCGTACTTCACGACGATGATCTTGCCGTGGTAGCGCTTCAACCACGGGAGTGCTTCGGCGAGCGTGGTGGCCTTGGCCGGGTCTGGTGTCTTCATCGGGTCCTCAGCTGCTGTAGGCGCTGTTCTCGTGGACATAGGCGTGGGTGAGGTCGTTGGTCCACACGGTCGCTCGCTCGGTGCCGGCCTTCAGATCGATGGTGACGGTGACCTCGCGCGGCGCGAGGTCGACCAGGGCGGGATCGGCCGCGGGCGTGGAGGCTCGGCACACCCACACACCGTTCATGGCGACGTCGAGATCCGCCGGATCGAAGGCGGCCGCGGTGGTGCCGATCGACGCCAGCACCCGCCCCCAATTGGGGTCCTTGCCGAAGACGGCCGCCTTGAACAGATTGGAGCGGGCCACGCTGCGCGCGACCTCGACTGCGTCGTCCTCGGTCGCGGCGTTGAGCACGGTGATCGCGATCTCGTGGTCGGCACCCTCGGCGTCCGCGAGCAACTGCATGGCCAGCTGTGTGCAGGCCTGGACCAAGGCGTCGGTGAAGTCCGCCGGCGGCGGCGTGATCGCGGACGCGCCGCTGGCCAGCACGGTGACGGTGTCGTTGGTGCTCATGCAGCCATCGGAATCGAGCCGATCGAAGCTGACCCTGGTGGCGCTCCGCAAGGCTCGGTCGAGGTCGGCAGCCGGCACCACCGCGTCGGTGGTCAGGACGACCAACATGGTCGCGAGTTGCGGGGCGAGCATGCCCGCGCCCTTGGCCATCCCCCCGATCGACCAGCCCGCACCCTCGACCACCACCTGCTTGGCCACGCTGTCGGTGGTCATGATCGCGCGCGCGGCGTCCGGCCCTCCGTCGGCGTTCAAGGCGGCGTAGGCGTTGTCCACACCGGCCAGCAGCGTGGCTCGATCGTTGGCGAGACCGATCAGGCCGGTCGAGCAGACCAGCACGTCGATCGCACCGATGCCGACGCGTTCGGCGACCCGTTCGGCCACGGCGTGGGTGGTCTGGAAGCCGTCGGGGCCGGTGTAGCAGTTGGCCCCTCCCGAGTTGAGGACGACGGCCCGCACGGTGCCGTCCTTGACCACCTCCTGGCTCCACAGCACCGGGTTGGCTTTGCAGCGGTTGCTGGTGAAGACCGACGCCGAGTCATAGCGCGGACCGGTGTTCACCACCAGCGCCAGGTCTGGGGCCCCCGAACTCTTCAACCCGGCAGCGACACCGGCGGCGGTGAAGCCCGCCGGCGCGGTGATGCTCACTTCTTTCCTCCTCGGTTCTTCCCGCTTCTCTCACGTGGCGCCCGGGACTCGCCTGGGCGGGACGTTCGTGGAGCCGGAGCGGCCGGCACCGCTGCCTCAACCGTGTGACCGTCGGTCGTCCAGACCTGCGCGGCGTCGTCCGCGCGCTCGCCGGGGATCAGGATCCAGTCGGTGTCGAAGGTCGAGAGCACGAAGACCGGGATGCTCGCCTCGGCGAGCGGCCCGAGGATCGCGGCCAGGACTCCGACGAGAGAGAAGTCGAGAGGCCCCTGGACCTCGAAGGCGGTGAACGGCCGTTGGTGGCGCGCCTTGCGCGGAACATCGCGCGCGGCGCACACGACCGACGTCTCCGCGGCGGTGGCGGTCACCGAGAAGATCGACGACGACTCCGCCCACGAGGGGATCTCCGAACCGGGCCCGAGCCGCACCACCGCCAGTGTCTCCGGAAAGCGCCGCAGCGTGAAGGTGGGCGAGGGCGACGTGGTCATGGGGCGACTCCGATGGTGTCCAGCCCCATGGTCTCCGGGAGACCGAGGGCGAGGTTGAGGCACTGGACGGCGGCGCCGGCCGTGCCTTTGGCGAGGTTGTCGATCGCGCCAATGGCGATCAGGCGGCCGACCGCCTCGTCCACCACCACCTGGAGGTGCACGGCATTGGAGCCGGTAACCGACTGGGTCTGCGGCCACTGCCCCGGCGGCAACAGATGCACGAACGGCTCGTCGGCATAGGCCTCGGCATAGGCGGCGTACGCCCGCTCGGTGGTCACCCCCGGTTGCACCCGTGCCGAGCAGGTGGCCAGGATCCCGCGAGGGCTCGGCACGAGCAGCGGCGTGAAGCTGACCGACACCGGCCGAGCGGCCAGGCGGGAGAGGTTCTGCACGACTTCGGGGGTGTGTCGGTGCACGCCGCCGACGCCGTAGGCCGAGATGTTGCCCATCACTTCGCTGCCGAGCAGATGCGGCTTGGCCGCCTTACCGGCACCGGAGGTGCCGCTCGCCGCGACGATCACGACCTCGGGCTCGATCAACCCCGCGGTCAGTGCGGGCACCAGGGCCAGTGTCGAGATGGTCGGGTAGCACCCCGGGACAGCGACTCTGCGCGCACCCGTCAGGGCAGCGCGTTGACCGGGGAGTTCGGGGAGTCCGTACGGCCAGGTGCCGGCATGGTCGCTGCCGTAGAACTGCTGCCAGAGGTCGGGGTCCTCGAGTCGGAAGTCCGCGCCGCAGTCGATGACCACCGTGTCGTCGCCCAACTGGGCGGCGAGCGGGCCGGATTCGCCGTGCGGCAGGCCGAGCACGACGACGTCGTGGCCGCCGAGAGTGGCCGCCGACGTCGGCGCGATCACCCGGTCGGCCAGGGGCAGCAGATGGGGCTGAAGATCGCCGAGCCGGGCTCCGGCGTTGCTCGCTCCGGTCAGGGCGCCGATGGTGACCTGCGGGTGCCGCAGCAGAAGGCGCAGCACCTCGCCACCGGCGTACCCGCTCGCTCCGGCGACTGCCACCGTCACACCCGTCATGCGCATGACTATACAGACTTTCGTAACTTCATGCACTGCACCGCGGCGTCTGCGCGAATGCCGGTGGTGCGTCCGCACGAGCGTCGGTAGCGTGCCGCGTATGCCGCGACTCGACGCCGACACCTACCTCGCCCACCTTCGCTCCGAGTCATCTCGGATCCGCGACGTGCTGACCGGACTGGACCCTCTCACCCGGGTGCCCACCTGCCCGGACTGGACGGCCGACGATCTCGCTTTTCATCTCACCGAGGTTCATCACTTCTGGAGCTGGGTGATCACTCATCGCCCGGACGAACCGACCGATGAGCGGTACTCGGAGCCGGAGCGTGCGGACTCCTTCGACGCCCAACTCGAGGCGTTCGATCGACAGTCGGCCGCTTTGGCCGACGCCCTCGCCGCCGCCGATCCGGCCGACGAGGCGTGGTCGTGGTCAACCGACCACACCGTGGGTTTCACCTACCGTCGACAGGCTCTGGAGGCGCTGGTCCACCGCTTCGACGCCGACCTCACTGCCGGCAAGCCGATCGGCCCCACCGACGCTGCGTTGGCGGCCGACGGCGTCGCCGAGGTCCTCGGCGTGATGTATGGCGGCGACGCTCCCGCATGGGGCGAGCTCGGGCTGCTCCCCCACTACATCAAGGTCGAGATCACCGACACCGACGAGGTGCTGTGGGTGCAACTCGGCCATTTCTGCGGCACCGACCCCGACGGGATCGACCATGAGGAAGACGCCATCGATCTGGTGCCCGACCCCGGCGTCGAACCCGACGCCGTGATCACCGGCGAGGCGTTGCCTCTCCTGGCGCGACTGTGGCGGCGCGGCGACGGCGCCGCAATCCACGTGGCGGGCGACCTCCTGATGATCGACCGCTTTCGCAGCGCCACCCACGAGCCGCTCACCTGAGCCTGCGGCCGAGCACGCCGCGAAACCGTTGTCACGTCACCGTTGGACAGCACCGCAACGTTCGACGGCCGCGGCGACCGCCGCGTCGCGGGCGGCCGACGCCTCGCCCTCCCTGAGCGTCCGGTCGGGGGCTCGGAAGCGCAGCGCGAACGCCAGGGACTTCTGGCCGGCGCCCACCTGTGAGCCGGTGTAGATGTCGAAGAGCCGCAGCGACTCCAGCAACTCGCCGGCGCCCTGGCGCAGGGCATGTTCGACCTCGGCCGCGGGCACGTCCGCGTCGACGACGAGTGCCACGTCCTCCTTCGCGACGGGATAGGCCGAGAACGACGGCGCCCGGATCTCCTCGGGAGCCAGCTCCATCAATCGATCGAGGTCGACCTCTGCCGCGACAGTGCGCGCGGGGACGGCATACGCCGCGCAGACTCGGGGATGGAGCTCGCCGGCCCGGCCGACGATGGCGCCGTCGACGACGAACTCCGCGCAGCGACCCGGGTGCCAGGGCGCCAGGCTGGTGGCCCGGACCTCGGCCCGGAGACTCAGTGCTTCGACCACCTCGAGCACCGCGGAAACGGCGTCGGACCAGTCGACCGGGCGGCCCTCGCCCCACCAGCCGTTCGGGTCCGCACCGCCGGCCGCGACCAGCCCCAGGTGCTGGGGCTGAGCGGGCAGGGCTTTGGTGAGCTCGTCGAACTCCGCATCCGAGGGTCGTCGATCGACGGCCAGGATCGGCGCGCCCTCGCCACCGCGCGGCAAAGTGACCGTTGCGGTCTCGAACAACGCCACGTCGGCGGCGCCGCGTCCGATGTTGCGGTTGAGCGCCTTGAGCAGTCCCGGGAGCAGAGTGGTGGTCATCAGCGGCTGCTCGGCGGACAACGGGTTGGCGAGCCGAAGCGTGGTGCGTCGCTCGTCGGCGGCGTCCAGGCCGAGAGCGTCGAGGTCCTCGGTGCCCACGAACGGGAAACTCACCACCTCGACGAAGCCGGCACCGGCCAAGGTCCGCCCGACCCGGCGCCGTAACCGTTGCGGCTTGGTCAGTCCGCGTCCGGACGGAGCCGTCGGCAACACGGACGGGACGTTGACATAGCCGACGATCCGCGCCACCTCTTCGACGAGGTCGAAGGGGTCGTTGAGGTCCGGTCGCCAGGGGGGCACGACGGCGGTGATCGTGTCACCGTGGGTCTCCACGTCGCAGCCGACGGCCCGCAGATCCGTCACCACCGTCGGCGCCGAGATCTCCATGCCGGTGATCCGGCTCGGGAGTCCGGCAGCCATGGAGATCGTCCGCCGCGGCGGTGCCTGACCGACCTTGGTCACTCCCGGATCGGCGGTGGCGCCGCAGTGGCGCACCAGAAGCTCGACCACGCGGTCGGCCGCAGCCTCGGGGATCGTGGGGTCGACGCCTCGCTCGTTGCGCTTGCCGGCCTCGGAGGTGAGCTTGTGACGACGACCGGTGCGGAACATCGAGGTGGAGTTCCACGACGCCACCTCGACCACCACCCGGTCGGTGGTGTCAGAGATCTCGGTGGATTCCCCACCCATCACCCCACCGAGCCCGATCGGGCCGCTGTCGTCGCACACCACAAGGTCCTCGGTGGACAACTGGCGGTCGACGCCGTCGAGGGTGGTCAGCCGCTCGCCCTGCCGTGCTCGGCGGACCCGGATCGCGCCGTCGAGTTTGTCGGCGTCGTAGGCGTGGATCGGATGCCCGAGTTCGAGCATCACGTAATTGGTGATATCGACGGTGAGCGAGATCGGCCGCATCCCGGACAGTTGAAGTCGGCGGGCCATCCACCGCGGCGTCGGGGCGGTCGGGTCGACGCCCGACACCGAACGAGCGACGAACACCGGGCATCCCTCGGGGTCGTCGACGATCACCGGGTAGCCCGCACCATCGGGGTCCGGAGTGTCTCGCAGAGCCGGGTCGCGATAGACCGCACCGGCGCCGTGCACGGCATACTCCAGCGCCGCCTCGCGGGCCACGCCGCGCATCGACAACGCGTAGGCGCGGTCGGGGTTGATCTCGAACTCGATGACCTCGTCGCGGAGGTGCAGCAGCTCGAAGGCGTCATCACCGGGGACGCCGGCATCCGGCGGCAACACGATGATGCCGTCGTGGTCCTCGCCGAGACCAAGCTCTGCATCGGAGCAGATCATGCCCGAGGAGACGTGGCCGTAGGTCTTGCGCGCGGTGATCTCGAAGTCACCGGGAAGCACCCCGCCGGGGAGGATGACCACGACGAGATCGCCTGGAGCGAAGTTGTGCGCTCCACACACGATGCCCTGCGGCTCACCGGTCCCGTTCGCCTGACCCACATCGACGGTGCACCAATTGATGGTCTTGCCGTTCTTCTGCGGCTCGGCCTCCATGGTCAGCACGCGGCCGATCACCAGTGGCCCGCGCATGTCGGCGCCGGGCCGCTCCAGCGCCTCGAGCTTGAGCCCGAGAGCCGTCATCGCATGGGTGAAGTCGGCGATATCCAGATCGGCGGGCAGGTCGACGTAGTCGCGGATCCACGACAGAGGTGCCTTCACGGCTCAGATCTCCGTTCCGAACGAGGACGAGAAGCGCACATCGCCCTCGAAGAAGTCGCGCAGGTCGGCGGCACCGGTGCGGAACATCAGGCTCCGGTCGATGCCCATCCCGAAGGCGAAGCCGGTATAGCGCTCGGGGTCGACCCCGCAGGCGACGAGGACTCGCGGGTTGACGACGCCGCAGCCACCCCACTCGATCCAGCCTTCGCCCTTGCAGGTTCGGCAGGTCTCGACCAGTCCGGCTGTCCCCCGGCACACGAAACAGCGCAGGTCGACCTCGGCCGAGGGCTCCGTGAACGGGAAGTAGGACGGCCGGAAACGGGTCGCGATCCCCTCGCCGAACATCCGCTCCGCGAAGTGGTCGAGCGTGCCCTTGAGGTGGGCCATCGTGATGCCCTCGTCGATGACCAGGCCTTCGACCTGGTGGAACATCGGGCTGTGGGTGGCGTCGTATTCGTCGGTGCGGAACACCCGCCCGGGGCAGACCACGTAGATCGGCGGAGTGCGGGTGAGCATCGTCCGCGCCTGAACGGGAGAGGTCTGGGTGCGCAAGACGATGTGGTGCTCGGCCGGCTCGACCCAGAAGGTGTCCTGGAGGGTGCGGGCCGGGTGGTCCGGGCCGAGATTCAGGGCGTCGAAGTTGAGCCATTCGGCTTCGACGATCGGCCCCTCGGCGACCTCCCAACCCATCGCCACGAAGATGTCCGCGATCAACTCGGCACCCGTGGTCAGAGGGTGACGCGCGCCACGCCGACGGCGGTCGACGGGGACCGTGACATCGACGGTCTCTTCTACCAGCATGCGCTCTTCGGCTTCGACCTCGAGGGCCGCCTGACGAACGGCGAGCGCCTGAGCGACGGCGCCTCGCGCCTGCCCGAGACGCTGCCCGGCTTCCTTGCGGGCCGCAGGAGGCAGCGCGCCGATCTCACGGTTGGCCAGCGCCAACGGTGAGCGATCGCCCGCATGCTCGAGCCGGACCTGCTTGAGCGTGGTGAGGTCACCGGCCGCCTCGATCGCGGCCACGGCCGCCTCGCGCATCTGCTCGACCTGGTCGGCGCGCAAGGGGGTGACTTCGACAGGGTCGTAGTCGGTGTTCGGTCCGGACATGCATCCCTCACCGGGGGCCGGCGCCGGCTCCCTATCTGGACTGACAAGTGGTGGTTTGCGCCAAGTCTAGGAAGGCATCGCCGCCCGGCGCGAACTGGTTCGCTGTCGAGGTCTCCCACGCGTTGAGGGCACGGCGTGCGCGGTGGCGACCGAGGTTCCATTCGTTCCATCGGTCGGGCTCGGTGACGAAGGCTCCCTCGGCCACGAGGCAGGCCCTCGTCTGCTCGTCCTGGCGGGCGAGAACCGGTACCGCGTCCTGGGACAGGTGGGCGAGATAGAACCAATCCACCTTGCCGCTCTCGGCGTAGCGATCGAGGTTGTGGCGGGCGATCCACGCGTCCGGATTGCTCAGGGCGAGCAGGAGCAGACCGACGGCTCCCGCCACGACCGCGAAGCGGGGAACCCAGCGCGCCGTCCGGATCACGCCGGCGACCATGACCGCGAGCACGACGACTCCGAGCCACCCCTCGAAAACGCTGACCAGCAGCCGGAGCCTGGTGAAACCGTAGGCCTGCTCGTAGAGGAACATCCGGTACAGCGCCGAGCCGACGACAGCCAAGGTCATCAGGCACAACCCCCCGAGCGCCACCCTCGCCCACAGCACGTCCCCTGCCGCCGACCCCACCCTTCTCGCAGCGAGCGCGACCACGATCAACGTGAGGACCGTGATCAGGGTGAGCTGGCCGAACCCTTGGTGGACGTAGTCGGCGTAGGTGAGCCCCGTCGTCCGCCGCAGGTAGGCCTCGCCACCGAAGAACGCAGTCGCCTGGGCGACCAGGAACAGCGCGAACAGCGCGTCGATCGCCGCTACCGGCACCAGCCATTCGAAGCGCTTCAGTGGCGACGCGGGTGGGAGGTCTGTGGCGACCGCGACCGGGGGGTTTAGGGCGAGGTAGGACGCGGCCAGCAGTAGCCCGGCGACGGCCACCCCGATGAAGATCCTCGCCACCGTCGTTGCGCTCCACGAGATCGACGGCACGATGGCCCCGATCCAGTCGGCCACGAGAGCGTCGGCCGAGGCGAACAGCAGCCCGAACACCGAGATCGCCAGCACCGAGATGATCGCGGTTCGCACCACCGGGATCGACACCCCTCCGCCACGAATCGCCCCGATGCTCCGGCCGAGCCAGGGCAGCCCCCTGATGGCCGAGGCCGGCCAGGAGAGCCCGGCCACCACGAACTGCGGCACCCCATGGGCCCGGGTCACCGCGATCAGGCAGAGCGCGACGGCGGCAAGCACGCACAGGACCGAGATCCACGCGGCGTCCAGCAAGACGGTGGGCAGGAGCAGCAGGAGGCACAGCGGTCCACTCACGATCACGAAGCGGTCCCGTCGGTGCCGAGCTACGACGGCCACCACCGCTCCGGCGGCAGCGAGCACGAGCAAGGTCCCGAGGCCGAGTCGCTCCAGGGGCAGCACGATGCCGGCCAGCAGCCCCGTCAACGCGGCTGCCAGCAGAACCCGAGGCCGACCCGGAATCCGGTCCGGCCACCACTCACCCGCCGCCCCCACCGCAGAAGGTGACGCGTGACCCGCAGGAGGTGACCTGTGACCCGCCGGAGGTGACGTCTCACCGTGAGATTTGGGGTGAGAGGTCGTCTGGGGGGTGAGAGGTCGGTGCTGGGGGGTGAGAGGTCGGTGCTGGGGGGTGAGAGGTCGGTGCTGGGGCGGGGAACTCGGCTCGCACGCGCGCTCCGGAGTCGCCGGACGCCGGATCGACGAAGGCGACCGTGCCGCCGTGCAGGGTCGCGACCCACCGGACGATGGCCAGTCCGAGACCGGTGCCCCCGTGGTCGCCGCTCATGGTGCGGAACCGTGCGAAGGCCGGCTCCCGGTCCTCCAGAGGGACGCCGGGGCCCCGATCAGCGACCTCCAGCCACCAGGCGCCGGCCGTTGGGTCCGCCCCACGGCGACCGGCCCGCACCGAGACCACTTCGCCCGCAGGGCTGTGCCGGGTGGCGTTGTCGAGCAGATTGCTCACTAGCTGAGCCAAGCGGGCGGAGTCGCCGGACACCACGAGATCGGACGGCGTCACCGACACCTCGATCGGCACCCCTCGTCCGAGGGTTTCGACCGTCCGGGCCGATCGGGTGAGCAGGTCGACCACACGCACCGGCTCCCATTGGGCGGACGTCGCTCCAGCCTCGAGTCGGGACAGATCCAAGAGACTGTCGACCAGACGTGCGAGCCGTTCCGCCTGATCGCGCGCCTCGGCCAAGTGGTCGGCGTCCGCTGGGACCACTCCGTCAGCCAGGTTCTCCAGCACAGCGCCCAAGGCGGTGAGCGGAGTGCGCACTTCGTGGGCGACGTTGGCGATGAGTTCGCGGCGATCTCGGTCGACCGTCGCCAACTCCTCGGCCATCGAGTTGAAGGCCCGTCCCAGCTCACCCACCTCGTCCGCGGTGGTGACCTGCACCCGGCCGTCGTACTCGCCACGCGCCATGGCGCGTGCCGCCTCGGTCATCTGCCGCAGCGGCGCGGTGAGTCCGGCGGCGAGCAGCTGGGTGACCATGAGTGCGAGCCCGACGGTGACCGGCACACTGAGCCACGGCGGAACCCCCGCCTGGCTGCCCAGCGTTCCGACCAGGGTCGCCACCAACACACTGAGCGTGACGGTGACGCCGAGCTTGAGCTTCAACGAGGTCGCCAGCAGCGCGGGCGCGGGCGTGGAGTCGCTCATCCGTCCGCCTCCAGCGCGTAGCCGACGCCATGCACCGTGCGCACCCGGGATGATCCGATCTTCGCCCGCAGCGCCTTGATGTGACTGTCGAGCGTACGAGTGCCCGACGCCGCCGGCCAGTTCCACACCTCCGCCATCAATCTCTCCCGAGTCCGCACCTCTCCCGGGGCCGCGGCCAGACACGACAGCAGGTCGAACTCCGTGGGCGTCAGCCGCACCTCACCGTCGCCGACCAGCACCCGCCTGGCAGCCAGGTCGATGTCGACCTCCCCGACCACCATCCGCGGCGTCGGTCGCTGCGCGGCCTCGCGGGCTCGCTCAACTCTGCGCAGGAGCGCCGCCACGCGGGCGACCAGCTCCCTCATGCGGAAAGGCTTGGTGAGGTAGTCGTCGGCCCCGACGGCCAGACCGGCCAGGATGTCGGCCTCGTCATCGCGGGCCGTGAGCATCAACACGGGCATCAGGTGGTCGCGCTGTACCCGACGGCATACCTCGAAACCGTCGAACCCCGGCAGCATCAGATCGAGGACCACCAGATCGGGACGGTGTTCCTCCACCGCCGACACCGCCCCCGGGCCGTCGTAGGCCAGGTGCACCAGATAGCCCTCGGCCACCAGCCGATCAGCGATCGCCCGGGAGATCACGTGATCGTCCTCGACCACCAACACGTTCATCGAACCAGTCACGAGTTGAGCGTAGGTCCCACTGTCTGCAGGCGAGGGGGATGACGTGTGAAGGTTGTGTGGAGGTCGCGTCAGGGGAGTTCAGACGGGGTCGTCGAGCCCGCTCCCGCTGGGCAGCACCAGCATGATGCGAGCTCCCCCGGTCGGAGCATCACCGACGCTGACCGACCCACCGTGGGCGCGCACCAGGCCATGGACGATGTACATCCCGAGGCCCGACCCACCCCTGGAGCCGTGCGTCCAAAACTTGGTGAAGACCCGACGCCGCAGGTCGGCGGCAATGCCCTCGCCTTCGTCGTCGACGATCACGCGGACCCAGCCGGGCCGGCCGACGCCGTCATCCACCGTGACGCGCTCCGCGCGCACGCTGACGATGCCGGCGCCGTGGCGCACGGCGTTCTCGACGAGATTGGTCAGCACCTGGGTGAACTTGTCGGGGTCGAACCAGATGGCGGGCAAGTCGTCGCCGAGTTCGGTGACGATCAGTCGCGCCGTGGTGTGACGCACCGATTCGACCACGCGCCCGACGATCACCTCGACGTCAGTGGGACGCGGACTCAGCACCAGCCGGCCGGTGTCGATGCGGGCGACGTCGAGAAGTTCGGCGATCAGGCGCGACAGCCGGTCGGCGTCGACGCTGACGGTGGTGAGCATCAGCCGTTTCTGCTCGTCCGTCAGTCGGTCCCATCGGTTGAGCAGGGCCTGCACGAACCCCTTGACGCCGGTGAGCGGCGATCGCAACTCGTGCGCCACCGTGGCCACCAGATCGGAACGCTCCCGATCCAGACGCGCCCGGCCGCGACCCGAACGCATGGTGATCGCCAGCCGCGAGATGGGCGCCAACGGGACCGGTCGATGGAGCCGGGCAGCCACCAGCACCTCGCCGCCGTCGGGCAACAACCAGACCTGCTCCGGGACGCCCACCTGGGTCGCCAGGCCGTCGAAAGGACGATTGACCTCACACCACCGGCGCCCGGCGGAATCACGCAGGTTGAACGCGTCGCTGAGCAGACCGCCGAGCACGTCGTCGGGGTCGGCGCCCAGCATCGCGGCGGCGACGCGGTTCACATGCGTGATCACGCCCTGGCCGTCGGCGATCACCGCTCCATCGGGAAGGGCGTTGAGGATCATGCCATCCGACGACTCGGTCACGGTGCCTCCTTCGTGCCGTCCACGCGGTCGTGCTGGTGGTGGGCCTGCGCGGAAGCGTAGAGGCACACGGCGACGGCTGTGGAGAGATTGAGACTCTCGGCTCGGCCGAAGATCGGAATCCGCACCCGGTGATCGGCCGCGGCCGCCACGTCGGGGCGCAAACCCCAGGCCTCATTGCCGAACACCCAGGCATGCCGCCCGGCCAACTCACCGCTCGATCTGAGCAGGTCCACCTCGCCGGACGCCTCCGTTGCCAGCACCGACAGGCCGGCCTCACGCAGCAGCGAGACCGCCCGATCGACCGACGGCTCGACCGCGAGTCGGACGTGCCACAGCGAACCGACCGAGGCGCGGACCGTCTTCGGGTTGTGCGGATCGACGGACTCGCCGGCGAAGACGACAAGATCGGCGCCGGCCGCATCGGCCGTCCGAATCACTGTCCCGGCATTGCCGGGGTCGCGGATGTCGGCACAGACCACCACCAGGCGAGGCTGCTGGGTGAGCAGGTCGGGCAACGGGCGGTCGACACTGCGACACACGGCGACCAGACCTTGCGGCGTGACCGCGTCGGAGAGCGACGCCGCGGCTCGCTCGTCGACCAATCGGACCTTGTGCCGCTCCAGCAGCGCGGCGTGCTCGGCCGCCGCTGCCGGCGTGGCGAACACCTCCACCACCGCGTCACCGGCCTCCGCGAGCGCCTTCCAGCCCTCGGCAAGGAACAGCCGCCGCTCGACACGGTGCGAGCGGCGGCTGAGCCGACGGGCTTCCTTGACCGCGGAATTGCCTGCGGTCAAGGGCGGGGCCGTGACGATCAGGAAGCCTTCGGCGCGTTGACGTCCTCCGGGAGGGCCGACTTCGCGGTCTCGACGAGTGCCGCGAAGGCGGGGGCGTCGTTGACAGCGAGCTCCGCGAGGATCTTGCGGTCGACCTCGACGCCGGCCAGGCCGAGACCCTGGATGAAGCGGTTGTAGGTGAGTCCGTGGCTACGGGCCGCGGCATTGATCCGCTGGATCCACAGGCGACGGAAGTTGCCCTTGTTCTTTCGGCGGTCGTTGTAGTTGTAGACCAGCGAGTGAGTGACCTGCTCCTTGGCCTTGCGGTAGAGCCGCGAGCGCTGGCCACGGTATCCGCTGGCGCGCTCCAACGTGGTCCGGCGCTTCTTGTGGGCGTTCACAGCCCGCTTGACGCGTGCCATCTCAGTTCTCCTTGCTCAAAACTCTTCGGGTGGTCGGACAGCGGTCAGAGACCGAGCAGCTTCTTGGCGCGCGGCACGTCGGCCTTGGCAACCTCGGTGGTGCCGGACAACCGGCGGGTCACCTTGGACGCCTTCTTCTCCAAGTTGTGGCGAAGGCCGGCCTTCTGGCGCCGGATCTTGCCCGAGCCAGTCACCCGGAACCGCTTACTGGCACCGGAGTGGGTCTTGTTCTTCGGCATGGCTTCTCTCTTTCCCTACGTGGTCTTCTGGATCAGGCTTCGATCTCGGGGTCGAGATTCTCCGAACGCCCGCGCTCCTTCTTCTGAGCCACCGGGCCGGCGGCGTGAGCCGCGTCGCGCTCGGCTTGCTCCTCGGCCTCGACGGCAGCTCGCTGGGCCGCCCGAGACTCCTTGGCCGCCTGCATCTCGACCTTCGCGTCGGCCTTCTTCTTGTGCGGGCCGAGCACCATGATCATGTTGCGGCCGTCCTGCTTGGGCGAGGACTCGACGAACCCCAGCTCGTCGACGTCTTCGGCCAGCCGCTGCAACAGCCGAAAGCCGAGTTCCGGACGGTGCTGCTCGCGACCGCGGAACATGATCGTGATCTTGACCTTGTCGCCCGCCTTGAGGAACCGCACGACGTGACCCTTCTTGGTCTCGTAGTCGTGCTGGTCGATCTTGGGGCGGAGCTTCATCTCCTTGATCACGACATTGGTCTGGTTGCGGCGAGCCTCACGGGCCTTCTGGGCGTTCTCGTACTTGAACTTCCCGTAGTCCATGAGCTTGCACACGGGCGGGCGTGCCATGGGGGCCACCTCGACCAGGTCGAGATCGGCCTCTTGGGCAAGCTTCAGTGCCTCGTTGGTCGGCACGATGCCCACGGTTTCACCGTTGGGCCCGACCAAGCGGACCTCGGGAACCCGGATCCGGTCGTTGATGCGCAACTCTGTGCTGATGTGTCCTCCAAATGACAAAACGGCTTCCGCTGGCTGCAAGCGGAAGCCGATACGCGAGGCCACCTTCACGGCGGTCTCGCCCGGACCGAACCCGACGACCTGTGTGGAAGGCGCGAGCCCAGCCACGGCGGTGCGATGCGGGTGGGAGTTCGGTTCCACCGACGTGGTCGATGGATCGTTCTCCGCTTGCATGATCTGGTCAACGACTCCCGGTGGAGCCGCCTGACAGATCGGTCAACGTCGGAAGATTACCGGATCATTCCCCCGAGCCACCAATCCCCGTCCGGATCCACGCCGAACGGCCGTCGACCCGGGCCAAGGACCAACCGTGGGCCAGCGCATGGAGGTCCTCCCCCGAGATCACCACGCGAGTGGGCTCGGCGACATCGACGAGCAGGGCGGCCGCGCCGTCGTGAAGGGCCGCAGCGGCCGCGTCGCGGGTGGCCGTGGGGACCGGCCTGGCCCGGTCGTTCCACCGACGCAGCGCCTCCAGGCTGGTGAAGGCGACCAGCGCACGAGCGCCGTCCCCGCGCTGGAGGAACATCCCGGCCATCTCACCGGGCTGATCGGGGTGCGGCACCATCGGCACCAGTAGTCGCGACCGCTGCAAGGCGGCCAGCACCTCGACCAGTGCCTCAGGATCTGCGGCATAGGCCGTCAGCGCCCGCTGGACGGCGGGATCGATGTCACCGCGGTCATCGGCGAACGGCTGGGGGCGTAGGTCGGGCACGGACCTCATGCTGCCATCGACCGGGTCGCCGCTGGGGGTTGTGGCACTCTGGAAGGGTGCCCGACTACTACACACCCGTGCTCTGGTCACTGACGATCGTGTTGACCGTCCTGGCCGGCGGCGGCACCTTCCTGGCCTGGCGCGCCGGTCGTCGGCGTCGAGCGGTCCGGGGTGCCGCGCTCACCGTGCTCCCCGTTGCCCTGCTGTTCACCGGCACGCTCACCTTGCTGATGCGATGGTTCGACGCCACCGTCGACTGGGCGGGAGGATTCGTCTTCCGCCCGACGGTCTGGATCGGCCTGATCTTGTTCGTGGTCGCGCTGGTGACCTGGCTCCTGGCCGGTCGACTCGCTCCGGACCCGGCCCGCACGCCCCGAACAGTGGACGGCGCGAAGCGCGGCCGGCTCCCCCAGACCAAGACCACGACCCAGGCGCCCGAGGCCGCGCCGATCGACCCCGACCTCGCGGAGATCGAGGCGATTCTGCGCGACCGTGGCATCAGCTGACGCCCGGTCCACGGCCGCCAAGCAGATCGACGCCCTGCTGCAGGCTCGCGCGCCCACGCTCAACGGAGATCGGCTGGTCTGCATCGACGGACCCGCCGGTTCCGGCAAGACCACCCTCGCCGAGCAGCTGCGACAGGTGACGGTTCGACGCGGAGTCGCCGCTGCCGTTCTCCACATGGACGACCTCTACCAGGGGTGGGACGGATTGCCCGTGGTCGCAACGCAACTCAGCGGCACGATTCGCCCGCTGGTCGACGGGCGACCGGGAACCTACCGCCGATGGGACTGGCTCACCGGGCGGTATGCCGAGGAGCACGTGCTCCACGCCGTCCCGGTGCTGATCATCGAGGGCGTCGGCGCGGCGGCCTCGACGATCGCCGATCTGATCACGGTCACGGTGTGGGTGGAGGCGCCCCACGACCTGCGCAGGCGCCGCGGCATCCAGCGCGACGGCGCGTCCTTCGCCGCTCGATGGGAGCGCTGGGCGGAGGCCGAGCAGCGACACTTCGCTGCCGAGTCCACCCCCGCCCGGGCCGACCTCACTGTCGATGGCGCGACAGGTGCGGTCACGCGGGGGCCAGTCGGCTGAGCGCCGTCACCGCGGTCGCAAGTCCATCCTCGGCGGCCAGTCCCTTCGCCAGTTCACCTGCGGCGGCGCGATAGCGCTCGTTCTCGGCGAGCGCGGCGATCATGCCCCCCAACCGCTCCGCATCGAGCGCGTGCCGCGCCACCGGCGGCGGGCCGACGCCGAGCTCATGCAGGCGCCGGCCCCAATAGGGCTGGTCGCCGATGTGCGGTACCGCCCCCGTCGGCGTACCTGCCCGCAACGCTGCGGCGGTGGTGCCGGCCCCGCCGTGGTGAATCACCCCCGCAAGCCTGGGGAAGAGCGATCCGTGCGGGACGTCGTCCACCACCAGCACCTCGGCCGGAAACGCATCGGTGTCGAGGCCGGCCGACCCGCGGTGCACGACGCCTCGGCAACCGGCACGTTCGAAAGCGCTGGCGATCAGCCCACTGGTGGCCGCCGGGTCGCGGGTCGACATACTGCCGAAGCCCACATAGACCGGCGGCTCCCCCGCCTTGAGGAAATCTTGGACTCGTTGGTCGACCTGATCGCCCTCGTCGAGGAACCAGTAGCCCGTTGCCTGCGTGTGGTGCGGCCAGTCCCGCGGTGGCGGGCAGACGAGCCGGCTCGCCCCGAGCAACGAGGGCGTGCGCTGCCACACTCGGGCCACTCCTCGAGCGCCGTGTGCCGACAAGCCCAAGGACCGACGGGCGCGGTCGCCGGGAGAGCGCATCGTCCGACCGGCCAGGAGCAGTGTGATCCGGCTGGCCAGCAGGTTCAGCACGCTGACGCTGCGGGGCCGCGGCGGATGCAGGCAGACCGATCCGGCCCGCGAGGGCAGCATCGGCGCCAGCATCGCGATCACCTGCCGCCCTCCCCGAGCGCCCGACAGGGCATCGATGACGTCGGCGGTGAGGATGCCGCCGATGAACAGATCCGCCCGGCCGGCGAGTTCGAGCGCGAGATCGCCTTGAGCGCGGGTGGCATAGTCGATCATCCGGGTCAGATTGCGCAGCTCGACCCACGGGTTGTGGCTGCTGTGTCCGAGCCACGCTTTCGCCTCGTCGGTCTCGATCAGCGTGGCCATCGGCATCCCGAGCCCCAGGAACGCGAGATCGTGGCGCGCGGCAAGGTCAGCGAAGTCAGGCGCGGCGCAGAGGGTGACCTCGGCTCCCGTCGCAGCGAGTGCGCGACCCAGCGCCACCATCGGCTGAACGTCGCCGCGAGAACCGCCCGCGACGATCATGATCCGCTGATCGCTCCCCGTTGCCACTCCGCCATCGGACCAGTCCCGGACAGCGTGCGCAACGATGCGGCGGATCTGTCAGGCTGGCAGGCGTGGTGACTCCGACCGGCGAACAGTACGAGTGCGCAGCCGGCGACTACCGCTGCGTCGTCACCGAGAGCGGGGCCGCGTTGCGGCTTCTCACCGCCGCCGATCGGCCACTGATCGACGGTTTCGACGCCGGCGAACTCCCGATCGGTGGGCGCGGGCAGCTCCTGATGCCCTGGCCGAATCGAATCGCCGACGGACGCTACTCCTTCGGCGGAAGCGATCACCAACTCGCCCTGACCGAGGTGGCGCGCCACAACGCCTCCCATGGGTTGGTGCGCTGGGCGGCCTGGACCCTCGAGGAGCACACGGATCGGTCGATCAGCCTGACCTACCGGTTGATGGCACAGACCGGCTACCCGTGGACGCTGGATCTCCGAACGACCTACGACCTCACCGCGGACGGGTTGACGGTCACCCAGTCGGCCACCAATCTTGCCGATTCTCCCGCGCCGTATGCCGCCGGGGCGCACCCCTACCTGACGGTCGCTCCCTCGCTTGCGGAGGCGCGCACCGAGGGCCAGATCGACAGCTGGGAGCTCACCCTGCCGGCGAATCGGCGGGTCGTCGTCGACGATCGACTGCTACCGATCGACACGATCCCCGTGGATGGCACCAGCCATGACTTCCGGATGGCTCGTCCGTTGCGCGGGGTGGGCTTCGATGACGCCTTCACGGACTTGATCCGAGACGATCATGGGGGCATCGAGGTGACCATCAGCGGTGACGGCGGACGCACCGTGCTCTGGGGCGACGACACGGTGCGATGGCTGCAGTTGTTCACGGCCGACGGCGTGCCGGGGCGCTCGCGACGCTCGCTCGCGGTGGAACCGATGACGGCCCCCGCCGGTGCGTTCGTCAGCGGAGACGGACTGGTGGTTCTCGAGGCGTCCGGAAGCGACGGCAGTTCACACACGATGACGTGGGGCATCCGGGCCGGCTGAGGGGCTCAGCGCGAGATCAACGCCCGTAGTTCGGCAATGGCCCGCTGGGCCCGGTCGCCGTCGGAGCCCTGGATGCCGATCGCCGAGATGGCCGACCCATCGGAAAGATCGAAGGTCGCCCACGGGGCGCCGGGCGGCAACCGAACCGCCACCACCTCGGCCCACTCGAGTTCGCGCCGCCGGTAGCCGTTGATCACGGTCAGGCCCTTCTCGGTGGCGGTCACTCGGCAGCGGACGAGCGCGTGCAGCGCGGCCGCCGCGCACAGCGCCATCCCGACCAGGGTGAGCCGCTGGAACTCCGTGAAGGCCGCGCGGATCTCGGGGGGCATGCCGAACCAGGCGACCGCGCTGATCACGGCCAGTCCCCCGCCGAAGACGAACGACGCCATCCGTACCCCGAAGGGTCGCCAGGTGTGCGGCAACGGCGGCGGGATCATCGCCGTCACAGCCGACAGGCGTGGATGTCGGTGACCAGGATGCCCCGGGCCCCGAGGTCGTAGAGCTCATCCATCAGGCGCTGTGCGCCCGCCCGCGGCACCATGACTCGAACCGCCACCCACCCCTCGCGATGCAGGGGCGAGACGGTCGGCGATTCGATGCCCGGGGTCAGCGAGACGGCTCGAGACACGCGCTCGGACGGGATGTCGTAGTCCATCATCACGTAGCTCCGGGCGACCAGAACGCCCTCGAGGCGGCGCTTGAAGACGCCATAGCCTCCCGGCAACTCCCCGGCCGCGCGCGTGATCAGCACGGCTTCGGAGTCGAGGATGCTCTCACCGAACGTCTCCAACCCGGCCGCCTTGAGGGTGCTGCCGGTCTCCACCACATCGGCGATGACGTCGGCCACCCCCAGCTGGATCGATGTCTCGACCGCGCCGTCGAGCCGGGTCACGGTGGCGTCGATGCCACGCTGCTCCAAGAACGCGCGAACGACACCGACGTACGACGTGGCGATCCGCTGCCCGGCGAGTTGGTCGAGATCGGTGAAGGCCCCCCGTGGGCCTGCGAACCGGAAGGTCGACCGCCCGAAGCCGAGGGGCAGGCCGACTTCGGCCTTGGCGCCCGAGTCGTGCAGCAGGTCGCGGCCGGTGATTCCGACGTCGAGGGTGCCCTCTCCGACGTACAGCGCGATGTCGCGAGGCCGCAGGTAGAAGAACTCGGCGCCGTTCTCGACGTCGGTGAGCGACAGCTCCTTGGAGTCGTGACGCTGCCGGTAGCCCGACTCGCGCAGCATGTCGGACGCGGCCTGTGCGAGCGCGCCCTTGTTGGGTACCGCGACCCGCAGCAGCCGGTCGCCGGATTCGGCGGGCTGGGTGCCGGGCGGTGAATCGGAAGTGGTCATGGAAGTCCTCACAAGTGGGCGTAGACGTCGTCGAGGCTGAGGCCGGTCGCGATCATCAGAACTTGGGCGTGGTAGATCAGTTGGGAGATCTCCTCCGCAGCCCGTTCGGGGCTCTCATGCTCCGCGGCCATCCAGGCCTCGGCCGCCTCCTCGACGAGCTTCTTGCCGATCTCATGGACCCCGGCGTCGAGCTCGCGCACGGTGCGCGACCCCTCCGGCCGCAGGTCGGCCTTCGCCGTGAGTTCGCGCCACAGATCTTCGAACGTCTTCACGACCGACCAGCCTACGGTCACCCTGATCGCCGTGCTCGCACCGCCCGCCAGCCGGTATCTTGAGCGGCGCTCGAGCGCGGGTGCGCGACGGCTCAGCGGCGGAGGGCGAGGGCGGTGTCGATGGCCGCAGCCGTGGCTTCGTAGCCCTTGTCCTCGTGGGAGCCGGGCAACCCGGCACGGTCGATCGCCTGCTCGTCGGTGTCGCAGGTGAGCACCCCGAAACCGATCGGCACCCGCGATTCGACCGCCACCCGGGTGAGCCCGTCGGTCGCAGCGCCGCAGACGTACTCGAAATGGGGAGTTCCGCCGCGAATGACCACGCCGAGCGCGACCACCGCGTCGACGCCGCGGTCGGTCAGGGTCGCTGCGGCGACGGGGAGTTCGAAACACCCCGGTACGCGTACCTCGACCACGTCGGCGACCTGATAGTCCGCCAGCGCCCGCCGCGCGCCGTCGAGCAGGCCGTCCATCACCGTCGCGTGCCATCGGGCGGCGAGCACCGCCACCCGCAAGCCGCTCGCGTCGGCGACGTCCGCCTGGGGTGCGCCGCTGCCGCTCACCGGACGGTCTCCCGGACCACCGCAGTGATCCCGTCGGCGAGGTCGGGCAGGTCGTGGCCCATCCGATCCCGCTTGGTGCGCAGATAGGCCAGGTTGTGGTCGTTGGGGCGTACGGGCAGGGGCACCTGCTCGGCGACGTTGATTCCGTAGTCCTCGAGGCTGGCCGACTTGTCGGGGTTGTTGGTCAGCAACCGCACGGTCGAGACCCCCAGATCGCGCAGGATCTGGGTGGCCGTGCCGTAGTGCCGGGCGTCGGCAGGCAGGCCGAGGTCGAGGTTCGCGTCGACGGTGTCGCGGCCGGCGTCCTGGAGCGCGTAGGCGCGCAACTTCTCGACCAGGCCGATCCCGCGCCCCTCGTGGCCGCGGAGATAGATCACCACCCCGCGGCCCTCCTCCATGATCCGGTCCAGCGCCTCGGACAGCTGTGCGCCGCAGTCGCAGCGACGACTGCCGAAGACGTCGCCGGTGAGGCACTCGGAGTGGACCCGGGTCAGCACCGGCTCCTCCCCCGCCAGATCACCACAGACCAGCGCGACATGTTCGCCGCCGTCGATCGTGATCCGATAGCCGTACGCCGTGAAATCGCCGGCCGCCGTGGGCAATCGGGTGACGGCCACCCGCTCGACGTGACGTTCGTGTCGCCGGCGATAGCGGACCAGATCCTCGATCGAGATCAGCGCCAGCGAGTGCTCGTCGGCGAAGGCACGCAACTCGTGGCCGCGCTTCATCGTGCCGTCGTCGTTGACCACCTCGACCAGGACCCCGGCCGGCGTGAGTCCCGCTAGGCGAGCCAGATCGACCGCAGCCTCGGTATGGCCGCGCCGGACCAGCACCCCCCCTTCGCGATAGCGCAGGGGGAAGACGTGACCGGGCCGGGTGAGCTCCCACGGCTCGGTCGCCGAGTCGGCCAGGACCCGTACCGTGTGGGCGCGGTCGGCGGCAGAGATGCCGGTTGAAACGCCGTCGCGGGCATCCACGGAGATCGTGTAGGCCGTGCGCAGCTTGTCCTTGTTGTGGGGCGTCATCAGCGGGATCTCCAGCCGATCCAACATCTCGGCCGGCATCGGCGCGCAGATCACCCCGCTGGAGTAGCGGATGGTGAAGGCCATCAGTTCAGGGGTGGCCTTGGCCGCGGCGAAGATCAGATCGCCTTCGTTCTCGCGGTCCTCGTCGTCGACCACCACGACCGCCCTTCCGGCGGCGATGTCGGCGATCGCACGCTCGACGGTGTCGAGAGGTACTGCGGTCATGATGCGTCCTTCCAGGAGAGCAGCCGATCGACATACTTGGCCAGGACATCGACTTCGAGATTGACCGGATCGCCGACGCTGCGGAAGCCGAGGGTGGTCCGGGCGAGGGTTTCGGGGATCAGCGACACGCTGAATCGGTCGCGACCGGCCTCGACGATGGTGAGGCTGGTGCCGTCGACGGTGATCGAGCCCTTGTCGACGCAGAATCTCCCGAGATCGTCGGGCAGGCCGATGTCGACGAGCTCCCAGTGATCACCGGGATGGCGGGCCAGGACGCGACCGATCCCGTCGACGTGGCCCTGCACCACATGACCGCCGAGCCGCGTGGCCATGGTCACCGCGCGTTCGAGGTTGACGCGATCACCCGGGGCGAGGGAACCGGTGGAGGTCTTCTCGAGCGTCTCGGCCATCACGTCGGCCGTCCAGGTGGTGTCGCTGCGGGCTGCGACGGTCAGGCAGCAGCCGTTGACGGCGATGGAGTCGCCCGGCCTCGCGTCGTCGAGGGTGAGGTCGGCGGCGACCGTCAAGCGGATCGCGTCGGATTGCCGCTCCACGGCCTCGACGGTGCCGAGCTCCTCGATGATTCCGGTGAACACGCTCGTTCCTCCACTCATTCCGCCCCGCCGGCGGGCGGGTGCATCGTCAATCGGACGTTCAGTTCGGCACCGGTCCCGACCGTGGTCGCTTCGACGACGTCGAGGCGCGCCGCGTCGGCCATCGTCGTGATGCCGAGGTCGGCGACCGCACTCCGGCCTGCCCCGAGCAGGATCGGGGCGAGATAGGCCACCACCTCGTCGACCAGACCGGCCCGCCAGAACGCCGCAGCCAGGGTGGGTCCGCCCTCGAGGAACACGTGCTGCCGGTCGCGGGCGAACAGCTCGGCAAGCGCCTGCCGTGGGTCACGCGTGCGTAGGTGGACCGTCTCGGCGGCGGAGCCGAGCACTCGACGGTCGTCCGGGAGGTCGCGCAGCCCCATCACCGCCCGCAGCGGCTGGCGGGTGAGCGGCTGGTCCTCCTCGTCGCGGACGGTGAGGAGCGGATCGTCGATCAGGATCGTCGACGTCCCGACCAGCATGGTGTCGGCGAGCGCGCGGAGTCGGTGGGTGTCGCGTCGGGCGGCCGCGGAGGACACCCAACGGCTGGTGCCGTCGGCAGCGGCGCTGCGCCCATCGAGGGTGCTGGCGAACTTCCACGTCACGAAGGGGCGTCCGTGGTCCATCGCGAAGGTCCAGACCCGGTTGAGGGCCCGCGCCTCGTCGGTGAGCAGGCCGTGGACCACCTCGACGCCGGCGTCGCGCAGGGTTTCTGCGCCGCCCGCGGCCGTCGGGTTGGGGTCGGGTTGCGCGATCACCACCCGGCGGATGCCGGCGGCGAGCAGCGCCTGCGCGCAGGGACCGGTGCGGCCGGTGTGGTTGCACGGCTCGAGGGTCACCACGGCCGTGCCACCGACGGCCGACGATCCGGCGCTGATCAGCGCATCCACCTCGGCATGCGGTGAACCCGCGCCTCGGTGGAAGCCCTCCGCGAGGGGCTGGCCGTCGCTGTCGAGGATGACGCACCCGACCCGCGGGTTGGGGCCCAGCGGGACTCCGGGCGTCGCGGCCAAGGTCAGGGCGCGGCGCATCGCCCGGTGTTCGGCGTCGGTCACCTGCGGCATCGGCAATCCCCTCTGGTCCGCTCGCGGACTTCGGGGGCGGCGCTGTCATCGCCGGGACGCGACGCGTGGGTCGCCGTCGCTCAACACGACGTCCGATCAGCGCCTCGTCTGCGTGACTCTTCCCATCCGGACTTTGACCGTCGGTCCAGGAATTTCACCTGATCAACCGACCGCTGGCTGCGGCCGGGTCGCGGACTTTCACCGCCGGTGCGGACTTTCACCGCCCCCAGAGCACGCGAGTTCGAGAACTCGTCATCCCCAGTCTGCCACACCCCCCTCCCCCCTGTGGCGGCGGCCAGCGGGCCGCGCCCTTTGGGACCAATGGGCGCTGATTCCGGGCCACAACCCGCCCTTTGGGACCAAAGGGCGACGCAGCGGGAGCTGCGGCGGCGGCTGGCGGCTGGACGCGGGGCTCGCGCCTTTTGGTCCCAAAGGGCGCCATTTCCCGGCCACTACCTGTCCTTGGGGACCAAAGGGCAGGGGTAGGGCGGCCCGGGGTGGCGGGACGGGCGGCCCGGGGTGGCGGGACGGGCGGCCCGGGGTGGCGGGAGGGCGGCCCGGGGCGGGTTAGGTGGGGGTGGTGGTGGCCTGCTGGGCTTTCTTTCGGAGGGCGCGGACCATCGCGTCGGGATCGTCGGCGGAGTAGACGGCCGAGCCGGCGACGAAGACGTCGGCGCCGGCCTCGGCGCAGCGACCGATCGTGTCCAGGGAGACACCGCCGTCGACCTGCAGCGCGATCTGGCCGCCGTGGCGCTCGATCAGGGCCCGGGTCCGCCGGATCTTCGGCAGCATCACATCGAGGAACTTCTGGCCACCGAAGCCTGGCTCCACCGTCATCACCAGCACCATGTCCAGTTCGGGCAGCAGATCGGCGAAGGGTTCGATCGGCGTCGCCGGCCGGAGCGCCATCGAGGCCCGCGCGCCCGCCGAGCGAAGCTCTCGGGCCAGCCTGATCGGCGCCCGAGTGGACTCGACGTGGAACGTCACGCTCGAGCAGCCCGCTTCGACGTAGGCCGGAGCGTTTCGGTCGCAGTCGTCGATCATCAGATGCGCATCGAGCGGAATCTCGGTGGAGGCGGCCAGCGCTTCGACCATTCCGAGACCGAAGGTGAGGTTGGGCACGAAGTGGTTGTCCATCACGTCGACATGCACCCAGTCGGCGTCGGGAATCCGGGCCACCTCGGCGGAGAGGTTGCCGAAATCGGCGTTCAGGATGCTCGGTGTGATCAGGATTCCCACGTCGGTGATCCTAGTGGGGCCGCCGCGGTCGCCCGATGGGTCTCACTCCGGGTCGGCGGATGGCGTCTCCTCGCCCGCCGCTTCGTCGCGGGCGGCCCACTCGAGGAGCGGTGCCGGATCGAAGACATGGTCATCGATGTCGGCATGCAGGTCGCCGAGGCGGGCGTAGCGTTCGGGCATCGTGAACATCGTGAAATCGTCGGGCTCGCAGGCGGCGATCTCATCCCAAGTGACGGGCGCAGACACCCGCGCCCGATCGACGCCGCGCACCGAATAGGCACACGCGATCGTGTGGTCGCGAGCGTTCTGGTTGTAGTCGACGAACAAGTGCGCCGGGTCGCGATCCTTGCGCCACCACGCGGTGGTGACATCGTCCGGTGCCCGCCGCTCGATCTCGCGAGCGAAGGCCAACGCACCACGACGGACGTCGGTGAAGCCGTGGTCGGGCGGGATCCGCACATACACATGCAGGCCCGACCCTCCCGAGGTCTTGGGAAAGCCCACGGCACCGAGTTCGTCGAGGACCTCTTGCACCACCGGCGCCACCCGCTGCACAGTCGCCCAGTCGCACTCCGGCCCCGGGTCGAGGTCGATCCGCCATTCGTCGGGCTGCTCCGTGTGGCCGCGACGGCTGTTCCACGGGTGGAACTCCACCGTCGACATCTGCACCGCCCAGATCACGCTGCCGAGTTCGGTGACGCACAGCTCGTCGGCGGTCCGGTTCCAGCGCGGGAAGTGCAGCCGGACGGTCTCGACCCATGGTGGCGCCCCCGCGGGCAGCCGCTTCTGGTGCACCTTCTCCCCGGCCAGACCCTTCGGGAATCGGTGCAGCATGCACGGCCGCTCCCACAGCGCGTTGACGATGCCCTCACCCACCGACAGGTAGTACTCGACCAGGTCGAGCTTGGTCGCCCCCGAGGCCGGGAAATAGACCCGGTCCGGGTTGGTGACCTTGACGACGCGGTTGTCGACCTCGATCTCGGTGAAGGGCGATGCCACTGCATCAATCTAGTCGGGTGTCTGCCTCAACCTCGTTGCGAAACCGGCTGCGCGGGTCCGGGAGCCCCCTACCTGTCCGCGGCCAGACGTACGCTGCCGCTCGTGGACTTCAACCAACCACCGGTGGTGCGCATCGAGCTCGACCGGCCGCCCGGTCTCACCGACGATGAGTGGCCGATGACCATCCCGGCGATCGCCCAGCTCGCCGCCGAGGGTCTGGACCTGCCAGCGGGAGTCACCTTCTTGGTCGGTGAGAACGGCTCCGGCAAGTCGACGATCACCGAGGCGGTCGCCGTTGCCTACGGCCTCTCGCCCGAGGGTGGCTCCGTCGGTGCCACCCACTCCACGCGGGCGACGGAGTCTCCGTTGGGATCGGCCCTTCGGCTGCGGCGCGGCCTCGGCAGCGGACGGTGGGGCTTCTTCCTGCGAGCCGAGACGATGCACGGCTACTACACCTACCTCGAAGCCAACCCCGGGCGGCACCGAGAACACTTCCACGAGCTGAGCCACGGTGAGTCCTTCCTGGAGGTGCTGCGCACCCGCTTCGATTCCGCAGGGCTCTACGTCCTGGACGAACCGGAAGCGGCGATGTCGTTCTCCTCGACCTTGGCCCTGATGGCGGTTCTCGGCGATCTGACCGCCGGCGGCGGCCAAGTCCTCTGCGCCACCCACTCGCCGGTGCTGGCGGCTCTACCTGGGGCCACCATCCTCGAGGTCGGCGACTGGGGCCTGCGCTCGACGGCCTGGGAGGACCTCGACCTCGTTCAGCACTGGCGCCGATTCCTGACCACCCCCGAGGCCTACCTCCGACACCTCAGCGACGACGCAGCAGCGCCATGAACATCGCATCGGTCCCGTGTCGGTGCGGCCACAGCTGCATCGTTCCGGGAAGCGGTCCGGCGGCGTCGGTGACCTGCGGCAGAACGCCCGCGAGGTCCTCCACCACGACGTCGTCGCGGCGCGCGAGGACCGACTCGACAACCCCGGAGGTCTCGGCCAGCACCGGCGAACAGGTCGCATAGAGCACCAGGCCGCCCGGGCGGACCGAGGTGCAGGCCGCGTCGAGCAGCCTTTCCTGCAACGGGACCAACTGCCCAACGTCGTGCAACGTGCGTCGCCAGCGGGACTCCGGGCGTCGGCGCAGCGCTCCCAGGCCCGAGCACGGGGCATCGACCAGCACGCGGTCGAAACTGCCCGCCGGCCACGGCGGGTCGGTGCCGTCGGCGACGACGACCTCCTCGACACCGTCGGCACCCCGGAGCGCGTGCCGGACCAACTCGGCCCGGTGAGGTTGCAGTTCATTGGCGACCACCGTGGCCCCGCGGGCGGTCGCGAGACCGGCCAGCAGAGCGGTCTTCCCACCCGGACCGGCACAGACATCCAGCCACCGCCGGTCGGAACCGTCGAGGGGTGCCTGCGCGGCGGCGATGGCCACCAACTGGGAGCCCTCGTCCTGGACTCCCGCGCGACCATCGGCGATCGCAGTGATCTCCTTGGGATCGCCACCCGTCAGCCGGACTCCGTAGGGCGACAACGTCGTCGGCTCGCCGGGCAACTCCGCTCGATCGCAGCGCCCGGGCCGCGCCACGACCACCACCGACGGCGCGTCGTTGTCTGCGGCGAGGAGCGCCGACAGCTCCGCACCTCGCCCGTGAACGGCCAACGCCGAGGCGAACTCGGCGACCACCCAGTCGGGGTGGGAGTGCACGACTCCTGCGTGTCCCAACGGATCCGCGGCGGGATCGGGAGCCACATCGACGATCCAGGTGGCCAGGTCGGCCCCCGCGATCTTGCGCAGCACGGCGTTGACGAATCCGGTCGGGCCCTTGCCGACGACGCCCCGCACGAGATCGACCGACGTGCTGATCGCAGCGTGAGGCGGCACCCGCATCGAGAGGACCTGATGCGCGCCGAGCCGCAGGACGTCGAGAACCGGCGGCTGGATCTTGGCCGACCGCCGCCCGGCGGCCGCCGAGACGATCTCGTCGTAGGTCCGGCGGTGCCGCAGCGTCCCAGCCACCAATTCGGTGGTGAAGGCGGCATCTCGACCGGACAACCGATGCTTGGCGAGCACCTGCGTCAGTTCCAGGTTGGCATAGGCATCCGCGGTACGGACCGCGGCCAGCACGTCGTAGGCCGCTCGGCGGGCCGAATCAGCCATCGCGAAGCCGAGCTTTGATCAGAGACTTCGGGGCGACGACGCACCAGGCCTCGGTGAGGATCTCGCGCAGCTCGGTCACGGAGATCTCGTTCAGCCGCGAGGCCTGCACGAGAACCGCGTTGAAGTTCTTGAAGTGGTCGATGGTGAAGAACGGCAGCCGTTCGTCGGCCACCAGAGCGGCCTTGTCGGCCGCCGAACACCGCACGACGATCAGGTCGTCGTACTCCTCGCCCGTCTCCGGATCGACCGCGTCGTGCCGAGGAGCGCGATAGAGCGCGAAACCACGACCCTTGGAGCCCTTCGGCACCTTGAAGGTCGGTCGATCGCCCCAACTGATGCCGAGCTCGGTCTCCGGCAGCGACAGGCAGATTCGCTCGAAGTCCTCCAGGCTCGCGGGTCTGTCCACGCTGCTCACGCGAGCCCCCTGGATCCGTCGACCTGCAATCCGCGCGCCCAGTCGACCGCGGCCATCCGTTTCTTGCCGAACGCTTGCACCTCACCCAGCCGCACCGGCACGGTGCCGGTCCCGACATGGACGGCGGCCTTCTCGAACCGCAACTCCCCCGGCGCCATCGACGTCTGCTCCGGCGCGGGGCGGACGGGGCCGAGCTTGAACCGCTCCCCCTCGAAGAGGGCCCAGGCGCCGGGAGCGGGAGTGCATGCGCGCACCTGACGATCGATCCGATCCGCTGGAGCCGACCAGTCGACGCGGGCGTCCTCGACTTCGATCTTCGGAGCGAACGACACCCCATCGGGCTGTTGCGGCCGCGCCGCGAGTGACCCGTCGGCGATCCCGTCGAGCGTCGCCAGCAACAGCCCGGCGCCCCCGTCGGCCAGCCGGGCGAGGAGACTGCCGGCGGTGTCGTCGGGACGAATCCGCTCGGTCATCACGCCGTAGACCGGCCCCGCGTCCAGCGCGGCCACGAGTTCGAACGTGGTCGCACCGGTGACCTCGTCACCCGCCCAGATCGCGTGTTGCACGGGTGCGGCCCCCCGCCAGGCGGGCAGGCACGAGAAGTGCAGGTTGACCCACCCCTTGGGTGGAATCCTGAGAGCGTCGTCCGGCACCAGCGCACCGTAGGCCACCACCGGGCAACAGTCGGGCTCGAGCGCACGCAGGGCCGCTTGGAACTCCGGATCGCGCGGGTGATCGGGTGCGAGGACGGGCACCCCGAGGTCGGCCGCCGCGAGGGCGACCGGCGACGGGGTGAGGCGCCTGCCCCGGCCCGCCGGAGCGTCGGGGCGGGTGATGACACCGACCAGCTCGTGCTCGGATTCCACGATCGCCCGCAGCGACGGGAGGGCCACCTCGGGGGTGCCGGCAAAGACGAGGCGCACCTGACTCAGAGCCCCAGACCGCGGGTGCGATGCGGCGACACCTTGACCACCGGACTGTCGACTCCGAACCACTCGGACTCGCGAATCTCGCGCATCGCCGCCTTGCGGGCCTCCGCGTCGAGTCGATCGATGAACAGCACTCCGTCGAGGTGATCGGTCTCATGCTGGATGGCCCTGGCCAACTGTTGTGAGCCCTCGATCCGAACCGGTTCCCCCCACATGTCGAAGCCGGTCGCCACGACGCTGAGCGCCCGCCGGCAGTCGATCACCAACTCCGGGATGGACAGGCACCCTTCGGGGCCGTCCTGGGTCTCGGCGGAGAGTTCGAGTGTGGGGTTGATCAAATGACCCACCTCGCCCTCGACGTGCCAGGTGAAGGCTCGCAGGCCGACCCCGATCTGAGGGGCGGCCAAACCAGCCCCGGGAGCCTCGAGCATGGTGTCGGTGAGGTCCTGGACCAGGCGGCGGAGTTCGGCGTCGAAATCGACGACCTGATCGGCGGGACGGCGGAGGATGGGATCGCCGAACAGGCGGATCGGCTGGATGGCCATGCGTGGAGTCTAGAAGCGCGCTGGATCCTCATAGTGTCGGTGGGTCGACCTGGATCCGAACCGGATCGAGTTTGCGGGCCGAGCGCACTCGCTGGACCTCGCTCAACGATTCGGCCAGGAGTACCCCGTCGCGTCGAGGAACCCGCACGACCACCCGACTCAGCCCGTCGCCTTCGGGCACCGGTCCCAGCACGTCGGCGTAGGGCGGCAACCGCAGCAGGGTGACGGCGTCGTCGACCGCGCCCGGGTCGCCGGTGATCGTGGCCCATCTGCTGGCAGGGGGCAGCCGGGCGGCGGATCGTTGCTCGGTCTCGCGCTCCGCGAAGCCGACGGGGTCCCACCGGACCAACGCCTGGACCACCGGATGGGCTGGGTCGCCCACCACGAGCAGCTCACCACCGGCGCGGACCAAGGCACCCACGCCCAGCCAGCGACGAAGCGTCTCTTCCTCGGCGCGAAGGTCGGGGCGCGACAGCGGAAGCCAGGCGTCGAGGATCACGGCAGCGGCATAGCCGTCGGCGCAGACGGGTTCGGCACCGGGGGTCGCGACCACCAGGCTGGGTCGGGGTCCCACGGCCGTCAGCACTCGGTCGCCGCCGGAACTTCGGACGGTGGTCGCGGGGAACGATCGCCCCAGCTCTTCCGCGGTTCGGGTCTCCCCCAGGACCGGGGCGCGCAGCCCTCGCCCGCCACAGGTGCCGCAGCGCCACTCCGGCTCTTCGTGGCCGCACCATCGGCACCGAGGCGGCGACAGCGGACCGGCCAACTGCAGCGGTCCGGAACAGACGCCGCAGCGCGCCGCGACCCGGCACCGGTCGCAGGCCAACGCGGGCAGATAGCCACGTCGAGGGGTCGACACCAGGACCGGACCGCTCTCGAGCGCCGAGCGGATCAGCTCGTGGGCGGCGCGCGGGATCCGCGCCGCATGGGGATCTCGATCGAGCTCGTGTGGCGTCGCTCCGGGCACCCGCACGGTGATCCGACGGCGGATCAGTTCGCGCGGGGCTTCCAGTGGCCGTGCCCACCCCGAGGTCACCAGATGGTGGGCCTCGACCGTGCGCGCCTGCCCACCGATCAGGGCGGCACACCCCTGCGCGTCGGCGCGCACCAACAAGACCTCGCGGGTGTGCGGGTAGGGCGCCCGCGGCTCGGCATGCAGGTCGTCGCCGTCGTCCCAGCAGACGACGAGACCGAGGTCGGCCACCGGCGCGAACGCCGCGGCGCGGGTGCCGACCGCGATCCGAACCCGGCCCCGTTCCAGGGCGAGGAAGGCGCGGTAGCGAGCCGCTGGGCCCAGGTCGGCCGTGAGGCGGACGTGGTGGTCCTCACCCATCAAGCTGGCCAGCGCCGCGCTCACTCGGTCGACGTCGCGGCCGTCGGGGACGCACACGATGGTGCCGCGACCGGAGGCCTGGGTGGCGGCGGCCGCGTGGGCGAGCGAGCAGCGGCCAGTCGGCGCCGGGCGCCGCCGTCCAGACCGCTCGCGGCGTCTGGCCGGCGGCGAGGTGGTGCACGAAGGCCGGGCCTGCGGGATAGTCCTGCCACGCCGAGGCAGCCGCGTCGCCGTCCCACGTGGGTGGAACGTCGACAGCGGGGGCCACGTCCTCGCGTTCGACCCGGGCATGCCGCGGGGGGACGGCGAGTCGCAGAACGTCGCCACGGGTGCCGGCGTAGCGCTCGGCTATCCGCGTCGCCAACTCGGCGATCTCGGGCCGCAGCACCGGTTCGGGGCTGACCACCGACCGCAACGGGGCCAATCGGCCGTCATGCTCGGAACGCTGATGCCGGGAGAGGACGAAACCGGGCAGTTTCTGGCCGGCGAAGCGCACCGTGACGCGGGCGCCCGGCTGGGCGGCGTCGGCCATCGAGGCCGGCACCCGGTAGTCGAAATCGCGGTCGAGGTGGGCCAGGGAGACGTCGACCAGGACCCGGGCCACCGGGTCGATCGCCGCGTCCGGCTCCGGCCCCGCGACCGGGCGCTGACGCGCGGCCCGCACCGTGGCGCGCAGGCCCGGCAGGGTGTCCTGCGCGCCAGCGGTCGGTTCGGCCATGGCGCCATGTCTACCAGCGTCGTCCGACGACGGTCAGCGGGTCTTCGACGTGCTCCCGAGTAGACCGAAGGTGCCGGGGAAGAGCACGCGGTACTTCCACGTCGACGGCACCCGCACGGCATACCTGCCGCCGCGCTTCGTCTTGGTCTTCAGCAGGGTCTGGTACTTGCCGCCGACCTTCATCTGGATCTTCAGCGGGCGGCCCTTGAGACCTTTCTTGCCCGCCTTGAGAACCCCGGTGAGCTTGGCTGCGCCACCGGCACGGGACCGCTTGATGCTCGGCTTGGTCGACCGGATGGTCACCTTGGAGGCCGCGCTCACCAGGCCTTCCGGCGAGACCGCGACCACCGACACGGCTGCTTTGCCGCGGATCTTCAGGGGCAGTTTCGCTCGAAGGGTGAGCCCGTTGACGACCACGGTGGTGCCACCGCCACTCACGCGATAGCTGGCGACTGTTCCGTTGGCCGGGGCCTGCCAGGTCACCAGCGCCTTGCCCAGTTTGCCGCGGGCCCGAACACGGACCGGGGAGCCCGGCGCTTCCGCTGCCGGCGGCGGAGGCGGCGTGTAGGTGGGCACGGGCGTCGGCGTCGGCGTCGGGAGTAGGCGTCGGCGTGGGGCCGGGTGTGGAGCCGTCGCACGTGTAGACCCGGACGTCGTCGAGGTACCACCCCAAATAGGCCACGCTGGAGTTCGTGCGCACGGTGAACTGCGGTCGAACCCCGGCTCCGGCATAGCTGGACAACTCGACTCGGCTGGCCACGAAGCCGCGGCTGTCGCCGCCGAAGGCCTTCACTCCCGCATTGGGCGACTGCAGGGTCTGCGTGGGCCCGTTGACCCAAGGTAGGGAGCTGACCGGTGCCGGCGGTGCCGGATCGCCCATGTCGTCGACCTCGACCGTTCCACCGTCGTAGTAGGTCGTTCCGTTGAAGTCCAGCACCCGCCAGTGCTGGAACCACAAGTAGGAGACCTGCCCGGCCGGAAGCGACACCTCGGGCAACCGCAGCGTGCTGGTCGTGGTGGTCCCCGGTGTGTCGGCGAACCACGAGTCGGTGCCCGACGTGGCATTGCTCTCGACGCCCGCGTTGGGCGCCCGCGTCCACTGGGTTCCGGCGGTGAACGTGGAGCTGGTCGACCCCGCCTCGCTGTCGAGCAGCACCCGAAGGGTGGATCCGGGTGGGCAGGCGAACGCCGCGTCAGCGGGTTGCGCCGCGTTGGGCGGCGTGGTGCGGAGCTGGGTGGCCAGCACCGCCTTGCCCACTGCCTGGCAGTGGGTGGAGGTGAAGCCGTCGGTGCCCGCCGAGGCCAGGTCCGCGCAGCGCTGCTCGAGCACGTTGGCCAGGTCGGCGTAGTCGCTTCCCGACGTGAGCGAGGAGATCGCCGCGAACCAGAGTCGGGCGGACCTGGCCAAGGTGGCATCGCCGGAATCGATCCCGGTGATCGTCTGACCGTTGAACGAGCCACCCTGAGAGATGAGGTAGAAGGTCTTGTTGCCGACACCGCTGTTGGTGTGCACGCCGCCGTTGTCCTGGTAGCTGGCATCGAGGGTGTAGAAGGCGCTGGTCATCCGGTCCGGTTGGTTCTGAGCCGGGGGGTTGGCGATGTCGCGGATGGCGCCGATCGGCAAGTCCTCTCCGAGCCGCCAGTCGGTCGGGCTGTCACCGGCACTGACGGTGCGATGATCCACGATCTCGCCCATGATGTCGGCGATCGATTCGTTGATCGCCCCCGACTGACCCCAGTAGTAGAGGCTGGAGAACTGATCGATGACCCCGTGGGTCATCTCGTGGCCCACCACGTCGTCGGCGCCGGCATAGCCCGCGCCGTAGTACATCTGCTTGCCGCTCCAGAAGGCGTTCTGCAGGGGACACCCGTAGGTGGCGAGACAGAACCGCACCGTGGAGGCCAGGGCTTTGGAGCCGTTGACGTCGATTCCGATGGCCTCCGTCAGGTCCAGACCGACCGTCGCATAGAAATCGGAGGTCGCGCCGCTGAGGTCGTAGGCGTCGTTGACATCGGCGACAGCCGAGGCGCCGCCGCCTTCGGCGCGTGCCACTCCGGTGGTGCAGAGCGGGAAGTTGGCGCTCGAGGCATTGGCGGCGTCACAGACCACGCGGTTGACAGACTCGATCTGGTCGAAGTCGGCCACCACCGCGCCTGACCGGTCGTCCACCAGAACCTGGCGCCGGATGCCGGCTCCGTCGCCGATCTCGAAGCTCCACACGGTGTGGGCACGCTGATCCCCGCCCAGGCCGAACACCGTCGGGTCGAACAGCCAGCGACCCAGATCCTCGACGCCGGTGACGTCGTACCGTTCGGCGACCTGGCGAGCCATCGACCGCGCGGCCGCCTCGGACACGCGGGCCGGTGACGTGCTCGTGACCCCCGACGTGGTCGACAGCATCGAGTTGAGCTCCCGGTCGGTCTCCATGGTGACGGCGACCTCGCCGCCGAGCACGGGAACGCCGTCGACGTGCTGTTGGAAGGTCACCAGGTCTCGGCCGAGGACGTGATGGGTGCGGGCCACCGTCAGCCCGGCGACATCCAGCCCGAAGGGCGAGCCGTAGCTGCGGAGGTGAGTCCGGGCGGCGGCCCGGGCCGAGGCCCCGGCCGGCACATCGGGGTTGGTGATCGAGGCGCCGGCAGGCGTGCCGAGGAAGGTGACCCGGCCGTCCCCACCGCGCTCGACGCGCACCTGCCCGGTCGCGTCGGGCGCCCAGGGCTGCGGCGTCCGCTCGGCGGCGACCGCGGTGATCTCACCCGCAGCCAGGGTGCCCGCGACCAGGGTCGCGGCGGAGAGCAGGGCAACGTAGCGCGACCGTGGCATCAACACCGGTCAAGTGAACCCGACGCCAACGGGTCGCCGCAGACGAACGCGGCAAACTACTTCGCCCGGTCGACTGCTGCCTTCAACTCCTCGATCCGGTTGGTCAACTCCCAGGTGAACTCGGGCAGTTCGCGACCGAAGTGCCCATAGGCAGCTGTCTTGGCATAGATCGGGCGCAGCAGATCGAGGTCCTTGATGATCGCCGCCGGACGGAGATCGAACACCTCGAGGACGGCCTGCTGGATCACGTCGTCGGACACCACGCCGGTGCCGAAGGTCTCGATGAACACCCCCACGGGGGCGGCCTTGCCGATCGCGTAGGCGACCTGCACCTCACACCGACGGGCCAAGCCGGCGGCGACGACGTTCTTGGCGACCCAGCGCATCGCATAGGCCGCGCTGCGGTCGACCTTGGAGGGATCCTTGCCCGAGAAGGCCCCCCCACCGTGGCGAGCCATGCCGCCGTAGGTGTCGACGATGATCTTGCGGCCGGTCAGACCGGCGTCGCCCATGGGGCCGCCGACCACGAACCGACCGGTGGGGTTGACCAGCAGGCGGTAGCCGTCGGAGGGCAGGTCGATGCTCGCGAGCACCGGGTCGATCACGTGCTTCTTGATGTCGGCGTCGAGGGTGGCCAGATCGGTGTCGTCGGAGTGCTGACTCGACAGCACGACCGTGTCGATGCGGACGGGCCGGTTGTCGGTGTCGTACTCGACGGTGACCTGGGTCTTGCCGTCGGGGCGCAGGTTGGGCATCGTGCCGTCCTTGCGAACCGCGGTCAGCCGCTCGGCCAATCGCTGGGCGATCACGATCGGGAGCGGCATCAGCACGTCGGTGTCGTCGCAGGCGTAGCCGAACATCAGGCCCTGGTCGCCGGCGCCCTGCTTGTCCATGGCGTCGACCGACCCGGTGCGGCTCTCGTGCCCGGTGTCCACGCCCTGGGCGATGTCGCCGGACTGGCCACCGATCGCCACCATCACGCCGCAGGAGTGCCCGTCGAAGCCCTTCTCCGAAGAGTCGTAGCCGATCGTCAGGATCCGGTCGCGGACGATCTTCTTGACGTCGACGTACCCCGTCGTGTCGACCTCGCCCGCAACGACCACCAGCCCGGTGGTCAGCAGGGTCTCGACGGCGACCCGGCTGTGCGGGTCCTGGGCCAGCATCGCGTCGAGGACGCTGTCGCTGATCTGGTCGGCGATCTTGTCGGGATGTCCCTCGGTCACCGACTCGGAGGTGAACAGGCGTCCTGCCACGATGACGTCGCTCCTTGGCTGGTTGGCGTGCTGGTTGGACGTGCTGGTCGGGGCGCGAATCGTCGCGCCGCTCGGGGCGCACCGGCGTGCGCCGCAAATCTGTCGGCCCCCCGGTGCAGGCCCGAGAATAGCGCCTGGCCCGGACACCGGAACAATCGTCTCAGGTGGCCCTCAGGTCCAGCGGGCGGCCACCTGATCCCAGATCAGATGGGCGAGCGCCTCCTTGGTGCCGCGAGGGACGGGGGTCTCCGTCCCGTCCGCGGACAAGATCACCGCCTCGTTGTCCGCGGCACCGAACACCGCTCCCCCGCTCACGTCGTTGACGACGAGCAGATCGCAGCGCTTGCGGGCCAGCTTCTGGCGGGCGAGCTCGAGCACCGTCCCGTGCTCGTCACCGGTTTCGGCGGCGAACCCGACGATGACGGCGGCGGGGTTGGCGCGGTCGGCGGAGATCTCCGCCAGGATGTCGGGGTTCTGGGCCAACTCGATGGACGGCGACGAGCCGTCGGCGGCCTTCTTGATCTTGGCGTCGCTCGTGGCCACGGGGCGGAAGTCGGCGGGGGCCGCCGCCATCACGACGGCGTCGGCGGTGGCCGCGGCGGTCACCACAGCGTCATGCAACTGGGCCGTGGTCTCGACACGGAGGACGTCGACTCCGACCGGGTCGGGCAAGCTCACGTTGGCGGCGATCAGGGTCACCCGCGCGCCCCGGCTCTGCGCGGCGGCCGCCAGTGCATAGCCCTGGCGACCCGATGACCGATTGCCCAGGAAGCGCACCGGGTCGAGGTATTCGCGGGTGCCGCCGGCCGATACGACGACCGTTCGACCGGCGAGGTCGGGGGCCGCTGTCCCGCGTGCCAGCAACGACATTGCGGCAGCGTAGATGTCCGCCGGTTCGGGCAAGCGTCCGCGCCCGGTATCGGCGCCGGTGAGTCGCCCGGTGGCCGGCTCGAGCACGACCGCACCACGGTCTCGAAGCACCGCAACGTTGGCCTGGGTGGCCGGATGCTCCCACATCTCGGTGTGCATCGCCGGCGCGAACAGCACCGGGCACCGGGCGGTGAGGAGGGTATTGGTGAGCAGATCGTCGGCCAGTCCGTGGGCAGCCTTGGCCAAGAGGTCGGCGGTCGCGGGCGCCACCACCACCAGGTCCGCGCTCTGGCCGATCCGCACGTGCGGCACCTGGTGAACGTCGTCCCAGACGTCGGCCGTCACCGGCTTGCCCGACAGCGCCGCCCAGGTGGCTGCCCCGACGAACTGCAATGCGGCCGCAGTCGGAACCGGAGTGACGTCGTGACCGCTCTCGGTGAAGCGGCGCAACAACTCGCACGCCTTGTAGGCCGCAATCCCCCCACTGATCGCCGAGCACGACGCGGGGGGCATCCCCGCGTTCGTCGGCCCCGGTCATGACGAGGGGGTCAGGCGTGGGGGGTGAAGGACGTGTCGGCAGCGGCGGCCTTCGCGGCGGCTTCCTCGGCGGCCAGTTCGGCCGGGTCGACGTCCTCGCAGGTCAGCAGGTCTTCGTTGATCTCGCGCAGCGCGATCGACAGCGGCTTCTCCTGCACGTGGGTGTCGACCAACGGGCCGACGTACTCCAGCAGACCCTCGCCCAGCTGGGAGTAGTAGGCGTTGATCTGACGCGCCCGCTTGGCGCTGTAGAGCACCAGCCGGTACTTGCTGTCGGTCTTGGTGAGCAGGTCGTCGATCGAGGGGTTGGTCACGCCCTCGCCGGCGGGAGTGGGGGCAGCCACGTAGAAGCCTCACAAGTCGCTAGGTGTGTCGATGGTCGGCCGGATTCGGCCGCGGAGTCGATGATCGGTCCGGTACGGACCGATCACAGGCACTCTCCGACGATCAAGGCTACCAATTCCTCAGCCGCAGCGTTAACTTGCGAGTTGACGATGGCCGCGTCGAACTCCGATTCCGCGGCCAGTTCTTGTCGGGCGGTCTCGAGGCGGCGGGCGCGCTCGGCCTCGGACTCGGTGCCGCGGCCGACCAAGCGGCGCACCAACTCCTCCCAGGACGGTGGCTTCAAGAACACGAAGAGGGCTCCCGGCATGCTCTCCCGAACCTGACGGGCGCCCTGCAGGTCGATCTCCAGCATCGCGGGACGCCCGTTGGCCAGTTGCTCCTCGACCGGACGCCGTGGCGTTCCGTAGCGGGCTGTGCCGTGCACCACCGCCCACTCGAGGAGATCCCCGTCGGCGATCATCCGGTCGAACTCCGCGTCGGAGACGAACCAGTAATGCACGCCGTGCACCTCGCCGGGGCGGGGTGGCCGGGTGGTTGCCGAGACCGAGATCCACACCTCGGGATGCAGCTTTCGAACAGCGGAAGAGACAGTGCCTTTGCCGACCGCGGTCGGCCCGGCCAAGACCACCAAGCGACTGGGCCGCGGCGAGGATTGCTCCGGCGGCGCGGCGGTCGGCGATTCACTCACCGTCGGTGAACTCGCGCTCCAACGCAGCCAACTGCTTGGTCCCGAGGCCGCGCACCCGTCGACTCTCGGCGATGCTCAGCCGATCCATCATCCGGCGGGCGCGCACCTTGCCGACGCCGGGCATCGACTGCAGGAGGTCGACCACCCGCATCTTGCCGATCACGTCGTTGGCCTGGCCCTCGCGCAGCACGTCGACGATCGAGCCACCGGAGTTCTTCAGCCGGTTCTTGACCTCGGCCCGCTCCCGTCGGGACGCGGCAGCTTTGTCGAGCGCCGCCTGGCGTTGTTCGGGGGTGAGCGGAGGCAGAGCCACAGTGATCCTTCGTCGATGGTGCAGCCGGGCCTTCAGCCGCAGCGGCATTCCCGCCACCCTAATCACTCCACGTCGGCAGCGGCAATCGCGGGTCCCGAAGCCGACCGCTAGCGCGTGATCGACGCCGCCAGCACCCTGAGTTCCTCGTTGGCCCGTAGGGCGGCATCGCGCATTCGGGCGACATCGGGGCCATGGCGGAGCAGCTCCCGACTGGAGCTGGGCAGCACGTTGGCCACCGCCGAGCCGAAGATCCGGCGCAGATCGTCCGCGGTCCCGCCCTGGGCGCCGTACCCCGGCGCGAGCAGTGGCCCGTTGATGGCGAAGTCGGAGCCGGTCTCGCCGATCGTGGCCCCGACGACCGCACCGAAGGAGCCCAGCGGAGTGGCTCCCGCATTGAGGCGACGAAGGTGCGCCAGCATCGTGGCGGCCACCGTCGACCCGTCGGCCGTGACCGCCGATTGCACCTCGGGGCCCTCCTTGTTGGAGGTCAGGGCGAGCACGAAGAGCCCGGCATCGTGACGCTGTGCGGCCGCGACGAACGGCTCCAACGAGCCGAACCCGAGGAAGGGACTGACGGTGATCGCGTCGCAGGCGAGCGGGGAACCGGGGTCGAGGTAGGCGTCGGCGTAGGCGGCACTGGTCGAGCCGATGTCGCCTCGCTTGACGTCGAGCAGCACCAACGCGCCGGCCGCGCGAGCGTCGGTGATCACTCGTTCGAGCACGGCGATCCCGCGACTGCCGAAGCGCTCGAAGAAGGCGCTCTGCGGCTTCACCACCGCGACCGATGGGGCGAGACCGGCCACCGCGTCGCGGGAGAATCGCTCCAGGCCAGGGAGGTCGTCGCCGAGACCCCACTCCGTCAGCAACCCGGCGTGCGGGTCGATGCCTGCGCAGAGCGGGCCGCGGTCGAGCATCAAGGCAGCCAGGCGTTCGCCGAAGGTCATCCGATTCCCTTCACGATCCGGCGCGGCCAGAGCGGCCCGCCGTAGATGAAGCCGGAGTAGGCCTGGATCAGCGTGGCTCCGGCGGCCAGTCGATCGAGGGCGTCCTCGGGGGTGCCGATGCCGCCGACGCCGATCAGCGTGATTCGCTCGTCCACCCGCTGCCGGAGCAACCGAAGGACCTCTGTCGAGCGCTGTCGCAACGGTCGTCCGGAGAGACCCCCCGCTCCGATCCGCTCGACCACATCGGGCGGCGTCACCAAAGCATCCCGCGCGATCGTGGTGTTGGTCGCGATGATGCCGTCCAGGTCGATGGCACCGGCCAGGTCGGCGACCGCGGTGACGTCCTCGTCGGCGAGGTCGGGCGCGATCTTCACCAGCAACGGGACGCGGCGTTCCGGCGAGGCGGCGTCCGCACTCACTCGGACCGCCTCCAGCAACGGCTGCAGGCGCTCGACGGCCTGCAGACTGCGCAGTCCGGGTGTGTTGGGCGACGAGACGTTGACAACCAGATAGTCGGCCAAGGGGGCCAGCAGTCGCGTGGAGGTGTCGTAGTCGGCCTGGACGGCGGCCTGGTCGTCGTCCGGCACCACTTTGGACTTGCCGATGTTCACCCCCAGGATCGGGCCCGGCCCGCCCGTCGAGGAGGAGCGTCGCCGGGCGTCGGCACGGGCGCGCAACCGAGCAGCCACCGCCTCCGCACCGTCGTTGTTGAACCCCATCCGGTTGACCACCGCTCGATCGGCCGGCAAGCGGAACAGCCGCGGCCTCGGGTTGCCCGGCTGGGCCAGCCCGGTCACGGTTCCGACCTCCACGTGCCCGAAACCGAGCGCCGCCAGTGCGTCGATGCCTGTGGCGTTCTTGTCGAAGCCCGCGGCGAGTCCCAGCGGGTGCGGGAAGGTCAGCCCCAGGGCCCGCACCGGCCGCTCCGGCAGCCGGATCGCCCGACGGGCGATGCCGGCCCCTGCCCGGATTGCCGCGAAGCCGGCGTGGTGCGCCCGCTCCGGATCGACCCGAGTCAGGATCCGGTCGAAGGCAACCTCGTAGGGACGCGTCATCGGGCCGCCCAGTCCTGGAGGGACCGGACGCCGATGTCACCCGCGATCATCGCCTCGATGCCGTGGACCGCGGCCCCGAGGCCCTGGACGGTGGTGATGCAGGGGATGTTCGCCATCACCGCGGCGGTGCGGATCTCGTAGCCGTCGATCCGGGGGGAGCCGCCACTCGAGGCGCCATGCGGGGTGTTGATCACCAGGTCGATGGAGCCGTCGGCGATCAACTGCACGGTGGTCGGCTCACCCGCCGGCCCTTCGCCCTCGAAGTGCTTGCGCACCAGGCCGGCGTCGATGCCGTTGCGACGCAACACCTCGGCAGTCCCTTGAGTGGCGAGAATCGAGAAGCCGAGGTCGGCCAGGCGCTTGATCGGGAAGATCATGGTGCGCTTGTCCCGGTTGGCCATCGAGACGAACACCGTCCCCTTGGTGGGGAGCGAGCCGTACGCGCCGGTCTGGGACTTCGCGAACGCCGTACCGAACGCAGCGTCGAAGCCCATCACCTCGCCTGTGGAGCGCATCTCCGGCCCAAGGACGGTGTCAACGGTCCGCCCGTCGGGCGTCTTGAAGCGGTTGAAGGGCATCACCGCCTCCTTGACGGCGATCGGGGCGTCGGGTGGCAGCGACCCGCCGTCGCCCGTGGCCGGCAGCAACCCGACGGCGCGGAGGTCGGCGATCGACTCCCCCAGCATCACCCGCGCGGCCGCCTTGGCCAGCGGCACGGCGGTCGCCTTCGACACGAAGGGCACCGTGCGGGATGCCCGAGGGTTGGCCTCGAGGACGTAGAGGATGTCGGAACCGAGGGCGAACTGGATGTTGATCAGGCCGCGTACCCCCACCCCGTGGGCGATGGCTTCGGTGGCCGACCGGATCCGCTCGATCTCGGCGGCACCCAGGGTGATCGGCGGCAGCGCGCACGAGGAGTCGCCGGAGTGGATCCCGGCCTCTTCGATGTGCTCCATCACGCCACCCAGATAGAGATCGGTGCCGTCATACAGCGCGTCGACATCGATCTCGACGGCATCGTCGATGAAGTGGTCGACCAGCACGGGGTGCTCGGGACTGACCGCCGTCGCGCGGTCGATGTAGGCGCTGAGGGCGTCGTCGTCGTAGACGATCTCCATCCCCCGGCCGCCCAGGACATACGACGGGCGCACCAACACCGGGTAGCCGATCCGAGCCGAGATCGCGAGCGCCTCCTCGGCCGACGAGGCCAGCCCGTGAGCCGGTGCCGGGAGCCCCGCCTCGTGCAGCACCCGCCCGAAGGCGCCGCGCTCCTCGGCGAGGTGAATCGCCGCCGGCGGCGTACCGACGATCGGAACGCCGGCATCCTCCAGCCCTTGCGCCAGGCCGAGCGGCGTCTGGCCGCCGAACTGCACGATCACGCCGGCGATCGGGCCCGCCTGGCTCTCGGCGTGCACGATTTCGAGCACGTCTTCCAGGGTCAGCGGTTCGAAGTAGAGCCGGTCCGAGGTGTCGTAGTCGGTCGACACGGTCTCGGGATTGCAGTTGACCATGATGGTGTCGTAGCCGGCGCCGCCCTTGGCCGCCGACAACGCCAGCGAGGCATGCACACAGGAGTAGTCGAACTCGATGCCCTGGCCGATCCGGTTGGGCCCGGAGCCCAGGATCAGCACCGCCGGGCGCTCGCGTGGCTCGACCTCGGTCTCCTCGTCATAGGAGGAGTAGTGGTAGGGCGTGGTCGCGGCGAACTCGGCGGCGCAGGTGTCGACGGTCTTGTAGACCGGCCGGACGCCGAGGGCGTGCCGGACGCCGCGAACGACTGCCTCCGGCATGTTGCGCATCCGGCCCAACTGCACATCGGAGAAGCCGTGGCGCTTGGCCAGCCGAAGTAGGTCGGGGCTCAACTCGGGTGCCGCGATGATCTCCTGGGCGATCTCGTTGATCAGACAGAGCTGGTCCACGAACCACGGATCGATGCCGGTGATCTCATGTACTTCCTCCGCCGTGGCCCCCGCCCGGAGCGCATCCATCACCGACCGCAGTCGCCCGTCGAAGCCCTTGTGGATCTGGTTCAGCAGGGCGTTCTTGTCCAACTCAACGTTCCGGTGATTCCAGTCGAACGGCGCATTCTTGCTCTCGAGGGAGCGCAGAGCCTTCTGCAGCGCCTCGGTGAAGTTGCGACCGATGGCCATCGCCTCGCCCACCGACTTCATGTGCGTGGTGAGCGTGGGGTCGGCGCCGGGGAACTTCTCGAACGCGAACCTCGGCACCTTGACCACCACATAGTCGAGCGCCGGTTCGAACGACGCGGGAGTCTCGGCGGTGATGTCGTTGGGTATCTCGTCGAGGGTGTAGCCGATCGCGACCTTGGCCGCGATCTTCGCGATCGGGAAGCCGGTGGCCTTCGAGGCCAGCGCAGAGGAGCGCGAGACGCGGGGGTTCATCTCGATGACGACCACCCGTCCGTCGTCGGGGTTGACCGCGAACTGGATGTTGCAGCCGCCGGTGTCGACCCCGACCGAGCGGATGATGCCGATCGACAGGTCCCGCAGATACTGATACTCGCGGTCGGTCAAGGTCATCGCCGGAGCGACGGTGATGGAGTCGCCGGTGTGCACGCCCATCGGGTCGAGGTTCTCGATGGTGCAGACGATCACCACGTTGTCCGCGGTGTCGCGCATCACCTCGAGCTCGTACTCCTTCCAGCCCAGGATCGACTCCTCGAGCAGCACCTCGGTGGTCGGGCTGGCGGCCAATCCGGAGCCGGCGATCTTGCGCAGGTCGTCCTCATTGAAGGCCATCCCCGAGCCGGATCCGCCCATCGTGAACGACGGCCGGATCACCACCGGGAAGCCGAGTTCGTTGGCGGCGGCCAGCGTGGTGTCGAGGGCGATCCGCTCCCGCTCGGACTTCGAGGCACCCTCCGGGGCGGACTTGGCGTTGCAGATGATGCTCCGGGCGCACTCACCGCCCAACTCCTCGACGATGCGCTTGAACGACTCGCGGTTCTCGCCGCGCTCGATGGCCTCGATCGAGGCCCCGATCAGCTCGACGCCGTAGGCCTCCAGCACGCCGTTGGCGTCCAGGGCCATCGCCGCGTTCAAGGCGGTCTGGCCCCCGAGAGTGGCGAGCAGGGCGTCGGGGCGCTCCTTCGCGATGACCTTCTCGACGTACTCCGCCGTGATCGGTTCGATGTAGGTCGCGTCGGCGAACTCGGGATCGGTCATGATCGTCGCCGGGTTGGAGTTGACCAGGATGACCCGCAGTCCTTCCTCGCGGAGGACCCGGCAGGCCTGAGTACCGGAGTAGTCGAACTCCGCGGCTTGGCCGATCACGATCGGCCCGGAGCCGATCACCAGCACGCTGGAGATATCGGTGCGCTTCGGCATCAGGCCACCCCGCCCTCGTCGTTGGTCGAGCCCGCACCTTTGTTGGTCGAGCCTGTCGAGACCCCGCCGGCCGAGCCCGCACCCGAGTTGGTCGAGCCTGTCGAGACCCCGCCGGCCGAGCCCGCACCCGAGTTGGTCGAGCCTGTCGAGACCATCAACTCGCAGAACCGATCGAACAGGTAGGCGGCGTCGTGGGGCCCGGCTGCGGCCTCGGGGTGGTACTGCACCGAGAAGGCCACCAGCCGATCGTCGTCGGTGCGGAGTTCGAGGCCTTCGACGACGTCGTCGTTGAGGCAGACGTGGGACACCCGCGCGCGCCCGTAGGGCGTGTCCACAGGGGCGTCGAGCGCCACCCCCGGCGGCCATTGCACCGCGAAGCCATGATTGTGCGCGGTGATCTCGACCTTGCCGGTGGTGCGGTCCATGACCGGCTGGTTGATGCCACGGTGGCCGTACTTCAGCTTGTACGTGCCCAACCCGAGGGCGCGGCCGAAGAGCTGGTTGCCGAAACAGATCCCGAAGTAGGGCAGCCCCTTCTCCAGGGCGCCGCGCAGGAGTTCGATCTGTCCGATGGTGGCGGCCGGGTCGCCGGGGCCGTTGGAGAAGAACAAACCGTCGGGCTCGACGGCCAGCACGTCGGCCAAGGTCGACGTGGCCGGGAGCACGTGCACCTCGATGCCGCGCTCGGCCATCATCCGCGGGGTGTTGGCCTTCAGGCCGAGGTCGATCACGGCGACCCGGAACCGCGGCGTCCCCGTAGCACCGTCTGCCGAGCCCTCCGAGAGCGCCGGGACGACGTAGGGCTCGGGGGTCGAGACCTCGGCGGACAGGTTGGCTCCGGTCATCTCCGCCGCTTCACGCACCCGTCGGAGCAGCGCCTCGGGATTGGTCTCGGTGGTGGAGATCCCGACCCGCATCGCACCGCGTTCGCGCACGTGGCGGGTGAGAGCGCGGGTGTCGATGCCGCTGATGCCGACCACGCCTTGGTCGCGAAGTTCGTCGTCCAGGCTGCGTACGGAGCGCCAATTGGAGCGCACCCGCGCGGGATCGCGGACGACGTACCCCGCGACCCAGATCCTGCGGGACTCCGGGTCCTCGTCGTTCATGCCGGTGTTGCCGACATGAGGCGACGTCATCACCACCACCTGTCGGTGGTAGGACGGATCGGTCAGCGTCTCCTGGTAACCGGTCATGCCGGTGGAGAACACGACCTCGCCGAAGGTTTCGCCGTCGGCCCCGAAGGAGTGGCCGGTGAACACGCGGCCGTCCTCCAGAACGAGAAGAGCCTGAGTGGTGATGGGGGCATGCGGTGCCGGGGCAGCCTGAGGCACGCCGGACCTCCTTCTCCGCCTCACAGGACGGATCGTTAAAGGATGGTGAGCGAGGCAGAGACTACCAGCCGCCGGACCCCCTACCCGACCGGGTGTCGCCCCGCGAGCCGTCCTCTCGGGGACCGCCCAGGTTTCCTCGAAGTTGTCGTATTACCGATGCCCGAGGGCCGCTCCTCATCCACATCAGGGCCGACAGTGGCTTGCCACTGACCAACCAGGGCCGGCCACGCCGAGGAGGGCACCATGCGCACCAACCATTCCGTCTGCGGGATCATCCCGCCCCACATGTTGGAGTCCGTGGCAGAGCGCGGCGCACCCGACGAGCGCAGGGCGGCGATCGAGACCCTGCGGGTGGATGAGAGCCTGCGTTCCGCGCGAGCGCGGGGCCTGCTGGCCTCGGGTACGGCTCCCCCGCGCAATCGCACGATGCCGCCGGTGGGCGCACCGCACCAGCAGCGCCGCCTGCACGATGCCCAGCATGCCCGCTCCCTGCCGGGAGTCGTCGTGCGAACCGAAGGCGAGGCAGCCGTGTCGGACGTCGACGTCGATCGGGTCTACGACGGGTTCGGCGCCACCTGGGAGCTCTTCCACCAGGTCTTCGGTCGGGATTCCTACGACGACCGGGGTGCTGAACTGTCGGGCACCGTGCACTTCGACCGCAACTACAACAACGCTTTCTGGGACGGCACCCAGATGGTCTTCGGCGACGGCGACGGCCAGCTCTTCACCAGCTTCACCGCCTCCATCGACATCATGGGCCACGAACTCGCGCACGCGGTGACCGAGCACGAGTCGGGGCTGATCTATCGCGACCAGTCCGGAGCGCTCAACGAGCACCTCTCCGACGTCTTCGGCGCTCTGGTCAAGCAGCGGTCGTTCGCCGACCCGCAGACCGCTGACCAGGCGGACTGGCTGATCGGAGCGGAGATCCTGGGGTCGGGCATCCAGGGCGTCGCACTGCGCTCCATGAAGGAGCCGGGCACGGCCTATGACGACCCGCGCCTGGGCAAGGATCCGCAGCCGGCCCACATGGACGACTTCGTCGTCACCTCCGACGACAACGGCGGTGTCCACATCAACTCGGGCATCCCGAACCGGGCGTTCGTCGGGTTCGCCCTGGCTCTCGGTGGGTACGCGTGGGATCGCGCCGGACGGGTCTGGTATGCCACCGCGATCGATCCGCGGCTGCGCGCCGACGCGACCTTCGAGGAGTTCGCCGTGCTCACCGTCGAGCACGCCGTACTGCAGCAGGGTCAGACCGTCGGTGACGCGTGCCGCGATTCGTGGTCGGCCGTGGGCCTGCAACTGGGCGAGAGCACACCGGTCGCGGGCATCGGGCATCGCCAACCGGATGGCGTCCTGACGCCTCAGACGAGGGCGCCGTCGAGCACGGTCGGTCGCCCGCGGAGGAAGGTGGCGACCACGCGACCGGGCAGTTCCCGGCCGGCGTACGGCGTGTTGCGCGACAGCGACGCCATCGCGGAGGCATCGACCACCCGGGTGACGGTCGGGTCGTAGACGACCAACGAGGCGGGCTCGCCGACGGTCAGGGGGCGGCCGTGGTCGGCCAGCCGGCCGATCCGGGCGGGGGCATGCGCCATCCGCTCGGCCACCGCGGCCCAGTCGAGCAGTCCGGAGTCGACCATAGTGGCCTGGACTATCGACAGCGCGGTCTCCAGTCCGAGCATGCCGAAGGCGGCCGCGGCCCACTCGCAGTCCTTGTCCTCGTGCGGATGGGGCGCGTGATCGGTGGCGACGATGTCGATCGTGCCGTCGGCGAGGCCGGCGCGCAGCGCTTCGACGTCGGCCTGCGACCGCAGCGGCGGGTTGACCTTGTAGATCGGGTCGTAGGTCGCCGCCAACTCGTCGGTGAGGAGCAGGTGGTGGGGGCACACCTCGGCGGTGACGTTCCAGCCGTTGGCCTTGGCCTGGCGCACGATCTCGACCGAGCCCGCGGTCGAGACGTGGCAGACGTGCAGTCGCGAGCCGACGTGCGCGGCGAGCAGGCAGTCACGGGCGATGATCGCCTCCTCCGCCACAGCCGGCCAGCCGGCGAGACCGAGCCGGCCGGACAGTTCCCCCTCGTTCATCTGGGCGTCCTCGGTCAGCCGCGGCTCCTGCGCATGCTGGGCGATCACGCCGTCGAAGGCCTTCACGTATTCCAGCGCCCGCCGCATCAGCAGTGGGTCGCTCACGCACTTGCCGTCGTCGGAGAAGACGCGCACCCGCGCGGTCGAGTCGGCCATGGCACCGAGCTCGGCGAGCCGCTCACCGGCCAGACCGATGGTGACGGCGCCGACCGGGAAGACGTCGCAGTAGCCGGCCTCGCGGCCCAGCCGCCACACCTGCTCGACCACGCCGGCCGTGTCGGCGACCGGTTCCGTGTTGGCCATCGCGTGCACGGCCGTGAAGCCGCCCATCGCCGCGGCCCGGGTGCCGGACTCGACGGTCTCGGCGTCTTCGCGGCCGGGTTCGCGCAGGTGGGTGTGCAGGTCGACCAGGCCCGGGAGCACGATCGCGCCGGCGCCATCGACCACCACGGCGTCGTCGGCACTGAGGTCGCTCCCCACCTGGGCGATGAGACCGTCGCTCAGCAGTAGATCGACGGTCTCCTGGCCCAGCGGGCGGACCTGCTTGAGCAGATAGGTGGTCACGCGTCGGTTCCTTCCAGCGCTGCGTCGTCGGTGGCGTCGGCGGGTTCGTTGCCCCCCAGGAGCAGGTACAGAACGGCCATCCGGACCGCCACCCCGTTGGTGACCTGCTCGACGATGACCGAGCGCGGCGAGTCGGCGACATCGGCGCTGATCTCCATGCCCCGCACCATCGGGCCCGGGTGCATCACGATGGTGTGGTCCTGCAGGGTGGCCATCCGGCGGCCGTCGAGGCCGTAGCGGCGCGAGTACTCCCGAGCTGTCGGGAAGAACGCCGCGTGCATCCGCTCGCGCTGGACCCGCAGCATCATCACGACATCCGCCTTCGGCAGCACCGCGTCGAGGTCGTAGGAGGTCTCGACCGGCCACTTCTCGACGCCCACCGGGAAGAGGGTCGGCGGCGCAACCAGCGTGACCTCCGCCCCCAGCGTGTGCAGCAGGAGGGCATTGGACCGGGCCACCCGGGAGTGCAGGACGTCGCCGACAATGGCGACCCTGCGTCCGTCGAGGGCACCCAGGTGGCGCCACATGGTGAACGCGTCCAGGAGTGCCTGGGTGGGGTGCTCGTGGGTGCCGTCGCCGGCGTTGACCACCGACGAGCGGATCCAGCCGGAGGAGGCGAGCCGATGCGGCGCGCCGGAGGCGCCGTGCCGGACGATCACGGCGTCCGCGCCCATTGCCTCGAGGGTGAGCGCGGTGTCCTTCAGCGATTCGCCCTTCGACAGCGAGGACCCTTTGGCCGCGAAGTTGATGACGTCGGCCGACAGCCGCTTCGCTGCCGCCTCGAAGGAGATCCGCGTGCGCGTGGAGTCCTCGAAGAACAGATTCACCACGGTGCGACCGCGTAGCGCGGGCAGCTTCTTGATCGGCCGGTCGGCCAACGAGCGAAGCTCCTCGGCGGTTTCCAGGATCAGTTCGGCATCGGCGCGGTTGAGATCACCGGCGGAGAGCAGATGCCGCTTCACGCCGCACCCCCGCTCGACACGATCGTCACGGCATCGCGATCGTCGGTGTCGGCCAGGCTCACGCGCACTCGCTCGACCAGCGAGGTGGGCAGGTTCTTGCCGACGAAGTCGGCGCGGATCGGCAACTCCCGGTGGCCGCGATCGACCAGCACGGCCAGTCGGACCGCCGCGGGCCGGCCGACATCGCTGAGCGCGTCGAGTGCAGCCCGAATCGTCCGGCCGGAGAACAGCACATCGTCGACCAGGACCACCACTTTGCCGTCGACGCCGCCAGGCGGGATCTCGGTCGGTAGCAGCGCCCGGGCCGGCTTGAGCCGCAAGTCGTCGCGATACATGGTCACGTCGAGCGAGCCGACGGGCACCTCGAAGCCTTCGACGGCCGAGATCCGCTCGGCGATGCGCCGGGCCAGCGGCACGCCGCGGGACGGGATCCCGAGCAGGACGACGTCGCGCGCGCCCTTGTTGCGCTCGAGGATCTCGTGGCTGATCCGGGTGAGGGCCCGGGTGATGTCACCGGAGTCGAGAACCACCCGATCGGTGGCAGAAGTCGGAGTCGCAGCTTCGGGAGCGGCGTCGGCCGGGGAATCGGACGCTGTCATCGCGTCTGACCTCCTTCTCCGCCTCGCGGGACGGTCAGTTAAAGGATGTCGAAACGACGTCACCCTAACAGGCGCCGTCGGCGCACCCAGACTGCCCAGCCGAGAGCGATCGCGCCACCCGCTATCAGCCAGGGCATCACCGTGCGGGCGCGACCGCGATCGGGGTCCACCCGCACTCCGCGGGGTGCTGCGGCGCCGAGCTCCGAGGCCACGGTGAGCCCGCCGACCCCTGCCCCCCGCCACTCGCTGTGAACCGGGATCTCGCTCACCACCTGGCCGGTGCTCGCCTGCAGCACGTCGAGCCGCGCCGGGTTCTCACCCGAGCCGTGATCACCGATCATCAGCAGCTCGTCGTCGCCGACCCACGACAACGTGTTCGGCACCCAGTCGCGAGCCGGGTAGTCGCTGATCCCACTCACGCGTGAGCCGGCAACGCGCGCTACCCGCCAGGACTTTCGACCCGGACCATGGCCGACGACGAGGGACCCATCGGGCGACCAGCCCCCGGTGAGGACCGGGAAGTCCCACACTGCGACCCGGCGACCGCTGGCGGCCTCCCACACGCGTGATCGGACTTCACCACCGGTCGCGACGTAGCGGCCGTTCGGGGAGACCGCGACCTTGCGCGCCGGAACGGCGTCGCCGGCAGGGAGCGTGGACGTGGTCCCGTCATCCAGGTCGATTCGCAGCACCCGGCCGCGGCTCTCCATCGACCAGGTGTTCATCGACTGGGCCGCGACGACCCAGACCGCCCGTCCTTCGTCGTCCCAGGCGATCGGAAATACCCCTGCCGGAGCGTCCAACGCAATCGTGTGGGTCTCGCCGGTGGTGAGATCGAGCAGCAGCAGATCGCGGAGTCGATCGTCGGATCCGACGGCCAGTCTCGAACCATCGGGTGACAGCAGCGCTAGCGGCATGTCCCCAGTGGTGATGTTCCGGCTCTCCACCGCCGGGACGCGGCGATACCGGCTTCCGTCGGCGCTGAGCACGACGTACTGCTCGAAATCCATGAACTCGACGTTGAAGCCGTACTGGAAGCCGATCAGCGCCGGACCGGGGGAATCATCGGAGGCGGTGAGCCAGGAGTAGGCCGCGATCTGGTCCGGCAGAGCCGGCTCCCCCTGCGTCGGGCTCGCGGGTTCCTCTGTGCGGGCGAGGCGCGGAATGCCTAAGAAGGAGACGCCGACCAGCAGGGCAACCACAGCTGCGACGGCAGCGACCACCCACCAGGGCCGGGCTGGTCCGCGATCTATTGGGCGCAGTGGAGCCGTGTGATCAGCGACCTCGAGGCTCTCGACGAAGGCGACGAACGACTCGCGCAGTCGATCGTCGTCAGAGGTGGACCTGGTCATCGAGCACCTCCCTCATCCTTCGGAGCCCGCGATGAGCACGCGACTTCACAGTGCCGGGGCGGCAGTGCATGATCTCGGCGATCTCCGACTCGGACAGATCGAGGTAGAAGCGCAGGAACAGCACCGCCCGCTCCTCCGGTCGCAGATCGGCAAGGGCCGAACGCACCGCCAGCGAATCCGTGGGGTCGGTGTCGTCGGCGCGGGTGACCAGCCGCGGCAGGTAGCGCCGCGCCGTCACCAGGCGCCGCTGCCGTGTGCGGCAACGGTTGAGCGTGACCCGGATCAGCCACGCCCTCGGCGAGGCGATGTCCTTGGCCGCCGCCAACGCCTCGAACGCCTCGAACGCCTCGTGCACGACGTCTGCCGCCTCGTCGGCGTCCCCGAGGACCGTGGTCGCCATCCGCAGCAGCACCCTCGCATGCGCGTCGTACGCCTCGGCGCTGTCACCCGAGGAGACAGTTGCGCGGATGGCGGGATCGGGGGTCACGATCACGAGTCGCGCCACGCGGCCCGGGGGTTCCCTGCTCAGCCGGCCATGTGCCGGGCGCGAGCGATACAGAACAGCCCGTAGCAGCCGAGGCCCACGCCGATGGCGCCGACCAGGATCGCGCCGAACGGCTGCTCCAAGAGTTTGCTCAGCGCCTGGTCCAAGCCACCGGACTTGCGCGCACTGTGCGTCAACGCGGCCCAGATGAACAGCGCACCCACGCCGCCGTACGACACGCCCTTGGCGGTGTACCCCACCTTGCCGAGGGCCAGGTAGGCCGTGCCCGTGTCGCCGGTCTTGCCTTCGCTCTCGAGGTACTTCAGGAACTTCTCGTTGAAGGCCATCCAGATCTGCTTGCCGCCGTAGGCGATGATCGCGAGCCCGACCGCGCCGACGAGCCAGGGTCCGAACGGCCACCCCATCAACGTGGCGCTGATGGTGTCCTCGGTCGTCTTCTTGCCGCCCCCTCCACCGCCGCTGCCGATCAACACCTGCCAGGCCGCGACGGCGAGCGCGGCATACAAGATCCCCTTGAAGGCGGATCCGGCCCGCTTCCCCCACCCCTCGACACCCCCGTCGGCGTCCTCGTGACCCGCGATCGTCTGGAGCACCCGCCACAGGACGAGGATGACCAGGCCGACCGCCACCGCGGCCAGCATGATCTGACCGAAAGGCTGCTGGGCGAGTTGATGCAACGCTCCGGTCGCCTCGACCTTGCCGGAGCGATCACCCAGGGCGAGCTGGATCGCCAGAACGCCGACCAACAGGTAGATCAGCCCATAGGCGCCCATGCCGAAGCGGATGGCGTGCCCGACCCATCGGTTGTCCCGCACGCTTTCGGCGGCGTTCTCGAGCGCATCCCCGGAGACTCCCATGACGGCACCCTAGACCGGACGCAGGTCAGAGCAAACCGGCCAGGGTCTGCAGGGCCAGGCGATAGCCGGTGACGCCGTAGCCGGCGAAGGTGGTCACCGCATGTGGCTCGATGACGGAGGTGTGCCGAAAGGGTTCGGGCCGCTGGGAGGGGTCGGAGAGGTGCACCTCGACCAGCGGCGCGGTCAGCTGGGCGCAGGCGTCATAGAGCGCCCACGAGTAGTGCGTCCAGGCACCGGCGTTGAGGACCACCGGGGTGCCCTCATCGGCCGCGGTGTTCAGCCAATCGAGAAGCTCACCCTCGTGATTGGTCTGCCTCACGTCGACAGCGAGATCGAGCTCGGCACCCCACGAGCGACACATCTCGACGAGCTCGGCGTGGGTGGTGGTGCCGTAGATCTCCGGCTGCCGGCGCCCGAGCCGGCCCAGGTTGGGACCGTTGAGCACCCAGACGCGCGGCTGTGCGGCGCTCACCGGCCCGGCTCCATCGCGGCGAAGGCTGCGCGCAAATCGGCTTCGTTCGGGTCGGCCAGAACGCGGGGATCGGCCAGTGCGTGCAGCACCACCAGGCGCAGATGGGAGCCCCGCGACTTCTTGTCCACGGCCATGGTGGCGCGCAACTCGTCGAAGTCGGCACCGGCGTAGGACACCGGCAGGCCGACCCGCGCGAAGACCTGCCGATGTCGCGACGCCAGAGCGGCATCGATCAGCCCCAGGCGGGCTGCCAGTTCGGCGACGAACACGCACCCGATGGCGACCGCTTCGCCGTGCCGGATCCGATAGCCGTCGGCCCGCTCGACGGCATGGGCGAGGGTGTGGCCGTAGTTCAGCACTTCCCGGCCCGGATGCCCATCGCGGCCGCCCAGCTCTCGCAAGTCGTCGACCACCACCTCGATCTTCACCCGGATCGCGCGTTCGACCAGTTCCCGGAGCACGGGCGAGTCGGCGGTCAGCTCGTCAGGTTCATGCGCCTCGACCAGGTCGAGGATCGCGGGATCGGCGATGAAGCCGCACTTGATCACCTCGCCGAGACCGGCGACAAGTTCGACCCTGGGCAGCGTCCGCAACGTCGAGAGGTCGCAGAGCACGCCGGTGGGCTCATGGAACGAACCGACCAGGTTCTTGCCGGCGGAGGTGTTGATGCCGGTCTTGCCACCGACGGCGGCGTCGACCATGGCCAGCAACGTGGTCGGCACATGCACGACCCGTACCCCCCGCAGCCAGGTCGCCGCGACGAAACCCCCCAGATCGGTGGTCGCGCCACCGCCCACGGTCACCACGGCGTCCGACCGGGTGAAGCCGGACTGACCGAGCGCCTCCCAGCACTCGGTCGCCACCTCGGCGGTCTTGGTCGCCTCCCCCGGTGGCAGCCCCAGCGCAAGGACGTCGTAGTGCGGCCGAAGTGCCTCCAGCACCGGCTGCACCACCTCGTCGAGGTCGGCCGCGTGGAGCACGGCCACCCGTTCGACCGTGCTGCCGAGGATCTCCGTCAGGCGGGCCGTCAGATCGTGGCCGATCACCACGTCGTAGGGCGCGGCGCCGCTCCACACCGAGGACGGTCGGCTCGCTCACGACGTCCCCTCCGCGGCCAGCCGCTCGTCGATCTCGCCTGCGATCGACGCGGGAGTCCGGCCATCGGTGTCGACGGTGATCGTGGCCACGGAGGCGTAGATCGGCGCCCGCTCCTCCAGGAGCGCCTTGATCTGACCTCGGACGTTGCCCAGCAGCATCGGCCGCGAGGAACCGAGCCCGATCCGCTTCACCGCCTCGGAGAGCCCGACGGTCAGGAACACCACCGGAAGACCGGCGAGCCCGGTGCGGGTGTCGGCATCGAGGACCGCCCCACCCCCGAGCGACAGCACTCCGTCGTGCTCGGCGAGCGCGACCTTCACCGCCCGGCGTTCGAGCTCACGGAAGTAGTGCTCGCCGTCGTCGACGAAGATCTCGGAGATCGTGCGGCCTTCGCTGCGCTCGATGTCGGTGTCGGTGTCGCGCACCGCTACCCCCCAGCGATCGCCGAGCGCCTCGGCAACGGTCGACTTGCCGGAGCCCATCGGCCCGATCAGGATTGCCCGCGGCCCGTTCGGATCGCTCACCGGAACCTCAAGGTGTCGAGATAGGACTCGCAGTTGCGCTGGGTCTCGGTCACCGAGTCGCCGCCGAACTTCTCCAACACGGCCTCGGCGACGACGAGCGCCACCATCGCTTCGGCGACGATTCCGGCCGCCGGCACCGCACACACATCCGAGCGCTGGTGATGCGCCACCGTCTCCTCACCGGTGCTGAGGTCGACGGTGCGCAACGCACGCGGAACGGTCGCGATCGGCTTCATCGCGGCGCGCACCCGGAGCACCTCACCGGTGGACATGCCGCCCTCCGTGCCGCCGGAGCGGCCGGTCGTACGACGCAGACCATCGTCGGTCGACACGATCTCGTCGTGAGCCAGCGACCCAGGGGTGGCGGCGAGGGCGAACCCGTCACCCACCTCGACCCCCTTGATCGCCTGGATGCCCATCAGACCCGCGGCGAGGCGCGCGTCGAGGCGACGATCCCAGTGCACGTGGGAGCCCAGGCCCGGGGGAAGTCCTTCGACCAGGACCTCGACCACGCCGCCGAGGGTGTCACCGTCCTTGTGCGCCTGATCGATGCGATCGACCATCGCCTGCGCGGCCTCCGGATCGAGCACCCGCACCGGGCTCTCGTCGAGGCGGGCGACGTCGTCCGGCGTGGGCAACACGTCGGCGGGCGCGCGAATCCCACCGATCTCGATGACGTGCGACACCACCCGGGCGCCGACCGCCTGCTCGAGGAAGTTGCTGGCCACCCGACCGAGTGCGACGCGGGCGGCGGTTTCGCGGGCCGACGCGCGCTCCAGGATCGGACGGGCTTCGTCGAAGGCGTACTTCTGCATGCCCACCAGGTCGGCGTGACCTGGCCGGGGCCGGGTCAGGGGGGCGTTGCGCGCCAGGGCGTCGAGCTCCGCCTGATCGACCGGATCGGCACTCATCACCTTCTCCCACTTGGGCCACTCGGTGTTGCCGACCTCGACGGCGATGGGGCCGCCCATGGTCTCGCCGTGGCGTACGCCGCCGAGGATGCGCACCTCGTCGGCCTCGAACTTCATCCGAGCGCCGCGGCCATAGCCGAGCCGCCGACGGGCGAGCGAGTCGGCCAGATCGTCGGTGGTCACTCGGACATGAGACGGCAATCCTTCGAGGATCGCCACCAGTGAGGGGCCGTGTGACTCCCCCGCGGTCAACCAACGCAGCATGCGGTCAGTGTTTCACGCGTCGGTCGAGGCGCCTGCAACAGCGGCACCTCCGAGATGCGTCTCGGTTCGCGGATCGCGATCAGGTGTAGCCCAGGACCGAGAACCAGGCCGGGCCGGCGACGACCCCGATCAGGGTCCCCAGCAGGAGGTAGGGGCCATAGGGCAGCTCCGCTTTGCGGCTACGCCCGGCCAGCAGCAGCCCGATCCCGACGATCCCGCCCAGGATCACGGTGGCCTCGAGGGCAGTGACCAGCTGCGCCCACCCCAGAGCGCCCAGCGCGATCCCCAGCAGCCCGGCCAGGCGGACGTCACCGAAGCCGAGTCCGGCCGGGTAGACGAACCACAACAGCGCGAAGAAGCCGCCGAAGGCCGCCCAGCCGAGCAGCACCCGAACCAGCGAATCGGGTTGGTCGACGAGCACCGCGCCGACCACCACCAAGGCGATCACGACCAGGAACGACGGATTGACGATCTTCTTCGGAAGCAGATGGGTGAACCAATCGATGATCGCCAGGGCCACGCCCACCGGCACCAAGACCATCACCCAGGTCAGCGACCACTCCCAGCCGATCGCCTGACCGACCAGGGCTCCGGCCACGCCGGCGGCCACCGCGGCCTTCGGGGCAAGGCCGCGGCGCGCCGCGACTTCGGCATAGAGCATCTTGGGCGGCTCGGGTTCCCGGTCGGCGTTGTTGCTCTCGAGATCGCCCTCCCGGGCCGGCTCGGGCTCTGGTTCCGGTCTGGTTCAGGGTCGGGTTCGGGCTCCGGCACCGCCGCGATCAGCCGAGGCACCAACCAGCCGCCGAGGGCGCCGAGGAGCGCGCAGACGAGGGCCGTGTCGAGGTGGGCGAGAGCAGGGTTCATGGCGGGCTCACCCTAACCGCGCCGGGCTCACTCGGCAGGCGGAATCCCCAAGCGGGCCGCGAGTTCGGCCGCACCCGCCCTCCGCATGACATCGAGCGGAGCCGGGACCCCGGTGAACTGTTCGAATTGCAGCGCCGCCTGGTGCACGAGCAGATCGAGCCCTCCGATCACCATCCCGCCACGTGCCGTGGCGTGCGCGACCAGCGGGGTGGGCCACGGATCGTAGATGACGTCGAAGACGGCCGGGGTGGTCTCGACCAGAGCCAGCACCGCAGGGCTCTGGGCGGAGGCCGGGATGGTCGAGGCCACCAGATCGACCCCACCCGAAGGGGGCGCGTCGAGATCGCTCACCGACACCTCGATGGCCGCGCTGCTCGCCACCTCGAGCGTCGTCGCGGCCGTCGCCGGGTTGCGCACCCGCAGCTCGACCGCGGAACACCCGAGCTCTGCCAACGACAACAGCAGCGAGGCGGCGGTGGCCCCGCCACCGAGGATCACGGCACGGTCGATGGTCGCCGGGTGCCGTTCGCGGATCGCTGCCACCGCCCCGGGGATGTCGGTGTTGTCGGCGTGGAGGGCGCGCTCTCGAACACGAGGGTGTTGGCCGCCCCCGCACGCTCGGCCCGGTCGGAGACGACGTCGGCGATCGCGAGAGCCTCCCGCTTGAGCGGCATCGTCAGGGACAACCCGCGCCAACTGCCGTCCAGGCCCGCGACGAATGCGGCCAGCCCGCCCTCGACCACCCGGTGGGCGTCATAGCTCCAGTCGAGGTCGAGCTCGGCATAGCCCGCCCGGTGCAGGGTCGGCGACAGGGAATGGGCGACCGGATCTCCCAGCACCCCGCAGCGGCGCACGCTCAGCAAGCCTCGGAGGTCTCGCAGTAGGCCTCGTATTCGCTCTTGTAGGTCAAGAACTCGTCGTAGGTCTCGGCGAACTTGGTCTCCCCGGTCTTGAGGTTCACCGTCACGTAGAAGAACCAGTCGCCGTCGGCCGGGTTGGCGGCCGCAGCGATCGCCGCGTCGCCCGGCGCCTCGATCGGTGTTGGCGGCAGCCCGGGCCGGGTATAGGTGTTGTAGGGAGTGTCCTGTTCGAGCTGATCGCTGGTCAACGCGACGCCGAGCTTCTGGTCCAGCCCGTAGTTGACGCTGGCATCGATCTGCAGCAGCCCGTAGGTGGGTTCACCCTCGGTCTCCAGGCGGTTGTAGATCACCCGGGCGATCTTGGGCATGTCGTCGCCGCGTCCCTCCGCCTCGATCAAGCTGGCGATGATCATCAGCTCCCCCGGGGTGTAGCCGAGCGCGTCGGCCTTGGCTTCGAGGCCGGCATCCTCGGCGGCACGACGCCACCGGTCGACCATCCGCTTCAGGATCGACTTGGGTGTGTCCTTCGGCCCGATGTCGTAGGTCGCAGGGAAGAGATACCCCTCGGCGTTGCCGTCGGCGTAGTCCGGGAGCCCGATCGACTCGGGTTTGGCCAGCACCTTCTCGTAGGCGGCCCGTTTGAAGTCGGTGCCCTTGGCGAGCCGGTCGAGGATGTCGGTGACCCGGAGCCCCTCGGGCACCGTGACCGTGCTGCGAACGATGTTGCCGGGGTCGATCAGGATGGCCAGCGCGTCGGCGGCAGCCATCTCCTTCTTCATGGCGTAGGTGCCGACCTGGATCCCCTCGGCCTCCGGCTCGGCGCCCGCGGCCGCCGTGAACGCGTCGACGGAGCCGACGATGCCCTGCGCCTTCAGGTTGCGGCCCATCTCGGCGAGCGTGTCGCCCTCCTTGACCTCGAAGGCCACCTTGCCCGATCCGGGCCCGGGGAAGTCGGCCGCGCTGCCGAACTGGCTTTGCAGTAGCTCGGCCCCCTTGGTGACGGCCACATAGAAGCCGCCGCCGATGATGGTCAACGCCACCACCGCGGCCAGACAACCGGCGGCCCGACGGGGCTTCTTCCGGCGGCGGCCCGCCACGACATAGGGGTCGTCGTACTCCTCGACGTAGTCGACTTCCGGGGGGTCGGCCTCCGCGGGTTCACTGGCGGAGGAATACGGCGGGCGCCATCCGTCGGGTTCGTAGCGCTCGTCACTCATGAATCGGGTTCCTCCCCATTCTCGCCTGCCTCCGGCAAGGCGTCCGGCAACGGTTCCGGCCACTGTACGACTTCGCCGGGCACCCGACCGCTCGCGCGTTCGGTGTCCAGAGCGTGCTGCAGGATCAAGCAGGCGGCGGCCATGTCCACGACCTTGCGCCGGTCCTGGCCGGTCCGACCCTGCTCGCGCAGCATGGCCTCCGCCGTCACGGTCGTCAAACGTTCATCCACCAGCCGTACCGGCACCGGCCCGATCCGCCTGGCCAACTTCTGCGCGAATCGGCGCACCTTCTGTGCCGCCGGCCCGTCGCCGCCGGACAGCGAACGGGGCAGCCCGACCAGTACCTCGATGGCGTCGTTCTCGCGCACGATCGCGGCCAAGCGGGCGAGATCGCGTCGATCGCGAGGAACCGTCTCCACCGGGCTCGCAATCAGGCCGGCGGGGTCGCTGCGGGCCACGCCGATGCGGCGGTCACCCGGGTCGATACCGACGCGCACTCCCGGCCTCACCGGCAGCAGCTCACAGGCCGAGCTGGCGCGCGACGATGCCGTCGATCGACGCCAGGGCGGCGTCCACCCCGGCGACGTCGGTGCCACCGCCTTGCGCGACGTCGGCCTTGCCTCCGCCGCGTCCGCCCACCAAGGGACCGATCTCACGGATCAGGTCGTTGGCGCTCAGGCCGCGCTGCTGAGCCTGATCGTTCAGGGCCACCACGACGCTGACCTTCCCGTCGGCCACTCCCAGCAAAGCAACGGCGCCGGCCTGGTCCTGGGGGAGCCGTCCGCGGACATCGACCGCCAGGGTGCGGGCCTCGGCCGCGCCGGCTCCGTCGACCCGGTGCGCGACGACCCGGACGCCCCCGATCTCACTCGCTCCGGCTGCCAGCTCCGCGCCGGCCGCCAGGAGTTGCCCGACCTTCAATCGGTCGATCTCCTTCTCGGCCGTGCGCAACTTCTCGACGATGTCGTGAACCCGCTCGGGCAACTGCTCGGGGCGCACCTTGAGCGCCTCTGAGAGCTGGGCCACCAGAAGGTGCTCGCGGGCCAAGAACTGGTAGGCGTCAGCCCCGACCAACGCCTCGACGCGACGTACACCGGAACCGATGGAGGACTCCCCGAGCAGCTTGATCACGCCCAGGTGCCCGGATCGACCCGCGTGGGTGCCCCCGCACAGCTCGCGTGCCCAGTCGCCGACGGAGATGACGCGCACGTGGTCGCCGTACTTCTCTCCGAACAGCGCCATCGCGCCGGACTTGACCGCCTCGGCCTGGGTCATCAACTCGGCGTGCACCGACAAGTCCGCCAGCACCAGGTCGTTCACCCGGGCCTCCACGTCGGCCATCACCGTCACCGGGATGGCCCCGCTGGCGGAGAAGTCGAACCGGAAGCGGCCCGGTGAGTTCTCCGAACCGGCCTGGGTGGCGGTGTCGCCGAGAGCCTCGCGGAAGGCCTTGTGCACCATGTGCGTGGCGGTGTGCGAGCGTGAGATCGACTTGCGCCGCTCGATGTCGACGAAGCTGTGCGCGGCGGCTCCGACGCTGACCTCACCGTCGACGATGATCGCGCGGTGCACGGTCAGCCCGGTGATCGGCGACTGGACGTCGCGCACCTCCACGCGAGCACCGTTGTCCAGTTCGATGATGCCCTGGTCCGCGAGCTGGCCACCCCCCTCGGCATAGAACGGGGTCCGATCGAGCACCAACTCGACCTCGTCGCCGGGGTGCGCGGTCATGACGACCGCACCGTCGGAGACGATGCCGCGAACGGCGCCCTCGGTGACGGTCTCGCGATAGCCGGTGAACTCCACCTTGGCGCCGAGGGTGTCGGCGACCTGGCGGTAGGCCGCGGTGTTGACGTGAGAGCCCTTCTTGGCGCGGGCGTCGGCCTTCGCGCGCTCACGCTGCTCGCCCATCAGCCGCCGGAAGCCCTCCTCATCGACCGACAGGCCCTGCTCAGAGGCCATTTCCAGGGTGAGGTCGATGGGGAAGCCGTAGGTGTCGTGCAGCGCGAAGGCCTTGTCGCCGGCGAGCTGCGAACCACCCGCCGCCTTGAGTTCGGAGGTCGCTAGGTCGAAGATCTGGGTGCCCGCACGCAGGGTGGCTCGGAAGGCGTCCTCCTCGGCGAAGGCCACCGTGGAGATCCGCTCCCAGTCGCGGTGCAACTCCGCGTAGGTCTCCCCCATCTTGTCGCGACTGATCGGCAGCAGTTCCGGCAGGACCCGGTCCTCGGTGCCGAGCAGTCGCATCGAGCGCACCGCACGCCGCAGCAGCCGCCGCAACACGTAGCCCCGACCCTCGTTGCCCGGGGTCACACCGTCGCCGATCAGCATCATGGAGGACCGGATGTGGTCGGCCACGACTCGGAACCGGACGTCGTCGCCGTGGTCGGCGCCGTAGCGCCTGCCGGTCAGTTCCTGCGCGCGCTCGATCACCGGGAACATGACGTCGATCTCGTACATGTTGTTGCGACCTTGGAGCAGGAAGGCGACGCGTTCCAGACCCATGCCGGTGTCGATGTTCTTCTTCGGCAGCGAGCCGACGATGTCGAAGTCCTCCTTGGAGCGCACCGCCGAGAGTTCGTCCTGCATGAAGACCAGGTTCCAGATCTCGAGCAGTCGGTCCTCGAGGGCGAAGGGCATGTCGGGTCCGAGGCCGGCCGGGTCGAAGTCGGGGCCGTAGTCGGGCCCCCTGTCGTACAGGATTTCCGAGCAGGGTCCGCCGGGGCCGGGCACCCCCATCGACCAGTAGTTCTCCTTGCGCCCCAGGCGCAGGATCCGCTCTTCAGGCAGGCCCGTGACCTGTTTCCACAGATGCAGCGCCTCGTCGTCGCCGGCCAGCACGGAGGGGTAGAGCCGGCTCTCCTCGAGCCCCCAGCCGCCATCGGCCAAGGGCTTGGTGACGAGATCCCACGCCAGCTCGATCGCGCCTCCCTTGAAGTAGTCGCCGAAGGAGAAGTTGCCGCACATCTCGAAGAACGTGCCGTGTCGCGTCGTCTTGCCGACGTCCTCGATGTCGGGGGTGCGCACGCACTTCTGCACGCTGACCGCGCGCGGATAGGGCGTGCTCTCCTGGCCGAGGAAGTAGGGCTTGAACGGCACCATGCCGGCGTTCACGAACAGCAGGTTGGGGTCATCCAGCAGGAGTGACGCCGACGGGACGGCCGTGTGTGCGCGGCCCTCGGCATGCTCGAAGTGCGCGATGAAGCGGCGACGGATCTCCGCGGTGTCCATCAGGGGGTACCTCTCTGTTCGTCGTCGGTGCCCGTCAACTCAGGTCTCCCATGAGGCAGCAGACCCCAACGCGTTCGCAACTCGGTTTCCTTCTCCCGCTGGCCGATGACCACTTCCTCGCGCAGCAGACGGGCGCCGAGGCCGGCCGCCCGCACCCGATCGGTGACCCCCTCAGGGGTGAACTCCTGGGCCAGCCGCCGGGCGCGCAGCGTCGCGTAGACACCCGCCCCGGCCCCCGCGACGAACCACAGCGGTCTGCCGATCACGCGGCGTCCTCGGCTGTCGAACGGCTGGTGAGCCTCGACGGAGCTGGTGCGCGGGTGGCCGCCTTGTACGCCTGCCGACGCTCCGCCCGGCGTTGCTTGCGCGCCCGCCGGACCTCCAAGCGCATCGCGAACCGCACCCGGTTGCGCACTTCGGGGTCGAGCGCTCGGCGAAGGCCGTGGACCAACGAGGCGGACTTGATGACGGTCTCGCGCAGCACGAGGTCCGCGAACGGGGTGGCGGGGGGCGCGGCCGACGGGGTCTCGACAGGCTCGACCAACGATCCGGGGGGCTCGACCGACGATCCTGGGGCTCGCAGGCTCGACCGGCGATCCTGGGGTCTCGACAGGCTCGACCAACGATCCGGGGTCTCGACAGGCTCGACCGACGATCCGGGGTCTCGACAGGCTCGACCGACCGGGGCTCGACCATCGACCGCCGCTCGACCAGCTCGCGGCGGAGGCGGGCGAGGTCTCCGCGCAGAGCGCGGAGCTGCCGGGCCAGCGCGGTCACCACGAGAGTGAGCGCAACCAACCCCGTCGCCGCGCCGATCGCTACTGCTAGCTCCCAGTTCACAGGCGCGACCTTATCGCGCTGACCTCACCGGCCGCGGATCAGCCGCCGGATCCGCTCCCAGCGCTCCTTGACCGACGCTTCGGCGCCGTGGGTCGTCGGTTGGTAGTACTCCGCGTCGGCGACCGGCTCGGGCGCGTAGACCTGTTCGGCGATGCCGAAGGGTTCGTCGTGGGCGTACTTGTAATTGCTGCCGTGCTCCAAACGCTGGGCGCCCGCGTAGTGCGCGTCGCGAAGGTGGGCCGGCACCGTACCGATCTTGCCCGCGCGGACGTCGGCGGTCGCCGCTGCGATAGCGGTGGTCACGGCGTTCGACTTGGGGGCCACGGCGAGCGCGATCGTGGCGTGCGCCAGGTTGAGCTGCGCCTCGGGCATCCCGATCAGTGCCACCGCCTGGGCAGCCGCCACCGCCGTCGGCAGCGCCGTGGGATCGGCCAGCCCGATGTCCTCGCTCGCGAGGATGATCAGGCGCCGGGCGATGAAGCGTGGATCCTCGCCGGCCTCCATCATCCGGGCCAGGTAGTGCAGCGCGGCGTCGGCGTCGGACCCGCGGATCGACTTGATGAACGCGCTGGTGACGTCGTAGTGCTGATCGCCCTGCCGGTCATAGCGCACGGCGGCCTGGCTGACGGCGGTCTCCGCGGTCGTCAGATCGATCAGGCGGGCACCGGCGCCCGAAGCCGCGCGACTGGCTGCCTCCAGATAGGTCAGCGCTCTCCGGGCGTCGCCACCGGCCAGCCGGACCAGATGATCGCGCGCGTCCTCGGCCAGCTCGAACGCACCGGCGAGGCCGCGCTCGTCGGTCAGGGCCTGCTCGATCACGGCGTGGATGCCGGCATCGTCGAGTGACTCCAGCCGCAGCAGCAGACTGCGCGAGAGCAGCGGGGAGATGACGGAGAAGAACGGGTTCTCGGTGGTCGCGGCGATCAGGCTGACCCACCGATTCTCGACGCCCGGGAGCAGAGCGTCCTGCTGGGCCTTGGTGAAGCGATGCACCTCATCGACGAACAGCACGGTCTCCCGGCCGGTGGCCGCGAGATCGGCCCGCGCGGAGTCGATCGCCGCACGCACCTCCTTGACGCCCGCCGCGACCGCCGACACCTCGACGAAACGCCGGTCGGTCTGCTGACTGACGATGCCGGCGATCGTGGTCTTGCCGGTTCCGGGCGGTCCCCAGAGCATCAGTGACATCGCGTGTCCGCTCTCGACCAGCTGCCGCAACGGCGACCCGGGGGTCCGCAACTGTTCCTGCCCGACCAGTTCCTCCAGCGTGCGCGGCCGCATCCGCACCGCCAGGGGGGCCGAGGCGTGGGTGTTCCCGGCCAGTGACCCGCCACCCACAGCGGACGCGGCCGGTGCCGCTGCACCGGTGGCGATGTCGAAGAGGTGCTCAGCCACCAGAAACGGACGGGGACGGAAGGTCCAGCCAGGTGTCGCTGTACCCCGGTGCGGTGCCCTGACGGTCGGGCGGCTGAGGCGTTCCGCGCGGGTTGCCGTCGTCGTCGACGCCGAGCAACTCGGTGGTCACCGGCCGCTCCGGGTGATGGTGCAGCTCGCCCGGGAAGTGACACGCCACCTTGTGCTGTTGGCCGATCTGTAGCAGGGGGGGTTCGACCCGTGCGCAGATGTCCTTGGCGATGAAGCAGCGGGTGCGGAAGCGGCATCCGGACGGCGGGTTGATCGGGCTCGGAACGTCGCCCTCGAGGCGGATCCGTTCGCGGCGACCGCCGATCGCGGCCTGCTTCACGTCGGGAGCAGCCGACAACAGCGCCTGCGTGTAGGGGTGGTGGGCCCGCCCGTAGAGGGTCTCCCGGTCGGCGATCTCGACGATCTTGCCCAGGTACATCACCGCCACCTCGGGGCAGAAGTGCCGCACCACGGCCAGGTCGTGGGCGATGAACAAGAAGGCGACGTCGAATTCGGTCTGGATGTCCTGGAGCAGGTTGATCACCTGCGCCTGGATCGACACGTCGAGGGCGGAGACCGGCTCATCGGCGACCAGGAGCTTGGGGTTGAGGGTGAGCGCGCGCGCGATGCCGATCCGTTGCCGCTGTCCGCCGGAGAACTCGTTGGGATAGCGGTTGTAGTGCTCGGGGTTGAGCCCCACGATCTCGAGGAGCTCCTGCACCCTCGGCAGGATCTTGTCCTTGGGAACGATCTTGTGCACCGACAACGGGGCGCCGACGATCGTTCCGACCGTGTGTCGCGGGTTGAGTGAGGTGTAGGGGTCTTGGAAGATCATCTGCACGTTGCGGCGCAACGGCTTGAGTTCGCGGTTGGACAGCTTGGCGATGTCCTTTCCCTCGAACATCATCGAGCCGCCGGTGGGCTGATAGAGCCGGGTGATCAGCCGGCCGGTGGTCGACTTGCCACACCCGGACTCCCCCACCAACCCCAAGGAACCGCCCTTGGGCACCGTGAAGGAGACTCCGTCGACGGCCTGCACCTGGCCGATGGTGCGACGGACCAGGCCCGAGGACTTCACCGGGAAGTACATCCGGAGGTTGTCGACGGTCAGCACCGGCTCGGCGGTCGGCGTCATCGGACGTCCTCTCTCAGCTCGGCGGCCTTCTGCTCGGCCTCCAGCAGTTCCGCGGCGGTCAGTTCCGCCGCCAGGTGCGGAGCGACCTTGGCGCGGTAGATCTCTTCGGGGTCGGTCAGGTGGCATCGGCGCAGGTGGCCCTCGCCGTAGCCTTCCTTCAGCGGCGGCAACTCGGTGACGCACAGGTCGCCGGGCACCAGGTCGCGGTAGGTGCACCGCGGATGGAAGGCACAACCGCTGGGCGGATTGAGGAGGCTGGGTGGATTGCCCGGGATCGGCACGAGCTTCTCGCTCACATCGGCGCCCACCTCGGGGATGCTGGACAGCAGTCCCCAGGTGTAGGGCATCTCCGGGTGCGTGAGGATCTCCTTGGTGCGCCCGAACTCCACCTTGCGTCCGCCGTACATCACCAGGACGTCGTCGGCCATCTCCGCGATCACCCCGAGGTCGTGAGTGATGATCACCACGGCCGAGTTGAACTCGCGCTGCAGGTCCTGCAGCAGATCGAGGATCTGGGCCTGCACCGTCACGTCGAGGGCCGTGGTCGGCTCGTCGGCGATCAGCAGCGCGGGGTCATTGATCAATCCCATCGCGATCATCGCTCGTTGCCGCATTCCGCCGGAGAACTGGTGCGGGAAGTCGTCGACCCTTCGGTCGGGCTGCGGGATGCCGACGCGGTCGAGCATTTCGATCGCCTTGCGGCGCGCGTCTTTGTCGCTGGCCTTGGGATGGTGCACCTGGTAGGCCTCCGCGAGTTGGCTCCCGACGCGGTAGAAGGGGTGCAGGGCGGCCAAGGCGTCTTGGAAGATCATCGACACCGACCGGCCACGCAACTTGCGCATGGTGCTCTCGCTGGCGCCGACCACCTCTTCACCGGCGACCCTGATCGAGCCGGTGATCTGTGACGACTTGGCGTCGTGCAGACCGAGCACGGCCATGCTCGACACCGACTTGCCCGAACCGGACTCGCCGACGATGCCCAAGGTCTGGCCACGATCCACCGTGTAGCTCAGGCCGGTGACGGCGGACACCAAGCCGTCCTCGGTCGGGAACTTGACGACGAGATCCTCAACGACCAGGAACGGCTCGTCGGTCGTCGCATTGCTGGCGTGGGTCACGTGAGCCTCACCCGGGGGTCGAGAACGCTGTAGACGATGTCAACGAGGATGTTGGAGATGATCAGCATGGCCGCGCCGAACAAGGCGGTGGCCATCACCACCGGTAGGTCCTTCTGCTGGACGGCCTCCAACCCCCACAGGCCGATTCCCTCGATCTGGAAGATCTTCTCGGTGAAGATCGTGCCGGCCAGCAGGGTGCCGAACTCGATGCCGAAGATCGTGACGACGGGCACGAGGGCCGCTCGGAGAGCATGGCGATAGACGATCGCCCGGGTCGGCAGGCCCTTGGCCTTCGCCGTCCGGATGTAGTCCTCGCTCAGGGTCTCGACCATCGAGCCGCGGGCATAGCGGGTATAGGTCGTGCACCCGAAGATGCCGAGCACGATCCAGGCCAGCAACAGGCCGCCGAACCACCCCGATGGGCTCTCGGTGAGCGGCACATACCCGGTATTGCTGACCAGCGGGAGCTCCCATTTGAGCGTGAGATAGAGCCAGGTCAGCAGCGCGAAGAGATAGTAGGGAATCGAACTCAGCACCAGGAACGAGGACACCAGTGCCTTGTCGGCGAACGACCCGCGTCTTCGTGCCGCGGCCACGCCGATGGGAATGCCGAACAGGAGATAGAGGAAGGCGCCGCCGACAGCCACCGAGATGGTCGCGGGCATCCGCGTCTTCATCTCGCTGAAGACCGGGTTCTTGGTGCGGTAGGAGAGCCCGAGGCAGGGCGCGGCACAGTCGTACGTCGTCGAGCGGATCTCGATGTCGCGACCGACGAAGACGCCCTTGGCGAACTTGCCGTATTCCTCGTACCAGGGGTTGTCGTAGCCCAGCGACTTCTCGAAGGCGATCAGCCGGGTGGGGGTGCAACGGTTGGAGGTGTCGCGGTCACAGATGGGCTGGGCGGGGCTCGTCGGGCCGAACCAGAAGAGCAGGAAGATCAGCATCGAGATCAACGCGAGGACCACCGCCCCCGAGAGGACCCGCTTGACGATATAGGCGAACAATGCGCTTCCCTTCTGTCCGCAGTGTGGCAACCACTCTGATCCGACGCCACCCTGTCGGGGCGGGACGAGACTCGTCCCACCCCGACAGTAGTGATGAAGCTGCGATCTGGGAACGAGCCGGGCCGGTTCTGCTGGCCCGGCTCGTCACCGAACGCGGGTTGTGCTGGTTACTACGCGAGTGCCATCACTGAGTGACGAACAGGCCCTTGTAGTACGGAGCGCCGATCGAGCCGTCCCCGACCCCGTAGCCGATCTTCTCGCCGAAGACGAAGAGGTCGTTACGGAAGGCGGTCGGGATCATCGGGAAGTACTCGGTCGCCGATCTGCTCGTCGAGAGCACCCCACGCGTCCGCCTGCTCTTCCTGCGGCAGCGTCGGGATCTCGTCCATCCGGTCGGTGATCTCAGGCTCCGCGAAACCGGCGGTGTTGTAGACCGAGCCCTCGCCCAACAGCGGCGGGATGAAGGTCAGACCCGACGGCCAGTCCGAGCACCAGTTGACGCCACGGAGGTTCAGCTTCTTGTTGATCTTGCTGTCCGGGTCCAGCCACACGTTGTAGGGGCTCTCCTGGATCGGGATCGACTTCACCTTGAAGCCGGCCTCCTCGAAGCCCGCCACCTGCTGCTTGTTCGCGGCGACACCCAGCGGGTCGTCGTCACGGAACACGTAGGTGAGCTCGTATTCGCCGGGCTCGTAACCCGCTTCGGCCAAGAGTTCCTTGGACCGTTCGGGGTTGTAGGTGAACTGCTCCCCGTCGACGAAGTAGTCGCGCTTGCCGGCCATGCCGGGAGGCATGACGGAGTTGGCAGGAACGCGGGTCACGCCCGGCACCTCACCGCCGGCCAGCCAGATGTCTTCATAGGGGTAGGCCCACGCGATCGCCTTGCGGACCTCCAGTTCGGTGATCTTCGAGTAGTCCGGCGTGATCGTGCTCGTGCACTGCGAGGACTGCTGCACCAGGCGGTCGCCCAACTCGCTCGAGGCCTCGCGGTAGTTCTCCGAGCCGATGGCAGCCGAGACCGCGGTCTGGCTGTCGGTGTTGCCGCTCAGCATGATCTGGTCGACCTGGGTCTGGTCCTGGTCGAACTTGAACACGAACGAGTCGGCGTACTGGTGCCGAGCCGGGTCACTGGCGGGGTCCCACTGGTCGTTGCGGACCAGAACGAGCTCCTCGTTCGCCCGGAACGACTCGATCTTGTAGGGGCCGTTGGACAGCGGACGCTTGCCGTAGTCCGGCGGGTTGCTGGTCTTGCCGAGCGGCGCCGGGCCGATCGCCATGAACGTGCCCCAGTAGTCCATGTCAGGGAACGGCGTCGACATCTTGATCGTGACGGTGTTGGCGTCGTTGTCGAAGGTGATGCCGTCGTAGCTCTTCTTCTTGTCCGTGTAGGGGCCCTTGTAGTCGTCGGCGCCCGCGAAGTACTTCGTCGAGTACTCCGTGCCCGGACCGGACGGGAAGGCCTCGGAGTCGAGGGAGCGGGTGATGCCGAACGCGACCTCTTCGGCCGTGATCGGGTCGCCGGTCTCCCAGGTGGCGTTGTCACGCAACTGGAAGGTCCACTCGGTGAAGTCCTCATTGGGCGTGCCCAGGTCGACCGCGAGGTCCGGCACCAGGATCATTTCGCCGGAGTCGGGGTCGCGGTAGAACTGGGTCAGCGACCGGTGCGTCAGCGCCTGCTGAATCGAGTTCCCGGTCACCGACCAGCCGTCGGTGGGGTCGAGCGAGTCGGGCCCCGGGTCGCTGGGCAGATAGACGGTGATCGTGCCGCCTTCGGCGGCTCCGTCGACCTCGGGAGCAGGTCCCTCCATGTCCGGGTTCTTGTCGATCGTCTCGGCAGCCGATGTGAAGGTCTTCGAGGGGTCCGACCCCGAGGGGGTATCGCTTCCTCCGCCTCCACATGCCGCGAGCGAGAGCAATGCGATGCCGGCAACAGCCGCCAGCGGCTTGTTCCGTCTCATGCGTGTCCAGCCTTTCTATTCATTGTGTTCGCGACCCGCGCGGGTGAGCGGGTCGACGTTGGGCGGCGCTGAGAAGAGGTTGTGCATCAACGCCGAGTCTTGGGATCGAGAGCGTCACGGATCGCGTCTCCGAGCAGGTTGAGAGCCAGCACCAGGGCGACCACGCCGATCAGTGGCTCCCAGAGGTAGAGCGGGTAGACCTCGAAGAAGGCGACGGCCTTGGCGATCACCTGGCCCCACGAGATCCCGTCGGTGACCCCGATGCCGAGGAAGGCGAGGCCCGCTTCGGCGGCGACGAAGGCCGGCAGCATCAGCGAGACACTGATCACGATCGGGGCGACGAGGTTGGGGAGGAGTTCGCGGATCAGAATGCGCGAGGTCGGCATGCCGATCACCCGCGCAGCCTGGACGAACTCGCGCTCGCGCAATGACAGCACCTCGCCCCGGATCAGACGGGCGATGCCCATCCACCCGAACACCGACAGAACCAGGACCAGGACGAACTTCTGGATGGTGGGATAGGAGTCGAAGGTCGAGAACCGCTGGTTGACGATCGGGGCGACCACCAGAGCCGCGAGCAGAAACGGAATCGTGAGGAACAGGTCGGTCGTGAACGTGATGACCCGGTCGGACCAGCCGCCGCTGAAGCCGGCAACCAGGCCCATCACCACGCCCACGAAGGTCGAGAAGGCGGTGGCCAGGAAGGCGATGGTCAGCGACGTGCGGCAGCCGTAGATCCAGTAGGCCAGGTTGTCGTCGCCCGTGCGAGGCGCGACGCCGAACGGATGCTCGGGGTCGAAGCCGTAGAGCGGCGGACCGGCCTTGGGCAGCCCCCCGTTGAGTCCGTCGACACGACTACTGGCCAAGACGGTGTCGGTGCTGACACCGAAGGCGCCGGCGATCAAGGGCGCGAACAACGCGACGAAAACGAAGAACAGCACGACGATGCCGCAGACAACGGCCACTTTGTCGCGCCGGAGCCGGCCCCACGCAATCTGGAGCGGCGACTTGCCGGTGATCGCCTTCTGTTCGGGGGCTGAGTCGGGCTCTTCGACGGTCTGGCCAGACGGCGTCCCAGGCGATTCCGACATCGATCTCCCTATCTGGCCAACGGATTTCGGGCTGGCGACGCGCGGACACGTCCCGAGTAACGCTTAGCGACTCTAGGCGAACCGGACACGCAAGGCGATCACCGGGGGGTAACGATCTGGTTTCAGCGGCCCTGCTAAAGCTTCTTCGGTGCTACCGCATCCACACCCGCATCTTTGCGCTGTTCCGGCGTGATGGGCGCAGGAGCTGCGGTCAGCGGGTCGAAACCGCCACCCGACTTGGGGAAGGCAATGACGTCGCGAATCGACTCGGTACCGGCGAGCAGCGCCACGATTCGGTCCCACCCGAAGGCGATCCCGCCGTGCGGCGGCGCACCGTAGGCGAAGGCGTCGAGCAGGAAGCCGAACTTCTCGTTCGCCTCCTCTTCCGCGATGCCCATCACCGCGAAGACCCGCTGCTGCACGTCCTTGCGGTGAATACGGATCGACCCGCCGCCGATCTCGTTGCCGTTGCAGACGATGTCGTAGGCCCAGGCCAACGCGTGGCCGGGGTCGGTGTCGAAGGACTCGACGTCCTGCGGAGAGGTGAAGGCGTGGTGGACGGCCGTCCACGCGCCACTTCCAACGGCGACATCCCCTGCTGCGGTGGCTTCGCCCGCGGGCTCGAAGAGCGGGGCGTCGACCACCCACACGAAGCTCCACGCGTCGTCGTCGAGCAGCCCCTGTCGGCGACCGATCTCCAAGCGCGCCGCGCCGAGGAGCGCGCGACTCGACTTGGCGGGTCCGGCGGCGAAGAAGATGCAGTCGCCGGGCTCGGCGCCGGTGTGGGCCGCGAGTCCGGCGAGCTCGCCTTCGGACAGGTTCTTGGCGACCGGGCCACCCAGGCTGCCGTCGTCACCCACGATGACGTAGGCCAGCCCCTTCGCCCCGCGCTGCTTGGCCCACTCCTGCCAGGCGTCGAACTGCCGGCGAGGTTGAGAGCCGCCCCCGGGCATCACGACGGCGCCGACGTAGGGCGCCTGGAACACCCGGAAGCCGGTGTCGGCGAAGAAGTCGGTGCACTCGACGAGTTCCAGACCCATCCGCAGGTCGGGCTTGTCGGTGCCGAACCGCGCCATCGCCTCGGCATAGGTCATCCGCGGGATCGGTCGGACGAGCTCGTGACCGATGAGCGACCACAGCGAGGCGAGCACGTCCTCGGCGATCGCGATCACGTCGTCCTGGTCCACGAAGCTCATCTCGATGTCGAGTTGAGTGAACTCGGGTTGCCGGTCGGCGCGGAAGTCTTCGTCGCGATAGCAGCGCGCGATCTGGTAGTAGCGCTCCATTCCGGCCACCATCAGCAATTGCTTGAACAGCTGCGGGCTCTGCGGCAGGGCGTACCAGCTGCCGGGCTGCAGCCGCGCCGGCACCAGGAAGTCGCGAGCTCCCTCGGGCGTGGACCGGGTCAGGGTCGGCGTCTCGATCTCGACGAAGTCGTGGTGGTCCAACACGCCACGGGCCGCCTTGTTGACCTCGCTGCGCAGCCGGAGGGCGGCGTTGGGGCCGCTGCGGCGCAGGTCGAGGTAGCGGTGCTTGAGTCGCGCTTCTTCGCCGACCTCGACGTGCTCGTCGATCGGGAACGGCAACGCCGCCGCCGGGCTGAGCACCTCGACCTCGGAGGCGATCACCTCGACGTCACCGGAGGGCAACAGCGGGTTGGCGTTTCCTTCGGGCCGCATGGCGACGTCTCCGGTGACCTTGAGGCAGAACTCGCTGCGCAAGCTGTGCGCCACCTGTTCGTCGCGGACGACGACCTGGACGACGCCGCTGGCCTCGCGGAGGTCGAGGAAGGCCACTCCACCGTGGTCGCGGCGCCGCGCGACCCACCCCGCCAGGGTGACGGTCTGTCCGGCGTGCTCGGCGCGAAGCGCGCCAGCGTCATGCGTGCGAATCACAGAGTTTCTCTCCTCGGTCGTTCATCATCGTTCGGTCGGGCCCCCACGTCGGTCGAGCCCCCCTCGTCGGTCGAGCCCCCCACGTCGGTCGAGCCCCCCACGTCGGTCGAGCCCCCCACGTCGGTCGAGCCCCCCACGTCGGTCGAGCCCCCCTCGTCGGTCGAGCCCCCCTCGTCGGTCGAGCCTGTCGAGACCACCCCCGGCCACACATCCTCCTCCGGGGGACACCACGACGCGGGATCGGCGTCGATCTGGTCACCGGAGCGGATGTCCTTCACCTGGTGGCCGCCATCGGCCTGCCGGAACCACACATACGGGATGCCGCGTCGCTCGGCATAGCGGATCTGCTTGCCGAACTTGCTGGCGCTGGCGGCGACCTCGCACGGGATGCCCCGGGCCCGGAGTTGCGTGGCAATGCCGTCGCTCTCGCGCCGCGACTCCTCGTCGGTGACGGCGATCAGCACGGCGCTCGGGACGGCGCGGCTTCCGCTTAGGACGCCGTCGGTCAGCAGCGGAATCAACGTACGTGAGACTCCGAACGAGATCCCGACCCCGGGATAGGTGGTCCGGCCGTCGCTGGCCAGCGCGTCGTAGCGTCCGCCGCCGCCGACGGACTTGAGCCGCTCGTAGCCGTCCATGTAGATCTCGACGACCGTGCCGGTGTAGTAGTCGAGGCCGCGGGCGATCCGCAGATTCGCCTCGACCCTGACCCGGTCGCTCACCACGTCCGCGCAGCCGTCGAGAACGGTCGCCAGCTCCGCGAGACCCACCTCCAACAGCTCGTCCGTGACGCCGAGCGCTCGCACCCGGTCGACGAACGAGCTGTCGGGCACTCGGATGGTGGCGAGGTCGAGACAGGCCTGCGCCTGCTCTGGCGAGGCACCGACCTGCTCGATGAGTTGGGCGGCCACCGCGTCGGCCGGCAGCTTGTCGAGCTTGTCGATGATCCGGATGGCGCCGGGGACGTCGTCGAGGCCGAGGCCGCGATAGAACCCCTGGATGAGTTTGCGGTTGTTGACCTGGAACGAGAGCGGGGGGAGCGGGAGCCCGCCGAGTGCCTCCACCATGACCCGGACCACTTCGACGTCGTGGTGGAAGGGCAACTCGTCACGACCGACGATGTCGATGTCCGCCTGGGTGAACTGGCGATAGCGGCCCTCCTGGGGGCGCTCGCCGCGCCAGGCGGGCTGGATCTGGAATCGGCGGAACGGGAACTCCAGGTGGCCGGCGTTCTCGAGTACGTAGCGCGCGAACGGCACCGTCAGATCGAAGTGCATGCCCAGGTCGGCGCCCCCGACCCCGGCGTCGGGATCATCGGCGTGCAGGCGACGGAGGACGTAGATCTCCTTGTCGATCTCCCCTCCCTTGGCCAGCCGGTCGAGCGGCTCGACGACGCGCGTCTCGATGCTGGCGAAACCGTGCAGTTCGAAGACGCGCGACAGGCGCCCGATCAGCTCGCGTTCGACGACGCGCTGCGCAGGGAGCAGTTCCGGAAACCCGCTGAGCGGGGCGATCTTGGTCATCTCATCGTCTCTTCGTTCACAGGCCCCGGGTCACGCGGCCGGCGTCGCCGGCCTGGATCAGCTCTTGCAGGAACGGGTTGGTGGCCCGCTCCCGGCCGATCGAGGTCTGCTCGCCGTGACCCGGCAGCACCACGATGTCATCGGCAAGTGTCAGCACCTTGTCGGTGAGGCTGCGCAGCATGGTCGGGTGGTCTCCCCCGGGCAGGTCGGTTCGGCCGATCGAGCCGGCGAAGAGCAGGTCTCCCGAGAACATCACCTCGGAGATGCCCTCGGCTGCATAGGGCGATCGGAACGTCACCGACCCCTCGGTGTGGCCGGGGGTGTGGTCGACGACGAAACGGAGGCCGGCGAGCTCGAGGTGCTGGAGGTCGGCGAGTTCGCGGACGTCGTCCGGCTCGGCCCACTGGTAGTTGCCGCCCAACAACATCTGGCTGGTCTCCGGGCTCATCCCCCGCATCGGGTCGCTCAGCAGGTGGCGATCGGCGGGATGGATCCACGCCGTGGCGTCGTAGCTGCCCGCGACGGGCGCGACGCACCACATGTGGTCGAGGTGTCCGTGGGTGACCAGCACGGCAACCGGCTTGAGGCGGTGCTCGCGAACCACCTCGGCAACACCGTCGGCGGCGTCCTTGCCGGGGTCGATGACGACGCACTCCGCCCCCGGCGCCGTGGCGGCGACGTAACAGTTGGTGCCCCAGGGACCTGCGGGGAATCCGGCGATGAACACTCGGGCAGACTACCCAGCGGTGAAGGGCCAAGCGGAATCGGGCAAGCTGACCTGATTAGCATGGGCTCCTGGGTCGCGGCCGCCCCTTGTGGCTGCTCGCGCCCGCAGACCGCGACGAAGGAATGACGAACTGTGACGAGTCATGAGTGGGGCCGGGTCGCCGATGACGGCACGGTGTTCGTCCGCACGGCCGACGGCACTGAACGCTCGGTTGGTCAATACCCTGAAGGAACCCCTGAGGAAGCGCTGCACTTCTTCACCGAGCGCTACGAAGCGCTCGCGTTCGAAGTCAGCCTGCTGCAGCAACGCGTGAAGTCGGGGGTGATGACGCCCGATGAGGCCGCGGCCTCCGTGAAGACCGTGCGCGCTCAGGTAGTCGGCGCCAACGCCGTCGGCGATCTCGCCTCACTCGAGGCGACGCTGGACGGGCTGGCTCCGGTGATCACCGAACAGCGCAAGGCCCGCTCGGCCGAGCGGGCGCAGAAGCTGGAGGAGAGCCGCGCGGCCAAGGAGAAGCTGGTGGGCGACGCCGAGAAGCTCGCCGAGTCGCAGGACTGGCGCAACGGCGCCAACCGGATGCGGCAGCTCCTGGACGAGTGGAAGGCCCTCCCCCGGCTCGACCGCGCCTCCGACGACGCGTTGTGGCGCCGTTTCTCGACCGCCCGGACGACCTACACCCGGCGCCGCAAGGCGCACTTCGCCGAGCAGGCGGAGAAGCGTGACTCCGCTCGCGTGGTGAAGGAGCGGCTGGCGAAGCAGGCCGAGGCGCTCTCCTCGTCCACCGAGTGGGGCCCGACCGCGGGTCAGTTCCGCGATCTGATGCGCGAGTGGAAGGCCGCCGGACCGGCGCCGCGTGACGTCGACGAGGCACTGTGGCAGCGGTTCCGGGGCGCCCAGGACGCGTTCTTCGGTGCCCGCGACGCCGCCAACGCGAAGCTCGACGAGGAGTTCGCGGCCAACGCCACGGTGAAGGAGGAACTGCTGGTCGAGGCGGAGACGCTCGTGCCGGTGACCGACCTCGACGCGGCCAAGCGGCGCTTCCGTGACATCGCCGATCGGTGGGACGCCGCGGGCAAGGTGCCCCGCGACCGGATGAAGGAGCTCGAGGGCCGCATCCGCAAGGTGGAGCAAGCCATCCGTTCGGTCGAGGACGAGAAGTGGCAGAAGACCGACCCCGAGAAGACCGCACGAGCCGACGACATGATCTCGAAGTTGGAGTCGGCGATCGCCGACATCGAAACCGACCTGGAGACCGCCCGCGAGAAGGGCGACACCAAGGCGATCAGAGCGCCTCGAGGAGAACCTCACCTCCCGCCGCGCCTTCCTCGACATGGCCCAACGCACCGCCGCCGACTTCTCCGGCTGACCCCCGCCCCTTCCGGATAGTCCAGTACGTTTTGGTTCTTCCCGCGCGCATTTGGAACCAAGTTGACCTGGACTACCCGACGAACAGGGTTGAGAGAGCGCTGAGTTGGGGGGTACGGCGGGTTCAGGCGGAGCGGCGCACCCACCAGTGAGGCGTTTCCAGCGTCCATTGGGGTCGTACGGCGTTGGCGAGGGCTCGTCGACGGGCCGCGATCAAGCGCTTGACGAGCGAAGGACGGTCGCCCAGATCCCCCTCGACCACCTCGACATAGTCCAAGCCATGGTTGCGGAAGCGCTCGGCCCGCGCGACGTCGCGGCGCCGCCGAGTCGGACGTCGGTGGTCCGCGCCGTCATACTCCACCACGAGACCCGCTTCGGTATCGAAGAGGTCAGGAGTGCCCAAGAACTGGCCGGACCTGGAGAAGATCGGCCGATTGCAGGCGGGCGCGGGTAGGCCGGCGTCGATCACCCACACCAAACGAAGGCGGGACTCCTGCGGAGACCGGGATTCGGCAGACACCCAGGGGAGGATCTCGCGGACCTGCGGTATACCCGTCCATGCAGCCCGTGTGGCCACATACAGGGTGAAGGCCTCGACTGAGAGCAGCCCTGCGGCCACGGTCATGTCCACTGCAACGACCGCGTCGCGAAAAGCGAGGCGGCGAACCTCGTCAAAGAGCGCGCGCTGCGGCGTGGCGCACGGCACGCCATCGACGTCGGTAAACTCGTGCGGCGCACACTGCTCCTGGCTCACGCGGATCCCGCGCTGCGAGCGGAGTTTGGCAGGGCCGACGAGGAGCGGCACCGGAAGCCGCTCGCCGAAGTGCACGCCGGTGAAGAACGCCGCTCCGTGCCACCGCAGCCCAGCCCATGCCGTGACGGCGCCGTATGAGCGCAAGCGCACGCTGGCCTCGAGGATCCTCTGCTCGACCGAGTCGTCATTGACCCACGACGGGACGTAGAAGCCGTTGCTGACGCGGCGCCAAGCGGGGCCTCGGGCCTGTCCGTACGTCGGTCCGCCCACACCACATCTCACGGGGCGCACCAGCCCGGCGCCTCGACCTACGAACGGCTGAAACGCGCCTCGGTCGTCCATGCTTGAGGTTGCCCGGCGAGCCGATCTACCCGGGCCGACAGAGCGCGCACCTGTGGATCAAGAACCCCGAGACCCTCCCGGTGGACGACAACCGCCACCGCGATCGGATAGTCCAGAACGCGTTGGTTGCGCTGACCCGCCCTCGGAGCCAAATTGGCCTGGACTATCCCCAGAGGGCCAGGGGGTTAGGCGGTGACGCGGTAGACGTCGAAGACGCCTTGGACGGTGCGGACGGCGGCGAGGACGTTGTCGAGGTGTTTGGCGTCGGCCATCTCGAAGGTGAAACGGGTCTTGGCGACGCGGTCGCGGGTGGTGTTGAGGTTCGCCGACAGGATGTTCACGTGGTGGTCCGAGAGCACCATGGTGATGTCGGACAGCAGGCGCGAGCGGTCGAGCGCCTCCACCTGGATGTTGACCAGGAACATCGAGGATCCGGTCGGTGCCCACTCGACCTCCAGCACCCTCTCGGGCTGGGCGTTCAGGCTCGCGGCGTTGGTGCAGTCGGTGCGGTGGACCGATACGCCGCCCCCCTTGGTGACGAAGCCCAAGATGGTGTCGGGGGGCACCGGCGTGCAGCACTTGGCCAGCTTGACCCAGACGTCGGGGGCACCCTTGACCACGACCCCGGCGTCGCCGCCGCCGACCACCTTGTTGCGGCCGCGCCGTCCGGTGATCGTCACCGCCTCGGCGAGGTCCTCGGCGGCCCCCTGGGCGCCGCCGTGCAGTTCCAGGACGCGGTGCACGACCGCCTTGGCCGACAGGTTTCCCTCACCCACCGAGGCATACAGCGCGGAGACGTCGGTCAGATGCACCGCCTGGGCGACCAGCATCAGCGACTCGTGGGTGAGAAGTCGCTTGAGCGGCAACCCCTCCTTGCGCATGAGGGCGGCGATCTCGTCCTTGCCGCGCTCGATCGCCTCCTCGCGGCGTTCCTTGGTGAACCACTGCTTGATCTTGGACCGCGCCCGCTGCGACTTCGCGAAGTTGAGCCAATCACGCGACGGGCTGGCGTTCTCCGACTTCGACGTGAGCACCTCGATGACGTCGCCGGTCTCCAGCGCCGACTCCAGCGGGACCAGGCGGCCGTTGACCCGGGCGCCGATCGTGTGATGGCCCACCTCGGTGTGCACGGCATACGCGAAGTCGACCGGCGTCGCGCCCACCGGCAGCGCCTTGACCTCGCCGCGCGGGGTGAAGACGTAGACCTCTGAACGATTGATCTCGAACCGCAGCGACTCCAAGAACTCGCCGGGGTCGGCGACCTCGCTCTGCCAGTCCATCAGTTGACGGACCCAGGCCATGTCGTCGAAGTCGCCGAGTTTGTCGGTATCGACCCCCGTCGAGCCGTCCTCCTTGTACTTCCAGTGCGCCGCGACGCCGAACTCCGCGCGCCGGTGCATCCCGTAGGTCCGGATCTGCATCTCCACCGGCTTGCCCTGCGGGCCGATGACGGTGGTGTGCAGCGACTGGTACATGTTGAACTTCGGCATCGCGACGTAGTCCTTGAACCGCCCCAGCACCGGTGTCCAGCGCCCGTGGATCACGCCGAGCGCCGAGTAGCAGTCACGGTCCTCGTTGACCAGGATCCGCACACCCACCAGGTCGTAGATGTCGGAGAAGTCGCGGCCTCCGACGATCATCTTCTGATAGATCGAGTAGTAGTGCTTCGGTCGCCCTGACACGGTGGCCGGCACCTTCGCCAGACTCAGGTCACGCTCGATGTTCTCGATCACCTGACTGAGGAACTTGTCGCGCGAGGGGGCGCGTTCGGCGACCAACCGGACGATCTCGTCATAGATCTTGGGGTGCAGGGTCGCGAAGGCCAGATCCTCCAGCTCCCACTTGATGGTGTTCATGCCCAGCCGGTGGGCCAACGGCGCGTAGATGTCGAGGGTCTCGCGCGCGGTTCGCTCCTGCGACTCGCGCTTGACGTAGCGCAGGGTGCGCATGTTGTGCAGCCGGTCGGCGAGCTTGATGACGAGCACCCGGATGTCGCGGCTCATCGCCACGATCATCTTGCGGATCGTCTCGGCCTGGGCCGAGTCGCCGAACTTGACCTTGTCCAGCTTGGTCACCCCGTCGACCAGCAGCGCGACCTCCTCGCCGAACTCCTCACGCAGCTGGTCGAGGGTGTACGGCGTGTCCTCGACCGTGTCGTGCAGCAGCGCCGCGACCAGGGTCGACTCGGTCATCCCGATGTCGGCCAGGATGGTGGTGACGGCCAACGGGTGGGTGATGTAGGGGTCGCCGCTCTTGCGCATCTGCGGTCCGTGCATCCGCTCGGCGGTGACGTAGGCGCGCTCGAGCAGGGCCAGGTCGGCCTTGGGATGGTTGGTGCGCACCGCGTTGAAGAGCGGGTCGAGGACCGGGTTGCTCTGCGGGGTCGAGCGGGTACCGATCCGGGCGAGCCGAGCGCGCATGCTGCGGCCGGTGGGGAGCACGTCGGGCGTCTGCTCCCGCGTCGGCACGTCGGTGCGCTCCTCGGTCATCCTCCCAGTCTAGGGTGCCGGTCTCCCGAGGCCGAGGTTCGGGATTCCGAGCCCGCATCGACGACGGTCAGCTGGTGAGCAGCGTGTGGATGTCGAGATCGGGGGTCTTGTCGCGACCGTTGAGGAAGCTGAGCTCCAGCAGCACCGAGACCGCGTGCACGGTGCCGCCGCACCGCTCGATCAACTCTCGGGTCGCCGCGATCGTGCCACCGGTGGCGAGAACGTCGTCGACGAGGAGCACCCGCTCACCGGGCTGAATCGCGTCGCGATGGATCTCGAGGGTGGCTTCGCCGTATTCGAGTTGATAGGACACGGCGTGCGTATCGCGGGGCAGTTTGCCCACCTTGCGCACCGGCACGAAGCCGCGCTCGATCGCCAACGCCACCGGGGCGCCGAGAATAAACCCGCGTGACTCCATTCCGATGACCTTGTCGACCACCAGACCGTCGCTCAGCGCCGGCAGCGCCAGAGCCGCGATCACGTCGGCGAACGCCGCATGCTCTCCGAGCATCGGGGTGATGTCTTTGAACATCACCCCTGCTTGGGGATAGTCGGGGACGTCGATGATCAGGCGGTTGAGTGCCGCCTGAGCCCGCTCCACAGCCGGGTGGGTCATTTCTTGCCCCTGCGGGACCGCGACTGACGGGTGGGTTGAGCGCGCGCGGCGGAAGCGCTCGGTCGCACCGGGCCGGCCGCGGGCGGAACCACCCGACCCTTGCCCATCGCGCCCGAGGATGCGGTCGGTACCGGACCCGTCGTCGGAGCCGTGGTCGCCTCCTCGGGTTCGAGTTCGACCTCGGAGCGCTCCTCCATCCGGGCATCGCGGCCGGCGGCGGGCACCGTGGCATAGCGGTCGGCGTCGTGACGACGACGCGCCTTGGCGCGACGGTCGGCCTCCCGCACGGAGCTCTCAGCGCCCTTGATCTGCACCAAGAACGGGGTCGCCACGAAGATCGAGGAGTAGGTACCGGCCGCCATCCCGACGAACAGGGCGAGCGACAGGTCCTTGAGCGAGCCCGAGCCGAGCTGGATGACGCTGACATACAAGATCGCGCCGACCGGCAACAGGGCCACCAGGGACGTGTTGATCGACCGCACCAGGGTCTGGTTGACCGCCAGGTTGGCGGCCTGGGCATAGGTCTGGCGCGATTGCCGGGTCCCGGTGGTGTTCTCGCGCACCTTGTCGAAGACGACGACCGTGTCGTAGAGCGAGAAACCGAGAATCGTGAGGACACCGGTCACGGTCGCCGGCGTCACCTCGAAACCCGACAGGGCATAGATGCCGACGGTGATCAGCACGTCGTGGACCAGCGCGACCAAGGCCGCGACCGACATCTTCCATTCCCGGAAGTAGGCCCAGATGAAGAGCACCACCAACACCAGGAAGACGCTCAGGCCGATCAGCGATCTCTTCGCGACCTCCTGGCCCCAACTGGCGCCGATCTCGGACTGGCTCAGGTCCGCAGCCGATGCGCCGGTATCGGCGAGGATGGCGTCGACCACCTCCGTGCTCTCGGCGTCGGAGAGCGGTCCGGTCTGCACGAGGATGGCCTCGGATCCCGAGGTGGTCACGACCGGGCTGGACGCGGCATCCACGCCGGTGGCGGCAACGGCCGCGCGGAGTCCGTCAGCGGTGTCCTGGGTGACGTCTTGAGTGGCGAGAACCACGCGGAACTCCGCGCCGCCGGTGAACTCGATACCGAAGTCGAGACCCTTGACCCCGAGGCCGAGCGCGGCGACGGCGATGATCACGCCGGACAGGGCGTACCAGAGCCAGCGTCGACCGACGAAGTCGATCGACTTGCGGCCGGAATACAGGTCGTTGCCGAGCCTGGAGTACGCGCCCATCATGCCCTCCCTGCTGCGGTGCCCACAGAAGCGGTGCCGAGCTGGTCGATGCCCAGGGTCGACGCGTTCAGGCCGGAATACCGGTGGCCCGTGTTGAAGAACGGGAAGTGGGCCAACCACGACACCATCGGTTTGGTGAACCAGAAGAACACCACGAGGTCGATCAGGGTGGAGAGGCCCAGCGCGAACGCGAAGCCCTTCACCACGCCGGCGGCGAAGATGTAGAGCACGGTGGCCGCCAGCAGCGAGACGGTGTCAGCGGCCAGGCAGGTGTTGCGCGCCCGTTTCCAGCCGTGCTCGACGGCCACGCGCATCGACTTGCCGTCGCGCATCTCATCTCGAATACGTTCGAAGAAGACGATGAACGAGTCGGCGGTGATGCCGACGGCGACGATCAGCCCGGCGATGCCGGGGAGCGACAGGGTGAAGCCGGCCGTCTCACTCAACAGCAGGACCATGCCGTAGGTCAGGGCGGCAGCCACCACCAAGGAGGCGATCACCACCAGGCCCAGGCCGCGGTAGTAGAACAGGCAGTAGACCATCACCAGGATCAGGCCGGCCGCACCCGCGGTAAGTCCGGCGCGCAACTGGTTACCGGCCAGCGACGGGCCGACCGTTTCGATGCTGCTGGAATCGAAGGAGATCGGGAGGGCGCCGAACTTGAGGCTCGTGGTCAACGACCGCGCCTCGGGCTCCCCCATGTTGCCGGAGATCTCGGCGTTTCCGTTGGTGATCACGGCGGTGAAGACCGGCGCGGAGATGACCTGTCCGTCGAGCACGATGGCGAACTGCTCCTGCGAGCCGGCCATGGACCCGGAGACCGTGGCGAAGACCTTCGTTCCGGCGGGGTCGAGGTCCAGGCTGACGCCCCAGTCGGCGTTCTGTTGGTCCGGCGCGCGCAGGTCGGCGGATTGCAGGGCGGTGCCTTCGATGATCGCCGGGGACAGGAGGAACTTGCTGCCGGCGTCGTCGCAGGTGATCAGCGGCTTGGCGGGGTCGTCGTCGACGTCGACCGCCGACCCGTCGGCCGGGCACGTGAACTCGTTGTAGGCCTGCACCGAGTCGGCGTCCGGTGAACGCATCCACGCCAGCTGGTCGGTGACGAAGGCGGGGTCGCTCGGTGTGCCGGCGGTGTCGGTGGGCGCTGGTGACGCGCTCGGATCGGTAGAGGCGCTCGGGTCGGCCGCGTTGCTGGCGTCAGGACTGGCATCGGGACTGGACGGGACTCGCTTGCCTGCGCGTTGTTCTTCTTGTTCTTCTTGTTCTTCTCGGCGAACGAGAGCGGCGGCCGGTTGTTGGACTCGCTGCCGGTGGCCGAGGGTGACGGCGTGGGGGTGGGAGCCAGCACGCCGACACCGGGCTGAGTCGGGTCGGTCGGATCGACCGGATCACCAGAGGCAGTCGCCCCCGATACACCGGCACGGGCCACGAGGCGGAAGCGCAACTGCGCCTGCCGCTGCACCACTTCGACCAGATCGCGGCGGCTGTCGCCGGGGATCTCGACGACGACGAGGTTGCTGCCCTGGCGGGTGACCTCGGCCTCGGAGACACCGGAACCGTTCACCCGGTCGTCGATGATCTGGCGGGCTTCCTCCAGGCTTTCCGCGGTCGGTGAGCCCTTGGCCTGCAGCGTGATTCTGGTGCCGCCCTGCAGATCGAGGCCCAGGTTGGGAGTCCACGAACCCGCGATCGCGACCAGGACGAAGACCACCACCACGCCGGCCAGGAAGGTGAGCAGAGTGCGCCCCGGAGTCTTGCGTCGTGCCATCAGGGCGCCTCGCCGGCGTCGAGCCCGCCGACGGCGGCTCGCGCGACGGAGATCACCACGTTGGGGCTGATCTCCACCTCCGCGCGCTCTTCACTCAGCGAGCGAATGGTGCCGTAGATGCCCGAGGTGAGCACGACCCGCTCGCCGACGGACAACGCGCTCTGCATCGCGCGCTGATCCTTCTGCCGCCGCTGGGCGGGGCGGATGATCAGCAACCAGAACAACAGGGCAATACCCACGAGGGGCAGCAAGGAGGCAAGCTCCGCCACAGGAATTTCCTTCAATCGAGACGAAAGATCATGCGGTTCGGGTCACGCTGTACGCGCGGACGCCGACAACCGACTGTGCAGTCTAACCCTGGGCACCACAGCCTCGGGCCTCAGTCCTCGAAGAGGCTGGCATCGGGGTCGCTCAGGCTGGGCGGCACCGTCAGACCGAGGTGCTGCCAGGCGGCCGGCGTGGCCACCCGACCACGCGGGGTGCGGGCCAGGAAGCCGTTGCGCACCAGGAACGGCTCGGCGACCTCCTCGACGGTTTCGCGCTCTTCTCCCACGGCCACGGCGAGCGTCGACAGGCCCACCGGGCCGCCGCCGAAGCGCTGACACAGCGCCGCGAGCACGCCACGGTCGAGTCGATCGAGGCCACGCTCATCGACTTCATAGAGTTCGAGCGCCGCTCGCGCGACCGGCAGGGTGACCACCCCATCGGCTCGCACCTGGGCGAAGTCACGCACCCGCCGCAGCAATCGGTTGGCGATCCGGGGGGTGCCGCGCGAGCGTCCGGCGATCTCGGCCGAGCCCTCGGGTGTCAGCTCGACCCCCAGCAGATGCGCCGAGCGGTGCACGATCGTGTCGAGCTCGGCGGCGTCGTAGAACTCCAGGTGGGCGGTGAAACCGAAGCGATCGCGCAGCGGACCGGGCAACAGCCCCGCGCGGGTGGTCGCGCCGACGAGCGTGAACGGCGGGATCTCGAGCGGGATGGCGGTGGCACCGGGCCCCTTGCCGATGACGACGTCGACCCGGAAGTCCTCCATGGCCAGATAGAGCATCTCCTCGGCCGGGCGGCTCATCCGGTGGATCTCGTCGACGAACAGCACATCGCCGTCGTTGAGCCCCGACAGGATCGCCGCCAGATCGCCGGCGTGGGTGATCGCGGGGCCGGAGGTGAGGCGGAGCGGCACGGTCATCTCGTGGGCGATGATCATCGCCAGCGTGGTCTTGCCGAGCCCGGGCGGGCCGGAGAGCAGCACGTGGTCGGGAGCGCGCTCGCGCTGGCGGGCGGCTTCGAGCACCAGTCCGAGCTGATCGCGCACGCGGGTCTGGCCGACCACCTCATCGAGCGAACGCGGCCGCAGCGCCGCCTCGATGGCCCGCTCGTCGCCCTCGGCCTCGGCCGCGGTGAGGGTGCCCAGGTGCTGCTGCTCGATCGCCTCGAGCGCCTCCAGGTCGTCGTTCATCTCGCTCATGCCTTGCTCAGCGAACGTAGGGCCGAGCGCAGCAGCGCGCCGACGTCGGCGGAGCCGGTCGCCGGGACGTCGGCGGCCACGACCTCGACCGCCTTCTCGGCGTCGCGGACTGGGTAACCGAGCCCGACGAGCCCTTCCCGGACCTGGTCACGCCACCCGGCCGCGGACGCCGCCCCCGACGCGGGCCGGCTGGTGCCGACCGGGGGGCCGATCCGGTCCTTCAGTTCGAGGATGATCCGCTGCGCACCCTTCTGCCCGATGCCGGGCACACGGGTCAACGTCTTGACGTCTTCCGCGGACACAGCCAGGCGCAAATCGTCGGGCGAGTGGACGGCGAGCATCGCCTGGGCCAGCTTCGGGCCGACCCCGGAGGCCGTCTGCAGCAACTCGAAGAGAGACTTCTCGTCGTCGTCGGCGAAACCGAAGAGGGTCAGCGACTCCTCACGGACCACCATCGAGGTCGGCACCAAGGCCTCCGCGCCGAGGCGGAACCCGGCGAGGGTGCCGGGCGTGCACATCACCTGGAGGCCGACGCCGCCGACCTCGAGTACGGCGCTGTCGAGTTGAAGGGCCGTCACCCGGCCACGCAGATGGGCGATCATGGGCGGCTCCCTCGTCCGGTCGACTGCAGGGCGCGTTGATGCGCCTCGACCGCGGCTTCGAGACGCGAGGCGGCTCCCCCGCGCCAGATGTGGGTGATCGCCAGGGCGAGAGCGTCAGCGGCGTCGGCCGGCTTGGGGGGCGCGTCGAGGCGCAGGATGCGGGTCACCATGGCTCCCACCTGGGCCTTGCCGGCGCGACCGCTGCCCGACACCGCCGCCTTCACCTCGCTGGGGGTGTGCAGCGCGACGGGCAGGCCGCGACGAGCGGCAGCGACCAGGGCGATCCCACTGGCCTGGGCGGTGCCCATGATGGTGCTCGAATCGGAGCGGGCGAAGACCCGCTCCACCGCGATCGCGTCGGGTGAGTAGTCGTCGATCCAGGCGTCGATGCCGCGCTCGATGGTGACCAGCCTTATGGCGATCGGCTGGTCGGCGCTGGTGCGCAGCACGTTGACGTCGATCAGTGTCAGCGGCCGGCCGACCGTGCCGTCGACCACGCCCATGCCGCAGCGGGTGAGACCCGGATCGATTCCGAGGACGCGCATACCGTGGTCACCGACGCCTTCCAGTGAGTGTTCCGAACGTGTGTTCGCACCACGCTAACGCGCCGGACCGACCTGATCGGCACCGACACGCGGAGACGTTCAGGCGTCGAGTTCGGCCATGACGTCGTCGGAGACGTCGAAGTTGGCGAAGATGTTCTGGACGTCGTCGGAGTCCTCGAGCGCGTCGATCAGCCGGAACACCTTGCCCGCGGCGTCGGCGTCGAGCTCGACCTGCAGATCGGGGACGAACTGGACCTCCGCGGAGTCGTAGTCGATGCCGGCCGCCTGCAGCGCGGTGCGCACCGCCACCAGGTCGGTGGCCTCGGAGATGACCTCGAACGCCTCGCCCAGGTCGTTGACCTCCTCGGCGCCGGCGTCGAGGGCGGCCTCCAGGAGGTCGTCCTCGGAGACCGCGCGGCCGTCTTGGTCGACGGGCACCACGATCACGCCCTTGCGGTTGAACAGGAACGACACCGAGCCGGGGTCGGCGAGCGAGCCGCCGTTGCGACTCATCGCCGTGCGCACCTCCATGGCTGCCCGGTTGCGGTTGTCGGTGAGGCACTCGATCAGCATCGCCACGCCCGACGGCCCGTAGCCCTCGTACATGATCGTCTGGTAGTCCGCTCCCCCGGCCTCCGCGCCCGAGCCGCGCTTGACCGCGCGGTCGATGTTGTCGTTGGGGACCGAGGACTTCTTCGCCTTCTGGATCGCGTCGTAGAGCGTGGGGTTGCCGCCAGGGTCGCCGCCACCGGTGCGCGCCGCGACCTCGATGTTCTTGATCAGCTTGGCGAACAGCTTGCCGCGCTTGGCATCGACGGCCGCCTTCTTGTGCTTGGTGGTGGCCCACTTGGAGTGCCCTGACATGCGTCCTCTTCTGCCGTTGGGGTGCGGGTCAGCTTCGGCGGACCAGATCCACGAAGAGCTCGTGTACGCGGCCGTCGCCATCCACCTCGGGGTGGAAGGACGTGGCCATCAGGTGGTCCTGCCGAACGGCGACGATCCTACCCGCCGCCGGCCCCTCCTCGATGGTGGCCAGGGTCTCCACGCCCTCGCCCACCGCCTCCACCCACGGGGCCCGGATGAACACCGCGTGCACGGGCTCGGCGAGCCCCAACAGGTCGAGCTCGCATTCGAACGACTCGACCTGACGGCCGAACGCATTGCGTCGCACGGTCACGTCGAGCCCGCCGATGGTCTCCTGACCGACGGCGCCGTCCTCGATCCGGTCGGCGAGCAGGATCATCCCCGCACAGGTGCCGAACGTCGGCATCCCGGTCTTGATCTTGTCCCGAAGTGGCTCGAGCAGATCGAAGGTGCGGGCCAGTTTGGCCATCGTCGTGGACTCTCCCCCGGGCAGGACCAGCGCATCGCAGCGCGCCAACTCCTCCGCGCGGCGGACGCCGAGCGCCTCGACGCCGAGCCCCCGCAGCGCCGCGAGGTGCTCGCGAACGTCGCCTTGGAGAGCGAAGACGCCGATGGTGGGCTGGGCTCTGCCTGATGGGGCGGTCACCGGGGGTCGGTTTACCAGCCGCGTTCGGCGAGCCGGTGTGGCACCGGGATGTCGTCGACGTTGATGCCGACCATCGCCTCGCCCAGCCCGCGCGAGACCTTGGCGACGACCTCGGGATCGTCATAGAAGGTGGTGGCCTCCACGACCGCCTTGGCGCGCTCGGCGGGGTTGCCCGACTTGAAGATGCCCGAGCCTACGAACACGCCCTCGGCACCCAGCTGCATCATCATCGATGCGTCGGCCGGGGTGGCGATTCCGCCCGCGGTGAAGAGCACCACCGGCAGCTTGCCCGCGAGGGCGACCTCCTTGACCAGGTCGTAGGGCGCCTGCAGCTCCTTGGCGGCGACATAGAGCTCGTCTTCCTCCATGGAGGACAGCCGACGCAGCTCGGCGCGGATGGTGCGCATGTGGGTGACGGCGTTGGAGACGTCGCCGGTGCCGGCCTCGCCCTTGGAGCGGATCATCGCCGCGCCCTCGGTGATCCGGCGCAACGCCTCGCCGAGGTTGGTGGCCCCGCACACGAACGGCACCGAGAAGCGCCACTTGTCGATGTGGTGGGCATAGTCGGCCGGGGTGAGCACCTCGGACTCGTCGATGTAGTCGACGCCGAGCGCCTGGATCACCTGCGCCTCGGCGAAGTGACCGATCCGGGCCTTGGCCATCACCGGGATCGAGACGGCGTCGATGATGCCGTCGATCATGTCGGGGTCGCTCATCCGGGAGACGCCGCCCTGCGCGCGAATGTCGGCGGGCACCCGCTCCAGTGCCATCACGGCGACCGCACCGGCGTCCTCGGCGATCTTGGCCTGCTCGACGGTGACGACGTCCATGATCACGCCGCCCTTGAGCATCTCGGCCATGCCGCGCTTGACCCGGGCCGTTCCGGTGGAGCTGCCCGTGGCGGGCGCCGGAGCGGTGGTGGAAGCGTCGGTGGTCGAGGGATCGGTCGGCATGTCTGGCATGCCGCCAATCCTACGGGGCGGCGTGAGCCTGCTGACGCACGACCCAGATCCGCTGGATCACCGTGACCGTGCTGGCCACGGCGAGTGCCCACAGGGTGATCTGGGTCAAGAAGATGAAGTCGAACAGACCGGCCAGACCCGTCATCACCAAGATGGCGACGAGACGGTCGGCGCGCTCGGCGATGCCGACCTTCGCCTCATACCCGAGGGCCTCGGCTCGGGCCCGGGCATAGGAGGTCACCGACCCCGATACGAGGCACACGAGCGAGAGCACCAGGTAGAGCTGGCTGTCGCCGGGGCCGGCGAAGTAGAGCGCCAATCCGGCGAAGACGGCGGCGTCTCCGACTCGGTCCAGGGTGGAGTCGAGGAAGGCCCCGAACGGGCTGACCCGATCCGAGAGCCGCGCCATGTGGCCGTCGACCAGGTCGCTGAACACGAAGAGGCAGATCACCAGGACCCCGGTCAGGAACTGGCCGCGCGGGAAGAACCACAGGGCGGCCGCGCTCAACCCGACGGTTCCGACGACGGTGACCGCGTCGGGACTGACACCCAGGCGCAGCAGCACCTTGGCGATCGGGGCGGCGATGACCTTGGTCCAGAAGTCGCGAAATTGATCCATCATGGCGGCGTCAGGCTATCGGTCGCCGGACGCGACAGCGCACACGAGTCACCTACCGGGTGTCGCCACGGACGTCGGCGTAGGCTGCCAGTACGGAGCCATCCAGGCTTCCGACTAGGGAGCCATGATGAGCGACAAGTCGCCTCGGCAAGGGATGACCAAGAAGTCCGGCAAGTCTCTGAAGGAGAAGCGCGCCGACAAGCGCGCCAAGGGACAGGACGCCCCGAGCTCGCTCCATCTGACCACCAAGAAGAAGTGAGCCTTCTCAACCTCGGGGTGATCGGCACCTCGGCCAAAGCGAACGAACGTCGGCTGCCGCTGCACCCCGACCATCTGGCGGGGCTGGACGCCGATCTGCGCGCCCGGATCACGCTGGAGCACGGGTACGCCGCCGGGTTCGGCGTCGCGGACGCGGAACTGGCCCCCCTGGTGGCCGGCTTCGCCGACCGCGAGCACATCCTGGCCGACTGCGACGTGGTGTTGTTGCCCAAACCGCAGCACGCGGATGTCGCCGCGATGCGCCGAGGCCAGGTGCTGCTGGGGTGGCCGCACTGTGTGCAGGACACGGTGCTGACCCAGCACGCGATCGACCGTGAACTCACCCTGATCGCCTTCGAGGCGATGAACCACTGGACGTCCGACGGCTCGGTGGGCCTGCATGTCTTCCACAAGAACAACGAGTTGGCGGGCTACTGCTCGGTCCTGCACGCGCTGCAACTCCGGGGGATCACCGGAGACTACGGGCCCCGGCTCTCGGCGGTGGTGATCGGCTTCGGGGCGACCGCCCGTGGTGCGGTCACCGCCCTGAACGCCCACGGCGTGCACGAGGTGACGGTGTTGACCAATCGAGCGGTGGCGGCGGTCGGCTCGCCGATCCACTCGGTTCGGATCCGCCAGTTCGACCACGACCCCGACCGACGAGCACGTCAGCCACGTGATCACCGAGCGCGGGCGGTTGCCGTTGCCGCCCTATCTGGCCGAGCACGACATCGTCGTCAACTGCACCCTGCAAGACACCGCAGCCCCACTGACCTACCTCGCGAACGCCGACCTGCCCGCCTTCGCGCCGGGCAGCGTCATCGTCGACGTCTCCTGCGACACGGGCATGGGCTTCGAATGGGCGCGGCCCACGAGCTTCGACGAGCCGATGTTCGAAGTCAGCCACCGGGTGCACTACTACGCCGTCGACCACAGCCCGTCCTATCTGTGGGCCTCGGCGACCTGGGAGAACAGCGCTGCCCTGGTCCCGTTCCTCCGCACCGTGCTCTCCGGCGGCGACGCCTGGGACGCCGACGCGACCATCAGCCGGGCGATCGAGATCCGCGAGGGCCGACTGATCAATCCGGCCATCGCTGCGTTCCAAGGGCGCGACAGCAGCTAGCCGTAGCCCGCGTCAGCCCCAGGCGTCAGCCAACAGGTCGCGGGTGTCGCCGAGCAGCTCGGGCAGGGTCTTGGTGCGGCCGATGATCGGCATGAAGTTCTGATCGCCGCGCCACCGCGGGACGACGTGCTGGTGCAGGTGGGCGGAGATGCCGGCGCCGGCGATGGCGCCCTGGTTCATCCCGATGTTGAAGCCGTCGGCGTTGCTCACCGAGCGGATCACCTGCATCGCCCGCTTGGTCAGCGCACCGATCTCGGTCACTTCGGCGTCGTCGGTCTCGGTGTAGTCGGCGATGTGCCGGTAGGGCACCACCATCAGATGCCCGGCGGCATACGGGTAGAGGTTGAGCACGACGTAGGCCGCGTGGCCGCGGTGGATGATCAGCTGGTTCTGGTCGGTCCCCTGTGGGATGCGGCAGAAGGGGCATTGTCCGGTGCTGTCGTCGGAGGGCTTGTTCTCACCGCGGATGTAGGCCATCCGATGAGGTGTCCAGAGCCGTTCGAGATCGTCGGGCTCCCCCACGCCCTCCTGCGTCACCGGTCCGTCGTTCACCCGGCGAGCCTAATGGGGAAACTGACCGGTTGCCCGGCCCCGCCCCGGTACGATCGAGCGCATGCTCATCGCGGCGGCTGAACTCGACGGCTACCGCTGGCGGCGGAGTCGGCAGGTGACCCCCTGATTCCCTTCGTGATCGAGGAGCTGCTCCGCGAGCACCCGTTGATCGACGGACACAACGATCTGGCGTGGGCGGCGCGCGGAGAGACCAGCTATGACTGGGGGGCGCTGCGCTTCGCCGACGGCAATGTCGGTCGCACCCATACCGACCTACCCCGACTACGCAGGGGCCAGGTGGGGGCGCAGTTCTGGTCGGTCTATGTGCCGGCCAATCTGCAAGGAGAGGCCGCGGTCAGAGCGACGCTGGAGCAGATCGATGCGGTCTACGCACTCGTCCGGGCGCACCCCGACCACCTCGCTCACGCCGTGACCGCCGACGACGTCGATCGGGTGTTCGGCGAGGGTCGGATCGCCTCGCTGCTGGGCGCCGAGGGCGGTCACTCGATCGACAGCTCGCTGGGGGTGCTCCGGATGCTCGCCACGCTGGGCGTCCGCTATCTCACCCTCACCCACAACGACAACGTGCCGTGGGCCGACTCGGCGACCGACCAGCCCCGCCTGGGTGGGTTGTCCCGCTTCGGTGTGGCCGTGATCGGGGAGATGAACCGGCTGGGCATGCTGGTCGACCTCAGCCACGTCGCCGACGCCACCATGCACGACGCACTCGACGCGACCGAAGCGCCGGTGATCTTCTCCCACTCCAACGCCCGCACGCTCTGTGACAGCCCGCGCAACGTCCCGGCCGACGTGCTCGACCGGGTGGCCGGCAACGGCGGGGTCGTGATGGCGACCTTCGTGCCGGACTTCGTCTCCGCCGACTGTGCCTCCTGGCGCGCGGAGGCGATGGCCGCTGCCTCAGAGTCCGGTGTCAAGGCGACCGATCTGGCGGCGTTCGGTGACTTCGCCGAGATCTACGCCCAGCGGCATCCGAAGCCGCGAGCCACGCTCGATCAGGTGGCCGACCACTTCGACCACCTGCGGGAGGTGTGCGGCGTCGACCATGTGGGGCTCGGCGGCGACCTCGACGGCATCCCCGATCTGCCCGACGGGATCGAGGACGTGTCGAGCTATCCGCGGGTGCTCGCGACGATGGCCGAGCGCGGCTGGTCGCGCGACGACCTGGGCAAGCTGGCCGGCGGCAACACGCTCCGCGTCCTGCGGGATGCCGAGGACGTCGCCCGCGATCTGCAGCAGACCCGCTCCCCCAACCTCGCCACGATCGAGCAACTCGACGGCTGACGCCGGCGAATCCGGGCCAGATGTCGGGGCGGCCGTCAGCCAGCCGTCAGACCTGTTCGACGAGAGTCGACCGCGGCCTGCACCCGGGCGATCGCCTCGTCGACCGGTACGCCGTTCTCCTGATGTCCGTCGCGATAGCGGAAGCTGACCGCGCCGGCCTCGATGTCGGCGTCTCCGGCGATCATCATGAACGGGACCTTCTGCAGTTGGGCGTTGCGGATCTTCTTCTGCATCCGGTCGTCTGACTCGTCGACCTCCATCCGCAGCCCGGAGGTGGTCATCCGCTTCATGACGTCGAACAGATAGTCGTTGTGCCGTTCGGCGATCGGGATGCCCTGCACCTGCACCGGCGCGAGCCAGGGCGGGAACGCGCCGGCATAGTGCTCGACCAGCACGCCGAGGAAGCGCTCGATCGAGCCGAACTTGGCCGAGTGGATCATCACCGGGCGCTGCCGCGAGCCGTCGGCCGCGACGTACTCCAGACCGAAGCGCTCCGGTTGGCTGAAGTCGTACTGAATCGTCGACATCTGCCAGGTACGGCCGATGGCGTCGCGCGCCTGCACGGAGATCTTGGGCCCATAGAACGCCGCCCCGCCCGGGTCCGGCACCAACTCGAGCCCCGACTCGTCGGCCGCGCTCTTCAGCACCGCGGTCGCCAACTCCCACTGCTCGGGGGCGCCGATGAACTTGTCCGGCCTGGAGTCATCTCGGGTGGACAGCTCCAAGTAGAAGTCGTCGAGGCCGAAGTCCCTGAGCAACGAGAGCACGAAGTCGAGAAGATGCTTGATCTCGGCCGGCGCCTGCTCGGCGGCGACATAGGAGTGCGAGTCGTCCATCGTCAGGCCGCGCACCCGGGTCAAGCCATGGACCACGCCCGACTTCTCGAAGCGATAGACCCCGCCGAACTCGAACAGCCGCAGCGGCAACTCGCGATACGAGCGGCCGCGCGAGCGGAAGATCAGGTTATGCATCGGGCAGTTCATCGCCTTGAGGAAGTAGCGGCTGTTCTCCAGCTCCATCGGCGGGAACATCGTGTCCTCGTAATACGGCAAGTGCCCGGAGGTGTGGAAGAGACCTTCCTTCGAGATGTGCGGGGTGCCGACGTAGGAGAAGCCCTCCTCGATGTGCCGATGGCGGACGTAGTCCTCCATCTCGCGCTTGATCACCCCGCCCTTGGGGTGGAAGACAACGAGCCCCGAACCCAGCTCGTCGGGGAAGGAGAACAGGTCGAGCTCGCGGCCGAGCTTGCGGTGGTCGCGCCGCTCGGCCTCCTCGATCCGGTGCAGGTGCTCCTCCAGTGCCTCCTTCGACTCCCACGCGGTGCCGTAGATGCGCTGCAGTTGCTTGTTCTTCTCGTCGCCGCGCCAATAGGCCGCCGCCGAGCGCATCAGCTTGAAGGCCGGGATCCGCTTGGTGGTCGGCAGGTGCGGCCCGCGGCACAGGTCGCTCCAGGCGACGTCTCCGTTGCGGCGGAGGTTGTCATAGATGGTCAGCTCGCCGGCCCCCACCTCGACCGACGCGCCTTCGGCGGCGTCGTCGCTCTTGCCCGCGCCCTTGAGCCCGATCAGTTCGAGCTTGTAGGGCTCGTCGGCGAGCTCGGTGAGCGCCTCGGCGTCGGTGGTGACGCGGCGGGAGAACTTCTGGCCCTCCTTGATGATCTTGCGCATCGCGGTCTCGATCTTGGCGAGATCCTCCGGCACGAACGGGGTCTCGACGTCGAAGTCGTAATAGAACCCGTTCTCGATGGGCGGGCCGATGCCGAGCTTCGCGTCGGGGAACAACTGCTGGACCGCCTGGGCCATCACGTGCGCGGTCGAGTGGCGCAGGATGTCGCGCCCGTCAGCAGAGTCGATCCGCACCGGCTCCACCTCGTCGCCGTCGCCCAACTCATACGCGAGGTCCCTGAGTTCCACGTTGGTCGAGCCTGTCGAGACCGAGCCCCCGGTGGTCGAGCCTGTCGAGACCGACCCCCCGTTGGTCGAGCCTGTCGAGACCGTCGAGACCCGCGCCGCAATCACGTCGGGATCGTCGGCGAACAGTTCCCACGCTTTCGTGCCCGTGGTCAGGGTTCGTTCCTCGCGCGCGTCGGCGGAGCGGAGGACGACCTGGAGCTGGGACACGTGTTCTCCTCGAGAGGGTGGGGTGCGGGCGGTGCGGCGCGGCGTACGTCGCGCCTGACGATCGTATCGAGCGGCCCGGGGCGTGCGCGCATGGGTTTTGCCCGCACGCCGCAGGACCCCGAGGACGCAAGCCCGCATGATGCACGTTTTGCACCCAAGAACTCGCCTCCGAACGGTCCAAAACGCGCACCATGCACGATTGCAACCCACCGGACGCGTTGCCGTGTATCGAAACCCCGGTGGTCGGAACCCCGGCGGTCGAGCGTGTCGAGACCCGCACCCCATCACCTCGGGAGCGTCGGGTTGGTGTCCGGGCCGAACCACGCAGGACCCTCGGGGACCGCAAGCGCGCACCATGCACGTTTTGCACCCAACGATCCGCCTCCGAACGGCCCACAACGCGCACCATGCGCGATTGCGACCCACCGGGGAAGCGCGGCCCGGTGGTCGAGCCTGTCGAGACCCCCGGTGGTCGAAACTCGGTGGTCGAGCTTGTCGAGACCCCGACACCCGTACCGCAATCACCTCGAGCTCGTCGGGTTGGGTCTCGGCCGTACGACGCAGGACCCCGGGGACACAAGCCCGCATGATGCACCGTTTGCACCCAAGAACTCCGCCTCCGAACGGCCCAAAACGCACACCATGCACGATTGCGACCCGCCGGCGCACGATTGCGACCCGCCGGCGCGCGGCCCGGCCGCTCGTCCGAGTCGTGCTCCCTTGCTCACGGTGCACCAACCTGCGAGGGTCGATGACTCATCGACACGATTGAGGAGACCCACGTGGGCAACAAGGGCGAGAAGCGCACCGAAACTGCCCGAGAGGCGGCCGACGACACGGTCGAGGCGCTCCAAGAACTCGGCGAGGTGACCTCGAAGGGGATGTTCGGCGGCTACGGGATCTTCCGGGACGGCGTGATGTTCGCCCTGATCAATTCCGCGGGGACGCTCCACCTGCGGGTCAGCCCGGAAACGCGCGAGAAGTACGAAGCAATGGACGCCGCCCCGCACGGCCGCATGCCCTACTTCGAGGTGCCGGGACCCATTCGGAGTGACTCCGAGAAGCTGGTCTCGTGGGCGGCAGAAGCCGCCGACGTGGCCGCCGCAGCGCGACGCTGACGCTCACCCAACGACGGGAATCCACATGCACACCCTGCAGGACGAGATCCATATCGATGCGCCAGCGGAACGAACCTGGGCGGTGCTTTCCGACATCACCGCGATGCGTGACTACATGCCCGGCGTACGCGAAGTTCGGCTGGAGTCCGACTCGAGTTCGGGCACCGGCGCCACCCGCCACTGTGAGTTCGAGGGCGGAATCGAGCTGACCGAGCGAGTCGTGGAGTGGCACGAGGGCAGCGGCTACACGCTCGAAACCATGTCGTTCGTGGGCGTCCGATGCGCTCGAACGTCATCTCCTTCCGCGTCGAGCGCCAGTGACGACGTCGCGCCGGCTCCGACCGGGACCGGCTTCCCCGGGCCATCAGACTGGGCCTCAGAAGTGCGTTTGCTCTGCCTGAATCTTCAACGCGCCCAGGGGGTCGTTGGGACTCTCCAGCCCGGGTGTCCCGGCGGCCAGGATGGCCTGCTTGAGACCGTTGCCCTGGACCTTCGCCTCGGTCGCCTCCTGCTTCGCGGCCTTGGCCTCCTCGGCGGCGGCGTCCGCCTTCTCGGCCTGCTTGCGGTTGACCTCGCGACCGAACAGCCAGCCGACGGCGGTGAACACGATGGCTTCCAGTCCGCCGAGCAGGTAGATGTAGCGCGACCACACCGGCTCGGTCACGCTGGAGTTGTCGGCGGCCTGGAAGAGGGCGAAGACGGTGACCGAATACCCGACCAGCAGGGCGATCGCGATGACGAGCAGAACGGCGGTCGGTGCGCCGGCCTTGGCGGGTGGATTCGGGTCATTGCTCATCGGTGTCGATCCTCTCTCTGGGTGCGCTGAGTCAGACGGTGAGCCAGGGGGGCAGCGGCTGGCCGTCGTAGAACGACACCAGCCGGTCTCGGCTCGGACTGCCGGGGTCGACGCGGTCGGACTCGTCGGTGAAGCCGAGCCACCGCAGCGCGTTGCCGCCGCGGAACTGGTCGAGCGTCGCGGCGCCGAACTGCGACTCGATGCCGTGGCTGAACCGGTCGTAGGCGGCCTGGTGGCCTGACTCCAGCGTGTTCATCCAGTAGTCCGAGCCGAACATCAGCCGGCGCCGCCGCTTCTCCTGGATGGCGTCCGCACCGTCGCGCGGTCCGAGGATCTCCCGGAGGAATCGGTCGAACCGGGGCCCGTAGACCTGGTCGTCGAAGGCATAGCGCGAGCAGCCGACGTCGGCGTACACGTGGTCGTAGGCGTCCATCAGCGCGAGGTACTGCATCGGCCAGCTCTTCGGGGGCGGGACCGGGTCGCTCTCCTTGGCGCCCTGCAGGTGGCCGAAGTGCCCGAAGGACAGCCGAAGCTGCGGGTAGTCCTTGAGCACCGCTGCCCACCCTGCGGGAGCGGCGAACTGCTCCCAGCCGCGCTCGAACCCGTTGCTGCACGAGGCGTGGGTCAGGATCGGGACGCCGAGGTCCTCGCAGTAGCGGTAGAGCGCCCGCAGCGCCGTATCGAGCCGGGTGCCGACCTGCTCGCCGAACTGCGGCGTGGCGTTGCCGATCGGCAGGAAGCCGGACGGCGGGTAGAGCTTGACCCCGGCGAAGCCCCCGCGTTCGATCGCGTGCCGGACCAGGTCGAGCGATCGCGTGACTCCCCCGAGCTCCCAGCGTGGCGGACTTCCAGGGCCCGACCGGATCCGTCAGCTCTCTGGCGCGGGCGGGGTCGAATCGCAGGTCGCGCCGGAACCGGTCCTCGGGCGCGTTCGCTGCGGGATCGGCGTACGGGACGTAGGGGGTGGGCTGCGCGACGTCCCAGTTGCGCAGCTCGGAGTGCAGGACCTCGCGATAGGGGCAGAACGCGACGAAGGGGTGCACCCGGACCTGCGGTGCCCCCGGGATGCCGCCGACGACCGAGAGCTTGGCGACGAGGGAGTGCATCGAGATCTGGCGGTGGACGGCCATCGCGGGCTCGTCGTGGGAGGTCAGGTCGAAGTCGACCAGGGTAGGAACGAACAGGCGTACGTCGCCGTAGGTGCGCGCCAGCTCGCCCACCACCAGATGCCGCGGCTGCGAGATCAGCCGCAGCACTTCGCGGAGCCGGCCGGCGGCCGCCTTGAGCTCGCGGATGGTCTTGCCGAGATCCGGGAAGCCTTCGAGCCCGACGTCGGGGGCACCCTGCTCGCGCGACCAGGCCTCCAGCTCCGCGAGCTGCTCCGGCGAGGCACCGGCCAGCAACCGCTCCAGCATCGCATCGACGTCGCCGACGGCCTCCAGGCCGCCGACCGACTCCAGCCCGGGCCGCCCATCGCTGGTGACGGGCTGCTGCGCGGCGAGGCAGGCGATCAGTCGGCCGTCAATCTCGTCGTCGGTGAGGATCTCGTCGGCCTCCACCGCTCCCTCCCACTGATCGCCGGTCACGCTCTCGAGGCCGGCCGCTTCGCGCGTCGATGGCGCGCTGGATCAGTTCGATCAGCCGGGCCGCCTCCTCGGGGCCCGGGGCGCGACGCGTCGCCAGCCGCTCGAGCGGGCCGGCGAAGACCGCGGTCAGCAAGGTGGGGATGCGGAGCTTGTGCTTGAGGAAGCCGTCGATCGGAATGTCATCGGCGTTGAAGATGTGGCTGTGGCTGTCGACCACGGTCGGTGTCACGTCGGCGCGCTCCTTCAGTCGTGTCTCGTCGGCTCGATCCCGTGCTCGTCGAGCCAGTCGGTCCCCACGACGTCGCGCAGCTGGTCGTGGAAGGCGGCCGCCTTGCGGTCGCCGAGCACCACGCCGATCAGATCGGGCAGCTTGCCGGCGCTGGCCGCCTCGTCGAGCAGGCTGCGAGTGCTGAGACTGCGGGTGGTCTTCATGTTGAGGGAGCCGACGTCGAGGCCGGTCTGCGCCGCGAGGACCTCCAGGTCGGTGGCCACCGGGTAGGCCCCGGTGAGGGTGCGGAGGAGCTGCTGGGCGTCGGCGTCGGCGAGGTCGAAGGGACCGTCGAGGAAGTGGGTGCCGCTCGCTGGCTCGCCGGAGGCGTCGACCGGGCCGCGTTGCGGATCCATGTCCCACCACAGATAGATCGTCCGGAGCGCGGCCACGACCCGTTCGCTCGGCGGCTCGAGGCTGAAGGCGCGCTCCAGGAGCGGAACCGTGTCGGCGCTGGTCTGCACGGCGACGGCCTGGAACCAGGTCTCGGTCAGGCTCTCGACCGTCGGGGGGTCGGTCGGCGTCAGGCCGACGCTGCGGGCGACCCACCCGGGCGAGGCGCGGTCCATGTCCCAATCGGCCAGGGCCTGCGCCAGCGTGCGCAGATGGGTGGAGTAGGTCGTGGTGCCCAGGCCCAACGAGGAGACCGCGTCAATGACGAGGCTCGGCTGGTCGGCACTCAGCGTGGCCGCCAGCAGTCGGACCAGGGCGGTCGTGGAGCGCACGGCACCGGGGTCGGCCCGGTGCAGCAGGGCCCGGGCATCCAGTTCGAGCAGCCAGCGGTCGACCGGCCAGTCGCCGTCCGCGGACCGGTCGAGGATGGCGATCCGGTTGAGCTGCATCTCCAGGCGGAAGAGGGTGTGGCCCGCCAGCCAGGGCTGGGCGTCCGCCTCGGCCAACACCGCGGAGGCGCCGACCACGTCGGCGAGGCGCTCCTTGATCAGCGCGAGGTGGATGGCGGCGGCGGCGTAGCGCTCCGGATCCTCGGCGCGCAGGGCTGCAGCCAGGTCGTTGCGGGCCGCCGCGAGCGTGGCGTCGTCGTCGCCGCGCGCCTCCTCGAGCCGGGTGAGGAGCTGGAAGAGCCGCGTGGTCGGTGACCAGCGCTCCTGGCCCTCCAGCTCGCGGGCCGCGGCGTCGAGATCGCCGGCGTCCAGGGCTCGACGGGCCTCCGTCTCGATCGCGCGTTCGCGGGCCTGAGCCGCCAGCTCCTCGTCGAGAGCCGCCGGTCCGGCGCGGGCCTCCACCACCAGCTCCCGGCTCGCCGGGGGCAGGTCGGCGACCGAGCGCTCGACAGCGGAGAACGCGAGCGGATCCAGCCCGACCAGGCCGTCGGGGTCTCCGAGAGCCAACCGGTGGTAGGCGAGTTCGACGGTCGCGGCGGGCAGCTCGGGGTGGGACTCGTAGTACGCGGCCGCGCGCCGGTGGACGTCGGCGACCAGATCCGGCTCGACATACCGCAGCGCCAGCAGTGCGGGCCCGCGAAGCTCGTCGCGCAGGCGGGCCGCACCGGCCTGCATGTCGGTGAGCGCGGTCTCGACCATCAGGCCGGACAGCATCTCGCCCGGGTCGAGGTCGGGTCGCCCGATGGCCGGGAGGATGACCTCGGAGAGGATCGGTACGTCGAGGTGGCGCAGGGCCAGTGAGGCCCGCGCGACGTCGCGCAGCGCCTGTCGGTGAGACCGGTTGCGGCCGCGGATGTGTCCCAGGATCCGGTGATAGAGGAATCCCTTCACGAACTCGTCGGTCACCCGGCCGAGCGCCTGGGCGCGGGCGGCGGCTTCGTCGAGTCCTTCGACGCCCTCCAGCGCCAGGACCCGGGCCGCCAGCCGGAGCGTGAGCGGCGAGCCGCCCACCGCCGCCACCACCTCGTCAACGAGGCCCTCGGCGAGCGGCGCCGGCGTGTCGTGGGCGGCTGGTCGGGGAGTCGCTCAAGCTCGCGGGCGTACAGGTGCTGCAGGACGTCCCGGGCGGCCGTGCCTCTGAAGGCCTCGACATGGAGCAGGGTCGCGCCGCCGACGGAACGGAACAGCGAATCCGGGGCCCGACCGCTGATCACCAGCCGGAACTCGGTCGCCTCCACCGACAGCTCCGAGAACATCCCGGACAGCTCCTCGCTGATCCGGTGACCGCTGGTGGCGTCGGCCCGCTGCATCTCCTCGTAGGTGTCCAGCACGACCACCAGGCGACCGCCGGCGGCGGCGTTGACGGCGCTGGCCAGCTGCGAGGCGACCGTCCGCCAGCTCTCGGATCCGGATCGCTCGAGGCCGGTTCCCTTCTGGTGCTCCACCCCCTCGCGGCCGGAGTGGTCGAGGAAGCGGCGGGTCTCGGGCAGCTCGGCGCCGACCTGCCGGTTGATGTCGTTGAGCACGGTCAGCGGGTTGAAGGTCGCGAGCGAGGGCCGGTCCAGGTCGAGATAGGCCCAGGCGGTCGGCTGGGGCGCTGCGGCGAGGTCGAGCAGGAACTGCGCGATCAGGGTGGACTTGCCGACGCCGCCCAGGCCGTAGACCGACAGCGGCGGGCGGTCGTAGAGCGCCAGTTGACGGCCCGCCGGGGACACGTAGTCGTGCAGCCGAGCCAGCTCGTCCTCGCGTCCGACGACGCCGTCGCGGGTGATCTCCCGCAGCGGCCGCAGAGTCTCGATCAGCGCCAACCGGCCCTCGATCCGCTCCCGGTCGAAGGCAGCCCCGAACTCGGGCGCACCGCCGTACGACCCCGCCGACGCGCACCAGCGACCGACGTGAAGCGCGGCCACCAGTTCCTGCTCGTCGAGCGCCTCGATGTCGATGGGTTGCTGCAGCACCGCGAGGTCGAGGATCCGTTGGAGCGCCGTGTCGTGGGGTCGGACCGGGCCGCGGGCGCCGGCCAGCCCGGAGAGACCGTCGCGGCGCAGCATCCGGGCCAGCACCGACACCCGCACCCGCTCCTTCAGCATCCACTCCTGATGCCCGTCGCGGTCGGCGAGCCGGTCACAGAGCGCGGCGACGGGATCGCGCTGCTCCTCCGGCACGGCCTGCTCGGGATCGAAGGTCGCCACGACGGCGAGCGACTCCACCAGTGGGGAGTCCATCACCGAGCCGACCCGGACGCCGAGGTCCGACAGCTCCGAGGCCGACGCCAGGTCGCTGATCACACGCTCACCTCCTCGACGGCCTTCGCCAACGCGAGGGTGAGCTCGACGGGGCGGTCCGCCTGGGTGGCCGCCCCGAACCATTGCGTGAGGAAGGCCTCGACGAGCGGCGGCTGCGGAGTGCGCCCGGTCTGCGTCGCTCGCCCCTCCAGCCAGGACTTCACCTCGTCGCGGGTCAGGCCGACGGGGGTGTCGGTCGCCGCCCATTGGAGGGACTGGTGCGACAGCTCGTGGGCCCGGCGCCCGGCCAGCACGATCCGCAGCCCCACCTGGGGGTCGTCGGACAGGTCGACCAGGGCGGCGAGGACCTCGCCGATGCCGTGCCGATCGACATCCCCCGGCTCGTCGATGCTGTCCACGAAGACCCACCATTGCCGCTGGCTGCCCGCCAGTTGCTGGTAGCACCAGTCCTTGAAGTCCGACACCTGCCGGGCCGCCTGCGAGACCCATTCGTCGCTGACATCGTCGGCGATCCGCTTGCTGATCACCCGGATCAGCTCGGCGCGACGCTCCGAGGGCGTCCTCGTGATGTGCTCGCGCAGGTCGAAGGCGATAGCTTGGACCCCCTGCGGTGTGAGTTCCCGTACCTTCTTGCTGCGCAGGCCCTGAGCGGCCAGATAGGACAGCAGGTGCCACGACCAGCTGATGCCGCTCTCGGTCGAGCCTGCGATGACCAGGCAATTGGGGCTGTCGTCGCGGGTCATCGCCGACCACAGCTTCCCGCGCAGCGGGCTTCGGTTGACGAACGGGCGCGGGCCGACCTGAAGCACCTCGTAGGGCTTGGTCGTCGGCGGCGCGGCGGGCCCTGCCGCGGGAGGGCCGCCAGCCGGGGGCGGTGGCGGGGGCTGCCCTGGCGCGGGCAGCAGGTCGGCGACGGCCTCGGCGATCCGCCAGACGGGCACCGCCTGGTTCTCGGTCGGATCGCCGTAGTGGTGCACACCGAGGAGGCGCCCGGACTCGTCGACCATCGGCGCACCCGACGAGCCGGGGAGTGTGTTGGTTCGGTAGCGCAGGCGGGTCTTGGTGCCGGCGGCGTTGTACTTCATGCTCCCGGACAGCTGCGAGGTGCTGAGGAAGCTGCCGAGCGGGAAGTGGAAGACCGTCACCTGGGTCGAGCGGGTGAGATCCGGCTCGATGGTCTCCAGGTGGTACCAGCCGCGGGTGACCGTGTCCGCCGTCGGGTCGTCGCCGACCCGCCGGCCGAGCCGGAGCAGTGCGTAGTCGAGCCGGTCGATGGGCGCGTCCCACGAGGCGAGCAGCCCGCCCTTGAGTTCCTCCTCGGTCGCCGCGCTGGCCCGCAGCAACTCGGTGACCGGCACCGCGCTCCCGGTCTCGGCGACGCTGCGGTCCGCCCCCGGAGAAGTCCAGGACGACGTCGAGTCGGTCGATGTCGGCGGCGTCAGGCAGTCGCTGTGGGTTGAGAACGTGGGCGGCGGTGAGCAGCAGGTCGGGGCCGACCAGGAAGCCGGTGCCGACGCCGGCGAGCCCGCGGCGTACCAGCGCGACCCGGCGGCGGGCGTTGAGCCACACCTGGATCCCGGCGGTGAACGACTGGATGCCGGCGCCGGGCCGGTTGATGGACTCGCAGACCGGCGCCGCTGGGCAAGATCGCGTCGGCCGTGCCCGTTGGGTCGAGACTCTCGACGACGGCCGTCGGCCTCGGCCTCGGAGGTGGGCAGCCCGTAGCGCGAGATGCGCTTGGCGTTGGCGGCGCCGAGCTGGGCGCCGAGGAGCTGGCGGAGGGGTGGCCTGAAGACGCCACGACCGGGGTCCCCGAGGAGCTCGGCGGCCAGGTCGAGCTGCCGGCCGCTGCTCGCCGCGCTGGTCAGCAGGGCGGCCCAGAGTTCGGTGTGGCTGAGGGTCGGCGGCGGTCGACGGCCAGGTCAGGCCGACGCTGTCGGCGACGTCGCGCGCCTGCCGGGCGTCGGCGTAGGCGCGCTCGAACAGTTGGGCCGCGCGCAGACCGTCGCCCGAGGTCCAGTCGACGTTCGTGTCGTCCCAGATCGTCATGGGCGCCGGCCTACGTGTGGGCGGCGAGGCGGTCGGCGACGACGGGGGCCTGGACGGCCATGTTGCGGTCGCCCTCGTAGCCACCGAAGTGCAGCGCCACGGCCTGGCCGCTGGCGAGGTCGAGGACCACCGATCCGGAGTTGCCGCCGAGGGTGGTCGCGTCGTGGGTGAGCTGCCCGTCCGGGGAGACACCGGTGACGGTGCCGGGGGCGAGGCGCTTGACGTCGTAGATGCCGTCGAAGATGCGCTGCTGGTCGTCGGCGCGGTTGTAGGGCGAGCGCGCGGGATAGCCGATCACCGCCATCCAGGATCCGACGCTGGCATCGACCTCGGCCTGGCCCATCAGCGCGACCGGGCTGGGGGTGGGAGCGTCGTCCTCGTCGGTGGCGCGCACCCGGAGCAGCGCGAGGTCGGGACCGCCGTCGGGTTCCATCCAGAGCACCTCTTCGACGCGGACGACCGACTCGTTCGGGCGGCCGTACTCCTGGCGCCAGTCGATGCTGGGCTTGACGAGCCGACCTGCCTGGTCGGCCACCCGGAACGGGAAGGCGTCGCCGTCGCGCGCGGCGAACACCTCGGCGACGTGGCGGTTGGTGACGGCGATCTCGGGGTCGACCATCCAGCCGGTGCCGACCCAGCTCATCCGGTGGTTGACGAGGTTGATCCGTCCGACGCTGGGGATCGCCGCGTCGATCCGCTGCCGGGCCTCGTCGAGACGGGCGGTGATCACCGCGCTCTCGCCGGCGGCGAAGGTCGCGGAGTCGGCGGGCGGTGTGACGAGGGAGTCCTGGACCAGGAAGACCGGTCGCGTGAAGCGGAGGATGATCGCTTCGGCGCCCGAGCCGTCGCCGGGCACGTAGGTGCCCTCCCGCATCCGGTCGAGGTCACCGCCCAGTCCTTCGGTGCCGCCCCCGCCGTCGAGGGACTCCAGCCCCCCGGCGCCGCCGGTCGTCTCCAGTTCGGCTCGTCGATCGAGCAACTCCGTGAGCAACTCCTGGTCGCCCGCGACGATGTGCTGGAAGTCCATCGCGCTCCCCTCCCTCGTGTTCGCCGTCGGCCGCACGCTCGCGGCCGTGGGCGGCAACAGGTCCCCGTATGGGAGAGGAGGACGATGACCGCCCCGGTAATACAGCATTGTGGCGCGCGGCGGCGCTCAGGGATAGAGAGAGAAACGAGGCCGGTTCAGGCCCCGGGGAAGGTACTGACGAGGCAACCCACCCAAGGAAGCAGGCAATCGCCTTCACGCTCGCATCTGGAAGGACGGCTGATGTACACCCGCTCGCGGCCCGCCACGCTCTACCATGAGCGGAGCGGGAACGTGGACCTGAACCGTGATGGTGTCACCCGCCGACAACAGGCGCTGGACACGCTCAGGCAGGCGAGGGAGGTGAGGACCGTGGCCGACCGTAGGGGTCGAGTGCTCTACAAGGACATCGTTCCCTACGACACTCCCACCTCCCTTGAGGCACTGCGCGGTCCCGACACCGGCGTCCTCGATCTGCCGGTCACCGTCTATTGGGGACCGCGCCAGCGGTTCGACTTGCAGGACCCGGCCGACGTCGAGACGGCTTATCAAGCCCTCGTGCGGGAAGGCACCACGGTGCAACAAGAGGCGTTGCTCAACGAGAAGCTACTGCGCCGCCTCTGGCCGGAGTTGATGCTCCCCGAGCGATGCCGGCGCACCTGGGAAGACCGCTTCCCCGAGCTCGTCGCTTGAAGGCCGGTCATGGCTGATCACAGCATTGGCAACGCAGCCGACCTGGCGTTCCAGCGGTCGGTCACCACGCTGGTCCTGGACCACATCGGTTCGGCAGGTTTTGCGCTGGCCGGGTCCGGGGCGATCCGCGAGCACGGCATCACCGACGGCTCACCCACGACGTGGACCTGTTCACGACTACCGCGACCAGCCCGGAGGCGTTCGCCGACGCCGTCGCCGAGGCCGAGGCCGCTCTGAGCGGTCACGGCTACCGCGTCATCCGCACCCGCATCACCCCCGAGATCGCCCGGCTCCTCATCGAGGCCGCCGACGCCGGCGAGGACAAGGTGGTCGAGGTCGACTTCGGCATCGACTGGCGCAAGGAGCCCCCGACCCAGCTTGCGATCGGGCCGGTCCTCGCGCTGCGCGACGCCGTGGGGAGCAAGGTCGCCGCCGTCTACTCCCGAGGCGAGGCCCGCGACTTTCTCGACCTCGACGCGATACGCCGGTCCGGGCGATTCACCGATCCCGACTTACTCGCGCTGGCGAAGGAGCACGACCCCGGTTTCGAGCTCGGCCACTTCGTTGACCAGCTCCAGTGGGTCAACCGGATCAGGCCCGGCCGCACCAGCCACTACGGCGTCGACGTCGAACAGCTTGACCAGATCAAGACCCGGATCACCGCCTGGGCCGACGAACTGACAGCGCCCGAGCTGCCGCCACCACCGCCAACCGCGCTCGGGCACCCCGAGCATCGAGCAGCGCCACCAGCCGACCAGACGTACCCCGGCCAGCGGGACAACGGCGGCCCCTCGATCGGGTCCTAATCGCTCGGCCGTGCTCGTCGAGGGACCCCACCCTCGCGCAGGGCCTTCGGGATAACGGACGTCCTCGGGAGTCCTACCCCAGTTGCACGTATGTTGCACGGAGCCAAGGAAAGTGGCCGAGAAAAGCCTCTGACCTGCGGGTTACGGGTGGGCGATACTGGGTTCGAACCAGTGACCTCTTCGGTGTGAACGAAGCGCGCTACCACTGCGCCAATCGCCCCCGTGGTGCGAGCCGAGACTTTAGCGCATCAGCCGGGCCGACTCACATTCACGCCGGCTCACATGCCCGGCAGCTCCGGCACGAACGTGCCGATGCCCTGGACGGCGTCCCAGCTGAGCAGCGCCCAGGTGGGCCAGTCGTAGGTGACCAGGTAGGCGACCACGCCGCCGACCACGAGCACCACGATGAGCAGGGCGAGCGCGATCCGACGTCGGCGGACCGCGGGGTCGAGCTGCTTCGCGTGCTCGACGGAGTCGTGATAGCGCTTCCTCGCGGCGTGCATCCAGCGCTCGGCCCAGTCGTATTCGAGCGCCAGGATGGCCAGGCCGACGATGATCCCGACGATCCCGGGGCCGGGGGTCACCATCATCACCAGGCCCGCGCAGAGAACGCCGACGCCGATCACCGTGATGACCACCTTGGTGACGATGCCGGTGACCGGATTGCGGTGGAGTCGGGCGTGCAGCAGCTTGAAGGGGTTGTGGCTGGGTGGGCTGTCCGGTTCGGCGTCCGGCTCTGCGCCGGGCTCGGACTCGCTCGCGGACTTGGACGTCCGGCCGCTCGTCGCGGTCGACACCTCGTCCATCCTGCCCCCTCGTATGGCGGCCCCGTCGGGCCCGTCTCCGGGCAAGCCTAGGGGTTCGAAGCAAACCGCGTCGAAGGTAAAACCTCAGGTCTTTGGAAAGTTTTCGAGTTTCTGCGTCATGGGTCTTGACAGAGTCCGTCTCATCGGCGGAACGAAAGCAACAGCAAGTAACACCTGGGGACCAACACACAAGGGGACGACCACCATGAGCGACTACACCGCAGAATCCACCAGCCGCGTGAGCGGCTTGAGCGCCAGCCGCTCGATGTCGATGCGCTGCATCGACGCCGCCGGCCGCCAGCACGAGCTGGCCTGCCGCTTCGACTACGACGCCGCCGACCCGTTCGCGGTTTCCTTGAGCTTCCCGGCGCACCCGACCGTGCGCCCCTGGGTCTTCGGTCGCGACCTGCTGGTGATGGGCCTCGACGGCCCGGCCGGCGAAGGCGACGTTCACGTCTGGCCGAGCATCGGCGCCGAGGGCTACTCCGTGGTCATCGTCGAGCTGCGCTCGCCCCACGGTGAGCTGATCGGCGAGGTCCGCGCCGCCGACGTCCGCAGCCTGATCGAAGAGAGCTTCGCCTTGGTGCCGAACGGCTCCGAGAGCACCCGCGTCGACATGGACGCCGTCATCGCCGACCTGCTCGGCTCGGTCGCCTGATCTAGCTGTTCCATACCGCTCGTCCCACCCAGGGGACGTTGCTCGTTTCACGGATCCGGGAGCTCACGCTCCCGGATTCGCCACATTTCGGCCACTTCTCGCGTGATCGGTCCAGGCGCCGGGAGGTCCCGCTGGTTCCAGCGGTGGACCCCCTGCACGTCGCGCGTCGTGGAGACCAGGAACACCTCGCTCGCCGAGTCGACGGTCTCGATCGGCTCGTCGACCTCGCGGGCGCCGAACCACTCCAGCACCAGGGCCCGGGTGACGCCGGCCAGGCAGCCGGAGGCCAGCGTCGGGGTGCGCAGCTCGCCGTCGATGACGTAGAAGACGTTGGAGCCGGTGCCTTCGCAGAGATGGCCGACGGTGTTGGCGAAGATCGCCTCGGTCGCGCCGTGTTCCTTGGCGTGGGCGAGCGCCACGACGTTCTCGGCGTAGGAGGTCGACTTGACGCCGGCGAGCGCGCCCCGCTCGTTGCGCGGCCAGGGAACGGTGGCGACGGCGGTGGTCGCGGGCCAGTGCGTCATCGGGGCGGCGACGACGGCGAGCGTGGGCGGGGCGTCGCCGCGCCCGGAACCCATCGGGGCCACTCCCCCGGTGTAGGTGATCCGCAGGCGGCCCAGGGGCAGCTCCTGGCCGTCGAGCACGATCTCGACGGCACGGCGGACGTCGGCGTCCTCGAGTGGCGGCAGACCGAGCGCCTCGATCGAGTCGGCCAGGCGGCGCAGATGCCGGCTGAGCGCGAAGGGATGGCCCTCGACGACCTTGACGGCCTCGAACACTCCGTCGCCGACGGTGAAGCCGTGATCGCTGACGGAGATCGCCGCCGCGGTCGGATCGGCGAGCAGGTGACCGTTGACCCAGGCGCGCATGGGGACACTGTAGGCGCGCCGGGCTGGACCTCAGTTTGGACCGCCCCCGGCGATCCGTTAATGTTCTGCTCGCACGAACGGCCGGGTGACCGGCGGTTGTTGCAGGCGGACGTAGCTCAGTTGGTAGAGCGCAACCTTGCCAAGGTTGAGGTCGCGAGTTCGAGCCTCGTCGTCCGCTCGGAGGGTCTCGGCGGGCCCATCCACGGTGGGTTGGCCGAGAGGCGAGGCAACGGACTGCAAATCCGTGTACACGGGTTCAAATCCCGTACCCACCTCCACCTTCCTAACAACTCAAAGCTTCACGAGGGCGATTGGCGCAGCGGTAGCGCGCTTCCTTGACACGGAAGAGGTCACTGGTTCAAACCCAGTATCGCCCACCACGTTTCCGCAGGTCAGAGGCGGTTTTCTGAAACCGAATCTGAAACGGGGAACATACGAGGAACAGGAGTGGCCAGTTCTGGCCGCTCCTGACACGCCTCACCGCCGGTTCCCTACCGCACTGCGGCCGGGCATCGACGAACCGCTTGATCGAGTCGACCTTGATCCAAGCGCTTGGCGCCCTAGCCGTACCGCTTCGAGCTGGCCGTCGGCAATGTAGCGGCGGACTGTGCGGGCTGAGACGGCGAGTGCGTTGGGGCTGGCGCCGCCGATACGAGACGAGGCGTCGGGTGATGGTGGCAACCGTGGTGACCTCCCGGCGGCGGCACCCCCGTTGGGCGCCCCCACTCACCAAGGTCAGGAACGAGCGATGAGTGGCCACGGGTGTCCGGACTTGGCGCGCCAGCGCCGATAGCCTTGCCACCATGAGTCCTGACGATAACGCCCGCCTTGCTGCAGAGCAACGCGCCCGGGTGCTCATCGATCGCCAGCTGACCCAGCGGGCTGGGCGGTCCAGGACCGGAAGACCTGAACCTGTTCGCCGGCAAGGCGTCGCGGTCCGCGAGGTCGTCATGAAGGCCGGGCACGGCCGGGCGGACTACCTCCTCTACATCGAACAGCAGGGTCGTCGGCGTGATCGAGGCCAAGCCCGAAGGCACGCCGCTGTCCGGCGTCGAGTGGCAGCGCGCGATGTACGCCGAGGGCCTGCCGGCCGAGGTGCGGCTCGAGGCGCTGACCAAAGACGGCCGACTGCCGTTCGTGTTCGAGGCGTCAACGGCAACGAGACCCACTTCACCAACGGCTACGACCCCGACCCGCGAGCCCGACGGATCTTCAGCTTCCCCAAGGCCGGCAACCCTCGCCCGGACCGCTACGCAGCAAGGACAGGAGCAGCCGACCTGGCGCGCAGGTCAGGGCGATGCCCGCGCTGACACGAGGGCTGCTGCGGCCGGCGCAGATCACGGCCGTCACCGGCGTCGAGACCACCTGGCGATCAGCGGTACGACCGCTGCCTCGTCCAGATGGCCACCGGGGCGGGCAAGACCTACACGGCGGTCACTCTCCTACCGCCTGCTGAAGACGGCGGCCCAGCGGGTCCTGTTCCTGGTGGACCGCAACAACCTCGGCAAGCAGACCCTGCAGGAGTTCGAGAACTACCGCACCCCCGACGACGGCCGACGCTTCACCGAGCTCTACAACGTCGACCGCCTCAACCGCGGGCCGATGGCCGAGCTCCACCGAGCGTCGCCATCTCCACGATCCAGCGCGTCTTCAAGGCGCTGCGCAACGAGGAGTCGACGACGAGGACGACCCGAGCTCGACGGCTGGATCCCCGACGGCCCGGTGACCGTCGCCTACAACCCCGAGATCCCGCCCGAGGCCTTCGACCTGATCATCGTCGACGAGGCCACCGGTCCATCTACGGCCTGTGGCGCGGGGTGCTGGAGTACTTCGACGCCCACCTCGTCGGCCTCACCGCCACCCCGGCAAGCAGACCTTCGGCTTCTTCCAGCAGAACCTCGTCTCCGAGTACACCTACCCGCAGTCTGTGGCGGACAGGGTCAACGTCGACTTCGACATCTACCGGATCAAGACCCAGATCAGCGAGCAGGGCTCGACCATCGAAGCCGGCACCGTCGTGCCCAAGGTCGACCGGCGGACCCGGCGCAGCGCTACGAAGCGCTCGACGAGGACCTCGAGTACACCGCCAGCCAGCTCGACCGGGCGGTCACGGCGACCGACCAGATCCGCACCGTGCTCGAGACCTTCCGCGACCGGCTGTTCACCGAGATCTTCCCCGGCCGCACGACGGTGCCCAAGACGCTGATCTTCGCCAAGGACGATGCCACGCCGAGGAGATCGTGACGACAGTGCGCGAGGTGTTCGGCAAGGGCAACGACTTCGCCGCCAAGATCACCTACACCGCCCGCAACGCCGACCAG
>CAWAGO010000005.1:0-57500 GCA_963781605.1 uncultured Actinomycetota bacterium
GCGCGACATCGCCGCCACCCACGGCGCGATCCGGCTCGACGAACTGGTCCGGTTCACCGACCCCGCCGAGGCCGAGGCGTCGTTGTCGCTTCGCGACGGCGATCGGGCCGCTCTGGGGTTCTACTTGACAACGACCGCGTCCACATCGGCGACGTGGCGTCGTTCCTCGACGACGTCTTCGCTGCCTGGTCGCGGGAACGCGTCGGTGGGCGCGACTGCCTGATGCTCGCGCCGACCCGCGAGCTGGTGCGTGAGCTGAACCTTCGCGCTCAGGCATCGCGCGGTGTCTCGGGCACGTCGGTCGGTCTCGCCGATGGCTGTCCGGCGCATCGTGGGGACGTGGTGATCAGTCGCCGCAACGACCGACGGCTCGGGGTGAGTGGCACCGACTGGGTGAAGAACGGCGACCGCTGGGTCGTCACCGACGTCCGGGCCGACGGCGCCCTGTCGGTGCGGCACGCGACCTCGCGGCTGCACGCGATCCTGCCCGCGGCGTACGTGGCCGAGCATGTCGAGCTCGGCTACGCCTCCACCGTCCACACCGCCCAGGGCATCACCTCCGATGTCGTCCACGGGATCGTCGGCGGCACCGAGGACCGCCAGATGCTCTACACGATGCTCACCCGCGGCCGGGTCGAGAACCACGCCCACATCGTGCTCTCCGACGAGCCGACGCACGCGCTGCCGTCGCCGACGGATGAGCGGTCGATGACGGCGACCGAGGTGCTCGAAGGCATCCTCGCCCGCGACGGGCCGCCGTCTCCGCCACGTCGACGCAGGCCCGTGCCACCTCGCCAGCAGCGCAGTTGCAGGACGCCGTCGCTCGATACGCGGACGCAGTCGCGCTCGCAACGTCCCAGTTGCGAGCGGACCCCGACCTCGCCGAGCCTGGTCCGCTCCCCTGGCTCGCCGGCATCCCTTCCGAGGCGGCGTCGCACTCGGCATGGGGCCCGTACCTCGCCGCCCGGTTCCGCCGAGTCTCTTCGCTCGCAGCCGAGGTCGCCGCCGATCCCGTGCTGCCGGAGTGGACGGCGAAGTACGACGACGTCCTCACCCCGGAGCTCAGGCGCGAACTGGCTGTCTGGCGAGCAGCCACCGGCGTGCCCGTCGACGAGCGAACGATGGTCGGGCCGGTGCCGCACGACGACCGGGAGGCGGGGTACCACCGCAACCTCACCGGCCGGATCAACACCCGCTACGGCGAGGCCGTGAAGACCTGGGCCGACCGCATCGTCGAGTACGTCGGCAGGCGCGACGAGCAGACCGGTGAGCTCGCGAAGTACCTCGACACGCTCGCCCGCAAGGGCATCGACGCCGAGCGCGTCCTCGACCTCGCCGCCGCACGGAAGCCGCTGCCCGTTGACCACCCCACCGCCGCGCTGGGCTACCGGGTCAAGGATCTCGTCACGCCCGAGGAAACGCCGTCCAGCCCCGTCGATCGACCCGTTCCCCAGACCGAGCCAGCAGCAGAGCGGCCCGTCGCTCGGGATGTGACCGAGTTTGGTCGGCGACCGTCGATAGCGTTGGTGGCGTGATCGACACACCGAGCCCTGATGAGGTCCGCAAATACCTACATCGCTGGCACGAGCAGGGCAACGAGAGCACCGACGCCGCGCTCAGGAAGCTGTTCGACACGATGCCAAGGAATGTCGATGCCGGCGAAGTCTCGGTGAAGGTGGCGGCGCTCAACGGCCTTTACGCCACGAGCATCTACGGCATCGTCCAGATGGCAAGGCACATCGTCAGCCTGAACATCGACGATCCGCTCAGCTCCGGTCGAGCAGACCCGGACCTCGTCGAACGGATTGCGCGCCTTGAACAGAAGGGGAAGGTCCGGCGCAACTACTCCTTCGCGACCAAGTACTGCTCGTTCCATCGCCCGGACGTCTATCCGATCTACGACTCCCTCGTCGTCGAGATTCTCAATGGCCTGCTCAAGCAAGGCGAAGCGTTCGACACGTTCGAGCCGGGCGAGACATGGAACGGGGACTACGGCGTCTACTGTCGATCCGTCGCTGGATTCCGACAACACTTCGGCCTTGATGAGTTCTCGATCCGGGACATCGACAAGTACCTCTGGATGGTCGCGAAGGAGCGTCGAGCAGCGAGCACGTGACCTCAGTGGTCAGTCCCTGGGGCTATGAGTGCCGTACCCCCGACGCCCGACGCGTTCGGCGAAGGCGTCGAGCGCGTCAATGACGTCTTGGGCGATCCACGCCCGGTTGCGCTGCCCGCCGCCCGCACGTTTGAGGATGCCCGCTTCCTCGAGTTGCTCGACGGCACGTTGGGCCGCAGACAAGGCGACGCCCGTGGCGGTTTCGACGTAGGCGATGTTGACCGCAGGCTGGTTCAACAGATGCGGGAGCAGGCGTCGTGCCGCCGACCCACGCCTGGAGGCAAGGCTCTCGCTCCACCCTTCGTAGACCTGCTCCAGGTCGTCGACGAGAATCCGGCCGTTGCCGATCGCACGGAACGAAGCGTTGATGAACTGTCGGATGATCGTCTCGACGTACCCCTCGCGGTAGTCCGTCAGCGCTTGGAAGTAGGCCGACGTGTCGGTCAACAGCCCGGCAGAGACCGGGACCGTCAGCGTGCGGGTGACGCCCGAGTGGCGCAGCATCGCGTGGACGAGGGTCCGCCCGATGCGGCCGTTGCCGTCGTTGAAGGGGTGGATCGTCTCGAACTGCGCGTGCGCGATGGCGACCTGCACCAACACGGGCAGGTCGACGCGGTGGACATAGGCGATGAGGTCATCGAGGGCGGCCGGAACCCGTGATTGATGCGGCGGCACGAACGATGCCGTGTGCGGGCTCAGCGCGTTGCTGCCGATCCAGACCTGCTGGTCACGAAGTCGACCAGGAGCGGCATAGGCATGCCGGTCGAGCAACGCCTGGTGGGCAGCAAGGATCGTGTCGATGCTGATGTTGTCGGCCAACGCGACAGCGCGCTGCATGGCGGTGACGTTCGCCGTCACCAGCTGAGCGTTCGGCCCAGCCTTCGCATCGATGGCAGCCATCGCCAGCGCGCGAGCACCAGCCGTCACGCCCTCGATCTCTGACGACGATGCTGACTCCGTGCGCAGGAGCACTGACGCCAGCGGCGCGAGTTCGGTGGCCGCGTCGTCGCCTTCGCGGGCGGCACGACGTTCGGCGATCGCAGTGACCTCGGCATCGAAGCGGGTGATCTCGCGAACGGCATCCTCGGCCTCAGCTTGGAGTGCGGCATCGACCTGTAGCTTTGATTCAGCGATAGCAACCGGCATAGCCGCTTGATACGGGCCACGAGCCGAGAGCTGCTGGCGGCGCGAGACAGAGTGGTCTGGTTCGCGGTTCCAAGGATGGGTTTCCCAGGCGACAGCGAACTCGGGATGCAACTCGCCTCGTTCTTGGTTCACAGCACGACCTTACACCACTTTATAAGAACAAAGTGGTGTAACGAGCCGGGGAACATCAGGAAGGTCAGATCACCAGCCCTCCAATACGGGCAACCTCCCCGACCGCCTCGATGGCTGAAGCGGCACGGCGGCGAATCGTGCGCGAGGCCATTGCGTGGGCCTCCTCGACCATCTGCGTGACCGATGGTGTCATCAACCCGCCTCGCCCACGACGTCCGGGAGCGTCGATCCTCTCGGCGACGTGTGCCAGATCCATCAGGAGGTCACGGTCAGCAGCCGACAGCCTGCCCGAGTCGATCGCTCGCTGCAGAAGGTCGTTGAGCTCCTCCTTGACCTCCTCCGCATCATCGATCTCGTCGGCCGGAATGGACTCCTCAAAGACGGCGACCACGACCGTCGCCGACCACGCCTCGTCGCGCCGCTTGGCGAGGTCGCCGACACCGAACTCGGCCATCGATTCCCTGTAGACGCGATCGAGAATCTTCTTGGCGACGTACGAATCGTCCTCCGGGTCGTGGTCGCAGATCTGAATCCAGAGCTGGCCGGCGACGACCTCGTCGATCGTGTCGGCCAGCCGCCGGAGACGCCCGGCGATCTTCGATGCACCCGGCATCAGCAACCACGCGAGGGTGACGAATGCCCGTCGGTCACTCTCGGCGATCGTGCGTAGGGCAGTCAGCACGGCGTCGCGCTGGCCTGGCTCTGCCTTCTGCATCCAGCGCGGCAGATCCTTCAGGTCATCGACGCTCGGGAGGTCGGACGACATCCTCCGCCAACGCGGCCACTCGGCTTGCAGTTCTCGCATGTTCGGAGCGTCGAGGTCGTCGACGCCCAGGCACTTCGCAACGCTCATCACGCTGCTCCTTCCTGTCAGCCCAGGGGTTGGGCGACAGGTAGGTGTGCGGCTGCTCCCAGATCGCCAGAAATTAGATCTGGCTAGATATGTACGATGCTGGTGTGACGAATTGGAAGCCACAGCCGAGGACGGTCATCGAGGAGGCGCGTCTCGCGAGCGGACTCGGCCAGACCGAGCTCGCAGCCCTCGCCGGGACCTCACAGCCGACGCTGTCGGCCTACGAACGGGGCAAGAAGAGCCCAGGGCTCGCGGTGGCGGAGCGAATCGTGAACGCCGCCGGCTGGAACATCGCCCTCCAACCGCGGGTCAGCTTCACCGAACACCCAGCGCCGCCGGGATTCCGATTCCCCTTCACCGTCCCCGACCGACTGTGGCGCCTCGAAGCCCCCGCTTGCTTCCGCACGATCAAGTTCTTCGACCTCATCGACGACGACAACGACAAGTTCTGGTGGGACCTCTCCGATCCGCGCGGACCGAAGACTCGTCTACGAGCGCCTGCTCACCTACGGGGACGAGTCGAGCCTGATCCTCTACCTCGACGGCGCACTCCTCATCGACCTCTGGAACGAGTTGGACGTCCCCGAACCGATGCGCACCCACTGGGCTGCGGTCATCGAGGCCACGGTCCACGCACCGATCGCTGCTGAGTCCGAGCTGTACCGCTGGGACGAGGACACCCGACGCACAGCACTCGACGTCGTCAAGCACGCGGACAGGTAGCCGCACACGAGGAGCCGGGCAATCGGGTCGGCCGGCGAACGCGCGCCGTCTACCGTTGCTGCCTATGGTGCACGTGGTAGTCGCGGCGACTGGTACGGCAACCTGCTGTGGGCCATCAGCCGCGTTCGTCGACTTCGACCTCCACCTCGACGAGATTGGATCGCACACATGACCAAGGGCTCCCCGCTCAGCGGCCCTGTCGGTCAGATCGTGGCCGCCCACTTGGGCGATCTGCGCGACCTCTTGAGCAGCCATGGGATCACCAATGCGCGACTGTTCGGCAGCGTCGCTCGTGGCGATGACCGCGAGGGCAGCGACGTCGACATCCTCATCGACGTTCCAGAGGGCACGAGCCTGTTCGACCTCGCCCACATCCAGCGCGAGCTTGAAGCGCTCCTGGGCCTCAAAGTCGATCTCGGCACGGAGGTGAAAGTGCGGCTCCGCGAGCGGATCGAGGCCGAGGCGATTCCGTTGGACGGCCTGGATCGTCCCGGCGAAATTCCGCAGGGATTCCGCAGGAGATCCGTTCGAGGCCGAAATTAGCCATCGTCGACCGACGATCGAAATCAGCGTTTGCGCAGGTCAGACCGTGTTTTCCCGAGTTGATCAAGACCTGCCAACACCGCTTGGGGTGTTCGAGCTCTAGTACGACATCTGATCCGATCCGCTGATCGAGCTTGTCGAGATCCGGCCCCTGACCTGCGAAGAGACCTCCGCGTCTCTTCCAGCGTCAGGGGCCGATTTCGTTCTACGCCCGATCGCATCCGGCGGCTGCGTGCGAATGCCTGGAAACGTCATACGGATGGAGCTCTCTACGGCTCGAGGCGTATGACGTTGTGCGATCCGGACCAGGCATCTGGTCGGCTGGGCCAGCGCCGGTGACGGAGACCGGAACACCTCACGAGCAGTTCTGCGCCCCCGCATCAAGGGTCTCGCCGTCAACGTCGACGAAGCGCCACTCGAACGCCTTCGGCGACAGGGTCAGATCGAGCACACCGAAGACTCCGTCGGCGCTGAACTCCGAGCCTGGTTCGGGGTCACCGATGTCGTACTGCGACCTGCCGCCGGTCCCGACCACGAAGTGGGTAGTGCCCGCCCCGCGTTCGGCGAGGTTGCCGGCGGCATCCATGGGTGCGAAACGTTCGTAGGCATGATCGTGGCCTGCGAGTGAGAGATCGACACCACCGTCCACCGCAGCTGCCCACAGTTCGTCGACCTGGTCCTGCGAGCCGTGCTCGACCCCAGACGACCACCGGGGATGGTGCATGGCGATGGCAGCGCACGCTGAAGGGTTCGCGGCCAGATCGGCAGCCAGCCAGCTGGCCTCCTGAGCGCAGTCGATCTGGTCGCAGTTGGAATCCAGGAGGTAGAAACGCCACGCCCCGAGTTGACGCACGTAGTACGGCTCGGTGTCGAAGTAGCGCAGGTAACCGTCGGCGCCGTCGGTCTGGTATTCATGATTGCCCGGCACCGGCGCGATGATGTCGTCGAACCTTCCCCAGCCTGGAGCCCAGTTGCGTTGGAACTCGTCGAACTGTCCGGACTCGTACTGCAGGTCGCCGAGCGCGATGACCGCGTCAGGGCTGAGTGAGCTGGCCAAGTCTGCCGTCGCCATCTGCTGGCACTCGGTCTCGGTGACATCAACATCCGCGGCACAGACGATGTCCCCCACCGTCACGACCTCGACGGTCGTGTCGGGCGCCGAGACACTTGGCGGAAGGCCCGACTCCGGGCCTCGACTGTCGGGCGCGGGCGAATTGGATGGGGCGCTGCACCCGAATGCGACCACGGCCAGGGCGATGAACCCAGCGGCGGTCGCTGCGGCTCGCCCACGCGTGAGGCGGGTCAACGCCACAACGCCTCCTGGCGGCCGTCCGAGGCTCTGTCCCGTAGCGGCCAGAGCACAGCAGGCCCTTCGTCGATCACGTCCACAATCATGCGACTCGACTTCTCAGAAGGGAACCACCGTGGCCAGGAGGCCGCTGCCGGTGGCTCGGCCAGACAGCGTGCGGCAGAACTCGACCGCGTCCAGCTCCAGCGGCGGCGCGGCAGCGCCGCCACCGATGAAGTGACCGCCTGCCGGCCCGGAGAGCCGAAGGTCGAACGCCCGTCCATGGCGCCGGCCCCACTCGGCCACGACGTCCGCGACGATCCGTCCGTCGTGGTCAGGGGTCAGCAGGAGCTCGCACCCGACGGCGCGGGACAGGTCGACCGCGTGCAGCCACGCGTCTCGGGTGAGCACGACGTCGACCAGGTAGCCGAGGGTCCAGCTCTCTACCTCGGGGCCGATGTCGACGGGGAACCTCACCAGTCTGCGCATCGGCGCCGGGATACGACGGCGCCCGCGCGCGGCCGGCGTCACCAGGGACCGGCACTCCGCGACGAGCTGGGCGGGCGAGAGGGCCGCCGTGCGGCGGATCTGAACCGCGGTCATCACGTCGGTCTGGTTCCCGCCCTCGACCCGGTGGCGAGCCCTGATCTCGCGCATCTGGCTGACCATCTCTCGCGTCGACGCCGCCGAGCGCATCGCGCCGACCATATGGCCCGCCAGGTCCCGCACCGACCACAGGTGGCAGTCGGTCGGGCGCGCCCAGTCGTCCTCGCTGAGCCCCTCGACTAGGCCGGCGAAGCGGTCGTAGGCCGTTCGGGCCAGAGCGTAGGACTCGGAGTGCGTGATCGGCTGGGCCGTCGTGGTGGCTCCTTGGGTGGTGCTCATCGGGTCTCCTCTGGTGTGATCGGGCCTGGGCCCATGGGCGATGTGGGTACGCCGGCGTGGTCGCAGAACAGTTCGACGGCCTCGCCGAGCAAGCGCCGCCATCTGTCACCGCCGGGGTCGTTGGAAATCTGCTGGTCGATGAGACCGGTGACCAGCGCGGTCCACAGGTCCACCATCCGCGGGTCGGTGACACCCACGCTGCCAAGCTGACGCCGAAGACGCTCGAGGACCTCGACCGCCAGCGCATAGGACTCCGCTGATGGGACAAACCCGGGCACCACACGCTGGAACATCAGCTGATAGCGCACCGGGTCGGTCGTGCAGAAGTCGAAGAAGACCTGGGTCCCGTCATGGAAGTGCTCCCGCGTGAGCGCATGCTCGGGGAGGTGGGCAAGCCGGGCGAGCAGCTCGCGCTGCCCCTGGGCGAACATCGCGTCATAGATGTCGTCCTTGGCTCCGAAGTAGGAGTAGAGACTCGGCGCCCGCATGCCCACCCGGGCCGCCAGGTGGCGCAGCGACAGCGAGGTGAGGCCGTCCTCTCGGCACATCGCCCACGCGGCCTCCACAATGCCGGCCCGCACCACCTGCCGGCGGCGAGCCACCCGACCCTCGGACACTCGCGGTTCGTCTAACACAGTTAGAAGTTTCGAACACTGTTAGGGCTTTGTCAAGGGCTCCTTACGCATTCAGCGCCGCGGCGCGGCGCGGCCAAGCGCGCGCCCCAACCGTCGAGGCCAAACAGTGCCGACCATACTGTTGCCAGAGGCGATCAGCCGAGCGTCACTAAGCTCCACAGGACGCCGAGAGAGAGGTCGGGCTCATGTGGATCCGGTCTCATGAGACGGCATCGTTCTTCGTGCTCACGTTCGCGTTCACCTGGGCGTTCTGGATCCCGTCGGCAGTGATCTTCGCTGGGTCGGCCAGCCCTGATTCATTGATCACCTCCCCGCTTTTTGTCAGTCTGCAGACCCTCGGTGCGGTCGGACCCTCGGTCGTCGCGATCGCTCTCACGCTTGGGCTTCACGGCAAGGAGCAGGTTCGGGCGCTCCTCAGGAGGTTCAAGCCGTCGCGCCACCTGGCCGGCTGGTACGTCGTGGCGGCCACCCTCGCTCCGGGGCTCACAGTGCTGACCATGGCGACCGAGTCCATCGTCTCGGGCGACCCGTTCGTGGACCCGGAATCGGGCCTCGCGGAGATGGCTTCCGAAATGGGCTGGGTCGGCGCGGTCGTGATTCTCCCCGTCGTGTTTGCGTCGCAGCTCTTCTCAAGCCCTCTTCTGGAAGAGGCGGGGTGGCGAGGGTTCGCCCTGCCGAGGATGCAGGCGCGCGTGAGCGCACTGACGGCGAGTCTCATGCTGGGCGCTGCCTGGGGGCTCTGGCACCTTCCGCTCGTACTCGCCTACGGAGACCGGCTCGCGCCGTACCTCGTGGGGTTGACGGCCTACACGGTTCTCATCACCTGGCTCTTCAACAGTGGCGGCGGCAACCTGTTCTTGGCCCTCCTGTTCCATGCATCGCTCAATCTGTCCCTCAACGTCTTGCTGCCGACGCAGTCGGAGTGGACCTCCGCGCTGGTCACGAGCGGTGCCGCAGTTGTGGTGGTGCTCGTCTTCGGGCCCAAGAACCTGTCCACTCGAGAGCGCTACGTCGTGTAGTCGAGCTGCCCAGTTCAGTTACCGCCCAGCGCGGCGAAGGTTGCCTCCAGACGGCTCTTGGCGTCGGCGGCCACCTTGTGCAGAGAACTGTTGTCGGCCAGACCCATCATCGCCTGCGGGTCGAAGGCTTCGACCTGAGTGGTGTCAGCATCGAGGGAACGGACGACGACGTTGCAGGGCAGCACGGCGGCGATCGAGGGCTCGGCCTGGATCGCCTCGTACGCCAGGGGCGGGCGGCAGGCGCCGAGGATGACCTGCGGCGCCAGGTCGACACCGAGCTTCTCCTTCAGCGTCGCTGCCAGGTCGATCTCGGTCAGGATGCCGAAGCCTTGCTCGCCGAGCGCGGCTCGCACCGCGTCGACGGCTTCGTCGTAGGGCTGGTTCAGAGTGGTGGTCATGGTGAAACTGCTCATCAGCGACTCCTTGTCTCCGGTTGCTGGGTAGATCGTCCGCCGGGGCGGAGAACGGCCCGGCGAGCTTCATACTCCTCCAGGTCGAGTTCACTGCGCGCGAACCGCTCGTCCAGAATGTCCATCGGGTCTCGATCGCGACTTCGGTCAGCCCTCCGGGTCTCGTCCGGCCGTCCGCCATTGAAACCCCCGCCGCGGAAGATCAGCACACCGGCCCCGACGACGAGGCCCCAGAAGACCGTCATGATCGCAATCATGGCAATCCACTCACCCGCGCCGAACCCACCATCGTGGTACCAACCCATCATCGTGCCCACCTCCTGGTTGCTTTCGTGCCTCCAGCGTGACTCGACCACCCAGATCACCGGGTCGTGATTGTGTGAAGGTTCGTTGAAGATGCGGCCCAACTGTTTCTCGCGTCGATGTCCGGGGCTGCCTGGCTGGCACCATGGGGCTCATGTCCAGCACCGGCACGGCGTCGACGCCCGACGCGGCGACGACCGGCTCGCCACGCCCCTCGGAGCCGAAGCCCCGATCTGGCATGCGAGCGCTGGTCGTCGAGGATGAACCGGACCTTGCCCGTCTGATCGGCACCTACTTCGACCGCGAAGGTTTCGAGACGTCGGTCACCGGCGACGGGATCCAGGCCGTCGAGCTGACACGCGAGTTCGATCCCGACGTGATCGTGCTCGACCTCGGGCTCCCGGGCCTCGATGGTGTGGAGGTATGCCGACAGGTCCGGACCTTCTCCGACGCCTACATCGTCATGGTCACCGCCCGCAGCGACGAGGTGGACACCCTGATCGGACTCTCGGTGGGAGCCGACGACTACCTCACCAAGCCCTTCAGCCCGCGGGAGATGATGGCGCGGGTGCAGGCAATGCTCCGCCGGCCCCGACCGCTCGGCGGCGACGGCCGTCCCGTGGACGACACTCGTTCATTCGGAGAGCTGAGAATCGACCCCGAAGGGCGCGACGTGTGGCTGGCCGGTGAGCCGGTCGCGCTGACCCGGACTGAGTTCGATCTGCTCGACGCGCTGTCCCGGAGGCCCCAGCTGGCGTTCAGTCGCCGGCAGCTCATCGAACAGGTGTGGGGTCCGGCCTGGGTGGGCGATGAACACCTGGTCGACGTGCACATCGGACACCTGCGCAGGAAGCTCGACGACACCGCCGCGGACGGCCGCTATGTGCGCACGGTGCGCGGAATCGGCTATCGGATGGGCGGCGGCTGATGACGGGGCGCGAGCGGCGCGGCTCCGGTTTCGGCGTGCGCCTGCTCGCCGCACAGGCCCTGGTCCTCCTTGCCGGGGCGGTGACCACCTGGGTCGTCGCGTCGCTCCTTGGACCTGGTCTCTTCCGCGGTCACCTTCGCCGGGCCGGCGTGATGCACACCTCGTCCGAGGCCGGCCACGTGGAGCAGGCGTTCGACGCAGCGCTGCTCATCTCCATCTCGATCGCGCTGGTGGCCGCCACCGCCGCGGCGCTGACGGTGACGTGGTACTTCAGCCGTCGTGTCCAGCGCTCGATCTCCCAGGTGGCGGCCTCGGCCGCAGAGCTGGCCGGTGGGCGCTACTCGACCCGCGTGAGCGACCCTGGGCTCGGCCGCGAGTTCGCGGTGTTGGCCGACACCAGCAACGCCCTCGCCGACCGGCTCCAGGCAACCGAGACCGTGCGACGACGAATGCTCGGCGACCTGGCCCACGAGCTGCGCACACCGCTGGCCACCATCGATGCTCACCTCGAAGCCATCGAGGACGGCGTCCGATCTGCGGACCAGGAGACGATCCAGGTGATTCGGCTCAGCACGGAGCGGCTGCGGCGCCTCGCCGAAGACGTCTCGTCGGTCTCCCGCGCCGAGGAGGGTGGCCTCGATATCGTCCGCCGCCCCATCCTCGCGGCCAGAGTGGCGCAGGTTGCGGCCGAAACCGCCCTCGACCGGTTCTCGGCGGCGAACGTCGAGCTGACCACGCTGGTGGACACGGAGGCCCGCGTCCTGGGTGACCCCGATCGACTGGGCCAGGTCGTGGCCAACCTCCTCGACAACGCCCTGCGGCATACTCCCTCTGCCGGGAGGGTGCAGCTCTCGTGCACGTCAGCGGGGGGCTGGGTCGAGTACGTCGTGAGCGATACCGGAAGCGGCATCGCTCCCGAGCATCTGGCTCACGTCTTCGACCGCTTCTACCGCGCCGACACCGCTCGCGATCGCGGTCGAGGCGGTTCGGGAATCGGCCTCAGCATCGCCAAGGCGCTGGTCGAGGCCCACGACGGCACCATCACGGTGTCGAGCGACGGCGAGGGGCGCGGGGCGACGTTCACGGTCCGGATCCCCGCGTCCGGCAGCTGATAGCGGTCGAGCGGGCCCTCTCCCGCCGCGATCTTCGTGAAATCTTCACCGAACCTCCAGCCGGAGGCTCGCAGTACCGAGTCATGCTCGGACTCGTAGCCAACCTTCGTTCGCGGACAAGAAAGCGAGACCATGACCCCGATCTCACGCCGTAGCTTGCTGCTCGGCGGAGTGGCCCTCACCGGTACCGGAGCTCTGGCCGCCTGCTCGGCGCCCACCATCACCCCAACCCGGGCATTCGGTACACCACAACCGCTGACCGCCGCTCCGGGGCAACGCGTCGTCGAACACACGCTGACCCCGCGGCCGGTCACTGTCGACCTGGGCGGCCCCACGGTCGAAACCTGGGCCTATGGCGAAACTGTGCCCGGGCCGCTGATCCGAGCGAACGCAGGCGACCTGCTCAGGATTCGCGTGGACAACCAACTACCGACCGACACCACGGTTCACTGTCACGGTATCGCGCTGCGCAACATCGCCGACGGCGTGCCGGGACTCACCCAGAATCCGATCGGCGCTGGTGCGTCGTACTCCTACGAGTTCACCGCCCCCGACCCGGGAACGTACTTCTACCATCCCCACGTCGGGGTGCAGCTCGATCGCGGCCTCTATGCGCCGCTGATCATCGACGATCCTCAGGAGCCCGGGGACTACGACGCGGAGTGGGTGGTCGTCCTGGACGACTGGGTCGACGGCACCGGGCGCACGCCCGACGACGTGTTGACCGAGCTCAGGGGCAACAGCGAGAACGGCGACGACGGCATGGGCGGCATGCACATGGGCGGGATGGGCTCGGGCGAGCGGCCGTTCGGGGACGCCGGCGACGTCGACTATCCGCACTACCTGATCAACGGTCGAGTGCCCGCCTCCCCCGACGTGCTCAAGGGCAAGCCCGGTCAGCGGGTCCGGATGCGGATCATCAATGCCGGCTCCGACACCATCTTCTCCGTCGCACTGGGTGGGCATCGACTGACGATCACCGACACCGACGGATTCGCGGTGGAGCCGCGCGAGGTCGGCGCCTTCTACATCGGCATGGGCGAGCGGTACGACGCGATCGTGACCCTGGCCGACGGGGTGTTCCCGCTCGTGGCCGCCCCGTTCGGCAAGCAGGGCCAGGCAATGGCCCTGGTCCGCACCGGGAGTGGCGAAGCCCCCGACGCCGCGACCCGCCCGACCGAGCTCGACGGCGACGTCTTGCTGGGCGTCGAACTCCGACCGGCGCAAGAGACGCTGCTGCCAGAGCGCGCACCCGATGACCAGCAGATGGTGCACCTCAGCGGCCAGATGGCGCCCTACCGGTGGGCCATCAACGGAGCCCCCTACGGGAGAAACGAGCCCATCGAGATCAGCGAAGGTGACCGGGTGCGTCTCCAGCTGATGAACATGACGACGATGACCCACCCGATGCATGTGCACGGGCACACTTTCGCGCTCCCCAGCGGGCTGCGAAAGGACACCGTCCTCATTCCGCCGATGGCGTCGCTGTCGGTGGACCTGCAGGCCGACAATCCCGGTTCCTGGATGACCCACTGCCACAACATCTACCACGGCGAAGCCGGGATGATGATCGCGATGAACTACCGAACCTGAAGCCGTCCCCCTCACGCGAGCAGGATCAGCGAGCCCAGGGCGATCAGCCAGCTGGCGAAGCTGCCGACCAGGAAGTACTCGGTCACCTCATGGATGCCGGCCGCTCCCGGCTCGTCGCGGGCGGCCTGCAGTTCTGGCCAGCGCAGCAGCCCCTTGGCGGCCACCACGATGCTCGCCGCGGTGAGCTGGCCGGCGAGGCCGAGCCCGAGGATGAACAGCCGCTCCATCGGTCCGAGCAGTCGGCCGCCCTTCAGGGGGCGCAGGTCGTCGCGCCCGTGGTCGGCCGCCTCCGCATCCGCGCCCACGCGCGTGCGACGCGCCGGGTTGACGGTGTCGGTGACGGCCAGCACCAACCGGACCAGCACATTGCCGGTCGACATCTGCAGCAGCACCACACCGACCAGCGTCAAGGCGTCGTCGGGAGTGACCTGGCTCAGCACCTGGAGCGGGGTCTCCCCCAGCCAATCGCCCAGCCACCCATCGGCCGAGCCTGCGTAGGGCGACGCCGCGATCGCGACGACCATGGAACCGGCGAAGAGGGCTAGCGGCCACCACGCCTGGCCCGAGCCGAAACCGCGGGTGACGAGTTGTCCCCACCCGGCCACGGCGCCGGCGATCACGACCAGCGCCAACACATCGCGCGCGGAGGTGAGGCCGCTGGCCAGACCGAGCAGGATCACCGCGATCGCCGCGGAGGCCTCGGGGACGACCCGCATCGGCCGGGCCGAGAAGATCAGGTCGGAGAGACCGAAGCCGATCAGAAGCAGCGCGATCCAGCTCATCGCACCCCTCCCAGCAGGTCGTCGACGGCGACGATGACATCAAGCCCATCGTTGCGCACCCGCTGGGAGACAGCCGACGGCGACACCCCCTGCTCGTCGGCGAGTTGACGCTGGCTCCGACCGGCGAGCAGACCGCGCAGCAGCCCCAGTGAGCGCTCGTCGAGAACGCCGACCAACTGGTCACGCGACAGCAACGCGGCGTTGATGGCCGCTTCGTCCGGGCCGTCGCTGCCGACAGCGCGTCGATAGGCCGATCGGGTCAGGCGGCGGGAGGCTTTGCGCTCCAGTCGTTCCACCTGCCCGATCGCGTCTCGGGCCGCCCACCACGCAGGGCCGTCCTCGACCCGCGGTTCGGCCGACAGCACGCTGACCGGCCCATAGCCGATGCCGAAGCGCACGTCGTAGGTCGGTAACAGTCGCAGCCGCATGGACAGCGTCACCGCCAGCGCCTCACCGACCGTCTTGAACGTCCCCTGGAACTCGTCGCCGACCGTCAGACGCAGCGGGCTGACCGCCTCACTCGGGGCGTCGCTCGCGTCGAGCGCAGAGCTGAGAACGGCATGCAGTGACCGGCGGTCGGCCACCCGTCGCGAGTCGATGACGTCGCCGATAAGCGTGGCCACCGGCCCATCCGAGTACTTCACTTCACTCACATGAAGAGTATAGCTTATCTTTCCCAGACTGAAGCGACAGCGTAGATTGCCGTCGCGAGCTCAGTTGAGCGGGCGCACATCGTCCGGTAGCCCGCCGCCGGCGGCCACGTCCTCCACCAGCCGCTGCAGCGCCGTCAGGGCGACCCGCTGGGAGTGCGGCCCATAGGACACGCGCGCCACGCCCAGCTCCTCGAGGCGAGCCAACGACGGCAGGCCGGGCATGCCGATCAGGGTCAGCCGCTGCCGCCCGAGCTCGCCCACCAGGTCCTCGATCCGCTGCTCGTCTGCCAGGCGAGGCACGAACACCACCGGGGCGCCGGCGTCGATGAAGGCGCGCGACCGCGCCAACGCGTCGGTATACAACTCGGCCTGGGATCGGTCTCCCGCTTGGAGGTACACATCGGTGCGCGCATTGAGCACGAAATCCGGCACGCCCGCATCGGCGGCCGCGGCCATCACCTGCTCGACCTTCCGGGCTGCCTCCGCCATGGGGATGAGCTGATCCTCGATGTTGGCGCCGACCACGCCGACGTTGATCGCGGCACGGATCGTGTCAGCCGCGTCGCCGTACCCGGCTTCCAGGTCGGCGGACACCGGAAGGTCGGTGGCAGCCGACAATGCGCGCGATCATGGCCAGCATCTCGGAGCGGGGGATGCGCTCGCCGTCGGGATAGCCCAGCGTCGCCGCGATCGAGTGACTGGCGGTAGCGAGGGCGGTGGTGCCAGGTGTCTCGGCGACCACCTTGGCGGAGATCGCGTCCCACACGTTGACGACTGTCAACAGCGCCGGGTCGCGATGCAGGCGCAGCAACTCGGTTGCGCGCGCGGAATCAGGGGCGGTCTCGCTCTTCACCCGACCAGCCTAGCGAGCCTCCTCGCTACCGCCGATGACCGTGCTGACCCAGGACCGCCACGTCGAGCGCAACCCCTAGGTTGTCGCGCCGAACGCGCAGGTCGGCGCGGCGTACGGCAGGCTGCTCCCATGTACTACGTGGGTGTGGACCTGGCGTGGGGCGTGAAGCGCCCGACCGGACTGGCGGTCATCGACGATGCCGGTCATCTGGTCGAACTGACGGCCGTGCGCACCGACGACGAGATCGTCTTGACATTGACCAGTTACGTCTCGGGTGACTGCCTGGTCGCCTTCGACGCGCCGCTGATCGTTGCCAATGCCACCGGCAACCGGCCCGCCGAGGCCGCACTCAACCGCGACTTCGCTCGCTTCGATGCCGGCGCCCACCCCTCCAACACCGGCAAGTCCGAGTTCGCCGGCGGGCCGCGCGGCGCCCGCTTGAGCGCCCGAATGGGTCTGGATCTCGATCCGCACTCCACTGGGAATCGCCGGGCGATCGAGGTCTATCCGCACCCGGCCACCGTCGCCTTGTTCGAGCTCGGCCGGACCCTGAAGTACAAGCAGAAGCCGGGGCGCACCGTCGACTCGATGCGGCACGAACTGCTCGTCCTGACGACGCTGCTCGAAAGCCTGTCGACCGCATCGTGTGATCTGCATCTGGTCGATCACGACAGCTGGCGCGCCCTCCGGGCCCACGTAGAGAACGCCGGCCGCAAGAGCGAACTCCGCCACGCCGAGGACCAGATCGACGCGGTCGTCTGCGCCTACATCGCCCGCTACGCCACTCAACGGCCGGCGGACGTGACGATCTATGGCGACCTTTCCTCCGGTTACATCCTCACTCCGACCTTGCCCGAGGGGCACCTGCCTTCGCCCCGGGTCGTGGCGGTCACCGAGGACCCCGCCGCCCGGGCGGTGCGCGAGTACGCGGCCGTGCAGCCCACGTTGCGGGAGGCCGCCGAGGAGGCAGCCGACCTGGTCACCACCGTGCTCGACGATGCCGGCATCAACTACCTCTCGGTCACCGGCCGGGCCAAGAGCGTCGCGTCCTTCGCGGCCAAGGTTCGGCGGCCCGACGTCGTGGCCGCGGTCGCCAACCCCGCCACGGATCTGACCGACCTGATCGGCGTGCGGGTGATCACCTATGTCCACAGCGATGTGGCCGGAGTCGCCGACCTGCTCGCCGACGAGTTCGAGGTGCACGACGATCGTGACCTCGGGCTGGAAACCGCCCGCGAAGGTCGCTTCGGCTACGCCAGCAGGCACCTCCAGGCGGGTCTGCACCTCGCTCAGCGGGGTGACTATCCGGCCCTGGGTGGGCAGGAGTTCCAGATTCAGATCCGCACGGTGTTGCAGCACGCCTGGGCCGAATTCGAGCACGACATCCGCTACAAGGGCACCATCCCCACCGAGCACGCCCCGGATCTCGATCGGCGCTTCACCCTCGCGGCAGGCTTGCTCGAACTCGCCGACCGCGAGTTCTCGACCATCCGCAGCCGACTGCAGCAGTCGGCGGCCGAGGAGCCTGTGCAAGAGACCAGCAGCGACCCGCGGATCAGCACTCAGGAACTCGCCGCCTTCCTGGCGGGCCAGTATGCCGACGCCGGCTGGTCGCGCACCGAGCACTATGCGTGGATCTCGGGCCTCGTTCTCGAGCTCGGGATCACCTCGCTCAACGAACTCGCCGATGTGGTCCGGCCCGTCGACATCGCGAGCATCAACGAGCGGATGGGGTACCGCCATCCCACTGGCGCTGTGCGGCGCCTCGACGACGCTCTGCTCGCCGCCTTCGGCGACACCTACATTCATCTGCGTGGCAACGCCCACCGGGTTCCGCTGCTCAGGGCGCGCTTGGCCAAGATGCGGGAGGAGTGAACGCGTCCGCTCAGCCCCAGAAGACCTTCTCCACGACGGCGTGAGCTCGACGGGTGATCCGCAGGTAGTCGTTCACCATCCGCTCGGTATCCCCCACGGGATAGCCCAGGATGGCAGCGACCGCGGCCTTCTCGCGCGGGTCGCGAGGCAGCTGCTCGGCCGGCTTGCCGCGGACCAGAGTGATCGCGTTGCGAATCCTGCTGACGGTGCGCCAGGCCGTCGCCAGCACCTCAGCCGCGTCGGTCTCGATCAGGCCCGCGTCGCTGGCGGCCGCCAACGCGTCGAGCGTGCGCGGCGTACGCAACGCCTCGACCTGTCCGGCGTGACGCATCTGCAGTAGCTGCACCGTCCACTCGACGTCGGCCAGGCCACCTCGGCCGAGCTTCAGGTGGGTGTTGGGGTCCGCTCCTCGCGGCAGCCGCTCGGTGTCGACGCGCGCCTTGATCCGACGCACTTCCACCACATCGGCCAGGGCGATGCCGGCGGCTGGGTAGCGCAACGGATCGATCAAGTCGAGGAACTGCCGTCGCACGTCGGGGTCGCCGACCACCGCGTCGGCCCGGAGCAGCGCCTGGAACTCCCACACCTTGCTCCACTTGGCGTAGTAAGCGGCGTAGGACTCGATCGTGCGCACGAGAGCGCCCTGCTTGCCCTCGGGGCGCAGCCCCGCGTCGACCTCCAACGGTGGGTCCGTCGCGGGGATGGCGAGCAGCCGTCGGAGTTCGTTGGCCACCGCCTGGGCGTAGGACGCGGCGACCTGAGGATCGACGTCAGGCAGCGGATCGTGCACGAACATCACGTCGGCGTCGCTGCCGTAGGAGAGCTCGAAGCCGCCGTAGCGGCCCATCGCGATCACAGCGAGTCGGGTCGGCGGCTCGTCGAGGCCTCGGGAGATGACGACCGAACGGCAGGCCACATCGAGCGTGGCCTGGATCGTGGCGTCGGTCAGCCGCGACAACGCAGCCCCGACATCGGCCACATCGATCTCACCCAACAGGTCACCCACAGAGATCCGGAAGAGCTCGCGGCGACGCACGGCGCGGATCGAGCGCGCCGCCTCCTCGGCGTCATCCTGGCGCCCGGCGTTGGACTGCATCTCGGCGAGAATGACGTCGACGCTGACCGGAGCCAGGTCCTCACCGAGCATCCGCACCCCTTGCGGCTCGCGCTGGAGCAGGTCGGTGGCATAGCGAGAGGTGGCCAAGACGGTGGCCAGTCGCTGAGCGACCTGCCCTTCGTCGCGGAGAGTCTTGAGGAACCACGGAGTGCGGCCGAGTGAATCGCTGATTCGCCGAAAGCCGAACAGCCCGGCATCGGGGTCCGGGGCATCGGCGAACCATTCGAGCATCGCCGGCAGGATCGTCCGCTGAATGGCCGCGGTGCGGGTCAACCCCGACGTGAGTGCCTCCAGGTGACGCATCGCCGCCGCCGGGTCGGCGTAGCCGAGGGCCGCCAGCCGGGATCGTGCCGCCTCGGGGGACAGCCGGGCACCCTCTCCGGGGATCCGAGCGACGGCCGCCAGCAAGGGTCGATAGAAAAGCTTCTCGTGCAGGCGGCGCACTTCGCGGCGATGGTGCCGCCAGGTCTTCTCCAGACTGGCGATCGAGTCCTTGTGGAAGCCCATCGAGCGACCCAGCCGCCGCAGCGCCTGTTCGGTGTCGGGAACGATATGGGTGCGCCGAAGCTGGAAGAGCTGGATCCGGTGTTCCATCTGCCGCAGGAACGCGTAGGCCTCCGCCATCGCTTCGCCGTCCTCGCGTCCGATGTAACCGCCGCGGGTCAGCTCGGCGAGCGCGGACAGAGTCGCCTGCGACCGGATCCGCTCATCGCCGCGACCGTGCACGAGCTGGAGAAGCTGGACAGCGAACTCGACGTCACGCAGGCCGCCGGAACCGAGCTTGAGTTGACGCTTCGCCTCTTTGGCGGGGATGTGATCGACCACCCTCCGCCGCATCCCCTGCACGTCGGTGACGAAGTCGTCGCGCTCGGCAGCCGTCCAGACCATCGGCGCGACCATGTCGACGTAGTCCTGACCCAACGCCAGATCGCCGGCCACCGGCCGAGCCTTGAGCAGCGCCTGGAATTCCCAGGTCTTGGCCCATCGGCCGTAGTACCCCCGATGGCTGGCGAGGGTGCGCACCAGGGGGCCGGATTTGCCCTCGGGTCGCAGAGCCGCGTCAACGGGCCAGATGGTGCCCTCACTCGTGTGGTCGGAGCACACCTGCATCAGCTGGGCGGCCAACTGGGTGCCGGCTCTGGCCGCCGCCGTTTCGGAGTGTCCCTCCGCGGGCTCGCAGACATAGATCACGTCGACGTCGGAGACGTAGTTCAGCTCATGACCACCGCACTTGCCCATGGCCACCACGGCCAGCCGGGCCGCGGCCGCGGGCTCCCCCACCCGTTGCCGGGCGATCGCCAAGGCCGCGTCCAACACGCCGGCCGCCAGGTCGGACAGCTCCGCCGCCGCGTCGTCAACCGGCAGGTCATGGGCCAGGTCGCGCGACGCGAGCCGCAGCAGCAGGCGCCGGTACTCCACCCGCACGGCGTCGACCGCCTGCGCATCCGGAACGGTCGCCACCGGCGAGGGCGCCAGCGGGTCGGCACCCACGACACCCAGCAAGGCGGCCCGGACGGCGTAGGCGGCCGGGCGGGTCGAACCGAGCGAGGGGTCGGTCAGCTCGTGCCAGTGACTCGGGTGCCGTACCAGGTGATCGGCGAGGGCCTGGCTCGCGCCCAGCACCGACAACAGCCGCATGGCGGTGCCCTCGTCCCCCGCCAACTCCTGCAGCATGACCTCGCCATCGGAGGCGGCGTCGGTCAACCGCACCAGCCCTTGGAGCGACAGATCGGGGTCCGCGGTGCGCCCGAGAAGTGCCACCAGTGGCGGGGCGGCCGCTCCGAGGCGGTCGAGCAGGCTCCGGGCCCGATCGGTGTCGAGGAAGCCGGCGCGCAGCAACGCTCCGCGGGCGAGGACGTCGTCGTCGCGACCAGAGGAGCCTATGTTCGACATCACGACCTCAACGATCCCGGCACAGGGCAACGAAGGCGCTGGCCAGAGGTTCCCACGCGTGATCGAGCTCGACGCGGGCCTCGTCGATCTCGGCCAGGAGAGCCTGCTGGTCGATCCCCCGCTCCAGATGATCGTCGCGGTCGCCCTCGGCCCATGAGGTGAGCACGTCGGCATCCACTTCGGGATGCCACTGCACCCCCCACGCCGAGGGTGCGAAACGAACCGCTTGAACCTCACCCTGGGGCGTCTGGGCCAGCACCACGGCCGACTCTGGCAGCTCGACCACGACGTCGTTGTTCCAGTGGACTCCGCGTCGTGGCTCGGTCACGAGATCGCCCACCAGTGCGTCATCGCGGGCCGATGCCGCCCAGTCCACGTCGAACAGGCCGACCTGTTGGCCGCCCGGATTGGCGATCGACCGGGCGCCATACGCGGCCGCGAGAAGTTGGTGGCCGAGGCAGATGCCGAGCACCGGCTGGCCTGCGTCGGCGGCCGCCCTGAGGGAGTCGCGCAGCGGCGCGATCCACGGCACGTGGTCGTCGTGGGCACCCATCGAGCCGCCGAGGACGACGACGCCGTCGAAGTCCGCGAGCTCGGGGATCGCCTCGTCCAGATAGGGACGGGTCGTGATCAGTTCCGCGCCCGCGCGATCGAGCCACACCCCGAAGTGAGCGGCCGGGCAGCCGTCTTCGTGCTCGATGACCAACACTCGCGGGCGACGCACGGACATCAACTTACTGGTTCCTGGGACGCATCAGCCGACGGTGTCCGCGTCGCGCAGCCAGGCCATGGTGATGATCAGCAGCCCCAAGAACAGCAGAGGTAGCCCGACGAGATCGGTGAGGAATGGCAGGGTGGCCAGCAGCAACAGTCCGCCGGTGGTGAGCGCCCACAGGCGAGCGGCGACTCCTCGGCCAGGGAGCCATTTGAGGGCGGTCCGGGCGGCTGCCAACAGGCACAGGCCGGGCAGCAGGAGCGACAGCGCCAACAACAGGATGCTGATCGCGTCGGCACCGTCGTCGACGAAGAATGACGCCTGGAGCATCAACCAGGTCGCCGCTGCCACCATCACCGCGGCGACACCGAGGGCGACCCGAAGCGCGATCCGCAGATGGCGCTCACGCTGCTCGGAGTAGAGGAGTTTCACGCTACTTCTCCCTCAGCAGCGCCATCAGCAGCACCACGACGGCCACCACCGGTAGCAGGAAACCGATCACGGTGGTCGCGAGCAGCAGGCTGAGGATCACCAACACCACTCCGGCGCCGACGGCCGCCCACTTCAACCCCGCTCGATTCTGACGGTGACACCAGATTCCGCTCCCGGACGCCCCGGTCACCAGGCCGCCCAGACCCAGCAGGGTGCTGAGGAAGATCGCTGAGTCGGGGCCGGCCCCAGGCAGTGCGCTGGCGGCCAGCACGACCACGAGAATCCCCGAGCCGGCGGCCACCCAGAGCGACCACACCAGTTGCTGGGCCCGCTGGACGCCATACCCGTCCGGCGTGCGTTCGTCGGAATCGGGTGTACTCACAAGGCGGGAATCATTCGGTCGCGCTCGAACGCCGACACCTGGGTGCGGTACTCCACCCATTCCTGACGCTTGTTGCGCAGGAAGTAGTCGTAGACGTGCTCCCCCAGGGTCTCGGCGAGGAGCTCGGATTTCTCCGCGACGCCGATCGCGTCATAGAGACTCTTGGGCAGCGGGGCGATACCCATCGCCCTGCGTTCTCCCTCGGTCAGCGACCAGACGTCGTCCTCGGCCTCGGCGGGGAGTTCGTAATCCTCGGTGATGCCCTTCATCCCGGCCGCCAGCGTCACCGCGAACGCGAGATAGGGGTTGCAGGCCGCGTCGATGGTGCGCAGTTCGATCCGCGTCGACTGCCCCTTGTTGGGCTTGTACATCGGCACCCGGACCATCGCCGAGCGGTTGTTGTGGCCCCAGGTGATGTAGGACGGAGCCTCGCCGCCGCCCAGCAGGCGCTTGTAGGAGTTGACCCACTGGTTGGTGACGCAGGTGATCTCGGCGGCGTGCTTGAGGATGCCGGCGATGAACTGGCGGCCGGTCTTGGAGAGCTTGTACTCGGCGCCCGCCTCGAAGAAGACATTGCGATCGCCCTCGAAGAGGCTGACGTGTGTATGCATGCCGCTGCCGGGATGCGTGGTGTAGGGCTTGGGCATGAAGGTGGCCCACATGCCCTGACCGAGGGCGACCTCTCGGACTACCGCACGGAAGGTCATGATGTTGTCGGCGGTGGACAGGGCGTCGGCATAGCGAAGGTCGATCTCCTGTTGGCCCGGACCGCCTTCGTGATGGCTGAACTCCACCGAGATGCCCATCGACTCGAGCATGGTGATCGCCTCGCGGCGGAAGTCCGACCCTCGCGACTGGGCGGTGTGGTCGAAGTAGCCGCTGCGATCCACCGGCTCCGGTTCTTCCCCGGCTTCCGGCATCGACTTGAACAGATAGAACTCGATCTCGGGGTGCGTGTAGAACGTGAAGCCCTGCTCGGACGCCGCGGTGAGGGTACGTTTCAGGACCAGCCGCGGGTCGGCGTACGACGGGCTGCCATCGGGCATCACGATGTCGCAGAACATCCGCGCGGTCGCCGGTCCTTCCGCCCGCCAAGGCAACACCTGGAACGTCGACGGGTCGGGCTTGGCCAGCATGTCGGCCTCGTAGACCCGGGCGAAGCCCTCGATCGCGGATCCGTCGAAGCCGATGCCCTCATCGAACGCGCCGTCGAGTTCCGCCGGCGCCACGGCCACCGACTTCAAGAACCCCAACACATCGGTGAACCACAACCGCACGAAACGCACGTCGCGCTCCTCGAGCGCCCGGAGCACGAAGTCTTCCTGCTTGCCCATGGGCCCACCCTACGACCGCGACCGCTCGCTCTCGCCGAGGGTCCACGGTCTCGGCGAGAGGGACGGCGCAGCAACCGTGAGCTCAGGCCACCGGTTGCTGGAGTTCGATGACCCAGGTGGCTGCCGGGTTCTCCGGGTGGACCTCGTGATAGACCTCGCGGCACGGCCCGACCGGTGACCGGCCCGCGTCGGCCACCTGACTGGCGAGGGCTTGCCACGCGTCGCCGATCTGACTGATCGGCCCGCGATAGGTGGTCACGACGGCCTCGACGGCCGGCAGGATCCCCGATTCGAGGCCCGTGGGGGGTTCACCGTCCTCCGTGACCCCGGCGCCGAGGCGCAGCCGGTCGCCGAAGCCGTCGTACCAGGCGACCTGAGACCCCGTCGGTCGACCGGCATAGGCCTCGAACACGCGGGCATACAGCGGGCCGATCACCCCGGCGATCTCAGCCTGATCACTCACTTCGGCGGTGAGCTGCGCCAGCCGCAGCCTTGGCAGGGTCGTGCTCTGACACTCCATGGTGCTTTCTCCTTCGATCAATCGGAGACGCCGCTCGATCTCGACCAGCCGGGACTCGTCGGCCGCGACCTGTTCGGCCAGCTCGCCGCGCCGCCGCTCGAGGAGGAGGCGCTGGTCCTCCACCGAGGCATCGTCGAGGAGCGAACCGATCTGGTCGAGGGAGAACCCCAACGCCCGAAACGTCACGAGTCGGTGCGCCCGGGACAACAGCTCCGGGCCGTAGCGCCGATAGCCGCTGTGCGGGTCCACCTCGGTGGGGACCAACAGGCCCAGCTCGTCGTAGTGCCGCAGCATGCGCACGGACACCCCGGCATAGCGAGCAAATTCTCCGATGTTCAACATGACCCGTCCAGCTCACCGCCTCACACAGTGTCAGAGTCAACCCCCGGGTCAGAGTCCACCGTTCTGGATAGTCCAGTACGGGATCGTCCTCCACCCAGCTCCCAAAGAACCAATTCGTACTGGACTATCCGGGAGGGACGTTCGCTTCGAGTTCGGCGAGCCAGGCGGTGGGGGTGGCGTCGGAGGGCATCCGCCAGTCGCCGCGGGGGCTCATCGTTCCGCCATCGCTGACCTTGGGACCGTTCGGCAGCGCCGATCGCTTGAACTGGCTGGCGAAGAAGCGCCGACAGAAGACATCCAGCCAGCCGCGGATCTCGGCCAGGTCGTAGGACGCGCGCCGGTCATCGCGGAAGCCGGGAGGCCAGTCCCCCGCGTCCGCGTCCCTCCAGGCATGCCAGGCGAGGAACGCGATCTTGCTCGGCCGGTAGCCCCGGCGCAGCACGTGGAAGAGCGTGAAGTCCTGAAGTGAATAGGGCCCGACGGTGTCCTCGGTCGCCTGCGGCTTGACGCCGTCGTGGGTCGGAATCAACTCCGGGGTGATCTCCTGGGCGAGGATCTCGTCCAGCACAGCGTTGGTGTCCGAACCGAACTGCGAGGAGGCGATCACCCAACGGATGAGGTGCTGAATCAGCGTCTTGGGTACCCCAGCGTTGACGTTGTAGTGCGACATCTGATCACCCACCCCGTAGGTGCACCAGCCGAGCGCGAGCTCGGAGAGATCGCCCGTGCCGAGCACGATGCCGCCCCGGTGATTGGCCAGCCTGAACAGGTAGTCCGTCCGCAGACCAGCCTGGACGTTCTCGAAGGTGACGTCGTAGACCCGCTCCCCCTCGCTGAAGGGGTGATCGATGTCGTCGAGCATCTGCCGAGCGGCGGGAGTGATGTCGAGCACTTCGAAGGTGACACCGAGGCTCTCGGCGAGCCGCGTGGCGTAGCCCTTGGTCGTCTCGCCCGTGGCGAATCCGGGCATCGTGAAGGCATGGATGTCGGTGCGCGGCCGGCCGAGCCGGTCCATCGCCTTGGCGGCCACGATCAAGGCGTGGGTGGAGTCGAGTCCCCCGGAGACGCCGATCACGACCTTGGGCTGGCCGATGGCGTGCAGGCGCTGCTCGAGCCCGGAGACCTGGATGTTGTAGGACTCGTAGCAGTCCTGCGCGAGTCGGTCTGGATCATCGGGCACGAAGGGAAAGCGGTCGACCTTGCGTCGCAACCCCACGTCACCGCGCGGCGGGTCGAGAACGAAGTCGACGGCCCGAAAGGCCTCGATCCGCTCGTCATGGGTGCGGCGATTGTCGTCGAAGGTGCCCTGCCTCAGCCGTTCTTGTCGGATTCGGTCGAGGTCGACGTCGGCCATCGTTCGCTGCGCTTGCTCGGGAAACCGCTGCGCCTCGCCGAGCAGGTCACCGCACTCATAGATCAGCGTTTGCCCGTCCCACGACAGGTCGGTCGTCGACTCCCCCTGGCCCGCCGCGGCATAGACGTACGCCGCGTTACAGCGCGCGGAGGCCGAGCGGGCCAGGAGCCGCCGGTCATCCGCCCGTCCGATCGTCACCGGCGAGCCGGAGAGGTTGATCAGCACGTGGGCGCCGGCGAGGGCCGCCTCGGCGCTGGGCGGGATCGGCACCCACATGTCTTCGCACACTTCGACGTGGAAGGTCAGCCCCGGCACGTCGGCGGCGTTGAAGACCAACTCGGGGCCGAGCGGAACCTCGTCACCGGCCACCTCGATCCAGGTGGCACGCCGGTCGTCCCCGGGCGCGAACCAGCGACGCTCGTAGAACTCCCGATACGTAGGGAGGTAGGACTTGGGTGCCACTCCGAGCACCTGCCCACGATGGATGACGACGGCGCAGTTGAGCACCCGGGTGCCGTGAACCAAGGGTGCGCCCACCACGATCACCGGCAACAACTCCGCAGAGCCGGCGACGATGTCGGCCAGCGCGGCTTCGACGGAGGCCAGAAGGGTGTCCTGGAGAAGAAGGTCGTCGATGGCGTAGCCGCACAGCGACAGCTCGGGGAAGACCGCGATCGCGACACTCTCCTCATGGCAAGCTCGCGCCTGGTCGAGGATGGTGGCAGCGTTGCGCGCCGGGTCGGCGATCGCCACCGGGATGGTGCAGGCCGCGACCCTGGCGAATCCCTGGTCATAGGCGGAGTAGAAGTCCACGGCGGCAGTCTCCCACGCGACGGCGCGGCGCTTGGTGATCCACGCCTCGGTGACCGATCGACTGGACACGACTACCGTGACCGGCATGAGCGAACAGCCCGCCCCGCACGGCGCCCCTGCCTCTTCCGCTCCCGCGCGACGGATCCGCACGCATCATCTGCGCGAGATGAAGGAGCGTGGGGAGAAGATCACGATGCTGACCTCCTACGACATGTACACGGCCCAGATCTTCGACGAGGCCGGCGTCGAACTGCTGCTGGTCGGCGACTCCGCCTCCAACAACGTCTACGGCAACGACACCTCGCTGCCGGTCACGGTCGATGAACTACTGCCCCTGACCCGTGCCGTCGTCCGCAGCGCCTCGCGGGCAATGGTGGTGGGCGATCTCCCGTTCGGCTCCTATCAGGCCTCTCCCGAGCAGGGCTACCTGACCGCCGTCCGATTCATGAAGGAGGCCGGCGCTCACTGCGTGAAACTGGAGGGCGGGGCCGAGATGGCGCCACAGATCCGGAAGATGACCGAGGGTGGCGTTCCGGTCATCGCCCACATCGGCTTCACGCCCCAGAGCGAACACACCCTGGGCGGCTACCGCGTGCAGGGTCGCGGCGAGACCGCCGACCGGATCGTGGCCGACGCCCGTGCCGTCGAGGCGGCCGGCGCCTTCGCGGTGGTGATGGAGATGGTGCCCGGCGACGTTGCCGGGCGGATCAGCGCCGAACTCTCCATCCCGACCATCGGCATCGGCGCGGGCAATGGCTGCGACGGCCAGGTGCTCGTGTGGCAGGACGCCTTCGGTCTTCGCTCGGGCAAGATGGCCCGCTTCGTGAAGCAGTATGCCGACGTGCGCGGTGTGCTCGCCGCGGGGGCAGCGGCCTACGTCGCCGACGTCAGGGACGGAAGTTTCCCCGGACCGGAGCACACCTTCTGAGGGGTCGGCCCGGCTACGGTGGGCGTCATGCGTCGTTCGCTCATTCTTCTGCTCACCCTTGGCTGCTGCACCTTCTGGGTTCCGCCAGCGATCGCCTCGAGCCCCGCTGATCAACGCGAGTCGGCGTCCGCCACCACGACCGACCGAGCGGTGCCGCGCCTGCGCACCACCCGGCCCGTGAGCGGCTTGAGCAAGACCTGGGATGTGCAGGCCGTCGGGGGCGGGCTGCTGGTGACCGAGCGGGATACCGCCCGCCTGTGGTTCGCCAAGGGCGGTCAGCGGAGCCAGGTGCGGTTTCCGAGCCGAACAGTCTGGGTCTCGGGAGAGACCGGGCTGATGTCGCTCGCCATTGACCCGAACTTCGCCAAGAACCATCGGATCTACACCTGCCAAGGTGGCTTCACGGCCAACGGCACCGACGTCCGGGTGATGGCCTGGCGGATGGCCGACGACTTCTCTGGGGTGACCTCACTGGGACCGTTGCTCACCCGACTCCCCACCAGTTCGGGTCGCCACGGCGGATGCCGTCTCCTCATCGATCAGCGCAACGGCTCGCTGTGGGTGGGCACCGGGGACGCGGCGATCGGAACCAATCCACGCAACCTCGCCTCACTCGGTGGCAAGACGCTGCGACTCAATCGTTTCAACGGCAAGCCGTGGAAGACCAACCCCTATCGCTCCTCGGCGCGACGCACGACGCGCTACGTCGTCTCCCGCGGACACCGCAACATCCAAGGGCTCGCCCAGCGACGCAACGGCACCATCTGGGCGGTCGAGCACGGCTCCTACCGCGACGACGAGGTCAACCTGATCCGACGTCGAGGTGACTACGGCTGGAATCCGGTCCCGGGCTACAACGAATCGGTGCCGATGACCGACCAGCGCCTGCCCGGCAAGCAGCGCGCCGCCCGCTGGCGCTCGGGCGAGCCCACGTTGGCCACCTCGGGGGCAGCGTGGGTCCGCGGCAAGCGCTGGGGCGCGCTCAACGGGACACTGGCCGTCGCCGCCTTGAAGTCGCAGCGCGTGCTGTTCTTGAAGTTCGACGCGAAGGGGCGGCTCAAGAAGGTGCGCTCCCCTCGCTCGCTGCGCCGGTTCGGGCGCTTGCGCTCGATCACCGCGGCACCCAACGGCAGCCTGCTGATCACCACGGACAACGGCACCAACGACGGCGTCATCCGGGTCTCGCCCCGCTAGCGCCCTACTAGAACGCCGCGGGATCGGGCCGCTCAGTCCTCGAGGTTGTCGTCGTTCCACTCGTCATAGGCGTCGGCCTCCTCGTTGCGCTCCTCGACCTTCTCCAGCGCGCGCGAGGCCTCGGCAGCGGAAGAATAGGGTCCGAGTCGATCGGCGTTTCGGCAACCGTCCTGCCCTTCGACGGTGTGGTGCACCAGGCAGAACCAGTACTCCTCGGGTTCGCTCGTCATACTCGGAAACTACACTCTTCACCGTGTCTGCGATCACCGGCTCCCGCGTCGTTCCCGGCACCGTGTCGCCCCGGCGACCGGTGCCCCCCACCATCCCCCGCCCCGAGTATGTCGACAAGCCAGCACCCGCCCAGTTCACCGGGAGCGAGGTCAAGGACGCCGACACCATCGAGCGCATGCGAGTGGCGGGACGGTTGGCCGCTCAGGCCAGGGACCTCGTGGGTTCCCACGTGGCGCCCGGAGTCACCACCGACGAGCTCGACCGCATCGGCCACGAGTTCCTCTGTGATCACGGGGCCTACCCCTCCACCCTTGGCTATCGCGGTTTTCCCAAGAGCTTGTGCTCGAGCGTCAACGAGGTGATCTGCCACGGGATCCCCGACAGCCGCGTCATCGAAGACGGCGACATCGTCAACATCGACATCACCGCCTTCCTCAACGGCGTGCACGGTGACACCAATGCCACCTTCTTGGCCGGCGACGTCGACGAGGAGTCCCGACTCCTGGTCGAGCGCACCAAGGAGGCGCTGGAGCGGGGCATCAAGGCCGTCCGCCCGGGCCGCCGGATCAGCGTGATCGGGCGAGTGATCGAGTCCTATGCCCGCCGGTTCGGCTACGGCGTGGTGCGTGAGTTCACCGGCCACGGCATCGGCACGCATTTCCACAGTGGCCTCGTCATCCCTCACTACGACGAGGCGGCCTACGACGACGAGATCCTCGCCGGCATGACCTTCACGATCGAGCCGATGCTCAACCTCGGCACACACGCCTGGGACATGTGGGACGACGGATGGACCGTGGTCACTCGGGATCTGAAGCGCAGCGCTCAATTCGAGCACACCTTGGTCGTGACCGAGGACGGCGCCGAGGTACTCACTCTCCCCTGAATGGCGGTAGCCGGTACCCTGCTCGTGCAGAGGGGTTGGTCGGGCGACCGCGTCCCACCCACGGGTGAGCCGAGGAAGGTCCGGGCTCCACAGAGCAAGGTGGTGGGCAACACCCACCCGGGGCAACCCGCGGGACAGTGCCACAGAAAACAGACCGCCTCGCTGGCTTCGGCCGGTGAGGTAAGGGTGAAACGGTGGTGTAAGAGACCACCAGCGCTCCGGGTGACCGGAGCGGCTAGGTAAACCCCACCTGGAGCAAGGTCAAGAAGTTCTCCGGTCGCAAGACCGGGGAACGCGCACACGCCTGAGGGCTGCTCGTCCGAGTGTGCGGGTAGGCCGCAGGAGGTCGTCGGCAACGGCGATCGTAGATGGATGGTCGCCCCCGCGTCAGCGGGACAGAACCCGGCCTACAGACCAACCCCTCTGCCTCGGGCCCATCAACTCGCCTCTGCGAGGATCGCTCATGTGATCTCTTGTCCCACCGAGCCGTGGGCCGGCCACGCCGACGTGGTCGCGAGCGACCTACGCACTGACCCCGATCCAGGGCTCGCCGCAGACGAGGTGGCACGGCGTCTCGAGGCTTTCGGGTGGAACGAACTCGAGCAGGCGGCGGTGCGACCGGCTTGGCGCCGCCTGCTCGACCAGTTCACCGACCCGCTGGTGCTATTGCTGTTCGCGGCGATCGGCATCTCCTTGATCGCTTGGCTGGTCGACGGCGGCAGCGGCTCGCCGGTCGAGGTGATCGTCATCGCCGTGATCGTCGTGGCCAATGCGGCGATCGGATTCTGGCAGGAGGAGAAGGCGACCAAGGCCGTTGATGCCCTCCGCGAACTGACCTCCACGCATACCCGGGTTGTTCGTGACGGCGAGGTGGAGTCGATCCCGAACCGAGCCCTCGTGCCCGGCGACATCGTGCTTCTCGGCGAGGGGGACGCGATCGGCGCGGACTGTCGCCTCATCGAAGCGGCCACCCTGACCGTCGCCGAGGCGCCGCTGACCGGCGAATCCACGCCTGTAGAGAAGCAGACGGTCCCGATTCCCGCGGAGACCGCCGTGGCCGAGCGCACGAACATGGTGTTCAACGGGACAGGTGTGGTGCGCGGACGCGGCCGGGCAGTCGTCACGTCCACCGGGATGAGCACCCAGATCGGGCATATCGCCACGTTGCTCGACTCGACCACTACCGACCCGACACCTCTCGACGAACAGATCGCCTGGCTGAGCCGCGTCCTCGGCCTTGCCGTTGTGGTGCTAGCGGCGGTCGTCGTCGCCGCGATCTTCCTCACTTCGGGTTCCACCGGTCTCAGCGGCGTCATCGACGTGCTCGTCGTGGGGGTCTCCCTGGCCGTCGCAGCGGTTCCTGAGGGCCTGCCCGCCATTCTCTCGGTTGTTCTCGCCCTCGGGGTACAGCGGATGGCGACGCAGCGGGCGGTCGTCAAACGGCTGTCGTCGGTCGAGACGCTCGGCTCCGCATCGGTGATCTGCACGGACAAGACCGGAACGTTGACCCGCAACGAGATGTCCATCGTCTCGGTCACGACCCCTTCGATCACCGCAGACATCAGCGGGGTCGGTTACCAACCGATCGGCCGGGCCACCCATGACGGCGTCCCCCTCGCCGACGCCGACCTGACCGAAGTCGAGCTCGTGCTCGAGGCCGGCAGCCTGGCCAACGACGCGCTGCTACGGCGGACGAGCGACGGCGATTGGGAGATCCTCGGGGACCCCACCGAGGCCGCCTTTCTGGTCGCCGAGCGCAAGCTCGGGCGCACTGAGGTGCGTCAGCAGCGCTATCGCCGAGTCGGGGAGATCCCCTTCGACTCGCGGCGCAAATTGATGACCACCGTCAACACCGACGCGCGGCCCGGCGACGCCGGCGCAGGCGACGAACGTGGGTTCATGCTGGTCACCAAGGGTGCCCCCGATGTGCTGCTGGAGCGCTGCACCCACGAGCGGGTGGCCGGCCACGTCCTGCCGCTGACCGACGAGCGTCGGCGACAGGTCTCCGAGCAGGTCGACGGGCTCGCCGACCGGTCGCTTCGGACCTTGGCGGTCGCCTATCGACAACTCGACCACCTCCGGAAGCCGATCGATGAGTCGCTCGAAGCGGAGCTCACCCTCCTCGGCGTCGTGGGCATGATGGACCCGCCTCGACCCGAGGTGTCGGACGCGATCGCCGATGCCCACCGGGCGGGGATTCGGGTGATCATGATTACCGGCGACCACGCCCGCACCGCCGCCCGGATCGGTGAGCAACTCGGGATCGAGACTCCTCACTCATCGGCTCCGGCCACCGCCATCACCGGGCGTGAGTTGGCCAAGTTGGGTGACGACGAGTTCGCCGACACCATCGCAAACCGCTCGGTGTTCGCCCGGGTGTCCCCCGAGCAGAAGCTGCGCATCGTCGAGCAGTTGCAAGGCCAGCAGCACATCGTGGCGATGACGGGCGACGGCGTCAACGACGCCCCGGCGCTGCGTCAGGCCGATATCGGCGTCGCGATGGGAATCAGCGGTACCGAGGTCTCCAAGGAAGCCGCCGACATGATCTTGGCGGACGACAACTTCGCCACGATCCTCCGGGCCGTCCGCGACGGCCGCGAGATCTTCACCGACATCCGCAAGTTCCTTCGCTACCTCCTCGCGTCCAACACCGGCGAGGTCCTGGTGATGTTCGTCGGGGTGCTCGCGGCCTCCGCACTGGGACTCACAGCCGCCGCCGACGCAGGCGGGCAACTGGCGGTGCCGCTCCTCGCCACCCAGATCTTGTGGATCAACCTGCTCACCGACAGCGCCCTTGCGTTGGCCCTCGGAGTGGACCCTCCCGTCGAAGATGTGATGAGCGACCCACCTCGTCGGATCACCGCACGAATCATCGATCGATCGATGATCGTGACCATCGCCCTGATCGGTTCGACCACGGCCCTGGCCGGCCTGATCGCGCTCGATCTCGAGCTTCCAGGCGGCCTGCTCGGCGGATCCGGCGATCTCACCTCAGCCCGGACGATGGTGTTCACCACCATTGTGTTGGCCCAGATCTTCAACGCCTTCAACGCTCGCTCCGACACCGTGAGCGCCTTCGTGCGCCCCTTCGGCAATCGACTCCTCTGGGCCGCGGCGGGCGGCACCGTCGCCCTGCAGGTGGCGGTCGTTCATGCGGCACCTCTCAACAAGGCTTTCGACACCGTGGCTCTCGACGTCCGCCAGTGGGCCGTGTGTGCCGCCCTGGCCAGCTCGGTGCTCATGGTCGACGAAATCCGCAAGCTTCTCGTGCGCGGAAGCAGCCCGGCCACCGTCACCGCCTGATCGATGGTCCTGGCCTACGGCGATCGTCCCTCCAGGCGGAACTCCACCGACCGCGTGGCAGGGTCGGCGCTGACCAGGCGGGCGCGGACCTCGTCGCCCAGCGGCAGGGGGTGGTCTGCCCGGATCGACGCCTCGATCGCCGGCTCCGCGATGGTCAGTGAACCCCGCGTCTTCTTGTCGTCGTCGACATCGACGATCACACCGTGGAACACCTCACCCACCCGGTGCTGCAGCACGGCGGCCTCGACCAGATTGACCAGAGCGTTCTCGTAGGCGTTGGCTCGGCGCGACGAGTCGCGCATGATCGCGGGTAGTTCCGGCAGCGCCTCGACGACCCATTCGGGGATGTCGCTGTCCGCGGAGAGAGCCAGACAGATCTCGGTCGTGAACCTATCGACCAGGCGTCGCAGCGGGGCCGTCACATGCGTGTATCGAGCCGCGAGCGCGGCGTGGTCGACCGCAGTCGGCACCGAGCCCTCGAAGTCGACATATCCGCTCCCCCGCAGCAATCGGGTACTCGCGACGACCATGGCCGAGTGAGCCGGCACCAGCGGATCGAGCGACCGAATGAACTCCGCCGGCTCGGTGCCTTCGGGCCAGGCGATGCCCAGACCTCGTGCGGTGCGCCGGAGCCGGGCGACCTCCCGCGGATCGGGTTGCGGCAGGGTGCGGAGCAAGCCGACATGGGCGCCCACCATCAGATCGGCTGCCGCGAAGCCGGTGAGCAGAGAGATCTGCGCGTTCCAGTTCTCCGCAGGAACCAGACCACGGAACTCAAGGCGCCACTGATCGCCGTCGATGTCGATCTCCTGCTCGGGCAAGGGCAAGGAGAGCGCCCCACGGGCCGCCTCGCGCTCCATCCGCAGCCGACCGACGTCCGCGAGGAGGGCGAAACTGGCGTTCGCGGTCCCGTTGTCGATGTCGCGCTGCACGGAGTCGTAGTCGAGTTTGGCGCGGGAGCGCACCAGCGCACGCTCGACCCTGGCCCCGGTTCGCTGACCGTCGGCATCGAGTCGGATCGTCCACAGAGCGGCCGGACGCGTCTGGTCGGGCAGCAGCGACCCGGCCTCCTCCGAGATCGCCTTGGGATGCAACGGCACCTTGCTGTCGGCGCCGTAGAGCGTCTCACCGCGCCGCCGCGCTTCACGATCGACCGGGTCGCCCGGCTTGAGAAACGCTGCGAGGTCGGCGATGGCGTAGTGCACGACATAACCCGCACCGTCGCGGGCGATGTGCAGCGCCTGATCGAGATCCTGGGCAGTCGGCGGGTCGATCGTCACCAGCGGTAGGTCGGTGCGATCCAACGTCGGGAGGTTGGGGTGGCGGGCGCTGTGGGCGGCGGCCGCCTCGACGTCGCCGGGGAACTCGGCCTCGATCCCCTGATCGGATTGGATGGCCTCGATCTGACCGCGCAACTCACCGGCACGAACGCTGTCGGGATGGCGAAGCGATATCGCTCTGCTGCTCGGCATTGCGCCACCTTAGCCGCCGGAATGCGGGCGTTCCGGGTGCCCTACGCTGGCGCGGTGCTGATCGTGTTGCCGCCCTCGGAGGGCAAGACCGCGCCCCGTCGCGGCAAGCCTCTCGACCTGGCGACGCTCAGTTTCGCCGAGCTCACGAAAGCCCGGGAGATGGTCATTCGCGGGCTCGTGGAACTGTGCGAACGCCGACCGGACGCCGCTGAGGTGCTCGGTCTCGGCCCCACCCAGACCGACGAAGTCGCACGCAACGCCTCGTTGTGGGGCGCCCCGACGACGCGCGCCGAGAGGCTCTACTCCGGTGTCTTGTATGACGCTCTCGAGCTGGCGACCCTGACTCCCACTGCCCGTCGCCGCGCGGCGACCCGGGTGACGATCACCTCTTCGATCTTCGGCCTGGTCCGGATCGGCGATCGAGTGCCGGCCTATCGCCTCTCCGGCGATGTGACTCTCCCCGGCATCGGCTCGATCGCCGGTCATTGGCGCGAGCACCTCGGCCCGGCCGCCGAGGACGCCGTCGGCGGGGGCCTGCTGATCGACCTTCGATCAACGACCTATGCCGCCTTCTGGCGACCAGCACACGCGCTGGCCCCGACGACCGCGTCCGTGCGGGTGCTCCACGAGACGGCCGGCAGGCGCAGCGTCGTGAGCCATTTCAACAAGGCGACCAAGGGCCGTCTGGTGCGCGACCTCTTGGAGTCGGGTGCGGCCCCGCGCACACCGGCCGCTCTGGCGTCGGCGTGGCGGGACCTGGGATGGACCGTCGAGCAGGGGACGCCGGGCCCGCGAGGAACCCGTCTCGACGTGGTGGTCGCCGACGTCTGACCCGACGCTCGGCAGCAGGGAAGGGCCGGGGGTAGGTCAGAGGGTGAGCGTGCCGCCGGGGGCCGCGTTGAACAAGCGCAGCGAAGCGCGTTCGGGGAAGCGATCGGTGGCGCGGTGATAAGCGATCGTCGACACGGTCGCAGGGGACAGCTCCAGGCGAAAGAGGCCATCGAGCCCTGCGCCCAGCGCGTGAGCCACCAGCGTCTTGATCGGAGTCACGTGGCTGACGACCAGCACCGTCTGCCCGGCCCGCTGACTGAGCACGCTGTCCAGCGCCGAGAGCACTCGCTGCTCCACCAGCCGGAACGACTCGCCCCCGCCGGGAGCGTGGTCGAGCGACGCCATCCAGGCCTCGATCTCGTCGGGGTGCCGGTCCTGCACCTCGGCGAAGGTCAGCCCGTCCCAGCGACCGAACTCCATCTCCGCAAACCCGGGCTCCTCTTCGATATCGAGGCCGCGAGTGCCGAGTCCCATCGTCTCGGCGATGATCTCCGCGGACTCACGGGTCCGCCGGACCGGTGAGGCGATCAGGGTGTCCACTCGCTCCGCGAGCGGCGCCAGCCAGCGGGCCGTCTCGACCACCTGGGCGCGCCCGTCCTCCGACAGGCCCGGGTTGGCACTGTTCAGACCGCCGGAGAAGCGCTTCTCGCGGGTGTAGGGCGTCTCGCCGTGGCGGACCAGGATCAAGGTGGTCGGGGAGCTCCCGACCGGGCCCCATCCGGTCGTCGGCTTCGCTGGCTCGGCCGGCTCGCGTGGCTCGGACGGCTCTCGTGGCTCGGCCGGCTCTCGTGGTTCGGGGGCGGTCGACGCCTCCTCGCCTGGAACGCTCACGCCGGAGCGGGTGCCGTCGAGCGCCTCATTGGCGAGCCGGTCGGCGTGCTTGTTCTGCTCCCGAGGTATCCAGGTGTAGACGGTGCCGAACGGCGCCAGTTGGTTGGCCTCCATCGCGAGTGGGCGCATGGCGGGGTGCTTGATCTTCCACCGTCCCGACATCTGCTCCACGACCAGCTTGGAGTCCATCCGAACTTCGATCTCGGCGTCCGGAGCGAACCGCTGGGCAAGTTCGAGACCGGCGATCAGGCCGCTGTACTCGGCGACGTTGTTGGTGGCCACGCCGATCGTCGTCGCGTCCTCGGCGATCACCGCTCCGGTGTCGGCGTCCTTCAGCACAGCCCCGTAGGACGCCGGGCCGGGGTTGCCGCGACAGCCGCCGTCGGCCTCGATGATGACGGAGCGGTAGGGCGCCGGCGCGCTGTCGTCGCCGCTCACGATCAGCTCACAACCCGCTCTCGGAGGTGCGCACCAGGATCCGCTGGCACTCCTCACACCGAATGACCTCTTCGACGCCGGCGGCCTTGATCTGCGCCAACTCGGCATTGTCAAGGGTGAGCTGGCAGCCACCGCAGGCGCGGGCCCGCAGGGCGGCCGCTCCCACCCCACCCTTGCTCTCTCGCAGCCGCTCGTACAGGGCCAGCAAGTCGGCTGGCAGGTCCGCGACCAGTGGTCCGCGCTGCGCGACGGTTTCGGCCAGTTTCTCGCCCAGCTCGCTCAGCTTCTCATCCCGGGCCGACGCCAGCGCGGCGATACGCTCATCGAGCAGCTTCGCCTGCGCTTCCAGGGTGGCCAGGTGGCCGGTCGCCTCCTCCTGGCGCTCCATCACTTCCAGCTCGGAGTCCTCCAACGAGGTGATCCGGCGCTGCAGCGAAGCCAGTTCGTGCTGCATCCGTTCCAGGTCCTTGGGGTTGGGGATCAGACCGGCGTCCATGCGTTCCTGGTCGCGGGTGCGGCGAGCTTTGACCTGCTCGACGTCGGCGTCGACCTTGGCTTGCTCGACGGCGAGGTCGTCGACGACGATCCGGGCGTCTCGGATGGCGTCCTCGAGCGATCGCCGCTCGGTCTGGGCAGCCGCGTGCTCGGCGAGCTCGGGCAGGCTGGCGGTGAGGTGTCGCAAGTGGTCGGCGCGGGCATCGAGCTCTTGGACATCGAGCAGTTTGAGTTGCGCGAACGGGTCGGCTTTCACCGGCGAGTGCTCCTTCAGGCTGAGGCGTCAGATCCGGAACTGCCAAGGATCGGTGCAGATCTCGCTGACGCGGATCTCCACCGTATCCTCCGAACTCCTGGTCGCCAGCGCCGACGTCAACCGACGATCCAGTGACGGCAGCCAGGTCCACTCCGCTGCCCAGTGCGGGATGTCGATCAGAGCCGGACCATCGTGGGCCAGGAACTCCGAAGCGGGGTGATGGCGCAGGTCGCTGGTGACGTAGACGTCGATGCCGCCTCCGGCCAGGTCGCCCGAGACCAGGTCGCCCAGCAAGAAGTCGCCGGCGCCTCCGGTGACCGCGATCCGAGACACCGGGCGATCGGGGTCGCCCGCGACGCGTACGCCGGCCTCGGTCGCTGGGAGGGCGGTCGCGACGGTCTCCGCGAACGCGCGAAGCGTCGTCGGTGGCAGCGTCCCGATTCGCCCGGTGCCGGTCGACGGATCGTCGGCCGCCGGGTGGATGGGCTCGAGGTTCGCCAGCCCGAGGGCAGTCGCCAACGACTCCGACACCCCGCCGGCCGCCAGGTCCGCGTTGGTGTGCGCGGTGTACAGCGCACAGCCCGCGTCGTAGAGCTGGTGCAGGGCGCGACCCTTGGGGGTGATGGTCGAGAAACCGTGCACGGGCTGGAGGAAGAGCGGGTGGTGCACCACCAGCAGATCGGCATCCCACGCAGCCGCTTCGGCCATCACTTCGGCGACCGGGTCCACCGCCAAGAGGATGCGGCGAACCGGACGCGCCGGCTCACCGGCGACCAGCCCGACGGCGTCCCAGTCCTCGGCGGTGGCCGGCGGGTACCACTGCTCGAGCAGCCCGATGATTTCTGCGACGGTAGGGAGTCCCCGGTCGGCGGTCATGGCTGCAGAGTAGCGAGAGGCGTAGTGTCGGGTCAGTCGATGAGAAGGGGCTCACCATGGCCGTGCCCAACGCGTATCTGCTGGAAGAACTCGAGCCGGTCGTGGCCGAGAATCTCAATCGCCACATGTCGATGGCGCAGGAGTGGCATCCCCACGACTACATCCCCTGGAGCCAGGGTCGCGACTTCGCCTTCTTGGGGGGTGAGGACTACTCCCCCGAGCAGTCGCAGCTGTCGGAGACGGCCAAGGCGGCGATGTTCACCAACCTGCTGACCGAGGACAACCTGCCGTCCTATCACCGCGAGATCGCCACGCGGTTCGGCCGCGACGGCGCCTGGGGCACGTGGGTGGGTCGCTGGACGGCGGAAGAAAACCGGCACGGAATCGCGATGCGCGACTACCTCGTCGTCACTCGGGGGGTCGACCCGGTGGAACTCGAGCGCGCCCGAATGGACTACATGACCTCCGGCTACGACTCGGGGGACAAGACGTCGCTGGAGGCGGTCGCCTACGTGTCCTTCCAGGAACTCGCCACGCGGGTATCGCATCGCAACACCGGCAAGGTGACCCATGACCCGATCGCCGACAAGATGCTGGCCAGGATCTCCAAGGACGAGAACCTGCACATGGTCTTCTACCGCAACATCGTCGCTGCGGCCCTGGAGATCGCGCCGGACGAAACGATGCGCGCCATCGCCGATGAGGTGATCGGCTTCGAGATGCCCGGTGCCACGATGGCCGGCTTCCGGCGCAGCTCGATGATCATCGCCAAGGCCGGCATCTATGACCTGCGACTGCATCACGACGATGTGATCATGCCTGTATTGCGGCACTGGAACGTATTCGATCGCGAAGGCTTCGGTCCCGAGGGCGAGAAGGCCCGCGAGGAGTTGGCGACGTTCTTGACCGCCCTCGACGACCAAGCCAGCAGATTCGTCGAGCGGCGATCCGAGAACCGGGCCAGGGTGGCGGCCAACAACGACGGGCGGGCCAACCCCGACATCGCCTCTTAGCAGGCCATCTGTGCAAACCAGATGTGACCCTTGACACTCCCGGGTCGCGGTGGGAGTCTTTCCGACGCCTTTCGTTAGGCTCCGAACGATCTAGCCGGGAGAACGCCCATGTCGCTTCACGATGCCCCAGCCGAGACCGAAGAATCCGCGCTCCACCACGGACGACTCGGTGTCACCGGGATCGTCTTCTTCGTCGTCGCCGCCGCCGCTCCCCTGGTCGGGATGACGGGTGCGGTGCCGGTCGCCACCGCCCTCGGCAACGGAGCAGGAGTTCCGGGCGCCTACCTGATGGTCGGCATCGTGCTGCTCCTGTTCAGCGTCGGCTATGCCGCGATGAGCGCGCACGTCACCAATACCGGTGCCTTCTTCGCCTATGTCGGTCGCGGCCTCGGCATCGGGCCGGGCGTGGGCAGCGCCTACGCGTCGCTCACGGCCTACATCTCCATCCAGCTCGCCATCTATGGCTTCTTCGGTGCCGTCATGTCGGGCGAGATGGAGGCGCAGTTCGGCCTGACGGTGTCGTGGTGGATCTGGTCGCTGATCGCGCTGGTGCTGGTTCTGGCGCTGTCCGCGTTCAGCGTCGACGTGGGAGCCAAGGTGCTCGGCGTTCTGATGCTGCTCGAGATCAGTTCGCTCGTCGTGACCAGCATCGCCGTGATCATCCAGGGAGGGCCTGAGGGCTTCGACGTGGCGGCTTCGTTCGCGCCCGGCAACGTGTTCGCCGGCGGCTTCAACGGCGCCTCCGGTATCGCGTTGGCGTTCGCCTTCGCGTCGTTCATCGGCTTCGAGGCCACCGCGATCTACGGCGAGGAGTCCAAGGACCCCAAGCGCACGGTGCCGATCGCGACCTACGTCTCGGTGGGGATCATCACGGTGCTGTTCGCGGTGACGACGTTCGCGGTGATCACCGCTCTCGGCGCGAGCGGCGCGGTCGACGAGACCTTCGCTCGCTCGGGCGATCTCGCCGATCCCGCTCAGGTGATCTTCTCCGTCGCCGACGAGTATGTCGGAGGGTGGCTCGCTTCGATGATGGGCTGGCTGGTGCTCAGCAGCCTCTTCGCCGGCCTGCTGGCCTTCCAGAACTCCACGGCGCGCTACTTCTTCTCCATGGGCCGCGCCGGCGCCCTCCCTTCGGTGTTGGGCCGGGTCAACACCGCCGGCGCTCCTCTCAACGGGTCGATCCTGACCTCGATAATCGCGGGAGCCGTCATCATCGGCTTCGCCGCGCGTGGTCAGGACCCGGTCGCCACCTTGTTCTTCTGGTTCTCAGCGCTGGCAGTGGTCGCGATCGTGCTCGTGGAATTCTTGGTGTGCCTGGCCGTGATCGCGTACTTCCGCCGAGAGGATGTCCCGTCGTCTCTGTGGCAGTCGATGATCGCTCCCCTGCTGGCCGCCACCGGACTGGTGCTGGGTGTCTATCTGTTGATGTCGCGCTTCGGGCTGTTGTCGGGTCTCGTCGCCGAAGGCGTCGACCCGACCGCGCAGCAGTGGGGCCTCAGCGGGTTCGGCTACCTGCTGGTGTTCTTGCCGTTCATCATGTTCGGCATCGGCACGATCGTCGGGACCTTGCGCCGGCGTGGTGAGAACGCCGCCGCCATCGCCGACCTGGTGCGGTAGCCGGCGCCGTCTCGGGACCCGGACGGTCGGTGGGCGCAGCAGGGATCGAACCTGCGACCGCTGGTTTGTAAGACCAGAGCTCTACCGCTGAGCTATGCGCCCTCGTTCGCTCTCGACCGTGCCGCGCGGTTGCCGACAGGCGTTGCTGACGGTCGAAGCGAAGTGAGCATAACGTCGTCGCTGGATCCCGGTGAAAACCGTCCCGCGGGCGGCCCGTCAGACGCCAACATTCGCCGTCAGGCGAGCGGCGGGGCCGTCGGTCGACAAGCACCCCGGAAATAGGTTGAGCCGCTGGCGTCTCGGGTCACCAGCGGCTCAACACCTAGAACTTTACGGGCTGCGTACAAGTTTGGCTACTGGTTCAGTTGAAAAATCTAGAAAAACTTCTGGAACGGTCTAGCTTGCGTCGCGCAGCTGGCGCAAATGGGCGTCCAGGTCACGTGCGGCCCCCCTGTCGTTGTGCACCGACCAGGTGATCGCCCCGGTGGGATCGACAACGAACGACGACCGAGTTGGGCAACCGCGCGTCTCGTCCAGCACCCCGAACAGGGTGGACACCTGGCCGTGCGGCCAGAAGTCCGCAAGCAGCGGGAAGTGCAGCTGCTCCATGTCGGCGAAGGCCCGCTGCGAGTAGACGGCGTCGCACGACACCGCGAGCACCTCGCTCTGAAAGGTCAGGAACTCGTCGAGCCGCTCTCGGACACCGGAGAGCTCGCCCTGACACACTCCCGAGAAGGCGAACGGATAGAACATCAGCAACACGCTCTTCCGGCCGCGGAAACCACTCATGGTGACGTCTTGGCCGAACTGGTCACGGAGGGTGAAGTCGGGTGCCTGGTCACCCGGCTGGAGGGGGCGCATGCGCGCATCCTTTCATCCGGTCTCCCCCGACGCTCAGGGCGGTGCCGACGAGTCCGACGAGTCCGGCCGCCGGAGTGCTGACGGCACCACTTTGCCAGTGGCGTTGCGAGGCAGGGCCTCGAGGAAGACGACTTCACGAGGCACGGCGAAGCGCGCCTGCCGCGTGCTGACCCAGGCTTGGAGTTCGCCGACCGTCGTCGGCCCGTTGACCACGACGCAGGCTCTCAAGCGAGTCCCGTACTCCTCATCGGGCACCCCGACGCACGCCGCCTCCACGACGCGGGGGTGGAGTTCCAGACAGCGATCGACCTCCTCCGGCACGACGTTCTCCCCACCCGAGATGATCATCGAGTCCTCGCGCCCTTCGACGAACAATCGACCCTCGTCGTCGAATCGCCCCAGGTCTCCCGTGCTGACGAGTCGTCCCACACGGTCCTTGTCACTGCCGTCGGTATAGCCGCCGAAGCCCATGCCGTTGCCGACGAAGATCCGTCCGGTCTCCCCGGGCGGCACCGTTCCGCCCGCGTCGTCGAGGATCGCCACCTGGGTTCCGAACGGGACCCGGCCGGCCGTGCCAGGCGCGTCGCGCAGGTCGTGCGGCGTGGCGATGCTGGCATAACCCACCTCCGTCGACCCGTAGAGGTTGTAGAGGTTGTCGCCGTAGCGATCCATCCAGGCCGTGGACACCCGCGCTGGAAGCGTCGACCCCGACGACGCCACCACCCGCACCTGGGAAGCGGGCCAGTCCGTGGAATCGTCATCGGCCAGCGCGAGCAGGCGCCGGATCATCACCGGAGCGACGAGCACCACGTTGCAGGCGTGGCGCGCGACACAGGCGACGGTCTCGCGGGGATCGAACCGCCCCCGCAACACCATGGTCTGCTCCAGTGCGAGAGCCATCGCGAGGCCCGCCAAACCCCAGGTGTGGAAGATCGGCACCGCGATGTGTACCCGGTCTTCGGCGTGGAGAGGGATCCTCGACAGCAGGGCGATCGCGGCTCCCAGCCCGCCTTCGCTCCGCGCCGCGCCACGTGGCGAACCGGTCGTCCCCGAGGTCAACAGGATCAATCGCCCCCGTCGACCGGGGACCGCATGGTCGCCGCGCGGATAGGTGCGCGCCAGGGCGGGCAACGACACTGCCTCGTCCTGACGGGTAGCTGCCCCATCGGCCACGACGCGCTGCACAGTCGATCGCTCGAGAGACGCCGGCAGCATGCCACCGAACTCGCTGTCGTGGACGACAAGGCGAGCACCTTCGCGACTCAACACGGTCTGCAGTTGCTCGGAGCCCAGTCCGGTGTTGAGCAGGACGCAGTCCGCCCCTCGTTTGTGGGCCGCCAGCAGCGCGATCAGGAAGCCGCGGTGATTGCGGCACATGATCGCCATGGTGTCGCCCTCGCCGAGGCCCGCCTCCGCGAAGAAGTGCCCGACCGCATTGCTGGCTTCGTCGAGCTCCCTCCAGGTGATCGAACCGCCGTCGTCGATCACCGCGATCCCCTCCGGAGAGCGTGCCGAGAGCCGGGCCACCCCACCGACAGGCGTCGCGCCCCACCGGAGCAGTGTCACCAGTCCCCCGGCCACTACCCACGGTGGGTCCGGGCGGATCAGGCCCGAACGAGCCACCGCCGCAGCCGCGCCGAGTGCCGCGGCCCCAGCATCGGCCAGTCCACGACCGGGAGCCATCAGATGGGGCGGACTCAGCCAGGAGTGCGTGGGGTCACCAGGCGGGTCGCGGTCCAATCGGGCGCCACACTGGCCCCCGTGGTTTGAACGAGCCCGGCAATCGGCGCGGCCTCCGTCACGTCGGCTGCCTCGACGGCACCCGGGCGACCCACTTTCGGGGTCAGCAGCCAGATCGCCCCGCCCGCAACCAGATCGGTGAGGGCATCCACGAGGCCATCGACAAGGTCCCCGTCGCCGTCTCGCCACCAGAGAAGGATGGCGTCGACGACGTTGCCGTAGTCACCGTCGACCAGATCGGAGTCGATGGCGTCCTCGACGGCCACACGCAGATCATCATCGACGTCGTTGTCCCACCCGAGCTCCTGCACAACCATGCCCTTGGTCAGCCCCATTCGGGCCACCGGGCCGGTGCCGCTCGTACTGGAACCGCCGTCCGCGGTCGTCGTCACCACCACTCCTCACCTTGTCCATTCACTGTGTGTGCACGATCATCATCGCCGTTGTCAGGCACCCGTCCGACAACGGGTCGTTCGCGCCTAGTCCACCGGACACGGGCCGCGGGCGCAACCCTGGGAGCGTGGCGTCCACCCACCGGATTCCGGTGTGCCGGATCAAACTCGCGCTTGCCACGCGGCAACCCAGCCAGACGCCCGCCAGTCAACCAGCCAGTCGCCCAGCTTTGGAACGGGAGTTCCGCCGCGCCGAAGGCCGTGCCACGATGTGTGGGTGAACCAAACGCCGCGGACTCCTGCCACGACACGACCGGTGATCCACGAGGGTCTCCCCACACAGCTGCCCGACATCGATCCGGAGGAGACCCAGGAGTGGGTCGAGTCCTTCGATGCGATGGTGTCCGATCGCGGCCGCGACCGCGCGCGCTACGTGATGCTGAAGCTGCTCGAGCGCGCGCGCGAACAGCAGATCGGTGTGCCCGCCCTCCGCAGCACCGACTACATCAACACCATTCCCCCCGAGAACGAGCCCTGGTTCCCCGGTGACGAGGACATGGAGCGCAAGATCCGGCGGTTGATTCGCTGGAACGCCGCGGTGATGGTCTCTTCGGCCAACCGCAAGGGGCTCGAAGTCGGCGGCCACATCGCCACCTACCAATCCGTGGCCAGCCTCTACGAGGTCGGGTACAACCACTTCTTCCGGGGCAAGGATCACCCCGGCGGCGGTGACCAGCTCTATATTCAGGGTCACGCCGCGCCGGGCATCTACTCCCGCGCCTATCTGATGAAGCGTCTGAGCGCCGAGCAACTCGGGCACTTCCGCCAAGAAGTGCAGCACGGGCCTCACAAGGGACTGTCGTCCTATCCGCACCCGCGCCTGATGCCGGACTTCTGGGAGTTCCCCACGGTGTCGATGGGGCTCGCGGCGATCAACTCGATCTATCAGGCCCGGTTCAACCGCTATCTGCAGCATCGCGGGATCAAGGACACCAGCCAGCAACAGGTGTGGACGTTCCTCGGCGACGGTGAGATGGGTGAGCCCGAGTCGCTGGGCGCGATCGGCATCGCCGCCCGTGAAGAGCTCGACAACCTCACGTTCGTCATCAACTGCAACCTGCAGCAGCTCGACGGCCCCGTGCGCGGCAACGGCAAGATCATCCAAGAGCTGGAGTCCTACTTCCGTGGGGCGGGCTGGAATGTGATCAAGGTGGTGTGGGGCCGCGAATGGGATGATCTGTTGGCGCGCGATGTCACCGGCGTTCTCGTCAACAAGATGAACAGCACTCCCGACGGCCAGTTCCAGACCTACTCCGTCGAGTCCGGCGCCTACATCCGCGAGCACTTCTTCGGGGATGACGCGCGCCTGCGCAAGATGGTCGAGCACCTCTCCGACGATGACTTGGAGATGCTGTCGCGCGGTGGTCACGACTATCGCAAGGTCTACGCCGCCTTCAAGGCCGCCTCTGACCACGTCGGTCAGCCGACGGTGATCCTGGCCCATACCGTCAAGGGCTGGACGATCGAATCTCTGGAGGGCAAGAACGCCACCCACCAGATGAAGAAGCTCAACTCCGCCGCCCTCAAGCAGTTCCGTGATCGGCTCCAGCTGCCGATCTCCGACGGTGAGATCGACGACGCCTACAACGCCGACGGCTCGGCGCCCTTCTACCACCCTGGTGAGGGCAGCGATGTTCTGGAGTACCTGCGCGATCGGCGACGCGAACTCGGCGGGCCGGTGCCCGAGCGACGGGTCAAGACCGTTCCGCTCAAGCTTCCGGGCGACGACGTCTACGCTCCCTACGCGGGCGGATCCGGGAAGAACGCCATGGCGACCACGATGGCGTTCGTGCGGTTGCTCAAGGACCTGATGAAGGACCCCGAGATCGGCCGGCGGGTTGTCCCGATCGCCCCCGACGAGTTCCGCACCTTCGGCATGGACTCGATGTTCTCGACCGCCAAGATCTACAACCCGCACGGCCAGCAGTACGAATCGGTGGACCGCAAATTGCTCCTCGCGTACAAGGAGTCGCCACAGGGTCAGATGCTGCACGAGGGCATCTCCGAGGCCGGCTGCGTGGCCTCGGCGACCGCGGCCGGGTCGTCCTACTCCACCCACGGCGAGCCGATGATCCCGATGTACATCTTCTACTCGATGTTCGGGTTCCAGCGCACTGCCGACTCGATCTGGGCGATGGCCGACCAACTGGCTCGCGGCTTCCTGATCGGTGCCACCGCGGGCCGCACCACGCTCACCGGCGAGGGGTTGCAGCACGCCGACGGACACTCGCCTCTCATGGCGCTGACCAACCCTGCCGTCGTGCACTACGACCCCGCCTTCGCCTACGAGGTGGCGCACATCATGCGCGACGGGCTCCGCCGGATGTACGGCACCTCCGAGGAGCATCCTGAGGGCGAAAATGTCATCTACTACATCACCGTCTACAACGAGCCCTATCTGCACCCGGCCCAGCCGGAGGGTCTGGATGTGGAAGGCCTACTCAAGGGCATCTACCACCTGGCCGACCCCCTCGAGGCGCCCGACACGGGTGGCCACGCCGACCGGCCGAAGGTGCAACTGCTGGCCAGCGGGGTGGCTGTCCCGTGGATCCAGCGGGCCCAGAAGATGCTGGCCGACGACTGGGGCGTCGACGCCGACCTCTGGTCGGTCACGTCGTGGAACGAGTTGGCCCGAGAGGCCATCGGCACGACGGAGTACAACCTGCTGCACCCGCTCAGTGATCGTCGTACGCCCTACATCACCGAGGTGCTCGGCTCGACCGGTACCCCCGTGGTGGCGGTCAGCGACTACATGCACGCGGTGCCGCAGCAACTCAGCGACTGGGTGCCCGACTACTACACCCTCGGCGCCGATGGGTTCGGCTTCGCCGACACCCGCCCGGCGGCGCGCCGCTTCTTCAAGATCGACGCCGAATCGGTCGTGGTCCAAGCCCTGTCGGCGCTTGCTCATGCAGGCAAGGTCGAGGCCGAGGTCGTACAGAAGGCGCTGGACACCTATCGCATCGACGACCCCACCGCCGTCCGCAACGTGATGCAGGAGGGCGGCGACGCCTGATTCGAGGCGTCAGGCAGAAGGGACCACCGAAAGCGGCGCGATCGGAGACTGACCCGCTTCGGCTTGGGCGAGCTGCTCTCCGCCGGCGCGGATGAGCGCGCGCCAATGCTCCTCGTCGTACACCGCCGGTTCGGTGCGGCGAATGAAGTCACGAACGATGTTGGTGAAGCGCTGCGGGTGGTCGCGAAAGGGCAGATGCCCTGCGTTGGGAATGATCTCGACTCGCGCGTTGGGCAAGAGCGCGGCGGCACTCCCAGCGTGAGTCACCGGAATAGCCATGTCGTTGCGACCCCAGATGATGCAGGTAGGAACGTGGTCGAGGAGGTAGGCCCGGTCGGACAAAGCAATGATCTGCCCGCGCCAGTCGACCACGGCGCGCAACACGTGACGGATGGCGGTGCGGGTCCGCGGGTCGGCGAAGGAGTCGAGGATCGTCGCCACCTCATCCAGATCACGGGCCTGCGGGATGCCTGTCTGGGCCAGTGCGGTCAACACCCCGACGCTGACCTGACGCAGCACCGGCAGGGTCAGCAGTCCGGTGACCTGATGCGCCCCCGGGAGGGTCATCGCCCTGATGACCGGTGTCACGTCGGGGCCGAACCCGCCCGAGCCGACCAGGATCAGCCGTTCCAGAAGTTCCGGGAATTGATAGGCGAACTGGAGTGCCACTCCCCCGCCGAAGCTGTGCCCGACCACGGTCGCTCGCGGGATCTCCAGATGCGAGAGCAGGTCGCGCATCCCGTTGGCATAGCCACCGACGCTGTAGTCGGCCCGGGGTTTGTCGGAGAGCCCGTGCCCCAACAGATCCGGCGCGATCACGGTGTACCGACGCGCGAGGTCGGCCAGCACCGGTTCCCAGGTGCGGTGGTCGCAGCCGACGCCGTGCATCAGCAGCAGCGCCGGACCGGTACCGCGCATGACGAAAGCACGGCGGTGCCCGTGGATCGTCACGAACTGGACGTCGTCGGTCATGCGTCCTCCCAGGGCATCGAGATCGTGGACACGGATTCAACCAGACATCGCCTTTCGCCCGGCCACGACCTCGCCCATCGTGGCCAACCGTTGCCAATCTGTGCCAATCCCCGCCCGTCCGCGCCGGTCCGTGCAATCCGTGCCAATCCGAGTCGATCCGAGTCGGCCCGAGTCGGCCCGAGTCGGCCCGGGGTGGTCCGGGGTGGGTCCGAGTCCCCGTGGCCGGGCAGTCGGTACCGGTGGTGCGGCCCTAGCACTAGCCTGAGCAGGTGAGCGCCGAAGCCATCATCGCGCCGCAGGACCGGGACCGGGCAGTGGCGTCGCTGCGGCGGGCTACCGGCTCGCTGTGCACGACCGCGGTCGGTCGGATGGAGACCGAGATGGCGTGGTTTCGCGAGCTCAGCGCCGAAGAGCGCTCCTGGGTGGGCGTGATCGTCCAAGCGGGTGTCCGCGGGTTCGTGGATTGGTACGCCCACGAAGGCGACCGCGATGAACGCGGGTTGGCCGCCGCGGTGTTCGGCTCGGCGCCCCGCGCGCTCACGAGTCTGATCAACCTCCGGCAGACGGTCGACCTGATCCGGCTCAGCGTGGAGGTCGTGGAATCCAATGTCGACCGGATCGTCGACCCGGCCGACGCTCCCGCCGTCCATCAGGCGATTCTGCGCTACGCCAGGGAAGTGGCGTTCGCGACGGCCGAGGTGCACGCCCGCGCCGCGGAGGTGCGGGGGGCCTGGGATGCCCGTTTGGAGGCGCTCGTGGTCGACGCCGTCGTCCGAGCCGACACCGACGAGACCCTGCTCTCGCGGGCCAGCGCCCTGGGTTGGTCGGCCCGGGGGGAGGTGGCCGTCGTACTCGGCATGATGCCCACACAACGGCCCGAGACCGACAGCTTCGACGAGGTGCGCCGCACAGCGCGGGCGGCCGGTATGGACGCCTTGTGCGCCGCTCAGGGTGATCGGCTGGTGGTCGTGCTCGGCGGGGTCACCGACCCGGCTCGAGATGCCGCCCCCCTGGCGTCGTTGTTCGCCGACGGCCCGGTGGTCGCGGGCCCCGCGACCCCTGATCTGAGCCAGGCACACCGCTCGGCTCGCGCTGCCCTCTCCGCCCACCGCGCGGCACCGGGCTGGCCACAGGCGCCTCGACCCGTGAGCAGCGCCGAACTGATCGCCGAGCGCGCCCTTGCCGGTGACGGGCACGCGCGCCGCTACCTCGTCGAGCAGGTCTACCTGCCGCTGGCGGCGGCCCGCGGAGAACTGATCGAGACGCTCTCGGCGTACTTCGCTGCAGGATCGTCGATCGAAGGCGCTGCGCGCACGCTGTTCTGCCACGCCAACACTGTCCGCTATCGGCTCAAGCAGGTGGGCGACCTGACCGGAACCAGTCCCACCCACGCCCGCGAGGCGTTCTTGCTCCAGATCGCGTTGGTGCTGGGCCGGCAGTCCGGACGAGACCTGGGTCACCATGAGTAGACGCTTTTGTGGGAACCCTCCAAAGAACCATGGGGAAGTTCGTGGTGCCCCGAGGCGCAGGGCGTCCCGGCGACGCGAGAGGGTAGAGACGTGTTAGTGATCGCAGCCCCAGGACAGGGCGCTCAATCCCCCGGCTTCTTGAGCCCGTGGCTGGAGCTGCCATCGTTTGCCGATGCCGTCCGACAGATGGCCGATGAGATCGGGGTCGACTTGGTCCACTACGGCACCGACGCCGACGCCGACGCCATTCGCGACACCAAGATCGCCCAGCCTCTCCTGGTCGCCACCGGCCTCGCGGCCGCAGCCGAACTCGGCCTGCCGGCCGGTGCCTCCGGTTCTGCATGGGCCGCCGGCCACAGCGTTGGCGAGCTCACCGCCGCCGGTATCGCCGGCGTGCTGTCCGGGTCCGACGCTGTCCGGCTGGTCGACGAGCGCGGTCGGGCGATGGCCGAAGCGGCCGACCTCTCGCCCACGGGGATGACCGCCTGCCTCGGTGGCGATCGGGACGAGGTGTTGGCCGCCTTGGCCGACAACGGCCTCACACCGGCCAACGACAACGGGCCGGGTCAGATCGTCGCCGCCGGCACCCTGGAACAACTTGCAGCCCTGGCCGAGGCACCACCGGCCCGAGTGCGCCTGGTTCCCCTGAGCGTCGCGGGAGCCTTTCACACCCGCCACATGCAACCCGCCGTCGACCGCGTGTCGGCTCTGGCGGGCACCCTCACCCCATCGACGCCGACCCTGCCCGTGCTCTCCAACAAGGACGGCGCCGTCTGCACCGACGGAGCCGACTACCTCCAACGGATCGTCGGCCAGATCGCCAATCCCGTGCGCTGGGACCTGTGCATGGACGCGATGCTCGGCAGTGACGTCACCGGGTTGCTCGAGCTTCCGCCTGCGGGCACACTCGTTGGAATCGCGCGGCGAGCTTTGAAGGGGGTGGAGACCTTCGCTCTGAAGACTCCAGACCAGCTCTCTGCTGCGCGTGACTTCGTGGCAGCCCACACCACCACCTCCCGGGGAGACAACCGATGACCAAGCTGTTGCAGGACTCGGCGGGGCCCGCCCATACCGCCATCCTCGGCGTCGGCTCCTACCGGGCGTCGCGGATCGTGCCCAACACCGAAGTCGTCGAGGCCATCGACTCCAGTGACGAGTGGATCCAGCAGCGGTCGGGCATCAAGACCCGACGCTGGGCGACCCCCGACGAGACCGTCCAGATGATGAGCGTGGGGGCCTCGAAAGTCGCCCTTGAGCGGGCGGGGATCGCTGCACAGCAGATCGACCTGGTGGTCGTCGCCACCGTCAGCCACCTGATGCAGACACCGGCGGTGGCCACCGCCATCGCTCACGAGTTGGGGACCGAGCACCCGGCCGCTTTCGACATCTCCGCTGCTTGCGCCGGCTTCTGCCACGGCGTCGCGATGGCGTCCGACGCCATCCGGGCCGGCAGCGCCCGCCATGCGCTGGTCATCGGGGTGGAGCGGTTGTCCGACATCACCGACCTCTACGACCGGGGAACTGCCTTCATCTTCTCCGACGGTGCGGGAGCGGTCGTGATCGGCCCGAGCGAGACCGCGGGGATAGCCCCGGTGATCTGGGGATCCGACGGCGAGCAGTTCGATCTGATCCGTCAGCGCGAGGATTGGAGTGAAGTGGTCGGTACGCCGGCCGTTCCGGGGAGCGGAGTGATGCCGCACCTGACCATGCAAGGCAATGCCGTCTTCCGATGGGCCAGCTTCGCGATGGCCAAGGTGGCGATCGAGGCCGTCGAGGCAGCCGGTATCACCGTCGACGATCTCGACCTCTTCATTCCGCACCAGGCCAACATGCGCATCATCGACGCGATGGCCCGCTCCATGAAGCTGCCCGATCACGTCAAGATCGCGCGCGACGTCGCCGACCAGGGCAACTCGTCAGCCGCCTCCATCCCGCTCGCCCTCGACCGGATGATCGAGGACGGTGACGCCAAGTCGGGCGATCTGGCCCTCCTCATCGCCTTCGGTGCCGGCCTGGCCTATGCCGCCCAGGTCGTCGTCGTCCCCTGATCCAACGACGCCACTCTGTCCCAACCAAACCCACGAGCAGCACCCCATCAGAAAGGGAACAACACACATGGCAACCACCGAAGAGATCCGCGCCGACCTCGCCGAGATCGTCAACGAGGTCGCGGGCATCCCGGCCGAGGACGTTCAGCTCGACAAGTCCTTCGTGGACGACCTCGATGTCGACTCCTTGTCCATGGTCGAGGTCGTCGTCGCTGCCGAAGAGAAGTTCGGCGTCGCCATCCCCGACGACGAGGTCAAGAACCTCAAGACCGTCGGCGACGCGGTGGCGTTCATCGAGAACGCCCAGGGCTGACCAGCCGTCGGGTGGGTGGCGGCCACGCGGACGGCTGAGACCCGTGGCCCCACCTCCCCTCTCCCCACCTCGTTAGCGAAAGGCTGCACATGAGCACCAAGCGCGTTGTCGTCACCGGAATCGGCGCCACCTCACCCGTCGGAGGTGACGTTGCTTCCACGTGGGAGGCCCTCCTGGCCGGTACCTCGGGTGTTGAGCCTATTGCGGCCGAGTGGGCCGAGCAGCTCGGCACCAAGATCGCGGCGGAGGTCGCCGTCGATCCCAGCGAAGTGCTCGATCGCGTGAAGGCCCGGCGGATGGATCGCTCCGGCCAATTGGCGATGGTCGCCGCCACCGAGGCATGGGCCGACTCCGGCCTGTCCGAGGACGCCCCGGAGGCCGAGCGGCTCGCCGTCGCCATGGCATCCGGGATCGGCGGCGTGACCACGTTGCTCAGCAACTACGACGCGCTCGTGCAGAAAGGCCCACGCCGGGTCTCGCCGCTGGCCATCCCCATGCTGATGCCGAACGGCCCGGCCGCCGCCGTCGGCCTCTCCATCGGCGCCAAGGCCGGTGTGCACACGCCGGTGTCCGCCTGCGCCTCAGGCAACGAGGCCATTGCGCTCGGGATCGACCTGATCCGCTTGGGCCGCGCCGATGTTGTGGTCTGTGGCGGCACCGAAGCCGCCGTGCATCCGTTGCCGATGGCTGCGTTCGGTCAGATGATGGCGCTCTCCAAGCGCAATGACGACCCTCATGCCGCGTCCCGCCCCTGGGACAAGGGCCGAGACGGCTTCGTGTTGGGCGAGGGGGCCGCGGCTCTGGTGCTCGAGTCAGCCGAACACGCCGAGGCGCGCGGCGCGCGGATCTACGCCGAAGCCGCCGGCGCCGGCATCACCGCCGACTCCCACGACATCGCCCAGCCCGACCCGGCCGGGCTCGGCGCCACCCGGGCGATGAAGATCGCCTTGCGCGAAGCTGACCTCGACGCCAGCGACATCCTGCACGTCAACGCTCACGCCACTTCGACCCCGCAAGGTGATGTGGCCGAGGCGCTGGCTATCCGCACTGCCCTGGGCGAAGGACCTCAGCGATCCTGACGTCACCAAGTCGATGACCGGTCACCTGCTCGGAGCAGCCGGCGCGCTGGAGTCGATCGCAACCATTCTCGCCCTCGCCCACCGGGTCATCCCCGGCACGATCAACCTCGACGACGCCGAAGACATCGGGTTGGACATCGCCGCCGAGAACCGCCCCCTGCCCGAGGGCGACCGCGCGGCGATGAACAACTCGTTCGGATTCGGCGGGCACAACGTGGCGCTGGTCTTCCGCAGCGTGTAGCTACACGACCTGGTGGAGCCACCGCACCGGGGCCCCGTCGCCGGCGTGCCGGAAGGTCTCCAACTCGTCGTCCCAGGGCTTGCCCAGCAGCTTGTCGATCTCCACCAAAAGGGTCGTGTCTCCGAGCGCCGACTTCACGACGGCGGCCTTCAGCCGATCCTCGGGGATCATGATGTCGCCGTGCGGCCCGGTCACTGCATGGAAGACGCCGAGGTCAGGCGTGTAGGAGTAGCGGGCGCCCTCGGAGCCACCTGTGGGCTCCTCGGTGATCTCGAACCGGAGGTGGTTCCACCCGCGCACCGCCGAGGCGACCGCGGCGGCGGTGCCAGCCTCGCCGCTCCAACTCATCTCGGCGCGATAGCTGCCGGGCTGGGCGGGTTGCGGCGTCCAGTCCATGGGCGCGGACGCACCAAGGACACCGCCGACCGCCCACTCAATGTGGGGGCACAGCGCCGACGGCGCAGAGTGTACGTAGAGAACACCCCGCGTCGTGACGCGAGCAGCAGTGTGAATCGACACGATGGCCCTCCTTCATCTCCGGCGTCGAGCAACGCCTTCCCCAGCGGTCTCAGTGCGAAGATGTGTCGTGCGGGCAGCACGTGTCAGATCTGAAGTTGTGGGTCTATTGTGACGTATGAGGCGTCGGAATACCAGCGATGACCAGACCACGACGATCGAGTGCGTCCGCGGTCAGTCTCCTGCTCCGCCGTCCGTGTGTCCGTCGGCGCGTTGCTCAAGCGTCTCGGCGCGCTCGGCGGCATCGGTCAGCTCCTCGGCGTCGATCGCATGAGTCCGGTGGAACCAGACCAACGCGTCCTGCTCTCGCCCGGCAGCCTCCAGAGCGTCGGCGTAGGCGTAACGCAGTCGGACCACCCAGGCGGCTCGGCTCTTGCTGTTGAGGGGTGCCAGCTCAAGCGTGCGCAGAGCGGCATCCAACTGACCGAGGTCTCGCCGCGCCCCGGCCTCGACGATCGTCATTTCCGCCTTGGCCGGCGATGCGAAGTTGGCCACCGACGGACTCTTGGCCAGCTTGAGAGCCTGTTCGGGGTTGCCGAGGGCACGATGGCAGTCGGCCATGATCGGAAGGTAGTCGGTGGCGCCATTCATCCGCTTCGCCGCCCGAAGCTCCGCGAGGGCCTCGGCATAGTGTCCAGCCGCGTAGGCGGCTTCTCCTGTCGCTTCGCGCACAACAGCGAGGCGGGCCGCTCGGGCGCGAGCAGCGAGGGTGTGCTGATAGGCGGTCTCGGGATCGGTGTCGATCAGCGATCCAGCCGCCGCCAGATGCCTGGCTACGCGTGATGCCAACTTCTCCGGCAGCCCCTTGAGTTGCCCTGACACGCTGCGGTCGAGTTCGGCGCCGGTGATCTCCTCCGGCAGCGGCGGACCGTCATAGATCGCTTGCTCGGCCGAGCGGGTGGCGTCGTCCCGCCGGGGTCCCCTCGAGGACCCACCACGGCCGGCGTCATCTCGCCGGTCACGCGAGTAGGGACGACTGCCACCCCGGGGGCCCGATCGTGGTGCTCCTGGACGTCCCGGCTTGGCGTTGCGACGCTGCTCGGTCACGATGCCCTCTCTCTGTTGTCTCAGCACTGCTGTTTCTGCGCTGCCGCCCCGGCGTGGGCACGCTCAAAATAGCGTAGGGGCCACCGCGCACGGTGGCCCCTAGCTGAATGTATGTCCGGCGGCGTCCTACTCTCCCACATCCTCTCGGGTGCAGTACCATCGGCGCTGGGAGGCTTAACTTCCGGGTTCGGGATGGGACCGGGTGTTTCCCTCTCGCTATGGCCGCCGTAACTCTATGACCCCCCGTTCGCCCACGTGTTGTGTGGTGTGGGGGGTGGTTTTTTTGTGGTGTGGACGCGAGTCGTACTTGTTGGGTTTTTCAACCGTGGTTGACCCTTGTTTTGTGGGTTTGGTTGAGGGTGGGTGACAAGCCCTCGGCCTATTAGTACCGGTCGGCTGGGCATTGCTGCTGTACACCTCCGGCCTATCAACCCCATAGTCTGTGGGGGGCCTTACCCAATCATGTTGGTGGGAAACCTCATCTTGAAACGTGCTTCCCGCTTAGATGCATTCAGCGGTTATCACTCCCGAACGTAGCCAACCAGCCGTGCCCCTGGCGGGACAACTGGCACACCAGAGGTTCGTCCATCCCGGTCCTCTCGTACTAGGGACAGCCTTTCTCAAGTTTCCAACGCGCGCGGCGGATAGGGACCGAACTGTCTCACGACGTTCTAAACCCAGCTCGCGTGCCGCTTTAATGGGCGAACAGCCCAACCCTTGGGACCTACTCCAGCCCCAGGATGCGACGAGCCGACATCGAGGTGCCAAACCATCCCGTCGATATGGACTCTTGGGGAAGATCAGCCTGTTATCCCCGGGGTACCTTTTATCCGTTGAGCGACCACGCTTCCACATGCCGTGGCCGGATCACTAGTTCCGACTTTCGTCCCTGCTCGACATGTCTGTCTCACAGTCAAGCTCCCTTGTGCACTTACACTCAACACCTGATTGCCAACCAGGCTGAGGGAACCTTTGAGCGCCTCCGTTACTCTTTAGGAGGCAACCGCCCCAGTTAAACTACCCATCAGGCACTGTCCCTGATCCAGATCATGGACCTAGGTTAGACATCTAGTACGACCAGAGTGGTATTTCAACGTTGACTCCACACTCACTGGCGTGAATGCTTCACAGTCTCCCACCTATCCTACACAAGCCGAACCAAACACCAATACCAAACTATAGTAAAGGTCCCGGGGTCTTTCCGTCCTGCCGCGCGTAACGAGCATCTTTACTCGTACTGCAATTTCGCCGAGTCCATGGTTGAGACAGCGCCCAAGTCGTTACTCCATTCGTGCAGGTCGGAACTTACCCGACAAGGAATTTCGCTACCTTAGGATGGTTATAGTTACCACCGCCGTTTACTGGGGCTTAAATTCTCAGCTTCAACACCGAAGTGTTTAACCGGTCCTCTTAACCTTCCAGCACCGGGCAGGAGTCAGTCCGTATACATCGTCTTACAACTTCGCACGGACCTGTGTTTTTAGTAAACAGTCGCTTGGGCCTGGTCTCTGCGGCCCTCACCGCTTCCCCCAGCAAGTGGGTTCACGGATCGGGCCCCCCTTCTCCCGAAGTTACGGGGGCATTTTGCCGAGTTCCTTAACCATGGTTCACTCGATCGCCTTGGTATTCTCTACCTGATCACCTGAGTCGGTTTGGGGTACGGGCGGCGCATAGCTCGCTAGAGGTTTTTCTCGACAGCATAGGATCACCCACTTCGCCAAACGGCTCCGTATCACATCTCACACCCCCCACTGAAGGGGAGGGGCCCGGATTTACCTAGACCCCGTGCTACCTGCTTACCCGTGGACAACCATCGCCACGGCTGGGCTACCTTCCTGCGTCACCCCATCGCTTGACTACTACCAGTTCGGGTCCCACGCTCCACCACCACCCCACACACCCGAAGGCATGCAGTAATGACGGCTTAGGATGGTTAGCATCACCGGGTTCATCATGGGCGCTACTTTGCCGGTACGGGAATATCAACCCGTTGTCCATCGACTACGCCTGTCGGCCTCGCCTTAGGTCCCGACTTACCCAGGGCAGATTAGCTTGACCCTGGAACCCTTGATCATTCGGCGCACCAGTTTCTCACTGGTGATTCGCTACTCATGCCTGCATTCTCACTCGTGTCGCCTCCACACCTCGATCACTCGGGCGCTTCACTGGCGACACGACGCTCCCCTACCCATCCACACACCTGAACCAACCCCAAAAGGGGCGGCTTGGCTCCCCAACAAAGGGGGCATGAATGCCATAGCTTCGGCGGATGACTTGAGCCCCGCTACATTGTCGGCGCGGAATCACTTGACCAGTGAGCTATTACGCACTCTTTCAAGGGTGGCTGCTTCCAAGCCAACCTCCTGGTTGTCACTGCGACTCCACATCCTTTTCCACTTAGTCACCGCTTAGGGGCCTTAGCTGATGGTCTGGGCTGTTTCCCTCTCGACTACGGAGCTTATCCCCCGCAGTCTCACTGCTGCGCTCTCACTTACCGGCATTCGGAGTTTGGCTAACGTCAGTAACCTGGTCGGGCCCATCGGCTATCCAGTGCTCTACCTCCGGCAAGAAACACGCAACGCTGCACCTAAATGCATTTCGGGGAGAACCAGCTATCACGAAGT
>CAWAGO010000005.1:60000-1293698 GCA_963781605.1 uncultured Actinomycetota bacterium
GTAGGCCATTACCCCACCATCAAGCTGATAGGCCGCGAGCACATCCCCCACCCAAAAAAGTTTCCACACCACCCCATGCGAGACGATATGAATATTCGGTATTAATCTCAGTTTCCCAAGGCTATCCCAAAGTGAAGGGCAGATTACTCACGTGTTACTCACCCGTTCGCCGCTCGAGTACCCCCGAAGAGGCCTTTCCGCTCGACTTGCATGTGTTAAGCACGCCGCCAGCGTTCGTCCTGAGCCAGGATCAAACTCTCCATCGAAAAAACCAATGAAAAACAATACCCAGCAAACAAACACCAACGTCAAAAAAAGACGCCAGAATCATTGTCTACAAACATCACCCCAAAAAGGAATGACAGGCAAAACAAACTAATTCGTCGACTATGACACACTGTTGAGTTCTCAAACACCAGACACACCGCGACTACTAGGCCCTTGCGGGCCGTTTGTCTTGGGCTCAGATGACTACGCTAGGCCGTGAATTACATCGATGCAAATCGACGCGATCCCAGGCCCCCACGCGCTTCAAAGGCCAGGGTTCCGGGGGGCCGCTGCTGCGGCGCACCCCAGTCACCTGTTCGAAGTGAGTGGGAGTCGTCCTCGGCACCGGTAGCCCGAGTCCGTGGACCCTTGCTCCCCGCCGCGCCGGGCGACGGGGAGAAACATTAGGCGAGCGCCTCCGGCCGGTCAAATCCGCAGGACGTGACGCCGAGCACACCGGCATCGTCCCAGCTCAGCGTGGGGACGGGCCCCCGCGGCCGGCAGTCACGTGACCAGCACACCGGCCATCTGCTTCTTACCGCGCCGCAGCACCAGCCAGCCTCCGGCGAGTTGATCACTCGACTCCGGGGTGCGGTCCGGGTCCGTCACCCGCTCGTTATTGAGGTAGGCGCCACCCTCCCCGATCGTGCGCCGCGCCTCGTTCCTGCTGCCGGACAGACCCGTCGTCACCAGCAGCTCGACGATCGTCGGCATCTCCTCGCCCTTGACCTCGACCGCGCCGGCTTCTCGTAGCGCCGATCCCAAGGTCGCGCCCGGCAACTGGGCCAGGTCGCCCCGCCCGAACAGCGCGATCGCTGCCGCCTGGATGGCCTGCGTCTCCTGCGCCCCGTGCACCAAGGTGGTGACCGCCTCGGCCAAGGACTTCTGGGCGGCGCGCAGGAAGGGCTTCTCAGCGGTGCTCGCGTCGAGGGCCTCGATCTCCTCGCGCGAGAGCGTGGTGAAGACGCGAAGGAGTTCGCCCACCTTCTCGTCCTCTGCGTTGAGCCAGAACTGGTAGAAGGCCCACGGCGACATCATGTCGGCGTCGAGCCAGAGCGCGCCGCCCTCCGTCTTGCCGTACTTGGTCCCGTCGGCCTTGGTGATCAGCGGCGTGGCGAAGGCGTGCACGTGCTCCCCGTCCGCCCTACGGATCAGTTCGGCGCCGGCGGTGATGTTGCCCCACTGATCCGAGCCCCCGAACTGAAGGGTCACTCCGTGAGTGCGAAACAGCGTGAGGAAGTCGAAGGACTGCAGGATCACGTAGGAGAACTCGGTGTAGCTGATCCCCGACTCGAGGCGCCGCCTCACGGTGTCACGGGCAAGCATCCGGTTGATCGGGAAGTGCTTGCCCACGTCGCGCAAGAAGTCGATGACGGTCACATGCTGGGTCCAGTCGTGGTTGTTGACGATGGTGGCCGCGTTGGGACCCTCGAAGGACACGAAACCGCTCACTTGGCGGCGTACCCGCTCGGTCCACTCCCGGACGGTGTCCTCGGTGTTGAGCGTGCGTTCGCCGGAGTCCTTGGGATCACCGATCATCCCGGTAGCGCCGCCGACCAGGAGGTAGGGCGTGTGGCCGGCCGCCTGGAGACGCCGCGCGGTGACCAGTTGCAGCAGGTTGCCCATGTGCAGGCTGGGGGCGGTCGGGTCGAAGCCGACATAGAAACGCAGACTCGCCCCGGCCAGGGCGTCGCGCAGGGCGTCGCGGTCCGTGGAGTGAGCGATCAGACCGCGCCACTCCAGATCTGCGAGAACGTCGGGACTCGACACAGGAAGCCTTTCTGAGGATGACCGCAGGCCGCCACCAGCCGGCGGCGGCGAACAGTCTGCCGCACCCACCTGGACGAACGGGCGGCAGATTGGGGCACCCGAGCCACCGTCGGCCCGCCCCCTAGACTGGAGCGGTATGCCCGCGCCCCGTCGTCCCCACCAGGAGAGGCCCGCAAACAGTGATCAGTGGCCGCTATGAGTTGGAGCGTCAGATCGGCCGCGGCGGGATGGGGTCCGTGTGGCTGGCCGAGGATCGGCTGCTTGGCCGCCAGGTGGCGATGAAACGCGTCGGCATGATGCCCGACGGCACCAATCCGGACCTTCGACGGGCCGAACGGGAGGCGCGCCTGGCTGCCCGCCTCAACCATCCTCATGTGGTCGCCATCTACGACTTCGTCGAGCACGACGATGACCAGTGGCTGGTCATGGAGTACGTCGCGGGGCGAACGCTTGCGCAACTGGTGCGCGACGACGGACCGCTCGATCCCGACGCCGCTGCCGGGCTGATGGTCCAGGCTGCGGAGGCACTCACGGCGGCGCATGCGGCCGGCATCGTGCACCGCGACGTCAAACCCGCCAACATGCTCATCACCGAGTCCGGTGTGCTCAAACTGTCCGACTTCGGCATCGCCCGCGCCGAGGCCGACGCATCGTTGACGCAGACCGGTTTGGTGACCGGTTCCCCCGCCTATCTGGCCCCCGAGGTGGTCTCGGGCCGCTTGGCAACGACCGCGAGCGACGTCTGGTCGTTGGGAGCGTCGTTGTACCACGCGCTCAGTGGGCGGCCTCCATATGACGTCAACGCCAATCTCGTGGGCGCCCTCTACCAGATCGTGCACGACGATCCACCCCGCCTTGACGACAGTGGGTGGCTCGACCCGATGCTGCGGGCGACCATGGAGAGCGATCCCGAGCGGCGGTGGTCGATGGCCCAAGTCCGCGACTTCCTGGTGAGCGGCGAATCCGATGCGGGTGCGCCGGTGCCCCCGCCGGCTGAGCCGACCCGCCAGATAGCAGCTCCCCCTCCGGCCGTGCCCGCCACGCCGTCGCTGAGTTTCCTCGAGGAGCCGGAGCGAACGGCAGCGGCGGCCTACTCCAGCGGCCAGGACCAGCCTCGGGGCCGCCGCTCGGTCTTCATGCCCGCACTCGCCCTCATCGCCTTGGCCGCCATCGGCGTGATCTGGTGGTCGGCGGCTGCCCTCATGGGCGACTCCCCGACAGCCTCGGCCCCGTCCGCCTCAGCTGCCGCCAGCGAGACGCCCAGTGAGAGCGCTTCGCCGAGCGCCACAGGAATGGATGAGGCCGGGATGACGAACTTCATCCGGGGGTACCTGGCGCTGGCTGTCGATGATCCCAAACGCTCCTGGGAGAGTCTGACCCCCGCTTTTCAGAAGGACAGCGGCTTCGGTGAGTACAAGAAGTTCTGGAACTCGGTATCCAGTTCGGAGGCGATCGACGTGTAGCCCGACCCGGAGACCGGTGAGATCTCCTACGTGCACTCCTACGTTCGCGACGGGCAGCCGCAACGCGACGACGTCACCCTGACGCTGGTGTTGGAAGGTTCTCGCTACCGCATCGCCGCGGAGGCCTGACCGGGTTCCCGTACTCGCTTCGTGGGTCTAGCGTGATTGGCGATGGCCCCGCGGGGGGCAAGAAGGGGAGACAGCCATGACGGATTCGGTGGTGCACTTCGAGGTGCCCTATGACGACGGTGATCGCGCGCGGTCCTTCTATCAAGACGTGTTCGGCTGGACGATCCAGCCGATGCCCGAACTGAGCTACAACTTCGTGCAGACCGGCGAGCACGGGGAGGACGGCATGCCGAGCGCTCCGGGCTATATCGGCGGCGGCATGTGCGATCGCAGCGAGATGGTGCCACGGCCGGTGATCACGATCGCAGTCGCCGACACGACCGCGGCGCTGGCCAAGATCGAGGCTGCGGGCGGCCAGCAAGTGGGCGAGACGATGCAGGTCGGCGACATGGGTTTCTCGGCCTACTTCACCGACAGCGAGGGCAACCTGATGGGGCTGTGGCAGTCGGCGTGATCGGCGGCCGGACCGGCCCAGAGATCGGTCAGATGGTCACGGTCTTCCGTAACCGGCTGCGGCCCGAGCACGCGGAGGCCTACGCCGACGAACTCGCCATGGTCGCGGAGTTGGCGAGGGCAATGCCCGGCTTCGTGGAGACGAAGACCTTCGTCGCGGACGATGGCGAACGGTGCACCGTTGTGACCTTCGCCGACGAGGTCTCCCACCGGGGGTGGCGAGACCACCCCCGGCATCGTCGGGCACAACTCCACGGCATTGAGTCGTACTACGCGGAGTACTCGATCGCGGTCGGGCTCACGTCGTACGCGAGCTCGTTCGTGCATGAGAGCTGAGCGCTGGCTCAGCTCTCCAGTGCGGCGTCGAGACTGATCTCGACGCCGGTCAGCGCCTTGCTGATCGGACACCCGGCCTTGGCCCCCTCGGCCGCTTCGACGAAGCCCGCCTCGTCGAGGCCTTCGACCTCACCGCGAACGGTCAGCTTGATCCCGGTGAGTTTGAGCCCGCCGTCGGCGGGGTCGGGGCCGATCGAGACGTCGGCCTGGATATCGAGGGCCCGTGGGGTGCCGCCCGCCGCGGCGATCAAGGCGGACAGTTGCATGGCGAAGCATGAGGAGTGGGCGGCCGCGACCAGCTCCTCGGGGCTCGTGGTGCCGTCGGCCTCCTCGGCCGTGCGCTTGGGGAACGACACGTCGTAGGTTCCAACGCCTGAGCTCGTCAGCTCGACCTGTCCGGCACCTTCCTGAAGCGAGCCGTTCCAAGCAGTCCGTGCGGTACGCGTGGGCATCAAGATTCCTCTCGGTGGATTTCCTGGTTCACCCCACAACCTACGCGCGTGACCCACCCTCATTCCGGAGCAGTCATCCCCGACCGCGCCCTGATCACTCCGATTCGTCTGCGACTTCGCCGGTAATCTGCCGCTTGGAGTCGCAGACGAATCCGTGTGGGTGGGGGGCTGGTGCGTCAGGCTCAGCCGCTCAGGAGGGGACGCGCTGGCGCACCAGGCTGTAGGCCGCCGACTCGCTGACGGATTGGGGCCCGACGGTTCCCGTAGGGGAAGTCCGCGTGTCGCACCAGAGCCGCGAGTAACGCGACCAGAAGCACATCAGCTGACTCGATCGCCGCCCCCAGGGCCGTCACCATGGAGGGTGTCTTGTTCTCGAGGTCTTGCGAGAAGTGCGGGAGTTCGCCGAGCTGATCGAAGGTCTCGAACCGGATCCCGTCGGGAGCTCGGCTGCCCGCGCGAGCAAGGAGTCGGCTATTGAAGGAGTCGCAGCGCAGGCTCCCACTGATCCCTCCCCCGAACAATTCAGCATCCTGTCGGCGCATGATGGAGGCGTCCGAAACAACTCGACATCTGGCCTCGCTTCGAAGGAGCTTCGCCGTGACCGATCCAGCAAACCGTGAAGCGTCGCTGTTCCCGGACCCCGGCGTGGTCCTGACACAAATCCTGGTCGTGAGCGACGTGGCACGCTCCCGGGAGTTCTGGACCGGGGTGCTGGGTGCCGAACTCCATCGCGAGTACGGCGGAACCAGCGTGGTGCTTCGCTTCGCCGGTGTGTGGCTGCTGCTCGTCACTGGTGGTGAACCGACGGCAGACAAGCCGAGCATCACGTTTGCGCCGCCCACCGATCCGGACATCGTGTGCGCGTCGATCACACTGCGGGTGGGCGACTGCCGGAGTGCCTACGACGTCGCTCACCGGTCGGGGCGCCCAGTTCCTCACTCCGCCCCACGACTGGGGCGGAGAGATCCGCTGCTTCCTGCGCGATCCCGACGGGCATCTGATCGAGCTGTCCGAAGCTCGCGGCTGACTCATTGGCTGACGACCAGCTCTCGTACCGTAATACGACTGGCTGACGCCTTGGTTCACGCTCGACGACGATGGCGGGCGACGAGTTGGAACGCGCACCCACTCCTGCGTGTAGGCGAAGGCCGCCGAGGGCATCCAGCCGAAGGCCAACCGTCCAATTAACTGCATACTTCTACAAGGCAGGGCGATCCTTGACGCGACGCTTCACAGAGGAATACTGTCGAAAGTTCAGCATCACCGGCAGAACGGCGGAAATAATGGCCCTTTACATGCAACTGGTGAAGTTCACCCCGAAGGGCGCACAAGCCCTTCTTGAACATGGATTCAATGCCCGACGCGACGAAGTCGCGAGAATTCTTGAAGAGAACGGCCTCGGCACCCTCAGGGAATTTTGGTACGTGGCGGATGGCGATTGGCACGTCGCCAGCGTCGTCGAGAATGACAACGCCCACGCGTTCGGCGCGCACAGTCAACTGCAGCAAGCCGCGACTGGCACCGTCGAGAACGTGCGGACCATGCGTATAGCGGAAGGGGCGGACATCGAAGCCTCAGCTCCCGTTGACTGGGATGCGCTCAAGGCGCACCTGGGCTGAGCGCAGCGGCTGCGGCGCTGGTCGTCGGGTCGTACAAGATCGCACCCGGGCACTAGCCGGGTGCGATCGCGTGAGCAATTCTCGCGGCACTAAGGCACGCCCTGGACCCTCGACGTTCTCGACCTATTGAGTCGGGTCCAGGCGTCCTCCTACACATTCTTGGAGAGCTGAGTGGACACAACCGCCAAAGACCCTCTGCCCATCAGTGAGATCAAGAATGCCCCTGGCCACATGCCTCTTCTCGGCCACGCGATTCCACTGCTCCGAGACCTTCCCGGGGTCATGTGTTCACTCAGAGACAGCGGTGATCTGATCCAGCGCCTGCACGTTCCGGGGAGTTATGACATCTATCTCTGGTCCGAGCCTGAGTCATTCGAGTTATTCAATGACCAAGCGACCAGTTCGGCGCACTTTGTCGAGATGGGCGAGATCATCACCGGGCGGACGGCGATCATCAGCTCTGACGGAGTCCAGCATCGACATCGACGAAAGGCGGCGAGCCACCCCTTCACGCCCCGGGGCCTGACGATGAGCGGCGTCAGCGCCGTGATCAGCGAGGTGGTGGAAGACCGTGCGGAGCGTATCGTTCGACAATCCGAAGTGGTGCTCCTCGAGCACACCCGCGAGCTGGCGCTGGACATCATCTTTCGCATCATGGGCGCCCCACCGGAAGAATTGAAGCTCTGGGCGCAGCAGTACCGAGCCATGCTCAACTCCGTCTCCATGCCCTTGCCGAAGTGGTCGATACCCGGGTTTCCCTACCGTGCGGCCGTCAAGGCTCGCGGCTGGGTCGACGAGCGCCTGCTCGGCTACGTCGAGAAAGCGCGCCGGGATCCCGAGATGACAGGTCTCGTCGCCGAGTTGGTCCGGGGCCAGGACGACGAGGCACGCTCGCTGAGTGACCAGGAGCTCTTGGACAACCTTCGCCTGCTGGCCTTTACCGGCCACGAGACGACTGCCTCCGTTATGGCGTGGATGGCGAGCTATGCCGCGACCCGCCCTGAGGTGCACGACCGACTGATGCTCGAAGCCATGGCAACCACCGGCCTGCCTCAGACGCCTCAGCAGATGAGCGACTTCCCCTACACGGAGGCGCTGTTCCGCGAGTGCTTGCGTCTCCACCCGCCGTCGGCGATCACCAGCCGCCGGCTCACCGAAGCCTCGGTGATCGCGGGGTATTCGCTCCCCCGAGGCACGGTCGTCGGCATCCCGATCTGGCTCTTCTGCCGGGATGCCAAGTTGTACCAGGAGCCAGAACGCTTCAACCCAGAGCGCTGGCTGGGCGAGCGGCATGGGCTCACGCCGATTGAGACAAGCGTCTTCGGCGGCGGCCGTCACTTCTGTCTCGGCTACCACATGGCCTGGGTCGAGGCCGTGCAGTTCATCGTTGCGTTGATGCGACGACTCCACGACTGCGGCAGGCGGTTAGAGATGACCTCACTGCCGGGCGAGAGCTACTTCCCCATCCTGCGCCCGCGGATGAAAGAAACCCGGTGCGCGCTCGTGTAGGACCGGTCGGGAGCCCCTCGTTTCCAGGACATCGGGTCGTCGGGTTGATTACCGGCTATCGCGGTGGGGCCGGCCGCGGATGGGTCAGTCCTGCCGTGCTCGCCATGCGTCGAGCGCTGCGCAGGAACGCCGAGATGGCGGGTCTGCTGTGAGTGGCGTGGTCATAGGCGACCAGGAGCTGTCGTCGCACGTTCTGGGTGAGCTCCAGGACGTCGACTCCGGCCGCGGGCAGGAAGGGGCGGCCCAGATCGGACATCAGGGTGATGCCCAGGCCGGCGGCGACGATGGCCAGGGCGGTGGGCTGCTCGTCGACCTCGTGGGCCACCCGGGGCTCGAAACCGGCTTGTTGACAGGCGCTTCGCATCGCCCGCCCGTAGTAGTTCCTGGTGCCCGAGAGCACCCAGTCGTGCTCGGAGAGGTCGGCCAGGTCGACCGGGCCGGTGCTCAAACCATCGCGTGGGTGCGGCGAGGTAGACCTCGTCCGTACCGATTGTGGTCACCGTGATGCCCGCGAGCCAGGGCTCCGACGCGTCCGGGTAGTCGAGCAGGAAGGCGAGGTCGAGGTGGCCGTGGCGCAACTCCAGTGCTGCGGCGTCGGGATCGGTCTCACGGGCGCTCAGTCGAACCTCGGGGTGCCGCTTGGCGAGGTCCTTGATGATCAACGGGAGCAAGGCGGCAGCGGCGGTGCAGAACACGCCGATTTTCAGCTCGACGGCAAGGGAGTCGCGGGCGTGCTCGACCGCGGCCCGCGCTTCTCGTTCGGCGGCAAGGACGATCTCGGCATGCTGGAGAAGGACCCGTCCGACGTGCGTCAGACGGACCCCGCGGCCGCGACGATCGAGGACGCTCGCGCCGATGTCGCGCTCGAGGGCGCTGAGCTGCTGCGAGATTCCCGAGGGTGAGTAGTGCATGGCCTGCCCGGCGGCCGTGACACCACCGTGCTCCGCCACCTCTCGCAGGATCCGGAGCCGGTGCAATCCCAGATCTTCCATGCAGTCATTGTGCACGAATGATGCAGTTTCTTTCACTGGACGTGAACGATGGCGGTGACGGACGATGGAGAGGCGCCGCCGGTGGGGCGGCGCGCGGATCCCGAGGAGTGCAGGTGTTGGTGTTGGTCGGTTTGATGGGCTGGCTGGGCGGCCTGGTGGTGGCGGTCGGCTACATCATGGTTTCGCTGCGTCGGCTTGCTCCCGACTCGGTCCCCTTCCAGCTGCTGAACGTGGTCGGGGCGGCGTTGCTGGGCGTCTCCTGTGCGGTCGAGGGCGCCCTTCCGCCGGCCTGCCTGAACGCCATCTGGTTCGCATTCGGGGTCCGCTCCCTGGTGGCGGGGTTCCACAGCGCCCGGGTCGAGGCCCGCACTGCGACACAGGCCACGTTCTGCAGCGCCGCCTGAGACGGGAGCCCGGGCTTGGCTGACTCAGCCTGTCGTGAGCAGCCCTATCCCAAGGCTGAGCAGGCTGATCGCCAGCAGGCCGGCGCCGGCGTAGACCAGCACGATCAGGCGGTTGGGCTTCTCACGCCCGGCACCCATGGAGGAGAGGAAGAAGCCAGCGGGCATGAGCAGGGCCGAGACCGCCACGCCGGATCGCGACAGCCAGTCAAGCGCACCGGTCTGGTCGGTGGCGTCGGCGAACACTTGGCACAGCAGCGCCAGCAACAACAACACGCCGGCGTGGGCGTGCCCGGCCCTGGCGAATGCCAACTGGAACGGAGTCGCTTTCTGTTCGCCACGCACGATGCTCAGCAGGTAGAGCCCGCCGGTCTCCACCGTCACCAGCGCGATCAACAAGATGCCAGCCAACACGCGCGACTCATCGCTCAGGACCAGTTCCATATCGCGCTCCTCAGCCTCTTGGATAGTCTCACTCACCAATATTGGCTAGTTTCACTATCCAATGTCAAGATGGTTGACATGTGGATCTCCGAACTGGCCGAGCGCAGCTCCCTGCCCGTGGCGACGGTGAAGTTCTACCTGCGCGAGGGTCTGCTTCATCCCGGCGAGGCAACCAGCGCGACCAGGGCCTCCTACGACGAGACCCATCTGCATCGACTGCGTTTGATCCGGGCCCTGGCGGAGGTGGCCGGGCTCCGGCTCGATGCCGTGCGCGGCATCCTGAATGCGGTGGACGACACGACCCGCCCACTTCATGACGTCGTGGGCAGCGCGCACCTGCTGCTCTCGACGCCCGAGGACGCGACGCCGCCATCGACCCGGTCACTTACCCGGGTGGAGGAGCTGCTGCGCCGACAGGACTGGCAGATCGGCGTGGACAGTCCCCACAAGCACGCGCTGGCCCGGGTCCTGGACCGCCTTGAGTCGCTCGACTTCCCGATCACCGAGGCGCTGCTTGACCTCTACGCAGCGGCGATGGCACCAGTGGCCGGGCATGAGGTGCGTGGGCTGGTCGGCAGCGGGCCCGAGAAGGCCACAGAGACGGCGGTGATCGGTACGCTGCTACTCGAGCCGGCATTGCTCATGATCCGGCGACTGGCCCACGAGAACGTCTCCACCATCGAACTCCGAGGACTCCGGTCAGCCGCCGAAGAAGTGACACGTTGACAGCCGCCTCAGTTCAGCCTGAGACTCCCGCCCTCGTCGGCGAGCCCCTTGGCGACTCAGTTCCGGCAGCCCTCCTCGTCCCGAACCCAACCCCCTACGGCGTCACGCCGCCCATAGACGTGATCGCCGCCGATCGTCGGCCTCACGGTATGGCGATCCCTGACTGACTCGCTCAGATCCAGCTCATGGCCCTCGCGATCCCGGTCAGGGGCCGGCGATATGTCCTAACATCCTCGATGTGACCGCCAACCGTTCCGAGCAGGCGACAGCCGCCATGCTCGTCAGTCTCGGCGTCTTTCAAGTCGCGCTGGCGGCAGGCGCCCCGTGGGGCCGGGCCGCGTACGGGGGAGCTCACGGTGGCACCTTGCCTCATCACTTGCGCTTGATCAGCGGGCTTGCTGCGCTGACCTACGGCGGCGGGGCGATCCTCATTCTGCGCGGCAGCGGCTCACACCGAGCCCGGGCGCGAGGCTTCACAGCGTTGAGCGTCTTCATGGGCCTCGGCGTGCTCGCCAACGGCGCATCTCGCTCGCCGGTCGAGCGGGCGTTGTGGACGCCCTTCACGGCGGCCACGGCGGTGCTGGCCTGGCGCTCGCGCTGAACGGGTGCAGATCTCAGCCCCTCTCGGACCAGGGGCCGGTCCTGCCACCATGGCATTGCAGACGCTTGGCCACCGCCGAACCTGGCTGCCACGCTCGAGACCGTCTCACCGCCGCTGATCACAGCGAGCTCGGCCTGATACCGCTGCTTAGTCGCGCTCAACTCCCTCATGTGGGAGTGTCACCAATCAACCGAGTAGCCGTCACCCATCAGGCGAAGCAGCGTCAGCGATACCGGTGGGGCGGGTGGGGCTCGAACCCACGACCCAAGGATTATGAGTCCTCTGCTCTGACCGACTGAGCTACCGCCCCGGGCCGCTGTTGGCGGACCTGCGCGAGCCTAGCGGGTGGCAGCCAGCGGGCCGACCGGGTCGTCGAAGGTGACCAACTCCGTGCCGCCGACCGTTGCCAGCCATCCCGGCACGGCTCCGCCGTGTTCCGCCGCCTCCTCCGGTGATAGCGACGCGGCCACCCGGACCCACGACTCGGCCCGCGCGAGGCGGCCCAACGTCAGCGCGGCGGGCAGCGCAGCCCGAAGCGCAGTCGATCGGCGCCAAGTCGCTCCACACCTCGAGCGCCGCATCGGCCACACGTCTTCAGGCGCGGGTCGTCGGGTGTCGCCGACCACTGCACCGCCGCGATGTTGAGGGGCACCAGCAGTGCTTGAAGTGGCCCCGACACCACGGCGTCGCCGAAGTCGAAGTAGCGCAATCGCTCGCCGTCGCGGCGCACGTTGCGGGTGTGCAGGTCGTTGTGGTTGAGAGTCGTCGGCAGGCCGAGGGCGGCCACCTGGTCCGCGCGCCGGCGTACCACGTCCACCAGGCCGGTCAGGAGCCTCGCTTCGGGAGGCGCCAGATGGAGTGGATCGTCCGGATGCCGCGCCGCGACCTGCTCCACTCGAGCGGCGAAGTAGTCCCCCGCCTCGCCCTCGGCCATGAGGCGCACCCCGGAGCTGACCAACCGGTCCGCGACGGGTGCCAGCTCTCGCTGGAGCAGCGCACCCTCGCGAACCACGGCGGCCCAGGCGTCCTCCGACGGATCGACCAGTTCCTCGCCGCACTCCTCGGTCAGCACCAGACCGCGGTCGAGGTCGACGGCCGCCAACGGGACGACTCGGCAGGGAGACACGGCGGCGGCCACCTCGATCACGGCAGTCTCGGTGGCCTGGGTCGGACAGTTCTGCTTGGCGAAGAAGCTGCCGTCGTCGGTCTCTACCCGCCATACCGTCGACCAGGGGCGCAGCCGCGCCATCCGCATGGTGTGCACGGCCCCGACCTGATCCGCCACCCAGGCCCGCAGTTCGGCCGAGAACGCCTCGCTTCCCCAGTAGGCCGTCTGAGAGGTCTGCTGAGCGGGCCATCGATCGAACCAACGAGTTGCAGCCGGGCTGCCCGAGAGATTGTGCGCCATGAGGACCAGTCAACCGCACCCGGCCTCTGGCATGCTCGGCTCATGAGCGAAGAACAGTTGGAGGCACTGCCCGAGGACTGGCAGACAGCACTCGCCATCGTGGCCCACCCCGACGACATGGAATTCGGCGCCGCCGCAGCGGTCGCCCACTGGACCGGCCAAGGCAAGAAGGTCGTCTATTGCATGGTCACCTCGGGCGAGGCCGGCATCGACGGCATGCACCCTGATCTTGCCGGCCCCGCCCGCGAGGCCGAGCAGATCGCCGCCTGCCACGAGGTCGGCGTCGAGATCTGCGACTTCCTGCGGCTCCCCGACGGCATCTTGGAGTACGGCGTGCCATTGCGCCGCACTCTCGCTGAGGTCGTGCGGCGACACCGGCCAGAAATCGTCATCACCAACAACTTCCACCCCACCTTCGGCGGCCGCAACCTCAACCAGGCCGACCACATCGCCACCGGCAAGGCCACTCTCGACGCGGTGCGCGACGCCGGCAACCGATGGGTCTTTCCCGAACAGCTCACCGACGGGGTGGAGCCGTGGGGCGGTGTGAAGGCGGTGTGGGTCGCCGGGTCGCCTGAAGCACAGCACGCCGTCGACATCAGCAGACAGCTTCGACGCCGGAGTCAGGTCGCTCGCCGCCCACGCGGCCTACATCGACGGACTCGGCTGGGAGGGGTGGGACCCCGAGGAGTTCCTCGAAGGTTTCGCCCGCCAGACCGGTCAGCGGTTCGGTACATCGCTGGCGACGGCCTTCGAGGTGTACCCGATGGGTTGGGGCGAGTAATGCCGAACCTGTCCCGCCGCGCTGTGTGACGGGTCGGCCGCAGGACGTGACGGGTCGGCCGCAGTAGGTGACGGGTCGGCCGCAGGATGTGACGTGTCGGGCGCAATAGGTGACGTCTCAGCGGGGGCGGCGGTAGATCCGGGCCTCCCAGGGGGCGAGCACCAGGGGTCCGTTCTCGGCCGGGGCCGGCCCGTTGACCGAGAGCAGTTCTGACCGAAGCCACTCGCTCTCCTGTGGCACCGGGGCCGGCACCGCGTCGTCATCGGAGAGGTTCGCGACGACCAGCAGCTCCGTCTCCTGGTGCCGTCGGGTGAAGGCGTAGACCCGCTCGTCCTCGGGTAGCAGCATCGTGAAGTCGCCGTGCGCGACCGTGGGTTCGTCGTGGCGCAGAGCGATCAGATCGCGATGGTGCGACCACACCGACGTGGGGTCGTCGATCTGGGCGGCGGCGTTGATCTCCACGTAGTTCGGATTGACTCCGATCCAGGGGTCGCCCGTGGTGAAGCCCGCGGCCGGCGACGCGTCCCATTGCATCGGGGTGCGCGCATTGTCGCGGCTCTTGCGCCTGAGAACGGCAAGAACGGCGTCGGGATCTTGGCCCTGCGCGGTCGCCGCAGAGAAGTGGTTGACCGACTCCAGGTCGCGAAACGCCTCGATACCGCCGAACGGCGCGTTCGTCATACCCAGCTCTTCGCCCTGATAGACGTAGGGCGTGCCGCGATGCAGATGCAGCACCGTCGCCAGGGCGGTCGCGGAACGCTCCCGATGGAGAGGGTCGTCGTTGCCGAATCTGGAGACGGCCCGCGGCTGATCGTGGTTGTCCCAGTACAGGCTGTTCCAGCCGTGTTCGGCCAGCCCTTCCTGCCAGCGCCCGAGTGACGCCTTCACGTCGCTGAGCCGCAGCGGTTGGAGGTCCCACTTGCCGCCGGGGCCCGAGTCCAGCTCGACGTGTTCGAACTGGAACACCATGTCGAGGGCCCGGTTGGCCTGATCGGTGTAGTCGCGAGCCAGCTCGACGGTCACTCCCGGCATCTCTCCCACCGACAACAACCCGTTCGGTCGCCCGGCGAACACGGCTGCGTGCATCTCCTGCAGGAACTCCAGCAGCCTGGGGCCGCACGCCACCAGCGTGAAGGCGGTTCCGTAGGTCGCTCCCGGCGGCACCGGTGCGTCGACATAGCCCACCTTGGAGATCAGGTTGATGACGTCCATCCGGAAGCCGTCGACCCCCCGATCGAGCCAGCGGTTCATCATGCCGTGCACCGCGCGCCGGACCTCGGGGTTCTCCCAGTTCAGGTCGGGCTGCTTCGCACCGAACAGGTGCAGGTAGTACTGCTCCGTGCGCTCGTCCCAGGTCCACGCCGGACCGGAGAACGCCGACCCCCAGTTGGTCGGCTCGGCGCCGGGAGTCCCTCCGCGGCAGCCCGGCCGCGGGTCGCGCCAGATGTACCAGTCGCGACGTGGACTCTCGCGACCGTTGCGTGCCTCGCCGAACCACGAGTGCTCATCAGAGGTGTGGTTGACCACGAGGTCCATCACGATCCGGATTCCTCGGTCGTGGGCGCCGGCGATCAGCTGGTCCACATCATCCAGCGTGCCGAAGATCGGGTCGACATCCTCATAGTCGCTGATGTCGTAGCCGTTGTCGTCCATCGGTGAGCGGTAGACCGGCGAGAGCCAGATGACGTCGATGCCGAGCCGCTCCAAGTAGTCCAGCCGACTCGTGATCCCGGCCAGATCGCCGAGCCCGTCGCCATCGGCGTCGGCAAACGAACGCGGGTAGATCTGGTAGACCACGGCTGACTTCCACCAGTCGGCCGGTGTCTCGGACGTGATCACGACTCAGTCTTGCGGGTCGGCACCGACAATTCCCACTCGGTCCCGAAGGTTCCCGTACTGAGGGCGGTCTCACCGCCGAGATCGCGGATCCGGTCGACGATCGATCCCGCCACCCCGAGGCGGCCCTCCGCGGCGGCCGCCGCCAGCCTGCCGTCGGGGATCCCCCCGCCTTCGTCGCGAACCGTCACCACCACTCGATCCTCCAACTCCTCCAGCAAGACCCAGGACGGGGCGTCCTGGCCGACATGGCGCACCACGTTGGCGACGCATTCGGTCACGGCGGCCACGATCTCCTCGGCCACCTGTGGCCGGCACCAGACCGGAGCACCCGGTGTGACCACCTCGATGGGCGGCCCCCCTGCGGAGGCAAGCGCCTCGAGAGCGACCGCGAGGTCGGTGTCCCGCTCGTCGCCGACCCCTTCGGGGCCCACGAGATCCTGTTGCCGGATCAACGTCCTGAGCGCCGACTCCTGATCGCCGGCCATTCGCCCGAGCTCGGCGAACTCCCCGCCCAGTTCGGCGCCCTTGCGCTGCACGAGGGCAAGCACCTGCAGCACGCCGTCGTGCACCGCCCTCGCCAGCCGGGCCCGCTCGGCAGCGACCGCTGCGGTCCGCTCGGCCGCATCTCGCTCGACGGCCGAGCGTTGGAGTTCGGCACACATATAGCCGACGATCGGGCCGGCGATCAGCAGCAAGAACGCGTTGCCGTAGTTGGTCTGGTCGATGTCGCTGCGGATGGCGAGGTCGACGCTGGCCACCCAGGTGGCCGCGAAGAGTCCGCCCTGCCAGCGCCAGTGCACGGCCCACGCCATGATCGGGGTCATCGCCCAATAGCCGGGCAGGCTCGCGTTGAAGTCGGGACCCTTCAGATAGATCGTCACCGCCAACCCGGCGAGAGCGATCAGCAGATCGGCGACGAACCACGCCGGCCGACGCCGGTCGCGGGAGGCGTAGGCCCAGGTCACCACGACGCTCCAGCCGACCAGACCGAGCACGGCGACGATCGCCGCTGTGGGGTGAACGAAGTTCTCCGCGCGCCAGAGATTGAGACCGACCATGTTGACGGTGACGACCGCCCGCAGCACAGCGAGCGCCTTGAACAGCCGGTCCTCAACATGCTGGGCCGGCCCCAGGGTCCACCACCGCGGCCCCAACGGCGCGGACGCGGCGGAGACGCCGGCGTTCAGGAGACCCTCTTCCGCTGCGTCGCCTGCTCCTTGGCCGTCGGCGCGTAGAGGTCCACGTACTCCTGGCCCGAGAGTTTCATGATGGCGTACATGATCTCGTCGGTGATCGAGCGGAGGATGTAGCGGTCGTTCGCCATCCCTTCGTAACGAGAGAAGTCGAGCGGAGTGCCGAATCGCACCAACGGGCTGGTGACGGTGCCGAAACGTTTTCCTGGCGGTGCAACGACGTCGGTGCCCACCACCGCCACGGGGATCACCGGGACACCGCTCTCCAACGCGAGCCGAGCCACACCGGTCCGGCCGCGGTAGAGCCGTCCGTCGTGGGACCGGGTGCCCTCGGGATAGATGCCGAAGAGCTCACCGGCGTCGAGCACTGACTGCGCTGACGTGAGCGCGCCTTCAGCGGCGTTGGCCCCGGAGCGGTCGATCGGCACCTGTCCGGCGCTGCGGAAGAACACCCGCTTGATCCAGCCCTTCAGTCCCGGGGAGGTGAAGTACTCGGCCTTGGCGACGAAGGTCACCCGCCGGTTGAGGGTCAACGGCATGAACAACCAGTCCGAGTAGGAGAGGTGGTTGCTCGCCAGGATGGCCGGACCGGTCTCCGGGACGTTCTCCTCACCGGTGACGCGGGGCCGGAACACCATCCGGAGCAGCGGCCCGAGCGCGATCCATTTGAGGAACCAGTAGAACACCCGATGCCCTTCCGAAGGTGGGCCGCAGAGCGGTCGGCCGATTGCTGGTCAGCCTAGTGCCCCACCGGGTCCCGGCCCAGAGTCCGGCTACTCAGTTCAGCAGACTGGGTACGGTGAGGTCGTGGGTATCCGCGACGACGACGAGGCCTGGAAGGCGATCGTCGACAACTTCGGTGATCGGGCGGAGTTGAGCGCGGACGACGAGCGCACGGCCCAGGCTCGTCTCGACGCGCTGTTCGACGACTCGCATCTGCGCCAACCCGTGAGCGAGCCGGTCGTGGAGGACACCTTCGTCCCACCCCCTCCGCCACCCGTGGTGGTCGGACCGCCGGCTCGGATGGTGAGCTGGGCGGGAGTCCTGGGTGCCCCCGTCGTGATCTTGTTGGTGGCGGCCTTCTCGATCTCGCTGCCCTCGTGGATGGCGGCCCTGGTGGTGGCGTGGTTCATCGGCGGATTCGGCTACCTGGTGGCCACCATGCCCCGTGAACGCGAGGATCCCTACGACGACGGCGCGCGGTTGTGATCGGCCACCTGCGCGCGCGCTAGCAACGACGCGCCCACCAGTCCAGCCTCAGGTCCAAGCGCCGCCGGAATGAGCCGCGGCACCAAGCGGTGCTCGGCCCCGACGAGAGTCCGTTCCAGAGCAAGTCGCGCGGGCTCCAGCAGCAGATCGCCGGCATCGGCCACCCCACCGCCGACGATCAGCCGATGCGGATCGATGGCTGCGACCAGGTTCGCCGCGCCCACGCCCAGCCAATCACCGACCGAGTGGAAGGCCTCCAGCGCCAAAGGGTCGCCTTCCGCCGCTGCGCGGGTGATCATCGGGCCGGTGACGGCGTCGGCGTTGCCGGCGACGAGGTCGACCAGCCCCGTCGGCTGGGTCCGGAGCCGCTCGCGCACATGCCGCACCAGGGCGTTACCGCTGCTGTACTGCTCCCAGCATCCGGAGCGCCCGCACTCACACTCGCGGCCGTCGGGGACCACTCGCATGTGGCCGAACTCGCCCGCCATGCCGTTGCGACCGCGGTACAAGCGGCCGTTGATGACAATGCCCCCACCGATCCCGGTGCCCAGAGTGATCAGCACCACCGTGGCGGCACCCTGTCCCGCGCCATGCGTCCACTCGGCAAGCGCTGCGCAGTTGGCGTCGTTGTCCAGGGCCACGGGCGCCTGCAGGCGTTGGCTCAGCAACTCCCGGACCGGCTCGCCCTGCCAGGGCAGGTGCGGGGCGAAGACCACTCGCTCTTGCGCCCGGTCGACGAACCCCGCCGCCGCGATGCCCACGGCTGCGAGCGGTTGGCCGCCGGCAGCCTCGAGCACCGTCTCGACCACCGCTTGTTCGAGCATCGCCGGCGACACTCGACGGCCCGGCGTCGCGCCCCTCGCTGTCCGTTGGATCGTTCCGTCCTGGGCCACCACCCCGGCCAGCACCTTGGTGCCGCCGACATCGACTCCGATGACGACCGGACCGGCCGGTGCTGCACCTGTCACGACGCATCCTGCGTGCCACTCGGCGGGGGGTGGTCGTCGTCGTCGAAATCGGCATCGAGATCGATGTGCTGAACGCGAGGCCCCGAGGACTGGTTGTCGGCCGAATGTGCCGCCACCATCGCCGATGCGGCCTGGATCAGCGACCCCACCGCAGTGTGGAGGTGGTCGCGCACCTCGGGGGTGACCGAGCGCATCAGTCGCGCCCCCTGACACAGCGGACACAGCCGACAATCACCGGACGGCCCTCCCTGCGCGTCGTGGGCGTGTTCCGGCTCCTCGGCGGGCTCTGGATCATGCGGATCTCGCCGGCGAGTCCAGCCCTCCAGGGCGTCGAGCAGCCGGGCCGTCTCCTCAGCCAGACTGCCGACCTCGGGCTCGGGCGCGTCGTCGGTGCGATGGCTCACGCTGTCGTCTCCTCGAAGGTCACCTGAAGCTGCCCCGACCCGACCCGAGCGCCGGTGACGTCGAAGCGGGTGAGCCCGCTGGGCAAGGTCAGCACCCGACGATACGGCCCGACGGTCACGACCAGGTCATCGCCGACACGGTCCAGGTCCACCTCGGCCCGCTCGGCGTGCGGCAGGGACATACTGAGGACCGCACCCGAGCGGGTGCGCCGGAACCCCACGGGACTGGGCGGCACCCCCACGGGAAGCGGGTCGGCCCCGGCATACGCCGCGGCCGCGACGTCGGCCAACTGATCCGCACCGACAGGTTCGTGCTCGGCATAGGCGGACACCCACACCGGAAGGTCGGCGAAGGAATCGGACACCTGGTCCAGCAATCGATTCTGGGCGGCCACCCAGCCCTGGAGCCACGGGTCGTCCCCGCCGGCCGGAAACACTCGATTGGCGACCACCCCATCCACGCGATATCCGAACAAGTGACAGCGTCGTCAGCGCGCGGCGCGCCTCGGCCATCACGACCGCCTCCGGGGTGAGAACGAGTCGGACGGTGCTCAGCGCACTCGTCAACAGCGCATGCACCCGGCCGAGATCGGCATGCAGCCGCTCCACCGCATCGAACACGTCGTCTCGGGGCATCGGGACGCCGGCGCCTCGGGCCAACACCGGGCGCAACGCCTTGACCACCCGCCGCTCCACCGGCCAGATGCGCTGCATGTACCACGACAACGCCTCGGGCAAGGCGAGCAGGCGCAGGGTTTCCGCGGTCGGCGCGCAATCGACCACCACGACGTCGTAGTCACCGCTGGTGGCCACGCGTTCGAGTTCAAGGAGGGCGAGCACTTCTTCGGCGCCTGGGATCACGGTCAATTCCTCCGCCGCGATCGGGTCGACCCCCGCCGCATCGAGGACCGACCGCAGATATCCCTGGATCTCCGACCAGGATTCGACGAACCTGCGCTGGGCATCGACCTGATGCACCCAGAGGCGCTCCTCTACCGCGACGGTGTCGCCACGCAGCGGACACCCCGAAGGCATCACCCAGCGAGTGCGCGGCATCCGTCGACACCACCAAGGTGCGCTGGCCACTGCGAGCGAGCAGCACGGCGGTCCCCGCAGCAAGCGTCGTCTTGCCGACCCCGCCCTTGCCGGTGAAGAGCAGGACGCGGGTGGGCCGGTCGGCAACTGACAACGTCACGGCAGAGACTCGACGCGGGTCTTCAACCCCTTCAAGGCGGTGTCGATGAGCATCTTCTCGCCCTTGCGCTTCAGCATGCCGATCAAGGGAATCGAAAGGTCCAGCGCCAACTGATACTGCACTTCGGTGGATCGACCATCCAGATCGGTGAGCTCGTAGGCCCCGTCGAGGGCTCGCAGCATGGTGGCCTGCACGAGCTTCCACCGGACCGCGTGCTCGCCCTCCCAGTCGTATTCCAGGGTGTAGGAGTCCTTGATGGGCGGGACATCGAGCACGAAGGCCACCTGCTCGGCCCGGTCGTCGGGCCCGACGGCGACGACCTCGGCGCTGCGCACGCCCTTCGCCCACGCGGGGTAGCTCTCGAAGTCCGCGATCACCGACATCACGCGGTCTGCGGGGGCGTCAATGACGATCGACGAGGTGGTCTGCTCGGCCATGGTCGCTGCTCTCGTGAAATCTGGCCGGGCCTCGGGGAACGGGCCGGCGAAAGGCTTTCGTGACCGGCGAGCGTACCCGATCCAGCGCCTGCCGCCGACAGCGGTAACGTGCTCTTGCCCGCTCACCACACGACGATTCGGAGGCCCCGTGCGCGAGTTCGCCAGCCCGCTCAACAGCGACCCGCCGATGACGGGCAATCTCACCGATGACGTCGTTCGCAACGCAGCAGACCACCCCACGGCCGAGGTCCTGTCACGAGGCCGAGACGCCGACTGGGCGCCGGTGAGCGCCGCCGAATTCCTGGCCGAGGTGCGCGCGGTGGCCAAGGGGCTGATCGCTGTCGGCATCGAGTCCGGCGACCGGGTGGCTCTCCTGTCGGCGACCCGCTATGAGTGGACACTGCTCGACTATGCGATCTGGTTCGCCGGTGGCGTCACGGTTCCCGTCTACGAGAGTTCCTCGGCCGAGCAGGTCGGCTGGATCCTGAGGGACTCCGGCGTGCGCGCAGTCCTGGCCGAACGACCCGACCATCTGGCCAAGATCGTTGCCGAACGGCCCACCCTGCCCGAACTCGACCACGTCTGGTCGATCGACGACAACGCCGTGTCGGTGCTCACCAGTCTGGGCGCGGACATCGACGACGCCACGCTCGAAGAGCGGCGAGTCACCGCGACGCCGCTCGACCTCGCCACGCTGATCTACACCTCGGGGACCACCGGGCGCCCCAAGGGCTGCATGATCACCCACGGGAACCTGATGTGCGAGGTCACCACCGCTCTCGAGGAACTGCACGAGCTGTTCGAGAACGACGCACGCGCCACCTTGTTGTTCCTTCCGCTCGCCCACGTCTTCGCCCGGGTGATCCAGGTGGCCGCGATTCGTTCGCGCACCCGGTTGGGTCACAGCTCTCAGATCAAGACGCTGACGGCCGATCTGCAGGCCTTCCAGCCCACGTTCGTGCTGGCCGTTCCCCGCGTGTTCGAGAAGATCTACAACGCGGCCTCACAGCGAGCGGCCGCCGACGGTCGCGGCCGCCTGTTCGAGCGGGCTGCGTCGGTGGCGATCGCCTGGTCTCGCTCCCGCGACCAGCGACGACCCTCGCCGCTGTTGGCCGTCCAGCACGCCGCGTTCGATCGATTGGTCTATGCCAAGCTGCGCAAGGCACTGGGGGCTCGCTGCGAGTACGCCGTCTCGGGTGGTGCTCCGTTGGGTGACCGGCTGGGGCACTTCTACCGCGGCATCGGGCTGACCGTGCTCGAGGGCTACGGACTGACCGAATCGACCGCTGCGCTCACGGTGAATTCGCCTGATGCCTTGTCGATCGGCTCGGTCGGGCGGCCCCTCCCCGGCGTGACCGTTCGGGTGGCCGATGACGGAGAACTCGTCTTCCGAGGAGGACAGATCTTCGCCGGCTACTGGAACAACGACCCGGCCACCGCCGAGGTGATCGACCGCGACGGCTGGTTCCACACCGGCGACCTGGGCGAGGTCGACGACGAGGGTTTCGTGCGGATCACCGGGCGCAAGAAGGAAATCCTGGTCACCGCCGGGGGCAAGAACGTGGCCCCGGCCGTCTTGGAGGATCGGCTCCGCTCGCACCCGCTGGTCTCCCAGGGCATGGTGGTCGGTGATGGCCAGCCCTTCATCGCGGCGCTGGTCACCCTCGACGACGAGGCCTATGTCGAATGGGCGCGCGAACGCAACAAGTCGACCTCGGTCGCCGATGCCGTCGACGACCAGGATTTGATCGCGGAGATTCAGACCGCGATCGACGACGCCAATCAGGCGGTCTCGCGAGCCGAGTCGATTCGCAAGTTCGCGGTCCTTCCCGTCGACTGGACCGAGGAAGCCGGGCACCTCACGCCCAGTCTGAAGCTACGACGCACGGTCGTGATGCGGGAGTTCCGCGAGCACATCGAGTCACTCTTCCGCGCCTGAACCGCCGGTGTGACCCGACTGGTCCATTCGGGCCACCCGAGCTGGCCCGATCGTGTCCCCCTTCCTGCGTTGGAAGGACCAGTTCGGGCAAAACCCCACGCGGACCCTCCTCCCCGAATTAGCGTGGGCGTGTTGCTTGGTGGGGGAAACCAGCACTTTGTGGGGAGGGAAGTCGATGACGAGTGTGCGAAAGCGCTTCTCGCGTTCCGACCGTGGCGCGTCCGCGGTCGAGTTCGCACTCGTGCTGACTCCTTTGTTGCTCTTGCTCTTGGCGATCATGCAGTTCTCGGTGTACTTCTGGTCCTTTCAAGCCGCCTCCAACGCGGCCCGCGAAGGGGCTCGCGCGTACGCCGTCGACCCCTGCGGATCCGGGCAGCCGGCGTTGGTGACTCAACGAGTGGGTGCCGCCGCCGACGGCGCGGTGACCGTCACCAAGACCTTCCAGCAGGCCGGATCCAAGCTCGTGCCCGGTGACTCCGTGACAGTTCGGGTCACCTTCGCCACCTATGACATCGCCGGCAGCTTCGTCCCCGTCCCCACGACGGTTGTGAAGACGTCGACCGCGCGCATCGAAGATACGGAAGGTTGTTGATGATGCGTGTCCTGCGAGCGCTTCGCTCTTCGCGGCGCCACGAGCGCGGAGCTGCCGCGATCCTGGTCGCCGGCCTCGCTGTTGTGCTGCTGGGGGTCGGAGCCATTGCTGTCGATATGGGCCAGGTCTACGCCAAGCGGGCCTCCCTCCAGAACGCGGCCGACATGGCCGCGCTGGCGGCCGCAGCGCACCTCGACGGCTCCAACACGTGCACCAGTGCCGCGCGCGCCACCGCCGAGGCCTACTTGCGTGACAACTGGATCGACACAGCGACCGATCCGATCTCGGTGAACCTCGGCGGTTCGCCCACCGACGGCGACGGCTTCATCCAATGCACCAAGTGGAAGGTCAAGGTGTGGGCACCCAGCGCTCGGGTCGACTACGGACTTGCCCGGGTCGTACTGCCCAAGAACTCCACGACCGACAAGGGCATCCTGGTGCCCGCTGCCGCCGAGGTCGGGGTGTACTCCCCGAAGGCCAACATCATGCCCGCCTATCGCGGTCTCGGGCTGCGACTACGGATCTCAGACACTGCTCGACCCGCCAAGCGGCGGACCCTACGTCGCGACGCTGCCGGAGTCGCTCGCGCCCTACAACGACGCCAGGCTCGACTCGCTCTCGGTCACCCAGATCGCCGTCGGTCAGAGCATCTCGCCCTTCGTGATCAACGGCAGCGGTGGTAACCCCAAATTCACCGGCGTCACCTATGTAGCTTTCTCGACCGAATCCGGCATGCACTACGAATACCCGGTCAGCGGCTCGAACCCGCCCATCACCGTAAACAACTCCACAGGCAAGATCACCTTGAACTACTTGCCCTCCGTTGTGCGGGACACTCAAGAAGTCTGGTGGGTGCGGGTCTCCAAGAACTCATCCAACCCGACGTCGTGGACGGCCCCGACTGACGCATTGTCGCTTCAGGTCGGCTCGCCGCTCCTCACCTGCGCCGGCGTCAGCAACAGCGGCAACTTCGGCACGCTCGATCTGCCCAGCATCGACCCGTCCGCCAGCGGGGAGAAGGCGATCGAGTGGAACATCCTCATCAGGCGTCGACTTCAGCCTGACCACCTTTCCCGGGTCGGGAAGCGGATATTGCAGCCCAGGAACCGGTGGCGCCATCGGCCCGCCCAACAACGGGACCAACTGCGTCGGTTCGAAGACGGGCTTCGCCGGCAACCCTGCCACTGCTGGTCTGATCGCGGGCAACGGCAGCACTTCGGGCGTGCTGACCAGGGTGAATACGCGTATCGGGTGTGCCCCGAATGGCGGATCCAGCAACTACACCACTCCAAGATCAAGGGCGCGGACTACTCGATCAACGACGACACGCTCACCTGCTACTTCAAGAACAACGCCACGACGATCGCCCAGGTGTCCAACGCTTCGTACTCGGGCGCACCTCTGGTGTCCGGTGACGTGTTCTCATCGCCACGCTTCTGGTGGGTGCCGGTCTTCAAAGTGCAGCCAAGCAACGGCTCATCGCACAACTACTCGATCATCGACTTCCGTCCGTCGTTCATCACCGGCGAACTCGCCGCCTCCACCAAGAGCCTGAGTGTCATGGACGTGAACACCGACAACGGATTGGCGTTCGCTTCCAACGGAATCAAGACCCTCAAGGTTGTTTTCTTCGCTTCAGAGCACGTTGCCGTCAAGCATGGCTTCCAGCGAAACCATGGACTACCTCGGCTTTGGCACCCGCGTTTTCCGGCTTACCAACTAACCAGGCGATCACGCCTCAACACGCAAGGACAAGATTCATGGGCAGAAGGGCAGTACTCCTCATCGTGGCGCTGATGATCGCGCTGGTCGGGACGGGCATGATCGTTATGTACGTCAAGGGCATCGACGACCGAGCCGTCGCGGGCCAAGAGCTCGTCGAGGTCTTGGTCGCCACCGACATCATCGAGGCCGGCGAGACCGTCTCCGACGCGCAGGCCGCAGGCAAGTTCAACACGTCCAAGGTGGCTCGCGACTCCATGGTCGACGGCGCGCTGTCCTCGACCAAGACCATCGACGACAAAGTGTCGTTGGGCACCGTCTTCCCGGGCGAGCAGATCATCAGCCCGAAGTTCGGCAACCCGGGCCAGCAGGACAGCCTGGCGATTCCGCCGGGCAAGATGGCGATCAGCGTCGAGCTCACCGACTACGAGCGGATCGCGGGCTTCGTGGCCCCCGGTTCCGACGTCGCCGTCTACATGACGCTGTTCCCGAAGGCGTTCAAGTCCGACGGCAGCACCACCGACCTCCCGAGCTACACGAGCATGATTCTGCCGCGGGTGCAGGTCGTCGGTGTCGGCGCCACCACGGTGGCCACGCGCACGGTCAAGACCGAGGACGGCGGCCAGACCACCGAAGAGGTGCCGAAGACGATCCTCACCCTCGCTGTGGACCAGAGCCAGGGCGAGCGCTTGGTGTGGGCCGACCGGAACACCGACTTGACCTTCGCGCTGCTCACCGATCAGTCCAAGTCCAACATCCGTGACGGCGTTCGCCTGGCGGACGTCGACAAGGAAGCACTGGCAGGGGGAACCACACCGTGACCGTCCTCATCGAACCCGACGGCGAGCTCGCTGAGCTGCTGCAGTCGACGCTCGGCGCGCGCTGCGTCGTTCTCGGCTCGTCTCAGCAGCTCGAGCCGCACCTGGTGGAGAACCCGGCCGAGTACGCCGTGATTCTCGGCCCGTCGCTGACGATGCCCGACGCCATGGGTCTCGCGGAGCGGTACCGGGTCACCCGGCCCGCCGTCAGCATGATCTTGGTGCGGGCCCACTCCGACAGCGCCGTGCTCACCGAGTCTCTGCGGGCAGGGATCCGCGAGGTCATCGATGGCGCTGACCTGACGACGCTGCCGCAGGCGGTCCAGCGCGCCCAGGCGCTGGCGCAGGCCATCTCCAACACGACCTCGATGGCGGTGCCAGAAGCACGGCCGGTCGTTCCGTTGCCGACGGGGCAGATCTTCACGATCTTCTCCACCAAGGGCGGAGTGGGCAAGACCACGCTCACCACCAACCTGGGTGCCGCCCTCGCGGACCGCGGCAAGCGGGTCTGCATCGTCGACCTCGACGTGCACAGCGGCGACGTGGCCATCATGCTGCAGCTGTTCCCGACCAGGACGCTCAGCGAGCTCTCCTCGCTGCGCGGCGCGATCGACATCGAGGGCGCCCGCTCATTGGTGACCGAGCACTCCCCGGGACTCAGCGTGATCGCTGCCCCACTGGGGGTGGACGGGCGCGACCAGGTGGTCGCGGACGACGTGACCGGATTGCTTCAGACGCTGCGTTGCGAGTTCGACGTCGTACTGATCGACACCTCGGGCACGTTCGACGACTACTCGCTCAATGCATTGGACGTCAGCGACCTGATCATCTTGGTGGGCACGCTCGACATTCCGTCGCTGAAGAACCTCAAGCTCGCGACCAGCACCCTCGAGCTGCTCAACATCGACCGCAAGCTGTGGCGCCTCGTGCTCAACCGTGCCGACTCTCGAGTCGGGCTGTCGCAGGACGAGTTCAAGCAGACGCTCGGGCTCGACATCGCTGCCTCGATCCCGTCCAGCCGCGAGGTCCTGGCGTCGGTCAACCGCGGCGAATCCATCGTGCGTGCTCAACCACGCCACGAGGTGAGCAGGATGCTGTACAGCCTCGCCAGCCGGCTCGCTGCCATCTCCGAGCCGCTCGACGAGGTCACTGGAGGAAAGGTGGCCGTTCCCGGTCGCCGCCGTGGACTGTTCAGGAGTGTGTTGTCCAGATGAGCCTCGCCGACCGCATCGCCCGCGCGCAGCGCAATCTCGAGGGTGGCACAGACCCGTTGTACACCGGTCCCCCGGCAGCGACGAACCCGGCGTCCGCCGGCGGCGCTGCCGGTGGCGTGCCGGTGGCGCGCGGGGGCGTTGGTGCCACGACGAGCACCCTGCCTCCGCAGGGCGAGGCGCCGCCCGCCGCGCCTGCGGAGCCGAAGCCAGGTGCCTCCGATGACAAGTCGGTGGAGCGCGTCGCGCCCAAGGCGTCCGCGACCTCGCAGCGCCTGAAGCCCCCGGCTGACCCGAAGAAGGACCCGTTTGCCGAGATCAAGCGGGTCGTTCACGCGCGGTTGGTCGACCAACTCGGACCCAAGCTCTACGACGCGAAGACCACTCAGTCCGAGCTGGAGCAGAAGGTTCGCGACACGCTCCAGGCGGTCATCTCGACCACCGAGCAGCCGATGTCCGGTGCCGACCGCGCCCGGCTGACGCAGGAGATCGCCGACGACATCTTGGGCTACGGCCCGATCGAACCGCTGCTGCGCGACCCGGATCTCTCCGAGGTCATGGTCAACACGGCCAACGACATCTACGTCGAGCGCGACGGCAAGCTCGTCAAGGTCGATGCCACGTTCTCCGACGAGGCGCACCTGCGGCGCACGATCGACAAGATCGTTGCCAAGGTCGGACGCCGTGTCGACGAGACCTCCCCGATGGTGGACGCCCGTCTTCCCGACGGCAGCCGTGTCAACGCGATCATCCCGCCGCTGGCTCTCGACGGCTCGAAGCTGACCATCCGTAAGTTCTCCGCCGACCCGTACACCGTCGACGACCTGATCAACTTCGGTTCACTCACACCCAACTCAGCGCGGTTGCTGGAAGCCTGCGTTCGCGGCCGGCTGAACATCTTGGTGTCGGGTGGAACCGGTGCCGGAAAGACCACCACGCTCAACGTGCTGTCGTCCTTCATCCCTCACGATGAGCGGATCGTCACCATCGAGGACGCTGCGGAACTCCGGTTGGGCCAGGATCACGTCCTGCGTCTGGAGTCCCGCCCGGCCAACATCGAAGGCAAGGGCGCCATCACGATTCGTGACCTGGTCCGCAACTCGTTGCGTATGCGTCCGGACCGCGTAGTCGTCGGTGAGATTCGTGACGCCTCCGCGCTGGACATGTTGCAGGCGATGAACACCGGTCACGACGGCTCGATCTCCACCCTGCACGCCAACACCCCGCGCGACGCTCTCTCGCGTCTGGAGACCATGGTCATGATGGCCGGCATGGATCTGCCGGCCCGCGCGATCCGCGAACAGGTGGCCAGCGCCGTCGACCTGATCATCCAGCAGTCCCGCCTCAAGGACGGCAGCCGCCGACTGACGGCCATCACGGAGATCGTCGGTATGGAAGGTGACGTCGTCACCATGCAGGACGTCTTCCGATTCGACTACTCCGCCGGGTTCGACGAGCACGGCAAGGCTCGCGGCACGCTCCAGTCGATGGGCTTGCGCCCGCGCTTCCTGGACAAACTGGCCGACCACGGCGTCCATGTCGACCCCGCACTTTTCGCCCGAGATGAGGCAACGGCACGATGAAACTCTTCCGTACGCGCGGCCGACTGGCCGCGGTGTTGGCGCCGATCGCGCTGGTGGGGCTGTTGGCCGCACCGAGCAGCGCGGACACCGGTGTCAACATCGACTACGTCGAGCAGGCCGACGACCGGGCGGTGAAGGTGCTGCTCTCGATCGACGGACTCGCAGTCGCACCCGATCTCGACTCGGTCAAGGTGAGCCTGAACGGCAAGAAGGTCGACGCTCAGGCAGCCACGGTCAAGTCCGGCGATGTCGAACGGACCACCATCTTGGCGATCGACGCGAGCAACAGCATGAAGGGCGACCGGTTCGAGGCAGCGAAGGCGGCCGCCAAGGCCTTCATCGCCGCGGCGCCCTCCGACGTTGCCATTGGCATGGTGACCTTCGCCGGCAAGGTCAAGGACGTCGTGGAGCCCACGACGGATCACGCCGCGGTGACCGCCAGTATCGACAGCATCACGCTCTCCAACGGCACCAGCGTCTACGACGCGGTGCTCGAATCGGTCAGCCTGGCCGGTGACGACGGGGCTCGCTCCATCCTGCTGCTCAGTGACGGCAAGGACCAGGGCAAGGGCTCCAGCCTCAGCGAGGTCGTCGCAGCCGCGGGCAAGGCTGCCGTCGTCGTCGACGTCGTGTCCTTGGACCAGAAGCCCGCCCAGCGAGCGGCACTCGAAAAGGTGTCCTCGGCCAGCGGGGGCACCATGATCTCGGCCGACCCGGGCGCCCTGTCCACCATCTTCGCCGCGCAGGCCGACGCCTTGTCGCAGGCACTCGTCGTGACCTTCTCGCCACCGAAGGGCGACTTCGACGATGCCCAACTGGCGGTGTCGCTCAACGCCGGCTCGGAGACCTTCTCCGACGATGCCCTGGTGTCACTCGGAACCAGTGAGGGCTCGGAGGTCAAGGTGGTCGAGGCAGGTAAGTCCGTGCTCGGCGACAGTGCCCTGCTCCTGGGTGGGATCGCCCTCGGTTTGGGCTTGGCGCTGCTGCTCGGGATCTTCTTCTCCAGCATGATGCGCGGCAAGACCTTGGCACAGAAGCAGATCGCGCTCTACGCGGACGGCGTTCACCCGGACCAGAAGAAGTCCAAGGCCGGCAAGGGTCAGGCGATGCCGGGTATTCGCGAAACGGCCCTCAGCCTGACCGACAACCTGGTTCGAGGAGACTTCGAGAGTCGGCTCACGACCCGCCTCAACGGTGCCGGTTCCAGCTTCACCGCCTCCGAGTGGCTGCTGCTGCACGGCGGTATCGCCGCGCTCTCCGGACTCGTCGGGCTGATCATGAGTGGCGCCATCGGCATGTTCGGCTGCCTCGCCATCGGCGCGCTCGCCCCGTGGCTCTTCCTCAAGTTCAAGCACGGACGACGCCTGGCCGCCTTCAACAGCCAGCTCGCAGAGACGTTGCAGCTGACGGCCGGTGGTCTGTCGGCCGGTCTGTCCATGCCGCAGGCGATCGACACGGTCGTCCGCGAGGGTGCGGAACCGATGGCCGGCGAACTGCGGCGGGCGTTGATCGAGCAGCGGTTGGGTGTCGAGATCAGCGATGCCCTGGACGGCATCGCCGACCGGATGGAGAGTCAGGACTTCGCCTGGGTGGTCATGGCGATCCGGATTCAGCGCGAGGTCGGCGGAAACCTGGCCGAGCTGCTCACCACGGTGGCAGACACGCTCCGTGAGCGTGAGTATCTCCGCCGTCAGGTGCGTGTGCTCAGCGCCGAGGGCCGGATGTCGGCCTGGGTGCTGGGGTCTCTCCCGATCATCATGTTCTTCTACCTGCTTCTCACCCGTCCCGAGTTCATCACGCCGCTGTTCACCCAATTCCTGGGCCTGGCCATGTTGGCGGCCGCGGTCGCGCTACTCGGCGTGGGCTTCTTCTGGCTCTCTCGCATTGTCAAGGTGGAGGTCTAACCGATGTCTGTGCCACTTCTCACCGGCGCGGTGATGCTGTTCTGCGGCATCGTCCTCAGCCTCTCGATCATCGGCGTGATCACTCAAGAGCGCCGGATCGTCGCCAAGAACGTCGCGGCCATCAAGGCCTACAACGACGCTCCCATCCAGATGAAGAAGGAGCTGGACAAGCCCTTCTCCGAACGCGTGCTCGGCCCCATGGGTGACCGGCTCGTCGGGATCGGACGCCGGATCACCCGCGCCGACACCGCTGAGCGGATCCGACACAAGCTCGACATCGCCGGCAACCCTCCTGGGTGGGACGTCAACCGGATCATCGGCCTCAAGGTGCTCGGCCTCGTCATTCTCGGCGGTGTGGCTCTGCTCTACGTCTTCGGCAACGAGATGCCACTCTCCAAAGCGGCGCTCATCGCCGGTGTCGGTGGCGCCGGCGGCTACCTGTTGCCGAACCTGCTGCTCCACAACGCCGGCGAGAAGCGCGAGAAGCTGATGCTCAACGCGCTTCCCGACGCGCTCGACCTGATGACGATCTCGGTCGAGGCGGGCCTGGGCTTCGACGCCGCCGTCTCACGCGTGGCCAAGGAAACCACCGGCCCGCTCGCCGAGGAGTTCTCCCGGATGATGCAGGAGATGCAGATCGGTGTCGGCCGGATGGCTGCCATGCGGGCGATGGGCGAGCGCTCGGCGATCAAGGACTTGAAGTCGTTCGCTCTGGCCATGGTCCAGGCCGATTCGTTCGGTATCCCGATCGCCCGCGTGCTGCGCATCCAGAGCACCGAGATGCGGCAGAAGCGTCGCCAGCGTGCCGAGGAGAAGGCGCAGGCCGTGCCGGTCAAGATCCTCTTTCCGCTCGTGTTCTGCATCCTGCCCTGCCTGTTCATCATCATCTTGGGCCCTGTGGTGATCAAGATGCTCGGCTTCTTCGGCGGATGACCCAGCGAGCACGATGACGTCCAGAAGATTGACCGCCGCGGCACCGAACCAGGGGTTGCTGCCGGGCTGGCGCGCCGCCACCACCACTCGGGTGTTCGCGCTCGCGATCATCATGGGTGACGTGCTTCGCCAGGGCGCCCTCCCCCGCGTCGGACTACTGCTCCTGGCCCTGGCGGTCCTCGCCGCTCTGGCCTCGATCGTGGACAGCCGGACCGATCGACGCGCCGCGGTCCTGGTGCCGGTGGCCGAGGGACTCCTCGCCACGGTGCTTCTCGGAAGCGCGACCGCCGACATCGGGGTGCTCGTGCCCTATCTGGCCGTGGCGCCCGCGGTTGCGGGCATCAGGATCGGCATCGTGGCCGTGGTGAACACCACCCTGTTGACCATCTCCGCCCTGGTCGGCACCTGGATCACCCGCTCGGCCCTGGTCACCGACATCCCCACGCTGGAGACCGCGGTGCGCTGGCTGGTCGTTGGGTTCGGTGTCGGGCTGCTGGCCGCGTGGCAGACCCGGGGCGTCCGAGCCGACGAGGGCGAACAGGGCCCGTACCGCGAGGCCCACCGACTGCTGACGGCCCTGCACGGCGTGTCCTCCGAACTGTCCGAGGGGCTGGAGCCGTCCGACGTCGCGGCGGCCTTTCTCTCCGAACTCAGCCCACGAACTCGAGGCGAGTCGGCTGGCGATCTACAGCCCCGAACGAGGCACGATCGCACCCTTGGCGCAGACCGGCCGCGGCGTCACCACTGCCGAGCAGCGCCTGGTCTCGCAATGCTTGCAGTCGGCCCGGATCGAGCGCGACGGGGAGATCGCGGCCGTTCCGATTCGGTCCGGCGCCGAGGCCGTGGCGGTGCTCGCCGTCACCCTTGCCGAACTCAGCGACCGCGCCCTGGTCGACCTCCAATCCCGAGCCGACCACGCCGCGCTTCGGTTGAACACGGCGCTGCTCTTCGGGCAGGTCCGCCAATCGGCCACGTCGCAAGAGCGCTACCGGCTCGCCCGCGACATCCACGATGGGGTCGCCCAGGATGTGGCAGCGCTCGGCTATCTGGTCGACGAGCTCGGGTACTCGACCGACGAGAATGCGCGCGAGGTCAGCACGACTCTTCGCCGCGAACTCAGCAAGGTCACCGGCGAGCTGCGCTCGTCGATCTACGACCTCCGCCACGAGGTGGGCCGAAACCGCGCCCTGGTGGACGCGCTGGCTGAGTACACCCGCAACCTTGGCCGACAGGCCGAGATCCAGGTCCACCTCAGCAGTGCCGTCGAAGGCACCCGCTCGCTGCCCAACGACGTCGAAGAAGAGCTCTTGCGGATCACCCACGAGGCTCTCACCAATGTACGAAAGCACGCGCAGGCGTCGAACGTCTGGGTGCACTGGGCGCTCAGCGAGGGCCACTACTTCCTCGAGATCTGCGACGACGGCATCGGCGGCGCGGACCACCGGGACGGTCACTTCGGTCTCGAGGGCATGGCCGAGCGTGCCCAGCGTGCCGGCGCTTCTTTCTCGATCTCGACCCGTCCCGGCGGTGGCACGCGAGTCACCGCCGCCTCCGGGACCGCGCCCCAGTCGGGCGGTTTGCATTCCGCATTGTCACCCCAACTGCAGGAGACCAACTCATGAGTAGCGTGATTCTCGTCGACGACCACGAACTGATCCGACAGGGCCTGCGACGTGCCTTCGACCGAGACGGTCACTTCGAGGTCGCGGGCGAGGCCAGCTCCGTCGAAGAGGCGTTGTGCCAGATCCGCATGCACGCCCCGACAGTCGTCGTCACCGATCTCCAGCTTCCCGATCGCACTGGCATCGACCTCATCCGCGAACTCCGCGAGGAGTCGGACACGCTCGGCCTGGTGCTGCTCACCATGCACGCGGGCGACGACACCTTGTTCGCTGCCCTCGAGGCGGGAGCCTCGTCGCTGGTCAGCAAGGAGGCGCCGGCCGATGACGTGGTGTCCGCCGCGAAACAAGCGGCCGTGTCACCCCGCTCGTTCAGCGCCCGCGACCTCGTCGGAGCGATGACCCGGCGGCGAGCACCACAGCCGGAGTCGAAGCTGTCCGACCGCGAGCAGGAGATCCTGACCCTGCTGTCCGAGGGTCTGGGCGTCTCCGCGATCGCTCGGCGCCTGTACATCTCCGACTCGACAGCCAAGACCCACATCTCCCGGATCTACGACAAGCTCGGTGCCGCCAACCGCGCCCAGGCGATCATGCTGGCCATCCGCGCGGGCTTTCTCCGGGCCGACGACGCCGCCGGCACCCGGGTCTAGCACAAGGACAATCGGACCGCAGGAGAATGACGACATCATATCGGCATTTCTTCCTAGTCCTTCAGCCTTCGGGGAATGACCCGCATGAATTCGCCCGACAACCGTAAGACGACAGACACCAGCAGGGAATCGCGGGAGTATTGAGTTGTTGGGGGGACCAACGACCTAAACCAAGAGAAACACTCAGATCTGAGGAGATCACCATGTTCGAGAAGCTCCAGACCGCCGCTCTCATGCTCGTCGCCAAGAAGGACGAGAAGGGCGCCACCGCCACCGAGTACGCGCTGCTCGTGGCCCTCATCGCGATCGTCATCGTCGTTGCCGTCACCGCGTTCGGTTCCAACCTGAACACGTTCTTCCAGAGCATCGCGGACACCGTCGCCGGCTGGTGACGATCTAGCTGAATGGAACCGGTCCAGCTCTCCCCCGGGGGCTGGACCGGTCCCGTTCTGGAGATCGTCACCTGACATAATTCTTCTATGCACGAACAAACGTCTAGGACCTGGAGGTCTGACATGTTGGACTACCTGCGGCGGGCCGCTGGCCTGGTGTCGAATCGCAGAGACGAGCACGGGGCAACCGCCACCGAGTACGGCTTGCTCGTTGGCTTCATTGCGATGGTGATCGTCATCAGCGTGGCGGCCTTTGGCAACTCGCTTGCCGACTACTACACGGTCATGGCCGACTGGGTGACCGCCACGTTGCTCTAGAGCGACCGACCAGCCGACCAGCACCGACGACTCCATGAGAGGGGCGACGCGGGGGCGACGCGGCGGGCCTAGGATCCAAAGGATCCTGGGCCCTTTCGCGCATTTGTCTGCGCCCGGGCGGACAGCGCCCCCTCCGGGCCTTCGGATAGCACGTTCGAGGCGATCTGTCCCGGTTTCGACGTCCCCCTTTTGGCCCACTCTGAGTGGCCCACTGGCGGCGCCTCAATTGACCCGATAAGACCTCACAGAAACCTATTGATTTCGAGACAGCCCGCAGTTTCTGGGGAAGGATTGCAGTTGTTGGGGGGAACCAACGCCACCACTCAGATCTGAGGAGATCAAATGTTCGAGAAGCTCCAGACCGCCGCTCTCATGCTCGTCGCCAAGAAGGACGAGAAGGGCGCCACCGCCACCGAGTACGCGCTGCTCGTGGCCCTGATCGCGATCGTCATCGTCGTCGCCGTCACCGCGTTCGGTAGCAACCTGAACGGGTTCTTCCAGAGCATCGCGGACACCGTCGCCGGCTGGTGACCAACTAGCAGCAAAGCGCGCCGGCTCGACCCGTTCTGGGTCGGGCCGGTTCGTCATTTACGCAGCAGAAGCCGGCGTGCGAATCCACCGCTCAGCGCGCCAACTGGGACAACCGGTCGCGCCACGCCTTGATCGCCCACCGATAGCTGCCCGCGTCGGACAGCGCTGGGCGCTCCTCAGCCACCGCAGCCTGGAGAGCCGCGCGGACATCTTCGCCTCGCGAAGCCCGTCGGTACCAGGAGAGAACCACGCGATCGCCGTAGCGATCGCCGACGACCCGCACCAGCAGCCACGACTTCTCGTAGGCTGCGGAAAGCCGGTCACCCCGGCGCGCGAAGGCTGCGTGGCCAGGAGGGCCGGCCGGCACTCCCCTGCGGCGTACGTCGCTTCGTGCTCGCGCCGCGGTCACGGCGTCGGGCAGTCCCAGTCCGCGGAGGGCCACGTAGTCGGCAGTCCCCTCGATCAGCCACAGCGGCGCCCGGGAGGTATCGGCTCCCGTGGCGACATGCATCCCCTCGTGCGTGAGCAACAGTCGCTTGCCGTCGGGCGTCATCGGCCGGTATTCGCCCGGATTGAGCACGATGGTGGCACCGGTAGTGACCGCAGCGATACCGTCGCGCGCACCGGCTCCCCCCGGCCACGCCGCCGACAATCGGGCCCCCGCGCGAGGAGCTTCCACGAGTAGCGTCGGTGCCGTCGCGAGCACGTTGCGGAGGTTCGCTCGGGCGCCGGCCGCTCGGCGGGCGATGCCGTGCAGAGTCTCGGCCCCCATCGTGGTGATCACCGCGACTCCGGGACGCCGCTCCACCCGAACCGGGCCCGAGAGCCACAGGGGCAACCGCTCCGGGCCGGGGCGCCACGCGGTGATCGTCACCGAAGGCGAGGTGCTTTCGAGCGAGAGCCGGACCTCGGCGTCGGCCGACGAGCCGGCCAGGCGATAGGACACCCGAACCAGACCGGTCCAGGTACCGTCGGCGTCCGCCGCGATCACGCGGGACTGATCCACCGTGGCTAGGGACAGGTTGGCCACCGGCAAGCGGCGCACAGCCGCAGCCACACCCCTGACGGTCCTCGACGCCGAGGTCGGCGCATGGGCGATCAGACTTCCCAGCGCCGCGGGATCGTCCCCGCGAAGGCCGGCGGCAATCGATTCCAACGCGACGCGGACATCAAGCGAGCCGGACAGCGGCGACCCGGACACGCCCAGGTCACCGGCGGGCACCGCCGGGCGCTCGGTCGGCGTACAGCCGAAGACCGCGCAGACCGTCAGGACGAGCCCGCCGCTCAGCAGGGCGCGTGTGCGCCCGCCCGACCGACCACTCATGACGGCTGAAGGCCTGACGAGAGCCCTTAGCCGGGTCGAACCGCGCCGGAGAACGGCATTGAGAACACGCCGGCCACCCTGACGCCCGTGCTGGGGTTGGCCGCATGCACGATCAGGCCGTTGCCGATGTAGATCCCGACATGGCTCACCGGGCTGTAGTAGAACACCAGGTCACCGGGCTGCAGGCTGCCGGAACTGACGCGGGGGCCGGAGCCCATCTGAGCGCCGGAGGAGTGCGGAAGACCGACGCCGGCCGCACCCCAGGCACGCATCGTGAGGCCGGAGCAGTCGAAGGCGTTGGGCCCAACCGCGCCGTAGACATAGGCGTCGCCCACCTGAGCTCGCGCATAGGCGACCGCGGCAGCCGCCCGGCCCGATGCGGGTGGCAGCGGCCCGGTGGCCGAGGCCGGAACGGCCGCTGACCGTGAGGCGGCCAGAACTCGCTCTCGCTCCTTGGCCTTGAGGTCGTCGAGCAGACTCTCGGCGGCGTCGAACTTCTTGTCGATCGCGGCCTTCTCCTCCGCCATGGCCTCTTCGGCCTCGGCGAGTTGGGCGGCTCGCTTGGCGGTGGCCTCCTCGCGCAGGGTCAGCGCCTTGGCCTCGGTCGCGAAGTCGTCGAAGACTTGGTCCTGAAGCTCGTTGTAGGCCGACATGGTCGACAGTTGCTGGAGGAAGGCGCTCGGGTCGTCGGACACCACGACCTGCCCGACCGCGCCCATGCTCTCACCCAGGTACTGGCGAACGACCGATCCTTCGACCTGGGTCCGCACGGCTTCCATCCGGTTCTGCTGACGCTTCTGGTCCGCCTTGAGGGCGGTCAGGTCCTTCGACAGCTCTTCGTGCTGCAACGACAAGTCGTTGAATCGCTCCGAGGCCACTTCAGCTTCGTGATAGAGCCGGTCCACCCGGGCTTGCACGTCGTCGATGTCGGGGTCGGCGTAACTGGGGGCTACTGCCGAGAGGCTGAGACCGGCGATACCGATCAAGGACACAACAGCGGCGCTGAGTCGCTTCCGTCCGTGAAACACGATCGGGCGGTCTCCCTTGTCTGTCGTACGCCTCCGGGCAAGCTGGCGCGGTGGGGCATGACGCCCGACCACATGGGGTTCTTTCCCGGTTCTCACTACATCCGCAGACGAGGAGAGATTCGGCGCGGCGCCCGCGCGAGTCCGGCCTGACCCGCTTCTTCGAACACCTGAGACCCCACCCTAGGCCGGGAGGCGGAGGCGCGCCAAGTTTCCGACAATGGCGCGCCGACGAGCGAGGGGCCGAGCCGCGCCCTCAGGCATCACCAACCTCACCGGCCACTCTGACACCTAGTGTCGCACACGTCACAATCAGACGATCGAGCCGTCGCCGGTCGAGCTCGTCGAGACCAATCGCCGGTCGAACCCGCCCACACCAACCGCCGGTCGAGCTTGTCGAGACCAACCGCCGGTCGAGACCAACCGCCGGTCGAGCTTGTCGAGACCAACCGGGCGTCGCCCAGCGGTCACGCCGACTCGATGATCGGCCCGGCGGTCGGGCGCACCATCCGAAGCGGCGGAATCAGGCCCCCTCCAGCGAGCACGTCGAGGGCCCGCTGCTCGTCGTCGTCGAAGGTGAGGTCCTCGGGAGGCCCGAGCAACACGGTCACTACGCAGTCCTGGCAGGCGAGCTGCCGCATCACGCAGGTGTCGCAGTCGATGTGCGTTGTCATGTGGAGACTGTCGGCATTCGCCACCGACAGCCCTTTGTCGGCGGCGAGATCAGCCGGGTGAGCGGTCCTCGTCGCCGGCATCCGCCCGGGCCACGACCTCGATCGCGTCACTCCGCCCGCACCACCGGCAGGTGATCGCCTCCACTTCTTCGGCGATCGTCTCGGCGGCCTCCACCTGCGAGTGGCCCGCCAAGTCGACGTGCCAGTACTCCTGCGTGCGACTGCTGCGGCGGACGTCAAAGCGGGTCAGATTGCCGCAGCCGGCGCAGCGCAGCCGCTGAGTGGAGTCGGGAAGCATCGGTGCTGTCACGACACCCAGCGTAGAGCCGGGCGTAGAGCCGTCGAGCCGGCTCGAGCCGCCCGGCACTGGCGTGGGCTCCCCGTGGGTGTCGGCGCCGCGTTCTACGGTCACCCCATGACCACCGTCGCGACCCCGAAGCGCGAGTCGAGGTGGGAGCAACAGCGCTCCTTCGACGAACTCGGCCGACCGCTGCGCGACGTCACCTTCTGCGTCGTCGATCTCGAGACGACGGGGGGTTCGGCTCAGGCCGGATCGATGATCACCGAGATCGGCGCGGTCAAGGTGCGCGGCGGTGAAGTGCTCGGCGAGTTCCAGACCTTGGTCAACCCGCATGCGGCGATTCCTCCGTTCATCGCCGTCCTGACCGGTATCACCAACTCCATGGTGGCGCAGGCGCCGCCGATCGAGAGCGCGCTGCCGGCCTGGCTCGAGTTCGCCGCCGGCACCGTGGTGGTGGCTCACAACGCTCCGTTCGACATCGGTTTCCTGCGCCACTTCTGCACCCGGCAGGGCCGGCCGTGGCCACCGTTCGAGGTGCTCGACACCGCCGTCCTGGCCCGTCGGGTGGTGACGCGCGACGAGACGCCCAACTGCAAGCTCTCCTCGCTCGCGAAGCTCTTCAAGGCGACGACCACACCCAACCACCGCGCACTCGCCGACGCTCGCGCGACCGTCGACGTGCTGCACGGAATGATGGAGCGGCTGGGCGGGATGGGCGTCCACACGCTCGAGGAGTTGCAGACGTTCTCCTCGCGGGTCTCCACCGCACAAAGAAGAAAACGGCACCTCGCCGACGGCCTGCCGCATGCGCCGGGCGTCTACCTGTTTCGTGACGAACGCGAGCGCGTTCTCTACATCGGCACGTCCAAAGACCTCCGCACCCGCGTCCGCAGCTACTTCACCGCTTCGGAGACCCGCACGCGGATGGGCGAGATGGTGGCGATCGCGGCCACGGTCTCGGGCATCGAGTGCGCGACGGCACTTGAAGCCGAGGTGCGCGAACTCCGCCTGATCGCCTCCCACAAGCCGCCCTACAACCGCCGCTCGAAGTTCCCGGAGAAGGTTCACTTCCTCAAGCTCACCCGCGAGCCGTGGCCGCGCCTGTCGTTGGTGCGCCGTCCGTTGCCCGACGACGCCGACTATCTGGGGCCGTTCAACTCGCGCGCCGCCGCCGAACGCAGCCTGGCGGCGCTGCACGACACCTTCCCGATCCGTCAGTGCTCCGGCCGACTGCCGCTGGTGCCCGCGCGCGCCAACTGCGTTTTGGCCGAACTCGATCGATGCTTGGCCCCGTGCGACGGTTCGGTCGGCGCCGACGACTATGCCGATGTGGTCGGCCACTTACGGCACGCGCTGCTCACCGATCCCGACGACGTCGTCGATCGGATCAATGCACGCATGGCCACGCTCGCCGACAACGAGCGATTCGAGGAGGCGCAGGTACAAAAGGACCGGCTCGGAGCGTTTCTCCGGGCGGCCTCACGCACCCAACGTCTGACAGCGCTGACCCGATGCTCCGAAGTGGTCGCCGCGCGTCGCGATGAGGCGGCCCGCTGGGAGGTCCACGTCGTTCGGCACGGCCGCCTCGCGGCGGCAGGGGTGATTCCACCAGGGGCGGACGCCCACGCCTACGTCGCGCAGCTGATCGAGGCTGCGGAAACCACCACGCCGGGTCCTGGGCCCACCCCGGCGGCCACCGTCGAAGAGAGCGAACGCGTGTTGCGTTGGCTCGAATCCCCGGGCATCCGCCTGATCGAGGTGCACGGTGAGTGGAGCTGTCCCATCGGCGGTGCCGCCCGGCACGCACTAGGCTGATTCCATGATCACCGCCATCGTCTTCGTCAAGGCAGAGGTCGCCCGGATCCCCGAGGTGGCCGAACAGATCGCCGCCCTCGACGGCATCAGCGAGGTCTACTCGGTGACCGGCCAGATCGACCTGATCGCGTTGGTGCGCGTCCGCGCTCACGACGACATCGCCGCTGTGGTCGCCGATCAACTCAACAAGGTGCCCGGCGTCACCGAGACCGAGACCCACATCGCGTTCCGCGCCTACTCGCGCCACGATCTCGAGGCGACCTTCTCGGTCGGGCTCGACTGAACCCGACCCGTCGTCTCGACCTGCCGACCCCCCTCGTTCGACGGCGAGGTTGACCCAGATAGGTCACCTGGCTAGTCCGCTCGGACTAGTTTCCCGCGTTCGCCTGAGCGCCGGGACAGGAATTCCTACTGTGGCTTTACATCTGCCACGGGAAGAGGGGGATCCGGGTGCCTAGCCGCCGAATCGCCGATACATCTGCCAGCTCGTCACTTCGCGCCATCGCGATCGTCGCCACCACTACCGCGTTGGCGGTGGGCGGCCTGTCCGCGCCAGCGCACGCTGCTGTGTCGGCACCCAGCGGCTTGAGCGTTGCGCTCCCAGGATCGAGCACGCCGATCATGTCCTGGCGGCCCGTCTACGCCGCTACGAACTATCAGATTCAGGTCGACGACGACCCGTCCTTCTCCAGCCCGGAGTTCACCTCCACCACCGTGAACTCGCGGGCGGTGCCCACCAAGACGCTCAACCCGGGGCAGAACTTCTGGCGCGTCCGCGCGACCCGTGGCACCTCCGTCTCCGGGTGGCGCGGCGGTGTCTTCACCGTGTCTCCGGTCGGCGTTCCGACGCCGCAGTCTCCCGCCAACGGCGCCATCCTGCAGCAGCCGGGCAACCCGCCACTGCTGCAGTGGGCCACCAGCCAAGGGGCCACGTCCTATGTCGTGGAGCTCGATGGCGATCCCGACTTCGTCGGCGCATCGAGCTACACCACCAAGACCACCTCTCTCGTCGTCCCGGACCCGCTGCCGGCCGGTGACTACTACTGGCGGGTCAAGGCCGACAAGGGCTCCGGCTTGGTCTCGCTGCCCTCTCCGGCGCGGAGCTTCCAGATCCTTCCCTTGAAGACCCCGCAGATCCTCACCCCCGCCAACGACCTCAACGCGCTCGTGGAGGACGTCGTCCTCGGCTGGACTGCGGTCAACGGCGCCAAGTCCTACGACCTCGAAGTGGCCCTGGACGCCACCTTCAACAACCTGGCTCACGAAGTGAAGGGCACGGTCGGCACCCGCTACTCTCCGCCGGTCACCCTCAACAGCGACCAGTTCTACTGGCGGGTCCGTGCGGTCGACCAGGGCGGAACACCCACGCCGTGGGCGATCTCGCAGTTCGGCTTCAAGCGTCAGTGGCTGGACCGGCCCGACGCCGTGTTCCCGAACGGCACCCCTGGTTCGCCGACAGTGGAGACCACCATCGGCCGTTCTTCGAGTGGACCCCGGCGCAGCACGCGTCCTACTACGAACTGGTGACGGCCTCTGACCAGTTCTTCTCCAACAACGTCGACGTCTGCTACACCGCCGGCACCACCTACGCGCCGCGCGAGTCGAAGGACTGCGGATGGCTGACCGGCACCACCACCTATTGGAAGGTCCGGGCGGTCGACAGCCCCTACCCCACCAGCTGGACCGGTGCTCCCAAGAAGGGGCTCCCTGGGGTCTTCTCCGATACTCATGCCTTCACCTGGTCTCCCCCGGCTCCGTCGAACGCGACCTTCGAGCCCACCGTCTTGGTGACCGGGCAGAAGCTCAGCGTGAACGGGTCCGGCGTGGCCAATGCCGCCAAGGGTTGCGCCGACGAGAACTGCGACGGCCTGCCGACTACCCCGGTCTTCTCATGGGATCCGGTTCCCGGCGCCACGCAATATCACGTCTACATCGCTCAGGACATCAACTTCACCACCAGCGTGCTGGCTCCCAAGCTGCCGTCCACGTCGAACACGATGCTCTCCTTGGAGACCCCGGCGATCGACAAGTTGATGACGCTTCCCGAGAGCCAGGCAGGCAGCGCCTACTACTGGTTCGTTCGGGCCTGCGGCCTGAACAACATCGGCAATCTGGTGTGCGGTCCCAGCCCGGTGGGCTCAGCCTCCCCGCTGCCCGGCACCAGGTCGTTCCAGAAGTTCTCTCCCGCGGTCGCCGCGCCGACCGTGAGCCGACCGAACTCGTCGGAGATCACCTTCTCCTGGCAGGACTACCACGACACCAACCAGGCCACCCTCTGGCGGGGTGAGCAGGCCAACCAGTCCGCGCAGCTCTATCGGGTGCAGGTAGACACCGAGCCGTCGTTCTCGACACCGATCGACGACATCGAGGTCGACCAGTCGACGTACACCGCGTTCAAGAAGCTCTACCCCGAAGGCAAGCTCTACTGGCGGGTCCAGGCTCTCGACGTCCAGGACCAGGGACTCACCTGGTCGGAGCCGCAGTCCGTGGTGAAGACGAGCACGCCGATCCCGCTGATCTCGCCCGCGAACGGCGCTTCGGTGTCGGGCACCGCGCCCCTGCGCTGGACCGCGCAGCCTTTCGCGGCGACCTACACCGTCGAGGTCTATCGCAACGGAGACACTACGTTCTCGACGGCCAACCGGGTGTTCACCCAGACGGTGAAGACCCCGGCGTACGCCTGGACCGAGCCGATCCCGGCCAGTTCGCAACGCTATGTGTGGCGCGTGCGTCGCACCGACCCGTCGAAGAACGTCGGCCCGTGGTCGCAGACCGGTAGCTTCTATTCGCGCGGAGCCGCGCCCGTGCTGACCGGCCCGGGCAATGGCCAGTGGCAGCCGACTGCCGGACCACTGTTCACCTGGACCGAGGTGGCCGGCGCCGCCAGCTACAAGCTCGAGTACAAGCCGACCTCCGGCACGTCCTGGCGCGCGGTCTCCACGGTCGCCTCGGCCCATGCCCCGACCACCGCCTTCGACACCGGCTCCTATGCCTGGCGGGTGACGGCGTTGGACGCGAAGAAGCAGGTCCTCGGGGTCAGTACCCAGAGAAGCTTCCGTGTCGATGCGACACCGCCGACGGTGAAGAAGATCTCGCCGAAGGTCCTGAAGCCGAAGTCGACCCTCAAGGTGAAGTTCACCGAGAAGGTGTGGGGGGTCAGCGGCAAGTCGATCAAGCTCTACAAGATGGTGTCGCCGACCAAGAAGAAGAAGGTCAAGGCCAAGGTCAAGCTCAACTCCAAGCGCCGCGTCGCCACGATCGATCCCAAGGGCAAGTTGTCGAAGAAGCACAAGTACGTGTTGTTGTTCAAGCTGGCCAAGATCAAGGACCGAGCCGGCAACACCATGGTGGTCAACAGCGTGGTGTCGCCCTACACGCCGCGTGGCTTGCCAGGCAACTACCGGATCGTGATGCGCTAGTGATCGCACGGTAGCCTCCACGCGTGAGTTGGCTCTTCGATCAGTGGCTCGACCTCCTCGGTTGGGGGGGAAGCGCGCTGTTGGTCTTCTCGTTGCTGCAGGCTCGGGTCCTGCGGTTTCGGGTGCTCAACCTGCTGGCGTGCCTGATCCTGGTCGTCTTCAACGCCGTGCTGCAGATCTGGCCGATGGTGGGGATGAATGTCGTCCTCTGCGCGATCAACCTGTTCTTCATCGTGCGGCTGCTCAGGGAACGGCACGACGAAGCCGCCTTCGCCGTGTTGGAGGTGGGGCCACACGACGCCTACCTGCACCACGTCCTCGACAACCACCGAGCTGAGATCGATCGCTTCCAGCCACGGCAGACCTGGCAGCCGGACGCCCCAGGTGCCCACGCCTATCTTGTGCAACGCGGCGACGAAACGGTGGGCGTCGTCCTGCTGACGGCCGACGGCGATGTGGCGCGGGTCGACCTGGATTACGTCACCCCGGCCTATCGCGACTTCTCGCCCGGGGAGTTCGTCTGGCGGCGAAGTAGCCTTTTGCGCGACCAGGGCTTTCGCACCGTGGTGTCCCCGCCCGGCATGGTGGACCCCTATTACGAGCGCCTCGGCTTCACTCGCTCCGGCGACTCCTTCGTGCTGACCCTCTGACGAGGTGGCCCGAGCTAGCGGGTCGCTGCGATCCAGCGGGCCAGGAGCTCCTCGGCCGCGCCCTCGTCCAACGCGGTTTGGGCGCGATTCCAGCCGTCGCGCAACCGGTCGGCGACGCTTCCGTCGGTCGGGTCGTAGACCGCCAGCGCGGCCGCGGCGTTGAGCGCGACCGCATCACGGATCGGACCTCGCTCGCCGGCCACCAGGCGGCGCACGACATCGGCATTGTGCTCAACGTCGCCGCCTCGCAGGTCGGCCTGGGTGGCCACCGGAATGTTGAGCGCGGCCGGATCGACCACGGCATGCTCGATCTCGCCGTCGCTGACCAACCAAACCTGAGAGGTCGTGGTCGTGGTCAGCTCATCGAGACCGTCATCTCCGCGGAACACCCACGCATCGACGCCGCGCCGGGCGAAGACCCCCGCCATCACCGGCGCCATGGTGACGTCGGCGCAGCCGATCGCTTGGGCGTGCGGCTGAACCGGATTGGCCAACGGTCCCAGAAAGTTGAAGGTCGTGCCGACGCCCAGCTCACGGCGCGGAGCCGCAGCGTGCCGCAGTGCGGGATGGAACGCGGCGGCGAAACAGAAGGTGATCCCGACCTCCTCCGCCACCTCCGCGACGGTCGCCGGAGGAAGATCGAGACGGATGCCGAGCTGCTCCAAGACATCGGCACTTCCGGCCTGCGATGAGGCCGAACGACTGCCGTGCTTGACCACCCTCGCCCCCGCGGCGGCGGCGACGATGGCAGCCATCGTGGAGATGTTGACCGACATCGACCTGTCCGCGCCGGTGCCGACCACATCCAACAACCGGCCGGGAACGATGATCCGGGTCGCCTGCCCGAGCATCGCGTCGACCAGGCCGGAGACTTCGTCGATGGTCTCCCCCTTGGCGCGGAGCGCCACGGCGAAGCCGGCGATCTGGGCCGGAGTCGCTGCCCCGGCGAGGATCTCGTCCATCGCCCACGAGGTGCTGGCGGTGTCGAGATCACGGCCTGCGATCAGGGCCTCGAGCACCGCTGACCAGGAAGTGGGGGGACCTGCGCGGCGGGTCAACGGGTCGAGGGGACGCGCGACCTGAGCAGCGACACGACCGTGTCCGCGAGCTGGATCGGGTCGATCGGGTGGGGTACGGCGGCATCGGCACGCGACCACGTGGCCAACCAGGCGTCCTGCGGACGGCCGGTGAGCACCAGGATGGGCGGGCACTGGAAGATCTCATCCTTGAGCTGTTTGGCGATGCCCATGCCACCGGCCGGCACTGCCTCGCCGTCGAGGATCGCCAGCGCGACGCCGCCGGCGTCCAGGTGCTGGATGACGACCGGTTCGGTGGCCACCTGCACGTATTCGACCTCGCCGAGATCAGGGTGCGGTCGGCGACCGAGCGCCAGGATGACCTGCTCGCGAACGGTGACGTCATCGCTGTAGACCAAGACCTTGAGAGGCGCTGGCCGTGCGGCGCCCCCAGGGGCGTGGTCCGAGGTGGTGTCACTCACGAAGCCGATGCTACCCGTCACGCAGCCTGACCGTGTCGAGCCGGTCCAGTCGACGGTCCTCGCGCACCGCCTCCTTCATCGACGCGCGGACCCACTGGGCGAAGAGCACCCCGAAGAGCAGGACACCGACGATGTCCCCGGTCCCCCACAGGATCCCACCGGCCAGGTGTTGGTCCGCCGCCGCGTCCGGCAGCCACGTGGCCATCGGTCCCTCGCGCAACGAGCGATACCAGTCGCCGGCGATGAGGGTCGATTGCCCCATGATCGTCACTCCGAGGAAGGCGTGGAACGGGAGTGTCAGAAGCACCATCAACACCCGGAATGGGTAGCCGACCCGGCCCGGTACCGGATCGGGGCTCACCAGCGGCCAGAAGAACAACGAGCCCACCACCACCAGATGCACGTGCATCGCTTCGTGGACGAAGGTCGAGCGCAGGCTCGCTTCGTACCAACCGCTGAAGTAGAGCGCCCAGGGTGAGACCACGAACACCGCAAGCGTGAGCGGGGGGAAGGTCAACACCCGAGCCAGCCGACTGTGCAGGACCGACAGCAGCACCGAACGCGGCCCCGATGGCAGAGTGCGCAGCGCCAGGGTCACCGGAGCACCCAGCGCCAACGCCAGCGGCACCAACATCGTCAGGATCATGTGCTGCACCATGTGCACGCTCAACAACGTGGTGTCGTACACCGCGAGACCTGACTGGGTGGCGAAGCCGAAGGCGCCCAAGCCAACGCCGACGAAGGCAACGGTCCTCCCCCACGACCAGCGATCGCCCCGCCGGCGCAGCGTCCACACGCCCCACAGGTAGGCGGCCGCGATCCACATCGTGCCGATGAACAGCAACGGGTCGAGCTGCCAACCCGCGAACACCCGGGCCATGGAGAACTCCGGGAGGTCGAGAGTCACCGCCGAGGGAGCGGTGAGGATCTGGGCGAGCACAGATCCACTTTAGGACCGTCGGTCGAAGCGCTTCGAGGAGCGGCGACAAACCACCCCCGGCACGGGCACGCCACGTTCTTGTTGCCCACGCCCGGGGGGGGCGGGGTGGCATTCCGCGCCGAGCACGCCATAATGAGCGCGTGGCAACAGCGTCTGTGATTCCCGCGTCCCGTCTCCACGGGCATCATGACCGGCCGAGCATGGTCTCGGTCGGCACGATCATCTGGCTCTCCAGCGAGCTGATGTTCTTCGCCGCGCTGTTCGCGGCCTACTTCACGATTCGCGCCGTGAGTCCCGAACTGTGGGCGGCGGAGACCGAGCTGCTCAATGTGCCGTTCTCCAGCGTCAACACACTGATCCTGGTGCTCTCGTCGGTGACCTGCCAGCTCGGCGTGTTCGCTGCCGAACGCGGCCAGGTCGGCCGCTCGGGCAGCGTGTTCCAGGTCGGCAAGTGGGGGCTTCGCGAGTGGTTCATCCTCACCTATGTGATGGGCGCCGTCTTCATCGGCGGGCAAGCGCTCGAGTACGCCGAGCTGATCGAGGCGGGCCTCACCATCCCCTCCTCGGCCTACGGCACCGTGTTCTACCTCGCCACAGGTTTCCACGGCATCCACGTCGCCGGTGGTCTGATCGCGTTCTTGTTCGTGTTGGGGCGCACGTACGTCGCCCGGCGTTTCACGCACGAACAAGCGGTCACGGCGATCGTGGTCTCCTACTACTGGCACTTCGTCGACGTGGTGTGGATCGGGCTGTTCTTCACCGTCTACGTTCTCCAGTGAGCCTGGCCGATGCAACCGAAGCGCACCCGGATTCGCTAGCGACCTCGAAGGAAACGAAACCGTGAGACTTCTCAATCGTTCGGCGGGCCGCCTCTCCCGGCATCGCCGTGGTCGCGCAGCAGGCCTGGCCGTGTTGTTGATCGGTTTGCTGATGACCGGTGGCCTCTACGCCTTGTTCAGCCCCGCCCAGGCCGGCCAGGCGAAGTCGCAGGCCGATCAGATCGAGGAGGGGCGCCAGCTGTTCCTGGTGGGCTGCTCGTTCTGCCACGGGGCCAACGGCGAGGGCCAACGGGCGGCCAAGGGCAATGTCATCGGCCCACCCTTGGCGGGTGTCGGCGCCGCCGCCGTCGACTTCCAGGTCGGCACCGGCCGGATGCCGATGGTGCAGCCCGCCCAACAGGCTCCCCGCAAGGACGTCGTCTACAGCCAGGACGAGATCGACGCGCTGGCGGCCTATGTCGCGTCGTTGGGTCCCGGCCCGGCCATCCCGTCAGAGGAGGACTACTCCATCGAGGGGCTGTCCGAGGCCGAGCGCGAAGAGGCCGTGGCGCGTGGAGGCCAGATCTTCTTGACCAACTGCACCGCCTGCCACAACTTCGCCGGCTCCGGCGGCGCCATGCCTCGCGGCGGCTACGCACCCAAGATCCGCGGCGTCGAGTCCCGCTACATCTACGAGGCGATGCTCACCGGCCCGCAGACGATGCCGACGTTCTCCAACGGCAACCTCCCACCCGAGGCCAAGCGCGATGTGATCGCCTACCTCAACTCCCTCGACGAGTCACCCGGCTACGGCGGCGCCAGCATGGGGCTGCTCGGCCCGGTCGCCGAAGGTCTCTTTGCTTGGATCGTTGGCATAGGTTCGCTTGTAGGCGCCGCAGTGTGGATCGCTGCTCACTCCACGCGCTCGAGCAAGAAGAAGGTGACAGCGTGACCATTCAGGAACCTGTTCCCAACCCGGGTCTTCCCGAGCATGAATGGCGTCCCACCGACGTCGAGGAAGCAGCCGAACGCCGCGCCGAACGTCAGGTGGCGGCCACCTTCGCCGCCTCGATGGTGTTCACGCTGTTGTTCCTCGTCTCCTACTTCGCCTTCGATATCGGCACCGATCTCGACACGTTCCTGGGGGTGGGGTCGTCCACCGTCGCCATGGGCGTCTTCCTCGGATTGGCGCTCCTTCTCATCGGCATCGGCATCATCCAGTGGGCCCGCAAGCTGATGACCGATCATGAGATCTACGAGATGCGTCACCCCGCCGCCTCGAGCGAAGAGGACCGCGAGGAGACCGTCGCCATCCTTGCGCTCGGTGCCGAGGAGTCCGGTATCGCGCGTCGACCGCTGGTGCGCAACACCCTGTTGGCCTCGGTCGGTCTGCTCGGGTTGCCGGCCGTCGTCCTGCTCCGCGACCTGGGCCCGCTGCCCGGCGACAAGCTCTACCACACCGTGTGGGACCCGGGCGTACGCGTGGTGCGCGACGTGCTGGGCACCCCTATCCGCCCCGGCGACCTCGAGGTGGGTGACCTGTTCAACGCCCTGCCGGAGATGCTGGTCGAACCCCCCGAGCCCCGCGAGGAGGTGGAGTACCTGCACGGCCACCATCTGCTGAGCGAGAAAGCCAAGTCCGCCGTGATCCTGGTTCGGATGGCCCCCGAGGAACTCGCGCCCGGAGAGGGCCGAGATGACTGGTCGATCGACGGGATCGTCTGCTATTCCAAGATCTGCACGCACGTGGGATGCCCGATCAGCCTCTACGAGCGGACCACCCACCACCTGCTCTGCCCCTGCCACCAGTCGACCTTCGACCTTGCGGACAGCGCTAAAGTGATCTTCGGACCCGCGGCCCGTGCTCTCCCCCAGCTTCCGCTGGCCGTGGACGACGAGGGCTACCTCGTAGCACAAAGTGACTTCACCGAACCGGTCGGACCGAGCTTCTGGGAGCGAGGATGAGCACATCCAGGATCGACACCAGCCAGGTCGCTGACACCAACGGCGACTCGGCTGCTGCCGCACGCAAGCCCAACAAGGCGGGAGCGGTCGCCGGCTGGCTCGACGACCGATTGTCGCTCGGCACCGCGGCCAAGAAGAATCTCCGCAAGGTCTTCCCCGACCATTGGTCATTCATGCTGGGCGAGATCGCCTTGTGGAGCTTCGTGGTCCTGCTGATCACGGGTGTCTTCCTGACGCTTTGGTTCAAGCCCAGCATGGCCGAGGTCGAATACCTCGGCTCCTACGCGCCGATGCGCGAGATCCCGATGTCGGAGTCCTTCGCCTCCAGTCTGGACATCTCCTTCGACGTCCGCGGCGGCCTGCTGATGCGGCAGATGCACCACTGGTCGGCCATGTTGTTCATCGCCGCGATGATGGTGCACCTGCTCCGGGTCTGGTTCACCGGCGCCTACCGCAAGCCCCGCGAACTCAATTGGGTGATCGGGTCGCTGCTGCTTCTGCTCGGCACCCTCGAGGGCTTCACCGGCTACTCGCTGCCCGACGATCTGCTCTCCGGAACCGGTGTCCGGGCTGCGGACGGCTTCATAAAGGCCGTGCCACTCGTCGGCACCTACCTGTCGTTCTTCCTGTTCGGGGGCGAGTTCCCCGGTGACGACATCATCCCCCGCCTGTACACGATTCACGTGCTGCTCATCCCGGGGCTGCTGCTGGCCCTGATCGCGGCACACATGCTGTTGCTGGTCCATCACAAGCACACGCAGTGGCCTGGCCCCGGTCGGACGAACGACAACGTCGTGGGCTACCCGATGCTCCCGGTGTACGCCGCCAAGGCCGGTGGCTTCTTCTTCATCGTGTTCGGCGTGACTGCGCTCATGGGCGGCCTGCTCGGCATCAACCCGGTGTGGAAGTACGGCCCGTATGACCCGACCAAGGTGACGGCCGGCTCGCAACCGGACTGGTACATGGGGTGGCCCGACGGTGCGCTGCGGATCATGCCGGGCTGGGAGACCGAACTGTTCGGCGTCACTCTGAGCTGGAACGTCTTCCTGCCGATCATCGTGTTGCCAGGCGTGATGTTCACGATCCTGATGCTGCTGCCCTTCCTCGACGCCTGGATCACGGGCGACAAGCGTGAGCATCATCTGCTGGAGCGGCCACGCAATGCTCCGACCCGCACCGCGATCATGACCGCCCTCATGACCTTCTACGGCCTGCTCTGGGCGGCCGGCGGCAACGACCTGATCGCCATCAAACTCGATCTCAGCATCAACCAGATCACCTACTTCATGCGGGTAGCCGTGTTCGTCCTGCCAGTGGTGGTCTTCTTCCTGACCCGACGCTGGTGCATCTCGCTTCAGCGCAAGGACCGCGAGACGCTGCTGCACGGCTATGAGACGGGCATCATCATGCGTTCCCCCGAGGGCGGCTACACCGAGCGACACCTGCCGGTCAGCCCCGCCTCCGAGTACAAGCTGGCCCGTCGCGAGGACGTCCCGGTTGTGGAGTTGGACCCCGCTGTCGACGACAACGGGGTGGCTCGCCCGGGCGGGACGCGCGTGGAGCGGCTGCGGGCGCGGCTGTCGACCTTGATGACGGCCGACAACCTGCCGCAGGTGACCCATGAGGAGCTGGAGGAGGCCCGGCACCACGCCGAGCACACCCACGCCCTCGAAGCCAGCTTGGAGCACCCAGCGCCCGGTCACGAGTTCGACGGACACAACCTCCACGGCACCGACGAAGAGCCCCTCCGCCATTAACCGCCGACACGTCACCCCCGGCAGCTGACACGTCACATCTGGGCGGCGACACGTCACACCTGGGCGGTGAGGCGTCACACCTGGGCGGCAACCCGTGGTCTTCGCTGTCCTTGCGCGCGGATCGGCGGGCCGCCCTGGCATCAGCGGCGCTGCTGGACGAGGCGCGCTTCTGAGTTCTCCGTGCGACCCAAGCGTCCCTGGGGCTATTCGCGACGCCCAGATGCGACGTGTGGACCCCCAGATGTGACGCCTGACCGCCTGGATGTGACGCCTGACCGCCCGGGTGTGACGTGTCGCCGCCTAGATGTGACGTCTCGACCGCCTGGGGGTGACGCCTCACCGCCTGGGGGTGCGCGAGCGGGATCCGGATCGCGGGCTGCGGCTCGACTACCGCGGGCTCGTCAGTGAGCGTGTTCGCCGCGGTAGTACTCAAAGACCCAGCCGCAGAGAGCGACCGCGCCGAGGGTGGCGCCGATGATGAACAGCCACCAGGCGGTCAAGGCCACCGAGTAGGCCATCACAGCCAACGGCAGGGCGCACCACAGCGGCCACCAGGAGTAGGGCGGGAAGAAGCCCAGCTCCCCCGCTCCATCGGCGATCTCGGCCTCGCTGCGATCCTCCGGGCGCCCTTCGTCCATCTGCTTGGCGTGGTAGCCGAGGTAGGCCGTCACCATTCCGGTCAGCAACGCGGTCATCACGAGGGCGGTGGTCCCGGTCCAGTCGTTGGACATGAACCAGTAGAGCGGAGCCACGACGGCAACGAAGATGGTCGTCGCGCCAAAGATCCAGGCTTCGGCCTTCATCGATCATCTCCCTTGGGATTCTCGGGCAGCACGTCGTCGCGCCCCTGGGTGTCCGGGGCGTCGACGAACGTCGCATCGTGACGCTCGGCGTCGTTCTGGGCTAACTCCAGCGCGGCGATCTCAGGATGATGCAGGTCGAACGCCGGCGATTCCGACCGGATCCGCGGCAACGTGTGGAAGTTGTGCCGTGGCGGCGGGCAACTGGTCGCCCACTCGAGCGAGCGACCCCAGCCCCATGGGTCGTCGGTCTCGACCAGCGGCGCATTGCGCGACTTGTAGACGTTGTAGAAGAACGGCAACGTCGAAGCGGCCAGCAGGAAGGAGCCCACTGTGGAGATCTGGTTGAGCGTGGTGAAGCCGTCATCGGGCAGGTAGTCGGCGTAGCGACGCGGCATGCCCTCGACTCCGAGCCAGTGCTGAACCAGGAAGGTCACGTGGAACCCCACGAACAGCAGCCAGAAATGCAGTTTGGCCAGGCCCTCGTCGAGCATCCGGCCGGTCATCTTGGGCCACCAGAAGTAGAAGCCGGCGAACATCGCGAACACGACCGTGCCGAACACGACGTAGTGGAAGTGCGCCACGACGAAGTAGGAGTCGGACACATGGAAGTCGAGCGGCGGGCTGGCCAAGATGATGCCGGTCAGACCACCGAACAAGAAGGTGGTCAAGAAGCCCAACGTCCACAGCATGGGGCTGTCCATGGAGACGGATCCGCCCCACATGGTGCCGATCCAGTTGAAGAATTTCACGCCTGTCGGGACGGCGATCAAGAACGTCATCCCCGAGAAGAACACCAGGTCGATCGAGCCGGTCACGAACATGTGGTGCGCCCACACCGCGACCGACAGCATCGCGATGCCCAGGGTGGCACCCACCAGGCCGACGTAGCCGAAGATCGGCTTGCGGCTGAAGACCGGCAGGATCTCGGTGACCACGCCAAAGAAGGGCAAGGCCAGGACGTAGACCTCCGGATGCCCGAAGAACCAGAACAGGTGTTGCCACAAAATGGCGCCACCGTGACTGGTATCGAACACGTGGGCCCCGAGTTGTCGGTCCGCCTCGAGGGCCAGCAGCGCGGCCGCGAGGATCGGGAAGATGATGATCACCAGCAGGCTGGTGACCAGCGTGTTCCAGGTGAACAGCGGCATCCGGAACATCGTCATTCCGGGTGCCCGCATGCAGATGATGGTGGTGATGAAGTTGACGCCACCGAGGATCGACCCGAGACCAGCGAGCCATAGGCCCATGATCCACAGGTCGCCGCCCACGCCGGGTGACCGGATCGCGTCGGACAAGGGCGTGTAAGCGAACCAACCGAAGTCAGCCGCTCCACTCGGCGTCAAGAAGCCCGAGCCGGCGATGATGCCGCCGAAGAGGTAGAACCAGTAGCTGAGCATGTTGAGCCGCGGGAACGCGACGTCGGGCGCACCGATCTGCAACGGCATGATGACGTTGGCGAAGCCGAAGAACAGCGGCGTCGCGAACAACAGCAGCATGATCGTGCCGTGCATGGTGAACAGCTGGTTGTAGAGCTCGTCGTTGACGACCTGGTTCCCCGGGAAGGCCAACTCGGAGCGGATCAGCAGCGCCATGATGCCGCCGATCAGGAACCACACGAACGACGTGATGAGATACATCTTGCCGATCAGCTTGTGATCGGTCGTGCTCATGATCGTGGCCAGGTGCTGGCCGAGCGTCTTGCGTGGCGCCGGGGTGACGGTTTCCGGGCGGGCTGCGGTGGCGGTCATTCGGTGCCTCCGGTCTCGGCCTCGAGGCCGACCTGCTCTCTGGTGTATTCCTGACCCAGCAAGGGCTCGTCGGAGACGTCGCCCAGCTCCTCAAGTCCGGCCAGGTAGGCCTCGTAGGCCTCCGGGCTCACGACCTCGACGTCGAACAACATGCGCGAGTGATAGACGCCGCACAGCTCCGCGCACTTGCCGCGATAGGTGCCTTCCTTGGTCGGCGTCACCTGGAAGTTGTTCTCCTGGCCAGGAATGACGTCCATCTTCATCAAGAAGCCGGTCACCCAGAACGAGTGGATGACGTCAGGCGAGCGAAGCTGAAAGTCAACGGTCTCGCCAACAGGAAGCACCAAGGTGGGGATGTCGCCGGCGTTGCCCACGGTGTAGTAGTTCTTGCCGGCTGCCTCGTCGTAGTGGTTGAACGTCCACGACCACTGTTGGCCGACCACGAAGATCGTCCGGTCGGGGTTGTCGACTTCAGCCAGGATCTCGTTCTGCGTCTTGACGGTCTGGTTGAACAGCACGATCACCATGATCAACGGGGCGATCGTGTAGAAGACCTCGAGCGGAAGGTTGTAGCGCGTCTGGATGGGGATGTCGTCATCGCTGCGACGGCGGTAGGCCCACGCGGCCCAGAACATCAGCGCCCAGGTGATCACGCCCACGATCAGCAGGGCGATCCACGACCATTTCCACAGGGCGTAGATATGCGGCGATTGGGCTGTCGCATCTACGTCGGGCATGGCCCAGTGGCTGAGCTGATACTTGTCCTCGGACGAGCACGAGGCCAACAGCAACAGGACCGGCACCATGGCCAACCCACTGCTCAGGCGACGGCGCAACGTCCTTGGACGTCGGGAGATCTCCAGACCCACGAACCGAGCCCTCTCTCTCTGAGCCAACACTGAGTACGACCATACGTCGTAGGACGCAAATGCCGCTTCGGCGAAGACTATCGGACCGGACGCCTCTCGCGCCCACCAGGTGCGGCACGGCGAGATAGGTTCACCTCGTGTCCGCTGGATATCTCGATGCCGCCTCGTCCGAGCCCTTGCACCCCGTGGCGCGAGAGACGTGGCTGGCGGCGGCCGACAGCGGTTGGGCCGATCCACGACGCCTGCACCACGACGGACGCTCTGCCCGGTTGTTGTTGGACAACGCCCGCGAGGTGATCGCCGAATGCCTCGGCGCCCGCCCCGACGAGATCACCTTCACCAGCTCTGGAACAGACGCGATCCATCGGGGTCTCAGCGGCCTCGCCCGTGGGCGAGCACGGCAGGGCACCGGCATCGCCTACGGAGCGGTCGAGCACTCGGCCGTCCTGCACACGGTGCGCTGGCTCGAGGCGCCCACCGCGGAGATTCCGGTCGACCGGCTCGGCCGGGTGCACGCCGGGTCGGTCGTCGAGGCGGTCCGTGGTCTTTCCGCCGCTGCCGGCCCGGGTGTCGGCTTGGTCGCCGTTCAGACCGCCAATCACGAGGTCGGAACCGTGCAGCCGATCGACGAGATCGCCACGGCGCTCGCCGCCGAGTTCCCGGACGTGCCGTTGTTCATCGACGCCGCGGTTTCGGTGGGACGACTCCCCCTTCCCGCACGGTATGCCGTGGCAGCGGCGTCGGCGCACAAGTGGGGCGGGCCGGCCGGGGTGGGCGTTCTCTGCGTACGCAAGGGCGTGCGCTGGCGCAACGCTCTCCCCGCTGACGATCGGGTGGAAGCGCGCGCCAGTGGATTCGAGAACGTGCCGTCGGTCCTTGCCGCCGCGGCGGCCCTCCAGGCGGTGACGCAGGAGCGCGAGGAGACCAGCCAGCGCCAGTCGGCGCTGATCGCCAAGGTGCGCGAGCGGGTCACCGCCACGATTCCCGACGTCGAGGTCGTCGGCGACCCGCACGGCCGCTTGCCCCACCTCGTGACCTTCTCCTGCCTCTACGTCGACGGAGAGGCCTTGGTCACCGAACTGGACCGACGGGGCTTCGGCGTGGCGAGCGGCTCCGCCTGCACGGCCTCGACTCTGACTCCGAGTCACGTCTTGGCGGCCATGGGGGTGCTCACGCATGGCAACGTGCGGCTTTCGCTGACCCTCGACACCACCGAGGAGGTCGTCGATGGCTTCCTGCAGGCGCTGCCTAAGGTGGTCGCCGAGATCAGATCCCGGGTAGGACTATGACCGCACCAGACCTGGAGTTGGACTGCCGTGGGATGCGCTGCCCGTTGCCGGTCATCGAACTGGCTCGGCGAATCGACGATGTCCCGATCGGCGGACTCGTCGCGGTGCTGGCGACCGACCCCGCGGCCGGCGTCGATATCCCGGCGTGGTGTCGGATGCGTGGCCAGGAGTTCGCCGGCGCCGAGAAGGACGCCATCGAGCCAGGTGGCGGGGAGTCCACTGAGGACGTCGCCCGCTATTGGGTGCGCCGGCTGGCTTGAGGTCAGCTCAGGGACGCAGTGCCTGCAGATGCGGCTCGAATGCCGCGGCCGCTTCGGGACCGTAGGCCGCGGCGCAGCGGTCAAGGAAGTGGCTGCGCGAAAGGACGTATTCCTGGGTGCCGACCCGCTCAACGACATAGGCAGCCAGCAGGCAGCCGAGTTGCGCCGAGCGTTCCAATCCGATCCCCCAGGTTTCACCGGCCAGGAACCCAGCCCGAAAGGCGTCGCCGACGCCGGTGGGCTCGACCGCCTCGATGCCGGCGATGGCCGACACCGAGATCGGGGCCTCGCCGCGTCGCTCGATGACCACGCCTTGCGCGCCATGGGTGATCACCCAGGTGCCCACACGAGAGAGCACCTCATCGTGGTCCCAGCCGGTCTTCTGAGTGATCAGAGCCGACTCGTAGTCATTGGAGAACAGCAGGTGAGCACCATCGATCAGCGGCCGGATCATGGCTCCGTCCCCGAAGGCGAGTTGCTGGGACGGATCGGCAGCGAACCGATACCCCCGCACCCTGCACTCGTCGGTATGTCGCAGCATCGCTTCGGGATCGTTGGGGGAGATCAAGACGTAGTCCGGCGCACCCACCCGGTCGACGATGGGTTTGAGTTCGATCTCGCGAGCTTCGCTCATCGCACCGGCATAGAACGACGCGATCTGCGCGAGAGAGGCGTCATTGGTGACGACGAAGCGAGCGGTATGCCGCGTCGGCGAGACGTGGATCGAGTCGCAGACCACCCGGTGGCGTTCGAGCCAGGCTCGATAGTCGACGAAGTCCTCCCCCACCGCCCCGATCAGCACCGGCTCGAGACCGAGGTTGCCGAGCCCGAAGGCGATATTGGCCGCGCAGCCGCCGCGACGAACCTCGAGGTCATCGACCAGGAAGGAGACCGACAGTTTGTGCAGCTGATCCACGACCAGCGAGTCGGAGAACCGACCGGCGAACTTCATCAGATGGTCTGTGGCGATCGATCCCGTGATCAGCAGCGACATGCTGCGAGGTTAGCGGGCGCCGCAGCTAGGTCTACCCACAGGTAGCCCTTAGCCTCGAAGCCATGAGCTCTTTGAATGCCGCACGAGCGGACGCCGACGCCACCACCGTGGCCGCGATGGCCGGCGACGCCCGGATTGCCCTGCAGGTCCTCATCGCTTCCGGTCCTGCCGGACGAAGCGCCGACCCTGTGGTGCGCGCCGCCCAGGCGGCCCAGCGACCCGCCCCCAGCATCCGATTCGAGGACTTCCCGCAGGAGATTCGCAAGCGGCAGATCTCCATACCGGCCGCAACGGCCCATCTCGCCGGGGCCCTGCACTTCCATTTGGAGTGAGCTTCGTCGATCACACGTACGAGAGCCCCTGCCGCGTGCGGCAGGGGCTCTCGTCAGCTCTGTCAGTCTGGGTAGTGATGACCAGACCTCGGGGGCAACTCAGTGGAACGAGTCACCGCAGGCACACGACCCGCCGGCGTTGGGGTTGTCGATCGTGAAGCCCTGCTTCTCGATGCTGTCGACGAAGTCGATCATCGCGCCGTTCAGGTAGGGCACGCTCATCCGGTCGACCACGACCGTGACTCCATCGAAGTCGGTGACGTTGTCACCGTCGAGCGTGCGCTCGTCGAAGAAGAGTTGGTAACGGAGGCCGGAGCAACCGCCGGGCTGCACGGAGATCCGCAACTGAAGATCGTCGCGCCCCTCCTGGTCCAGCAGGCTCTTCACCTTCGCGGCGGCCACTGGGCTCAGGTTGATCTGGTCGGTGCGGCGATCAGTGGTGGTCTCGACCTGCTCGGTCATGGTGAGTACTCCCTGGTTGACGACATCGGAGAGGGCCGTCAGAGACCCTTCACACTGGTCAATGGTCGCACATCGCTGGCTATTCCCGCTTGTCAGCGCGACCAGCTTCGCGCCACCCTGGCGGCAACCTCGCTCAAGGCGGCATACGGTTCACCCAGAGCACGCTCGCGGCCCACCAACTCGACCAACGAATAGGCCGACTCGATGCCCAGGGCGCGCATCTCGCGCGAGCCGACCAGCACCTCGCCGGCCATCACGACGCAAGGGCGCAAGGCGGCCTCGGCGATCGCCGCGACACCAGCCGGGACCTTGCCGGCGCGGCTCGAGAAGTCGAAGGCACCCTCGCCGGTGACGACCAGGTCGCAGCGGCTCGCTCGCCCCGGCAGATCGACCAATTGCGCCACCAACTCCAGTCCGGGGGTTCGGCCGGCTCCGACCGCCAGCAGCGCGAAGCCAAGGCCTCCCGCCGCCCCGGCCCCGGGTGCCAACGCCAGCTTCTTGTCGATGAGAGTGCCGAAGCGCTCCAACGCGGCGTCCACCGCGACCACCCGGTCCTCGGCAATGCCCTTTTGCGGCCCGAACGTCTTGGCGGCACCGAAGAGGCCCGCCAGCGGCGCGTCGACGTCGGAGGCGGCAACCAGCTCCACGCCCTTCAGCCGGGCCACCACGGGGCCGAGATCGACCGCGGTGACTGTGGCGAGCCCCGCCACACCTCCGGACAGGTCGCCGTCGGCCCAGGCGCCCAGAGCTCTCAGCGCACCCGCGCCGCCGTCGCTCGTACCGGTACCTCCCAGCCCCACCACCACCCGCCGGCAACCGGCGTCGACAGCGGCGGCGATCAGATCCCCCACCCCGGCGGACGTCGCTCGCTCGGCCCGATCGGGAGGGGTCAGGTGAACTCCACACGCCTGCGCGCTCTCGACGTAGGCCACCTCACCGGCGATCAACAATGTGGCGGGAACGGGCGCACCCAACGGCCCAGTCACGGTCAGGGCGGACAGCCGCCCCCCGACCGCTTCCGCGATGACGTCGACGAAGCCGGGGCCACCGTCGGCCATCGGAGCGCTGTCGATCTCGTCCTCGGGAGCGTGCGACGCCCAGCCTTCGGCGATCGCCGCTGCGGCCTCGACGGCGGTCAGGGTGCCGGCGAACTTGTCCGGGGCGATGAGGACACGCATGCGTGCATCCTGCCTCCTCACCACGCGGGGCGCCTCGGCCGGTCGTTAGAGTCACCAGTGTGTCCGAGCTGACCACTCCCGTCCCGGGCATCGTGATCCGCCCGATGCGGCCGACTGATCTGGAGTCGGCCGAGGCGATCAGCGCGGACACTTCCTTGGCGGTGGACTGCCGAACCCATCGCCAGGCCTGGGCTGCGCCCGCGCGGCGATCGCCGGAGCGTGGGTTGGCCTGGATCCGGCGCAACCTGCACCTGCTTGCCACCGACCCGGGCGGGTGCTGGGTGGCCGACCGTGAGGGCGAGGTGACCGGCTTCGCGATCGCGTTCGTACGCGAACTGATGTGGCTGCTGGCCTCCCATAACGTTCGACATGACCTCCAGGGTCAAGGAATCGGCAGCGCTCTCTTGGCGGCGGCCGCGAGCCACGGGCGCCACTGTCTGCGGGGCATGCTGTGTGCCTCAGAGGACCCACGTGCGGTGCGACGCTATGTCGACGCCGGGTTCACGATGCATCCGCAGATGCTGCTGACGGGGCGGGTTCCGCGCACGTGTCTGCCCGTGGTCGAGCGGGTCCGCGACGGAAGCGCGGGCGACGTCGACCTGATGGACTCGGTCGACCGCCGCGCCCGTGGCGCCGCCCACGGACCCGATCACCTGTGGCTGATTCGCGAGTTCCGACTGGTGGTTGCCGACCGGCCCACTGATTCGGGGTACGTCTACGTCGATCGCGACGGCGCGCCGGTCCTGCTGGCGGCGACCTCCCGCCGGGTGGCGACCGACCTGTTCTGGGAGGCGCTGGCCGGGTCGTCCCCTGACACCGAGGTGTCGATTCCGCACGTGTCCGCCGCCAATGATTGGGCGATCACGGCCGCGGTGGAGGCCCATCTCGACGTGGCCTCTCAGGGCTTTCTGGGGCTGCGTCGGATGAAGGAGCCTCGGCCGTACCTCCCCCATGGATCTCTCCTGTGAAGCCTCCGACGAATCAGCCGTGTCGGCATCGGTGATTACGATGACCACATGACCACCGTCGATCTCCCGTTGTTGCCGTTCGGCAAGGGCCGCGACCTCGACGCCGAGCGCGGCGTCGAGTGCCCCGGCGATCTGCCCGCCGCTTCGGACCCCGATCTCGTCGAGCGGGCGCGCGCCGCCAAGGCGGCTCTGGGCGACCGACTCTTCGTGCTGGGTCACCACTACCAACGCGACGAAGTGATCCAATTCGCCGACGTCACGGGCGACTCCTTCAAGCTCGCCCGTGACGCCGCGGCCCGCCCGGAGGCCGAGTTCATCGTCTTCTGTGGCGTGCACTTCATGGCCGAGTCCGCGGACATCCTCACGGCACCCCACCAGGCCGTCATCCTCCCCGACCTGGCCGCCGGCTGCTCGATGGCCGACATGGCAGCCCTGCCGCAGGTCGAGGACGCCTGGGACGCCCTCACCGACGCCGGTGTGGCCGACCTGGTCGTGCCGGTGACCTACATGAACTCCTCCGCCGACATCAAGGCCTTCTGCGGCCGGAACGGCGGTCTGGTCTGCACCTCTTCCAACGCCGACGTCGCGCTGGAGTGGGCCTTCGATCAACGCGGACCGGAGACGAAGGTCCTGTTCTTCCCCGATCAGCACCTCGGGCGCAACACTGCCGTTCTCAAGCTGGGCTATTCCCTCGACGACTGCGTCGTCTGGGACCCCCACCGTGTCGGCGGCGGTCTCACCGTGGAGCAGCTGCAAGCCGCCAAGGTGATCCTGTGGAAGGGCCACTGCTCGGTCCACGGCCGGTTCTCCGAAGAGGTCGTCGACAAACTCCGTGCGACCGTGCCGGACATCAAGATCCTGGTGCACCCCGAATGCACCCACGAGGTTGTCCTCAAGGCCGATCTGGTGGGATCGACAGAGTTCATCATCAAGACCATCGAGGCGGCTCCGGCCGGCTCGAAGTGGGCCATCGGCACCGAGCTGAATCTCGTGAAGCGATTGGCGGACGCTCACCCCGACAAGGACATCGCCTTCTTGGAGAAGAACGTCTGCTACTGCTCCACGATGAACCGGATCGATCTGCCTCACTTTGTGTGGGCGCTCGAGTCCTTGGTCGACGGTGTGGTGGTCAATCGGATCGAGGTCGACCCCGAGACCGAGACCCACGCCCTGGTTGCCCTGCAACGCATGCTCGACCTGCCCGGCAAGTCGCACCGCGACTGACGCCGGCTCGCCCCACCCCTAGCCGCAGTTGTCGCAGACCCCGGAGACCGGAAGCTCAAGGAAGCAGCGATCACAGACGCGGAGCGGCGTCGGCTCGCGGGCAGCCGGTCGCGGCGTCGTCGCCCGCGCCGAACGCTGGCCGCCCGCGCTAGCCGAGGTTCGCGGTCGCCTAGGAAGATCACTGCCCGCCCGCACCCGGGTCACGCCCGGCGCAGGGAGCGGCCCTGGCTCTCCTCCGCCGGGCGGCAACGTCGCGCCGAAGACCCGGTAGCAGTCGAGCCGTTCACTGGCCGCGTGCTCGTCGAGGTCACCGATCCGCTCGCGGCGAAGCTCCTCGACAGCCACCCGGTAGCTCTCCCCCACTCGTCCGGACTGGTCGACCACCAGCGCGCCGAGGAGCGGCTCACGCCGGTCGACGCACTCATTCATCACCCGAAACAGCACGTCGTCGATCCAATGCCGCATGGCCTGGTTGGTGCGAATCCGACTTCGCTGCTGCACGAAGTCGGCGAGGTCGGCTACCTGGACGACGGCGTGGTAGTCACCGGCGATGTCGGCCAGGTGCATACGGGCTGCGAGTGCCCACGTCTGTCGGGCCGCCTCGGAGCCGATGGCGGCCGCGTTGGTCCACGGAACATCGTTCACAAGCCAGGCGCTCCCCACACCGCCAGCCAGCGGCTCAGATCTAACTCGATCGGGAGTTCGCTGGTCAGCGCGTCGCGGACCGTGATCTCCAACAGATTGTCGCGCCGACGGGCTCCGGGAACCGGCGCGAACGGATAGAAGGTGGCCTGCTTGTAGAGGTAGACCAGCCCGACCCGGCGACCGGCGTCATCGGCGAAGGGCACCAGAGTGCAGAGCAGGCCATTGCCAAAGCCGTTGAGCTCCAAGGTCGTATTGACCGCGTGCAGGTCGGTGACCAGCCCGGAGATGTCGCTGGGATCTCCCTGCGTGGTGAGCCAGGTGAAGCCGAAGTCGTCCTGACTCGTCTCGACCTGAGGCGCATCGGGGTTCGCCCCCAGTAGGGCCAGAATGTCACGTTGGGTCTGCGCGAAGGCGGCTCCCGCCGCCCCGCGATAACAGACCGAGCCGCTACCGGTAGGGGTCAGCCCCACCGCCGTCTGCAAGGTGATGGCCGCGGTCGGCACCGTGAACAAGGCGTCGAGCTGCGGGGCCGGCGGACGACTTCGGCCGGTGAGTGCGTCCCAGAATCGCATCAGCGCCCCGGAGTCATGCCGTCGGGCGCTGAAGCTCGGCCTGGATGCGGGCCAACTGCTCCAGCCGCTGTTCGAGCGACGGGTGGGTCGAGGTGATGGAGCGGAAGTCGACGCCGGCGACCGCCGGAGCGATGAAGAAGGCGTTCATCGCGCCGGTCGAGCGCAGATCGCGGTCCGGAATCACTGAGATCCCCCCGGAGATCTTTTGCAGGGCACTGGCGAGCGCGGCCGGCTTCATGGTCAAGTAGGCGCCGGCCCGGTCGGCGCTCAGTTCGCGATAGCGCGAGAGCAACCGGATCAGCACGAAGCTGACCGCATAGACCACCAGGCTGACTGCGAGCGCCGCGAGAATGCCGGCGAACTCGGGGCCGTTGCTGCGGCGCCGACCCATCATGCCGAACTGGGCGCCGCGGGTAAGCAGCCCTGCCGCGATTCCGGCCGAGGAGGCCATCGTCATCACTAGAACGTCGCGATGGGCAACGTGCGACAGCTCATGGGCCAGCACGGCCTCGAGTTCCTCGGCGTCGAGCAGTTGCAGGATCCCGGTGGTGACGCAGACGACCGATCGCTGTGGTGAACGGCCGGTCGCGAAGGCGTTGGGCATCGAGTTGTCAGCGACCCCGACCCGCGGCTTGGGCATATCGGCCAGGGTGCACAGCCGGTCGATCATCGCGTGCAGCTCGGGAGCCTCCTGGGGGCTGACCTCTCGAGCCCGCATCGCGCGCATGGCCACGGTGTCGGAGGTCCACCATTGGAAGAAGGCGATACCGATGCCGCCGATCGCCACCAGCGGCGCGTACCCGCTGGGCACGACGAACATCAGCGTGACGACCAACCCCACGAACAGGGCCCCGAGCAAGAACATGACCGACGTCATCCGGACCGTGAGCCCGGTGTCGGCGATGAACCGCGATCGCGCCACCCTGCACCTCAGCCCGGGATGAGACCGTCGTCGCTGAGGAGCTCGCGCACCTCGGCGAGCGACGCATCGGCAGGCGGGAGGATCACGTCGGAGGTCTCGAGCGAGTCACTCGCGCGGACCACCCCCATGCTGCGCACACCCTCAAGCAGTGCGGTCAGAGCGAGCGCGAACGCCTGCTCGTCGTCGGCGGCGATGGCTGCCTCGACCTCGGAGTCGAGGTGGTTGAGCCGGTCCAGGCCGTCGTCGGAGACGTCGAGCTGTCCCTCGCCGAGAATCCGGACGATCATGATCGGGTTTCGCCGGCCTCGGGCTCGACCTCGACCGCTTGCGGCTCGGCGGCGAGGATCTCCCCGCCCTGCTCGGCGGCATCGATGGCCGCGGGAGAGCTACCGCCCTTGAGCGCCGCCAGCTCGGCCTCGACGTCGGCCTGGGAACTCATCGAATCGAGTTCGCGGGCGATGTCGTCGCCCGCGCCCCGCGGAGCGGTGACGTCGTCGAGGGCACCGGAGGCCAACAACTCGTCGATGGCGCCGGCCCGGGCCTGCATCTGAGCCGCCTTGTCCTCGGCCCGCTGCACCGCGAGTCCGACGTCGCCCATCTCCTCACCGATGCCCGACAACGCCTCGTTGATCCGGGTCTGCGCCTCGGCCGCGGTGTAGGTGGCCTTGATGGTCTCCTTGCGGGTACGGAACGCCTCGACCTTGGCCTGCAGCCGCTGCTGCGCCAGGGTCAGCTTCTCTTCCTCGCCCTGGAGCTGGGCATGCTGGGTCTTGAGCTCGCCGATCTGACCGGTCAGACCGGACTTGCGGGTCAGGGCCTCGCGAGCGAGGTCCTCGCGACTCATCGTGATCGCCTTCTGCGCCTGCTCTTGGAGCTTGCCGGACTGCTGCTCGAGCTGATTGATCTGGAGTTCGACCCGTTTGCGGCTGGTGGCCACGTCGGCGACACCGCGGCGCACCTTGGACAGCAGTTCCAGCTGCCGCTGATAGCTGTAGTCCAGCGTCTCGCGGGGATCCTCTGCACGGTCGAGGGCCTTGTTGGCCTTCGACCGGAAGATCATCGTGATGCGCTTCCAAAGACTCATGGGGCGGGTCCCCTCCTGTTGCCGAACCGGTTACGGGCCGAAGCGCAGCTCGCGCCGACCCGTCATCGCACAGACTTGCGACACCTTCACCCTAGGTCCAAAGGCCAAGCAGTGCAGCACCGGGTCAGTCCACGACGCCCACTCAGAAACCCACCAGACCGACCCGTGACCGACTCCAGACCGACTCCGGACCCGAGACCAGCCCGACTCCAGACCCCGGCCCTCGAGCCGGCGTCGGGACCGGACGTTATTCTTGGGGTTGCGGGCTCGTGGCCCCTTGTCCGCTATCCCCGATCCCGAAGGCTCCCCGTGCTCTTCCGTCGCAACAAGTCCTCCGCCGCTGCCGAGCAGCCCGCCAAACCGGGAGGCAAAGGGCGGCCGACTCCGAGCCGGAAAGAGGCCCAAGCGGCTGCGCGGGCGCGCGCCAAGGCGCCGGCCGGCCGGAGCCGGCGCTCCGGACCGCGCAATCCCGACGCGGCCAAGATGCGCGAAGCGATGAAGACCGGGGAGGAGCGGTATCTCCCCAACCGTGACAAGGGTCCGATGCGGCGATTCCTCCGCGACTTCGTTGACTCGCGGCTCTCGTTCGTCGAGCTCCTGATGCCGCTTCTGCTGGTCACGTTGGTGCTCGGCTATTCCGGCAACGAGCGCTTGGCCGCGATCGGCAACTCGATGCTGCTCGGCACCTTCGTGCTGGTCATCGTCGACATGTTCCTCCTGCGTTTGAAGGTGCGTCGCCAACTGACCCAGCGCTTCCCGGGCGAGAACTACAAGGGCACCACCTACTACACCATCACCCGCTCGCTGCAGATGAAGTTCCTGCGGCTGCCCAAGCCGCAGGTCAAGATCGGCCAGCCGCTTCCCGACACCTACCGCTGACCAGACTGGTTCCGGGAGAGCGGAGTGATCTGGGGTCTGGTCGCGGCTATCGCCGGTGCCGTGTTGTTCGGGGTGGCCGCGGTGGCCCAAGCCCACGGCGTTCGCGGCGGCGAAGCGACCATGGTAGACCCGGCGCGCTTCCTGCGCGCTGCCGTCGGCCACCCGGTGCTGTTGGCGGTGCTGGCGGCCTACCTCGTTGGCTTCGCGCTGCACGCAGTGTCGATCTACTTCCTGCCGCTGTACCTCGCGCAGGCGACCATCTCGCTGTCCCTTCCGGTGACGGCCGTGACGGCCGGCTTGATCGAGGACCACCCCAGTCCGCGGGCGTGGGGCGCCATCGTGGCCGTGGTCGTCGGGTTGGCGGTGCTCGCGCTGGGCTCCGGCACACCGGGCGAGGTGACCAGCGGCCGGGCTTTCGCGGCCGCTACCTGGCTGGTTCTGATCGCCTTGTTCGTGGCGTCGCGCCAGGACCACCGCGCAGCGATCCTGGGCACCCTCGCGGGGGTCGCGTACGCCGGGTCCGCCATCGCGGTTCGCGGCATCGGCTGGCCACCGAGCGGGCCGACCATCGCGGCCACCATCGCGCTCCCGCTGTTCGGCGGACTCGGCTTCTGGCTCTACTCGCGCGGCCTCGCCGACGACGCGGTGCACCACGCGACCGTGCCGATGATCATCGGCCAAGTCGGCATCCCGACCGTCATCGGCATCGCTGCGCTCGGCGACGGGGTCCGATCGTGGCCTTTGCTGATCCTGGGTCTGACGCTGTCCACTGCTGGCGGCTTGGCCGTCAGCCGAAGTCCCGCCGCGACGGCGACCGAGTAAGCGACGGATCCCGGGTGACCACCGGCTCCACCGCTTCGTCGATGCGGCGCAGCACCTCGTCGTCCAGTCGAACTCCGGCAGCCAGGGCATTCTCGGTGACTTGCTCGGGTCGCGAAGCGCCGATGATCGCCGCGGAGACGTTGTCGTTCTGCAAGACCCAGGCGACCGCGAGCTGAGCCAAACTCAGGCCGAGTTCTTCCGCGATCGGCTTCAGTTGCTGAACCCGCTCGAGCACGTCGTCGCGGAGCAATCCCGCGATCATGTCGCTGCCACCGGTGGTGTCGGTCGCCCGAGACCCGGCCGGGGGCGCCTGCCCGGGGAGGTACTTGCCGGTCAGCACGCCTTGAGCGATCGGCGACCAGACCACCTGCCCCATGCCGAGCTCGCGCGAGGTGGGAACCACCTCGGCCTCGATCACCCGCCACAAGAGGTTGTATTGCGGCTGGTTGGATACGAACGGGATCCTGAGCTCTCTGGCCAGCGCGTGCCCGGCGCGGATCTGTTCCGCCGTCCACTCCGAGACCCCGATGTAGAGCGCCTTGCCCTGGCGGACCACGTGCGCAAAGGCCTCCATGGTCTCCTCGAGTGGCGTCTCATGGTCATAGCGATGGGCCTGGTAGAGGTCGACGTAGTCGGTGCCGAGGCGAGTCAGCGACCCGTCGATCGACTCCAGGATGTGCTTGCGGGAGAGGCCGTGGTCGTTGTGCGCACCCGGGCCGGTCGGCCAGAACACCTTCGTGAAGATCTCCAGCCCGGCCCGGCGCTCACCTTTGAGGGCCGTGCCCAACACTGTCTCGGCCGCGGTATTGGCATACACGTCGGCAGTGTCGAAGGTGGTGATCCCCTCGTCCAGGGCCTGTCGGACACAGGCGAGGGCCGCGTCCTCCTCCACCTGCGAGCCGTGAGTCAGCCAGTTGCCGTAGGCGATGGCCGAGATCTTCAGTCCGCTACCGCCAAGATTCCTGATCTCCATGACCCGAAGGCTAGCGACCGGCTGGCTGCACACGACTCAACGGGCAGAGGCTCCGCGAGGGCGTCGGTGCACCGTGAGCAAGGGAGCACACCTCGGACGAGCGGTCTGGCCGCCCCGCCTGCGGGTCGGGGTCGCGCCCCGGCGGGTCGCAATCGTGCATGGTGCGCGTTTCCGACCAATCGAAGGCGGATCTTGGGGTGCAAAACGTGCATGGTGCGGGCTTGCGTTCCCGGGGTCCGCGTCTTTCGGCCGGTGCACCAGCCCGACGAGCTCGAGGTGATTGGTGTACGGGTGTCGGGGGTCTCGACGGTCTCGACAAGCTCGACCACCTTTCGACCGCCGGGGTTCCGACCACCGGGGGTCTCGACAGGCTCGACCGCCGGGCCGCGCTGCCCCGGCGGGTCGCAATCGTGCACGGTGCGCGTTATGGACCGTTCGGAGGCGGATCTTGGGGTGCAAACCGTGCATGATGCGCGCTTGCGGTCCCCGGGGGTCCTGCGTGGTTCGGCCCGGACACCAACCCGACGAGCCCGAGGTGATTGCGGTACGGGTGTCGGGCGTCTACTCGGCCGTGCTGCAGTGAAGGCGGACCTGCTTGACCACGGTGGTGCCGGAGCCGTCGAGATCCAGCTCGCGGTGGGCGCCGTCGGGCGCCCAGCCGGCGTCGGTCAGGAAGCGGCGGCCAGCATCGTCGGTCGTGGCCAGCCAGGAGACCGCCCGCTCGAAACGATCGGCGCGCAGCGTTTCGATCGCAGCGTGCAACAACCGCGAGCCATGCCCCTGACCGAGTCGATCAGGGAGCACCGCGATCTCGACCAACTCACCGTCGCGAACCGGATCGCAGTCGGGATCCCCGGCCGGCGAGCACACGGCGTAGCCCTGGATCTCGTTGCGAGCGAGGGCGACCAACACCCGCTGGCGTGCGTCGCGGGGGCGATCGATCGCGGCGCGCCAGGCCTGGGCCGCAGCCTCGACGTCGACGGTCCGCGCTTCGTCCGGCAGGACCTCGTCATAGCGGACTTCCCAGACTCGGGCCTGAACCGCGGCCACCGCAGGCGCATCGTCGGGCCACGCCAGCCGAACGGACACGTCGGCAGTCGGGGTACTCATGGAGCCCATGGTCGCAGGCGGGGTGGCCGGTATCTCCGCGCCCCCGGGGACGGCGCCTGCATCGCGCAGCCTCCGCGACGTCCCAGGTCCACCGCCGATGGGTCGGCGGCGCGGCGATCAGAGATCGAGAAACTGATCCAGACCCACGGTCAGGCCGGGGTGGGCCTGGATGGCTCTAAGCCCGGCCAGGACGCCGGGGGTGAACGAGGTGCGCTCGAGCGAGTCGTGCCGAAGCGTCAAGGTCTCCCCCAGTCCACCGAGAATCACCTCTTGGTGAGCCACCAGCCCGCGGGCGCGCACCGAGTGCACGTGCACCCCGTCGACCTCGGCCCCGCGTGCCCCGTCGAGACCTGTGGTGGTCGCGTCGGGCATCGACGGGCTGTCTGCGGCGCGGCGGGCCGCGGCAACGACGTGGGCGGTCCGAGTGGCGGTCCCTGACGGAGCGTCGGCCTTGTCCGGGTGATGCAGTTCGACGATCTCCACCGAATCGAAGTGGGGCGCCGCCTGCGCCGCGAAGTGCATCATCAAGATCGCACCGATCGAGAAGTTGGGCGCTATCAGCACTCCGGTGGCGGGCTGACCGGACAGCCACTCGCGCAGTTGAGCCAGCCGATCGTCATCGAACCCCGTGGTCCCGACGACCGCGTGGATGCCGTGGTCGATACAGAAGCGCAGGTTGCCCATCACCACGTCCGGGTGGGTGAAGTCGACCACCGCTTGCACTCCGGCGGCGGTCAAGGCGGCCAACTCGTCATCAACGTCGATCTCAGCGCTCAAGACCAGGTCGTCGGCAGCCTCCACGGCGCGGCACACCTCGCGTCCCACCTTGCCTTGTGCGCCGAGCACGCCGACCCGCAGTTGAGTAGTCACGGGGCCAACTTATCGTCGTAAGGACGCCGGAACGTCGGGCCTTCCGGTGTTCCCCGGAGTGTCGCTCGTGAGCACCCGTGCACGAAGGTGGCCACTAGTGGCAGTCTTGCCCCATGCCAGCCCCGACGATTCCGCCCAGGATCCGCTGGGCGGTCGACCTGATGGACATCCAGCCAGGTGACCAGATTCTCGAGATCGGCTGCGGCCCCGGCGCCGGTGCCGAAGCCATTTGCGAGCAACTGGAAACCGGAAAGCTGTTCGCTATCGACCGATCCGAGTCCGGGGTGGACCGCACCAAGCGCCGTAACGCCAAGCACGTGGAAAGTGGCCGCTTGACGGTCCGCCAGATCGATCTGGCGACGCTGCGGGTGCCGGTGAAGCGGCTGAACAAGGTCTTCGCCTTCAATGTCAATCTGTTCTGGGTGCGCGCGGCACCCGAGGAGATCGCGTTGCTGCACGAGCGGCTTCAACCCGGTGGGTCGGTCTACCTGTTCTACGAAGCCACCCGCCCCGAGCTGGTGCCCAACATCGTGAAGAAGTCGACGGCAGCCCTGAGCGCGGCGGGCTTCGAGGTGCGGATCGTGGAGCAGAAGGCGCCCCCCGTCGTCGGCATCATCGGCCGCAGGTGACCGGGAAACTCCGATTCGTCTGCCCTTGGTGAGCGTCAAATAACCGGCCAAGTCGCAGACGAATCGGAGTTAGGGGCCGACGACTGCCATGACCTCGGGGCGGTCGAAGAGTTCGCGGGCGAGCGCACCGACCTCGGTGATCGTCACCGCTTCGATCCGGGCGAGCGACTCCTCCAGCGACAGCAACTCGCCTTGGAGCAGCTCCGCCTTGCCCAGCCGTGACATCCGGGATCCGGAGTCCTCCAATCCGAGAATCAGGCCTCCGCGGAGCTGCGACTTGCTGCGGGCGAGCTCCTCCGCGGTGATCCCGTCGACGGCGACCCGGCGGAGTTCGGCGTGGACGACGTCGAGGGTCGCCGTGACCTTGGCGGGCAGGCAGCCCACCGACACCCCGACCAGACCTGCGTCGGCATGGTGACTGGCAAACGCATAGACCGAATAGGCCAGCCCGCGACGTTCGCGGACCTCTTGGAAGAGGCGCGAAGAGGTCCCTCCCCCCAGGGCGGTGGTCAGCGCGGCGAGCGCGAAGCGGCGGGGATCGGTGCGGGTGAGGCCTTTGACGCCGAGCACGATGTTGACCTGTTCCAACGGGCGCGAGACCGAAGAGACGCCGGGCCGGACCGCCCGCGCGGGACTGTCGACGACCAGGTCGACCGGGGCTGCCGTCCGCTCCAAGAAGCCGCCGCGCCCGAACGCTCGCACCACTTGCCGCACGAGGCTGGCGTGGTCGACGTTCCCGGCGGCGGAGATCACCATGCGTTCGGAGCGATAGTGGCGACGGTGGAAACGGGCGATCTGCTCCCGGGTCAACCCCGTGATGGAGACCTCGGTACCAGCGATCGGCCGGCCCAGCGGCGAGTCGCCCCAGGCTTGGGCGGCAAAGAGGTTGTGCACGACATCGTCGGGGTCGTCGTCATGCATGGCGATCTCATCCAGGATCACCTCACGTTCGGCCTCGACGTCGGCGGATTCGAGCACCGAGGCGGTGATCATGTCGCCGAGCAGATCAACCGTCGTCGGCAGGTCGTCGTCGATGACGCGCGCATGGAAACAGGTGTACTCCTTGGCAGTGAAGGCGTTGAAGTCACCGCCGAGGGTGTCGATCTCCATCGACAGGTCGAGGGCTGTGCGCGTCGTGGTCCCTTTGAAGAGCAGATGCTCGAGGAAATGGGAGCACCCGTGCAGGCCAGGCGTCTCGTGCCGCGAGCCGACCCCGACCCACACCCCGACACTGGCCGAACGCACACCGGCGATCTGCTCGGTCAGGACGCGCAGGCCGCTCGGCAACAAGGTCCGGCGGACCCGGCCGACGACATGCCCGTCCTTGTCACGGGTCGTATGAAGGGTCCGCGTGGTCGAGCGGGCAGACGAAGCGAGCCGGCCAGCACTGGTGTGCTGGCCGGCCTTTTTCGTAGTTGGCGCGGAGGTCACTCCTCGCCAGCGGTGGAGTCAGCCCCGTCGCCGGCGTTGTCGCCACCCTCGGCCGCGTCATCGCTGACCGGCACGAGAGAGAGCTTGCCGCGGTCGTCGATCTCGGCGATCTGCACCTGGATCTTCTGACCCACGGACACGACGTCCTCGACCGCCTCGACCCGTTTGCCGCCGGCGAGGGAGCGGAGCTTGCTGATGTGCAGCAGTCCGTCCTTGCCCGGCATCAGCGACACGAAGGCACCGAAGTTGGTCGTCTTGACGACCGTGCCGAGGTAGCGCTCGCCGACCTCCGGCATCGTCGGGTTGGCGATCGCGTTGACGGCGTTCTTCGCCGCCTCGGCCGCGTCACCGTTGGTCGCACCGATGTAGATGGTGCCGTCGTCCTCGATGGTCAACTGCGCACCGGTGTCATCCTGGATCTGGTTGATCACCTTGCCCTTCGGGCCGATGACCTCGCCGATCTTGTCGATCGGGATCTTGATGGTGATGATCCGCGGAGCGTGGATCGACATCTCCTCGGGAGCGTCGATCGCCTCCGCCATCACCTCAAGGATCGCCAGACGCGCGTCCTTGGCCTGGGTCAGCGCCTTGGCCAGGACGTCGGCCGGGATTCCGTCGAGCTTGGTGTCGAGCTGAAGCGCCGTCACGAATTCCTTCGTGCCTGCGACCTTGAAGTCCATGTCGCCGAAAGCGTCTTCGGCGCCGAGGATGTCGGTCAGCGCGACGTACTGCGTCTCACCGTCGACCTCGCCGGAGATGAGCCCCATCGCGATGCCGGCGACAGCGGCGCGCAGCGGCACACCGGCCTGGAGCATCGACAGCGTCGAGGCGCACACCGAGCCCATGGATGTGGAGCCGTTGGACCCCATCGCCTCCGACAGCTGACGGATCGCGTAGGGGAACTCCTCGCGCGTCGGGAGCACCGGCAGCAGCGCCCGGCGAGCCAACGCACCGTGGCCGACCTCGCGACGCTTCGGCGAGCCGACCCGACCGGTTTCACCTGTGGAGAACGGCGGGAAGACATACTTGTGCATGTAGCGACGGGTCTTCTCCGGCGACAGCGAGTCCAGCTTCTGCTCGAGGGTCAGCATGTTCAGCGTGGTGACACCCAGGATCTGGGTCTCGCCGCGCTCGAACAGCGCTGAGCCGTGCACCCGGGGGATCACGCCAACCTCGGAGTGCAGTGGCCGGATGTCGGCGAGACCACGACCGTCGATGCGGATCTTGTCGCGGAGCACCCGCTCCCGCACCAGGGACTTGTTGAGTGAACGGAAGGCGGCTCCGATCTCCTTCTCACGCCCCTCGAAGTCCGGGCCGACGGTGGCGAGCAGCGACGCCTTGATCTCGTCGAGCCGCGCCTCGCGCTCCTGCTTGCCCTCAATCGTGAGCGCCGCGGCCGTGTCGGCCTTCACGGCGGCCTCGACCGCTGCGTAGGCGTCGTCCTCGTACTCCAGGAAGACAGGGAAGTCCTGGACCGGCTTGGCGGCGACCTGGGCGAGTTCGGCCTGGGCCTCACACAGCTGCTTGATGAAGGGCTTCGCGGCGTCGAGCCCGCCGGCGACGACCTCTTCGGTCGGAGCCTGCGTGCCGGACTGGACGAGCGTCCAGGTCGACTCAGTGGCTTCGGCCTCGACCATCATGATGGCCACATCGCCGGTGTCGGTCACGCGACCCGCCACCACCATGTCGAAGACGGCGTCCTCGAGCTGGCTGTGGCTCGGGAACGCCACCCACTGGCCCTCGATCAGCGCGACCCGTACGCCGCCCACGGGGCCCGAGAACGGGAGACCGGAGAGCTGGGTGGACAACGACGCGGCGTTGATCGCCAGCACGTCGTAGGGGTGATCGGGGTCGAGCGACATGACGGTGATGACGACCTGGACCTCGTTACGCAGACCCTTCTTGAAGGTCGGGCGCAGGGGGCGGTCGATCAGCCGGCAGGTGAGGATGGCGTCTTCGCCGGGGCGGCCTTCACTGCGGAAGAACGAACCGGGAATCTGCCCGACGGCATACATCCGCTCCTCGACGTCGATGGTCAGCGGGAAGAAGTCGAAGTGGTCCTTGGGCTGCTTGCCCGCGGTGGTCGCGGACAACAGCATGGTCTCGTCGTCGAGATAAGCGGTCACCGAGCCGGCGGCCTGGCGGGCCAGCAGCCCGGTCTCGAACTTGATGGTGCGGGTGCCGAACTTGCCGTTGTCCAGAACGGCTTCGACGGAGGAAACAGTGGGTTCCACGGAGAAGTGGTCCCTTTCTCTTCGCGGAGCGATCCGCGACGTCCCGCCGGGCGGCGGGCTTCGTTGACGAAGGCCGCCAACCCTGATGAGGGCGGGGCCGGTCTTCGATCGAGGCCCGCGGGAACACTCCCGAAGGCCACTACCGAGGACCGAGCCAGACGGGCGGTCGCTCCTGATTGATGTCAGATGATGCGATTCAGTTGTGCGGTCCCGAGACGGTCACGAGGTCGGTGGGGCCCTCACCAGCCTAGCTGCGTGGTGGCCAGATGCTGACAGGAGCGACCACCCGACCCGGGTGATCGCTCCTCGACGTCATCGACGCAAGCCGAGACGCTCGATAATCGAACGGTAGCGCGCGATTTCGGTCTTCTGAAGGTAGTTGAGCAGCCGACGACGCTGGCCGACCAACAGCAGCAGACCACGACGGCTGTGGTGGTCGTGCTTGTGGCTCTTGAGGTGCTCGGTGAGGTGGCTGATCCGGTGGCTCAGCAACGCGATCTGCACCTCGGGTGAACCGGTATCGCCCTCTGTCGTGGCGTATTCGGCGATGATCTTCTTCTTGGTCTCCGCGTCGGTTCCGATCGACATCTGCGAAGGCTCCTCTCGGTTCTCGCTGCGCGGCGCGCCGGGGCCTGTTCACCCGGGCACTCTCAATCCGCGGCCGTTGGACGGCAGATCGCTGCGACCGGAGAACCGGACGCAGACAATCGACGCAGATTATCAGGACCGAGACGAGCTCTCCGAATCCACACTGTGCTCCGGCACCCCTTCGGCGGGTTCGGCAAGGGTGGACCTGCCGTCGCGCGGCGCCGGTGGCGCCTGATCGACTGCGGCCGGCGGCGCTTGATCGACTGGCGCCGGCGGCGCCTGATCGACCGACTCATCGACCGATTCATCCACCGGTGGCGCGAGGGAAGACTGTTCAACGGTCTGCTCCGGACGACGCAGCACGAAGGCCAGCAGCAGGGCCACCAGACCCAAGACCCACCCGGTCATGAAACCCCAGACGATGCCGTGCGCGAGCGACGAGCCATACACGAGCGTCAGGGCGGCATCGGCGTCGAGGGCCGATTGCGTCGCCGACATCCACCCTGCCATCACGTTGCCCGCCGCCGCGGCGGCCGTGGAGGCCAGCCACGTCCCGAGAAACACCCCTCGCACGCTGGTGGTGGCCCAAGCGACGAGCACCCACAACACCGCGAGCGTCACCGCGAGGCCGGCCAGCCAGGCCACCCGGGTGTCGTTCGTGGCGGCGTCTCCGATCAACGCGAAGGGATAGGGACCGACTTCGTCGCCGAGGAGTTCCGCGACGAACGCCTGGCCGCCGAGCACCTCTGCGATCCGCTCGGAGGTCAGCGCGACTGCGACGTAGGAGGCTGCAGCGACCAGGGCGAGATATCCGGCCACTGCTGCCGCTCGGGGTGGCCGTTGGGTTCGCGTGCTCATGATCAGCATCGTCCCACTCGACGCGACGGCTCCGCGGCCGACATGCCGCGAAGCGGGACGGCCGGGCTCCCCATGGGAGCCCGGCCGTCGAGGTAAGCAGTGCGAACTGCCGGTCGATCAGACCGCCGGCGGTTCGGTGTCAGTGGTGCGCTGCTGCACCGTGTGCGTACCGTCCGCGTGGGTGGTGGTGGCGGTCGACTGCGCCCGTCGCTTGGAGTTCAGTTGCACGGCGGTCAGCAGTATCACCGCCGCACCGGCCAGGACCAGAATCCATCCCAGCGTGTTGTCGCCCACTCCGGGAATATCGATCTCCAAGGCGTAGATCAAAACCAGGCCGATCGCCGCGAGCAGTACGCCGAATCCGTAGCCCATCGTCGTGTTCTCCCATCAGTCGAGGTGAGCGGGTCGCGCACATCCTAGGCACGGACCGCTAGCGAGCGGTCACCACGGTGCGCGCCGCGTCCCGACGGACCTGCGCCGCGGGCGTGACAGGATGCGCTGATGGCCAAGGTGATCGGCGTATGCAATCTGTGTGAGGCGATCTGCGGGCTGGAACTCACCGTGGACGTCGGCCCGGACGGCCCGGATGTCACTGCCATTCGCGGCAATCCGGCCGATCCGTTGTCGCGCGGCCACATCTGTCCCAAAGGGGTGGCGTTGGCCGACGCGTGGCGCGATCCGGACCGACTACGGCGTCCGATCCGTCGTCGCGGCGATCAATGGGACGAGATCGGCTGGGACGAAGCCCTCGACCTGGTGGCGGACCGGCTCGCCGCGACCGTCCGCAATCACGGCAGCGACGCCATCGCGGCCTATCTCGGCAACCCCAACGTCCACAGCCTCGGCTCGATGACCCACGGGACCGCCCTCTTCAAGGCTCTCGGCACCAAGAACCGCTACAGCGCGACCTCCGTCGACCAGCTCCCGCACCAACTCGTCGCCCACTTGATGTTCGGCCACCAGTTGTTCCTCCCGGTTCCCGACCTCGACCGGACGCAGCATCTGATCGTGATCGGCGCCAACCCCATGGCGTCCAATGGCTCGCTGATGACCGCCCCCGATTTCCCTCGACGGATGCGCCGCCTCAAGGCGCGTGGTGGCCGACTGGTCGTGATCGATCCACGCCGCACCGAGACCGCCAAGATCGCCGACGAGCACCACTTCATTCGTCCGGGAAGCGACGCCGACCTCCTGCTGGCGATGCTGCAGACCCTCTTCGCGGACGGGGTGGCCGTCGCAGCTCCGTACGCCGACGGCCTGGATGCCGTCAGGGAGTCGGTCGCTGCGTTCACACCCGAGCATGCAGAAGCACGCACCGGCATCGACGCCGAGGTGATTCGGCGGATCGCGCGAGAGTTCGCCGGCGCCGAGCGCGCCGTGCTCTATGGACGGATCGGGGTCTCGACCCATCCCTACGGGACCGTCTGCCAGTGGGCGATCAACTGCCTCAACGCCCTCACCGGCCGACTCGACGCCGTGGGCGGAGCCCTGTTCACGTCGCCCGCCATCGATGTGGTGGGCGGCGGCCTGGTGGGTCGGGGTCACCATGGGCGTTGGCGCAGTCGGGTGCGTTCGCTTCCGGAGAGCGGTGGAGAGTTGCCGGTCGCAGCGCTGCGCGAAGAGATCAGCACTCCCGGGCAGGGGCAGGTCCGCGCGCTCCTGACCGTCGCGGGCAATCCGGTGTTGTCCACCCCTGACGGTGCGGGGCTGGCTCGGTCGCTCCCCGATCTCGACTTCATGGCAAGCATCGACATCTACCTCAACGAGACGACCCGGCATGCCGACGTCATCCTACCGCCGACCACCCTGCTCGAGCGCGACCACTACGACCTGGTCTTCCAGACTCTCGCGGTCCGCAACACCGCGCGGTTCACGCCGGCCGTCTTCCCCAAGCCAGACGATGCCCGGCACGACTGGGAGATCTATCGCGATCTGGCCCTGCGCCTCTCGGCGCGGCTCGGCTCCGGCTCCCGGCGCTCACGACTGAAGCAGCGTGCTCGCTTCGCCATCAGCCCGACCCATCTGGTCGCGCTGCTCCTGCGTCGCGGACGATCCGGGATCACCTTGTCCGATCTGAGGGCCAGACCATCGGGGATCGACCTCGGGCCGCTGCGACCCGACCAACTTCCCCACCGTCTTCCCGCACGGTCGGGGCGAATCGATCTCGCTCCTGACTTGGTGCTGGACGACGTGCGCCGACTGGCCCAGGAGCCAGTTGCCGACGCCAACCAGTTGGTCCTGATCGGCCGACGACACCAGCGCGACTGCAACTCGTGGCTGCACAACTCCGAGCGGTTGGTGCGCGGCAAGGCTCGCCATCAACTGCTCATCCATCCGGACGACCTGTGGGCACGAGGTTTGACCGACGGCGAACGGGTGCGGGTGACGTCACGAGTCGGAGCGGTCGAGGTCGAGGCAGCAGCCTCGCCGGATCTGATGCCGGGCGTGGTCAGCCTCCCGCACGGGTACGGCCATCACGTCGGCGGCACCCGAATGCGCACGGCCGAGCACGTGCTGGGCGTCTCGATCAACGATCTGACCGATCCCGGGCGACTCGACGTGTCCGGCAACGCTGCCCTGACCGGACTACCGGTGCAGGTCGAATCCCTGTCGACCGCCGGAGTGGCCGACTCCCTCGACTAGTCACACCGCCCACTCAGTGCTCTGGGCGTGCCGCTCAGAGCAGTTCGCGCACCGCCGCCCGCGCCAGCAGGGGATCACGCGCCCCGAGGACGGCTTCGGCCGCTCGTTCACAGGTCTCCATGCTGACTCGGCAGAGCTGTGCGCCGACGGGCTTGACCGCCGCGGCGGCCATCGACAACGACGTGATGCCCATCCCGACCAGAGCCAGGGCCAGCAACGGGTCCGCCGCCGCCTCGCCACAGACCCCGACCGGCTTGCCGGCCTGTTTGCCGGCTTCGGCGGTGATCGCGATCAGTTGGAGGACCGCGGGCTGCCATGGGTCGGTCAGATGAGCGAGATCGGTGGCCATTCGGTCCGCGGCCATGGCGTATTGCGTGAGGTCGTTGGTGCCGATCGACAAGAAGTCGACCACCTCCAGCATCTGATGGGCGAGCAGAGCGGCCGAGGGGATCTCCACCATGACTCCCGGCTTGAGCCCCCGTGCGCGTACCTGCGTGGCGAACGCCTCGGCCTCCGACACCGTCGCGACCATCGGTGCCATCACCCAGGTCTCGGTGCCGGTCTGACTGGCGGCCTGCTTGATGCCGTCGAGCTGTCGCTCGAGCAGTCCGGGATTGTCGAAGGACAGCCGGAGTCCGCGCACACCGAGGGCGGGGTTCTCCTCCTCGGTCAGCGTCGCATAGGCGATCGGCTTGTCCGATCCCGCGTCGAGGGTGCGGACCACGACATAGCGTCCATCGGCAAAGGGAGAGAGCACATCGGCATAGATGGCGGCCTGTTCCTCGGCGCTGGGTTCGTCGGTGGTGTTCAGGAAGCACAGCTCGGTGCGGAACAACCCCACTCCCTGGATCGGTCCCGCCGCGGCCTTGGCTGCCGACGGGCCGTCAGCGACGTTGGCGAGAATCTTGACCGCGGTCCCGTCGGTGGTGACCGCCGGGCCGGTCCACGCGTCGAGCAGGGCGCGCTGCTCGCGGTCGCTGGCCACCTGCTGCTGCGCCGTTTCAGCATCGGGGCTGAGCTCCAGTTCCCCGCTGACGCCGTCGACCAGGACCGGTGTGCCGGGAGGGATCTCCATCGCGCCGGCGACGCCGACCACGCAGGGGATGCCGAGTTGTCGCGCGATGATCGCGGTGTGGCTCGTCGAACCGCCCCGCTCGGTTACCAACGAAACGATGATCTCCGGATCCAGGCCGGCCGTGTCCGACGGAGCGAGGTCTTCGGCGATCAGGACGCTGGGCACGTCAGGGGTGGAGACCCCCGGCTCCGGCTCGCCGACGATCCGAGCGGTCAAGCGTCGCTCGATGTCGCGCAGGTCGGTCACCCGCTCGGCCATCAGGCCGCCCATACTGGCGAACAACCCCGCGAATTGCTCCACGGCCGCTGCGACGGAGGCCACCAGCGTGCTGCCGCCGGCCACCGACTTGGCTACCGCGCCGCGGAGCCCCTTGTCGCGAGAGAGGCCCGCGGTGGCGTTCAACACCTCCGAGGCCGCGCCGGTAGCGGTGGCCGCCTTGGCCTCGTAACCGGCAGCGATGGTGTCGATGGCGTCGTCATACGCTGCCATCGCTTGGTCGGCATCGGCGAAGCCGCCGTCGCCGAATCGGCGGATCGCTTCCTCGGACACCTCGCTCTTCACAACGAGCGCGGGGCCATAGGCGAGTCCAGGCACGACCGGTGTGCCGCTGAGACGGGAACCCGGTGCAGGAGGATTATGTGTGACCATAGACACATCTAACCGCGTCTACCCCTTGACAGTCAACACAATCGGGTCTAAAACAACATAAACGCAGATTTGTGGGCGAGGATTGGGCACAAGCGGCGCTCAGCCAGTTGCGAAACCCGCCGGTCATCAGGGCAAAGGAGTGACGATGTACGCCGAAGAACGGCAACAGGCCATCGCCGCTCTGGTCACCAAGAAGGGCCGCATGTCGGTGGTAGACCTGGCTGCCGAATACGACGTGACCACCGAGACGGTACGCCGCGACCTCTCCACGCTCGAACGATTGAGCCTGCTGCGCAGAGTTCACGGCGGCGCGGTGTCCTCCCAGGCGTTGACGGTTCTCGAGGCGGCGCTCAGCGACCGCGCGGCGGCCAACCCCCAGCAGAAGGAGCACATCGCCGAGGCGGCCTTGCGCCTTCTTCCGCCCAACGACGCAACGATCTTGATGGACGCCGGCAGCACCACGGCCCGACTCGCGGAGGTCCTCCCCCGTGATCGTCGCTTCACCGTCATCACCCACGCCGTCCCCGTCGCCATGGCCCTGGCCGGAATGGCGCATGTCGAACTCCATCTGCTCCCCGGCCGCGTACGCCGCGCCACGCAGGCCGCGGTCGGCTACGAAACGGTCGCGGCGATCGATCAGATCCGGGCCGATATCGCCTTCCTCGGCACCAACGGCATCTCACTGGCTCATGGGCTCTCAACGCCTGACCGCGCCGAGGCCGCGGTCAAAACCGCTATGGTCAACAGCGCTCACCGCTCCATCGTGCTCGCCGACGCCACCAAGATCGGGATCGAGCGCACCGTCAGATTCGCCTCGTTGGCTCAACTCGACGCCCTCGTCACCGACGCGGGAATCAGTTCGGCAGATCGCATTGGATTCGAAACCGCAGGCCTGGAGGTTCTTGTCGCATGATCGTCACTCTCACCCCTAACCCCAGTATCGACCGCACGGTCACCTTGGCCGATCGCCTCGAACGCGGGGCAGTCCACCGAGTCGAGGCAGTCATCTCCCAGGCCGGCGGCAAGGGGGTCAACATCTCCCGGGCTGCAGTCGCGGCCGGCCTTGAGTCGATCGCCGTCTTCCCTGCCGCGGAAGACGACCCCTTCGTCCACGAACTGCAGGCGGTCGGGGTCCAATGCCGTGCGGTCAAGGCCACCGGCGAGGTGCGGATCAACCTCACCATCACCGAACCCGACGGGACGACCACCAAGCTCAACAGTCCCGGCGCGGTCGCCACCGACGCCTCGCTCGCCGCCCTCCGGGAGGCCGTGCTGGAGCACGCAGTGGCCGCCGATTGGGTGATTCTGGCCGGGTCGCTGCCGCCCGGGGCACCCGCGGAGTGGTATGCAGACCTGGTCCAATCGCTGCGAGCAACTCCGGCGAAGGTCGCGCTCGACACCAGCGAGGCACCCCTGGTGGCTGTGGTCGAGCGACTGCCCGACGGCGCCCCCGATCTGATGAAACCCAACGCGGAGGAGTTGGCCAGCTTCACCGGAGGCGACGCCGACCACCTCGAGTCCGATCCCGCGAGCGCCGCGCAAGCCGCCCGAACACTCGTCGAACGGGGGGTGCCGACGGTGCTGGCCTCGCTCGGCGCCAACGGCGCCGTCCTCGTCACCGCGGAGGGCGCCTGGTATGCCGCTCCCCCGCCCACAGTCGTCGTCAGCACCGTGGGTGCCGGCGACTCCAGCCTGTTCGGCTATGTCCTCGGCGAGGTCCGGGGCCTCAGCCCCGAACAGCGTCTGGCCTCGGCCGTCGCCTACGGCAGCGCCGCCGCGGGTCTCGCCGGAACCACCATCCCGCAACCCCACCAGACCCGCCCCGACCTGGTGCGCGTCGAACCCCTCACCCCAATGGAGACTGATCAATGACAGACATGCTGACCACCGCCCTCGTGCGGCTCGACGCCAATCTGGGCGGTGACAAAGAAGCAGTCATCCGCGCCCTTGCCGCCATCGCTCAAGAAGGCGGCCGCACACAGGACGTCGACACCCTGGTCGCCGACGCACTCGAACGCGAGTCCACCTCGCCCACCGGCCTCCCGGGCGGGATCGCCATCCCCCACTGCCGCACCGCGGCAGTCGACGTGCCCACGCTTGTCTTCGGCCGCCTGCAACCGGCCGTCGAGTTCGGAGCCAAGGACGGCCCGGCCGACCTGGCGTTCCTGATCGCCGCTCCGGCCGGCGGAGACGCCACCCACCTGCAGGTGCTCACCCAACTGGCCCGCGCGCTGGTCAAGAAGGAATTCACCGACGGTCTGCGCAGCGCCAGCACGCCCGATGAGGTCGTCGCCTTGGTCAACGGCGTGGTCACGAGCCCCGCCCCCGCCGCTGCCCCCGCCGCTGCCCCCGCTGCTGCCCCTGCCGCAGGAGCCGCAGCATCAGGGGCGGGCGCCACTGCGGCGCCGACCAAGAAGCACAGCCTGGTCGGGGTCACCGCCTGCCCGACCGGTATCGCCCACACCTACATGGCCGCCGAGGCCTTGGAGGCAGCGGCGGCCAAGGCCGGTGTCGACATCCAGATCGAGACCCAGGGGTCGGCAGGCTCCACGCCGCTCGACCCAGCGGTGATCGCCGCTGCCTCGGCCGTGATCTTCGCCTGCGACGTGGGAGTGCGGGATCGCGCCCGGTTCGCCGGCAAGCCGGTGGTCAACTCGGGCGTCAAGCGCGCGATCAGCGACGCCGACGGCATGATCGAAGAGGCCCTGTACTTCGCCGATGACCCGCATGCTCCCAAGGTCGAGGGTGCCGCTGCCGGAGCCGGTGCAGGCGGCGGGGAGGGCGGCGAGAAGTCCGCCGTGGGCGAGGTGCGCCGAGTCCTGATGACCGGTGTGTCCTACATGATCCCGTTCGTTGCCGCGGGTGGTCTGCTGATCGCGCTGAGCTTCCTGCTCGGTGGCTACCAGATCGTGTTCCCGGGGCCGGACATCGCGGTGAACAACACCCTGTTCGACCTGCCAAACCTGGCCGAAGCCGAACTCACCGAGGTGCCCTTCGACAGCCCGCTGCTGGCCTATCTCGGCGCCGTCATGTTCACCTTGGGTGGGGCCGCGTTCGGCTTCCTGGTGCCGGCGCTGGCCGGCTACATCGCCTACGGCATCGCCGACCGGCCCGGAATCGCTCCCGGGTTCGTCATGGGTGCGATCGCTGGAACCATCAACTCCGGCTTCCTCGGCGGCATCGTCGGCGGTGTGCTGGCCGGCCTGGTCGCCAAGTGGATCTCCTCATGGAAGATCCCCAAGTGGGCTCGGGGTCTGATGCCCGTCCTGGTGATCCCGCTCGGCGCGACCCTGATCTCCGGTGCGGTGATGCTGATGGTGCTGGCCAAGCCTCTCGGCTGGTTGATGAGCAACCTGACCGACGGTCTTAACAGCCTCAGCGGCGGCTCGGCGATCTTCTTGGGCGCGATCCTCGGGCTGATGATGGCCTTCGACATGGGCGGGCCGCTCAACAAGGTGGCCTACGGCTTCGCGACGGCCGGTCTGGCAACCGCAGCCGCGTCAGCGGGCAACGATGCTCCCGAGCTCAAGATCATGGCCGCGGTGATGCTGGCCGGCATGGTGCCTCCGCTGGCCCTCGCCCTGGCCACCGTCGTCCGACCGCGACTGTTCAACCAGGTGGAGAAAGAGAACGGCAAGGCCGCTTGGCTGCTCGGTGCGTCGTTCATCACCGAGGGCGCCATCCCGTTCGCGGCTGCCGACCCCTTGCGGGTGATTCCCTCCATCATGGTCGGCAGTGCCGTCACCGGCGCCACGGCGATGGCCCTCGACGTCAGCCTTCGCGCTCCGCACGGCGGCATCTTCGTGTTGTTCGCGGTGGGCAACGTGATCGGCTTCTTGATCGCCTTGGTGGTCGGCGTGTTGGCGGCGACCGCACTGGTGGTCACCTTGAAGTCGTTCGGCCCCTCCGACGCCGACATCGCAACTGTCTGACCGACACCCGCTGAGGTCAGCCGACCTCATCACCACTGAAGGAGAACCATGCCCAGCAAATCAGTCGTCGTCGGCTCAGCCGTCGGCCTGCATGCACGTCCGGCCGCCCTCATCGCGGAAGCCGCCGCTGATCTCGGGTCGGAGGTGACCATCAATGGGGTCGACGCGAGTTCGGCGCTGCTGATCATGACCCTCGGCGCCGGCAACGGTGACACGGTCGAGGTCGCCGGCGATGACCAGGCGGCAGTCGATGCGATTGCGGCGCTGGTCGAGAAGGATCTCGACGCCTGAGCGACGCACCACCTGACCATGATGGCCGTGCCCTCGGGCGCGGCCATCATGCGTCCGGGAGCCGGCCCAACGCGCGGTAGGCGGCGCGCACGCTGATCGCGCGCTGGAGCTCGTCGAGAACCGAGGCGAAGAACTGCTCGCGATAGGTCGTGTCACTCACGGCATAGACGGTGAAGTAGAGCCCCGAGAAGGCGGCAAGGAAGACCGACACCTGCAACAGCTCCTGGCTGAAGGAGTCTCCCAGCACCGGGTGCACCGTGTCGCCGGGCAGCAACCAGCTGCCGACGACCGCCGGATCCATCGCCACCACCCCGAAGAGCAGGAAGAACGCGAACACCGCGAAAGCGAGCAGGAGCACTTGTACCAACTGGCTGATCAGGAGCACCAGCACCAGGTTGACCTTCTGTAGGCCCTGGACGAGATCCTCGTTTCCGAGCGACTCGTCGGCGAGCTCCCCCACCGCGGCCTCGATAGGAGTGCCCCGAACACCGGCGCGAATCCCGGTGGCGTCAAGACCCGCGTCGACCCCGTCGAGCTCTTCGGGTAACCGCACCAGCAGGAAGCCGACCGCGACCGCGGTGAACAGCAGGACCGTCGTCCACATCACCCCGCCGTCGAGCTGTGAGGCGACCTGCCACACCTCGGTGTTGATGAAGAGAAAGGTCACGAAAAGCAGCAGCAACGGTAGAGCCCGGGTCACGAGCGGAAACAGCAAGCCGAGGCTGGCGAAGGTCACCCGGATCGCCCACCGGCCGATCACCCAGGCCCGCAGGGCGGTGGCGGCATAGGCCACCAGGACGACCAGAGCAGCCTGTGAACCGAGGACGAAGGCCGCCTGACCGCCGGTGTGCAGCCAGCTGGCCAGGGCTGCCACCGCCACCCCGATCAACAAAGCGGCCCCGGCCAGCAGAGCCAGACTTGCGCGGTCGAGCCGGCGGTGAACGCGGGCTCGAATATCGTCAACGAAGTAAGGCAAGCCATGGTCCACGAACCAACGCTCGACCTCGGTGCGTCGCGCTGGTGAGTCGCGCGCTTCAGGCATCGTCGGCGAGACCCAGCGCGGCGCGGACATGGCGAACGTCGCTGTGCATGGCAGCCACCAACGCGTCGACGTCGGCGAAGCGCTCCATCTCGCGCACATGGGCGTGGAAGCGAACCTCAGCGGGAACGTCGTACAACTGCAGCGCGTCGGTGTCGGGTGCCGCGTCGAGCGCATACGCCTCGACCCGGCGATCGCGCTCACCCTCGAAGGTCGGGTTGGTCCCCACGGAGATGGCCGCCGGCCATTGCTGTCCGGTGTCGCGTCGCTCGAGCCAGCCGGCGTAGACGCCATCCGCAGGGACAGCCAGCCCTCGCCTAACAGGGATGTTGGCCGTCGGGAAGCCCAGCTCTCGCCCGCGCCGATCGCCGCGGCTCACGACGCCACGTACGGCGAAGTCTCGGCCCAGAGCCTCGGCCGCACCCTCGACGTCGCCGGCTGCCAGACACGTCCGCACATAGGTCGATGACCACACCTGTGGACCACCGTCGAGGGCGATCGGCTCGACGACGAAATCGCAGTCGGTGCCCGCTTCGCGCAGCGAGTCGACATCACCAGCTGCCTTGGCCCCGAATCGGAAGTTGGCGCCCACGACGACGCCGGCCGCGCCAAGGGTGTCGACCAAGACGCGATCGATGAACTCACGGGGAGTCCATGACGCCATCTCCCGATCGAAGGTGAGCACATAGACCGCGTCGGCGCCGGCCGCCGCGAGCAATTCGCCGCGGTGCGCGAAGTCGGTAAGGGTGGTCGGCGCATGTTCGGGGCGGAGGACCGCCATCGGATGAGGGTCGAAGGTGATCGCCACCACCTTGGCCCCGCCCAACCGGGCGGCAAGATCGAGCGAGCGAGCGAGCACGTGCTGATGGCCTCGGTGGACTCCGTCGAAGTTCCCGACCGTCACCACCGGACGGCCGAGGTCGGAGGGCACGTCGGACGCGTCTCGCCACACTTGCACCCGCGAAGAATCCCACACTCAACCGACGAAGACCGCGACGGCCCTGGCCGCGACCCCTTCGGGTTGGTACAGGGCCAAGAACTCGCCCTCGGGATCGAAGAGCGCCGTCAGGTCGCCGATCGGCACAGCCCCAGGTCCATCGATCGGGAGTTTCTGGCCGACGCGCACGCGATCAGCCTGGTCATCGGAGAGCGTCAGAGTGGGGAAGCACGCTCGCGCCGCGTCTTCCATCGAGATCAGCTCGACTCGCTCGTCGAGACTCTCCAGGGCAACCGCTCGGCTCACGTCGAAGGGACCCACAGACTGACGGCGTAGCGCGGTGAGGTGCCCGCCGACCCCGAGCGTCCTGCCGAGGTCTCGGGCAATGGCGCGGACATAGGTGCCGCTGGAACACCGCACGATCACCTCGACATCGAGCAACGCCTCGTCCGGACGGCGGAGGTCGCCGACGTGGAGGTCGTGGATGGTCACCCGGCGGGGGGCGAGAACGACGTCTTCCCCAGCCCGGACGCGGGCATAGGCGCGCTGCCCGTCGACCTTGATCGCCGACACCGCCGAGGGCACTTGGTCGATCTGGCCGACCATGCCGGCGAGGGCGACGCGCACGTCGGCTTCGGTGACCCCCGCGGCGGAGGTGGTCGAACTGACCTCGCCCTCGGCATCGTCGGTGGTGGTGGCCGCTCCGAGCCGGATGGTGGCTGCGTAGGTCTTGTCGGTCAGCATCAGGTGACCGAGCAGCCGGGTGGCCCGCCCCAGGCCCAGGAGCAGCACTCCGGTGGCCATCGGGTCGAGGGTGCCGGCGTGGCCGACCTTGCGGGTGCCGGCAGCTCGGCGCACCCGCGCTACGACGCCATGCGAGGTCATCCCCCCAGGCTTGTCGACCACCAGCAGCCCGTCAGGACCGGCGGCAGTGCTCATTCCGACTCGTCGTCGCGCTCGCTGTCGGTCCCGCTCGCACGCTTCTCTGTTGGCAGGTCCCCGGGCAGGTCCTCGGGCAGGTCCTCGTCGTCCTCGTGGGGCTTGCGATAAGGATCGGCCTCGCCCGCATAGGCGGCTCCGGCACGAGCCTGCGCGACGGCCTCGTCCGACGCCCGAGCGGCGGCGAGCACCTCGTCGAGGTGACGGGCGGTCGCGGGCAGCGCATCGGCGATGAACTCGATGGTCGGCGCATGGCGCATGCCCAACTGCTTGGCGACTTCGGAACGGATCAGGCCCTTGGCCGACTCCAACGCTATCGCCGTGCCGGCCAGGTCGTTGGCTTCGCCGAGCACTGTGTAGAAGACCGTCGCTTGCTGCGTGTCTCCGGTGACCCGGACGTCGGTGACGGTGATGAAACCAAGGCGCGGATCCTTGATCCTGCGCTCCAGCATCTCGGCCACGATCACTTGAATCCGGTCAGCGATCTTGCGCACTCGTGCGTTGCTCATGATCTCTCGCCTCTCTTCCACTCGACCCGCTCCGCCACCCTTGCCTTGGCACCGGGGGACGCTGTCGATGGTCGCCCATCGTCGGCGTCCCCCAGTGGCCGGAGGCTGATCAGTGGCTGGAGGTAACCGGGGTAACCGATCTCCCCCGTCAGACGCGCGGGATTTCCTTCATCTCGAAGGCCTCGACGATGTCGCCCTCCTTGATGTCGGAGTAGTTGCGCAACACCAGGCCACACTCGAAGCCCTCACGGACCTCCGACGCGTCGTCCTTCTCTCGCTTCAGCGAGGCCAGGTCGAGGTTGTCGGCCACGACAGAGCCGTCGCGGATCAAGCGCACCTTGGCGTTGCGTCGCAGCACTCCCGAGGTGACCATGCAGCCGGCGATGTTGCCGATCTTGGAGCTCCGGAAGATCGCGCGGATCTCCGCCTGCCCCAGGGTCGACTCCTCGAACTCCGGCTTGAGCATGCCCTTGAGGGCCGCCTCGATCTCTTCGATCGCCTGGTAGATGACCGAGTAGTAGCGGATCTCGACGCCTTCCTTGTCCGCCAACTCTGTCGCTTTGCCCTGCGGGCGGACGTTGAAGCCGATGATGATCGCATCGGAGGCCGCCGCCAACATGACGTTGGTCTCGGTGATCGCACCGACACCTCGGTCGATGACCCGCAGCGATACGTCGTCGCCGACATCGATCTTGGCCAACGAGTCCTCGAGGGCCTCGACCGAACCGGACACGTCGCCCTTGAGGATCAGGTTGAGCTCCTGGCTGTCGCCCTGTTCGAGCGAGGCCATGAAGTCCTCGAGGGTGCGCCGAACCCGACGCTGCGCCTGCATGGCGGCCCGCTCGCGGGCCTCCCGCTTCTCGGCGATCTGCCGGGCCGTCCGATCGTCCTCGACGACCAAGAAGTTCTGGCCGGCGCCGGGGACAGCGGTCAGACCGAGCACCATCGCGGGACGCGACGGGTCTGCCTGCTCGATGTTCTCGCCGTGCTCATCGAGCATCGCGCGCACCCGGCCGTAGGCCGGACCCGCGACGATGGTGTCGCCGACGCGCAACGTACCGCGCTGCACCAGAATCGTCGCCACAGGACCACGACCCCGGTCGAGATGCGCCTCGACGACCAGGCCCTGAGCGTCCTGATCGGGGTTGGCCCGGAGGTCCAAGGACGCGTCGGCGGTCAGCACCACAGCCTCGAGCAGCTTGTCGAGGTTGAGTTCGGACTTGGCCGAGACGTCGACGAACATCGTGTCGCCGCCGTACTCCTCGGGGATCAGGCCGTACTCGGTCAGCTGACCGCGCACCTTGGTCGGATCGGAGTCGGGCTTGTCGATCTTGTTCACGGCAACCACGACGGGCACGCCCGCGGCCTTGGCGTGGTTGAGCGCCTCGACCGTCTGCGGCATCACGCCGTCGTCGGCCGCGACCACCAACACCGCAATGTCGGTCGCCTTCGCACCACGGGCACGCATGGCGGTGAACGCCTCGTGACCGGGGGTGTCGATGAAGGTGATCAGACGATCGTTGCTGTCGACCTCGGTGTGCACCTGGTAGGCACCGATGTGCTGGGTGATGCCACCGGCCTCCTTGTCAACGACATTGGCGCTGCGCAATGCGTCGAGGAGCTTGGTCTTTCCGTGATCGACGTGACCCATCACGGTGACGACCGGGGGCCGGGCCTGCAGATCGCCCTCGACGCCCTCGTCGGAGCCGAACTCCAGGTTGAAGGAATCGAGCAGTTCGCGATCCTCGTCCTCTGGCGATACGACCTGGACGGTGTAGTTGAGTTCTTCGCCCAGCAACTCCAGCGTGGCATCGTTGACCGACTCGGTCGCAGTGACCATCTCACCCAGGTGGAACAGCATCTGCACCAACTGCGCAGCATCGACGCCGATCTTGTCGGCGAAGTCGGTCAGCGAAGCACCTCGGGCGAGACGGATCGTCTCACCGTTGCCCTTGCGGACCCGCATGCCACCAATCGTGGGGGCTTCCATCTGATCGAACTCTTGACGGCGCTGACGCTTGGACTTGCGGCCACGGCGCGAGGGTCCACCCGGGCGCCCGAAGGCACCCTGGGTCTGACCGCGTTGGCCGGGACGACCGCCACCGGGGCGGCCGCCACCGGGCGGTCCGAAGCCGCCACGTCCGGGAGCGCCGGCACCGGGACCACCGGGGCCACCGGCTCCACCGCGCGCCGGAGCGCCGCCGCGACCGGGGGGACCTCCACGTCCGGGACCGCCGCCGGGACCGCCGCCGGGCCCACCGCCGGGGCCACCGCGAGCCGGACGGGCACCGGGACCGGAACCGAAAGCGGCCGGGGACTTCGGCATCATCGCCGGGTTGGGACGCGGCATGCCCGGACCACCCTGGGCACCGCCGTCGCGGCCGGCCGGAGGGCGGGGCGGGCGGTTGGCGTCACTTGCCCCGGCAGCAGGCGCACCACCGCTGGGAGCGGCGGGTCGTCGTCCCATGCCCTGTGAGGGCGCAAACGGGTTGTTGCCCGGGCGCGGCGCACCGGGGCGGGCACTCGGGCGGGGTGCCGGGCTCGATCCCGGCGGTTCTTCGCTGGGGGCCTCGACGGGAGGAGCGGGCGGTTCCGTGGTCGACGCAGTCGCGGGCTCCGGGGCCGGGGTCGGCTCGGGAGTCGGCTCGGGGGTCGGCTCGGGGGCCAGCTTGGGCTTGGGGCCGGGCTTGGGACCGGCAGGAGCCGAGGACTTCGCGGCCGGAGCCTCGCTCGTTACCGGGCCGGCGGAGTCAGCGGACGAGCCAGGGGCCGCGGCTGCCGGGGCCGCAGCCGGGGCTGCGGGCTTCTCGGCTGGGGCTGCGGCCGCCTTCAGCTTGTCGCCGAATTCCTTCTTGAACCGCATTTCGACGGGCGGCTCGATGGTGGAGGAGGCGGACTTGACGAACTCGCCCATCTCCTTGAGCTTTTCGAGAACCAGCTTGCTCTCGAGGCCGAACTCTTTGGCGAGTTCGTGAACGCGCTTCTTAGCCACGCTTCTCCTTCTGGTCTCACCGACCCGAAGAAGGGGGCTGGACCGTTAGTTGGTATGCAGAGGGCCGTGCGGACTGCGGGGGCTCATCGCGAAGTACTCATCGAGTGCTCATGAGCTGCTGCTCCAGTCTCTTGTGATTCCTGCTTCGGTCATTGTTCGAGCGAATCGAGGTAGTGCCGCACCGGACTAGTGTCGGCTGCGGACGTGCCCGCGAAGGCACGCCCGAACGCTCGACGGCGTACGGCGAGGTGGTAGCACTTGACCGTGGGGTGCAGGTGCGCCCCTCGACCGAGAGCAGTCGCGGAGGGATCGGCTACGACGGCCGGTTGACCGTCGGAGTCCGAGCCCACGACTACCCGTAGCAACTCGCTCTTGGCGGCCCGAGCACGACATCCGATGCAGGTCCGGACCGGTCCGGCATTCACCGGTGTGTCCGTTCGTGCAGAGGATCTCGTTGTGCGTGCCACCAAAACGCCACACTACCGCTAACCGGCAAAGGAATCCGAACTGGCGCCCCGCTATGGTCGCGGGATGGAGGGCTTCGTCGACGACTTCCGGTCCACCGACCTCGACCCTTCCCGGTGGCTACCTCACTATCTGCCTGGTTGGTCGTCCCGCGCGGCTACTCGTGCGAGCTACCGACTCGCCGACGACGGCCTCGTGCTCGAGGTCCCGGTCGACCACCCGGTCTGGTGCGCGGACGACCACGTACCGCCGGTGCGGGTTTCGGGATTGCAGTCGGGGAACTGGTCCGGCCCGGTCGGAAGCCAGCGCGGCCAGCAGCGATTCCGTGAAGGTCAGGTCGTGCGCGAGGAGCAGCCTCGTCTCGAGGGGTTCCTGCCGCGCGGAGGCAAGGTCTCCATCCGTGCCCGGATGTCGCTTTCGGGCCGTTCGATGGCGGCCCTGTGGATGAGCGGCATTGAGGACGATGCGGCGCAGGAGCAGTGCGGCGAGGTCTGTGTGTTCGAAATCTTCGGACGCGCAATCGAGAGCGAGCCGACACCCTCCGCTGAGGTCGGAGTGGGTGTCAAGGCTTTCCGCGATCCCGCCCTGGTCCAGGACTTCGCAGCTCCTCGGGTGCCGATCGACGTGACTCAGTGGCACGTCTACGACGTCGCGTGGGACGCCAACGAGGCGGTGTTCCGGGTCGATGACGTCGTCGTCCGCCGCTGCGCCCGGCCGCCGACCTATCCCCTCCAATTGATGCTGGCAGTGTTCGACTTCCCGGAATGGTCATCCGGCGCCGACCACGAGCTGGTGCCGCGCCTGGAGGTGGATCGAGTCGACGGCTTCAGCGCCAACCAGTCATGACGCCGGAACTCGGGTGCGGCTAGTCGGCCGCGGGTTCGGGGGTTTCTTCGTCAGATCGGATGTCGATGCGCCAACCGGTGAGACGCGCGGCCAGGCGGGCATTCTGACCCTCTTTGCCGATGGCCAGCGACAACTGGAAGTCGGGGACGACGACACGGGCCGAGCGCGCCTGCGCGCTGACGATCTCCACCGACGAGACTCGGGCCGGCGACAAGGCGTGGGCGATCATCTCGGCGGGGTCCTCCGACCAGTCGACGATGTCGATCTTCTCCCCGTGCAGTTCCGACATGATGTTGCGAACGCGTTGGCCCATCGGCCCGATGCACGAGCCCTTGGCATTGACTCCGGGCACCACCGCGTGCACCGCGATCTTGGTGCGGTGCCCCGCCTCTCGAGCGATGGCGGCGATCTCGACCGACCCGTCGTTGATCTCCGGCACCTCCAGCGCGAACAGCTTCTTCACGAGGTTCGGGTGGGATCGCGACAACGTGATCTGCGGACCACGCATGCCCTTGCGAACCGAGATCACCAGGCACTTGATGCGAGTGCCGTGGGCATAGGTCTCCCCCGGCACCCGCTCTCCCAGGGGCAACAGCGCCTCCAGTTTGCCGAGGTCGACCATCACGTCGTCGGGGTTGCGGCCCTGCTGGATGATCCCGGAGACGATGTCTCCCTCCTTGCCGGAGAACTCCCCGAAGCGGAGATCGTCCTCGGCGTCGCGGAGTCGCTGGAGCATGATCTGCTTCGCGGTGGTCGCGGCGATCCGGCCGAAGCCCTCGGGCGTGTCGTCGTACTCGCCCACCTTGTTGCCCTCGTCGTCGAGCTCGGCGGCGTAGACGACGACGTGGCCGCTCTTGCGGTCCAGCTCGACGCGCGCCTGCGCCTGCGCCCCCGTGGACTTCTGGTAGGCCGTCAACAGAGCCTGCTCGATCGCCTCGACGAGGACGTCGAAGGAGATCTCCTTCTCACGCTCCAGCATCCGCAAGATGCTCAGATCGATGTCCATCAGTCTTGGTCTCCTTCAGGCGGGCGGTTGAACTCGATCTGGACCAGCGCCTTGGCGATGTCGGGGTAGGCCACCGTGCGAGGGGCGTCGGCGAGGTCGATCCGGACACCTTCATCGGTCACCGCGTCGCCCGTGCCGATCCGGCCGGTGAACTGCTCCCCGTCGATCAAGCTGATGCTGACCAGACGGCCGGCATTGCGCCGCCAGTGGCGGGGAAGGGTGAGCGGACGGTCCACTCCACGTGACGTCACCTCCAGGGTGAACGGGTGCGCGCCCATCACATCGCTTTCGTCCAGGATCCGGCCGACCTCACGGGTCGCGTCGGCGACGTCGTCCATCGTCACTCCGCCGTCCTTGTCGACAGCCACGCGCAGCACCCGGCGTTTGCCGGCGGGAGTGAGTTCGACGGCTTCCAGGTCGAGGCCGAGGTCGCGGAGCGGGCCGGTGAGTTGGCTCTCCACCCGGTCGAGGGTGGATGCACCTCCGGTGCTGTTGACGGCATTCACGCCGAACCACCTCCCTGTGTGCTGTTGTCGGCTCCCACGATAGCGCCCGACACCCCGCTAGGGTCGTCGCCGTGCCCGTCCCGCTCAGTGTCCGCCGCCACGGCCAGAGACCGCCCGGCCTGGACCGTCGCCACCTGATCCGTGGATTGGCGCTGGCGCCCCTCGCGGTGGCCGCGGGGGTCTCCCTGGTCGGCTGTTCGGAGTTGACCGGCACCCCAGCCCCGGCTGAGACCGCGCCGGCAGGGCCGGTGCCCTCGTCCGGGTCAGGCTCGCAGTTAGGGGAAACGGCCGCCTCCGCGCCTCCATTGCCCGACGCCAGGATCCTCATCGATCTCGAGACGGACCTGCTCCTCCTCGGAGTGCTCGCCCAGAAGGCTGGCCGCACGCATCAGGGGTTGCGCCGCCAGTCGCGAGCCATCACCGAAGCCTCTCGCGCGCAGCGCCAGGTGATGCGCGCGGCACGCGACGCCGCAGCGCAGAACGAGCGACGCCCCGCGGTGGCCGTCCCACCGTCGGAAGCCAGGGCGCGTGCCCTGGTCGCCCGTCGGGTCAAGGTGACGCGCGAGCGAATGGCGGCCGGCGCGCAGGCGGCGCAGGACGGCCGGATCGCCCGACTGTTGGCGAGCATTGCGGCCTCCCTCGGTCAGCAGGAGGCGCTGCTGTGACAACCGTCGACCGCCTCCAGGACCTCTTGGCGGCCGAGCACGCTTCCTTGTGGATCTTCGGGATCCTCGGTGCTCGGGTGTCGGGATCCACGGACCCGGCCCTCCGTGCGTCGTTGGACGCCGGATATGCCGCCCATCGCGCTCGCCGAGACGAAGTGGTGGCCCGACTCCGCGAGCTCGGTGAGGAGCCCGTTGAGGCAGCAGCGACCTATCAGATCCCCACCGGTAGCGCACCCAAGCGGGTGCGAGCCGAGGCCGCCCGCGTGGAAGAGGCCTGTGCGGGCGCCTATCTGATGCTGGTCGCTGAGTCCGCCGACGCTGACCGGGCCTGGGCGATCCAGGCTGCCACCGAGTCCGCGATCCGCCGGGTCTCATTCACGCCGGAGATTCAACCCTTCCCCGGACTTCCCGAATTCGAGTGACGCGTCCGAACGCGCCGTCGGCCGCGACCCCCGAGTGGAGCCACGGCCGACGCGTCGTGATGCGGAGTCGATTCCGGCGGCCGGAGATCAGGCCTCGATCGCCGTCCGGTCGCTCTCACTCCCCTTGATCTCGATCTTGCGCGGCTTGGCCTTCTCGGCGACCGGGACGGTCAACCGCAACACGCCGGCGTCGTAGGAGGCCTCGATCCGCTCGAGGTCCAGGTTGTCGCCCAGGACAAGTTGCCGGCTGAACATGCCGCGGGGGCGCTCGGAAGCCAACATCTCCCAGTCGCCGTTGCGGGGGCGGCGCTCGGCACGGACGGTGAGGACGTTGCGCTCGACGTCGAGGTCGATGCTCTCAGGACTCACCGCCGGCAGATCGAACTCCAGGACGAAGGTGTCCCCCTCGCGCCACGCGTCCATCGGCATCACCGCGGGGCGGTTGGTGGTGCCCAACATCTGCTGGGTCAGACGGTCGAAATCGCGGAACGGGTCAGCGGTACGAAGCAACATCACGAACTCCTCCTTCGGCTAGTATTTTGTGTGATGCTCAATGCAGGTAACCTGTACCCGCGGATATATATTCCCACATGTTCGAGTGTGGGGCAAGGAGGATGCGTGGCCCGCTCCGGAGGCATTTACGCCATCTCCGTTGCCGCCGAAATGGTGTCGATGGAGATCCAGAACCTGCGCGTCTACGAGCGCAAGGGCCTCCTCGTCCCGGACCGAACCGACGGTGGCACGCGTCGGTACAGCAGCGAGGACATCCAGCGACTGCATCGGATTCGGGACCTGCTCGCGGCCGGGCTCAACCTCGCCGGGATCGCCAAGGTGCTGGAGTTGGAGCAGGAGGTGGCACGCCTGCGCGCGGAGGTGGCGCGACTGGAGGCCACCCGTGCAGTTGACGCCGTTGACGGCGGGGCTCAACCGCGGTTCGCACCCCGGGCTCGCACCCCACGCACGATCAAGTAGCCCAGGATCCAGAACTCGCCCACCGTCGCCGGAATCACCAGCAGGTCCGCCACCCACCCGACGTCGGGCACCAGGTAGGTCGCGAACGCACTCACGACGTAGCCCGCTCCTCCGACGATCAGCACCCAACCGAGCGTCCGGGGCAGCCAGGCCGAGCGCAGCACCAACCAACCCATCGGGATCAGCCACAGGCCGAAGAACACCGCGCCGAGCCCCCAGAGGTGACCACTCGCCACGTACATCAGTTGGACCGTGCCGGCCGGATCAGTCACCATGCCCGGCTCGGCGGAGACGTCCAGCGCGGTCGCGAGGAGTCCCGCGCTGGCGAGGATGGCGACGGCGTTGACCAGCCCGAAGGCCGCCAACGCCCCCGCGGCGAAACTGTCGACGGAACGGAAGAGACGGAAGAACCACAAGGCGACCAGCGCCTGGGTGGTCACGACACCCATCTCGGCGAGGATCCCGACCCGGGCGAGCCCCGGGTGCGCGATCAACTGGTCGAGCGTCGCCTGTGGGTCGCCGGCGACGAAGATCAGGTTGCGGACGACGAGGAACCCGACCATGCCAGTGACGGCCAGGCCGAGATAGAGCAGCCCGGTCACGCGGGCGGCGCGAATCAGCTCCGGCGTGACGGTCGCTGCCGTGACGGTCTCGGACGTGACGGTCTCGGACGTGACGGTCTCGGGGACTGCGCCGACACGGTCGGCGGCGGAACGGGACATGACAACTCCTTCGGGGTATCCTTACGACGTAAGATTAACCATACAACGTAAGGTTGGCGAAGGGAAGTCCGGTCGATGACAGCTGCGCCCGAGCGGATTCCGCTCTCCCGCGAGAGATTGCTGCGTAGCGCGATCGCCTTGGCCGACGCCGACGGGCTGCCGGCCGTCACCATGCGAGGGTTGGCCGCCGAAGTCGGCGTTGAGGCGATGTCCCTCTATCACCACGTGCAGGGCAAGGACGCCCTGCTGGATGGGCTGGTGGAGGCGTTGCTGTCGGAGATCGAGACCGAGATCGCCGCCGACGAGAAAGGTGCTGAGCTCTCCCCGGGCGCGTGGCGCGAGTCCGTGCGACGGCGCTGTCTCTCGGCGCGCCGCGTGATGGTCCGGCATCGGTGGGCACCAGGCTTGATCGGCTCGCGCCACACCATTCCGCCGGCGATGTTCGCCTACTTCGAGACGATCCTGGCCACCTTCGTCGAGGGCGGCGTCAGCTACCGCCTCGCCCACCAGGCGCTCCATGCACTGGGCAGCATGGCGCTCGGCTTCGCCCAAGAGCTGTTCAGCCCCGCCTCTGCAGGAGGGAGCGTGGACGACGAAGCCGCGGAGGCGGAGTTGGCGGCCATGGCCGGCGCCTTCCCTCACCTCACGGCGATGGTGGCGGCCGAACTCCACGACCACGCGGAGGATCCACTCGGCTGGTGCGACAGTCAGCGCGAGTTCGAATTCACCCTCGATCTGCTCCTCGACGGACTCGAGCGTGCGGCGGCGTCCGAGTCCGTCGCCGCGTCGGAATAGGTTCGCAGTGCCGGCCAACGGAGCCCCCCAGCGATCCCCCAACCGATCCCGGCGAGCCCGTATCGCGCGTCGGCGGCGCCGCCGAGTGTCGGCCGTCGCCAATGATCTCAGCGCGGGACAGTGGTCGGCCCTGCAGAAGGCCTGGGGAGGTTGCGCGTACTGCGGAGCCGACGACGGCGTGATGCAGCGCGACTGCATCCTGCCCATCTCACGCGGCGGGCGCTACACGCTCGCGAACGTCGTCCCGGCCTGCGCATCGTGCAACGCGAGCAAGTGCAACAGCGAGGTCACGGGATGGCTTCGCCGCAAGCGCCTCGACGAGGGTGCGTTTCTGGCTCGCCATCACGACATCAGCCGCGCATTGGCGGTTCAGTTCTCCGGCGAGAGCGACCACGATTGAACGAGGTCGGGCAGGTCGGCCAACCGGCGGATCACCGCATCGGGACGGCCTTCCCTGTCGGGCATGCGCTGACTCTCCGGGATCGCGCTGTGCGGGATGTGGATCGCTCCGAGCCCGGCCTGGTGAGCGCCCCAGATGTCGTCGTACAACCGGTCGCCGACGTAGACGCAGCCCGCGGCATCGGTCGCGCCGACCGCGTCCATCGCAGCGGCGAACGCCTGCGGCGAGGGCTTGGTCCACGGGATCTCGCTGGTGTAGACGTCGCCATCGAGCAGGTGGTGAACGCCGTCGCGGCGGAAGATCTGCTCGTGGAAGCTGCGCGGCCAGATCGTGTTGGAGAGAACGCCGACCCGGACGCCGCGTTCGCGGAGCCACGCGAACATCGGCCCCACCTCGGGATCGGTAGAGGTGTGCGGCGCCCAGAAGTCGTAGTAGGCCGCCAACAGCTCCGGGTCATGGTCGAGCCCCGCCTCGGCGAAGAGATCCTCGACCGTTGAGCTGCGCTGGTGGTCGCGCGACCGCCCCCAGATGGTCTGGTTGGCCTCGTGCAACCGGGCCGCCACCACGTCGTGCTCGTGATGGGTCTCGATCACAGCTCGCGCCAACGCCAATGACTCCGCGTGAAAATCAACGTCGTGCCAGCGCGTGAGGGTGCCGCCCCAGTCGAAGATCATGGCCTGCAGCGGCGCTCCCGATGGGGCGCGCAACTCCGACGCGGTCATCCGCGAACAACGGCGAGCACCCGCTCGGCCGCCTCGGCCACCGGCACACTCGACCGCTCCCCGGAGGCGCGGTCCTTGATCTCGACCTCGCCGTCGGCGAGTCCGCGACCCACGACCACGATCGTCGGGACTCCGATCAGTTCGGAGTCCTTGAACTTCACCCCGGGCGACACCTTGGGTCGGTCGTCGTAGAGCACCTGCACGCCCCGCCGGTCCAGCTCGGTAGCCAGGTCGGAGGCGGCGGCGAACACCGCCTCGTCCTTGCCGGTCGCGACAATGTGGACGTCGGCGGGCGCAACCTCACGGGGCCAGCACAACCCGAGCTCGTCGTGCGTGTTCTCGGCGATCGCCGCGACGGCGCGGGACGGTCCGATGCCGTAGGAGCCCATCGTCACGGTCACCAACTTCCCGGACTCGTCGAGGACCTGCAGGCCGAGGGCGTCGGCGTACTTGCGGCCCAGCTGGAAGATGTGGCCCATCTCGATGCCTCGGGCGGACTCGAGCCTGCCCTCCGCGCACTGCGGGCAGGCGTCGCCGTCGCGGACCTCGGCGGCCTCGATGGTGCCGTCGGGGTTGAAGTCGCGGCCGGCCACGAGATCGATCACGTGTGATCCGGGTCGGTCGGCCCCGGTCACCCAGCGGCTGCCCTCGACCACGCGAGGGTCCACCACGAAGCGGATCCCTGAGGCATTCTTCTCGCCGAGCGTGCCGGGCCCGATGTACCCCTTGACGAGCGCGGGGTGCTTGGCGAACTCGGCCTCGTCCATCGCCTCGACCTCGATCGGCTCCAGTTGCCCCTCGAGCCGCTTCTGGTCGACGTCGCGGTCGCCCGGGAGACCGATCGCCAGGGGTTCGCGGGTGCCGTCGGGATGCTTGAGCACCACCATGACGTTCTTGAGGGTGTCCCCGGCCGCCCAGGGTCGATCGTCGCGGGGGAACTTCTCGTTCAGATGATCGACCAGGGTGTCGATGGTGGGCGTGTCGGGGGTGGCCTCGGCATGTGCGGCGGGGGCGTCGGCGTACGACAGCGGCGAGGGAGGACGCACCTGCACGGCTTCGACGTTGGCGGCGTAGTCACATTGCGTGCACCGCACGTAGGTGTCTTCGCCAACCTCGGCGCGAGCCAGGAACTCCTCGGACCGCGATCCCCCCATGGCCCCGGACGTGGCGGCGACGATCACGTATTCGAAGCCGAGTCGGTCGAAGATCCGGACGTACGCGTCGCGATGGGCCTGGTAGGAACGGTCGAGGCCGGCGTCGTCGGCGTCGAAGGAGTAGGAGTCCTTCATCACGAACTCGCGTCCGCGCAACAGCCCAGCCCGGGGGCGCGCTTCGTCGCGATACTTCGTCTGGATCTGGTAGAGCCACAGAGGCAGGTCCTTGTAGGAGGAATAGAGGTCCTTGACCAGCAGGGTGAACATCTCCTCGTGGGTGGGGCCGAGGAGGTAGTCGGCGCCCTTGCGGTCCTTCAACCGGAAGATGCCCTGGCCGTAGTCTTTCCACCGGCCCGACGCGTCATAGGGCTCGCGCGGCAAGAGCGCGGGGAAGTGCACTTCCTGCGCGCCGATGGCGTCCATCTCGTCGCGGATGATCCCCTCGATCCGGCGCAGCACCCGGTAGCCCAGCGGCAGCCAGCTGTAGAGGCCCGGAGAGACCCGTCGGATGTAGCCGGCGCGGACCAGCAACCGATGGCTGGGCACCTCGGCGTCGGCCGGGTCGTCCCGCAGCGTGCGGACGAAAAGGGTGGACATGCGCAGGATCATGCGAGTAAGGCTATCTGTGGGAGGGAACGCATTTTTCCGCTGCCTGCGGGCAGGCACTCCAAACGACATCGAAGTCGTGGCAACCAAGTCGCAGACCACCGCGTCACACCACCGAAGACCTCAGGACACCGACGTCGATCCGGACTGGATCGACACCTCAGGAGGAGGACGCATGAACCCCACGCCTACGCGGACTCGAAGCGTTGTGACACGACTCATTATCGGCCTCGCGGCCGGTGCGCTCGTGGCCACCGCCGCGCCCGCGCACGCCGCACCCGATTACACCGTCAAGGTGGCGAAGACCCCCCGCGGGCCCGCCGCGACCGTGCCGCTGATCCACGGCAACACCCTGCGCGATGGAGCGGTCAAGATGACGATCCCTGGTGCCGTCGTCCGCCTCGTCGGCTCGGGTGCCGACACCTACATCGTCGGCACCACCGACGACCAGGGAACGAACGAGCGGCTGTGGCGCTATGCCCAGGACGGCTCACGGACGCTGCTGCTGAGCAACTGGCCGATCTTCGAAGCCGTCGTCAGCGACGACGGCTCCACGCTGGCCGTGGCCCGCCAACGGCGTCGCAACAGCACCGTGTTGGTGATGGACGCGACGACCGGCGATCGGATCGTCAAGCGTCGGCTGACCGGGTCGGTGTCGCCGCTCGACGTGGAGGGAGACCGAGTGGCACTGGGCCGATGGAGCAAGCCCGCAACGCTGATCTGGCGCACCGACACCGATCGTTTGCGCCGGGTCTCTCGGCTCGACGGCTACGCCGCCGACCTCGCCGGTGGTCGCTTCGCGGGCTACACCGGTGATCCCTACGACGGCGGCTGCTCCGTGGTCCGCACCTTCGGCAAGCGCGGCAAGCGGGTCTGGCGCAGTTGCGTCGACCGCGTCGCCGAGTTCGCGCAGGGCGGGCGCAAGATGGCCACCATCGACCTGCTCTCGGATGGGATCGGTCCCGGCCGGGTCACGCTGCGTGGTTCGCACGGACGCACCAAGGCGACGTTCGACATCCGAGGCTATTTCGGGCTGATGGACTTCGAACCCGACGGCTCGCTGCTGGTGGAGGCCAACGGCCGCAAGAAGGCGGCCACGCTGCGCGCCACGCGCTCCGGCGTCGAGCGGGTCACCCGTCTGCGTCCAGCCGTGTGGCTCTAGCCCGAACACATGAGTGGCGGGCGCGCCGTCACCACATGATGGTGGCGAACCGCCTGGACTCCACGAAGCCTGCCCGCCGGTATGCCCGGCGGGCAGGTTCGTTCCAGGCGTTGACATAGAGGGACACTGCGGGCGCGATGTCGCGCTGCACCAGATCGACCACCGCCGCCATGCCGCGCCCCGCGAGACCCTCCCCGCGACGGTCGGGGTGGACCCACACTCCCTGGATCTGCGCGGCGGAGGGAGTGGCGCTGGCCACCTCGGCCTTGAACACCAATTCACCGTCGTCGAAGCGGGCGAAGGACCAACCCCGGGCGATCAGCTGCCGCACCCGCGCACGGTAGAGGTCAGCGCCGCCCCCGGCCTCGGGAGAGATACCGACCTCCTCGGTGTACATCGCCACGCAGGCGGGATACAGCTGGGGCAGGTCGCTCTCGACCGTACGCCGAACGGCAGGATCCGCGGTCACCGCGGGCGGCCCCGTGATCTGCAGGTGCGGCTGTTGCCAGCGGAAGTCTCTGGGCGGTCGCCAGGACTCCTCCAGCACCGACCACATGGCCGCCACCGCATCCTGGGGACCGACCATTGTCGACACCGTGCGGCCCCTGCGCCGGGCGCGCTCGGCAAATAGGACGGCCGCCTCCGCGTCGCACTGGACGGGCACCAGGTTAGCGCCGACGTGGCAGGCGCTGGTGAGCTCGCTGCCCTCGTAGCGCCCCCAGACCTCACCCCCGAGCCACCGCGGCTCGAGCGTGGTGACCCGGGCGCGATGTTCGGCGAAGACATTGACCACCGGATCGACGGCCGTGAGCGCCAGGAAATCCGCCAGATCGGCGGCGCCGAGCACCCGGATGCCATGGCGTGTCGAGAGCACGATCAGGAGCCTACGCGGCTCGGCTCGTTGCTGACTCCCACCTGGCGCGTCGCCTGACGAGATGCCGCCGGCCACCGCGCAGGTGGCTGGGTCACGACACCGTCACGGTCGGAGCGGCAGCGTCACCGTCGACGCTCTCGCCCATCTCCTCGGCGATCCGCATCGCCTCCTCGATCAGGGTCTCGACGATCTGGCTTTCCGGCACGGTCTTGATCACCTCGCCCTTGACGAAGATCTGACCTTTGCCGTTGCCTGAGGCCACCCCGAGGTCGGCTTCGCGGGCTTCACCGGGGCCGTTCACGACGCATCCCATCACCGCCACCCGCAACGGCACCTCCATGCCTTCGAGACCGGCGGTCACCTCGTCGGCGAGTTTGTAAACGTCGACCTGTGCCCGCCCACACGAGGGACACGAGACGATCTCGAGGCGGCGCGGACGCAGGTTGAGCGACTCCAGAATCTGTAGCCCGACCTTGACCTCTTCGACCGGAGGAGCCGACAGCGAGACCCGGATCGTGTCCCCAATCCCCCGTGAAAGCAGGGCGCCGAAGGCGACCGACGACTTGATGGTTCCCTGGAAGGCGGGCCCGGCCTCGGTGACCCCGAGGTGGAGTGGCCAATCGCCGGCCTCGGCGAGGAGTTCGTAGGCCCGCACCATGACGACCGGGTCGTTGTGCTTGACCGAGATCTTGAAGTCGTGGAAGTCGTGCTCCTCGAACAGGCCGGCCTCCCAGACCGCGGACTCCACCAGCGCCTCGGGGGTGGCCTTGCCGTACTTGTCCATGATCCGCTTGTCGAGGCTGCCGGCGTTGACGCCGATCCGGATCGAGGTGCCACGGTCCTTGGCGGCCGCTGCGATCTCTTTCACCTGGTCGTCGAACTTACGGATGTTGCCGGGGTTGACCCGGACGGCCGCGCAGCCGGCGTCGATCGCGGCGAAGACGTACTTCGGCTGGAAGTGGATGTCGGCGATCACCGGGATCTGCGACTTCTGGGCGATGGCAGGGAGCGCTTCGGCGTCGTCCTGACTCGGGCAGGCCACTCGAACGATGTCGCAGCCCGTGGCGGTCAGTTCCGCGATCTGCTGGAGCGTGGCGTTGATGTCGGCGGTCAACGTGGTGGTCATCGACTGCACCGATACGGGGTGATCGCTGCCGACACCGACCTTTCCGACCTGGATCTGACGGGTCGGACGGCGGGGGGCGAGCACGGGCGGCGGCAGGGCCGGCATACCCAAGCCGATGGGGGTGGCGGTCATGCTCCCTAGCCTACGGGCCCACTCCGATTCGTCTGCGAGCCCAAGCGGGAAATAACCGGTCAACCCGCAGACGAATCGGAGTTGGGGGCGGGTGGGGAGGGGGACAGCCAGCGGAGCTGGGATTGCTTGGCCTCGTCGAAGAGCTCGCGGCCGGAGAGGCGGGCCGGCACTCCGGTCTCCCACCAGGCACCCGCCTCGGTCCAGCTGGACTGATGCACGTGACACACCACCACGGAGGGACGTTGGGTCTCGTGGGCCAGTTCGCGGGCTCGGAGGTAGGCCGCTCGCAGGTCGTCGAGCCCCGCTTCCTTCGCGACCTCCACGACGGAGCAGCCGAGCGAGCGGGCGTGTGCGGCGAAGTCGACCCGCACGCTCCCGTCGGCGCCCGGTCCGCGGGAGTCGGCAAGCAGGTTGTTGAAGCCCGCGGCGCCCTGACCGGTCTGCAGCCGATGGATCACCGCGAATCCCGCGTTGTCGCACACGACTGCCACGTAGGGATGCCCCGCGAAGGCCGCGGAGTAGAGCTCGGAGTTGAGCATCAGGTAGGAGCCGTCACCGAAGATCGAGGTGACCAGGCCATCCGGGTGGGTCTGCGCCCGCGCCATGGCGGCGCCCCAGGGTGCCACGATCTCGTAGCCCATGCAGGAGAAGCCGTACTCCAGATCCATCGTTGCACCCGACGTCATCCCCCGCTCGATGTCGCCGGTCCGCCAGCCGCCGTGCAGTTCGCCGGGCATTCCGCCGGAGGCCGAGAGAACGTAGTCATGGGGCGAGCTGGCGTCGTTGACGACCCCTACCACTTGGGCATAGCTGAGCGAACCGTCCGGGGTGATCCCGCCGGCGCGGAGCGTGTCGATGTGGGCGTCCCACACCGCCCGTTCCTCCGTCGCCCGCGCCGACCACGCGGCACCGGCAGACCAGCCGTCAAGCAGAACCAACAGCTCGACCAGACTTTCTCTCGCGTCACCGACGACGCTGTGCCCAGCGTGTTTCACGGCGTCGAACCGGGCCGCGTTCACGGTCACTATCCGCACGTCGGCGGCGAACCCCGTCCAGGACGAGGTCGTGAAGTCCTGCAAGCGAGTACCGACCGCGATGACCACGTCGGCCTCGAGCGCCAGCGTGTTGGCCGAACCGGAGCCGATGATGCCGAGGGCGCCGCCGTAGAGCGGATGATCGTGGGGCACCAGGGTGCGACCGGCCACGGTCTCGACCATGGGCACGCCCAGCGTCTCGGCGAAGGCCACTGCCTCCGCACCCGCCCCCGAGTAGCGGACGCCGCCGCCGAGGACCAGCAACGGTCGGGTGGCGGAACGAACCAGGTCAGCCGCCTCGGCCAGAGCGGTCACATCCGGACGTGGCCGTGGAACCCGATGAAGTCGGATGGCGAACATCGCCGCCGGGAAGTCGAACTCTTCGGCCTGCACGTCCTGAGGCAGGGCCAGCACCACCGGGCCGGAGTCGGCCGGGTCGGTGAGCACGCGAGCGACCTGCGGGAGGGTGTTGATGAGCTGCTCGGGCTTGGTGATCCGGTCGAAATAGCGGGAGATCGGCCGGAAGGCGTCGTTGACCGAAATGGTGGGGTCACCGAAGTGCTCGACCTGTTGCAGCACCGGGTCAGGCGCCCGCCCGGCGAAAGTGTCACCGGGCAGGAGCAGCACCGGCAGCCGGTTGGCGTGGGCCACGCCGGCTGCCGTCACCATGTTCAGAGCGCCCGGCCCGACCGAACTGGTGGCCACCATCACCTGTCGCCGGTCCGTTGCCCGGGCGTAGGCGACCGCCGCGAGGGCCATCCCCTGCTCCGTCTGGCCGCGCCAGGTCGGAAAGTCCTCGCGCACCTCGTGCAGAGCGGTGCCCAAACCGAGGACGTTGCCGTGCCCGAAGATGCCGAACACCCCGGCGAACAGCGGAACCTCGGTGCCGTCCATCAACTCGGAGCGCTGCGCCATCATCCAGCGCACCAGCGCTTCCGCGGTCGTGAGGCGCACGGTTGCCTGTGGCTCAGCCATCGGCTTTCCCTTCCATCGCGTGGTCCTCGCGCCCGGAGGCCGACGTCACCGGGAGCCGCTGATCCATCACCTGCGTCTCCCAGGTCTCGCGCAGCCAGCCGTGTGCGGGGTCGTCACAAAATGCCAGACGGCGGTCGTCACCGGGCCCCGCCATCACGTTGAGGTAGTACATCGGGTAGCCGGGCGCCGCCACACAAGGGCCGTGGTACCCGTGCGGGACGAGGACGACGTCGTGGTCACGCACCTCGATCGTCTCGTCGAGGGCGGCCAGCCCAGCGGTCTCGTGTTCGGGCCCGGTGTAGGTGCGGTGGTAGCCGAAACCCTCGCGGGACGGCGTGATGCCGTCGCGGCCGGCGATGCGGTAGTAGTAGATCTCTTCGTTGATCACAGGGCACGGCTCGGAGGCGTCGTGCTTGTGCGGTGGGTAGCTCGACCAGTTGCCGTCGGGTGTGATCAGCTCGCAGCAGATCAGCTTGTCGGCGTGATCCCAGACCCCCGGGACACCGAAATTGGTGACCTGTCGGCTGGCGTTGCCGGAGCCGCGCACTTCCACCGGCACTGCTTCTGCCGGCCCGTAGGCCGGGGGCAGCGCCCGCTCGCATCGCGAGGTGGGGAGCGCCACCTCGGCCCCCGCCGAGCTCTCGAGGGCGACCCGACTGTCGCGCCCCACGTAGGCGAAGTCGGTGACGCGGGTGAACACCGAATCGCGGCCCCTGAGTTCATAGGTTGCCGACTCGGCACCCGCGACATCGGTGGTGACGGTGACCCGCAACCCGCCGCTGAGCGGCAGCACGAAGGCTTCGGCGTCCCCGGTGTCGACGCTGACCGCTTGTCCGGGAGGCAGCCGGAGGACCCGCAGGCCGGTCCAATCCCAGCCAGCATCAGCCGGGGTCAGGTTCACGACGACGTCGGAATCCGCGCTCTCGGCGGCGCTGACGAGGAGCCCCATCACTGAGCCTCCATCCGCGCGGCGCGCAGCACCGAGGAGGCCGCATCCACCGCGCCGCGTACATCGCCATCGGGCGGATAGAGTAACGCGCGCCCGACGACCAGACCACGAACAGCTGGCTGGGTGAGCGCCTGCCCCCAGGATCTGAGGTCCTGGGACGGGTCCGGGCTGGGCACGCCTCCCAGCACCACACAGGGCAGGGTGGTGGCTGCGAAGACCGGCTGAGGCTCATCGCACGACGGCATCTTGAGCCAGGTGAACGCACTCGTCGTGCCGAGCCCACTTGCGATGGTGACGGCACGGGCGAGTGAGGGCACGTCCTTGAGTAACGTGAGCCGGCCGTCGTCCTCTCGGTGGTAAGGCAACGGCTCCACCATCGCGAGCAAGCCCGCCGCCGCCAACTCGCTCACGGCCTCGGCACAGCCCTGGATCGTTCCGGCCGTACCCGAGTCTCGGTCATCGATCCGCAGTAGCATCTTGCCGCCTTCGAGCCGGCTCGCGGCAATGCTGGCGGCGTCATAGCCGGTGAATCTGTCGTCCATAGTCCACGTCGCGCCGTCCAGGCCTCCGCGGTTCATGGAACCGATGACCACCTTGCCCTCGAGGGCCCCGAGCAGCAGCAGTTCCTCCACCACGTCGGGTGTGCCGAGAACTCCGTCGACCTCCGGGTGTTCCAACGCTTCACTCAGTCGAGCCAGCAGCGATCGGCGATCGGCCATCGCCATCGCGTCTCCGCCGGAGGCCAGCGCACCGCGGGCGGGATGGTCGGCGGCCACCAGGAAGAGGGTGCCGTGCTCCGAGAGGATGCGGTCGGGTCGACGACGCGCTGCGTAGGCACGTTGGACAGCCGACGGGTCGAGGGCGCGGGTCTGCAGGAGTCGGCTCCACTCGACATCGGACAGGGTCGGACCCTTGAGTAGTCCCGCGGCGGTTTCGGTCTCGGTCACGTGTGCGCTCCTCGGGCGGCGACCAGAGCATCCAGCTCGGTCGCGGTGGGCATGGCATCGGCGCAGGCCAGCCTGGAGGCGACAATCGCGCCGGCTGCGTTGGCATACTCCGCGATGCGGGTCGGCTCCCACCCGGAGAGCAATCCGTGGACCATCGCACCCCCGAAGGCATCGCCGGCACCGAGACCGCACACGACGTCGACGGGATGGGGTGACACCACGGTGGCGCCCTCTTGGGTGGCGACCAGGACCCCGTCGCCGCCCATCTTGACCAGGGCGAGTTCGATCCCACGATCGAGGAGCCGTCGAGCGGCCTCGTGCGGGTCGCTGGTCCCCACTGCGACCTCGACCTCGGCCCGGTTGCCGACGGTGACGGTGACGTGGTCGAGCATGGCGTCGTATTCGGCTCGGGCCTCCTCGGGTGACGGCCAGAACATTTCGCGCCAGTCGAGATCCAAGATCGTCCAGTGCCCCGAGCCCGGCTCGGGCCGGCCGCGCCGAGCCAACATCTCAAGTTGGGTAGTGCGGGCCGGCTCAACGCTCATCCCGGTACCGGTGACCCAGAGGATCGGGACCTGCTCGACCACTTCCCACGGAACATCGCTCGCGACCAGCGTGAGATCGGGTGCGATCGGGGCCCGGTAGAACACCAGCGGCGGGTCCTCGGGCGGATTGAGCTCACAGAAGACCACGGGAGTCTGCAGGCCCTCGGCCGTGCCCACGTAGGAGGAGTCGACGCCGAACTCGTCGAGCGCCTGGCGCACGTAGTCACCGAAACCGTCCGCGCCTACTTTGGTGAGCACCGCGCATCGATGACCCAGCCGGGCCGCCCCGACCGCGACGTTGGTGGCCGTTCCGCCCAAGAACTTGGCGAACGACTCGACATCCTTCAGCGGGACCCCCGTCTGCTGCGGGTAGAGGTCGACACCCACTCTTCCGACGGTGAGCAGCTCAAGGTTGATCATCTCCACTCCACTGTCACTTCGCTGTCGGGAAGTGGAAGCTGGCTTCACTGGCCTGGGTTCGCACCGGCCAGCGCGAGGTGACGACTTTCGCGCGGGTATAGAAGCTGACACCCTCGGGCCCGTGGATGTGTTTGTCGCCGAACAGCGAGTTCTTCCATCCCCCGAAGGAGTAGAACGCCATCGGCACCGGCACCGGCACATTGATGCCGATCATGCCCACGTGAACTCCCCGCTGGAAGCGTCGTGCCGACTCTCCGGATGAGGTGAAGATCGCCGTTCCGTTGCCGTAAGGGTTGGCGTTGACCAGGGCGATGGCGTCATCGACGCTGTCGGATCGCACCACCGATAAGACCGGACCGAAGATCTCTTGCTGGTAGACGTCCATCTCGGTGTCCACCTCGTCGATCACGGTGGGGCCCACGAAGAAGCCGTTCTCGTGACCTGGGACGACGAACCCGCGCCCGTCCACCTTCACCGAGGCACCCTGCTTCTCGCCGGAGTCGATCAGCCCGAGGATCCGTTCCTGCGCCTGGCGGGTGACGACCGGACCCATCTCGCTGGCGGAATCGCGCCCGGACCCAACCTTGACCGCGCGGGCTCGCTCGCTGACCGCCGCGACGATCGCGTCCGCACCGGCGCCGACCGCGACGGCTGCCGAGATCGCCATGCAGCGCTCACCCGCAGAGCCGAAGGCGGCTGCCGCCAGGTGATCGGCGGCGAAGTCGACATCGGCATCCGGCAGCACGATGGCGTGGTTCTTCGCGCCACCGAGCGCCTGGACCCGCTTGCCGGTGGCGGTGCAACGCTCGTGAATGTACTTTGCGATCGGCGTCGATCCGACGAAGGAGACCGCCGAGACCTTGGGTGAGTCGAGGATGGTGTCAACAGCGATCTTGTCGCCGTGCACAACGTTGAACACTCCGTCGGGAAGTCCGGCGCGCTGCCACAGCTCGGCCATGATGAGCGACGCCGAGGGGTCACGCTCGCTGGGCTTGAGGACGAAGGTGTTGCCGCAGGCGATGGCGACGGGGAACATCCACATCGGGACCATCGCCGGGAAGTTGAAGGGGGTGATGCCGGCGACGACGCCGAGTGCCTCACGGAACGAGAAGGTGTCGACGCCCGTCGAGACCTGGTCGGAGTAGTCGCCCTTGAGCATGGTGGGGATGCCACAGGCGAACTCGACCACTTCAAGTCCCCGCTGAACCTCACCCAAGGCGTCGGACAGAACCTTGCCGTGCTCGTCGGTGATCGCTTCGGCCAGGCGCATCGCATTGGCGTTAACCAGCTCACGGAAGGCGAACAGGATCTTGGTCCGCGCACTTACCGAGGTCTGCGACCAGCCGGGAAACGCGTCGTAGGCGGACTGGATAGCCGACTCCACATCAGCGACGCTGGCCAAGCGCACATCGGCCTGTTGCTCCCCGGTGGCCGGATTGAAGACCGGAGCGGACCGCGTCGACTCGCCCGCTGTCGTTGCCCCCGACACCCAGTGCTGAATTGTGGTCATAGCCGGTACTCCTGTCGTCTAAATGTTCTAACATACTATCATTAGCGATAGAACTTGGGTAGCTCCTCGACGTGGATCTCCACCCGGCCGGCACCGCGCAGCGACTCGACACCGGCAGCTGCCGCCCCGGTCGCCACGTGTCCGTCCCAGGCCGAGGGGCCGGCCGGTACCCCCGTGGCAACCGATCCGACCCACGCCTGCAGTTCAATGCGGTAGGCATCCTCGAAGCGAGCGACGAAGTCGGAGTCCACCTGGACTCCGTCGACCCCGTCTCGGCGCACCATCAGACCGTAGGGCGGCGTGAGTCGCAGCGTGCCCAGGTCACCGAGGACCTCGCACTGGACGTCGTAGCCGTAGCCCGCGTTGATCGAGACTTCCACAGTCGCCACTGCTCCGGAGGCGGTCTCGAGCACGGCGACCTGGGTGTCGATCAGGGCGTCGGCGTCGGCGCCGGGCCGCGCACCGATCACCGTGATCGCAGTGAGCGGTTCTCCCAGCAGCCACGGCACGTGGTCGAGCTCGTGGATCATCGAGTTGGAGACAACTCCCTCGGACGTCGCGCTGGGGTGGGCCTGAGCGTTGCGGTGGAGGCAATGAAGCACCCGCGGCCGACCCACCGCTCCGGCTTCGATGGCACGACGCAACTGGACGAATCCCGCATCGAACCGACGCATGAACCCCACCTGGATCAGCCGCCGACCGCCGGCGATCTCGGCGTCGACGATCCGTCGCGTTCCCTCGGAGGTCACCGCCAACGGTTTTTCGCAAAGAGTGGGCTTGCCCGCCTCCACGCAGGCCAGCGTCAGGCCCTCGTGGAGCGGGTCGGGAGCGGCGATGATGACCGCGTCCACATCCGGTGCGTTGATCAGCTCGTCGGCAGTGTCCGCAGCAACGCCGCCGACGTCGGCCGCCACCGCCGACGCCCTCGCGGCGTCGGCGTCGAACACGGCCACGACGCGTGCCCCCGGGACGGACGCCGCGATGGTGCGAACGTGAGCGGATCCCATGACCCCGGCACCGATGACTCCGACACCCAACTCGTTCACTGATTGCCCCCTATCGATGACGACCCCGGCTCGAGGTCCACCTTCACCCAAGCGCGGGTGCGGGCCGACTCGAGCACTGCTTCGATCAATTGCGCCGCCTCGACGGCGTCGGCGATGGTCGCGCCCTGATCGCTGCCCCCACGAATGGCACGCACCAGACGCTCGCACTCGACCACCTTGAGGTCGTCGTAGCCCATCGCGACTCCGGAACCAGGCTGGAATGCGGCCAGGTCACCGTCTGACGCGGTGACGAATCGGGTTTCCCAGGGGGCGTCCTGATAGCGGTCGCCACGACACACCTGGAGCTCTTGCATGCGACGGAAATCCCACACCACAGCTCCCCTGGTGCCCCGAACCTCGAACCCGTAGCGACATTGATCCCCCACGGCAACCCGCGAGGCTTCGACTCGCCCCCGGGCGCCCGAGGCGAAGCGCAGGAGAGCCTCGGCGTGATCCTCGTTGCCGACCGGACCCAGCGTGCCGCCTGCAGCGGTCGCGAAGTGTGAGACTGCGCCCATCGCCTCGGGCCGTTCGGGGATGAAGACGGCCGTGTCCGCAACGAGCTCGGTCACCTTTCCTGTCGCCTCACCAAGCACATGGTGCAGGAGGTCGAACCCGTGGCTGGCCAGATCTCCGAGCACTCCCGTTCCCGCGTAGTCCGGATCGAACCGCCACGACAACGCGCCGTCGGGGTGGGCGGCGTAGTCACTCATCATCATCACCGACGCCGTTTCGATCTCGCCGATCTGCCCCTCCGCGATGACCTTTCGAGCGGCCTGCACAGCAGGGGCGTAGCGGTAGTTGAAGCCCACCGCCGACCGAACCCCCGCTGCCGCGACCGCATCGGCGATCGCGAGGGTGTCCGCCAGAGTACGCCCGGCAGGCTTCTCGATCCACAGATGCTTGCCCGCCTCGGCGACGGCGATCCCGTGCTCCCGATGCACGAAGTTGGGACCGCAGACGCTGACGACGTCGACCGCCGGATCGGCGATCACCTCACGCCAGTCGGCTACGGCACGCTGGAAGTCATAGCCTCGCACGGCCTCATCGCGACGGCTGTCTTCAGGATCCGCCACCGCCACCAGGCGAGGAAGGAGTCCGATCTCGGGAAAGTGGTGGGGCAGCCGGGAGAAGGCGCGAGCATGCACCTGCCCCATCCAGCCGAAGCCCACCACTCCGACGCCGAGCGTGGCCGGACTGCTCACTCCCCTTTGACCTCCGACTTGAGTCGTTCGGTGACCTCGGAGCCCGGCATCGTGCGCTCGAGCTCGTGGCTGAGCGCCTCGAGCTCCGCTCCACCGGCCATCATTGCCACCAGCTCGTCGAGCGACAGCTCGGCCTTCTCGAAGTTGCCGAGACTCCTACCCCGGCGCAGGATCATGAACCGATCCCCGACCGGGTAGGCATGGTGGGGGTTGTGGGTGATGAAGATGACTCCTAGACCCCGATCCCGAGCCGCGGCGATGTACTTCAACACCACTCCCGACTGCCGGACGCCGAGGGCCGCGGTGGGCTCATCCAGGATCAGGACGCGCGCGCCGAAGTAGACCGCGCGAGCGATCGCCACACATTGGCGCTCGCCTCCGGACAGAGTGCCGATCGGTTGATCGACGTCACGTAGGTCGATGCCCATCTCGAGCAGTTCGGCCTTGGTGATTTCCTTCATCTTGGCGACATCCAGACGCCGCGACGGCCCCCACCCGGTCGTTACCTCGGAGCCGAGGAAGAAGTTCCGCCACACCGGCATCAGTGGAACGACGGCCAGGTCCTGATAGACCGTGGCGATGCCGAGTGCCAGCGCTGCGCGCGGAGAATTGAAGCGACGACTGATCCGATCGACGACGAAGTCGCCGGCGGTGTGTTCGTGCGCCCCGGCCAGGATCTTGATGAAGGTCGATTTGCCGGCACCATTGTCCCCGAGTACACAGGTGACTTCCCCTGCCCTCACCTCGGTACTGACGTCGCGCAGGGCGATCACGCTGCCGTACGACTTGCCGATGTCGGTCACCGTCAGGATGGGTGCGCCGACCTTGTCCTGGACGTTCTCACTCATCGCAATGCCTCCGCTCGGGCCTTGACCCAGTTGTTCACCATCACCGCACCCAGGAGCATCACGCCGAGGAACGCAAAGAGCCAGTCGTTGTCCCACTTCGCGTAGACGATCCCCTGAGACACCATGCCGAAGATCAGCGCACCGAGCGCAGCACCGAGCGCTGAGCCGTAGCCTCCGGTCAGCAGGCAACCGCCGACGACAGCGCAGATGATGAAGATGAATTCCAGACCGACACCGGTGACCGACTGGACAGTGGTGGTCTTGAACAGCGACAGCATGCCGACCAGCCAGCCGGCGATGGCGGTGGTCATGAACAACCCCACCTTGGTGCGGAAGACCGGCACACCGACCTGGCGGGCGCTCACCTGAGCACCGCCGACAGCAAAGATCCAGTTGCCGGGTCGCGTCCGCAGCAGCACCCAGGTCGCCACCAGCGTGACGGCGAACCACCAGAACGTGGCGGCGTAGATGGTGAGCGGCAGGTCGCCCCCGAGACCCAGCTTCACGAACGAGCCAAAGAGTTGCTGGCCTTGTTCGTAGCCGTCGACCCGCTGCAAACCGGTGACCGACACCTTGCCGATCAGGATCTTGGTCACGGCGAGATTGATTCCCTGCAGCACGAAGAACGTCCCCAGGGTGACGATGAACGACGGCATCCCGGTCTTGATCACCAGCACGCCATTCATCGCGCCGAGCGTGGCTGCGAGCAGGAGTGAGACGAGAATGGCCACCCAGACATTCGCGCCGTACTCGCTCATCAAGATGCCGGTGGTCAGCCCGGTTGTACCGATCATGGCGCCAGCCGAAAGGTCGAATTCGCCCCCGATCATCAGTAGGGCCACCGCCACCGCCATGATGCCGATCTGCGAGGACGTGAACAACCACGTACTGATCCCGCCGGGCGTCGCGAATACCTCAGTCGAGAGGGAGAAATAGGCGGCGATGACGATGGCGGCCACCGCTGCACCCACTTCGGGTCGACGCAGGATGGCGGCCGCTCGAGCGTTCTTCCCGAGTCGTTCGTCTTGATCAGGCGCGGGCGCCTGAGGTTCGGCTTCTGTTGTCGTCACGTTCCTTCTCCCTTGCTTGTCATCGCACCCCAGATCAGTCTCGGGGCAGTGGGACCACGATGCCGGGCGACTGGCGTCCAGTCGCCCGGCATCAGGCGATCAGCGAGTGCCGCCCTGGGCGAAGCCGAGCACGGCCTCGGCGTTCTCCTGAGTGATGACGGCCGGACCGGAGTAGACCGGCTCGCCGCCACCAATGTCGTTGCCGTTGACGACCTTGAGGTAGATGCCCGTCACGCCCATGTAGCCCTGTACCCAGGGCTGCTGGTCGATGGCGAACATCAGCTTGCCGTCGAGGATGTTCTGGGCCACGTCGGCGTTGAGGTCGAAGGTGGCGACCTTCGCGGCGGAGCCGACCGCATCGACAGCCTGCACAGCGGCGCCGGACATGTCACCACCCAGGCTGAGGATGCCATCGATGGACTTGTCCGTCTGCAGCTTGGCCTCGATGGTCGACTGCGAGGCGGCCAGGTCGGTGTTGTCGGTCTGCAGATTCTCCATCGAGCCACCGAAGGTCGACTTGGCGCCGGCACAACGCTCTTCCAGACCCGAGTTACCAGCCTCCTGGATCACACAGATCACCTTCTTCAAACCGGCATCCTTCAACTCCTGTCCTGCCGTCTCGCCAGCGATCGTCTCGCTCTGTCCGACGTGCGTGATGGCGCCGAAGTCCTTCCAGCGGTCGATGCCGGAGTTGATCGTGATGACCGGCACACCCGCGGCCACCGCTGCCTTGATCGAGGCCTGGAGTCCATCTGGGTTGGCCATCGAAACGACGACACCGTCGGTGCCGGCGGCCACGGCGGCGTCGATCAGCGTGGCCTGCTTACCGGGGTCGGGGTCGCTCTGGTATTGCAAGTCGACCCCTAGGTCATCGCCGGCGCGCTCAGCGCCGCCCTTGACAACGTCCCAGAAGGAGTCTCCGGGAGCACCGTGGGTGACGACGTCGATGCGAATGTCGCCGACATCGCCGTTCGCAGCTGGGGCCGCGTCACCGGAGCCGCCCGAGTCGTCGGAGGTGCCGGTGCTGCATCCGGTGAGCACCAGCGCCCCAGCGGCGAACGCCGCGGCGAGTTTCCGTCGCATGGTCATGTTGCTTCTCCTCTTGTTCGCCGCTGCTGTTGAGCGGACATCGTGGGTCGAGTGCTCTGAATCTGTGACAGAGCGGAGCTTTCAAGAAATGAAAGGCACGTGCGCACGTCTGAGACCGGGCCATCGCCGGCGGGCTCTCCGGCCAGCATCACGTCTTGCTCGAGCACGTACCAGCCGTCGTAGCCCGAGTCCTCCAGCAGGTGAATGAGGCCGCGGATGTCCACATCGCCCTCACCCAAGGGGCGGAACATCCCCCGCCGCACGGCCTCGGCGAAAGGAAGGCGGCCACTCGCCACTTGGGTGGCGAGTTCGGCATCGACGTCTTTGAGGTGCACGTGGCGTACCCGAGCGGGTGCCGCCGCAGCGACAGCCACCGGGTCGGCGCCGGCAGCCGCGAGATGGCCGGTGTCGACACACAGGCCGACTCGCGAGCCCTCGACCACCCGACGCACCTCGTCTGCATTCTCGACCATGGTGCCCATGTGCGGATGCAGAGCCACCAGCACCCCGCGCGCCTCGGCCAGATCGTGGATCCGGTCGAGGTTCGACAGAAGGGTGTGCCAACCGTCCTCGCCTAGGACCGGACGGTCGTCGTACCCGTCCTGGCCCGTGTAGGCCGCCAGCACGACCACGCCCGCCCCGGTCGCCTGGCACTCGTCGATGAAGTGGTCCACCTCAGGAAGCGGATCGTGATCTGAGTCATGCAGGAGCGCCACTAGGAACCCTCCGACAGCCGACAGACCGAAGGCCGACAGCTGCGATGCCCGCGCTGCGGGATCGGTGGCGAGGAACCCGGGGGGCCCGAACTCGGTGGCCGTCAGGCCCAGCGATTGCATCTCGCTGAGCACCCGCTCGGGCGTCAACTGATAGCCCCAGCCGGGCACCTCGCAGAGTCCCCAGGAGATGGGGGCCGCTGCAATGCGGGGCGACACTGTGTTGTGGGTCACAGAAAGTGATCGAAGCGCATCGGCGCTTCCGGTGTCAAGACTTTGACCTAACATACGGTCAAATAAGCCAACAATGGAACGGAATGCTATGGATGTTCTGACATACTCCCCCGTATGTCTGCCCCCTCCGCCGCGCTGCGCCAGATCGTCAACTCGTTCGTGGTCGAGCGGTCCAGCCCCATCCCGCTCTACTTCCAGGTGTCCCGGCATCTCGAGGCCGCCATCGAGTCGGGAGCGCTTCCGCCCGGCTCGGTGTTCTCGAACGAGATCGAGCTCGCGGAGGATCTGGGGATCTCCCGGCCGACCATTCGCCGGGCGATGGAATCACTGGTCGACAAGGGACTCATCGTCCGGCGCAGAGGGGTGGGCACGCGAGTGGTGCAGCCCAAGGTCCGCCGCCCCTTGGAATTGACCAGCCTCTACGACGACCTCGCCAAATCCGGCCAGTCCCCAACGACGTCCGTGCTCGAGGTCAAGGTAGTGCCTGCACAGGCCGGCGTCGCGGAGCACCTGCAGATCCCCGTCGAGTCCGACGTCTTGATGATCGTGCGGGTGCGGAGCGCCCAGAACCTGCCGATCGCGGTGATGACCAACTACCTGCCCGCCGACCTGATCGAGCTGACCGAGAAGGATCTAGAGGGCGCTGGGCTCTACGCCCTGCTCCGCCGAAATGGCGTGCGTCTGCACTCAGCCACCCAGCGTCTGGGCGCAAGGCTTGCCACACCCGCCGAGGCGGAGCTGCTCGGCGAGGCTCGGGGGTCAGCGCTGCTCACTATGCAGCGCGACACCCTCGACGACGACGGCCGGGCCATCGAGTTCGCCACGCACCTGTACGCAGCGTCCCGCTACAGCTTCGAGATCCACTTGGTCGAGTCCTGAGACTCCCGCTCAACCGCCGAAGACCGACCGGAAGCGTCGCAGCGCCGACTCGCTGTCACCCGACGCCCACGCCTCCAGGCCGACCACGCCGTCATAGCCGGTCTCCTGCAGAGCCCCGGCGACCGCCTCGTATCGGATCTCACCGGTGCCCGGCTCACACCGGCCCGGGACGTCGGCCACCTGGACTTCCCCGAGATAGGGAGCGCTGCGGCGCACCAGTTCGATCAGGTTCCCCTCGCCAATCTGTGCGTGGTAGAGGTCCAGATTCATCCTAAGGTGCGGATCGCCCACTGCGCGGACGAGACTCAAGGTGTCGTCCGCTTTGGCGAAGGGCACGCCCGGATGGTCCACGAGCGTGTTGAGGTTTTCCAGGCAGAACACGGCTCCCTCTTGCCGCCCCAGCGCCGCGATGCTGGCCAGAGTGTCCCGGGCCGCCAGCCACATCGCGCCCGTTGCCTCGTGGCGGGGCACGACCGGCAGTCCCTGCAGGTCCAGTCCGGTGCCGTGCAGATTGAGGTTGGGGGTTCCGCCGAGCGCATCGCGGGCCCGAAGCGACTGCTCCGCAGTGCGCAACAGCAGCGCGATGCCGTCCGGGTCCACGAGGCTGCCTTCGACATACCCCGTCATTGAGGTGAAGTCGGCGCCGGTCGCTCGCAGTTGGGCAAGCTCCTTGTCTCCCCAACTCCAGATCTCGACCGCGAAGCCGGCGTCTCGAATGCGGCGCACCCGCTCGATGAACGGCAGGTCGGTGAAGACCATCTCGGCGCAGACAGCAAGACGAAACGGCGACTCACCCACAGCCCGATACCTCCTCGATCGACACAGCTCGCCGGCTCTCGACCGACCGAATGCTGGCCAAGGCGACCGTGAGAGCACGCCGAGCGTCGTGGCCCGTCACCGTGGGGGCCCGCCGCTCACGAACCGCATGGGTGAACTCCGTGAACTCACCGGCATAGGCGTCGGCGAACAGTTCGACATCACTTCTGACGGTGCCGAAATGGCCGCCACGCTCATCGAACAGGTGGGCCGACGGATGAGGACTGCCTCCGAGCGTGACCATTCCGCCAGATCCGAAGACCTCACCACGCACGTCGTAGCCGTAACTCGCCGAGAAACTCGCCTCAGCCACCGCCAACGCGCCGTTGTCGAAGGTGATCACGACCACGGCCGTGTCCAGCAACCCACGGGACTTGTAGTCCGGGGCAACGAGCGCATCTGCGGCGGCGTAGACCTGCACGGGCTCGGCCCCCGGGTTGAGCCACAGGAGGGTGTCGAAGTCGTGAATCAGAGTCTGCGTGAAGATCGTGTGCGGAGGCACCGCACCCGGATCCGCCAAACCCGGATCGCGGGTCAGCGAACGCAACAACTGCGGAGTGCCGATCGCACCGTCGACCACCAGCGCGTGCCCGCGAGCGAAGTCCCGGGCGAACCGTCGGTTGAAGCCCACCTGCAGGGCGACGCCCGCGGCCGCAGCGGCCTCGATGCCCCGATCGACTTCGGCGAGCGTCATTCCCATCGGCTTCTCGCAGAACACGCCCTTACCCGCGGCGGCCGCGGCCTCGATGAGGTCGACGTGCGCTGTCGAGGATGCCGCAATCACCACGGCATCAACCTCGGGCGCCTGCAACACGGCTTCCAGGCCTGTGGAGCCTGGGCAGCCAAGGCTCGCGCCAAGAGCTTCGGCCACGCCTGGTCGGGGGTCAACGATGGTGATCAGGCGTGCACCGGGCACCCGTGTGGCGAGTACCGACGCATGGGACGCGCCGATCCGACCGGCGCCGATCAAGGCGATACCGACGGGGTCGACCACCGCCGACTGGTCGAGAGACATGACTGGACTCCTTTGACTAGAGCGCTCTAGTCTGGGTGGAGCAAGCCAGTCCGGTCAAGACGCCGTGGAAGCGTAATTCCGGAGCGTCGTCCCGCATCACAGGAGAACGCGTGCCCGCTCGTCGCCCCGCCGCCGTCACCATGGCCGAGGTGGCGGCGCGAGCTGGGGTATCCCGGGCGCTGGTGTCCATCGTGTTCCGAGACGTCCCAGGCGCCAGCCCTGAGACCCGGGAGCGAGTGCGTCAGGCGGCTGCCGAACTCGGCTACCGGCCCGACTCGCGGGCCCAATCCCTCGGTCGCTCCCGGAGCCGCACCATCGGGGTGGTGTTCGACATCACCCAGGAATTCCACGCAGAGATGGTGCAGCAGCTCTACGACTTGGTCGACGGCAGCGACTATGAACTCAGCCTCGGCGCAGCCACCGGGTCACGACCCGAAACCCGGGCCGCGCAGAGTCTTCTCGACTTCCGCTGTGAGGCACTGGTCCTCGTCGGCTCGAGGCTGCCCCGTCGCGACCTCGAGGATCTCGCCCAACAGCTTCCCACTGTGCTGATCGCCCGCGCGCTACCCCCGGTTGTCGCAGACGTCGTTCGGACCAACGACGTGACGTGCGGCCGGCTGGCGGTCGCCCACCTCGCCGAACTTGGCCACCGGGACATCGTCCATGCCGACGGTGGGCGGTCGCCGGGCGCCGCAGAGCGGCGTCGCGGCTATCACGCCGAGATGAGCGACCGCGGTTTGGCCGAACTGGCAAGCACCATCCCCGGCGGCGTGACCACTGCCGACGGCGAAAGCGCAGCCGCCCTGCTGATGAAGTCACAACTGCCCACCGCGGTCACCGCGTTCAACGACCACTGCGCCGCCGGCCTCATGGCGAGTGTCCGTATGGCTGGTCGACGAATCCCTGACGAGCTGTCACTCACCGGCGTGGATGACAGTCAGTTGGCAAGGCTCTCCATGATCAACCTGACCACGATCGCGCAGGATTCGGCAGCCCTGGCGCGCGCTGCCCTCCTGCGCGTCGAGGCCCGACTGGAGCACGACGACGCGCCGGCCGAGGTCGTCATCGAGCCGCGCCTGGTCGTGCGTGGCAGCACCGCCGCGCCATCCCCCGCCCCCACTCCGATTCGTCTGCGACCCCACGCGGGAAATAACCCGTGAATCCGCAGACGAATCGGAGTGGAGCGTGGGGATGAATCAGAACAGCGTGACCGGCACCACGAGGTCGCCGACGATCAGCACCACGCCCATGACCAGCAGGCAGGCTCCGACGACATAGGCCACGGGTAGGAGTTTGGCGACATCGACATAGCCCGGGTCGGGTCGACCGCGCAGTCGCGCCCAACCCCGGCGGAGGGCCTCCCACAGGGCACCGGCGATGTGTCCTCCGTCGAGGGGAAGCAACGGCAGGAAGTTGAACAGGCCGATGAAGAAGTTGAAGCCCGCGATGATCATCAACAAGAAGACCAGCTTCTCGGTCACGTTGATGTCGGGCTGAGAGGTGGCCTCGCCGGCCAAGCGTCCGCCGCCCACGATGCTGACCGGCCCCTGCGGATCGCGCTCCTGCACGCCCACGATCGCGAGCGCGACATCCCAGACCTTCGCGGGGAGCCGCACGAGGGCGGCGCCGGTCTGCACCGCCATGTCGCCCATCTCACCCAGCGTGTAGAGCGGGCCGCCGGTCACGACCTCGACGTGGGTGGTGGGAGTGACACCGAGGAATCCGACCTGGATCAAGGCGGCGTCGCTGCTGGAGGTGGGCCGGGCCTGGACGGTCGTCGACGTGGACCCCGTGAGCTGTCGCCCATCACGCTGGTAGCCGATCGTGGCCTGCCCGTCGGAGTTGTCGCGGATCAGTTCACGCAGTTGGTCCCAGGAGGTGACGGCCGTGCCGTTGAACGAGGTGATCGTGTCACCAGGCTGCAATCCCGCCTCGACGGCCGGGGTCGCGGGGTCGTCGGCGGTGCAGGCGCGTCCCTCCTCGGCATAGGGGATGACGCAGGCCGACACCACCTCGAGCACCGGCGGACCGGCGTCGACTTCGATCGAGCGCTGGCCGTAGGTCGCGAACACCCCGGCGAAGATCACGAAGGCGATGGCGATGTTGACCGACGGCCCGCCGGCCATCACGATCACTTTCTTCCACCACGCGAGGCGATAGAACATCCGCTTCTCATCGCCCGGTTTGACCAGCTCCCACTCGGCCGCTCGGGCGTCGGAGATCAACTGGGTGAACATCCCGGTGTTGGACTTGCGCACCTTCACCATGGTGCGACCCTCGGCGTCGAGCGTCGGTTCGGCGTCGCGCTCGCCCGCCGACGGCGGGAGCATGCCGATGATCTTGACGTAGCCGCCGAGCGGAATCGCCTTGAGACCGTATTCGGTCTCGCCGCGCTGCCGCGACCACACCGTGCGACCGAAGCCGATGAAGTATTGCGGCACTCGCGCCCCGAAGAGTCGGGCCGGGATCATGTGGCCGAGTTCGTGCAGCCCGATCGATGCCATGAGGGCGACGAAGAACGTCACCAGCCCCAGGGCATACAACAACACGGTCATTCGGCGACGGTACCTCTCCTGATCAGCCGCGCGGACTCCTGGCGAGCCCAGTCGTCGGCAGCGAGAACGTCATCGACAGTGAGTTCCCGCTGCTCCGAGGGTACGTCGTGGGCGGCAAGCACGGAGCCGATCGTGGGCACGATCGCCGCGAAGGGCAGCCGTCCTGACAAGAACTCGGCCACGCACACCTCGTTGGCCGCGTTGTAGACCGCCGGCGCGGTGCCGCCCGCTGCACCTGCCTCCCGGGCCAGGCGCACCGCGGGGAACGCGTCGTCGTCCAAGGGAAAGAACTCCCAGGTCTCAGGCCGCGTCCAGTCCATCGGCGGGGCGGCCGCTGGCACTCGTTCCGGCCAACTGAGCCCCAAGGCGATCGGGATCATCATCGTGGGAGGGCTCGCCTGCAGCAGCGTGGAGCCGTCGACGAACTCCACCATCGAGTGGACGACGCTGGTCGGATGGACCACCACGTCGATCCGGTCGAACGGGAGGTCGAAGAGCAGATGGGCCTCGATCACCTCGAGTCCTTTGTTCACGAGGGTCGCCGAGTTGACCGTGATCACCGGGCCCATCGCCCAGGTCGGGTGCTTCAGCGCCTGCTCCGGCGTCACCTCGGCCACCTGGGCCCTGGTCCAGCCGCGGAACGGTCCCCCAGAGGCGGTGAGCACGAGCCGGCTCACCTCGCTGCGGTCGCCGGCGAGGAGGCATTGGGCCAGCGCCGAATGCTCCGAATCGACCGGGACGATCTGACCCGGGGCCGCCGCCCGGGTGACCAACGGCCCGCCGATGATCAGGGACTCCTTATTCGCCAGCGCCAGGATGTTCCCCGCCTCGAGTGCGGCCAGGGTGGGCCGTAGTCCGACGGCTCCCGTGATGCCGTTGAGCACGACGTCGCACACGCCGGCAGCCGCATCGATCGACGCCTGCTCCCCCAGGCCGTGGACGCGGGGAGCGAACTCCGCCACCTGGGCCTCGAAGGCGGCGGGCTGGCTGCCGCCGGCGGTCAGCCCGACCACCCGGAACCGCTCGGGATTCGCCCGGATCAGCTCGAGAGCCTGGAGGCCGATCGATCCCGTCGAGCCGAGGACCACCACATCTCGTCGCTGCACCCCGTCATCTTGTCAGGCGGGATCTTGTCAGGCGGGCGGGTCGTTCCCGTGTCCCGCCCGGAGTCGAGGCGCGCCTCACGCCTCGGGCTTCAGCACCGGACGCAATCGGTCGAGGACGCCGACGTCCTCGATGGTGCTCGGCACCGCCGAGTCCTTGCCGTCGGCGATCTCGCGCATCGTCTTGCGCAAGATCTTCCCGGACCGGGTCTTGGGGAGGCCCCCGACGACCTCGACCTCCTTGAAGGCAGCGACGGCGCCGATCTGCTCACGCACCATCCGCACGAGATCGGCTCGAAGTGCGTCGGGCTCGATGTCCTCGCCCGCCTTGAGCACCACGAATCCGCGCGGCATCTGCCCCTTGAGGGTGTCGGCGACACCGATCACCGCACATTCGGCGACGGCGGGATGCTGGGCGATGACGGCCTCCATCGAGCCAGTGGAGAGCCGGTGACCGGCCACGTTGATGACGTCGTCGGTGCGACCCATCACATAGAGATAACCGTCGGCGTCGAGGTAGCCGCCGTCCCCTGACAGGTAGTAGCCGTCGAAGGCCGACAGGTAGGAGCCGATGTAGCGGTCGTCGTCGCCCCAGAGGGTGGGCAGCGTCCCGGGCGGCAGCGGCAGCTTGATGCAGATCGCGCCCTCGGTGTCGGCGGCGACCGGCTGGCCGTACTCGTCGAGCACCTGCACGGCGTAACCCGGCACCGGGACCGACGGAGACCCCGGCTTGATCGGCATCGGCTCCAGCCCGCGGAGGTTGGCCGCGATCGGCCACCCCGTCTCGGTCTGCCACCAGTTATCGATCACCGGCACACCGAGCCGGTCGGTGGCCCACTGGTAGGTGTCCGGGTCGAGTCGCTCGCCGGCGAGGAAGAGGGTTTCCAACGTCGAGGTGTCGTGATCGGCCAGCAGGTCCCCACGAGGGTCCTCCTTCTTGATCGCCCTGATCGCGGTGGGAGCGGTGAACAGCGCTTTCACGCCGTACTCCGCGATCACCCGCCAGAAGGCCCCGGCGTCCGGAGTTCCCACCGGCTTGCCTTCGTAGAGGACCGTCGTCGCGCCGTTGATCAGAGGGCCATAGACGATGTACGAGTGGCCGACGACCCAGCCCACGTCGGAGGCAGCCCACCACACGTCACCCTCGCCGCAGCCGTAGATCTGCGGCAGCGACCAAGCCATCGCCACAGCGTGACCGCCGTTGTCGCGGACGATGCCCTTGGGCTTCCCCGTGGTCCCGGAGGTGTAGAGGACGTAGAGCGGGTCGGTGGCGGCTACTTCGACACACTCGACCGGCTGGGTGCGACCGGCCCGCATCGCCACGTCCCAGTCGACATCGCGGCCGTCGACCATGGTCGCCTCCACCTCGGGTCGCTGCTTGAGCACGACCGCAGCGGGCTGGTGAGTGGCCAATTCGAGGGCCTGGTCGACGAAGGGCTTGTATTCCACCACTCGGGACGGCTCGATGCCGCAGCTCGCCGTGACGATCACCGTCGGCGTCGCATCATCGATCCGCACCGCCAGTTCGTGCGGCGCGAAGCCACCGAAGACCACCGAATGAACGGCGCCGATGCGCGCACAGGCCAGCATGGCGATCACCGCCTCGGGGATCATCGGCAGATAGATCACCACCCGGTCGCCGGCGGCCACGCCGAGCCCCCGCAGCACCCCGCCGAAGGCGGCGACCTCCTCGAGCAGTTCGGAATAGGTGTAGGTCTTCTTGGTGCCGGTGACCGCGGAGTCATAGATCAGCGCGGCGCGATCGCCTGCCCCCTTCACGACATGCCGATCCAGCGCGTTGTAACAGGTGTTGAGAGTGGCGTCGGGGAACCACCGATAGAAGGGCACTCGGGTGTCATCCAGTACCCGTTGCGGCTTCTTGATCCAGTCGACGAGCCCGGCCGCCTCTCCCCAGAAGCCTTCCGGATCGTCGATCGAGCGGTCATACGTCGTGCGGTAGTCACCCATGGACCCACTGTGCCGAGCCGTGGCGACCGCGTCCACCAGGCGGACCGTCGCGCGCGATCAGCGGCAGGCCCTGTCGGCGAACGGTCACCGGCCCCTCGTGCTCGCTGTGGTTGACCGGAGATTCAGTCTGATACCCAAATCGTGACCTCACCGCACTGGCACGAGAGTGGCCGACGCGCTTAAGTGGCTTGTGCAGCCGCTGCGACCTGGATCTCCACGACGCCGGTGAGGATTGCCCTGACCCCAATCGTGAAAGGTGTCCGATGAACAGAACCACCCTGAGAGTGACCGTGGCCGCGGCCGTCACCGCTCTGGCCCTGGCCGCCTGCGCACCACCGGAGGATGACTCGGAGGACACCACCACCGACGCGGGCGTTGAGGCAGCGACGGCGACCTCCGCCGAGGACTTCGGTGGCATGGACGAACTCATCACGGCTGCCCAGGCCGAGGGAGAACTCAACGTGATCGCGTTGCCCCCCGACTGGGCGAACTATGGCGAGATCATCGACACCTTCGCTCAGAAGTACGACATCAAGGTGAACTCCGCGCAGCCCACCGCGGCCAGCCAGGAGGAGATCAACGCCGCCGAGCAACTCAAGGGGACCAATCGGGCCCCGGACGTATTCGATCTCGGCCAGGCGGTGGCCTTGGCCAACACCGACTACTACGCCCCCTACCAGGTCGAGACCTGGGATGAGATCCCCGATGGTTTCAAGGACCCGAACGGCGCGTGGGTCAACGACTACGGCGGCTACATGTCGATCGGCTACGACTCGTCGAAGGTGCCCGACGTGACCTCGGTCCAGGACCTCCTCGGCCCGAAGTTCAAGGGCAAGGTGGCCCTGAACGGCGACCCGACCCAGGCCGGAGCAGCCTTCAGCGGCGTGATGATGGTGGCGATCGCCAATGGCGGCTCGGCCGATGACATCGCCCCGGGCGTCGACTTCTTCGGCGACTTGAAGAAGGCCGGCAACTTCCTCCCCGTCGACCCCGATTCGGCGACCATCGAATCGGGCCAGACCCCGGTCGTCATCGACTGGGACTACCTCGGCGCTGCCGCGGCCAAGAACGTCGACACGTGGAAGACCGTGGTGCCCGCCGAGTCGGTCGTCGCCGGCTACTACTACCAGGCGATCAATGTCGATGCTCCGCACCCGGCCGCCGCTCGCTTGTGGCAGGAGTTCCTCTACAGCGACGAGGGTCAGAACCTGTGGCTCAAGGGAGGCGCTCGCCCCGTTCGCGGTGACGCCATGGCCGAAGTAGGCACCATCGATCAGGCGTTGTGGGATGCCCTGCCGACAGTGGAGGGCGACCCGTTGATCCCGACCATCGAGCAGACCGACGCCGCCGCGAAGTATCTCGCGGACAACTGGTCGAAGGTCATCAGCTAGCGGTGATGGGTGGCTGACCTGACTACGGTTCACCACAAGACAGGGAAGACGGGCCGGCGGTTCGCCGTCGGTCCGTCCCTGGCCCTGGCGCCGTTCCTGGCGTTCGTCACGGTCTTCTTGTTGGTGCCGACGATCACCGTCTGCGTGGGTGCCTTCACCGGTGACGACGGTTTCACGCTGGGCAACGTCGCCGCCCTCGGGCGCGACGCGGCGTTGACGGCCCTGTGGAAGAGCGTCGTCCTCTCCGGGTCCACGGCGGTGATCGGATCGAGCTTCGGCGCCCTGCTGGCCTATCTCGTGCTGGTGGGCGACCCGCACGGGCTGTTGCGCCGGACGACGGTGGCGGTGAGCGGCGTCCTCGCCCAGTTCGGCGGGATCACCTTGGCGTTCGCGTTCATCGCGACCGTCGGCCCGCTCGGCATCGTGACCGTGGCGATGTCGTCCTGGTTCGGGTGGGAGATCTTCGGGAGCGGCTGGCTGTTCGCCCTCCCCGGGCTGATCCTCGTCTACGCCTATTTCCAGATCCCGTTGATGGTGATCGTGTTCCTTCCCGCCCTCGAAGGTCTCCGTCCCCAGTGGCGGGAAGCCGCGCTCAACCTCGGTGCCTCCACGTGGAGTTACTGGCGGCACATCGGCATCCCGCTGCTCACCCCCGCGTTCCTGGGCTCGATGCTGTTGTTGTTCGCCAACGCCTTCGCCGCCTATGCCACCGCGGCGATCCTGGTCAGCCAAGGGAGCCCGATCACGCCGCTCCTCATCCGCTCCGCATTGACCAGTGAGGTGCTCTTGGGGCAGCAGAACCTGGCTTTCGCGCTCGCCCTGGAGATGGTGGCGGTGGTCGCCGTGGTGATGATCACCTACAACCTGTTGCTCAAGCGGACGGCGCGGTGGATGCAATGAGCGGCCGCGCGGTCTTCGTTCTCTTCCGCTGGGTGATGCTGGCCCTGTTCGGGCTCTTCTTCGCCGTCCCCTTGCTCGCGATGCTCGATTTCAGCACCCGCCGGGCCGGGCGGCAGGAGGGTCGCAGCGGCGATGCGTGGACGAACCTGATCACCAACGATCCGCTCCGTGAGGCGATCCTCACGTCCCTCCTCCTGGCGCTGCTGACGGTCGCCCTCATGATCCTGTTGCTGGTGCCGACCATGATCTGGGTGCGGCTGCGGGTGCCGAGAGCCTCCAAGCTGATCGAGTTCTTGTGCCTGCTGCCGCTCACGATCCCGGCGCTGGTGATCGTGGTCGGCATCAAGAACGTGATGTTGTGGGTGACCTACTTCGTGGGTGACACGCCGTTGGCGCTGACGTTTCCGTACGTCATCTTGGTGCTGCCGTTCTGCTACCGGTCGATCGACGCCGCGCTGGCGGCCATCGACCTGCGCACCCTGTCCGAGGCAGCTCGGTCGCTCGGGGCGAGCTGGCTCACGGTCTTCTCACGGATCGTGCTGCCCAACATCGTGACCGGAGTCTTGAACGGCGCGTTCGTATCGGTCGCGTTGGTGTTGGGTGAATACACCTTCTCCTCGCTCCTCAATTACACGACCTTGCCGGTTCAGATCGCCACGATCTACAAGGTCGATGCCAGGACGGCCGTCGCTGCGGCGCTGGCGACGATCGTGTTCACCTCCGTCCTACTGCTCGGGTTGTCCTCGTTCAGCAGTTCGCGGCGTACCCAGAAAGGCAGCACCTCGTGACCACCTCTGCGTCCGTCTCGCCCGATCCTCCCCTCGGGGGGACCAGCAGCGGCCTAGCCGTCGAACTGCGCGAACTCACCCGCGTCTACCCATCTGTTCGCGCCCTCGATGGCCTCGATCTCTCCCTGTCTCCGGGAGAACTGGTCGCACTGCTGGGACCGTCGGGGTGCGGCAAGACCACCGCCCTGCGGATCCTGGCGGGTCTTGACGAGGCCACCGCAGGCTCGGTGTGGGTCGGCGGCCGGGAGATCACCCACGTCCCCGCCAACAAGCGGGACATGGGCATGGTTTTTCAGGCTTACAGCCTCTTCCCCCACATGACCGTGCGCGACAACGTCGGTTTCGGACTCAAGATGCGCGGTCGCGACCGGGCGACCAGACTCAAGCGGGCCGACGACATGCTCGACCTGGTGGGTTTGACGCAGAACGCCGACCGATATGCGCATCAACTCTCCGGCGGGCAGCAGCAACGGGTGGCGCTGGCCCGGGCGCTGGCGATCGAACCATCGGTCCTGTTGCTCGATGAGCCGTTGTCGGCGCTCGACGCCAAAGTGCGGGTGCAGCTGCGCGACGAGATCCGGCGGGTACAGATCGAAGTCGGCACCACGACGCTCTTCGTCACCCATGATCAGGAGGAGGCGCTGGCCGTGGCGGATCGGGTTGGCGTGATGCGAGAGGGCCGCCTCGAACAGATCGCGACCCCGGCCGAGCTCTACGCTCAGCCCGCAACTCCGTTCGTTGCCGAGTTCGTCGGGCTGCACAACCCCCTGACTGTCGACGTCACCTCCGAGGCCGTCACGCTGCTGGGAACGACCGTGCCGACCATCCAAGGTTCACTCACCCAGGGCCAGGGGCGTGCCATGGTGCGGCCCGAGTCGATCCAGGTGCACACCGACGGCTCAGACAACGCTCGGGTCACCTCGGTCAACTTCCTCGGCCCGATCTCGAGGGTCTACCTCCACCTCGATCGCGGCGAAGAGGTGATGGCGCAGGTGCCCAGCAGCCTGGCGGTGCTGCTACGGCCGGGCGCCCGGGTGAGGGCCACGGTCGAGGCGACACCCGTGCTGGTGGTCGAGCTTCCAGGTGGACACTGATTTCGTCGGTTTCGTCACCTGAGGCTGTGGATCCGACAGGGTGTGGCGGTCTAGGGTGACGATATGACCCATGCCCCCTCCGGCGGACCGTCGCTGCCCCAGGAACGTCGCCTGATCACCGCCATCCCGGGCCCCGAGTCGGCCGCGCGGCTGGATCGCAAGAAGAGCCTGGTCGCAGACGGCGTCGGCAACGTTCTGCCGGTTTTCGTCACCGCTGCCGGAGGCGGCGTGCTGCACGACGTCGACGGCAACTCCTTGATCGATCTCGGTTCCGGCATCGCGGTCACCACGGTCGGCAACGCGGCACCCCACGTCGTGCGCCGGGTGCAGGAGCAGGTCGCCGCGTTCACGCACACCTGCTTCATGGTCACGCCCTATGACTCCTACGTCGACGTGTGCGAGCTCCTGGCCGAACTCACTCCCGGTGACCACGCAAAGAAGTCGGCGCTGTTCAACTCCGGCGCCGAAGCCGTCGAGAACGCTGTGAAGATCGCCCGGGTGGCTACCGGCCGTGACGCGGTCGCGGTCTTCGATCACGCCTACCACGGCCGTACCAACCTGACGATGGCGATGACGGCCAAGAACATGCCGTACAAACAGGGGTTCGGGCCGTTCGCCTCCGAGGTGTACCGCGCTCCGATGTCCTACCCGTTCCGCGACGGGCTCACCGGTGAGGAGGCCGCGGCCCGAGCCATCGATGTGCTCGACAAGCAGGTCGGCGCCGGCAACCTGGCCTGCGTGGCGATCGAGCCGATTCTCGGCGAGGGCGGCTTCGTGGTTCCGGCTGCGGGCTTCCTCCCTGCGCTGCGCGAATGGACCGAGGCCAACGGCATCGTCTTGGTCGCCGACGAGATCCAGTCCGGTTTCTGCCGGACCGGCGCGTGGTTCGCCTGCGACCACGAGGGCGTCGTGCCCGACCTGATCACCACCGCGAAGGGCATCGCCGGCGGGATGCCGCTGGCCGGGGTCACCGGGCGCTCCGAACTGATGGACGCGGTGCACGTCGGGGGCCTCGGCGGCACCTATGGCGGCAACCCGGTCGCCTGCGCCGGCGCCCTCGGCTCGATCGAGGAGATGAAGGAGCACGACCTGGCCGCCCGCGCCCGCGAGATCGAGGCGATCGTCCGCCAACGGTGCGACACGATCGCCGCCACGCATCCCGTCGTCGCCGACATCCGCGGCCGCGGCGCGATGATGGCCATCGAACTCTGCGAGCCGGGCACCACGACTCCCGACGCCGCGCGAGCTGCGGCTGTCAACGCCTACTGTCACCGCAACGGCGTCGTGACGCTCACCTGTGGCACCTGGGGCAACGTGTTCCGCTTCCTCCCTCCCCTGTCGATCTCCGACGCACTGCTGCACGAAGCCTTCGACGTCGTCGCGGCCGGCTTCGATTCGTCTGCGACTTGACGGGTTATTTGCCGCGTGGCCCCCACAGACGAATCGGAGTGGGGAGGCCGTGGTGGGAGGCGGTGGTCAGCGGTCTTCGAGGCCCCAGGGCGAGCCGTAGGCCGTCAGTAGCTCCAGGAAGGGCACGGCGTCGAACGCCTCGGGTCCCAGCACGCCCGCACCGGACCACACGTTGGTCGCGAGGAGCTCGAGGGCGATCACCGGGTTGATGGCCGTTTGCCAGACCACGCATTGGTGGCCGTACTCCCGCATGGTCCACTCGTTGTCGACGACGTGATAGAGGTAGGTCGACCGAGGCTCGCCGTCCTTGCCGCGACCGGTGACCCACAGCCCGGCGCAGGTCTTGCCCTTCATCCGTGGGCCGACCGTGGCCGGATCGGGCAGCACCGCCGCCACCACATCGCGAGGGCTGACCTCGACCCCCTTCACTCCTACCTTGTCGGTGCGGTCGAGCCCCAGGGTGTGCAAGACCTTGAGAACGTTGATGAACTCATCGCCCAGGCCGTACTTGAAGGTCGCACGCCGGCAGTCGATCCATCGAGGCATCAGCAGCACTTCTTCGTGCTCGACGTTGACGCACTCGACCGGGCCGATGCCTTCGGGGAAGTCGAACACCTCGGGCTCGGAGAAAGGCGGCGTGGTGAACCAGCCGCGGTCCTTCTCCCAGATCACCGGCGGGTTGAGGCACTCCTCGATCGTGGTCCACATCGAGAACGACGGCGCGAAGATTTCGTTGCCGTCCTCATCGGTCACCACCAGGTTGGCTCCGTCGCGGGTACCGAGCTCGTCGATCTCGCTGAACAGGTGATCGGCCGCGTAGCGCGCGAACACATCGGACAGTCCGGGCTCCACCCCGATGCCGACGAGCGCCAACCGGCCGGCGCGCTCCCATTCCTCGGCGACCGCGAACTGCTCGTCGCCCAGCTTCACGCCCGTTTGCGAGTAGGGGGCCTCCGGGTGCGGCCGCGACAGCGACATCGCCATATCGAGATAGTTTGCGCCAGCCGCGAACGCTCCCTCGAAGATCGGCATGTTGAAGACCGGATCGACCGCGTTCATCACGTGGGTGATGCTGTGCTCGCGGCACAGGGACGCCACCGACGCAGCGTCGGAGGCGTCGATCCTCGCGGCGGCATATCTGGAGTCGATCGCGGCAGCGCGTTCGGACCGCGCAAGGTCGTAGTCGGCGACCACGATGGCCTCGAAGAAATCGCGCCGCGCGGCGATCGCCGCGAACGCCGACCCCACTCCGCCGGCACCGACAAGCAGGATACGCATCAGATCTCCTAGAAACGGTCTCGACGAGCTTGACACCCGAGTGCAAGGGCGACCGTCGAGTGCCAGTGGCTCACTCTCCGATATAGGACATCACGTGCTTGATGCGCGTGTAGTCCTCCAGACCGTACATCGACAGGTCTTTGCCGTAGCCCGAATGCTTGAACCCACCGTGCGGCATCTCCGCCACCAGGGGGATGTGGGTATTGATCCAGACGCACCCGAAATCGAGCCGCTTGGCCATCCGCATCGCGCGGCCGTGGTCCTTGGTCCACACCGAGGAGGCCAGACCGTATTCGACGCCGTTGGCGTACCGCAGCGCCTCCGCCTCGTCGGCGAACTGCTGCACCGTGATCACCGGCCCGAAGATCTCGGTCTGGATCTGCTCGTCATCCTGCCGGAGCCCGGAGAGCACGGTCGGCTCGTAAAAGTAGCCGGCCTCGCCCTGGCGGTGACCGCCCGCCGCCACCGACGCGTGATCGGGCAACCGATCCACCATGCCCGAGACGTGGGCGAGCTGGGTGGCGTTGTTGAGCGGACCGAACAGCACGTCCGCGTCGTCGGGGAGGCCGGTGCGAGTGTTCTTTGCCTGCTCGGCGAGCGCCGCCACGAAGTCGTCGTAGACGCCGGGACCAGCGAGGACTCGAGTGGCCGCGGTGCAGTCCTGACCGGCGTTGAAGTAGCCCGCGACCGCGATCGCCTCGGCCGCGGCCTCGATGTCGGCGTCGTCGAAGACGATCACGGGCGCCTTGCCACCCAGCTCCAGGTGCGCCCGCTTGAGTTGTGCGGCCGCGGACGCTGCCACCTGGACGCCCGCGCGCACCGAACCGGTGATGGCCACCAGTTGCGGGATGGGGTGTTCGACGACCGCGCGGCCGGTGTCGCGGTCACCGGTCACGACGTTGAGCACGCCGGGCGGGAGGAACTCCTGGCACACCTCGGCCAGGAAGGACGACGAGGCCGGCGTGGTGTCGGACGGCTTGAGGACCAAGGTATTGCCGGCGGCCAAGGCGGGCCCGATCTTCCAGATCATCATCAGCAGTGGGTAGTTCCACGGCGTGACCTGGCCAACCACCCCGATCGGCTCGCGACGGATCATCGAGGTGTGATCGGCCATGTACTCGCCCGCCGACCGGCCCTCGAGCACCCGTGCGGCGCCGGCGAAGAAGCGGAGTTGGTCGACCCCCGGGGGGATCTCCTCGGACGTGGTCAGTCCGAGCGGCTTGCCGGTGTCGCGAGACTCGATCGCGACGAACTCCTCCGCGCGGGCCTCCAGCGCGTCGGCGATCTTCAGCAGGGCCTGCTGGCGCTCGGACGGGGTGGTCTCACCCCACGTCTCGAAGGCCGTGGCGGCCGCCTGATAGGCCCGGTCGACATCCTCGGCAGCCGACTTCTGCGCCTGTGCGTACACCTCGCCCGTCGTGGGGTCGATGACGTCGTACGTCGCCCCCGACATCGAGTCCACCAGCTCGCCATTGATGACGTTGCGGAACACCTGGTCAGCCATGAATGCAGCTCCTAGACAGATCGTCGGTTCGAGATGACGAGGCGCTGCGATCGGCAGCGCCACCGTTGCCGAGCCTAGTCATCCAACAACGAAATCTGTAGGGGCAAAGGGCATTTCTCGACGGATTCCGCTGATCTGTGTCCGATTTCCTGCCACCTGCGGTGACCGTCGCTCGTCGATGTGCCGAGATCGTGTGACGGCTGACAAGATGGGCCCAGTCTTCGATAGGGGGATCGACCGTGACCACACGCCGTACCGGCCTACTGCTGGCCGCGGTCGTGCTGGCGGTGTTCGCGGGCGGCTGGTGGGCCTTCCGCATCGGCGAACTGAAGCTCGCCGGGCTGACCCTCGTCGGCGGCACCCTTCTGGCGATGGTCCTCGGCGGACTCGTGTGGTGGCGTGGAGCACGCGTCGTGGGCGCGATCATGGTCGCCATGGGGCTGTGTGCCGTCGGCACCGTCGGCTGGGCGGCGTGGCACGTCACCAAAGTCGCCGACGAGATCCCTCGCTTCGACACCTCCGTCCTCAACGAGACCGGAGAGCGTCCTGAGGCCGAGGTCGCCGATCAAGAGGTCGCTGACGGCACGTCCTTCGAGGAAGCCGTGCCGCTGACGGTGATGCTGCTGGGCGCCGACGACCCCAGGCCGCTCGTCGACAAGCCCACGATCGCCGAGCTGATGGAGAAGGGCGACTGGAACCCCGGCGCCTATCGCTCCGACTCGATCATGCTGGTCCGGATCGCCGCTGACCGCCAGTCCGCCACCGTGGTGTCTTTGCCACGCGACTCGTATGTCCGGATCGTCGACGAGACCGGCGAGAAGCACGCCGCGCAGAAGATCAACGCCGCCTTCTCCCTGTACGGCCCACTCGGCACTCTGCGCACCGTCGAGACCCTGAGCAACGTGCGCATCGACCACGTGGCGGTCGTGGATTTCGAAGGATTCCGTGACTTCACCGATGCGGTGGGTGGGGTGGACGTCTACGTGGCCGAGACCTTCACCGATCCGCAGAACGACCGCACCTGGACGAAGGGCTGGAACCACCTCGACGGCGCCAGCGCGCTGCCCTACGTCCGCACGCGCTACGGCCTCGATGACGGCGACTTCGATCGCGTTGCTCGTCAGCAGAACTTCCTACGCGCGCTGATGGACAAGACGATGTCCGCCGAGACCGCCGGCGATCCGTTGGCGCTCAACAACCTGCTGCAGGCCGTGGCCGATAACGTCACGATCGATGACGAGTGGGACACGCCGGAACTGCGCGACCTCGCCCTCGAACTGCGCAACATCAAGCGCGAACAGATCAACTTCGTCACCCTCCCGCTCGATCGCTATGAGCGACTCGACGACATCGGCTGGGTCAACAAGCTCGACCGGAAGCGGATCCGCGAACTGTTCGACGCGCTCAAGGCCGACGACATGACGGCCTACCTCGCCAAGCACCCCGACGACGGTCTGGCGGGTCCACGCCAGATCCAGTGAGCGGCCGGCCGGACCGGCACGAGCGCCGTCAGCGTGCGGCTACCTGCCGACCGTCGATCCAGGTCGCGACGACCCCTGCGGCGCCGATCTCCTGAGCCGGCTCGACGAAGATGTCCCGGTCGAGCACCACCAGATCGGCGACGGCACCCGGTGCGAGCACGCCGGCGTCGTCGCGATGACACACCCGGGCCGAGCCGGAGGTGTAGGCCGCGAGCGCCGTCTCGAGGGTGAGTGCCTGCTCCGGCAGGAAGGGCTCGTGACCCGCTCGACCGCTTGCACCGTAGGCCGTTCGGGTGACCGCGACGTGGATCGCTGCGAACGGATCCGGAGTCGAGACCGGCCAGTCGCTCCCAGCGGCCAGCATCGCCCCCGCTCGGTGCAGCGCGCCGAAGGGGTACTGCCAACGACTGCGCTCGGCGCCGAGGAAGGGCAGCGTCAGCTCCACCATCTGGTCGTCGAGGCAGGCCCAGAGAGCCTGCAGGTTCGCCGTCACCCCGAGCTGCGCGAACCGGGGCAGATCGGCCGGGTCGATCACCTGCAGATGCGCGATATGGTGCCGTGGATCCGCGCCGTGCCCCGTGGTCGCGGTGATCGCCTGGGCACCCGCGAACGCATCCAGCGTTTCGCGAACCCCGCGGTCGCCGATGGCGTGGACGTGGATCTGGAATCCCTCGGCGCTGAGCGCGGCGACGCAGTCGCGAAGCGCCGCGCCGCCGATGAAGGAGTGCCCCCGGTTGCCGGTGGGCTGCCCACAGCCGTCGAGATAGGGCCGCGTCATCGCGGCGGTGAAGTTCTCGGCCACGCCGTCCTGCATGACCTTGACGGAGCTCGCTCGCAGCCGACCGCTCGTGAAGCGGCGTCGGCGTTCGACCAGTTCCGGGATCTGCTCGGTACCGCGATCGCGGTCCCACCACAAAGCGCCGATCACGGTGGCGGTCAGCTCACCTCGCTGGGCAGCCCGAACGTAGGTCGCCGATGGGTCAGCCATGCCGACGTAGTCGCCCAGAATGGCGTCCTGCCAGCCCGTGACCCCGAGCGAGTGCAAGAACTCCTGCCCGGCCAGGAGGGCCTCGTAGTACTCCCGGTCGGTCGTGGTCGGGAGATGACGCGCGACCAGAGCCATGGCTCCCTCGTGGAGGGTGCCGGTCGGCCGCCCGTCCACATCGCGTTCGATCCGGCCGTCGGCGGGGTCCGGGGTGTCCGCGTCGATGCCGGCGATCGCGAGGGCGCGGGAGTTGACCCAGGCTCCGTGGTGATCGCGGTTGGGCAGGAAGACCGGCCGATCCGGCACCACACGGTCGAGGTCGGCCGCGACCGGCGTGCCTCCCGGAAAGGCGGCCATCGCCCACCCACCGCCGAGGATCCACGGCAGCTCCGGCCGCGCGGCGGCATACTCCGCGACGGCGGTCAGATACGGACGGCCGGTCGGTCAGCTCCGACAAGTCGCAGCGGATCCGCTCCAGGCCGCCTTGGACGGCGTGCACGTGCGGCGTCGATGAAGCCCGGCATCACCAGACCTCCCGCAGCGTCGACGACCTCCACCCCCTGGGTCGGCAAGGTGCCCGGATCCCCCACGGCCACGATCCGGTCGCCGCGGATGAGGACGTCGGCTCGACCGAGGTAGGCATGCCCGTCGAAGACCATGCCGCCCGAGAACACGATGCCGGCCCCGATCGGCGCGGGGTCGGAAGCCGGGATCGCCGGAGTCATCGGCCTTCGAGCAGCGGGCCGGCGGGGTCGTGGGAGATTCCCTTGACGCGGGCAGCCAGCCCGGAGAGCGCCTCCAGGCAGACTCGATTGGCCAGGTAGGCCGTGATCTCGGCATGGTCATAGGGCGGCGACACCTCGACCACGTCGATCCCGGCGACCGGGAGTTCGCGACAGATCCGCCGGACCGCATCGAGCAGCTGCCGCGATGACAATCCGCCCGGCTCGGGTGTGCCGGTGCCGGGAGCGTGACCCGGGTCGCACACGTCGATGTCGACGGAGAGGAACACCGCGTCGCAGTCGTCGAGGGCGATCTCGAAGGCCTCATCGAGGCAGTCCTCCAGCCCACGATGCACGATCTCGGTCATCTCGTACGAGCGCATGTTCTGCTCGGCCATCCAGGTCAGCGTCTCGGGCCCGGGCCAATAGCCACGCAGCCCCATCTGGAGGAAACGATCTCCCCGGAGGGCTCCGGACTCGATCAGGCGTCGCATCGGCTGGCCGTGCCCATAGAGCGAGCCGAACTCGATGTGACCGGTGTCGGCGTGCGCATCGAAGTGAATCATCGACACTTTCCCGTAGCCGAGATGCCGGGCCACGCCGGTGGCGTCGGGCAGCGCGATCGAGTGGTCCCCGCCGAGCACCAGCGGGATGGCCCCCGCGGCGGCCACCGCATAGACGGCCTCTTCGAGGGCACCCAGGGCTCGCTCGATGTCACCGGGCGGCATCTCGACGTCCCCGGCGTCGACGACCCGCAGGTCCTGTAGGGCGTCGACCCGTAGCGCCAGGTGCGGACGCGACCCATCGTGCGGCAGATAGCAGGCTTGGCGGATGGCCATCGGCCCGAAGCGGGTGCCTGGTCGGTGCGACGTACCGCCATCGAAGGGCGCCCCCACCACGACCACGTCGGCATCGGCATAGGTGGCCGGGTCGTCGAGGTCGGCGGTCGGCACGCCGAGGAAGGTGACATCGGGACCGAACTGAGCTCCGTAGCGAGGCATGGAGCATTCCTATCAGGCCGACGAACTGACGGGAAGCAACGAAATCCGCACGAACCGACCCGCAGGAGCTTCGGAATCACTTGCTCGCGACGAGGTGACCGGGCAGGATGGACCCCACACGTCAGTCGCACGCCGCCGCACCACACGCCACGAGGGGGCACCCATGACCGCCGAGTACGACAACCCGATGAGCGCCGCCGACTACGAGCGCCTGCAGAAGTCCGCGCGCGATCACCTGTGGCTGCACTTCTCGCGGCATTCGGTCTACGACGGCGGCGAGATGCCGGTGATCGTCAAGGGCGAGGGTGCCTACATCTACGATGCTCACGGTCGCCGGTACCTGGACGGGCTCGCCGGTCTGTTCGTCAACCAACTCGGGCACGGTCGCACCGAACTGGCCGAAGCCGCCGCCGCCCAGGCCAGCACGTTGGCGTTCCACCCGCTGTGGTCCTATGGCCACCCGGCGGCGATCGAGTTGGCCGACAAGCTCGCCGGCTATGCCCCCGGCGACCTCAACCGCGTCTTCTTCACCACCGGTGGCGGAGAGGCGGTGGAAAGCGCGTGGAAGCTCGCCAAGGCCTATTACAAGCTGACCGGCAAGCCGACCAAGCACAAGGTGATCAGTCGCGCGATCGCCTATCACGGCACTCCTCAAGGTGCGCTGTCGATCACCGGCATTCCCGGCATGAAGGCGCCGTTCGAGCCCCTGGTGCCATCGACGTTCCGGGTGCCCAACACCAACTTCTACCGCGCCGCGGAGATGCCCGGCGCACCCCACGGCGAGCACGACCTCGAGGCGTTCGGTCGCTGGGCGGCGGACCGGGTCGCCGAAGCGATCGAGTACGAAGGCCCCGATACCGTGGCGGCGGTCTTCGTCGAGCCGGTGCAGAACTCCGGCGGCTGTTTCCCGCCGCCGCCTGGCTACTTCGACCGGCTGCGGGAGATCTGCGACACCTACGACGTGCTGCTCGTCAGCGACGAGGTGATCTGCGCCTACGGTCGACTGGGTCACATGTTCGGCGCCGAGCGCTACGGCTACCAGCCCGACATCATCACCAGCGCCAAGGGCCTGACGTCCGGCTACTCACCGCTCGGCGCCATGATCACCACAGACCGGCTGATGGAGCCGTTCTTGGAGGGTCACAACTCCTTCCTGCACGGTTACACCTTCGGCGGGCACCCGGTGTCGTGCGCGGTGGCGCTGAAGAACCTCGAGATCTTCGAGGTCGAGAAGATCAATGAGCACGTTCGCGACAACGAGGGCGCCTTCCGGGCCACGCTGGAGCAGTTGCGCGACCTGCCGATCGTCGGCGACGTCCGCGGTGACGGCTACTTCTACGGCATCGAGTTGGTCAAGGACAAGGCGACCAAGGAGACCTTCGACGACGCCGAGTCCGAGCGACTGCTGCGGGGCTTCTTGTCCAAGGCGCTCTACGACGCCGGACTGTATTGCCGAGCCGACGACCGCGGAGACCCGGTCATTCAGTTGGCGCCACCGCTGATCTGCGACCAGTCCCACTTCGACGAGATGGAGCAGATCCTGCGCGTCGTCCTCGACAAGGCCTGGTCCCTGCTCTGATCGCGCACCGGATTTATCGGTCGGTTCTTCGGTCAGCAGTTCATCGGTCAGTTCATCGGGCTAAGGCGTTCCGCGCTGAGCTCTCCGGGTCGACAGCCTGATGGCCGCCCTCGTCGCGTTGTGCTCCAGCGTGCTCTGGGGTAGCGCCGACTTCTTCGGTGGCGTGCTCTCCAAACACCTCGCGGCCTACGCCGTGGTGGGCGCCTCCCAGGCATTCGGCCTGCTCGCGGTGAGCATCGCCGCGGTCGCCACCGGCGGCTTCGGGCTGCCGCTGGATTGGCTGCCATGGGGTGTCGCGGCCGGGGTGAGCGGCTCGGTCGGGCTGGTGTGTTTCTACGCGGCGTTGGCGTCGGGAACCATGGGGGTGGTCTCTCCCATCGCCGCGCTGGGGGCGATCGTGCCGGTCATGGCGGGCATCATCGCCGGTGAGCGGCCTTCGGCGCTGACCACCGTCGGGCTCGTGGTGGCCTTGCTCGGCGCCCTCGCCGCGAGCGGCCCCGAGTTGCGCGGCGCGGCCACCGGGAGAGCGGTCGGGCTGGCGGTGATTGCCGGCGTCGGGTTCGGTCTTGCCCTGCTGCTGATCGCCCGCGGGGCCGAGACCAGCACGGTGATGACCCTGTGGGGCATGCGGGTGACCAGCGTGAGCGCGTTCACGGTGGTGGCCCTGCTGCTCCGGACGACCGGTGGGGTGGGTCGCGCGGATCTGGCGCCGCTGGCCGCTGTGGGTGTCGCCGACGCCGGCGCGAACCTGCTGTTCGGATTGGCCTCACAGATGGGTCTGCTGTCGGTCACCGCGGTGCTCGGATCGCTCTATCCGGTGGTGACGGTGCTGCTGGCCTGGTCCCTGCTGCATGAGCGAATGCAACGGATCCAGGTGATCGGAGTGACCGCGGCCCTGCTGGGCGTCATCCTCGTCTCCGCCGGCTGACCCCCGCCCAACTCCGATTCGTCTGCGGTCGCGCAGCGTGAAACAACCTGTGAACCCGCAGACGAATTGGAGTTCAGGAGTCGAAGCCGAGCCCGGCGGCGTCGAGACCTCGGAGCCACAGGTTGCGGTGGCCGCCGCGGGCGTCGGAGGCGGCCAGGGCGCGGCGGGTGAGGTTGATCCCGACCGCGCGTACGGGCTCGGGCGGGAACGGAAGCGGCTTCTCGCGCACCATCCGCAGCCGGGTGCGCTCGGTGTCCTCTCCGTGGAGTAGATCGAGCATCGTTTCCGCGCCGAATCGGGTCGCGCTCACTCCGAGCCCGGTGTAGCCCACGGCGTAGCCGATTCGGCCCCGGGCAGCCGTCCCGAAGAATGCCGAGAAGCGCGTGCACGTGTCGATCACACCCGCCCACCGATGAGAGAAGCGCAGGCCCTCGAGTTGCGGGAAAGTCTCGAAGAACTGCTCGGCCAGCAGCGCGTGGGTGTCGCCCGCCTGCTCGAGCGCCGGGTCGATCCGGCTCCCGTAGTGGTAGATGGCGTCGTACCCGCCCCACAGGATGCGGTTGTCGCGCGTGAGGCGGTAGTAGTGGAAGAGGTTCGCCGAGTCGCCGACACCTTGCCGACCCGACCAGCCGATGGCGGACTGCTGGGCCGCCGAGAGTGGCTCCGTGGCGAGCACGTAGTCGTAGACCGGCACTGTCATCAGGCGCAGCCGGCGCAACAGCGGCGGAAAGGCGTTGGTTGCGAGGGCTACGCGATCCGCCAGCAGCAGGCCGGCATCGGTGATCACCTCCACGTGGGTTCGTCGGGCGCGCAGATCTCGAACGGTGGTCTGCTCGAAGATCCGCACCCCGGCGGCAAGGCAGGCCGCTCGCAGGCCCCAGGCCAGTCGGGCCGGCTCGACCAGGGCGCAGCCGTCGTCAAGCATCCCGGCGTGGTAGGTCGGCGAGTCGACCACCGCCCGCGTCCGGGCCTGATCGAGCAACGTCACTTGGTGGCCGTATTGCGCCATCACCGCGGCGGCTTCGGCCAGTTCGGCGGCCTCATGGGGACGAGTGGCCACGGAAAGCTGGCCGGTTCGTTCGAAGTGACAATCGATCGCATGGGTGTGAATCGACTCCTCGATCGCAGCGAGGTTCTCCCGGCCGAGCCGGTCGAGCTGAACCAGTTCCTCCGGCCAGCGCTGGAGCCCGTTGAAGAAGCCATGGGTCAGCGAGGTCTCGGCGAAGCCGCCGTTGCGCCCCGAGGCCTGCCAGCCGCACTCCCCTGCTTCGACCAGCACGACATCGGAGTCGGGATAGCGCTCGCGGGTGCGCAGCGCCGTCCACAGCCCTGTGTAGCCACCGCCGACGACCACCACGTCGGCTCGGGTAGATCCGGCGAAGGGGTCGAGCGGTGCCGGTCGATCGGGATCGTCAAGCCACAGGACCTCGGGGGCTGCCGCGGCGAGCGACGCCGCGGCACTGCTCACGCGGAGCCTCGGGCGCGTCGCCGCGATCCCAACTCGCCCGCAATCACCAAGAACAACGCCAACACGAACATCGCGGTGCCGATCACGTTGATCTGCGGGGGGATGCCGCGCAGCGCCGCACCCCACACGAACATCGGGAACGTCACCGCCTGTCCAGCGTTGAGGTTGGTGATGATGAAGTCGTCGAAGCTCAGCGAGAACGAGAGCAGAGCCGCTGCCAGGATGCCCGGAAAGACCAGCGGGAAGGTCACCCGCCAGAAGGTCTGCCACTCGTTGGCGTAGAGATCCATCGCGGCTTGCTCGATGCGTGGATCGAGCCCGGCCAGTCGAGCCTTGACGGTGACCACGACGAAGCTCAAGCAGAACATGATGTGAGCGATCAGGATCGTCCAGAAGCCCAGCTGCCCGGCGAAGCCGCCGGTCACGAACAAGGCCAGCAGCGACGACCCCATCACGATCTCGGGCGAGGCCATCGGCAAGAAGGTGAACACGTTGGCCACCGACCGGCCACGGAACCGGTGCCGCACCAGAGCGAACGCCATCAAGGTGCCGAGAATGGTGGCGCCCAGGGTGGCACCCAGCCCGATCTGGACCGACAGCACGACCGATTCGCACATCCCGAACGGCTCGCACGGGTTCAGCCAGTTGTTCAGAGTGAAGCCGTCGAAGGAGTAGCTCTGCTTCGAGGCGGGGTCGTTGAAGGACATCAGGATGACGATGAAGATCGGCAGGAACATGTAGAACAACACGAGCAGCCCGATCCCGAGGATCAGATGCTCGCCGACCCATCGGCCGACGCGCGTCATACCAGCTCCTCGGTTCCGGCCCGGCGAATGTAGAACAGCACCAGGACGACGATGATCACCATCAACAACACCGACAACGCCGAGGCCTCGGGGTAGGACCCGCCGTCGAACAACTTCTGGATCACCGAGCCGACCATGGTCGTCTGCGGATTGCCCAGGAGTTGGGCATTGATGTAGTCACCGGCCGCGGGGATGAAGGTGAGCAGGGTGCCGGCCACCAACCCCGGCAGCGACAATGGCAGCGTCACCTTTCGAAACGTCGTGAAAGGCGAGGCGTAGAGGTCGGAGCCCGCCTCCAGCAGACGTTCATCGATCTTCTCCAACGATGTGTAGAGCGGCAGCACCATGAACGGCAGGAAGTTGTAGGTGATGCCGGTGACCACGGCCAGCGGCGTGGCCAGCAGGTTGCCGGTCTCGCCGGCCGCGCCGATCCAGATCAAGAAGTCCATCAGGTGGGTGAAGCGCAGGAAGTCGGCCAACCAGGCGTTGTCGCCGAGGATCAACTGCCACGACAGGGTGCGAATCAGGAACGACGTGAAGAAGGGCGCGATGACCGCGACCAACATCAGGTTCTTCCATCGGCCGGCCTTGAACGCGATCGCATAGGCGAGTGGATAGCCAAGCATGATGCACGTGATGGTGGCGATGGAGGCATAGACGAAGGAGCGGGTGATCTGCGCCGAGTAGTCCTGCACGACCGCCACGTAGTTCTGCACATGCCCGGTCATCGCATAGCCGGTCTCCAGAGAACCGGCTGGGTCGTAGAGCGAGGTACCGACCAGGCTGAACAGCGGCACGATGAAGAACAGGCCGAGCCAGAACCCTGCCGGCAGCAGCAGCAGATAGCCGGTCAAACCGGACTTCTTCTCTTCCGGCGCCACGGCGGGCGCGGCGTCCTCCCCCGGACCCGCCGGGTCCACCGGTGCGTGCGTCACGACACGCTCTCTCGCTCGACGCCGGCGTGCGCGTCCTGTGCGGCGTCGAGGAGGAAGGAGTGCTCCGGCATCCAGTGCAGGTCGACAGCGTCGCCCGCGCGGAAGTCCCTGTGGGCTCCGCTGTTCTGCTCGAAGACCATCAGCTCCTGGCCCCAGGGCATCTTCACGAGGTACTGCGTCGACACCCCGATGAAGCTGACGTCGGTCACCACTCCTCCGCGAAGGAGGTTCGAACCGTCGCCGGTCTCGTCGCCCGCGGACGCCAGGAACACCTTCTCGGGGCGGATGCCCACCCACACCGATCCGGTCTGGCTGACAGCCCGGTCTCTGGGGCAGCGCAGCGAACCCCCGTCGACTTCGACGACGATCTCGTCGCCAGTGCCGGGGCGCACCTCGCCGCGGATCAGGTTGGACTGGCCCAGGAAGTTGGCCACGAACGTGGTGTGCGGGTGCTCGTACAGCTCGCGTGGCGCGCCCATCTGCTCGATCACGCCGGCATTCATCACCGCGACCGTGTCGGCCATCGTCATGGCCTCCTCCTGGTCGTGGGTGACGTGGACGAAGGTGATGCCGACCTCGGTCTGGATCCGCTTCAGTTCGATCTGCATCTGCCGCCGTAGCTTGAGGTCCAGCGCACCGAGCGGCTCGTCGAGCAGCAACACCTTGGGCCGGTTGATGAGGGCCCGGGCCAACGCCACCCGCTGCTGCTGGCCGCCGGACAATTGGGCTGGCTTGCGGGCGGCCATCGGGGTCAGCTCGACGAGCTCGAGCATGTCGTCGACCTGGGTCTTCACGTCCTTCTTGCCCTGTCGACGCAGGCCGAAGGCGACGTTCTCGAAGATCGTCAGGTGCGGGAACAGTGCATAGCTCTGGAAGACGGTGTTGACCGGGCGGCGGTATGGCTTGAGCCGAGCGATGTCTTGGCCGTCGAGGTGGATCGAACCCGCTGTCGGCAACTCCAGACCGGCCACCATGCGCAAGGTCGTGGTCTTGCCGCATCCGGAGGGCCCGAGCAGGGCGAAGAACGATCCCTGGGGGACGGTCAGGTCGAGATCGTCGACCGCCGTAAAGGTCGCCGAACCGCTTGGTCAGGCCGGTCAGGACCAGGTCACTCCCGCCCCCGACAGGGGCCTCGTCCGTGGTTGACCCGACTGCTTTTTGGTCACCGCTCACCGCCATGGTCCCGCTCCCCATTGTCTGGGTTCATCCTGGCTGAGGCCCGGCCGCGGCTGCCTCACGGCTCGCCGCGGCCTCCTCACGCGCCGATGACCTGATTGAAGTCCTTGTCGTACTGTTCGCGCGTCTTGCTGTCGGTCGCCTTGAAGGCGAACGTCTGATCCAGGACCTCCTGGGTCGGGAAGATGAGCGGGTTACCGACCAGCGAGTCGTCGACCTCGGCCATGGCTTCCTCGGCGCCCTGCACCGGGCAGATGTAGTTGACCCACGCCGCGAGACGGGCGGCCACCTCGGGTTCGTAGTAGTAGTTGATCAACGCCTCGGCGTTGGTCTTGTGGGTGGCCTGGTTGGGCACCATCATGTTGTCGCTCCACAGCGACAGACCCTCGGTCGGCGTCACGAACTTGATGTCCGGGTTGTCGTACTGCATGGCGATGATGTCACCGGACCACGCCTCGCAGGCCACGATGTCGCCCTTGTTGAGGGGGCGGGTGTATTCGTTGCCGGTGAAGCTACGGATCTGGCCGGACGCCACCGCCTCCTCGAGGCGAGTCAGCGCAGCCTGCCATTCGTCGTCGCTGAAGTCGCCCGGGTCGGCATCGACCAGCCTCAGGAAGAAGCCCATCGTGTCGTTCATCTCCGTCAGCAGGCTGATCTTGCCCTTGAGGTCCTTGCGGGTGAGCAGCTCCTCGAAGCTGGCCACCTCACCGGTGTACTTGGAGTTGTAGGCGATGCCGGTCAGGCCCGACTGCCACGGCACGGAGTACTTGCGGCCCGGGTCCCAGCTCGGTTCGCGCAACGACTCGGACAGGTTCGCGTCGACGTTGGGCAGATTGCCGTGGTCGAGTTCCTGGATCCAACCGAGCCCGATCATCCGAGCGGCCATCCAGTCGGTGAGCACGAACAAGTCGCGGCCGGTGGATTCGCAGGCACCGAGCTGGTTGCGCACCTTCGCAAAGAACTGGTTGTTGTCATTGACGTCGGTGTTGTAGGTGACGTCGATGCCGGTCTGCTTCTCGAAGTCGTTCAGCGTGGGCAGCTTCTTGCCCTTCTCATCGATGTAGAGCGGCCAGTTGGAGAAGTTCAACACCTTCTCGGAGGAGCTCAGATCGTCGACCGTGCAGGTCTCCGTGGTCTGCGTGGTGCCCTCGGTGCCGCAGGCGGCAAGCAGCCCACCACCGGACACTGCGAGCGCCGACACGCCCATCCCACGCAGGAAGCCGCGCCGCGAGGTGCCCCGGCCCCCCATCTGGCGGATGATCTGGCGCGCGATGGCGTCGGCGGCGGGATTGGACGTGGCCATCCGGCCGGACGTAGGAATTCGGCGTGCTGGCATCGCAGTACATCCCCCTTGAGGTGTTCGGTGGGGCGATCGTTCCATGCGCCTGCCCAACACTCAAGCGATTCCGCTCCTCAGATGCCGACTTGCAACGAAATCTATTGTCTGCCGTGTCCTCGGCGGGTTCTTTGACCAGTGACCCGGGGCCTGACACCATGCCTGCATGGCCACCACCGGACGGAACGACCGCCCTGTCAACCCCCTGGACGACGTCTCGAAGGCCATCATCGCCGAGCTACAACAAGACGGCCGTCGCTCCTACGCGTCGATCGGCAAAGTCGTCGGGCTGTCCGAGGCCGCCGTCCGTCAGCGCGTGCAGCGCCTGATCGACAGCGGCGTGATGCAAGTGGTCGCGGTGACCGATCCCATGGAACTGGGCTTCGCTCGTCAGGCCATGATCGGCGTGCGCGTTCAGGGACCGCTGGAGGTGATTGCCGACGAGTTGGCCAATCTTTCCGAGGTGGATTACGTCGTGATCACCGCCGGGTCGTTCGACCTGCTGGTCGAGGCCGTCTGCGAGAGCGACGAGGCGCTGCTGACGTTGATCTCGGAGAAGATCCGCGCGATCCCGGGGGTGGTGGCCACCGAGACCTTCATGTATCTGCACCTTCGCAAGCAGACCTACTCCTGGGGCGTGCGCTGAGCGAGCTGAGCGCGACCTGTCTGTGGGGCGCGGCCGAGCCGTCGCGGCCGGCCCTCTCCGCCGGGCGCGGGGCCGATGTCGCCATCGTGGGCGCCGGGTTCACGGGCCTGTGGACGGCCTACTACTTGGCCCAGGCCGACCCCTCATTGTCCATCGTCGTCCTGGAGGCGGAGAGCGTCGGATTCGGGGCCTCGGGACGCAACGGCGGGTGGTGCTCGGCCCTCTTCCCCGCCTCGCTCGACAGGCTTGCGGCTCTGCCTGGCTCCAGTCGGGCCGACGCTCTGGCTCACCACGACGCGATGAAAGGTTCCGTGCGCGAGGTAGTTCGGGTTGCGGCCGCCGAGGAGATCGACGCCGACATCGCTGTCGGCGGCACGGTAGTACTGGCCCGGAGCCGAACCCAGTGGCAGCGGGCACTCGCGCAGGTCGCGCACGCCCGTTCCTGGGGCCTCGGCGAGGATGATCTCCGGCTACTGAATCGCAACGAAGCGCGGACGATTCTCGACGGAGCCGACACGGTGGGAGCTACCTACACCCCGCATTGTGCCGCGGTGCACCCCGGCCGACTGGTGCGCGGCCTCGCGGCGGCTGCCGAACGCGCGGGAGTGCGGATCTACGAAGCGCACCCGGGTACGGCGGATCGAACCTCACCGGGTGCTCACCGAGACGTCGGCCGTTTCGGCACGCTGGATCATCCGCGCCACGGAGGGTTACACCCCGACGCTGGGCGGCGAGCGGCGGTCCGTCGTCCCGGTCTACTCGTTGATCATCGCCTCCGAACCGCTCTCGGCCGAGGTGTGGGACCGGATCGGTCTGCGCCGGCGCGAGACGTTCAGTGATCACCGACACCTGATCGTCTACGGCCAACGCACCGCCGACGACCGATTGGTCTTCGGCGGTCGGGGCGCCCCCTATCACTGGGGATCGAAGATCCGGCCGGAGTTCGATCGCAACGAGCGAGTATTCGCCGGGCTGCGCGAAGCGGTCATCGACCTGTTCCCTCTGCTCCGCGGCGCTCACTTCACCCATGCCTGGGGAGGCCCGCTCGGCATTGCCCGCGACTGGTGCGCCTCGGTGGGCCTCGATCCGGCCACCGGAGTCGGCTGGGCGGGCGGGTATGTCGGCGACGGGGTCAGCACCACCAATCTCGCCGGGCGGACCCTGCGCGACCTGATCCTCGGCAACGACACCGAACTCACCCGACTGCCCTGGGTCGGACATGTGTCGCCCCGGTGGGAGCCCGAGCCGCTGCGATGGGCCGCCACCAACGCCGGGTTACGGGCGATGACCTTCGCGGACACCGAGGAGCGCCTCACCCGTCGCCCGAGCCTGGTGGCCCGCGCCATGGCTCCCTTCATCGGAGGACACTGATGCCCCTTCTCCCCGGTCGTCGAGCTCTGGTGCGTCGTCCCAGCCCACGCCTAGCCGAAGGGTTGGTCACGCACCTCCAGCGCAGCCCGGTCGACACCGACCTCGCCTTCGCCCAGTGGGCGGCCTACGTCGACGCGCTCCGCGACCACGGGTGGGAGGTGATCGAAGTACCCGCCGCGGACGATTGCCCCGACGCCGCGTTCGTCGAGGACACCGTGGTGATGTGGGGTGATCTGGCCGTGATCGCGCGTCCCGGGCGCGGACGAGCGCAAGCCGGAGGTCGTCGGCACCGAGACGGTGCTACGGGATCTCGGCTATCGCATCGGCCGGATCCAGCCTCCCGGAACTCTGGACGGCGGCGACGTGCTCAAGCACGAGCGCACCGTCTGGGTGGGGCGGGGAGGCCGCACCAACGTCCAGGGCATCGCGCAACTGACCGGTTGGCTGGCACCCGAGGGCGCCACCGTCGTACCGGTGCCGCTGACCAAGGTGCTGCACCTGAAGTCGGCCGTGACCGCCCTTCCCGACGGCACCGTGATCGGCTATCCGCCGGTGATCGACGACCCGACGGTGTGGCCGACGTTCGCTCCGGTCACCGAGGAGCCCGGCTCGCATGTGGTGCTTCTCGACGAGCAGACCGTGCTGATGTCCGCCCGCGCCCCCGCCACCGCCACCGCCCTCCAGGCCCGGGGCCTGCACGTCGTCGCCGTCGACATCAGCGAGTTCGAGAAACTCGAGGGCTGCGTCACCTGCCTCTCCGTCCGCCTCCGCAACGCGCTGTAGGCAGACGTCGGTTTCCCCGGATATCCGGGGAAACCGGCACTAGTCGGGTGAAATTTCACCCCAACGGGGACGGTTTTCCCCATCCAGTGTGTCGGGTGAGGCGCATGGGTATGTCGATGGGCACGGGCCGACCTTGCTCCCTGCCACCATCCGTGACGCCTCGGCCACCAGATGTGACGCCTCGGCCACCAGGGGTGACGCCTCGGCCACTAGGAGTGACGCCTCGGCCGCCGGATGTGACGCCTCGGCGGTGGGGGCGGGGGGAGTCTAGTGGCCGAGGCCGTTGGTGCGGGTGTTGGCCGGCTTGGTGTCGGAGCGCAGCCAGGCGTCGAAGAAGCCGGTCAGGTTCTTGCCGCTCACCTTCTCGGCCAGCGTCTCGAACGTACGGCTGGTGACGGCCCGGCCGCCGTGGCGGCGGGTCCAGGCGCGCAACAGTCGGCGGAAGTCGCCGCCCCCGATGCGTTGACGCAGCGCCTGCATGGTCATCGCGCCGCGCACATAAACCGGCAGGGCGAAGAGCTGACCCGGTCCGGGGTCGCCGATCCGCAGGTCCCAGAAGGGGTCCGATGCGCCATAGCTGTCGTAGCGCCCGCGCAGCCATCGGCGCGCGCTGGAGCCACCATGGGTCTCGTCGTAGCGGACCTCCATGAACGTCGCCATCCCCTCGTTGAGCCAGATATCTCGCCACGACCGCACCCGCACGTGATCGCCGAGCCATTGGTGGGCGAGCTCGTGGACCAGCAACCAGGTGCTGCCCTCGTTCAGCGCGGGATAGACCGGGCGGGTCTGGGTCTCCAAGGCGAATCCGGGCTGCAGTGAGGTGACCAGCCCCCCGGTGCTCCCGAAGGGGTACGTGCCGAGCTGTCCAGCGAGCCAGCTCACGATGGCCGGTGATCGCTTCAGCATGGTCAGGGACTGATTCTGTGCCGACGCGGGGAGCCGCTTCGACACGCCGACCAGCCACGGCAGGCCGTCGTCGACCCCGCGCTGCACCTTGAAGTCACCGGCTGCGAAGAACGCGGCGTAGGTCGCCATCGGTTCACGGCTGCGCCAATGCCAGGTGGTGACCCCCTTGCCCTGGGTGCGACCACGCGGCAGCCCGTTCGCCACCACCGTGCGACCGCGCGGCACCGTGATGTGCAGCGACATGGTGGCGCGATCTCGTGGATGGTCGTTGGCCGGGAACCACCACGGCGCCATATGCGGCTCATTGATCGTCACGACTTCACGGTCGTTGGCCAGCCAATTGCGCTCGCCGAGATAGGCGATGCGACCGGGCCGACCGGCATACCGGACCACCACCGTCAGCGAGGTTCCCTTCGGCACGGTACGGGCCAACCGGACGCGCAACTCGTGACGCCTGGGTTTGCTCCAGGTCACCCGATGTCCGGGGATCTTCACCGAGCTCACCGGAAGCAGCAGGTCCAAGTGGAACCCGCGCAGCCGGCGTGGTCGTTCGCAGCTTCACTCGCGTCCGCCCCGCCAGCCGACGGCTGCCGAACCAGTAACGGTTGGCGATGTCGTAGTGCCGGACGTCGATCCCGGCGTTGCCGTCGAGAGGGAAGTAAGGATCACCGATGCCGTCGTCGGCGACGCCTCGATCCACGGGCGCTGGGGCCGACGCTGGAGCCGATCCTGGGGCGACGGGAGCGGCGGAGGCACCGGCGGCCGCGCCCGCGAACATGCTCGCCCCCAGGGCCAGGGTCAGCGCCAGCGCGAGCAGTCGGCGCGATCGGCCACGGTGGATCATCGGGGGCGCACGCTGACGTCGCTCAGGGTTGCGTCACCGGGCAGGTCGAGTGCCTGCAGGACCACCTCGGCCACGGATCCGGGATCGATCCAGTCACGCGGCTCGTAGTTCTTGCCCTCATGGCGGTGCACCGCTTCCTGCATCGGCGTCGCCGTCCGGCCCGGAAAAACACTCGTCACGCGCACGCCGTGCGCGGCCTCCTCGGCGCGCAACGAGTCGGCGAGAGCCCGCAGCCCGAACTTCGAGGCCGCGTAGGCCGACCAGCCGGCATTCGCCGTCAGCCCCGCGGTCGAATTGACGAACACGACGGTGCCACGGGCAGCGCGGAGCGCCGGCAACAGGGCACGGCTCAACAGCGCAGGCGCGCGCAGATTGACCTCGAGTTGCTCCGTCCAGGCCTCAGGGGTCAGCTCCGCCACGGGCCCGAGCTGGACCGCTCCTGCGACGTGCACGAGCGAATCCACGTGGTCCGGCCAGGGTTGAGTCGCGGTGAGAGAGTCAGGATCGGAGAGATCGATCACCAGCGTCTGGTGTCGCTCGCCGAATTCGTGCGCGAGGTCGTCGGCTCGGTCCGCGCTGCGAGCGATCAGGACCAGTCGATCGCCACGGTCGGCCAATCGACGCGCCACCGCCGCACCGATCCCCGAGCCTGCTCCTGTGATGACGTGGGTGGTCACGGATCGATTATCCGGTTCATCAACGAGTGAACACCACCTTGCCGAAGAGCTCGCCGGCAGCCATAGCCGCGAACCCTTCGGCGGCCTGCTCCATTGGCAGGGTCCGGTCGATCAGCGGACGTGCGCCGGTGGCGTCGAGCATGGTGACCAATGAAGCCAGCTCCGAGCGGGTGCCCATTGTGGAGCCGATCACGCTGAGCTGAAGGAAGAAGATCCGGGTGAGCTCGGCGCTGTCGAGGTCGGGGCCTGACGTGGTGCCCGAGGTGACCAGCACTCCGCCCGGCCGCAGCGACTTGATGGAATGGCTCCAGGTGGCCTTGCCGACCGTTTCCATGACCGCGTCGACCTTGACCGGCAGCCGGGCACCGGTCTCGAAGACTTCGTGGGCACCGAGCTCGAGCGCTCGCGCCCGCTTGCCCTCGTCTCGCGAGGTCGCGAACACTCGCAGTCCGGCCGCGCGCCCCAAGGTGATCAGCGCGGTCGCCACGCCCCCGCCGGCGCCCTGCACCAACACGGTCGATCCCGGCCGCAGATCGCCTTGGACGAACAACATGCGGTACGCCGTCAACCAGGCCGTGGGCAGGCAGGCGGCCTCCTCGAAGGAGAGACTGCGCGGCTTCGGCACCACGTTGTTCCGCGGTACGACGACTCGATCGGCGAAGGTGCCCTGGAAGCGCTCGGACAGCAGCGATCGCCCCGGGTCGAGGGTCTCGTCACCCTTCCACGACGGGTCACTGATGACCGCGTGGATCACGACCTCGTTGCCGTCGTCGTCCAGGCCCGCCGCATCGCACCCCAAGATCATCGGAAGCGCTTCCTCGCGCAACCCGACGCCCTTCAACGACCAAAGGTCGTGGTGATTGAGCGCGGCGGCTTTGACCTGCACGGACATCCAGCCGTCCGGCACCACGGGATCGGGCCGCTCGCCGACCACCAGGGCGGACAGCGGATCGGCGGGATCGAAGGACTCTGCGTAGACGGCGAACATGGTGCTGAGGCTAGCGCCCGCGAGCGACGCCGTCATGGCGGGCAGCGGCCGCCACGGCCGACGCCACCGCCGGCGCCACCCGCGGGTCGAACGGCGAGGGGATGATGAACTCCTCGCTCAGATCGTCGCCGACCAGTGCGGCGAGTGCCCGGGCCGCCGCCAACTTCATGCCTTCGGTGATCGAGGAGGCTTGCACATCGAAGGCACCGCGGAAGATGCCCGGGAAGGCCAACACATTGTTGATCTGGTTGGGGAAGTCGGACCGACCGGTGGCGACCACCCGCGCATAGCGATGAGCGACGTCGGGGTGGACCTCGGGAGTGGGGTTGGCCAGGCCGAAGATGATGGCCTCGGCGGCCATCGTTGCCACCACCGACTCAGGAACCGTGCCGCCGGAGACACCGATATAGACATCGGCACCGTCGATGACCTCCGCCAGAGATCCGGTTCGCCCGAAGTTGTCCGCGGTGTCGACGGCCAACGCCCGCTTCACCGGGGTCAGGTCGTTCCTCGAGGAGTGCAGGACGCCTTGCCGGTCCATCACGGCGATGTCGCCGATCCCCGCCTCCAGGAGGATCCGGGTCACGGCCACTCCGGCGGCGCCCGCGCCACTCACCACCACGCGGGTGGAGGCGGCATCGCGGCCGGTCAGTCGCAAGGCGTTGGTCAAGGCGGCCAGCGCCACCACGGCGGTGCCGTGCTGATCGTCGTGGAAGACCGGGATCGACAGTCTCTCCTTCAGGCGCGACTCGATCTCGAAGCACCGCGGGGCCGAGATGTCCTCGAGATTGATCCCGCCGAAGCTGGGGGCGAGTCGGGCGACGGTCTCGATGATCTCCTCGGTGTCGGTGGTGTCGAGGCAGATCGGAATCGCGTCGACGCCGCCGAACTGCTTGAACAGCACGGCCTTGCCCTCCATCACCGGCATCGCCGCGGCCGGTCCGATGTCGCCGAGTCCGAGCACCGCGGTGCCGTCGGTCACCACCGCCACGGTGTTGGGGACCCAGGTGTAGTGCCGGGTCATCGCCGGGTCGGCCGCGATCGCCTCGCAGACTCGCGCGACGCCGGGGGTGTAGGCGAGCGAGAGACCCTCCGGGTCGTTCAGGGACACGGTGGAGGTGATCTCCATCTTGCCGCCGTGGTGCAGATCAAAGACCGGGTCCCCATCGAAGGGGTGCGAACCCGCCCCAGCGGTGTGCGTTGGGGCCTCACTCGAGGTGTCGTGCGGCGGCATCGGTCGGCATTGCTCCAGACGTGAGGGACGCAGCAGCGCGTCCGCGGGGATGGCGGCCAGTCTTCCACAACGCCCCTCGCGGGCGGCGGTGACTCAGCGCGGAGGCGGGTGGCTCCGCAGGAGGCGGGGCCACGGCCAGATCCGGGCGACGACGGCGCCCACCAGGGCCTCCTCGCTCACGGGGCCACGATGTCGTGAGTCCACACCCCGCTCCCGATTGTCGCTCTCCAGCCACCAACCCGGACGCCCGTCGGCGAGCGGGCGGGGAGCGGCCGCTCTCTTGCAGACCACCGTCCCGTCGGCCCAGCGGGCCAGAACGATGGCTCCCGGCCATGCAAGCGGCCGTGCTCCCGGTCGTGCTCCCGGCCGTGCGAAGGTTGACGTCGACCTCGGCCGATAGCGGACGATGACCCGGTCGCCGGGTGCCAGGGTGGGCAGCATCGAGGCACCAGTGATCCGCGCAACACCCCAGGGCAGCAAGGCCCGCGCGGCCCCTGGGGAACCTGGCTGTCGTGGCGTGCTCACGCGGAGTAGGGTCGCATTCGTCCGTTCAGCAACCGAGAGGACCCCGGAGGGCCCCCTATGTTCCGCTTGTTCGTTCCCACCGTCGATGCCTCCGCCCACTGCGACCTTCCCTGCGGCGTCTACGACCCTGCTCAGGCACGGATCGAGGCCGAATCGATCAAGATGATCATCGGCAAGGTCGCCGACAACGATGACCCCGACTTCCGTACGCGCGCCATCGTGATCAAGGAGCAGCGCTCCGAGCTGGTCAAGCACCACCTGTGGGTGCTGTGGACCGACTACTTCAAGCCCCCGCATTTCGAGAAGTACCCCCAGCTGCACACCCTCTTCAACGAGGCGACCAAGCTGGCGGGCGCTTCGGGCACCAAGGGTGAACTCGACGCCGGAGTGGCCGACCAGCTCCTGGCCAAGATCGACGAGATCGCCGAGATCTTCTGGGAGACCAAGAAGGCCTGACGACCTCCGCTCGACGCGGCCGCAGCGCCCGCGGTCGCCGCTCCTCCGCATGACCCGGCCCCGAGGATTCAGATGACCTCCGCTTCCGCCGACCCGACCGCGCGGCGTTCCGACCTCGCGTTCCGGATGCCCGCGGACTCGGCCAATGTCTCCTTGGCGCGCAGCCTGACCGCCGGCATCGCCGCGCGGTCGGGGTTCACGATCGAGGAGGTCGAGGACCTGCGCATCGCCATCGGCGAGGCATGCACCCTGGTACTCGAGGCACTCGAGCTCGACCCGGATCCCGGGGTCGAGCGGCCTGACCTGCGGGTGGACTACTACGTCGGGAACTCTGAGATCACTGTCTCGGTGAGTGTCCCGGCGGCTGACGCGGTCCCGCCCAGTGAGGGCTCGATCGCCTGGCAGGTGCTGACCTCACTCACCAGCCGGGCGGAGATGCGGAGCGACCAGGCCGTGTTCGCAGTGCACCTCGTGCTGCGCTCAACCTTGGCACCGGCGGCGCCTGCGACATGACCGACCGCCTCTCGGGCCACTCTCACGCGAATGACGGGTCTGCGCACGTGCAGGCGCTTCGAGTCGAGCTGTTCGCTGCGCTCTCCCGTCCCGACGATCACGCCGCTGCCCGCGAGCGCCTGGTCCACCTTCACGTGCCGATGGTCGAGCACTGCGCACGCCGGTTCCGCAACCGCGGCGAGCCGCTGGAGGACCTCCATCAGGTCGGGCTGATCGGCCTTCTCAAGGCGATCGACCGGTTCGATCCGCACCGAGGTGTCGAGTTCTCCACGTTCGCGATGCCCACGATCCTCGGCGAGATCAAACGACACTTCCGCGATCGAGGCTGGGCGATCCGAGTGCCCCGGCGGCTGCAGGAGCTGAAGATGCAGATCTCGGCAGCCCGCGGAGAGCTCACCCAACAACTCGGCCGCTCCCCCACCCCATCCGAGTTGGCGCATGCCCTGGGCTGCTCGGTGGACGAGGTCATCGAGACGCTCGAGTCCGGCCAGGCCTACGCCACCGTCCCGCTGGACGGCGGCGGAACCGACGGGGAGCCGTGGACACCCAGGGCCGCCGCCCAGGTGGAGGCGGGACTGGAACGCGTCGATGTTCGCGAGTCGATCAAGCCCCTGCTCCTGCAGCTCAACGAACGCGATCGCCAGATCTTGTTGCTGCGCTTCTTTCGCGAGATGACGCAGTCCCAGATCGCCGCGGAGGTCGGCATCTCTCAGATGCACGTCTCGCGCCTACTGGCGCGCACCCTGGGTCAGCTTCGTGAGTCGCTGTTGATAGAGGATTGATCGAGGGCGCGCAGGCTCGCCGGGTGGAAAAGGCCGGCGATCACCGTCAGGGCGACCAGCGCCAGGACCAGGGCCACCAGATCGGTGCTTCCGCCCCGGAAACTCCAGGCGACTCCGAGCTGCACCAGTTGGGCGAAAACGGTCAGGCCGCGGGCCCAGTTCTCGCCGATCAGCAGGGCGCGAGCAGCCAGCATCAGCCCGATGCCGTAGGCGAGGAAGAAGATGGTGGTGGTCACGCCCATCACGAGCCGACCCGCGGAGAGATTGATCAACTCCAGCCCGCCGAGGATCACCAACGCGACGCCCTCGAGAATCACCAGCCAACACGCCACTCGCAAGGCCCACCCGGGACGAAACGCCGTGGGAGAGTCGCCTCCGGATGCGGTTTCGGGATCGGTCGACGGCACCCGACCAGCCTAGACGGGGGGTGCGACTGTGACGAAGGCTACCGATCCGGATGAGCCTGAGGGGTTGTGTGAGCGGCCAACTCTTGCGACCCTGGACGTTGCGCTCGTGAATGCGTTCACGTGACCGCTCCACCGCGGGGGGTCGATCAGGGACGAATCACGAGCGTGATTGTCGGTGTCAATTCCGACGATCGAACGTTGTGACCCGACCCGCTGCCAAGAAAAGGACTGCCCAGCCATGGATTGGCGCCACCGTTCTGCGTGCCTCGACGAGGACCCGGAACTGTTCTTTCCGATCGGCAACACCGGACCGGCCATCCTCCAGATCGAGGAGGCCAAGCAGGTGTGCCGTCGCTGTGAGGTGCGCGAACAGTGCCTCGCTTGGGCGCTGGAGGCCGGTCAGGACCACGGCGTGTGGGGCGGCCTCAGCGAAGACGAGCGTCGTGCTCTCAAGCGCCGCAACGCCCGCGCCCGCGTCCGCACCGGCGCCTGACGGTCCCCTCACACGATCGGTCCCGCCCGAAAGATCACACCCCCAACTGTCAGTCCGAGCGAACCAGCGGCAGGTCCAAGCCGGCCCGTGCCCCGATCCCGCCCACTCCCGGTCCGAGCGCAAAACGCCCTTGGAGTTCGGATTCGACAAGCGTTCTGACGATCGACAGGCCGAGGCTGGGCGAGGTGGCCAGATCGAATCCCGCCGGAAGACCGCGGCCCCGATCGTCGACGGTGACCTGGAGCCGCTGCGGCGTCCGACGCACGGTCAGCACCACGTCGAACTCATTCCGCTCCGCCTCGTCCGCTGAGTCGTCCGCTGAGTCGTCCGCTGGGGAGCCCGCTCCGGCGGCATAGCCGTGCTCAACGGCGTTCTGCATGAGCTCGGTCAACACCATCGCGAGCGGGGTCGACGCCTCGGCCGGAATCCGGCCGAAGGAGCCTCGCCGTTCGACCCGAATTCGGTGTCCGGCCGAACTGACTTCGCCCATCATGGTGGCCAGTCCGTCGGCGATCTCGTCGAAGTCGGCCATCGATTCGACGGTCGTGCTCAGGGTCTCGTGCACGAGGGCGATCGAGCCCACCCGGCGCACCGCCTCGGCCAGGGCCTCCCGGGCGGAGGGCTCCTCGATCCGCCGCGACTGCAGCCGCAGGAGCGCGGCCACGGTCTGCAAGTTGTTCTTCACCCGGTGGTGAATCTCTCGGATGGTGGCGTCCTTGGTGATCAGTTCGCGGTCCCGCCGACGGAGGTCGGTGACATCACGGAGCAGGATCAATGCCCCGATCGGCTCACCGACCGGCCGCAAGGGGATCGCGCGCAGGATCAACGACACCTGCTCGGTGCCGACCTCGGTGTCCCTGGCCGCCCGCCCACCCAGGACGGCGCTCAGGGTTTCCTCGTCGGGCCGGTTCTGCACGGGCACCAGTTCTCGGGTGAGATCGGCCAGCACCTGCCCGGTCAGGTCGCCCGCCATCCCGGCCCGCCGATAGACCGACAACGCGTTGGGACTGGCATAGGTCACCCGCCCGGCGGCGTCGACCCGCAGGAACCCATCGCCCACCCGCGGCGAGTCCGCGTGGTCGCTGCGCTCGCCCGGTACGGGGAAGTGACCCTGCGCGATCATCTGCGTGAGATCCGAGGCGGTCTGGAGATAGGCCAACTCCAGCCGGCTGGGAGTGCGCACACCCAACAGGTTGGTGCTGCGCGCGATCAGAGCGATCACTCGGTCGCCACGACGCACCGGGATGGTTTCACCCCGTACCGGCACGTCGTCCCGCCATTCGGGGTCGCCTTCGCGCAGGAGTCGACCCTGAGCAAAGGCCTGATCGAGCACCGGCCGGCGGCCCACGGGCACGAAGGTGCCGACCACGTCATCGACGTAGCCCGTGGGGCCGGTGGTGGGCCGCATCTGTCCCGCCGCCCAGAACCCCCGCCCTTCTCGGTCGGGCAGCCACAAGATCAGGTCGGCGAACGCCAGGTCGGCGATGATCTGCCAGTCCGCCATCAACAGATGCAGCCAGCGGACATCCTCGACGTCGAGGTCGGTGTGGCTGCGCACCAGCTCGGTCAGGGACGGCACTCGCTCAGGGTACGGGCCGGCGCTGCGGCGGCCGCGAGGCACCAGTGGGGAGCGCCGGGCCGACCCGAAACTGGACTAATCCAAGACCCCGAGTCCGCCCCATCGGCGATGCCGGGAGCAAGCAAATGGCAGGATGGTCGATCGTGCAGACGTCCTACTGGCAGCAAGTGCTTTCGGCGGGGGGAGACGTCCCCGACGACCGGCCTTTGCACGACCTGACCGAGGACCTCACTCGCATGCTGGGGTCCATCTCACCCGAGGAACGTGACGGCACTGCGTACCCGGTGTTGGCCACCTGGATCGGCCGGGGCGTCTACGACGATCTACTCGAGGGTCTCGGCGACGGCATGGCCGCCGGACTCACCACCGGGCTCGGCGAGAGCGGCACCGACACCGTCTTCAGGCGGAGCTATTCGGTGCTCGTGCTCGCCGAATGCATCGCTCGCGACAACGTGCTCAACCGGCTGAGCGCGAGCAAGCTCTTGGAATGGGCCGACTCGATCGCGACCTGGTTCCTGCGCGAGTGCGACCTCCGCGGGTTCGTCCCGGGCAAGGGTTGGGCTCACGCTCTCGCCCACGGCGGCGACGCCCTCGGTGTCCTGGGGCAGTCCTTCGCGTTCAGCGAGCCTGAATTGACAGTGCTGCTCGATGTTCTCGCCGACCGGATGCTCCTGCCGAGCACCGTCTGGACCGCGGGCGAAGCCGACCGACTGGCGTCCGCGACGATGGAGATCCTTCGTCGCGATGCGATCAGCATCAGCGTGCTGGAGCCGTGGGTCGCCCGAATCGCTTCGGGAGCGGCCGTTCAAGCCTCCTACGACGATTCCGACCCGTATCAGCGCAGTGCCAACCCCGAGGCCTATCTGCGGGCGCTTCACCTTCAGTTGGCGCTCGCGCCCCACCCGCCGGCGGTGCGCCCGGATCTGCTGCTGGTCGTCATCGAGGCACTCCGCGTGACGAACCCCCAGTTCCTGGCCCTGGCTACCGGCCAGTAAGTTCGGGGTATGGAACCACTCGACGGCCATGCCGGCGCACTGGCGGTTGCCGCCGCCCAAGCGCATGGGGTCGACGTCATGTTCACCCTGTCGGGGGCCCACGTCTTTCCGATGTACGACGGAGCCGTGCATGCGGCCCCCGCGATGCGGCTGCTCGACGTCCGCCATGAGCAGACCGCGGCCTTCGCTGCCGAGGCCACCGGCAAGCTGACCCGCACCCCCGGCCTCGCGGTTCTCACCGCAGGACCAGGGGTGACCAATGCCGTCAGCGCTGTGGCTCAGGCGCGCTTCGCCGGCTCGCCCATGGTGGTCGTCGGTGGGCGCGCGCCAGCAGGGCGCTGGGGCACCGGCAGCCTCCAGGAGCTCGATCACCCGGCGGTACTGGCGCCGATCACGAAGCGGGCCCACACCATCGCCACCGCCGCTGAGGTGATGAGTGACACGGACGAAGCCTTCACACTCGCGGGCAGTCGGCATCGCGGCCCGGTCTTCGTCGACGTACCGATGGACGAGTTCTTCACCGCCACGTCCGGCACGCTGAGCGACCAAGGTGCCCCCCGCCCAGCGGAGGTCGACAGCGATGCGCTCGGCGAGATCGCAGAACTGCTGAGTGCCGCGCAGCGTCCCGTGCTCGTGCTCGGCACCGACGTCTGGTCCGACGGGGCCGAGGTCGCAGCCCTCGAGTTCGTCGATCGCTTCGCGATCCCGGTCATCACCAACGGGATGGGCCGCGGGATCATTCCGGGCGGCCACCCCCTGCTGGCCACCAAGGCCCGTGGGCACGCCTTCGACCACGCCGACCTGGTCGTCGTCGTCGGCACCCCTCTCGACTTCCGGTTGAGCTATGGCGTGTTCGGCGGAAAGGACGGCGGCCCGCAGGCCGACGTCATCCATATTGCCGACTCCCCCGAGCAGGTCTCCGGCCACGCCGGCTTGGCGGCCTCCACGTCTGGCCCGCTCACGCCCATCATCGGCGCCCTCGCCGACGAACTCGATGCAGCGCTGCGTCGGCCCGAGTGGTCGTCGTGGGTCGCTGCTCTTCAGGAGCGGGTCACAGCTGCCGTCGAGCGGGACGCCGCGCTGCTCTCTGCCGCTGCCGACCCGATTCACCCCGCGCGGATCTATGGGGAACTGGTGCCGCGGCTGGCCGATGACGCTGTCGTCATCGGCGATGGGGGCGACTTCGTCAGCTTCGCCGGCAAGTTCGTGGAGCCCCAACGGCCCGGCTGTTGGCTCGACCCCGGTCCGTATGGCTGCCTCGGTGCCGGTCTCGGTGCCGCCATCGCGGCCCGCCTCGCGCGCCCGTCCGCGCAAGTGGTGTTGCTGCTCGGAGACGGCGCCGCCGGCTTCTCACTGATGGACGTCGACACCTTGGTGAGACATGGACTGCCCGTGGTGATGATCGTCGGAAACAACTCCGCCTGGGGGCTCGAGAAGGGCCCCATGCAATTGATCTACGGTTACAACGTCGTCGCCGACCTCGCCGCGCAGACGGAGTACGACGCCGTGGTCCGCGCCCTCGGTGGCGCCGGCGAGACGGTTCGCGATCCGCGCCAGCTCGGCGCTGCTCTGGATCGCGCTTTCGCGGCGGGGGTGCCCTATCTGGTCAACGTGGTCACCGACGTTAGTGCGGCGTATCCCCGTGCCACGCTCGGAATCTGACGGACCGGGAACCGAAGAGCCCGTGGTCGACATCCGACGAGCGACGCCGGCGGACTATCCCCGAGTGGCCGACATCACGGCTGCGGCCTACGCGGCCTTCACGTCAGGCCCCGATGATCCGTACCTCGACCGGTTGCGCGACAGCGCCGGCCGCGACCGCGACGCGGAACTGTGGGTCGCTCAGCTCGACGGCGTCGTGGCAGGTTCGGTGACTCTCGTTCCGCCTGGCTCGCCATGGCGCGAACTCGCCGGTCCCGGTGAGGCGGAGTTCCGGATGCTCGCGGTAGACCCGGCCGCTCAGGGCAGCGGTGTGGGCGGTGCTCTCGTCGGCCTGGTTGTCCGACGAGCCCGGGCGGACGGCGATCGAGCCATCGTCATGTCCAGCCTGGCGGCCATGACGACCGCCCACCGCGTCTATCGTCGACACGGATTCCGACGCACTCCCGACCGGGATTGGAGCCCGGTTCCAGGGGTGGAGTTGATCGCCTTCCGCCGCGACCTGATCGACGAGGATGGACTCCCGTGACCGAGCACGACGCAGAATCGCTCTCCTTCATAGTCAACCCCGATGACACCGCCCGGGCCGTCGGATCGGGCAGCCTCGACGTGTTGGGCACTCCTCGCCTGCTCGCCTGGTGCGAGGCCGCCACCTGTGCGGAGCTGGCCGGCGAGCTCCCCGAGGGCACGACCAGCGTCGGCACCCGCGTGGAGATCGAGCATCTCCGGGCCAGCCCGGTGGGTGAGATCGTCCGGGTGCAGGCACGGGTGCTGTTCACCGACGGGCGGCTCCGCCGGTTCGCGGTGCGCGCCTGGCACGAATCGGACGGTCGGGTCGTCGCGACCGCCGAGATCACCCGGGTGGTGGTCGACGCCGACCGATTCCTCGCGCGGCTCCACCGCCCGTAACCCCCGAACCCCCTGGGCACCCGACGCTTCAACGGGGCACTCGTATCGTGGGGCCATGGCTGCCACCCTTCCCGCGGGCACGGTCCACGCCCTGCCACGAGACCTGAGCCAGGAGCTGACCGCCCACTCCCGGGCCCTGGAGGCGTGGGTCGACATCACGCCGCTGGCCCGCAACGAATTCATCTGCTGGGTCGAGGACGCCAAGCAGGACGCCACTCGGAAGCGGCGGATCCGGCGAACTCGCGAAGAACTCGAAGAAGGTATGCGGCGACCCTGCTGCTGGCCGGGATGCAGCCACCGGGAGAAGAACGGCAGCTGAGCCCGCACTCTGCTCAGCCCCAATTGGCCTGCGTGGGTCCGATTTGAGACCATGAGCGTCGGCGTCCGCGCCGATCCGTGTTCGATCGAGGAGGTCCCGCGATGGGAAAGACCGGCCGCAAGCGCCGCGCGCGCAAGAAGAAGGGCGCCAACCACGGGAAGCGCCCCAACGCCTGAGACCAGGTAGCCCGACCTGAAACGGCCTCCGCGAACTTGCGGGGGCCGTTCGCTTTCCCGGTTGCCGCTCGAGCGACAGACGCCGATCGAGCGTCAGCCGTCGGTCGAGCGGACGGTGACCTCACGGATGCTCACCATGATCTTGCGGCGCAACTCGTCAGGAGCCCGCTCGGCGCAGGAACGCGCAACCAGTGCCTTGATGGTGCGCTGCACGTCGTAGCGTTCGAGGCAGGGGCCACATTCGCGGATGTGCACATGCACCGCCGCGACGTCGGATTCGGCCAGCTCGTTGTCGATGAGGTAGACGATCTGCTCGATGAAGTCGACGCACTCGTCGTCGGCGTCTCGCGATGCTCCGCTCATGACCCCTCCCCTGCGGGCGTCCGGACATAATCCGAGAGTAGGTCGCGCAATTGCCGTCGGCCACGGTGCAGCCGCGACATCACCGTCCCGATCGGCGTATCCATGATCTCGGCGATTTCCTTGTAGGGAAATCCTTCGACGTCGGCCAGGTAGACCGCCAACCGGAACTCCTCCGGGAGCTTCTGCAACGCCCGCTTGACCTCGGAATCGGGCAGGTGCTCGAGGGCCTCGGTTTCGGCCGACTTCAGGCCGGCCGAGGAGTGCGATGCGGCGCGCGCCAGCTGATAGTCCTCGACGTCCTCGGCCATCGACTGCTGAGGCTGCCGCTGACGCTTGCGATAGGAGTTGATGAAGGTGTTGGTCAGGATCCGGTAGAGCCATGCCCTGAGGTTGGTCCCCGGCCGATACTGATGGAACGACGCGTAGGCCTTCGCGAACGTCTCCTGCACCAGGTCCTCGGCATCCGCGGGATTGCGGGTCATTCGCAGTCCAGCGGAGTACAACTGGTCGAGGTAGGGCAGCGCGTCGGCCTCGAACCGGGCGGTGCGCTGTTCGGGCGTCTCTTCGGCGGGGTCGACCACGAGGTCGCCCGTGAGTGATTCGGTCATCGCTTCCCAGACTAGCCGGGTGGTCTCGTCATCGACGCCTGCTGTCGAAGCAGCACCACGGTCGGTTGCACAAGCAGTAGCGGACACGTTGTGGTCAACACCTACCGGTCTGCGACCATTCCCAGCCCTCTCTCACCAGCGGGCCAACCAGTCCGCTACGAGCCTGACGACGGCGGCCAGCGTCTCCTCCTGAGAGACCATGGCGCGCGCTGGAACCTTCAATCCGTGATCGGCGAGCGCAATCGGCGACACCGTGACGTGGGCCAGCTTCAGCGCGGTGAACTCGTCGGGGCGACCCATCGAGTCGCGCTCCCCCTGAACGACCAACGTCGGCACGCCAGACCCGGCCAGCTCGTCGCGTCGACTCCGCTCGGGGCGACCCGGCGGGTGCAATGGGAAGGCGAGTGCGAGACACCCGACCGCTCCCAGCTCGCGTGCGGTGCGGGCGGCCGAGCGCGCGCCCGCGGAGCGGCCGCCCACGACCAGCGGCGTCGGCAGGTTAAGCGCGGGCAGGGCCGCCGCGGCGGCGCGCAGGCCCTCGTCGAGGGTGCCGGGTGGGCTCGCCACCCGCCGACCGGCGACTCGCCACGGCTGCTCGAACGCCGCCACCGTGATGCCGTGAGCCGGCAGGCCCTGCATGAGTGCCGTGAGATCGCGTGTGTCGATGCCGGCGCCCGCTCCGTGGCTGACCAGCAGCGTCAGGCGCGACGCGGACGCCGCGGTCACGACGAGGCGCCCGGGGCCCCGTGGAGTGCTGATCACCGTTTCGGCCGGGCTACGGATCACGATCCCTCACCCTCGACCGGGAGGGGGCGCACCAATTCCGGGCCGTTGTTGCGGACGTTCGACACCAGCGACGAGACCGGATAGGCCACCAGTCGACCCGGTGCCGCGGGCACCAGCAACGAACGGGGGTCGGTTCCTGCCGGTGCGGGCTCGGGGTCGAGCCACGCGGCGTACCGCTCGGCTTCGACCATGAGCGGCATCCGATCGTGGATCTGGCCGAGGGAGTCTTCGGCCTCGGTGGTCAACACGGTGCAGGTCCATAGCCAGCGGTCGGGGTCGTCGGCGGCAGCGGCGGGATCGCGCCACAGTTCATAGAGACCGGCCATCGCGAGGATCCCGCCGTCTTCGGGGCGGATGAAGAAGGGCTGCTTGCGTGGTTTGCCGGCCGCGGTCACCTCAGAGGTCGGGTACCACTCGTAGTAGCCATCGGCAGGCAGCAGGCAGCGCCGCGCCGCAAAGGCGCGTCTGAAGGCCGGCTTCTCCGCCACCGTCTCCATCCGGGCGTTGATCATCCGGTTGCCGATCGAGGGATCCTTGGCCCAGGACGGCACCAGCCCCCACCGCAGCACCCGGAGGGTGCGTGCCGCTGGCCGGGCGTCGCCACCGTCGTCCTTCGGTGGCCGCTGCAGGACGGCATAGACCGATTTCGTCGGGGCAACGTTGAAGTCGGGCTCCAGCGGCTCGCTGACATAGCTGTCAGTGACCTCGAACTCCTCGATCAGGTCTTCAGGACGCCGGCTGGAGGCATAGCGACCGCACATGGCCTCACATTAGCCACGCGGCACGCGATGTCGGTCAGGGGCGAGCGAGTTCGTCGAGCAGAAGCGCCGCGCCGCTGTCAACGGTCGGCAGGCCTTCGATCCACACCCGGCTCGGCTGGTCGCCGAGGTCCAGAGCACTGACGAGACGGCGTAGCAGCGCGACTCGCTGGCCGAGGCGATCGTCGCGGCGGGCGATGATCACGATCCGGTTGGGGCCGAGGCGCCCCACGGTCTCCGACCCCGCGAAGACGTCGCGGGCCGCCTCGCCGAGGCGGCTGAGGTACAGCGCCCGACTCAGGCGCAAGCGCTGCCCGGTGCTCAGGTCAGCGCGACCCCACTGATCGTCGGAGAAGCCCTGCGGGAGGTCCGCGATCACCAAAGCATGCGAATCACGCACCTGAACCCCCGTGCCCTGAGCTCGGTAGAGCTCAGCCAGCCGACTGCGCACGTGGGCCAGGCTGGCCAGGCCGGTCAGCGGGTCCTCACAGGAGAGTTGGTGCAGATAACCGAGGGTGGCTTCGCTCCAAGCGACGGAGAGAGCCACCGTGTCGATGTAAGCCGGGTCAGTCCCCACCACCGCGGCATACGTGAGACGAAGCCCTTCGAGAGCTTCGTCGAGAGAAGCGCCATCCTTGGCGAGTTCGCGGCCCACCACCGCGCACGCCTCGTCGGCGGAGGAAGAACCCGAAGCAAGAACCTCGGCGATCACTTCGAAACGCTGCGGCAACCCCAGCCGCTGCGCTTGCGAAAGCTCGCCTCTTGCTTCGGGCTGAACCGTAGGCTGACGCGTCAGCATGGTAAAGATCCCCACGGTTCTTCCCTCCCCTTCGGCCGAGTCTGAATGCACTTTCGACACAGATGAAACGGTCGACGACACCAGTCATGACGCGGAACCGGGAAGGTTTTTCTGGCATTTTCTGTTAATCGCGACGAACTGTGCCTCTGGTCTGGTTTGTCCATACCAGCCAACGGCCGAAGTTGCCCCCGACCGGGGGGTTGGGCCTTACACTCGGGTTGTCCGGTCAGCTGGATCGGATGCGGTGGTGGGAAGCCGAATGGGGATATGGGCCAAGACTTGCGTGTGAGCGACACCCTCGCCGAGGGCGAGATCGCCACGGACGCTGAGCTGATCTCAGCCGTCCGTGGAGGCGATCTCGACGCCTACGGCGACTTGTTCGCGCGCCATGTCGAAGCCGCGAGGCGGTTGTCTCGTCAGCTCGTGTCGGCCGGCGATGTCGACGATCTGGTCTCTGAGGCCTTCACCAAGGTGATGGGCGTACTCCAGCGCGGCGGTGGCCCTGACGTCGCCTTCCGCGCCTATCTGCTGACGGCGATTCGACGACTCCACGTCGATAAGATCCGGGCCAGTTCGAAGCTGAAGACGACCGACGACCTCACCCCCTTCGACCCGGGCGTGCCCTTCGTCGACACGGCCGTCGAGGGCTTCGAGAGCGCCGCCGCAGCCCAGGCCTTCGCCTCTCTGCCCGAGCGCTGGCAGCTGGTTCTCTGGCACCTTGAGGTCGAGGGGCAGAAGCCCGCCGACATCGCCCCGTTGCTAGGAATGACGGCCAACTCCGTGTCCGCGCTCGCCTATCGCGCCAGGGAAGGGCTGCGCCAGGCGTTCCTCACCCAGCACGTGCAGGAACTCGACGATGACACCTGCCGCTGGACCCATCAACAGCTGGGTGCCTACGTCCGCAACGGCCTGTCCCGTCGCGACCAGTCCAAGGTCGAGGATCACCTCGGCGAGTGCCGCAAGTGCATGGGCATCTACCTGGAGTTGACGGAGGTCAACTCCAACCTCGCCGGCATCCTCGCTCCGCTGCTGCTCGGAACCGCCGGGCTGGCCTACATCTCAGCGAGTTCGCTGGCTGCCAAGGGTGGCGTTCTCCTTCTCCTCGACCGTGGCAAGGACTTCGTTGCCGCGAACACGCCGGCGGTAGCTGCGGCCGGGGTGGTCGTGGCGGCGACGATCGGCGCGGCCACCTTCGCTGCCGTCATCAATAACGACAAGCCGCAGTCGGTCTCCGGCGACCGGGCGCCCGGAGTGTCCGCCCCGCCGGCCGACCAGAACGCTGGAGCAGGCGCCGGCAACGGCGCCGGAGGCGGCAAGGGCGGTGGTGGGCAGGCCGACCGCGGTCTGACGGCCAACGGCGGCGACAACGGCAATCTGCCGCCTCTCAACGGACCGACGCCGGCACCCGGGCCCACGCCCTCGACGGAAGCCTCGGTCCCGACCGATCCCGACCCCAGCGACGACCCCACCAACGACCCGACCTCGGACCCCACCAACGACCCGACCTCGGACCCCACCAACGACCCGACCCCGGACCCCACCAGCAACCCCACGTCCAACCCCACCGGCAACCCGACGGGCAACCCGACGAGCAACCCGACGAGCAACCCGACGTCGAATCCCACCAGCAACCCCACGTCCAACCCCACCGGCAACCCCACGGTCCTGCCCACGCCGACGATCCTGCCGACGGTCCTCCCCACGCCGACGATCTTGCCGACCGTCCTGCCGACCCCGACGGTCCTCCCCACGCCGACCGTCCTGCCGACCCCGACGGTCCTCCCCACTCCGACCGTCCTGCCGACGCCGACGCTCACGCCCACGCCGACCGTCCTGCCGACGCCGACGCTCACGCCCACGCCGACCGTCCTCCCGACCCCGACCCCGACGCCGACGCCGACGCCCACCCGACGCCCACGCCAACGCCGACGCCCACCCCGACGTCAACGCCCACCCCGACGCCCACGCCGCGCCAGCCCCACGAGAACCCCAAGATCACCGGCACGGTGACGCAGGTGGCGCCCACCATCTGGGCGGTCCAGGTCAACCTCACGGGCTTCGGCACGGCTGATACGGAGATGTTCACCGTCGACTACAGCGGCGCGGTCTTCGTCACCGATGCCCCGTGCACCGCCGGCCAACTGCGCAACGGCTGCCCCATCCGCGATGACACCGTGATCAACTTCTTGTTCACGGTTCCTCCGGGAACCACGCAGACCGCCGACTTCGAACTGGAGCCGATCGGCAACACCCGCCCGACCGATGACCTCTCCGACAACTTCCTGCGAGTGGTCCTTCCCCAGTGATCCGGCGCTGATCGCCACGACGCTACGCAACCCACCACGAGCGCCGGATCGGCGTCGGGTGGGCGGGTCGTGTAAGAAAGACGCATGACCCCTCTCCGTCTTGTGGCCCGCCCGCTGCTCGCCTCGTCATTCGTGCTCGGGGGCATCGCGGCCTTTCGCAACGCCGAGCAGCTCGCGCCCGGCGCCAAGAACATCGCCGACCGTGTCATTCCCCTGGCTCGCCAGGCGGCTCCCTCCGCACCGATCCCGGAAGACCCGATCACTTTGGTGAGGATCACCGGCGTCGCCCAAGTGCTCGCCGGCCTCGGGTTGGCGTTCGGCAAGGCGCCCCGACTCTCTTCTGGGGTGCTCGCAGCCACCTTGGTGCCCAGCACGCTGGCCACCCACCGGTTCTGGGAGGAAACCGACGAAGAGACCCGCAGCGCCCACAAACGCGACTTCGTCAAGAACGTCTCCCTGCTGGGGGGTCTCCTGATCGCCTCGGGCGACACGGCCGGCAAGCCTGGGCTCGCCTGGCGGACGCGGCATGCAGCCGTCGACGCCCGCCAGGGAGCGCAGCGCCTGGCTCACACTGCGAAGCGTGAGGCGCGTCTGGCCGTGGCCGAGCGCACCTGACCGCCGACGCTAGGCTGCGGGAGTGAAGCACGCAGTCGGAGCGCCTTCTGCAGGCACTCTGGAGGATCCCTGGCCGGTGCCGCTTGTCAGCGCGCCGGTCGACCTCGTCGTCTCCCTGCCCGGCAGCAAGTCGCTCACCAATCGGGCGCTGGTCCTGGCCGCGCTCGCCGACGGTCCGAGCGTCCTGCACCGTGCCCTCAGATCGCGTGACACCGAGCTCATGGCCGCCGCACTCACCGCCCTGGGCTCGCCCGTCGACACCTCGACCGAGGACTGGACGGTGACGCCGGACCGTTGGAACCACGACGCCCACGTCGACTGTGGCCTGGCTGGAACCGTCATGCGATTCGTACCCCCGGTGGCCGGTTTGGCCGACGGCACCGTCACGTTCGACGGCGATCCGCACATGCGCGAGCGCCCCATCGGCGAGATGGTCTCCGCGCTCTTCGCGCTTGGGGTCGACATCGACGATGCCGGCGGCGGACGGCTGCCCTTCACCGTCTCCGGCAACGGCGCCGTGCGCGGCGGCAAGGTCGTGATCGACGCCTCCGCGAGCTCGCAGTTCATCTCCGGGTTGCTCCTGGCGGGGGCTCGCTTCGACCAGGGCGTCGACGTGCGGCACGTGGGCAAACCGGTGCCGTCGCTGCCTCATATCGAGATGACCGTCGCGATGCTCCGCGAGAGCGGCGTCAGCGTCGATGACCAAGACGCCAACCGCTGGCACGTCGAGCCGGGACCGATCACGGCGGTGGACCGCATCATCGAACCCGACCTGAGCAACGCCGCTCCGTTTCTCGCCCTCGCCGCCGCCACCGGCGGGTCGGTCACCGTGCGCGACTGGCCGCGCCGGACGACCCAGGCGGGCGACGCGCTCCGCGGCATCCTCGAACTCATGGGGTGTCTCGTCGAGCTGACCGACGAGGGCCTCCGGGTGACCGGCGACGGAGAACTACAGGGCATCGATGTCGACCTGCACGACGTCGGTGAACTGACCCCCGCCGTGGCGGCGCTGTGTGCGCTCGCTACCACTCCCTCGCACCTACGCGGTGTCGCGCACATTCGCGGCCACGAGACCGACCGTCTCGCCGCCCTGGCGGCCGAACTCGGGAACCTCGGGGCCGACGTCACCGAGCACCCCGACGGCCTGTCCTTCCGGCCCGCGCCGCTGCATGGCGGCGTCTTCCGCACGTATGCCGATCACCGGATGGCCCATGCCGGGGTGATCGTCGGCTCGGCCGTGGACAACGTCCGGGTCGAGGACGTCGCCACCACCAGCAAGACCTTCCCCGACTTCGCCGGATTCTGGACTCGTTTGTTGTGAACGAGCGCTACTCCGAGCACGACTATGAGCACTACGACCGCCCGCGCCGTCGAACCCGGCCGCGCACCAAGGAGCGGCCCAACTACGACGACGCCGTGGCCGGACGCGTCCAACGCGTGGACCGCGGTCGGTTCGCGGTGGTGCTCGATACGGGGACGCCGATCACCGCCATGAAGGCTCGCCCGTTGGGTCGCAAGGCGGTGGTGGTCGGCGATCGCGTGCGGCTGGTCGGTGACGTCAGCGGCGCGGAGGGCAGCCTGGCCCGGATCGTCGTCGTCGACGAGCGAACGACGGTGCTGCGACGCACCGCCGACGACGACGACCCGGTGGAACGGGTGATCGTCGCCAACGCTCAACAGTTGGTGATCGTCACTGCCCTGGCCGACCCCGAGCCCCGACCCGGCCTGATCGATCGAGCCTTGGTGGCGGCGTTCGTCGCTGGGATGACCCCGTTGTTGTGCCTGACCAAGTCCGACCTGGCGGATCCCGACGCCCTTCTGGCGACGTATCGCCCCCTGGGGGTGCCCTGGGTGGTCACCCACAAGGACGGCGACCTCGCGTCGCTGAAAGAACGCCTCGCGAACCGCGGAAGTGTGTTGATCGGGCACAGCGGTGTGGGCAAGTCCACCCTGGTCAACGCGTTGCTGCCTGATGCCAACCGTCAGGTGGGGCACGTCAACGCCGTGACCGGCCGGGGGCGACACACGTCCACCAACGCCATCTTGTTGCCGATGCCCGAACTGAACGGCTGGATCGTCGACACCCCCGGCATCCGGTCCTTCGGCCTCGCCCACGTGTCACCGGGCGACTTGATCGAGGCGTTCCCCGATCTCGACGAAATGACCGAGGACTGTCCCCGCGGCTGCACCCACGGCGAGAACGAGCCCGAGTGCGGCCTCGACACGGCCATGGCGGCAGGCGAGGCCGACTCCGATCGCGTGGAGTCCTTCCGTCGGCTGTTGGCGGCGCGTGAGCGCGCCGAAGAGGGCTGATCCGGCCGCCCCGACGCGGCGCAACAACGTCCCTGCACCACGGATCGACACCGGCGCCCTACCCTTGCCCCATGGCACCACCCACCCTGTCGGTGGACTACACCGACGATCTGCGGCTGGCTCATCTGCTAGCGGACGATGCCGACTCACTCACCCAGGACCGTTTCCGGGCCGTCGACCTGCATGTGATGAGCAAGCCCGACCTCACGCCCGTCACCGATGCCGATCAAGCCGTCGAGGACGCCATCCGGCGGACCCTGTCACGGGTGCGCTCACGCGACGCCATGACCGGTGAGGAGACCGGAAGCAGCGGCCAGAGCCACCGCCGATGGATCGTCGACCCGATTGACGGCACCAAGAACTTCGTCCGCGGCGTCCCGGTCTGGGCGACCCTGATCGCCCTCGTCGTCGAGAACGAGGTGGTGGTCGGGGTCGTCTCGGCGCCGGCGCTCCAGCGGCGCTGGTGGGCGGCCGCCGGATCGGGAGCCTGGACCGGTCGTTCCCTCCTCAAGGCCACCCGCTGCCAGGTGTCCGACATCCGCCGGCTCGAGGACGCCTCGTTCTCCTACAGCAGCCTCTCCGGGTGGGAGGAACAGGGACGCCTGGATGATTTCCTGGCGCTGTCACGGCGCTGCTGGCGAACCCGGGCCTACGGCGACTTCTGGTCCTACATGCTGGTCGCCGAAGGTGCCGTCGACCTGGCGGCAGAGCCCGAGTTGGCCGTGCACGACATGGCCGCGCTCGACGTGATCGTGCGCGAGGCCGGTGGCGCGTTCACCTCCCTGGCCGGCGAGCACGGGCCGTTCGGCGGCAATGCCGTGGCCTCCAACGGTCATCTTCACGAGGCCGCGCTCTCGTTCCTGGGCGGGCTACCCCACGACGACGGTGACCCCGACTCGGTTCGGCCCCGGGGTGGCTCCGTGCACGAACTGCGCCGACCTCGGTCTCGCGGCGAGGACGATTCTCTGGGCAACTGACGAGGGCCCGGCTAGGTTGGATGCAGGGCTACGGTTGCGGGCCGTCGTCACGACGAGACAGGGAGGTGGATGCGATGCGCATCAATGAGGTGTTGAACTCCAAGCCGAGCCACGAGGTGGTCACGATCGGCCCCGAGGCCACCGTGCGTGAGTTGGTGGCCCTGCTGGCTCAGCACAACGTCGGAGCCCTCATCGTGAGCACCGATGGCGCTCGGGTCGACGGGATCGTCAGTGAGCGCGATGTCGTCCGCCGTCTCAACGAAGGCACGGAGGTGCTCGACGCGCCGGTCTCCCAGATCATGACGTCCGACGTGCACACCTGTGAGGGGCATGACTCCATCGATGGATTGATGCAACAGATGACCGAGCATCGGATCCGGCACGTCCCAGTCGTGGCCGACGGCGCGCTTGTCGGCATCATCTCGATCGGCGACGTCGTGAAGAACCGCATCACCGAGCTGGAGTTCGAGCGCGACCAGCTGGACAGCTACGTCCACCAAGCCTGACCTGTCGCCGAACCGGCCCGACCTGTCGCCGCGCCCGCCTGACCTGTCCCCGAACCGCCCGATACCGCCATCCGGCCCCCTGCCGAGAGGACCCCATGGACAAGCCCGAGATCGACTTCCCCGGACCCGACACGCCCGCCGACTTGGTGATGACCGATGTGGTCGAAGGTGAAGGGACCGAAGCAACGGCCGGCTCCACCGTCTCCGTGCACTACGTCGGCGTGAGCCACTCCACCGGCGAGGAGTTCGATGCGTCGTACAACCGTGGGACGCCCCTCGAGTTCCGGCTCGGTGCCGGCCAAGTCATCTCCGGCTGGGACCAGGGTGTCCAGGGGATGAAGGTCGGCGGTCGGCGGCAACTGGTGATCCCCCCGCATCTCGGCTACGGCGACCGTGGCGCCGGTGGCGTGATCAAGCCCGGCGAGACGCTGATCTTCGTGGTCGACCTGCTCGGCGTCAGCTGACCCGCACCTTCGTGCTGCCCACGCGTGACGACGTCGCCGCGGAGCAGCTGACGACCTCTGCGCGTCTCGACCGCGTCGTTGACGAGCACGGCCCCGGAGGCGAGCAGCGGCTTGGCGTCGGCCCCGGTGTCGATCAGATCGGCCAGCTTGAGGAACTGACCCAGCCGGATGACGTCGTCGTGGATCACGACCTCGCGGATCCCGTCGTTCACGACAGCACCACCGACACCGCGTGGATCAGCACGCCCACGAGGCCACCGACCAACGTGCCGTTGATCCGGATGAATTGCAGATCGCGCCCGACATGGAGCTCGATGCGTTCGGCCGCCTCTCGGCCGTCCCAGCGCTGAACGGTGTGGGTGATGACAGCCGTCAGTTCGGTCCCGTAGCGCTCGACCCCGAAGACCACCATGTCCGCCACCAATGTGTCGAGTTTCTCGCGCAACGCCCGATCGCTGGCAAGGGTGTCGGAGAAGCGCGACACTTCGATCAGCGCGCGTCGGCGAACGGCCCCGTCGGGGTCGCGGAGAGAAGCCAGCAATACGCGGCGCAAGGCATTCCACATGGAGATACCGGTCGCCAGGAATTGCGGGTGCTCCAGCAGCCGCTCCTTGAGTCGCTCCGCGCGCTCCTGGGTGTGCGGATCGGTCAGCAGGTCCTCGGCCAGCTGGGCGAGCATCGAGTCGAGGGCCGCGCGTGAGGGGTGCACGGGATCGGCGCGGATCTCGGCCACCCAGCGAACCGCTTCCGTGTGGACCTTCGCGGTGACCCGGTCGTTGAGCTGCGGCGGCGCCCACCAGGGCGCTCGGTCGGCCAGAAGATCGGTGAAGGTCTCCTCGTGCGACACCAGCCATCGGTGCAGCTCCTCGAGAGTGAGCTCCACGAGGTTGTGGTGCAAGTCGTCTCGAACCACCTCGGCAAGCAGGGAGCCGAGAAGCGGGGCGATCGGCTCGTCCTTGAACCGAGGCACCAAGGCGTCGCGCACCAGTTCCTCGATGTGGTGGTCTTTGATCTTGCCCAGACCGATCGCGGTCACCTCGGCCGCCTCGTCGACCAGCCGCCGGGCGTTGGCCGGTTCCGCCAGCCAGACCCCGACCCGTTTCGACACCTCCGCGACAGCGACGCGGTCTCGGATGATCTGCTCCTGCAGGAAGTTCTCGCCCACGAACTCCTGGAGGCTGCGGCCCAGATCGTCCTTGCGCTTGGGGATCAGGGCGGTGTGCGGGATCGGAAGACCCAGCGGGTGCCGGAACAGGGCCGTGACCGCAAACCAATCGGCGATCGCTCCCACCATCGACGCCTCGGCCCCAGCGTTGACGAAACCCCAGACACCTTCACCACCGTGGGTGAGCAGGTAGACCACTGCAGCGAACACCAGCAGTGCGAGGGCGACCAGCCGCATGCGCCGGAGGGCGACCCGACGCTGCTCGTCGGCGATCGGGTCACCGGCCATTAGGAAGGGCGCGGACGTCGCCGGGCCGGAGGAAGGGATCGTCATCGCTCACACATCTTGCCCCACCGGGGGCAACCGGACGGCGCGGTCTCCCTGCAGCAGGGTCGGCGTGATGCCAGGAACGAAGGAAACCGTGACGGGCGTCCCGATCTCGTGTCGCACGGCGTGCGGTTGCCAGGAGCGCAGCGTCTGGCCTGACGTGAGCAGCACGGTATGCAGCACGAACGCGCCGTGATACTCCACCCCTGACACCACCGGTCCGTCACCGACCCGGCCCGGATCGGGGGTCAGCGCCACTTCATGGGGGCGGAGGACGACATCGACATCGGCCTCCGCCGACCAGCCGGGCACGGTCGCGATCGGTCCGATCTCACAGGTGAGCAGGGCGCTGTGCACATGGGCGCGGATGAAGTCGGCGTCGCCCATGAACGAGGCGACGAAACGGCTCTCGGGGCGCTCGAAGACCTGTTCGGGGGTGTCGAGTTGCTCGATGCGGCCATCGCGCATCACCATCACCCGGTCACCGACGGTCAGCGCCTCGGTCTGGTCGTGAGTGACCAGGATCGTGGTGATGCCGGTGTGGCGGAGGACCTCCACGATCTCCGCGCGCACCTGGGCGCGGAGATTCTCGTCCAAGGAGGAGAACGGCTCGTCGAGCAGCACCGCCCTGGGTTTCGGGGCGAGGGCGCGGGCCAACGCCACCCGCTGCTGTTCCCCGCCGGACAACTCATGGGGGTAGCGCTCGGCCAGATGCGGGAGGCGGACCATCGTCAAGACCCGCTCGACCCGCCGGCGGCGTTCGTCGGCGGGAACCGAGGACAATCCGAACGCCACGTTGCGGGCCACCGTCAGATGGGGGAACAGTGCGTGGCCCTGGAAGACCATGCCCACCTGACGCCGCTCCGGCGGCACGAAGCGGTCGGCGTCGGCGACCCGATGGCCGCTGACCTCGACGACCCCGGCGTCGGGGCGCTCGAGCCCGCAGATCAGCCGGAGAACGGTCGACTTGCCGCAGCCGGACGGCCCGATCACGGTGAGGATCTCCCCCGGTTCGACCGTGAGGTCGACGTTGTCGCAGGCGGTGACCGAGCCATAGCTCTTGGTCACACCGCGCAACACGATCGTTGACATCTCACCCCTTCCGTCGAGTTCGGTCATCGACCCGGACCTGCCGGAACAGCACCACCACCGGGACGATCGCAAGCCCCACGATCAGCAGCGCAGGCAACGCCGCGAGCTTCCACAGGTTCTCCGAGGCGAGCTGATAGACCCACACCGACACCGTCGTGAAGCCGAACGGTCGCAGCAACAACACGACCGGCAACTCCTTGATGGCATCGATGGCGACCAACACCAGCGCCACCATCACGCCCGGACGCACCAACGGTAGATGCACCCTCACCAGCACCCGCATCGGGCGCGCTCCCAAGGTCAACGCCGAGGCGGTGATGGCAGCTGGGAGCTTGGCGAAGGACGAGTCGACCGCCTGATAGGCGGGTCCGAGGAACCGCACGGCGTAGGCGTAGAGGATCGCCACCACGGACCCCGTCACCAGAAGGCCGGTCCCGCCGGGAACTCCCATCCATCGCAGCAGGCGATCCAACGAGGCGAGCAGCAGGAGCGTGCCGATTCCGACCACGGCTCCCGGCATCGCATAGCCGAAGGTGGTGAGCTGGGCCAGGGCGCGCAGTCCGCGGCCGCCACCGAGACGGACCGCGTGGGCGACCACCACGGCCAGACCCACGCAGACCACCGCGGCGATCGTCGCCACCACCAACGAGTTGGCGATGTAGGACGGATAGCGAGGGTCGATCGACGAGCCGCCGCTGCGGTTCAGCGTGTCAGCGGTCCACGCGACGAGTTGCACCACCGGAACCGCGAAGCCGGCCGCGAGGGCGGCGACGCAGGCCAGCAGAGCCGCGGCACCCCTGCCGCCGCGCAGCCGCTGAGTCGCAGCCGCACCGCCCCTCGATCGAGATTGGTCGTAGCCGGCGCGGCCGCGCAAGAGCCGTTCCCCCGCCAGCACGGCGAGGGCAAAGAAGAGCACCAACGTGGCGAGTTGGACGGCCGCCCCGAAGTCGTAGGTCGTGCGCCACGTCGTGTAGACGCCGTAGGAGACCGTCTGCACGCCGAAGTACTGCACCGTGGCGAAGTCGGTCAGTACCTCCATCATCACCAGCGCCAAACCCGCGGCCAACGAGGGGCGAGCCAACGGCAACACGACGGTGAAGAAGGTGCGCAGATTGCTGGCGCCCAGCACGAACGCTGCCTCGCGGGTCTGAGCCGCCTGCTCGACGAAGGCAGCCCGCGCCATCAGGTAGACGTAGGGATACAGCGCCAGCGTCATCACCACGATGCATCCGCCCAGGCCACGCACCGACACCGCCAGCCCGTCGACTCCGGCCGCGCGCAGCCACGACTGCATCGAGCCCGCGGCATCGAAGGTGGACAGGAACACGAACCCGAGGATGTAGGCCGGCACCGCCAGCGGAAGGACCAGCAGCCAGACCATCACGTCGCGCAGCCAGAAGTCGTAGGCCGTGACCAGCCAGGCCAGACCGCAGCCGAGGAGCAGCGTGCCTGCGGCCACTCCCGTCATCAACCCAAGCGTGGCGACCACCATCGAACCGAGGCCGGACGGCCACCCGCCCAGGCCGGTGGCCGCGGTGTCCACGAGGACGGCCGCCACCGGAGCGACCACCAACACCGCGACGACGAGCACCGCGGCCGCCCAACGGATGCGCCCTTGGCCGGTCGCCCGGCGACTCCTCGGCCGGGCGACCGGCGTGGGCGCCAGCGTCTGGGTCATGAACTGCTCGGGGTCGGCTCGACCGCCTTGACGGCGGTCACTTCCAGCCGGCGTCGGCGAGCAGCTGAGCTGCCTCGACGTTGAGCGAGCCGTAGGCCTCGGCGTTGATCGGCATCTCCTTGAACGGGCCGAAAGCCGCCGCGATCTCGTCAGGCTCGACATCGGGATTGACGGGGAACTCGTGGTTGCCGGCGATCAAGGCGGCCTGACCATCGGTCGCCAACCACTCCAGAAGCTCCTGGGCCTGCTCGGGGTTGTCGGAGGTAGCCACGACTCCGGCGCCCGAGAGGTTGACGTGGGTGCCGGCGCCCTCCTGCGAGGCCCAGTAGAGCGACACATTGAGGGAGGGGTCGTCGGCCAGTTCGCGCGCCAGATAGTAGTGGTTGACCACCGCCACCTCACAGGTGCCGGCGTCCACGGCCTGGATCGCAAGCACGTCGTTCGACATGATGTCGACGTCGTTGGCGATCCAGCTGTCGACGATCGCGCGGGTGCGCTCCGCGCCGTAGAGATCGATCAGCGATGCGGTGAGCGACACCTGGTAGGCCTCGCTGGTGTCACGCATACACAACCGACCCTTCCAGCGGGGGTCACCGAGCCCGGCGTAGGTGTCGACGGCGTCGAAGTCGGCGGGATCGACGAGGTCGGGGTTGTAGATGACGGTGCGCGCCCGCTTGGCCAGGCCGAACCAGGTGTTGTCGGCGGCACGGTCCTGGGCAGGCACGGCATCGTCGAGGATGCTGCTGTCCACCGGGGCGAGAATGCCCTGCTGATCGGCGTTCCACAGGTTGCCGGCATCGACGGTGAGGTAGAGATCGGCCGGCGAGGAATCGCCCTCGGCCTTGATCCGCTCGAGCAGCGCCGCGTTCTCATCGAAGATGAAGTCGACCGTGATGCCGGTCTTCTGAGTGAATTCGGCGAAGACCTCTTCGGACCCGTACTTTCGCGCGGAGTAGATCTGCAGGTCGGCCGACTCGCCGCCGAAGACACCACAGCCGCTCAGGGCCGGAGTCAGCGTCAGGCAGGCGCCGAGGATCAGCGCGGGGATTCTCATGGGGTAACTCCTGGATCAGGCCTGGATCAAGTAAGTGAGGCAAGCCTAACCTACCTAAGCGCCGTCAATCCTGACCCGGCGGGAGGCCCGCAGGCATGGTCACCGACGCCCGGCCGGGTACCGAGCGTGCCAGAATGCCGGGCATGCCACGGACCGTGATCACCTTCGGCACTTTCGATGTCTTCCACGTGGGGCACCTGCGCGTCATCGAGCGCGCAGCCGCCCTCGGCGACCGCTTGGTCGTCGGTGTGTCGGCCGACGCTCTCAACCTCCGCAAGAAGGGCCGCGAACCCGTCTTCAGTCAGGCCGAACGCCTCGAGATCGTGGCGGCGCTCGCCTGCGTCGACGAGGTCTTCGTCGAGGAGAGCCTGGAGGCCAAGCGCGACTACATCACGCAGCATGCCGCCGACGTCCTCGTGATGGGCGATGACTGGCGCGGTCGCTTCGACGAGTTCGCCGATATCTGCGAGGTCGTCTACCTCAACCGAACGCCGGCCATTTCGACCACCGCGCTGATCGAGAAGATCTCCGGCAGTTCCTGACGCCGGTGTTTGCTGTCCGCGACCGCACAACAGTGCACTTCTTGCCCATCAGTCCCAGGCACCCTTTAAGGTAGTCGTGGCGGGGTGGTCCACTCCGCGACAAATCCTCTGTTGAAGGGATCTCACGTGCGCCGTGTGACCAGCCCGTATGTGCTCGCTGGGGTTGTGTTGACCAGCCTCGCGCTGATCGGCTTCCAGATCCCGGCGATGGCTGCCGACGACACCGTGACTGCCCGCCCCGGAGCCGTGGTCGCTTCTGGCGGCTCCACCATCGACGCGGGTCCGGCTGCCAGCGACCTCACCGCTGTCGACCCCAAGGCTCCCACCGCCCGCACTGCCGACACCGCGTTGCTGCGTGCGAAGCAGGCGCTGAGCGGCAAGAGCGACCAGAGCGCCACGCTGGCGCTGCGCGACCTGTTCTTCTCGCGCGCCGAACTCAGCAACTCCGAGCGTGCGGTCGCCGACAGCCTGCTGGCTCGGCCGACCGACCCGCCGTCACCCAACGACCCGCCGTTCAACTACACGGTGCCGTCCAGCCGGGTGTGCGGAACCACGGTGTGTGTGCACTACGTCAACTCCACCGGCGACGCGCCGCCGCTTGCCGATGCCAATGCCAACACGATCCCCGACTGGGCCGAGACGACGCTCGCCACCATGGAATCGGTGTGGACCCGCACGAGGGGCTTGGGCTACCGAGCACCCGCCACCGACGGCACCAAGGGTGGCGACGCCCGCTTCGACGTCTATCTGGCCGAGATCACCACCGCCGGCCTCTACGGCTACTGCGCCCCCGAGGATCTCGTCCCCGGCCAGAAGTTCGTGGCCGACGCCTACTGCGTCGTCGACAACGACTTCGTCGGTTATCCGCTTCCTCCTCTGCAGAGCCTGCAGGTGACCGCCGCGCACGAGTTCTTCCACGCCGTTCAGTTCAACTACGACGCCGGTGAGGACGCCTGGCTGATGGAAGCCACGGCGACCTGGATGGAAGAGCGCCTCTACGACGAGGTCAACGACAACCGCTTCTATCTCCCCTTCGGACAGCTCAAGCGGCCCTGGGAGCCCCTGGACTGGTTCGAGGCCGGTGGCGCCTTCCACTACGGCAACTGGATCTTCTTCGAGCGGATGAGCACCATCTACGGCGTCGACTCGGTGCGCCAGATCTGGAACCGGCTCGACGCGACCAGCGGCGCCCCCGACAAGTACTCCACCAAGGGCGTCGACAGCTACCTCCGGGTGAGGCGGACCACCTTGCCGAAGTTCTTGGCTCGCTTCGGCGCCGGCAACACCTATCCCAAGAAGGCCTACCCCGAGGGTTCCGCCTACCCGAAGATCAAGCCACGCAAGACCTGGAAGTTGAAGAAGAACCGCCGCACCAGCAAGACCGTGAAGCTGGTCGGCCTCGCCCAGCAGGCGACCGCGTCCGTGGCGTTCAAGCCGACCAAGACCCTCAAGGGCAAGTGGAAGCTGTTGATCAAGGTCGACGGCCCGACCACGGCCCGCGGTGGCGCCGCCCACGCGATGGTGATCAAAAAGGGCGGCGGCGTGATCAACAAGGTCATCAAGATCAAGAAGAAGGGCCGCGGCCACATCAAGGTGCCGTTCAAGAAGAAGAAGGTCAAGAAGGTCATCCTGACGCTGGCCAACGGCTCCACCCGCTACCGCTGCTGGCAGAACTCCTACTACTCCTGCCAGGGCACCCCCAAGGACTCCAAGCAGCCGGTGCTGTTCAGCGGCACCGCCGTGCGCAAGTGATCATCCTGGAGTGATCTCAGCCTGACCTCACCAGCGGCCGTCCGGATTCCCGGCGGCCGCTGGCTGTGTCCAGAGGCCGTGTCCAGAGGCCCTGACGACGCGGCCAGCGAAGCACCGACGTCCCACCCTCCCGAGTCACACCAGCCCCACCATTACCTCGATGCAGGCAAACCCTGCGTAGTTGGGGTGAAATTTCACCCCAACTACGCAGGTTTCCCCGGATATCCGGGGAAACCGACACAACGTCGCCGCCCGCCTAGGGCCAGCCGAGCTCGACGGCGGCGATGATGCGGGGGCGTAGGGAGGCGGCGTCGATGACCTCGTCGACCGACCCCACTTCGACGGCGCGATGGATGTTGTGGACGCCGTCGAACTCCCCCGCTACCTGGCTGATCTTCTCTGAGCGCACGGCGGCTCGCAGTTCGGCCAGCTCGACGGCGAGCGAGCCCCGCTCGGCCGCCTGCGCGGCCGCGACCCGCTCGGCGAGATCCACCACCCGTGGATCGGCGGACACCCGCTTGTCCACTTCGCCGGCGAACACCACGGCCGCGGCCGGGGCGCCGCCGATCACCGAGGCGAACGATCCCTCGACGGCGAGCACCGTCATCGCCGGGTTCAAAGCCTTCGAGAAGACCACGAACGCACCGCCGTGGTAGCGCGAGATCACGCAGAACACGATGGGCCCGTCGAAGTTGACGATCGCGCGGCCGATCTCGGCGCCGTATTCCAACTGCAGGTTGCGCATGGAATCCGGTGATCCGTCGAATCCGGACAGATTCGCCAGGACGACGAGCGGTCGATTGCCACTCGCGGCGTTGATCGCCCGCGCTGCCTTCTTGGACGACCGCGGGAAGAGCGTTCCCCCGGTGTAGACGTCGGGGCCGTCGGTGGGCGGGAAGCCGCGACGCGGCACCGGCCGCGACTCGATGCCGAGCAGACACACCGGGTAGCCGCCGACGTGAGCGTCGAAGACCACGGCCGTCTCGGCGTCGGCCATGCCGGCCCAGCGCTCGAGGGGTGTGTGGTCCTGGTCGGCGACGGCGCGCATCACGGTTCGGATGTCGAACGCCTTCTTGCGATCGGGGTTGAGGGTCGCGGAGAAGATGTCGCCGACCTTGGTGAAGTCACTGTCGGGCGACGCGTGCGGGAAGGCGCTGATGTCGCGATCCACAGGGTCGCTGCTCGGAACGCGTCGTGGTCGGGCCTCCCCCGGAACGACATACGTGTGCTCGTAGTGCTGCATCACGATCGCCAGCGCCGACCCGAGGTCCGGCGCCCAGTACTGCGCCTGCCCGTTCGGGCCCATCACCCGGTCGTAGCCGCCGATGCCATAGTTGTCCTCCGCCGAGACGCCACCGGAGAAGTCGAGCGATTGTTTGCCGGTGAGCACCATCGCGCTGTCCGGCGTCATCACCAGGATCCCCTTGGTGTGCATCAACATGGTCGCTTCGGCATTCCAATAGGGCTGAGCGCCCACATTGATGCCGGCGACGACGACATTGATCTCTCCGCCGTTCTGGGTGAATTCGATGATCCGGCGCAACGCGGCGGCCACCCAGTCCATGTTCTCGGTGCCGGAGTCCATCGAGATCCGGGCGCCCGCGGAGAGCGCGAACCACTCCACCGGCACCTTCATCTGCTCGGCAAGGTCGAGGGCAGCGATCACTCTGGCGCACTCGGGCTCGGCGACCGAGCCGAGCGAGCGGGTCGGGTCCCCCGACAGAACCACGCGGGTGACGCCCTCGGGATACAGAGGGGTCGGCGTGGTCGCCACCGCGACGATCAGGCCGGCTCGGTTCTTGCCGGGCGGTCGCTCGACGGGGACCAACCGTCCCTCGTCGTCGAGGTCGTGCTCGACGACCGACCCGCCGTCGCCGGCCAGCGCCGCCTCCAGCTCGTAGGGGTAGACCAGGCCGCGGCGACGTGCCCGCAGCACCCGACCTGCGTATTCGTCGACCGGCTTGAGGGGCTCGGTTGGCGGCGGTTCGATGGCGGCGGTCACACCAGCGCCCGGACGGGCGTGGAAGCGGATGGCGATCGGCGTGAGCTGACCGTCGGCACCACGCACGCGACCCTGGGCCAGCACCTCCTCGATGCCGGCTCCCTCGCTGAGCGGGGTGATCTTGTCCTGAAGCGCCGCCAACTGCTCGAGGTCGGCGTCAACCGGAGGCCAGACCTGCACCCATACGTGGTTCATGTCGAGCTTGCTTCCGTCGGCTCCCCGCGCGGCTCGCACCCGCCGGATCGCCTCCAGACAGTGCTCGACCGCGCGCTCCGCGTGAGGCAGGCCGATCACGCGGCCCTGGTCGTTGCGGACAATCGCCAATTGGCGCACTTGCGCCAAGGCCACCAGCCGCCGATCGTCCGGGTTGCTGTGCGCCACGCACTCGTAGAGCAGCACATCGTCCGGAGCCTCGAGGCGGGTGACCTCGAATTCGCTCAGGCGCCCGAGGTTGAGTCGGCGCCCCACCATCGGGTGCATACCGCGCACGCGGTCGTCCTCAGCCAGGACCCGGTCGCCGGATTCGTCCTCGCGCCAGCGGAAGGTGAAGTAGCTGACCGGTCGGCCGCCACCGGGGCTGACCGCCACCGCGACTCGACGGACACCGTGCACCCAGTCGAGCGGTGCGAGAAGCTGGTGGAGGTGGGCGGAGGTGTTCCCGCCCCAGGTGGGCGCATCGGGCCACGTGACGTACAGCTCGACGACCGCGTCGTCGCCCTTGCTGCGCTGGGCGAGTTGGTCGATGATGCCGGCGTCGAGCCCCGAGGACGGATCGCCGAGCTCGGCGAGCGCGCCTACCGTGGACACGATCCGGGTGGGCTGGTCCTCCAGGGTGTAGTCGGCGATCGCGAACGCCCGGCCGTCGACGCTCAGCGAGCGGACGTCGTGCAGGTCGAACTCGAGATAGTGCCGCTTGATCAGCACTTCGAGCATCGGCTCACACGACGGTGTGCCGCTCTCCAGACGCTCGGCGAGGAATCCCACCAACTGCTCGGGGATCGCCGCGAGTGCATCGACCCGCGCTCCCCACTCCGGCGCCTGCGGATCAGCGGCCAGCGCCTCCAGCTCACCGCGCACTCCGCTGAGCACGCTGGTGCGCTCGACGTCGACCTGCGGCTGATCGAACCAGCGGAACCGCACGCTCCGGGCGAGGTCGCCGACAACCGGGAAACGAAGCTGGGTGGCAAGAACCACCCGTTCCAGCACGCTCCGGATCGCGGCGGCGTTGTCGTCGCCGGGCGGTCCGTCCTCGAGCCAGCGCTCGAGCAACGAGGTGATGATGGCCAGATCGGGGGCCGTGCGTTGCTGGGTGAGGAAGATCCGGAAGACCGCCTCCTCCAAGGCCGGCGTTCGGTCCAGCTCGTCGACGCCGTAGTGCGCGAGGACCTTGCGCAGCCGCTCGGTGAAGGCGTCGGGCAGGGCGCCGCGTGCGACGTCGAGGCTGTGCAGGTAGGTGTGGAAGTGCTCGCGGGCGCTGTGCACGCGCAGCTCGGTGTGCAACTCCTCGTTCTGCGGGCGATTACGGCTGAGCTCGGCGACGTCGGCGAAGAGCTCGATCAGCGGCAGCTCTGCCGCGACCACATCGACGCCATCGGCGGCCAGTTCGTCGCGCGCTTCGAGATAATCCTTCAGTGCGGCACTCTCGCCGCCCTCGTCGAGGTCGTAACCCATGATCACTGCCGACAGCTCGGCGATGCTGGCGCGACTGCGCTGCGCGGGCGAGGCATCGACGCTCGCCGCCGGCAGTTCCAGGCCGGGGCCGACGTCGCCCTGAGCCTCCGCCGCCTGCCCGGCATCCCCGGTGGGCTCCAGACGGATCAGCGGGGCACCGGTCTCGACCTGGCTGCCGGTGATCACCATCAGCTCGCGCACCTTGCCGGTGAACGGCGCTGGGATGACCGTTTCCATCTTCATCGACTCCAACACCAGCACGGGAGATCCCGCAGCCACTTCCTCGCCGGTCGCGACCGGCGTGGCCACGACCAACGCCGGAGCCGGAGAACGGAGCACCCCGCCCTCGTCCCGACTCACCCGGTGAGTCACGCCGTCGACCTCGACGAGGTGGACCGGACCATGGGTGGCGTTGACGATGCGGAAGGCGCGGTCGTTGACGATCACGCGCCCGTGGAACTCGTCGATCGGCTCGATCCGGGCATCGACGCTGCGGCTCTCCTCACCGGCCGCCACGGTGACCTGATACCGCGCCGGACCGGTCTGCAGCACGGTGACCTGGTAGGTCGCCCCGCGCAGCTTGAGGTCGACCGGACGGCCCACCTTGTGCTGCACCTGGGGGCGCCCGCCGTAGGCCGTCTCGAGCAGGCGAGCGATCTCGATGGCCTCCTCGGATTCGTAGGCCTCGATCCCGGCCACCACCAGAGCGATTCCGGCGTGAGCGTGGGAGACCAGCCGGCCCTCGGACCGGACCCGGTCGATCCAGCCGGTGTCGGCCCACTCGACGGGTTCGGCGGAGCGCTCCGGCCCCACCACCTCGGGCTGAGCCAGCAGGTCGAGGATGAACGACTTGTTGGAAGCGCCTCCTTCGATCACCACCGTGGTTTCGGTCAGCGCCCGCCTCAGCCGGGCCAGTGCTTCCTCGCGGGTGGAGCCGAAGGCGATGATCTTGGCGATCATCGAGTCGAAGTCGGCCGGAATCGTGTCGCCCTCGGCGACCCCGGTGTCGACCCGGATGCCCGGCCCGGCCGGGAAGTCCAGACGCTGGATGTGACCTGGCGCGGGTGAGAAGTCGCGGTCGGGGTCTTCAGCGTTGAGCCGGGCCTCGACCGCGTGGCCGATCTCCTGGGGCTTCTCGCCTTCCAACCGACCGCCCTGGGCCACGTGAATCTGAAGCTTGACCAGGTCGGTGCGGGTGGTCACCTCGGTGATCGGGTGCTCCACCTGAAGGCGGGTGTTGACCTCCAAGAAGGCGAACAGCTTGTCGCCCGGATGGTAGAGGAACTCCACCGTGCCCGCTCCGCTGTAGCCGACAGCGAGGGCGAGCCGTTCGGCGCTGGCCTTGAGCTCGTCGGCCTGCTCCGTGGACAGCAGCGGCGATGCGGATTCCTCGATCACCTTCTGATTGCGGCGCTGCACCGAGCAGTCGCGCACTCCGATGGCCCAGGCAGTGCCCTGGCCGTCGGCGATCACCTGGACCTCGACGTGGCGGGCGCCGGAGACCAGTCGCTCGAGGAAGACGACGCCACTGCCGAACGCACGTTGCGCTTCATCGCGGGTGCGTTGGTAGGCATCCTCGAGCTGGTCGGGCCCGTCCACGCGCCGGATGCCGCGGCCACCACCGCCGGCAGTCGCCTTGAGCATCAGCGGGTAGCCAATCGACTCCGCAGCGGCCAGCGCCTCGGCCAGAGTGTCCACACCGCCCCTGCTCCATGGCGCGACGGGGACCCCTACCTCTTCGGCGATCAGCTTGGAGCCGATCTTGTCGCCGAGCTTGCGCATCGCGTCGCCGCTGGGTCCGATGAAGACCACGCCGAGACGGTCACACAGGTCGGCGAAACCCGCGTCCTCCGCCACGAATCCCCAGCCCACCCACACGGCCTCCGCTCGGCTCTCGGTGAGCACGCGCTCGAGCACGGCGTGGTCGAGATAAGGGCGCGCTGCCGCCGGGCCGACGGAGTAGGCCTCGTCGGCCTCCCGAACGAACATCGCGCTGCGCTCACCCTCGGTATAGAGGGCGATGGTGGTGAGCCGGTGCTCCTGCTCACCTGGTGCGAGGGCCGCGTTCAGGTCGCGGACGGCGTGAATCAGCCGCATCGCGGCCTCGCCTCGGTTGACGATCGCGATGCGGTGGAACACGAGGGCAGCCCTCCAGACTCGTCCGGACTCCGCGGCGACCCGGGTGAGTCGGCGGCGTACTCTGCCGAGCCTGTCAGATTCAGGACATTACGGGCTAGTCACATGCCCACGGTCGCGTGATTGGCTGATCGACGAAGCGCTCCGCACATGCGCCACCCATGCGCGGACGGACACTGAGAGAATGGCCTTGTGGTCGAGGTTCTGATCGTTGGGGTGGCGGTCTTCGGGTTCGCGCTGATCTCCGGACGACTGAGCATGTCGCCGATCACCGCTCCGATGGTGTTCACGGCGGTGGGGGTGCTCGTCGGCACAGCGGGGCTCAGCTGGTTCAACCAACCGCTCGGGAGCGAGGCCGTCTCGCTGCTGGTCGAGACCACCCTGGTGCTGGTGCTGTTCACCGACGCCGTCCGGATCGACCTGCGGGCCCTCCGCCATGACGCGGCGCTGCCCAGCCGCCTGCTCGGCATCGGGATGCCTCTCACCATCGTGGCCGGAACGCTGTGGGGTCTCGCTGTGCTGCCCGGCGTCAGTCTGGCCGAGGCGGCGCTGCTCGCCGCGGTTCTCGCCCCTACCGATGCGGCCTTGGGCCAGGCCGTGGTGAGCGACGGCCGGCTGCCGGTGCGGGTCCGGCAGTCGCTCAACGTCGAGAGTGGGCTCAACGACGGCATCGCCGTGCCCGTGGTCACCGTTCTCCTCGCCCTCACCGTCGCCGAGGAAGCCGGCGGGGCCAGCGACTCGGCCGAGCTCGCGGCCCGCGAGGTCGGCTTCGGTGTGCTCTGTGGCTTGGTGGCCGGGCTGATCGGCGGACGCGTGCTCGACTCCCGCGTGGCCGCGGGGACCGTCGAAGGCATCTATCGCCGAACTGGCCACGATCTCGATCGCCGTCATCGCCTACTCAGCGGCGTCGGCGATCGGCGGGAACGGCTTCATCGCGGCCTTCACAGCGGGCCTCGCCTTCGGGGCGGTCGCCCGCGATACTGCCCAGGCCGCGCAGGACTTCGCCGAGGACGAGGGGGAACTGCTGACGGCCATCACGTCGTGATCTTCGGCGCCGCACTTCTCGGCCCCGTGCTCGATGCAGTTGTCCTGGCCGATCCTGGTGTACGCAGCCGGGTCACTGACCGTGGTCCGGATGCTGCCGGTCGTGCTGTCCATGTTCGGCTCGGGAACCCTCTGGGAAACCCGGCTGTTCTTCGGATGGTTCGGGCCGCGCGGACTGGCCTCCATCTTGTTCGCGCTGCTGGTCGTCGAGGAGCTCGGCGACGGTCGCGGGCAGATTCTCTTCACCGTGCGCCTGCTGGACCGTGGCCGCCAGCATCGTCCTGCACGGTCTGACGGCGTCTGCGTGGGCCGGACATCTCGCTGCCCGCTTCAGTGGGGAGGGCGCCTCCGGCCCGGAGATGGCGCCGGTACCCGAACTCCCCACCCGCCGCGGACTGTCCCGCCCCTGGAAGGCGGACCGGCAGCTCAAATGAAGCGCAGGATCAGCTGAGGTCACAGGCGCACCAGCATCTTGCCCGTGTTTTGACCCGCCAGGAGGCCGAGGAAGCCTTCGGCGGCGCGATCGATGCCGTCGACGACGGTGGTCTCGTTGGGCAGCGAGCCGTCGGCCAGCCACCCGGCGGCCGAGTCGGCGTACTCCTCGAGCCAGATCTTGGTGGTCACTGCGATGAACCCCCGCAGGGTGAGCCGCTTGCCGATGGCCAGCGTCAGGTTGTCGCGGGCCGGGGACGGGCCCGGAGGCGTTGTACGCAGAGATAGCGCCACAGAGGGCGAACCGGGCGTACAGTCGAGCCGCCGCGATGCCGCGCGCCAGATGATCGCCGCCGACGTTGTCGAAGTAGACGTCGATGCCCTTCGGGTGCGGCGGCGGCGAGTTGGGCGCGGAGGTCGCCGGCCCGATAGTCGAGGCCGACGTCATAGCCGAAGTCCTCCACCAGCCGCCGCGCCTTGTCGGGTCCCCCCGCCGAGCCGATCACCGTGCCGGCGCCCAGGTGACGAGCCACCGGCCCGCGACCAAGCCGACGGCACCAGCGGCGGCCGAGACGAAGACGACGTCGCCCTCGCGGACCGGAGCGATCGTGGTGAGCCCGGCATAGGCGGTCAGACCCGGTCATCCCGAGCGGGCCGAGGTAGGCCTCGGCCAGCGCCCGAGAGATGTCGATCACGCGGGCGGCGCCGGCGTCGACGACGGCGTACTCCCGCCAGCCCAGGCCATGCAGCACGGTGCTGCCCACGGGTACGCGGCCCGCCCGCGAAGCCGCCACCTCGCCGACGGCGCCTCCATCGAGCGGCTGGACCGAGTTCGAAGGGCGGCACGTCAGACTTCACGTCGTTCATCCGTGCCCGCATGTCCGGGGTCCACCGACATCCAGGTGTTGCGCACCAGGACCTGGCCCTCACCGACGTCACCGACGGCCACCTCGGCGACCTCGAAGTCGCTCGGTCGGGGCTCGCCGACCGGGCGCGCCGCGAGCTGGACAGCCCGGGCGGTGGTGGGGATCTCGATGGTCGGTTGACGAGTGATGTTGACATCGTGCCAGCCGCCCGAAGCCAGGCGGTGCCAGGTGAACAACCTCTTACGGATCCTTTGGGACCCTACCGCGTCGTGGGTCGGCCTGATTCTTCGGATACCCGAAATCGACTGGGACATCGGGAAATCGGACATAAACGGGGACTGGGACGTGAATGGACCGCGCACTGGACGTGCACTGGGACGCGCACTGGGACGCCGGGCATCTCGCGAAGGTTCGACCAGATCCGTGGCTACACCGAGCGACTGGCCGCGCCGCTGTCGCCCGAGGACCAGACGGTCCAGTCCATGCCCGACGTCTCGCCCGACCAAGTGGCACCGGGCCCACGTGACGTGGTTCTTCGAGACCTTCGTGCTCGGCCGAACGAGCCGGACTTCACGCCCGTTCCAGGACCAGTACTGGTTCCTGTTCAACAGCTACTACGAGGCCGTCGGGCCGCGCTACTCCCGCGCCGCAACGCGGCGTGCATCACCCGGCCCGGGCGCCCACGACGTCGGCGACTACCGCGCGCAACGTCGACGACCGGATGCGCGACCTGATGGCCACCGCTCGACGACGGGACCCTCGCCAAGCTGGCGCCGACCATCGAGCTCGGCTTCCACCACGAGCAGCAGCACCAGGAGCTGCTGCTGATGGACATCAAGCACGTGCTCTCGCTCAACCCGCTCCGGCCGGTCTATGCCGGTCGCCGCCTACCCGACGTCGCGACCCGGCCAGCTCGGCTGGGTGGACTTCGACGGCGGTCTGGTCGAGATCGGCCATCGCGGCGAGGGCTTCAGCTTCGACAACGAACTGCCCCGCCACCAGCAGTGGCTGGAGCCGTATCCGGCTCGCCGACCGGCTGGTGACCAACGGCGAGTGGCTGGCGTTCATGGCCGACGGCGGCTACGAGCGTCCCGAGCTGTGGCTCTCCGACGGCTGGGCGGCGGTCAGGCCGAAGGCGAATGGCGCGCGCCGTTCTACTGGCGCACGAGGTCGACGGCGGCTGGCTCGAGCACACCCTGCACGGCACCTGGCCCGGTCGATCCCGGCGCTGCCGGTCTGCCACGTCAGCCACTACGAGGCCGACGCCTACGCCACGTGGGCCGGCAAGCGGCTGCCCACCGAAGCGGAATGGGAGCACGCCGTCTCGACGACGGCCAGGCCTCACGCGCCGAGGGCAACCTCGCCGACACTGACGACCTTCCACCCTCGCGCGGCGGGGCCGAGCTACCGGCCGACTGCGGCAGCTCTTCGGCGATTGCTGGGAGTGGACCTCCTCGGCCTACCAGCCCTATCCCGGGCTTCCACCGCCGCGCGGGCGCGATCGGTGAGTACAACGGCAAGTTCATGTCCAACCAGATGGTGCTCCGGGGCGGGTGTGCGTTGACGCCACCCGGCCACGCGCGGGCCACCTATCGCAACTTCTTCCCTCACGGCGCCCGCTGGGCGTTGTCCGGTGTGCGGTTGGCCGACGGCGGGAGTCCCACGTGAGCCGGGGCAAGGAGCCGGTTTTCTCGGTGTTGCTCGACCCCGACTGGGCTGTGGGCAGCCTGGTCGACGACGTCCGCCGAGGTCTCAGCTCGCGGCCCCTGACACTGCCACCGAAGTGGCTCTACGACGACGTGGGATCACGGCTCTTCGACGAGATCACCCGGTTACCGGAGTACTACCCCACCGAGGCCGAGCGAGCGATCCTCCGCGACTACTCCGACGAGATCGCGGCGGCATGCGACGCGACGACTGTGGTCGAACTGGGCAGCGGTACCAGCGATAAGACCCGGCTGCTGCTCGATGCATTCGTCGCCACCGGCCGGCTGACCCGGTTCGTGCCGATCGATGTCAGCGAGGCGACGTTGCGGGCGGCCGCCGCCCAGTTGCTCGCGCGACTACCCCACGTGCAGATCGAGGCGGTCGTCGGCGACTTCACTCTGCATCTCGGCCACTTGCCCGGTGGCGAGCGCCGGCTGGTGGCGTTCCTGGGCGGCACGATCGGCAATCTCTACGTCGAAGAGCGGGCAGCGTTCCTCGGCGCACTAGCCGACAGTGTCGATCCCGGGGACTGGGTCTTGCTCGGGACCGACCTGATCAAGAGTGCCGACCGGCTGATCGCGGCCTACAACGACTCGTCGGGGGTGACGGCGGCGTTCGTGACCAATGCCCTGACGGTGCTCAACCGCGAACTCGACGCCGACTTCGACGTGGACGCCTTCACCTATGTGCCCTTCTGGGACCCGGCCATGCGGCGGATGGATCTGCGGCTGCGCTCGGAAACACCTCAGCGGGTGCGCGTCAATGGAGCCGACCTCGAGCTGGTGCTCGCCTGCGGCGAAGAGATCCGAGTGGAGATCTCCACGAAGTTCTCCCTCGACCAGGTGGCCTCCGAGCTCGCGGCCGCGGGTTTCGCGACCAAGAGCACGTGGACCGACGAAGCCGGTGATTTCGCCGTGACCCTCGCTCGGCTTCGATAGGGGCGTTCTCACCGCCGAACACCGCCGAGCACCTCCGCTCACCGAGCCGCGACCACAACGCCGGCGGACCACCCCGGCGCCCGGCCGTCGTGAGGTGGGCGGAGCAGATCGACGCGATGTCCGCTGCGCGCAAGCAGCCAGGAGACCAGCGAGTTGGAGTTCCACATCTCGCCGGCTCTCAGCTCGTCTCGACCCCAGGTCGCGGTCGGGAACTCCGGCACCAGGCGTAATAACGCCGACGCCCGATCGTGATCGTGGCTCGCTGCCACCGGACCGTCCACGGCCTCATCGGCGTCCGGAATCACCCCGTCGCGCCAGCGGCGTACCTCATAGCGGAAGAGTCGAGAGCGTCCCAGGAGATGCAGGCCGACCGGACCCTCCGCGACCACCCCTCGCTCACCCTCTGCGCTCCACACCGGCGCCATCTCGATCACGAATTGCTCGGAGTCGAGCCGCACTCGCAGCGCGGAATGGAAAAGGGGACACCGGGGTCGTCGCGCTGCACCTGCCGCGATGGCCTCGAAGATCAGTCCGTTGACCCGTACGCAGTGGGTGTTGTCACCCGCGCCAAGCGGAAGCCAGAGCACTTCGACCTGCCCCGCCATCGCCGGTGCCTCCTCCCCGTGAATGATTCAGGCGTGCGTGATGCACCGCGACGACCACGGCCGCGCTTCGAGTCGCTCGTCGGGGATCGAGACCCCGCACACCTCACACGTGCCGTACGTGCCGTCGGCCACCTGACGGCGGGCCCGGCGTACGCCGTCGAGCATGTCCAGGAGTTGCTCTTGCGCCACGACGGCGGTCAGCCGATCGACTGCCATCGAGGTGCCCTCGCCGACCCGCTTGCCGAACGAGATGCTGCCCAACTCCTGCGGCGGCTTGGTCAGCTCGGCGAGCTGCGCCTTGAGCTCGCTCTCGCGCTCGGCCAGCAGGCGATCGGGATCATCCATGCCACGAGGCTATCCCCGCGCCGTCACCGCCTCGGCCGCGCGGGAGGATAGGGTCGCGTACCTGGGGTGGCCTCGCCGAGGTCGGCCCGCCCACGATCGACGATGAAGGAGTTCACATGGTTCGGATCCTGATCATCATCTTGCTCGTCCTCGCCGTCATCTACGTTGCCCGACTGGTGATGAACAGGCGCTGACGCCGCTCGCCGACTGGTCTCCTGCAGTCAGCTCTCCTGCAGTCAGCTCTCCTGCGATCAGCCGCGCGCGAGCCGGTCGGCGATGATCCGCCAGACGTCGGGATCGAAGCCAAGCCCGACATGGGTCGAGCCGACCTCGATGTGTTCGATGTCCGGCGTGTAGTGGTCGATGCACGAGCGCCAGTCGACGATGCCGTCGCGACGGGTGAACATCGCGGTGACCGGCACTGTGAGTGGTCGCGCGCGCTCATGCTCCTCGATCAGAGTGGCAATTCTGGCGCATTCCTGCTCGCCATAGGTCGGCGCACCCAGGGTGTGCGTCGGTCCACCGACGACCGGTGATCCGTATGTGATCACACGGGCCACGGCGTCCGGATGCTCGCGCGCGACCTCGCGGATGATCACTCCACCCAGGCTCCAACCGATCAGCGTCACCGGGCCATGCCGGTCGGCCCAACGAACGACCTTCTCGGCCAGGCGTGGTGCGTCGGCTTCGGGGTAGCCGCGGTTGATTCCAAGCCCCCAACCGCGGGCGTCGTACCCCAGCCAGCGAAGGTAGGCGCGCAGCGGCGCAGCGACCCCTTCGGGCGCCCGCCAGCCGGGCACATCGATGACCAGGTGCGCCCGCGAGGCCCGCGGGGCGCGCAGCAGCCGCGGGGAGCCGAGGGCAAGCCGGGGCAACTGCGCCAAGGCCGCGAGCTCGCGGTTGCGGGCCGCCGCGGTGGGTGGTCCGGCGGGCGGGGACACCTCGGAGACGTCGTCCCAGGTGCTGGCACGCGAGCTGAGAGCAGCCAGCGGTCGCCGGAGCTGACGGGTGAGAGAGCATGATGAGACGCTACCGAGCGCGGTGAAAACAGCGACACCTCGTCACTGGCCGGGGGTCACGCCCCGGCTGGGCACCGCGCGGGGGAAACCGAACTCGGTGAACACCCCGGGTGAGAACAGCACGCTGTCCGGCTGGGTCTGAGCGAGCTTCGGGAATCCCGCCGCCGCCACGAGTTCGTCGTCGAGGTCGAGGATGCTCGCACCGTGAAGTGGCCACGGCGCGTGGGTGTTGGGGACCCACCACGTTCGCCGGAACCGCGTGGTGTGCAATCCGAACCGCGCTGTCAGGAAGGTGGTGAGAGCGGAGGATGCATGAGTTGGTGACAACTCCTCCCCCACCCTGACGGAGACCAGACTGGTCGGTCCACGACGGCCCGGGCGGGCCCTGCGACGGACGTCGTAGGTCACGATGTCGTCGAGACGGGTAAAGCCCATGTCAGCCCATTGATAGGGCACATTGAAGGCCACCCGCGCCCCCAACGTGGCGGGGAGACTGGGAGTGTCCAGCGAGAGGAAGACCACCCCTCTGCGACCGTGAGCATCGATGCCATAGGTGCGTACGTTCTGCTCCAGGAAGGCGCCTAGGACGGGCACCGCGGGCCCGACGCCGAAGCCGGCATCGACCATGCGAAATGGAATCAGACCGATCCAGGCCGAGCCGTCGAACAGGTCGGGGCGTACCCCCGCGGGAAGCAGCGGGGCGATGAGCGTCGGATCGACTCGCCAATGCACGAACACCGCGTCGCGCCACCGTTGACGCATCAAGGTGCGCCCCTGCAGAGGTGGGCCCTGCGGCGACATCTCGAACCGTGAGCGCGATGGACTGGTCACGTAGACGAGAGTAGGGCTGGACCACAAAGACCTGGGTGGCCGGCGGTGGCAGCAGAGCAGTGTCGGCGCGTGCGCCTAAGATCGGTCGAGTGAAGCAACGATGAGCAAGATGGACAACCTACGCGCCATGCGTGAAGCCCGCTACGCCGAGCGCACCGCCCGCGCCGCCACGATGGCGAAACAGCCGTCCGCGACACCCTCGCGGCCAAGCAACGCCCGACCGGGCGCCGACGAACCCGTCACTCTGGCGGCCCCGTCTTCGGCAGCCCCGATGCCAGCAGCCGCTCCACCGGCTGACGCCTCGGCCACCAGAGGTGACGCCTCGGCCGCCAGAGGTGACGCCTCGGCAACCAGGGGTGACGCCTCGCCGGCCGAGTCGGCGACTGAGCGCCTGTGCGGGCATCGCTCGATGAATGGGCGCAGTTGCACCCGCGAGTACGGTCACGCCGCGAAGAGCCACCGCTACAGCTGAGCGAGACCCTCTTCGGGGCGTTCGGTGCTGTCCCGCCGGTCGTTCACGACCACTCGCGACGGGCGTCGGCTTCCATGGCGGCCAATCGCGTGTAGTAGTCCGGGAACTGGTTGAGGTGGGCGAGCGCGATCTTGCCGGTGGCGACGAGGTCGTCGTTGGTGACATTGGTGTCGGGATCGCCGGCCCCGTGTTCGAGCTCGACGGTCAACCCCCGGCGGAACTGATCGAGATCGAAGTCGACGGCCGCAAAATCCACGCGCAAGGTTGCCGCGACCTGGGCCGCTTCGACGGAGCTGATCTTCGTGCGAGGTGGCATGACGCCCTCCGGTGGTGAAGTGAGGAATTGGTGGCCGGCCGGAGCCGTGCGGCCGAGGACAGCGTAGGCAGCGAGCCCGGCCGCCATCACCGCGGCGCCGAGCAGAAGCGCCGCGAACCTGAGCGACGGCATCAGCAGACCGATGGTGCCCAAGGCGAGCACCGGGGTCACCGGGACCTTGCCGATGGTGCCGCGGATCGCGAAAGGGCGTCGCCGCTTGGGCTGCCAGAAGCGCAACAGGATCACCGTCACGTTCACCGCGATGAAGACCACATAGATGGCAAAGTCGGTGACGCTGGCAACCAGGGCAAGATCTCCCAGGGACACGAACGCGGCGGCTACACCGACGGCCGCGACGATGCCGACCCACGGCGCTCGTCGTCCATTCAGCCGGCTCCAGGTCGCAGGGAGCGCTCCGGTGCTGGCCATCCCGAACTGCAGACGCGACGCCGCGGTGATCGCCAGCAGCGTGGTGTTGGTGGTGGCCACCAACGCGACGACCGCCACGGCGTAGCCGCTGGACGACCCCACTGCGACGGCCACGACATCGGCCAGCGGCTGATCCGAGGCGCCGAGAGCGGCAGCGCCGAGCACGCTGACTCCGGCGATCGCCACCCCCACATACAGCAGCGTCGAGATCCCCAGCGCCAATAGCAGTGCACGAGGCACGGTGCGGACCGGATCGGTGGTCTCCTCGGCCAAGGTGATCACTTCGTCGAATCCGACGAACGCGAAGAACACCAGCGCTGCGGCCGTCATCAGCCCGGCGGTGGAGAAGCCCGCGGTCAAGCTGTGATCGCCCAGGTGGGGTACCCCGATGGCCGCGACCGTCAGCAAGCCACCGACTTGCACCAAGCTCAGCGTGACGCGTGACTCGCGCCGACTGTTCGATCCCGCGGAGCGCGATCAGACTCACCAGGAGTAGCAACCCCCAGGCGGAGAGACGCCGGTCGATGTCGACGAAGTAGCGCACGTAGCTGGCGAAGCCGAGCGACACCGCCGCTGCCGCCACCATCAGGCCGAGGATCATCACCCACCCCACCAGGAAGGCCACCCATTCGGGTGCCACTCGTCGGGTGTAGTCATATTCGGCACCCGCTGAGGGATACATCGAGGCGAGCTCGGCATAGCTGAGGGCCGTCAGCGCGCTCAGCAGTCCGGCGACCAAGAACGCCAACCACACACTTGCCCCGGCATCGGCGGTGGCGGCCCCCAACAAGACGTAGATGCCAGCGCCGATGATGATCCCGACGCCGCTCGCGGTGACCTGGCCGAGTCCGAGGGTCCGATCCAAGCGCCCCATGAATCCACCGTACGCCGCCGCGTAGCCGCTCATCTCACGGGTCTCCCGGCACCCGGCGGCAGCTAGGCTGCCGGCGGCCGCTCACGGCCGGCCGGTCACTCACGCAACGTCAGGGACGCTCTTCGGCCTCCAGGGCATCGGTGAGCAGCGACACCAGTGCTTCGGTCTGGATGTCGGCCGAGGATCCGAGCTCTTCATCGGAGCCGTCGAGGGCCCGTGCGGCCAGCCCCGCCTTGGCGTCGATCAGCTCCGCGACCCGGGAGTCGACGGTCTGCGCCGCGATGATCCGCCACGCCGTCACCGGGTCGTCCTGTCCGATCCGGTGCACCCGGTCAATGGCCTGAGTCTGCTCCGCGTCGGTCCACGACAACTCCGCCAGCACGACATTGGAGGCCACCTGCAGGTTGATGCCGACGCCGGCTGCGGTGAGGGAACAGACAGCGACATGGACGTCCGGATCGTTCCAGAAGGCGTCGATGTTGCGTTGCCGCACCTTGGCGGTCTGGTCGCCTCGAATAGAGGAGTAGCCGATGCCTCGCTGCTTGAAGAGCTCCTCGGCCTCGTCCATGACGTCGATGTGTTTGGCGAAGAACACCACTTTGCCGACGTTGCGCGCGAGTTGCGCGGCATAGTCGGCAGCAAGGGAGGCCTTGGCCTGTCCGATGCGGCGCATCATCGTGAAGACGTTGTCGGTCGTGGTGGTCGTCGCCGTCTCCGCGCGCTCCCACTCGGCGACCCGACGAACCAGGTCGTGATCGATGCCCTCCACGTCGCCGCCCGACCGACGGGTGGCCAGTGCGGTGCGGTAGCGCTGCACGAGCCGACGAGCCAACTCCGCCTCGGCGCGACGAATGGAGCGGCCGGCCTCGCCGTCGAGTTCGACCGGCAGGTCGGCAATCCGGCGCTCCGGGATGTCCGCGGCCACGTCGACCTTGCGGCGCCGAACGATCCCGAGATCGACCACGGCCTTTCGTGCGGCGGCATAGAACGGCGGATCGGCCGGCGTCAGCCCGGTCTCCTCCAGTGCGGTCATCAACTCACGACGCGGCGCCCGGCTGTCGATCCAGCCGAGGAACTGCCAGATCGCCCGGAAATCCTCGATGTCGTTGATCAAGGGCGTACCGGTGAGCGCCATCAGCAGCGGTCGAGCGGTGCGGGCACGAATCCGTTCGGAGAGCTCGAGGGCATGCTTCGATCGCTGCGAGGAGAGGTTGTTGATGAAGTGCGCTTCGTCGACCACCATCCCTCGGAAGCCGTGATCGCCCAGCCAGCCCACGTGTCGGTCGAGCACCTCGTAGTTGACGACGACGACGTCGGCGAAGCCGTCGATGTTGTGGCCGTCGCCGTAGATCACGGTGACCTTGCGCTGCGGGATCCACAGACCGACTTCGCGGGCCCAGTTGGTCTTGACAACGTTGGGCGCCACCACCAGCAACGGGAACGCGTCGGCAGCCTGGGCCGCGAGCAGCGCCTGGGCGGTCTTTCCGAGCCCGGGCTCGTCAGCGAGCAGGAAGGTGCGGTGGCCCTCGCGGGCAGCCGCCACCACCTCGGCCTGGTGCGGCATCAGGGTCAGCCCGCCCGGGCCCGCGAGCGCGGTCGGTTCGGGGAGGTCCAGCGTGGACGAGGCGCCGCCGTACTCGAACGAGCGGAACAGCGGCCCCAGCAGCTCCCAGGTGGCCAGGCGCTGAGTGCGCGGCGCGGGAGCGGGCACGTTGGAGAAGTCAGGCACCATGAAGGGATTCGCCAGTTGGCGCGCCACCACCGATTGAGGCACGACCCGGCGCTTGGGAGCGACGGTCTCGTCGTCGGCTTCGGGCTGGGGTTCGGCGGGCGGCTCCACGCCACCGGCGAGCTGGAACTCGCGCTTCAGGGCCTTGGCACCGTCGGACACGACGGCGTCTTCGGCCAGCAACGTGAAGAGCGTGCTGTCGCGAGCGGCAGCCTTAGCGAGGATCGTGGCGATGCCGTCGAGCCGCTTGAGCTGAGTGTCGCGGTCGGCCTCGGTGCGTTCCGAATCGGCCTTGACTGCCAGGCGCTCCTCGCGCGCCAACAGCGCAATGACGTGGAACTGGGTCCGGGTTCGTGGGCCCGCTGGGCCGCGCTCGACGGCCGACTCGACCTCGCGCACCGCACGAGCGAGGATCGGGATGATCCCCTCTTCATCGCGGGCGCGGCCTCGCCGCTGATTGCGCGCGCGAGGACGACCGGCGTCCGGTCGGCGCTGACGTGTCCGTGCCAAGCACTCATCCTTTGAAGCGGTGCACCGGACGCGGTCGCGTCCGGTCGGGCATCGCGTAGGGGCCGACGATGTGGCGCGCTGCGCATACCCGGAGCTGACGGTGCTCACTCGGCGTCTGCCGAGGAGACTCCCCTGATCGGTGGTTCCGGTCAGGTCTGGGAGCCATCGTAGCCGACGTGGAGACAATTGCGGCGCGTTGGGGGCAGAGCGTTGCTCGGGCCCGTCGACAGCAGGCGCCCTCAGCATCGGCTGATCTGTCTGAACGTGACCACCGGCAGGCCATTTGGCCCGGGTCGCTCTTGGTGCGCGTACGCGGGGTCGTGGATTCGACGATGGTGGAATCCGCACAGCGGTAGCGCGTCGGCGAGGTCGGTCCTGCCCCCGGAAGCCCAGGGATCTCGGTGGTGAAGTTCGCACCAGGCGTAAGGCCGCTGGCAGCCGTCGGCGGCACAGTAGCTGTGCCGGAGCCCGAGCGCTGTGCGGTGAGCTTCGGTGAAGAAGCGAGCGGACCGCCCGAGATCGAGGAGCTGAGACTGCCGCCCCAGAACCGCGGGGACCAGACCCGCCTGACACGCCAACCGGCGGGCCGTGGCGGCCGAGATGGCGTCGCCCGTGTCGACGCCGGCCGCATGCAGCTTGCCCGAGAGCTGCTCGAGATCAAGCGTGACGAGAAGGGTGGCGCCCACCTTGCCGTGGATCCGGTCGCTGGGGAGGTGTTCGAGAACCTCAACGAATGCCTGACCGAGCCGCCGGTCCCATGCGGGGCCCTCCTGGTCCGGGCTAGGGGCACCCGCCTGGGCGGCGGGCGCCCCGACCTTCGCGCGGCGCGGAGACGCGAGCGAGTGCAGCACTTTGTGCAGGATCGAGCCAGCAAGCGTCGGGACGGTGAAGTGGCCGGTGGTGGTGCCGTCGCCGTTGTCGCGCAGGGTGAGCCTGGCCTTGTCCCAGGCACGCTCCTCTTCCGAACGCACCACCTGATCCTCATGAGCATCGACCTTCGCTTGGTCTCTCTCGACGACCGCCAACGCCCGCCGCCCGGCCCTTCGCAGTTGCAGCGGGTCCATGGTCTTCGCTTTGTCCACCAAGGCGGACTCGACCTGCGCAGACTGCTCGCGAGTGACCCCGGTGGGCAGCTGCCGGATCACCTGGTCGATGGCGACGGCGTGCTCGCGAGAGAGTTCACCCTCGCCGAGCGCGCGATCGGTCGCGGGCAGTCGACGCTGGAGCGCGTCGGCCAACCTCGCGGCCTGCGCGGCTTCACGGCCGGCGGTGCGGGTGACCTGGGCCAGCCAGGCACCGGTGTCGGCATGCCCGGCCTTGGCCGCCACTCGCGACTGCTGGGCAGCGGTGACCAACTTCAACTCGATGGACTGCACCCGGCTGACGGCGCGGCGCACCTCGGTGATCTGGGCCACCAGCGCAGCGGCAGGTGACTCCGCGATCAGCCCACCCAGTTCGTCGATCACCCGGTGCAGGTCCGTGACCACCTCCGCAACGCTCCGCTCCTCCCGTTCGGGGGCGGTCGTCCGGAGCGCTGTGGTGGTCATGTGATCAAGCTAGTACGAACACTCTGTTCGATAGATGGCGGGACTGCAATCTGTGGATAACCCTTCAGCGCCACATCCCTGTGAGCTCTAAGTGGCACGGACCCGGGGCGGTGCCGTCGCGCTCGACCATGCCGTGGCCCGAAACTGCTCAAGGCGCATCAGTAGGTCATGGGCTGCGTCCTTGTCGACGGGATCACCCTCGCGCTCCCCCAGCCAGGCGAGCAGTTCGGACCCTGCGACGTAATCAATGCCGTCGATCTCGCCCCTGGCCGGAACGTTCTTCGCGATCGTGCCCCATAAGACGACCAGGGGGCGTACCGAAGTGGGGTTGATCCTGGCTCGATGGTTTCCGCGAGATGAGGCCAGCAGGGTGCGCAGCAGACCGGTCGCCCGCAGAGCGACCTTGCGCGCCGAGGATGCAAGCGCGTCGCGGTCGGCTGCCTGGGCTTTGTTTCGCCACTTGGAATCGATGGCAATCACACCGCCAGATCGTGTCACCACCAGATGATCGATATCACCGGCCTGCAGGGCCACGCTGTCAACCCACCCCCAGATCAGGTTCTTGCGCTTGGCTCGCTTCAGGGCGTCCCTGGTGTTGTCCTCACCCCAGGCGCCGCGCAAGTGCGCGATCGCTTCCCCGTCATGGGCGACAAAGCTCCAGACCATCATCTGCTGCAGCAGGATCGCAAGCGCTGCATGGGCCATGCCGATGGCGTACCACTTCAACGGCGAGGAGGGCAGCAGAAGAACCATCGGTGCGGTGCTCAGGACGGCGCCGACGACCACGAACAGCGCCGCCACTGCGCCACGGCGTGGGTTGCTGGCCAGGAAACGCCGGAAGCTGCGCCAGAACTCACGTCGCGAATAGGGGTGGTAAGTCGTCACGAATCCTCCGCTGCCCGGAACCTGGGGATTCAGATCCAACCAAGTCCGCCACTGGCGCGAGGCGAAATCGCGAAACTGCTTGCCGAGTGCCCCCGGGCACCGCTCAGCTCGCCACCCTTCTGCCGGCCACACCGCTCAGCTGTGTGATGGCGCGGGAGGAGCACCCTCCAACTCGAAAGCGACGCCGTCGAGATAGCAGTAGTACCACTCCTCCCCCGGCTCGAAGGACCGGACGACCGGATGCTCGGAGGCGCGGTGGTGTGCGGTGGCGTGGTGGTTTGGCGAACTGTCGCAACACCCGACATGACCGCACGACGAGCACATCCGCAGATGCACCCACTGCCCCCCGATCGCGAGACAGTCCTCGCAGCCGTCGGCGGACGGCGCCAGCGTGTCATTGATGCTGGCAAGATGAGTGCATCTGTCGCTCATGATTCCCTCCTTGGAGATCGAGCCCGTCGATATCTGTCAGCCTTTGATTTCGGCGATGTGGACGACAGCATCGCCACTGTTGACCAGGGGCGCCTCGGTTCGGCCGATGACCAGGCCGGCGCGGTCGGCGTGCACGAGCCGAACTCGTTTGCCGAAGGAGTCGAAGAGCCCGCCGAGCCGCTCCCCCTGGCGACTCTCTGCCCGAGGTCGACGTCCAGATGCAGCATGCCGGTGCCGCGGGCCCGAACCCAGCCGCTGCGCACGCACTCCACTGAGGCGGCAGGAGGCTCCTCATCCAGTGGGTCGGTCATCTCCAGCTTGGCCAGAACGCGACGTACGCCGATCACGCCCGCGTCGATCGCCCAGTCGTCCATCCGCCAGGCCTCCCCGGCTTCGTAGAGCAGCACCTTGGCCCCGCGGTCGCGAGCCGCCGAGCGCAGCGAACCGTCGCGCAACGGCGCGGCGAGCATCACCGGCGCAGCGAAAGCCAGGGCCAGGTCGCGGGTGCCAGGGTCGTCGAGGTCGGCGCGGATCTGGGGCAGGTTGGAGCGACGATCGGAGCCGGTGTGCAGGTCAATGCCGACCTCGCACTTGGCCACCACCTCGGTCATCATCAGGTGCGCGATGCGGCCGGCGAGCGACCCTCGGGCCGCGCCGGGAAACGATCGATTCAGATCACGGCGGTCGGGCAGATAGCGGTTGCCGTTCATGAAACCGAGCACGTTAACGATCGGGATGGCGATGAGCGTGCCCCGCAAGGTCTTGGGGTCGAGGCCCGCCAGCACCTGGCGGACCACCTCGACACCGACCGCTTCATCGCCATGGATCGCGGCGTTGATCCAGATCACGGGCCCGTCTTCACGCCCATGCACGACCCGGATCGGCAGGTCGACATCGGCGCCGGTGACCAGTCGAGTAATCGGCAGGGCCAGTGCTCGCTGAAGTCCTGGCCGGATTCGCACAGAGCCGATCTCGAACGAGCCACGCGCCATGTCAGCGCCCCCTGTTGGTGCGGCGGATGCCGCGTGGGGGCCGCCCGCCGAGATAGGAGCGGCCGGGGTCGACCGCGAACCCCTGGCGAAGCGCCTCGCGACCGATCAGCATCCGGAAACCCATTTCGTCGCGGCGGCTCAGGGTCACCTCGGCGGACACCACTCGGCCGACGAGGCCGACGTCCATCACCACGACGAGTCGCTCCTCGGCGTGACCGGACGAGCTGCGTACGTCGCGCCGATCGACGACCGGGCTGGTCACCTCGACCGCATCGTCATCGATGCGTTGCCAGGGGTGCACCGAGTAGCGAACCCAGGGCGCGCCGTCCTCGACATACTCCTCCAGGTCGAAAGCGTGCAGTGCGGAGCGTGCGTGCGCCGGTGTCGAGCTTGGCCTTGATCCAGGGGATGCCGAGGCCCGGCAGGCTGACCCATTCGCGCCAGCCCGCGATGGTGTGGGCAATAGTGTGGGCCACCCCGTCCCCTTCCAAGCTCTGAGGAACCATGAAACTCGCGATCCTGTCTCGCGCGCCACGGTCGTACAGTACGCAGCGGCTGCGGACCGCTGCGCAGGACCGGGGACATGAGGTGAAGGTCCTCAACACACTCCGGTTCGGAATCGACCTGTCGGGCGACGAGCCGGACCTGCAGTTTCGCGGCAAGCGACTCTCGCACTACGACGCGGTCCTGCCGCGGATCGGTAACTCGATCACCTACTTCGGCACCGCTGTGGTGCGGCAGTTCGAGCAGATGGACGTCTACACGCCGAGCACCTCCAACGGGATCGCCAACTCGCGCGACAAGCTGCGCGCCACCCAGATTCTGTCGCGGCACGGGATCGGGATGCCGGCCACGACCTTCGTCCGCGACCGGGCCGACGTGATCCCCGCCATCGAACGGGTCGGCGGCGCGCCGGTCGTCATCAAACTGCTCGAGGGCACCCAAGGCATCGGCGTCATCCTGGCGCCGGATCTCAAGGTCGCGGAGGCGATCATCGAGACCCTTCAGAGCACCAAGCAGAACGTGCTGATCCAGCGCTTCGTCAAGGAGAGCAAGGGTCGCGATATCCGCGCGCTGGTCGTCGGCGAGCGCGTGGTCGCGGCGATGCGACGGGTGGCGGAGGGCGACGAGTTCCGCTCCAACGTTCACCGCGGCGGATCGGTCGAAGCGGTGTCTCTCGACCCTGAGTTCGAGCGGGTGGCGGTGCGGGCGGCGCAGATCATGGGACTGCGAGTCGCCGGCGTCGACATGCTGGAGGGCGCCGCCGGGCCCTTGGTGATGGAGGTCAACTCCTCACCCGGTCTCGAGGGCATCGAGCGCGCCACCGAGCTCGACGTGGCCGGCTCGATCATCGACTACATCGACAACCAGGTGGCCTTCCCCGAGATCGACGTGCGCCAGCGACTCACGGTGTCCACCGGGTACGGCGTTGCCGAGATCCTGGTGCAGCACGCGGCCGACCTGGTCGGGATCACCCTTCGCGAGTCGGGATTGCGCGACCGCGACATCACCGTCCTGACACTCCAACGCGGCACCAACGTGATCCCCAACCCCAACGGCCGGCACGTGTTGGAGGCCGGCGACCGGCTGTTGTGCTTCGGCAAACTCGAAGAGATGCGATCGATGATTCCCAGTCGCCGCAAGCGCGGCCGACGGGTCAAGAAGCTTCCGCCGGACCCGATTCACGACGCCTGAGGCAACCGATTGTTCAGAGCGTCGGTCTAGCGGGAGAACGAGGCTGTCCGCAGGGCTGCGGCGCGACGGCGACGGGGTCGTCTGCGAGTAGAGGCCAGGCGTCCGAACCTGCGGGCCAGCACCTCTAGACCGCACCCCCTGGCTCTGCTAGACATCAAAGATTGACCTTTGGGAAGTGGGTGCGTGATGGCACGATCCAGGACTCTCGCGGCAATCGCGGCAGCGAGTACAGCGGCACTAGCGCTCAGCGGGCTCTCCCCGGCGCTCGCGCACGACGGCCACCGAGGTCATCACCATCATCATCACGACGGCTTCCGCACGTCTCAGCCCTCGATGCTGACTCCCGTGCGACCCGGGGTCGAGGTGACGCCACTCCTCACGGTGGGCGACGAACTCCCCGGCGGCTTCCGCTTCGAGGCCATCCCCGACGGGATCGCGCTCCTCCGCGGCCACCATGGCAAGGTCGACGTCTACGTCAACCACGAGACCAGCAAGGTCCCCTTCCCCTACTCCACCACGGCACCCACAGCGGCGAATGGTGAGAACGACTTCGACAACGCCCAGGTCAGCCGCTTGGTGCTCAACCGGCGCGCCGAGACCGTGCACGGTGAGTTCGCGATCGACAGCAGCGCGGGCTACCAGCGGTTCTGCTCCAACTATCTGGCCACCTGGCGGGAGGGATTCCGTCGCCCGACCTTGCTGACCAGCGAAGAGACCCCCGACTACGTCTATCGCGAGGAGGCCTCCTGGCCGCCGCTGCCTGGCAGCCCCGATGAGGTCGAGGGCGGGGTCGTCGTCGCGCTCGACATCCGCAGCGGTAAGCACCGGCCGATCTATGGCATGGGGCGGCACAACCATGAGAACGCGGTCCCGATCCCCGGCTATCGGAAGCCGGTCGTGATCTCCGGTGACGACACTTTCACCAGTGGCCCGATCACCGGCGTCTTCCCGGCCGGCGCGGTCCCCGCGCAGTCGCAGGTCTACTCCTACATCGCGAAGAACTCATCGAAGCTGATGAAGGACAAGGGCGACCTGTGGGCCTTCGTCTCCGACACCCCGGGGGTGCGCAACTACTACGACGTCGCCCCCGGTTCCGGCACCGACGTGACCGGCCACTTCATCAAGGTGCCCAAGAACATCGCTACCGGGATGAACGCCGACGGCTCGACCATCACGTCCGCCGACGTCGGCTTCCCCGCACCACCCAACAACGGGAGTTGGCAGACCGACCTGCGGCTGACGACTCCCACGGGTATCGATGGTCCGCAGTGGGTGTTGGAGTACTGGAGCGACATGAACAACGTCTTCCAATTCGTGCGCATCGAGGACATCGCCTACGACAAGCGGCCCGGCCAGCACAACGTCGTCTATCTGGCCGACTCGGGTCGCGGTCGGCGGGCCGACCAGAGCCTCGACACTCCGTTCCGCTCCACCAACGGCCGGATCTGGCGGATGGAGTTGGACAAGAAGGACCCGACCAAGGTGACCTCGCTGCGCGTCCTCGTCGAGGGTGACGACAACCCGGTCAAGACCCTGGATGAGGTGCACCAGCCCGACAACCTCGAATCGACCCGCACCGGCCTGCTGATCACTGAGGACCCCGGCTCGAGCCAGCAGTTCCCGGTCGGCTCCACCGACCCCAACGCGACCACCGGTCGACTCTGGTTCGTGCCGTTCTCCGGAACGCCTGATGTGATCGCCGCGGTCGACCAGTCCGCCGACGGCGGCCCCACTGACGTCGATGGCCGCCCCGACGGCAATTGGGGGGCGTGGGAGTCGACCGGCATCGTCGATGCCTCCGAAGCCTTCGGACCCGGTGCCTTCCTGATCAACGTGCAGGCCCACACCCTGTGGGTCGAGCAGGCGCCCGGCGACGACAACAACGGCGACGGCGAGCCTGACTTCACCTACAAGCGTGAGGGCGGTCAGTTCGCCTTGATCCGGATCCCGGGACTCTAGGGATCCAGAACCCTGCGGCAACAACCGTTCAGGTTGCTGTCAGCCGAACGGCATCACACTCGTGAAGTGAGCAGTGGATCGCTGACGCCGTGCCGCCGGGGACCAGGTCGGGTTCGCGCACCCTCGTTCCGGTGGGCTGACCGGCGCCGGTCAGGGACCGAAGGGCCATCGGATCGGGGACCGACGGCCCTGCCCTCGGCGGTGAGTCGCCGCAAGGCTGGACGAATAGGGCAATCGTTCACCTCCGAGGGGAGTCTCGCTATGAGCACCACCCAGACCAAACCTGTCTATCCCGTCCACGTCGACGCCGAGCTGGACCGTGACCTGAGCCGGGGGCTTTGGCTCGTCAAATGGCTCCTGGCGATCCCGCACTATGTGGTACTCGCCTTCCTATGGCTGGCCTTCGCGGTGACCAGCGTCCTGGCCTTCTTCAGCATTCTGCTCACCGGCCACTACCCAAGGGCCCTGTTCGACTTCAACGTCGGCGTCATGCGCTGGACGTGGCGGGTGGCCTTCTACGCGTACGGGGCCCTCGGCACCGACCGCTATCCGCCGTTCTCCCTCTCGGACGTCGCGGACTATCCCGCGCATCTCGAGGTGGACTACCCCGAGCGGCTGTCCCGGGGACTGGTGTTGGTGAAGTGGTGGCTGCTTGCCATCCCGCACTACATCATCGTCGGACTGCTACTCGGCGGGGTCGGCTACGGGTTCCGCGGCGCGGCCAACGATCCCACCGTGAGCTTCAGCCTGATCGGCATTCTCGTGTTGGTCGCCGGTGTCACGCTGCTGTTCACCGGTCGCTATCCGCAGCGGCTATTCGACTTCATCCTCGGCCTGAACCGTTGGGTCCTGCGCGTCGCCGGATACGTCGCCTTGATGACCGACCGCTACCCGCCGTTCAGCCTCGATCAGGGTCCTCATGACCCGTCGCCTGCCGCTGCATCAGCGTGGGGGTCGGGATCCCTGACAGCGACCTCGACACCGACGTCGGCGGACTCAGCTGACATCGGCCGTGGTGGTATCGCCGGGCCCGGGTCGACTCCCGGCTGGACGACCGGCCGCGTGGTCTCGCTCGTCATCGGCTCTGTCCTGGTGGTCACCTCGCTCGCTTTCGGTGGCGCGGGCGCCGCGCTGATCGCTGTCGACCAGGGCGAGCGCGACGCGGACGGCTTCTTGATGAGTCCCTGGCAACCTCTCACCAGCCAGACCTCCGCCATCACCTCCGGCGACCTGCAGATCCAGGTCGACACGCCGACCGGCGCGCTGCCGGACGGCATCCTGGGTGACGTCCGACTGCGGGCCCAGACCGTCGACGGCACCCCGATGTTCGTCGGCATCGCCCCGACCGGCGATGTGGACGCCTACCTGTCTGGAGTGGCGCGCGATCGGTTGCGCGAGATCAGCAACGGCACGGCCTCCTATGACGCCATTGTCGGCCAGACGACCGCGGCCGCCCCGCTCGAGCAGGACTTCTGGGTGGCACAGGCCTCTGGCGACGACGCGGTGGCGACCTGGCGGCCCGTCAACGGCGACTGGACGGTCGTCGTGATGAACGCCGACGGCTCCCCTGGCATCAGCGCACAGGTCGTCGCCGGCGCCGAGGCACCGGCGCTCGCCATCGCCATCGGTGTGCTGCTGGTGCTGGCCGCCCTGACCCTGCTGGCGGGGATCTTGATGATCGCGATCCCGATTCGCGGGGCGTCAGCGACGAGGGACTCGTGAGCGCCACGGTGGGTCGTCCGAGCCTGGCGTCGAGCATCTTGATCGCCCTGGGAGTCGTGGCGGCGGCCTCCTACGGTCTGGTGGCTGACGACCCTTACCGCTCCCTGCCCGACGCCACCGTGCTGGGCGCCAAGGCACAGGACGTGTGCAGTCTGGTCGTCGCAGCTGCGCTGGTCGCCATCGCAGCGCGGCGGCCCATCACCCCAGGCGCCTACCTGGTCTGGCTGGGCCTGTTGGCCTACGTGGTCTACAGCTACGCCATCTATCTGACCGGGGTGCCGATGAATCGGATGTTCCTGGTCTACGTGATGATCACGTCGGTGTCGGGGGCGGCGCTGCTGGGGGGTCTGCTCAATCTGACCAGGATGGCGTGGTCACCCCCGACCTCACGACGTCTGTGGCGCGGCACGGGCTGGCTGTTGATCGCCGTGTCGGTCATGTTCGCCGGGCTGTGGCTCTCGACGCTCCTGCCGTTCGCGTTGGGCGGCGCGACGCCCACTCCCGAGGGCGTCGGCGGGACGCCGTACCCGGTCTTCGTCCTTGACCTCGTGGTCGTCCTCCCCTGCCTCGCCGCCATCGGCGTCGCCCTGCTCCGCGGACTCCCGATCGCCGGACCGCTGGCTGTCGTGGCACTGGTCAAGATCGTCACCTTGTTCACAGCGCTCTGGGCGGGGCCGCTCGTCGCCCTGGTCACCGGGGAAACGCTCCACCTCGGCCCTGATGCCGTGCCCAGCATGGCCCTGCTCGCCGTGGCCATCTGGTTGGCGTCTCGCTGGCTACGCGAGCTTCCGGAACCGCACCAGGTCCACGCGAGGAGTGGGGCGGTGAGCGCTCTGGTCTGACGCGGTGTAAACATGACGTGATGACTGACAAGATCCGCGTCTATCTCCTCGACGACCACGAAGTCGTCCGGCGAGGGGTGCGCGCGATGCTCGAAGGGGCCGGCGACATCGAGGTCGTCGGCGAGTCGGGTACGGCCGCGGAGGCGACCGCTCGGATACCCGCCCTGCACCCCCACGTCGCGGTGCTCGATGCCCGCCTCGGCGACGGCAGCGGTATCGAGGTATGCCGCGCCGTCCGTGCCGTCGACCCGACCATTCGAGCCTTGATCTTGACCTCCTATGACGACGACGAGGCGCTGTTCGCGGCGATCATGGCGGGCGCCGACGGCTACGTGCTCAAGCAGATCCGGGGCGCCGACCTGATCGGAGCCATCCGCGTCGTCGCTCAGGGACAATCGCTCATCGACCCGGCGCTGACGGCCCGCGTGCTCGAACGCGTTCGCCACGGACCTGAGCGCCCCGCTGAACTTGCGACCCTGACCGATCAGGAACTGGTGCTTCTCGAGCACATCGCTCTCGGTCTCACCAACCGTCAGATCGGCGAGCAGATGCACCTGGCCGAGAAGACCGTGAAGAACTACGTCTCCACGATCTTGGCCAAGCTCGGCCTCGAGCGCCGCACCCAAGCCGCCGTCCTGGCCTCGCAGTTGCTCGGCTCGCACACCCACGAGGGTGCGGCCAGTCCCGCGGACTTCACCGGGCACCATGACGCATCCGGAGCAGGACCTCGGTCCCCACACTGAGGACGTTCGCCAGTGTGGCGCGGGCGACAGTCGGTCGAGGATAGATGGAAGAAGACCGCACCGGCGATCTCCCGACCTCCAGGAGGAATCCATGTCCAGCAGCGAGTGGCGTACCGGAAGTGTCGTTGTGGTCGGCGTGGATGGCAGCGCCGATAGTGCCCGGGCGGTCGAGTACGCCGTTGGCTTGGCGGCCCCTGAAGGACTCACGCTGCGCCTGGTGCACGCAGCCCACGAGTTCGTGTCGCTCTCCCCCTATCTGCCCTACCTTCCCGAGCCACGCATCGCCGAGATCGGGCAGGGGGTGCTGGCCGACGCCGCCCAACTGGCGGCCAAGGCCGGCCACGACGAGATGCGGATCGAATCTGCCCTGGTCATGGGCGCCACCCGGTCCGCCCTGCTGAACAACCTCGACGACGCCCGGGTCGTCGTCCTGGGCACTCGGTCCCCTGGAACGATTCGTCTGCTGACCGGCTCGACGTCGACCGGCGTGGCCGGCACGTCGCCCGTCCCGGTCCGCTGCGTGCCACGTGAGTGGAACCACGAACGGATGACCTACCACGAGTTGACGGTGGGGCTCGAAGTCGCGTCCAACGAAGAGGTCTTGCTCGAGGAGGCGTTCTTGGAAGCCGAGCGCACCGGAGCGGCCGTGCGGCTGGTGCACGCTTGGCGGCCGATGTCGCCCTACGACACCGCGATCATCGGCTACGACTATCGCCGCGACTGGGAGGACCGCACGCACGAGAGCATCGAAACGTTGGTCACTCCGATTGCGGACGCGCATCCCCAGGTCACCTGGACCGTCGACGCTCGATACGACCGGCCGGCCTCTGCCCTGCATCACGCCGCGATGAGTTCGGATCTGGTGATCGTCGGCCGGCACGGCCACCTGTTGCCGACCCTGTCCATCGGCTCCACCACTCGCGCACTTCTGCATGGCGGTGCCTGCCCGATCGCGATCATTCCCACGCACCACGAGCGTACCGACAAGGAGTCGTCGTCGTGAGCGCAGTAAGCCCCTCCCCTGTCGGAGGGCGACACCCCGGGCCTGGTGCTCGTCGGCGGAACCGGAGCGGCTCGCACCTGGCCACCGGCTGATCGATGGACACCGGTGTCCGGGCCTCCGTGGACACGACCGTTGGCGTGAAGTCGGCATGTGCGCTAGGCAGAGGTGTGAGTGCGATCGAAATCGCGGTGTTGGATGAGCACGGAGTCATCACCTGGGTCAATGACGCGTGGCGCGACAGCGGCCACCCTCGGCGCCCGCAGGTGGCCCAAGCAGACCTTGGCGCCTCCTTCCTGGAGATCTGTGATGGCTCCGACGATCCCTCCTGGCAACGCATGGCAGGAGCCGTCCGAACGGCCCTGCGCGGCGCCGCGACGATACCCGTGGAGCTGGAGGTCCCCCGCGACGAATCCGGGATCTCACGCAGCCTCACCGCGGTGGTGGGCTCGCGCCTCGACGATCACAAACGGTGTGTTGGCGCAACGGTCACCATGACCTTGGGACCCGACCAAGAACCGCGGGCCGGCGAACCGGAGGTTCCGGGCGCTCTGGAACTGACCCGCGAAACCCTCCTGGCGTTGACCGAAGCGTCCCCGGAGGGACTCGTCGTCGTCGACGCCGCAGGCAAGATCGTGCATGTGAATGCCAGACTCGAACTCATGTCGGGTCACCCGGCTGCCGACTTGGTCGGCCGGACGCTCGCCACGCTCGTCCCTGAGCGGCTGCGGACCAAGCACGCGCAACTCCACAAGGCCTACCGGCTGGATCCTCGTCCCAGGCTCATGGGCGAGGGGGAGATCATGCCGCTGCTGCGCGCCGACGGCGACGAGGTGCCGGTGCAGATCGCCCTGCACCCCGGGCGCATCAACGAGCGCGACGTGGTGCTGGCCACCGTTCGCGACCTGACCGAGCGGAGCATCATCGAGGCCCGGCTCCGTGACAGTGAAACGTCGTTCCGCGCGGTCTTCGAGGAGGCCCCGATTCCGGCCGCGATTCTCACGCTCGACGATGGCCCACCGACCGTGCAACGCGCCAACCCGGCCTTCGCGACCCTCTTCGGGGACGAGTCCACCGAGACAGCGTTGCACGCGCTCGATCCGATCGACGACAACTTCACGCAACTCGTCGACGATCTCAAGCGCGACCCGGAGCTTCGCCGATCCGCCACGAGCGGCTTCCGGCGCGCCGACGGCTCGACCCGATGGACCGAGATCGCGGCCAGCGTGGTCACCCTCCCGGACCTGACCTCACCGGCAATGCTCGCCTTCTTCCTCGATGTGACCGAACGACGGGCCCAGCAGTCCGAGCGAGAGCGGAAGTCGGCTACCAAGGACGCGGTCGCCCGCATCACCACGGCCGTTCTCACCGGAGCCGGCCGCGCCCGAGTACACGCCATGGTGCTCGACGCGGTGCTCACCGTGTTGCAGGCCGAGAGCGCCTGTCTCGGCTTCGTGAACCCGGGCACCCCAGGATTCAGAGAGGTGTCCAAGGCCGGGCCTCCGGGCAAGAGTTCGGCCGTCATCACACCGGCCCTCGGCGCCCTGCTGGCCGTCCGGACGGTCCCGGGGGACGGCCCGACTCGCGGACTCGACTCGCGTGCCGAGTGGACGAGCCGGATCGGGGATCGCGACATCGCGGCGCGCTTCGATATCGGGGGGGCGGCAGAGGTGGGTGTGATCGTCTGCTCCCGTGCGCCGGCGGCCCCACCGTTCACCGAGGCCGAAGAGCACGATCTCGGGTCGTTGGCCCGCCAATTGGCCATGGCCCTTCACCTCGGCGAAGCCCGCGCCGATCAGGAGCGACTCGCACTGATCGACGAGCGGCAGCGGATCAGCGTCGATCTGCACGACACGGTGATTCAGGACCTGATCGGAATCGGGCTCCAGCTCCAGTTCGGTGAGCCGTCGACCGATGATTCCGCTGCGCTGGAACAGCGCGAGGCCTTGCTCAACCAACTCGACCGGGCCGTTCGACGGCTGCGTGGCATCGTCTTCGAACTGCACCAGCGCGGGGTGGGCCAGTCTCTCACCCAGAGTGCGCGCACGATCGCCGCTGACGCCGCTCGGGCCCTCGGTTTCGAGCCCACCCTCAGCTTTCGAGGCCCGGTTGACGCCATCCCTGCACTCGTGGCCGAGCAGATCGTCGCCGTCCTCCGCGAAGCGCTGGGCAACGTGGCTCGGCACGCCGACGCCGATTCGGCGAGCGTGCACCTGATCGCCAAGCCCGACGCGGTTATCCTCCTCGTCGACGACGACGGCCAGGGCATGCCGCCGACCGGCGGCGGCGGTCACGGGTTGACGAACATGCGTCAACGCGCCCGCGACCTCGGCGGCGACTGCATCGTCACGTCCCGCATCCCGGCGGGAACCCGGATCCAATGGTGGGTGCCGATGCCTGACCGTCGCTGACCGTCGACCCGCTTCAACCCATTTCGACGTCAGACTAGGGTCGGTTCGTGGCCGCTGACAGCACCCTGATCGAGGCGATCCGCTCGGCCTTCGCGGCGGCCGCCGACCCCGATCGTGCTGCGGGACAGCAGCGTTACATGAAATCGGAGATGCCGTACTTCGGCCTGACCTCACCCCAGCTGAAAGCGGCGCTCAAACCCCTCCTCGCCGCACACCCACCGCCGGATCGCGACTGTTGGGAACAGACGGTGCGTCATCTCTTCGACGACGCCACCCACCGCGAGGAGCGGTACGCCGCGATCGCGCTCGCCCGTCATCCGTCAGCCCGACCATGGCAGGATCCGGCCAGCCTCGACCTCTATCGCCACCTCGTCGTGACCGGCGCCTGGTGGGACCTGGTCGATGAGATCGCCGCGCACCTCGTCGGTGGTGTCCTCGCCTCGCATCGGGCGGAGGTCACCCCTGTGATGCGGACGTGGGCGGTCGACGATGCACTGTGGCTGCGGCGGACCGCGGTGCTCGCTCAGCTTCGCCACGGCGCCGACACCGACACCGATCTGCTCCATCATGTGATCGTCGCCAACATCGACGATCAGTCGTTCTGGCTGCGCAAGGCGATCGGCTGGGCACTGCGCCAGCACGCCCGCGTCGACGCTCACTGGGTGCTCGCCGAGGTGGCAGACCTCGGTGATCGCCTGTCCCCCCTCTCCCGCCGCGAAGCCCTCAAGCATCTCTGAGGCGACCGAGGCGTCACCTCACGTGTGGTTATCCTCGTGCGGGTACGCAGAACCACCTCGATCTGGGAGGAACCCATGCCACGCCACCGCCCGACTCGTCCGCTTGCCCACTGGCCACGTCGTGCTGTCGCGACGGTGGCGATGGTGGCGGTCGCGGCTCTGACCGCGACCCTCGCACCCACCTCGAACGCCGCACCGGTTCCGGCGCAACGCGGCGGCGGCCATGGCGGTAACAGCAGCTACGCCATCGAACTCCCCGACGCGACCGGCGCCGAAGGGATTGCCGCCGGGCGAGGCAAGACCTTCTACGCCGGCGACCTCGGCAACGGCGACATCTACCGCGGCGTCCTGCGGAGCAAGAGCGCGAAGCTCTTCATCGATGCCCCCGACGACGGTCGGGTCGCCGTGGGGATGAAGTTCGACCGCCGCAACCGATTGCTCTTCGTCGCGGGCGGCCCCAGCGGGCACGCCTACGTGTATGACACGAAGACCCGGCAACCGGTGGCCGATTTTGAGCTGGCGCCCGGTTTCATCAACGACGTCACGCTGACCAGGGCCGGGGCCTGGTTCACCAACTCCCAGGCGGGTGAGCTCTATCTCGTGCCCATCCGGCGCAACGGCAAGCTCGGCCCCGTCCGCACCCTCGAGCTCAGCGGACCGGCAGGCGAGACCCCGGGCGGCTTCAACCTCAACGGAATCACTTCGTTGAAGCGGGGCCGCGTGCTGCTCGTCGCGCATTCGGCCGACGCCACCATCTATCGCGTCAACCCGCGCACGGGCGAGAGCGCCGCGACCGGCCTGGACCTGCCCAATGTCGACGGCATCCTGGCCAAGGGCCGTCGCGTCTGGGCGGTGCAGAACCGGCTCAACCAGATCAGCAAGATCAAGCTCCGTCGTGGGCTCCACAGCGGCACAGTGAAGAAGGTGCTCACCAGCCCGCTCTTCGAGGTTCCGACCACCGTGGCGAAGTTCGGACACAAGCTCGCCGCACCCAACGCCAAGTTCGGCGTTCCGAACGTGGATTCCTACGAGGTGGTCGTCCTCCGCGCCCACAAGTAGCCGTCAGAGGTCTCGACAGGCTCGACCACCGAAACAGATGTCGATCGAGCCCGTCGAGATCACCCGACGAACGAGCCCGACCACCCGACGATCGAGCCTGTCGAGATCACCCGGGCCTGATGACGTCCTGCACGATCTCGTTGCGGCGAAGGAACCACGGCTTGAAGGGCGGATCGAAGCGGGCGAACCTGGCCGGTCCAACAGCGGCGAACCCCGCGTCGTCGATAGCGGCCATCAACTCGGACAGGTGCCGCTCGTAGGACGACTCCGACCAGCGCCCCGAATACCTGGTCGCAGCGGCGATCCGCTCGGGCACCTCGCGGAGCCGCACGTCGGGGTTGGTCGGGGCGGGTGCGGAGTCGAGCGTGAGCGAGGCGGGTAGGACGAAGGCGACCACGTAGTCGCCCTGCTCGGTTTCGGTCTGCACCACGGGCGCCGTCATCTCGATCGTCTGCGAGGTGGCCGGCTCCTGCAAGACCGGGGCCGTCATGGCGATCGCATCCTGCGCGGTGTTACGACCGCCGATGTACCCGGCCAACGAGCGGAACGCCGCGCTCCCGGCGCTCTCGAACGACCCGGCCACGGTCACCTCGGCCACAAGGTGCGCGGGATAGCGACGCAGTTCGAAGCCGTTGGCCTGCTCGATCACGTCATAGGGCTGTTGCTCGGTCACTCATCCGACGCTACCCGGGCGATAGTCGGCGCCGACCGCGCCTCGGCGAGGCGTGGCAAGGTGGGAATCATGAACCAGAACTCGAGTGCTGTCAGCGAGCCGGACCTGACCGTCGACGTGGTCGTCGTCGGACTCGGCGTCGGAGGCGAAGCGGTCGCCGGTTCGCTGGCCCAGGCCGGACTCGATGTGCTCGGAGTCGAGGCCGAACTGGTGGGCGGCGAATGCCCCTACTGGGGCTGCATCCCCAGCAAGATGATCATCCGGGCTGCGAACCTCGTGGCCGAAGCTCGCCGCATTCCCGGCGTCGCCGGGACGTCGCAGGTGTCACCCGACTGGGCTCCCGTGGCCGCGCGAATCCGTGACGAAGCCACCGACGATTGGAACGATCAGGTCGCCGTCGACAGGTTCACTGATGCCGGCGGGCGTTTCGCACGTGGGCGAGCCGAGGTCCTCGACTCACGTCGGGTCCGGGTGCCCGACCTCGGAATCGTGCAGGCTCGGCGCGGCCTCGTGATCGCCAGCGGCACCGAAGCCGCCATCCCGCCGATCGACGGGCTCGCCGACACGCCCTACTGGACCAACCGTGAGGTGCTCAGCGTCACCGACCTGCCCAGCTCCCTGATCGTCCTCGGAGGCGGCGCCATCGGCGTCGAGATCGGACAAGCTCTGGCCCGTTTCGGTGTCGAGGTCAGTGTGGTCGAAGCGGCCGATCGTCTCGTGCCGCTCGAGGAGCCGGAGTCGTCTGCGCTGCTCGCCGAGGTCTTCGCCGCCGAGGGCATCGGCGTGTACGTCGGCCACTCGGCCAGCCGGGTCACGCATGACGGAACCACTTTCGCGGTGCAACTCGATGGCCCCGAGGAGCTGCGATCCGAGCGGCTCCTCGTCGCCACCGGGCGGCGCGCGCGGGTGAGCGCCGCGATGCTGTCGGCGCTCGGCCTCGAACCCGATCAGCGCACCCTGCCGGTCGACGACCGGTTGCGGGTGGTCGACGGCGTCTGGGCGGTCGGCGACGTCGTGGGCCAGGGCGCCTTCACCCACGTCGCGACCTATCACGCCGACATCGTCACCGCCGAGATCCTCGGGCACCCCACGCCGGCGACCGACTATCGGGCTCTGCCCCGGGTGACCTTTACCGACCCCGAGATTGGTTCGGTTGGTCTGACCGAGGCACAAGCCCGTACGGACGGCCTCACCGTCGCCATCGGCAGCACGCAGGTGCCCAGCACCGCTCGCGGGTGGATCCACAAGACCGGGAACGAGGGCCTGATCAAGCTGGTCGCCGACGCTGAGAAGGGAGTGTTGGTCGGCGCCACTTCCGCGGGCCCCACCGGCGGCGAGGTTCTCGGCGCCTTGGCGGTGGCCGTTCACGGACGCGTGCCGATCGAGGAGTTGCGGCACATGATCTATGCCTATCCGACCTTCCATCGCGGCATCCAAGACGCTCTGCGCGACCTGTAACTACCGGTATCACCCACGAGCTCCTCCCCCTCTTTCTAGACACGACGCAGGCCACCCGGGCCGCGCGACTTCACGGGGAGCACACTCATGAGCGAACACAACGACAACACACCCGAGGTGGACACCAATCCGCACGCGCCCGTCTCCAGCCAGGTGGACGAGGCCCGCGAGGAACTCGACACCGAAGTGGTTTCCGACGCGCCTGAGAGCGGCGACGGCGGGGAGTCCGACTCGGTCCAGGGCTTGGAGGTCGAGCCGGTGGGGGCCGTCGCGGCGGAATCCCTCGAACTCACCGACGTCGCGCCGGACCTGAGCGGGCTGCGGCCCATCGGCGAAGCGTCCTACGGCCCCGTCGACTCCGTTCCGGTGTCGGAGACGGTGCACGGACCCGACAACCGGATCCAGATCACGAACACGTCGAGCTATCCCTGGCGGGTGCACGCCTCGTTGCTGATCACGGCCCGCGACGGTTCGCGTTGGATCGGCACGGGCTGGTTCATCGGACCGCACACGCTGATCACCGCAGGCCACGTCGTCTATATCAAGAACAGCGGGGTCCCCGGTCGCGACGGGTGGGTGCGCAGCGTCCAGGTGATGCCCGGCCGCAACGGCAACACGCTGCCCTACGGCTCGGTGACCACGTCGAACCTACGCACGGTCAACGGGTGGGCCAACAGCGGCGATCCCGACTACGACTACGGCGCCATCATCTTGTCGACCGATCTGGGATCGCAGACCGGCTGGTTCGGCTTCGCCGCGTGGAACGACGCAACGCTGACCTCGTCGACGGTCAACATCTCCGGCTATCCGGGCGACAAGCCCAGCGGCACCCAGTGGTACCACTGGAACCGGGTCGCGTCGGTGAGCGCCCGTCGGGTGTACTACGACATCGACACCTTCGGCGGGCAGAGCGGCAGCGCTGTCTATCGCATCGTCGATGGCGGACGATATGGCGTGGCGGTGCACGCCTATGGTGGGACCGTCACCAACAGTGGCACCCGGATCACGAAGCCGGTGTTCGACAACTTCGTCGCCTGGAAGGCCTGAGCACGGCGACACCACGGAGGCGATGCTCGATGGCCGGAGGAGCTGTGCTGGTCCTGCGGGGCGTCGTCACCGATGCTGCCGACCGTCCCGTCGCCGGCGCCCGCGTGGCGCTGGCGACGGGACCGGTTGCGCTGCCCGACATCGCCGCCCTGACCGGCGATGACGGCAGCTTCTCCTTCGGTCTCCCCCAACCGGGGCGCTACGAGGTGGTGGCCTACGGCGACACCGGACACGCCGTGCGTACTGTCGATGTTCCGGCGGGGCAGGCGACCTCGGTGCGCATCGCGCTCCCACGCGGGTAGCGGGGCCAGCCCTTCCCTGCGCTGGCGCGATCCGAGGACGAAGGTGCCTCCAGATGAGGCCGTTCGCCTCTGACCTCCGCGCGTAAGGCCGCGCGAGGCTGGAGAAAGGCACCAGCACAGGAGGGCGGCCCATGGCGCTGAACAAGGCAGAGCTCGATAGCCGCCTACGCCGGTGGGTGGGTGCCGTCGCCGTAGCGGCGAGCTACGGCGTGATCGCCGGACTGTGGACGCCGCGAGGTCCGCTCACCACGGCCGAAGCGCTGATCGCCATGACCCTGGCCGCACTGACCGGCGTCGCAGCCGGACTCGCAACGAGGTCGCGCTGGTCGCTGCTGGTCGCCCCGGCTGTCTTCGCCCTGGTCTTCGAGATCATCCGGCTGCGAATCGTCGGGCCGACCGTCGACGGCATCCATCTCGGCAGCACCTACGGCGTCATTGCGTTCGTCACCGGGCGCGGGCTGCACGGGGTGCTCACCCTGTTGCCGATGGCTCTCGGCGCCACTCTTGCCGCCGCGTGGACTCGGCGAGGTTCACCGTCGAGAAACCGTGGCGGCCTGATCGGCTCAGCGGGCCACGCGATCCGTCTCGGCGTCGTGGTGGCCGCAACGGTGAGTGTCCTCGTCCTCGCCGCCGCCGTGGTCCGTCCGGCCACGACGGACCCGATCCTGGGCGACGACGGCGCACCGGTGGCTGGCAGTATCGCGGAGCTGACGACCGCGGACGTCGGCGAACACTCCCTCGCGATGATGATTCGTGGCCGGGACCGGACGAATCCCGTTCTTCTCTTCCTCGCCGGTGGTCCCGGAGGTAGCGAATTCGGGGCGATGCGCCGCCATGGTCAGGCTCTCGAAGACGACTTCGTTGTGGCCACCCTCGACCAGCGTGGCGCGGGCTCCTCCTACTCCCAACTCGACCCCGCCGACACCTTGGACCTGGAGGGAGCGGTCTCCGACACCATCGCCGTCACCGACTATCTGCGAGATCGCTTCGACCAGGGCAAGATCTATCTGAGCGGCCAGTCGTGGGGAACGCTGCTCGGCGTGCTTGCCGTGCAGCAACGACCCGAGTTGTTCCACGCCTATGTCGGTGTGGGGCAGATGGTCAGTCCACTCGCGACCGATCAGCGGTTCTATGCCGACACCCTCGCCTGGGCAACCAGGACCGAGAACGCAGCCCTCGTGGAGAGCCTGACGCGCAGCGGCGCGCCGCCCTACACCACCATGCTCGACTACGAAGCGGCTCTGTCCTACGAACACGAGGTCTACCCCTATGACCACAGCAACAACTCCGAAGGGGCCGGGCAGATGAGCGAGAACATCTTCGTCAAGGAGTATTCGTTCGTCGACCAGGTCCATCTCCTCGGCGCGTTCATGGACGTGTTCGCGGTTCTCTACCCGCAGATCCAGGGGGTCGACCTCCGGACTCAGGCCACCAGGCTGACGGTTCCTGTGTATGTGGCTCAAGGCCGCCACGAGGCGCCGGGCCGGTCAGCGCCGGCGAAAGAGTGGTTCGACCTGCTCGAGGCGCCGAGCAAGCGACTGATCATGTTCGACACCTCCGGCCATCGACCACTCTGGGAGCAACCGGCCCAATTCCACGAACTGATGCTCGACCGTCGTGGCCGATAGCTCGCCGTAGTGGGAGCAGCGATCATGACAGGGTCTCGACAAGCTCGACCGGCAACGGCTGGCAAGGTCTCGACAAGCTAGACCACGATGCTGCTCGACAGCTCGACCACCGATGGCTGCTCGACCAACGACGGCTGCTCGACCAACGATGGCTGCTCGACCGTCAAAGGCTGCTCGACCGACAACGACTGTGCACGACCAAATGAGGAGGACGCAATGAACGTCAACGACATCGTCACCACCGCCCGGGATGCTCTGACCGTCAAGCGGATCTACGGCGACCCCTACGAGAAGGACGGAGTCACGGTGATCCCTGCTGCCATCGTGAGTGGCGGATTCGGCGGGGGCGGCGGCAAGGACGAGAAAGGCGGAGAAGGCGAGGGCGGCGGTTTCGGCATGAACGGCCGGCCGGCCGGGGCCTACGTCATCGAAGGCTCGCGAGTGAGTTGGCAGCCCGCCCTCGACCCCAACCGCATCTTCACGATGCTGGGCGTCGTGGCTATCGCGTATCTACTCACCCGCCCGCGGCTGGCGCGCGTTCGGGCGCTGACCGCCGCGTCGAGCAGCGACGATTGACACCAACTGATCAAACGTTCAGAATTGTGATCATGCGTTCAGCGACGGCGGATCTCACGGCGCGAGCCACCATCCGCAACCACGCTCTGGAGCTCTTCGCGACTCACGGATTCGATGCGGTCTCGGTGCGAAAGATCGCGGCCGCCGCGGAGGTTTCCCCTGCGCTGGTGCTGCACCACTACGGGTCGAAGGACGGACTGCGTCGCGACGTCGACGCCCACGTGGCCGGCATGTTCGACGAAGCGCTCGCTCGCCTGATCAACAACCCCACGGCACTCACGGACGACACCCCTCATGCGGCCGCCACCTTCACGGAGTTGATGCTGGCAGGGCTGCCGCCGGGGTCCCCCGTCCCCGCCTATCTACGCCGGCTGCTGCTGTCCGGCGACCCGGTTGGGCGCGAGCTCTTCGCCCGCTGGCACGCGACCACCCTCCAACTGAATGCCGAGTTGGAGAAAGCGGGCGTCCTGCAACCCACCGACGACCCCGCTGTACGCGCCGCCTTCTTGATCGTGAACGACCTGGCCGTGATTCTGCTCCGCGACCATCTCGCCGACGTACTCGGCGAGGACCCCCTGAGCACCGCCGGCATGACTCGCTGGGCGACCGACGTCTTGGCGGCCTACACCAAGGGTGTGTTCCGCAAAGGTCCGCCATGACCCAGCTAGCTCGACGGCCACGGCACCGCAAGGGCCAGCGCATCCGACTCGAGGGCGTCACCAAGGTCTACGGCGAAGGTGACGCGGAAGTGCAGGCCCTGCGTGGGGTCGACCTCGAAATCGAGACCGGCGAACTGGTGGTGGTGCTGGGACCGAGCGGATCGGGCAAGACCACGATGGTCAACATCATCGGCGGGATCGAGGACGCCACCGATGGAGCCGTGGAGGTCGCCGGCGAGCTGATCTCGGGCCGCCGACCGGCGGACCTCTCCGACTTCCGGCGCGAGCACATCGGTTTCGTCTTCCAGTTCTTCAACCTGATCCCCACGCTCACCGCCCGCGAGAACGTCGAAGTACTGGTCGAGCTCACCGGGCGCGGCACCAAGGCGAGCGTCCCCGAACTGCTCGCCGACGTCGGCCTGACCGACCGGGCCGACCACTTTCCCTCGCAGCTCTCGGGCGGCCAGCAACAGCGAGTGGCACTTGCCCGGGCACTCGCGACCAATCCCGACATCCTGCTCGCGGACGAGCCGACCGGGGCGCTCGATAGCGTCACCGGGCGGCAGATCCTCGAACTGCTGCAGCGCCTCAACACCGAAGGCCGCACAGTGCTGATCGTCACCCACAACGCCTCGGTCGCGCAGATCGCCGACCGCGTCGTGACGATGGTCGACGGCCGGGTGGAGTCGGTCCGCCGCAACGCCGAGCCCGCCTCGGCCTCCGACGTCTCCTGGTGAAGTGACGCGGGCGATGAACGTTTCCGTGCGCAAAGCCCTCCGAGATCTTGTCCGCCAGCGCACCCAAGTGGTGGCGGTCGCGCTCACCATCATGTTCGGCGTCGGCCTCTACATCGCCAGCGCCGGGGCGTTCCAGAACCTCAGCGGCTCTTATCAGCAGACCTACGAGCGGCTGCACTTCGCCGACCTGGTCGCCACCGGCGGAGATCCCGAGCGAGTGGCCGCGGCTGCCACCGGTGCCGGCGCGACGTCGGTCGTCGTCAGGAGCCAGATCGACCCACCGATGCGGATCGACGACACCTCGCTGATCGGCCGAGTGATCGGTCTGCCCCCTGGGGCGCGGGCGGCGATCAACGATGTCGAGGTCACCGACGGCAGCTACCTGAGCGTCGGTGAGCCAGACAGGGTCCTGGTCGAGACGCATGCCGCCGACACCTTCGGCCTCTCCCCCGGAGACACCCTCGAGGTGTTCACGGGCGAGGGGTGGATCACAATGACCGTGAGCGGCGTGGTCGTCTCGGCCGAGTACCTCTGGCCGGCCCGCAGCCGCCAGGAGATACTCGGCGACCCGCACTCGTTCGCCGTGGTGTTCGCACCCGACGAGACGGTCCGAGGCTGGTCGCCCGCCGGCGCCACTCAGGTCCTGGCCGAACTTCCCGGGCAGGCCACCGCCGAGAGGACCCGCTTCGTCACCGCCGCGATGCGGGACGCTGGGGCCGTCGACGTCGTCACCCAGGCCGAGCAACCCTCCGAGGCGGCGCTTCAGTTGGACCTCGCCGGCTTCGAGCAGATGTCTGTCGCCTTCCCGGTCTTGTTTCTCTCCGCAGCCACGATGGCGGCCTATGTGCTGCTCGCGAGACGGGTGCGGGCCGAGCGACCGATCATCGGCACCCTGATGGCCTCCGGCGCTCGCCGCGGGCGGATCGTGCGTCACTATCTCGCGCAAGGGTTGCTGATCGGCCTGTTCGGCTCCTTGCTCGGCGTCGCTCTCGGAGTCGCCATTACCGGACCGTTGACCAGTACTTACACAGCTGAGCTCGGCATTCCGGACACCGTCGTCAGCCAGCATCCGACGCTCGCCCTGATCGGCCTGGTCGTCGGACTCGCGGTCGGTGCCCTTGCCGCCACCGGCCCCGCGCTCACCGCCTCCAGGACCAGCCCGGCTGAAGCTATGCGCAACGAATCGACGACCAGCGCCCCCGGCCGGTGGAGCCGGACCGTCACTCGGCTGGGCGCGGTGCCGGTATCGGTCCGGATGGCGTTGCGTGACGTGTTCCGGAGTCCGCGGCGCACCGCCGCGACCGCCTTGGGTGCGGTCCTCGCGCTCGTTCTAGTCCTCGCCTCGCTCGGTTTGATGACCAGCATGCTCGACGCACTGCGGGTGCAGTACGACGAAGTGGAGCGCCAAGACGCGAGCGTCACCGTCGACGCGGCGGGCGACGGTACTGCTGCCGCCCTGCGAGACCTGCCAGAGGTCACCGCAGTCGAGCAGTCGCTTCTGGGCGCGGTCACGGTAAGCGCCGATGGTCGGAGCTACGCCACTCTCCTCCGAGGCTTTCCACCGGACACGCGCATGCACGGCTTCCGTCTCACTGGTGATGCCCCTACCGGGCGGTCGCAATCCGGGGTGCCGAAGTCCGGGGTGCTGGCAGGGAGCGAACTCGCCAGCACCCTCAACGTGGCCGTCGGCGACGCGGTCACGATCACCGACGCCACTGGCATCGCGAGCCGGGAGACCATCGTGGGCTTCGTGGACGAACCACTCGGCACCAGCCTCTACGCCACCAACGAGGTCGCGGAATCGGTGTTGGCCGACAGTGGGCTCGATATCTATCTAATCCAGTTCTCATCTGGTGTCGATCACGACCAACTGCGCAAGACCATCAGCGGCCTGGACGGAGTGGCGGCCTACAACGACACCGATGCGCTGGTGACCTCGCTCGACGCCTATCTCGGCCTCTTCTGGGCTTTCGTCATCATGATGGTGGGGCTGGGTGCGCTCCTCGCGCTCGCCATTATCTACGTAACGATGGCGGTCACCGTGGTCGAGCGGACCAACGAGCTGGCCACCCTGCGCGCCGCGGGAGTTCCGCTTCGTCGGGTGGGCGCCACGCTCGCGACCGAGAACCTTCTCGCTACCCTGCTGGGGGTCCCAGTGGGATTGGTGCTAGGGGTCATCGCTGCCGGGCAGTTCTTGAACCTGTTCACCAGCGACATGTTCCAGTTCCCGCTCATCATGCCGTGGTGGGCGCTTGCCACAGCGTCGGGCAGCGTGCTGCTGGCCGCGGCTCTCTCGCAATGGCCGGCCGTTCGCGCCGTACGCCGCCTCGACATCGCGCGCGTGGTGCGCGAGCGCGCGGGGTGAGCCGCCCTCTCAACGTCGCCACAGCCGGCGGGCTGTGAGACCGGCTGTGGTAGCGATCAACACCCGCTAGAGCACTCGGTCGCCGTACATCTCGCCCAGGGGGTCCGCGATCAGTTCGATCCGGGCGCCGTCGGGGTCGGTGAAGTAGACCGAGACCCCGCTGTGCACGACATAGTCGACGCCTGCCTCGTCGAAGCGGTGCACGATCTCCTCCCAGCGAGCGGGCTCCATCGAGATGGCCACATGGTGCAGCCCGCCCAGCACTTCGGCATAAGGCCCCAGGTCGAGGCCGGGGAAGTCGAAGAAGGCGAGCAGGTTGCCATTGCCGATGTCGAAGAAGAAGTGCGACGAGCCGGGGTAGTCGCGGTTGTCGATCAGCTCGGTCAACGGGAATCCGAGCAGCTCCTGGTAGAACCGCACGGTTGTCTCGACATCTCCGCTGATCAGCGCGGTGTGATGGAGTCCGCGGGCCGTGGAGGCGGGCCGCTGCTCAGCCGGGAGCAGGTAGCGCTCACGGAGCCGATCCCGTTCGGCCACCACTTTCGCCTGCTCAGAGTTGGACGGGCGATGCTGGGAGTCGGTCATGGTGGTCTCCGGTTCGGCGGTCGGCGGTCGACGACTGGTCAGGCGGCTCGCAGCTGCCCCTTCAGGGGTGACGTTTCACAAGTGCCCAAGGTCCAATATACGTGAAATGTCAACTAGTTCCCGGGGTCCCGCCGGTCGTCCAGCCTCACCCGCCGGTCGTCCAGCCTCACCCGCCGGTCGTCCGGCCTTACCCGCCGGTCGTCCAGCCTTACCCGCCGGTCGTCCAGCCTCACCCGCCGGTCGTCCAGCCTCACCCGCCGGTCGTCGAGCTTGTCGAGACGAATCCCGGGAAGTCGAGCTCCACCGGCTGCTCGGCTTCATTGACACTGCTGTCGGAACCACCGCCCACGGCCGGCCCACAGCAACCTCCGTCCGCGCCCTCCGGCTCATCGAACACGCCTGAGCCACCGCAGACCCCGGTGTCGGGGAGGGCCAACTCGACCCGCGCGGCGGCCTCGTGGTCGCCAGCCAGCGCGGCCGCCACACTGCGCACCTGCTCATACCCGGTCATCGCCAGGAAGGTCGGTGCCCGGCCGTAGGACTTCATGCCCACGAGATAGAAGTCCGGCTCGGGCTGAGCCAGGTCGGCAGCGCCGGTCGCCCGGACCGACCCACAGGAGTGAATGTTGGGATCGATCTCCTCGGCGAGATTGCGCGGCGCCTGGAGAGTGGGGTCGAGATCGAGCCGCAACTCGGAGAGGAACGACAAGTCGGGGCGGAAGCCGGTCAAGGAGACGACCACATCGGCGGGGGGCAGCGTCCGCCCGTCCTCGCCCACCAGGACAACACGATCGCCTTCGCGTCGGAGTTCCGCCGTACGGAATCCGGTGACCAGCTGCACCGCGCCGGCATCGACGGCGGCCTTGGCTCGTTGGCCCAGGGCACCGCGCTCGGGCAGTTCATCGGCCGCTCCCCCACCGAAGCTGGCCCCCGCGACCGCGCGTCGGATCGCCCAGGTGATCTGGGTGCCGGGATGCGCATCGGCGATCTGGACGAGCTCGTGGATGGCGTTGAACGCGGAGTCGCCCGACCCGACCACGACGGTGTGCCGACCCAGCGTGGCGCTTCGGCTCGGCCCGGTTGGGCACGTCGCGGGTGATGGCGGCGGCAGCAGCGCGCTCGCCGATGGCCGGCAGTCCGTCGGCCCCGAGCGGGTTCGGGCGGCGCCAGGTACCGGAGGCGTCGATGACGGCGCGCGCTTCGACCCGGGACTCGCGCCCGCCTGCGTCAACGAGGTGCACGGTGAACGGTTGGTCGGCTCGGCCGGCGTCCACCAGCCGGTCGCGTCCGCGCCGGGAAACGCCGGTGACCCGGGTGTCGTACCGAATGCGATCGGCAAGGACCGCGGCCAACGGCCGCAGATAGCGCTCGATCCACTCGGCCCCGGTCGGGTAGCCCTGCCCTGGGGCGGTCCAGCCCGTCGGCTGCAACAACCGCGCCGACGCCGGGTCGACCAATTCGGGCCAGGCGGAGAACAGCCGCACGTGACCCCACTCGGCCACAGCCGACGCCGGGCCGGAGCCGACCTCCAGCACCACTGGCTCGATCCCGCGCTCGAGCAGGTGCGCCGCCGCGGCCAGACCCTGCGGTCCGGCCCCGATCACGACGACAGGGTGACGGTCGTTCATAGCGACTCCTCGTATTGATATATGTCGATGTGACAACCATTGCTGACACATCGACAAATGTCAATGGATGCACGATCATAGGTCCATGCCGTCGCCCCTGCCCCTGCTGGACCCGAATGCGATCGCCGCCTGCTGCTCGCCCGTGACCGACGCGGTGGTCACGGATCGGACCGCCGACACCCTCGCCCGCATGTTCAAGGCGCTCTCCGATCCGACTCGGGTCAAGCTGCTCTCCCTGATGGCGGCCGCCCCGGATGGCGAGGCGTGCGTCTGCGACTTGATCGGACCGGTGGGTCTCGCCCAGCCGACCGTGTCTCATCACATGAAGCTCCTCGTCGAGGCCGGACTGGCCACTCGCGAGCAGCGCGGCAAGTGGGCCTACTACCGCGTCGCCAACGAGACGCTCCGGTCGTTGGCCGCCGCGCTCGAACCGCGCCGGTCATGACACAGCGATCCATGTCCATCCGCCCGACGTCCATCCGCCCCATGGCCGACGGCGACTGGCCGCACGTAGGCCGCATTTATGCCGCCGGCATCGCGACCGGACAGGCGACCTTCGAGACCGAAGTCGCTGCGCCGGAGGTCCTCGACGGCAAGTGGGTGGCCGATCAGCGCTGGATCATCGAAGAGCGCGGCCTGGTGCTCGGCTGGGCCGCCCTGACGCCGGTGTCGGCCCGCCCCTGCTACCGCGGGGTCGCCGAGTCGTCCATCTACATCGACCCTGCGGCCGGCGGTCGTGGCCTGGGCACCCGACTACTCGCCCACCAGGTCAGCGCAGCTACCGAGGCGGGGTTCTGGACTTTGCAGACCTCGATCTTCCCCGAGAATCTCGCCAGCCTCGCGCTCCACCGACGGGCGGGGTTTCGCGACGTCGGCCGCCGGGAGCGGATCGCCGAGCACGACGGGGTCTGGCGCGACACGCTTCTGCTCGAACGTCGAGCCTGACTCGACCGACTCAACCCGACCTGATGGGGGCGGAAGGCTACTCGAACTGCACCGGCTGGCCGGTCGCTTCCAACACCGACAACCACAGGTCGCCCATCGGGTCCACGTGGTTGCGACTACTGACGGCAAGCGGCATCGGCATGTGCACGAACCGCCGGCGGCGCCGGCCCACGATCACCTCGGTGCGGCCGGCCATCGCCGCGTGAACGGCGGCGTGGGCCAGCCTCAGGCAGTAGGCACTGTCGAACGGGTTGGCGGGGACGCTGCGGATGGCGTAGCTGGGATCGAAGTAGCGCACGTTGCACTCGAGCTGACGGGTGTCGAAGTGTTCGATGATCTTGCGGCGCAGCAGTCGACCGATGTCGCCGAGGCGCACGTTGCCGGAGGCGTCGGTCCCTGGCTCTTCGACCTCGAGATGCTGCTGCCCGGCGCCCTCTGCGACCACGACCACGGCATGCCCCTGGGACTCCACCCGGCGCCTCAGGTGCTCGAGGAGTCCGCGGTCGCCGTCGAGTGCGAACTCGATCTCCGGGATCAGGACATAGTCGGCGTCGTCCTTGGCGAGGGTGGAATAGCAGGAGATGAAGCCGGAGTGACGCCCCATCAGCTTGACGAGCCCGATCCCGCCCGGTGCGGAGCGCGCCTCGACGCTGGCCGCCGCGATGGACTTCGTCGCCTCACCGATCGCGGTCTGGAAGCCGAAGCTCTGGTCGATGTAGGGGATGTCGTTGTCGATCGTCTTGGGGATCCCGACCACGGCGACCTTGAGCCCGCGCTCGGTCACCACTCGGACGACCTCCATCGCACCGCGGATTGATCCGTCGCCGCCGATCACGAACAGCATGTTGATGTTGAGCCGCTCGAGCGCGTCGACGATCAGCTCCGCATCCTGCCCGCCACGCGACGTGCCGAGGATGGTGCCGCCCTCGTCGTCGATGTTCTTGACGAACGACGGCGTCAGCTCGATGACGTCGTCGCCATAGTCGGGGATGAAGCCGCGGTAGCCGTTGCGGAACCCGACGACCCGGTTGACCCCGTAGTGATGCGAAAGCTCGAGCACCAGGCCACGGATCACGTCGTTGAGGCCCGGGCAGAGTCCGCCGCAGGTCACGATGCCCACGCGGGTCTTCTTCGGGTCGAAGTAGATCTTCTTGCGCGGACCGCCCGGCTCCAGACTCGGCAACCGATCCAGAGGAACGCCGCGCTCGGCGACCATCGCCAGCGTGTCGTCGAAGAGAATCCGGTCCTCTTCGACCACCGAGTGCTCCGTCGTTGTTCGCGTCATCAACGTTCTCACCAACGGTGAGTCGACGCGGCACGGCCCGAGCGTGCGGACCTCCAGGTCTTCGGCTGAAACCCGACTCATGGCAGGCCCGACCGATCGGGCTTCGCATTCATGGGGAAGATCCTAAGGCCGGCGAACCGAGGGGAGCCCCCGCGTCGGAACCGAACCGAATGATGGACGGGTAAGCGCGTTCAGGCCCGAGAATCCACCGTCGGCAGGCGCGGCTGCGCGTGCAGCCGGTGCGGATCGGGCAGCCGGCGCCGCCGCACCATGTGCACCAGCACCAGCGTCGAGGTGAGTGCGGCATAGACACACCAAAGAGACAGGAACCCGTAGAACACGAACAGCGCCACCGCGATCAGGCCGACCGCGTTGAGCACCCCCAGCGCGACGATGGACGGGTAGCCAGAGAGCACAGACGGCCCGATCACCGCCACGATGTAGAGCCCGGTCCACAGCAGGTCGTACTCCAGGCCAACGGTGTAGACCAACGCGTTCGGCGTCGCCGTCACCCCGACCGTGTTGGTGAGCATGGTGGAGGCCAGGACGCCGCTCACGATCAAGCCCAGCCCGACGAACGGCGCCACTCGCGCCCGAGCGGCCCGCGGTTCGAGCAGCAAGACCGCCAGCGGCAACAATGTGGGCAGGACCACCAGAGCGAACGCGAGATAGGCGACAACGGCGGCGTGTTGCACCGCTGGCGACACCCCGCCCTCGGTGCCCACCCATACGACCGCCTCCATCAGTTGGTGGGCGCCGAAAAGCAGCGGCAGTGCGGCGAACGGCACCTCACGGGCCCGGCGAACCTCCCGAAGCGACAGCACGCCGATCGGCACCAGCACCAGTCCGGCCACGACATCGGCCTCGACGGAGAAGCACATGTGGGACCACCCTTGTGCTCACTCGCCGGTTGTTATCAAGCACCCTACGCCGCGGGCGTCACACCGATCGCCTGCCGCGTCGGCTTGCCACGAACAACGCGCCACCGAGGAGGGCCATGGCCAGCCCCACCAGCGGCACCCACAAGCTCGGACCACCGGTGTCGCCCAGGGTCGAATCGGACTCCCCGGCCGTGTCGCCGCCAGGTCCGGACGGACCTGTCGGCTGGTCGGCGGGTACGCTGCCGGTCTCTTCGGCCTCGCTCGGCGACACGGCGCCTGCGCCTTCGACGCTCGCGATATTGACGATCTCGGACCCGGGTTCGGCCGTCACCTTCGTCACCAACCGCACCGTGGCCTTGGCCCCCACGGCCAGAGTCGCATCATAGGTGCAGGTGACCTTGCGGCCGGCGTTGGAACAGGACCAGCCCGGACCCGAGGCCTTGTCATAGGTCAGACCGGACGGCAGTTTGTCGATCAGCACGATCGCGCCCACGGTGTCATTGGGTCCGTTGTTGGTGACCGTCAGGTCGTAGACGGCCTTGGTCTTGGTGATGCTCACGAGCTTCTTCACCAGCGACAGTTCGACCAGCGGCACCACGGTGACCGGGTCCTCGTCGGAGTTGTCAGCCTGCGAGGTCTCGGCTGAGTCGCTGCCCACCGTCGCCACGTTGAGCACGGACGGGTAGGCGGCCGGGCCGACCTCCACCACGAGAGTGATCTCACTGGTCTCGCCGACGGCGAGGGTCCCGTGCTCACACGTCACGGCGCCGGAAGCCTCCGCGCACGTCCAACCGTCACCGGTGGCGGATACGTAGGTGAGGCCGGTCGGCAGGGTGTCGGCGACGGTGATCGGTCCCGGTGCGGGCGTCGGGCCCTCATTCGTGACCTGCAGGGTGAAGGTGCCCTGCTCGCCCACCGTGAAGTCACCCTGGTGCCGCTTATCGATGGTGAGGTTGACCAAGGGAGCGACCGTGAGGTCGTCGGAGGCGGTGTTGTCATCCGGCTCCGGGTCCGCGGCGTCTGAGGACACCTCGGTCACGTTGGTCACTCCAGGATAGGCCGAGGCCAGGACCGTCACCGTCACCGTGATCGGCGGGGCCGAGGCGTCGGGGAGCAACGGGTCGGCCAGTTCGCAGGTGATCTCGGCGTCGACGGCCGCACAGGTCCAGTCGGTGCCCTCGGCGGAGACGAACTCAAGGCCGGTCGGGAGCGTGTCGGTGACGGTCACGTTGTTCGCTTCCGACGGGCCGGCGTTGTCGACCTGCAACGTGAACGACATTTCCTCACCGACGATGCCGATGCCGGTGTGCATCTTGGTGATCGACAGATCGGCGTTCTGAACGGTGGTGATCGTCGCGTCGTCTGTGTTGTTGTCCGGCGTGGGGTCGACAGTGGCGGAGTCCACCGAGGCGTTGTTGGTCAGGTCCTGCGGCTCCACCCCCGCGTCGAGCTGCACGAGCAGGCGCAACTCCGGCGCCGACGTGCCCGCCAGGAGGTCCCCTGGGAGGGTGCAGGTGACGACAGCAGCGGCTGCGGAACAGGTCCATCCGCCGGTGGCCGACAGGTAACTCATTCCAGCCGGGAGGGTGTCGGTGACCTCCAACGGCCCAATGGCATCGGACGGACCGTCGTTGCGCACGTCGATGGCGAAGGTGGTGGAAGTTCCCGCCACGACGTCCCCGCCTGTGTGTGACTTGGTGAGCACCAGATCCGCTCGCGTCTGGATATTGAGAGTGGCGTCGTCGGTGTTGTCGGAGGGGTCGTCGCCCTCGGTGGCGGTGCTGACCCTGGCCTGGTTCACGATGGCGTCACCGTCCGGGACACCGGCGCCGACCAGCACGACGACGGTGATCGCGGGCGCGTCGGCGCCGGCGTTGATCGTGTCGCGGGTACAGGTGAGCGGCGCGCCGGACCCGCAGGTCCAGCCGGAGCCGGTAGCCGAGACCAGGGTCAAACCGGCCGGCAGGGCATCGGTCATCACGATCGTGTCGGCAACCGATGGGCCGTCGTTGTGGACCACGATCTCGAAGGTCGCCTGCTGGCCCGCGGTGGCGGGGTTGGCGCTGGTCACGGACTTGGCCACGGTGAGATTGGCCCTATCGACCACGACGGTGGGATCGACAGCGGCGTTGTTGTCCGGGTTCGGGTCGGCGAGCGGCCCCGCGACGGAGGCCCTGTTGTCCAGCGTGGCCGGACCCGCATCCGGTGCGACGTCGGCCGTGATCGACAGCGCAGGAGCGTCGGTCCCAGCCGCGAGCGAACCGGTGAGGTCACAGGTCACCAGCTGAGCTGCCGCCGAGCAGGACCATGCCGTGCCGGCGAAGCCGGCATACGACATTCCTGCAGGCAACGTGTCGGTGACCGTCACCGTCGCCGGCGACAGTGACGGGCCGTTGTTGCGGACCGCCAGGTCATAGGTCACCTGTTGTCCGGCGACCACCTGGCCGGTGTGCGACTTGGTGATGGCCAGGTCGGCGCGGGTATTCACCCCGGTGTCGTCGCTGTTGGTGTTGTTGTCAGGGTTCGGATCCGGGGTACTCGAGGAGACCCGTCCGGTGTTGGTGATATCTCCCGTGTGCGTGGAGTCGATGTCGACGTCGACGTCGACGACCGCGTCGGCACCAGCCGCCAAGGCACCGGTCAAGGTGCAGGTGACGACCTGGCCGGCCGCCGAACAGTTCCACGACCCGGTCACCGAGGTGAAGTCCGCGTAGGTGAGCATCCCCGGCAGCGTGTCGGTGATGACCGGGGACTGTGCGTCCGACGGCCCGTTGTTGGTGACCGTGAAGCGGTAGGTGCCCTGTTCACCGGCCACGAATTCGCCGGGCGACTCCTTCTCCAGCGCCAGGTCCGCACTCGTCGTCGGATCTGTGACCACGACGTCCTCGTCATTGTCCGGGTTGTCGTCGAGCGGCCCGTCGACCGTCGCGGAGTTGCGCACCGAGCCCGTCTGGTCGGCGGGAATGCCGACGGTGATGGTGATCTGCGGCAGCGCCCCGAGGGCGAACGAGGCCCGAGCGGGTGCAGGTGACGACGCCGGCGCTGTGCGAGCAGGCCCAGCCGTCGCCCGCGGCGGACTCGAAGGTCGACCCGGCCGGCAACGCATCGGTCACGGTGATCTGGCCGCGCGATGCCGACGGACCCAGGTTGGTGACGTCGAGGGTGTAGGTCGCGGAAGAGCCCGCGACCAAGGGACCGGACAACTGCTTGTCCATGGCCAGGTCGGCGCTGGCATCGACGGTCGCCTGGTCGTCATCGGAGTTGTTGGACGGGACCGGGTCATAGGTCTTGTCAGTGACCGCTACGGCGTTGGTGAGCACCGTGCCCTCGACCACGTCGGCCGGCACGTTCACGGTGACGGTGATCACCGGGAAGCTGGCGCCCGAAGCGAGCGTGTCGGTGACCGTGGTACGGGCGCAGGTGATCTCGGTGGTGGTGGAGGAGCACGTCCAGCCCGCACCGGAAGCCGAAGCGCCGGTGACACCGGTCGGCAAGGTGTCGGTGACCGTGAACGGTCCCACGGCTGTGTCCGGCCCGGCGTTGGCAACGGTCACCGACCAGGAGAAGGGCTGCCCGGCGACGGGCGTCCCGGTGTGCGCCTTGGCCACGGAGACATCGGCGGAGTGGATGTTGGCGATCGCGGTGTCCGGTGGGCCGTTGTAGGAGCCGCCCCCGGCCGGGCCCTGGTTTCCGTCGCCGTCCTCGGCAGTGGTCGAAGCGGTGTTGACGTGATCGACGCTGGCGCCGACTCCCGGAGTGGTGACAACCCCGTTTGCGGTGTGGCGCTGAAGGTCAGCACGAGCGCAGTGCCCACTGGCAGATCGGCGAGGTCGGTCCACGTGAGGGTCTGGACGGCCCCTGAGGTCGTCGTAGCCGGTGGGGCGAGACTGCGGCGTCCCGCCGTCGACAACGAGCTGAGCCGAGCCTGCGTCATACGTCCAGTTCGCTGGCAGCACGTCGGAGACGTCGACGCCGAACGCCGTGGCGTGGCCGTCGCTGGTGACCGCGATCCGCCACGTCTTCGACTCGCCGATGTAGGCGACGGGGCCCCCCACGACGGTCTTGTCGACGACGACGTGCGGGAGCGCGGCGGTCACCGTTGCGGTGTCGGACGGGCCGTCATACTCGCGCCCACCGGCTGCGGTGCTGGTGTAGCGCGTGATGTCCGCGGAGTTGATCAGCGCGCTGGTCAGCGTCGGCGACGCCAGAGTGCGCCGAATAGGTCAGCGTCCGGGTTCCGGCACTGGCGATCGGACCAGTGAGCACCCAGGTGATGGTGCCGCCGCCGTTGGCGGTCGCGCCGGTGAGCGCGCCGCCGTTGCTGATCGAGGACTCGTTGACCACCACGCCGGCCGGGACGGTGTCGACCACGGTGACGTTGTAGGCGCCGCTCACGTTGGCGGCGGCCGAGTTGGTGACCACGACGGTGTAGTCGAACGACTCGCCCGGCGCCGGGGTCGTGTCCGAGACCGACTTGTTGATCGTCAGCACCGGCTCGGTCACGGTGATGGTGGCCGCCGCGGGGACCGAGGAGTTGGTCCATGTCGCGCCAGCCGAGGTCGGGTTGGGGCCGTCGGTCTGGTTCCAGCGAATCCGGGCACTGTTGATCAACGAGCTGCCTCGTGTGTTCGCCGCCCACGTCGGCGACGACGGCGGAGTAGACGATCGTGACAGCGCGGCTCTGGGACGAACTCAGCACGTCACCCAGGCTCCAGCCGATCGTGGTCCCGGAGGGGGTCAGCGGTGTCCCGTCGACCGTGCATGCCGTGGTGTCGGCGTTGACACAGGTGACAGAAGCCGTCTGCAGGGTCGAGAGGTCCAGTCCACTGGGCAGCGTGTCGGTGATGGCGGCGTCGTAGAAGTTCACGTTGGCGGGCAGCGTGGTGGTGACGGTGTAGGTCGCCCGCTCGCCCACGGCGAAGGTTGGGCTGTCGACGGTCTTCGTCACGGCGGCGCCGCGCACGGTGAGGGTGTCGGTCGCGGTGCGGGAGATCACCTGCTCGAGAGTGTTGTCCCCTTCGGCCAACGTGGCCTTGTTGTCGTCGAGCGTGCTCGAGGTCTGTCTGGCGGTGTTCGTGACGGATCTGTCCACCCGTGGCCGTCGGCGCCAAAGTGGCGGTATAGCGCAGCGTCCGGGTCGTGCTGGGGGCAAGGTCCCCGACGTTCCATTCGATGCGCGTGGTGCCCGAGGCGCAGCCGTCGCTTCCGGTGCTCGGTCCGTAGCTGGCCGAGCCTTGGCTCGGCGAGCCGGCCACGATGCCGGTGACGACCAGGCCCGACGGGACGCAGTCGACGACGAACATGTCGTGGGCGGGCGGCCGCCCGGCGGCGTTCCCAGCGGTCAGGGTGTAGGTGACGACCTGACCGATCGCGATGATCTTGTCCGCGTCATCGTCGGCTTTGGTCAGAGACGGGTTGGGCGTGGCGATCGTGATCGTCGAGGTTCCCGTTCGCGGCGTCACCGCCGGGCCTCCGACCGAGGCATTGCTGGTCATTCGGGCGGTGTTGGTGCGGTTGAGGCCGTGGGTGTTCGATCCGTCGTTGGCGACCCGCGCCACGATCGTCACCTGGAACACGTGGTCGAGGCCGGGACCGGTCGCATAGGAAGCGGGGAAGGTCAACGTGCCGTTGGTCGAGGAGAGAGTGAAGCCCGCCCGGCAGTGCCGCGAAGGTCGCGCCGTTGTCGGTCGAGCGCTCGCCGGCCGCGGACACGAACGTGAGACCCGTCGGCAGCGTGTCGGTGAGGACACCCTCATAGACGTTGGTGTTGGCCGGGACCTTGACGTCGATCGTGTAGGTCACCAGCTCACCGACCACTGCGGTCAGTGCGCCGTTATTGGCCTCGGTGATCGAGGTGACGGCGGACTTGGTGACCGCGACCGGGGGCACCACCACCGTAAAGGTGTCGGTGGCGGCAGGCGCGTCGACCTGGGCTGCGGTCACCGTGGTGTCGACGTTGCTGGCCGGATAGTGCTGGGCGAGCCCGCCCAGGTTGTTCTCTGATGCGTAGGACGCCACCGAAGCCGAATTGGTGTAGGACGTGTCGACGCTGGCGTCGGTCGGCATCTGCAGGCGATAGGTCAACTGCTTGGTGGCCCCGGGAGCGATCCGCACGGAGTCCGGCAGGTTCCAGCGGACGGCGCTGCGGGTGGTGCGAGTCGCGAAGTCGGGATGGGTCGCATCACCTGGGTCGGTGCAGACCCCGCTGTCGGAGATCACGGTGATTCGCGCGCAGGTCACCCCAGGCGGGAGCACATCCCACACGTCGGGGCCGACGATGTCGATGGCGTTCTTGTTGGCGGCGGTCCCGTCGTTCCCGACGTTCACTGTGTAGCGAAGGAATTCGTCGGCGACCACGCTCGCGCCACTCGTCATGGGGGTGCCGACGTCGCGGGTCGCCGACTTACGGATCGTGGCCGGAGGCGCCGCCGCGACCGTGAGGTCGACCTGATCGCGCAGACCGAAGACCTGACCGTCGGTGTTCTGCCAGGAGAATTTCGCGAGGTTGGCGGTGATGTCGGGCTGGGGGCCCGGAGCGGGCTTCGTCACGATGCCGCTGAAGCGGACCTCGAAGAAGCCGCCGGCCTCGGCGTAGCGAGAGGAGCCTTGGGCGGTGCCGATGTCCCAGCGCAGCGCTGCGGCGTCCAGCGTGGCCGGCTCGGACCCCGCCGCGATCACCGCACTGCCCGTCTCGTAGCTCACGTATTCGGGCAGGAAGTCGGTCAACGTGGGATTGCGGGTGTAGTTCGCCGACGAGAAGTTGATTCTGAGTCGGAAGCAGACCCGCGAGCCTTCATCGAAGGTGACGTCGGCCGCGGTGTCGACCGCGGGGTCGATGTAGTCCGCTGCGGCACTCGAGCAGGTGTACGGCGTGACGACGGGCGTCACCTCTGGCTGGATGAGCTTGCTCAGGGTGGGAGCATCGGTTGCCAGCGAGGCCGACGAGTCGTCGGTGATGCCCTGGGCGCCGGTGTCGGGCGAACCGACATTCGGGTTGGGCGTCGTCGTGCCGACGAGCCTGGCGGTGTTCACATAGTCGTCGCCCGAGACCGTGGGCAGCATCGCGCCGCTGCCGTACACCGTGCGCATTCGCGCCTGGTAGGTGACGGTGCGGGTATCGTTCTTGGAGCCGGCCAGCGCTGAGAAGGTGATGTCGTAGGTGCCGTCCGCGTTGGCGTCCACGTTGGTGAAGGTGGCACCGGTGGGCGCGAACCCTGCGCCGGCTGCACACTCGGCCGCGCCGCCGGGCGAATAGTTCGTGGTGGTGCTCAACGGGCAGAGACCGTCAGGCAAGTGATCGGTGATCACGATCCCGGTCGCGTCGACATACTCCGAGAGGCTCACGAGCAGCGTGTAGGTGGCCACCCCGCCGGGCGTGAACTGCGAGGGCGAGACGCTCTTCTGCAGCGCGACGTCCTCGCTGGTGACGGTCATCGTCGTGCTGTCACTGACCGAGGTGCTGGTGCCGGGAGCAACCGTACCGGTGTAGACGCCCGAGGTCTCGGCGTAGTTTCGCAAGCCCGTCTCGCTCCCGAGTTCGCGGGTGGACGGGCCGGTGTTGTTGTTCAGGTTCGCAGCCTGACCCAGACTTGCCGGAGTCGGCGTCGGTGCCGGGAAGGTCGCCGCGTTGGCGCGCTGCGGAATGCCGGCGGCGTATTTGATGGGGACGACGGCGCCCGAGGCCAGGTTGCCTAGGTTCCATTGCACGCGGGTATAGACACCGGGTGCTTTGCCTGCGGGGTCCACCACGGTCGAGACACTCGCCGGAGCCGGGCAATCGGCGACGATGTCGGGAATCGCGTCGAGGCGGGGTGCGCCGGAATATTCGACGGCCGCACTGTTGTCGACGTTACCGCACCCGAGGAACTCCAGCCCCGCAGGAAGATAGTCGATCACGGTCACGCCGTTCGTGGCCGCGACCGCATTGTTGCGAACGGTGAGGGTATAGATCGTGGCGTGGTCATGCACCCCGCGCAACAGTTCTGATTCGGGCTCGGGATTCGCCTTGGAGATGGTGATGGCCGTGATCGAGGTCGATTGGGTCACCGACGACGCGGTTTCGGTATAACTCGTCGCGATCGGGTCTCCGGCTGCGTCGAACTTGGGCAGGGTGCGGGGATTCGTGTTGGCGTAGACATTGCCGATGTTGGCGGCCGTGGACCCGACGGGATAGACGGTCTGGTTGACGGCCACATCGAACTTCAGGGTGTTGGACGCGCCGACTGGGAGGTCGAAGACGTTGATCCACAGCAGGGTCTGGTGCCCGTCGGTGGCATCGACGATGATCGTCGGCTCCCCGAGCGAGGCGGGCGAGGTCGAGCCGGGCGTGTAGGTGACGCCGACAGGGAGTTCATCGCGGAATGTGACGTTGTACTCCGGGACGGCCCCGGTCTGCGCGGGATTGCTGGCGGTGAGGGAGTAGCTCGCCGACCCGCCCGCGAGCACCGTCGAGGTGCCGCCCTTGCTCAGCGTCAGCTGAGGACCCGCGGCATACGCCGGCACACTCGGCAGCAGCACCACAGCGGTGAGGACTGTCGCGAGGGCAGCGATCGCGGCGAACATTCGCCTGAAGGTGGTCGGGCCATTCGACAGTGACTGCATGAACTCAATTCCGGGTTGGCGATTCGATCCGAGGCGACACCCAGAACCCTAAGCAAAGATTCTGGCGCCCGTCCCCGAAACCGAGGAAATCAATCTCGTTTGGTGGTAACAGAATCGCCCCCCACGAAACCGCCATTGTGCGGCTGCACAATAACCCGCATCGCGATCCTCGCCAAACTCGCCTCGGCGCTCCGCAGGTGCACACGACGACGTACCCTGATGACGGTTTCGGCGAAGACCGCCCTCGATTCAAGCGACCCGCCGAGAGCAGACCACCGAGAGAGCGCCCGCCCATGGACCCGCACTACCGCGACACCCGCAAGATCGACCCCAGCCGAGGCGGCACTCTCGGCGATGGCACCCCCAATGACGCCGATCGGGTCGAGATCGGACCCACTCTGCTGGCGTTCCGGGAGTTCGAGGCCGCGGGCTTGGCCTTGCCCAACCTGGCCGCCATGCGCCAGTTCCGCTGGCAACGGCTGACCCAGAGCATCGTGGCGCGTGACCTCGGCGGGCTCTTGATGTTCGACCCGCTCAACATCCGCTACGCCACCGACAGCACCAACATGCAGCTCTGGAACACCCATAACCCGTTCCGCGCGGTCCTGGTCTGCGCCGATGGCTACATGGTGATCTGGGACTACAAGAACGCCCCTTTCCTCAGCGCCTTCAACCCGCTGGTGCGCGAGGCGCGTTCGGGCGCGGACCTGTTCTATTTCGACCGGGGCGACAAGCTCGACGTGGCCGCCGATGCGTTCAGCACCCAGGTGCTCGACCTGATCGGCGAACACGGCGGGGGCAATCTGCGCCTTGCCGTCGACAAGCCCATGCTGCACGGGCTTCGTGCACTAGAAGCGCACGGCTTCCTCGTCCTCCCCGGGGAGGAAGTCACCGAGAAGACCCGCGCCATCAAGGGCCCCGACGAGATCCTCGCGATGCGCTGTGCGGTTCATGGCTGCGAGATGGCCATGCAAGAGATGGAAGCCGCCGCGGTGCCGGGGCTCTCGGAGGCCGAGATCTGGGCCGAGTTGCACGCTGCCAACATCCGACGCGGCGGTGAATGGATCGAGACGCGCCTGCTCACCACCGGGCCGCGCACCAATCCATGGTTCCAGGAGTGCGGCCCCCGCCGGCTGCGCAACAACGAGATCCTCGCCTATGACACCGATCTCGTCGGCACCTACGGGATCTGCTGCGACATGAGCCGCACGGTGTGGATCGGCGACCGCGCGCCCCGCCCCGACATGGTGGAGGCGATGCAGGTCGCCTATGAGCACATCAGGGTGAACATGGAGATGCTGCGTCCGGGTGTGTCGATCCCCGAGCTGAGCCGCAACACCCATGTGCTCCCCGAGAAATACCAGAAGCAGAAATACGGCTGCCTGATGCACGGCGTGGGCCTGTGCGACGAGTGGCCCTTCGTGGCCTATCCCGACAGGATGGTCGAAGGTGCATTCGAGTACGTGCTGGAGCCCGGCATGACCCTGTGCGTCGAAGCTCTGGTCTCGCCGGAGGGTGGAGATTTCTCGATCAAGCTCGAGGACCAGGTGCTCATCACCGAGGACGGGTTCGAGAACCTGTCTACGCATCCTTTCGATGCGCGCCTGATGGGCATGACCTGAACCTCTCTCTGCCACCGCTTGACGAACCTTACAACGTAAGACTATCTTCGTTCGACAGACTTACGACGTAAGAAATCAGCGAGGAGACCATCATGCAGGCAGTCGTCCAGCACGGGTACGGCGGAACCGAGACCTTCGAGCTCGTCGACATCCCGATGCCGACCCCCGGCAAGGGCGAGGTGCTCATCCGGGTCCGCGCCGCCGCCATCGACCGCGGCACCTGGCACCTGATGACCGGCCTCCCGCTGCTGGTCCGCCCCTTCTTCGGGCTGCGGACACCTCGGCAGCCGATCGTCGGGCGCGACGTGGCCGGAGTCGTCGAGCAGGTCGGCGAGGGTGTCACGGACTACGCCACCGGCGACGAGGTGATCGGCACGGCCCGCGGCTCGTTCGCGGAGTACGCAGTCGTGCCCACCACGCGCCTGGCCCGCAAACCAGCCGGCGTGGATTTCGCCCACGCCGCCACCCTGCCGATCTCGGGGCTCACGGCGCTGCAGGCCGTCCGCGACGGCGGCCGTGTCGCGGCCGGCCAACGGGTGTTGGTGACCGGCGCCTCCGGCGGCGTCGGGGTGCATGCCGTGCAGATCGCCGCCGCCTTCGGCGCCACGGTCACCGGCGTGTGCAGCGCCGGCAAGGCCGACTTGGTCCGCTCCCTCGGCGCCACCGACATCATCGACTATGCCCATAAGGAGATCGACAGCGACGGCGGCGGTTACGACGTGATCATCGACATCGCCGGCAGACTGCCTGTCTCCCGGCTGCGGCGGGCCCTCGCTCCCCGCGGCACCCTGGTCATCGTCGGCGGCGAGGGCGGCCGCTGGCTCGGCGGCATGGAGCGCAATCTCGGCGCGGTCGCCCTCTCCCCCTTCGTCGGCCAGCGACTGATGATGATCGTCTCCCGCGAGGATGGAGTCGACATCCAGGCCCTCACCGACCTCGTCGATCGGGGCGAACTTCGCCCTGTTCTCGATCGCACCTTCGCCCTCGCCGACATCGCCAAGGCGATGGCTCACCTGACCGACGGGCATGCGCGCGGCAAGATCGCCATCACGGTCTGACCTCCAGGACCTGGTTGAACGGTGTTTCGGCCACCCGCGCGAAGTGCGTGAAGCCACCCTGCGTGACCACGTCCCGGAGACGAGCAGGGCCAGCTTGCGTGCCCAACGCCAAACCGACTTCCTGCGCCAGCGAGGCAGGGGTGCAGAGCAGTGTCGAGAAGCCGTAGTAGACGCGACCGACCGGATTGAGGTTGTCTTGCACCTGGTCGCCTGCCATCGGCTCGACGATCATCCACGTGCCGTCGTCGGCGAGACTCTGGTGCACATGGCGGGCCGCGCCGACCGGGTCGCCCATGTCGTGCAAAGCGTCGAACGTCGTGACCAGGTCGTAGTCGGTGCCACCGAAAGACGCGGCCGATGCCACCTCGAACCGCACCCGATCGCCGACTCCTGCTGCCTCCGCTCGCGAGCGAGCCTCATCGATCGAGCCGGCGTGGTAGTCGTAGCCGATGAACGTCGACTCCGGAAACGCCTCGGCCATGATGATCGTCGAGGCGCCGTAGCCGCAGCCGACGTCAGCCACCCGCGCCCCGGCCTCGAGCTTGGCCACCACGCCGTCCAACGCGGGCAGCCACTCGGCGACCAGGTGAGCGTTGTAGCCGGGCCGGAAGAACCGCTCGCACCCCTCGTGCACGTCGTGGTTGTGGTCGCCCCAGCCGAAGCCAGTGCCGCGGGGAGCCAGCTCGAAGACCTTCGAACTGTCGCGAACGGTCCCCAGCGCTAGCTGGAAGATACCGGGAAGGTAGGCCGGGCTGGACTCGTCGGTGAAGGCGACCACCTGCTCGGGCGGAAGCGTGTATTCGCCCGAATTGGCGTCGTAGTCGACGATCGAGCCGGCCGCCTGGGCGTTGAGCCACTCGCGTGCATAGGGCTCGGTGGTGCCGGTGTCCTCGGCGAGACGACGGGGTGTGGTCGGCCCGGACGCAGCCATGGCTCGGTAGTAGCCGAGCTTGTCTCCCATCACGACCAGACCCGTGTTCAGCGTCGCGCCAACCTCGTCGACCGACCGAAACACGAAGGCCATCAGCTTTTCCACGTCAACCTCGGTGGGCTGTTTCAATTCAGTCATCAGATCTTCCTTTCGGTGAACGGATCCGGGATCGGACCACGTGTTCGACGTTAGGAAGAACCCGGCTCTCGGGCATGGGGCATTGACCCCCTTCTTGCGCACAAGTCCGACAACAGCCGGGAGCTCAGGAGGGGTCGATCGCGACGCCGCTGATCAGCCCGTGTCTGGACGCGTAGAGGCTCGCCAACGCCCGGTTGGTGACGCCGAGCTTGCTGTAGATGTGTTCGACGTGGTTCCCCACCGTCTTGCGCGAGATCACCAGCTCGTCTGCGATCTGTCGGTTCGACAAGCCGCGGGCCACCAACTGGAGCACCTGTACCTCGCGCGCAGTAAGCCCTGCCGGCCAGTCCCTGCGCGTGCTGACCTGGTGGCCGGCGGCACGCAGGACCGCGTCCACTGCGCGGGCGTCGAGCCGACCGGCGCGCGCCTCGGCGCGAAGGCGCGTGCCTACCTCATCCACTGTCCCCGCGGGGCGATGCGGCCGCAGCTCGAGCCAGGCGCGGTAGGTGTCGGCGGCGGCCAGGATCGCGCCCTCTGCCGTCAACGCATCCCCCAGTAGTCCGCGCGGATAGCCGGAGCCGTCGAGGCGCTCGTGGTGCTGAACCGCGATCGCCCCCAGCGGTGCCAGCGCGGGCGAGAAGGCCAGCATCCGCTCCGTCAGGTAGGGATGCATCCGCACTCGCTCGGCCTCTGCAGCTGTGAGGTCGCCTCGCTTGTCCCAGATGGTGTTGGGAACGCCGAGCCGCCCGAGGTCGTGGACGAGACCGGCCTGCCGAACGGTGTGAGCCTGCGCCGCCGAGAGCCCCTGATGCCGGGCCGCCGCCTCCGCGAGATCCGCGACCGCTCGGGAGTGCCCGATCGTGTAGGGCGACTTGACGTCGACGAAGTCCGCGATCGCCTCCAGAGCCGCGATGAACTCTGCGTCGGAGAGCCGGACCCCCGCTCCCGGCTCCGCTGCCATGACGGCGTCCCAACTGTTCGACGTCGCCAGTTCGTCGAACAGTTCAGGCGCCTCCCGAATGAACAACTCCACCAGCTCCGGCGCGAACTGGGTGCCGCTCCGCTGTCGAGCCACCTCGATCGCGGAAGCGATGCCGCCGACTCGCTGAAAAACCTCCACGACGTCGGCGAGATTCACCAGCTGCGACGTGGTCAGGATGTCGGCGCCTTTGACGCCGTGGGGCACGCCCTGGCCGTCCCAACGCTCGAAGGTCTGCTCGACGCTGTTACGGACCGGGGCGCCGAGGCCAAGTCGCGTCGCCAGTTCGTCGGCGGCCAGCCAGTGGTTTCGGATCATGGCATGGGCGTGGCGGATCCCACCGTTGATGGCGAAATCGACACCTGTGCCGACGCGCTTGAGCACGGGCTCCGACGCGGCGAGGTGGCGCAGCATGAACAGCCGTTGGGCGGTCGGTCCGGTGAAGTCGACCCTCCGCGAGTCGGACTTCAGTGAGAGATCGTCGCCGAACCATTTGGCCTGCTCATAGGCGTCGACATGGCAGCCGACCCAGGCCAGCATCGACGTGTAGTAGACGACCAGTTGCTCAGCCTCGTCGAGTCCGGCCCGCCTGGCCAGGTGCAAAGCGATCAGGCACTGCCGCAGCACGTGCTCCATCGGCTGTCCCATGCCAAGGTCGGCCCCCAGGGACAGGACGCCCAAGAGTTCGGCCAGCCGGACACCATTCGGCGGCGGTGGTGGAGCCACCCTCGGGATATTACGCCTCGATCCGCGCCGAAAACCGGTTGACGACCAGCCTCATCGTCAAGCCCGGGACGTCTCCGACCCGACCGTCGACGCGCCCAACGAGCCGTACACACCCTGTGCATCCTGGAGAGCCCTGACGTACCCGGCCCGGGCAGCGGCGCCGGCGTGAGCGCCGTCGCGGACGGCGAGCACACCTCGCGCCGCGCCCACCGATTGATAGCCCTTCCGGTCCAACCACGCCTCCAGCCCGAGGGTGAGCTGCTCAACGTACGAGGGCCCGTGACGCAGCAGTGCGGAAGCCGTCATGACCACGTCGGCACCGGCGAGCAGGTAGGCGACGACGTCCTCGGACGTCTCGACGCCGGTGGTCGCGGCAAGCGAGCCTCGCACCCGGTCGCGCAGGATCGCGATCCAGGTCCGAGGCAGCCGTGCCTCGGCGGGCGACGAGAGCGTTACGCCGGGCACCACCCGGATCGCCTCGGTGTCGACGTCGGGCTGGAGGAACCGATTGAAGAGGACGAGTCCGTCCGCGCCCGCCTGATCCAGCGCGGTGGCGACGGCACCTGGTGCGCTGAAGAACGGGCTGAGCTTCACCGCCACCGGGATCGACACCGACTGTCGAACGCCCGCAAGGATCTCGAGGTGCCGCTGCTCGACCTCCGACCCAGTCAGGCCGAGGTCGCCCGGCACTGCGTAGATGTTCAGCTCCAGTGCCGCCGCCCCCGCCGACTCCATCGAGGCCGCGATCGACGTCCACCCACCGGGCGTGCTGCCGTTGAGCGAGGCGATGACGGGGATGTCGACGCCGGCGACGGCCCGCTCCAGGTGCCGCAGATAGGGCGTGGCGCCGGCATGGTCGACCGTGGGGGCGACCGGGAAGTAGTCACTGGCCTCACCGAAGGAGTCCTCGTGCACCTCGGTGATCAACAGGTCCGCGACCTCCTGGGCACGCACCTGCTCCTCGAAGAGCGAGTAGAGAACGACCGCCCCGGCGCCGGCATCGGCCACCCGCTGGACGCCGTCCAGAGAAACCGAGACCGGCGACGCAGACGCGACGATCGGACTGCGCAGCTCCAGCCCCAGGTAGCGCGTGGTCAGGTCCATGACGTCCTCCCGACGTTCGTGGGGGCCTTGCGCCGGGCGTCGGGCACGAACTCCGCGGCGCCGCGCGTGGCCATCTCCTCGTAGGTCGCCCATCGTTGATGGACGGCATCCTGAGCCAACCCCAACAGGCGCTCGGCCTCGTCCGGCGAGGCGTTGCGTAGCGAGCGGTAGCGCAGTTCGCCATAGATATAGTCGCGCAGCGGAATCGTCGGCCGTGGTGAGTCCAGCATGAAGGGGTTGTCTCCCCGCGCTCGCAAGGTCGGGTCATAGCGCATGAGCGGCCAGTGGCCGGAGGTGACCGCCTTCTTCTGCTGGTCCAGGCCCTTGCTCATGTCGATGCCGTGGGCGATGCAGTGGCTGTAGGCGATGATCAGCGACGGGCCGTCGAATGCTTCGGCCTCGCGGAAGGCCCGCAAGCGTCTGCTGTGGATCCGAGCCCATCGCGACCCTGGCGACGTACACGCTGCCGTAGGCGATCGCCTGCAAGGCCATGTCCTTCTTGGCCATCGTCTTACCGGCGCTGGCGAACTTCGCGACCGCCGCCAGCGGAGTCGCTTTCGATGCCTGGCCGCCCGTGTTGGAATAGACCTCGGTGTCCAGCACCAGCACGTTGACGTCACGCCCGCTGGCCAACACGTGGTCCAGCCCGGACGATCCGATGTCGTAGGCCCAGCCGTCGCCTCCGACGATCCACACGCTGCGCCGCAGCAGGTGGTCGGCGACGCTGCGCAGGTCGGCCACGGCGGCGGCATGCGGCCCGGAGTCCAACCCGTCGAGGCGCAGCAGCAGAGCGGCGATTCGCTCGTGTTGAGCGCCCAGTTGTGACTCGCGGAGCTGCTCGGCACCCAGAATCGCGTCGGCGAGATCGGCCCCGATCTGATCGCGCAGCTCGATGACCCGCTGTCGGGCCAGCCGAGCGTGCAGGTCCGCGGCTAGGCGCATGCCCAGCCCGAATTCCGCGTTGTCCTCGAACAGCGAGTTCGACCAGGCCGGCCCACGCCCGTCCGCGTTCTTCGACCACGGCGTCGTGGGCAGGTTCCCGCCGTAGATCGAGGAGCATCCCGTGGCATTGGCCACCGTGGCCCGGTCGCCGAACAGCTGTGTGAGCAGTTTGATGTAGGGCGTCTCACCACACCCCGCACAGGCGCCCGAGAACTCGAACAGCGGCTCCAGGAATTGAGTGCCCCGAACAGTTCCGAGGTCCACTCGGTTGCGCGGATTCATCGGTATCGACTCGAAGAACGCCACCTGTTCGACCCCGGCCTCGAGAACCGCGGGGTCATCGGTGAGATTGATCGCCTTGATGTCGGTGCCGGGCACGGCGGTGATCGGGCACGCCTCGACACAGAGCCGGCAGCCGGTGCAGTCCTCGGTGTAGACCTGCAGCGTGTAGCGGCTCTCGGGCAGACCGACCGCATTCAGGGGGGCGGAGGGGAAGCCCGGCGGCGCCTCCACCAGTTGGTCGGCGTCGAAGAACTTCGCGCGCAGCACCGAGTGCGGGCAGACGAAGGCGCAGTTGCCGCACTGGATACAGGACTCCGGGTCCCACTGCGCCACCCAGTCGGAGATGCGCCGCTTCTCGTAGGCCGTGGTACCGCTCGGCCAGGTGCCGTCCACGGGCAGCGCGCTGACGGGCAGGTCGTCGCCGCGGCCGGCCATCATCGCTGCCGTGACCGTCTGCACGAACGGCGGCGCCGTCGCCGGTACGACCAGCGGCAGCGGTCGGTTCGACGTCGCCGCCGCCGGCACCGTGATTTCGTGCAGCTCGCCGATGGCGGCGTCCACCGCCGCCTCGTTGCGGGCCACGACCTCGAGCCCTCGGCGGCCGTAGGTCTTGCGGATGGCCGCCTTGACCTGGGTGATCGCCTCCTCGCGCGGCAGCACTCCCGAGATCGCGAAGAAGCAGGTCTGCAGCACGGTGTTGGTGCGACCGGGCAATCCGGCGTCGCGGGCGACCCGGCCGGCGTCGACCGCGAAGAGCCGCAGCCCCTTGTCCACGATCTGCTCCTGGATCGGGCCGGGCAGCGCGTCCCACACCTGCTCCGGCGGCAGCGGTGCATTGAGGAGCAATGTGCCGCCGGGGCGGGCGACGCCCAGCACGTCGAGCTTCTCGAGCAGGTTCAGCTGATGGCACCCGACGAAGCCTGCCTGGCGGACGAGGTAGGGCGCCCGGATGGGGTGCGGCCCGAAGCGCAGATGCGAGACGGTGGTTGCGCCGGACTTCTTGGAGTCGTAGACGAAGTAGGCCTGCGCGAAGACGGACTCCTCGGCGCCGAGGATCTTGATGGTGTTCTTGTTGGCCCCCACGGTGCCGTCCGAGCCGAGGCCGAAGAAAACCGCGTGCAGGGTCTGGTCGTCCTCGATGTCGAGCTCGGCGTCGTAGTCGATCGAGGTGCCGCTGACGTCGTCGTGGATCCCCACGGTGAACCGCGCGGGCGGCTCTGGGCGCTCGAGCGCGGCGTACACCCCCGCGACCATCCCGGGTGTGAACTCCTTCGACGACAGGCCGTAGCGGCCACCCACTACTCGGGGCATGCCGTCCGGCCGGCCGGCAGCCACGCCGTCGGTCAGGGCCGACACCACGTCGAGGAAGAGCGGATCTCCCCCCGCCCCCGGCTCCTTGGTGCGGTCCAGGACGGCGATCGCACGGGCCGTCGGCGGTAACGCGGCGAGCAACTCCTCGTTCGGGAAGGGGCGATAGAGGCGGAGCCGGACGACCCCGACCCGCTGGCCGGCGCCGACGAGGTGCCGCACCGTCTCGACAACGGTCTGGCCGCCCGAGCCCATGATCACGATCACGCGCTCGGCCTCGGGGTGACCGTCGTACTCGGCAAGGCGATAGGCCCGGCCGGTGTGCCCGGCAACCTCGTCCATCGCCGCCTGCACCAGGCCCGGGACCGCGATGTAGAACGGGTTCACCGTCTCGCGGGCCTGGAAGTAGACGTCGGGGTTCTGCGCCGTTCCTCGGACCACGGGCCGCTCGGGCGAGAGCGAGCGCCGGCGGTGGGCACGCACGAGATCGGTGGGAACCACGGCGCGCAGCACGTCGTCATCCAGCATGTCGATCGTGTTCAGCTCGTGGGAGGTGCGGAAACCGTCGAAGAAGTGCACGAAGGGCACCCGCGCGCGCAGCGTCGCCGCCTGTGCGATCAGGGCGAAATCGTGCGCCTCTTGCACCGAGCCCGAGGAGAGCTGCGCGAAACCGGTCTGTCGGACCGCCATCACGTCCTGGTGATCGCCAAAGATGGACAGCCCTTGGGCGGCGAGCGACCGGGCGGCGACATGGATCACCGAGGAGGTCAGCTCGCCGGCGATCTTGTACATGTTCGGGATCATCAACAAAAGGCCCTGCGAGGCGGTGAAGGTCGTCGCCAGGGCGCCGGCCTGCAGCGCTCCATGCAGCGCACCCGCGGCGCCGCCCTCACTCTGCATCTCGATGACGGTGGGGACGCTGCCCCACACATTCGGCCGACCGTTGCTGGACCACTCGTCGGCCAGCTCAGCCATGGTGGAAGAGGGAGTGATCGGGTAGATCGCGCACAGCTCGTTGAGCCGATAGGCCACATCGGCTGCCGCTTCGTTGCCATCGATGGTCCTGCGGCGAACCTTCACTGGTTCTCCTCTGTCCCCTCGGCCACCCCGGCGCCAACCGGTAACTCCGGAACCATCTCGATCGCGTGCACCGGGCACTGCCGCTCGCATGTGCCGCAGCCGGTACACAGGTCGTAGTCGAAGGCGTAGCGGTGCCCGATGCCGAGCTTGATGACCGCATCTTCGGGACAGGAGCCCAGGCAGCCGTCGCACTCGAAGCAGTTGCCGCAGGACAAGCATCGGCCCGCCTCGTAGCGCGCCTCCTCGGGTGACAGCCCGGAGACCACCTCGTCGAAGGCCTGCACCCGGAGCCCGGGGTCGAGCGCGGCCTGCCGGCGCTGCAGGTGGTCGCCGAAGTACCACAGGTGCAGCTTGTCGAGGGTGGCTACGTCGTGCTTGGGGCGGGCCGGTCCCGCACCGCCGCGTAGCCAGTCATCGATGCTGCGGGCCGCTCTCTTGCCGTGCCCGACGCCGACGGTGACGGTGCGCTCACTAGGGACGGCGTCGCCCCCGGCGAAGACACCGGGTGCGCCGGTCATCAACGTCTGCGGGTCGACCTGAACCACATCGTCGTCGAACTCCACACCGGGCAGACCGGCCAGAAAGCGGGTGTCGCTCTCCTGTCCGAGCGCGAGGATGACAGTGTCCGCGGCAAGGTTTTCGTATCGTCCGGTGCCGTGGGGCTTCCCATGCTCGTCAAGTTCCTGGATCTCCACGGTGAGCTCGTGCTCGTCCATCGATGCGATCGTGCGCAGCCAATTGATGCGCACGCCCTCATCCTCGGCCTCGGTGGCCTCCTCTTGGTGGGCGGGCATCTGGTCGCGCGTGCGCCGGTAGACGATCACCGTGTCGTCGGCGCCGAGCCGGCGCGCCACGCGCGCGGCGTCCATGGCGGTGTTGCCGCCCCCGTACACCGCCACCCGACCGGCCACCTCGGTCTGCTCCCCCGACTCGACCTCCCGCAGGAACCTCACGGCGTCGAGCACCCGGCCGGCGTCCTGGTTCGGGATGTCCACCCGCTTGGACAGGTGCGCTCCGACGGCGACGAACGCCGCGTCGAAACCGCCCTCGGTCATCTCGGCCCGCAGGTCGGTGACGACGTGGTCCTGCTCGAACTGGACGCCCATCGCCGCGATCCGGCGGATCTCGGCATCGAGGATGCGACGCGGTAGCCGATAGGAGGGGATGCCGTAGCGCATCATCCCGCCCGCCAGCGGTGAGTTGTCGCGGATCACGACGTCGTGCCCCAGACGCACCAGGTGGTAGGCCGCCGACAGTCCGCTCGGGCCCGAGCCCACGACCAACACCCGTTTCCCGGAGTGCGCCTGCGGCACCTCGAAGGACCAGTCAAGGTCGATGGCGGTGTCACCCAGGAATCGCTCGACCGCGTGGATCGACACCGCACCGTCCATCTCGGCTCGGTTGCAGGCGTCCTCGCAGGGGTGGTAGCACACACGGCCGTGGATGGCGGCAAACGGGTTGTCCTCGGTCAGCTGTCGCCACGCCTGCTCGTAGCGCCCGGCCTTGGCCTCGGCGAGCCAGGCCTGGATGTTCTCCCCCGCCGGGCAGCGCTGGTTGCACGGCGGCAGGAGGTCGACGTACACCGGCCGCTGGGTGCGCACCGGCCCCGCTCTCCTCCGGCCCGACCCGAGCGCACTCAGCGGTGCGACGTCCTGCGTGACATCGCGGTTGGGCTGCTCGTCGGTCACCGTGGGCCTCCTCGTCGCGTCGACGGCTGGTGCATCGCACCGCTTTCGACACTAGACCCGCTGCTGAGGCGCCGCGCACCCGGGGAACCACCTCGGCGAGACCCCGATGCCCACTCGCGGCAGCACCCCCGCTCGCGTCCATCAGCAGCCGGGGTCAGCTTCGGAGTTTGACCATCTTCCAGGTGTTGCGGCCGCCAAGCCGTTCGTAGACGAGTTCGTCGAGGACGGCCTCCGCCAGCGCGAGCCCGCGGCCCCGTTCGGCCATCTCATCTGGGAGCGTGGCGATCAGCGGCTTGTCATAGAGCTCGTCGCCCGAATCGGACAGGGACGCCTCGATCCGGTCATCGAGGAGCACCAGTCGGAAGGTGTAGAACACCTGGCCTTCGGGTCGTCCGTGCTCGACGACGTTGGCCGCGATCTCGATAACGGCCGTCTCGAACATCATCAGATCCATGTCCACCACGTCCGAGTTCTCACGCCCGACCAGGGCCAGCAACTCGTGGAGGTCACCGATCGTTTCAGGCACCGCGAGGGCCTCGATGACGTACTCGCGCTCACCAGCCATCGGTGGCGTCCGAGACACTGTCGTAGGCACGCAGGACGCGGTCCAAGTTGGTCAGGCCGAGCACCATCTTGATCTGCGCTTGCGGGGCGGCGATCCTCAGGTCCCCACCGGACTGGCGGGTCCGCTTGAGCCCTGCGATGAGCGAGCCGAGCCCAGAGGAGTCAACGAAGCTGACCTCGGAGAGATCCATGACCAGCCGCGAGTAGCCATCGCTCACCGTCTTGTCGATGAACGCTTTCACACTCGGCGCCTCGACCATGTTCAGTCGACCGACGCATCGGATCACGGCGGTCGAGTCGTCGACCACCGTCTTGGCGATTTCCATCAGGACGCAAACTCCTCTGTCCGTTCGGGCGCGCGATAGGTCGCCGCTTGGAAGATGACACTGAGTATCAATAGGTCGTAGCCGACCCACGCAACGTTCACAAACGTACCGATGGTGCTAGTTGCGTCTCCGAGCCACAACCGGATCACCCCGATCACGCAGGCGAGCACCAGGAGAACGGTAGCGATCAGTTGCGGGAGAATCAGTCGCCAAGGAAAACTGCCGCCGCTTTGCCGGGTCTTCGGGGTGACCACGAACCCTAGCGGACGCCGAAGGTAGACGTTGGCGGCAGCCGTGACGCAGGCTCGGATCCATAGCGGGAACAGAGCCAGGGAGTATTGGTGCCCACGCCAGGTCTTGACGCCGTATCCGACGACGAAGAACAGCAGCTGGTTGAGCAGCATGTAAGGCACGAAGTAAGACAGGAACTCCAGCCCATAGGCGTGCACCGGCAGGACTCCGAAGCACAGGTAGAGCACCGGAGCCGCGATGAACACCACCGCCGCGAAGCCGGACAGGTAGCTCCACATGGTCCCGAAGTACATGAGCCGCTGGCCGAGACTCAGGCCCTTCTGGGCCAGCGGGTTCTCGCGCAGCATCACCTGCAGAGTGCCCTGCGCCCAGCGCAGCCGCTGCTGCAGCATCGTGCGCAGATCCTCTGGAGCCATCCCGCGGGCGAGGACCTCGTGGTGGAACACGGAGTGCCAACCGAGACCGTGCAGCCGCATGCAGGTCGCCATGTCCTCGGTGACCGAGATGGTGGCCAGCGGCATCACGGGTTGCGCCTCGTCGGCGCGATCGACGTCGACCGCGCGCATCAGGGTCCGGACCGATTCGACGGCGCCGAGCGGCGACCAGTCTCTGCGGGCGAGCCGGTTCAGGGCGGCGTCATCGATCACCACCAACCCCAGCTCGTCGTCGACCTGGATCGGGAGTTGCTCGATGGCGGCCAGATCGGCCTGGATGGCTCGCATGTCGTCATCGACCAAGCCTCGAGCAGCGGCGTCCACTGCCCGTTGGAACCGATAGGTCACGTCGGAGACCGGCTCCCCCTGCGCAAGCCCGTCGAGCGCGGACGACACGGCGGCGCGGACCTGTCCGATCGCGGCAACGGCGGCCGGCCCTTGTTTGGCGGCGGAGCGGGTGCTGCGAGCCAGCATGCCGGAGGAGGTGCGCAACGCTTCCTTGACCGCGGCTTCGACGTCGCGAACGTAGCCGACCACGCCGAGTTGCATGAGCGCCTCGCGACGCAGCACCGCGTTGGACCCGCAGAAGAAGGCGGAGTTCCAGCCGTCCTTGCCCTGCTGGATCGGCCCGTAGAACAACGGCGCCTGACTGCCCAATGGGTCGGAGTCGGAGACGTTGTCGAACCACTGCGGCGTCTGTACCAGGGCCACCTTGGGGTCCTCGAAATACCCGAGCGTGTGGTCGAGGATCAGCTCGTGAGGAACCTGATCGGCGTCGAGGATCAGCACGAACTCGCCGTGGGTAGCGAACAATGCGTTGTTGAGGTTGCCGGCCTTGGCGTGGCGGGGGCGGTCGACCCAGTCATCGGTGCGGGTCAGGTAGCCCACCCCCATGCGCTCCGCAACCTCGCGCATCTCGGGTCGGTCCCCGTCATCGAGGATCCACGTGGTGTGCGGGTGTCGGATCCGCTTGGAAGCCGCAACCGTCGTGACGACCAGTTCCACCGGCTCGTTGTAGGTGGTGATCAAGACGTCGACCGTGGCATCGGCCGGCGGTGCCGGTGGAGCATCCCTCTGCTTCATCCGCCACATGGTCAAGCCGAACAGGTAGGCGTCGATCAGTGCATAGGTCTCGGCAAGCACCAGCGGGACGGCGATCCACCAGTACTCCCAGTTGACCGAGAAGACCCACCGCCACGAGACGTAGATCGTGCCGGTGAACAGGGTGAGGACGACCAACAGCCGCACCAGCAGGAGTTTCATTCGACGGCGTTTCTCTTCACCACGAGGATGGTGGCGTCGTCGAGGCTGATCTGGCTACTGGCGTATTCCGTCGCTTCGTCAACGATGTCCTGGGCGCTGGTGCTGGTCAACGTGGCCTCGATGGCCGCCTCGAGACCGGCTTCCCGGCTCTCGAACAGGTCGAGGAGCCCGTCACTGACCGCGATCAAGGTGTCCCCCGGGTTGAGCGTGATCCGGTTCGCGACCCACTTGTCGCCGTTGACGACCCCCAGCGGCAGACCCTCGGACTCGAGCCAGCGGGCCTGCCCCCACGTGTCGATGACGGCGGCCAGGCCGTGTCCGGTGTCGATATAGGTGAGTTCACCGGACTCGGGGTCGAAGCGCCCCGTGAAGAGCGTGACGAACGAGTCGGTTTCGTCGAAGTCCGCCTGGAGAGCTTCGGCGCTCCGGTTGAGGGCGGTCTCCAGGTCGTTGAAGCGGGAAGCCCCACGCAGCACCGCGCGAACCGAGGCGGCGATGATCGCAGCGGAAATGCCCTTGCCCATCACGTCCGCGAGGGTCACCTGGAACTGGCCGTTGACCCAGAACCAGTCGAAGAAGTCTCCGCCGAGTTCACGGCTCGGCACGCAGAGGCCGGCAATGTCGTATCCCGGGACGTTCGGGGTGTGCCGCGGGAGCAGTGCGCTTTGCACCTCACGCGCGCGCAACAACTCCTCGTCCATGGCCATCTCCTGCTGGACCCAGCCGGCGAGGTCCCTGAGCAGCGCGAGCTCGTCGGAGTTGAGGTCCCGGGGCTTGGTATCGATCATGCAGAGGGTGCCGACGGGCTGGCCGCCAGGTGCCTGGATGGGGTGCCCCGCATAGAAGCGGACGCCGGTGTCGCCAGTGACCGACGGGGTCTGCCGGAAGCGCTCGTCCAGGACGGCATCGGGGACCACCAGTGGTCCGATATCGCGGATTGCTTCGTCGCAGAAGGCGGAGCGAGGCATCTCCCGATTCGCAACCCCGACGCTGGACTTGAACCACTGCCGGTCGGAGTCGATCAGCGAGACAGCGACGATCGGGACGTCGAAGAGCCCTTGTGCCAGCCGGACAACCCGGTCGAACCGCTCCTCCTCGACGGTGTCAAGGATGCGCAGGTCCCTCAGCGCCTGCAGGCGCGCGCGTTCGTCATACGTCATGGTGTGCCCCACTACTTGTGTCTCGGAGGCGCCCCCGCCGCCCAAGTCAGGTCCGTCTTGACGCCAACTCTACGTCTGTAAAGCGGGCCGTATCCCGGTTTAGGGAAACTTGGCGTTCGCCTCAGAAGTCGCTGTCGTTGTCGGTCTCGTTGTCACCGGGAAACTCCGATTCGTCTGCGACTTCACGGGTTGTTTCAGGCTCGCGCGACACAGACGAATCGGAGTGGGTCGCCGGGACCCCCTGATTGAAGACATGTTCAAGTGATGTATTGTTCACATTGCGTCGAGCGGGAGAGGTCGGCAACGGGAGAGCCAGCGAGAGGGGGTGGATCGTGAGCGTTCCGCTGTATGAGGCGAAGGCTGAATTCTTCAAGACGCTCGGGCATCCGGCGCGGATCCGGATCCTCGAACTGCTGTCCGAGCGTGACCACGCCGTGCACGAGCTGCTGGAGAAGATCACCATCGAGCCCAGCAACCTCTCCCAACAGTTGGCCGTGCTCCGCCGTACCCAGCTGGTGGTCTCCCATCGGCACGGGGGTGAAGTGACCTATTCGGTCAGCGCTCCGGAGGTCCGCGACCTGCTGCTCGCAGCGCGTCACATCCTGTCGGGGCTGATCCACGTCGAGGCAGACGCCGAGTCCGCACAGCCGACGCTGCGCAGGTCATGACCTCGGGCGCAAAGACCTCGGGCGCAGTGGCACCGTTCCTCCGCTCGACCTGGTCACGCACGGCCACCCTCCTCCCGCGGCGCAGTGACTGGACACCCGCCCGGCCCGGTCGCGATCTCACGGCGGGTCTGATGGTGGGCCTGGTCGCCCTGCCGTTGGCGCTCGGCTTCGGAGTCAGTTCGGGTATGGGGGCCGGCGCCGGGTTGATCACCGCGATCGTCGCAGGCGCTCTGGCCGCGATCTTCGGCGGCAGCCGGCTCCAGGTCACCGGACCCACCGGTGCGATGACCGTGGTCCTGGTGCCGATCATCGCGATGTACGGCCGCGACGGCGTGCTGGTCGTGGGTCTACTCGCGGGCGTCATCCTGATCGGCCTTGGCTATGCGGGGGCCGGCCGCTTCATCCGCTACGTGCCAGTACCCGTGGTCGAGGGATTCACGCTGGGGATCGCCGCGATCATCGCGTTGCAGCAGTTCCCGGCGGCGCTTGGTGTCGAGGTCCACGCCGAGAAGGTGCTGGTCCTGGCCTGGGACGCCGTCGCCACCTGGATCGCACATCCGGTGTGGGCTCCTGCCGGCATGGCCCTGGCAACGACGGCCGGCATCTTGATCCTCGGCCGAGTCCGACCCAGTCTGCCCTGGTCCTTGATCGCCGTGGTCGCTGCAACGTTGGCGAACTCGCTTCTCGATGTCGGGGCGGCGCCGATCAGTCAGATCCCCACCGGCCTCCCTGCCCCCGCGCTGCCCAGCATCGCGCTCGCCGATCTGGACGCCCTGATCCTGCCCGCGGTCGCGGTCGCGGCCCTGGCCGCTCTGGAGAGCCTGCTCTCGGCCACCGTGGCCGACGCGATGAGCGTCGGCCAGCGGCACGACTCCAACCGTGAGCTCGTGGGCCAGGGACTGGCGAACCTGGGCGCCCCGCTGTTCGGCGGCATTCCGGCCACCGCGGCGATCGCGCGCACGGCGGTCAATGTCCGCGCGGGCGCAACCTCCCGGCTGGCCGCGCTGACACACGCGGTGTTCCTTCTGCTCGTCGTATTGGTGGCCGCCCGCTGGGTTTCCGAGATCCCGCTCGCCGCCTTGGCGGGCGTCCTGATCGCCACCGCCGTCCACATGGTGCGAGTGTCCAGCCTGGCCGCCCTGCTTCGGTCCACGCGAGGCGACGCGGCAGTGCTGGCCATCACCGCCGCAGCCACCGTGCTGTTCGACCTGGTCACGGCCGTCATTCTCGGTCTGGTAGTCGCCGGGTTCGTCGCCCTGCGCCAGACCGCCAAGACCGCTCGGTTGGATGAGATCGCCCTCGACGCGGGCGACCACACCGACGAGGAACAGTCCCTACTCGACGAGCACATCGTCGCGTATCGCATCGACGGCCCGCTGTTCTTCGCCGCTGCTCACGACTTCCTCCTCGAGCTCTCCCAGGTCAGCAACGTCCGCGTAGTGATCCTGCGAATGTCCCGGGTCACCACGATCGATGCCACCGGGGCGCACCTCCTGGCCGATACGATCACCCGCCTCGAAGGCCGCGGCGTCACCGTCCTGCTATCGGGAATCCAAGTCCACCACGAACGGGTGTTGAGAGAGCTCGGCGTCTACCGCCAGCTCGCCCATGAACGACACCTCTTCGATTCCACTCCCCCGGCCATCGCTCACGCCCGGGTGCATGCCGCTCGCATCGTTCACCCGCCGGCTCGTGCCACGATGGGAGGACGCGCAGAGGAGGCGCCATGACGACGAATGTCCTGTTGCTCGGCCGGACCCACATCGACCTGATCGCGGCGGCGGCGGTCGTCGCCCCCCTGAAGGTCAGCCTCCACGCCGGAACCAGCCTCGACGACGTCCGGGAGGTCATGGGGCGAGAGCGGATCGACGTGGTGATCATCGGCGGCGGCCTACCGATCGCGGACCGGCTCGCCATGGTGCAGCACGTGTATGAGGTCTCCGAGACCACGAGCGTCCACCTCAAGGATCGCGCGTCGGGGCCCAAGGGGTTCCTTCCATTCGTCCGCGCGGTCCTGCGCGGACTCGCCTGACGGCTGGCGAATGCTGGATGACGGTCGCTGTCTGACGGTCGCCGCCCAGTCTGTCACTTGACGATTCAACTTTCCTGGCCTACGATCATTTCAACCTTGAAATATTGATCATTTGGGAGCACATCGTGACGATCGACTGTCTTGTCTCGGACACCGCGATTACCGGGCTGACCGACCACGTCGGCGTCCGCGCGTTGGGTGACCTCGCCCCCGCCCCGGTCCGCACCCGCGTCCGGGTCCCGCTGGAGTTCGCCGACGGCTACGCCACCTCCGCCGATGTGTTCACCTTCTACGCGCTGGTTGATGGCAAGGAGCACCTCCTGCTCGGTCTCGGCGACTGGGAGGGTGCCGTGGCTCGGGCGTCGGACGGAGGGCCGGCCCCGCTCGTCCGCCCGCACTCGGAGTGCCTGACCGGCGATGTGTTCGGCTCCCAGCGGTGCGACTGCGGCCCGCAGTTGCGCGAGGCGGTCGAGAAATCGCGCAGACCGGCGGCTTCCTGGTGTACCTGCGCCAGGAAGGTCGCGGCATCGGTCTCTACGAGAAGCTCGACGCCTACTCGCTGCAGGACTCCGGGCTCGACACCTATCAGGCCAACGTCGCTCTTGGCCGCGGCGAGGACGAGCGCGACTACCGCGCGGCCGCACAGATGCTCCGCGCCGTCGGTGCCGACAGCATCCGCCTCCTGTCCAACAACCCCGACAAAGCCGTCCAACTCGACGCCTACGGCGTGACCGTGACCGAGCGCGTCCCCACCGGCGTGCACCTCTCCGAGGCCAACGCCCGCTACCTCGTCGCCAAGCGCGACCACACCGCCCACACCCTGGACCTGACATGACGAACTCGACGGCGAGCACCACGACCATTGCGGCTGACGCGCTGCTGCCGGTGAACCATCCCTTTGCCGGCCACCTGCGCCACGTCGCCGCCGTGGCAGCAGCCGGAGCGACACCCACTCTGGACGCCGGACGACGGGCCGCTGCCCTCGCTGTACATCAGCCATGGCGCTCCGCCCCTGCTCACCGACGCCGGTTGGATGCGTCAGCTCCACGACTGGGCTCGCTCGATGCCCCGACCCAAGGCTGTCCTGATCGTCAGCGCCCACTGGGAGTCCGACGCCCTCGGCATCACCAGCACCCAGCCCACCGAGCTCGTCTACGACTTCGGCGGCTTCGATCCGCTGTTCTACTCCATGCGCTACGACACTCCTGAGTCGAGCGATCTGGCCCGACTGCTCGCGGCCGTGATGCCCGACGGTGACGCCATCCACGAGCACCGCTCCCGCGGCCTCGACCACGGCGCGTGGGTGCCGCTCAAGGCGATGTACCCCGAGGCCGACATCCCCGTCCTGCAACTCAGCCTGCCCACGACGTCCGACACCACCAGGCTTCTCGACATCGGCTCCCGGCTGCGGGCGCTGCGCGAGCACGGTGTGCTGGTGATCGGGTCAGGATTCATGACCCACGGCTTGCGGTACGTCGACTTCTCGCGACCCGACCACGTCCCCGGCTGGTCGGCCGACTTCGACACCTGGGTCGCTGACGCCCTCGGGCGCGGAGACGTCGGGGAGGTCGAGGCCTACCGCACGCGGGCGCCCGGACTCAACTACGCGCATCCCACGGTCGAGCACTTCGTTCCGATCTTCGTCACCCTCGGCGCGGCAACCGACCCCACAGCCGGCGTCGACAACGTCATCGACGGCTACATGATGGGTCTGTCGAAGCGGTCGTTCCAGGCAGCCTGATGGACATCCCGATGACGACCCCCCGGAAGCCGGCAACTCCCCGTGAAGCGGAGCCACCGTGGCTCGACGACCTCGAGATGGCGACCTGGCTGCCCCTGATCCGGCTGACCCACGCTCTCCCCCAAGCGCTCGACCGCCAGCTTCGCAACGAGGTCGGCATCAGTCACACCTACTACTCGATGCTGACCACGCTTTCGTCTCAACCCGAGGCGACTCTCAGCATGGGCGAACTGGCCCGCCTCACCTGCACCAGCCCGTCCCGGTTGACCAACGCCATCGCGGCCTTGGAGAAGCGCGGCTGGGTACGGCGCCGCCCGTGCACGGAAGACCGTCGAATCCACTACGCGACCCTCACCGATGAGGGGCAGGCCAAGCTGGACGAGATCGCCCCCGGCCACGTCGCCGAGGTGCGCAGGCTCGTCTTCGATCGCCTCGACCGGGTCCAGGTCGACCAGCTGCGGCGGATCGGCCTGGCCTTGGTTGCGGACCTGGACGAGGACGCGTAGCTGCGGCGACGAGCCGGCGGGTTCGCGGGCCACGCCCGGCCTGGGGACGCCCACGCCGATCCTCGGGAAAACCAGGGACCAAAGTCCCTTGTGCCGGCCCCGGGACGGGCGTAGAACTGTTCTCACGAACCCCCGCAAGGGGGAACGGGATGACTCCGAAGCGGAGGTCCACACGGAGGGGCAACCCTTCGCGGCAGCAGGGTGACGAGGCCGCCGGGACCCAGAACAAGAGTCGTCGATCGGGAGCGTCACCGGTACCGATCACAGAAGGGCCCCTGTGACTCATACTCACAAGGGCCCTTCGCCCATTGGTGGACGGCGAGTCGCGGTGCCCGCGGCAAGGGCCGCGGCGAAGGCACCCGGCGAACGGGAGAGATGAAAGAGGCGACGCTGTCTCGCGGCTCCGCCACCGCCGCCGCGAATGCGGTCGATGACGGGGAGCACCCAGGCTTCGTCGCCGTGTGCGCTCAACCTCGGTTGCACTCGGGCGACCAGCGCATCGATCAGTTCCCAGGTGGGGACGTCACTGCCCGTCCGCGGATCGATGATCGCTCCGAAGGGGCCGGCCCGGGCAGCGGACCGACAGGACCGCCGAAGCAGCGCCTGCTGGACGGGGACCGGAGGTCGACCGATGACGGCCTCGTCGACTGCAGTGCTCACCAGCGCACGCACGAGACCCGCGTACGCCACCGCCTCGTCGACGGTCGAGCACATGTCGGCGGCTCGGACCTCAATCGTCGGGTACCTGGGCGAGAGGCGAGCGAAGAAGTACACGCTGCGACTGTCGAGCGCTCTGTCGAATGCGATGGCCTGATCGACCACGTGGTCGTACTCCTCGATCGAGCGCGCCGGTGGTGCAGGCATGAACGTCGGCCACCGCGACGCGAGCAGGAAACGTCGGCTCGCCCAGTCGGTGTCCTCGCCGTCCCAGATGGGTGAGTTCGCCGTCAGCGCGATGAGCGGAGGCAACCAGGGTCGGAGCCGCTGTAAGGCCTCGACACCGACCTGCCTGGTGGCAACGCCGACGTGGACATGGCACCCGCTGATCCCGTTGATGCGCATGGCCAACGGAAACCTACGCGCAAGCTCGTGGTAGCGGGGGTCGTCGGTCACTTGGGGCGGGTCGGGCATCCCGAACGGAGGAAGTCCTGACGCGATCGTGAGGACGCCGTGCCTATTCGCGACCTCCCCGACCAGGCGACGCATGGCCGTCAGCCCTTCATGGACTTCGGCGAGTGCGTTGCACACCGGCGTCCGCGTCTCCACCATGAACCGCATCGACTCGGCGACGACATGCGCCGGGGTCCGACACTCGCGAATGACGTCAGCTGCGACCGGTACGACCACCCCGCTCGTCCTGTCGAGAAGGATCAGTTCCTCCTCCACACCGACCGTCGGCACGCCCGGCGCGTGGGTCGAATGTCGATGGACGCCGATGGACGAGTCGCAGGCGATGTCGGTGCGCATCCTGGTCGCCGCATCCGAATACGAATCCGAGAATGATCCGGTCGAGGTGACCGCTAGTGGACTAGCGATCTCACCCTTAGGGGTTGGCATCGACGACGCCCAGCAGACTTTCGATGCCGGTCGCCAAGAGGTGGCCGACGATCTGGCCCGTCACCATTCCTAGAAGGACGAGCACCAGAACCACGCCGAGCACCTTCATGGCTGGGCTGTCCAACTTCGTGCGGATCGTTCGGGACAAGGCGGACGCCCTCAGGCTGCCCAGTGCGTGAGCGGCATCCGAGATCGCCATGTCATTCGCGGTTTCTAGTCGGCACGCCAGGCGAGGTCACCTTCCGGTGGAACCTCGGGCCCGACGTGGTCGACGTAGGCGTCCGGTCCCTGGGAAGAACAGGCCCTCGTGACCATTGTCCGACCAGCGAACCCGATAGGGCGGCGAGCCGTCCGCGTGCTCGACTTCTAGCACCTCTGCGTCGCGGACGGGACCGCCGATGATGCGGTTGCGAACGACGATGCGGTCGCCTGGCTGTGCGTGCATGAGACCCTCCTTGAGTGGGGAGCGACGGCCGCCGCTCCGACGGTTGCGGACAACTCGATGTCCGTCGCGGTAGAGCCGCGAAAGTCGGCACCAACCGGCCGCTCGCGCTTCAGGGAACCCGCCTCGGCGACGGGTCGTTGGCGTACCCGGCCCGATCAACGTACGAGCGGTCGCCCGCACGATTCCTAGGGCCATGGCGTCGTGCCGACATCACGGGCGCCTCCTCGTGTGTGCCTACGGCCAGCATCTACCCGACGCGGGCGCGTTGGTGAGGGTCCAAAGTCCCGCAGGATCGGGGCGAGGGGCCCGGGCGGCAGGCGATGCGCTCGGCCGGCCCCCTGCGAGGACCGAAAGCAGCCGCGGAGCTGACCTTCGGCCCTGCTGGAAAGCACTGCCAGCTGTGACGCTGGGTGCGTCGAAGGAGATGAGATGGAGTCCACCACGATCCCGGTCACGATGTCCGCATGGGCCGTGGACAGGCCCGGCCCGATCAACGGAGGCCCCCTGGTGCGGGTCACCCGGGCGGTCCCGCAGCCGAAGCCGGACGAAGTGCTGGTGCGGGTGACCGCCTGCGGTGTCTGCCGCACCGACCTGCATCTGTCCGAAGGCGACCTCGCCCCTCGACGCCCCGGCGTCATTCCAGGTCATCAGGTCGTGGGGCGCGTCGCGGCCAGAGGCGAGGCCGTCACCGGGCTCGAGGTCGGGCAGCGCGCCGGTATCGCCTGGCTTCGGCGCACGTGTGGCGAGTGCCGCTGGTGCCGGTCCGGCGCGGAGAACCTGTGTCCCTCTTCGCACTACACCGGCTGGGACACCGACGGAGGGTTCGCCGAATACGCCACGGTGCCTGCGGGCTTCGCCTATCCCCTGCCTGAGGACGTCTCGGACCAGCTCCTTGCGCCGCTGTTGTGCGCGGGCATCATCGGCTACCGATCACTCCGGCGCGCGGAACTCCCTCCAGGTGGACGACTGGGTATCTACGGCTTCGGGTCGAGCGCGCACGTCACCGCGCAGATCGCTCTCGCCCAGGGAGCGGAGCTGCACGTGATGACCCGCAGCCCGGAGGCTCGGGAACTCGCCCGCAGCCTGGGCGCCGCCTGGGTAGGCGAATCCGACGAGGCTCCCCCGGTCCCGCTCGACTCCGCCATCGTCTTCGCCCCCGCCGGGGAACTCGTGCCCACAGCACTGGCCGCCCTGGGCCGCGGCGGCACGCTTGCCCTGGCCGGGATTCACATGTCGACGATCCCCGCACTCGACTACGACCGGCACCTGTTCCAGGAGCGGACGTTGCGCACCGTCACCGCCAACACACGAGCCGACGGCGCGGAGTTGTTCCGCCTGGCGGCTCACCTCCCGCTCGACATCCGGGTGACCCCGTATGCCTTCGACTCGGTGGCGCGGGCGTTGGTGGACCTGGCCGCCGACCGCATCACGGGGTCGGCAGTCGTCACGCTGTGACCGTCTCCTTGCTCACCCGGAGGCCGCGCATCCTGAGCCGCCTCGGCGCTACCGCGGCGAAGGGGGAAGCGGTGCCAGTCGGCGGGCGGTCGAACCCCCGCGGGCACTCATGGCAGGCACACCCGATCCCGGTAGGTGCCGGCCCCCGCGGCGGTTGGGCGGCAGGATGTCGCCGACGCGAGTCCCCTCGGCCCCTCACCCAACGGCGCTAGCAGCCGGCCAGCACGGGCTTGGAGAATTCCTACTGCACGACCGACCCCGTTGATTCCGGCGCCGTTTCTCGGCTGGGTCCTTGGTGGCCGGAGTAGGGCGAGCTAGTGTGGCGCTTAGGTGTGGATAGGCGCCTGCGGCGGAACCACGATGCATGAAGTCACGCTGCATGAAGTCGAGGTGCGCCGGCACTGCTCCGTGTGATGAACCGGAGTCGGATATGCGCTCGGACTATCCAGTCAACAGCCCACCCCTACCCTCCACCGGGCACGGCTTGTGCTTGTGCCACGTCACCGGTGCGAGCCCCTCAGCGAGCGGCAGGAACCCCCGCCGGTCGGCAGCCGAAGCGAGCCACGCATGAACTGGCTACTCGTGATGACGCTGCCCGACGGCACCACCATCGAGATGCCGATGCCCTCACCGGACGACCCAGGCCACGATGACGTCCACGGCTACCGGGTGCGAGGGAGCGACGGCGTCACCCAGTTCGCGACCCTGCGCGAGGTAGCCGACCACCTCCTCACTGCGCACGCGGGAGATCGGGACCAGGACGCCGAACCCCGCATCTCAAACGAGAGTCGCGTGGGTAGCGCCCATGGGGTGACCCCATGACGGGCGCCACGCACACGCGGTTGGCTTGTCAGTTCGACGGCGAACTCGACGAGGTGGCGACCGACGCTGCAGCCGCCCTAGCCCGCATGATCGATGCTCTGCTGCAGCATGGTGCCGGACACGACGGCCGACCGGCAACGATCCGCGCGGCTCGGCTCGGCTCACTGCTGAACGTGTGGTTGACCGATCCCGAATGCTCACCTGCGTGCTTGTGCGGATCCGGTCATCTGCCGAGCGAGGCCGACCATCACGACGCAGCCTCCGGGGATGTACGGCTCGCCCTGGACCCGGGCCCGGATGGCGGGCTGCGCCTGCACTGGGCGCTGGTGTTGCCCGAGGAAGCTGAGTCGGCACCCTCGGTGCCGCCTCAGCGACGAGACCCGGATCGACCCAACCTGATGTGACGCCGAGCGGAGCGCTGAATGGGGTGAGATCGTTGGGAGATCACACGATCCTCCCAGTCGCCTCATCGCAGAGGCACAGGCCAGCCCCGGATACCCGCCTGCGGCACCCGAGGGTGCTGCTCCTGATGCTGCCGCGCCCGATCTCGCGGATGCGGCGGAGACGCTCGGCGTCCCGGTCGCCGAGCTTGAGTCCGCGCTCGGTGGCCCACCACCAGACTTCGAGGCGGCAGCCGAGACTCTGGGCCTCTCCGTTGACGACCTCATGGCTGCTCTTCCGTCGGATGCCAACCCCAACTAAGGAGGGCTGATCGAGCCCTGCTCGTCGATGCTCGGCTTCCGGCGCTACCCTGGCTGGCTCAACCCCCAGCGGCAGAACGGTGGCGTCGATGAGCAACCCGGTTCTCGTGGTGATCGGTGCCGGTCCCGGTGTGGGAGGTCACCTCGCGCAGCGCTTCGGCGCCGACGGGTACGACGTCGCGCTGGTCTCCCGCAGTGCCACCGAGCTCGCCGAGCTCACCGAGAGCCTCGAGTCGGCGGGCATCACCGCCGTGTGGGACGCCCTCGATGTGACCGACGCCGAGGCGCTGACCCGGGCCGTGACGTCGTACGGCGAGCGCTTCGGCCGCATCGACGTGCTGCACTTCAACCCCAGTGCCTTCCGCCACAAGGACCCGCTCGCCCTCACCGTGGACGAGCTGCTCGAGGACGTCGCGCTCGGGATCGGCGCCCTGCTCACGGCCGTGCAGGCCGCGCGCCCGTTCCTGGGCGCCGGCGGCCGGGTGACCGTGACCGGAAGCATGGCGGCAGACCAGCCGTGGCACGAGGCCGCGTCGCTGGGCGTACAGAAGGCGGGCCTGCGCAACCTCGTGCTCAGCATCGACCGCACGCTCTCCCCTGACGACATCCGGGCAGTGTCGGTCACGGTGCGCGGCACGCTCGGCCGCGAAGGTCGCTTCACCCCGGCCAAGGTGGCCGACGCTATCCACGCCGCAGCCCACCAGCCCGTCGAGTCGTGGCAGCCCGAGGTCCCGTTCGACGGCACCCCCGAGCGCTAGCGGAGTGTCAGGAGGACCTCGATGACATGCCGGCGACCGGGTGTCGTCGGGTGGACCAGCCACCACGGGTGAAGCGGGCGCCGCCCTCACTCGCCCGGGGACAGCACACCGGCTGCGAGCAGGGCCTGGTAGCCACCTTCGAGGTCCGTCGCCCCGGCGAGGCCCACACGCTGAAGCGACGCGGCGGCGAGGGTGGAGCTGTACCCCTCGTTGCACACGACGATGACGCGGCTCTCGCGGGTGACCTGTGGCAGCCGATGGGGGGACGTGGGGTCGAGCCGCCACTCGAGGACGTTGCGATCCACGACCAGCGCACCGGGCAGATCGCCGTCGCGGCTGCGCTGCTCGGAGGGCCGGGTATCGATCACCAGGGCACCGGCGGCCATCTCGGCCACCAGATCGGTGGCCCGCACGCGGGTGTACCCCGCCCGGAGGGCAGCGACGAGGGCATCGACAGCGCTCGCCCCGGCGAGCACGTTCGCCGCAGCCTCCCCCGGCTTCCGGCCCTCATCGCTCATTCGGGCTCCAGGATGTTGGACGACCCCGCACTGGCGGTCGTGATCTGCGCTCCTGGCGGATCATCCTAGTGGCGGATGACCCCGGCGGGTGGGTCCGAATGCCTGGAACGTCATACGGATGGAGCGCTCTACAGCTCGCTGCGAATGACGTCGTGCGACCCGACAAGGGATCTGCTCAGCCGGGCCAACCCGACCACCGCTCCTGCCGCGGGGGCGTCACTCGGCCGCCAGTCGACGCCGAGGAGAAACCTCGCGTCTGACGTCGCTCCTCAGGGTTACTCTCCGAGAGTGGGACACTATTTGTTCAATTCCGTGTCGAGCAGCGCATCGAACGGGCTAGCCATGCGCGAGCACGTAACAGGGTTGCTGAGGGCCGGCGTGTGGGGTATCGACGTCGACCAGCCACACCGCGACGCGCTGGCTCCCGGCGACCTGATCCTCATCTATCTGGGCGCACCCGAACGGGAGTTCGTCGGCCGGGCCGTGCTCGCGTCGCGGGTGCATCCTTGGACTCCGTCCGAGGCACGGGCGTACCGGGGCGATTCCCCGAGCGGAGTGACGCTGGCGCAGGTCGAGGAATGGGACCCACCCGTATCGATGGGAGCCGTGCTGGCGCAGATCGCACCGACAGAGAATGCCAAGGCGGACTTCGCAGCGGGCGTCGTTCGGATCACTGCCTCCGAGTATGCGACCGCGCTCGCGGTGGCGGGCCAACGGTGACCGCGTCCAACCGCCGCACGTGGGCGCTTGTTCAGGCGATCCGCCTTGCAGAGCCTCTGGACTCAACAGGTCGACCTCGAAGCTGGGATGCTCGCCCGCGGCGGCAAATACGTCGTTTCTGGTGCGTACTCTGCCTGCATGACTCGCGTCCAAAGATGGGAACGGCGGGCCGAGATACCGCTGCTGCTGCTCGCGCTCGCCTTCCTGGTCGCCTATGCGTGGCCAGTGCTTGACCCACGTCTCTCCACCAGCCTCGCAACGACTCTGCAAGTCGCCGGGTGGACCGTTTGGGTGGCCTTCGCGATCGACTTCGCCATCCGCATCGCCCTCGCCAGACCACGCTGGTCGTACGTGCGATCCCACTGGTACGACCTCGCGCTGATCGTTTTGCCCATGCTGCGCCCATTACGGCTGCTGCGACTGCTCGCGCTCGCACGCATCATGAACCGCTCCGCCACCGGCTCCCTGATCGGACGAGTGAGCACTTATGTCATCGGCACAGCTGTGATGTCTGCGTTACTAGCGGCAATCGCGGTCCTCGATGCCGAGCAAGACGCCCAGGGCGCCAACATCACTTCGTTCGGCGATGCGCTCTGGTGGTCTGCGACGACCGTCACGACCGTGGGCTACGGCGACAGGTTCCCTGTGACCACAGAGGGGCGGCTGATCGCTATTGCGCTCATGATCGTCGGCATCGCCACGGTCGGGGCGGTGATTGCCAGCATCACGGGATGGATCGTTGCCCAGGTCAAGAGAGACGAAACCCAGGTGGTCACTTGAGCGCCTAGATCGCAGCCGCCTGCGCAACCGTTGGGTGGGATGCCCGGCGGCAGGCAGCTCGAACGCAGATTCATGCCGCGATCCGCCAGCCGCGGAAGCCGCGGAAGCCGCACGTGAAGTTGTTCGGACCGGCTCTCGGCCGGACCGAAGTCGCCCTCAGAGTGCCGTGGACACCCTTGACTGGGCGCTCGCGCGAGGGTTTCTAGGTCACGAACCGCGGCACAGGCCGTCATGGCTCAAATGACAAGTGGCCCCTGGTCTGCGTTTCCGCAGGTCAGGGGCCACTTTCTCGTAGCGGGGGCAGGATTTGAACCTGCGACCTCTGGGTTATGAGCCCAGCGAGCTACCGAACTGCTCCACCCCGCGTCGGTGATCACTACTCTACGGGACCTCTCCTGAGGGCCAAAATCGGGCCTGCGGTCGCGCCCAGGGCCGCCCTCCGGCGATTCATCGTCCGCCCAACCCCAGGCGGAACTAGCATCCCTTGACACCGGGGCTTGATCGTCGGCGGGGCGCCGGATCGATGCGGAGGTGACCCATGCGGCTTCGCTTGTGGCGAGCCACTGCCGTGCTGACGGGCGTCTCCCTTGCACTCACCCTCCCGACGCCGGCTTGGGCTGCCTCGGACCGCGAGCGACGAGCCCAGCCGAAGCCCTGCAGTACCGGACTCGTGGCGCTCACCTTCGATGACGGCCCCTCCGACGCCGTCACCCCTGGGCTGCTCGATTCACTCAAGCGCAAACGAGTGCCCGCCACCTTCTTCGTCCTCGGTGGGAAGGTCGCCGGCAACCCCGGGCTGGTGCGTCGCGCCCATCGGCAAGGGCATGTGATCGCCAATCACACCTACCGACACGAACGGCTTCCTGGCCTCAGCGATGCCGCCATCCGGGCCACCCTGCGGAGCACCGCCAACGTCGTCCGCCGGCAGCGAACGCCGATGTCACGGCTCATGCGGCCTCCGTATGGCGAGATCGACTCACGCGTCCGCGGGGTGGTCGCCGACCTGGGGCTCACCCCGGTGATGTGGGATATCGATACCCAAGACTGGCGATCCGGCACGGCCAAACAGATCGCGGCCCGAGCGCTCGCCGGGCTGCGGCCCCACGCCAGCAATATCGTCCTCCAGCACGACGGCGTCGTCCGCTCCCCCATCTCGGTCCGTGCTGTCCCCACGATCATCCGCGGCGCTCGCGCCCGTGGTTACTGCTTCGCCACCATCGGCGCCGACGGCTCGCCCACGCCCCCGGTCCCCCACCTGAGCATGACCGACGCGAAGGCCACCGAAGGGAAGTCCGGCGCCCAGCGCTCACTTCGCTTCACCTTGCGTCTCGACCGCCCGACGTCCGTGCCGGTATCGGTGCGGGTGCGGACCGTGGCGGGGTCGGCAACCTCCGGCGCGGACTACCGCCTCGTCGACAAGAGAATCGCTTTCGCGGTCGGCCGAACAAAGCGTCGCGTTTCAGTTCGGGTGCTCAACGACCGCATCGACGAACGACGCGAGAAGCTGCGCCTGCAACTCTCTGACCCGATCGGACTCGCGATCGACGACCCACGCGGGCTCGGACTGATCCGTGACGACGACCCGACGCCACGGTTGTCCTTGCACGATGCCACCGTCGCTGAACCCGCCACCGGGTCCGCGACGACGTTCGTGCGCGCCACGGTCAACCGACCTCGCAGCCGCGCAATCCGGGTCCGGCTGGTCACCACGCCTGGAACTGCTGAGCCGACCGACTACGCGGCCGTCGACACCACACTCACCATCCCCGCCGGGTCGACGTATGCCGACCTCCCGATCGCCGTGCTGCCCGACCAGGTCGACGAACCTTCCGAGACGTTCACCGTCGATGTGCGGGCCTTGTCCGGGGCGCGGAAAGCACGCGGCACCGCCACGGTCACGATCACGCCGCCGGTCGCGGCCCCGGCGCGGCCCAGTGCCGTGGACTGAGCGGTCTCGACAGGCTCGAGACCGCACTGGGTCTCGACAGGCTCGACCGACCCCGCTGGGTCTCGACAGGCTCGACCGACCGCACTGGGTCTCGACAGGCTCGGCCGACCGCACTGGGTCTCGACAGGCTCGACCGACCGCACTGGGTCTCGACAGGCTCGACCGACCGCACTGGGTCTCGACAGGCTCGACCGACCACTCCGGGTCTCGACAGGCTCGACCGACCGCACTGGGTCTCGACAGGCTCGACCGACCACTCCGGTCCGACGGGCGGGCTACTGCTGGTCGGTGGCGGCGGCGATGGCCTGCTCGACGAGAGCGCGGCCCTCTTCCAGCGCCTGGGCCCAACCCGCGGTGTCGCCCTGACGCTGCAACTCGTCGGCTTCGGCGAACTTCTTGTCAGCCTGCCTGAGCAGTCGGCGCACCTCCTGCGTCAGTGTCCCGGTCGTCTCGCCGCCGGCCCCGCTGCCGTTGCCGGTCTCCGGGGTACCCGAATCGGGAGGAGTCGTGTCGACCTCCTCACCGAGGATGCCGGCGATCGCCTCGCCCAGGGTCTTGCCAACGCCGACCTGGTCGTTGCCGAAGGACACCACCACGAACTGCAGCAGTGGGTAGTTGCCCTCACCGCCCTCGCGGATGGTGTAGATCGGCTGGACATACATCAGGCCTTCGCCGACCGGCAGGGTCAACAGGTTGCCGTATTCGACCCGCGAGCTGTTGGTGTAGGGCAGCAGCGCGTCCTTCAGCTTCTGGTCACCGGCAAAGGTGTTCGAGATCTGCGCCGGTCCGGGGATCTGAGTGCCGCCACGCAGCGTCAACAGCCGCATCGTGCCGTACTCACCGGTGTCCGCCGCCTCGGCGTCGACGGCCAAGAACGCCGCCAGGTTCTCGCGGTTATTCGGCGTGTAGACCGAGGTGAGCGAGAACTTCGACTCCGTCTCACCAGGCATCTTCACCGACAAGCGGTAAGGCGGCTGGTAGCGGTCGGAACGGTTCGGGTCCTGCGGCACGACCCAACGGTCGCTGCCCTTGTAGAACGTCGCCGCGTCGTCCACGTGGTAGGCCGCCAACTGGTAGCGCTGCACCTTGAACAGGTCCTCGGGATAGCGAAGGTGCGAGATCAGCTCCTCGGGGATGTCGGCCTTCGGCAACACCGTCCCAGGGAAGACCTTCTGCCAGGCTCCGAGCATCGGATCGCTCTCGTCCCAGGCGTAGAGCTTCACCGTGCCGTCATAGGCATCGACCGTCGCTTTGACGGCGTTGCGCATGTAGTTGATCTCGTCGGTCGGCAGCGTTCGGAACTGGGTGCTGGAATCGAGAGCGTCGTCGGTCATGCTCTCGAACGATTCTTTCTCCGACAACGGGTACTGGTCGGTGGTCGTGTAACCGTCGAGCACCCACACCACCCGTCCGTCGACCATCGCCGGGAACGGGTCGCGGTCAACCGTCAGCCACGGGGCGACCTTCTCGACCATCAATCGGGGCTGCCGGTCGTAGATGATCTTGGAGTTCTCGTGCACCCGGCTCGACAAGATGATGTTGGGCTCGGAGAAACGAACGCCGTAGAGCACCTTGCGCCACAGGCTGCCGACGGGCACGCCCGCCTCGCCCTCATAGGTGCTGGTCTGCTCCTGACCACCTTCCGCGCCTTCGGGCAGGTCGAGCTCGACGTCAGAGCCACCCGGGGCCTTGCCCACGATGGCGTAGTTGTCGGCGCTCTCGCCGAAGTAGAGCTGCCCGCGATAGCCGTCGGGGCCGGCCAGATCGCTGATCTCACCGTCCGGCGGCAGGTTCTCCTCGGCCCAGATCAGGTCGGAGCCGCCGTCGGAGGTCTGCCCGACGGCCGCCTCCTCGTTGTCGGCGTTGCGCTGGTTGCCGTAGGCCGCGATCATCCCGTAGCCGTGCGTGTAGACCGTGTGCAGGTTGTTCCAGTTCTGACTGTCGGCCGGGATACCGGTCTGATCCATCTCCCGGACCGCGACGACGACATCGCGCATCGTGCCGTTGATGTTGTAGCGGTCGACATCGAGTACGTCGGCCACGGTGTAGTAGCCCTTGACCTGCTGCTTCTGCTCGAAGGTGGCATTGACCAGCGCGGGATCGACCAAGCGAATCGAGGTCTGCAGCGCCGTCTGCCGAAGCTGGCTCGGCTCAACTGCGACCGTGCCTGGGTAGACCGACTCGTCGACGCCTTCGATGTTGAAGGCAGCCCTGGTGGCCTCGATGTTGCGCTGGATGTACGGCGCCTCCTTGTCCGGCTCGGCCGGCTTCACCTGGAAACGCTGCACGATGCTGGGCCAGAGGACCCCCATCAGGATCGACGACAGCACCAACAAGCCGACGCCGACCGTCGGCAGGCTCCACGTGCGCCGCCAGACGTTGATGAAGAACAGCACCGCAACGATGACCGCGATCCCGATCAGGATGTTGCGCGCCGGCAAAACCGCGTTGTCGTCGGTGTAGTTCATGCCGGTGGTGAGCCCACCGGAATCAGTGAGCAGGTCGAAACGGTCCAACCAGTAGTCGACCGCTTTGAAGAGCATCAGCACGCCCAACAGCACCGAGAGCTGCACCTGAGCTGCGCCACTGAAGCGGTTGCCGCCTCCTTGGAGCCGGATGCCGCCGAAGAGGTAGTAGACGACGACGGCCGCGAGCGCCGCGACGACGGCCACAGCCATGGCGAAGTCGACCATGAAGTGCAGCCACGGCAGGTCGAACACATAGAACCCGAGGTCACGACCGAAGTAGGGGTCGTTGCTGCCGAAGTCGCTGCCGTTGCGCCACAGCAGGTAGGTGCGCCACTGGCCGCTGGCCGAGCCGCCGGAGAACAGCGCCATGGTCACCGCGATCGCCGCGAGTACCCAGCCACGCACCGGAGCCACCGCCTGGCGGTAGCGCTCCACAACCACACCCTGCGGGCCCGGGATCCGGCCGCGCGGTGAGAAGCGGTACGCCACCGCCACACTGGCGGCGACCAGACCGCCCATCAGCGCGCCGAACACCACGAACAGCAGCACCCGCGTCCAGATCAGGGTGCTGAAGACTCCCGCGAAGCCCACGGAGGAGAACCACAGACGCTCGGTCCAGAAAGCGGAGAAGCCGGTCAGGGCGATGAACAGGACGACCATCACCGCCCCAGTGATCAGCAGCGCGCGGGAGCGACGTGGCGGCGGTGTCGCCGACACACGCATCCGTCGAGGGTCATTGTCGAACAGCTCGCTCACTTAAGTGGGCTCCTCTTCCAGCGTCGTACGCACCAATTCCAACAGGCCAGGAACGAGATCATCCCCGGCCACCAGCGATTCCGGTGCATCGTGATGGCGCAGTCGCAACACACAGTACGACGCCCCTCCACGCGCGGCACCAGCGACGATCCGCACCTCTTGTCGAAGTGGGTGGGTGGCGGCGAACGTCACCGCCTCCTCAGGGTCGTCCGGAACGAGCAACTCGACCTCCGGTGGCAGCACGAGGCGCTCCATCGAGGCGACGCAGCCGTCGACCGTCGAGGGCCACATGATCTGGTCGAGTAAGTCTTCTAGATGCTCGCCCGGCTGCAACTGCTCCTGCTCGATCGGGGTGAACCCGTCGGCGGGTGACTCCGCGTTGATCCCGATCGTCTGGGCCAGGTCGGGTTGACGTCGCACCAGGTGACGGTTCTCGACCAACGCGAAGAGCCGCGCGGGTTGGTCCCAGCCAAGTTGAGCGAGGTGACGCTCCACTTCGTGGACCGCCGTCTGCAGCGGCGATTGCTCGGTCATGACGCATCTCCCGCGTCGGCGGTCTTCTCGGTGGCCACGCACTTCGGCAGGTCGGTGGACGGGTCGTCCACCCAGGACTCGATCGAGTCGACCGCTGAATCCATCGTGTCCGCGCGCACCAACCGCATGTCGCCTTGAGGAGCGCCCAGCGCGTCGTCGCAGTTGTCCGGCGGGACCATGAACAGCGCGGCTCCCGCGTCGCGGGCCGCGACGATCTTCTGCTGGATGCCACCGATCGGGCCCACCTCACCAGTTGATTCGATGGTGCCGGTGCCGGCGACCGTCTTGCCGTCGGTCATCGAGCCGGGCGTGAGGGTGTCGTAGATCGCGAGTGAGAACATCAAGCCCGCACTCGGGTCCGCCGATCTTGGGGTCGATGTTGACCTCGACGTCGAAGGGGAAGTCGAACCCCTCGCCGGGCACGATGCCGACCCGAGGCCCCGACTTCTGCTGCTTGGGCGTGATCCGCACCGTCTTGGCTCGGCCGTCGCGGCGGATCTCGAACGCGATCGGCTCGCCCTTGGGTGCGCCGCGCACGGCGTCGACGACGTCGGTGGCGTCGGTGATCGTGGTGTCGCCGACCTTCACGATCACGTCGCGCACCTCGAGCTTGCCGTCGGCGGGGAAGTCGGGCTCGACGTTGAGCACCTCGACCACCTCTGTGAACTCGACTCCGAGTCTGGTCAGCGCCGCGGCGATCGCGGCGTCTTGGGAGGAGACCATCTGCACGGCCGATTCGCGGTCGGAGTCCTCGCGGGTCTCGTCGGCGCGGTAGACCGTGTCATACGGATAGACGTCGTCCTCGTTGCTGACCCATGCCCGCAGCACCTCGAAGAGATTGACCCGTCCCTCGGCTGGGGTGACATAGATCGTGGTCATGTCCAGCTGGCCGTCGTCGCGATAGGTCTGCCGTCCGGTCACCTGGATGATCTCCTCACCGTCACTCTCGGCAAGGACGTCGACGACAACACCGGGCTCGTAGATCACATAGGGCACCGGCAGATACACCGCCGCCATCCACAGACCCAGCAGCGTCACGAATCCGACGACCATCGCCGTCGTCCGCTGCGAGGCGCCGGCGACCCCTTCGGCGAGGTGTCGCGAGGACGATCGGTCGGGCTCCGGAGCGGGCGGCGGCGCGGCAGCATGCTTGGGCGCACCGGCGGTCATGCCGCCAAGCCTCTCATTCGCCGACAAGCGCAGCGGTCGGGGCCGCGCTCAACGGGGCGTCTCGCCGTCCGGTCAGTGCGCTGCGGGCGGGGTTCGCGAGGCACGAACTGCCACCCCGGTGCTGCGCTGCGGCGCGGGCCGTGTGGTCATCGAAGTCCGTCGAGCGGGCTTGGCGAGCGCGCGCCCGAGTCGTTCCAACGCGACATCGTCGTCGACCTCCAGGGAGGCTGCGCGACCCCGCCAGGAGACGACGACCATCGCGATCAGCGTCACGACGGCGGCGGGGGCAAGCCACAACAAGATCTCCACCCCAGCAGGGTAGGACGCGCCGGCGACGCGTCCCGGCCGGACACGCTTGGCTCGCAGCGACAAAGGCGAACCGGCACTCGCATCGCTCAGGGGGTGCCGACCCACTCCTCGTCGCCGTCACCGAAGCGCTGATGCTTCCAGATCGGGACCTGTGCCTTGAGGGTGTCGATCAGGGCTCGGGAGCCGTCGAAAGCCTGGCCGCGGTGGGCGGCGGTCGTCGCGACGACGACCGCGATATCGCCGATCGCCAACGTGCCCACCCGGTGCACCGCCGCGACGCCGGCGATGTCGTGATCGCGCGCCACTTGGGCGCACACCTCCCGCATCCGCTCCAGGGCGGTCGGATGAGCCGAATAGTCCAGCGACGTGACCTCGCGCCCGCCATCGTGGTCGCGCACCCGACCGATGAACAACGTCAGTCCGCCGGACTTCTCGTCGTCCAGCGCCGCCACCACCTCAGCCACCTCGAGCGGGGTCTCGCGGATCGCACACAGGCGGATGGGGTTGCCCGCGGATTCACTGCCTGCCTCACTGGTCACCCGAGGCACTCTAGTCGCGCGCAGACTTCGCCGCGCGGGTAGCGTTGACACCATGAGCGACAACCCGAACGAGCCCGGCGAAGGACAGAACCCGTTCCGCGGCACCCCGTTCGAGCACATCTTCGCGGCATTCACCGGCGGCGAAGCCGGCACCGGCGCGAGCATGCCCGGAATGCCCGACCTGTCAGCTCTGATGAGCCAGATGCAGGCAATGATGCAACCGTACGACGGCCCGGTGAACTGGTCGGCCGTGCAGGACCTCGCCCGCAAGCAGGTCGCGCAGCAGCCCGATCCCAGCCCGAGCGACAAGATGAGCGCGGCCGTGGCCGACGCGGTTCAACTCGCCGACCACTGGCTCGACGCCACCACGCCGTTCCCCTCGGGGGTGACGTCGACCGCCGCCTGGAGTCGGGCGGAGTGGGTCGTCAACACCAGCGACGTCTGGAAGGTGCTGGTCGAACCGGTGGCCGCCCAGGCGGTGGGGTCGATGGGCAAGATGCTCCCCGAAGAGGCCCAAGCGATGGCCGGGCAGATTCTCGGCATGCTCGGCAAGGCCACCGGCGCCATGCTTGCCGGACAGATCGGCTCCGCCCTCGGCGGACTTGCTGCCGAGGTGCTCACCGCCTCCGACATCGGGTTGCCGCTCGGCCCCCAGGGCAGGGCCGCGATCGTGCCGGCCAATGTCGCGACGTTCACCGAGGGTCTCGACGGCGTCTCACGCGATGACGTGCTGCTGTATGTCGCGCTCCGCGAGGCCGCGCATCAGCGACTCTTCGCTCACGTCCCATGGCTACGCGACCACCTGATCGAGGCGGTGGCGGCCTACGCCGCCGGCACCGAGATCGACCCCGGCGCGATCCAACAGGCGATGCAGGACCAGCTGGGCTCCTTCGACCCGACCAACCCCGACAGCATGGCGAAGATCCAGGAAGCGCTGTCCTCGGGGTTGTTCGAGCCCAAGAAGTCACCGCGCCAACAGGCCGCGCTGGATCGGCTGGAGGTCACCTTGGCGCTCGTCGAAGGCTGGGTCGACGAGGTCGTCGATCAGGCCACGACCGAGCGGATGCCGACCGCTCCCAAACTGCGTGAGGCGTTCCGGCGTCGTCGGGCCGCGGGTGGTCCCGCCGAGGACACCTTCGCCTCGTTGGTCGGCCTGGAGCTGCGGCCCCGGCGACTGCGCGACGCGTCCACCCTGTGGGGCTCGCTGCGCTCACGTCAGGGCATCGAGGCCCGCGACGGCGTCTGGATGCACCCCGATCTGTTGCCAACGGCCGCCGATCTCGACGACCCGCTGGGTTTCCGCGAGTCCGCCAGCGACCCGGGCGAGCTGAGCGATGCCCAGTTCGACGAGGAGCTCCAGCGACTGCTCGACGGCGGGCTGGGCGGCGCCTCCGGACCCGACGTCCCGCCCGAGGCCGGTCCCACCTCCTGACCCGGCAGTCGTTGGGTGTTGTTCGCGATCGACATGGCAGTCTCGTCCCTCACGTGATGTCGACGCCACTGGGTCTGCACGCCGACGCGCTCGGCGTTCTGCGCGAGTGGGCGCCGTCCACGGCGGACCAGGCGTCGCTTCGTGAGCGCTATGTCGCGCACCTGGAGGCCAATCCGGACGGTATGTCGCGGAGCTGCTACCCCGACCACCTCACCGCCAGCACCCTGGTCCTCTCCGCCGACGGGTCGCACGCCTTGCTCACTCTGCACGCCAAGGCCCATGCGTGGTTTCAGCTCGGCGGACACTGCGAGTCCGGTGATCGCACGCTGGCCGGGGCAGCCCTCCGCGAGGCAACCGAGGAGTCCGGAATCGTGGGGATCCGTCTCGACCCGATCCCAGTGCAGCTGAGCGAGCATGCCGTTCCCTTCTGCGACCCTCGCGGCGGTGTGCGCCACCTCGATGTGCGGTACTTCGCCCAGGCCCCGCCGGGCGCCGATCACCGGATCACCGACGAGTCCCTGGCCCTGCGATGGTGGCCGCTGGACGCTCTGCCGACCGAAGACGAGGACATCACTCACCTCGTCGAGCTGGCCCGGGTACGCAGTCAGTCGGCGTTGCTCTCTTGGCCAGGCGGCGGCTCGAGCCGGGCCCCTGCGGAGTAGCCGGCGAGATAGGCCTTGGCTCGCTCGGTCTCTGGATAGCGCTCGACCCAGGCCCAGAACTCCGGGCCATGCCCCGCTTCGAGCAGATGAGCCAGTTCGTGCACCAAAACGTAATCGCGCACCCAGCCCGGCATCGACTGCAGCCGATCGGAGAGTCGGATGGTGCGGTCCGCCGGCGTGCACGACCCCCACCGGGATCTCTGATTGCTCACCCAACGCACCGAGACCGGCTGAGCCAGGCCGCCGAAGTAGCTGTCGCTGAGTGAACGGGCGCGCGCGTGCAGGTCGTCGTCGGTCGGGCGTCGGCGGGTCTCGGCCTTCGCCAGGCGGGCCAGCATGGTGGCGACCCACTCGCGCTCCTGACTCTTGCTGAGCGTGGCCGGCAGCAGCACGATCACCCGATCGCCCTCGCGATAGGCCGACACGGTGCGACGGCGACGCCGCGAACGGCGCACCTCCACCTCGGGCGCTGGGCCCGCCCCATCACCGTTCTCCGCCATACCCGGCACGCTAGCCGACCCGACCGACATCCCTGGCCAGCTGCCAGTGGTGGGGGGGTCACCCGGGTCAGTCGCCGGGAGAGGCCCAGGCGATGAGTCGCTCGACCGGCCAGGTGTTGACGATCCGGTCGAGCTCGATTCCGGCCGCCTCGGCGCGCTCGCAGCCGTAGTCGAGCATGTCGAGCTGCCCCGGAGCGTGGGAGTCGGAGTCGATGGAGAACAGGCAGCCGATGTCGCGGGCGAGTTCCAGCAGAACAGTCGGCGGGTCGCGCCGTTCGGGGCGGGAGTTGATCTCCACAGCAACGTCGTGCTCCGCGCACGCCTCGAACACCGCGCGGGCGTCGAACTGACTCTGACCGCGGGTGCCCCGATTGCCAGTTACCAACCGGCCAGTGCAGTGGCCGAGCACATTGGTATGCCGGTTGGTCACCGCCCCGATCATCCGCCGGGTCATCGCCGGCGACTCCATGGCCAGCTTGGAGTGCACACTCGCCACGCGAAGGTCGAGCTGGTCGAGCAGCTCTGGGGTCTGATCGAGGCTGCCGTCGTCGAGGATGTCCACCTCGATCCCCTTCAGCAGCGTGAACCCGCTTCCGTTCAGGTGCTCGTTGACCGCTTCGACCACCCCGAGCTGACGGGTGAGGCGTGCGGCGGACAATCCGTTGGCCACCCTCAGACGTGGGGAATGATCGGTGAGCACCAGGTACTCGTGGCCCAACTCGATAGCGGTGAAGGCCATCTCCTCGATCGGCGACCCGCCGTCTGACCAGTCGGAATGGGAATGGCAATCGCCGCGCAGCGCAGCGCGGACTTCCCGACCGCCACTGACAAGCGGCCCCGCATGGCGACGTTCGAGCTCGGCCAGCCTGGCCGGCATCCGGCCGGAGGTTGCCTCCGCGATCACTCGGGCGGTGCTGGCCCCCACCCCGGTGAGTTTCGTGAGCGAGTCCTCGACCACCCGGCGTTCGAGCTCCTCGGCGTCGAGGGTCAGCACGGCAGCGGCGGCTGCGCGGAACGCCCGGATCTTGTAGGTGTCTTCACGTCCGCGCTCGAGCAGGAAGGCGATCCGGCGCAACGCCGCGACCGGGCCCAGATCGTAGGGCGCCCCCTCGGCGGGGATGCTCAGGTCGCTCGTCACCCATCCATCCTGGCGCACGCGACGCGAACTTTTCGCCCTCCACAGCCGCCCGTCGTGCATCGGGGCTGGTCAGCGGCTCAAAGCGGTCATCTCCCACGTTTCTTTCCACAGGTTCATCCCGCGCGCGCAGGCGGGTCTCCACGGGTTTTCCATCCTCTGCACAGAGCTCTCCACAGGTTATCCACAGGGCAGAGATCAGCGGCGTTGACCGTACCTGCTCCGGTGCGTAGCGTTCCGGTCCGGACGAGGCCCTGACCGGGCGCGCCCGACATTCGCAAGGGGAAGGCAAGTGTCGGGATCGAACGGTCGGGGCCTCTTCTCTTTCTCCCCCAATCGCGGAGCGCCTGCGGGGTGCAGCGCGGCCGGTGACCTAGGCTGCCGGGCAAGTGCTCAGACCAAGAGAGCGCCCGACGGGCTTCCCCCACTCCCCGTCGCGGAACCACCATCGATGTAATCGACGAGAACTAAGAGGGAGGCCGTCATGGCTGAGACCTGGAGCGGCGAGTTTTACTGCGTCAAGTGCAAGGAGAAGCGCCAGGCCGAGGGCGAGGTCAAGGTGAATGACAAGGGGACCCGGATGGCCAAGGCCGTCTGCCCCGTGTGCGGCACCAACCTCAATCGCATCCTCGGGCGTGCCTGACCACGCACGACACCACTACTCGAACCACGATCAACGGCGGCGTACGCCGGCTACGAAGCCGGCGACGCCGCCGTTGCGGTTTCAACAGGCGAGGTGCCTGTGGAGAAGGTCAGCGACCATCGGGGACGCCGTGCCACTCTCGGCCTCATGCCAGCCACCTCCGACGAGCTACCGCCACCACCCGCCACGCTGCCGGCCGACCTCTCCGACCGGCTGCGACCCGGGCTGAGGATCCTGCGACGCGACGCGACGTACCTCCAGATCGGTCTGACTCCGCACACGCGTTCGGCACCGGTCGACCCCACGCGGGTCCAGCATGACGACTGGCGAGATCACCCTGCGTTGGTGACGCTCCCGAGTCTCGAGCGCGTGCCCGCGCACGGACCCGAACGTGCCCTTCAGCTCGGGCTGCTCGCGACGTATGTCGACGCCCAGGACCACCGACGAGCGGCGCGAGCGAGTGCATCGGTCGGCATCGAGGGTCCCAACGAGTGGAGCGCACCCCTGGCCGGGCTGCTGACCGCTGCGGGCGTCGGTGCCCACGTCGTTGCCGTCGACGGCCCGACGGCGACCGAGCAGGTGCGAGTGGTTCTGGCAGCGGGCGAGGTCAGCCGCGAGCGATTCGACGCTCTGGCCGCCGAGGGCACCCCAGCGCTCCCGATCGCCGTCATCGACGGGGCCGTGCGAGTCGGACCCCTGGTGGTGCGGGGGCTCACCGCCTGCCTGAGGTGCGTCGATGCCCACCTCGCGGGCGACGACCCTCGGTGGCCACTGCTGGTGGAGCAGTACGTCGGCCCCGACGCCCGCTATGGCGCAGAGCCATTGTGTGACCCAGCGGTGCGCGATCTCGCACTCGCTTGGGCGTCCGCCGACGTGGTGAGGTGGTTCGACGGGGCGGCACCTCGAACGTGGTCACAGACGTGGTGGTTCGGCGCGGCGACCGAGCTCGCTGGCCAGTCCTGGAACCGGCACCCGCACTGCGGCTGCACCTGGGCCGACTTCCTGGCCACCGGGTGAGCCGGTGCCGGCTGAACCGGGCTACCACCACTCGCTGTCGAGTTTGCTCTCCATGGCCCGCACGTGCTCACGCGAGCAGTCGGCACAGAATCGCCGTGTGCGGCCGTTCTCCACAGCCGTGGTCCAGGTGAGCGTGGCGGCGTCGTCCTCGGCCGTCCGTCCACAGAAGTCACAGGTGACCATCTCTCGACTGTAGCGCCGGTCGTTCCCCGCGGTGCCGCTCCGCTGGGCCCAACGTCATACGGACCGAGCCTTAGAAGACTCGGTCCGTATGACGTTCCTTGGTGTTGCTGTTGGTGTTGCTGCTGTTGTTCCTGCTTGGGGTCGTCACAGTCGGGCGAGGGCCAAGCGCGCCTCCGCGGCGGCGCGTTCGGCGCGACGGCTCAGCCGGCGAGCCCGGCTCAGCTCATAGCCCTGACGACGCGACTGCGCCTCTCCCAGGCGCTCGGACATCTGTGCCCGAGCCAGTACTTCGTTCATCACGTTCATGATCGTGCTTCCTTTTCGATTCGGTTCGGAGGTGTTCATCGGTGGACCAGCCACTGCCAATCTGTGTCGGTTGCCGGACCGGCCGATCGCTAGATCAGGCGGCCACGTCGGTCTTGCGAGGACGGCCCCGCGGACGCTTCCGCGGAATCACCACACCCTGGAGAAAGAGCTCCCCTCCCCAGACGCCCCATGGCTCGCGCCGCTCGAGGGCGCCCGCGAGACAGGTCTCACGCACCGGGCACTGATGGCACAGAGCCTTGGCCTGTTCGACGTCGGCAGGCGACTCGGCAAACCACAGCTCCGGGTCGAGCACCCGGCAGGGCAGTACGTCGTCGTCGCGGCGTGAAGCCTGATCATGAAGATCACCGAGCGACAGCGGTTCCAGGATCTGCTGGAATCCGGCAGCGGCAGCCTCAGCGGTGCGGTCGAGAACGCTGATGGTCATGTCGTTCACCTCCTTCTCGGACCAGGTCGTGGTGGGAAATGCGAAAGGCCGCGGATCCCTTGGGTGTGGGTTCCGCGGCCTGGAGGCTGCCGATAGGTGACTGTCGTCAACTACATCGGAGGTCTCCAGGCGTGGGAGCCAGCGGTGATGCCGCGGACCGGCACCGTGCGGGTGTGCGCAAAACCCTCGGCGGTGAAGCTCATGAGGGCAGACTTGTCCCGCGCGATTTCGGCCCAGACGGGCACCGGGAGATTGCCGCACGCGGGCGTGCCGAGGGCCAGCTCCAAGCGGGCGATCTCATCGGTCATCGTGTTGGTGAACATGTGCGACACCTCCTCTTAGTTCGTCGGGCGCAGCCTTGCCAGGGCCATGTGCGCGATTGGTCCGACAACGGTACCGCTCGTGCGCTGTAAGCGACAAATGATTTTCTGGGTATTTCACGGCGAATTTCGTTGCGCTCGCCGACAGGCACCTCTTAGTCCGTTCAGTCTCGCAGCGCCTCACGCGGTGACGATCGCCAATACGTCCTCGCCATAGCGTTCGAGTTTGGAGCGGCCGACGCCCGCGATGGACAGCAGGGTCGCGTCGTCATCGGGCTTTCGCTCGGCGATCAGCTGCAAGGTCGCGTCGGTGAACACCACGAACGCCGGCACCTTGTCCTCGCTCGCCCGCGTTGAGCCGCCACTCGCGAAGCCGCTCGAAAAGCTCCTCGTCGTAGGTCGCCGGGCAGTCGCCGCAGCGGCCTAGCTTCTTCTCCGCGGGGGTGTCGAGCGGACCACCGCAGCCGCGGCAGCGAGCGACCTTTCGTGAGCGATTCTTGGCTCGCGGGGGCTCTTCTGCCGGCAACAGAGACGTGAGAAACCGCGAGGCCGGACGATTGCCGCGTCCGCCGGGATTGCGGGTGCGCGCCCACGACACCCACAGCCGCGTGCGCGCTCGGGTCACGCCGACATACAGCAGGCGCCGCTCCTCCTCGACCGCGAGGGCGCTCTCGGCGTAGACGATCGGCAGCATCCCCTCATGAACGCCACAGCAGAAGACGGCCTCCCACTCCAGGCCTTTGGCGGCGTGAAAGGTCGCGATGGTGACGCTGTCGGCGACCGGAGCGTGCTGCTCCCCCGCTCGGCGGTCGAGCTCGTCGACGAAGTCGCCCAACCGCGCATTCGGCGCCGACTCGGCGAACGCGACCGATTGGTCCATCAGCGCCTGCCAGGACTCCCAGCGATCGCGGGTCTGCCCCCGGGAGGTAGGGGCGGTCTCCGACCACCCCATGGCTGCCAGCACCGAGCGTACGTCGGCAACGAGGTCATCGCTGCCCTCGCCGCCGCGGGCGGCCCCACGCAGTCGGGTGACCGCCTCGCGCACCTCTGGGCGCTCGAAGAAGCGAGCAGCACCCCGGATGGAGTAGGGGATGCCGCGGGCGGTCAGGGCCTCTTCGAACTGTTCGGACTGGGCATTGATGCGGATCAGCACGGCCATCGCGCCGTACGGCGTGCCTGCGGCGGCCAGTCGCTGCATCTCGGCCGCCACGGCCTCGGCCTCAGCCACCTCGTCGGGTTGCCCTCGCAGGGCCGGCTCGGGACCGCCGGTGCGCTGTGCCTGCAGGGTGACGCCCGCGCTCGGCGAGCCGGCGAGAACGGCGTTGGCGAAACCGACCACGGCGGGAGTCGAACGATAGTTGCGACGAAGTTCGAGGGACGTCGTGTCGGGGTGCTTCGTCGAGAACTCGCGGAGGTAGGAGTCGCGAGCGCCGGCGAAGGAGTAGATCGTCTGGGCGGGGTCGCCGACCACACAAACGTCGTGGCGACCCCCCAGCCAGAGATCGAGCAGTGCCGACTGCAGGGGCGAGACATCTTGGAACTCGTCGACGACGAACCACTTGTATTGCCGGCGTACTTGCGCCGACACACGCTCGTCGTCGGCAAGCATCCCGGCCGCCAGCAACAGCACGTCCTCCATGTCCATCCGACCCGCCTCGCGCTTGGCGGATTCGTAGGCCGCGAACACGCGGCCGACGGTGTCGAGATCGTGACCCGACACCGAGCGATCACGGGCCGCCGCGAGGACGGCGTAATCGTCGGGGTGAACGTTGCTGACCTTGGCCCATTCGACCTCGGAGGCAAGATCGCGCAACACCGCCTGGTCGACGGGAAGCCGCACCTGGCGCGCGGCTTGGGCGAGCAGGCCGATCTTCGACTCGGTCAGGGTGGGCAGGTCGCGGCCGTAGACGTGTGGCCAGAAGTAGCGCAACTGGCGCAGGGCCGCCGAGTGGAAGGTGCGGGCTTGAACAGTCGGAGTGCCGAGTGCGCGGAGCCGGCCCCGCATCTCTCCCGCGGCCCTGGTCGTGAACGTGACCGCCAGAACCTCCGTGGGGGCATAGAGGCCCGACGCAACGCCATAGGCGATGCGGTGGGTGATCGCGCGAGTCTTGCCGGTCCCCGCGCCAGCCAGGACCCGCACCGGTCCGCGCAGCGCCTCGGCGACCTGGCGTTGCTCGGGGTCGAGCGCGGCCAAGAGTTCCTCGGCGGCGGACATCGGGAACAACTCCTCCGGGTGTTGACGTTGTGCGTGGTGACCAGACGCCACCATAGACGTCCGAGGGGACAACCGATCTCATGACCGATTCCGCCAGCGCCTTCACGATGTACACCACACCGTGGTGCGGCTTCTGCCATCGCCTCAAGCATCACTTGGAGGCCGAGAACGTGACCTACGACGAGGTGAACATCGAACTGGACCCGGCTGCCGCTTCGGTCGTCGAGTTGGTGAACCAGGGCAACCAGACCGTGCCGACGCTGGTCTTCACCGACGGCACCTCCATGACCAACCCGTCCGTCAACTCGGTGCTGATCAAGCTCGACGAGCTCGCCTCCGTCCCTCGCTGAGGCGGACTGCTATTGGCGACGCGTCACCTGCCATAGGTGACTTCTCACCTGCGGAAGGTGACTTCTCGCCTGCAGTTTGTGACGGGTCACCATTGGCCGGGGAGCGGGCCGCCGTACCAGTGCTCGATGAGGGAGCGGCTGATCGAGATGCCTTGCGGGAGCAGGATCCGGCCCGCCTCGGCTTCGGTTCGCAACTGCTCGCGGGTGAACCAGCGGGCGGCTTCGATCTCCTGCCCGTCGACCCGGATCGTCTCGGACTCCGCGTGGCCGATCAGACCCACCATCAGGCTGGCAGGGAACGGCCACGCCTGGTTGCCGAAGTAATCGACCCGGCCGACCCGCACGCTGACCTCCTCGGCGACCTCGCGTCGGCAGGCGTCCTCGAGACTTTCGCCGGGCTCGACGAAGCCGGCCAGGGTGGAGAAGCGTCCGGGCGGCCATGAGGCCTGGCGCCCCAGCAAGATGCGCTCTGTCTCGGTCTGCCCGCTGCGCGGTCTCAGGGGCGGCGCCGCGCACGACGGCCATGATCACGGCCGGATCGGTGCGCGGGAACTGCGTCTTGCCGCACTCCGGGCAGGCCTTCTCGTGGCCGGCTGCTCGGGTCTCGACGGCCGCCCCGCAGCGCGAGCAGTGCCGGGTGGCGGCGTGCCACTCGGCCAAGCCGATCGCATGCAACACCAGCGGCGCCTGTCCCGGAGGCCCAGCCATCAGTTCGAGGAGGGCCGCCCGCAAACCCACCCAGTCCGCGCGATCGCCCGGGGGGTGCAATTCGTCGACCTGGACTGCGTCGACCAGCACCGCCCAGTGCGGGATGCCGTCGCGCAGACCGAGCAGGATCCGCACCCCGTCCGGCGCATCGTCGGTGGGCCGCCAATCGATCTGCCCGCCGACGGGCCGGATCCGGGTGCCCGCGATGAGCAGCGCCCGCGCCCGTTCGTCCGCCCAGGCCTCGGCCAACCAGGCGTCGTCATAGCGCCTGGCCCCGACGCGATCATGGGCGTCGGCAGCCAACTCCAGGTGCGGAAAGCTCACGGGCCGAGGCTAGCCGCCCGGCCGAGCCGCCGTGTCCCGCCACGGCCGCCACGTCGACGACCTCACCTCACAATGTCTGCTGGGTCGGCCTACCCTGACCGGATGAGCATTCATATCGGCGCCGACGCCGGCGACATCGCCCCCGTCGTCTTGATGCCCGGCGACCCTCTACGTGCGCGGTGGATCGCACAGACCTTCCTCGGCGATGTCCGCTGCTACAGCGAGGTTCGCGGGATGCTCGGCTATACCGGCACCTGGCGCGGTCATCGCGTGTCCGTGCAGGGCTCCGGCATGGGCCAGCCGTCCATGGCGATCTACGCCCAGGAACTGTTCGCCGACTACGACGTCGCCACCATCATCAGGGTCGGCTCGTGTGGGGCCCTCACCGAGAAGCTCGCCGTCCGCGATCTGGTGATCGCCGCTGGCGCGTGCACGGACTCGTCGATGAACACGATTCGCTTCGAGGGTCTCGACTATGCGCCGATCGCCGACTTCGGGCTGCTCCGCGCCTGCGTCGATGCCGGCGCAGCGTTGCTGGCCGACCGGCAGGGTGCCGGCGACGACAGCCCCGGGTTGCACGTGGGGCTGATCTTCTCCAGCGACTCGTTCTATGCGGCCCGACCGGAGTTGGTCAGCCGAATGGTCGACTACGGCGTGCTCGCCGTCGAGATGGAGGCCAGCGCGCTCTACACCTTGGCGGCGAAGTTCGGCCGCCGCGCGCTCGCGATCTGCACGGTCTCCGACCACATCGTCACCGGCGAGGAGACGACCTCGCACGAGCGCGAGCAGACGTTCGGCGACATGGTCGAGATCGCCCTCGCGGGCGCCTTCGCGTGACACCGCCCAGCGGGGGATCAGCCAACGGCAATTACTGAGCGGTGAGCAGTCGCTCCAAGGCTGCACGCTCGGGCAGGTCGTCGATCACGTCGGTGCTGCCGTCGCGGACATAGTGGAACGCGGCCCGCACCCGCTCCAGCGGTACCCCCATCAGCTCGGCCCAGGCGAGCCGGTAGACCGCCAATTGCAGCGGATCGCCGCTGCCGACGCGGCCGGTCTTCCAGTCGACGACGAGATAACCCTCGGCGTCATCGAGATAGACCGCATCGATCCGGCCGCGCACCACCTGGCCGGCGAACACGATCGCGAACGGTGCCTCCAGCCGGTACGGCATCCGGTCGGCGAAGGGACCACGCTCGAAGCTCTCGATCAACCGAGCCAGGTCGGGGTAATCCTCGATGTCGGTATCGGCACGCCCGGGCAACTCGTCGGGGTCGATCAGATCCTGCTGACCGAAGCGCGCCTCGATCCACGCGTGGAAACGGGTGCCGAACCTCGCTGCCTCCGATGGAGGCTTCGGCATCGGGCGGGCCAGTTCGGCGGCGAACGCCTCCGGGTCGTCGCGCAGTCGCGCCATCGCCGTCGCGGACAGACTCGACGGGAGCGACACCTCGACCAGCGAGCTGCGGCCGCGCCGAGCCTCGGCCAGAAGGCGCTCCATCTCCTCGTCCCATTCGGCCACCCGGGCGGCCGCCACCATGTCGAGGTCGCCGTCTGACATCGGCACCGGGCTGCCTGCGGGGCCGTTTCCCCGAGCTGTCTCCCGGGCCGTCCCCCGGAGCCATCTGCCGAGCCCATCTGCCGGGCGAGCCCTGACCAGGGCCGCCCCGACCCGCTCCGCGGCATCGAGGCGCAGCATGGCCTCGCGGGTGTGTTCGGTCACCGGCCAGAGGGTCTCGCGCACGACGGCTCGGAGCGGGTTGGGCGTGCCCTTGGGAGGCGTGTCGAGCCAGGCCAGCGGCTCCTCACCCCACTGCTCGATCACCTCACGGAGTTGGCGTTGGTAGGGCGACGCACCCAGCGGGGTCTTGCGGCCCTCGGTCCACAGGTACGACGACACCACGAGGCGATGCCGGGCGCGGGTGAGTGCGACGTAGGCGAGGCGCAGTTCCTCGGTCTGTTCGTGTTCCTTGGAGGCGCTCGCGAACGAGTCGAGGTGCGACTTGGCATAGCCGGTCAGGTGCGGCAGATCGCGGGCATCGCCGCGAAGCGGAGTCGGCAGGATCTCGGCGCGGGTCGGCCACAGACCACGGCTGCGAGTGTGCGGAAAGCGGCCCTCGCCGGCACCCGCGATGAAGACGGTGTCCCACTCCAGCCCCTTGGCACGGTGCACGGTCAGCAACTTCACGGAGTCGGCCGGCGTGGGGGTCGCGATGTCGAGACCCTCGCCATCCTGCTCCGCCTCGAGCCAGGCCAACAGCGCCGGCAGCGTGACCTGCCCGTCGAGCGCTTGGAAGTCGGCGATGGCTTTGACGAAGGCGTCGAGATTCTCGCGCCGGGCCCGGGCCGCTTCACTCACCGCCGCAGCCAACTCGGTGTCGAGACCGGTCACGTCGATGATCCTGCGCACCAGCTCGAGCAGGGGCTCGCCGGTGTGGCCGCGGAGGCTCCGGAGCTCGGCCGACAGGAGGGCGAACCTCTCGCGCGCCGGCCTCGAATAGCTCAACTCTCCCGGGTCGTCGAGGGCGTCGCTGAGCGCCACCAGCTCGGTGGGGTCGGCACCGGCCACCGCTCGGGCGAGTTCGTCGTCGAGGGTCGCGTCGGAGTCGCGACCCTGCCGATCGTGAGCGAGCTCCTTGGCGCGGCGACCCAGCAGCGCCAGGTCACGTGGCCCGATCATCCAGCGCGGCCCGGTCAAGAGCGCCAGCAGGTCGGCGTTGGCGGTGAGGTCGTGGAGCAGATGCAGCGTCGAGATCACTTCGCTGACCTCGGGCAGCCGGAGCAGGCCCTTCAGCCCGACGATCTCGACGGGGATGCCCCGCGAGGTCAGCGCATCGAAGACGTCGGCGGCGTGGAGGTTGTCTCGCACGAGCACACCGATCTCGCGCCATCGCGCATCGTCGGCGGCAGTCGAGGTGTCGTGCGCCTGGCGCACGGCGTCGGCGAGCCAGGCCAACTCGTCGGCATACGTCTCGTTGACGATGACCTGCACCTCGCCCTGCTCATCGGAGCCCGACTCGAGGGGATGGACTTCCGGCGCGGCCGCATAGAGCGGCTGCGCGAGCCGGTTGGCGGCCTCGAGGATGCGGACATCGGAGCGCCGATTGACCGTGAGGGGATAGGTCGCGATGGAGCGGTCGTCGCCATCGGCCCGCGGGAAGTCCTCGCCGAAGTGGAGAATGTTGGACACCGAGGCGCCGCGCCAGCCGTAGATGGCCTGGTTGGGATCGCCGACGGCGGTGACCGGGTGTCCGCGACCCTGGTGCGCCGATCCCCCCGAGAACAACCGCTTGAGCAGGAGGGCCTGCGCCACCGAGGTGTCTTGGTATTCGTCGAGCAGGACCACCCGGTACTTCTCCCGCTCCAACTCACCGACCTCCTGATGCCGGTCGGCCAGAACGGCTGCCCTGGCGATCTGATCGGAGAAGTCCATCAACCCGAGGCTGGACTTGAGACCGCGATAGGCCTCGACCAGGTCGAGCAACTCCTCGCGCTTGGCGAAAGAGCCGGCCACGGCGTCAGCCTTGACCGTGGTCATCTCGGCGGCGAACCGCGGCTCCTCTCGGGCATCGAAGGCCCGCACGGCGGCGGGGTCGACGAGATGCTCTGCCAGCGCGCCGTCGAGGGTGAGCACCCACCCGATCACGTGGTCGGGGCTGTCGGAGAGCTTGCGGACGGGGCCGGTATGCCGATCGATCACCCGCCCGGCCAACTGATAGCGAGCCGCGTCGGCGATCACCCTCGTGTCAGGTTCATGGCCGATCCGCAGACCATGCTCGGTGAGCAGTGAGGACGCATAGGCGTTGTACGTCGCGACGAGGGGTTCGAGCACCTCGTCCTCGTCGTCGGCGCCCACCACGCCGCGCGAGAAGCCGGCCGCGTCGAGTGCCTGGCGGATCCGCGTGCGCAGCTCGGCCGCGGCCTTGGTGGTGAAGGTCAGCCCCAGCACCTGGTCGGGGCGGACCTGCCCGGTGACGACGAGGTACACGACGCGAGCCGCCATCACCGACGTCTTCCCCGACCCGGCGCCGGCGATCACTACCGAGGGTTCGAGCGGCGCTGAGATCGCCGCCCACTGCTGGGGAGAGAACTCGAACGACGTACCCATCACCCGTCGTAAGTCGGCCGGGGTGGCGAGGGCCACGACCTCGGGCGGCTGCTGCCCCGCGCCTCGTGTCTGTCCCGGTTCTCCAAGCTGACGACTCACGACAGCACCGTCCCGGCGTTCTGGGCGGGGCAGAACCGCTGGAAGTCGCAGTGGTCGCAGTGACCGCCCGGGCGGGCCGGAAAGGTCTCCTGGCGCAGGTGAGAGACGGCCGCCATCAGTTGTCGCTCGATCGGGCGCACGCCGGCGTCGTCGGGCTCTTGCGGCGGCTGGGCCTGCACCCGCAACGCCGAACGCACCTCTTGGCGAAGCTGCCACAACTCAGCGCCGCCGGGCACTGCCGGCGCCGAGGGTGCCCCCGTCGCCTCGGCGACCAAGTCATCGACGGCTCCCCCCTCGACCGCCAGCTGATAGAGACCGAGTTGGGGGTGGACGGCGAGTTCGTCGCCGACGACCTGGTACTTGCCGGTCTTGAGATCAACCACGACCACTCGGCCTTCTTGGTCGATCTCGAGGCGGTCGGCATAACCGTGCAGCACCACCGGTTGCCCGTCGGGAAGCGTCACCTCGGCTCGGATGTCGTGCTCGGTGCCGATCACCTGGCGAGCGTCGGGGCGCCGCTGGTAGGCGAGGAAACGCAGCAGAGCCGCGCGCACCTCCGCTCGCTCGCGCGTCGCCGACCAGGGGGTGCGGAAGGGAATCTGACCCCAGACCTGATCGACGGCACCCATCAATTGCTCGACCACTGTCTCGGCGGGGGTGTCGGCCAGCATCGACTGCGCCTCGGGACGGCCCAGTCGGTCGGCGAGCGCGTGCACGACGTTGCCGAAACCCTGTGCCTGGGTGGAGGCGCGCCGGCCACCGGCCTCGCGCTCCCAGAACCACTGCGCCGGACACCGCTCGAGATTGGTGAGGGCGCTGGCCGAGATCGGGACCGGTCGCCCGTCAGGCCGGAGAGGTTGATCGCCGTGGGTCATGGAGCGGGTCCCCCACCAGCTGGCCGGGTCGGCCGCCGGCACCCAGGCCTCCCCGGCGCGATGCGCGAGCGTGAGCCGCGCCAAGCGTGCGGCCGCTGCATCACGAAGCGCCTCCGGCTCGTCGGGATCGGATGCCGTGCGGCGAAGCTCCGCGACCAGGCCCGGCAGCGAGAGCGGCCGCACCGGTCGTCCGGGAACGTGGGTGATCCGGAACTTGTCCGCCTCAGGGAACAGCTCCTCACAGAAGCGGGACCGCTGCTCGCCTTCGTCGTCGGAGGAGGCGACCGCGGTCACGATCAGCCGGTCGCGCGCGCGAGTGCAGGCGACGTAGAACAGTCGGCGCTCGTCGGCGAGCAGCTCGCGCACCGTGGTGGGCGGCTGTAGGCCGTGGGGGCCGATCCGATCGGCCCGCAACAGGGTGGCCCGGCGGCGCAGATCGGGCCAGGTGTCCTCCTGCACATGGGCGACCACCACCAGTGGCCACTCCAACCCCTTGGCGCGATGGGCAGTGAGCAACCGGACCGCGTCGTCGCGCACCCCACGCTCGGCGAGCGTGTCGGCCGGGATCTGCTGCGCCGCGAGCGTCGCCAGAAAGCTCTCGGCGGAGGTATGGCCGCGCTGGTCCTCGGCTCGGGCCGCGGCGTCGAACAATGCACACACCGCATCGAGGTCGCGATGGGCCGTCCGGGCCGCCGCACCACCACGATCGATCGCCGCACGCAACCGATCCGGCCAGGACGTGCCGCTCCACAACAGCCAGAGCAGATCCTCGACCGAGGCCCCCGCCTCCAGGTGTGCGCGACAACGAGACAGCATCGCGGACAGGTCGGCTGCCTTGCGCTCTGCCGCAGTCGCGTCACTGCCCCCCGCCAGTCCGGCCATGACGGCGTCACGGAGTAGATCGGGCGAAGCCCGGGGCGTACGCTCCTCGGCCTCGGCCGCCGCGATCTCACGCACCCGCAGCCGCCGACCCAGGGTGCGGACATCGGCGGCATCGAGGCCGGCCAGTGGCGACGTCAGCAGACCTTGAGCCGTGAGGGCATCGACGTAGGCAGGGTCGGTGGGGTCGTCGTTGTCCCAATTGACCACCGCGTCGAGCGCCGCCAGCAAGGGCTGGACCGATGGCTCGCGCACCAGAGGCGTGTCGTCTGCAGCCACCTCCACTGGAATGTCGGCGGCGATCAAGGCCCGGCGCAGCCCGGGGATCGACGCGCGACCCGAGCGGACGAGCACCGCCATGTCGCTCCAGGCCACCCCGTCTTCCAGATGGGCTCGCCGAAGTAGGTCGGCCACGTGCTCGGCCTCGGCGCGCTCGGTGTCGAAGGTGAGCAGATCGATCCGCCCCTCGTGCGCCACTGCCGAAGAGGGATGCAGAAAGCGGTCGCGGGCTTCGCGCGAGATGCCACCGGGAACCGGAAGCCGCGCGGCGACCTGTTTGCTGGCCCGGAGCAGCCGCGGGCCGAACCGTCTGGTGGTGCCGAGAACAACGGTCGGCGCCGGTGCGCCGGCGCTGGTGCGGAACCGATCAGGGAAGTCCAGGATGCCGCGCACGTCGGCCCCGCGGAAGGCATAGATCGACTGGTGCGGGTCACCGACCACCACGAGGTCGCGGCCGTCGCCGGCCAACGCCTTGAGCAACGCCACCTGCGCTGGGTCCGTGTCTTGGTACTCGTCGACGAAGACACAGCGAAAGCGGTCGCGCAGCTCCGAGCGCGCCGGATGGTCGGGGTCCTGCAGCATCCGAACCGCGGTCGCGATCAGGCTGGAGTAGTCGAGCAGGTTCTCATCGCCCATCACCAGGTCGTATTGCGCCATGAATTCAGCCGCGGCGACGAACTCGGGCACGTCGGCGGACTCACCCAACTCGCGCAGCGACTCGAAACCGAGGCCTTGTTCCTGCGCTCGGGCGATCACCCGGGCCACCTCACTGGCGAAACCGCGGGTGCCCAGGGCCCCGCGCACCGACGACGGCCAGGTGACCGACTCGGGCGCCGTGGTCAGGATCTGCTGGAGAACGACGTCCTGCTCGGGCGCGGAGAGCAGCCGGAGGGGCGCTTCGTAGAGCTCCGGCGAGGTGTAGCTGCGGATCAGGCCGTAGGCGAAGGAGTGAAACGTAGAGCTCAGCGTGTTGGTCATGGTGCGGCCGACCCGCGCGGCCACGCGGTCGCGCAGTTGCTCGGCGGCCTTGCGGGAGAAGGTCAGCGCGAGCACCTGATCGGGAGCCAACCCGCGACGCTCGATCCGGTCGGCGATCGCCTCGACCAAGGTGGCGGTCTTGCCGGTGCCGGGCCCGGCGAGCACCAACAGTGGGCCACCCGGGTGCTCGACCACATGGCGCTGATCCTCGTCGAGCGGCAGCGGCGCGGTGTGACCTCCGCTCGGCCGGGTGAGCGCATAGCTCAACCGCGCCTGGGATCTCGGCCGCGACGACATACCCACCACCCAATCACCCGTCGCCGACACCGGGACGCCCGCGTAGCGCCTGCGCCACCCGGGCCGGTCAGGCGTCGCGGATCAGCCGCACCGTGGCCATGCCTGCGCCACCGAGGGCGACCGTCGGTGAGCCGATCGGCGGCAGTGGAACCGCGAGGATGCCGGCGTCGGTGAAGACTTCGATCACCAGCCGGTCGAGGAGCAGCCCGACGGGCCCGTCGCCGACGGGGACACGGTGCCGCTCGCCATCGACGGTCAAGGTCACGTCATCGGTTCCGCGCTCAAGCAAAGCGATTGCATCAGCGACGATCAGGCTCGATCCCGGTCCGGAGTGCCATTCGATCCAGCTGGCAGCAGGCACACCGACCGGCTCAGGGGCCTCGACCTCAGCCACGATCGCTCCCCCGGTGAAGACCGGATGCGGCCGGGCGACCAGCCGATCGCCGTCCAGGTGCAGGAGCTGCGGCGCACTCGATGCGCCCGCCCACAGACCCGCGGGATCGACCACCTCGCGCACCCAGTGCACGAGCCCATGACGGCCCTCGGCATCGACGAATGTCGAGGAGGCGTAATAGCTGGGACCATGGCTCAGCCGGCCCCAGCGTTGCGCCACGAACCGGCCGTCGACGAGATCGCCGACGCCGTAGGCGACGTAGAAGGGCGTGCCCTCCTCCCAGACCGACATCACGAGGACCCAGCGGCCGTCGAGTGGGATCAGCACCGGGCACTCCCAGACGCTGCCGGTCCAGTTCTCGCGCTCGTCTCGCGAACGGCGGGCCAACTCGCCGGCATAGGTCCAGGTGAGGCGATCGGGTGAGGTCCACGTCCAGGCGACAGCCGTGCCATCGGTGAGGCCACCGCCGAGGATCATCCGCCAGGTCGTGCCGTCGTGCAGAACGTGGGGGTCACGGAACTCGGATGCCTCGATGTCGTCGGGAAGGTCGGCGACGAAGGCGCCCTTGTGCCACACCTCCCAGGTCTCATCCTCGGGCGTGGCCACGCGCACCCGGCCGCGGCCGAAGCCCCTGGTTTCGGCGGACACCGAGGTGTAGTACAGCTGGGTGCCCACCGTCTCGCCCGCTGCGCCATCAGCGGCACCGGTCGCGCGGGCCCGATCACTTTCTCGCACGATGCTGCCCGACCACACCCCACCGTCGTCGCCGCCCGGGCTGAGCGCCGTGGGCCGCTGGGTCCAGGAGACCAGGTCGTCGCCGACAGCGTGCCCCCAATGGCAGGTGTAGTTCCACTCCACGCGGTTCGGCACGAACTGGAAGAACAGGTGATAGCGACCGCCGTGATAGGTCAGGCCGAGCGGGTCATTGATCCATCCCGTCTCGGCGGTGAAGTGCGCCAGGGGCCGGAACCCGTCTGCCTCTCCACCGGCGGCGGGCGTCTCTTCGGGGGGCATGAGACTCCTGTGCGGTGGGGTGGGTAGCGTCGCGGCATGAGTATGCCGGACCAGCGCGGCGTCGGTGACGACGTCGGCCCCCTGCGAGACGTCGTGGTGGTCGACCTGACGCGGGCGTTGGCCGGGCCGCAGGCGGCCCAGATGCTCGGCGACCTCGGCGCCCGTGTGATCAAAGTGGAGAGCCCGGCCGGGGATGACACCCGCGCCTGGGGTCCGCCGTGGGCGGAAGCGGGGCCGGATCCAGACGATGCGCGCGACTCGACCTACTTCATGGCGGCCAACCGCAACAAGGAATCGATGGTCCTGGACCTCAAGGACCGCGACGATTCGGTGATCCTCCAACGACTGGTGGCGCGCGCCGACGTGCTTCTGGAGAACTTCCGGACCGGTACGCTCGATCGCCTCGGCTTCTCCACCGAGCGATTGCACGAGATCAACCCACGATTGGTGATCGGCTCAATCACCGGGTTCGGCCACGATGGACCGGAAGCACATCGCGCGGGCTATGACCAGATCGCGCAGGGCGAGGGCGGCCTGATGTCGGTCACCGGTCTCGACGAACCCACCAAGGTGGGCGTTCCCATCGCCGACCTGCTGGCCGGGATGAACCTCGCCTACGGTGTCCTCGCCGCGCTGCACGAGCGGCATCGCACCGGCGTCGGTCGCGTGGTGCGGACGTCGTTGCTCGCCGGCATCGTCGGTGTGCACGCCTTTCAGGGCACCCGGTGGACGATCGCCGGTGAGGTGCCCGGGCCCTCGGGGGCGCACCACCCCGCCATCGCGCCGTACGGGATCTTCGCCACGTCGACCTCCCCCCTCCAGGTGGCGGTCGGGTCGGAGGGGATCTGGCTGCGTTTCGCAGCGGCGCTGGGTCTGGACGCCGCCGATCCGCGCTTCGCCGTCAACACGCAGCGGGTCGCGCATCGCAACGAACTCATCGCCGTGATCGAAGCCGTCCTGGCCACCGACTCCGCCGAGCACTGGTTGGAGGCGTTGACCCAAGTGGGGGTGCCTGCGGGCAAGGTGCGCTCCCTCGACGACGTCTACACCTGGGAGCAGACGCTGTCCCAGGGCCTGGTGCTCGACGTCGACCATGCCGCCTACGGACCGCTGCGGCTCCCGGGCTCACCGCTGCGCTTCGACGACAACGCCTTCTCCGGCGGACGACGCGACCATCAGGCGCCCCCCCTACTCGACGAACACGGACCCGCGATCCGCGCCTGGCTCGAGAACTCGCACCCCCCGGCCAACTCCGATTCGTCTGCACCCCCACGCGGGGATTAACCCGTCAACCCGCAGACGAATCGGAGTGTCAGCCGAGGTCGACGATCGCGGCGACGGGGCCGCCGCCGTCGGGGCCTTGGTGGGCGGCCGAGACCGAGACGAACACCGCCGGGTCGCCGGTGACCGCCGCGGTCACTCCCCCGACGCACGCCTTGATCTGCCGGTGCCAGTGCACGTCCGAGTCGTCGAGCATGGCGTTGCGACGACCACGCACCTGACCGTCCTGCGACGCCTCACACTTGAGGAAGACGTTGACCAGGCGACCGTCGAGATCGTCGGTACGCGGTCGCTCCGGCAGGTCGAGGCCGGCCGCCCGGATCGCGTCCCAGATGCCGTCGGCGTCGAGAGCGTCGTTCATCACTCCATGCCCGATCCGATAGCGCCCACCGACTCCGACCGCATTGCCCACCACGACCACCTGCGCCTGATCGAGCTCGACCCCGGACGAGCACGACGCCACCGAGGAGAACAACGAGCGGTCGTGCATGACATCGGCATCGGTCGGCATCTCGATCTCGCCGAGCGCGACAGCGATGCCGAGCGCCGTGCAGCCGTTGGAGAGATCCATCGACTCATGCGTGTGCTCGGTCCATACGGTCTTGCCGCGCGACTTGGCATCTCGGATCGTGTGGATGGTGAGCAGCGGGGTCTTGGTCTGCACGTAGTGCACGTCGGCCGGATGGTCGATCCCGGCTCGCTCCATGGCCGTCCGCACGGCAGCCGCGACCTTCTCGATCATGGCCACCCGGCCGATCTCCTCGGGGAGGAGTCGGTCGCTCATCGCGAACCCAGCTGTCAAACGGGGTTCCTGGCGCGAGGGGTCGTCGGCGGCGACGTCGGTCGTGGCGAAGATGGTCGCGTGCGGACTGATCACGCCGTCCGTGCCGCCGGACCACACCACCGGAACCTGGGCCACCTGGTCGGGGTCGGCGCCGTTCTCGACCAGCACCTCGCGGAAGGCCCGGTCGGCGATGATCCGGGTGTAGTCGTTGACTCCGCCGTTGCCCTCCGTCTTGCCGATGATGGCGATCACGCGATCGGCGACCATTACCCCGTCATCCAGCAGGGTCGCCAGTTCGGAGGCGTCGGCGACGGAGTGGATGGGTACCTTGCGGACTTCGATCGCGGACGGCATAGCGGCGGGTCTCCTCGGGGGTGTCGGTCGGGGGGTCAGGGTCGGGAAAATCAATCAGGGAGGACGCGAGTTCCGGCGTGGCCTTCGGCGGCCGCTGCGATGTGGGTGAGGTCGGTGATGACGGCAGGGCAGTCGGTGGACTCGACGAAGCGGCAGCACGCCTCGACCTTCGGGCCCATTGAGCCACCGGCGAAGTGGCCTTCGTCGGCGAAGGACCGCATTCGAGAGACGCTGACCTCGCCGAGCGGCTCGGCCTGCGGCGTGCCGAAATGGAGCTCCGCGTGGGGGACATCGGTCGCAATCACCAACAGGTCGGCCTCGAGGACCCGGCCCAACAGCGCGGCGCCGAAGTCCTTGTCGATCACCGCCTCGATGCCTCGCAGCGAGCCGTCCTCCTCGCGCACGACCGGGATGCCGCCACCACCGTTGACGACGACGACGTACCCCGCCTCCACGAGGATCGCGGCCGCCGCCGCATCGAGAATCTCGAGCGGCTCGGGCGAGGCGACCACGCGCCGCCAACCGCGCTCGCCCCGGTCCTCCCAGGTCTCGCCATGCTCGATCATGGCCTGTGCCTCCTCGGCACCGAGGTAGCGGCCGATCGGTTTGGTGGGCCGGACGAAGCCCGGGTCATCAGCGTCGACGAGCACGCGGGTGATCACGGTGGCGCTCGGCCGCGACAAGTCACGAGCGCTGACCGCGCGGTCCAGCGCGTTCATCAGCACCAAGCCGAGCGTCGCCTGAGTTTGCGCCCCACACCAGTCCAGTGGCACCGGCGGCACCACTTGGGCCGCGAGTTCGTTCTTGACCAGCAGGTTGCCCACCTGTGGACCGTTGCCGTGAGTGATCACGATCTCGGCGTCGGGATGAGCCGCGAGCAGCCCGGCCACTGCGTCCATCGCCGTGCGAGCGGCGGCGATCTGGTCCTCGGGGCGGGCGCGACCCTGGGCATTGGTCATGGCGTTGCCTCCGAGCGCGACGATCAGCCGCATGCCGTCAGCCCCATGCAGGCGAACCTAGTGCCAGCGCTGAGACCGGACACCGTAAGAACCGGCCAACATCACCCCGGGCCAGTGGCAATCCTTGCCAGTCACCCCCCACCTAAACTGAACGAGTGGCCGCCCAGTTGCTCTATGACGCCGACTGCGGCTTCTGCACGGCCTCGGCGCTTCGGCTGAAGCGGTGGGGAACCTCCGTCGAGATCGTCCCTCTCCAATCGGTGGATCTGGCCTCTCTCGGAGTCTCCGAGGTCGCCGCGCTCCAGGTGATCCACTTGGTGGACGACGCCGGCCGCGTCTCCACGGGGCACCTTGCGATCGCGCGAACGCTTCTGCATGGAGACCGCCACTGGATGCGCGCCGCGGGACGGCTGCTCAGCCTCCGTCTGATCGCACCGCTGGCATCGCGGGTCTACTCCTGGGTCGCCGCCCACCGGCACCGGCTGCCCGGTGGTTCCGCTGCCTGCGAACTCTGAGGACTCAGTCCCGTCTCCAGCCAATTCCGGTGAATAAGAGGGATTGGCCGTACCCCGCTCCGGCTGAGCGAATTACTTGCAGTTACCCTGTATTCGGGCACTGAGTCCATTCGGGGGATATGGATTCAGTGCCCACACTTGTCCCCTGAGCGGACGCGGCGTCGACTGCGTCTCGCCCGACGGGGAGCATGGCAACGGCCGAGCACCCCGGCGGGGCGAACCCACCGGGGTGCTCGGCTGTCAATGAAGGATCGTGCCGATCAGGGTGCCGGGGACGGCGACGGCGCTGGCGCCGGCGTCGCGCAGACGGCGTAGACGGTGCCGCCGAAGTCTTGTAGTTGTCGACCGTGACCGACCACGTGTCGGGGGCGCTCGGCCACGAGGACATCACGTCGCCGTAGTACTGCTCCTGCTCGTTGCTCCGATATCCGCCACCCATGGCGAACGCCGCCCTCTGGGCAGGACGCCGACCCGCTGATGCAGGGTAGCCAGGTTGGTCGTGGCAAAGGTCGGTCGACGATGCTATAGCTCATCGACCCGGCGCCCGCGGGACCCGCAGGACCCTCTGGACCTGGGTCACCCTTGGGACCCTGCTGACCCGGCTCACCCTGCTTGCCCGGCGCACCCGGCTCGCCTGGCGTACCCGGGTCACCCTTGGCACCCTGCTCACCCGGCTCGCCCGCAGGACCCGGCTTGCCCATCTCGCCCTGAGGACCCTGCTCGCCCTGGGGACCCTGCTCGCCTGTCTCACCCTTCGGACCCTGGGGACCGACCGAACCGGCCGAACCAGCGGGACCGCCCTGAGTGATCTTGCTCCGCAGCCAGGGGTTCAAGTCGGCCAACTGGAGGGTGTTGTCGCGCACCACGCGCGAGCCCACCGAGCCGGCGCGAAGGTCGGCCTGGGTGATACTGCCGTCCTTGATGTCGTGGCCGGTGAGCAGGTCGCCGGCGACGGCGGTGCCGACTCCGCTCAGCGCGACCAGCGCCACCGTTCCGCCCACCACGAGGCGAGTGCGTGTCACCGAAGGCTTCTTCGTGGTCATAGGTTGTCGACCTCTCTCCGCCGAGCAATGCGACGGAAGATTCTCGGGCCCGATCCGAGTGATAGGGCGCCCAGTGAGAGAGCATGCCGACATTGAGAGGGGCAGGAGGAGGAACGGTAAAGGATGGCCCGTTCGGGCTACTCGGCTGACCATTTGGACGACACGGCCCTACAAGAGCGGCCTGCCCTCGCTTGCGGGCACCCAATGGGCCCGCCCTTCGGCCCCATTCCGCCCGCGAAGCCGTCCTAGCAGCCAAGCACACCGGCAGGCGACCCGCCGGTGTGCTTGATGAGAGGAACAGCCGACGTCGATCGGTCGATCAGACGCTAGGCGTGGCGCAGACGACGTAGACGGAAACCTTGTAGGTCCCGTTGTTGTTGGGCCCGGCGAACTGAGCCGACCAGGTGCGAGCGGCAGTGGGCCAGGACGCGATCATGCGTACGCCCGTGTCGCTCGGTGACATGCCACCCCCTGTCGCGAGACTGCCGGCAGGACACGTGGCGGAGCCGGTAGTGACCGCCTTGCCCTTGCCATCGACGACGACGGTCACGACGTTGTAGGTCGACGCTCCACCCGCTGGGCCTGCCGGGCCTGCCGGGCCGGCTTGGCCGGGCGCACCCTGGTCGCCCTTGTCACCCTTGGCGCCCGTGGCACCCGTGTCGCCCTTCGGACCTTGCTCGCCCTTGTCGCCCGGGTCGCCCTTCGGACCTTGCTCGCCCTGTCCCCCTGCTTTCCCTGCTCGCCTTGGGCACCCTGCTCGCCCTGGGCACCCGCGGCCCTGAGGACCCTGCGCGCCATCAGCACCCGCCGGACCTTGCGGACCCTCGGCACCATCGGCACCGCCGGACCCGCGCACCCTCGGCACCATCGGCACCGGGCAGTCCGTGCGCGCCATCGGCACCGGGCAGCCCGTCGGCCCGGGCGCGCCGTCGGCACCAGGCAGTCCGTCAGCACCAGGAGCGCCATCGGCCCCAGGCAGACCGTCGGCCCCAGGCAAACCGTCAGCGCCAGAGGCGCCATCGACTCCAGGCACCCCTGCGGGCCCGGCCGCGCCGACGGCGCCGGTCGCACCGGTCTTGCCTGCGGGACCTGGCTGGTTGATCTTGCTGCGCAGCCACGGGTTCAAGTCGGCATAGCGCAACGTGTTGTTGCGAATGATCCGTGAGCCCACGGCCCCGGTCCTCATGTCCGCTTGCGTGATCGAGCGATCCTTGATGTCGTGACCGGTCAGGAGTTGGCCTGCCGCGGCGGTCCCGACTCCGCTCAGCGCAACCAGGGCCACCGTCCCCCCGGCCACCAGATGCGTGCGAGTAAACCAAGTTCTCTTCGTGTTCATGGGTCGTCAGACCCTTTCTTCGCCGACTAAGTGCGGCGACCCCTGGACCGATCCCCAAAACCGGTTCCCCCACTTATGAGCATGAGCACTCAGTGCCGCAAAAGAGGAGAAATGGCCAAGCTGGTCGCCTCGGACTAGTCCGGATCTCGAGACGAATCTCGGCCTGGAGATCAGCGCCGGTCTGCGGGCGGCAGCCAATCGACGCCGGCAGACGCAGCGCCCGCGAGCCGCCGATAACCCGGCCCGCGGTCGAAGAAAGGCCTCGGAGTCGTTGGTCGCCCAGCCCGCTCCCGCTCGGTCGCGTCCTGGTCGAGGCGTACGGTGTCATCCTCGAGGTGCCCGGTGAGCACCACGCCGTACGTCGCGAGCGCTGCGTCCGGCGACACCTTGCGCCAGATCACGTCGCGTACGACCAGTGCCGGGTCTCGGCGCAACGGATCGCCCCAGCCACCCCCGCCGGTGGTCCGGATCCGGATCACCTCTCCGGCGGCGACCGGCTCCGCGTCCGCGAGTGCGTCAACCTCGCGCTCGCTCGGCCCACCCGGATCGATGGTCACCGCGAACGGCGCCCCTGCATGACCGCCTCTGACCCCCCAACACGACAGGATCGAACGATCGGCGATCGACATGAAGTGGGCATCCTTGAGCATCCGGATGTGCTTCTCATAGCCCAACCCGCCGCGATACTCCCCGGCACCGCCGGAGTCCATGGCCAACCCCAAGAACTCCACCCGGAACGGAAACCGCGCCTCCGTGAACTCTGTCGGCAGATTGCGCGAGTCGGGAACGACGTGGATGGTGTCCTCGCCGTCGGCGTAGTAGCGCCCGCCGGACCCGCCACCCAACACCTCCCGCATCAGGTAGGCGCGGCCGTCCCGGTCCTCGCCATAGACCCCCGTGTAGCGGATGGTCTCCTGATCGGCCGGCATCTTGCCGTCGACGGACTTGGCGACCACTCCGGCCAGCACCCCGAGGAGCCGCAGGATGACGAAGGTCCGGGCGTTGGTGGGCGCGGGGAACACCGGGGTGAGCAGGGTCCCTGGCGGCGGGAACCGCAGCTCGATCAGCGGCACGACACCCTCGTTGACATCGAGCTCGGCCATCCGCTCCGGGGTGTCGGCGAGGTTGCGTAGGACGGGGGCGAGCCACTTCTTGAGGAAGACCCCGTCGGAGTAGTCGCCACAGTGGTTGATCGGACCCCGCGCCTGCGGGCCCGTCCCGTCGAAGTCCAAGATCAACCGATCGCCGTCAGCGTCGTCGGGTGCGGTGTGGGTCAGCGTGATCCGCTGCGTGTGCAGGCGGGGCTCGTCGACACCGTCATGCTCGGCATAGTCCTCCCACACCCAGCTGCCGACCGGGATCTTGCTCAGAATCTCGCGACGATAGGTCTCGGTGGTGCGGCCGATGATGGCGTCGAAACAGGATTCGACCACCTCGACGCCGTACCGGTCGACGAGCTCGCCAAGTCGCCGCGCTCCCATCAGGCAGGCCGAGCACTCGGCGTCGAGATCGGCGGCCAGCGACTCGGGCATCCGGGAGTTGCGGGTCATGATCGCCAACGCGGCCCGGTTGGGGACTCCTGCGTCCCAGAGCCTGATCGGGGGGACCATCAGCCCCTCCTCGAAGACGCTGGTGGCGTGGCTCGGCATCGAGCCGGGTACGGCGCCGCCGATGTCGTCGTGATGGCCGAACGCCTGCACGAACGCCACCACGCGGCGCCCATTCTCGGCGCCCGCGAAGACCGGGACGGTGACGCAGAGGTCGGGTAGGTGGCCGATGCCTCCTTCGGAGCGATAGACGTCGTTGTGGAAGAAGACATCGCCCTCGCGCATCTGATCCAGCGGGAAGTCGCGGGCGACCGGATGAACGAGCGCTGAGTACGACCGACCGGTGAGCTTGCGCAGGAGCCGATCGTGAATGCCGGCGCGGAAGTCGTGGGCGTCACGGATCATCGGGCTCCGCGACGTGCGCGCGATCGCGGTCTCGACCTCCTGCTCGACACTCGCCAGCGTGCCTTGAACGATCTCGACGAGCACCGGGTCGGCTCCGGCGCCCGCGTCGTCGGTGAGCGCTCCGAACGGGAACTGCGTGGGCACGCGCCGCGAAGGTGACGCCTCGCCCGCCGAAGGTGACGGGTCGGCCGCCGGAGGCGACGCCTCGCCCGCAGCAGGTGACGCCTCGCCCGCAGCAGGTGACGCCTCGCCCGCAGCAGGTGACGCCTCGCCCGCAGCAGGTGACGGGTCGGCCGCAGGAGGTGACGGGTCGGCGGGTGGGGGGGTTGCCGCGGCCATGCTCACGCCTCCTTCGTCACGATGAGATTGAGGAAGTCGTCCACCCGCACGGTGAAGCCGGGATGGACCGGCACCGTGGAGCCGAACTCCTCGATGACGGCCGGCCCGGCGACGTGCATCCCCGGGCGCAGGCGATCGCGGGCGAACAGTGGCGTCTCGAGATAGCCGTCGGCGGCCGCGAAGCAGACCGGCCGCCGGCCCGACGAGATCGCGGCCTCCGAGCTCGGCTCGTGGCGCTTGATCTCGGGTCGCGTGATCGGGCCGATCCCCGATACCCGGAGATTGACCCATTCGACTGGCTGGTCCTCATCGCCGGCGAAGTCATAGCCGTAGAGCGCCCGGTGCTCGGCGTGGAAGCGCCGGGCGACCTCGGCCACGCACTCGCCATCGACCGTCCCGTCGGGCACCCCCACCCGCACCTCGAAGGCCTGCCCGAAGTAGCGCAGGTCAGCGGTGCGCTGGAAGACGTGCCGTTCATCCGGGAAGCCTTCCCCGCGCAGGGCGGCGGCAGCACGTTGGGTGAGGTCGGCATACGCGGAGGCCACCTCCGACGCGCTCAACTGGGCGTGCAGGCGAACGTGGGTCTGGACGTAGTCGTTCTTGACGTCGACGGTGAGCAGCCCGAAGGCCGACACGTTGCCTGGATCCGGGGGAACCACCACCGTAGGGATGCCCAGCACATCCATGAGGCGGCACAACAGCAACGATCCGGAGCCACCGAACGTGGTCAAGGCGAAGTCACGCACGTCCAGGCCGCGCTTGACGGTCACCTGCCGAAGGGCGTTGGCCTGGTTCCAGGCCGAGATCTCCAGGACGCCGACGGCGCACGCCTCCGCCGAGAGCCCGAGGTCCTCGGCCAAGCCCGCGATGCCTCTGCGAGCCACCTCCACGTCGAGGGGGATCTCACCGCCGAGCAGGTGCGGCGGGATGCGTCCGAGAACGACGTGCGCATCGGTGACCGTGACCTCTGTCCCCCCTTGTGCGTAGCACAGCGGACCCGGATCGGCACCCGCCGAGTGCGGTCCGACCTTCAGCGTCCGCTCTGCTGACAACCAGGCGATGGACCCTCCTCCCGCTCCGACGGTGACCACGTCGATCATCGGGATCTTGGACGGGTAGGCGCCGACATGGCCTTCAGTGGTAAGCGTGGGTTGACCGTCGAGGACGACGGCGACGTCGGTGGAGGTCCCGCCGCCGTCGCAGGTGAGAACCCGTTGGTAGCCGGCCACCTGAGCGATCATGGCCGCCCCGAGGGCTCCGGCCGCCGGCCCCGACAGCACCGTGGTGATCGGCTGGTTCACGACCTCGTCGGCGCTGAGAACCCCGCCGTTGGACTTCATCACATGGAACGGCAGGTCGTCGCGAACGCCGGTCAGCCCTGCCAACCTGGTCGAGATATTGGTGACGTAGCCGCTCAGCCGAGGCTTCACCGCCGCGTCCACGAGGGTGGTCATCGCGCGTTCGTATTCGCGATACTCGCGCAGGACCTCACTGCTGATGGAGACCACCGCTTTGGGGTGTTCCTCGGCGAGAATGGCGTGCATCCGCTCCTCGTGCGCTGGGTTGGCATAGGAATGAAGGAAGCACACACCGAGGGTGTCGATGCCCCGGTCGCGGAACCAGCGGGCCACGGCGCGCGCCTGGTCCTCGTCGAACGGTCGCACCTCCGCGCCGGTGTGGTCGAGCCTTCCACCAACGTCGCGAACCAGGTCGCGTGGCACGATCCGCGGGGGCTTCACCCAGAAGTAGGAATTGCCGTAGCCGTCCGGCACCGACTGGCGAGCGATCTCGAGCATCGCTGCATACCCCTCGGTGGTGATGAATCCGAGCCGATCGACCTTGCCCTCCAGGAGTTGGTTGGTGGCCACGGTCGTGCCATGCGCGACCGCCCCGATCACACTGCCGTCATCCTCGGCGAGGCCAAGGACGGCGAGGATCTTGGCGATCCCGGCCAGGAAGCCGTCGGCCGGGTCGCTCGGCGTGGACGGCGTCTTGGTGCTCACCAGTCGGCCAGTGGCTTCCTCGAAGGCGACCACGTCGGTGAAGGTCCCGCCGGTGTCGATCCCGATCCTGATGGCGGACGGTCCGGTGTGGCTCGCGATCATGTCCCCGATTCAAGCGGCGGCAACGACGCGCCGCGAGGGCAGATCATGCCGACCGGGCGGCGCCGCCCTTGGTAGACGATGTCAGGTCACTCAGGTGTCGACGGGGAGGTGGTTGTAGACCCCGGCTGGCTCTTGTCCGCTCAACCGCTGGATCGCGGCCATGATCTGGTCGGTCGCCTCTCGCCGCGCACGGCCGAGCGGGACGCCCTCGAACTTGCCGGTGAAGTCCAGGGGCTCACCGAAAGAGATGTCGACCTTGACGATGCGCGGCAGGTTGGAGCCGACGGGTTGAAGCTGTTCGGTGCCGCGGAGGCCGACCGGAACGACCGGCACCCCGGCCGTCAAGGCGAGGTGAGCGACCCCGGTGCGACCGCGATACAGCCGGCCATCTTTCGAGCGGGTCCCCTCGGGATAGATGCCGAAGGCCTCACCTCGACCCAGGACTTCCAAGGCGACATCGAGACTGGTGAGAGCGGCCTTGGTGTCGCTGCGGTCGACAGGCAGCATGTCGAGGCCCTGGAACCACCAGCGGATGAGCGCGCCCTTGATGCCGGTTCCGTTGAAGTAGTCGTCCTTGGCCAAGAAGACCACCTTGCGCGGCACCACCACCGGGATCACCACCGAGTCGGCGAAACTCAGGTGATTGCTGGCCAGGATCACTCCACCCGTCGGCGGCACGTGCTCGAGGCCGGACACGCGCGGTCGCCAGACCGCCTTGAACAACGGTGGGAGCACCGCGCGCGCCGCCTGAAAGAGCATGGGCCCATTGTGCCCGCTACGAGCTCGACCTGTGGATGGGTCCTACCCCGTGGTCCCCGCGCCGCACGAGCGTAGGAACGCGGGCCGTCGGGTTTCGCTTGACCAGTCGCCTTGGCCAGTCCCTCGATGATGGCCGCACAATTGGAACAGATCGCGTTTGCGTCGACTCATCGATCGGCCGACTAAGCATTCAATGGAGGCATTGGTTCATGCAATTCTGGAGACGGCCAAATGCTTTTCGGCAACAAACCCGGTCGCCGCGAGTTGTGTCGAAAGAAATAGGTTCGAAGAAATAGGTGAAGGGCCCTCATAGGTATGAGCTACAAGGGCCCTTCGGGTTGGTCTCGGACGTTGACCGAAGTCTCTGTCCGACACCGTTTGGGCCAGATCTGGTGACGCTTCCAGCCCACCGCGCCTGCCGGTTCGATCCCCGAGCCGTCGTCACCCTAGCTCGGCGGCGAGTTGCCCCGCCGTGAAGAATCGTCCCTTTCGGTGCGATCCGCACTTCCGTGAAGAAGTGCGTAGGAGAGTTCTATCCCGGGGACGTCGGTCATGGCAAGGAAAACCGAGAAGAAACCTCCCAGAATTTCCCCCCGGGCGTGTCCTCCACCACATGCGTCACTTCTCCCCAGAATACGCAACTTATCCACAGGGTTATCCACCAGTTGTGCACACCCCCTGTGGAGGTCGGCCCTCTGGAGAGTCGCCCCTGTGGAGAGATCGGCCCCTGTGGAGAGGTCGGGCAGCTCACCGCACCCTGGGGGCGATGTCGAGCGTCTTCTCGACGGCGGCCGCCACCTCGAGCAGTCGTCGATCGGCACCGTGCGCGGCGACGAGCTGCACCCCCACGGGAAGCCCGTCGACTGTGTGGCCCGCAGGAATCGAGATCGCCGGGCAACCGGTCACCGTGATCGCATACGCCGATCGCATCCACGCCAGATAGTCACCCATCTGAGCGCCGTTGATCTGACTCGGGTATTCATCCTCGACCGGGAACGGCGGCACCTGCGACGTCGGCAAGGCCAGCACGTCATAGCGATCGAAGAACCTCCGCATCGTGTGCGTCAGTGCGGTGCGGCGCTCGAAGGCGCGTGTCACATCGGCCCCGGAGAGGGTGGCCCCCGCCCGGATGTTGGCGGCCAGTGACGGTTTGAACGCGTCGGGGTGCCGGTCGAGCAAAGCTCCGAAGCGCGCATGGAAGTGCCACGCCCGGAGTACTCGGAAGGTCTCGTCGGCCGCGGCGAGGTCGGGCGCGGCCTCGTCCACCGTGGCACCCGCCTCGCTCAAAGGGTGAGCCAGGGCCCGGATCACGGAGGCGACGTCGCGATCGACCTCGAGGTGGCCACCCAGGTCGACGCTGAGCGCGACCCGGAGACCCTGCAACACGCTGCCGGTCGCCACCGTTGGGGCGAACACGTCGCCCGCGTCCCCGAGCGCGTGCGGCGAGCGCGGATCGGGTCCGGCGATCACCGACAGGAGCAACGCGACGTCATCGACGGTGCGTGCCATCGGTCCACCGACCGAGGTGGTCTCCCAGAGGTTGGGCATCGGCCACTGCGGCACCCTGCCGAGACTCGGCCGGAGACCGACCACGCCACAGAACGACGCAGGATTGCGCAGGCTGCCCCCCATGTCGGATCCCTCGGCGAGCGGCACCATGCCCGCAGCCAAGGCGCAGGCCGCCCCGCCGGAGGAGCCGCCCGCGGAGCGGCTCGGATCGACCGGATTGCGGGTCACCCCGAAGATGGGGTTGAAGGTGTGCGACCCGGCAGCGAACTCCGGCACGTTGGTCTTGCCGATCACGACCACTCCGGCGGCGCGGATTCGCTCGACGATCAACTCGTCGCGCTTGGGCACGTTGTCGGCATACAGCGGTGAGCCGTAGGTCGTCCGCCAGCCCGCGACCTGATGCGTGTCCTTGAAGGCGAAGGGCAGCCCGTGCAAAGGACCGACCGCCGCGCCCGCCGCCGTGGCGTCATCGGCGGCCCGGGCACCGTCGCGGCCACGCTCCTCGTCGAGACTGACGATGGCATTGAGTTCGGGGTTGGTCTCGGCGATGCGCCTGAGGTGCAGGTCGAGCAGTTCGCGTGCGGAGATCTCTCGACGGCGGATCGCGGCCGCTTGGACCCGCGCCGCAGCATCGACCGACACCGCACCGCCATCGTTCACTGGCGGCCACTCACCCACTCGGCGCGGAGGCCGGCGCGACGATCGGCTCGCCGCCCGCCCAAGATCACGCCGAGGGCGACCAGCCCAGCCCCGACGGCGAGTCCGGTCCAGAAGTCGCGGGAAGGCGACGCGCTCGCCGACACCGGCAGCTCCGGCGCGGTGAACACCCGCGCACCCGGAGGGACGCCTCCCGGAGCGCCCGGCAACGACGCGGAGTCTGCGGGTGGACCAGTGACGGCCATCGGCAGTTCGCCGGAGAGCGCGGCCGACACGTTGCCGAAGAACTCCCCCGCCGTGCGGCGGGCGACCGACCCCAGCATCCGCTGCCCGACACCCCCCACGACACCACCGACCACCGCGTCGGCGTCGTAGCTGACCGTCGTGCCGCCGGGCGCCTCGGCGAACCGCACGTCGACCGTGGCAGCCAACGTGCCGGGTGCGCCCGCACCCTCCACTCGCATCACCAACGACTCGAGCGGCCGCAGCTCGGACAGGGCGCACTGGCCGGCATACGTGCCCTTGATCGCCGCAACCCCAGCCGTCACCGTCATGTCGTAGGTGTACTCCGCGGTTTCCTCCAGACGCTCACAACCGGGGATCGTGGAGACCAGCACGCTGGGATCCAACATTGCCGACCACACCTGGTCGACGGGGTGCGGAATCGTAGCGGCTCCGGAGATCTTCATCGGGGGTCCTTTCGGTGGCGCTGGCGCAGGGCGAACAGCTCCGAGGGCGACAAGGGCATCGCGGTGATCGTCAAGTCGGGCTGCAACTGACGCTCGGCGTTCTCCACGGCAGCGGCGATCGCGGCAGAGCCGGGGATCACGCCGGCCTCGCCGGCGCCCTTGATGCCCAACGGGTTGAGCGGTGAAGGGGTCTCGAGGTGGTCGATCTCGATGGTGTCGGGAACCTCGCTGACGTAGGGCATCAGGAAGTCCATGAAGGACGCGTTGACCAGTTGACCGGCCTCGTCATAGGCGATGCGTTCATACAGCGCCCCGCCCACCCCTTGAGCCACGCCGCCGTGGATCTGGCCCTCGACGATCATCGGGTTGATCAGGTGCCCGCAGTCGTGCACCACGGCATACTTCAGGATCCGGATCTCGGCGGTGACCGGGTCGGTCTCGACGATGACGGCGTGCATCCCCGACGCGAACGTGGACCGCTCGGGTGAATAGAAGTCGCGGCCCTCAAGCCCCGGCTCGTCGTCCTCGGCGACCGGTGGCTTGCCGGGGTCGCCGACGGAGAACTGAGTGGCGGCCTTGGAGGCCTCGTCGAAGGCATAGCGCAGCGGGTTGGACAGAACCGCCACTGTGCCGAGCTCCAAATGGCTGTCGGGACTGCCTTTGACCTGGACCCGACCGTCGACGAGTTCGAGGTCGTCCTCGTTGGCCTCCAACGCGTCGGCGGCGATCCGCAGCACCTTCTCCTTGGCTCGCATCGACGCGAGGTGGATGGCCGACCCGCTCATCACCGCGGCTCTCGAGGCGAAGGTGCCGACCGCGTAGGGCATCCGACGGGTGTCCCCGGTGACCACCTCCACCTGGTCGAACCGGACGCCGAGAACGTCGGCGGCGATCTGGGCGAACGCGGTTTGGTGCCCCTGACCCTGGGTGGTGAGACCGGTCGCCACCTTGACCTTGCCGGAGGTCTCGATCTGGACGTGGGCGCCCTCGTAGGGGCCGACTCCGGTGCCTTCGACATAGCAGGCCAACCCGATGCCGACCTGGCGTCCCTGCGCCGCCAGCTCACGCTGGTAGTCGGGGAACTCCTCCCAGCCGATCAGCTCCTTGATCTTCTCCAGCGAGGCGGGGTAGTCACCGGAGTCGTATTCGAGCTCGCGGCCGTCCTGGAAGATCAGCCCCTGGTCGAAGGGGAACTCGTCGGGCTGGATGAAGTTGGCTGCCCGCACCTCCGTGCGATCGCGGCCGAGGGCGTCGGCGACGGCGTCCATCGTCCGCTCCATCACGAAACAACCCTGGGGACGGCCCGCGCCGCGGTAGGGCGTGACCATCACCGTGTTGGTGTAGACGCTGTCGAAGACCACCCGATAGTTGGCGGGCTTGTAGGGCCCCAGCAGTTGGGTGGAGGTGATGATCGGCACGATCAGGCCATAGGGCGTGTAAGCCCCGTGGTCGTGCCAGAACTCCACATCGAGACCGAGAATCCTCCCCGCGTCGTCGAAACCGACCTCGACGTGGTGTTCCTGACCACGCTCGTGGGCGGCGGAGATGAAGTGCTCGCGCCGATCCTCCACATACTTCACCGGCCGGCCGAGAGTGCGGCTGGCCAGCGGGACCAGCAACTCCTCGGGCCAGGGGTGGTTGATCTTCACGCCGAACCCACCCCCGATGTCCGGCGCGATCACGTCGACCTGGCTCAGGTCGAGACCGAGCTTGGCCGCGACGCAGCCGCGCACTCCCGTCGAGGTCTGGGTCGAGGTCCACACCGTCAGCCGGCCCACATCGGGGTCCCAGCGGGCGACCACACCACGCCCCTCCAGCGGCATGGAGGCACTCCGCTCGATCGAGAGATCGAGGGAGAGCCGATGCGGAGCCGAAGCGATCGCCGACCGCGCGTCGCCGTTCTCCTGCTCAAGCCGGGCGCCGAGATTTCCGGGGACGTCCTCATGCACCAACAACTCACCCGCCCTGGCCGCCGATAGACCAACCACCGGCGCCAGCACCTCGTAGTCGACGACGATCCGGGAAAGGGCGTCCTCGGCGAGATAGCGATCCTCGGCGACCACGAAGGCGACGGCCTCCCCCGCGTAGTTGACCTCGTCCTTGGCCAGGGCGAACTGGGTGCGGCCTTGGGTCAGGGCGGGGTGGGGGATCAGCAGCGGCAGGGGTTCGGCCATCGGCCCCGCGAGGTCGTCGTGGGTCCACACCGCGTGGACACCTTCGGCGTCGAGCACACCACTGACGTCGATGTCCCGGATCCGGGCGTGAGCGTGGGGCGATCTCAGCACGGCCGCGTGCAGGGTCAGTGGCCCGCCGGCGAGGTCGTCGAGATAGCGACCCTGCCCGCGCAGGAATCGCTGGTCCTCGACTCGTTGGACGGAAGCTCCGAAGAGCTTGGTCGTCATCGGCCCGCCCCTCCGTCCCGCTCTCGGGTGAGTTCGGCGGCGCGGAGGACCGCGGCCACGATGTTCTGATAGCCCGTGCAACGGCACAGGTTGCCGCCGATCATCTCCTGGGCCTGCTCACGGGTCGGCTCGGGAGTCTCCCGTAGGCCGGCCGCGATGGTGGTGAGGAAACCCGGTGTGCAGAAGCCGCACTGGAGGGCGTGGGTCTCGGCGAAGGCTTGCTGCACGGGCGACAGCGCTCCGTCGGGCTCGGTCAGACCTTCGACGGTCGTGATCTCTGCGTCCTCCACCGACACCGCCAGCAGCAGACACGAGCGCGCGGGACGGCCGTCGATCAGGACCGTGCAGGCCCCACAGACTCCGTGCTCGCAGCCGACGTGTGTCCCGGTGAGTCCGCACTCGTGCCTGAGGGCGTCGGACAGGAGTCGGCGGGCCGGAACCTCGATCTCGTGCGGTGCGCCGTTGACGTGGAGTCGCACCTCATGCAGTTGCTCGCTGGGGAGTTGCTCGCTCATGCCGACGCCCTCGCTCGCTCGATCGCGTCGTCGTGGGCCGCCCGCGTCACTCGGGCGATGAGCACGCGGAGCAGGTGGCCACGGTAATCAGCGCTCGCGTGCAGGTCGGCGGTCGGTTCGACGGCGGTTGCCACCAGGTCGGCGGCGGCGTCGAACAGCGCGGGCGATGGATTCACGGCACCGGCCAACGCTGCGGAAAGGTCCACCACCACCGGCGTGTCGGCGACCGCGATCAAACCGGCGCGGGCCGAGACGATCGCACCGTCACCATCGCACTCGACGAGGGCGGCCACCCCACAGATCGCATAGTCACCCCGTCGACGCGCGATCTCGTCGAAGGCGACCCCGCCGCCAGAACGCAGCGCCGGGAACACCGCCGCAACGGCGATCTCGTCGGTTGCGAGGCTCGACTCGAGTGGTCCGACCACGAGGTCTGCCGCCGCGATGCGTCGGCTTCCGCGGTGCGAGACGACGTCGACCCAGCCGTCGAGCAGCAGCAACACGGCCGGCATCTCGGCGGCGGAGTCGGCATGCACCAGCGAACCCACGGTGGTGCCGCGGTTGCGGATCGTCGGGTGCGCGACGTGGCTCAGGGTGCGAGCGAGCAGCGGTTGCGCCCTGCACGCCTCGGCATGGGCGAGCACCTCGGAGTGCCGGGCGAGGGCGCCCACCCGGACGCCTTCGTCGGTGACGTCGATCCGGTCCAACTCGGGGATGCCGCCGAGGTCGACCAGCAGACGAGGCGCGGCCAGCCGCATCGACAGCAGCGGCACCAGCGATTGCCCGCCGGCCAACACCTTCGCCCCGTCGGCGGCCACCTCGGCGCAGGCCTCCACCAGCGTCGTCGGGCGTACGTAGTCGACCGGTGCGGGCTTCATACGATCAGTTCCTCGGAGTCTGTTCTGGCGGCTCTTCGCGTCTGAGAGGCCCGATCATGCCCTAGTGCGCTGCAGACCAACATCAGACCGCCAGGTCGAGCACCCGCAGGGCGACCGCCACATCGAGTCGCAGGTGCGAGTCGGTCGACAGGGGCCCGAGGAGCCGCTCGAGCTTCCCGACGCGGTAGCGCATCGTGTTGTAGTGGAAGAACTGCAGCCGCGCGGCCTCGGCGACGTTGAAGTTGGTGTCGAGCAGCACCTGCAGCGTCTCACGCAGATCTTGGGCCTCAGCGGTGGTGTCGGCGAGGGGGCCGAGGACGTCAGCGGTGAAGTGGCGCAGCTCCGCGGGGTCGGGCACGAGCGCGATGAGCCGGTGGATGCCGAGTTCGTCGAAGTGCGTCACCGATCCGGGGCCGCGGATCCGGCGCCCGATCTCGACCCCACGACGCGCTTGCGCGTAGGCGTCGGGGAGGTCCTCCAGCCGCGGGGCAACCCGACTGACACCGACGGAGAAGCTGCGACGCCCCCCGCCGCGATCCCCCGCCACCGCCTCGACCAGCCTTTTCACCAGATCACGGCCCAGCGGATCCGCGGCCGCGGGCCCCTCCGGGGTCGGCAGCAGGCTCACCACCTCGGCGCTGAAATCGACGCACGGAACACCAGGCTCGAGGTCGTTGGTGACCTGCCGCCAGGCGGCCGAGAACCGCTCCTGCCAGTGCCGACGCTGGGCGCCGGTCACGGGCTCCCCGACCGGGGTGGGGTCGAGTTCCGCGACCGCCACCAGGGTGGGCCGGCCCAGCCGCCAGCCGAATCCCTCGGCATGCTCGACGACATACGCCTCCGCACCGGCGCGCCGGAGGAACACGTCGCGGAGGAAGTCGCCCTGGTACTTCGTCTCGACCGCGGTGACCGCCTGCTCGCGCGTGACCAAGAGCGCGGCCACAGCCGCAGCGCGTTCGAGGGCCGGCACGTCGTCGGCGCGCAGCGAAGCATCGCGGCGTAGGCACACCAGGCGGGCAAGGTCGGTGCCGCCGGCCACCACGGGCAGCGCGATCACCCAGCCGGGCCGTAGGTCGGCTCCCTCACGACCTGCTCGCTCCACTCTGAACCGCCCGGTCGGGTCGAAGAAGTCGCGTTCGATGAGCAGGTGGCGATCTGCGTCCGTGATGCTCTCGGCCTGCACCCGCCCATCGGTGCTCGTGAACAGGATCGCCACGCGGAGGACCCGAGCCACCTCCTGGGCGATCCGCCCCAGATCTCCGCCCTCGAGCACCAGCTGCGTGAGCGCGGTGTGCAGATCGTCGATGCGCTCCAGCGCGGCCACGGCATCGACGTCGGGCAGGGACGACAATGACGCCCGCCCTATCAACACTTGGAGCTCCTTCGCCTCATCGTTGGCATAACCTCACATCGGCACACGGTAGACCCTGTCGCTACGTTCGGGCCATGCCCTCGGTTCACGCACGTCTCCCGACGGCACCCGGACCGCACCCACTCACGCCCACGGCGGCGCCACCGCGGGTGGCGGCGCGGATCGCCGACTCCCGCGATCAGCCACTCCGGTTGCTGCATGCCGGCCGGGACGCGGCCTACCTGGCCGTCGAGAGTCACGACGGCGAGTGGTGTCTCGGCATTGCCGCCAGCGGGGCTGTGCAGGTGCCCCTCGCCCTGCACGTGGGTGCACCATCGCTCAGCGGCTGGGACTGGACCCGCGCCCGGATCGTCGACGGGGTGGTGAGGATCGGCTCCCGCTCACTAGCCGTGGGCCGGCTCATCGACGTGCGGGTGCCCCGATCGGCCTCGGCACGTGCGGGCTCCGACCCAGCAGGCCCCGACGAAGCATGCGCCGCAGCTTTGGTCGATACCAGAATCGGGCAGGGCCCCGGGCTGACGCCGGCCGGCGACGACTGGCTGTGCGGATGGTTGGCAGCCCGGCGCAGCCGAAGAACCGACACCGCCGCGGTCGACGCCAGGATCCGCGCCCAACTCCACCGCACAACCACACTGTCCGCCGGCTTGCTGGAGTGTGCGCTGGCAGGCGAAGTCATCCCCCAGGTAGCCACCTGGATCACCTCGGTCGGCACTGCTGACGAATCGGCGGCCGAGGCGGCCGTGCTGGGCGTGGGCCACACGTCGGGGCGAGCACTCCTGGCGGGGCTGCACTCCGGAATCGACCGGGTCGAGGCGGCGGCGTGAGCGATCGGGTCGACGTCCGCGCCGGAGCGTACGCCGACTCAGTGCGCCTCCTCCAGATCAGTCGTGAGTTGCAGGGCCTCGACGGCGTCGTCACCGCGCAGGTCGCGATGGCGACGCCGCTCAATCTGGACGTGCTCGCGGGCATGGGCTTCGATCTTCCCGAGGCCACGACCAATGACCTCGTGATCGCGGTCCGCTTCGACGATGAGTCGGTGTGGGGGCGAGCCCTGATGCTGGTCGACGAGCTGCTGACCTGGACGACTCCCAGCGCCGGGGGCGGCCAGCCGATCGAGTCGGCTCGCCCGCGTAGCACCGCGTCCGCCCTCCGCGATGCCCCAGCCGACGCCGTCGTGCTGATCTCGGTGCCGGGCCGGCACGCGGCGGTCGAAGCGATGGATGCGCTGACCGCGGGCCATGACGTGATGATCTTCAGCGACAACGTGCCCCTCGATCACGAGGTCGCGCTGAAGCGCCTGGCCGCCGAGCGTGGTCGCCTGGTGATGGGGCCGGACTGCGGAACCGCGGTGGTCGGCGGGCTCGGTCTCGGGTTCGCCAATGTGTGCGCTCCCGGGCCGGTCGGCATCGTGGCCGCCTCGGGAACCGGCTGCCAACACCTCATGTCGCTGTTGGATCGGGCCGGGGTCGGCGTCACCCACGCCCTGGGGGTCGGTGGCCGTGACCTGACCGATGAGGTGGACGCCTTGGCGACCGTCGAAGCTCTTCGTCGTCTCGACACCGATCCGAGTGTGGAGCTGATCGTGCTGGTGTCCAAACCGCCGGGGTCGGTCGTCGCCGCCCGCATCCAAGCGTACGCCGACTCCCTGGTCACGCCCGTCGAGTTCGCGCTGCTGGGCGCGGGTCGCCCGGATCTGACGCAGGTCGCCGAGCGAGTTCTCGGGCGTCTCGGCGTGCCGGTGCCCGATTGGTCTCCGGAGGGGGCGGCCGGGAAGAGAGACGGCCCGCTGCTGCGCGGCCTTTTCGTGGGCGGGACCCTGTGCGATGAGGCGATGCTGGTGGCCACGGAAGCGCTCGGTCCGATCCGCAGCAACATTCCGCTCTCCCCCGACCTGCGACTCAACGCCGACCTGTCCGCCGATCAGCACTGGATGATCGACTTCGGCGATGACGACCTCACCGAGGGCCGCGCACATCCGATGATCGATCCGACCCTGCGGTTGGAGCACCTGGAGCGGGCAGCAGCCGACCCGCGAACCGGGGTGCTGCTGCTCGATGTCGTGCTCGGTCACGGGGCCGAGCCAGACCCGGCCGATCGACTGGCACCTGCACTCGCAGCGGTACGCGAATCGCGACCACTCCCCATCCTGGTCACGGTCGTGGGCACCGAGCAGGATCCGCAGCGGCGCTCGCGGCAGGTGGCCGCACTGGTGGCGGTCGGCGCCGAGGTGCACCACTCCAACGCCCGGGCGACCCGCAGGGCCGTCGAACTGATCGGGGAGGCGCGATGACGTCGTCGGCGGCGAAGCCCGACACCCGATCGGTCGTCAATGTGGGGGCCGAGCTCTTCGCTGACACCGTGGAGGCCCAGGCGGCGCCGATCACCCGGGTGGATTGGCGGCCGCCGATGGCCGGCACCGAAGCCGACTTGGCCACCGTCGCCCTCGACCCCCGACGTGCCGAGGCCAACCGCATGGCTATCGAGCGGATGCTGGCGGTGCAGGCTCACTTGGTGGATGTCGGCCCGGCGGCCGAGGTGGTCGGCTTGCAGGAGGGTCACTTCCTGCATGCGGGCCCGCCGATCACGTGGGAGCGGGCCAGCGGTCCGCTGCGCGGAGCGTTGCTCGGTGCCGCTGCGCTGGAGGGTCTGGCCGCCGAGCCCGAAGCGGCCGAGCCCGACTTCGCAGCCGGCCGCTTCGAGCTCGACCCGTGCCATCACCATGCGGCGGTAGGCCCGATGGCCGGTGTGGTCTCTCCGTCGATGTGGATGTTCGTGCTGGAGGACCCAGCGACCGGGCGGCGCACCCACTGCACGCTCAACGAGGGTCTGGGAAAGGTGCTCCGCTACGGCGCGTACGGACCCGAGGTGGTGGAGCGACTGCGCTGGATGAACGCGGTGCTGGGACCACTTCTGCGCGACGCCGTACGCCGTCACGGCCCGGTCGACATCACGGGGATCCTCACCCAGATGCTGCAGATGGGCGACGAGGGCCACAACCGCAATCGGGCCGGCACGTTGATGCTGCTGCGCGATCTCGCGCCGGCGATGGTGCGTGGCACTGCCGCCGCCGGCGACGTGGCCGAGGCACTGGTCTTCATCGGGGGAAACGACCACTTCTTCCTCAACCTGGGAATGCCTGCCTGCAAGCTCGCACTCGACGCCGCGCGCGACATCGACGGCTCAACGATGGTCGTCGCGATGTCACGCAACGGGACCGACTTCGGAATCCAGGTGTCCGGTGCCGGCGACGCATGGTTCAGCGGACCCGCCGAGGTGCCCGATGGGTTGTTCCTCGGCGACTACGGCCCCGCCGACGCCAACCCCGACATCGGCGACTCCGCCATCACCGAGACCGCCGGGATCGGCGGGTTCGCGATGGCCACGGCACCCGCGATCGTCCGCCTCGTCGGCGGCACGGTGCCCGATGCGTTGGCGACCACCCGTCGGATGCGCGAGATCACGCTGGCCGACAACCCCCGCTGGGCCGTACCGGTCCTGGACTTCCAGGGAACACCGACCGGAATCGACGTCTCCGCCGTGTGCCGTACCGGCATCCTGCCGCAGATCAACACCGGAATGGCCGGCAAGGTCGCCGGTGTCGGTCAGGTCGGCGCCGGTCTGGTCACGCCCCCGGCCGAGGTGTTTCCCGCTGCTCTGCGGGCGCTCGCGGAGCGGGCACGATCGGTCGGTCGCTAGCCCCGTTGGCTAGGGTCTGGCCATGGCTACTACTGCGCTCGGCGGTGCGCCCGCCACCACCATCGGAGAGCTTCCCGCGGTCGGTTCGACTGCCCCCGACTTCTCGCTGATCGGCTCCGACTTCAGCGACGTCTCGCTCCCCCAAGGCTCCAGGACCGTGCTGAACATCTTCCCCAGTGTGGACACCGGCGTCTGCGGCGCGAGCGTGCGGAAGTTCAACGAACTCGCCGCACGCCTCGACAACACCGAGGTCGTCTGTGTCTCGCACGACCTGCCATTCGCTCAGGCGCGGTTCTGCGGTGCCGAGGGCATCGACAAGGTGACGGTGGCGTCAGCCTTCCGGTCCGACTTCGGGGACACCTACGGCGTCCGACTGCTCGACTCGGCGTTCGAGGGTCTGCTCGCCCGTTCGGTCGTCGTGATCGACACCGACGGCACGGTGTTGCACACCCAGGTGGTTCCCGAGATCGACAACGAGCCCGACTACGACGCCGCCCTCGCTGCCCTCTGACCCCTCTCTGACCCGCCTCTGCGCCCGGGTCAGCGCGAAGTGGCCAGCGCACTCCGCAGCGCCTCGAGGAACTCGTCTGGCCGGTCGCGGGCGGGATCGTCCGCGGCACGGTCGATGACATGGAGCGGCCAGCCGTAGCGGGCACTGGCCTGTTCTGCGACCCGCCACCGATTGGCACGGTCGTCGCGGCCCCAGATCAGGGTCGTGGGCACGTGGATGCCGGCCAATTCTTCGGTGGGGATGCGGGGCAAGCCGGCCTTTCGGAAGAGGCGCCCTGCTTCGCCGGCCGAGTCCGAGGTCGCCAGCGCGACGTTGTAGGCCACGAACACGGACCAGTCCTCACCGAGGTCGTGCCGCAACTCGTCGAGGTCGTAGGCGCATTGGTCCATGAACCGCTCGAAGCTCCTCGGCCCGGGGCGGGCCAGGAAACGCGCGAACCCCAGGGCGAAGGGGGCACGAGGGCGGAAGCGGGCGAGGCCCAGTGAGTCGACCAGCACGAGGCGCGCCAGTCGGCCCGGGCGGTGGATGGCGAGCCGTGCGGCGATGGCCCCGCCCAGGACGTGGCCGACGACCGTCGGGGGCTCGGCGCAGGTCGCCTCGATGAATGCGTCCAGCCAGGCCACGGCGCGACTTGCGTCCAGGGGGAGGTCGCCGGTTCCCGAGGAGCCGTGCGCCGGCAGGTCGGGTGCGATCACGCGGTGGGCCGCAACCAGACCAGGAATGGTCCAGCGCCAGTTCACGGCCGACTCGCCCGGACCGTGCAGCAGCACGACGGGCGGGCCGTCGCCAGCTTCGAGAACAGCGGTCGGGATGCCCGCGGCGTCGAGCCGACGCTCGGTGACCGGCACGCCCCGGAGCAGTCGCTCGCGGTGCTGCTGCGGGGTCGGGGTCGTCGTCCTCATGACTCCTCCCGGTATCCGGTCACGATCAGCAGGCCGGGTTCCATCACCGATTCGTCGCCATCCACGAACGGCGCGCAGCGCTCGACGACCTCGGCCTCCAGCGCCGCTCGCGAGGCCTCGTCGAGACCTGCCGCAGCCGCGGCCAGGGGGGTGCTGTGGACGTACTGCCAGAAGAAGTCGGCCGGAGCAGGCACGCGCAGTGTCACCGAGGTCGATTCGACGACGACACGGTCGAAACCGGAGTTCACCATCAGGGCCCGCGCCTGCTCGCCATCGTGAAGCGAGAACACGGCGTGGACGAACATCGACGCGCCTGGCCCCAAGTGGTGCAGGAGGGCCTGATCGATGGCCACGAACAGCTCGGGCGTCGGCCCCGGGGTGCACCAGACGGCCCGGCCACCCGGGGCGAGCACTCGACGTGTCTCGCGGAGCGCCACCTCCTTGTCGGCGAAGAATTGCAGCCCCATCGAGCACAAGGCCAGGTCGAAGGCGCCGTCGGGCAGCGGCATGTCCTCGACGGGCGCCGCAGACCACTCGATCCCCTCAGGGCTCACGGTCCGAGCGACTTCCAGCATGCCCGGGTTGGCGTCGAGTCCGACGACCCTGCCGCCGCTCCCCACGGCCTGGGCCGCCAGCCGGGTAGCCACCCCGGTGCCGCACGCGATGTCGAGAACGCGTTCTCCCTTGGTTGGCCTCGCGGCGTGAACGAGGTGTCGGGCGATCGGTTGGCCGATGGCGGGTACGAAGTGGCGCTCATAGTTCTCCGCCAGGTTGGCCGCGTACAACTCGTCGAACGATGTCGTGGATTGCGTGCTCATGGTCTCCTCCTTGGTGGGGTACAGAAACCAACGTAGAAACCCGCTCACCCCGGCGTCGTCGGGAAGTTCCGCCAACTTCCTACCGTCGCGATGCGGGAAATCCCGCACTCGGATGCCGCCTACAGCAGGTCGCGGGCGTAGGCCTGGGCGGTAGCCGCCGTCCGGTTGGAGACCCCCAACTTGGTGAAGATGTTGCCGAGATGACGCTCGACGGTCTTTTCGCTGATCGCGAGTGCAGCGGCAATGTCACGGTTGGTGCTTCCCCCAGCCACCAGGCGCAGCACCTGCGACTCCCGGTCGGTGATCGGCCGACTCTCCCCCGCCGCACTCGGAGCCTCGTCCTGGACGATGCCCTCATCGGCCAACATTCGGTCCAGCTGCTCCAGTGCCGGCGCCGCCCCGAGCTTCTCGAAGATGTCCCTGGCGACGTCGCACTCGAGCTCGGCCTGGCCGGAGTCGTCGAGCTGACGACAGGCGCCGGCCAACAGCACGCGCACCTGAGCGGTCTCGTAGGGCGCGTCCAGAGCCTGCCAGGCGCCGAGGGCGACCCGCAGCGGACCGAGCGCGGCCCTCGCGTCGCCGCGGGCGAGCAGCAGCGCCCCGCGAGTCTGGCCGGCGATGGCTCCCAGCATCGTCTCGCCACCGGCCTCGCCGTGGACGCCGGCCAGTTCGTCGAGCTCGTCTGCCGCGGCACTGGCCTCGTCAAGCCGGCCGACGGCCAACACGATCCGGACATAGGCCGGCAGCAACTTCGCCCGGGCCATCGGGTCGGACGCGGCGTCGAGCGCGGATTCGATAGCTGTGGCCGCATCGTCGGCACGGCCCTCGGCCAGGCGGAGGAGGGCCAATCCAGGTTGCGGATCCCTGCCGACGGCGTGCGCGTGGCGATAAGCCGCCTCGGCCTCTGGAAGTTCTCCGCGCAGCCGATGCAGCTCGCCGAGCTGGTAGTGCGCCATCCCCACAGCAGGGTGAGGGGGATCGCTCAACCACTGCAGGGCGCGCTCGGCCTCGACGATCGCATCGGCCCAGTCCCCCTTGACCTGCAACACCTGGGCGCGGTGCACCTTGCATTGACCGCGATAGGGCACCAGTCCGCGCTGCTGCTCGCACCAGCGATCGAGCGCCGCGGTCCACTCGTGGGCGCGGCGCAGGTCGAACACCTGTTGACACGTGTCGATGACCGCGCAGTAGACGAGTCCGGAGATCATCGGCGACGTCTCGCCGGTCGTCACCGCCACCATCGCCTCGTCGAACAGGCGTAGCCCCTCCGGCGTCCGCCCGATGGACAGCGTCGCCTGCCCCCGACCGAGCGTGCCGAGGGTGGCCAGGTCAGGGTCGTCGAAGCGTCGAGCGACCGACTCGACCTGGCCGAACCGCTCGAGGGCCTTGTGCGCCTCGCCCGAGCCCATCGCGATCAGGCCGTGGGGTACCAGCAGATAGCCGCGCTCCACGGTGTCCATGTCGTGCTCTTCGACCATCCGCTCGGCTCGGGCCAGCCAACCGCCGCCTTGGGCCATCTCGCCCCGTTGGAGGAGGGCGAAGCCGAGCCAGAACGCGCAGCGCACAGCCCGCGGCTCGTCGCCCAACGCATGCCAGCCATGGTGCGCGCGCGACCAGGCGTCCGCGCTCTCGACGTCGTGGCCGCTCAGGTAGGCGGCGGTGGCAAGACGCTCCAGATCCGTGGGGCCCAACGATTCAGAGAGATCGGACTGCGCGAGCGCGTCGTAGGCGTCCTGCCAGGAGCCCGCCCCGAACGTTGCGCGCGCCCGGCCCAGCAGTTCGGAGGTCGCCGGCTCTTCGGAGCGTTCGTCCGGGTTGCTCATCCCTCGACGCTAGCCCTCACAAGCAGACTCGCCTACCCGTAGCGCAGCGCAGCATTGCCGCGCCGGCCGTCGATCGTTCAGGCGCAGTCTCGACAGAGGTCGACGCCCGGTGCGGAGCGCCTCGATACGTGCTGAACAAGGAAGCATGAGGTGCAGGTGAACTCGTCGGCCTGCTTGGGAGTCACTTCGACGGAAAGGACCTCGTGGGAAAGGTCCGCGCCGGGAAGCTCATATGACTCCGCGAGCTCGGTCTCGTCCTCGTCCACCTTTCCTGAAGTCTTGTCCTGCTCGCCCGAGGTCAGGCGACGAGCCTCCAGGCTCTCTTCCTTCTGTTCGTCTTCCGACTTGCGGGATGCGTCGTAATCAGTTGCCATCAAGGGTCCTCTCGGCTGGAGCGCGAATGGTAGCGCCGCACGTCCTCAGGGGCCTCAATCAGGGCACTGCTGGCGCGGCGTAGCCGGCGACGGGAGGTCTGCTTGGTCAGGGCCCCGCCGCCCAGTTCTGACGCCTCACCGCCCAGTTCTGACGCCTCACCGCCCAGTCCTGACGCCTCGCCGCCTAGTTCTGACGCCTCGCCGCCCATAAGTGACGTCTCGCGTGGGTTAGTAGGAGGGTTGGCTGGGGTCGATCTGATTGACCCAGGCCACCACGCCGCCGCCGACGTGGATCGCGTCGTCGTAGCCCGCGGCCTTCAGCGCCGCCAGCGCCTCGGCCGACCGCACGCCCGACTTGCAGTGCAGCACCACTTGGGTGCCGGAGTCGATCGATGGCAACTGCGCCAGCGCGTTGCCGTTGAGGAACTCGCCTTTGGGGATCAGCACCGATCCGGGGATTCGGTTGATCTCCCACTCGTTCTGTTCGCGAACGTCGACGAGTACGAAGTCGCGCTCGCCGTTGTCGCGCTCTTTGAGCATCTGGTCGAGTTGGGTGACCGAGATCGTCGACCCCACAGCGGCATCCGCCGCCTCTTCGGAGACCGCTCCGCAGAAGCTCTCGTAGTCGATCAATTCGGTGACGGTGGGATGGTCACCGCACAGCGCGCAGTTCGGATCCCGGCGCACCTTGAGCTTGCGGTAGTTCATCTCCAGGGCGTCGTAGATCATCAACTGGCCGGCGATCGGATCGCCGATGCCGGCGATCAGCTTGATGGCTTCGTTGACCTGGATCGAACCGATCGAGGCACAGAGGACGCCGAGCACGCCGCCCTCGGCACACGACGGCACCATCCCGGGCGGCGGCGGCTCGGGGTACAGGCAGCGGTAGCACGGGAGGTCGGCGCTGCTGCCGTCCTCGAGCGTCGCCGTCGGCCAGAACACCGACGCCTGACCGTCGAAGCGATAGATCGAGCCCCAGACGTAGGGGATCTTCAAGAAGAACGCCGCATCGTTGACCATGTAGCGGGTGGCGAAGTTGTCGGTGCCGTCGACGATCAGGTCGTAGCCGGTGAAGACGTCGAAGACGTTGTCGTTGTCGAGCCGCTCCGGATGGAGGCGCACCTCGACCAAGGGGTTGATCTCGTTGATCGAGTCGCGGGCCGACTCGGCCTTGGGCCGATCGATATCGGACTGCCCGTGGATGATCTGCCGCTGGAGATTGGATTCGTCGACCGTGTCGAATTCGGCGATGCCGATCGTCCCGACCCCCGCAGCTGCCAGATACATCAACGCGGGGCTGCCCAAACCGCCCGCGCCGATCACCAGCACTTTGGCGTTCTTGAGTCGTTTCTGACCGGCCATCCCGACGTCGGGGATGATCAGGTGCCGGCTGTAGCGGCGCACCTCGTCAGAGGTCAGTTCGGCGGCCGGCTCGACGAGCGGCGGGTAGGTCACGGCGTGCTCCTCACGAATGGCGGTCTCGACGCGCGCAGTCGGCGTCGACCGATGTCTTCCCATGCCAACGTCCTCACCCTGTCGCAGATTCCCCAGAGCATGGGGTGCGCGGCGCCCGTCTCATCATGCGAACCAGGAGGTGGCCACGCAGAGGACACCAGCGCCCCGTCGTGACCGATGGGTAGGCTTCGTCTCGCACCACGGTTCACCACCGTTCCGTCTGAACGCTACGCATGACAGGGGTCAGCACGATGAGTGTCGAGGCACATGAGGCAGGGCCGCCGGCCCGCGGCGTCCGGATGCCGCGACGCCAGCGCCGCGCCCAACTCCTCGGATCGGCGCTCGAGGTGTTCGTGGCTCAGGGGTACCACGCGGCCGCGATGGACGACATCGCCGACCGCGCCGGCGTCTCCAAGCCCGTTCTCTACCAGCACTTCCCGGGCAAACTCGAGCTCTATCTCGCCCTACTCGAAGGCACCTGCGACACCATGATCGACGCCTGCCGCCAGGCGCTCGAATCCACCCACGACAACAAGCAGCGGGTGGCCGCGGCGGTCGATGCGTTCTATGCGTATGTCGACGAGGACGACGGCGCGTTCCGGTTGATCTTCGAGTCCGACCTCACCAACGAGCCGGCCGTTCGCGCCCAAGTGGACCGAGTCACCGTGGAATGCGCCGCCATGATCGCGGACGTCATCCACGACGACACCGGCCTGCCCACCCAGCCCGCTCATCTCTTGGCGGTCTGCCTGGTGGGAATGGCCCAGGTCTCCGCGCGCTACTGGCTCACCGAGACCGATCGGATGTCACGTGAGGACGCCGTCGCCCTCGTCGCCGGCCTCTCATGGCGCGGCATCCGCGGCTATCCACTCACCGACGAACACTGACACCCACGAACACTGACACCGACGAACACCGGCACCGACGAACACCGGCACCCACTCCGGGCTTACCCGGGGCCACCGAGCATTGCCCGACCCACGAACGTTTCGACGAATCAAGAATGGAGTGACATGGAGGTCAAGATCGGCGTGCAGCACGCCGCTCGCGAGCTGACCATCGACGCATCGGCGTCCCTGGAGGAGATCGAGCGGATGGTCGGGGAGACCGTCGAGGGTGGCGCGCCCCTCGTCCTCACCGACACCAAGGGCCGCAAGACCATCGTCCCGGCGGACCGGATCGCCTATGTCGAGATCGGCAGCGGAAGCTCCGGACAGGTCGGCTTCCGGAGCTGAACGGTCCTACGCCCGGACCCCGCCGTACCGGCGTCGGCTCAGGAGTCGAGGCCGAGCTTGGCCATCCGCGCGGCATGCCGTTCCGTGAGCCGGTTGAACATCCGGCCGATCTCGGTGAGATCGAGCGACCCGCCACTCCCGCCCAATAGCGCCCCCAGGGCATCGCGTTCGGCGGCGACCCGCTGCCCCTGGATCAACGCCTCACCCATCAACCGGCGTCCCCAGAGGGCCAGCCGGCCTGCCAGCTTGGGGTCGGCGCTCATCGCCAACTGCAACTCCGTCACCGCGAAGTCGGCATGGCCGGCGTCGGCCAGCGCGGTGATCACCACTTCGCGCGAGACTGGGTCGAGGAAGGCCGCCACCTCGCGATAGAAATCGGCCGCCAGCGCGTCACCCACGTAGGCCTTGACCAGACTCTCGGCCCAATCCGAGGGGCGTGCGTGGACGTGAAATGCCTCGACCGGACCGACGAACGGCTCCATTGCCGCACAAGGGTCGGCGCCGAGCTCGCGCAGCCGCACCTGCAGCGCCTCGAGGTGGGCGAACTCGTGGGCGGCCATCGCGAGCACCGCCACCTTGGCGTCGAGGCGGGGGGCCAGCGCAGCGTCTTCGGCCAACCGCTCGACGGCCGAGATCTCGCCGTACGCGATCGCTCCGAGAAGGTCGATCACCGCTGCGCGAAAGACCGGATCGTCCAAACCTCCCGACGGGCTCGTTGGTGGGGATGCCGACATACCCGCACCCTAGCGATAGACTCAGGACGCTGGACGCCCAGCAGGGACGCCGCTCGATCCGGGTCGCTGTCCCCCCGCGAATGTGCGCGGCAGGTCAATCGTCTCTCCGATGAGCCCGCCGCACGAGGACTCAACGAAAGCGAATACGACCCTTGACGACCTTCCGTGAACTCGGGGTGCTCCCCGGGATTTGCGACGCGCTGGCGCGCGTCGGCATCGAAAAGCCTTTCCCGATCCAGGAAATGACCCTCTCCGTGGCCCTGCTCGGCGCCGACCTGATCGGTCAGGCCCGGACCGGCACCGGCAAGACCCTCGCGTTCGGCATTCCGGTGCTGCAGCGGAGCATCGCGCCGCACGACCCCGACTATCACGAGATCCCCGAGGGGAAGCCGCAGGCGCTGATCGTCGCCCCGACCCGTGAGCTGGCTCTCCAGGTCTCCCGGGACCTCGCCTTGGCCGGCGCCGACCGCGGCATGCGCGTGCTCACCGTCTATGGCGGCGTGGGCTATGACACCCAGCTCGACGCACTCGAGTCCGGCGTCGACGTTGTCGTCGGCACCCCTGGCCGACTGATCGACTTGGCCAACCGTCGCGCGCTCGACCTGTCGCACGTCCATGCCCTGGTGCTGGACGAGGCCGACGAGATGCTCGACCTGGGCTTCCTGCCCGATGTGGAGCGGCTGCTCAAGATGACGCCCGAGACGCGCCAGACGATGCTGTTCTCGGCCACCATGCCGGCCGCCATCGTGGCCCTGGCCCGCACCCACATGCGGCACCCGATGAACATCCGGGCCGAGCACGCCGACGACGGGCAGACCGTGCCCGCAACGGCTCAGTTCATCTACCTGGCGCACGATCTCGACAAGCCCGAGATCATCGCGCGGGTCCTGCAGGCCGACGACGCCGACAAAGTGATCGTCTTCACCCGCACCAAGCGCCAGGCTCAGCGCGTCGCCGACGATTTGGCCGAGCGCGGCTTCAAGGCGTCCCCGCTGCACGGCGACATGGCCCAGGTGGCTCGCGAAAAGGCCCTGGGCCGCTTTCGTGAGGACAAGCTCAAGGTGCTCGTCTGCACCGACGTCGCCGCCCGAGGCATCGACGTTCAGGGCGTGTCGCACGTGATCAACTACGCCTGCCCCGAGGACGAGAAGGCCTATGTTCACCGGATCGGCCGCACCGGCCGCGCCGGCGCCACCGGCATCGCGATCACGTTCGTCGACTGGGCCGACGTGACCCGTTGGAAGGTGATCAACAAGGCTCTCGACCTGCCGTTCCCGGAGCCTCTTGAGACCTACTCCACGTCCGAGCACCTCTTCCACGACCAGGGCATCCCGCCCGGCACGCCGGGTCGCATCGTCCCCCCGAGCCCCGAGCCGCGCAGGGACAAGGCCAGCGGTGGGTCCAGCGGTGGGTCCAGCGGCCGATCGGGCAACCGGGGCGGACATCGCTCCGAGGGTGAGCGGTCCGGCGAGTCGCGCAACCGCAACCGAAACCGCAATCGCACCCGCGGGGGTCAAGCTCCCGCGGTCGACGGTGCGACGACCGGGCCCGCGAACCGCGAAGCAGCGGCCGCCCAGGACGGCGACCGACCCGCCGCGAGCCGCAACCGTCGCCGCCGCCGTCGCTCCGGCGGTGGTTCGACCTCGTCCGCCGCCGCAACGGAGTCCTGACCGCCACGAGTCAGGCGACCACCACCACGGTGGTCCCGAGTTCGGCGAAGTCCCACAAGAAGAGCGCGTCCGCCGTGCTCTGCCGAATGCAGCCGTGGGACAGCGGCGTCCCGAGTTGGTCGATCGTTTGCACGTGCTCGCCGTCGTTGACCGGGATGTCGTGGAACCCGATCGCGGCACCCGCAGTGCCCGTGGTGAAGCGGACGAACCACCTCATGGTGCCCGATTCGCCGATCCCCCACGCCTGCTCCGAGCGCGAGTAGACCGCATAGCTCCCCAACGGCAGATTGTCGTAGACACTGCCCGACACCAGATAGGTCCGGACGGTTCGCTCATCGTCGTCGACCAGCCATACCCGCTGTCGAGACTCGCTGAACACCACTCGACGACCCGACCCGCTTCCGGCCGGTAGGCGATGGGCTGCCTCCTCCTGCCGGAGGCTCGCCAGCGAGGTGAAGCCTGACCGGGCGGCCGGCCGGGCAGCCTCCTGCTCCCAGTCGCGGGCACCGGCGCCGCCGGTCTCGAACGTGGGGTCGCCCCGGCCGGCGCCGGGACGCTCCGCTCCAGTGGCATCGGCCGGCGACCAGCCTTGCCCGATCTGAACCACCCAGGCGCTGCCGACGGCGACAATGAGTACCGCCAAGGCCGCGGCGAGCGACGCTGCACCGGCCACAGCGGGCGCCCTCCGACGCGGCGCGCGATGACGGGCGGACACAACCGAACTCTAGCCGCGCGAGCCCCGCGTGGCGGTCGCGGCGGCCTTCTTGGCCTTCTTCGCGGGAGCCGCCTTGGCGGGCCGTCGGGCGGCCCGACGCTGCAGATTCACCGCCACCTCCCGATAGGCGGTGGCCCCCTTGCTGCTGCGGCTGGTGGCCAGGATCGAGCGCCCCGCCGCCGGGGCCTCGGCAAATCTGATCGTCTTGGGGATCGGTGGCTCGATGACCTCAAGCTGATAGGTATCGGAGATCGTCTCCAGCACGGTGCGAGCGTGGTTGGTTCGACCGTCGTAGAGGGTCGGCAGCACGCCCCACACCTCGAGTTTGCGGTTGGTGAAGCGGCGGACGTCGTGCACAGTGTCGAGCAGTTGCCCCACCCCGCGATGAGACAGCGTCTCGCACTGCAACGGAATCAGCACTCCCCGGGCAGCGGTCAGAGCAGCGACGGTGAGAACCCCGAGGGACGGCGGGCAGTCGAGGAGAATCCAGTCGTACTCGGTGAGGTCCTCCATCGCCGACTTGAGTACCTGTTCGCGGCCGGTGCGGGTCAGCAGGTCCGCCTCCGCCCGGGCCAACTCGATCGTGGCCGGCAGCAGGTCGACCCCGTCGTCGGTCTCGATGATCGCCTCGGCGGGATCCAAGCCCTGGGTCAGCACCTGGTGCACCGAGAGCTCGAGGTCTTCGGGGTCGATGCCGAGCGAGAATGTGAGGCACGCCTGCGGATCGAGATCGACGAGCAGGACCCGCTGGCCGGACTCGGCAAACGCCGCGCCGATCGAGGCAACAGAGGTGGTCTTGGCGACGCCGCCCTTTTGGTTGGCGATGGCGAGTGTCGTGGTCATCGGGCACCATCATGCCCGACCCGGGGATGCCCCTTTCACCACGGGGGCGGTGGACCCGTGATCGGGACCTCCACCAGTTGTGGTCCGAGGTCGGCCAAGGTGCCGAGCGACCAGCCTTCGCGAAGGGACAGCATCGACGACGGGGGGCGCAGAATCAGCCACAGCCACCGACCTCCCCACTCGCCGGCGAAGACGAAACGGTCCAACTCACCGCGTTCGGCGCTCGTGGACACGGCCCACAACGCCACCGACTGCCCGTCGGCGGTGAGGTGCGTGCTGGGCGCTCCCTGTCCGACCTCCACCCCTGGATCGGTGCCGGGCAGGCCAGCGCAGCGCGACCCGAGCCCGACGCCCGGTTCCTCGACGATGACCTGGAGATCCACCACGCCATCGAGTTCACTCGGCCGGGCCCAACCCGCGAGGGTCGCGAGGCAGCGATCCGCGTCGCTGACGGAGGCGATGTCGTTGAGCCCCCAGCCCGTCATCGGCCAGGGAACGAGGGCAGGAAAGCCAGCGCACCGCTTGACCGTCTCCGCCACGTCGTCGTAGACAGCATGGTCGGCTCGCAACAGTCGCGGTTGGGTGCCGTGAACCGAACACCGCCAGCCGACAGTGGGCGGCGGCGTCGCCTCACCCTCTGCCGGACACCGCGGGCAACTCGGGACCAGCACGGGGCCCGCCCGTCAGGAGTTCCAGCGTTGGAGAACAGGGATGCCGCGGTCGTAGCCGAGGACGGAGACGGTGGCGGTGTCGAGCACGTAGTGCTGACCCTGCGAGACCGGCTGGCCGAGCCAGCGAGCCGTCAGAGCGCGAAGGTAGTGACCGTGACTGAAGACCAGGAGATCATCGGTGATGGCGTGCATCCGAGCGATGACCCGATCGAGCCGCTCGGTGATCTGCTCGGCCGACTCCCCGCCCGTCACCGGGTGCGTCCACACCGACCAGTTCGGAATCTTCTCTCGCATCTCCGCGGTCGTGACACCTTCGTAGTCGCCGTAATCCCACTCGACCAGGTCCTCGTCGATCATCGGATCGGGGAACCCGGCCAGTTCCGCGGTGCGCTGAGCCCGCAGCCTGGGACTGCACCAGACCTGCCCGAACGTGGGCTTCTGCAGTCGATCTCGCACCTCGACGGCGTCACGTTCTCCCTCGGCTGTCAGCGGCAGGTCGGTGAACGAGGTATGCCTGCGAATTCGACTCCACTCGGTCTCGCCGTGGCGCACCAGCCACACTCGTCCGGCCACTTGTGAGGGTTGCATGGGTCACAGCATGCCAGCAAACGCGGTTGCCGCGCTGCCCGTTCGTCCGCGCTCCGGACAGGCCGCCGAGCGGTCCCCAGGATCCGACGCCTCGGGCGACGGGTGCCGTCGGTCTGGCGTCCGTGTCAGGATCGTCCATGATGTCGTGGCGCCGGACGCTTTCGGCGAGCTTGACGGTGTTCGCCATGGCCTTGCCGGCCCAAGGCGTCGCCGTACTCCAGAGTGCGCCCCTGCAGGGCGTCGACGCTCGGGTTTCCGGCTCACCGGCCATCGCGTCGCGGTTTGTCCGCGGTGCGAGGGTGATCCGAGTCGGGCCTGGGCGCTCCCTGACCACTCCGAGCGCCGCTGCTGCGGTGGCTCGCGACGGCGACACCGTGGAGATCGACGCCGGCGACTATGTGGCAGACGTGGCGACCTGGACCCAACACGACCTCACCGTGCGCTCGGTCGGCGGCAAGGTCCGACTCGGCGGCCAACGGCGCCGACGCGCAGGGAAAGGCGATCTGGGTCATCGCCGGAGACCGCACCGTCGTGCGCGGAATCGAGTTTCGCGATGCCGCTGTGCCCGATGGCAACGGTGCCGGGATCCGGGCCGAGGGAACCGACTTACGCGTCGTGCGGTGCACCTTCCGCAACAATGAGAACGGCATCCTGGCCGGCGCCGATCCGGACAGCGACATGGTGATCAAACGCTCCCGGTTCGTCGACAACGGCGCCGGAGACGGCTACACCCACAATCTGTACATCGGCCAGGTCCGGTCGCTACGGGTCACCGGCAGCTTCTTCGGGGGCGCATCGGTCGGCCACCAGATCAAGTCGCGGGCGCGCACGACGCTCATCCGGGCAAACCGGATCGTCGATCGGGCGACGACCGCGAGCTATTCGATCGATCTGCCCAACGGAGGCGCAGCCACCATCGCCGGCAACCTGATCCAACAGGGCCGCCGGTCGGAGAACTCGGCTCTCATCAGCTACGGGGCCGAGGGCTGGGCGAATCCGGGGCGAACGCTCTGGGTGGTCAACAACACCTTCGTCAACGACGCTGACAGAGGCATCTTCGTCGCGGTCGCCTCGGGTGCCCGAGCACGCGTGTGGAACAACCTGATGGTCGGCCCTGGGGAATTGCTCTCGGCTTCCGGCCAGCGTCGTGCCAACCGGCGAGTGGGTCGCGGTGGCTTCGTCGCTCCCGGGCGTTGGGACTATCGACTGAACCGCCGCTCACCGGCGATCAACAGAGGCCGGAAGCCGCCTCGTCGGGTACGGGCTCGCACCGAATACCGGCATCCGCAGCGGGTGGTGGCTCGGCGGACCGTCGGCCGGATCGACCTCGGGGCCTTCGAACGACGTGATCCTGCACCCCGACCCAAGTGAGACCCAAGTGATCCGACAGCGGGAGCCTGGTCAGGACGAGGTGGGCCAGTTCTTGTCCGGCTGCGGGACCGGCCGGCCCGGCTGCTCACCGCCACGGGGTTCGAGATAGTTGCGCTTCGGCACCATCACCTTGCGGCGGAAGATGCACACGACCTTGCCGTCCTGGTTGTAGCCGATGGTCTCGACGTGGACCACACCTCGATCGTCCTTCGAGGTCGACTCCCACTTGTCGAGCACCGTCGTCTCGCCGTAGAGCGTGTCGCCGTGGAAGGTCGGGGCGACGTGCCGCAACGACTCGATCTCGAGGTTGGCGATCGCCTTGCCCGACACGTCGGGCACTGACATCCCCAGCAGTAGCGAGTACACGTAGTTGCCCACGACGACGTTCTTGCCGAACTGGGTCGAATCCTCGGCATAGTGGGCGTCCAAGTGCAGCGGGTGGTGGTTCATCGTGAGCAGGCAGAACAGGTGGTCGTCATACTCGGTGACGGTCTTGCCCGGCCAGTGCCGATAGGTCGCACCGACCTCGAACTCCTCATAGCTGCGGCCGAACTGCACGGGCGATCTCCTTCATCGACGATGGGCCCTGGTCTGCTTATCGTCGCCCACGTGGCTCAGCGCCGGAAGGCGCCGCGACGTGGGATATTTCACCCGAAGGCAGGCGCGACTCAGCTACCCCCGCCACCTGCCTTGCGTCGATGCATCTTCGGGGCGCCGCCGACCACCTCGGAACCGTGCGCCTTCTCCTGCACCGGCCCGTCGGCGTGAACACCGCGCTCCGACTTGTTCTTGCGGTCCAAGGCCTCGCGCATCTTGGCTTTGAGATCCTCGTTCTCGTTCGTCGATTCGGGCACAACTCACTCCTCGGCTCTCGCACGCGGGATCGCGGCAACGGTGGGGCTCGTTCACGCTGTCACGGATGCCGCACCCTGTCGAGGGACTTTGGCCCGCCCTCCTTTCTGGCACACTTGGCCTTCGTCGATTCTGTGGAGTTGCCCGTGATCCATCGCCGCCTGGTCCCGCTCGCCATCGTGCTGGGTCTGGTCGCGTCCGGCTGCGCCGGCGCAACGGAGGAGGCGAGCACCGAGTCCGCGGCGTCGGTGTCGACGGCGGCATCCCCCAGCCCGCCCCCGAAAGGCAGCAAGCGGTTCTCGACTCCGGACTTCTTCTTCTACGCCCCCAAGAACTGGCGCGACTCCACCGGTCAGGCTCAGCAGGCGGTGATCGCGGTGATGAACGCGTCGGACAACGACGGATTCGCCGACAACGTCAATGTCATTCGTCTCGACCCAGCGCCGATCACCGACCTCGATGAACTCGAAGAGGCGCTGCAGACCGAGCTCGAGAACGCCGGAGCGAAGGACATCGAGGTGCTGGATCGCGTCCAACTCGACGGTGTCGAAGCCGTTCACGACTCGGCGGTCATGTCGGCCGGCGAGAGCGAGTATCGGATCGAGCAGTTCAACGCCATCAGTGACGGGGTGTCGTTCGTCGTGACGATCTCGCACAACACCGACGCCGACCCCGAGGCCATGGCCAAGGACATCGATACGATCATCTCGACCTGGACCTGGAAGTAGTCGCTCACTCCCAGGTGGTGGGAAGCCCGTGTCCGCGAGACGTGCCGAGCACCCGACTGCGGCCATCCGGCCAGGTGGTCAGGGTAACCAGGAACTCATGGTCACGCTCGGGGGCACGACGCTCAGGTTCCAGGCGCAGGTGGGCCAGGGGCGCCATGGTCGTGGCGCGCTCGCCCAGCAGCGCCAACCGGGTCATGATCCGCTGCTGCTCCTCGCTGGTGAGGTACTGCCACATCACGCTGTGCCACACGAGCGTGAGGCAGCCGTCGGCCAGATTCACCTCGTCGACGAACGCTGCGGCGGACTGGGCACGCAGGTCGAGAGGATGTCGCGCGGCCAGGGCGAGCGCTCCTCGCAATCGCTCCAGCCTTGCCTTCTGGTCGGCCCAGACATAGGCCGTCAGGGTCAGCCTGCCCTCGGTGGTGGTCGCGTCGACGGGCCGTAGGTCGCTTCCGACCCGGCTCGCGATCTGCAATGCCGGGGCGGCCGTGGTGACGTCGCGGCCCGTCCACGCCCCTTCCAGCCGCACCGGCGAGTCCGGTTCTCCCCAGGTGGCACCCGAGGTGTGGGTGTAGTGGAATCGATCGGCCAACAGGTTCAGCCCAGCCGACGAACCGATCTCGAACAACCGCACCGGCAGTGTTGCCGGCAGCGCCAGCAGCCCGCCCATCAGGGCGGCGGCGCGCCCTACCTCGTTGGTCTGCGGAGGCCGATCCAGCCACTCTGCGACCGCCTCGGGATGCTCGACGAGCAGCGCCCGGAAGGCCGCCCAGCCGGCAGTCGCCTCCCACGCCCCTCCCACGCTCGGGTAATAGGCCGCCAGCACACCGGCACGACGCTGCAACACCAGACGATGGACACTGCCCAGCAGGCGCAGCGCGACGGCGGAGGGCCCCGGGGCCACCTCGTGACCGGTCAGCACGTCGGCGGCCGGTCCCCCGGAGGCGACGTCGTCGGCGACCGCGTGCAGCAATTCGGCGTACATCGGCGAGCCGAGTGCGGAGCACGCCTTCGCCTGCACGCGGATCGAGGCGGTCAGGTCCATCCCTCAACCCTTGTACTTGTAGTCCTCCAGGATCCGGCGGCCGATGATCATCCGCTGGATGTCGGCGGTGCCCTCCCCGATCAGCAGCATCGGTGCTTCTCGGTAGAGCCGCTCGATCTCGTACTCCTTGGAGAACCCGTAGCCGCCGTGGATCCGGAAGGAGTCCTCGACCACCTGGGAGCAGTACTCCGACGCGAGGTACTTCGCCATCCCGGCCTCGAGGTCGTTGCGCTCGCCGTTGTCCTTGGTGCGGGCGGCCTTGACCATCATCTGGTGCGCGGCCTCGACCTTGGTGGCCATCTCGGCCAGTCGGAAGAGCACTGCTTGGTGCTCGGCGATCTTCTTGCCGAAGGTCTCGCGCTGCTGGGCATAGGAGACCCCGAGCTCGAAGGCACGGTGAGCGACGCCACACCCGCGGGCGGCCACGTTGACCCGACCTACTTCGACGCCGTCCATCATCTGGTAGAAGCCGCGTCCGGGCTCACCACCCAAGATCTGGGTCGCGTCGATGCGGTGGCCCTCGAAGACGAGTTCGGTGGTGTCGACGCCCTTGTAGCCCATCTTCTCGATCTTGCCGGGCACCGTCACCCCCTGCGCGGTCTCGCCGAAGCCGGACTCCTTCTCCACCAAGAAGGTCGTCATGTTGCGGTAGACCGATTCGGCACCCTGGTCGGTCTTCACCAGCACGGCCACCAGATTGGCCGTGCCACCGTTGGTCAGCCACATCTTCTGACCGTTGATCACGTAGGTGTTGCCGTCGGCCGGATCGAGGACCGCCTTGGTCGTGATGGCGGCGACGTCGGATCCGCACCCGGGCTCCGACATGGAGAAGGCGCCGCGCACCTCGCCGGTCGCCATCCGCGGCAGGTACTTCTGCTTCTGCTCCTCGGTCCCGTGCTGGAGCAGCATGTAGGCGACGATGAAGTGAGTGTTGACAATGCCGGAAACGCTCATCCAGCCGCGGGCAATCTCCTCGACCGCCAGCGCGTAGGTCAACAGCGACTCTCCCAGGCCGCCGTACTCCTCGGGGATCATCAACCCGAACAGCCCGAGCTCTTTCAAACCCTCCACGATCTCGGTCGGGTATTCGTCGCGGTGCTCCAACTCGGTCGCGACCGGCAGGATCTTCGCCTCCACGAAACCGTGCACCGCCTTGAGGATCTCCTCCTGGATCTCCGTCAACCCATCGGTCTCGCACAAGCGCGCCATGAACTGCTCCTTCGCATCGGTGGGGCCGCGCGCAGGATATCCGCCGTTTCCACCCCCGGCTATGTCCTGCGCCACACACGCCCATACTGGGCCGGTCGGCCGCTCCCGTTGACGGGGCTGGGACACTGGAGGGTATGAACGCGCATCAGGCCCCTCCCCAGCGTGACCACAACGAGCGCTCCAAGCTCGCGCCCGTCCTCGGGGCGGTGGCTGCCGCCGCGGTCGTCGTCGGCGGGGTCGTGGTGGCGACCCAGGTCTTCGGCGACGACGACACCCCCGCGGCCGACTCTCCGAGCGCGAGCGCCTCGGCTTCGGCCAGCGCGACGCCGGACGACTCCGAGACCACGGCCTCACCCACTCCCGAGGCCGACTCGTCGGACTCCCCCGGCGTCTCCGAGGCCTGGGCGCAGGCCGCGCTCGACGCCTCTTCCGCCGGGCTGCCGGCCATGGTGCCGGCCGGGCTCCCCGACGGGTGGCAGGTGGAGTCCGGGGAGTTCACCACCAACCCCGACTGGTGGCACCTCGAGGTCAGCGCTCCGGCTGGAACGGTCGCCGTCGACCAGACACGAGCCGACGCCGCTGCGCTGGTCACCCAACTGGTCGGCGCCGACGCGGAGCCGGGTGACGACGTCAACCTGTCGCGCTTCGGTACCGGGGTGTGGTCGTCTTGGTCGTCCTCGACTGAGTCGACGACCGGACTGGTCTACGCCACCAAGGACACGACCGTCGTTGTCACCGGGCCTGACCGGGCCAGTGTGACAACCCTCGCCAAGCGCCTGCTGACCGCCGAGGACGCCCCCATCGGTGGCGGTGGCGGCGACTGAACTGGCCCGCTTCAAGCGAACCCCCGGTCAGTCACCTTCCCAGGTGGGTCCGGCTCCGACATAACCGTCAGGCTCGATCGTGGTCACTGGTCGCTGGGCGATCACCGGCACTCGCACCCCGTTGATGGCCCGGAACGTGCGGTAGTTGCTGAGGGTGGTCGTGTAGGCGTTGCGCGAGTGCGGCGGCCTCCACATGAAGTTCCAGTTCTTCAGGTAGCTGTTGACCACGTGACGCCCGCGGATCGTGAAGATGATCTCGTCCTGAGGAGTTCCGAGGCTGGCCCAGTTCGATGATCCGGTGAAGACCATGTTGGTGTCCTTGTTACCGCGGAAGGAGCCCCGCACCACGAGGTACTTCTGGTGGGTGTAGCGCTCCACCTCGTCGACGGGGTCTTCGTCGATCAGGGGATCCAAGTCGAACCCGGTGGAGCGCAACGGAATCCGCCCGCGGCGGGTGACCGCGCCGATCTTCTGCTTGGTGTAGAAGCCCATCAGACCGTATTGGACCTTGAAGTCGCAGCCCGCTGCATACATCGACCGGATCTTCTCGGAGAGGTAGTCGCCGCGCTTGCCACGCATGGTGTGCATCGAGAGGCGCAGCACCGTCCGCTTGGTCTTGCCCTTGCTCTTGTAGAGGCACTGGACCCCGTTGAGGATGTCGAGGACCACGTCGTTGCTGGCGGTTGATGGCTTCGGGAACACGTGGACGAAGTGCTTCGACTTCGACTCGTTGCAGGAGCCCGAGCCGCTGCAGAACGTGTAGTAGGGCTGGCGGACGGAGTAGTCCTTGCGCATGTCGTTGAACAGCGTGACGAACTTCTGATAGAGCAGCGTCTTGCCTCGACCGGTCCACAGGTCGTTCCACTGCCAGCGCACGGCGTTCATGGTGAGGTTGTGCGAGCCGACCATCACCACGTTGCGTGCCTTGCCGGTCTTGGAGAAGAGATAGAACTTGGAGTGCAGGTTGTTGTAGTCGGTCTTCTGCGCACGACACCCGGCCACACAGCGCTTCAGGAAGTTGGCCTTGCTGGTCTTGCGACCGAGCACCTTCTGAACTCGACCCTGCGCGCGGGGGGCAAGGTGGTCGTTGAACAACATCTGGATCTTCACGCCGCGCTTTCGGGCGGCGATCAACGCATCGGCGACGGGTCCGCGGTCGAAGGAATAGGCGGCGACCCGGATCCGCGAGCCCTTCTTCGTGTGCTTGATCGCCTGGATGATGTGGCGCTCGATGCGGAGCTTGGCCGGCCAGCCGCCCATCGGGTTATTGAAGATGGCTCCCTTGGCGGGTCGATAGCGCTTCTTCTTCTTGGCGAGCAACATCCCAGCCTGAGCGGCCTCGGTAACTCCTGCGAAGGCGCCGGCTGAGGCGCCTGGGCTTGAGGCGGCTAGGCTCGCGGCGGCGGACGTTGCGGGTGGCGCGGCCGCGGCCACCGGCGAGATCGCCAGCCCTGCGGCGACGGCGAGTCCGGTGATCAGTGCGACCAGAGTCTTGCTTCTCACAGCGGAGTGTCCCCCAAACGAACGTGTCGGCGTTCTGACGGTTGTGAAGAGGGCCGAGACTTCACCGTCCGCGGCCCGCAGCGCGTCCTTCAGCGGACGACGCCGCGCGGATGTCCGCGAGCATATCAGCGATCAGGTCAGCCGCCGCTTCGACAAGTTCGCCATCGGTGACCTCCGACGGCTGCCGCGCCCCCCGCGGGTTTCCCGACGCTCGCAAGCGCGCGGGGTCGCCCACCACCTGGAAGCCGCGCGACTCGATCAGTTCGGCGGCCCGTCGGTCCCGCCGCCGGCAGTCGGCCAACTCGACCTGCCCCAGCGCCGGGCGCGGGCCCGGCCGTCGCGACAACCGGCCTTCGGCCAGATAGCCGCGGATCCACTCGCCGCGATCGAGCGGGCTGCGGAAGTCGACAAGTCCGGCATTGACCCGCCTCAGCAGTTCGATCTGCGTGACCCCGAGCGTGGTGTTAATGGCGCCTTCCGGAAGGGCATATCCGGAGGGGTCCACCCCGAGGACCGACGCGAAGTTGCGCCAGTGTTGATCCGGCGGAGCCGATCGGTCCGGGACCGGCAGGATATGCACCTGGTGGGCCGACAGACCGCTGGTCCATCGATTGAGCACTCCCCGGAGATTCCACGTGCGCCAACTGAACTCGGGCGCTCCGCCGCGTTTGCCGACCGCCAATTCAGCCAGGGTCCGGGTCCCGCCGTTCTTCACCGACTCCTGCCACCCGGCAGTGAGCATCCCCGCGGCGTCGCGCGCGGTCACGATGACGTGCACCTCCGCGCCCTCGACGGCGTCTCGCGCAGCCGCGGCCTGCGCCGCACTGGCGCCGCAGAAGAACTCGTGGGTGATCAGCGCGTCGCCCCGCGCACGGCGAACCTGGTCGACCAGACGCGCCCACGCCCCCACGGCACGGGGATCGCGGCGCGCCAGATTCTTGCGTTCTTGCAGGTCCAGCGCCGCCCACAGGTGCTCCCGGTGACCACTCCCCGGAAGAAGCAGTCCGTCCTTGGCGAGTTGGTCCTTGCCCGACCAGAGGATCTGCTGGAGATAGGTGGTTCCCGTCTTGGGCAGACCGATGTGGAGAAAGAGGCGACGGTGGGTCGGAGGACTCATCTCGTCAGGAGAACTCGCGGCGGTAGCGGTCGAGAAGCTCGGCGAGCCGCTCCTCGTCGCGCGCCTCGACGGGCAGGAGGAGTTGGCTGACCACATCGGTCAGTTCGGCCAGCCGGATGTTCAGCGCCCGGCACTCCTGAACCTCGCGCTCGAGCGCCGTCACCCTGCGCCGCAGATCGGCCTCAGTCGTCAATCCGGCCCGATCCCGCGCTTGACGGAGCAGTTCCTGGGGCTTCTTCATCGTTGCACTCCCACTTCGTCGGGTCGCTCGGCGTTCGCACCGAAGTCGATCACCATTCGGCACACGCGGGTAGCCCGCGGCGCATCGCTGATCGGGCCGACCTCGCTGCTCAGGACGCGGCCACCCGCGGCCTCGATCTCGGCCTGCATGACCGGGGGCCGTCGGCTGCGGCGCACGCCGATCGACTTCGCGAAGCCGTCGGCGCCCCGGCGCACACAGAACTCGAGATAGACCCGACCATCGGTCCCGGCGAGCATGGTCTGGGTGGCTCGCCACAGCTGGGCACGGCCGGCCTTGTCCAAGGATTCGAGCAGGTGCCGACACAGCACGTGTCGGGGAGGGGGCTGGCGTGCCACCCAGGCGGAGATCGCCAGCACGTGTCTGATCTCCAGCAGATTAAAAAGCTGGAACTCCGCCCGGGAATCGTCGGCCAACCGCTCCCGCATCAACGCATAGCTGCGCGGCTGGAAGTCCAGACCGATGGCACGGACACCGCGCTCGGCCAGCAGAGCGACGTCGGCGCCACGACCGCAGCCGATGTCGATCACCGTGCCGGCCTCAGGCTCTCGATCGAGCAGAAACCTCACGAGCGACGACGGGTCGGGCGGTGGGAGTTGCCACGTCTTCGAGTAGAACTGGTCCCAACCGGCTCGACCCATCCGGATCCCCCGGAACCAGCCGTTGAACTTGCGTTGGGTCGACAGCGGGGTGGTGAACTTGAAGGCTGGATCGGGGCTGCGCCAGTGCGGTCCGTACGTCGCCGTCAGGAATTTGTCGGTGTCGGCCGGCACAGGGAAGGGTCGCCCCTCGAGCCGGGCCTCGCCGAGCGGGAAGATCCACTCGCGCCGATAGGGCACGGAGATCTCTCCCATGAGGTTGAGCTCACCGTCGCGCAGGAAGCCGCCGAAGACATCGAGTCCGCGGTCCATCCCGTCGGCCTCGCGAACGTGCACCTTGATCGCGGCCGCGGAGTAGCGGGTGATCCGGAAGCCCATCGCGGCCAGCCGCCGCTGGAGTTCGAACGACTCGCGGATCACGTCGACCGGGTGGGTGTGCACGCTGACGTAGCCCAGGTCGGCATCGCTGTCGTGGCCGATCAGCTTGCCCTCGCGGATCGCACCCAGCGCTGTGCCATAGGCCAAGAAGGCGTCGATGCCCGCTCGCCGTAGGGCCCCGAGGACGGTGTCGATGGCGTCGAGCAGCGGCTCCACCTGGGCGTCGCTACGCGTCTCGAAGGTCTGCACCAGCCGCAGCGACTTGTCCAGGCTCAGCGGCATGCCGTCGGCGTTCTGGACGGCAACCCGCTCCCCACTGGGGGCTTCGCCCAACTGGACCGTTTCCGCATACACGGTCTCGCCAGTGGAGGACTCGACCAGCGCGAGGTCGGTGGTGCCGTTCAGATACTTGGCGAGGTTGCGTGGCCATGACACCAGGTGCCCGTGATCCTGCGGAACGCCGTCCCGGTGCAGCCAGAAGGACCAGACCCTCCGCCCGTCGAAGGTGACGTCGAGAATCGCCTCGCGTCCGCTCTTGGCGAAGATCCCCCGATCATCGACCCGCACGTCGACAACACGGGTGGCGGAGGGGCGCCCGACGCGAGACAGAAGCTTGCTGCGTCGAGTCACGGCGTCATGATAGCGACGACCGGTCAGCCGTTGGCCCACATCCACTCGTAGTTGTCGACGTAGGACTGCCCGACCACCTGGTCGTTGATCTGCACGATCAGGTCGTCGCGAGCCAGGGCCGCGTCACTCCAGTTGCTGGAGCCCGTCCACACCCTGATCGTCTGCGGGTCAGCGTCGAAGCCGCCCGCGACGATCATCAGCTTCTGATGGGTGCGGATGCCCTTGTGGGTTCCGGCGACGACGGGGATGCCGGCGTTCTTCAGGATCTCCTTGACGTAGGGGCCGGTCCCGACGCCGTAGAACACGCGGACCGCGCAGCCGGCGCCGGCGAGTTGGGCCACCTTCAGCGCCAAGGTCCGGCCCCTGGCGTCGTTCCAGGCGTGGGCGGCGATCATGATCTTCGTCGGCACCAGCACGTCGGGAGTGGGCGACGCGGGGTCGATCTCGCCCATCGGCACCTGGCACCTGATCCGGTCGAGTGCGCCGAGGATCGGGTCTGCGACGTACTTGCGATTGAGCGGAGTGATCTGGATGTCGGCTGGCCCCGCGGAGCGAGCCATATAGGTCGGGTCGACCGGCCGATCGCTCTTGAGCTGCTTGAACCAGCGGTTGTACGCCTGGTAGTAGGCCTTGTCGTTCGCGACCGTGTAGAGGTCGTTCCACTGCCGCTCAGCGTTGTAGCGGGTCAGGTTGACCGAGCCGACCATGGTGACGAACTGGGCGTCACCGGCGCGGCGAAAGGAGAAGTACTTCGCGTGCATCTGCCCGCGGGTACCGCGACAACTGTTGTCGCAGACGATCGCGAAGCTCTTCTTGCTCGTGTTGCTCCCCAGAACACGGCGAAGTCGCCGCACCGGGTCGTAGACGTTCTCGCCGGAGAAGACCAGCTTCAAGGTCACCCCGCGCTGGTGTGCTCGGACCAGCGCGTCGGCGACGTCGGGGTGAGCGAAGGAGTACACCGCCATCTTGATGATGGATCGTCGCGGTGCGCTGTTGATGCTCTTGATGAGGTGCCGCATGATGCGGCTCTTGCCGTCCTTGGTCCCGTTGGGGTTGTTGAACAGCACGCCCGTCGCCGGAGAATAGTTCCAGCGTCGCTCGGCCGGTTGGGCCGCGGCGGACGTACTCGCCGTGAGAGTCGAGGCAAGGCCGATGATCATGGCGATCAGGATCGCCATGGGGCGTGAGGCCCGCTGAGTGTTTCTGCGCACTGACTTTGCACTCCTTTGGCACCCCGAGGGAACCGTCGTGGATCACATCAGTCACCTATGTCACACCAGTAACAGGATCGGCGCAACCGAATGCAGATAACTACACCATTGTAGTTATTTGGCTGGTCACCGGTGCGTGGTTCACGGCCCGATGTAGGCGTCGGCGTAGACCAACGCGTGGTCGGTGATTCGCGGAACCGGAGCCGCCCGCATGACGGTGTAGCCACTGAAGGACATGTCGGTCGTGCCGAAGATCCAGTCGACCTGCATCCCCGACGGGGGCGCACAGCTGGGCCCGGTCGACCCGCCCGCCGCCGCGCGCATCGGGGCTCGGGTGGTCATCGGACAGAAGATGCCCGCGCGATCGTTGAAGTCTCCGGTCAGTACCACGGGGAAGCCGGTCTCGGAGCGCAGTCGGTTGACCAGTGCGATCTCGATCGAGGTGGCGATGGCCCGCCACCGGCCGTTGTTGCCCAGGCGCCGGGTGTCCGCGGGGTTGTGGAAGTTGGCGAAGTAGACCTGTCGGCCCGACGCGTTGTTGCGCAGCAGGACGTACGGCATGTTGATGTAGCTGCCACCCGCATAGGGGACGCCGACACTCGACGCGCTGACCAGACTCCACTCGCTGAGTCGCCATGCGATCGAGAAGCGGATCGACTTCGGACCGAGGGCCCGGCCCGGGTAGACGCCGTACTCGCCGCCGGTCATCCTCGCGAAGGTGGCGTATTGGGGGTCCTCGAACTCCTGGAATCCGATGACGTCGATGCCGCGCGCACGGATCAAGCCCACGGCCGTTCCCATCCGGGCGGCTCCGGAGGCGAAACCCTTCCTGTTGCCACTGGAGGAGGTGTGGGAGGCCCCCAGGACATTCAATGTGGCAACGCGGAACGATGCGGCCGGCAGGCTGGCGATCTCGGCCGCGCGAGCCAAGAGCCGATCGAACTTGATGTCCTGCTGTGGCACGACGACTTTCTGCGGCTTGAGCTTCTGCTTCTTCTTCTTGCTTCGTTTGGCGGGCTGCGAACTAGCGCCGGTCGACGGGGAAGCCTCCGCCACTGGTGCCGGGCTGGCATCCTCGGTGGGCGGCGCCTGCAGCGCCTCGACCGACTGCCCCTGCGCGATGACCTGGGCGGCCACCTCGCCGCCGAGCGGAGTACCCACCACCAGCGAACCATCGAGTTGGCGGGAGTCGCCGTGATCGAAACCGACACCGGCCCACCCGCCGGCGACGGTCAGGATGGTGACCAGGGTCGCGGCGACCAGGAGCCGCGGAAACGAGATTCTGACGCGCTGAGCGGATGGGGGGTTCGCGACGTGCTTCGACACTCCCCCTCCTCTCCTTTCGAGACCGAATCGTTCGCCTGCTGGCGCGCGCCAGCAAGCACGGCACATCGAGCCACTGGGCCCCACTTGTCAGTGCGCCCTCCTAGAGTAACGCCTCGAACGCGCCCGCGCTGCTCACGGGTGAAGCCACTCGCGACAGATAGCGTGTCGCTGTGAGTGTCGCCCCCACCAGGATCTTCGCCGCCCGACTCGTCGGGCTGCCGATCTTCGACCCCCAAGGGGATCAGGTCGGCAAGGTGGCCGATCTCGTGGCGTCCATTCCCCGCGCGGCCGGTCAGCCCCGGGTGCTCGGCCTGGTGGCCGAGGTCTTCGGCCGCCGTCGGATCTTCGTACCGATGACCAGGGTCACCAACATCGACGCCGGGCAGGTCTACCTCACCGGTCTGCTCAATATGCGGCGATTCGGTCAGCGCCCCCAGGAGACCTTGGTCATCGGGCAGATGCTCGACAAGTCGGTCACGATCCGCGACACCGGCGTGCAAGGAACCGTCTACGACGTCGGGATGGAACAGGCGCGCAATCGCGATTGGGTGCTCAGCCGAGTGGCTGTCCAAGAACCGCGACGTGGCTTCCGCCGGCGCGGACAGACCCACGTCGTGGAGTGGAACGACGTCATCGGCCTGACTCGCCGCGACGACAGCCACGGCGCCTCGCGGCTGGTCCAGACTCTCAACGATATGCGCCCCGCCGACGCCGCCAACACCATTCACGACCTCCCGGCGGACCGGCGCGTGGCGGTCGTGGCCGAACTCGACAACGAACGCCTGGCCGACGTGCTGGAGGAGTTGCCCGACGAGGACCAGGTCAGCATCCTCAGCCAGCTGTCGCTGGAGCGAGCCGCCGACATCCTCGCGGAGATGTCTGCGGACGACGCGGCGGACCTGATCGCCGATCTTCCCCCCGACACGGCGAGCGCGCTGCTGGAACTGATGGAGCCGGACGAGGCCGAGGATGTCCGACGGTTGATGGAGTACGGCGAGGAGACCGCCGGCGGCATGATGACCCCGGAGCCGGTGATCCTTGCTCCCGACGCGACGGTGGCCGAGGCGTTGGCCCATGTTCGCCGCGAGGAGTTGCCCACCTCGTTGGCGGCCCAGGTCTATGTCTGCCGCCCGCCTTTGGAGACACCCACCGGAAAGCTGCTCGGGTTGGCCCATATCCAGCGGCTGCTGCGCGAGCCGCCCTCGTCTCTGGTGGCCGGGCTGCTCGACCAGACCACGACCTACATCAAGCCCGAGGCGAGCATGCAGGACGTGGCCGTCCACGTCGCCTTCTACAACCTCACGGCCGCGCCGGTCGTCGACGACGAGGGCCGGCTCCTGGGGGTCGTCACCGTTGACGACCTGCTCGACCATCTGCTGCCCGACGGCTGGCGCGATCGACAAAGTGATCGGTGGTGAGCCCGGTGCCCGAGAAGCCGCGACTCGACAAGTCGACCGAGGAACGCCTCGGGCGACTCAGCACGCCCCGCGACACGCGGCGCTTCATCCGTCCGGTCGGCTACGACTCCGACACCTTCGGGGTCTTCGCCGAGCAGTTCGCCCGCTTCATGGGGACCGCTCGCTTCCTGGTCTACATGACGCTCTTCGTGGCGTTCTGGGTGATCTGGAACTTCACGGTGCCGCGCGAACTGCGCTTCGACATCTACCCCTTCATCTTCTTGACGCTGATGCTCAGCCTGCAAGCCTCCTACGCCGCTCCCCTCATCTTGTTGGCCCAGAACAGGCAAGAGGTACGGGACAAAGTCGACGCCGAACAGGACCGCCAGGCCAACGCCCGCGCCCACGCCGACATGGAATACCTCGCCCGCGAGGTGGCGTCGTTGCGGATGAGCGTGGGCGAAGTCGTGACTCGCGATTTCCTCCGCTCCGAACTCCGTGGGCTGCTCAACGATCTCGAGGAGCAACGCCAGCAGCCCGACGACGAGGCCGACTCGGCCTGACTGCGGCGGACGTGGAAGCGCCGACTACCCTGGACGCCATGACCACCCCCACTCTCGAGCAGGTCAATGCTGCGCTCGCGACCGTCAACGACCCCGAGATCAAACGACCGATCACCGAGCTCGGCATGGTCGACCGGGTCGACATCGCCGACGACGGACGAGTGGCTGTGCACGTGCTGCTCACGGTGTCCGGCTGCCCACTCAAGGAGACGATCACCCGTGAGGTCACCGGGGCGGTCAGCAAGGTCAGCGGGGTGACGTCCGTCGACCTCACTCTCGGAGTGATGTCCGACGAGCAGCGATCGGGCCTCCAGGAGCACCTGCGCGGCGGGCGCGCCCAGCGGGAGATCCCGTTCGCTCAAGCCGGCTCGCTCACGCGCGTCATCGCGATCGCCAGCGGCAAGGGTGGTGTCGGCAAATCATCGGTCACCGCCAACCTGGCACTCGCGCTGGCGGCGGAGGGTCGCAAGGTCGGCATCGTCGACGCCGACATCTACGGCCACTCGATCCCGGCGATGATGGGGATCGCCGACGCACGGCCGACCAAGGTGGACGAGCTGATCATGCCGGTGCCGACGCCGTCCGGGGTCTCCGTGATCTCGATCGGCATGCTCAAACCACGTCGTGACCAGGTGGTGGCTTGGCGAGGTCCGATGCTCGATCGAGCGCTGGTCCAGATGCTGGCCGACGTGTTCTGGGGCGATCTCGACGTCTTGCTGCTCGACCTCCCCCCGGGCACCGGAGACGTGGCCCTGTCTCTGGGTCAGCACCTGCCCAACGCCGAGGTGGTCGTGGTCACCACGCCGCAGGAGGCAGCCGCCGAGGTCGCCGAGCGGGCCGGCACGATGGCCTCGATGATGCATCAGAGAGTGATCGGCGTCATCGAGAACATGAGCTATCTGCCCTGTCCGCACTGCGGAGACGAGCACAAGTTGGAGATCTTCGGCAGTGGTGGCGGCGAGCGCGTCGCAGGCACCCTGTCCGAGCGCTTCGGCTATGAGGTGGCGGTGCTGGGTCGGATCCCGCTCGACGTGTCGCTGCGCGAGGCCGGTGACGCAGGCAAGCCCGTGGTGGACGCCGACCCGACCTCGCCGAGTGCCACGGTGCTGCGTGACATCGCCCTCGATCTCGGCGGGCGCGGCCGGGGGTTGGCCGGGATGCAATTGGGACTGACCCCGACGAGTAAGTTCTAGCTCTATGGCCGGAGTCGGGCTCCAGGAGTTGGCGCTGATCGCGTTCATCGCGGTCTTCGTTTTCGGTCCCGACCGCCTTCCCGACTATGCGCGCATGGCCGGGCGCTTCCTGTACCAAGCGAAGCTGATGGCGACCTCCGCCCGCGATGACCTGCGCAAGGAGCTCGGCCCGGAGTTCGCCGACCTCGAACTCACCGATCTCGACCCCCGCAAGATCGTGCGCAAGCACGTGATCGACGCGATGAACGAGGTCGACCGCGAGTCCGCCCAGAAGGGAAGCAGCAAGGAGGACGACCCCCTCCCCACTGACGCGCTGCCGCCGTACGACGACGACGCCACCTGACCGCCCCCAACTCCGATTCGTCTGCGGGTTGGCCGGTTATTTCCCGCTCAGCGCCGCAGACGAATCGGAGTCGGGACGGGAGGCGATGGCGGATACGGCGGAGAACGGCAGCAGTCGGACGGCGCGTCGTGCCGCTCGCTCCTCCACCAACTCCAGGAAGTCCTCGCCCACGCGGCCGATCCGGCCCTCGCGGGTGCTCCCGTCGCGGCGATGAACCCGACACGACAGGCCTTCCTCGGACAGCCGGCGCAGCGCCGAGCCGAGGCCGAGTCGAGCCAACGGTGACCAGGCGAGATCCGGCACGGATCGTTCGGAGACCCCACTCACCGACACGGTGGCCGCCAAGCGGACGATCCACACCCGCCGCAGGAGGGGGTCGGCACGGTCGGTGTTCACCAGGCACCATTCGGCGCCGACTCGTTCGAGCCTGCCCCCCACCGTGCCGACCCCCTCGCACTCGAGGTCCACGATCGTCCCCAGCGACGCCATCAGGCGGCTGGCGAGCGTGACGGCGGAGTACTCCGCCCGCGTGCGGTCGGCCAGCTCCAGATCGCGCTCCTCCGCATAGAGCGATTCGGCCTGCTGCTCGAGGTCATCGAAGAGAGCGAAGAAGCGTTCGGGGTCGTGCTCGGACATGCCTCTCATCCTGCTGCATCACTGCGGATCGGTGGAGCCGGGAGCGCGGTCATGATCACAGGTCATGATCACAGGTCCCGATCACAGGGCGTAGGCGATCCCTGTGGACATCCATTTGACGAAGGACGCCCATGATCTTTAACTAGTGCAAACAGACGCAAACGTAAGGATACTCATGAACCAGTCAGTCTCACCCGCCGACCCAGCGCGGTGCGCCCTCGTGTGGCTGGCGACGAGTGCGGTGGCGACCGGCGCGATGGCGGCATGCTGGCCGGCGACCCGGTTGCTGACCTCGGCTCTGCGCGACGGCACGCTCGGCGAAGCGACCTTCGCCGACCTGCTGGTGGGTTCGATGGCCGTGGTGGGGGTGATCGCCACCTGCTGGCTGTGGCTTGCCGCCACACACGTGGTGGTCGCCGCTACTCGCGGCCGCGCCGCACGCGCGACGTGGGGCCTGCCCCGGGCCGGGGCCAGGCTGCTCCTCGCCGGCTGCGGGGTCGCGCTGACCGCGGGGGTCTCGATGGGCGCGGCCAACGCCGACGCCGGCCCCGCCGTGACGGACCGTCCCATCCCATCGAGCGACCGCTTGATCGAGGGACTTCCGCTCCCGGGCCGTCCCACCCTGCCGCCGCCTCGCCACGCCGACGCGCCGGCGTCCCCCGGGCGATCGCTCGCCCCCGTCACGCAACGAGAGCTCGGAGCATCGTCGCGCGGTGGCCAGGTTCGGGTCGCGTCGGGCGACTGCCTGTGGGCGATCGCCACTCGGTGGCTACCTGAGGGCGCGACTGACGGTGAGATCGCCGCCACCGTCACCGAGCTTCATCACCTCAACCGACGGGTGATCGGACCCGACCCCGACCTGATCCGGCCAGGACAGGTCGTGACCCTGCCCTTCACAGACGAGGACCGCTGATGACCCCCACCGTCGATCTGTCGCAACGCGTCCGTGTGCATCCGAGGATGCCGGTGGCGTCGGTGCAAGGCGCCCTCGCGCTCGACCTGCGGCCACGACTGGACCCCCCGCCGGTGCCGGTGCCGGTCCCGGCCGAACGGGCGCACGCGGAGCGAACATCCGACGCGGGCGTGACCGACCTGCCGGGGCCTGCCGCGCTCGATCCGTGGGCGCGCCGCTATCTCCAAGCGGTCATCGACATCGTGGCCGGCGACCGTCCGGCCGCCCAACTCGTGCGTTGGACCAGCCCGGGCGTGATGAACGATCTGACCCGCCGAGCGCAGCTGATCGCGCGGGCCGGCGGCCACACCCCGGGCCTCGGACGGATCCGCGGGTCCAGTGCGATCAGACCCCAACTGCGGAGCCTGAGGACGTGCGTCGTCCATAGCGACGCCGCCGAAGTCAGTGCCCACGTCCGGTACGGCGAGCGCTCCCGCGCCCTGGCGGCCCGCTTCGAGCGCCGCCGAGCCCGATGGGTCTGCGTGGCCCTGGAGTTCGCCTGACCACCCCCAGCGTCCGCTCTGAAGTCCGCCGACTTCATCCGACGGGATCTGACATCCCCGATTTCGCCATCACTTCACGAAGGGATCGTTCGAGTCGCTCGGCCGGAACCGGGATCGCGGCCAGGTTCGTCACGACGGCAATCGTGACGCGCGTGCGCGGGTCATAGGTCGTTGCGGCTGACCACCCGTAGTACATGCCCTCGTGTCCCAGGGTCGTGGTCGTCGCTCGTTGTTCGATGGCGACACCGAGACCGTAGGACCTCCGCACGCGTCCCAAATAGACCGCCTGCAGAGCGCCAAGGACGCCGCCGACGGCAGATCCCGGAGACGCGAACCGGCGGATCATGTCATCAACGGTGTCCCCGCGCAGCAGTCGGCCCTCGAAGAGGCCTTCTGTCAGGGTCGCCAAGTCCTCCGCCGACGTCGCAAGACCCCCATCCGTCCACACCTCTCCGATCGCGTGGCTGGGAAGCTGCCCGTTGGTCCGAGCCAGCAGGTCGATCGCGCGCCCGAGCCGACGCTTGTGTGGCGAGGCAAGACGACCGACGCCATGCTCGTTGCCGGCGAATGACAGCGTCGTCAGACCCAAGGGCCGGCTGATCCGTTCTTCTACCAGCTCACCGATGGTTCGCCCCGTGCAGCGCGCCAGGATCTCCCCGACCGCAATGTAGTTCGAGTTGCGGTACGCAAAGCGTTGATCCGGCGGACCTTCTCTGCCGCGGCGACCAACGGCGTCCAGCAGTTCAGCTCTGCTCCACGCAGCGCCCGGCTCGTTCATCAACTTGCGGCGAACCTCTTCGTCTCGAAAGTACTCGTGCAGACCACTCCGGTGGGAGAGGAGCATGCGAAGGGTGATCGTGTCGCCTTGGGCGAGTTCCGGGAGCCACCCCGCAACGGGCAAGTCGAGATGTAGCTCACCACTCTCGACCAGGGATAGCGCCACACAAGCGACGACGAGCTTCGTGATGGACGCGACCACGAAGCGGTCCTGACTGCGAACTCCTTCTACGGGTCCGGAGCGATCCCCGGCGGGTCTCAGCTGTCCGGCGCAAGCTGACCAGTACACGCTGCCTTCGCGGCGGATGGCGATTTGAGCTCATAGGAGACCGACGAGGGTCCAGCCAACGCACGGGTCACCCTGAAGCTCTTCATCGAGTTCACCTCCGCCGTCAGTTATCGACGAACCGGTCCCGGTGACTGGGATGACAGCTCAGCCGTTGATCCGCGCTGCCTGCCCCGTGGGGCCGCCGGGAGCGCCGTGGCACTTCTTGTACTTCTTGCCCGATCCACACGGGCACAGAGCGTTGCGACCGGTACCGGCGAACGGATCGGCCTCCTCCGTGGCGCGTGCCGACACCTCGACCTCACCGTCTTCGGCGGGGGCGGAGTAGGTCAGGTTCTGCGGCTGCGCCGGTGAGCCCAACCCCTTGGCCTTGATCAGCGGGTGGTCTCGTTGCGGCTCCTCGGCGGGCTCCTCGCCCATCAGCAAGGGTGCGCCGACCAGGTCGAACAGACCCTCGTTGTCCAGGGGAACCTCCTCGGGCTCCTCCTCGACCTGAACTTCGAGGTTGAACAGGAAACCGACCGACTCCTCCTTGATGCCGTCCATCATGGCGGCGAACATGTCGAAGCCTTCGCGCTGATACTCGACGAGTGGATCGCGCTGGGAATAGGCCCGCAGGTAGATGCCCTCGCGCAGGTAGTCCATCTCGTAGAGGTGCTCGCGCCACTTGCGGTCGAGCACCGACAAGATGACGTTGCGCTCCAGTTCGCGCATGACCTCGGCCGTCAGGTCCGCCTCGCGGGCGTTGTAGGCCTTCTGCGCGTCAGCCTGTAGGTCCTCGATCAGCGTCTCGCGGCTGAGGTTGGCTCGCCCACCCGCGGATTCCACGTACTCGGCCAGGTCGATCGACACGGGGTAGAGCTGCCGGAGGGCGGTCCACAAGGCGTCGAGGTCCCAATCCTCGGCGAGCTCCAACGTGGCGCCGCCGACGTAGCCCGCGATCACGTCGTCGATGAATTCACGGATCTGCTCTTCGAGGTCCGCGCCCTCCAAGACCTTGCGACGCTCGGCATAGATGACCTCGCGCTGCCGGCTCATCACGTCGTCGTACTTCAAGACGTTCTTGCGCGACTCGAAGTTCTGCGACTCGAGATTGGCCTGCGCGCCGGCGATCGCGTTGGACACCCGCTTGTTCTCGATCGGGACGTCATCGGGAACCTTCATCACCGTCAGGACCCGCTCGACCCAGTCGGCCTTGAACAGCCGCATCATCTCGTCCTGCAGCGACAGGTAGAACCGTGACTCCCCGGGATCTCCCTGACGCCCCGAACGACCACGCAACTGGTTGTCGATGCGGCGCGATTCGTGACGTTCGGTGCCCACGACATAGAGACCACCGAGGTCACGGACCTCATCGTGCTCCGACCCCACCTGCGCCTTGATCTTCTCGACCTTGGCCGGCCACGCCGCGTCGTACTCCTCGGTGTTCTCGACCGGGTCGAGCCCGGCCTTGCGCAGCTCCTGGTCGGCGAGGAAGTCCACCGAGCCGCCGAGCATGATGTCGGTGCCTCGGCCGGCCATGTTGGTGGCCACCGTGACCGCGCCCTTGTGCCCGGCCAGGGCCACGACCTTGGCCTCGCCGGCGTGCTGCTTGGCGTTGAGCACTGTGTGTGGAACGCCCTGCTTCTTCAGCAGACCGGACAGGTGCTCGGACTTCTCCACCGATACCGTTCCCACCAGCACAGGCTGACCCCGGCGGTTCCGCTCGGCGATGTCCTCGACGACGGCGAGGTACTTCGCCTCTTCGGTGCGGTAGACGAGGTCGGGCTGGTCCTTGCGGGACATCGGGCGGTTGGTCGGGATCGGCACGACGCCGAGGCCGTAGATCTTGTCGAACTCGCTGGCCTCGGTCATCGCCGTACCGGTCATCCCGGACAACTTGTCGTAGAGACGGAAGTAGTTCTGCAGCGTCACCGTGGCCAGGGTCTGGTACTCCTCGCGGACCTCCACGCCTTCTTTGGCCTCGATCGCCTGGTGCAAGCCGTCGTTGTAACGACGACCGGCCAACATTCGGCCGGTGTGCTCGTCGACGATCAAGACCTCGCCGTCCATGACGACGTATTCCTTGTCGTTGCGGAACAACTCCTTGGCCTTGATGGAGTTGTTCATGAACGAGATCAGCGGCGTGTTCACCGAGTCATAGAGGTTGTCGATGCCCAGGTGGTCCTCAACCTTGGTGATCCCCGGCTCGAGCACCGAGATGGTGCGCTTCTTCTCGTCGACTTCATAGTCGACGTCCTTGACCAGCTTGGCCGCGATCCCGGCGAACTCCCCGTACCACCGCACTTCGTCCTGTGTGGGGCCGCTGATGATGAGCGGGGTGCGCGCCTCGTCGATCAGAATGGAGTCGACCTCGTCGACGATGACGAAGTGATGACCGCGCTGGACGCAGTCCTCGATGGAGCTGGCCATGTTGTCGCGCAGATAATCGAAGCCGAGCTCGTTGTTGGTGCCGTAGGTGATGTCGCAGCCGTAGGCCGCCCGCCGCTCGGCCGAAGACATCTCGGGCAAGATGACGCCGGTCGTCAGGCCGAGGAAGTGATGAATACGACCCATCCACTCGGCGTGGTACTTGGCGAGGTAGTCGTTGACCGTGACGACATGGACACCCTGGCCGGTGAGCGCATTGAGATACGAAGGCAGGGTCGCGACCAGGGTCTTGCCCTCGCCGGTCTTCATCTCAGCGATGTTCCCCAGGTGAAGCGCCGCGCCGCCTTGGAGTTGGACGTCGAAGTGCCGCTGGCCGATCACCCGCTTGGCGGCCTCGCGCACCGTCGCGAACGCTTCAGGCATCAGCTGGTCGAGCGTCTCGCCGTTGGCCAGCCGCTCCTTGAACTCCGCGGTCATGCCGCGCAGTTCGTCGTCGCTCATCGCGACGAAGTCATCCTCGATCGCATTGATAGCCGATGAGATCGCCTCGAGTTGACGCAGGATCTTGCCCTCGCCGATGCGAAGCAGCTTGTCGAGAATGGCAGGCACGTGGATGAACTCCTGAAGAGGGACAGAGGACCCGGGGCCGGATCAGGCGCGACCGCAAGGAAGCGCCTGCCCCATCCTAGGTCAGGCGGGCAACGAGACGGCGGCCCGGTGCGCCCCCGGAGAGTCAGCCGCCGGCATCGATGCTCGGCGTCTCGGAGGGCCACGCCAGCGGTCGAGCTCCGCCCAGGCGGCGGTGGAATCGAACGCCGGCCCCGAAGGCATCCAAGGTCTGCCACAGCGTGCGGTGCGCCGCCCAGGGCAGCGGTTCGTCGCCGTGCCGCCACGAGGTGCCGAACGAGATCCAGACGGGGGTCCAGTCAGCGGCGAGGTCCCACTCGCCGCGGTGCCGCAGCAGCAAGCGTCGACGCACCTGAAAGGCCGTACGCGGACCGTCAGCGCAGATCGGCGCGGACGTGATCGGCCAGACGTGCAGGTCGCTGGCCATCAACTCGAGCGCAAGATCGACCAGCACGGTGGGGTCGACGAGAACGGTGGCGACATTCTCGTGTGGCGCGCGGATCACCCGGCCACGCTAGCCCGACCTCGGCGACTCGGTCGAGGAGAAGCACGGCGGTCAGACAGCGGCGGCCAGGACCGCCGCCAGATCACCGCGCGGCACGACCTCGATCTGGTTGAGGTTGAGCCAGCCGGCCAACCGCCACAACTCGGCCGCGAGTTCCAGTGCGGTCTCGGGCGGGGCCGAGGGCTCGGCGTAGGCCGCCTTGACCACCAGGGTTCCGCGCGACCGATCGGCCTTCAGATCCGTGCGCGCCACGATCCGATCACCGAGCAGGAACGGCAACACGTAATAGCCGTGCACCCGTTGCGCGGCCGGAACATAGATCTCGATCCGGTACCGGAAGTCGAACAACGCCTCGGCTCGCGACCTCTCCCACACGACCGGGTCGAACGGGCTCAACAACGCCCGCGCAGCCAGCCTCCTGGGCTGGACCGCCTCGGCGTGGAGCAGTGCCGGGCCCAGGCGCTCCACCTCGACCGGCAGCAACTCACCATCGGTGAGCAGAGTGGCGATGGCCCTCTTCGTCTCGACCGCTCCCATCCGGTAGTAGTCACGGAGGTCGCGGGCGGTGGCCACGCCGTGGGAGCGCGCCGCCCGGCGCACCAATTCCACGTCCGCGGCGTCCCGCGATGGCACGGGGAGCGCCAGCACCTCGGCCGGCAGCACCCGCTCGGGGAGGTCGTAGCGCAACTCGAATTGCGAGTTGCGCCCCGCCGCGGCCACAGCACCGATCATGTAGAGGTAGTCCAGGCCCTTCCGGGCCTCGGACCAGTTCCAGCCCCAGTGGTCCGTGCTGCGCGGAGCCCCGTCGTCGAGATCGCGTGCGGTGCTGGCCCCGCGCTCGCCGATCGCAGCGAGGAGTTCGTCGACCAGCGATTGGGAGATGCCTCGCCACCACTTGCCGCGTTGCCGGCGGTAGAACTCCATCCGGTGGTGCATCACCGGCCACAGGTCCACCGGCATCAGGGCTTGCACGTGCGCCCAGTACTCCACCAATCGACGCGGCCGCCGCTCAGCGGCGCGGCGCAACAGGTCGATGTCGTAGGGGCCCATCCGCGAATACAGCGGCATGAAATGGGCACGCTGCAAGACGTTGACCGAGTCGACCTGCAGGACACCCGTACGGTTCACGGTGCGCTGCAGGGTGCGCATGGTCGGCACGACGTGCGGCCGATCGGCGAAGCCCTGCGCGGCCAAAGCGATCCGACGGGCCCGGTCGATTCCCAGGCGAGGCAATCGCGTCACGGATCAGGGCAGGTCGAGCAGCTTCTCGCGGACGGCGTACATGACGGCCTCCATGCGGGAGTGCAGCTGCAGCTTCTCCAAGATGTTGCGCACGTGGTTCTTCACTGTGTTCTCGCTGATGAACAACTGCTTGGCGATCTCGCGGTTGTTCAGGCCTTTGGCCACGAGGCGGAGCACTTCGAGCTCACGCTCGGTGAGTCGCAAACTCCCGGGGTTGTCGCGCTCGGGTCGGGACAGACTCTTGAACTCATCGATCAGTTTGATCGCCATCGACGGACTGATCAGTGACTGGCCTTCGGCGACCACGCGTACCGCCTGGGCCACCTCGTCGATCGAGGAGTCCTTCAACAGGTAACCGGATGCTCCGCTCTTCACCGCCTCGTAGAGGTCGGTCTCCTCGTCGGAGGACGTCAGCATCAGGATCTTCGCCGAGGGGACGGCATCCTTGATCGCCTGGCACGCCTCGAGCCCGGAGCGCTTCGGCATCTTCACGTCGAGCAGCACCACATCGGGCGCCGTTGACGCGGCCAGATCACAGGCCTCGATCCCGTCACCGGCCTGAGCCACCACCTCGATGCCGTCCTCGGACTCAAGCAGCATCGTGATACCTCGCCGAAAGAGCTCTTGGTCGTCGACCACGAGCACGCGAATCGGCTCGGCCGGCGCCCCCTCGATGTCGGTCACACCGGCATCATGGCATGAACCAACCAACTAAGTGCGCCGAACCGTCGCGGGCGGACCAACCCGCGCACACTGGGCCAGGCTGCCCTGGCTCCCTCGCTGGGTCTACTGCTCGCCGTTGAGATCGAGCGAGATCACGCCGTAGTCGTACCCGCGTCGCCGGTAGACCACCGCCGGGCGCTCGCTCTCCTTGTCGATGAACAGGTAGAAGTCGTGGCCGACCAGCTCCATCTCGTACAGCGCCTGGTCGAGAGTCATGGGAACGGCGCTGTGGGTCTTCTCGCGGACCACGAGCGGCCCGTCGCCGGTCACCGTGATCGGCCCGACCTGACGCTCCATGGAGGTCTCATCGTCCGACGCGGACGCCTCCTCGGTGGACACCCCCGCGAGCGCTTGCCCCACCGAGATCGGCGTCTTTCCACCGCGATGGACCCGGCGGCGGTCGGCGGCGCGGCGCATCTGTGTCGCCATCTTGTCCAACGCCAGGTCCAGGGCCGTCATCTTGTCGATCGAGGCTGCCTCGGCGCGCACCACCGGTCCCTTGGAGAAGGCCGTCAACTGAACGCGTACAGCTCGATCGGCCTGGCGTGGATTGCGCTCCTCCTCGACCTCGACGGCGACCCTGATGATGCGATGGTCGTGCTTCTCCAGGCGAGTCAACTTCTCCTGGACGTGTTCACGGAACCTGTCCGAGACCTCGCAGTGGCGTCCGGTAACGGCAACATCCATCGGTTCCTCCTTGTGATTCGGACTGATCCTTCGTCCGTTGAGCGGGTGTGCGACACCCGCGCATGGCTGATGGCGCGGGTGCGCCCCAACGTAGGTCGTTCGATCGGGTAGGTGGAGCCCGCCCGGCCGACCTGGTCTTCGACCCCACAATCGCCTGCTGAGGCGCTCGCAGCTCGAGATGCCACTACTGACCTTCTCCCGCGATCCACCGCATCTGACGGCGGGACGAGGCAGGACTTACGTCTAAGCCGCACCGTGATCACCTCTCCGTGCACTCCACCTGTCGGCGATGTGCACGGGGAAGGCTTACGTGGGCCGCTTTGCCTGCGACTGGCATCGGCTTGCCGCCCCGAGTCCGCGCGGTCGCCCGCGCGGGGATCCGGTGCAGCGCAACCACGGACCCGGACGGACTCCATAGGGCGAACGCTAGCCCGTGCCGACCGCGAAACAAAGCAGATGTCTACAAACTCTCACCTCGACCTTCTCCACCGCCGCGCTGTCGCGGAGTGGCAGCCACGACGGCCACCCCTACCGGCCGGACCCCGACCGCCTCGAGCGCGCGTTGGGCCTCGCGCAGCGTGGCGCCCGTTGTGATCACGTCGTCGCACACCACCACCACCGCTCGCCGACCGCCTCGATGCAGGCGGCGCAGCGACCGGGTGGGGCACCACAGCGAGCCCGCCAGGTTCGCGGTCCGCGCCGCCGCATCAAGGCCTGCCTGGTCGAGCGTGTCGCGACGAGAGGCGAGCGCGTCCACGACCAGGACCGGCCCCGCCGGGCCGCTGTCACGTCTGGCTCGGAGTCGGCGTGCTGCGGCACGTGTGAGGTCCTCGGTGGCGGCATACCCACGCGTACGAATAGCGGCCATGCGTGACGGAACGGGAACCAGCGCCAACCGCACCTGATCGTCGGCGGGCAGGGAAAGCGCTCGAACGGCGTTGGACAGCGCCATCCCGAGAGGGCGCGCGAGCGGCCGACACCCGCGCTCCTTGTAGGCGAGGATGGCCCGGCGGACGGCGCCACCGTAGGCAGCGGCAGCACTCGCCTGGGGCAGTCCCACGGTCGTCGGGGATGGCCAGGCCGGGATCGGCTGCCCGGTGAGTTGCGTTGCGCAGACCGCGCACCATACCCGCCCCGGACGACCACAACCGGCACACTCGGCGCCGGCCACGAGATCAAGGGCGGCGTCCCAGCACTCGCCTGCACCCACGTCCCTCAGCATGGCGCCGCACGACCTGGCGCACCCCGGGCGCGGCGGCCACTGTGGACGGGCCCCGCGCGTCGGCGGGCTGTGCACGGCGAATGCGCCGCGGCGGGGGGTCAGCCGGCGTAGCCGAGACTGCCGGGCAGCAGATCGACCGGGTTCAACGAACGGTCACTGTCGCCGAGGTCCACCAGGCCACCATCGCTCCGGCTCACCAACAACGACGATTCCGTGCCCGGTGACCCCGCGATCCATCGGTAGGTGCCACGCAACGAGGTGGAGAACCCCGACTGCACCGTCGAGGCACCGTCGACGGACACGGCGCGCACCTGCGTGTACTCCTCGCTCAGCGGATAGAGGACCGCCACCGAGATCGGCGACTGCCAGGCGATCCCTCGCACGCTCGTCCGGTCGCTGCCCGGCCAGGTCAGCCGTCGCGCCCGTCCGACCGACGTGACGCGACCCCGGTCGTCCCGGGACACCCTGTTGACCAACAACACGTCTCCCCCGTCGCGTCGGACGACGGAGACCAACCGCGACCCATCTCGGGAGATCAGGAACTGTCGCACTCGTTCGCCCGAGACACCCGGAACATCGACAGCCTTGGGGCCGGACTGCCGCAGCACGCTGACCACCGCCCCGAACTCCGTCCGGTCCAGAAGCCACAGGCGACCGCCGGAGTCCCAGGCGGGCCGGAGAAGATCGGCGGCATTGCGGGCAACCTCCTCGACCGCGGCTGCCGGATCGTCCACCGATGCGGTGAACATCCGGCTGCCGTCCTGCGACACCACCGCTGCGACGTCGCCCCGCACGGATACCGAAAGCGATCGCGCTCCGACGGGCGCGTCATCGCGGCCGAGGGGCCCGGCGACCGGATCAAGTACGCTCGTATCGTCCCCGCTGACCACGACTCCGTTGCGCAAGCCGTACAGCGCCGTCGATGACGGGAAGCCCGCCGGATCGAAGTCACGGCCACGCTCGATCCCGAACTCCGGCCCCTCGCCGGGCAGGTTGACCGGCGCCCCCGCCGCCTCGAGTCGGACGCTGGAGACGCCTTGGACCTGCCCGAGCGTCCACGACAGTTGCGTGATGGCCAGGTCGAGTTCGCGCGAGGTCAAACTGACTTCTTCGCTCACCGCCACTGACGCAACGCCGTCATCGATCTGCACCGACAAGGCGGTGGTGTCGACGGGCGGGAGGAAGGAGCGCTCCACCTCGCGCAGATCCGGCGCCGGGCCATCGAAAAGCCCTCGCACCAGAGCGGTGGGCAGCTGTTCGTCGCGCGGTAGGAAGACCGGCTCCGGAACCAGGATCCGCGCCGCGGGGTCCAGGAAGTAGAGCGAAACCTGAATGAAGCGCTCGGCGAACCACGACTGCGGGACGATCAGCGCGTCGGGGGCCTCCGCGATCCGCCATTGGCCGTCACTGTCGATGTCCATCGGGAAGGTGATCGTCGATTGGTCTTCCGAGACCGCCCCTTCCCAGCGTCCTCGGGCATCCAACCGGTTGACGTCGGTGAGGTTGACCTCGACCGAACGCACACCGCGCGGAACCGTGGGTCCGGTGTAGGTGAGGATCGATTGCTGCGGGTTCCAGGAGCGCTGGGCGCCCTCGGACAAGAACTCCCGCGCGATTCCGGTGCGGATCGGCGTCGCCGTCATCGCCTCCAGGAAGTGCCGAACGATCTCGGTCGGAGACTCACCGGGCTGCGGGGGTGAAGGCTCGAAGAAGGTCGGCCCGGCCTCGGTCTGGTCACCGGCCTGGCCGGTGGTGACCACCGGCCCGTCGGTCGGCATCCGGATGCAGGCCGACAGGGAACTCAGAACGACCAGCGTGAGCGCCACGACGCAGCCGCGGCGGACCCTCTTCCCGAGCCGGCTCATCCGACCGTCTCCGGAGCGTCTGCGGGCACCAGCGGAAGGGGACTGCCGCGGAGGACGATCCCGGCACGGCGCGGCAGAGTGAGCCGAAACTGCGCCCCCTGACCGGGGTGTCCCCAGGCCTGCAGCCAGCCGTCGTGCAACTGAGCGTCCTCCAGCGCGATCGCCAGCCCCAGTCCCGTGCCGCCCGTCGTCCGGGCCCGCGCGGGATCGGCCCGCCAGAAGCGACTGAAGACCATCGTGGACTCGCCCGGCCCCAGTCCGACGCCGTAGTCGCGGACGCACACGGCCACCCCATCCGCGTCGCCGTTGACCCGCACGATGACATCGCGACCTTCGGCATGGTCGATGGCGTTGGCGACGAGGTTGCGGATGATCCGCTCGATGCGTCGCGGGTCCGCCTGCGCCAGGCATGGGTCTTCGTCGGCCCGCAGGCGGATGACGGTGCCACGCCGAGTGGCCACCGGCTGGATCATGTCGATCACATCTCGACACACCTGGACGAGGTCGACGTCGGCCGACTCCAGCACCGCCGCACCGGCGTCGAAGCGGCTGATCTCGAGCAGGTCGATCAACAGGTGTTCGAAGCGGTTCAACTCCGTCTGCAGCAGTTCGGCCGCGCGCGCCGTCGGCGCGTCGAAGTCGGCCCGGGCATCGTGGAGGACATCACTCGCCATGCGAACCGTCGTCAACGGGGTGCGGAGCTCATGCGACACGTCGCTGACGAACCTGCGCTGCACCCGGCTCAATTCCTCCAGCTGCCGGATCTGACGCTGGAGACTCGAGGCCATCTGGTTGAACGACATGCCGAGTCGCGCCAGGTCGTCCTCGCCCGTGACCTTCACCCGTTCCTGCAACTGACCCGCCGCCAGCCGCTCGGCCGTCCGTCGCGCAAGCCGAATCGGGGTGACCACCTGCCTGGTCACGAGCCAGGTCAGTCCCGCGACCAAGGCGACCAGCAGTGCCGCGGCGGTCAGCATGGCCCGGGTCACCAGGGTCAACGTCTCCCGCTCCTCGCCGAGGGGGAAGAGGTAGTAGAGCGTGTAGGTGTCGCTGTCGGCCGGCAGGCTGATCTGCGAGCCGACCACGATGCCTGGCACTCGGTTGATCCGGCCTCCGGAACCGACGGTGGCGATCTCGGCGTAGGTCCATGCGGTCTCGGCACCGGTTTCGCTGAACTGACTCGAGAGCGCGAAAGGGACGCTGGTGGGAACGAGTTCGGGCGAGTAGATCTGCCCGCGCGGGGTGGCGCTGGTGGGGTTGTCAGCGACCGGGCCGACCATCAGCACATAGAAGCCACGCACCTCGCCCCGCTGTTTGATCGGGTCGACCACCGTGAGTCGCTGACTGCGGGCGTCGGCGTCGGTCCCAGGAATGCCGGCCAAGCGGGTCCGCGCATCGGCGGTTTCGTTGGCTGCCTCGGCGACGACGGCATCCACTCGCTGCCGGAGCAGGCCATCCCGAGTCTGTTGCAGGAGCAGCAACCCCACGGCGGACACGATGAAGATCGACAAGATGACGGTGCTCACGACCACGCGGGCCTGGATCGAGCGGCGCCAGAAGGTGAGGCCGCGGCGGAGCGTCCACGGGTCGCGCGAGGTCATCGCAGCCCTCAGGACCCGCCCGCTTTGTAGCCGACGCCGCGGACGGTCAGCACGATCTCCGGGTTCTCGGGGTCGTGCTCGACCTTGGATCGCAGCCGCTGCACGTGCACGTTGACCAGCCGGGTGTCAGCGGCATGTCGGTAACCCCATACCTGCTCCAGCAGGACCTCGCGGGTGAAGACCTGCCACGGCTTGCGCGCCAGGCACACCAACAGATCGAACTCGAGCGGCGTGAGGTTCACCGGTTCGGCATTGCGGGTGACGGAGTGGCCCGCAACGTCGATGGCCAGGTCGCCGATGACGAGGTTCTCCGCCGACGGAGCGTCCACACGCCGGACCCGGGCACGGATGCGGGCGACCAGCTCCTTGGGCTTGAAGGGCTTGACGACATAGTCGTCGGCGCCGGATTCGAGCCCCAACACCACATCGATCGTGTCGCCCTTGGCGGTGAGCATCACGATCGGCGTCCCGGCCTCGGCGCGGATCTCCTTGCACACATCGAGACCGTCGCGTCCGGGGAGCATCAGATCGAGCAGGACCAGGTCGGGGCGGTAGTCGCGGAACGCGGCCATCGCCTCGTCGCCACGCGCGACCACCAGACTGTCGAAGCCCTCCTGGCGTAGGACGATGCTCAGCATCTCGGCGAGCGAGGCATCGTCATCGACGACCAGGATGCGGCCTCGGGTGGCCTGCTCGGATGCGTTGATCATGAGGCAAGTATGCCGTCCCGGCGGCTGCCGGGACGGCATACATGGTCAGGGGCGGGCCACGCCCGCACCTTCAGGAGTTCGAACCCGATCAGTAGCGGTACTGCTCGGGCTTGTAGGGGCCGCCCACCGGCACCGAGAGGTAGTCGGCCTGCTCTTGAGAGAGCTCGGTCAACTTGACACCGAGAGCATCGAGGTGGAGCCGGGCGACCTCTTCGTCGAGGTGCTTGGGCAGCACGTAGACCCCGACGGGGTACTCCTCGAGCTTGGTGAAGAGCTCGACCTGCGCGAGCACCTGGTTGGTGAACGAGTTGGACATCACGAACGACGGGTGGCCGGTCGCGTTGCCGAGATTCATCAGGCGTCCTTCGGACAGCATGATCACCGAGCGGCCGCCGTCGGCCTCAGGGAAGGTGAACACGTCGACCTGCGGCTTGACGTTCTTGCGAACGATGCCGTCCCAGGCCTCGAGTCCGGCCATGTCGATCTCGTTGTCGAAGTGGCCGATGTTGCCGACGATGACCTGGTGCTTCATCCGGCTCATCTGCTCGGCGGTGACGACGTCTTTGTTGCCGGTGGCGGTGATGATGATGTCGGCGACCGGGAGGGCCTCTTCGAGCGTGGTCACCTGATAGCCGTCCATGGCCGCCTGGAGCGCGCAGATCGGGTCGATCTCGGTGATCACGACTCGGGCGCCCTGACCACGGAGCGAGTCGGCGCACCCCTTGCCGACATCGCCGTAACCGCACACCACGGCAACCTTGCCGCCGATGAGAACGTCGGTGGCGCGGTTGATGCCGTCGATGAGCGAGTGGCGACACCCGTACTTGTTGTCGAACTTGGACTTGGTCACCGAGTCGTTGACGTTGATGGCCGGGAAGAGCAGCGAGCCTTCCTTCATCATCTCGTAGAGACGGTGCACACCCGTGGTGGTCTCTTCGGTGACGCCCTTGATCTGGCCCGCGATCTGAGTCCAGCGGTCGTCGGACTCGGCCAGTGATGCCTGCAGGACCTCGAACACGACCCTCTGCTCGGCGGAGCCGGCGGTGGCCGGGTCGGGCGCGATGCCGGTCTTCTCGGCCTCGGTGCCGAGGTGGACGAGCATCGTGGCGTCACCACCGTCGTCGAGGATCATGTTGGCGAAGGTCGGCTCGCCGTCGACGTCGGGCCAGCGCAGGATCTGCTGGGTGCACCACCAGTACTCCTCCAGCGTCTCGCCCTTCCAGGCGAAGACCGGAACACCGGCGGGCGCGTCAACGGTGCCGTCGCGCCCGACGACCACGGCTGCGGCTGAGTGGTCTTGGGTGGAGAAGATGTTGCAGGAGGCCCAGCGCACGTCGGCGCCCAGGTCGACCAACGTCTCGATGAGAACAGCGGTCTGGACCGTCATGTGCAGCGAGCCCGCGATCCGCGCACCAGCAAGGGGCTTGGAGTCGGCGTAGCGAGAACGCATGGCCATCAAGCCCGGCATCTCGTGCTCGGCGAGAGAGATCTCGGTGCGGCCGAAGTCGGCCAGCTGAAGATCGGCAACCTTGTAGTCCATGAAACGTGCGCCTCCGGATGGGTGGGGATAGCGGAGAAACCAGCGTGGAAACCCGTGGCCTCAAGATTAAGGCGCACCCCCTAGTGGGGCAGAATCCTCGACCGTGCGGTAGCGACGTCGCCACCGCCCCTGCGGTGGCCCGGCGATCAGTCCGGGACCAGCGCGAGCCCGAGGTACTCGGCGGCGTAGGAGCCGTGCAGGAGCAGCGAGGCATACCTGCCGACATCGTCGGCGGCGTCGCTCGTGAGCGTCTCAACCCGCACACCACGCCCTTGGGCCGCCGCCTGCAGACGGCCGCGCTGCTCACGCACGAGGGACGCCTCGGAGCCGTCGTCCAGGACCACCAGCACCGGACGCGGCGCCGGGCTCTCGGCCGCGAACGGATCGTCGAAGACGTCGCGTTGTGGCGCGGCCTCGAGCAGCGGCAGCAGATGCTCTGCATCGCCCGCGAGGGCCGATCGCCCTGACGCCCGACGCAACGATTCGGCGACCCGGCGGGCTGCGCGCGCGGCCAGGACCGACCCACCCCACACCAAGGGGACGGCGTCGCCGAGGGCGATCGCCAGCAACTTCGCGGGGTTGACCGACAGATCACGATGGGGGGAGCAGGACGAGGCCACCTCGTCGAGGGCGATCGCTACCGACTCCGAGTCCGTTCGCGGCCCGAGCCCCAGCCGGTCGAGCAACTCCAGCATCACGACCGCGGTCGCCAACTGGTCGCCCGTGGTGGTCGACACCATGGTCGACCAACGACCCTGCGCATGGTCGGCGACCAGCGATTGGGCCGGGCAGGCAACCAGGAGTTGGCAGCCTCGACGAACCGCCTCGGCGGCCGAGGCAGCCGTACCGGTGTCTGAGCCCGACGGCGAGAGCACCATCACCAGGTCGAGCGTGCCGGCCCACCCCGGGAGCCCATGGGTCGGCCAGGCCACGAACGGCACCGGACACCACGGCTCCAGAACAGCCCTGAGCAAGCGGGCGTCGGGACCGGCCGCGACCACCGCCCGCGGTGGCTGTTGGAGCAACTCCTCAGGCAGTGGCGCCCCCGTCACCTCGTGCATCTCACGCCGGACCCGCGCGCCGGTCTCGGCGAGCCACCGCAGCACAGGGTCGATGGTGGCGAGGGCCGCCTCGTCGTCGAGTCGAGATTCGTCGAACCACATGGGGAACAGTCGGCTAGGCCGGCCGGCGCGCCTCGTCGACGAGAAGCACAGGGATGTCGTCACGCACCGGGTAGGCGAGTCCGCACCCGGCGCAGACGAGTTCGTCCGTCGACGAGTCCCCTTCGCCGGCCTCCCGAGGGGTGAGGTCCCCGTGACAGTCCGGGCAGACGATGATCTCCAGCAGAGCCGGGTCGAGATTCATGATTCACTCCTGATCCGATCCAAGATCGCGGCGGTGACCCGCCGCATGGTGGGTTCGTCGCGTCCCTCGACGTTGAGCCGCAGCAGCGGCTCGGTGTTCGAGCGACGCACATTGAAGGCCCAATCGGGGTGGCGGACGCTGAGCCCGTCGAGGTGGTCGATCACGACCGCCTCATCGTCGGCGTACTCGGACTCGAGCCGCTCGACGATGCGTTGCGGATCGGCGACGGTCGAGTTGATCTCACCGCTCAGACAATAGCGCTCGAAGTCGGCCATCAGTTCCGACGCCGGGCGCTCGCTCTCACCGAGGGCGGACAGCGCATGCAACGCCGCGAGCATCCCGGAGTCGGCATTCCAGAAGTCCCGGAAGTAGAAATGCCCGCTGTGCTCGCCTCCGAAGATCGCCCCGGTCTCGGCCATCTGTGCCTTGATGAAGGAGTGGCCGACCCTGGTCCGGACCGCGGTCCCCCCAGCCTCCTCGACGAGCTCGGGCACCGAGCGGCTGGTGATCAGGTTGTGGATCACCGTGCCGCCGGGGTGCCGGGCCAGCTCCCGCGAGGCGATCAGGGCCGTCAGTGCCGACGGGCCGATCAGCGCCCCGGTCTCGTCGACCAAGAAGCAGCGATCCGCGTCGCCGTCGAAGGCGAGCCCGAGATCCGCCCCGTGCTCGATGACCGCCTGTCGGAGATCGACCAGGGTGGCCGGGTCGATCGGATTGGCCTCGTGGTTGGGGAAGGTGCCGTCGAGGTCGAAGAAGAGCGGCACCAGGTCGATCTGCCCCGACGGGAGCTGTGCGATGACGGCCGGCACCGTGTGGCCGGCCATTCCGTTTCCGGCATCGACGACGATCCGCAGCGGGCGGCCGGTGATGGGCGCAAGCGACAGCAGGTGGGCGGCATAGGCGTCGAGCACGTCGCGCTCCTCGAGCCGTCCCGGATGAGCGGCGGTGGGAAGCTCGCCGGCGACCACCAGGTCGCGGATCTCACTGAGTCCGCTGTCGCCACCGATCGGCCGGGCCTGCTCGCGACACAGCTTCACACCGTTGTAGGCGGCCGGGTTGTGGCTGGCGGTGAACATCGCTCCCGGGCGGTCGAGATGGCCGGAAGCGAAGTAGAGCTGATCGGTCGAGGCCAACCCGATCACGGTGACGTCCACTCCGGCCTCGGTCACCCCGTCGGCGAACCGCCTCGCCAGGCCGGGCGAACTCGGGCGCATGTCATAGCCGACGACAATCGCCGGCGCGTCGGCGACGACGGCGAAGGCCGCGCCCAGGGAGTAGGCCAACTCCTCGTCCAACTGCTCGGGCACCAGCCCGCGAACGTCGTAGGCCTTGATCACGGCGTCGACACGGGCCGGGTCAACCGGAGAGAAGGGCACGGAGGTCAGCCTAAACGGCTGCGAGTACCGATCAGTCGGTGGTCAGGACCCGCAGGTGCCCGCGCCGGGTCACTTCGCGCCCCGGTTCGTCAGGGCGTGGCAGTACGGGCGCCGGAGCGGGCGGTCGCGCCGCTTCCCGAACCGCGTCGGCCAGAGCCAGCAGGTCGTCGGTGGAGGGCCCGGCTGCGGCCGGGTCAGGCGCCAGCCGCAGCACTTCCCAGCCACGTGGGGCCGAGAGCCGCTCACTGTGGTGGTCGCACAGGTCGTAGGCGTGGGGTTCGGCGTGCAGCGCCAGCGGGCCGAGAACGGCCGTCTGGTCGGCGTAGACATAGGTGAGCGTATGCCGCGCGGGTCGGCCGCAGGCAGTGCGCGAGCAGCGGCGGGTTGAACTCACGGGCCAGACGGTACCCGGCAGTGGTGCCGTGGCCGATTAGGCTCGCGGTCGTGGAGACACCTGAGGCCCGAGCAACCCCGGCACGCGGGTCCGGACCTCGAGTCCGTGATCGCCGCGGCCGGGGAGTCAGAGGCCCCGCGCGTCTGCCCGAACGCCCTGGGCAGCCCGCCGTCCCCACTTCTCGGCAGCGCTTCGACCGTTCCCTGCTCCGCATCGTCGGCGACCTGGACGCCCGCTGGGGCGAGCGGCTCGGCCTGGTCGAGTACGCAGTGGAGGACACCCCCCAACTGCCCGACAGTTGGGCCTCCGAAACGGTCCCCCTGGCCACCCTGGTGCGGGGTACGTCGACGACACCGACCCGGCTCGTGGTCTTTCGCCGACCGATCGAGCACCGGTGCGAAGACCGTGGCGAGCTCGACACCCTGCTCCTGACTGTCGTGGTGGAGCAGGTGGCCGAACTGCTGGACCTGCCGGCCGACGAGGTCGACCCGCGCTACCGCCCGGAATGACCTGACCCGAGCACTCAGGGAAGGACCGGGCGAACGCCTGGGATGAGTGAGGATCGCTGGACCGTCTGCAAAGGAACGACCGCAGTGCCTCCGCTCGTTCCCGGCACGGTCACCATCACCACCGCCGCAAGCGTGGTCCGCTCGACCTCGATTGTCACCACCCGGGCCGCGTCGGGCAAAGAGATCCGGTAGCCCCGCCCGGGGGCGATGTCTTGCCGTTTGCGGGACAGTCGCTTCCCGCTCTCGGAGCGGGTCACCACGGTCAGCGCGCCGGTCCGTTCGGCGCCGGAGACGACGAGGGCTTGGCTACCCCGTCCCGTCACACCAGGGATCAGCGCGGCGGACTCGCCGACCATGCCCGGCTGCAACACCGACAGCGAGGAGTCCTGGGAAACAACGCTGCGCAGGGTGGCGGTCACCGCTTCGCTGGCGCTCACCCGCAGACCCAGGCCGTCGCGCGCAGCGCGGCCCGAGAGCACACCGTCGAGTTTGACCTGGCGTGTGCTGCCCGGTGTCACGCGGATCTCGTCGAGCCCGGTCGGAGCGAAGACGCTGGTGGGGGTGACGATCTCGACCTCGACGCGTGCTTCGTCGGCTCCGGTGTTGGCGACGATGAGGGTATGTCGGCCGCGGGTGGTGGGCAGGCCCAGGAGCCAGCCGCTCGTCGACGGGGCGCGTTGCGCCGGCAGCCAGTCGGTGCTGGTGGGCCCGCCGATCTCCTGAATCCGATCCGAGACCGTGGTGGACAGGCGGCCGCGGGTGACCGTGACGTGCATGGTGAGCTCGGTACGGGTCGGGAGAAGGGCGGCGAGATCGATCACCCGAGTGGAGCGTCCGGGAACCCGGATGCCCCGAGTCGCGTCGATCTCCAGCGGCCCACGGCCGCCCAGGAAGACCAGATCGGCGACGGCCGGCCCACGGTCGGGGTTGGTCAGTTCGACGGTCGAGGCGTGGCGTGGTCTGGCTCCCACCCCGGTGAACCACTGCTCCGGTTCGGGCGGCACGCAGGTGCCGATCGCCGGGCGGAGCGCGCCGACTCGCGCCCCGAGCAAACCCGTGGCCAGGTCTCCTCGTCCGGTGATCACCGCAGTGCCCGGGGCCTTCGTCGTCGCCACCGGCGCTCCCCGCAGTCGCGCCTCACGATCTTGAACGTCGCCGTCGGTCAGCGCGGTCACCGCCACGGTGCCGGACGCCTTCCCGTCGACCGAGCCGATCGCCAGCGCGGAGTCTTCGATGGGTGAGGAACAGCCCAGGTCGACTCGCTCGAGGGGCGCCGACTCCGGCTCGGATCCGGTGGCATCCGGCGACCACGGCCGCACCATGGCGAGGCTTGCCAGAGTCAGGAGCGGCACCACCACCGCGATCGCGATCGTGATCCGCGACCGCCGCGTCGACACCGCGGCCGTCCGTCGGCCCGGCTGGCTGCTCGGCTGGCTCGCCGGTGGGGTGGAGTCGTCTCTGCGGTCGCTCATCGCCGGCCCTCCGCCCGGCTCGGCCCGCAGAGCACCGCGACCACCAGCAGCGCGAGCGCTTGCAGAACCAACAAGCTGGTGCGCCAGGCCGACACCGGCCGAACCAGTTGGTCGCGCCGCGGCGGCTGCTCCACCTGCCAGGCCCGGGTTGCTCGATTGTCGGCACCCGCCTGGATCAGCCCGGGGGCGGCATCCAAGGTGGCCGCGATCCGGCCGTCGGCGGGCGCAGGTTGAACCACGTATTCGATCCCGGCAGCGGCCAGCCCGTCGACCACCGCCGGAGTCGGACGCGAGACCAGATTGCGCACACGCCGAGTGAATCCGACGTCCTCGCGGGTCAACGAGACGATCTCGGTCTCACCGATCGTGGGGCCGTCGCCGCGCCGGACCGCGTAGCGGACACCGGACTCCACATCCCCCTCGAGCACCAGCACCCCGTGGTCGGGTCCGAGCAACGAACTCTGCTCCATGTAGGCGGGGATCGTGGACGGTCGGTCTCTCTCGAGGCGGTCCGATGCGCCGACGACCACCCAGCCGACCCCGATGGCCGGGATCGTCACCGCTGCGAGCGCCAGCCCCACGCGGGCCGGCGTGGCCCAGCGCGAGCGTCGCGAGTCGTACTGCCAGCGACCGATCGCCCACCACAGCCCCAGCGCCCCGAAGATCGCCGCGGTCTCGATCGCCCCCCACAACACCACGAAGGGTCCGCCCCAGCGCGACGACGTTGGACCCTCGAGCATCGCCACGTCGACCAGCGCGAGCGAGCCGATGGTCAGCGCCGAGACCAGCGCGACAATCCAGGCGGCGAGAACGGCGCCGCGCACCCGGGAGGACACCAGGGCGATCAGCGCGGCGGCGATCAGCGCCAGACCCCAGGCCGCGGGCGCTCCCAGGTCGGTGAGCCGACCGCTCACCAGGTCGAGGAAGCCACCGTTCGGTTGGTCCGGCCGCCCGGCTTCGAGCAGCAGCCCTCCGGGGCGGCGAACGATGATGAGCGGTAGCCACCACGGGATCAGCAGCACCGGCGGAACGGCGAGCATGGTCACCAGCGGGCCCCAGTCGGTGCGCGAGCGCAGCAGGCCGACCCGCCACCCGAGCCCGAGTGCCAAGGCGGTGAGCAGGAACCACTCCCACCACAGTGCAGGGCTGAACGCAGTCCCCAACGCCAGCAGGGCGCCGGTGCGCCAGCCCGCCCGACGTCGGCGATCGGCCTCCGGATCCAGGAACCCCAAACACGCGTGAGCCAGCCAGGGCAGCACCGCCGCAACGACGACCGGGCCGAGGCGCCCGTCTCCCCACGCGCCGCTCACCATCGGGATCAGCGCATAACCACCGGCACCGACCGCGAGCAGCCAGCGGGGTGCGCCGGCGGGGTCGATCAGGTTGGCCGCGACCCGCATGAAGCGCCAGGCACCCCAGAGACCCACCGGAGCGGCCAGGATCATCACCACGGAGACGGCGGCGACAGCGCTGCCGCCCAGCAGCGTGCCGAGCGCCGCGAGGGGGGCGATGTAGGCCGGCGCCGGGACCGCCGATCCCTGCTGAAGTGGGTGCCACGATTCGGCGTACATCCGCCACCAATCGCCCGCACCAGCCGGCGCCGGATCCAGCGCGCCGCCCGACACCCGCCCGACGGCCGTCCAAGCGGCGACCAAGGTGATGCCAATGAACACGGTCAGGCCCAGCGCGACCGGATTGGTCAGATACCGCACCAGCCACCCGGACTCCGGCGTGTAGTCGTCGTCGGGCCCATCGATCGACGGAAGCGCATCGTCCTGGGCAGGCGGCGCGACGGGCCGGCCGCCCCCGGACAGCTGATCGGCTTCGGACATGGCGGCCCGACGCCGTTCGGCGACATCCTGCGCCTGCAGCGTGAGGGCGGCTGCGACGTCGGAGAGGAAGTCGAGCCCGTGCCGGTAGGGCAGCCACCAGGGAGCGAGGAGGTCGGCGAAGTCCTTGTCGTCGACCGTGCGCGCCGCGGCCCGTTGCCGCCGGGCGTCCAGCAGCGCGGTGGGGCGCCCCAGGACGGAGCCCACGGCGGCGAGTTCGTCGAGTCCTTCGCCGATCCGCCGCGTGAGCACGAAGCCCAGCGCTCGCAGCAGACTGCCGAGGGTCAACCGCAGCGCCTGCAGTGGCCACCATCGACTGGAGGTGTTGGCCAGGAGCGTGTAGAGCGCGGCGCGACGTTCCTGATAGTGGGTGTGCCGTCCGGTCAGCGGCGTGCGCCGTACGCCGCGGTGCGCAGCCTCCGCATGGAACACGATCGCGGGCGGGATGACCAAGGTGGTGTGACCTGCGGCGGCGGCCCGCCAACCGAAGTCGATGTCATTTCCGAACACCGCGAGCGCCTCGTCGAAGCCCCCGAGTTCGACCAGGACACTGCGCCGCACGAGCATGCCGGCGGTGTTGACCGCCAGCACGCGGTCGACATCGTCGTGTTGACCCTGGTCGTATTCGCCGCGCTCCAGGCCGGTCTCTCGGCGTCCGGTGGCGCTGACGGTCACCCCGACCTCGAGCAAGCGGCGCAGCGACGGCCATTCCCGCAACTTGGGGCCGAAGATGTCGACTTCGGGGGCCGCCCCGGCCGCCTCCATCAGCAAGGCGAGCGCGTCGGGGGCGGGTGTCGAGTCGTCGTGCAGGATCCAGATCCACTCCGGTTCGGCCGGCTGCCGATCGGCCGCTGGGTCGGTCAGCGCCTCGAGGGCGGCGTTGATAGCCGCGCCGAACGACGTCGAACGGGGCGCCTCCAGGACCGCCTCGGGTCCGAGGGCCTCACGCAGGATGGCCGCGCTGTCGTCCTTGCTGCCGGTGTCGACAGCGACGATGCGGTCGGCGGGGCGGGTTTGCGACCGGAGGCCGGACAGCACGGTGGGCAGCCAGGCTGCTCCTCCGTGACTGACGATGACAGCCGCGACGCTCACTCGCCCGAGCCTACTGAGAACCGGCGAGCGTGGATCCGCGCCCCAGGAGCCGGGCGGCGCCGGGCCTGCGTCAGACGGCTCGTTTCTTGAGTTTGCGGCGCTCCCGCTCGGAGAGCCCGCCCCAGATGCCGAAGCGCTCGTCGTTCATCAGCGCGTATTCGAGGCAGTCGTCGCGCACGTCGCAGGTGGTGCAGACCTTCTTAGCCTCCCGCGTGGACCCACCTTTTTCAGGGAAGAACGCCTCCGGGTCGGTCTGAGCGCACAGCGCGCGATCCTGCCACCCCATCTCCTCGGCGTCCCCGTCGAGCAAGAACAGCTCTCTCACGACATCCGACCTTTCGACCCAGGTTGTAGATCCTTCACGGTGAGCGACCGGGGAAGACCGGTTGCCCGTTCGAAGAACACTAATGGAATTACATGCCTGTCGTACACCGAAAGTCAAGACCGAATCTGCTATAACCTCCCGGCCTCCCCCGATCGGGCCGGACCCAGAGTGGCCCCGACGAGGATGAGAGGCTGGGCGCATGCGCGCCATCACAGTCCTCTCCGGCGGGGTCGGAGGGGCCCGTTTCCTGCAGGGGCTCCTGCATGGGATTCGGCGGGGAATCGACGGCCCACTGGCCGGTCTAGCCCAGCTCCCCGAGGAGGGCGGCGAAGACCCCGCTGAGGTGGCGGTGACGGTCGTGGCCAACACCGCCGACGATCTCTGGGTGCACGGTTTGAAGGTCTGCCCCGACCTGGACACCGTCATGTACACGCTGGGCGGGGGCATCGATGGAGAGCGCGGGTGGGGGCGCATCGAAGAGACGTTTCATGCCCGCGACGAGTTGGCGGCGTACGGCGCCGAGCCCACGTGGTTCGGCTTGGGCGACAAAGATCTGGCCACGCACCTGGTCCGCACTCAGATGCTCGACGCCGGCTACCGCCTCACCGAGGTCACCGAGGCCTTGTGCCAACGATGGCAGCCGGGGGTCCGCTTGCTGCCGATGACCGACGACCGGGTCGAGACCCATGTTGCGATCGACGACGTCGACAGCCCCAGCGGGCAGCGCGTGGTCCACTTCCAGGAGTACTGGGTCCGGCTGCGGGCCGAGGTGCCGGCCCGGGCCGTCGTCCCGATCGGGATGGACGACGCCCGGGCAACTTCGGAGGTCATAGCGGCGATCACCGACGCCGACGTCGTTCTCGTCCCGCCATCCAACCCGGTGGTGTCGATCGGCACCATCGCCTCGGTCCCAGGTGTGCGCGAGGCGCTGACCTCGACCGCCGCGCCGGTCGTGGGCATCTCTCCGATCATCGGCGCCAGCCACGTGCACGGGATGGCCCGTCAACTGCTCACCGCCCTCGGCGTCGACGTGTCGGCCACCGGCGTCGCCGGCCACTACGCCGCCCGGGCACGCGGTGGTCTGATCGACGCGTGGCTGATCGCCGATTCCGACCGGGCCCAGCTGTCCGCGATCCGCGACCTCGGGCTGCGCGCCGAGGCCGTCCCGCTGCTGATGACGGATCCGGAGGCGACCGCGGCGCTGGCTGGTGCGGCGCTGCGGCTGGCGACGGCGGGCCACTCGTGAAGGCCCCAGTGAAGGCCCCAGTGAAGGCTCCAGTGAGCGCCCCGGTGAGCGCCCCTTGAGCAGGTCATCGGTCACCGCGCTTGCCCCCGACGGGGTACCGGAGGTGCGGGAGGGCGACGATCTGGCGGCGCTGCTGCTGACGGTGATCGACGTGGCCGACGGCGACATCCTGTGTGTCACCAGCAAGGTCGTCAGCAAGGCGGAGGGGCGGCTCCGCCTCGGCCCGCGCGAGGACTCGCTCGCCGCCGAGATCGTCGACGTCGTCGCCCGGCGCGGGCCGACGGTGATCGCCCGAACCCGCCAGGGGGCGACCTTGGCGGCGGCCGGCATCGACGCCTCCAACGTTCGCGCCGGCGCGCACCTCCTGCTGCCTCAGGACCCCGACGCCACGGCTCGCCACCTGCGCGAGTCGGTGCAGCAGCGAACCGGCGCCCGCGTCGCCGTGGTGATCACGGACACCGCCGGACGCCCGTGGCGGCAGGGGCAGACCGATATCGCCCTGGGCGTCGCCGGATTGCGCCCCGTGGAGTCGTACGCCGGCCGGACCGATCCGCACGGCAACCAGCTCGTAGTGACTGCTCCCGCGGTCGCGGACGAGATCGCCGGCGCCGCCGAACTCGCGGCGGGCAAGCTGGGCGGCCGACCCTTCGCCGTGGTTCGGGGACGCGGTGACCTGGTGCTCGATCGTGACGACCACGGTCCTGGCGCGGGCGCCCTGATCCGGCCACCCAGCGAGGATCTGTTCGGCTACGGCGCCCGCGAGGCCGTGGTGCGCGCTTTGACCGGCGACACCGCGGGTTTCGGCTCTCCCGCTCCCGCCGCCGACCTCGCGGGGGCCATTTCCCGGCTCTGGCCGGGGGCGGAGGTCCTGGAGGAGGCCGCCGACCGACTCAGCCTGATCCTGCCGGCGGACTCGACACCCGGCGATCCGCGCCTGCACTTGCTGTGCTCCGCACACGCATGGGTGATCGCGAGCAGCGACGACGACGGTGCGCAGGGAGCCTGGCGGGTTCGGCTCCGACCCTCACCTGCCCAGCCGTAGACTCCGACCTCAGATCGCGACCACCACCAGGAAGAGCACTGTGAGCCCGTCCAACAAGCCCAAGCGCCCGTCCCGAGGAAAAGCCACCCCCGCCTCCACGGCTGAGGACCGGCGTTCCAAAGCCGCGCGGATCCAGAATCAGCAGCGCGCCAAGGAGAAGGGCCGCGGCCTGCTGGTGATGGGTCTCAGCGTGCTGGTCGCGGTCGCCATCATCGGCGCCGCGGCCTATGGCCCGCTCACCGACTGGTGGAAGGGGCGGGAACTCGCCGACGTGCCGATCACCGAGATCGGCGCCGCCGCGTCGGTCTGTCAGGACATCACCACGAAGCCCGCCGACGGCAACCAGGACCACGTGGAGCCGGGTACACCGCTGAGCTTCCAGGACGCTCCTCCCGCCTTCGGCACCCACTACAGCGTGTGGGAGGGCCTGGAACGACCCTTCTACACGGTCGCCGACCGCCCCGATATCGGACGCCTGGTGCACAACCTCGAGCACGGCTTCACGATTCTCTGGTACGACGACACCGCCGCCGCCGACGACGAGATGATGACCGACATCAAGGCGCTCGCGAAGAAGTTCACCGGCTCCGACGATCTCCGCCGCCTGAAGTTCAAAGCCGCCCCGTGGACCAAGGACGACGGCGACTCCTTCCCCGACGGTCAGCACATCGCCTTCACCCACTGGTCCGTCGGCGGCGCCGGCAACACCGCTCCCGACGAGCAGGTCGGGGTCTGGCAATACTGCTCCGAACCCAGCGGCGCAGCCCTCGACAGCTTCATGGAGCAGTACGACTACCTCGACTCCCCCGAACCCGGCGCCGTCTAACCCACCGACACGTCACCCCCGGCAGGCCACACGTCACCCCCGCCGGGCGACACGTCACCCCCGCCGGGCGACACGTCACATCTGGTAGGCGAAGCGTCACATCTGGTAGGTCGAGACGCGCGGCCCGGCTCAGGTGAGGTCTTCGCGTCCCTGAGCGCGGAACTCCTCGACCAGAGCCTTGACGTCCTGGGCCCGGCTTCGGGTGGTCACCAGGATCGCGTCGGGGGTGTCCACGACGACGATGTCATCGAGACCGACGACGGCGACGGTGCGATCGGCCCCGACGACGACCAGCCCTGAGCTGTCGCGGCTCACGACGTGGCCGGCCTCCCCGACCACGACCACGGGGGACTCCTCCTGGCCCAATGACCGGGCGACCTGCTCCAGCGTGGCGAAGTCGCCGATGTCGTCCCAGCCGAGATCGGCCTCGACCACAGCGACCCGCCCGGCCGCGGCCGCCGGCTCGGCGATCGCGTGGTCGAAGGCGATTCGCGGCAGCGTCGGCCAGCGCTCGTCGAGCACCTCCGGGCGGTTCGGCAGTTGAGCAGCGATGTCGCGGAGATCCGCGGCGAACACAGGGTCGGAGTCGGCGAGCAGATCGAGGATGACGCCGGGCCTGCCCACGAACATGCCCGCGTTCCAGCGGTATCCCGCCGACACGTACTCCCGGGCCACCTCCGGCGCCGGCTTCTCCACGAACTCTGCAGCCGCGCGGACTCCCTCGTGCTCGGCCAACTCGGCGCCGGGCCGGATGTAGCCGAATCCGGTTGCCGGCGACGTCGGCCGCAAACCGATGGTGACCAGCCAGCCTGCTTCGGCCGCTGGCACCGCCGTCCGGACGGCCGCATGGAAGGCCCCACTGTCGGCAATCACATGATCGGCAGCGAAGGAGCCCATCACGGCTTGTGGATCGAGTTTCTCCAGCACGGCGGCGGCCAGCCCGATGGCGGCCATCGAGTCGCGCGGGCTGGGTTCGGCGAGGATCCGGGACGCCGGCAGTTCCGGCAACTGAGCGGCCACCGCCGCTTGGTGCGCGACGCCGGTCACCACGATCAGCCGGTCGCCCGTCAGAGGTCGCAGCCGATCGGTGGTCTGCTGGAGCAGTGAGCGACCGGCTCCGGTGAGGTCGAGGAGGAACTTCGGCCGATCGCGGCGCGACAACGGCCAGAGCCGCGTGCCGGCGCCGCCCGCCGGGACGACCGCCCACAGCCGAGAGGTGGATACGGTCGCTATCGTCGTCACAGGGTGACCCTAACGGGCGGTCGCGGCACCTCGGAGCGACTTCCGCCCGACTCTCGCGAATCGCCCGCTTCCCCCTTCGTCCAGTCGTCCACCCAGCCCAGGGAGTGATCGCCGGTGGCTCTCGACCGCCCGTTTCCGGCCCCCGTGGGCGGCGGTTTGATCGCCCTGGGCCGCGCCGCTCACGCGGCACCCACGCTGGCGGTCACCCTCATCACGACCGTATTGAGCCTCGCGGTGGAGCTGCCTCCCCAGACGAGCGTCGTACTGATCGGGGCCGTCTTCACCGGCCAACTCAGCATCGGCTGGAGCAACGACCTCGTCGACCTGAGACGCGACCGGACCGCACATCGTGCTGACAAACCATTGGTCGCGGGCCAGGTCTCGGCCTCGTTGGTGGGCGGCGCCTGCGCAGTGGCGTTGATCACCTCCATCTCTTTGTCGGCCATGTTGGGTTGGCGGGCCGGTGCGGCGCACCTGCTGGTGCTCGTCGGCGGCTGGAGCTACAACCTCTGGCTCAAACGCACGGCGTGGTCATGGACTGCGTATGCCGTCGCGTTCGGCGCCCTGGCAACGGTGCCGTCGCTGGCGGCCCGGCAGGTGGCCGAGCCCCAGGCGATCGGGCTGGGCATCGGCTGGTGGCTGCCGCTCACCGGAGCACTGCTCGGGGTGGGCGCCCATCTGCTCAATGTGCTGCCCGACCTGGACGACGACCGCTCCACCGGGGTCTCCGGCCTGCCGCATCGGATCGCGGACCGGTTCGGTGCGCGCCGGGTGACCCACCTCGCGGTGGGGCTGTTGGTGGGGGCCACGGTGGTGTTGCTGAGTGTCGTCGTGATGTCACCGGTCGTCGTGGCCGGCTGCGTCGTGGTGGTCGGGCTGTCCGTCCTGGTGCTCCGCGGCAGTGGGCGCACACCGTTCCTGGCGGCGATGGCGATCGCCGTCGTCGACGTGGCTTTGCTGGCGGTGGCGGTGTGAGCGACAACTGGGATTTGCTGGTGATCGGCGGTGGGCCGGCCGGTGCCGCGACCGCCCTGGGCGCCTTGCACCGCGACCCGACGCTTCGCGTGCTGCTTCTGGACCGGCACGACTTCCCTCGCGACAAGTCGTGCGGCGACGGCATCGCCCCGCATGTGTTCGAGGCACTCGCCGACGTGGGCGTGCACGACCTGGCGACCGGCTGGGCTCCCCTGCATCGGCTCGAACTCACCCATGGCGACGCGCGCGTCAGCGGCCGTCTTCAGCGACCCGTGTGGGTGATCCCGCGACGCATCTTCGATCAACGGCTGGTGGAGCGGGCGGTGCAGGCGGGCGCCGTGCTGCGCCGGCACCGCGTCCGGACGCTGGTGCAGGAGTCCGATCGGGTGGGCGTCGACGACTTGCGAGCCAGGGTCGTCGTGGGCGCCGACGGCGCTTCATCGGTGATCCGCTCCGCCCTGGGTCGCCCTCCCGGCCGACGCGCAGTGGCGATCCGCGGCTACGCACCCACTCCGACGTCCCGGCGCGGCCTGCAGACGATCGTCTACGGCGACCGTCGCCACCCGTCTTATGCCTGGTCCTTCGATCGCGGTGACGGCTTGGCCAACGTCGGTTACGGCGAGTTCACCGTCGGGCATGGCGACCGGCCGACCCGCGCCCTGATGCTCGCCGAGTTGGAGCGGCTGCTCCCCGGCAGCTCAGCGGGCGGTGACGACTGGCGGGCCCACCACCTGCCGTTGTCCGGCTGGCGCCCGGAGCCCTCGGCCGACCGGGTGCTGCTCGCGGGTGACGCCGCCCACCTGGTGAATCCGATGACCGGTGAGGGCATCTTCTATGCCGTCGCGACCGGCCTCGCGGCGGGCCGAACCGCCGCTGAGGCACTGCGTGCCGGACGACCGGAGACGGCTGGCCCGGCCTATGACGCTGCCGTTCGCGCGCTCTTGGGCCGGCATCTGCACCACACCTGGGCCGCGGCCCGGATCAGCGCCCGGCCCCGACTCATCGACGCCGGCATCCGCACCGCCCAGCGCGATCGTCGATCCTTCGATGCCCTCGTGGAGCTCGGGCTCGGGGACGGACGCATCACCCCTCGCCTCGCTGCCGGTTTGGTCCGCGACCTCGCGCAAGGAATCATGCCCAGGCGGACTCACGAGTCGCCACGCCCGCCCCGACCCCACCAGCCGAAGTAGGTTCCATGGACATCCTGGCCATCCGCGGCGTTCTCCCCGCCTACTGCTATTCCCAATCCGAGATCACCGACGCCGTCGCGAGCGCGCTCACCGGAGGCCGCGTCGACGAACTCCTGCTGCGTCGCTTCCATGCCAACGCCGGCGTCCAGCAGCGCTTCCTGGCCCTCCCGCTGGAGAAGTACGCCGATCTCGACGACTTCGGCGCCACCAACGACTTGTTCATCGACGCCGCCGTCGAACTGGGCTGCCAGGCCGTCCAGGATGCCCTGGCCGCGGCTGACCTCCGGCCGGAGGACGTCGACCTGTTGATGTCGACCACCGTGACCGGGTTGGCTGTTCCCTCGCTCGACGCCCGGATAGCCGCCCGCCTCGGCTTCCGGACCGACGTGAAGCGTGTGCCGGTGGTCGGGCTCGGCTGCGTCGCGGGTGCGGCGGGCATCGCCCGGCTGCACGATTATCTGGTCGGTCATCCGAACGAGGTGGCGGTGCTGGTGGCGGTCGAGCTCTGCTCGCTCACGGTGCAACGCGACGACCTCTCGGTGGCCAACCTCGTGGCCAGCGGGTTGTTTGCGGACGGCGCCGCGGCCGTGGTGGCACGCGGCGTGCCCGACCCGACCGCCACCTCGGGCACGGTTCGCCCTCGGGTGATCGACTCGCGCAGCCGGCTCTATCCCAACTCCGAACGAACGATGGGCTGGGATGTCACCAGCGGCGGGCTCAAGATCGTTCTCGATGCCGAGGTCCCGGCCTTGGTGGGCCGACACCTCCAAGCCGATGTCGACGGCTTCCTCGCCGACCACGGACTCACGCGAGACGACGTCGACTGGTGGGTCTGCCATCCCGGGGGACCCAAGGTGATCGAAGCGATCGAAGCAGCGCTCGAGGTGCCTCGCAAGGCGGTCCAGCTGACCTGGGACTCGCTGGCCCGGACCGGCAACCTCTCCTCGGTGTCGGTCCTACAGATCTTCGAGAACACCTTGAGCGAGCGCCCACCCGCACCCGGATCGATCGGGATGTTGATGGCGATGGGGCCGGGGTTCTGTCTGGAGCTCGTCCTGTTGGAGGGGGCCCAGTGACCTCGCTGATCGCCTTCACCCTCATCGTCGTCCTGGTGGGCCTGGAGCGGGTTGCGGAACTGGTCGTCTCCAACCGCAACGCCGACTGGTCGCTGTGCAACGGCGGCACCGAGACCGGGCAGAAGCACTACCCGGTGATGGTGGCGCTGCACTCGACCTTCCTCGTGGCGATGCTGGTCGAAGCCTGGGTGCGGCGGCCCGACGTGCCGGCGCTGCTTGCCTGGTCGATGTTCGCCTTGGTGCTCGCCTCGCAGGCGCTCCGGTGGTGGTGCATCTCGACGTTGGGACGCCGCTGGAACACCCGCGTGATCGTCGTGCCGGGCCTCGCCCCCGTGACCGGAGGACCGTACCGGCTGCTTCGGCACCCCAACTATGTCGCCGTCGTCGTGGAAGGGATCGCGCTCCCCCTCGTGCATGCGGCCTGGATCACCGCCGTAGCGTTCACCGCGCTCAACGCCGCGCTGCTGCGCGTGCGCATCCGGGTGGAGAATCAGGCGCTGGCCACGCTGCCCGAGCCCGAGGTGGCTCGTGCGTGACCTGATCGTCGCCGGCGGCGGTCCCGTCGGGCTGGCAACTGCGCTGTTCGCCGCCAAAGCGGGGCTCGACGTGGTGGTGCGGGAGCGGCGCCAGGGTGTCGTCGACAAGGCCTGCGGCGAGGGCCTGATGCCGGGAGCCCTTGCATTGCTGGCCGAGCTCGGCATCGATCCGCCGGGGTCACCACTGCGCGGCATCACCTACACCGACGGTGGCCGGTCGATCACCGCCACCTTCCGGAACGGTCCGGGTCGGGGCGTACGACGCACCGTCCTGCACGAGGCCCTTCGCGAGGCGACGGCGGAAGCCGGCATCCCGATTGAGCATGGTCCGGTGCGCACGGTGAGCCTCCGAGCCGACCAGGTGGACGCCGACGGCGACACCGCCCGCTATCTGATTGCCGCCGACGGCCTGCATTCGACCGTCCGCCGCCGGCTCGGCCTGCAACGTGCCACGACCACCACCGACCCGCGCTACGGTCTGCGAACTCATGCGCCGCTCGCCCCGTGGTCGGACTGCGTGGAGGTGCACTGGTCGGCGACCTCCGAGGCCTACGTCACCCCGGTCAACGGGCACTCCGTCGGTATCGCGGTCCTGAGCCGCCGACGTGCGCCGCTGGCGGCTCATCTGGCCTCGCTGCCATCACTGACCTCTCGACTCGGCGATGTGGAGCTATCCAATACCTTGGGAGCCGGGCCGCTGCGGCAGCGCACTCGGCGCCGGGTCAGCGGACGGGCGCTGCTGGTAGGCGACGCAGCCGGCTACGTCGACGCTCTCACGGGCGAGGGCATCGCCGCCGGTCTGGCGCAGGCCAAGGCGGCGGTGGCCGCGGTCGCCGGCGACGACCCGGAGTCCTACGAGCGAGCGTGGCGGCGGCTGACCCGGCGTCACGACGCGCTCACCCATGCACTCGTGGCGGCGACCCGGCCGCCCCTGTTGCGGCGGCAGGTGGTCCGGACGGCCGCGGCCTTGCCGTGGGCGTTCGACGCGGCAATCGACCAGTTGGCGAGGCCGGCATGACCAGCCCCCCCGCCGCCGCGCCCGAGGAGGTCGTGCTGCTCGACGAGCAGGGCCACCCGATCGGCACCGCCCCGAAGGCCGATGTGCATGGTCAGCACACCCCCCTGCACCTGGCGTTTTCGTGCTACATCTTCGATGCCGACGAGCGGTTGCTGCTCACCCAGCGGGCCCTGCACAAACGCACCTGGCCGGGGATCTGGACGAACTCGTGCTGCGGCCACCCAGCCCCCGGTGAGGACCTCGTCGCGGCGGTGCGCCGTCGGGTCCACCAGGAGCTGGGGATCGCTCTGTCGGACCTGCGCCTTCTGCTGCCCGCCTTCCGCTACCGGGCCACGATGAGCAACGGCATCGTGGAGAACGAGATGTGCCCGGTCCTGATCGCCCGCACCGCAGACCCCGTTCTCCCCGACCCCGACGAAGTCAACGATCATCGCTGGGTGGACTGGACGTCGGCGCGCACAGAGATCAGCGCGGGGCGTCTCGATGTGAGCCCCTGGTGCAGCGAACAGATCGCCGCGCTGCCCGCTCACCCGTATGCCGCCCCGGTGGCCGACCCAGCGCGCCTTCCCGCGGCCCTGCACCTCTCAATGGGAGGCGACGGACCCGCTGCCTAGGCTGGGTGGGTGAGCACCTTTCCTCAGTTGCTGGAGCGCCGACTGCGCAACGATCCGGGCCGGCCGTTCGTCACGTTCTACGACGGTGAGACCGGTGAACGAACCGAACTGTCGATGACGACCTACGCCAACTGGGTCGCGAAGTTCGCGTCGCTGCTGGTCGAGGAATTCGATCTGGAGCGCGGCGCGGTGATGCTCGTCGACCTACCCACCCACTGGTTGGGTCCAGTGGCGCTGGGCGCAGCCTGGTCGGCGGGCATCGAGGTCGTCACCGACCCCAACGATGAGCGGATCTCACTGGTCTTCTGCGGACCAGACGAACTCGCCGATCACCTCGATCGCGACCGGGGCACCGTCCTGCTCGCCAGCGCACTCTCGCCTCTCGGCCAGCGCTTCCCACCGGGCACCCTGCCCGACGGCGTGCACGACTTGGGGGTCGAGATCTGGTCGCAACCCGACAGCTTCTTCGCTGCCGATCCGCCCGACGAGCACGACCTGGCGTGGTCTGGCCGGACTCAGGCTGACTTGTTCTCCCTCGGCGCGGTTGCCCCCGGTCCGGGGGGTTCCGGGGGCAACCGCATCTTGGCGGAGGCGATCCTCCAACGAGGGAGGGGAATCGCCACCGTGACCAGCGCCTTCATGACGGGGGGGTCAATGGTGCTGGTACGTCGGGTGTCGGCAGAGCGCCGCGCCGAGATCGCGATCACCGAACGGGTGACTGACGTCAGTTGAGTGCGCCAGGGGTGCCGGTCAGCCTCCCACTTTGTCGTAGCCGCTGGCTGAACCCAGCGACGAGCCGGATCGGAAGCTCTTGCCGCGGCCACGGAGGTAGCGCAACTCGCCGGTGCCCTTGAGCCGCACGATCAGATCCGCGTGTCCGCGCCCGTCGATGTCGCTGACACCGACCAGCCAGTTCATCTTCTTGACCGAGCGCTTCAAAGTCTTGGGATAGGAGCGGAGTCCGCCGGGGCCGTTGCCGGGGTAGATGGTCAACCGGCCCTTGCGCTTGATCACCGTGTCCGGCGCTCCGTCGCGGTCCATCAGCCCCACGCCCATCATGCGGCCGCCCTTGAGTCGGGAGTAGGCCGTGTAGCTGCCGGCGATTCCTGACAGACCCCGGCCGGGATAGATCTGCATGGGCAGGCCCTTGGGCTGACCCATCAGGTCGGGCCAACCGTCACCAGTCATGTCGCCCACCGAGGTGAGCAGGCGAACGGTCGCGAAGCCGGCGCCGAGCAGTTGCGGCGCACCGAGAGCGCCGGTGCCGTTACCGCGGAGAAGATAGAGAGCGCCGTCGCTCTTGCGCACGGCGACGTCACCGAACCCGTCGCGGTCCCAGTCGCCGACGTTGAGCAAGACCTTGGCGTCGGCGAACGAGACGCCGGTGTCGATCGGCTTGCCGAGTTGGGGGTTCGCTCCGCCTTCGATCGGCAAGATGATGCCGCGCTTGTCCGAGGTGCGACGCACGACCAGGTCGGGCTGCGGTCCGCCGGCCAGGTTGGATTCGCGTTCGCGCCCGGACCACCCCACCTGTGCCGCGGCGGCCGCGCTCCGGATCGTGGGCAGTTTCGCGTAGAGATTCTTGCCGGGGCAGGCCGTCGAGCCGGCGTCGCGGTGTCCATTGATCGCCTGGAAGGTCTTGCTGCCGACCTTCTGTGACGTGGAAGCGGCGGAGACTCCGTGCAGCGAGAGCTTCCAGGCAAAGAGAGAGCCGTAGGCGCCGACCATGGCCGAGGTGGGCTGCTTGGTCTCGAAGTTGCCCATCGCCGACATCGCGAAGGAGTATTCGTTGTAGCCCAGCGTGTGCGCCCCGACCACCGGTCGGTTCACACCACCGGCACGGCCCTCCCAGATCTGACCGAAGCGGTCGACCAGGAAGTTGTAGCCGATGTCGGACCAGCCTCGCGAGCGGGTGTGATAGGCGTAGATGCTGCGCAGGATGCCCGGCACGTCGGAGCGGGAGTAGGAGTTCTGGGTCACCGTGTGGTGAACGAAGCCGGCGTGCACCTCGTAGTACTTCGGTGAGCCGTCGCGCATCGACTCGTCGGCGCCCCATTGGCCGCGCGAGAAGATCGAGGGCGCCGGCGTGTAGGCCGCGGCCCGCAAAGCCAGGCCCGGCTTCTCCCCGGTGCCGGCGCTCTTGGTGGCGACCGGAGTTTCGGCTGCCGGCGCGCCGCCGGGACGCGCGGTACGGATCGCCGGCGCCTCGATTTCACTGCCCGCGGCCCGACCTGGGGTGATCACCGACACCCGCAGATCGTTCGGCAGACCCACCTTGACGTCGCCGCGCACCTGCACCTGGTCGACGTCTCCGACGATGATCGCGTCGGTGCCGGGGCGGGCGCCGCCGGCTTCCTGGCTGGTGGCGTCGGGGCCGTGGTCATCGTGGTACTCGACCTCGGTCCACGCCGACCAACTGCCGTCGCGCAGGCTGCGCACCTCGAAGCTGGCTCCGGTGTCGGGCACGCGTTGTCCCGGCGCCCAGGTGAAGCCCACGGTTCCGAAGTCGTCGACCGCGATCCGGTCACTGACGACCCGGCGCGGGCCCGCCTGAAGCACCGAGCGGGCCAAGGACCGCGCGCCGGCTCCCGGCGTCAGCGCATAGTCGGTGACGTCGGCGGCCACGGACTTGGTGGGCACCAGCCGAGGCGCCGCCATCGAGGCGGCGAGGGCGGCCCCCTCCCGGGGAGCCCCGCCGGACGCGGCGTCGGCAGAACCAGCGGAGCTGACCGAAGAGTCCGAAGGCGGGTGGGCCACCACGTCGAGACTGATGACGGCGGCGGCCGGTGTCAGGACCGCCAGCACGACGCCGAGGGCGAGGATCTGCTGGCAGGCCGTGACGAACTGGGCCCTGTAGGGACGCATGCTGGCAACTCCGGGAGTCGGGGAAGATTCTCAGGAGTAGCAAGTTTCACATGCGTCACACTGGTCACCGCAAGCTTTTGCGAGTAACTACAATCGTGTAATTTCCACTCGACACGCCGCGCACGCTCAAATAGAGGGAGAAATCTTCCACGGTCTAGACCTTCCTCGACCCTGAATCGTCCTCGATCGGACCGTGGCTAGACCTCGGCGCCCAAGTCGGAGTCGGTTTGGTCCTCGGCCGACTCTCCTTCGTCGCCGTCGTAGTGAAGGTACTTGATGCCTTCGTCGACGTCGCCGTCGAAGCCCAGGCGGCCGTTCTCCAACACCAACACCCGGTCGCACATCTTGCGCACCGACCCGGCCGCGTGGCTGACGTAGAACAACGTCACCCCCGACTCGCGGATCTCCTGCATCTTCGTCATGCACTTCTTCTTGAACGGCCGGTCCCCCACCGCGAGCACCTCGTCGGCGATGAAGATGTCGCAGTCGGCATGGACGGCCACCGCGAAGCCGAGCCGGGCAGAACATCCCGGAGGAGTAGGTGCCGACCGGGGTGTCGAGAAAGCGGCCGACCTCGGCGAAGTCGGCGATGTCGTCGAAGCGGGCGTTGGTCTCGCGCTCGGACATGCCCAGGATCGCGGCGTTCATGAAGACGTTCTCGCGGCCGGTCAATTGCGGATGGAAGCCCGCACCGGTCGCGATCAGGCCGGCGATCCGTCCTCGGGTCAGCACCTCACCCTGGTCGGGGCGCATCACGCCACTGACCAGCTTCAGCAGAGTGCTCTTGCCCGAGCCGTTGAGCCCCATCAGCCCGATCGACTCGCCCTGCTCGACGGTGAAGGACACGTCGTCGATGGCCAGGAACCGGTCGCTCACCTTCTGCCGACGCGTTTTCGCCATCACGATCTGCTTCAAGGTGCGGTGGTACTGCAGACGGAACTGCTTGGAGACGCCCGCCACTTTGATCGAGGTTGTCACGGCGTCGGCTCACCCACCCGACAAACGCTCGGGGACGCGCTTCTCAAGCCGGGAGAAGACCAGCTGGCCGAGGACCAGCAGGACGAGGCAGATCCCGAGCATGATGAAGCCGCGCTGCCACAGGTCATCGGGGAAGCTGTCGGCGAAGGCGACCGTGCGATCGTTCACCGCCGTCGTCGGGAGATCCCGCGTGGTCGTGACCCAGAAGCCGCGCTGCATCAACATCACGGCCTCAGCGACCGGGTTGGCCATGTACAGGGTGTGCCAGATCCCGGTGCCGAAGCGCTCGGTGATCATCGAGTAGGGGTACATCATCGGCACCGAGAACGGCACCATGTTGATGAAGGTCTGCACGATCCGCCCGAAGTCACGGAACAACACGTTGGTGGCGGCGAACATCAGGCCGAAGGCGGAGCCGAGCGCCATCACGATCGCGAACCCCAGCGCGGCCGCGGCGAACCCTTCGGCGTCGGGCTTCCAGGTACCGGTGATCAGGCAGGCGATGACGAGCACCACGAGTTGCGGGAGCGTGTGATAGAGCGACACCAGCATCGAGGCCATCGGGAACATCTCTCGCGGCATCGCCATCTTCTGGACAACCGCCTTGTTGGCGATCAACGAGCGAGTGCCGGAATTGACGGTCTCGGTGAAGTAGTGGACCAGCACCATGCCCGCGAACAGGTGGATCGCGAAGTTCTGCAGGTTGGCGCCGCGACCGATGACGATGCCGAAGACGAAGTAGAAGGTGAGGAAGCGCACCGTGGGGTTGATGTAGGACCACGCCAACCCGAAGAGTGACCCGGCATAGCGCGCCTGGATCTCCCGCCGCACCAGCAGGCGCAGCAGGTAGCGCCGTCGGAACACCTCGAGCAATCCCGTCGACGACGAGGGAGCGACCAGCGGAACCTGGTCGAGGTGGTGCCGCTCGGTGACGGCGACCGATCCCGAGGCCTCACTCATCCACCGACTCCTCCTGGGTCCAGGGCCGGAAGGTCTCCTCCCATGCCTCCGGCGAGGTGATGTCACCGAGTGCCGCACGGTATTCCTCGGCCAGCCGGGGCCATTCGCGGTGCAACCGCAGGTGCATCTCGATCGTCCGCTTGAGCAGATCGCGATAGTGCTCCGGGTCGCGCTTGTAGAGCGCGACGGAGGCGCCGTCGTTCATCGACACCACGACCGAGTCGTACTTGACGAGGTTGAACCAGGCGGAGTCCATCGCGGTCAACTCAGCCTCCGGGAACTCCTGCGACATCGGCCGCGCAGGCCGGAGTTGGCGGATCGGGGCGAGACCAGCGGTGATCAGACTGCTGAGCCGGCCCGGGATCTCGATGTCGCTCTTGCCCTTCTTGGGCGGCTTCTTGCGACGAACGGGCGGCAGTTCGTCGCGGTCGGCGTGCAACTGGGCGTCGGTGAACTGTTTGCGGAACTTGTTGACATCGGCGAGCTTGGTCGGCAGATCACGATGGAGTTGGTGAGGCCCGGCCAGCACGTCCTCGAGGGCGAGATGGCGTAACTCGGCGGTGGAGTACTGCAGCGAGGCGAGATGCTTGACCTGATGGTTGAAGCTCTCGCGGACCATCCGCCCACCTCGCTCATAGGGCGAATGCAGCAGCGCCGCCACGAAGCGGTTGCGCTGGTGGAAGTAGGACTGCCAGTCGACGCCGTCGTTCTTGTCCGTCCACGGCACGTGCCAGACCGCGGCACCGGGAAACGTGACCGTCGGGAAACCGGCCGCCTTGGCCCGGAGACCGAATTCGGAGTCGTCCCACTTGATGAAGAGCGGCAGCGAGAGGCCGACCTGCTCCAGCACCTGACGCGGGATCAGACACATGAACCAGCCGTTGAAGTCGACGTCGGCGCGCTTGTGCAGCCACCGCGACGACCGCAGGTTGCGGGCCCCGAAGTCCCAGTCGCTGAAACCGTCGAGGCGGGTCTGCCACCAGAACCGCCACTGCTGGACGATCTCGCCGAAGGAGTGCATCCGCGACCGGCTGTAGATGTTGAACATGTGGCCGCCGACGATGGTCGGCCGCTTGGCGAGGTCGCCGAAGGTGACCGCCCGGATGATGCCCTCGGGCTCGCACACCACGTCGTCGTCCATCATCAACGCGTAGGTGGCGGTGCCCTTGCGCACCGACTCGAGCTGCCCACGGGCATAGCCGCCGGAGCCCCCGAGGTTGCCCTGTTTGATCACCCGCAGGGTGTCCCCCAACGCCTCGGCAGCGGCGGGGAAGAACTCGGAGTCGACCACCAACTGGGTGCCCTGTTCCATCACGAACACGGTGTCGAGGTAGGGGCGCAGCACGTCGTCATCGGCCAACTGCCCGATCAGTTCGGCGCAGAAGTCGGGTCGGTTCATCGTGGTGATGCAGATGTCGACCGTGCCGTGGTCGGCACGGTCGGCGGGAACCTCGGCGGACCATTCGGCGGACTCGATGATGGCGTCCTCGTCGCCGGCGACGACGTCGTACCAGTACCACCCGCCGTCGACGAAGGGGGCGAGGGTGAGGTCGAAGACGAAGCTGGCTTCACCACTCTGGTCGACGGTGACCGACTCGACACGCTGGGAGTGCCCACGCGACATCGATTTGTAGACCGTGACCACCGCGCCGCGGCCCCTGAGACGTAGGGCGAGGGACACCCTCTGCACCACCGTCCAGCGCCGCCAGTACGACGCCGGGAAAGCGTTGAAGTAGGTGCCGAAGGAGATCGACTGCCCCTGTTGGATGCGTAGCGAGGTGCGCGACAGGATCTGGTCGGGATGAAGTTTGCGCCCGCTCGAGGTGGACTGGCGGATCGCGGCATTGTTGAGGTCCTTGGCCGCCTTGCTCCCGCCGATCTCGTAGCGGTCGGCGTCGAGCTTGGCCTCGTCCATGTCCACATACAGCGGAAAGACGCCGGTGTCCTTGTCGAGCGGAAAGACCTGCCGCTGCAGCAGCCTGGTCACCGTCGAGGCGTCCGGGCTGGTCGAGCCGTCCGGGCTGGTCGAGCCGTCCGGGCTGGTCGAGCCGTCCGGGCTGGTCGAGCCTGTCGAGACCGTCATTCGTCGACTCCCCCACTGCTCAGCGCGACACCCTCGGTGAAGTGCGGCTTGAGCTTGTTCTCGAACATCGACAGCGCCGAGCCGATCGCCATGTGCATGTCGAGGTACTTGTAGGTGCCCAGGCGTCCGCCGAACAACACCATCGGCTCCTGCTTGGCCAGGTCGCGATACTTCAACAGCTTGGCGCGGTCCTCGGCAGTATTGATCGGGTAGTACGGCTCGTCACCCTCCTCGGCGGCCCGGCTGTACTCGTGCACGATCACCGTCTTGCCCGGCAGGTAGGTGCGCTCGGGGTGGAAGTGCTTGAACTCGTGGATGCGGGTGTAGGGCACGTCCGCGTCGTTGTAGTTCATCACCGAGGTGCCCTGGAAGTCGTCGACGTGCTTGACCTCGGCCTCCAGATCCACGGTCCGCCACGACAGCGGACCCTCGGAGTTGCCGAAGTACTCATCGACCGGTCCCGTGTAGACGATCGGGACGACGCCCTTGAACTCTTCGGCCCAGTTGGGGTCCGTGCCGAAGAAGTCGGTGTTCAACCGAACCTCGATGTTGGGATGGTCGGCCATCTTCGTCAACCACGCGGTGTAGCCGTCGACCGGCAGTCCCTCGTAGGTGTCGTTGAAGTAGCGATTGTTGAAGTTGTACCGCACTGGGAGCCTGGTGATGATGTCGGCCGAGAGTTCGGTCGGGTCGGTCTGCCACTGCTTGCCGGTGTAGCCCTTGACGAACGCTTCATAGAGCGGGCGCCCGATCAGGCTGATCGCCTTCTCCTCGAGGTTGGTGGCGTCCTCGGTGGCGATCTCGCTCGACTGCTCGGCGATCAACTGCTTGGCCTCGTCGGGCGTGTGCGACCGGCCGAAGAACTGGTTGATCAACCCGAGATTCATCGGGAACGAATAGACCTGCCCCTGGTACTTCGCGAAAACGCGGTGTTGATAGCTCGTGAAGGACGTGAACCGGTTCACGTAGTCCCAGACCTTCTTGTTGGAGGTGTGGAACAGGTGCGCGCCATAGACGTGCACCTCGATCCCGGTCTCCGGGTCGGGTTCGCTGTAGGCGTTGCCGCCGAGGTGGTGTCGGCGTTCGAGGATCAGCACCTTGAGGCCGAGCTCGTTGGCGCATCGCTCGGCGATGGTGAGGCCGAAGAAGCCGGAGCCGACGATCACCAGATCGGGTCGTTGGCCGGGGCCCTGGGCATCGAGGGCGGTGGCGTCGGGGGACTCGGACGGGGCAGTCAAGGGTTCGATTCTCCTGAAGGTCGAGAGCGACGACGAGTCTAGCGGCGGGGCTGGCTGCCCTCGGTATTCGCACGCATGGGGCGCGCTGCACGGAGCGCGCGGATCACGTTGCCGGCTTCGGCCCGGCCCCCACGCAGCGGGCTGAGGGCCACGACACCCGCGGTGAGCAGATAGGGCTTCGCCCGCACGAACGCGTTCTCACCGTGCCGGAAATGCACGACGAAGAGGTTGCGATACATGTAGTAGCCCTTCCAGGTGTCGAGGGCATGCTGTTGGTCGAAGTCGAGCTGCCGCACCAGCACGGCGTCGCGCACGGCGAAGATGCGAAAGCCCGCCTGCCGGGCCCGGACCGCATACTCGGCGTCGTCGTAGAAGATGAAGAAGTTCGCATCGGGCAAGCCGACCGCCTCGACCACGCGACGATGAACCAGGAACCCTTCGAAGGCCACGTTCTCGACCTCGGCCAGCTCGGGCATCGCCGCGCGGCTGCCGTAGGTCGATTCGACGGAGGCACGCTTCGGCTTGGGCAGCCATGGCGTCTTGAGGTCGAAGCGGGTCGCAGCTTTCTCGACCAGGCTGCCCTGCAGATCCTCCCGGACCGCGATCAGCGCCGGCTGGTCGTGCCGCAGCAGGACTTCGAGACAATCGGGCGCAGGGACGACGTCGTCGTCCATCAGCCACATCCGGTCGAAGCCGGCGTCGTAGGCGGTCTGCAGACCGGTGTGGAAGCCACCCGCTCCGCCCGTGTTCTCCTCCAGATGCAGGGCCCGGATCGGCAGGTCGGGGAACTCGGCGAGCACCTCGCGGGTGTGGTCGGAGCTGGCGTTGTCGATGATCACGATCTCGTCGGCCGGCCGAGTCTGCTCGGCGAGCCCTTGCAGCATGCCGCGCAGAAGCTCGGCGCGGTTGAAGGTCACCACCACGATGGCGACTCGCTCGTGCCCGGACCCAGGGGTTGTCATCACAGGAACCTCTCGTGGCCGGTGAAGTCGCCGCGCAGGCCCGCCCACATGGCCGCGGCGCTCAGACGCAGCCGGGCCGGATCGCGCCGGGTCAGGGCGTAGAACCAAAGAGTCTTGGCGACGAAGGCCAGCGCATGCAGATTGCCCCGGTAGGTGCGCAGGTTGATCAGGTTGTTGCGCGCCATGCAGTAGTGCTTGAGGTCGCTCGGGCTGTGGTTGTAGGTGGTCGTGCCGAACGCCATCGGCGACCCCAGAGCCCCGACCGCTGGGTGCAGCACCCGGGCGCCCACGACCGTTCCGATGCGAGCGCCGTCCCGTTCGGCGCGCAGCCGGTACTCGTGGTCGTCACCCCAGATGAAGAACTCCTCGCGGACCAGGCCGATCCGCTCGACCAGCTCGCGAGTGAGCAGCACCCCGTTGAACGGAATCACCACGTCGCGGATCACACCGTCGCGGGCGGCGGCTTCCACATCGCTCATCTGATGCACCACGGCGGCCCCTCCCGGCAGTCGAATCGGGAAGACCAGGCGATCGGGGGCGTCGACGTCGCACACGACCGGCCCCCAGAAGTCGAAGTCGCCGCGGTGGGCGAGCAGCTGGGCGAGGCAGTCCTCGTCGGGCAGCCCGTCGTCATCCATCAGCCAGACCAGGTCGGCATCGCGTTCGATGGCCCAGCCGAGGCCCGACTTGAAGCCGCCGGCTCCCCCGCGGTTGCGGTCGAGGGTGCGGGTCCTGAGCAGCGCGCCGTCATCCGCATTCGGCGCGCCCACGCGGTCGGCGAGCCACGCTCCGGTGCCGTCGGTCGAGGCGTTGTCGATGACCAGGATCTCGTCGAGCCCCTCGCCCCGGGCGCCGATGGCCGCGAGTCGATCGAGGAGCGGCTCAAGAAGTCCGAGCCGGTTGAAGGTCACCACGACGGCCACGATGCGTGGTCGGGCCGGCTCAGTCACGGCGGTCAGCCTACGTGGACGGGTCTCGACAAGCTCGACCCCCGGTAGTTGGGGCGGCCGAACCAGTCGCGACCCACCGGGGTGGGGCGGTCGAGCCTGTCGAGACCCCCAGAGGATGACGACGGGCGGTCGAGCCTGTCGAGACCCCCAGAGGATGACGACGGTCGGTCGAGCCCGTCGAGACCCCCGGAGGATGACGACGGGCGGCCGAACCTGTCGAGACCCCCGGAGGATGACGACGGGCGGTCGAGCCTGTCGAGACCCCCGGAGGATGACGACGGGCGGTCGAGCCTGTCGAGACCCCCGAGGATGAGACGGGCGGTCGAGCCTGTCGAGACCCCCGAGGGACGGGGCGGTCGAGCTTGTCGAGACCAGCCAGCGAACTAGCAGGCGGCCCCGAGGTCGTCGGCTTGGTTGGCGGCATACCCGTCGGAGAGGGAGCCTTTCGATCCGCCCGTGACGCCGGTGGGCGTGCCCTTGGGCTTCTTCGGCTTAGCGGCGCCGCTGTCCGGCGACGCCTCGGGAGTGACGCCTTCGGCCTTGGCGATGCCGTCGGCCACCATCGACTTGATCTTGGCCAGGTCGGGATTGCCGGTATTGATCGCGGGCGGCACGACCGACACGGTGGAGATCTTCTGGTCGCGGGCCCTGAGTGCGAGCGCCATGAAGCGATCCAGTTCTCGGGCCGGGAGGTTGGTCGACACCATGTCGGAGCTGGCCTTGGTGAGCGCCTTGAAGTTGCTTACGGCGACCTGGGGGCTGATCTGGCGCAGCATCGCACCCATCACGCATTTCTGGCGCGCCATCCGCGAGTAGTCGTCCGACCCCTCGCGGGCGCGGGCGAACCACAGCGTGTCGTGGCCGTTGAGGCGGCGTACGCCCGGCTCGATGTAGCCGGTGACATTGCTGCCCAGCCCACCGACCGGGATCCGCTCCCTCACCTTGAGTTTCACCCCGCCCATCGCGTCGACCAGGTTCCTGAAGCCCATCAGGTTGACCATCGTCCAGTAGTTGATCTTGAGTCCGGTGACGCCTTCAACTGCCATCACGGTGGCGTCGACCCCGGCTCTCTCGGGGGACTTGAACAGCTCGGTTCGGTCTTGGGCCCAGGTGCTGACGCCATTCAGGTAGCAGCCATCGCAGTCGAAGCCGTTCGGAAACTGCTTGGCCATCACCGAACCGGGGCGGAAGCGGAAGTTGGCGAGGTTGCGCGGGAGGCTGATCAGCACGGTCCGGCCGGTGACCTCGTCCACGCTGGCGACCGTGATCGAGTCGGGGCGCAGCCCCCACCGCCCGGCTCCTGAGTCCCCGCCCAGGAGGAGGATGTTGTAGCGGCCGTGGGCCGCGCTGCTGGCGGCGCCGTCGCCGAACATGGTGACGATGAAGTCGCGCTGGACACCCACCAGGTGGGCGCCGAAGAGCAAGGTACCGGCCACCGAGAAGCACAAGACGCCGTTGATGCCGACCATGGCCAGGCGTTGGTTCTGCTGCAGGGTGAGTGGTTGCCCGATTCGCCAGGCGTCGACGAAGAGCGCTGCCCAACCGATGGCGAGCACCATCAGAATCAGTCGCAGGAGACCGAGGGTGGTAGGGCTGGAGGCGAACCAGAAGGCGAAGCCGTGCCAGGCGACGCCGGCGAGGAGCCCGACCAGGGCGATCAACCAGCCGCTCAGCCAGATCCGCAGCGCGATCCGGCCGACCTGCCGGTTGCCGGCCACAAGTTGCGCCGAGCCGGGGGCGACCAGCGTCATCAGCATCAGGGTCACCGCGCGTCGGAAGCGCACCCGCCGAGCGCGGCCGTCGACGCTACGCCTGGACGCGGCGACGGTGGTGGAGGCGACGGACTGCATCGCGAGTGCCTCTCGTGCGGGGAAGTTTCGGGGAAGAAACACGGAAGAGCGGGTCGAGCAGAAACTGGGTTCCCAGTATCACCAGTCACACGTGTCACAACGTGTCGCGACACGCGGTAGCGTCTGCGACATGGCTGATCGCGGAAAGGGCACCCCTGGAGGACCTGCCGAGGGCACCCCTGAATACGACTGGCTCTATGGGGCGAAGGGCCAGTCGGCCCCAGACGACGACGCCACCCGGCTCATCCGGCGCGAACCGCGGACCCCCCGCGCCGGCCGGCTCACCCGGAACAGACGCGCGTGATGCCCACGCAGTCCGCCCCCTCTGGGCCTCCCCCGGGTGGGGGCGGAGGAGCCACTCCCCGTCAGCAGCCCCCGGCCCAGCAGCCCCCGGCCCAGCAGCCCCCGCCCCGCCCCGCCCCGCCGCCGCGGTCGCGGAAGCCGCGCCGGCCGCTGCGCTGGGTGAAGTGGGCCTTCCTGGCCTGGTTGATCTTCATGATCGCTGTGCCGCTGTGGGCCTGGGGTCGGGTCGACAACGTCAAGGCCTTCCCTGCCAACGGCCGACCCGGCGAGCAGCCGGGCACGACCTACCTGATCATCGGCAGCGACTCGCGCGCCGACCTCACCCCTGAGCAACGCAAGGAACTCGGCACCGGCGGCGACGTCGGGCAGCGCACCGACACGATCATGTTGTTGCACACCGGCTCGGGGCCCAATGTGTTGATGTCGATCCCGCGGGACTCGATCGTCGAGATCCCCGAGAACGGCGTGAACAAGGTCAACGCGGCCTATGCCTTCGGCGGGCAGAAGCTACTCGTGCGCACGTTGGAGAACGAGACCGGGATCCGGATCGATCACACGGTCGAGATCGGTCTCGGCGGCTTCGTCGATGTGGTCAACGCGGTGGGCGGCATCGAGGTCTGTCCCACGGAGGCGATGAAGGATCCGCTGGCCAACCTCGACATCAAGAAGGGCTGCCAGCCGGCCGACGGTAAGACAGCACTCGGCTATGCCCGGTCGCGGCACACCAGCCAGTTGGGCGATATCGACCGCGCTCGACGCCAGCGAGAGGTCGTCTCCGCGGTCGGCAGCAAGGCCGTGTCCGTGTGGTCGGTGGTGAACCCCGTGCGGTACTACCGGCTCAACGCCGCCATGCCCGGGTTCGTCAAGGTCTCCGACGGCACCCAGCCGTGGAACCTTGCTCAGTTCGCCCTCGCGATGCGCAGCGTTGACGGGACCTCCGGGATGACCTGTGGGGTGCCGATCAGCGATCTCGCCGTCAACTGGGACCCCGACCGCTCCGCCCAACTCTTCGAGCTGATCAAGACCGACGAGACCGACAGCATCCCCAAGAACCTCTGCACTCCCAGCGGCCTGCTCCAGTAGGAACCACACCCGGCAGCATCAGTCCCCCACCCGGCCGGTGTCGTAGGCCCACATCGCGATCTCGACCCGGTTGCGGGCGCCGATCTTGGTCAGCAGGCTCGCGACGTGGGTCTTGGCGGTCGTCAGGCCGATGAAGAGGTCGGCAGCGATCTCGGCGTTCGTGCGGCCGCGGGCGACCAGCGCCAGCACCTCCTCCTCGCGAGTCGGTGAGCGGCTCGATCGGTTGGGTACGTCGTGCCGAGGGTGCCTGGGCGGCCAGGGTGGCCAGCAGCCGCCGGGTGATGTTCGGCGCGATCAGCGCATCGCCGGCGGCGGCGGCATGCACGGCCTGGACGAGCAGCTCCGGCCCGGCGTCCTTGAGCAGAAAGCCTCGGGCGCCGGCCCGAAGCGCGCCGTGGACGTACTCGTCCAGGTCGAACGTCGTGATCACCACCACCGCCATCGGGTCGGGGACGCCCCGCCCCGCGAGGAGCTCGGTCACCTCGATGCCGTCGAGCCCCGGCATCCGGATGTCGACCAGGCACACGTCGGGGCGGAGCCGGCGCGCGAGCTCGACAGCGGCGTGGCCGTCGGCGGCCTGGCCGACGACCTCGATGTCGGGCTGGGCGTCGAGGATCATGGACAGGCCGGTACGCACCAGATCCTGGTCGTCGGCCACCAGCACTCGCACCGTCATCGGCGTACCTCCGTCAGCAGCTCGGCGTCGACCGCCCACCCGCCCTCGGGCGCCGGACCGGCATGAAACGTGCCGCCGAGCAGCTGCACGCGCTCGGTCATCCCCAGCAGCCCGAAGCCGTGGCTCGCCGGCCGCGCCGGGTCGATCTGTCCGTCGTCGGTCACGCGTAGCCGCAGCCTTCCTGCGTCCTCGACGACTCGGATCTCCACACGCGAGGCGTTGCGGGCGTGCCGTAGGGCGTTGGTCAGCGCCTCTTGCGCCAGTCGGTAGACCGCCGCGTCGACCTGGAGCGGAAGTCCGTCCAGGTCACCTGACAACTCGACGTCGACGACCGGGACCGGGTCCCGGCGGGCGAGGGACGCCAGGTCGGCAACGCCGGGCTGGGGGGTGTACTCCGCCGGCGCTCCGTCGCGCAGCACCCGGACCATCGCCCGCATCTCCGCCAGCGTCCGCGACGCCTCCTCCTCGATGACCGACAGCGCCTCGAGCGCCACCTCAGGTCGCTGCCCGGCCATCGCCCGGCCCGCCTGCGCCTGCACCGCGATCGCCGAGACGTGGTGGGCGACCATGTCGTGCAGCTCGCGCGCGAGGCCGACCCGCTCCTGGCTGCGGATCTGGTCCAGCGCCCGGCGCCAGCTCTCGGCGCGGTAGCGGAACGCCGCGCCGTCCGCCGCCACCGCCGCCAGAAGCGCGAACCCAGCGATGGTCTCGGCAGGCCCGGTGTAGTCGGCGATCGTGCCGATGACCGCAGCGACCAGCACCACCGCCAGACCGATCACGATCTCGCGCCCCGCGCCCCAGCGGACCAACGCGTAGACGAGCACGAGGACGAAGACCATCGTGGTGAGGCCGACACCGGAGACCCCGCTCGTCAGGCTCGCCAGCCCCAACACCATCGCGGTGCCGAAGGCCACCACGACGCAGGCCAACGGGTGGGTACGCCGCCACAGCAACACCGGCGCGAGCCCGACCGCCACGATCGTCACCAACGGCCGCCAGGTGACATCGTCCCGGAAGACACCTTCAAGCAGCGCCGTCACCATCAACGCGCCCACCAGCACCCAGTCCCGCGGCACCCGTCCGGGGGCGTCGGCTGCGCGGGGCTCGGCCCACAGGGAGCGCAGGGCGTTGGTGATCACCCACCCAGCCTAGGGACCGCCGAGGCGTCACGGACCGACCGAAAGAACGAGACCCCGCTCCTCCCCACGGCCGAGGCGGGTCCGGCCTCGACGCTGATGTGCCCGGGGCGGCGCTCCACGAGCGTGGAACCACCGGACGGAGAGGCCTGGTCCTGGTGCCCGCGACGATGACACTGCTCGGTGACGCCAACTGGTGGCTCCCGGCGTGGCTGGACCGGCTGTTGCCGAAGTGGGACCCGGGCGAAGGGGACCTGCGCACTCATGAGGAGCCCGACGCAGAGCGGCCGGCTGCACAGCACCCGGTTCCGGCCGGCTAGGTACGCATCAGGCCCAGGGCGACGGCGGCACCCGTCGGGCTGGCAACATCACCTGCGTGGAGGTCGAGGTACGCCAAGCCCGCCGTGGGAGTCGTGGCCGGGGTCTGGCTCTGGTCTGCGCGGCCGGAGTCATCTGGGGGACCATCGGGCCGGCAGTGGACGTAGTGCACGAGCGGTCGATGCTGTCGGTCCTGACGATGAGTGGGTGGCGCGCCCTCGCAGCGCTCGCGACGCTGGTTCTCCTGGTTCTCGTCCGCGGGCAGTTCGCAGCCTGCGTCGACCTGATGCGCGCGCACCCGACCCGGATCCTCCTGATGGGGGCGCTCACGACCGCCTTCCAGCTCCTGTTCTTCGTGGCCGTTCTGGCAGTAGGGGTGAGCGTGGCGACGGTGGTCGCGCTCGGCTCTGCGCCGGTGCTGCTGCTCCTGCTCCACAGCGCGCAACGGCGACGGCTGCCGGACGCGGCACAACTGGCCACCGTGTCGATGGGTGTCACCGGTCTCCTCTTGGTGGGCCTCATCGGCGTAGGCGCCACCGGTTCGACCCCCATGCTGGGTGTCCTCGCGGCTCTCGGTTCCGGTGCCGCCTTCGCGCTCTCCGCGGACGTGGGCAGCTCCGTCTCCCAGGGGCACGACGCGATACCAGTGGCGACCGGCACGATGGCCGTGGCCGCGCTGATCATGATGCCCGCCGCCGTGGCGGTCGGGCTCGTGCGAGGCGATTCGCTGGTCGCCACCGACGCCGCGACCTGGGCGGGGCTCGCCTACCTCGGCGTGGTCACCATGGCCCTTGCGTACGTCCTCCTCTTTGCGGGACTGCGCACCACACCGAGCGGGTCGGCCGCACTGGCCACCCTCCTCGAACCCGTCACCGCTGTCGTCATCGCGGTCCTGCTGCTGGGTGAGACGCTGACCCTCGCGGGAGCGGTGGGCTCCCTCCTGATCCTGGCCGCTATCGGCTCCCTCGCGCTCAGGCAGGAGGTCCCGGAGGCCCCTGAGGTTCACTAGCTGAGGTCCCTTGGCTGAGGGTCAAAGCTTGAGCAGGTCGATCAGCACGCGAGCGGCGTCGCCGCCGGCGTCGAGGGCTCGACCGATCGCGGTCGGCACGTCGAGATCGTCGAGGAGGGCGGCGAGCACGGCCGCGCGTGCCGCGGGGTCAGCCCCTGGCCGCCCGGCGGCGACGTGGATGGCGTCGAGTTGGTCGGACGCGCCCTCCAGGTCCGACGCGGCGTACTCCCATGGCTGCGACCAGGAGCGGTTGAGCAGCAGCAGCCGCACAACCGGGCCCGGCACCTGCTCGAGCAGGTCGCGCACCAGCACCAGGTTGTCGGTCGACTTCGCCATTTTGGCGCCCTGGAAGTGCACGGTACCGACATGCAGCGCCCGTCGGGCGAACGGCTGCTGTCCGGTGGCGGCCTCGGCCATCGCAGCCTGGTAGGCGTGGTGGGGGAAGATCAGATCGGCGCCGCCGACGATGACGTCGACGCCCGAGCCGAACTCGCCGAGCGCCATCGCCGCACATTCGACGTGCCATGCCGGTCGCCCCCACCCCCACGGGCTGGGCCAGGCCGGGTCGTCGTCGGCCGACGGGCGCCACAGCGCGACATCCCACTCACCCTCACGACCATCGCCGCCCTCGGCGTCGCCGAACTCCGCGAAACGGTCGCGCGGCGCGTCGAGCCCGGCCGGCACGATGTCGTCGGGCGCCCGGAACCACACCGTGCCCGCACGCTCATAGGCCCGCCCCAGGCGCAATAACGCCTCGGCCAGATCGATCACGTTGCTGACGTGCGCGCGAGCATGCGGCGTGACGCTCGGCCGGGTGATGCCGAGAGCGGTCATGTCGCGGTCGAACAGGAACTCTTGAGTGAGCGCGAACTCGTCGTAGGGCAGCCGGGCGCGCAGCGCCGCAGCGGTGAGGACGTCGTCGACGTCGGTGACATTGCGCGCCACGTGCGGCACGACGTCGACGGCACGCGCGACACTCGCCAACAGATCGACCCACATGAAGGTCGCCGCGTGGCCGAGGTGAGTGACGGCATAGGGCGTGATCCCGCAGGAGTAGATCCGTAGCGCGCCGACCAGCGGCAGGGGTTCGCCGGCCAGCGTGAAATCCGCGGCGCTGGGGCCGGCGACCGGGGCAAGCTCATACCGGCCGGCGGCGCCGACAACGCCCGAGCTGGCCACACCGGGGCCACGACGCTGCAGGTGGCCTCGGTAGGTTTCTCGCGCCGACATAGCCCCGATCATGCCCTATCACCCGCCGCTGTCCGCACCGGCACGACCGCCCCCATCCGGCCGAGGAGCCCACCATGAGCCGCCCCAGCTTCGACGAACTCGGCATGGCGACCGCCCGTCTATGGGCCACTCGCAGCCCCGACCCCAAGGTGCAGGTCGGGGCCTGCCTGCTCGACGGGTGGAACCGCGTGGTCGGCGTTGGCTACAACGGCCGAGCCGCCGGCGAGCCCAACGAGCGCGAGAGCCTCGAGCAGGGCCACAGCGGCTTCATCCACGCCGAGGTCAACGCACTGTTGGCGGCGAACTGGAACGGCGAGCACCACACTCTGTACGTCACCCACGAGCCGTGCGCCACCTGCGCTCGCCTGATCGTCAACTCCCGGCGGGTGACTCGCGTGGTCTACGCAGCGACGTACGCCGAGACCGTGCGGGTCGAGGGCGGCCTCCCCTCCGGGGCAGCGATCATGCGCGACTCCCAGATCGCGGTCGACCGGGCCTGAACACCGATTCGTCTGCCCTCGGTGAGCGTCAAACGACCCGTCAACCCGCAGACGAATCGGAGTCGGCGTCTACGGTTGAGGTCATGGGCATCTCGTGGCAGGACCCGGAGACGGTGGCGCGGATGCTCGACGAAGACCGGGTCTGGGCGGTCGTGGGGCTCTCCGGCGACCGGTCGCGGACGGCCTTCGAGATCGCGGCCCTGTTGCAGTCGCGGGGCAAGCAGATCGTGCCGGTCCATCCCAAGGCTCCGACGGTGCTCGGTGAGCAGGGCTATGCGACATTGGCCGACATCCCCTTTCCGGTCGATGTCGTCGACGTGTTCCGTCGCTCCGAATTCGCCGGCGAGTTCGCCGACCAAGCGGTCGCGATCGGGGCTGGGGGCGTGTGGTTCCAGCTCGGCGTCATCGACGTGGCGGCCTTCGATCGGACGATCGCGGCCGGCACCCCCATGGTGATGGACACCTGCCCCGCCATCGAGTGGCGCAAGCGACGCTGAGGGCACGATCGTGAGTCGCCCCGGCGAGGACCTCCCCCTGACCCCCGGCCCGGGGCTGCCCGCGGGGCTGGTGATCCCCGCCCACGAACTCGTCGAGCGATTCTCCCGGTCCTCGGGTCCCGGAGGCCAGTCGGTCAACACCACCGATTCGCGGGTCGAGCTGGAATACGACATCGCCGCGTCGACGGCGCTGAGCGACGACCGGCGGGCGCGGGCCCTCTCAGCGCTGGCCAGCCGGCTGGTCGACGGAACCCGGCTCGTGGTCGTCGCCTCGGAACACCGCTCCCAGCACCGCAACCGGGTCGCCGCTCGCGAGCGACTGGAGGAACTCATGCGGGCGGCGTTGGCGCCTCCGGCACCGGTCCGACGGCCGACCAAACCGACCCGCGGGAGCAAGCGACGCCGACTCGACGCCAAACGCCGGCGTGGACTAACCAAGAACTTGCGTGGCCCTGTCCGCGACACCTGAGCGCAGACTCAGCGCTCGTCGCGTGGTCAGAAGCCGATCCGGCGCCCTTGAGTCGCAGCCCCGCGAACAGCCTCGCCCTTGGCCACGGCCTCGTGCTCGAGGCCTTCCTGGAACTCCACCATCCGCTGGCGCAGCGCCGCGTCGGAGGCCGCGAGAATCCGCACCGCCAGCAACCCTGCGTTGCGGGCACCGCCCACCGCCACAGTGGCGACCGGCACCCCGGCCGGCATCTGCACGATGGAAAGCAGCGAGTCCATCCCGTCAAGGTATTTCAAAGCAACCGGTACGCCGATCACGGGCAGCGGCGTCACGCTCGCCAACATGCCCGGCAGGTGTGCCGCTCCCCCGGCGCCGGCGATGATGACCGCCAGTCCGCGGTCAGCGGCGGAGCGTCCGTACTCGATCATCCGGGTCGGCATCCGGTGAGCGGAGACGACGTCCGCCTCGAAGGCGACCTCGAACTCGCGGAGCGCATCGGCAGCCGCCGACATCACGGGCCAGTCGGAGTCCGACCCCATCACGATGCCGACTGCGGGTGCGTCACTCACTGCTGTCTCCCAACTCGCCGGCGAACCACGCGGCCGCATGCCGCGCCCGCTTCAGACAGTCGTTCAGGTCGTCACCGTAGGCGTTGACGTGGCCCACCTTGCGGCCGGGCCGCAGTTGCTTGCCGTAGAGGTGCACCCGCAGCTGGGGGTCCCGCGCCAAGGCGTGCGGATAGCCGTCCCACAGCCGTCCGGTGTCGTGCGGCCCGCCGAGGATGTTGACCATCACGGTCCACGGAGCCCGCGGCTGAGGTGAGCCGAGAGGAAGATCGAGCACCGCCCGCAGGTGGTTCTCGAACTGCGACGTCACCGCGCCGTCCTGGCTCCAGTGTCCGGTGTTGTGCGGGCGCATCGCCAGCTCGTTGACGAGGATCTGGCCGTCGACGGTCTCGAACAGCTCGACCGCCAGGATGCCGACCACCTCCAGTTCGCCAGCGATCCGCAACGCGATCTGCTGAGCTTCGCCGGCGAGGTCGGGGGCCAGATCCGGTGCGGGCGCGATGACCTCGGAGCAGATCCCATTGACCTGAAGCGTCGCGACCACGGGGTAGGCCGCCGCCTGGCCGCTGGGCGAACGGGCGACCAGCGCTGAGAGTTCGCGACGGAACTCCACCAGCTCCTCGGCCAACACCTGGACGCCGGCCCGGGCGGCCGCGAGGAAGGCGTGCTTGGCCTCTTCGACCGAGCGGACCACCCAGACCCCCTTGCCGTCGTACCCGCCGCGGGTGGTCTTGAGCACGCAGGGGAATCCGAAGTCGGCTACTTCGCCCGGGTCGGCGACCAACCGGTTCCGGGGGCACGGGACGCCGAGTTGTGCCAGCCGGGCGCGCATGACGGCCTTGTCCTGGGCGTGCACCAGGGCCCCCGGCCCCGGGCGCGGAGCGACGCCGGCCTCCGCGAGCGCGGTGAGATGCTCGGTCGGGACATGTTCGTGGTCGAAGGTGACCACCGAGCAACCCTCAGTGACGGCGAGCAGCGTGGGTAGGTCGCGATAATCGCCGACCACGTGGTCCGGGATCACCTGGGCCGCGGACACACCTTCAGCTTCTGCCAGTAGCCGCAGCGGCAGTCCCAGCGCGACGGCGGGCTGCGCCATCATCCGAGCGAGTTGTCCGCCGCCGATGATCGCAAGCGTCGGCGGCAGATCGGCGGCAGCGGTGCTCGACGAGGCCGGTGCGGCTGGGGTCGCGGCGGGCGTCGCGGCGGGGGTCGCGGTCACAGGCGACAGGGTATCTGCCGCGAGGAGAGGATCAGGCCGGGCGCTGCTCGGCTTGCGCCGGGGGCTCGACTTCGAAGCGCAGTCCCTCGCCGCGAATGGTGGAGATCAGGTGTGGCTGGCGAGGGTTGTCACCGATCTTGCGGCGAACCCATCCGAGGTGAACGTCGATGGTCTTCGACGAGGTCCAGAAGGTGGTTTCCCACACGTCGCGCATCAACTCGTCGCGGGTGACAATTTCACCGGCCCGGGAGATGAGGGCGTGCAAAAGGTCGAACTCCTTGCGGGAGAACGTCGCCTCGGCGCCATCCACCCACACCCGGCGCGACACCGGATCGACCTTGATATCTTGAACCATCAGCACACGACCAACGGTAAGAAATTCCGGGCGATTGCGCGCCCGAACGCAGAAATTGGTGCCCGCTTGACGCGTCGTCGAGCGAATTCGCAGCAATTCACCTGCGATGACGGCGCAGAGCAACTGGCTCGAGCACCCCGAACCCGCGAATCGGACGCGCGGGAAGCCGTTGGGTGGCGTAGAGATCGCGGGGCAGCAGTTCGGCGGTGGCGACGTCGCTGATGACCCGATTGCGTCGGGCCACTGCGGTGAGACGCGAAGCGAGGTTGACCGGAGGCCCGAACACGTCGCCCATTCGCAACACCACCGAGCCGGTCGCCATCCCGACCCTCACGTCGGGTAGCCGGTCATCGCGGCCGATCACCTGGACGATTCCTTCCGCGGTTGCCATCGCCGCGACAGGGTCCTTGTTCACAAATAGGATCGAGTCGCCGATGCTCTTGATCACCCGGCCCCCCTCGGCGGCCACCACGTCGGCGCTGCGCGATTCGAATACCTCCACCATGTCGCCGATCCGGGAGCGGCTCATGTCGTTGGACAGGGCCGTGAAGCTCACGATGTCGGCGAACCCGACCGTGACTCGCACGGTGTTGACCTCGTCCTCGACCGCCACCCCGGCCCGCACGGCCGCGGCCGCCAGGTGCCGGCGCCACGCGAAGACCAACAGTTCGTCGAAGGTGTCGGCGACCGATGTGGCCAGGTCGAGCGCTGCACTGGTCCGGGTGCCCTGAAAACCGTCCTTCTCGACGAGGTCCTCGATATGCCGCACCAGCGTGGCGACCTCCCAGTCGGCCAACCTGGAGATCGTCTGCCCCACCGCTCGGGTGATCCCCACCGCGAGATCGGGATGCAGCCCGCCGGATGACACCAGATCCTCGATCAGGGTGAGGGCTCGAACGTCCTCGCTGGTGAAGGCCACCGCCGTGCCGCGTTCGGGAAAGCCCAGCGCCCGCCACAGGCGACGAGCCCGGTCGAGGTCGACGCCGGCGGCCTCGGCGACTCCGATGGCGTCGAGTTCGGGCTCGGCCCCCAGGATCGCCGTCTCGAGGTCGGCGAGCGTCGGAGGCTCTTCGGTGTCGGGGGCCTGCCCCGGATCGGGGTCAGTTGCCATCGTCCGAGCGCGGCTGACCCGACAGATTGTGCAACTGCTCGGCGATCGCGAGCTGGACCTTCTCGACCTCCGGTATGTCGTGAACCCGCACCATGCCGTTCGCACTCGCGTCGTTGACGACCAAGGTGCCGCAGCCGAAGATCCGGTCGATCACACCCACCTCGAAGTCGACACCGGAGATCCGGTTGAGCGGGATCGTGCGGCCCTCCCGCGAGACGAAACCGGTGCGCATGATGAAGCGGCGGGTAGTGAACGTGTACGACGTCGTCCACCAACGGATCGCCGGAACCACCGCGAACCACACGATCACCGCCGCCGCAACCAGCCAGGCGAGCCAGGTGAGGATGGTGCCGGCAAGCCCGGCTCCGAGAAGCAACGTGACGGTCACTGCCGCGACGAGGGAGAGCACCAGCGCGATCCCGGGCAGGATCAGCGCCTTGGCATGAGTGCGCGTCGAGACGACGACATCCTCGCCGTCGTTGAGAAGCTTCGGGTCAATAGCCACGACTGAATCCTCTCACCTGTCGGCCATGTCGGTGGTGCCCGGCTCGGGTCAATTGTCCCCGGTGTGACAGACCGCTTCGATGTTGTTGCCGTCGGGGTCACGAACGAAGGCGCCGTAATAGGCCGGGTGGTACTCCGGCCACAGCCGCGGTTCGTGCAACGACTCGGCGCCGGCCTCGATCGCGGCGGCGTAGAACGCCCGCACCGCTGCAGCGTCGGGCGCCTGGAAGCCGACATGCACCTCGCGATTGGGGCCCATCCCGTCGAAGGAGCCGATCCAGAAGGCGGGGGCGTCGGTGCCGTAGCCGATGGCCACCCCGACGTCCATGATCCGACGATGGCCGAGGCTGCCGAGCACCTTGTCGTAGAAGGCAGCAGCAGTCGGCAGGTCGGCGCAGTTGATTCCCAAGTGATCGATCATCCACTCAGTGTGAACCCGCCCACCGACAGGTCACCAGAGGCCTACCCGCCTCCCCGCCTCCGTGCGCCCAGCGCCCATCAGTCGGCCCGGTCAGCGAACATGGACCACGTCGCCGGCGGCGACCACGAGAGGGGTGCCGGAGTCGTCCACGACGAGCTCGCCGTGCGCGCCGATGTCGAGCGGGCGACCGGTCACGGTGCGCCCGCCCGGCAGCGACACGGTGACCGCAGCCACTCGCAGAGTCGCGCAGTGAGCGCGATATCGATCGCGCAGGTCGAGGTCGTCGGGGGATTCGGTCCAGGCGGCGTACTCCGCCGCCAGGCCGGCGATCAGGCCGATCAGCAGATCGGTCCGATCGACGGCGATCCCCTCCAACGCCAGCGACGTCGCCTGGGCGACCGGCAGTTCCTCGCGCGTGGTGGACACGTTGAGGCCCAGCCCGATCACCGCGCCCGCTGGGCCGGACGGCTCACCGACCCGCTCCACGAGAATGCCCGCGATCTTGCGTCGCTGCGGCTCGATCAGCACGTCGTTGGGCCACTTCAGGACGGCATTCGCCCCACGCCGCCGAAGCTCCTCGACCACCGCAACGCCGGCCAGAAGCGGCAGCCAGGTCCAGCGCGGATCGGGCACCCGCGGCCACACCAACGCCGAGAAGGTGAGCGCCGCTCTCGGCGGCGTCTCCCACGCCCTGCCCAACCGGCCGCGCCCGGACGTCTGATGTTCGGTGACCAGCACCCGCTCCGGCCCACCTGGGATGGCCGACTCGCGGAGTTCGGCGTTGGTGGAGGCCACTTCGTCGACCACGCGAACCGGCCACGGCGCTTCGGCCAACAGCGCCCGGTCCAGTGGCGCCCGGCCCTGAGCCGTCGGCGGGGCAGGGGGCTGACCACTGGACTCGGCAGGGGGCCGACCAGTGCCCGGGGCCACGGGGTGGGCCGTGGGATTGTTCACATCCCCTGTCACGGGGCGGGAGGGGGAAGGACGATCGTCGGTCACGGGCACTACATTGACCGAACGACCATCAGGAGGCCAGCGTGACCGCAGATCCAGGCATCGACCCCGGATCATCCGCCGACGTCGACCTACACACGACCAGCGGCAAACAAGCCGACCTGGAGCACCGCCTGGGCGAGGCGGAGTCCGGATCGGCCGAATCGATCCAGAAGCAGCACGCCAAGGGTCGTCTGACCGCGCGCGAGCGGATCGAGTTGCTCTTCGACGAGGGGTCCTTCGTCGAGTTGGACGAGCTGGCCCGGCACCGCTCGACGAGCTTCGGGCTCGAGCAGCGACGCCCGTACGGCGACGGCGTGATCACTGGCTACGGGACGGTCGACGGTCGGATGGTCTGCGTGTTCTCCCAGGACTTCACGGTGTTCGGCGGCTCTCTCGGCGAGGTCTACGGCGAGAAGATCAGCAAGGTGATGGACCTGGCGATCAAGACCGGCTGCCCGATCGTCGGCATCAACGAGGGTGCCGGCGCCCGGATCCAGGAGGGCGTCGTCTCCCTGGCGATGTACGGCGAGATCTTCAAGCGCAACGTCCACGCCAGTGGCGTCATCCCCCAGATCTCGATGATCATGGGCTCGTGTGCGGGTGGACATGTCTACTCACCTGCCGTCACCGACTTCACGGTGATGGTCGACGGCACCTCGAACATGTTCATCACCGGACCCGACGTCATCAAGACCGTGACGGGCGAGGACGTGACGATGGAGGAACTCGGCGGCGCCCGGACCCACAACACCAAGTCCGGCAACGCCCACTACATGGGTGCCGACGAGGCCGACGCCATCGAGTTCGTCAAGGGCTTGCTGTCCTATCTGCCATCCAACAACCTCGATCCCGCACCGGTCTTCGACGAGCCACTCGACCTCACCCCGTCGGACACCGACCTGGCGCTCGATACGCTCATCCCCGACTCCCCCAACCAGCCCTACGACATGCTCACGGTGATCGAGGCGGTCGTTGATGACGGCGACTTCCTGGAGGTGCAGTCGCTCTTCGCGCCCAACCTGGTCATCGGTTTCGGCCGGGTCGAGGGGCAGTCGGTCGGCGTCGTCGGCAACCAGCCGATGCAGTTCGCGGGCACCCTCGACATCAACGCCTCGGAGAAGGCCGCCCGCTTCGTGCGGTTCTGCGACGCCTTCAACATCCCGGTGCTCACCTTCGTCGACGTCCCGGGATTCCTGCCGGGCACCGACCAGGAGTGGAACGGCATCATCCGGCGTGGCGCGAAGCTGATCTATGCCTATGCCGAGGCGACCGTCCCGCTGGTCACCGTCATCACCCGCAAGGGCTACGGCGGGGCCTACGTCGTGATGGGCTCCAAGCATCTGGGCGCCGACATCAACCTGGCCTGGCCGACCGGCCAGATCGCCGTGATGGGCGCCCAGGGCGCGGTCAACATCTTGTATCGCAAGGAGTTGGCGGCGGCCGACGACCCGGAGACGACCCGCGCGAGCCTGATCGAGCAGTACGACGCGACGTTGGCCAACCCCTATCTGGCCGCGGACCGCGGCTATGTCGATGGTGTGATCACGCCGCACGAGACCCGGGCGGAGATCACCCGGTCGCTGCGGATCCTGCGTTCGAAGCGAGCGAGTCTGCCGGCGAAGAAGCATGGGAACATTCCCCTGTGAGCGACGGAGTCGAGCGAGGCACGAGCGAGCGACCGAGCTCACTAATCGGCCCTGTGAGCGACGGAGTCGAGCGAGGCACGAGCGAGCGACCGAGCTCACCAATCGGCCCTGTGAGCGACGGAGTCGAGCGAGGCACGAACGAGACCCCGCTCCTACGGGTGGTCACCCCTGACGCGTCGCCCGAAGAGATCGCCGCCCTGGTGGCGGTGTTCTCCGCGCTGGGCTCGGCGCCTGCGGCCGCTCCCGCGCCAGTGCGCGCATGGAACGCACCGAGCCGGCTGGTCCGGCAGACGCTGCAGGCAGGTCCCGGAGGTTGGCGGGCGAGCGGATTACCCACACGATGAACTCGCTGGTTCTCGGGCCGTTGCTCCGCTACGTCGATGAGACCTCGGCGAGCATCTGGGTCGAGACCGAGACGGCGGGTCGAGTGACCGTCACGGCCGGTGAGCATCGGGCCAGCGCACCCACGTTCGGCGTGCACGGCCACCACTACGCCCTCATCTGCCTGGAAGGCCTCCCTGCGGGCAGCAAGCTGCCCTACCAGGTGTGGCTCGACGATCAGCAGGTCTGGCCGCCGGCCGACTCGCCCTACCCCGCATCGCTGATCCCGACGCTGTCGCCGGACAAGCCCCTGCGCTTGGCGTTCGGCTCGTGTCGGACAGCCGTCGACCATCAACGCGAGGGCAACGAGACGCACGGCTTCGACGCGTTGCGCGTCTATGCGTTGCGGATGGCGGGGGTGACCAACTCGCGTGACCCCCGCGACCCCGACCCGGCCGACGAGGCGCGGTGGCCCGACCTGCTGTTGTTCCTCGGCGACCAGGTCTATGCCGACGAGACGACGGCCCCCATGCGCGAGTTCATCGAATCGCGCCGCGACATCGAGCAGCCACCGTGGACCGAACTCCAGGACTATCAGGAGTACGCCCATCTCTACCGCCTGGCCTGGAGCGAGGAGGCCAACCGATGGCTGTTGTCGACGCTACCGTCGGCGATGATTTTCGATGATCACGATATCCGCGACGACTGGAACACCTCCCTCACGTGGAAGCATCAGATGGAGGCGACCGAGTGGTGGCATGGGCGGATCGTCGCCGGGTTGGCGTCCTACTGGGTCTACCAGCATCTGGGCAACCTCTCCCCCGCCGAGCGGCGCGACGATCGGATCTGGCAGGAGATCACGACCGCCGGCGACCAGGCAGAGCAGGCACACCAGGCAGCCCAGGCAGCCCAGGCAGCCCAGGCACACGAGACAGCCCAGGCAGCCCAGACGGAGCAGGACAGTGCCGATCCCCCCGCAGCCGAGTACGACGCGAGCGCGCTGCTCGACCGGTTCGCCGAGGAGGCCGACCAGGCGCCGGAGGTCTATCGCTGGTCCTTCACCCGTGACTTCGGTGCCCAGGCCAGGCTCATCGTGGTGGATTCGCGGGCGGCGCGCGTGCTCGAGCCGGAGCATCGGTCGATGCTCGACAAGGGGGAGATGGCCTGGCTCGACGAGGCGATGCAGGGCGGGTTCGACCATGTATTGATCGGGACCTCGCTGCCGTTTCTTCTGGCGCCGGGGCTGCACTACGTCGAGGCCTTCACCGAAGCCTTGGCCGGTGGCGGCTGGGGTCGCCGGGCGGCCCGCGTCGGAGAGAAGATCCGACAGAAGGCCGATCTCGAGCATTGGGCGGCGTTCCAGAGCGGCTTTCTGCAGGTCTGCGGTCTCGCGCTGGCCGTCGCCCGCGGCGAGCGCGGTCCGGCGCCGGGCACCGTCACCTTCTTGTCCGGCGACGTCCATCACAGTTATGTCTCCGAGGCCGTTCCGCGCGGCCAGGAAGCCCGCGGTGCCGCTCTCCAGTCTCGAATCCTGCAGGCCGTCTGCTCGCCGATCCGCAACCCGCTCCCGCGATCGATGCGCTATGCCACGGCCGTGCTGTCCTACGGCGTCGCGGGCCCGATCGGCAAAGTGGTGGCCCGCTCCGCCAAAGTGCCGGACGCGCCGATCACGTGGCAACTGGTCGAAGGACCTTGGTTCGACAACAACCTCGCCACCCTGGAGGTCCGGGGTCGACGCCTCCGGATGTGGTGGGCGACGGGCAGCGGTGAGGCCGCCGATCCGTCTCCCCGACTCGAGCGGGTCGCCGAGTTCACGACCTGATCCACCGAACCGCCCGTGCCGCGAGCCGCGGCGACCGTGCAAGACTCACCGCCATGTTCGTCCTGGCCTCAGCGTCGCCGGCGCGGCTGTCGACCCTCCGCAACGCGGGCCTCGACCCCGTGGTGATCGTTTCGGGGGTCGACGAGTCCCAGATCACCGACCTGCCACCTGCTGAACTCGCGCTGCAGCTCGCCGAGCTCAAGTGCGCCGCGGTCGCCCAACGACCCGAAGTGGCGGAGAGCAGCCTGGTGTTGGGCTGCGACTCGGTCCTCGAACTGGACGGGGAATCGCTCGGCAAGCCCACCGATGCCCCCGAGGCCGTCCGCCGCTGGCAGGCGATGCGCGGCCGGGTCGGTATCTTGCACACCGGCCACAGCCTCCGCGACACCGCCACCGGCCGGGTTGCCGCGGCCACCGCGTCGACGCGCGTGCGCTTCGCCGACCTCAGCGACGCCGAGATCGAGGCGTACGTCGCCACCGGCGAGCCACTGGCGGTGGCAGGGGCCTTCACCGTCGATGGTCTCGGCGGCGCCTTCGTCACCAGCATCGAGGGAGACCACCACAATGTCGTCGGCGTGAGCTTGCCCCTCTTGCGCGACTTGGTTCACGAGCTCGGACACGCCTGGACCGACCTTTGGTCTCGGCGCCGCTGACCGGCCCTTAGGCTTTCGAGGTGGGGATGATGACTCGCGAGGAGGACCTGCTCGCGCGCTATGGCGTGCGCGAGGAGCGGTTGTTGACCTCGGCGACGGTCGTCACCGCCGTCCGAACGGTGGCCTCCACCGCCGTCGCCGCCGTGGCGGCGGCTCAGCAGGATCTGACGCTGCTGGTGGTCGCTCTGGGGATCTACTGGATCGGCGACATACTTGACGGCGCGGTCGCGCGATGGCGCGACTGCGAGACCCGGATCGGCGCTGTGCTCGACATCTTCTCCGATCGCCTCAACGCAACGACCTTCTATGTCGGCCTTGCCTTCCTGTCTCCCGAGTTGGCGCCGGCGATCTTCGTCTATCTCGCGGAGTTCGTGGTGATCGACTGCTTCTTGTCGATCGCGTTCTTGGCGTGGCCGATCCGCAGCCCCAACTACTTCTTCTGCGTCGACGCCACGATCTGGAAGTGGAACTGGTCGAAGCCCGCGAAGGCGATCAACTCCGGCCTGTTCGCGATTCTGCTGCTCGTCACCGGTTGGATGTGGGTGGGGTTGCTGATCGCGAGTGCCCTGCTCGTGCTCAAGTGCGTGTCGCTGGGCCGACTGATGCGCCTGGGGTTGCCGATCCCGGACCACGGCCTACCGGTACAGGCGGGCCGGCTGCCCGGTGACCCGAGCCCTGGGCCACTCGAAGGACCAGCGTCGTGATCGCCCTCGGCGTGCTCGGCTCGTCGTTTCTGTCGGCCTTGTTTCCGCTGATCAACATCGAGGCCATCCTGGCCGTGGCCGCTCACAACGACCCGCTCGCTGCGCTCTGGCTGGCAGCCGTCGCCGCCGTGGGGCAGATGGCCGGCAAGATCATCTGGTACCTGGCGGGCGCCAATACCGAGCGGTTCGCCTGGGTGCACCGCCGCATGGAGCGACCCAAAGCCAAAGCAGCCATGGCCAAGTGGCACGCACGGGCGGTGGGCCGCCCGTGGTACACCGCCGGCCTGCTGTTCTTCTCCGCCTTCGTCGGCTTTCCTCCGTACGCCGTGATCGCGGTGCTCGCCGGCATCATCCGGGCGCCGTTCTGGGTGTTCTTGTTGAGCGGTTTCGTCGGTCGCTTCCTACGTTTCTGGCTGGTGGTCGGAACCACGCTGGCGATCCTGCCCGGTACCTGACCGGGGCCCGAGCGGACCGGCACCCCGCCCGGTCACCCTGCCGTGCTCCACGCCTCCCGGAGCCCGAGCCGCCCCTGCGTCTGCAGCAACGAGCGCCGATAGAGGCGCTCGCCCGCGACCACGGTGACCGCGGCCAAGGCAGCAAGCAGCCCCAACGCGATGATCGGCTCCCACCAGTCGACGGTGCCGGCCACGATCCGTTTGGGCATCAGCACTGCCGAGAGTGGAGGCACGAACGAGCCGATGACCGCGGCGCGGCCCTCCAGCAACAACCCGCCGAAGAAGATCGCCATCACGAGCATGGTCAACGGCGTGGACGTGTGCTGGAGGTCCTCGGTGCGCGAGGCGAGGGAGCCCGCGACCGCCCACAGGCACGACAGAGCGACGAAGCCGGCCAAGAAGAAGACCGCGAACCACAACAGCGATGTGGACAGCTCCGGCACGAACCGTGAATAGGGCGAGAACGAGACACCGAGCAGGCCGACGGTCATGAACAGCACCAACTGAAGAACTGCCATCACGGTGTTGCCGATCACCTTGCCCGCCAGCAGGTGCCGGACCGGGATCGACGCGGCGATGATCTCGACGATCCGACTCTGCTTCTCCTCCACCACACTGTTGGCCAGCTGGATACCGAAGAGCAGCGTGGCGAGATAGAACAACATCACGAACAGGAAGCCGACCGCCTCGCCGACCGCGGCGCGATCGGGGTCACCGATCAAGAGCTCGCTACGAACGGCTGCACCGGCGCGCAGCTCCGGCAGCGACGTGCCGGCGCGCTCGGCCGCGGCGCCCATCACGTCGTCGCCCACGATTGTCGACACTCCCGACGAGAGCTCGGAGTCCACACCGTCGCGGCTGGTCAGCACCCACCCGATCTCGTCTCGGTGCAGCCAGGCGTCAGCCTCTTCGTCGTTGACCAAGGCTTCGGCCTCGAGTGCGTCGTCGGCGGTCACCACGTCGACCTCGATGGCATCGTCGAGCTGCGGGGCGCGCGCGGCGACCTGGGCGGCCATCGCGGAGGTGTCAGCGGTGGTGGCCACGGTGTAAGTCTGCGTTTGACTCTCGACCCACGCTGTGTAGCCGAGCAGTCCGGTGATGATCGCGACGGAAGCGAAGGTTCCGATCAAGAAGGCCTTGTCGGTCAGCTTGACTTGGATCTCCCGGCGCATCACCAGCACCCACGGCGTCGTCCCTTGGGTTGTCATGCCATCGCTCCTGTCATGTGAGAGGTCTCTTGGGCCCGCTGATCGGACCGTGTGACCTCGCGATAGATCTCGCCCAGCGTGGGCCGGACGGGAGAGAACTCGAGCACGCCGCCACGTCGGACCGCCTCCTCCAGCAGGTGCCGCGAGGCCGTCTCGTCGACGACCTCGACCACCCCGGTGTTTCCCTCCAGGTCCGCCGCTCGAATGCCGCGCAGGTCGCGTACCCAGCCGGCATCGCCGGTGAGGACCAGCCGGTAGCGGAGCGGTGCAGCGTCGACGTCGCGCAACTCGTCGGCGGTTCCGGATGCGACGACCCGCCCGGCGGCCAGGATCACCAAGCGGTCGCTGATCCGATCGACGAGGTCCAACTGATGGCTGGAGAACAGCACCGGCACTCCCTGGCTGGTGTATTCGCGCAGCAGGCCCACCATCGAATCGACGGCGTCGGGATCGAGTCCGGAGAAGGGCTCATCGAGGATCAGCGCGGCGGGCGCGGCCAACACCGAGGCGATGATCTGCACTCGCTGCTGATTGCCCAGCGAGAGCTTTTCCACCTTGTCCCGCGCCCGCTCGCCCAGCCCGAAACGGTCCAGGAGGCCCCGGGCCGCCCCCCGGGCCTCCGCCGTCGGCATCCCCTTCAATTGGGCCAGGTAGACCAACTGGTCGATCACCCGCTGGCTCGGATAGAGCCCCCGCTCCTCGGGCATGTAGCCGAACGAACGGCGATCCATCGTCGTGATCGGCCGCCCGTTCCACCGGATGTCGCCGCCCTGTGTCGCCAGGACGCCCATGATCATCCGCATCGTGGTCGACTTGCCGGCGCCGTTGCCGCCGACGAAGCCCGTCACCTGCCCCGCGGGGACATCGAAGGAGATCCGATCGGCGGCGATCACATCACCGAAGCTGCGAGATACCTGCTCGAGTTCCAACATGCCCCCAACGCTAGGCGCCGAACGCCGTGGGCGGATCCGCCGCGGGGTGGACCGCACCGAGTGGGTCAGTCCACCGCGCGGTGGAGGCCCTGCTCGTGGACGAAGACCACTGCTTGCACCCGATCGCGTAGGTGCAGCTTGGCCAGGCACGACGACACGTGGGTCTTGACCGTGGCCTCGCCGAGGAACAGGTGGGCGGCGATCTCGGCGTTGGACAGACCGCGACCGATGAGAATCAACACCTCACGCTCTCGATCGGTGAGTCGCGCCAGCGCGGTCGACGTGGCGCCCGTGGTGGACACCGCGGGCGTGCTGGTCATCTGCTCGATCACCCGCGCCGTCACCTCCGGGGCGAGTAGGGCATGGCCGCGCCCCACGGCGCGCACCCCGTCGACGAGCTGGTCGGGGTCGGCATTCTTCAGCAGAAAGCCGCTGGCGCCGGCCCGTAAGGCATCGAAGAGATAGTCGTCGCGATCGAAGGTCGTCAGGATGACCACCTTGCCAAGGTCTTCCGCGACCAGGTGCCGGGTGGCCTCGATACCGTCCATGACGGGCATTTGGACGTCCATCAAGGTCACGTCGGGGCGCAACGAACGTGCCTGGCGGATCGCTTCCGCTCCGTTCGTCGCCTCGCCCACCACCTCCAGATCGGTCTCCACCGAGAGAATCAGGGCGAAGCCGGAGCGCACCAGCCGCTGGTCGTCGACCAGCAGCACGCGCAGCGGTTTCTCCTGCTCGGGCAGGCCCTCGTCGTCCGGGAAGGGCGTCATCCGGTCTCCACGTCGGCAAGGGGGAACCGAGCGCGTACCCGATAGCCGCCGGTGAGGCGAGGGCCGATCTCGATCTGGCCGCGGTGTGAGGCCACCCGCTCACGGATGCCGAGCTGACCCAGCCCGGAGCCGGAGGTACCGATGCGGGGGCGTCCGTTGTCGGTCACCTCGACCTCGGCGAACGCCCCTGGCGCGACCCGGTCCACCCGGACGACGACCAGCGCGCGGTCGGCCGTGGAGTGCCGGGTGACGTTGACCAGCGCCTCCTGCGCCGTGCGGTAGACCGAGTGCGCTACTGAGGCCGGCACCGTCGCCGCGGATGACGCCGGCTCCTCGACCAGGTCGAAGTCGACCCGCAACAGCGCCGTGGCGTGGGCCTCGGCCAAGCGAGGCAGGTCCGCCAGGCTGGGCGCGGGGGCACGATCCGGCGTATGCCCTCCGCCCTCGGCGGCGGGGCCGCGATCGTTGTCGCGGAGGGCGCCGAGCAGCCCGCGCATCTGTGCGACGGCTTCGCGCGCGGAGCCCTCGATCTCGGCCAACGCGGTCTCGGCGGCCTCCGGATCCGGGCGTAGGACGCGGCGCGCGGCGGCGGCCTGGACGCCGATCACTGAGACGTGGTGGGCCACCACGTCGTGCAGCTCGCGGGCGATCCGTAGTCGCTCGCCGACCACCGCGCGACGCTGCAGATCCTGGCTCTGCGTCTGGATGGTGCGGCTCTGGGCGTCCAGCACCGCGCGCTGACGCGCGGAGTTCCAGGTCAGCTGCCCCGCCAGGATGGCGCCGCCGAAGAAGACGACGTTGATCAAGAACACCAGTGCGATGGAGGCGGGGATGGCGGGAAAGAGACCCTCGTCGGGGAGCTCGTCCGTGCCGAAGGTCTCTTGGATCCCCGAGCCCCAGGCGAAGATCCAAGCGAGCCAGGCGAACATGAACAGCACGATCCCGCCGACGACCAGCGCCGTGGCGCGCCGGTCGGGCGCCCACGCTACGGCCGACCAGAGGGCGACGAAGTACACGAGCTGCAGGGCGATCTGCCCACTCACCGGGGGCATCGTGGCGCCCACGATGAACAGGTGGATCGCGGAGCCGACGGCGACCCACAACGGCCAACGTCGTCGGCCGACGAGCAGCAGGGCTCCGCTGGCGACCGCCACGGCCTGCACCCAGGCGGGCGCGGACACCGACTCCAGCGCACCGACACTGCGCATCAGCTCCAGCGCCAGCACACCGACGAAGCCGACGACCAGCGCGAGATGGCCGTCGCGCCAGGAAATCTCGGGGCGCGGACGCTCCCACTCGGCGTCGAGCCCGAGGGTGCTTCGAGCGCGTTCGAGGAGCGACGTCTGAGCGACCACGATCACAGCTTAGGGAGCGTCGACCCGGTCCGGCTCCGTCTGAGGGTGGAGGGCGGGTCCACCCCGCGTGGGACTACTCCACCGGCAGGCCGAGGCCACGCGCGATCAGCATCCGCTGCACCTCGGAGGTTCCTTCGCCGATCTCGAGCACCTTGGCGTCGCGATAGAAGCGGGTGACCGGGTACTCCTCCATGAAGCCGTACCCACCGAAGACCTGGGTCGCGATGCGAGTGGCCGATACCGCAGACTCGGTGGAGTAGAGCTTGGCCACCGACGCGGCTTGTTTGAACGCCTTGACCGACACCTGGCGGCCGGCGTCCATGGCGTCCTTCATCGCCGCCGCCTTGTAGGTCAGCAGCCGCGCGGCATCCAGCATCACCTGGAGGTCGGCGATCTGGAAGGCCAACCCCTGCTTGCGGCCGATCGGCCCACCGAAGGTCTGCCGATCGCCGGCGTAGGCCACCGAGGCGTCGAGGCACGCTTGGATGCAGCCGACCGCGAGTGCCGAGATGGCCACCCGACCGTCGTCGAGGGTGGCCAGGAACTGCGCGAAGCCGCGACCGCGCTCTCCGAGCAGATGACTCTCGGGGACGCGGACGTCGGTGAGCGTCAGCGGGTGGGTGTCGGAAGCGTGCCAGCCGAGCTTGTCGTAGGCGGGCTCGGCGACGAAGCCGTCGGTGCCGGCGGGCACGATGATCGCGGAGATCTCGGGGCGCTCGCGGCCGTCGGCTGTCGTCGAGGTGCCGGTGCGGGCGGTGACCGTGACGAGGGAGGTGATCGCGGAGCCGGAGTTGGTGATGAACTGCTTGGCGCCGTTGACGACCCAGTGACCGTCGGCGAGCTCCGCCTTGGTTCGGGTGGCGCCGGCGTCGGACCCGGCGCCGGGCTCGGTGAGTCCGAAGCCCGCCAGGTGTCGTCCGGCGACCAGATCCGGGAGCCACGTCTGCTTCTGCTCCTCGGTGCCATAGGTGAGGATCGGGTTGATGCCCAGACCGACCGCCGCTTCGAGGGTGATCCCCATCGACTGGTCGACTCGACCAACTTCCTCGATAGCGAGACAGAGGCTGGTGAAGCCGCCGTCCTCGCCGCTCATCCCGGCACCGCCGAACTCCTCCGGTGCAGTGAGCCCCATCAACCCGAGGTCGCCCATCTTGTGCACGACGTCCACCGGGAAGTGGTGGTCGCGGTCCCACTGCGCGGCATACGGCGCGATCTCGGCCTGAGCGAAGTCCCGAACGCTGCGCCGAAACTCCTCGTGCTCTCGCGACAGTTCAAAGCTCATCCCGCCATCCTACCCGTTTGGTTAGCGCTTGTTAACCTGGCGGGGCTGAGGGGTCGGTTTCCCCGGATATCCGGGGAAACTGGCACTGTTGGGGTGAAATTTCACCCCAACACGGCCAGTTTTCCCTTCAGCGAGTGGCGCATGAGGCGCATGGGGTTGGGCCGGGGTGGAGGCTCAGGCGCCGTCGTCGAGGCGGGGCATGGCCCGGTCGGCGTATTTGCTCCAGTTGCTCTCGAGGGCCTCGAGTAGCTGGGTCACCATCAAGGGCGACAGGTTCACCCGCGCCACCACCTGCCCCGGTGTGACTCCATCGCCGGCACGCGCGAAGTCGAGGCGAGCGAAGTCGATCGTGAACTCATACGGCGAGTGCGAGACCGACGCGAAGTTCGCCCACACCCCGCCCGACATCGTTTCGGGCACGGTGATCTGGATGTTGGGCCCCGGTTCACCTGAAGGGGGAGGCTGACTCGTCATGCCGTCACGCTAGCCCGGCCGCGCTAGCTCATACTCGCGCAGCTACGGCTCCCCCGCCCCACCAGCCCCAACCGCCTCTGAAGTCGGGCGAAACTGGCGGTTTTGGGGTGAAATTTCACCCCAATGCGGCTGGTTTCCCCGGATATCCGGGGAAACCAACAGCACGGCTACAAGATCGCGCCGGGGTTCAGGATGCCGTGGGGGTCGAGGGCGGCTTTGATCCGCCGGGTGAGGGCCATGACGTCGGGGCCGAGTTGGTCGGGGAGGGCGATCTTCTTGGCGCGGCCGACGCCGTGCTCCCCGGTGATCGTCCCGCCAAGCTCGATCGCGGCGGTCATCACCTCCACGAACGCGGCGTGGGCGCGCTCGCGAGAGCCGGACTCGGCCGCGTCGTACACGATGTTGGGGTGGGTGTTGCCGTCGCCAGCGTGGGCTACGGTCGGGATCGCGAGGGCGTACTTCGCGCCGATCTGCTCGATCCGGATCAGCAGGTCGGGCAACAGCGGAATCGGAACGCCGACGTCCTCCATCAGCAGAGATCCCTGGGCTTCCATCGCCGGGAAGAAGGCTCGGCGCGCAGCGACGAAGAGTTCGCCTTCGGTCGGATCATCGGTCATGAAGATGTCGCGTGCGCCGGCGCCCACGCACGCCGCGCGCATCAGCTCCAACTCGGCCGACCGCGCCGCGCCAGGAGCGTCGGATTGGGCAACAAGCATCGCTCCACACGTCACATCGAGCCCCATCGGTCGGAACTCTTCGACCGCCCGGACCGCCGGTCCATCCATGAATTCCATCATCGACGGTCGCATCCGCCGCCGCGTCTCGACGACGGCGGTCGCTGCGGACGCGGCGTCGGCGAAGGTCGCCACCAGGGTGGCCGCAGGCTCCTGGCGCGGCACCAACCGCAGGATCGCCCGGGTGACGATCCCCAGCGTCCCCTCGCTGCCGACGAACAGCTTCAGCAGGCTCAGGCCTGCAACATCCTTGATTCGCTTGCCACCGAGGCTGACGAGCGTGCCGTCCGCGAGCACCACGTCGAGGCCCAAGACATAGTCGGTGGTGACCCCGTACTTCACGCAGCACAGCCCACCTGCGTTGGTCGCGATGTTGCCGCCGATCGAGCAGATATCGAACGACGAGGGGTCGGGCGGGTACCAGAGTCCATGCTCGCCGGCCGCGGCTTTCACCTCCGCATTGAACGCTCCGGGCTCGACCACCGCGACCTGGCAATCGGGGTCGATCTCAACACTCCGCATCCGCTCCAGGCTGAGGACGATGGCGCCGTCGACGGCCGTGGAGCCACCGGACAGGCCGGTCCCGGCCCCCCTCGGCACGATGCCGATGTTGTGGCGCGCCGCCCAACGCATCGTCTCCTGTACCTGCGCAGCCTCTTCGACCCGCACCACCGCCAGCGGCATTCCCGCGGAGGCGTCTCGCGACCAGTCGAAGCGGTACTTCTCCATCGCCTCTGGCGCCGTGACCACCACCGACGGGGGCAAGGCGGCGACCAACTCCTCGACCGGATCCATGGAAGCCATGCAACCATGGCGACCCAGAACATCGCCTGTCACGCGCTGGCACGCGCTGCTGTCGCGAATGGCACTTCTCACACCCGGTGCCCACTCCGGTGAGGGAGCGATAACCTGCGCCAAGACCTCGCCGACACCGCATCACCAGGAGTACGTCGTGACCGCACCCAGCCGAGCCACCGCCGGATCCCCCACCGGTCCGACCAACGGTCTGCGCCGGGTTCTGATCGCCAATCGCGGCGAGATCGCGGTGCGGGTCGTCCGGGCCTGCCGCGACGCCGGGATCGACAGCGTGGCGGTGTACGCCGACCCCGACCGTGACGCGCTCTTCGTCCGGTTGGCGGATGAAGCGCACTCGCTGGGCGGGGCCACTCCTGCGGAGTCCTATCTCGACATCGCCAAGATCGTCGATGTGGCGGTCCGCTCGGGCGCCGACTCGGTGCACCCCGGCTATGGCTTCCTGGCCGAGAACGCCAACTTCGCCCGCGCCGTGCTCGACGCGGGCCTGATCTGGATCGGACCGCCCCCGGAGGCGATCGAGAATCTCGGCGACAAGGTCAAGGCGCGACATATCGCCGAGCGGGTCGGGGCGCCACTGGTGCCTGGCACCAAGGACCCGGTCAGCGGCTCCGACGAGGTGGTCGCGTTCGCCGAGGCCAACGGTCTTCCGATCGCCATCAAGGCTGCGTTCGGCGGTGGTGGTCGTGGCCTCAAGGTGGCTCGCGAGATGGCGGAGGTCGCCGACCTCTACGAATCGGCGGTGCGCGAGGCCGTCTCAGCGTTCGGCCGAGGCGAGTGCTTCGTCGAGCGCTATCTCGACCAGCCGCGCCACGTCGAGACCCAATGCCTCGCCGACCAGCACGGCAACGTCGTGGTGGTCTCGACCCGTGACTGCTCGCTTCAGCGGCGACACCAGAAGCTGGTCGAAGAGGCGCCCGCGCCGTTCCTCACCGACGAGCAGGTGCAGCGTCTGTATGACGCCTCCAAGGCGATCCTGCGCGAAGCCGGCTACGTCGGCGCCGGGACGTGCGAGTTCCTGGTCGGCCGGGACGGCACCATCTCTTTTCTCGAGGTCAACACCCGACTCCAGGTCGAGCACCCGGTCTCCGAAGAGGTGACCGGCCTCGACCTGGTGCGCGAGATGTTCCGGATCGCGGCCGGCGAAGAACTCGGCTACGACGACCCGGACGTTTCCGGCCACTCGATCGAGTTCCGGATCAACGCCGAGGACGGCGGCCGTAATTTCATGCCCGCGCCCGGCACGCTGACGACGTGGGCGCCTCCGAGCGGACCGGGTGTCCGCGTCGACGGTGGGTATGTCGAGGGCGAGACCATCCCGGGGTCCTTCGACTCGCTGGTGGCCAAGCTGATTGTTACCGGGCGCGACCGCACTCAGGCGTTGGAGCGCTCGCGCCGCGCGCTCGCGGAGTTCGAGGTCGACGGCATGCCCACGGTGATTCCCTTCCACCGAGCGGTGGTGCAGGATCCGGCCTATATCGGCGACGGCCGGTCGTTCGGGATCTACACGTCCTGGATCGAGACCGAGTTCGACAACCAGATTGAGCCGTACGCCGGCGCGTCCGCTGACCCTGAGCAGCCTGCTGAGCGACAGCGGATCACCGTCGAAGTAGGCGGCCGGCGGCTCGAGGTGGTCCTTCCCGGTGGTCTAGGCGGAATGACCGCAGCGGTTGCCGCCGGGGCGAAGAAACCCCGCCGTGCTGCCGGCAAGAAGGCAGCCGCCGCGGCTTCCGGTGACGCGGTCGCCGCCCCCATGCAAGGCACGGTTGTCAAGGTCGCCGTCGACGAGGGCCAGCGGGTCGCCGAGGGCGACGTCATCGTCGTGGTGGAGGCCATGAAGATGGAGCAGCCACTCAAGGCGCACAAGTCCGGGACCGTCACTGGTCTCCAGATCGCGGTCGGGGCAACGGTTACCAACGGCGCCGTGATCTGCGAACTGAAGGACTGACCGAGCCCACTCCGGGCTCCCCCGCCTCGGCGATTTCACCCGTTCGGCGTTATATGGTCGAAGCGACCCATCAATCGACGATGAAAGCGGCGATGGCAAAGTGGAAGACTTTTTGAATGACACCGACTGGGCCTCGATGGCCGGAAAAGTCGGTATGGCACTCATCATTCTCCTCATCACCTGGGTCGTCGCGCGGGCGGCGATCTGGATCTTCGGGAAAGTCACGCGGAGCATCCCAGCCCTGCAGCGGGCCGGCAGCGACGGCCAGACGATCGGCAAGTCTCTGGGCACCATCGCTTCATTGTTGATCTGGATGTTCGGCCTGATCGCGGTGTTGCAGGTGTTCAACCTCGACGAGGTGCTCGCTCCCATTCAGGAGCTCCTCAACGGCGTGATGAACTTCCTGCCCAACATCATCGGCGCGGTCTTCCTCTTCATCGTCGGAGCGTTGTTGGCCAAGATCGTCCGGCAACTCATCGAGACCGCCCTTTCCACCATTCCGTTCCAGAAGTGGTTCGGTCAGGCCGGCGGCGAGGAATTGACGGGCAACACCAACATCGCCCGCACGCTGGCCATGATCGTCTACGCCCTGATCATGATCGTCGTCTCGATCGCCGCCCTGCAGATTCTGGGGATCTCGTCGATCAGCGACCCCGCGTCGCAGATGCTGCAGACGATCTTCAACGCGATTCCCAACGTCATCGCGGCTGGTCTGATGCTCGGTCTCGGTGTGGTGATCGCTCGCTTCGGCGCCGGCATCCTCGGCGATCTGCTCGACGGTCTGGGTACCGATCGGGCACTGCGAGAGCTTGACGTGCTGGAAGAGGGCAAGAGCGCGGTCCCGGCCATCACCCGGGTGGCCCAGGTGGCGATCGTGTTGTTCTTCGCGGTGATGGCGGCTCAATTGCTGAACTTCCCCGCGATCACGAGGTTCCTGACGGCTGTGCTCGAACTCGGCGGCCGGGTCCTCTTCGGTGGAGCGATCATCGCGGCCGGGTTCTTCCTCGCGAACATCCTGGCCAAGCTCTTCGCCGGTACCGCTGCGCGAGTCGTGTTCTATGCCACGGTGGCGCTGTTCGTCGCGATGGGGCTGTCCTTCATGGGCATCGCCAGCTCGATCGTGCAGCTGGCCTTCGGCGCGATCGTCGTCGGAGCGGCAGCCGCCGCGGCCCTGGCCTTCGGTCTGGGTGGACGCGACGAGGCAGCTCGCCTGCTCGCCCGCACGCACAACCGCAGCAACGACGGAATCTGAGGCTCCACTCCGATTCGTCTGCGGGTTCGCCGGTCGCCTTACGCCTAGCGGACGCAGACGAATCGGAGTCAGCTCAGGGTGTTCCGGATCACCGAGCGGGGGTCCGGGCGGGCCTGGGCAGAGGAGCCACCGGGGGGTGGGTCACCGACTAGGTCTTCGAAGACCGCGGTGGCCGCCCCCCGCATCCCTTTCAGGAAGGGATGGAACGGCGCTGCCTCCCCCATCTTCACCTCGGGTCCGTTGATCCACGCTTCGGTTTTTGCGCAGACGTCGTGCCCGGTCGACGGTCCCGTCAGGTCGACGAAAGTCGCTCCTGTTTTCTCAGCTGCCCCCTTCAGGGAGGCATTCAGGGTGCGCGCCACCTGATTGGCGAAGCTCACGCCCTCGGGGGTGAGGACGGCCGCCGGGCAGGTGCCGCTCGGCGGCATCAGCCGGGGATAGCCCACCACCACGACCTTCGCGTCGGGTGCCCGCCGAGCGATCACTCGCAACGACCTGGTCAGCCGGCTCTCGACTCGCTTGGCCTTGGCGACGAACGCCGCCGCCGCTTCCGAGTCGGCGAAGAGCGTCCGGCACTCGGCTTGGAGCTGCGGGCCGGCTTGCTGGTCGGAGGCACAGCCGGACAACGCACCGAAGATCCCGAAGTCGTTGCCGCCCAGGCCGATCGTCACCAGATCGGTGTCGGCGGATAGCGCATCGGCCTGGGCCGGCACCTCGACCTGATCGAAGGACCGCTGCGGCCGCCGTACGTCGCGGGTCTGCGCGCCCGAGCAGGTGACGTCGCGGTAGCTCGCTACCTGCAGCCACTCGGCAAGATAGGCCGGATAGTTCGTGGTGGAGCGGCCGCAGACGGTGGGGTCTGCCCGCACGGTGCCGACCAGCGGGCCGGCGCTGTAGGAGTCGCCCAGCGCGACGTAGTCGAGACCCGCGCCCAGCGGAGCGGCAGGCCCCGGCGCCAAAGCGGGGGGCTCGGCGGCTGACGGCGATTGCGAGCTGGCGCCGGTGCAACCAGTCAGGAGCATCACCAGCATGATCACCCCGGCCGAGTCGGCTCGGCTATGTCGTCGCTTGCTCACGGACGACGCTCGGCTTGTCACACCCTCGATTGTCGCAGCGAACCCAAGGGTGGCGTCGGTTCTTACGATGGTCCTCATGAAGACGCTGCGGACGTTGCTGCCGTGGTTGATCATCGCCGGGAGCCTGACGACCACTTTGATGGTCACCTGGACGGCGTACGGCCTCCGACCTGGTCAGGATCAGCTCGACCAGCAGGCCGCCTTCCTGGAAGCTTCCATCGAGGCGGGGAGCGCGGAGGAGATGCAGCGCCTCTTTCCAGAGGGCTACTTCTTCCAGCATGTGCTGACAGCCATGACCACGGTGCGCGCCGACGCTGACTCCGATGGTGAGATCGATGCCGCGCAGGTCCGCGACCACCTCACGGCGCTCGATTCGACCAGGTCGACCGACGTCTTCGGGGGCGCCATGACGCCGGAACACGGAATCTTCCACGCAGGGTGGACCCTGCAACTAGCCGTCGACATCTACGAGTTGACGGGCTCAGCTGCCGATGCCGATGCCGTGGGTTGGCGCGCTCAGTCCGTCGCGGACGCGCTCGCTGCCTCTGACACCGGCTTCGCGGAGAGCTACCCCGGACAATTCTGGCCGTGTGACAGCGTGGTCGCTGCGGCGGCATTGAGCCGTGCCGCCATCGCGCTGGACCAGCCCGAGTGGTTGATCACCCTTCGCACTTGGCGAGCGCGTACGCGCGCCCATCTCGACCCCCAGACGTGGCTCCTCCCGCACCGGGTCGATTCGACCGGCGCGATCCTGGAGGGTGCGCGCGGGTCGTCGCAATCGGTCATCCAGACGTTCACCCCAGACATCGACCGCGCGTTGGACGGGAGCGTCGATTCCAGAATGTGGCGGAGGTTCACCGATCAGTTCGTCGTGCGCGAGCTGGGCCTGGTGGGCGTTCGCGAATATCCCGTCGGTGTGATCGGAGCAGGAGACGTCGACTCTGGCCCGCTGGTGCGTGAAGTCAGCGCCAGTGCCAGCGCTGTCACCCTGGCCGCCGCCCGACGGATCGGAGACCGCGACTTGGCCGACGCCTTGAGTCGCGAGGCGGACCTGCTCGGGTTTCCGCTGACCGTGAACGGTGAACGGCGTTATGCCTTCGGTCGACTGCCCGTCGGCGATGCGTTCGTGGCCTTCGCGCGCAGTCGGCCCATCGCACCGGGCGCCGGTCTGGACTCGGGCAGTTCCCGCCCCCTGTGGGAAGTCTGGATCGCGATGGCCGCCCTTCCAGCGGCGATCGGGCTCGGGTGGGTGTGGATCATCGGTCATCCGGCCGACCCTGATCGCGAATTCCTACAACCCCCAACGGCCTGGGACGCCGGCGGAGAGAACACCCGGGTCGACCTTGACTAGGTCAGGCTTCGCCCGTCGAGAGCCAAACCCTGCGGGATCACACCCATTCAGCTGAGGGTCGGCGACGGGTCCGGTTGCGTCCGTACACCCCGCCACGAGCCCGAGTAGCAGCCCCGCCAGGAATAGTACGGCCGCTTCATGTCCAGAGGATTGGCCCCCGACTGCTCAGGGCTGGTCGAGGCGTGCTGGGGTGTTAATGGTGTCTCAGTGGTCGTTCTACGAGGCCGCACCGAGGCGAGCGGCCGCTAGATTCATCGTCATGTTCTCCAAGGTGCTGGTGGCCAACCGAGGCGAGATCGCGATCCGCGCGCTGCGCGCCGCCTACGAACTCGGCGCCAAGACCGTCGCGATCTTTCCCTACGAGGATCGCTGGTCCGAGCACCGGCTGAAGGCCGATGAGGCCTATGAGATCGGCGAACGCGGCCACCCGGTGAAGGCCTACCTCGACCCTGAGGCGATCGTCGCGGTCGCGGTGCGGTGTGGCGCCGACGCGATCTATCCGGGCTACGGCTTCCTGTCGGAGAACCCCGCCCTGGCCGAGGCGTGTGCAGCGGCCGGCATCACCTTCATCGGCCCCAGCGCCGAGGTGCTGACCCTCACCGGCAACAAAGCTCGCGCCATCGCCGCAGCCAAGGCCGCTGGAGTGCCGACTCTGGGCAGCGTCGAGCCGTCGACCGACCCCGACGCTTTGGTGGCGGCGTGCCAGTCAATGCCCTTCCCACTCTTCGTCAAGGCCGTGGCTGGGGGCGGTGGGCGCGGGATGCGGCGGGTCGACTCGCCCGACAGGCTGCGCGAGTCGATCGAGACGTGCATGCGCGAGGCCGAGGGCGCCTTCGGCGACCCCACCGTCTTCGTGGAACAGGCAGTCGTCGATCCACGGCACATCGAGGTGCAGATCCTGGCCGACGGAACCGGTGCCGGCGAGGACGACGGCGTCATCCATCTCTTTGAGCGGGATTGCTCGGTGCAACGGCGGCATCAGAAGGTCGTCGAAATCGCGCCGGCACCGAATCTCGACCCGGAGTTGCGGATGCGGATGTGCGCCGACGCGGTCAGGTTCGCCAAACAGATCGGCTACCGAAACGCCGGCACTGTCGAGTTCCTGCTCGACCCGCACGGCAAGTACGTCTTCATCGAGATGAACCCGCGCGTCCAGGTCGAGCACACCGTCACCGAAGAGGTCACCGACGTCGACCTCGTGCAGTCGCAGATGCGGATCGCATCCGGCGAGACGCTGACGGACCTCGGGCTGCGCCAGAGCGAGATCGCCACTCGTGGCTACGCGCTGCAGTGCCGGATCACCACCGAGGATCCCGCCAACGGCTTCCGGCCCGACACGGGCAAGATCACGACCTACCGCTCCCCCGGCGGGGCAGGCATCCGGATCGACGGCGGTACGGCGTTCACCGGTGCCGAGATCAGCGCCCACTTCGACTCGATGTTGTCGAAGCTGACCTGTCGGGCCCGCACCTTCGACAAGGCGGTGGAGCGGGCCCGGCGCGCGGTGGCGGAGTTCCGCATTCACGGCGTGACCACCAACATCAGTTTCCTGCAGGCAGTGCTGGAGAATCCCGACTTCGTCCGCGGCGGCGTCACCACCGCCTTCATCGAGACCCACCCCGAGTTGCTCGCAGCCCGCGGCCGCGCCGACCGGGCCACCAAGCTCGTCCACTACCTGGCCGACGTCACTGTCAACCGGCCGCACGGCGTCGCACCCGTGACCGTCGACCCGGTCACCAAACTGCCCGAGGTCGACCTCGAGGTGCCCGCCCCCGACGGCTCGCGCCAGCAACTCCTGGCGTTGGGCCCCGAAGCTTTCGCGCGGGCGCTCCGAGAGCAGACCCAGGTGGCGGTGACCGACACGACCTTCCGCGACGCGCACCAAAGCCTGTTGGCCACCCGGGTACGCACCCGCGACCTGCTCAATGTCGCCGGTCACGTCGCCCGGACCACCCCGGAGCTCTGGTCGATCGAGGCCTGGGGCGGCGCGACGTATGACGTGGCGCTGCGCTTCCTCAGCGAGGACCCTTGGGAACGGCTGGCCGCCGTGCGCGAGGCAGTGCCGAACATCTGCATTCAGATGCTGCTCCGCGGGCGCAACACGGTCGGCTACACGCCCTACCCGACCGCGGTGACCGACGCCTTCGTCGAGGAGGCCGCGGCCACCGGGATCGACGTGTTCCGGATCTTCGACGCCCTCAACGACGTCGAACAGATGCGACCGGCGATCGAGGCGGTGCGGGCGACGGGGACGACGGTCGCCGAGGTCGCGTTGTGCTACACCGGCGACCTCTCCAACCCGCGCGAGCGGCTCTACACCCTCGACTACTACCTCGCTCTGGCGCATCGGATCGTCGATGCGGGGGCCCACGTGATCGCGATCAAGGACATGGCCGGGCTGCTGCGGGCACCGGCCGCACGCACGCTGGTGACGGCCTTGCGTCGCGAGTTCGACCTCCCTGTGCATCTGCACACGCACGACACCCCGGGTGGGCAGTTGGCCACCCTGCTGGCGGCGATCGACTCCGGCGTGGACGCGGTCGATGCGGCGTGCGCCTCGATGGCAGGCACCACGTCGCAGCCGGCTTTGTCGGCGCTCGTATCGGCCACCGATCACTCCGAGCGCGAGACCGGGCTGTCGCTGGCAGCGGTCTGCGCACTGGAGCCCTACTGGGAGGCCACCCGCCGGGTGTATGCCCCCTTCGAGTCGGGGCTGGCTTCGCCGACCGGCCGCGTCTACACGCACGAGATCCCCGGAGGGCAACTGTCCAACTTGCGCCAGCAAGCGGTCGCGCTCGGCCTCGGCGAGAAGTTCGAGCAGATCGAGAACATGTATGCCGCCGCCAACGCGATCCTCGGCAACGTGGTCAAGGTGACGCCGTCGTCGAAAGTAGTCGGCGACCTCGCGCTACACCTGGTCGCCGTGGGTGCCGACCCGGAGGAGTTCGCGGAGAACCCCGGCAAGTTCGACATCCCCGACTCCGTCATCGGCTTCCTCAACGGTGAGCTCGGCGACCCGCCCGGCGGCTGGCCCGAGCCGTTCCGCACCAAGGCGCTCGCGGGCCGCACTTGGAAGAAGCCGGCCGAGGTGCTGACCGACGAGCAGGCGGCCGGCCTGGTCAGTGACCGACGCGGCACCCTCAACCGGCTGCTGTTCCCGGGGCCGACCAAGGAGTTCGCCGAGGCGCGGGAGCGGTACGGCGACCTGTCGGTGCTGCCGACCCTCGACTACCTCTACGGCATGCAGCAAGGCGAAGAGCACAGCGTCGACCTGTCCGAGGGGGTGCGGGTGCTGATGGGCCTGCAGGCAGTCAGTGACCCCGACGAGCGGGGTGTCCGCTCGGTGATGACCACGGTCAACGGTCAACTACGGCCGGTGGCGGTCCGCGACCGCTCGGTCTCGGCTGCGGTGGCCGCCACCGAGAAGGCCGAGGTCGGCAATGACAAGCACGTTGCCGCACCGTTCCAAGGGGTCGTCACCGTGGGGGTGGCCGTGGGTGACGAGGTTGCTGCCGGTGACACCGTCGCCACCATCGAGGCGATGAAGATGGAGGCCTCGATCACCGCTACACGGGGTGGGGTGGTCGAGCGAATCGCGCTGCCCGGCACCCAGGCCGTCGAGGGCGGCGATCTGGTGTTGGTGCTGTCCTGACCGCCCCGCGATCTCGACGCCGCCGCGCACTGTGCGCCACAGCGTCGAACCGGTGAAGCTGACACCCGCCATGCTTGGTCCGATGGCAGTGGTGTTCGTGCACGGAGCGGGACAAGCCGGCGCCGATGCTTGGCCGCGTCAGGCTGGTGAGTCAGAGGCTGACTGGTTCTTCCTGCCACGCGTCGGGGTGGCCGATGACGCTGCTAGCGACGCGGGTCGCATTTCGGATTGGCTACACGAGGTTGGCGGGGGCCACGTCGTCGCGCACTCCTACGGGGCAAACGCGGCGGTGCTGGCTACGCAACGGGAGCCATCGCTGGTCCGTTCATTGGCCTTGTTCGAGCCCGCCTGCTTCGACTTGGCCCGCGGAAAGCCCGCCGTCGAGGAACACATCGCCTCGATGGCGCCCGTCATGGCGGTCGCCGACGACTCCTCGGTGTCCGCTCGGGACTTCTCGCGTCGGTTCGCCGAAGGCATGGGCGCCGAGCCGCCCGACCTGCCCGACGACGAACTCGAAGCAAGCGCCCGCCGCCTTCGGGCGTTGCATCCGCCGTGGAGCCTCGGGCTCCGATCCGATGGGGGGCTGCCGACGAGAACGCTCGTCCTCACGGGCGGCCGGGATCCGCTCTTCGAAGAAACGGCGCAGTCGCTCGTCTCACTGGGTGCCCAGCATGTGACCCTCGATGGGGTGGGTCACCGCGTGCAGGATGACGCGCGCGCGACGCCACTCCTCCGCCAGCACTGGGCGGGTTGATTCTTCCGCGGGCCCCGTTCACGACTGGGGATCGTCAATCGTTTCTGGATTTGCGGCGCCATGCAATCTCACACGACACACCCTTGTGTTCGAACAGGTGTTCGAGTATGATCGGTCTATGACTACGACCCAACTCCGTCCCCACGTCGCCCGGGTTGCTCCCGCGGCGCGGTCGGCGGGGGCCGTGGTCGACGACCTGCACCGGATCCTCGACGAGCTCTCTCGCACCGTCGTCGCTGGCGCCGACATCGAACTGGTGACGCAAATCGGCGAGGTGAACCGTGCGGTGAGCCGATTGCAGGCTGTGGAGTTGAAGCTAGTCGCGCACGCTCAGCGGGCGCGGGTGGCCACGAGGACCGGGCACACCGACACCGGCGCCTGGCTCGCCCAGACCACCCGCAGCACCGGCCGCGATGCCGCCGGTGCGGTGAAACTCGCCGACGCGCTGGACCGGCGGCTACCCGCCACCCAACAGGCGTTGGGTGACGGCGACGTGTCCCGTGACCATGCGGCGGTGATCGACCACACCATCCGGCACCTCCCCACCGGACTCACCCCGGGTCAACGAGCCGAAGTCGAAGCGGTGCTGGTGGACAAAGCCAAGCTGATGGACCCCGCCGCGTTGAGGAAGGCCGGCCGACGGGCGTTGGCCCGGGTCGAACCCGACGAGGCGGTCGTCGACGCCCACGAAGACCACCTGGTCCGCACCGAGGAAGACCACGCCTGGGACCACGCCAGGCTCACGTTGCGCGACAACGGTGACGGCACCACCACCGGCCACTTCACCATCCCCACCCTCTCCGCAGCGATCCTCCAACGAACCCTGCACACCCTCGCCTCACCCCGCCGAGCCACACCCGGCGCCACCCACGCCCACGCCGGCCACCCCTGCCCGGACCAAGAAGGCCCCGCCTGGGACCGACGCCTCGGACAGGCGTTCGTCGAGGTCCTCGACCACCTCCCCACCGACCGGCTCCACCACAAAACCGCCGCCACCATCATCGTCACCCTCCACCACGACCAACTGGCCACGAAACTGAAAGCCGCCGGCGTCGACACCGGCGACATGATCTCCTCCTCCACAGCCCGGCGGATGGCCTGCCAAGCCGGACTCCTCCCCGCCGTCCTCGGCCGCCGATCCCACCTCCTCGACCTCGGCCACACCGCCCGGTTCTTCACCCACGCCCAAGCCCTCGCCCTCGCCACCCGCCACACCACCTGCGCCGCCGACGGCTGCGACCGCCCCTACGCCTGGACCGAACTCCACCACCGAGATCCCTGGGCCCAAGGCGGCACCACCAACCTCCGCGACGCCATCCCCCTCTGCGGCCACCACCACCGACGCATCCACCACCCCAACTACACCCACCAAGAAAGACCCGGACCCACCGGACTACCCACCATCACCTTCCGACAACCCTGCTGAGAGCGGGTCTACGAGACGCTGGGGTCGATAAGCGTCGACCTGAGCGCGAGCGCGGAGCGGAATTCGTCGCCGGTCATGGTGACCTGACCGAGGACACCGACGACGCGCACCTTCTGAGCGCGGCCACCGAAGGCGCCGTTGCCATCGCGGCTGACCACTTGCACGTCGGTGAGTGAGCCGATCGAGCTCCACTGCTTCTCGAGCTGGACAGCCGGAAAGGTAACCGTCCACGAACTGTAGGGGTTGCCACCCCACGTGTCGTAGGGGTCCTTCTTCGCCACCAGATAGGGCTGCGTTCCCGCCGCGGACCAGCCGCCATTACTCGCGGAGAATTGCGTAAACGCTGGCTCGCCGGCGAAGGAGCGGATCGACTTGGCGGTCGCCGCGATCGCGGCGTCGGTCCCGGGGTGCTCAGCGGAAGCGCCACCATAGACCTGGCATTGGGTGGTGTCGCAGATGTGATAACGCCCGCCGGAGTGGGCGGCGCGCTCGGAAGCGGCGTACGTCCGGGCGGCGACGGCTTGTGCTTGCACGGCTGCGGGCTCCCAGAGCGCTGGCATCTCCAGCGCGACCACGCCGCGCAGGTAGCGCTCCAGTGACAACTTGTTGACGGTGAGCCGCTTGGACCCTGCGTTCGCGGGAACCGAGCGCAGTGCACCGCGATAGGCCGTCCGACCACCCGCAATGAGGGTGATCGGGCTCGACGCGCGGAACTCCGCCGTACCGCGAACGGTCTTCCACTTCTTCCAGCGACCACCACGGCGAAAGCTCACCAGCGACACGTCAGGCGACTTGCCGGTGATCCGCCACCGGTTGGCGCGGTTGTTGGGCAGCGTCCGCTTGATTCGCTTGGCCTTGAGTCTGAGCTTCGGCTGCGCCTGCACCACCAGATGCTTTCCGCGGTCGCGAGAGATCCACACCCGCAGCGCGCCACCTACGGTCTCGGACGTCGTTCCGGGGTAGTAGTGATCGAGGATCTGCGCCACGCCGAGCCCCTGCCGAGCGGCATTGCGAGCGCCGTACTGCGATAGGCCCCGGCCGTGCCCGAAGCCCCGGCCCGTGATGGTCACCTTCGAGGCGACCGCGCGCGCCGCGAAGGCGTCGGACTGGTCATTGGACAACTGGCCTGTGGCGAGGGCGGGAGCTGGTGCGGCCACGACCGCAACGGCGACTACGACCGCCAGGGAGCGCAGAGCAGACATTCGCCCATCATGCCTCGTCCGGCCAAGACCAACCGGTCTACCCCGGAACGACCTAAGATCAGGTCATGGAGTTAGTCGTATTCGGGGCGATCGGTATCGCCTTGATGGTCTTCGCGGTGACCACCTCGCAGCGCAGCAAGGCTGCCAAGGAGGAGAATCAGCGTGAACTCGTTGCCGAGGTCAAGGGGGTCGTGGACGAGGACGTGACCGTCTTCGGCGAGGAGCTCCAAGACCTGCACATCGACACGATGACCACGACGCTCGACCAGGCAATGCGCCAGGACTATCAGCGCGCGCTCAACTCCTACGAGACGGCCAAGTCGCGGTTGGACCTGATGGAGGCACCCGACGACGCGCAGTCGGTGACGCAAGCGCTCGAGGATGGCCGCTATGCGATGGCGTGCGTCCGGGCGCGACAGGCGGACGACCCGCTGCCGACCCGACGCTCGCCCTGCTTCTTCAACCCCCAGCACGGCCCGTCGACCACCGACATCTCGTGGGCCCCACCTGGCGGCCAGCCGCGCGACATTCCGGTGTGCGCGGCGGATGCCGATCGGGTGCAGCAGGGCGCCGAGCCCGACATTCGCGTCGTCGGCAAGGGTCGGATCAGCACACCCTATTGGCAATCCGGGCCGGCCTATCGGCCCTACGCGATGGGCTACTACAGCCCTTACGCCGACATCCTGCCGATCTTCTTCGTGATGAGCATGCTCAACCCGATGTGGCTCGGGGGGCCGGTGGACGGGTTCGACACCGGGGGCTACGGCGACGCGTACTCCGAGGGCTCCGCTGACGGTTCAGGCGACGGGTATGGCGACGGCTCAAGCGACGGCGGTTGGCGGCGATGCCGGGGGCGACGTGGGCGGCGGCGGGGACGGCTTCTTCGATGGCGGCGGAATCGACTTCGGCGGGTTCTGAGCTGGACGGCGCTGCAAGGGGACCAGAAGTGACGGGTCGCGCACAGTTCGTGACGCGTCGCGCCGGCAAACCTGACGCGTCGGCGCCCAGAAGGTGACGCGTCAGCGCCCAAACCTGACGCGTCAGCGCCCAAACCTGACGCGTCAGCGCCCAAACCTGACGCGTCAGCGCGCAAACCTGACGCGTCAGCGCGCAAACGACGCGTCAGCGGGTGGGGGTGTCGACCTGGTGGAGGCGGCGGGCGGCCTCGGCGATCGAGCCACTCATCGACGGATAGACCGTGAATGCCTGGGCGAGCTGGTCGGCGGTGAGCGATTCCGACACCGCGATCGCGACCGGGTGAATCAACTCGGAGGCGCGCGGAGCGACGACGACCCCGCCGACGATGATGCCGGTGCCGGGGCGGATGAACAGTTTGACGAAGCCGTCGTGGACACCCTGCATCTTGGCGCGGGCATTGCCTGCGAGCGGCAGCATCACGGTGCGCGCCTCGATCTCGCCGTCGTCGATGGCGCGCTGACTCCAGCCGACGGTGGCGATCTCGGGTGAGGTGAAGACGTTGGAGGAGACCCGCTTGAGGTCGAGCGGAGCCACTGCGTCGCCCATGAAGTGCCACATCGCGATCCGGCCCTGCATGGCGGCCACCGAGGCGAGCATGAAGACGCCGGTGCAGTCGCCCGCGGCGTACACGTTGATCGCCGACGTGCGGGATACCCGATCGACCTTGATGAAGCCGCCGTCGTCGACCCTGACCCCCGCCGATTCGAGGCCGAGGTCGTCGGTCTTGGGCACCGAGCCCAACGCGAGGATGCAGTGCGACCCGCTGACCTCCTGGCCGTCGGTGAGCCGCACCGTGACCACCTCACCGTCGCGGGTGACCGACTCCATCCGGGAGCGGGACAAGACCTTCATTCCCCGCCGGGTGAGCACGTCTTCGAGCACCTTGGCCGCTTCGGCGTCCTCACCGGGCAACACATGGTCGCGTGAGGAGACCAGGGTGACGTCGATGCCGAGAGACAGGTAAGCCGACGCGAACTCCGCTCCGGTGACCCCCGAGCCGACCACGATCAGATGCGACGGGAGTTCGTCGAGGTCGTAGACCTGCTCCCAGGTGAGAATCCGCTCCCCGTCGGGCTGGGCGGTCGGCAGGGTGCGCGGCGCGGCTCCGGTGGCCAGCAGGATGGCGTTGGCCTCGATCCGCTCCTCCGACCCGTCGGCCAACGTCGCCAGCACGGTCGACGGGCCGTCGAGCCGCCCGCGACCTTGCACGACGCGAACACTTTCGCGGTCGAGCCGCTCGGCGATGTCATCGGACTGACTCGTCGCGAGGCTCTTGACCCGAGCGTTGAGCCGAGCCAGGTCGACTCGCAGTTGCGACACGGGGTTGCCCGGCTCACCATCGCCACCGCGCATCTCTACGCCGAGTTCGTGCGCGGCGGCGAGGTCGGTCATCACTTCGGCGGTCGCGATCAGCGTCTTCGAGGGCACACAGTCGGTCAGCACCGCCGAGCCACCCAGGCCGTCGGAGTCGACGACAGTGACCCGGCCGCCGAGTTGAGCGGCCACCAGCGCGGCCTCGTAGCCTCCGGGGCCACCGCCGATGATGACGACACGATTCACGGGGAAGCGCGCCGGATCAGAAGTTGATCATGTGGCCGGCGATCCCGTGGACGGCTTCCTTGACCGACTCGGTGAGCGTCGGGTGGGCGAAGACGTTGCGGGATACTTCGTCGGCGGTGAGGTCCCACTGTTGGGCCAGGGTGAGCACCGGTAGCAGTTCGGTGACGTCGGGGCCGATCATGTGGGCGCCGAGGATCTCGTTGTGCTCCGCGTCGGCCACCACCTTGACGAAGCCGACCGCGTCGCCGAGCCCCTGGGCCTTGCCGTTGGCCGCGAACGGGAAGGTCGACGTCTTGACGTCATGCCCCGCTTCCTTGGCCTGCGCCTCGGACAGCCCGAAGGAGCCAATCTGCGGCTGGCAGTAGGTCGCGCGCGGAATCATCGTGAAGTTGATCTCCATCGTCTCCGCGTCGGCGATCGTCTCGGCGGCCACGATCCCCATCGCCTCGGCGACGTGGGCGAGCATCAACTTGCCGGTGACGTCGCCGATCGCGTAGACGCCGTCGACATTGGTGCGTCCGCGGCCGTCGATCTCGATAGCGCCGCGATCAGAGACCTTCACGCCGATGTCCTCGAGGCCGTAGCCGTCGAGTCGTGGGGCGAACCCGATCGCCTGGAGGACCTTGTCGGTCTCGAGCACCTGCGTCTCGCCGTCCTTGGAAACGGTGACGGTCACCTTGTCGCCGGAGTCGTCGATCGACTCGACCTTGGTGGAGAGCATCACGTTGACGCCGAGCTTCTTGTAGTGCTTGAAGAGTTCCTTGGAGACGTCCTCGTCCTCGGTCGGCACCATCCGGTCGAGGAACTCAACGATGGTGACGTCGACGCCGAAGTTCTTCATGACATAGGCGAACTCGACGCCGATCGCGCCGGAGCCGGCGATCACGATCGAGCCGGGCAGTTCCTCGTCGAGGATCTGCTCTTCATAGGTGACCACGCGGTCACTGAGCTGGGTGCCGGGGATCAGGCGGGTGGTCGCTCCGGTCGCGATGATCAGGTTGTCGCAGGTGTAGGAGGTCACCTCGCCGCCGGCGCTCTTGACGTCGATCCCCTGCTTGCCGTCGGCGGCACCGGTGAGGGTGCCCCAGCCGTCGATCTCGGTGATCTTGTTCTTCTTCATCAAGAAGTGGACGCCCTTGACGATGCCGGCCGACACCTGACGGCTGCGGGCATGCGTCGCGCCGTACGCCATCGTCGCATCGCCCTCGATGCCGAACTTCTTCTTCTCGTGGGTCAACACATGCGCCAGCTCGGCGTTCTTGAGCAGCGCCTTGGAGGGGATGCAGCCGACGTTGAGACACACGCCGCCCCAGTACTTCTCCTCCACGACCGCGGCGGACAGACCCAATTGAGCGGCACGAATCGCCGCGACGTATCCACCGGGACCAGCACCAAGGACGATCACATTGAAATGGCTCACGCAGGTCAGCCTAGGGCGACGTGCCAGCGGGCCCCAAGCAGGCCGCCGAAACGTGGTCACCGGATACCCTGAGGTGGTGACTCTGTACGCCGCCTACGGGACGAATCTCGACCCGGCCCGGATGAGTGAGCGGTGCCCCCATTCACCTCTGCACACCACGGGCTGGCTGCTCGGGTGGCGGCTGACGTTCGGCGGTGAGGAGCACGGCTGGGACGGTGCCTTGGCGACCATCGTCGAAGACCCCCTCGAGCAGGTGTTCGTCGCGATCTACGACGTCACCCCAGAGGACGAGGCCACCCTCGACTCCTGGGAGGCCGCCGACACCGGCCTCTATCGCAAGACCCGGGTCCGCACCAGCACCCTCAGCGGCGACCTGCTGACCTGGATCTATGTCCTCGACGCCTACGAGGGCGGCCTGCCGTCGGCGTCCTACCTCGGCGTGCTCGCCGTGGCGGCCGAGGCTGCAGGGGCACCACTCGACTACGTTCAACGGCTGCGGCGCCGCCCCTGTCGCTCGATCGAGTCCTAGACTGCCCCGGCCGACCTGGCCACCCGCCGTTCGCCCCTGGCTTGGGACAAGATTCGTGCATTCCGCCACGAACTCACGCTTCATTGACGAGAATCGGCTCGTCGTCGAGGCAGGAGCATGTCCATGAAGCACACCCTGCGAGCGCTTCTCGCGCTCGCGCTGCTGGTGGGGCTGTACTCGCTTGCCCTGCTGCTGGTCGTGTTCCTGGTCGCGCTGTTGCTGGTGACCTGGAGCTCCGGTCATCCGGCCGTCTTCACGATCGCCCTACTGATGTGCGGCGTCGTCGGGATGACGGTCGGGTCCGCCCTGCTGGGTCGCTCATCGGATGAGGCTGCGGCGAGTGGTCTCGACGTGTCCGAAGAGACCCAGCCGCACTTGTGGCGGCAGGTGCAGCACCTGGCCGAGCAACTGGGCGCCATTGCTCCCGACGAGATCCGGATCACCCACGACGCCCGTGCCGCGATCACCGAAGACGCCCGCCTGCTCGGCTTGCTGCCCGGCCCGCGCCGGATGAGCCTCGGCATGCCGTTGCTGATGGGTCTGACCCGGATGCAATTGGTGACCGTCATCGCCCACGAGCTGTCCCATCACACCCACCACGTGCGCTTCGGGGCCGTTGCCCATCGAGCCCAAGAGTCGCTGCGGCGGCTGATCACGGGGTTGGGGCCGAGCACGGTGTTGGGTCGGATCTTCCTTGCCTACGCCCATGTGTTCTTCACCCTGACCCGCCGGGTCCTGCGTGAGCAGGAGCGGGAGGCCGACCTGGCCGCGGCCCGGCTGGTCGGCCGAGACGTCGCCATCCAGGCGCTGCGCGACGCGACGGCGCTGTCCTCGGCCTGGAACTACTTCTGCCACCACTACGCCGACCTGGGCACCGCCCAAGGGCAACGCCCCGAAGAGCTCTTCGACGGCTTCTGGCAGTTCCTGGAGGACCCCGAGCGCCAGACCCAGCTCGAAGCTCTCCAGGCGGATCCTGTCGAGACCGCACCCACGCCCTACGACACTCATCCGAGCATGAGCCAGCGGATCGCTGCCCTCGCCGCGCTACCGGCCGACGGCCGCACCGACGACGAAGTGCTGGCACTGGCGCTGCTGGTCGACGTCGACGGCACCGTGGCCGCCCTCGAAGACGCGATGTATGCCGGCCTCGACCTCGCTCCCACACCGTGGCAGCGGTTGCTGGCCGATGCCGGCCTTGCGGAGGCGGCTTACGGCGCAGCCAATGTGCTCAGCTCCGGTCGTGGCCTCAGCCCGACCGGTGGCACCCTCGCCGGCTTGATCGAGATGCTCGCGGCGGGTCGCGCCCACGCCTTGGTGGATGGGTTGGTCGAGGGCGGGTCCTATGCCGAGCGCACCCACTTCGCCGCGAAGTTGATCGGCGACGTGATCGCGGTCAGCTTGGTCCACCAGGGCAAGGCCCGACACCAAGTGGGCTGGAGCGGCGCCGCGCGTCTAGTCGGACCGGACGACCAGCCGGTGGACCCCTGGCGCTTGGCTCAAGCCTGCGCTGGCGATCGCGTCAAGTGCAACGAACTCACCCTGTGGCTCAGCGAGCAGGGCCTGACTCTCACAGTCCCGCTGGCACTCGACTCGCTCGACCCCGTCGAATCGATTCGCCGCGGGCGCGAGCGAGTGCTCGCCGGGGTCGGCCCGGTGGGCTGGGGTCGCTCGGTCTTCCTGCTCACCAGCGGGGTGGCGGTTCTGCCGATTCAACCGTTGCTGTTCGCTCGCGCGGTGGCCGTCCGTGACTTCCATCGGGAGCGGCCCTACCTGCGCCCGCTGCTGCAGGACGGGCCGGGGGCGCTGCGGCGCTCCGCCGGGGTTGCCTTCGTGCCCTGGAACTCGATCGCCTCGGTGCGCACGAAGCACCGACCGGGCGGGGTGGTCAGCTACCGGATCCGCCTCACCGACGGTTCGTCAGTGGGCTTCAGCACGCACCCGCGCTCGGAGTTCTGGGCGGAGATCGACGACGTCTTCGCCTATCTGCTCGGCGCGCGATTCACGCTGTCCGACGGCGTGGGTCATTCCGCGCCGGTGGCGACGGCGTAGGCCGCGGCCCGCTCCCGCTCGATCTTGCGACCCAAGAAGTAAGCCGCCCCCCACAGCAAGGCGAAGATCGCGCCCAGCACGAACATCAGGGGCACCACGAAGCCCAACCCGATCGCGGCCACCTGGATCGCCCAGCCGAGCCCATAGGCCCACTCGCCGCGGAGCAGACCGGCCACCACGAGGCACGCCACCGCCAGGCCGAGGCCGGCGCCGAGCGCCGCGGTCGTCGAGACGCCTTCGACGGCGATCATCACGGGGGTGGTGAGCCCGAGGGTGATCGCTTCGAAGCTCAGCACGGCGGCGCACATGCCGCGACGAGGTGATCGACCGGCGGCGGGCCCGCTCACCGGTGGCCGCCCAGGAGAGTCCTGGCCTCGCCGACCGTGATCACCGACCCAGTGACCAACACCGCGCCGGAGCCGAGTGGTTCACCGAGCGCCTCACCCGCCTCGGCCAGGGCCGCGGCGGCATCGATCGCGTCCTCCAGCCGGGGGATCACGGTCACCCGGTCCTCACCGAAGATCTCCACCGCTCGAGCGGCGAGAGCGGCGGCGGGCAGGCAGCGGTCGAACGAGTTCTGGGTGCAGATCAGATGCGCAAGGTGCGGCTCGAACGCCCCCAGCACGCCGTCCACATCCTTGTCGCCCATGACGCCCATCACGCCGATCAGGGGAGCGAAGCGGAACGAGTCGTCGAGCGCGGCAGCCGCCGCCTCGGCGCCATGCGGGTTGTGCGCGGCGTCGAGCACGACGGTCGGGCTGCGCCGCACGATCTCCAACCGGCCGGGCGACGTGGCGTCGGCGAAGGCCGACCTCACGATGTCCTCAGCCAACGGTCGGTCACCGAGCAGCGCCTCGACGGCGGCCAGAGCGACCGCCGCGTTCTGGGCTTGGTGAGCGCCGTAGAGCGGCAGGAAGACGTCGTCGTAGCGGGCACGGAGCCCCTGTAGCGACAGCATCTGGCCGCCCACGGCGGGCACCCGCGAGACCACTCCGAATTCGAGACCCTCGCGCTGGGTCGGCGCCTCGACAGCGGTGGCGCGGGCCAGCAGCACCGGAGCGACCTCGGGCGTCTGTTCGGCGAGAACTGCCGTCGATCCCGCCTTGATGATCCCCGATTTCTCCACGGCGATCGCGACCACATCGTCACCGAGATACTGCGCATGGTCGAGGCCGATCGGCAGCACGACAGCGACGTCAGCGTCGATGACGTTGGTGGCGTCCCATGCGCCCCCGAGGCCCACCTCGACGACGGCCACGTCGACTGGGGCGTCGGCGAAGGCGGCGTAGGCCATGCCCACCACGGTCTCGAAGAACGACAACGGGAACGGCTGGCTGGCGTCAACCAGATGGGTGTAGGGCGCCACTTCGTTGAACGCCGCAACGAACTCGTCGTCGCTCAGCGGCTCACCGTCGATCACGATCCGCTCGCTGATCTTCTCCAGGTGCGGGCTCGTGAAGCGACCGGTGCGGAGGTCGAGGGCCCGCAGGAGTGTCTCGATCATGCGAGCCGTCGAGGTCTTGCCGTTGGTGCCGGTGAGATGGATCGTGCGGAAGGCTCGCTGGGGGTCGCCGAGGAGTTCGGTGAAGGCACGGATCCGGTCGAGTGAGGGTTCCATCCGGGTCTCTGGCCACCGTGACAACAGGGCGTCCTGCGCCTCGGCCAGGGTCTGGGCGAGTCGGGGCGCCGCGACGTCGGAAGGGGACTCGGCGGAGGCGGCGGAAGAAGTGTCAGTCATCGGTCCCCAGTCTAGGCGCCGCCGGTCACCCACGACGTCATCGCCGTGAGCCGCTCGTCCGGTCGAAGCGACGTCAGGAGATGGCGAGGTTGGCCAGGTCGACGACCGGCCGGAAGCCGAGCTCGGTGTAGATGTGGTTCGAGGTCGGATTGGCCTGGTCGGTGAACAGGCACACGCGGGCGCCCTCGTCCAGTAACGCTTGCGACACCTGGGCCACCGCGGCACCCGCATACCCGCGCCGGCGATGCTGCGCCGGGGTGTAAACCGGACCGATCCGGGCCACCCCGAACGAGGGCGGATTGGCGCCGGTCGAAATGGACCCGCTCCCCCGCCTCGTCGACCCAGAACCACACCCGGCCCTGCTCGATCCTGCGCAGCATCGACGCCTCGTCCTCCGCCGACTGTCCCGGATGGGAGCTGGGCGCCCGACCGGCCTGGGCGTCGGCATCATCGTGAAACGCCTCGAACCAAGCCAGCGCCAGGTCGACGTCGTCGGGTTCCGCGACCCGCAGCCGGCCCGGTGGCAACGGCGGCGGCTGCAAGGTTCCCAGCTCGAAGAGACGGGTGTGTTGCGCCACCTCGACCCGCCGACCGGTCCCCCCGACATAGGCCGCAGCACAGGCGTCGACGGCGGGCCGGGCGCCGTTGATGCCGACCACCGCTTCGCCGCGAGCGCGCAAGGCCCTACCCAACTCGGCGGCGGCCGCCTCCGGCATCGCCATCAGATACAACGGATGCGGCGCAAAGGGAGCGCTCCGCATGGCGAGACCCGTCACCTGCCCGTCCTCGTCGCGCACCGCGAGCCACCAGCGGGGAAAGCCGACGCCGGCGTCGATTCCCTGCTCGATGTCTCGGGCGGTGCGCTCGGTGACGCTCGCCATGACGGTGCCGAGCACGGGGTCGGCCGCAAGGTGGTCGGCGGCGACTGCCAGGAACGCTGCCGGGTCGGGATAGAACTCCAACTCCATGACGTGACGCTACGCGACCGCACGGGTTGAGTGGAACTCGTTTTCGCGCGGCACGACCGCGCCCATAAACTCACCTCATGACTGACATCCAGCTGCCCGAGGCGTCCACGACCGGTGCCGAACAGCGCGCCGTCGTCGTACCGGACAAACCGACGCTGGAGGGGCTCGAGGCCAAGTGGTCCGCCCAGTGGAAGGCCGACCAGACCTACCGCTTCGACCGCACCCAGCCGCGCGAGAACATCTACTCGATCGACACTCCGCCGCCGACCGTGAGCGGTAGCTTGCATGTCGGCCACGTCTTCTCGTACACCCACACCGACCTGATCGCCCGCTATCAGCGGATGCGAGGTAAGTCGGTGTTCTACCCGATGGGATGGGACGACAACGGCCTGCCGACCGAGCGCCGGGTTCAGAACTTCTACGGGGTCCGGTGTGACCCTTCGTTGCCGCACGATCCCGATTTCACGCCGCCGGAGAAGCCCGACGCCAAGCGGCAGGTCCCGATCGACCGACCCAACTTCATCGCCTTGTGCGAGACCCTGGTCGAAGAGGATGAGCAGGTCTTCGAGCGCTTGTGGCGCACCTTGGGCCTGTCGGTCGACTGGGACATGACCTATACAACGATCGGGACCGAGTCGCAGCGGGTCAGCCAGCGCGCCTTCCTGCGCAACTTCGCGCGCGGTGAGGCCTACCTCCAGGACGCGCCCACGCTGTGGGACGTCACCTTCCAATCCGCCGTCGCCCAAGCCGAACTCAAGGCGCGGGAGTATGCCGGCGCCTACCATCGCGTGGCGTTCCACCCCACTGTCGGGCCCGACGGCACGCCAGGCTCCCCCGTCTATGTCGAGACCACCCGACCTGAGCTGATCCCGGCAGTCGTGGCGCTGATCGCGCACCCCGACGACGAGCGCTATCAGCCCCTCTTCGGGAGCACCGTCTCCTCACCGGTCTTCGGCGTCGAGATTCCGATCCTCGCTCACCCGGCCGCGGAGCCGGACAAGGGAGCGGGCATCGCGATGTGCTGCACCTTCGGCGACCTGACCGACGTGATGTGGTGGCGCGAACTCGATCTGCCGGTGCGCACGGTCATCGGTCGCGACGGGCGTCTTCACCGGGAGACGCCTGAGTGGCTGGCAGCCGATCCCGCCGCCACGGCCTACGCCGAGATGGCGGGCAAGACGGCCTTCAGCGCTCGCGAGGCCATCGTGGGACTGCTCCGCGAGTCCGGCGACCTCGACGGTGACCCAACCCCCACTCAGCGGATGACGAACTTCTATGAGAAGGGCGACAAGCCGCTCGAGATCATCGCCACCCGGCAGTGGTACATCACCAACGGTGGCCGCGACGCCGGATTGCGCGCCGAGATGCTCGACCGGGGGGCCGAGATCGAGTGGCTCCCGCCCCACATGCGGCATCGCTATGACAACTGGGTCGGCGGCCTCAACGGCGACTGGTTGATCTCCCGACAGCGGTTCTTCGGCATCCCGTTCCCCGTCTGGTACCCCCTCGACGACGAGGGCGAGCCGGACTACGCCCACCCGTTGATGCCCACCGAGGCCGAACTGCCCGTCGACCCCTCGACCGATGCACCCCGCGGCTACACCGAGGACCAGCGCGGCCAGGCCCGCGGGTTCATCGGCGATCCCGACGTGATGGACACCTGGGCGACCTCCTCGCTCACCCCCCACATCGCGGGCGGGTGGGAGAGCGACGACGATCTCTGGCAGCGGGTCTTCCCGATGGACCTGTGCACCCACGCCCACGACATCATCCGCACCTGGTTGTTCTCGCGGGTCGTTCGCGCACACCTGGAGAACGGCGTCGTGCCGTGGTCGCACGCGATGGTCTCCGGCTTCATTGTCGACCCGGACCGCAAGAAGATGAGCAAGTCCGAGGGCAACGTCGTCGTGCCGAACGAGATCCTGGACTCCTTCGGCGCCGACGCTGTTCGCTGGCGGGCGGCGATCGCCCGGCCCGGGCTCGACTCGCCCTTCGACGAGTCGCAGATGAAGGTGGGTCGGCGGCTGGCGATGAAAGTGCTCAACGCCTCCAAGTTCGTGCTCGGCGGTGTCGGCGCCACCGAGCTGTCCCCGGCGGTCGTCTCCGAGCCCGTCGACTGTGCCCTGTTGGGCAAGCTGTCGCTCGTGGTCGACACCGCGACCCGGGCCTTCGACGCTTATGACTACACGACGGCACTCGAGGTGACCGAGAAGTTCTTCTGGGAGTTCTGCGACGACTACCTCGAGGTGGTCAAGGAGCGGGCGTACGCCGAGGCCGGCTCACCCGCCACCGAGTCCGCCAGAGCGACCCTGGCGATCGCCTTGCACGTTCAATTGCGACTGCTTGCGCCGTTCGTCCCCTACGTCACCGAAGAAGTGTGGTCGTGGTGGCAGGAGGGGTCGGTGCACCGCCAGTCCTGGCCCACCACCGTCGACCTCGGCGCGGCCTCGGCCTCGGCCACCACCGTGATCGACGCCGTTGCCGCGGCGCTGACCGGGATCCGCGGTGCCAAATCGCAGGCGAAGGTCTCGATGCGCGCGGAGTTGTCGCGGGTCGAGATCAGCGGCCCCACCGGCCTCGTCGCCGCCGCCGAGGAGGCCGCCGACGACCTGCGCAAGGCCGGCAAGATCACCGGCGACCTGGTCTTCCTCCCCGACGACACCGCCCCCGAACTCCACGTCGCCGCCACCCTGGCCGACTGAAACTCCGATTCGTCTGCGAGTTGACGGGTTGTTTCTCGCTCGCCACTGCAGACGAATCGGAGCCTGTGGATGACGGCGCACGCAGCCCCGGCTCAGGGGCGAGCATCGAGTCATGTCCGACGCCTTCCACTTCGATTCGTCTGCAGGCCCGAGCCCGAAAAAACCGGTGAGGTCGCAGACGAATCGGAGGGAACGCCTGGACCGGATCGGACGGGTCGCGGCGGTGCAGTCCGGGGTGGTGACGAGGCGGCAGCTGCGGGCCCTCGGCTGGGCCGACACCCACATCGACCACGAGTTGGACTACGGCCGGTGGCAGCGCCCGGCCCGTGGCTGCGTCGTCCTTCACACCGGTGACCTCACCGACGAACAGCGGCTGTGGCTAGGGGTCCTGCACGCCGGGCAGGGGGCAGCCCTGTCGCACCTCACCGCCGTTCGCCGCGCCGGCTTGCGCTGGGTCGGAGACCGACACGATCGATGTGCTCACCCCCAAAGGCGACCTGGTCGCTCCGCTGCCCGGCTACTTCTTTCATCAGACGCGCCGGCCGTACGAGCGCTGGCTTGTCGAGCACGACCAACTGCGCGGGCCACCAAGACTCCGGGTCGAGCACGCCGCCCTGCTGACCGCCGAACGCGACCGCCATCTCCGGCGTGGTGCGGGGCTGCTGGCCGCCTGCGTTCAGCAGAACCTCACGGACGTGGATCGACTCCAGCGCGCGGTCCCACAGATCAGGAAACTCCGGCACGGCCACTTCTTCTCACTCATCCTCGGCGACATCGCCGGTGGGGCGCAGTCCTTCGCAGAAATCGATCTCGGCAGGTTGTGCCGTGCCGGGGGGCTGGCCAGCCCCCATCGCCAGACGATCCGCGTCGACAAGCAGGGATGCCGCCGCTACCTCGACTGCGAGTGGCGGCTGGCCGGCGGACGCACCGTGGTGTTGGAGATCGACGGCTCGTTCCATCGCGAGGTCGAGAACTGGTGGCGGGACATGAAACGCGAGCGGGCCGTGGTCCTATCGACGAGCACGGTGCTGCGCTGCTCCTCCGTCGAACTCAGACTGCAGCCCCGCGACGTCCTCGACGACCTGATCGCCGCCGGAGTGCCCCGTACCCACCGATTCGTCCACGCGTCGTCAGCGTGAAACAACCCGTCAAGTCGCAGACGAATCGGAGTTCAGGCGGACTTCTTCTTCTTGGCCTCGGCCTCGCGCGGGATGAGGGTGGGGGCGGCGCCGTCGACGACGACGTCCTCGGTCAGGATCACCTTCGCGACATCGCCGCGGCTGGGGACGTCGTACATCACGTGCAGCAGCACCTCTTCGATGATCGCCCGAAGGCCGCGCGCTCCGGTGCCGCGCTCCAGAGCCTGGGTGGCGATCGCCGCAATGGCGCCGTCGGTGAACTCCAACTCGACCCCGTCGAGCTCGAACAACTTGCGGTACTGCTTGACCAAGGCGTTGCGCGGCTCCGTGAGGATCTGCACGAGCGCCGGCTCGTCGAGCTTGTTGACCGAAGCGATCAGCGGCAGCCGGCCGATGAACTCGGGGATCAGGCCGAACTTGACCAGATCCTCGGGGCGTACCTGGGCCAGCAGATCCTCGGCCTCGCGCTCGGCCTTACCGCGCACCTCGGCTGTGAAACCCAGGGTCTTCTTGCCGACGCGTTGCTCGATGATGTGCTCCAGCCCCGCGAACGCGCCGCCGACCACGAACAAGACGTTGGTCGTGTCGATCTGGATGAACTCCTGATGCGGGTGCTTGCGTCCGCCCTGCGGGGGCACCGAGGCGGTGGTGCCCTCCAGGATCTTCAGGAGCGCTTGCTGCACGCCTTCACCTGACACATCGCGCGTGATCGAGGGGTTCTCCGCCTTACGGGCGACCTTGTCGATCTCGTCGATGTAGATGATGCCGGTCTCGGCCTTCTTGACGTCGTAGTCGGCCGCCTGGATCAGCTTGAGCAGGATGTTCTCGACATCCTCGCCCACATAGCCGGCCTCGGTCAGCGCCGTGGCGTCGGCGATCGCAAAGGGCACGTTGAGCATCCGGGCGAGGGTCTGCGCGAGATAGGTCTTACCGCAACCGGTGGGGCCGATCACCAAGATGTTGGACTTGCCGACCTCGACGATCTCGTCCTTGGTGTGCTTGCCGACCCCGGTCTGCACGCCGGCCTGCACCCGCTTGTAGTGGTTGTAGACCGCGACCGCCAGCGACTTCTTGGCCTGCTCCTGGCCGATCACGTAGGCGTTGAGGAACTCGAAGATCTCGCGCGGCTTGGGCAACTCCTCGAGGCTGACCTCGCCGCCCTCACTGAGCTCTTCCTCGATGATCTCGTTGCACAGGTCGATGCACTCGTCACAGATGTAGACGCCCGGACCCGCGATGAGCTTCTTGACCTGCTTCTGACTCTTTCCGCAGAAGGAGCACTTCAGCAGATCTCCACCATCACCTATGCGTGCCATTGCTGGTCATCCTTCAATTCGTACTGCAGGCAGACGGGCCGTCCCGAGAGCGCCCGCGGGCGCACCATTGCGACGGTACCCCGTGCCGGACGCCTGTGGGGCGCCAGACACGGCGGTTCCGCCAGAGAGAGTGGCCCGACGCGGGGCCGACATCACGTGTGGAGTCATCGCTCGCGCCCGCGCTCAGGAAGAGAGCGCGGGGGTGCCCTTGCGTGACTCGAGGATGGCGTCGATGAGGCCGTACTCGACAGCTTGCTCAGCGGTGAGGATCTTGTCGCGCTCGATGTCGTGGCTCACCTCTTCGATCGACTTGCCACTGTGCTCGGAGATCATCCGTTCGAGCAGTTCGCGCATGCGGAGGATCTCGTTGGCCTGGATCTCGATGTCGGAGGTCTGACCGAAGGTGCCCTCGGTATAGGGCTGGTGGATCAGGATCCGGCTGGTCGGCAGCGCGAGACGCTTGCCGGGCGTGCCCGCGGCCAGCAGGATGGCGGCGGCCGAGGCCGCCTGTCCCAGGCACACCGTCTGCACGTCGGCCTTGATGAAGCGCATCGTGTCGTAGATCGCCGTGAGCGCGGTGAACGAGCCCCCGGGCGAGTTGATGTAGATGGAGATGTCCTGATCGGGGTTCATCGACTCCAGACACAGCAACTGGGCCATGACGGCGTTGGCAACGTCGTCGGAGATCGGCGTGCCGAGGAAGATGATCCGATCCTCGAACAGCTTGCCGTAGGGATCGATCCGCCGGAAGCCATAGGACGTGCGCTCTTCCCACTGCGGGATGTAGTAGTTCATCTCAGTTGCTCTCCGTCGTCTTGGCGTGTGCCGGGCGGCCCTCGTCAGCGGCCTCGCGGGCGCTGCGAATGACCTGGTCGATGAAGCCGTATTCGAGCGCCTGGTCGGCGGTGAACCAGCGGTCGCGGTCGGCGTCGGCCTCGACCTGCTCGCGTGATTGGCCGGTGTGCAGTGCGATCAGGTCGAGCAGCACCTGCTTGATATGCAGCGACTGCTGGGCCTGGATCTTGATGTCGGAGGCTGATCCCCCCATGCCCGAGGAGGGCTGGTGCATCATGATCCGCGCATGCGGCAAGGCGTAGCGCTTGCCCGCCGTGCCGGCGCAGAGCAGGAACTGGCCCATGGAGGCCGCCAGCCCCATCCCGACGGTGGCGACATCGTTGGGGATGTAGTTCATCGTGTCGTAGATCGCCATGCCGGCGTCGACCGAACCACCGGGAGAGTTGATGTGCAAGAAGATGTCGGCTTCGGGGTCTTCGGCCGACAGCAGCAGGAGCTGGGCGCAGATCGCGTTGGCGTTCTGGTCGCGCACCTCGGAACCGAGGAAGACGATCCGCTCGCGCAGAAGCCGCTGATAGATGTGGTCGTCGAGGGCGGCCATTCCGGCGCCGCCATTCATGGTGGTGTTCACGTCTCCGACCCTAACCGCTGGCGTCGACGTATCCACGAGATGACCCCGTCTGTTCGCCGCGAGCGCAATCCGGCCAGACCACGCAACAGGGGCCCGCACCCCCCGGGTGCAGACCACGGAACAGGGGCCCGCACCCCCGGGTGCGGACCCCTGTCCTCATGCGTGCTTCGTGGTGCGTTGCGCCTTGATCAGCCGCCGATGGCGTTGCCGAAGAAGAAGCAGGTGCCACCGTCGCTGCGCCAGCCGTACCAGACGCTGACCACGGCGCCGGCTGCGTTGCTGTACTCCGCGTAGCCCGAGCCCAGGTCCTGTCCGGACGTCAGGGTCAGACCGGCGAGCGACAGGTTGCTGGTGCCGTTCTGGTCGATGGTGTCACCGGCCGAGATCGACTGGAAGCGCAGCTTGCCGCCGTCGGCAGATCCATTCATGTTCGGAATCTCGGCCGGGCAGGTGGCCTTGATGGTGAAGCCGGCGACCGACAGCAGTGCGATCTCGGCACCGTTGTTGACGACCTGCTTGCTGAACTTCTTCACCTCGAGGTCGCCGATCTTGCCGGCGCTCGCGGCGAACTGGGCGCTCACCGCGGAGCCCGCAGTGGCAGCGGACGCGGCCGTCGTGGCGCTGTCGGCGCTGTCGGCGTGCTTGACCGACAACTTGGGCGCCTTCTTCTTGATCTGCTTGTTGGCGACCTTCTTGGCGATCTTCTTCACCTGGGCCTTGCTCAGCCCGGGGCTCGCCGCCTTCTGCGACGGCCCAGCGAGAGCGGTGCCCCCGAGGGCCAGGCAGAGTGCCATCACCGCGACCAGGACGCCGGCAAGACCTCGGTTGTTCTTCGATGTTGATGTGGACATGTTGGTGTCTCCTCTCGGCCGCGCTCTGCCGCGACCTGCTCACTGCCTCCCCAAGACAGGGCAACCCGTTGCGTGATACATCGGGTTTTCAGGCTATTGGGAAACACGTCCCTCGCGAAACAGTCCGCGAGACAAGAATGAGCGCCTACGACGCGCTGTCCTCGGAGGCTGCCCCAGCGACGTCAGCGTCGTCATCCGCCGCATCCGGGGTCTCGGCAGGCGCACCGATGGAGCCATCGGGCTGGAGCTCCTTGAGGTTGAGGACGGCGCCGGACGAGTCGGTCACGACCGCTGCCTCGACGACGGTCGAGAGCGCCTTGCCGCGCAGGATCTCCTGCACCATTTCGGGCACGTGGTTGTGCTCGACCATGTGGTTGACGAACTCCTGGGGCTCCTGGCCGGACTGCTGGGCCCGCCGGATCATGTGTTGGGTGAGCTCGTTCTGATCGACGCCGAACTCCTCGCGCTTGGCGATCTCGTCGAGCAGGAACTGAGCGGCCACGGCGTCGCGCACCCGACGATCGAGATCGGCTTCGAACTCCTCGACCGTCTGCTCCTCCTGCTCGAGGTAGGAGTCCATGGTCATGCCGGCCTGCATCAACTGCTGCTCGATGCTCTGCCGACGGGCGTTGAGTTCGTCGGCGACCAGGGTGTCGGGAAGGGGGATCTCGCTGCGCTCCAGGAGGACCTCGAGGACGGCGTCGCGCGCGGCGGCGGCCTGCTCGAGCCGCTTGCCGCGGCCCAACCGCTCCCGGACGTCGTCGCGGAGCTCGTCGGCGGTGTCGAACTCGGAGGCCAACTGCGCGAACTCGTCATCGACCTCGGGAAGTTCCTGCTCCTGGACCTTGCTCACGGCCACGGCCACCACGACCTCCTCCCCCACGAGGTCACCGCCCACGAGCTCGGAGGTGAAGGTCTTCTCGTCGCCGGCACTCATGCCCGCCAACGCCTCGTCGAGGCCGTCGAGCATCCCGCCGCGGCCGACCTGATAGGACATTTCGGAGACCTCGGCGCCCTCGACGACCTCGTCGTTCTGGGTGGCCTTCAGGTCGATCACCACGAAGTCGCCGTCGGCGGCGGGGCGCTGGACGTCGCTGAGCGTGCCGAAGCGCGAGCGAAGCGCCTCGATCTGGGCGTCGACGTCCTCGTCGGTGACGGCGGTCTCGTCGACCTGTGCCTCGACGCCACGGTAGTCAGGCAGGTCGAACGGGGGGAGCACGTCGACCTCGGCGGTGAACTCGAGCGGCTCGTTGTCGGCGAACTTGGTGACCTCGATGTCCGGCTGCGCCAGCGGCTGAAGATCGTTGGCCTGCATCGCCTCGATGTACATCTTGGGCACGACGTCGTTGACGGCCTGCTGCAACACCGCGCCGCGGCCGACCTGACGGTCGATCACCATCGGGGGCACCTTGCCGCGACGGAAGCCCGGGACGTTGATCTGCTGAGCGATGGACTGGTAGGCCGCGTCGAGGCTCGGCTTGAGCTCCTCGAAGGGCACCTCGACGGTCAGCTTGGCCCGGGTCGGGCTCAAGGTCTCGACGGCGCTCTTCACAGGTGATCTCCTCGTCATTGATGGGGGGTGAAGCGAGTCGGGGCGACAGGACTCGAACCTGCGATCTCCTGCTCCCAAAGCAGGCGCGCTAGCCACTACGCTACGCCCCGCCAAGCCGACCCGCAGGGGTCTGCGAACGGCCTGAGAGCGGATGACGGGAATCGAACCCGCGTAGCCAGTTTGGAAGACTGGGGCTCTACCATTGAGCTACATCCGCCTGCCCCGACCCCGCCGCCGAGCAGGCGCGTACGCCGCCTCGAAGGCGCGGTTCAGTGCGGAGAACATCGTGCCACATGGGGCCCGTGCCGCCCCAACCGGCGACGCACCGGGCTCAGCGCCTGTGCAGCAGCAACAGCGCGCGATCGTCGCTGTCGGAGCCCAAACGCTCGATCAGCCGGGCCGCGCCATGCTGGTAGTCGCTGCGGAGCATCCGCTCGGCCTGGCCCACCAGCCGGTCGATCCCCAGGCCGATGTCGCGGTGTCGGGTCTCGACGATGCCGTCGGTGTAGAGCATCATCGCGTCGCCCGGGCGCATCATGCCGGTGCAGGTGGTGAACTCGGCGTCCTCGATCAGCCCGAGCACCGGCCCCGAGGTCTCGATCGGCGCCCACTTGCCGGTGCCGGCATTGCGGCGCACGGCGGGCGGGTGGCCGGCGGTCCACAGCTGGAATTCCCCGGTCTGCAGATTCAGGGAGAGGTGCACCGCCGTGGCAAACCCTTCGTCCCAGTCCTGCCGAAGGAGATAGGCATTGGCCGCCGGTAGGAACTCGTGGGGAGGAACCGCCCCGAGCAGCCCACCGAAGGCGCCGGTCAGCAACAGTGCTCGGATTCCGGCGGCGGTGCCCTTCCCCGACACATCGACGACTGTCACCTCCAGCAGGTCGCCGGTGCGGGTTGCGAGCACGAAGTCGCCGGCGAAAGCGGTGCCCTCGGCCGACCGCAGCGCGCCTTCGGCGTACCACTGCTCGGGGAGCGCAGGGATGACGCCCTGGCGCTGGATGCGGTCGCGAAGGTCGATCAGCATCGACTCACCGCGGACCCCGGTCACACCGAGTTCACTGCGCCGTACCGACGCCAGCAGGATCAGAACACCGATCGCAAAGACCACTGCGATCTGCACTGGACCCCAGAAGGGCTCGACGTTGCGGAAGATCACGATGCTCGCCAGCGAGATCAGGCAGGCCACGACGAACCACGGCATCTGCCGGGGCGGTAGCACCAGGCTGCCGATCAACATCGGCAGCGCCATCAGCGAGATCGGCATCACTTCGGGCCAGCGCACCAGGTCATAGGTGATGAAGGCGGCGCCGATCACCAGCAGGGCAAGGACTGCGGTATCCGTCCTGGGGCGGTACCGGCGGCGAGAAAAACCACGCCACCCGCGCATGACGACGCTGTCATGCAATTGCTTCTCCGACGCCACGCTGAGCCTTCCGATGTACGAGCCTCGACACCTTAGCGCCGAGCGGCACGCGATCTGAAAACCGGCTGACACCGCGGACACCAGAAGGAGTTGCGCCCGGCCAGTGCTGCCGTGCGCACGGTGGCGCCGCAGACGAGGCACGACTGGCCGCTGCGGCGATAGACATACACCTCGCCGCCGTGATCGTCGGCGCGGGCGGGCCTGCCCATCGCCTCGGGGGTGTGCTCGGGTCGCACGGTGTCGATCCGCCCCGTCCGCACTCCCTCACCCATCAGCGCCACCAGGTCCGCCCACAGCGCCTGGAACTGGGTCCGACGCAGCGTTCTTCCCGGCCGGAGCGGGTGGATCCGGTGACGGAACAAGACTTCAGCGCGGTAGACGTTGCCGACGCCGGCGAGCACCGATTGGTCCATCAACAGGTCGCCGATCGATCGGTCACTGGCGCTGATACGGCGCCACGCGCGGTCCGGTTCGGCCACGGCGCGCAGCGGGTCGGGGCCGAGACCGGCGATCACGTCGGCCTGGCGTGCGGGCGTCACCAGGTCACACCGCGTGGCGCCGCGAAGATCGGAGACGGCCCAGCCGGAACCATCTCTCTGGCGCGCCGCCAAGCGCAGTCGCACCTGACCCACCGCAGGTGGGATCTCGGACAACCCCAGGCCGATGCCGAATCCGCCGATCAATCCCAGGTGGATATGGACGACGCGGTCACCGGAGAAGTCGAGGAACAAGTGCTTGCCGGCCGAGTCCGCCGCCTCCAGCACGGAGCCGGTGAGAAGGGCGGCCTCGGCGGTGAAGCGTCCTTGCGGACTGCTCACCTCGACCGGCGACCCTGCGTAGACAGCCGTCAGTTCGTCGGCAAGCCGCCGCAGAGTATGCCCCTCGGGCATCGACGCAGCTCAGGCGTCGGGCGCGGCGGCGACCGCCGACGCGGGCAGTGGTGGGAGGTCGCCGGTGGTCTCGTAGGCGGCCAACTGGGCGATCCGGCGGACGTGGCGTTCGTCGCCGGAGAAAGTCGTCGCCAAGAACACTTCCACGAAGCGCAACAGGTCGTCGATCGGATGCAGTCGGCCACCCAGCGAGATGACGTTGGCGTCGTTATGCTCCCGAGCGAGAACGGCCGTCTCGTCGGACCAGACCAGGGCAGCGCGGGCGCCGGCGACCTTGTTGGCGGCCATCTGCTCCCCGTTGCCGGAGCCCCCGATCACAACGCCGGCCGCCGCGACCCCCTCCTCCTGGTCGGCGACCACCCCCGCCGCGGCGCGCAGGCAGAAGACCGGGTAGTCGTCCAGAGCGTCGTAGACGAAGGGTCCGTGATCGATCACCTCGTGACCGTGGTCGACCAGCCAACCGGTCAGGGTCTCCTTGAGTTCCAGCCCGGCGTGGTCGCTGCCCAGATGAACGCGCATAACCCGCATGCTAGCGACCGATTCCGCCAGCCCCCGGCGGTGCCTCCAGTCGGATGGCACGATGGCTCCATGCCGACACCACACCCCGCCATGGTCGTGGAGGATGCCTGGAATGCGGTCTTCGGAGGCGTGTTGACCCGAAGGGGCTGGGCGCCGCGCGTAGTCAGCTACCGCGGCTACGGCGGCACCGACTTCATCCGGGTGCTCGGGCGGGTGCTGCTCAGTCCGCCACAGGACGGGGCCGCCGAGCGACCCGATCACACCGAGCGGCGGGGCTGGCGCAACTTCTTCACGGCCGAGGCGCCCTCGGTGGAGGTGACGGTGCGGATCGGCAAAGAGCGCTACTCGGTGAGCAGCGGGCGCACAGGGACCATCGATGCGCGGCTACCCAATCCCGGGCTGGCCCCTGGATGGCGCCGGATCGGACTGCGTGTGGGCGATGGGCCAGAGTCCGCGGCCCGGATCCTGATCGTCCGTGACCGCGAGACGTTCGGCATCGTCAGCGACCTCGACGACACCGTCATCCGCACCTACCTGCCCCGACCCCTGCTGGCGGCGTACCACACCTTCGTGGTCACCGAGGGAGCCCGCCGCCCGGTGCCAGGCATGGCGACTCTGTATGCAGCGTTACGCGCAGGACACCCCCAAGCCCCCACGGTCTATGTATCCACCGGCGCGTGGAACACCGCTCCGACCCTGACCCGCTTCCTGAGCCGCTACAAGTTCCCTTCGGGGCCACTGCTGATGACCGATTGGGGCCCGACCCACACCGGGTGGTTCCGCAGCGGCCAAGAGCACAAGCGTGCCTGCCTGGCGCAGTTGGCCGAGGACTTCCCGACCATCAGTTGGGTGCTGGTCGGCGACGACGGTCAACACGACCCGAGTTTGTATGCCGACTTCGCCCGCAGCCATCCCGACCACGTGCGCGCCATTGCCATCAGGCAGCTCTCCCCACCCGAGCAGGTGTTGGCGCACTCGACTCCCGGGGAACGATCGGGCAACAGCCCCGACGAGGTTGAGGGCGACGCGGGCGCTGTCGAGGGGTGGGACCACGGGCTGGAGATCCCGGTGGTCCGAGCCCCCGACGGGGCTGGACTGTTGGCGGCACTGCGCGCCGATGGTGTGATCTCCTCGCGCGGCTGAGCTCAGCCTCCTGGATCGTCCTCGGCCACCAGGTTCGTCAGCCACCGAGCCAGGTCGAGGGCGGCGGGCTCGGACTGCGGGTTGTCGAAGCGGCGCCAGAATCCGTGGTGCGTGCCGGGGTAGGTGATCACTTGTGCGGCCACGCCCGCCTCGATCAGCCGCTCTGCCACGAGGTGCCCGATCGGGCTCAGCACGTCGTGCTCGGCGAGCTGGACCAGTGTCGGCGGCAGCCCGCCGTACGCCGGGTGGCGTAGAGGGTCGCAGTCAGGCTCGGCCCAGTGTGCGGGGTCGGGGGCGTACTGCTCCCAGAACCACCGGCACTCAGCCACGCTGAGCTCAGGCTCGGCCACGGTGGAGTCGTAGGTGGTGCCGGCCGGGTCGCAGAAGGGGTAGACCAACGCCAGGGCGGCATAACGGTCGGGGTGCCGGAACGCCAGGCCGAGGCCGAGGTTGGCGCCGGCGGAATCACCCAGAAGGAACTGCCGTCCGCCATCGAGATGATGCGTCGCGGCGTGGTCGGCCCACCAGGCGGTTGCGGTCTCGACGTCGTCGACGGCCGCGGGGTAGGGGTCCTCAGGCGCCCGGCGGTAGTGCACGAAGAGCACGGCACGGCCGGTGCGGTTGACGACCCGTCGGGTGTGCGCGTCATGAGTGTCGGGGTCGCCGTAGACGAAGCCGCCACCGTGGAGGTACGTGATGGTGTCGATCGTGGGGGCCCGCAGGCGCTGTGACGGGCAGGTACAAGCGGACGGGAACGCCGTCGGCGTCGAGGTCGTGGACCGCGCCGACCTCCTCACGTGGCTGCTCCGAAGCCTCAACGCGCATCGCCGTGCGGGTACGGGCCACCTCTGGGAGGGTCTGCTCCGGCATGCCTATGAGACTAGCGGCCCATAATCGTGGAATGGACGAGGAACTGGCCGAACGCATCGTGCGGGCCGCCGAGTTGGTGCCGCCGGGGCGAGTGGTGGCCTACGGCGATCTGGCCGACCTTGTGGGGTGTGGGCCGCGCCACGTCGGCAACGTGATGCGGCTGATGGGTGGCCAGGTGGCGTGGTGGCGGATCACCAACTCCTCCGGCGATCTTCCCAAGCACCTGCGCGCGGAGGCGCGGGTGCACTGGGCCAGGGAGGGCATCGCGTGGAAGCCCAACGGGTTGGGTTGCCGGATCCGCGATCACCGCGCCGACCTGCCGGCACTGGCCGACGCCTACGAAGCGGCCACCGCCGACCTCCCGCCACGCTGATCGCGGGGACCGGGTCAGGACATCCGGGCGAGCTCTTCGTCGACCACGGAGGTATCCAGCTTGGTGAAGATCGGGACCGGCTTGTCGACCTTGGCGCCCACCTGGACCGGGCGCGACTCCCACCGTGGTGTCGCCGTGTAGTCGCCGGTGATCACGGGATAGAAATCGAGGCCCACGCCATTGTCCGGGTCGAGCTCGGCGACCTGCTCGATCCTGGGCATCGGCATGAATTCGCCCTCGCCGCCGAGTACCAGGTGCACTTTGTTGGCGGCGTGCGGCAGGAACGGCGCGAGCAGGGTGTTGCAGTCGCTCACGCACTGCGCGGCGACGTGCAACACCGTGGCCAGGCGCTCGCGTTGGGAGGGGTCCTTGAGCTTGTAGGGCTCGGTCGCGGTCACGTACTTGTTGACCTCGCCCACCACCCGCATCGCCTCCGCGATCGCCGCCCGCTGCCGGTGCCGCCCGATCAGGTCGCCGACCGTGTCGAAGCCGCCTTGCACGGTGGCCAGGACCGCTTCGTCGACCGGCTCCACTGCACCGGCCGCGGGGATCTCGCCGAAGTTCTTGGCGATCATCGTGGCGGTGCGGTTGACCAGGTTGCCCCAGCCGGCGACGAGTTCGGAGTTGGTGCGCTGCACGAATTCCGCCCAGGTGAAGTCGGAGTCCGAGGTCTCCGGCCCGGCGGCGCAGATGAAGTAGCGCAGCGCGTCGGGCTGATAGCGGGCCAGCATGTCGTGGACGTAGATCACGTGACCCCGACTCGACGACAACTGCTTGGACTCCATCGTCAGGAACTCGCTGGAGACGACCTCGGTCGGCAGGTTGAGGACACCGAACTCGCCGGGCGTCCCGCCGAGATCGCCGGCGCCGTTGTAGGCGAGCAACTCGGCCGGCCAGATCTGGGAGTGGAAGACGATGTTGTCCTTGCCCATGAAGTAGTAGGACAACGGCTGTTCACCGTCGGTGTGGTTCCACCACTCGCGCCAGCGCTCGCCGTCACCGGTGCGCCGTGCCCACTCGATGGAGGCGCTGAGATAGCCGATGACGGCGTCGAACCAGACATACAGGCGCTTCGTGGGCTGGTCGCGCCAGCCGTCGAGCGGAATCGGGATCCCCCAGTCGATGTCGCGAGTCATCGAACGCGGCCTGATGTCCTTGAGGATGTTCTGGCTGAACTTGATCACGTTGGGGCGCCACAGACCAGTCGCCTCACGATCGTCGAGCCACTCCCCCAAGGCCGAGGCCAGTGCCGGCAGGTCGAGGAAGAAGTGCTGGGTCTCGACGAATTCCGGCGTCTCGCCGTTGATCTTCGACCGCGGGTTGAGCAGGTCGGTGGGGTCGAGCTGGTTTCCGCAGTTGTCGCACTGATCGCCGCGCGCGTCGGCATACCCACAGATCGGGCAGGTGCCTTCGATGTAGCGGTCCGGCAGGGTGCGCCCGGTGGAGGGGGAGATCGCGGACTGGGCCGTGCGTTCGACCATGTAGCCGTTGCGGTACACCCCGGTGAAGAGTTCCTGGACGACGTTGTAGTGGTTGCCGGTGGTGGTTCGGGTGAACAGGTCGTAGGACAGCCCCAGATCGAGGAGGTCCTGCACGATCACGGCGTTGTTCTTGTCGGCCAGTTCCTTGGCCGGTACGCCGAGGTGGTCGGCCGCGACCAGGATCGGCGTGCCGTGCTCGTCGGTTCCCGACACCATGAGCACGTCGTGGCCCGCCATCCGCATATAGCGGCTGAACACGTCGGAGGGCACGCCGAAACCGGCCACATGGCCGATATGACGTGGGCCGTTGGCATACGGCCAGGCGACGGCAGCGAGGACTTTGCTCATGCGCCTGATCCTAGGTACCCGCCGGGGGCGGCAACCAATCGGTTCGTTGGCGGGGGTGCCGGTTTCCCCGGATATCCGGGGAAACCAGTCGCATTGGGGTGAAATTTCACCCATCCAGTGCCGGTTTTGCCCCCTTCTGGGGCGTGTGGGGCGTGTGGGGCGCTTCTGCGTCGTTTGCTCTAGGCTCAGCGCAGACGTCGGGCCCGCCGGCGCCTCCGGACGAGACGCGCCGTACCCGGCCTGCACGACGACGTTTAGGAGGCCCCGTGTCTACTCCCACCCCCGCCCCTCGCGAACTGATCGAGGGCCAGCCGGTCCTGGTGGTGATCGACATCCAAGGCGGAGCACCTCCGGGCACCGAATCGGCCATTCCGTTCATGCCGGGCTACGCCGAAGCGATGGACCGCGCGCCGGCGCTCATCGCTGCCGCACGCGCCAACGGTGTTCCCGTGGTCTTCTTCCAGGAGGCCCACCGAGGCGATCTCATCGACTTCGGTCGCGAACTCGACGGCGCAGAAGGCGTCCATCTGCTCGAGGGCGCGGCCGGCACCGCCATCGATCCCGCACTCGGACTGCAGGAGGACGACTACGTCATCCGCAAGCGCCGCTACTCGTGCTTCTTCGGCACCGACTTCGAGATCCTCCTCAAAGGGCTACGCGCCGACACCCTCATCCTGATCGGCGGCCACACCGACGTGTGCGTCCACTACACCTTCGTCGACGCCCACCAACACGACTACTTCACCCGGGTCGTCGAGGATGTCGTCGCGGGGTCCAGCCTGGAGGCGCACGAGGGCGCACTGCGTGCCATGGAATACCTGCAGACCGGAGCTCGCCGCTCGTCGGCCGAGGTCGTTTCCGCCTTCGAGGAGTACGCCACCCGATCGCGCTAGCCCCGCCCAGGGCCGATCTACCAACCTCGGCCGAAGCAGATGAACGGTCCCGGATGATCCACTGCCGCGGCGGCGTCGGCCAGGGCGACGGCCGGTGCGGCGCCCCCCGCCAAGCTGGCGTGCAGGAGCGGAAACATCTCGGCCGCCGTGCGGTCGTTGACCGCGACCGGGGAAGCTATGACGCACTGAGCACCGGCGTGCAACCAAGCGGTCGTCATTCCGATCAGGTACTCCTGGGCCCGGACGGTAGAAGCCCCGACTTCGCAGGCGGACAGCACGACGACGGCCGGGAGGTGGGCGAGCTGGTCGATGTCGTAGCCGAACCAGGGGCCGTCGAAGAGTTCGACGCCGGAGAACATCGGGCTGTCCCCGAGGTGACGACCGTGAGCGGCGATGTGCAACACATCGACGCTCTCGGCCAGCGCCGCCGTCCGAACGGCCGTGGCTTCGAGATCGACCTCCGCACCCGTCCAGGCCAGCGATGCCCGCTCGATCTCCTCCGCGGCATGGGGCAGCCGTGGGCCGCGCACGAAGCCCACTCGCTCCAGTTCGAACGGAGCGGTCTGCAGGGAACGCCAGTGCGTCGCCGATCGCGCCACCGTGACGGGCCGGCCGCGCAGACTGGGAAGCAGTGTCCACGGCACCGAGCCCAGCCGGGCCGCGGGAACGATGACCACCCGCCGCCCAGCCAACCGGGCAGCGACCGGCCCGAGGAGGATCTCGCCCAACCGATCCAGTGCCGAGTCCAGACTGCGCCCGACCACGGCGCGCAGCGAGTCGGGCAGGGCACCGGCCGCCATCTCCAGATCCGCTGAGATGCTCGGAACCGTGGCAGTGATGACCTCGAGGGGACCGAGGGTCACCAACTGAGCCTCGGCGTCGTCGACGACGAGGGCATACACCTGGCTGTCGGCCACCAAGAACGAGACCAGGACGTCACGAGGCGTCAGGGTCGCCTGCACCTCCGCCAGAGTGGCCGGGCGGGCGGCCGCGCCCGAGGAAGGGGTGTACCACGCATGCTGACGGATCCGGGCCTGCAACTGGCCCGAGTCACGCGGGCTGGCCGTTGCCTTGCGCACCCCCACCGGCGCGCGATTCTCGGGGCTCTGCGAGCGCAGCTCGGTCAGGTCGGCTGCGGTGTCGACGACTCCCTTGACCGGCGTCACCCGCGAGGTCAGGACCCGTGCCCGCTCGGCCCACTCGAAGACCACTTCGGGGCGTCCGTCGGCGATGGCCAGGCGGATCCCCAGTCGCGTCAGGTCTCTTCCGTGGCCGACGGCCGAGCTCTGCAGGTCGTGACTACCGAAGTCCGACAACCACTCATGCAGGCCATCGACCCCGCGCCGCAGATGGTTCAGCGCAGCCGCTCGGCGGCCGCGCGCGGCGGCGTGGCGAGCGCGGATCTCGCGCGCCAGGAGTCGGTGGCTGAGCGGTGCGGCGGCACCGACTTTGGCCAGCGAGAGCCAGTCGATGCTCTGTGCTGGGTCGATCGCGACGGCGGCGCGAGCGGCATACAGGGCCAGTTGCTGGGCATCATTGCGCAAGCGATGCTCGACGAGTACTCCGTGGAGCTCCCGCGCCTGCGCCAACTGGGGGTGCGTGATCCGCGAGGCGGCCGAGTGGCCCGCGAACTCCACGGCGTCGGCCCGAAGCGCCCAGTCGTGGCTGCCCCACGCTCGAAACCGGCGCGCCGCGCGCCGCGCCACGACCGCCGCATCGCGCGGTTGATCGACGATCATGATCCGCGCCCGGGCCAACTCCGCTTCGGCCTGCGGCTGCCGGAAACGACGGATACCGAAGCTCCGGGCGGCGCGCTCGAGGGCGCTCGCGGCCTCTTGGTGCAGCCCACACGCGGCCAGCACTTCGGCGCGGTCGGAGTCGGAGGTAGCCGCCCAGATCGGCGAGATGGGCCGCAGCACCTCCCCCGCTTGCTCCATCATCCGCAGCGCCGGAATCGGATTGCCTGCGAGAAACTCGGCATAGCCCCAGTTGTGCAGCGCCTTGGCGGCCTCGACGGGGTCGTCGTCCCCCACCATGACGATCACTTCCCGGAAGTCCGCAATGGCAGCCTCGAGGTGGTGGAGTTGCAGATGCAGGCCGCCGCGATTGAGCAGCATCCCGGCCAGCGCAGCCCGGTCAGTGGCGAGCTTCGGTTGCGCTTCCTGGAAGGCCACCAGCGCAGCGGGCATGTCGCCCGCCCGCATCGCCAACAAGCCTCGTCGCGCCTGCACGTGGCCACGGACGACGTCGCTGGTGCCAACGATCGAGGAGGCTTCGTCGCACAACTCCCGACCGCGGGTCAGCCCCTCGGTTTCGGCGGCGACAATCGCGAGTTGCAGGAGGGCCTCCACCCGGGTGTCGACATCGGGTTGCCGTTCCAACGCCAACGACGACCACCGACGCGCTGCCGCGAAGCGACCGCGATTGATGGCCTCCCGCCCGCGCCGCTGAAGTTGCTCGGCGGTCAGCACCTGGGAATCATGACAGGTCCGCGATCACGCCCGTGACTGCCTCCTGCCCGTCGGCGACACGATCGGCAGCGTCGCTGCCCACCAGTCGGGCGGCGACCTTGCCTGCAACGATCGGTGCCGCGAAGGAGGTTCCGCTCCAGACCGCGAAGCCGCCGATCTCCTCGCCCCTGGCATCAGCCTCGGCGCAGAAGTCGTCCGGGTCGATAGTGCGCCGAAGGTGTCCGTGCGCTGTCGTGCTCGCCGTCGCCTGGATGCCGCCGACCAGAGGCGGCATGGTCGACACGACGGACGCCCCGCGCTCGTAGACAGTGACCCAATCGCCGGTGTTGCTGAACAGTGCCACCGAGCCGCGGTTGGGGTTGCGGGCACCGACGCAGACCATCGGCACCCGGCCGGGCGTGTGGGTGCCGGCAGCGAAGGCCCCGGGGAAGAGCGGCCGATCGGTCGCATCGTTGCCCGCGGAGCACACCACTGCGGTTCCGGACTCGCCGAGAATGCGCAGCGCCTCCGTCAGGGTCGGCTCGATCAGACTGTCATCGGGGGTCTCGTGGTAGTAGCCGAGCGACAGATTGAGGACGTCGATGCGGTGACCGCCCTTGATCCCCTCGGCATGGCGACGCGAGAGTTCCGCGATAGCTACCAACGCGTCGAGGAGCACGCCCTCGGGGATCATCCCTTCGGAGGGAATCACCCGCCAGGCGAGCAGGTCGGCGTCCGGACAGTGCTGGTGGACGAGGCCGCAGATGAAGGTGCCATGCCCCGACATGGTGTCGAGCACGCCGTCGTAGGCGCCGGCGATGTCGCCGTCGTATTCGGGGTTGCGAGGTGGGCCGGCGTTGGGGAAGCCGATGTCCACGCCATCGAGTGTGAGGTCTCGGTTGACGATGCTGTGACCGCCGCCGGGGCCGTCGACCCAGAACCACGGGTGTTCTCCGCAGCCGGTGTCGACGACAGCCACCACGGGACGATCACAGCCGCCATCCTTGAGTTCCTCATCGGTTCGTCGGCTCGGACGTGGCCCGGTCCAGGCAACCGGTTGGCGGCCGCCGGTGCCGGGCGCGCCATACTGCGCGGTCGGGTTGCCCGACCAGAACGGATTACCGGACCAGAACGGGTTACCGGACCAGAACGGGTTACCCGACCAGAACGGGTTGCCCGACCAGAACGGGTTACCAGCGATCCCGGTGGCCGACACCAGGTGTTCGAGCCCGATGTTGGCGACGGCCTCGCGCCCGAGGATCCGCCTCGCCTCCTGCAGGAGCTCCCAGGCGTCAGGAGCGGAACTGGATCCTTCACCGCGATTGATCTCCAACCGGACGATGCCGATCTCGCGGTCCTCGAGTTGGCTGCGATGACGCAAGGACTCATCCACCCGCAACGACCAGCCGTACCGATCGGCGATCGGTCGGAGATTGCCCTGCGCATCGTCGAGGCCGCCCACGGACACCAGCAGGCTGCGGCCGAGATAGAGCGTGGGCAAGGGTCTGATCCCGTCGACCTGAACGGCGGCGGCAGGATCGAGGTGCCGCACACCCCAGTCCTGCAGGTCTCGCCCGTAGAGCTCGGGAAAGCCCGGTTCTTTGCCGTCACTGTTGACCATGTCGCGCTCCGATCGCCCGGATCGCTCCCCTGGACGCCGACGGCGTCTGACGCGATCCTCAGCTGCCAGGCTAGGGGGCTGCGAGCGTCACGTCACGGGTGACATGCCTGCCGATCGCGATCCGGCAGGTCACCAGCCTCACCGCACAATCCCGGCCTCCACTCCGATTCGTCTGCGCCCCCACGCGGGAGATAACCGGTGAGGTCGCAGACGAATCGGAGTGGCATGATCACCCTCATGCCTGGAACCAACCTCACACGGGAGGAGGCCGCCACCCGCGGTTCCCTCCTGTCGGTCGACTCCTACCTCGTCGACCTCGACCTGACTGTCGGCGACAAGGTGTTCACGAGCACCACCACCTTGCGGTTCTCGTGCTCCACCCCCGGCGCGACGACGTTCGCCGATCTGCACGGCGCCACCGTCCACGAGATCACCCTCAATGGCGCCTCGCTCGACATCGTCGACAGCTATCGCGACAACCGCATCGAGTTGACCGGATTGGCCGAGGACAACGAGCTGATCGTCGGCTGCGAGCTCCCCTACAGCCATTCCGGGGAGGGTCTGCACCGGTTCGTCGACCCAGCCGACGGCAAGGTCTACCTGTACTCCCAGTTCGAGGTGCCCGATGCCCGGCGGGTCTACACCACCTTCGAACAGCCCGATCTCAAGTCAGTGTTCACCTTCCACGTCACCGCTCCGGCGCACTGGAAGGTGGTCTCCAACTCCCCCACTCCCGATCCAGAGGACCTGGGCGGGGACCGCGCGATCTGGCGCTTCGAACCGACCCAGCCGATGTCGACCTACATCACCGCGCTGGTCGCCGGCGAGTATCACGAGGTCCGCGACACCTACGACGGCGTGCACGGCACGATCGAGCTGGGGCACTACTGCCGGCAATCACTGATCGAGCATCTCGACCGCGAGGCCCTGGTCGGGCTGACGCGACAGGGGTTCGAGTTCTTCGAGGCCGCCTTCGACTACCCCTATCCGTTCGGCAAGTACGACCAGCTCTACGTGCCCGAATACAACATGGGGGCGATGGAGAACGCCGGCTGCGTGACGTTCCGCGACGAGTACCTTCCGCGGTCGCGGCAGACCCACATGTTCTACGAACAGCGAGCCAACACCATCCTCCACGAGATGGCGCACATGTGGTTCGGCGATCTGGTGACGATGAGGTGGTGGGACGACCTCTGGCTCAACGAGTCGTTCGCCGAGTGGGCAAGCCATCACGCGATGGCAGAGGCCACCGACTTCACCGAGGCCTGGACCGGCTTCACCAACGCGCGCAAGAACTGGGCCTACCGCCAAGACCAACTGCCCTCGACTCACCCGGTCGCGGCCGACAACTACGACCTGCACGCGGTCGAGGTCAACTTCGACGGCATCACCTACGCCAAGGGCGCATCCACGCTGAAGCAGCTGGTCGCCTGGGTTGGCATCGACGAGTTCCTGGGTGGGTTGCGCGCCTACTTCGCAGAGCACGCCTTCGGCAACTCCGAGTTCGCGGACCTGCTGCGGGCGCTCGAAGCCACCTCCGGGCGTGAGCTGCAGTCATGGGCCAAGGAGTGGCTGCAGACCTCGGGAGTCAACACCCTCGCTCCGGACTTCGAGGTCGGCTCCGACGGCGCCTACTCGTCCTTCACCGTACGCCAGACCGCCTCGTCGGAGTATCCGACGCTGCGCCGCCACCGGATCGGCATCGGCTTGTACGACGTCGTCGACGCGCGTCTGGTCCGCCGCGACGTGGTCGAGCTCGACGTGACAGGCGCCTCGACCGAGGTGCCCGCCCTGGTGGGGGTGCGGCAGCCCGATCTCTTGCTGCTCAACGACGGCGACCTGACCTACGCCAAGATCCGGCTCGACGAGCGCTCGCTGGCGACCGCCATCTCCAGCATCGCGAGCATCGACGACTCCCTCGCCCGAGCTCTCATCTGGGGCGCGGCCTGGGACATGACGCGCGACGCCGAGATGGCGACGACCGACTTCGTTGCCTTGGTGTTGAGCGGCATCGGCACCGAGACCGACCAGACCGCCGTCACCGCCCTGCCCGGCTATACGGCTGCCGCGCTGGGTCTCTACGCCCATCCCACTAACCGCGCTGGACTTCGTGCCCAATGGGAAGCCGGCCTGATCGAGCTGCTCGAGGGTGCCGCCCCGGGATCGGACCACCAGCTCGCCTTCACACGAGCGCTGGCCCGAGCGGCACACTCACCGGCCGGACTCGACCTCGTCGAGGGACTGCTCGAGGGCCACGCCTCCCTCGATGGCTTGGTGGTCGACAGCGACCTGCGTTGGACCCTGCTCACCGGACTGGCGCGCGCCGGCCGGGTCGAGAGCGACCGCATCGACACCGAACTCGAGCGCGACAACACGATCTCCGGCCAGGAGAACGCCGCCGCGGCGCGGGCCGCGCGCCCGACCCCCGAGGCCAAGGCCGAGGCGTGGGCGCAGCTGGTGACCGACGAGCTGTCCAACGAAGCTCAGCGCGGTATGGCCGTGGTCTTCCCGAACCCCGAGCAGGCCGAGTTGCTCACGCCCTACCTCGAGAAGCTGCTGACGGCCGCCGAGACCGTGTGGGACACCCTCGGCACCTTCCGGGCCTCCGTGGTGCTGGAGTATGCCTTCCCCAAGGCCCTGGCCTCACCGGAGACTCTGGCGCGCGTGGACGCCTGGCTGGAGGAGTCGGACGCTCCCGCCCCGGCCAAGCGCTATATCCGCGAGGCGCGGGCCGACATGGCCCGGGCCCTGGCCGCACAGGCACGCGACGCTCGCTGACGAGCCCCGTGCAAGCGGGCGTTCGATCTGGTGGCCGCTCGGTCAGTCGGCGCTCGATGACTCCAGTGCCGGCGGCTGGGTGCCGGCACCCAGCTCGGTCGACGACGACTCGGCGGTGGCTTCCCGCCGCTTCTTGGCGGCCTGGGGGGCAAGCGCGAGCAGGCTGATCACGCCGAACATGAGCGCCGGAATCACCACGATCACGATCAACATCGCCACCAGGGAGACCGGCTCCGGGTCGCTCCAGCCCTCGGGCACATCGGCGTAGGCCGGCGCGGAGGCGGCCGCCATGACAGCGGTCGCGGACAGGAGAACTGCTGCGCTGCGGAGAGTCGAGTGGCTGTTCACGGGGTCAGCGTATCGGTTACCTGCCGGAGCGTGCAGGACCGGATCGAGCGCACCTGATCGACGTCGCTCTATGACGCCGCTCCAATTGGGAGGCTCACCGACCGATCGCCATACTGGGGCATATGCCTCACCCCGTCTCACCGATGCGCGTCCCGCCTGCCGTCGATTTCCCCAGCCTCCCGTATCTCGCTTCGCTCACGGCCGACGACGTCTGGCAATGGCTGAGAGACCACGTGCTCACCCAGGCCGCCAGCATCCTCCTCATCCTCGTCATCGGCTTCTTCTTCCGGTGGCTGCTGCACCGCCTGATCGGCCGCCTCGTGGTCCGCGCCGAAACGGGCGTGCTCGGCGGAGCATTCTCCAAGGTCACCCTGGGCCAGGGCGAGAGCGCCCACCCGATCGTGGCGCCCGAGGCGAATGCGCGCCGAAGCCAGCGCGCGCAAGCGATGGGCTCCTTGTTGAAGAGCATCGTGTCGGGGCTGGTCGGCGGCGTCGTGTTCGTGATGGTGCTCAGCGAGGTCGACATCGACATCGCCCCCATCATCGCCAGCGCCGGCATCGTCGGTGTCGCGTTGGGTTTCGGCGCCCAGAGCCTGGTCAAGGATTTCATCTCCGGTGTCTTCATGATCTTCGAGGACCAATACGGCGTCGGCGATGTCGTCGATCTCGGCGAGGCCTCCGGAACGGTCGAGGCAGTGTCCCTGCGAGTGACGCGACTGCGCGACGTCAACGGGACCGTCTGGTATGTCCGCAACGGTGAGATCCTGCGGGTCGGCAACCAGAGTCAGAACTGGGCCCGCACGGTGCTCGACATCGGCGTCGGCTACGGCGAGGATCTGGCCCGCGTGCGTGCGGTGCTGCAGGAGGTCGCGCATGACCTGTGGATCGACGAGGACTTCACCGGCGTGATCATCGAGGAGCCCGAGGTCTGGGGGGTCGAAGATCTCGCCGCGGACGCGGTCACGATGCGAGTCACCCTCAAGACGGCGCCGCTGGAGCAATGGCGGGTGGCGCGCGAGATGCGCGGGCGGATCAAGAGCCGCTTCGACTACGAAGGCATCGAGATCCCGTTCCCGCAGCGGGTGGTCTGGCAGCGCGCGGCACCGGCACCCGCCGAAGCAACCACCGAGGCACCCGACGCCGCGGTGGAGGGGCAGGCATGAGCTTCTACGACGAGATCGGTGGCCTGCGCACACTGACCACCATCGTTGACGTCTTCTATGAGGGCGTGGCGACCGACGAGATCCTGCGTCCGCTGTACCCCGAGGCCGATCTGACCGGTGCCCGCGAGCGGCTGACTCTCTTCCTCGCGCAGTACTGGGGCGGGCCCACGACCTACTCCGAGCGGCGCGGACATCCACGACTGCGGATGCGCCACGCGCCCTATGCCGTCACCCACACCGCTCGCGAGCGCTGGCTGCTCCACTTCCGCGCCGGGCTCGACGCCGCAGCGCTCACCCCCGAGCAGGATGCGCAGTTCTGGGAGTATGTCGAGAAGGCGGCGCTGTTCATGGTCAACACCCTCGACGACCCCGCCGGCTCAGACGCCTGAGGCGGCCACCAGCCTGGCTCGAAGGTCCGCGTCGGGCTCGGTGGCGCGATCGGTGTCGGGGTCGAAGAACACCACGACAGCCCGGGCTCGGGCCAAGACGGTGTCGCCGTCACAGATCTCCGACTCCACCGTCAACGACGTCCGCCCGACCCGCGCGATGCGCGACCAGAGGTCATAGGGTTCCGGCCGCAGCACCAACGGCAGCTTGTAGTCGACATCGATCTGCGCGACGACCGTGGTGCGCGAACTCGGGCCGAGGCCGGTCACCGCGTCCAGTAGCCGGATCCGGCTCTCCTGAAGGTATTCGAGGTACTTCACGTTGTTGACGTGCCCGTAGACATCCACGTCGGAGAAGCGCACCTGCGCCGCGTAGTGCCCCGCCTCGCCCGGCTGACAGCGCGCCACGTCGCCGAGGCGGCCTCGCGGCTCGGTCACGGCCGGCTCCACGAACTGCTCCAGTACCTCCCGCTCGTCCGGCCGGAGCCTGCGCGGACGTCCGGTGGCGAAGACGTAGGGCGACAGCAGAGTGGTGGCCCGGGCGAAGATCTGGTGTTCGCCGCTGTCGTCGCGGCCGGAGATCTCATACGCCATCGTGAAGGAGGCCGCGCGCAGGCTCGTGACCCACGCCTCGACCGTCACCGGGTCGGCCGACAGCGAGAGCGGATGGGCATAGGTCACCTCATGACGCACCACCACCAGCCCTTCCCCGATCTCCGGCGCGCGCGAGCCAGGCGCGTGCAGGGTCATCATGTCGACGCGCGCTTCTTGCAGGTAGTCGACGTAGACGACGTTGTTGACATGCCCGAGCAGATCGAGGTCTGCCCAGCGCATCGGACACCGGTAGGTATGCCGCACCCTGCCGATGCTGCCAGAAGCCACGCCTGGCTAGGGTGTCGGTGACCGATCCCTGGACCTCCGGAGGACTGCCGCCATGCCCGAAGCCGTCATCGTCGCCGCCGCTCGGTCCGCGATCGGCCGGGCCAACAAGGGATCGCTCAAGGACTTCCGACCCGATGATCTGGCCGCCACGATCGTTCGTGCGGCCTTGGACAAGGTGCCGGCTCTCGACCCGCACAGCGTCGACGACGTCTATCTCGGCTGCGGCCTTCCTGGCGGCGAGTCCGGGTTCAACATGGGTCGTATCGTCAACGTGCTCAACGACATGGACGACGTGCCGGCCGCCACGGTGACGCGCTACTGCGCTTCCTCGGTGCAGACCACCCGGATGGCGTTCCACGCGATCAAGGCCGGCGAAGGCGACGTCTTCATCTCTGCCGGCGTCGAGACGGTCTCCCGGTTCCGCAAGGGCACCTCCGACCACTGGCCAGACACGGAGAACCCGCGGTTCGCCGAAGCCCAGGAGCGCACCGCCGAGCTCGCCAAGGGGGGCCAGGATTGGGTCGACCCCCGGTCCTTGGGGAGTCTCCCCGACGCCTACATCGCGATGGGCCAGACGGCCGAGAACCTCGCCCGACAGCGCGGGCTGTCTCGTCGCGAACTCGACGAGTTCGGTGTTCGCTCGCAGAACCTCGCCGAGAAGGCGATCGCCGATGGCTTCTGGGCCCGCGAGATCACCTCGGTCACGGCCCCCGACGGCAGCGTGGCCGCCACCGACGACGGCCCGCGCGCCGGGGTCACCTACGAGGGGATCTCCCAACTCGATCCGGTCTTCCGTCCCGACGGTGTGGTCACCGCCGGCAACTGCTGCCCACTCAACGACGGCGCGGCCGCGGTCGTGATCATGTCCGACGCCAAGGCCGCCGAACTCGGCGTCACGCCGTTGGCCCGCATCGTCGCGACCGGAGTGTCCGGGCTATCGCCGGAGATCATGGGCCTTGGTCCGGTCGAGGCCACGCAACGAGCCCTGGCGCTCGCCGGGATGTCCATCAACGACATCGATCTGGTGGAGATCAACGAAGCCTTCGCGGCCCAGGTAGTTCCGTCCTACCAGGACCTCGGCATCGATCTGGATCGGCTCAACGTCAATGGCGGAGCGATCGCGGTCGGCCACCCCTTCGGAATGACCGGTGCCCGCCTGCAGAACACCATGCTCAACTCGCTCGATTGGCATGACAAGACCACCGGCTTGATCACCATGTGCGTCGGCGGCGGCCAGGGGATGGCCCTCATCCTCGAACGCCTTCGCTGACACGTCACAAATTGCGGCTCACCCGTCACAAATGGGTCGACGTGTCGGTCGAAACTTGTGACGCGTCAGCTGCAATAAGTGACGCTTCGGCTGCAATTTGTGACGTGTCGGCGGTAAATTGCGGGCAAATTGGCGGGCCTGGCGGAGTGGTTCGCCGGGCGGCGACATTACTTTACGTATCATCGGCGAATGACCACCCACGAGCCCGTGCGTTGGCTTGATGCCTCGCAGCAGCGTTCGTGGCGGGCCCTGCTGATGGGCACCACGTTGCTGATGGACCAACTCAACACCGATCTCGAGCGGGAGTTCGGGCTGTCGATGCCGGAGTACGACATCATGGTCCGCCTCTCCGAGCGCCCGGACCGGCAGATGCGAATGGCCCAACTCGCCGACGCGCTGTGCCACAGCCGCAGCCGGGTGACGCACACAGTGGCCAGGATGGAGCGGTCCGGGTTGGTGACGCGCTCAATGTCTCCGGAGGATGGCCGAGGAGTCCGCGCTGAGCTCACCGATGAGGGGTTGGCGCTCCTCGAACGAGCAGCCCCGACCCACGTGATGGGAGTGCGCCGGAACCTGGTCGACCTAGTCGATCCCGACGATCTGGCCGCCCTCGGCCGGGTGATGGATACCGTCACCGACCAGTTGATCGGCAAGCACCCTGCCATGGAGATCCGCTCGCCCCTCGGCGGCTGATCGAAGAGTCCCTGCTTCGCCGCTGGGAATCAGTCGCGCGTGAGTCGGCGATGCGTGACCCGATGCGGGCGCGCTGCCTCGGCGCCCAACCGCTCGATCTTGTTCTCCTCATAGGCCGCGAAGTTCCCTTCGAACCAGAACCAACGAGCGGGGTTCTGGTCGTCGCCTTCCCAGGCCAGGATGTGGGTGACGACTCGGTCGAGGAACCACCGATCGTGCGAGGTCACCACGGCGCAGCCGGGGAACTCCAACAATGCGTCTTCGAGGGAGGACAGCGTTTCCACATCGAGGTCGTTGGTGGGTTCGTCCAGCAGCAGCAGGTTGCCGCCCATCTTGAGCGTCAACGCCAAGTTCAGTCGATTGCGCTCACCGCCGGAGAGAACCCCGGCCTTCTTCTGCTGATCGGGCCCCTTGAAACCGAAGGAGGCGACATAGGCCCGAGAGTTCATCTCGAAGTTGGCGACTTTGATGAAATCGAGTCCGTCGGAGACGACTTCCCAGACGTTCTTGTTCGGGTCGATGCCGCCGCGACTCTGGTCGACATAGGAGATCTTGACCGTGGTGCCGACCTTCAGTTCACCGGCGTCGGGGTTCTCCTGACCGGTGATCATCCGGAACAGCGTGGTCTTGCCGACCCCGTTGGGACCGATCACTCCGACGATGCCGGCGCGCGGCAGGGTGAAGGAGAGATCGTCGATCAACGGACGACCGTCGAAGCCCTTGTCGAGGTTGTGGGCTTCCAGCACGATGTCACCCAGCCGCGGCCCGGCCGGAATGTTGATCTCGGAGGTGTCGATCTTGCGCATCCGGTCGGCTTCGGCCGCCATCTCCTCATACCGCGCCAGACGGGACCTGCTCTTGGTCTGGCGGGCCTTGGCGTTGGAGCGCACCCAATCCAGCTCGCGCTCGAGCATCTTGGCGCGTTTGGCGTCTTTGGCGCCCTCGATCTTGAGCCGGTCCTTCTTGGTCTCCAGATAGGTCGAGTAGTTGCCTTCGTAGGGGTGCGCCTGGCCCCGGTCGAGTTCGAGGATCCACTGCGCCACGTTGTCGAGGAAGTACCGGTCGTGAGTGACCGCCAAGCACGGCACCTGGGTAGGCCGCGAGGTGGCCTTCCAGCCATTGCACGGACTCCGCGTCGAGGTGGTTGGTGGGCTCGTCGAGCAACAGCAGGCTCGGCTGCTGGAGCAGTAGCTTGCACAGCGCGACCCTGCGGCGCTCACCACCCGACAGGTTGTCGACCAGCACCTCAGGCGGCGGGCAACGCAGCGCGTCCATGGCCTGGTCGAGCCGGCTATCGAGGTCCCACGCGCCGACGTGCTCCAGCTCGGTCTGCAACTGGCCCGCCTCGGCGCTGACCTTGTCGAGGTCGGCGTCCGGATCACCCATCGCCATGTACAGGTCGTCGAGGCGCGCCATCTTGGCCTTGATCCCGGCGACGGCCTCCTCGACGTTCTCCTGGACCGTCCTGCCTTCGGTCAGCGGAGGCTCCTGCTGGAGCATGCCGACCGTGGCGTCGGGGTCGAGGATCGCGTCGCCGTTGTTGGCATGGTCGAGGCCGGCCATGATCTTCAGCAGCGACGACTTTCCGGTGCCGTTGGGTCCGACGACACCGATTTTGGCGCCCTGCAGAAACGACAGGGTGACGTTGTCGAGGACGACCTTGTCGCCGTGGGCCTTGCGCACATTGCGCAGTGTGAAAACGTAGTCAGCCATGATGCGTCAAGCCTAAGGGGGAGGGCGCGCAACGCCCGAAACGGGACGAGCCACGGTCGGGGCCGGAGGACGTCGTCACCCGTGCGCGCACCCGCGTAGCGAACGCTACTTCAGGGCGGTCGCCAACCCACGCCGGGTGCGCTCGTAGGCATCGAGCTCGGCCTGGATGGGCGCAACGATCACCTCGGCGGAGACCTCACTGATCGCCCCCCGCAGACGCCGGTCGGCCTGCCTCGCGCGGCTTCGCGCCGTCAGTGCCACCAGCCCACGACACAGCAGCGCCAAGGCGATGCCCAAGGCGACACCCCCGATCAGCATCAGGGTCGGGATAGGGAAGCCCTGCCAGTCCGGCGTCACCGGCTCGGGCATCTGCAGATACGCCATCACCGCCAGCCCGCCCAGCCAGAGGGCACCTGCGACCGCGGTCACGATCAGCAGCCACTGCACCAGTCGAACGAAGCCGGCCCAGGCCGGGATCTTCTCGGCGCCCAGTTCGGTGCCGGCCAGTGCCTTGTCGAGGTGGTCGCCGAGGTCGTCGAGCCGCGACACAGAAGCGCGCCGGATCGCCGTTTCCCACGGTCGGGTGAGACCGGTCGAAACGTCCTCGGCGAGGGCACGCACCTCGGTGTCCACCCGTGCGCGCTGCACCTGGGTGGGCTCGGGCAACGAGGTGCGAGCGGCGCCGGTCAACTGGCGGCCCGCTTCGCCGAGGTCGAGGTGGAGCCGTTTCAGTGGATCGGGGCGCAGCTTGGAAAACCAGGCGACGACCGGCCAACCGGTGGCTCGCCGGGCCCGGATCCGCGTCGAGTCGGCCACCGCCTTCACCACTGTCGGCACCCCCGCCGCCTCCGCCAACGCGTCGTCGAGCGCGCGCACGCGCTCGTCCGACAAACCTCGCGGCGCGGCGTCACCCGACACGGCCCGAAGCTGCTCGGCAGCGGCGCAGAGGTCGGCGCGCATCCTCGCCTTGGTCGCCTTCTTGGCTTCTGCGCGCCGGACGATCTCCGACTTCAGGGCGTCGACTCCCTCGCCTCGAAGCGCCGACACGGGAAAGACCGGTACCTCGGGCAAGCCGTCGGCCGCGAGCAGGCGGCGGACGTCGTCGACCATGCCCTGGCGCCGTTCGGGAGCGACGATGTCGATCTGGTTCAGCACGACCACCATCACCTCTTGGTGGCTGGCCAGCGGTGCGAGATAGCGGTCGTGGACAGCCGCGTCGGCGTACTTCTGTGGATCGAGCACCCACACCAACAAGTCGGCCAGTTGGACGAGGCGATCGACTTCGAGGTGATGCGACACCTCGGTTGAGTCGTGGTCGGGGAGGTCGAGCAGCACCACCCCGTCAAGCGCGTGCTCCTGGACTCCGGAGTCGAGCGCGGAGTCGCGGGTCACCTGGTGACGAGGCGGGATGTCGAGCCAGGCAAGCAGTTCCTCGGCGCCGTCGCGGCCCCATACGCAGGCCGTCGTCCAAGAGGTGGTGGGTCGACGGACGCCCACCGACGCCAACTCCAACCCGGCGAGAGCGTTGAACGTGGACGACTTGCCCGAGCCCGTGGCGCCGGCCAGAGCCACTACCGTGTGGTCGGCGGAGAGCCGCAGTCGCCCAGCCGCTCGGTCGGCGACGCCGTGCGCGGCGTCGACCACGGAGGCGTCGAGCCGCCCGCGCGCTCCCTCGGCGGCCGTCAGAAGTCCCTCGACCCGAGCAGCGGTATCGCTGCCTCGGGAGATCATCTTCTTGGCGCCCTCGATCAGAGAGGTCATCTAGGTCCTTGCGGATCGGTGGGGTCGGTCAGCATGCGTTGGCGGAGCGGCAATCGGTGAGGTTAGCCGATGGTCGGGCTTTACTTATTGTGGTGTGGAGTCAAGCCTAGGACTCCACGACCTGCTCGTCAGGGGTAGCCATGCCCAAAACCCCCGTCGATTTGCCCATCGCGAAGCGCAAGTCGTCGACGCGACGGGCCGCGGCGCGCATGGAGTCCGGCCCACTCTGCTGGATCTGCAGGCTGTCGAGAAGGTCGAGATAGCGGGCGCGCTCACTCGCCATCAGCGCCTCGACCCGCGTGTTGAGGTCCTTGCGGGCACGTTGCGCCAAGGTCCGGACTGCCTGGTCGCCGAAGACCGCCTCCAGGAGTTTCTGTCCTAGCACTGCCGAACCGCCGGCGATCCCGACCTCAGCGCCGAGAAGGCCGCCACTGTGGGCGAAGACGACGATCATCAGCGCGACGCCCAGGCCGTTAACACCGAGGGCCAAGAACCGCGCGGTCGATCGCTTGTCGGCACCCTCGGTGCGGACCATCTCGAGCACGCCGTGCTGCCAGTCACGCACGGCTCGTTCTGCGTTGCGGCGCAAGTCGCGGGAGGCCCTGCCGAGGTCCTCTCCCGCCTCCCCGAGCAGCGCTTGCCCCGACGCCAGCGACTGCCACGACGCTTCGGCCCGCTCGGCGGCGGCCTCGGCGTTCTCGAGGATCAGCGTCTCCAGGCCCGACTCGACCGCGACCGTGACCCGCTCTGCCTGCTGCGGCTTGCCCTTGATCGCGTTGACGACCCGATCGCGCACCCAGCCCACCCGAGTCTCGAGCGACCGCAGCAACTCTCCGGTGCCGACGAACTCCTGCCAGCGCGCGAGCACTTCGCCGCGCAGCAAGGTGCCGTCGGCGGAGGCAGCTTCGACCGTGGTCACAGCGTCGGCATAGGCCTTGATGACGTCCTCACGCAGCCGTTGCTCGGCGGCCACCTGCTCCGCGGCCGCGTCGGCGATCAGGTGCGATCGCTGGCTGAGCCGCCGGATCGCACCTTCGAGGGTCTGCCGGACGACGGCGGCGCGGGCCTCGGCATCGTCAGCCAGCGAGTCGAGCCACCCGCGGATGTCGGCCACCGTCGCCGCCGGCAACAGCCCGCTGTCGTCGAGGTTGCTCTCGTGGACCGTGAACAGGGGCGAATCCTTCAGGCCGCGGCTGGCCAGCATTCGGGCCAGGTGGCTGGACACGGTCTCGACCGCCTCGGGGGCCGTGCGGTCCAACACGATCGCGACCGCCGCCGAACGCTCGGCGGCCTGACGCAGGAAGTCCCACGGAACCTGATCGGCATACCGGGCCGCGGAGGTGACGAAGAGCCACAGGTCGGCGGCGGCCAGCAACTGGGCGGCCAAGGTGCGGTTGCGTTCTTCGACCGAGTCGATGTCCGGGGCGTCGAGAATCGCCAGGCCCTGTGGGATCTGGTCGCTCACCACGAGTTGCAGCGCATTGGGGTCGTTGGTGGAACGAGCGACCCGCTCGAGGTCGGGGAGCAGCCGGTCCTGGCCGAACCACTTGGCATCGTCGGGGTGGTGGACCAGTACCGGCGATCGGGTGGTGGGCCGAAGGACACCCGGCTCGGTCACCACGGAGCCGACCAACGAATTGACCAGGGTCGACTTGCCGGCACCGGTCGATCCGCCGACGACGGTCAGCAACGGTGCATCGATCGTCATCAGCCGCGGGATCACGTAGTCCTCGAGTTGGTCCACCATCTCGGTGCGCGACTTCCGGTGCTCATCGATGCCCGGCATCTCCAGCGGCAGCACCGCGCTCTGCAACGCGCTGCGCAGCCGGACCAACGCGGTCAGCATCTGGGTGCTCTCGCGCCCGGCTCGATCCAGGTCGGGATGCTCGGCTGTGCGAGCCGATGGCGGGCTCAAGGGCGGGACGCCGTCGACCGTGCCGATCGCGGTCTCGCCAGATGGCGCTGTTGGCACGGTGGTCCTCGCCTCGTCGGGATGGGTGGGTTCGTCGGTCATGGTGTGCGCACCGCCTGTCCGGATTGCTGCGGGGCCAGCGGATAGGGAAAAACCAGGCCAGGCCGCAGGTCATTCATGCGTGTCACGAAATGGTTGCCGCGGGCGACGGCATCGCGCGGGGCGGTGCCCCTGAGGTAGCGATGATGGAGGAAGCCTAGTTCGATGGCTACTTGGTGATACTCGCGCATGGCCGCCTCGCCCGCCTGCCCGAGTTGTTCGCGGGCGAAACTGCGGCTCGTCCGTCGCCCCTGCAGCGACGCCAACCACAGGATGTCGCCTGGCGGCAGGAGACCGCGCCGCGCCGCATCGTCGAGGGCGCGCACCAGCATCCGCTTCTCCGACCGACGCTGCCACGTCGCGAACGCGATCAGCACCACGAAGGCTGGCACCATCAAGAAGACGTACGTCTGCAGAAAGCCGCTCGCGCCATACAGGGTCGAGCCATTCCAGGCGGCGTGGGCGGCTACCGCGAGGAGGTAACCCAACGGCGGCGCGGCCCACCGCAGCCACGTCGAGCGAGTGGAGGTCGCGACCCCCACGCCGATCCCGATGAACGCCGTGAACATCGGGTGGGCGAAGGGACTGACGAGGCAGCGCATCACGAAAGTCGCGGTCAGCGCCTCGGTACCTCCCGGACCGAGCCCATCGGTGCCGTTGTAGGCCGCGGCGAGATAGAGGATGTTCTCGGCGAAGGCGAACCCGATGCCGACCATGCCGGCATAGACCACGCCGTCGAGGATGCCGTCGAGCTCGTGACGCCGCCACCACAACAGCAACAGGAGATAGAAACCTTTGGTCGCCTCTTCGGTAACGGGAGCAGCCCATGCCAGCGACTGCGCATCGGACAGTCCGCCGAAGTAGCCTCCGAGACCCTGCAACACCAGGGCGCCGGCGGTCGCGGCGAAACATCCCCAGGCCAGGCCCCCCACCAGCAGACTGCGCGGTTCGGGTTCGTAGCGGTCCAGCCACAAGAAGCTCGCGACCAGGAACGGCACCGGGATCGCCGCGAGAGTGGTCGCGAGCAGCAGGATCGAGGGCGCTCCCGACAGAGCGATCACCAGCAGCATCGGGATGGCTCCGAGCAACACCAACGCGGTCACGACGAGCGTGAAGCGCGCGTTGTTCCTCGGGCCGGTCTGCATGGTAGGAAGCCTAACTGAGCACGTCTCCTCCGCTCCCGAACGGTGAGCCGGGCGTCGCCGAGTCGTCCGCTCCTCCTGACGCGCGGCTACAGTGGATCGGGTGAATGATGAGCCCGACATCGCCACCGAGTCCCACGATCCGGCAGTGCCGGAGGCCTATCAGAAGTTCATGCGCACCGGCTGGGGCGAACGCGAACTCGCCCTCCCCCCGCACCCGGTCACGGAGTATGCCGCGCAGCGCCGCGCACGGCTGGTCGAGGCGTTTCCCAACGAGCGGCTGGTGCTGCCCGCCGGTGGCTTCAAGGTGCGCGCCAACGACACCGACTATCGCTTCCGCGCCGACACCGCGCACACCCACCTGACCGGCAACCAGACCTCCGATGCCGTGCTCGTGATCGAGCCGGACGGCGAGGCGGTGCTCTTCGCTCGCCCGCGCTCCTCGCGCGAGACCGATGAGTTCTTCCGGGATCGGCAGTACGGCGAATTGTGGGCCGGTCGGCGCCCGTCGTTGAAGGAGATCTCGGACTCACTCGGTCTGCCGGTTCGCCATCTCGACGAGCTCGAGGGGGCGCTCGCGGCCGACAACGGCGCGAGCAAGGTGCGGGTGCATCGCGGCGTGGATCAGCGGGTGGACGCGCTCGTGGCTCCCGACGCCTCCCACGACGACGAGCTCGCCCGGGTGACGTCGGAGTTGCGGCTGGTGAAGGACGAGTGGGAGATCGCTCAACTGCAGGAGGCGTGCGACATCACCACCCTCGGGTTCGAGGACTCGGTCCGGGAGTGGGACCGCGTGCTGGAGTTCGGCGAGCGCTGGATCGAGGGCACCTTCTTCCGCCGCGCTCGGGCGATGGGCAACGACATCGGCTACGACTCCATCGTGGGCGGTGGATCGCACGCCACGACCCTGCACTGGACCGACAACACCGGACCGATCAGGCCCGGCGAGCTGGTGTTGCTCGACATGGGAGTCGAAGGGCGCGAGCTCTACACGGCCGATGTCACCCGGACGCTTCCCGTCTCGGGGACCTTCACCCCGCTGCAGCGCGAGCTCTATGACCTCGTGCTCGCGGCCCAGCAGGCCGGCATTGAGGCGGTCCGGCCCGGAGCCGCGTTCCTGGCCGCCCACCACGCCGCGATGGAGGTGCTCGCACAGGGCTTGGAGTCGATGGGGCTGCTCCCGGTGTCGGCGGCCGAGGCGCTCGACCCGCAGTCGAAGGTCTACGCCCGCTGGACTCTCCACGGCACCTCGCACATGCTCGGCATGGACGTCCACGACTGCGGCCGTGCCTCGCACGACATCTACCCCAAGGGTGACCTCACCGAGGGGATGGTGTTGACCGTCGAGCCCGGGCTCTACTTCCAGACCGACGACCTGCTCGTCCCGGAGGAGCTGCGCGGCATCGGGATCCGGATAGAGGACGACATCGTGGTCACCGCCGACGGATCCAGAAACCTCTCCGCCGCTCTCCCCCGCGACTCCCACGCCGTCGAGGCCTGGATGGCATCGCTGCGCGGCTAATGCCGAGTGAGGTCGACAAGGGGCAATCGGTCACAATGGTGCGACCCGAGCCCCCGTAGCTCAGCTGGATAGAGCAGCGGCCTTCTAATCCGCCGGTCACAGGTTCGAATCCTGTCGGGGGCGCCGACCGCGTGTCGTCGGCGTCGCGACGCCATGATGAAGCATGAGCCGAACCGTGCTGACCGTCGTCTGGCTGCTCGTCGTGGTGGCCTATGCCGCCTTATCGACGGTGTGGGTCTCACAGGACCCGGGCTGGTACGCCGGTCTCCGGAAGCCGTGGTTCCAGCCGCCCGACGTGGTGTTCGGGATCATCTGGCCGCTCAACTTCCTGGCGCTCGGCATCGTCGGGTTCTTCGTGACCCAACGCGGCACCGACTGCGTGGTTGCCGTTTCGCTCGCGCTCCTGGTGGTGTCCGCCGGCCTGGCGCTGGCCTGGGCCTACCTCTTCTATGTGCCGCACGAGCTACCCGTCGCCGCGGGGTGTCTCATCGCCGGAGCGGCGCTGACCTGGGTCCTGGTTGCCGTGGTCGGAAGCGGCGAGTGGTGGTGGGCGCTCGCGCTCGTGCCCTACGCCGGATGGCTGAGCATCGCCAGCGCGCTCGCCGTCGGGTACTCGCGGCTCAACTGAGCACGGTCCGGATCGAGGCCGGCGACACGCTCGGCACCTCCCGCGCCCGCGCTGGGCGCCGCGATACAAAGGGTGAGGCCCCGCAAAGTATGAGTTTGCGGGGCCCCATATCTTCGGGACCGAAGTCCGTCCGACTCCCCAGTTGTATCGCTCGCAGAGCCCGAGCGCAAGAGCGTGCCCCCTCCAGTTGGCGGTCAGGTGATCTCGTCAGACCAACCAGCCGCGTAGGCGTCGATCTCCGCCACCACCCGGGCCTTGACGTCGTGGTCGGCAAACGAGACCCGGGTCGCGGTGCGGGCGAGGTCGGCGACGCCGGCGCGGTCCAGGCCCAGCAGGTCGGCCGCAATGGCGTACTCCTGGTTGAGCGTGGTGCCGAACATCGACGGGTCGTCGGAGTTGATGGTGATCGTGACGCCGGCGTCGCGGAAAGCACGAATCGGGTGCTCGTCGAGGCGGGCGACGGCCCTGGTGGCGACGTTGGACGACAGGCACACCTCCAGAGGAATGGCCCGCTCCGCAAGATGCCGGAGCAGAGCGGGATCGGCCGCGGCCGAGACGCCGTGCCCGATCCGCTCGGCACCGAGCACGGTCAGCGCGTCCCACACGGTCTGCGGTCCCGTGGTCTCGCCGGCATGCGGCACGCTGTGCAGACCGGCCGCTCGGGCGGCGTCGAAGTGCGGTTGGAACTGCCGCCGCGGCACTCCCACCTCGGGTCCCCCGAGGCCGAAGCCGACGAGCGCGTCGACGCGATGATCGAGGGCATACCCCAGCGTGGAGACGGCGGAGGGCAGGCCGAACTCGCCGGGGATGTCATAGATCCAACGCAGCACGATGCCGAAGTCGCGCTCGGCTGCCACCCGGGCGTCCTCGATCGCCTCGGTGTACGCCTCGATCGCCATCCCCGCATCGGCTTCGTCGGGCAGGACCGAGGTGTAGGGCGTGCAGGTCAGCTCGGCATAGCGAACCTGCTGACCGGTTGCGAGCTCGCGAGCCACCTCATAGGTCAGAAAGCGAACGTCGTCGGGGGTTCGGATCAGGCCGACGACGGCCATGTAGACCTCGATGAAGTGGCCGAAATCGCGGAACTCGAAGAACTGCCGCAACGCCTCGGGATCGCTGGGCACCGTGCCCGGATGACGCTCTGCGAGCCCCGCGACGATCGCCGGCGAGGCCGATCCGACGTGATGCACGTGGAGTTCGGATTTCGGCAGGCGGGCGATGAAAGCTGCGAGATCAGGCGCGAACTGCTCGTGGGCGGACATGCGCGCAGTCTAGGCTCGGATCATGACTGACAACCGCCCGCCTGGCTCGGGTCAAAAGCGTGCCGGAGCGATCATGTTCTGGCTGGGTGTGGTGATCGGCCTCGCGTCGATCGTCGCGATCGTGATCGGAGGGTTCGCGACCGCCCGCACGGTCACCGACGCCATCGACTCCTCCGAGCCGATGCCTGGCGGGACCGCCACCCGCACGATGTCGACGGGCGAGACCATCAGCCTCTATCAGACCTCCGGCGCCGACGCCGCGGTGAGCTGCCAGGTCACCGCCCCTGACGGAAGCACCTCAGACGTATCGTCGTCGGTCGACGCCTCCGGGGAGTTCAACGGCGACACCTTCGATCTGGTGGGCACCTTCACCGCGCAAACATCTGGAGAGCACGTCTTCCTCTGCACCGGCGGTGAGACCGTGATCGGCCCGTCGATCGGCATCGCTGAGTTCGGCGGCGCGTTCGCCGTTCTGGGCGGCTTCCTGGGCCTCCTGCTGGCCGGACTGATCGGCATCATCGGCATCATCTTGTGGTTCATGGGCCGCTCCAAGGTCAAGCAGGCCACGCAAGGTCCCGGCCAGCAGTACGGCGGTCCGCCGCCCCCGGGGGCCCAACCGCCCTACGGGCAGGGACCGCAGCCGCCCTACGGACAACCCCAGCCGCCCTACGGCCAGCCGCAGCCTCCCTACGGGCAGGGGCCGCAGCCGCCCTACGGGCAGAACCCCCCGCCGCCGCCACCGCCGTCCAGCAGTTGAGCTCGACGGGGCCGATGACCGGTCAGAGGATCGCTTGAACCGCAGCCACGGCGTCGGCCGGTGAACCCTCGATCTTCTCGCCGTCGATGAAGACCGTCGGGGTGCCGGTCACGCCGTCTTTCGACATCTGGTCGGTGGCGTCCTGGAGCCACGATTCGAAGACCTTGTCCTCGATGAGCGGCCGCACGTCCGACTCCTCGGCACCGGCATCGACCGCCATCGCGATCAGCGCCTCGTCGTCCGGACCGGGCCCACCCTCAGCGGGCTGGGTGGCGAACGCGGTGTCGTGGAACGCCTCGAAGGCGTCGACTCCTCCGGTCTCGAGCACAGCGAGGGCCGCGTTGGCCGCGCGCGAGGAGTAGTCGTTGTCAGACGCATTGTCGAGGAACGAGACCACCCGATACTCCACCTTGACCGTCCCGGCCTCGACCCCTGCCTTGAGGTCCTCAGCGGTGGCCGCCTCGAACTGCGCACAGATCGGGCATTGCATGTCTTCATAGATCCGCACGGTGTGGTCAGCGCCCGAGTCACCGACCACGACCGCATATCCGTCGACCTTGCTGGGCTCGCGCTGATCGGCGCTGCTGCCGGAGTTCTGAAGGCTGCTCCACAGGAAGTAGAGGCCCACGACGATCGCGAGTCCCGCCACGATCATCCCGATCGTGAAGGCGTTGGAGTTGCGCTTAGGCGTGGAGGGCAGGTTGCGCGTGGCCATCGGTGGTCCTTTCGGTGGTGCGGAAGATCAGAGTGTCAAGAGCAAAGCGGGTCCGCGGAAACCAGAGCAGCCACAGGGACAGCGCCAGGAGGCCGACGTCGCGCGCGATGTCCCAGGGGTACTTCGCTTCGGCGTCGGCGTCGAACCCGCCGCCACCGAAACAGCCGCAGTCGATCTGGAGGCCGCGCGTCCACGCCGAGGCGATGCCGATGATGAAGGCGACGAACAGCAGCGCGGAGAGGGCCGCGGAGGCGCGGGTGAGCACGCCGAGGACGAGGCAGAGACCCACCAAGACCTCGACGATCGGCAGCAGATGGCCGACGGCCGGCACGATCGCCTCGGGCAACAGGTCGTAGGCGCGGACCGCACGGACGCTGGCTGCTGGATCGGGCAGCTTGATCGCTCCGGCGACCAGCCACACCCCGCCGGTGACCAGTCGCGCCAGCAGGCCGAACCATTCCTTCACCCCTCCAGGCTAGGTGGCGGCGCTGAGAGCCGAACGAGCGGGTCCACCACGATCGACGGCCCATTGATGGCGATCGACGGGAAGCGAGAGGTTCGGCTGTCGGGGAGGCGGGTGGCCGAGGGTAGGGTGCGGCGTGTGAATGGACGCCTGGTGTGGATCGACTGTGAGATGACGGGGCTCGACCCGGTCGCCGACGCCCTCATCGAGGTCGCAGCGTTGGTGACCGACTTCGATCTCACCGTGCTGGGCGAAGGCATCGACCTGATCGTGAAGCCAGCCCCGGAGGCGTTGGAGCAGATGGGCGACTTCGTTCGCGACATGCACGAGAAGAGCGGTCTGCTCACCGAGCTTGAGGGTGGCATCACCCTGGCCGACGCCGAGGCTCAGGTGCTCGCCTATCTCCGCGAGTACTGCCCCGAGGGCAGCCGGCCGCCGCTGGCTGGCAACTCGGTCGCCACCGACCGGATGTTCTTGAGCCGCGACATGCCCGATCTCGAGAAGTTCCTGCACTATCGGATCGTCGACGTCTCCTCGATCAAGGAGCTGTCACGGCACTGGTTCCCGAGGGCCTACTACGCCTCCCCGGCCAAGAAGGGCAACCACCGAGCCCTGGCCGACATCCAGGAGAGCATCGAGGAACTGCGCTACTACCGCGAGGCAGTGTTCGTCCCCTCTCCCGGACCCGACACCGACGCCTCACGAGCCATCGCCGATCGCCACGGCGGCGCACTGACCGGCCTCGGAAGCACGGCACCGGCCGAGGGCTGATCCGGGTACCTCACCGCCCGCTCTCCTGGGCGGTGGCCGCGATCCGCGCCGATGCGGCATCCACCAGAATCGCCCGCTACACTTCTCGACGGTCCGGCGGGTACGTCCGGACTCATGGTGGGTGTAGCTCAGCTGGTAGAGCGCCGCGTTGTGGTCGCGGATGTCGCGGGTTCAAGTCCCGTCACTCACCCCACTCGGACCCGGCTCGTCTTCTCGCCCCGCGGGGTGGAGGAGGAGCCGGGTCGCGGCATTCAGTCATCGCGACGTGTTTGCTGGAGCCGTCGCCGGCCCGCGAAGGTCAGGCGGGGATGTGGCCGAAGTGGCCGCGCTGGAAGTCCTCGTACGCCTGCAGGACCTCGGCCTTGGTGTTCATCACGAACGGACCGGCCCACGCGAGCGGTTCACGGATCGGCTGCCCTCCGACCACGATCACCTCGAGCGTCGGCGTCCGCGACTCGTGCACCGCGTCGGCGGCCAGGGTCAGATAGTCGCCCGCCCCCAAGACCACCGCGTTGCCGGTGCCGATCGGGCGCTGCTCGGCTCCGACCGTGCCCCGCCCGCTCAACACATAGACCAAGCCGTTGAAGTCCGTGGGCCAGGGCAGCTCGAGTCGGGCACCAGGCTCGACGCTGGCGTGCACCAGGCTGATCGGCGTATGGGTGGCGCCCGGACCCCGGTGGCCGGCGACCTCGCCGGCGATGATGCGCACCAGCGCCCCCGCGTCATGGGAGGTCACGAGTTGGACCTCACCCGAGCGGAGATCCTGGTAGCGAGGGTCGGTGAGCTTGTCGGCGCTCGGCAGGTTGACCCACAGCTGAATGCCGTGGAAGAGCCCGCCCTTCACCACCAGCCACTCCGGCGGCGCCTCGATGTGCAGCAACCCCGACCCTGCGGTCATCCACTGGGTGTCGCCGTTGGTGATGGTGCCGCCGCCGCCATGGGAGTCCTGGTGGTCGAAAACGCCGTCCATGATGTAGGTGACGGTCTCGAAGCCGCGGTGCGGATGCCATGCCGTGCCTTTGGGCTCGCCCGGCGCATACTCCACCTCACCCATCTGGTCCATCATCACGAAGGGGTCGAGGTCGCGCAGGTCGATGCCGGCGAAGGCCCGCCGGACCGGGAAGCCTTCTCCTTCATAGCCTTGGGGTGCGGCGGTGACCTGGCGTACGCCGCGCAGCTGATCGCCCAGTCCGGGCCGCGGAAGTCGGGGCAGGACGGTGAGGTCGGGCACGGTCACGGCCGGCATTTCGGCGTCCTCTCACGGGCGATCAAGAGTGGTTGATGCTTCACCTAACCAGGTCGCGCCGGCCGATATTCCCGAGGCGTGGCGTCTGTGCGACCGCGCTGGTGACGATTTCACCGGTGCCAACCGCGCTGCTAAAGTTGCAGTCGCTTCACCGTCACGCGCCATTAGCTCAATTGGCAGAGCAGCTGACTCTTAATCAGCGGGTTCGCGGTTCGAGTCCGCGATGGCGTACCACCTTGGTCTCAACGGGGCCGGCGAAGAGATCCGGCCGGGCACCCACTTCGGTCGGACTCCGAGCCACCAGTGCGACAGACACGCGCCCGAGCTCGGTTCAGAGGTAGAGGCCCGTGTCGGCGTCACCGAGGCGCGCGGCCGCCACGGCATGGATGTCGCGCTCGCGCATCACGACATACAACTCACCGTTGACCTCGACCTCCGCCTTGTCTTCGGGGTCGAAGAGCACCCGGTCGCCGACCTCCACGGATCGAGCGTTCGGACCCGAGGCGACCACCCGGGACCACGCCAAGCGGCGGGCTCCCATCGCGGCCGTCGCAGGGATGACGATGCCGCCCGACGAGCGGCGCTCACCGGACTCGTCGTCGAGCTCGACGAGAAGCCGGTCGTGCATCATCTTGATCGGCGTCTTGTCGCTCACGACGCGTGACTCACCGCCGCTTCTCAGCGCACGATCTTGCGGATGATGACGAACACCGCCGCCACGACGACGACCCCACCGACCACCTTCGCGATGTTGTCGGTGCGAGGGCTGCCGGTGGCGGGCTCCACGAAGAACGCCTTGACCGAACTCACCTCGCGCTTGGCGATCGTCTTGGGGCTGGTCCGGTGAACCAGTTCGTCGATGGTCGTAGCGAGCCGCTCGCGCGTGCTCTCGATCTCGTGCTCAAGTGCGGACATGTCGTTGGTCACGTGGGAAGGTTATCAATCGCCCTCGGGTCGAATCCGAAGGGCAACTCCAGCCGGTGCGCGCGCATCAACTCGTCGTCGGTGAGCACGTCGTACGTCGCCCCGTCGGCGACCACTGTGCCGCCGCTCAACACCACGGCGCGAGGGCAGAGTTCGAGGGCGTAGGGCAAGTCGTGGGTGACCATCAGCACGGTGACATCGAGAGAGCGGAGGATATCGGCGAGCTCCCGCCGAGAGGCCGGGTCGAGGTTGGACGACGGCTCGTCGAGCACCAGGACCTCCGGCTCCATGGCGAGCACGGTGGCCACGGCGACCCTCCGTCGCTGCCCGAAGGAGAGGTGGTGCGGCGGCCGGTCGGCGAAGTCGGCCATCCCGACCTGGTCGAGGGCGGCCATCACCCGGCGATCCAGGGCAGCGCCGCTGAGGCCGAGGTTGGCCGGGCCGAAGCTGACGTCCTGGCGCACACTGCCGAGAAAGAGTTGATCGTCGGGATCCTGGAAGACGATGCCGACGCGACGCCGGATCTCAGCGAGGTTCGGCTTGCTGACCGGCAGCCCCGAGACCGCGACCGACCCGGCACCCGCGGCGAGGATCCCGTTGAGATGGAGGACCAGCGTCGTCTTGCCGGCCCCGTTGGGGCCCAACAGCGCCACTCGTTCGCCTCGATGCACGTGCAGGTCGACGCCGAACAGCGCCTGGTGCCCATCGGGATAGGCATAGGCCAGGCCGGTGACGTCGAGAACCGGGGTGCTCATCGGCCGGTCTCCGGGAGTCGACCGGTGTAGCCGCGCGACAGCATCGCCAGGTGCACCCGCTCACCGCGCTCGTAGGAGCGGATGAACAGCGCGCCGAGGGAGCGGGCCAGCACCGGCCAGTGCCGCGGCGACCGAGGGTCATAGCCTCGGGCGCGCATCGCGATACTCATCCGGCGCAGGTCGGCGCTGACGACGTCGAGGTAGCGGATCATGAACCCCATGATCTGCACCAGCAGGTCGGGCACCCGCAGCCGCTGCAACCCGCGGAGGATGTCGTCAGGCTCCGTGGTCGCCGCGAGCGTCAGCGACGCGAGAACTCCCAGGGTCGCTTTCACCAATAGGGCCCCGGCGGCGAGCAAGCCCGGCTCCGAGACCTCGAGCCCCCACACCGAGATCCGCTCCCCCTGGGCCACGAACGGGAGCAGCAGGGCGAACACCACGAACGGCACTTCGACGACCATGCGCTTCGCCAGATACGTCATCGGCACCCGCGACAGCGCGATGACGGCGATCAACAGCGCCGCTTGCACGACATAGGCCGGGAACCAGCGCAGGGGGGTCGCCACGACCAGCAACATGAAGAGAACCAAAGCCACCAGTTTGCGCTCCGGGCGAGCGCGATGGACGGGGCTGTGTCCGTGGAAGTGCAGGCGGTGACCGTGTCCGGCGCCCACCTCAGGCGTTCTCCGCCGGCTCGTGACTGGGCCGACGACGCAGCACCCAGAAGAGCCCCCCACTCACACTCAGCACCACCAGAGTGCCGATCACCCCCGCCAGGCCACCGCTGGCTTGCTCGTTGGCGATGCCGTCGGTCTGGTAGTCCGCCAGCGGACTGTCGGAGGCGGCCGAGTCGCGGGCGGTGTCGATGAAGCGGGTCTTGCCGGCCACCGCCTCCAGTCCGTCGGGGTGCGAGCTGGCGTAGAACGAACCCACCCCGGCCAGCAGGAGCGACACGAGCAAGAAGGCCGCGACGAGTCGGCGCGGGAGCGAGGCGGTGGCGCTGTCGGGCCGCTCGGTCATGATGTCGGGGCCTTGATCAGCAGTTCGCGGGCAGCGATGACCGGACGTGCGCCGTAGACGAGATCGGGGCGCACAGCGACCACGCTGCCCACCACGAGACCTGTGATCACGGCCTCGCCGACGCCGATCAGCGTGTGCACGCCGACCATCGCCATCAGGACCGTGCCCGCATCCACCGGGGCGACGCCCCCGAGCGCGAACATCCCGGCGAAGACGGCGGAGGCCGCGATGACGCTCAGGAAGGCACCGAACGCGGCCGCCGGCGCGATGGACGACGTTCGCCGCGGCAACACCCTGCGCGCCAGCACGAAGCCGCCCCAGCCGACCCCGACGGCGACCAGCGCCATCAGGGTGAGATTGGTGCCGAGCGCGGTGATCCCGCCGTCGGCCAGCAGGAGTGCCTGAACAGCCACCACCACGGACACGCAGAGCACGGCGGCCCAGGGCCCCACCAGCACGGCGGCGAGGGTGGCTCCGATCAGGTGGCCGGAGGTGCCGGCACCGACGGGGAAGTTCATCATCTGGCCCGCGAAGACGAAGGTCGCGACCAGGCCGGCGAGCGGGGCGGTCCGGTCGTCGAGTTGGCGACGCGCACCGCGCAGGGCGAGGGCGATGCCACCCGCAGCGACGACCGCTGTCGCCACCGAGGTGGGCGCATCCAGAAAGCCGTCGGGCACGTGCATCTCCACTGCTCCTCGTCGGTGCGCTGCCGGGTCGCCTAGAGTTGGCCGGGTATCTACTAGCCAGACTACGCTGTTGCGAACGATATGCAACAAGACAGGAGGCCGACGGTGGCCGAGCGCCTCTCCCCCGGAGATCCCGCCCCCGACTTCACCCTCTCCGACGACTCCGGCGAGCAGGTCACCCTCTCCGAGCTACGCGGGCGCCGGGCGATCGTGTACTTCTATCCCGCCGCCATGACGTCGGGCTGCACCACGCAGGCGTGCGACTTCACCGACTCCCTCGACTCCTTGCGGGCCGCCGGCTTCGAGGTGCTCGGGATCAGCCCCGACAAGCCGGAGAAGCTCGCCAAGTTCCGCGATCGCGACGGGCTGACGATCCGCCTGCTCTCCGATCCGGACAAAGCGGTGATGACCGCCTGGGGAGCCTTCGGGGAGAAGAAGCTGTACGGCAAGGTCGTGCAAGGCGTGATTCGCTCGACCTTCGTGGTCGACGAGGACGGCGTGATCGCTGTCGCGCAGTACAACGTCAAGGCCACCGGCCACGTCGCCAAGCTCCGCAGGGACCTCAATCTGGCCTGACGCCGTGCGCGCCCGTAGCCCAATTGGCAGAGGCACCAGGTTTAGGTCCTGGCCAGTGCGAGTTCGAGTCTCGCCGGGCGCACCCACCACCCACGCGAGACGTCACCTACTGCGGCCGACAAGTCACCAATGGGCGACGAGACGTCACCTAACGCGGCCGACCCGTCACAAATGGGCAACGAGACGTCACCAATGGTCGGCAGAACCTTGCGTCACAAGGTATCTAGCGCTACCTTGTGACGCATGGCAGCGGGCGACGCGGGCCTCACCCAGCTGAGGCGAGGAGCTCTCGAGCACTGCGTGCTGGCCCTGTTGGACGGCGACGAGCGCTATGGCTACGACCTGGTCACCGAACTCTCCGCAGCAGGGCTGGTCGCGAGCGAGGGCACCATCTATCCGCTGCTGAGTCGGCTTCGCAAGGAGTCGCTGGTCGAGACCTCGTGGCGCGAATCCACCTCGGGACCACCTCGGCGCTACTACTCCCTCACCCCCCAGGGCCGCGCAGCGGTCGACGCCTTCCGGCTGGCCTGGACCGAGTTCAAGACCTCCGTCGACGACATCGTCGACCGCACCGATCGAAGGGAACCCCGATGATGACCGCTCTCCACCCCCTGGTGTCGGACTACCTGGCTCGGCTCGGCCAGGAGGCGCGCCGCCTTCCCGATGATCAGGCGCGGGAGCTCCTCGACGACATTCGCGAACATCTCACGGCCGCTCTCGGCGACGAGCCGGCCGAGACCGACGTCCGCAGCACACTCGATCGCCTCGGTTCGCCAGCCGAGCTGGTCGATGAGGCCGGCGGGGTCCGCGGGGTCCAGACGCCGGCAGGCCCTCCGCAGGTAGGCGGCATCGAGATCACCGCCCTGGTCACCCTGATCGCGGCCGAGTTGATCTTCATCATCTGGTTCGTCGCGATCCCCCTGTGGGTGGTCGGATTGGTGCTCCTGGCCGTGGCGCCCGCGTGGACAGGACGCGAGAAACTGCTCGGCTTCGGCACGCTCGCCACCGGACTCCCCGTGCTGCTGGTCAGTGTCGCCTGGATCGCGTTCGGGGGGGTGTCCAGTTCCACCCTGTGTGAAGAAACGGCGTCTGGCAGAACCTGCACCACCACCGATACCGGGTCGGCCTGGGGCGGCTACCTCTTCGTCGCTCTGGCGGTCGGCTATCTCGTCCTCCAGATCTGGACGGTGTGGCGGCTCACCCGCCGGCGTACGCCAGCCGCTTGACTCCGGACAAAGCCCCTGGGCTCAGCCGAGCACCCCGCAGTAGGGTTCGAGGCATGCTTCCCGAGTCAGTCCGACGCTTCATCGATGCCGAGGCGGCCGCCGCCACCACCGACTTCTCCGACCTCCGGGTCGTCTACATCAACGGCACGCTCAAGAGGTCGCCCGCGACCAGCCACACCGACGCGCTGATCGACATCAGCCGGCGGGTGACCGAGGGCGTGGGCGCCAAGGTCGATGTGATCCGGACGATCGACCACACGATCCCGCCGGGGATCTACCCCGACATGCGAGAGCAGGGCTGGGAGGTCGACGACTTTCCCGACCTCTATCGCGGGCTGATCGAACCTGCCGACATCGTTGTGCTCTGCACGCCCATCTGGCTCGGCGACCAGTCGTCGATAACGCGGTTGATCGTGGAGCGGCTCTACGGCTGGTCAGGCGAACTCAACGCCGCCGGGCAATGGTCGTACTACGGCAAGGCCGGCGGCGTGATCGTTACCGGCAATGAGGATGGCGGAAAGCACTGTGCGGCCCAGTTGCTCTATGCCTTGTCGCACATCGGGTTCACCGTCCCCCCGCAGTCCGACGCCTACTGGGTCGGCGAGGCCGGCCCTGGTCCGTCATATCTCGACGACAACCAGGGGGCCGCCAACCACTGGACCACGCGCAACACCGTCTTCGCGGCCTGGAACTTGCTGCACACTGCCCGCAGCCTCAAGGACGCGGGCGGCGTCCCGGCCTATGGCAACGTGACGAACAACTGGGATCTCAGCGATCCGGATCACCCCAACCCCGAATACCGCTAGCGGTCGCGGAAGAGCGCGGCCGCCTGCGGGGCAAGCGCGCGGAGGGCGCGGCCGCGGTGCGAGATCGCATCCTTGTCGGCGACGGACAACTCGGCCGTTGTGCGACCCGAGTCGGCGTATTCGGCGGCGACGAAGACCACGTCGTAGCCAAAGCCACCGTCGCCGCGGACCTCGCGGATGACGTGACCGTCCATCCGGCCCTCGACGATCAGCTCGCGACCGTCGGGCAGGCACAGCGCCACGGCGCACGCGAAGTGGGCGCCACGACGCTCGTCGGGCACATCGACCAGTTGGTCGAGCAGCAGTCGGTTGTTGCGGTCATCGGACTTCGGCGGCCCCGACCAGCGCGCCGACAGCACCCCGGGCATGCCGTTGAGCGCATCCACGCAGAGACCCGAGTCGTCGGCGATGCTTGGCAGACCCGTCGCGCGCACCCCCGCTCGTGCCTTGAGCAGGGCGTTGTCGGCGAAGGTCGCACCGTCCTCCACCGGCTCGTCGTAGGCCGCCACGTCACCGAGTCCGAGCACGCGAATTCGGCCGAGGCGCCCGAGCTGTGGTGCGAGGATCCGCTCCATCTCGGCGAGCTTCTTCGGGTTGCGCGAGGCGAGGAGGATCTCGACAGGCTCGAATCACCTCGGCCAGCACCGCGGCCGGCTCCTCGGCCGGCTCCTCGGCCAGCACCGCAGCCGGCTCCTCGGGTCAGCTCCTCGGCCAGCTCCTCGGGTGGCGTCGGTTCAGCCATTCAGCGCCTCGTGCTGGAGGCGGGTGAGGTCGGCGCAGCCCTTCTCCGCGAGCACGAGCAGGGCGTCGAGTTCGGCCCGGTCGAAAGCGACGCCCTCAGCGGTGCCCTGGACTTCGACGTACTTGCCCTCGCCGGTCATCACGACATTCATGTCGGTCTCGGCGCGGACGTCCTCTTCATAAGGCAGGTCCAGCCTCGGGGCTCCGTCGATGATCCCCACCGAGACGGCGGCGATGGACCCGGTCAGCGGCTCTCCCGAGAGCGCGCCGGTGCTCCGCAAGTGGGCGACGGCGTCGGCCAATGCGACGTACGCCCCCGTGATCGCGGCCGTGCGGGTACCGCCGTCGGCCTGCAACACGTCGCAATCGAGCACGATCGTGTTCTCACCCAGCGCTTCGTAGTCGATCACCGCTCGCAGCGATCGGCCGATCAGCCGCGAGATCTCGTGAGTGCGCCCGCCGATCTTGCCGCGAACCGACTCCCGATCCGAGCGGGTGTTGGTGGAAGCGGGCAACATGGCGTACTCCGCCGTGACCCAGCCCAGACCCGAACCCTTGCGCCAGCGCGGCACCCCTACCGAGGCGGAGGCGGCGCACAGCACCCGGGTCCTGCCGAACTCCACGAGCACCGATCCCGCGGCGTGGTCGAGCCAGTGGCGGGTGATCGTGATCGGGCGGAGGTCGTCGTCGGCGCGCCCGTCGGCGCGAGTAGCAGTCATGGCCGCGACCCTAGCGGCCGACTCCGATTCGTCTGCGAGCGCGCTCCACAAACAACCTGTCAACCCGCAGACGAATCGGAGTTGGGCAGGTCGTACACGGCGCCGGCGTGGGCGATGTCGATCCGTCCGGCGTACGAGCGGCGCGCCTCGCGCTCAGCAGTGGCAGGGTCGTGCCACGGCGGGATGTGGGTGAGCACCAGGTGGTCGACACCGGCCTCGGTCGCGACGGCTCCGCAGTCACCCCCGGTCAGATGGATGCCTTCGGGGTTGTCTGCGCCATCACGGAAGGACGCCTCGGCCAGCAGCAGGTCGACGCCGACGGCAACGGAGTGCAGCCCCGCGCACAGAGCGGTGTCGCCGGAGTAGGCCAACGCGGAGCCCTCGACGGTGACCCGCAGCGCGTAGGCCGGGATCGGGTGCTGCACGGCTACCGGCTCGATCATGAAGGGGCCGAGCGCGACCGGCCCGGCGTACTCATGGAAGTCGAAGACAGGGGTCATGCCGGGATCCTCAGGCAGGTCGTAGGCGCGCGCCATCCGCGCAGCCACCCCTTGCGGGCCCCAGACCGGGATCCGCGGCTGGAGGCCGTCGGGGTGATAGGTGCGCAGCACGTAATAGCCGCACAGATCGAGGCAGTGATCGGCATGCAGGTGACTGAGGAAGACGGCGTCGATGCTCAATGGATCGGCGTAGCGCTGCAACGCTCCCAGCGCGCCGCTGCCGAGGTCGAGCAGGATCCGCCAGGTGCGGCGAGCGCCCTCGGTGCCCGCCAGATCGGGCCCCTCGGCCTCCACCAGATAGCTGCTCGCGGGCGAATCGGGACCCGGATAGGAGCCGGAGCAGCCGACGACGGTGAGCTTCATGCCATTCCCCCGGCGAACTGGTGCGCGGCGTGCAACTCGGGGCCGAGGAAGCGGCGGCCGATGGTCTCGAACTCGTCGGGCGCGCCGGTGGTGAGGAAGTTGTAGGACGGGTCGCCGCCGACGCGCATCAGGCCGGTGCGCGCGAGCATCGAATAGACGTCCTTGGCGCATTCCTCGGCGCTGCTCACCAACGTCACTTCCTCTCCCATCACATAGGAGATGACCCCGGTCAACAACGGATAGTGCGTGCAGCCGAGGATCAAGGTGTCGACGCCGGCCTCGGTGAGGGGGTCGAGATACTCGTGGGCGACGGCCAGCAGTTCGTCACCGCCGGTGACACCCGCCTCGACGAAGTCGACGAAGCGGGCGCAGACCCGGGTGCGCAGGTCGAGATGCGGGGCGGCAGCGAAGGCGTCGTCATAGGCCATCGACTCCGCGGTGGAGGCGGTGCAGATCACGCCGATCCGGTTGTTGCGGCTCGCGGCCACTGCCCGCCGCGTCGCGGGGTAGATCACCTCGCAGACCGGTACGTCGTAGCGTTCCCTGGCGTCGCGCAGCATCGCGGCGCTCGCGGAGTTGCAGGCGATCACGAGGGCCTTGACGCCCTGCTCGACGAGATGATCCAGGCACTCGAGCGCGTACTCGCGGACCTCCGCGATCGGCTTGGGACCGTAGGGCTGCCGGGCGGTATCGCCGAGATAGACGATCGACTCGTGGGGCAGCTGGTCGATGACGGACCTCGCCACGGTCAAGCCGCCGAAACCGGAATCGAAGATGCCGATCGGGGCATCGATGACGTCGAGATCAGGCGGGGTCGGCACAACGATCAAGCCTAAGCCCGCGGGCTGCCGAATGCACCGTGACTCGCGCCACCCTCCCGGTCTGCTCCGCGAGCCCGCCGCAGTCAGCCGAAGAGTTTGGGCTGAGGCGGCCCGTGCGCGGGGTCGACGCCGTCGAAGAGACTGCTCACGGACTCACCGGCATGGACTCGGGCGATCGCCTCAGCGAAGAGCCCGGCCACCGAGCGCACCTTGAGCTCCGGCCAGTCCGCGGGAGGCGGAACGGTGTCGGTGGTCACGACTTCGGTGATCATCGGGTGATGCCGCAGCCGCTCGACGGCCTTGCCGACGAAGAGTCCGTGGGTGCAGGCGACCGCAGCCGAGGTGCAGCCGGAGTCCATGAGCCGATCGAGCAACTCGACGATGGAGCCGCCGGTCGCTATCTCGTCGTCGAGCACGATCGCTCGCTTGCCGGCCACATCGCCGACGATCGAATCGATGACGACCCGGTCGTCGGCGAGCCGTCGCTTGTTGCCGGCGGCGACGTCGAGGCCGAGCAAGCGGGCGAACTGGGTGGCGGTCTTGGCGTTGCCGAAGTCGGGAGAGACCACGATGGCGTCGGTCAGGTCGTCGTCGTGAAAGTGGTCGGCCAGGATGCCGAGAGCGGTCAAGTGGTCGACCGGCACCGGGAAGAAGCCGTGCACCTGGGGCGCGTGCAGGGTCATCGTCAGCACTCGGTGCACCCCAGCCGTGGCCAGGAGGTCCGCCACCAACCGGCCGCCCAGCGAGATCCGGGAGGCATCCTTCTTGTCCGAGCGGGCATAGGCGTAGTGCGGGATCACGGCGGTGATCTGCGCCGCCGAGGCGCCGCGCGCGGCATCGACCATCAGCAGCAACTCCATCAGGTGCTCCTGGGTGGGGGGCACCAGCGGCTGCACGATGTACACGTCGCGCTGGCGGCAGTTGGCCTGCAACTGGACCTGGAGGCAGTCGTTGCTGAAGCGGCTGATCTCCACCGCCGAGAGCGGGACGCCGAGTTGCTCGGCGATGGCTTCTGCCAGCGGTCGGTAGGCGTTGCCACTGAAGACGACGATCTCGCGCAATGCAGGCTCCGCGACGCAAGTGAACGGAAAGGGGGTGAGCCAGGAGGCTCGCGGTCAGACTAACCCGGCCCGCCGACGATGAGGAACCGCCGATCTCGGAGGCCTAGCGTGGACGCCCTACTCGGCGTGCACCAGACGGCCCGCCACGCGGCCGAACCACCGCTCGCGGGGCGCCGGCCAGGGGTTGAACCGGCAGCCGGCGAGGCCCTTGGATTGCTGCATCATCACCGGCGCCAGCCGCCCGGGGCCGGGACAGCCGACGTGGCCGTGGCCCAGCCAGTGCCCGACCTCGTGGTTGACGACCATGTGGCGGTACGAGCGCAGCGGCAGTCGAGCGGCATTCCAGGCCGGCGAGGCATGCTTCCAGCGCTCGGTGTTGATGATCACGAAGCGCCCGACGCGGCAGCTCCACGTGGCGCTGCAGGCGGAGGAGAAACGCGGGACCCAGGACGCCTGAGCCAGGACCAGCGTGAAGTCGCCCCTCGACTTCACCCGGCGGAACGACACCCCGGCCGAGCGCCAACCGCGGGGGTCGGCGAGGGTCTGCTGCGCCTGGCGACGAAACTTCGCCACGGAGGTGCCGACCGCTCCGCGCGTCTCCACGTGGTACGTCACCGCTCGGCGCACGGGCACCCGGTGTCGGATCCGTTTCGTTGGCGCAGACCCCACCCACACGGTGCGGTAGCCCGGCTTGCTCAGCCGCACCTCGACCCGGATCCGGCGACCCACATCGGCCGGCGCCAGTCGGTAGGTCTTTCGGCTCTCGCCTCGCACCTTCTTCCCCGCCCGCAGCCACCGACGACGGCTGCGGTCGGGCGCGGGGCTGAATCGCCCGGCGGAGGCCGTCAGTTTGCGCGTGAAGCGAGGAACGCCCCTCACGGCCGGCGCACGACGGACTCGAAAGTCGGCTTTGCTCACCCGCGGGGTCGGCGTGGAGGTGGCCACCGACGTCGTTGCGTCGGCATCGGTGGCGGTCACCGCGATGCTGATGGCGGCGCCGAGATCCTTCAGCCCCAGCCGGTAGGACGCGCTCGTTGCGCCGTCGATCGGCTTGCCATCACGCTGCCATTGAAAGGCAACGGCGACGGGCTCGGGGGTCCAGGTACCGGGCGTGGCGGTCAGGACCTGGTTGAAGACCGCGGCGCCGGACACCGTCGGCGGGGTGGCCAGGACCGGAGCCGCTTGGGCGGCGGGGCCCGTCACGACCAGCAGCGAGGCGATCATCACCGAGACGAGCGAGGCGAGCAGCGTGGCCCGGCTGGTCCGGGTCAGCCGCGTCGTCAGGGTGCGAAGCGAGTGCAGCGTGCGCACCTGTCGAGGATGCGTCAGGCCCACAGTTGGCCCTCCAAGGCGTCCTCGGCCTCATCGAGGGTGCCTTCGTAGGCCCCGGTGGAGAGATATTTCCAACCGCCATCGCACACGATGAACACGATATCGGCCGACCGGCCGGCTTTGACAGCCTTCGCGGCCTGGCCCAGCGCGGCGTGCAGGATCGCACCGGTCGAGATGCCCGCGAAGATGCCTTCGGCTTCGAGTAACTCGCGGACCCGGCGGACGGCGTCGCGCGGGCCGACCGAGAATCGGGTGTCGATCAGCGAGGCGTCATACAACTCCGGAACGAAGCCCTCGTCGAGGTTGCGCAGACCGTAAACCAGCTCGCCATAGCGCGGTTCGGCCGCCACGATGGTGACGTCGGGCTTGTGCTCACGGAAGAAGCGGCTGACGCCCATCAGGGTGCCGGTGGTGCCGAGGCCAGCCACGAAATGGGTGATCTCCGGAAGGTCGGCGAGGATCTCGGGGGCGGTGCCTTCGTAATGTGCGAGCGCATTGGCCGGGTTGCCGTACTGGTACATCATCACCCAGTCGGGATTGTCCTCTGCCAGCCGCTTGGCCACCCGGACAGCCTCGTTCGAGCCGCCGGCAGCGGGCGAGGAGACGATCTCCGCCCCCCACATGCGCAGCAGCAGACGGCGCTCCTCCGAGGTGTTCTCCGGCATCACGCAGACCAGCCGATAGCCCTTGAGCTTGGCGGCCATGGCCAGGGAGATCCCGGTATTGCCCGAGGTTGGTTCGAGCAGCGTGCAGCCGGGGGTGATCCGGCCGTGCTTCTCCGCGTCGAGCAGCATCCACAGGGCGGCTCGATCCTTGATCGAGCCGGTCGGATTGCGGTCCTCGAGCTTGGCCCAGAGGCGCACCTCCGGGCTTGGCGAAAGCCGAGGCAGCCCCACGAGCGGCGTGCCGCCCACGGACTCCAGCAGACTGCCGAAGCGGGTCATCCCCCGGCGACAGCCGGCAACACGACGACGCTGTCTCCGTCGGCCAGGCCGGCCTCCAAACCACCGATGAAGCGCACGTCCTCGTCGTTGATGTAGATGTTGATGAAGCGGCGCAACTCGCCGTCCTCCATCAGCCGCTCCTTGATGCCCGGGTGGTTGACCTCCAAGTCGTCGATGAGCGCCGCAAGGGTGGCACCCTCGGCGGTCACGGCCTTCTCGCCGCCGGTGTACGTGCGGAGGATGGTCGGAATACGGACCTCGATCGCCATCGGGAGGAGCTCCTTCGTCGGTTCTTCGCTGCTGCGAGGGTGTGCTGGGGCGGCTGGTTCAATCAGACGGTAGATCGTCGACGATCACGACGTCCTCTTCGGTCACCTGACCATCGACGATCCTGTAAGACCTGAACTCCACCGGGCCGTCGTTATTCCCGTGCTCGCGTGTGCTGACCAGCACATAGTGGGCGCCCGGCTCCATCGCCAACCCGATATCGGTGCGGCTGGGATAGGCCTCGGTGGCCGTGTGGGAGTGATAGATCACGACCGGCTCCTCGTCGCGCGCATCCATCTCCTTGTAGAGCTGGAGGAGCTCGGTGGAGTCGAACTCGTAGAACGTCGGGCTGCCGGCGGCGTTCACCATCTCGACCAGTCGCTCGGCGCGGTCGGCGCCTTCGGGCCCGGCGACGATCCCGCAAGCCTCGTCGGGGTGGTCGCGCTTGGCGTGGGCCACGACGGCGTCGTACGTGGCGCGGGCAAGGGTCAGCACGGGTCCAGGGTAGGCGGTCGGGCCCCCCGCCAGCGCCGGCTGGGTCGAGTACCTCGGGGCGTCATACAAATCGAGCCCTCTACGGCTCGCACGGTATGACGGTGCGCGACTCTGCCTCGATCGGCGCCCATCGCCCGTTGTCGAACCGCAGGGTTAGTGGGTGAGGGCGGCCACGAGAGTCTCTTGCAGATAACCGACCCAGGCATAGATGTCGTAGACGACGACGCGCGGGTCGTCGTCGTCGAGTTGCTCCCACGACTCCTGGTCCTCGGTGGTCTCGATGCCCAGACGCACGGCGAGCGCGAGCCGGATGTCGGTGAAGCCGCGCAGCCACTGCTCCGCCGCCTCCCGACCTACCTCGACGACGATCTCGACATCGCCGTCCTCGACCTGGTCGGGCAACCCCGCCTCCTCCAGGTCGCCGATGATGCGGACGGCGGACGCCGACTTGGTATCGCGCAGCGCTCCCTCAGTGAACCGTCGGAAGTCGCCGGCCGCTTGATCGTCATCGCGGTACCCGTCGGGCAGCAGCCGCCGCAACACCGCATCCTCGGGCGGGTCCACGGGACCGTCCATGTCGGCAGCCAGCGCCATGAGCGGATCGTTGCTCGCGTCCGGTCGAGCGGGCCCTTCGCTGGCCAGGAGCTCGATGATCTGCGCTGCCAAGGACCGGATCAGGTCGGCTTCGAACCCGGTGAAGGTGCCGACGATGCCGCCGCGTCGCCTTCGATCGAACCCGCTCACCGGGCGTTCACGTGCTGCGCTCCAAGCGTGGCCCAGAGCCCGTAACCGTGCAGGGCTTCGACGTCGCGCTCCATGGCCTCTCGGGTTCCGCTGTTCACTGCCGAGCGACCGTCGTTGTGCACCTCGAGCATCAGCTTCTTCGCCTTCTCCGCCGAATAGCCGAAGTACGTCATGAACACGTAGGTGACATACGACATCAGGTTGACCGGGTCGTCCCACACAATCGTCACCCACGGCGTCGAGAGTCCCGGCGCAGCGTCGGTCGTGAGGTCCGGCTCGACCTCCACGGGGCTGACTGTGGTCATCCGCTCATCGTAGGTGCTCGGTGCTCGCGGAGCGCGACCCTAGGCTGGCGGGCGTGACGGCATCCTCGACGGCTCTCCTGACCGACCACTACGAGTTGACCATGCTTCAAGCAGCTCTCGGTGCGGGGACCGCCCATCGGCGTGCGGTCTTCGAGCTCTTTCCGCGGCGTCTCCCCGAGGGGCGCCGGTATGGCGTCGTGGCCGGCGTCGGCCGCGCGCTCGACGCATTGGAGCGATTCCGCTTCGACGACGCCGCGCTCGCCTCGCTTCGCGAGGGCGACGTGGTCGACGGGCCGACCCTGGACTGGTTGGCCGACTACCGCTTCACCGGCGACATCTGGGGCTACCCCGAGGGCGAGATCTACTTCCCCTACTCGCCATTGGTGATCGTGGAGGGCAGCTTCGCCGAGGCCGTGCTCGTGGAGACGCTGTTGCTCTCCATCTACAACCACGACTCGGCGATCGCGTCGGCGGCCTCGCGGATGACGCTGGTGGCGGGCGACCGCCCCTGCATCGAGATGGGGTCGCGGCGGACCCATGAGGAGGCGGCGGTCGCCGCGGCTCGGGCGGCCTATGTCGCCGGCTTCGCCACCACCTCCAATCTCGCCGCTCGCCAGCGGTACGGCGTTCCGACCGCGGGCACCTCGGCGCACTCCTTCACGCTGCTGCACGACAGCGAAGCCGACGCGTTTCGCGCCCAGGTCACCTCGCTGGGCAGGGGCACCAGCCTGCTGATCGACACCTACGACATCGCCGACGCGGTGCGCCAAGCGGTCAAGATCGCCGGCCCCGAGTTGGGGGCCGTGCGCATCGACTCCGGCGACCTCGGGGCGCTGGCGCGTCAGGTGCGCGATCAGCTCGACGATCTCGGCGCCACTCACACCCGGATCGTCGTGACCAGCGATCTCGACGAGCACGCGATCGCGGCGCTGGCATCCGCCCCGGTTGACGCCTACGGGGTGGGCACGCAATTGGTGACCGGATCGGGGCATCCGACCTCGGGGTTCGTCTACAAACTGGTCGCCCGCGAGGGCGATGACGGCGAACTGGTCAGCGTCGCCAAGAAGAGCGCCGACAAGATCTCCGTCGGTGGACGGAAGTACGCCCTGCGACGACTGGGCCCGCGTGGGGTCGCCGAAGCGGAGGTGGTGGGCATCGGCGCCCGGCCGACCAACGACGGCAACGACCGGGAACTGCTGGTTCCCCTTGTTCGAGGCGGCACGATCGTCGGCCGCGAGGACCTCTCGACCGCGCGCGATCGCCACCAGCGGGCCCGCGCGGAACTCCCGCTGGCCGCCCAGCAGATGTCCAAGGGCGAGCCGGTGATCGACACCGAACACGTCGAGCGATAGCGGGTGCGCCCTTGACACCCCGTGCAGAACCCGCGTAGTTTCCATATCAGCTAATTAACCGATGTAGAAACTATAGGAACGGCACTGCCCGATGACAGTCACGACCTGGTCCGGCGACGAGACTCGCCTCGACGACACCTTCGCGGCCCTGGCCAACGCCACTCGGCGTGCGATCTTGGTGCGTCTGGCGCAGGGAGAGGCCACGGTCAACCAGTTGGCCGAGCCCTTCGACCTGTCGCTGCCGGCGATCTCCAAGCACCTGTCGGTGCTGGAGCGAGCCGGGCTCGTGGTGCGTGGGCGGCAGGCGCAGTTCCGGCCGTGCACTCTGCGCCCCGAACCGCTGTCCGACGCGGCCGGGTGGGCCGAGCAGTGTCGTGACACCTGGGCCGAACGCTTCGATCGGATCGACCACTACCTGGCCGGGCTGACCCCGGCCAGAGCGACAGGAGAAGACGATGAGTGAGACCGGCCAGCAGGACGAGAAGTCCGTGGTGATCGAGCGCGAGTTCGCGGCGAGGGTGGGCGTCGTCTGGCGTCTCTGGACCGAGCCGTCACTCTTCGCCGAGTGGTACGGCCCGACCGGCGCCACCATCCCGGTCGCTGAGATGGATGTCCGCCCGGGGGGTGCGCGGCGGATCGCGATGGCGATGGAGACGCCGAACGGCCCGATGACGATGTGGTTCGTCGGCGACTATCGCGAGGTCGCCGAGCACCAGCGTCTGGTCTATTCCGAGGCGATGGCCGATGAGGCCGGCAACCATGCCCCTGGTCACCCCGACACGGTCGTGACGGTGGAGTTCGAAGACCTCGGCGAGTCGACCAGGATCGTGCTGACCCACGCCGGCGTGCCCGCCGGATCGCCTGGCGAGATGGGCTGGCAGATGGCCCTCGACTCGCTGGCCGAGCGACTCGCCGCCCACGAATAGACCACGGCGGACGGCCTAGAGTTCGGCTGCTCGGGCAGCCATATCCGATGACGTCGGACAGATTGCCGGGCGTAGGGTCAGAGCATGAAGCGCGCGCTCATCGTCGTCGACATTCAGAACGACTTCTGCGAGGGGGGCTCGCTGCCGGTCAACGGTGGCGCCCAGGTCGCCCATGACGTGGGCGTGATGTTGCACCATTGGTCGCAGCAAGACCCATTGGCCCCCGACTATGCGCACGTGGTGGCCACCAAGGACCATCACATCGACCCCGGCGATCACTGGTCGGCCGAGCCCGACTTCGCCCACTCCTGGCCGGTGCACTGCAAAGTCGGCACCGAGGGCGAGGCGTTCCACCCCAATCTCGACCCGCAGCCCTTCGACGCGATCTTCGTCAAGGGCGCCCACGAGGCGGCCTACTCCGGCTTTGAAGGACACAGCCCGGACGGTGCGGGGCTGACCGACTGGCTGCGCAGCCACGAGGTCACCGACGTCGACGTCTGCGGGCTCGCCACCGACTACTGCGTGCGCGCTACCGCGCTGGACGCCGTCGGTGCCGGATTCAGCACTCGGCTGCTGACAGCGCTATGCGCGGGCGTCGCCCCCGCCACCACCGAATCGGCCCTCGTCGAGATGCGGGCCGCAGGGGTCGAGATCGCCTGAGTCAGCCGCCGCACCATCGCCGGGCCAACTCGCGAACGACCGTGACATTGCGAGCGGTGCCGACGCCGAGCGCCGCGAACGGCTTGGAGGTGAGCACCTTGCCCTCGTGGAAGTTCTTCTGCAGCAGCACATGCGCGGCCCGGCCCGCGACGACCACCTTCTCCCCCTTAGCCGGCTCGAGCGCGTTGATCGCAGCGACGGGCGGTGTTTCGGCATACAAGGTGATGTAGTGCGTCTCGGGCTCGCCGTGCTCGGCCCACAAGGAGTCGGCGGTAGCGGCGACGTCGACGAGCTCAGCAGGGGTGAACACGATCGTCGGCACCTCCCAGCCTCGGTCCGCGAGATAGGCCGCCTCGAGATCGCGCGCCACCGCTGCGACGGAGCGGCGCAAGGAGTCGAGGCGCACGTTGCCGGTGTTGATGTAGGTCGCCACCTCGGCGCCACCCGCGCTCTCGGTGGCCGCAATGATCGCGTCCTTCGGGAACTTACGCTTGGCTCCGAGGTTGATCGCGCGGAGAAAGGCGATGTAGGTCGGCATGGAGGCATCCTGCCGCACCGGGAGCGGGGTCAGGAGGTCTTCCGGATCGCCCATTCGCGCACGGCGTCGATCCGGGCACGCAGTTGGTCGGCGTTGGCGATCGCTGCGGCGGGCCCACCGCATTGCTTGCGGAGCGCCGCATGGGTGATGCCGTGGGCCTGGCCGCTGCGGTGATGCCACGCGGCCACCAGGCCATTGAGCTCCCGGCGCAAGGTCGACAGTTGTTCGTGGGTCGACACCTCGGCCACGATGTCCGGCGCGGATCCGACCTCCTTGGTGCGCCGAGCCCGTTCACTCTGCCGCGAGTGCAGTAGCTCGCGCACCTGGTCCGGCTCGAGCAGGCCGGGAATTCCCAGGAAGTCCATCTCCTCATCGGAGCCGACGTGCACCTCGCCGGCATGGCCGAACTCTCCGCCGTCGTAGAGAACCCGATCGAAGGTCGCCTCCGACCCGAGCGCCTCGAACTGCATCTCCAGCTCGTCCGATGCCGACTCCCCTGCTTGGGCTTGCGCGAGCAGCGCGTTCTCGGCGGCGAAGATGTCGGCTTCGTCGTTGATCGTGCGGCCCAGCGCGTGGTCGCGTTCGAGCTCCAGCTCGGCCGCGAGTCCGAGCAGCCCGGGCACCGACGGCACGAAGATCGACGCCGTCTCACCGCGCCGCCTGGCCCGCACGAAGCGGCCGACCGCCTGGGCGAAGAACAGCGGCGTCGACGTGGTGGTGGCATAGACGCCGACCGCGAGTCGCGGCACATCGACCCCCTCGGAGACCATCCGGACAGCGACCATCCACCGGCTCTCGCCCTCGGTGAACGCCGCGATCTTCTTCGATCCGGCCTTCTCATCCGACAACACCACCGTGGGCGCTTCGCCGCTGATCCGGCGCAGCAACTTGGCATAGGCGCGCGCGTCGTCCTGATCGGTGGCGATCACCAGCCCACCCGCGTCGGGCACATGGCGGCGTACCTCCGACAGCCGCTTGTCTGCCGCCTGCAGCACCGCCGGCATCCAGGCGCCGGCCGGGTCGAGGGCCGTGCGCAGCGCCTGCTGGGAGAGGTCCTTGGTCAGGGGTTCGCCGAGCCGGGCGGCGATCTCGTCGCCGGCCCGGGTGCGCCACTGCATCTCCCCCGAATAGGCCAAGAACATCACCGGGCGGACCACGTGATCGGCCAGCGCCTCGGCATAGCCGTAGCTGTAGTCGGCCAGCGAGCGGGGGATGCCGTCGAGCCCCGGCGCATAGGTGACGAACGGGATCGGGTTGATGTCGGAGCGGAACGGGGTGCCGGTCAGGGAGAGGCGTCGCGCCGCGGGCCCGAACGCCTCTTGCACTCCCTCGCCCCACGACAGGGCGTCTCCGGCGTGGTGAACCTCATCGAGGATGACCAGGGTCTTGAAGCGCTCGGTGCGGATTCGCATCGCGAGCGGGTTGACCGCCACGCCGGCGTACGTCACGGCGATGCCGACAAAGTCGGCCGACGTCTTGCCCTGACCCGCGGAGTAGGCGGGATCGATCGGGATGCCGGCTCGCGCCGCCGCCTCTGCCCACTGAACCTTGAGGTGCTCGGTGGGCGCGACGACGGTGATTCGGTCGACGATCCGGCGACCCAGCAGATCCGCGGCGACGCTCAACGCGAAGGTCGTCTTTCCGGCCCCTGGAGTGGCGACCGCCAGGAAGTCCCGGGGTTGCTGGGCGGCGTACGCCTCCAACGCGGCGGTCTGCCACGCACGCAGCAACGGCGCGGTCCCCCAGGCTGCCCGATCGGGCCAGGCCGGTGAGAGGGGGACGGCTTCGGGCCGTCCCGTCACGCGTCGGAGCCCCCGCCCGCACCATCTCCGCTGTTGCCGCCACCGCCACCGGGCTTCCCCCCAGGCTTCAAGGACTCCCAGATCTCCTTGCACTCCGGGCACACCGGGAACTTCTCCGGCGCTCGGCTCGGCACCCAGACCTTGCCGCACAGGGCGACGACGGGCGTGCCCATCACCATCGCCTCGGTGAGCTTGTCCTTGTCGACGTAGTGAGAGAAACGCTCGTGGTCACCTTCGTCGGTGGGGACCGTGCGCTCCTTCTCGAGAACGCCGGTCTGTTGACTGGCGGTCTCTTGAGGAACGAAGCCGATCCGGGTGCTCACGGTGGTCGAGTCTAGAGGAGGGATCAGTTGAGCTGGGGATCGACGGGGCGCGTCGAGTGCCAGGCGAGCTCTCCCGGCTGCCGCCGAAGCACGTCGCGCCATAGGTCGTCGGTGTTGTCCCGGAAGACGTCGGCGACCTCGCCCGCCACGACATACCAACTGCCCTCGGCAATCTCCTCCTCGAGCTGACCGGCCGACCAGCCGGCGTATCCCGCGAAGATCCGGAGCGCGTCGAGACCTTCGGCGACCAGCTCCACCGGCGTGTCAAGGTCGAGCAGACCGGCGCGGCCGAAGACCGACCGGAAGCCGACGGGGGGCTCGTCATCGCGGGCCAGCCCGATCGCGAGCGCACCCTCCGGGCTCACCGGGCCACCGACGAAGAGCACCTCCGGTCCACTGACCGTGTCACTCCAGTCGGCGAGGACCTCGCCGACCGGGACCTGCGAGGGGCGATTGAGCACCACTCCGAGCGCCCCGCCGTCATCGGCGTCCGCGTCGACGATCAACACCACGGCATCAGCGAAGTTGGGGTCGAGCAGTTCGGGGGAGGCCACGAGCAGCATCCCCGGCCGCAGCTCAACGCCCGGGTAGGACATGGCCCCATGACACCACCCCGGTGGGATGGGTGTCGAGGGCGTCCAGCTACTTCTTGGCGTAGCTGACGCCGCCCCCCGAGATCGGCACCAGCTCAACGAAGGTGTGACCCGCCGGCACCACCAAATCCTTGCCCTTGGCCGTCAGCGTCAGCTGGGACCGCAGCTCGTCTTTCTTCCAGGTGGCCTTGATCACGCGGCCGCCGTGGAAGAGGAGGGCTGCCCCTCCCCCTCGAACTTGGTCTCGGGGACGTAGGAGCCTGAGGGGTCGAGGTAGCCCGCGTCGCCGGTCTGCACCCGCAGCACCAGCACGCTGTCGGCGATGAACTGATCATCGGCCGCGGCGTAGGTGTTGGTGTTGCGGTAGCCACCCTTCTCATACGCCCAGGTGGTGGTACGGCTGCCGAAGCTGGCGGCGAGACTCACCGCTTTGCCCCCCTTGGGCAGGTCGGCCTTGGTGCCCCAGGGGAGGTAGTCGGCCGGCCGCTCCTTCGGCTTGCGGGTGGTGGTGGAGATGTCGGCCAGATTGGCCATCAGGTTGTGGGGCGCGAAGCGACCGCTCGCGCGGTAGACGCCTTTCGCTCCCTCGCTGATGAAGGGGATCTTGGCGCTCTGCATGCGCGAGATGGTGACCCCGGCGGCGCCGCTGGTGACGATGGTGGAGTCCGTCGGCACGATGCCGATGTCGCTCGCGCGCATCGAGCGGATCGGGCCGACCTCCGTCGGCAGCTCGGAGTTGTAGAAGGCGGCCAGTCGGGTGACTCCGCCTTCGACGAGTTCCTCCACGATCAAGTCGGCTCCGCTGAGTCCCGCCTGCGGCATCGCCGCGGCCACGTTGTCGACCTTGACGACAAGGATCCGGTTCTTGGTGACGTCGCCCGGCTTCTTCGCCTTCAGCCCCGTGAGCGGCCAGGTGACCGGCTCGGTAGGAGCCGGAGCGGGCTCGGACCCGTCGGTCGGGGTGGCCGATGAGCTCGGCGTGGCGGCGGGCTCGTCGCCGCCGCAGCCCGCGAGCACCAGCGACAGGGTGAGGACGGGGACGGCCAGGCCGATCACTCGTCGGGATGAGCGGCGGAACACAGCTCTGGAGTGCAGCACGGTGGTGGCGTCTTTCTTCTCGGTTCGGCCCAGCCAAGGTTGCGGATGGACCGGATCCAGTGTGCGGGGGGAAGGCAAGCCGATCAGGGAGGCGCGCTCAGACCAGCGTCGAGCCGCCGTCGACATAGAGCGTCTGACCGGTGATGTACGACGCCTCGTCGCTGGCCAGGAACGCCGCGGACGAGGCGATGTCGGCGGGTTGACCCACTCGCCGCACCGGGTTGGCATCGGCCGCCAGTTGGCGGAACGATTCGACGTCCATGCCGAGGCGGGCCGCGGTGGCATCGGTCATGTCCGTAGCGATGAAACCGGGTGCGATGGCGTTGACGTTGACGCCGAAGGGCCCCAGTTCGATGCCGAGCGTCCGGGTGAAGCCCTGGATCCCCATCTTGGCGGCGGAGTAGTTGGCTTGGCCGCGGTTGCCGAGGGCGGAGGTGCTGGAGAGATTGATGACTTTGCCGTACTTCTGGGCGACGAAGTGCTTCTGCGCCGCGCGCGTCATGCAGAACGGCCCGCGCAGGTGGACCGCGATCACGGAGTCCCAGTCGGCATCGGTCATCTTGAACAGCAGGTTGTCGCGGGTGATGCCGGCGTTGTTGACCAGGATGTGCAGTCCGCCCAGCTCGGCGGCTACCCGGTCAGTGGCCGCTTGGGCCGAGTCGGTGTCGGCGACGTCGCAGCCGATCCCGATCACCGGGGTGGAGATGGTCGAGCCTGTCGAGACGAGGCGAGCAGCGGCGTCAGCGGCCGCGGCCTCGTCAAGGTCGAGCAGCGCAACGGAGGCGCCTTCCTCGGCGAAGCGACCAGCGATCGCGAACCCGATCCCCCGCGCCGCCCCGGTCACCACGGCCACGCGCCCCTCGAACCTGCCCATCTGCTGCCTCCTCTTTGGTGTGCCGTGCTGACCCTAGCGCCCTGCTGGTTTCCCCGGATATCCGGGGAAACCGGCGTGGTTGGGCGGAATTTCACCCCAACCACGCCGGTTTCACCCGATCACTGGGGCTCGTGTGACGGGTGGGACTGCGCAGGCGCGGGTCCGTATGTCGACCACACGGCCACCGTCGATCGCCCTAGTCGCCGGAGATGACCGCCAGCGCGGCGCGCAGCTGTGCGGCGTAGGTCGCGGCCTCGCCGTCGGCGTACTTCGTGCGGGGCCAGAAGAAGCCGCGCAAACCGTCACCCTTCGTGCGCGGCACAACATGGCAGTGCAGATGAGGCACCGACTGCGACACGGTGTTGTTCAAGGCCACGAAGGATCCCTGCGCTCCGAGGGCAGCGATCATCGCCGTGGCCAGCGCCTGCTGACGAGCAACGAACCCATCGCGCAAGTCAGCAGGCAGATCCGGCAATGTCACGACATGCCGACGCGGCACCAGCAGCACATGCCCCTTGAACACCGGCCGGACGTCGAGAAACCCAACGAAGTCGTCGTCGGCAAGAACCACGTCGGCCTCGGTCGTCCCCGACGCGATGGAGCAGAACAAACAAGGCTCGTCGCTCATGGCCACCGACCCTAGCCCGACGACTGTGTGCCCAGACACCGATCGCCCGCCGCAATGCGGCAGGCGATCGGACATTGGGCTTTTGTGGAGCTGGCGGGAATCGAACCCGCGTCCTCGAGCGTCGATCCAGGTCTTCTCCGGGTGCAGTCAGTGGTGGCGTTTTCTCAGTCCCGGCGCTCCCACAGACAGGTCGCCGACGGACTCAGCCGCAGAAAAAGTCCCGGTCATCCCCTACGGCAGGGATCGACCAGCAAGTCTCCTAGATGAGGCCTGGGTCCGGGACGGAGACGGGTGCCCGGTCAGACCCTTCGGTCACTGCTCAGGCAGCGAGAGCGAAGTCGTTGCGATTGGTGTTGGCAACTATGGTTTTCCAGCGATCGTTTACGAGATGGCGCTGGCTCCTCGACCCGCTTCCCCTGGAACTAACGTCCCAAGTCGAAACCGATCAGCCCCTCTTGAGTTGTGATGACTCTCAGCAGAGTCTACGTGGTCAACGTCACCGGCGTCGCCCGCATTCCCTCGCGGCGCGCGATCCTACGCCCACACGTGACCTCGGGCGCCCCGCCCGTCCTACACGAGGAGGGGCGGGTCAGGCCATCCCCTTGAGCCGACGCCCGAGGTCTTGTTCCTTCTCGCGGTTGGCCTGGCGCTCGGCGATCGTATGCCTCTTGTCGAAGGACTTCTTGCCCTTGGCGAGCGCGATCTCGACCTTGGCGCGCCCGTCCTTGAAGTAGAGCGACAGCGGCACGAGCGTGAAGCCCTTGTCGCCGATCTTGCGCTCGATCTTGTCGATCTCGTGCCGGTTGAGCAGCAACTTGCGCTTGCGGCGAGCGGCGTGATTGGTCCAGGTGCCCTGCGAGTACTCCGGAATGTGCACCGCGTGCAGCCAGGCTTCGCCGTTGTCGATCTCGGCGAAGCCGTCGACGAGGGACGCGCGACCGGCCCGCAACGACTTCACTTCGGTTCCGGTGAGGACGAGCCCGGCCTCCCAGGTGTCCTCGATGTGATAGTCGTAGCGCGCCTTCTTGTTCTGCGCGACGATCTTGCGCCCCTGTTCGCGTGGCATGACCGCGATTCTCTCAGGCGCCCGCAACCGAGTTCCCGGGGCTCCTCAGTGAGGGTCAGAACCAGCTCTCGGCGTTCACCGGCTTGCCGTTGGCCATCACCGTGAAGTGCAGGTGGCAGCCGGTCGACCAGCCGGTGGAGCCGACGTAGCCGACGATCTCACCGCGGCTGACGCGGTCGCCGACACCAACCGTGTAGCGGGTGGCGTGGTTATAGATCGTGGCGATGCCGGTGCCGTTGACCAGGCCGTGATCGATGATCAGCCGATTCCCGTAGGCGCTCTGGTAGTAGGAGGAGATGACTCGCCCGTCAGCGGCCGCGCGCATGGCAGTGCCGCACCCGGCGCGGAAATCGGTGCCGTCGTGCAGCCCGTAGTAGCCGTAGATCGGGTGCACCCGGTAGCCGAAGGCCGACGTCACGATCCCGGGCACCGGACGCTGCAACAACCCCCCGCTCGGTCCGACTCGTACCGACTGTCCGCGGCGCAGTGCCGCCCGCCGGGCCGCCGCTGCGCGCTTGCGCAGCATCTCGGCCACGCGGGCCTGTTCGGCCCTTGCGCGCGCGAGAGTCTGACGGTCCCGCGCCTTGGCTCGATTGGCATCGGCCTGGGCGTTCTTACGCGCGCCGACGCGCCGCTCCACCGACTCCTCGGCCGCGGCCGCCTGCGACTCCAGCGCCGCCATCGCCTTCAGATGATCAGCGGCGGCCTTGCGTTGCGCCGCGACCTCGTCGCGGGCGGCGCGGACTTGGCCCCTGCGCACAGTGAGCAGGATCTGCGAGGCCTGCGCGCCGGCGTACGCCCGGGTCTGCTCGCCCACGATGACGTTGCGTGCCTCGAGTCCGCGGGTCAGGTCGGCCGGCTCTTGAGCGTCGAGGAGAGACGCGAACGCCAACAGATCGGGGTCACCCTCCTGGTAGGTCTGCACGACCAGGTTGCTCAACGACTGCTGCTGCTCGACGGTGACCTGCTTCCCCGCCACCAGATCGGCCCGCGCGTCATCGAGACGGCCCATCGCCTCAGTCAGGGCCGCCTGAAGCCGGGCGTCTTCCGCCCGAGCGTCGGCCACTTGGGCCTGTGCGACCTGCAGTTGGGTTCGGGCCGAAGTCAATTGCTGTTTGGCCGCGGCCAGCTTCGCAGCGGCCTGTTGGGCGCGCTTGGACGACTCGGCCAGTTCGGCGTGCGCCTCCTCGACTGCCTTCTTGGTCTGGTTGAGGCGGTCTTTCAGGTCGTCCCCGCGCACCGACGCACCCGTCAACGACAGGGCGGTGGGCGACATCGGAGCCGCCGACGGCGCGACGAGCGTCGCAGCTGCGGGGATCGCCAGCACGCCGAGCGTGATCACACCGACCAGCGCGGGTGTGAGCATGCGGCGGCGGGCGGTACGGGGGAAGGAGCGCACCGGTCTGCCTTACATGTGTTCGGGGAAGAGAACTCCTCGACGGTAACTGCTGGCGGTCACACTTTGAGGTATTTGCGGGTCAGTACGAGTGTCGGAAGCACCGTGAGGAGCGGACCCAGCACCGCGATCACGGCCACAGCGGTGAGGTATTCGCTTGAGCCGATCCACGGCATGAACTTCAGCTGGTCGCCCGCGCGCTCGTGGATCCCGAACCACATGAAGGCGCCGAGAGCCCCCGCCGCCAGCAGGACGCCGAACAGCGCGGTCACCAACGCTTCGAGGAGGAACGGCAGCGCAATGTAGAGCGACGAGGCGCCGACCAGCCGCATGATCGAGATCTCCCGACGCCGGGCCAACGCGGCCAATCGGATCGTGTTGCCCACCAGCAGCAACGCAGCGAGGACGAGGAACAGTGCGGTGCCGAGGGCGGCATACTGCAGCGCGTTGATGGAGCCGTAGATCGGTTTGAGTACGTCGCGCATATCGCGGATCCCGGAGACCCCGTCGAGTCCCTGAACGGCCGAGGTGATGCCGTCGAACTGCTCGGGATCTTCCAGTTCGATCCACACCGACTCGGGCATCGCCTCGGCGGTGGCGGCGGGATTCTTGCCCTCGAAACGCTCGGGGCCGAGCAGCTCCTTGACCTTGGCGAAGGCCTCCTGCTTGGTCTCGGTGTGGTACCCGGCCACCTCGGGGTTGTTGTCGACCACCTCGAGGATCGCGGCCCGCTGCTCATCGGTGACCTCTCCGGAGCACGCGGCGTTGTCGTCCTGGGCCTTGCACAGCCAGACGGTGATCTGAAGCTGGCTACCCCAGTGATCGGCCGCCTTGGCGGCCTGCTGATTGAGCAGGACGCCCAAGCCGACCAAGGTCAGCGAGACGAACAGGGTGAGGATCACCGCGAGGTGCATCGACAGGTTGCGGCGCAGTCCCTGACGCAGCTCGGTGAACAAGTAGCGCAGATGCATGGGGAGCCTGAGGCTTTCTAGGTCGAGGAAGGCAGATCAGGCCTGGGCGCCGTAGACGCCTTGGGACTGATCGCGGATGACGTGGCCGTGCTCGAGCTCGATGACCCGCTTGCGCATCTGGTCGACGATCCCGGCGTCGTGGGTGGCCATCAAGACGGTGGTGCCCGTGCGGTTGATTCGGTCGAGGAGCTTCATGATGCCCACCGACGTGGCGGGGTCGAGGTTGCCCGTGGGCTCGTCCGCGATCAAGATCATCGGCCGATTGACGAACGCGCGAGCGATCGCGACCCGCTGCTGCTCACCGCCCGACAGCTCGTCGGGCATGCGGTCGCCCTTGCCGTCGAGGCCGACGAGCTCAAGGGTCTCGGGAACGACCTTGCGGATGTGGGAGCGCGGCTTGCCAATCACCTGCAACGCGAACGCGACGTTCTCGCTCACGGTCTTGTTGGGCAGCAGGCGGAAGTCTTGGAAGACGGTGCCGATCTGCCGGCGCAACCGGGGCACCTTCCAGCCCGCGAGCCGGTCGATCTCTTTGCCGGCCACGTAGAGCCGCCCAGAGGTCGGTCGGTATTCGCGGAGGATCAGTCGCAAGAAGGTGGACTTGCCTGACCCTGAGGTGCCGACCAGGAAGACAAACTCGCCCTTGTCGACATCGACCGTCACCTGGTCGAGCGCGGGGTTGCCTTGGCCGGGATAGTGCTTGGTGACCTTCTCGAAGCGAATCACTTCGACGAGGTTAGTCGAGGGCTGGTGGTCTCCCCGGGAGGCCGACAGCGCGGCGCGTATTCTGGCTCGGATGTCCCGCCGCGCCGATCGCACCCGCCGCGCCCGCCGATCGCGGTGGAGCGCTGTGTTGCTCTCCATCGCTGGGCTTGCCGGGGTCGCGGCGGTGGTAGGGGTGGCGGTGCTGGGGGCCGGCTGGGTGGTTGCCCGCCTCGACGACGGCTCCAGTTCGTCGCCGCGCGGCGGTCCGACGACAACGGCCGTCCCGGAGCCGGTGCCAGCGACGCCTTTGGCCTCCTTCGACACCTCTGATTTGGTGATCGCGCGCGCTGAGTTCTGCAGCAGAGTGTCGTTGGTCGCCGTGATGGACGCGCTCGGACGAGAGCCCACCCGCGATGCGGCGTACGGCACCGGCGAGCGAGTACGGCTCGGCGGCGACGTGAGTGACGTGACCCACGAGTTCGGCTGCCGCTTCGGTGCGGGCCGTCGCGAGGTCGCCGGGTGGGTGTTCGTCCCGCCGGTGACGGTCGAAAGGGCGCGCGACTACGTCGCTCAGGCTCGCGGCGAGGAGGGGTGCGAACCCGTGCCTGATGCGCCGGCCTTCGGCCAACCGTCGGTGGCGGTGCGCTGTTCGGATGCCGGAGAGACTTCCGGCGTGACGCAGGTGCGTTTCGCCGGGCTCTTCGGCGATAGTTGGCTGTCGTGCTCCCTGCAGCAGCCGACGGACGGCGGAAGTGACGGCGACGCGGGCGCCGAATCTCTGACCGCTGCCGCCGGTCGTTGGTGCGTGGCCGTCGCCACCGCAGCCACCGCTCCCACCCCCGACGCCTAGGCCGCGCGAGTCACCCCGGGCCGACCGAGCGACCTACCCGCCGTCCCACTGGTCACTCGAGTCCCAACGTGCGGGCAAAACCGTCTGTGTTGGGGTGAAATTTCACCCCAACCACGCCGGTTTCCCCGGATATCCGGGGAAACCTGCACGCCGCCCGGCCAGCTCTAGGCGAGGGCGCGGAGGGTGGCGGTGATGGCGACGGCCACGATGACGGCGAGCACGATGGAGCCGCGCCGCCAGAGGATGACGCTGGCGACGAGGACGCCGACGGTGTGCGCGCCGACCGACCAGCGTTGGCCTTGGGCGAAGATCGAGGTGGCAACAAGAGCCGCCAAGAGGGCCGGCGCCGCCACGACGACTAGCCGCGAGAACCACATCGGCAGATCGCGGCCGCCCAGTGCGACGGGTCCGGCGGCCTTGATGACGGCGGTGACCACGATGCAGCCGATCACGACCCACCAGATCATCATGATGCCGCCTCGTCGGCGCGACCCGCGCCCGGATGCGGGCGTACGAGCGCCAACAGCGTGGCGACCGAGGCGGCCAGGATCGGCACACCCGGCGGCGCGACCGGAACCAGCACCAGCGCGATCAGCGCCCCCAGTACCGCGATCGGGCGGGCCAGCGGCGAGCGGAGCTCGGCGATCACCAGCGCGAGGAAGAAGGTCGGGAAGACCGCATCGAGCCCCCAGGCGTGAGTGTCTCGGACCACATCGCCGAGGAAGACCCCCACGATGGTGCCGGCCACCCAAGAGACGTACTGCGGCACAGTGGTGCCGAAGAGCAGCCACCGGTCGAAGCTGCCGTCGCCCTTGTTGGCGAGCGCCCAGGAACTATCGACCACGGTCTGGCCCTGCAGTCCGCGCGCCACCGGCCCGCCCGGCAACGAGGGCGCAAGAGCGATCCCCATGGCAAGGAACCGGGAGTTCATCAGCCCGGCTGCGGCCACCGCGGCGAGCACGGTTCCCCCGGAGGCGATGATCGCCAAGGCGGCGAACTGCGCGGAGCCGGCGAACACCAGTGCCGCGGTCACGATCGCCTGCACCCGCGTGAAACCTGCCTGAACGGCGAGCACCCCGAAGGACAGCGACAGTACGAAACCCACGGCCGCGAAGGGCAGGCCCCAGCGGATGCCGCGCCGGAACCGGGTCCGCGGCGACTCGGCGTGTCCTCGGTCAGTTCTGGGCGCCTTTGTCTGCGCCGCGACGCCAACGGATGCCGGCTTCGATGAAGTCGTCCAGGTCGCCGTCGAACACGGCCGCCGGGTTGCCCGACTCGAAGCCGGTGCGCAGGTCCTTAACGATCTGGTAGGGGTTGAGCACGTAGTTGCGCATCTGGTCGCCCCAGCTCGCCTGGACATCCCCTTTGAGATCTTTGAGGTGCGCGGCTTCCTCGGCCTTCTTCAGGGCGAGCAGCTTGGCCTTCAGCACCACCATCGCGCTCGCCTTGTTCTGCAACTGCGACTTCTCGTTCTGGCAGCTGACGACCGTGCCGGTCGGGATGTGCGTCAGCCGGACCGCCGAGTCGGTCGTGTTGACCGACTGGCCACCCGGGCCGCCGGAGCGATAGACGTCGACGCGGACGTCTTCATCGGGGACATCGATCTCGTCGGTCTGCTCCAGCACAGGAACCACTTCCACGGCCGCGAACGAGGTCTGGCGCCGCCCCTGGTTGTCGAAGGGGCTGATCCGGACCAGCCGGTGGGTGCCGGCCTCGACCGACAACGTGCCGTAGGCGTAGGGCGCCCGGATGGCGAAGGTAGCGGACTTGAGGCCGGCCTCCTCGGCATAGGAAGTGTCGAACACTTCAACCGGGTAGCTGTGTTGTTCGGCCCAGCGGAGGTACATCCGCATCAGCATCTCGGCGAAGTCTGCGGCGTCGACGCCACCCGCCCCCGAGCGGATCGTGATCAGCGCATCGCGGACGTCGTACTCCCCCGACAACAGAGTGCGCACTTCGAGCGCCTCGACGGCCTTCTTGACTCGGGCGAGCTCCGCTTCCGACTCGGCGAGCGAGTCCGCGTCCCCCTCCTCCTGAGCCATCTCGACCATGAGGCCGAGATCGTCCACGCGGGTGTTCAGCGCGTTGAATCTGTCGAGCTCACCTTGCAGGAGCGACAGCCGCCCGGTAATCCGTTGGGCGTTCGCCTGGTCGTCCCACAGATCGGGGACTGCCACCTGCTCGCCGAGGTCGGCGATCTCGGCGCGCATCGCGTCGAGGTCGAGGACCTGCGCGATGGTGTGCATCGTCGCCTGGAGTTGCTTGATCTCTGAGTCGAAGTCGGGGCCAGCCACAGTCGCTCAGCCTACGGCTCGCACCATGGGGTGTCGAAGGCGGTGGCGGCCCGGGGCCGCCACCGTCTCCCCCCCGTCAGAAGCTGCAGAGCACCTTCGGTGACCCGAAGGCCGGCACCCCCGCCGAGTCCGCGGCCTGGTCGAAACCCACCGCCAACCGGAACACGTCGTCGATCGGCAGCGAGACCTCTTGGTACTCGGTGAAAGCGAACGGCTGCGAGAAGATCACGGCGTCGGCGTTCTTGACCCACAACGTCGCCACTGAGTCGGTGTTGGAGGAGTCGCTGAGCCCCACGGTGGCGGCGAATCGCGTGCACCTCTTTCCGAGGTTGTAGTCGCGGAATCCCGTCGTTGCGCTGCTGACGCCGATCAGGGAGTTGGGGTAGTCCACGAGGTTCATCGTCACCTTGCCGGCATACATCTGATTGCTGGCGCGGTAGGTCTCGCCGGCGAGATCGAGCCACCGCAGCATGGTGACCTCGATCGGCTTGCTGACGCCCTTGCGCCGCTTGCGGTCGCCGGGCTTCACCACGCGGTAGAAGCGCGCTGCGACGGTGGTGGGCTTGTCCTTGAGCTTGAAGGTGCCGGTCTTGCGAACCTTGGCGGTCCTCTGGTTGCGCCACTTCTTCTTGGGGTCGGTGCGCTGCTGGAGCTTGACCACCTTGCCGACCGCTTTGGGGCTGACCTTGCCGACGATCTTGACCTTCTTGCCGAGGATCACCTCGGTCTTCTTGGCGGCCGCGGTCACGGCATACGCCTTGCTTCCGCGTTCACTCGGCTGCGCGGACACCGGGCCGGACCACGCCGCAATCGACGAAGCCGTCGCCAGGGCCACAACACCGACGCTGATCAGACTCTTCTTCACCATGGTTCCTCCTCAGGAGTGGGGTGCTCTGTCTGATGCACCCGCTGCCCGGGAAGTTCGCGCCAAGCCTGGAACGAATGCCGACGCCCGGCACGGATGATTCCGTGCCGGGCGTCAGTGGTGGAGCTGAGGACGTACTCGGGTCGCGTCAGGGGAGGAGGACTCCGTCGATGACGTGGATGACCCCGTTGCTGGCCTCGATATCGGTGGCGGTCACGTTGACCGTGTTGCCGCCCGCGTCGGTGAGCGAGACCATCTCGCCGTCCACGTTCACGGTGAGTTCCGCGCCGTTGACGGTGGCCACCTGTTGGCCGTCGAGGGTGACCACGTCAGCGGCCATCACCTTCCCCGGCACCACGTGGTAGGTGAGGATGTCGGCCAGGTCGCCGGTCGGGTCCTCCAGGAGGGTGTCCAACGTGCCGTCGGGCAGGGCAGCGAAGGCGTCGTCCGTCGGGGCGAAGACCGTGAACGGCCCCTCGCCCTTGAGGGTGTCGACGAGTTCGGCCTCAGTCAGCGCGGTCGCGAGCGTGTTGAAGTCACCGGCCGCGACCGCTGTGTCGACGATGTCCATCGACGCTGCGTCGTCGGCGGACTCTGCCGGCGTCTCTGCGGCCGCCGTTTCGTTGGTGGTCGTTGCCGCGGCGTCGTCGGCAGTGTCGTCGCTGCCGCAGGCGGCGAGGGTGAGGGTGAGAGCGAGGGCGGCTACCACCGAGCGGGTGCGTCGCATCGTAATTTCCTTCCGGGGAGAATGGTTGAGCTTTCACATAGTCATTCGTGAGTTCTTCCTCGCCGGTTGCATTTGATTCTCAATCAGCTGGATACAGCCGCGCTTCTCAGAGCACTCTGTAGGTGTGGGCGAAGACCACGATCTGGACCCGGTCGCGAAGATCGAGCTTGCGCAGAACCGCGCCGACGTGGGTCTTGATCGTCGATTCGCCGGCGAGCATCTCGGCCGCGATCTCGGCGTTCGACAGGCCGCGGGCGACCAGCCGGAACACCTCACGCTCCTTGTCGGTCAGGGCGTTCCAGCTGGCCGGCACCGACGCCCGCTGCGGGAACTGGCCGTCCAGCAGCGTGGCGAGCTCGGCAGGCCCGAGCACCGCATTGCCGGAGTACACCGTGCGGATCGCCTCGTGCAGACGCGCGGGCGTGGCGTCCTTGAGCAAGAAGCCGCTCGCGCCGTACCGAATGGCTGTGGCGGCCTGGTCGTCGAGGTTGAACGTGGTCAGCACCACCACGCGGAGGGGTTTCTCCCGACGCGCGGAGCGCTCGGGCGACATCAACTGACGGGTCGCCTCGACGCCGTCCATCTCGGGCATCCGGATGTCCATCAGAACGACGTCGGGCCGCACTCGATCGACCACGTCCAGCGCCTCGCGGCCGTTGCCGGCCGTACCGAGCACGTCGAGGTCAGGCTGGGAGTCGACGATGACCGAGATCCCGGCGCGGAACAGCTCTTGATCGTCGACCAGCACCACTCCGATCGTCACCACTCACCCGCCCCATGCGGAGGTGTTGCCAGCGGTAGCCAGAGACTGGCGGTGAACCACTGACCGTCGGCGCTCGTGGTGACCCGACCACCCAACGCCGCGACCCGAGTCCGCATACCGGCCAGGCCTCGTCCTGACGCCAGCGCGTCGCCGGAGGGTGCGAGATTCGAGACGTCGACGCGCAGCGCCGACTCCTCCCAGACCGCCCGGGCGACGATCTCGGCTCCGGGCGTCCCATGCTTGAGCGCGTTGGTGAGCATTTCCTGAAGCACTCGATAGGCCGCTGCGGCGTGCTCGTCGGGCATCGGCCGAGGCGAGCCCGAGACCTCCCACGCGACAGCGGCGCCGGTCGTGCGGACACCGTCGATCAGGCTCTGGAGATCACCGGGGGGCGTGGTGATCCCCGACGCCGTTGGCTCGAGGACGCGGCGTACGTCGCCCAACGAGGCCCGCGCTGTCTCGGCGATCGCCTCTGCCGAGCGACGGTAGGCGGCCGGGTCGGTGTCGGCCAGGATCTTCGCCGCCTCGGCCTGGGCCAAGATCACCGCCAGCGAGTGACCCACCACGTCGTGGACGTCACGTGCCATCCTCGCCTGCGCCTCGCGCACCGACGCCAACTCTTCAGCCTCGAGGCGAGCCGAATGCTCCACCTGGGCCGTGTGTTCGGCGGCCACATGGGCGACCTTCGTCTCGGCGGCCCGATCGCTCATCCGCATCGCCAGCCCGACCAACCAGGGAAGCACCAGCGCAGCAACGGAGCCGAACACGTAGACGACAAGGGGAACCCCGGCACCGATGCGAGGAGACAGTTCGTAGACCCAGGGCACATTGAAGCGTCCGCCCAGGATCAACGCGGCTGCACCACCCACCAGGGCCAACGGAATGGAAACGGCGCTCGCCGCCACCACGGCTGTCGAGCCGTAGCGCGCACACCCATACGCGACGACGATCGCGCTGAGCGCCACCAGAGGCACCGCCATCGGGCCAGCCAAGATCAGCGCACCGGCCAGCCAGATCCCGCCCAGCGCGAGTCCAGGACGGAGTCGATAGTGCCCTGCCGCCACCGCCAGGACGATGACCACCGCGATCGGACCGCTGGCCAAGCCGGATCGAACGATCACGTCGATCAGACCGATCAAGAACACCGACGCGCCGAAAGCGACGTCGTACCAATCCCGCGGAGTCAGCGTCACGTCGGGCCTTCCCTGAAGTTCGAGCGGGCGAGTCTGGCCGGCGGCGCCTGGCAGTCGCTGCCTGCTGGGAGAGGTTGTCATGGTGCTGACGCTAGTGAGCTGCGACGCCCCGCGGATCCACCTGAGGTACCGCCCAGCCCACCTCGAGGATGACCCTTGCGACACCTTCGGAGAGTCACACTCCGAGGCTGCTACGCGCGGAGCGCAGCGCCTCAGCAGACCTGTGCAGCTGGGCGGACTCCTCGTCGGTGAGCGCGAGCTCGAAGACCTCGACCGCGCCCCCTGAGTTGACGACGGTCGGCATCGACAGGGCGACGTCGTCGACACCGTGAGCGCCGTTCTGCACCCGGCTCACCTGCAGGATCGCGTTCTCGTCACGCAGGATCGCCTCCACCAGTCGCGCGCCGGACAACCCGATCGCGTAGTTGGTGGCGCCCTTGCCCTCGATCACCCGATAGGCGGCGTTGCGCACCTCATCGGTGATCTCGGCGAGTTCGGCCTCGCTGAACGCGGACTCGTGACCGCGCCGCCACTCCAGAATCGGGACCGGACCGATTCGAGCCTGCGACCACAGGGCGAATTCGGAGTCGCCGTGCTCGCCCACGATGCTGGCGTGAACACTCGCCGGGGCCACGCCCGCTCGGCGTGACAACAACATCCGCAACCGCGAGGTGTCGAGCATCGTGCCGGTGGAGAGCACCCGCGACGCGGGCAGGCCGCTGATCCCGGTAGCTGCGTAGGTGAGCACGTCGCAGGGGTTCGTGACAAGGACGTAGACGGCGTCGGGTGCGTGCCGCTGCAACTCCGGCAACATCGATTCGAGGATCCGGACGTTCGTCGCCGCGAGCTCGAGACGGGTCTGTCCAGGACTCTGTTTCGCCCCAGCGGTGATGACGACGACGTGGGCGCCTTCGATCGCGGTCGGGTCGGCGCCTCCGGAGACCTGACTTGCTCCGGTGTAGAGCGCGCCGTGGGCGAGGTCGAGGACCTCCGCCTCGACCTTGGCCTGGTTCACGTCGTAGAGGACCACCGAGCGCGCGGAACGACGAGTGAGGCAGGCGTACGCCATGCTCGATCCGACGGCGCCGGCACCGACGATGGCGACCTTGGCGTTGTTGATAACACTCACAGTTCTTCTCCTCAGGTGCTTCTCTGGTCAGCCGAGACAGTGGGTTTGGCGAGGCACGCAGCGGGCAGCTCGAACCAGCGCAGGTCGTCGAAATCGGCGTCGATCAGTCCAACCAGCGGTGCGTCGAGGTCCGGTGGCCGGGCGTCGGCCATCACCCGCTCGCCTTCCGCGAGGTAGCGGGCGAGGTCTTCTTCGCCCGCCGTGGCCCGCACGCTCGGCCACGACATCTCCCCGTTGTCGTAGGACACATCGGCCAGCCGCAACGGGGGTTCCGCGGCGCCCGCACGGTGCCGCCACAGGCCGGAAGCCGGGTCGAAGGAGTAGTCGGCCAGCAGTCGCCAACCGTCGCGAGCCACGGCGCGGACGGCCTCGATGACGTAGTCGGCGTCGTGATCGCAGACGAAGTAGTTGAAGTTGACTCGCACCCACCCCGGTTTGATGCCCTCGCAGCCGAGGCCGATCTCGCGCTCGAACTCGTGCGAGGTCGGCTCGTCGATACCGAGCAGCCGATGTCCGTAGGGCCCGGCGCAGGAGCACCCTCCTCGGGACTGGATGCCGTAGAGGTCGTTGAGCAGAGCCACCACGAAGTTGTGGTGGAGGTGTTTGCCGCTCGGAGCGGTGATCACGAACGACAGAATGGACAGCCGGTCGGCGTGGAGGTTGCCCAAGATCTGCAGGCTCGGCTCCTGGGTCCACGCCTCAACCGCCCGATGCAGGTAGTGCTCCTCTTGAGCCCGGATCAGGTCGACTCCGACCGCTTCCTTGAGTTGGAAGACCAACCCCGCCCGGATCGCCTCGACGATGGCCGGCGTCCCCGCCTCCTCGCGCGTCTCGACATCGGCCAGATAGCGGTGCTCGGCCACGTTGACATAGGCAACGGTGCCGCCGCCCACCACATCGGGGACCGAGTTGTTGACCAGTTCGCGCCGAATCGCCAGCACACCGGGGGTGCTGGGCCCGCCGACGAACTTGTGCGGCGACAACACGATGGCGTCCTTGGCCGTCGCCGGGTCCACCCCATCGCCGTTCATGGTGATGTCGACGTACGGCGCCGCAGCGGCATAGTCCCAGAACGCGAGGGCGCCGTACTCGTGAAGCAGGCGAGTCACCGCGTCGGTATCGGTGATGATGCCGGTGACGTTACTCGCCGCGCTGAACGCGCCGATCAGAAGCGGGCGATCGGCATACTCCGCCAACCGCTCTCGCAGAGCCTCGACGGAGACATGTCCGTCGGCGTCCTCGGGAACGGTGACCACATCGGCGATCGACTCGCGCCAGGGGAGTTCGTTGGAGTGATGCTCGAACGGGCCGACGAAGACCACCGGGCGCTCATCGGCCGGGATCTGGTCGCTCAAGTGATAGGCCCGGTCGAGATCGGCGGGGATCCGCAGATTGAGGATGCCGATCAGTTTGGCGATGGCCCCGGTGCAGCCGGATCCGGCGAAGATCACCGCGGTGGTGTCGTCACCGCCCACCGCGCGCTTGATGATGGCGCGGGCCTCCTCGCGCAGTCGCGTCGTCTGCAACCCCGTCCCGCTGGACTCGGTGTGGGTGTTGGCATAGCGCGGCAGCACTTCTTGGCGCAGATAGTCCTCGATGAAATCCAGCGCGCGACCCGAGGCGGTGTAGTCGGCGTAGGTCATCCGGCGCGGACCGTAGGGGCCGGGCATCACCTCGTCGGCGCCGATCAACCCCCGACGAATCATCGCCAGCTTCGGATTCTCCGCTGGGGGGACATTCACCTGCGGCAGTCTAGGGACGAGTCCGGTCGACGTGAAAGAGTCAATCCATGGTCGCTGACGACGTCACCATCGACGGTCTCCCGGATCCCTTCACCGCTCGGCGACCCACCCCGGAGGACCTCACGCCGGTGGCCTCCTTGTTGGCCGCCCACCAGGTCGCCGCCAAAGGTTCCGCCGGAGTCGATCCCGACGCTCTGCGGACGGTGCTGACGGGCTACGGGTCGTGGACCCGACGACAGGTGCTGGTGCACGACGGTGACGGAGATCTGGCGGCTTGGCTGACGGTGCACGACCGAGCCGGTGGCCGCACGCTGGTCGAGGTCACCCTCGACCCGGCACTGCCCGGAACCAGCGCCGACGGTCTGGCGGCGGCGCTGTTCGCTTCGGCCGAACGGCATGCCCTCGACATCGCCAAGGTCCGCGGGCTGCGCACCACGATGCTGGATTCGGGGGCCTATGCCGATGACCCTCGCCAGCAGGGCTGGCTCGCCGAGGCGGGCTATCAAATGACTCGGACCTGGCTCCAGATGACCCGCCCGGTGACCCCTGACGAGGCCACCTCGCTGCCGGCAGCGCGTCCCGGAGTCGTCATCCGGCCGGTCGATCAGCATGCCGACGGACTCCCGCTGGCCGAAGACCTTCAGACGGTGCACCGGGTGCTGGAGGAGTCGTTCGCCGACCACTTCAACTCCTACCGGGAGTCGTTCCCGGAGTTCGTCATGCGTCTGCGTGAGGACCCGGGCCATCGTTGGGATCACTGGTGGCTGGCCACGGTCGACATCGACGGGCGGTCCGAGCCCGCGGGGGCGATCGTCTCCACAGTTCTCCGGCCGGACACCGACGGGATCGAAGGGTCCTACATCGACTACATCGGGGTGCATCGGCGAGCCAGGGGCCGGGGCGTCGCGAAAGCGCTACTGAACACCGTGATCGCCGACGCCGCCGAGCGGGGCCGCAACCGGGTGGGGCTGGAGGTCGACGCCGACTCCTCCACTGGTGCAAACGGGCTGTACACCTCGCTGGGATGGGTCACCGACTACCGCACCCAGTCGTGGAACAAGGACCTCGACGTCCCGCGTTAGCAGCGCGTTCGCCAGTGCCGACGAAGCGGGCGGATTTGCCCAATAGGCCACGCCGGGTCGCATCCGGCCTTTACTCTGGCGACTCCGGAGAAGGGCGCGCTCGGCCGCGCATGGAGGCAGGAAGACGAGGCAGGGAAGCGCGATGATCGTGACCAGGCTCGGCCCCTGGTACCCACTGCTTCTGCTGGCGGTCGTGCTCAAACAGGCGCTGCTCCCCCTCACCGACTCCGATAGTTTCTGGCATCTTCGGTTGGGCGCGACCCTGCTGGACTCCGGTTCCTTGACCACTCCCAGCGAGTGGAACGTGCGCGGTGGTCCTCCCTGGGTGCTCACCCAGTGGCTTCCCGAAGTGGTGGCCAGCGCCGCTGAGAGTCGCATCGGTCTATGGGCCGTCGTGTGGCTGTTTGCGGCCAGCCTGCTGGCGTTGGTGGTCGTGGTCTACCTGCTGTGCCGACGCAGTGCGGAGCCGCTCGCGGCCACTCTGGTGGCGGCGCTGGCGGTTCTGGGGATGTCGGGCAGCCTGTCTCCGCGGCCGCACATGATCACCTACATCCTGCTGGGGATCACCCTGATGGCCTGGTTGCGCACGGCCCAGGACCTGAGGCCGCGCTGGTGGCTCATTCCACTGACCTGGGTGTGGGCCTGCAGCCACGGAATGTGGTTCACCGGGGTCGTCCTCGGCTTCGGACTCGCTGGTGCTCTGATCGTCGACCGCGGACTCAACCGGCGCGAGGCGAGTCGTCTTCTCGCCGTCCCGTTCGGTTCGCTCGTGGCGGCCGCTGTGACCCCGCTGGGCCCCACGGTAATGCTGGCCCCGTTCGCCGTCGGCGGCATCAGCGCCTTCGTCACCGAATGGCAGGCACCGTCCTTCCGGACCCTCGCTCCGGCGATCACCCTGGGCATGATCCTGATCGTCGCTGTGTCCTGGAGCCGGTCGTCGGTTCGTGTTCCGTGGACTCAGATCTTCGTGCTCGCCTATGCCTTGGGATGGACGGTGCTGGCGGCGCGCACGGTGACGCTGGGGGCCTTGCTGATTGCCCCACTGTTCGCGGTGGTCGTGCAGTCGGCAATGGCCCGGGAGCCCGCTCGGGTCACCCGTTTGGAGCAGGGCGTACTCGCCGTCGCGACTGGGGCGGCCCTGCTGCTCGCAGCCGTCGTGCTGCCGTCGACCGCACGCGAGCCGGCCGGCGTACCCGCAGCCCTCGACGATCAGATCGCCGCCCTACCCGACGGCGCCCGGGTCATCAATGACTATGCCGTGGGAGGGTGGCTGCGCTACGCCTACCCGCAGGTCGACCCCATCGTTGACGGGCTGACCGAGGCCTACAGCGTGCAGCAACTCTCCGACTACGGACGCATGTCGTCGTTGGCTCCGGGCTGGGAGAAGGCAGTCGCCGACACCGGTGCCGACTGGGCACTGTTGCCTGCCTCGTCCTCTCTCGCCTCCGCGCTCGAGGAGCGACTCGACTGGTCGCGGCTCGGCAAGGGCGACGGCTACGTCCTGCTCGGTTCGCGCTGAGGCGACGCCTCTTCCCGACTGGTCGCCGGGGACTGGCGAAAGACCCACCACTTGAACGCGGTGAAGCGCAGAACGGTCACCGTCAGGTTGGCGATCGTCAGCACGGTGATCTCCCACCACGCGGGTGGCTGCGCCGTGGCGGCATGGAGCGCTGCCAAGCTTCCGGAGGTCAATGCCAGGCCGAGCCCGAAGACCAGCAGCCCTTGGGCATGATGACGCAACCAACCCGGGCCGCGAACGGCGAAGGTGAAGCGACGGTTGGCGGCGGTATTGCCGACCGCGGTGATGATCAGCGCCGCGAGGTTGGCCAACTGCGCGCCCGCGAACTGCCGCAGGAGCAGGAAGATCACGGCATAAGCCGCCGTGCTGACCACTCCGACCACCGCGAACAGGGCGAGCTGGGTTCCCGTTCGACCCTCGGCGCGCGCGACTCCCAGGGTGGACCTCACCTGGTCGACGGGAAGCCGGCCCGTGACCAGGCCCCAACCCAGTCGGCGGATGCCGGACAGGTCATCGAGCGCTGTCCGGACGATCGCGACCCGCGAATCCGGATCGTCGACCCAGTCGACCGGTACCTCGTGAATCCGCAGGCCCGAACGTTCGGCCAGAACGAGGAGCTCGGTGTCGAAGAACCAGGTGTCGTCCTCCACCAGCGGCAACAACGCTTCCGCGACGTCGCGTCGGATCGCCTTGAAGCCGCACTGCGCGTCGCTGAATCTGGCCCGGAGGGTCGAGCGCAACAGCGCGTTGTAGGAGCGCGAGATCAGCTCGCGTCGGGGGCCGCGGACGACCCGCGACCCGCGCGCCAGCCGAGTCCCGATGGCCAGGTCGGAGTGACCGCTGAGGAGTGGCGCGACCAGCGGAAGCAAGGCGTTGAGGTCGGTGGAGAGGTCGACGTCCATGTAGACCAACACCTCCGCGCCAGAGTCCTGCCAGACCTTCTTGAGCGCTCGACCTCGGCCTTTCTCGGGCAAGGTCACCACCACCACGCCTGGGAATCGACGGGCCAGCCGGTGGGCGACAAGAGGGGTGGCATCGGTCGAGGCGTTGTCAGCGATGGTGACCGTCCACGACCAGGGCAGCCCGGCCAGATGCGTGGTGAGCCGCTCGATGGCGATCGGGAGCGCCACCTCCTCGTTGTGGACCGGCACGACGACGTTGAGACGCGGGATGGCCGCGGTCGCCTCGAGGGCGCTCATGCGGTGCCTCCGGTGAGGTCGTAGACGGTGACTCCGTCGATGGTCTGCGCGGTGAAGTTGTCGGTGACCCAGGCCGCGATCTCAGCGCTGGCGCCGGTGGTGCCCGGCCCGCCCGCCCCGGCACCGCCGGGCCGTGTTCCGCCTCCGCGGCCACCCCCGCCGCCTTGGTCGTCGCCGCCGTTGATGAAGTAGTGAATTCGGCCGTCCGATACCAACGCCTGGAATTCATCGAGAGTCGGACTGGGGTCACTGCCGTTGAAGCCCCCGATCGGCATCACGGAGCTCTCCGTGGCCAGTTGAAAGCCGGCAGCGGAGTTGGAGCCGACCGCCGCGGCGACCCAGGTATAGGAGTCGGCGTCGCTGAGCAACAGCTCGGTCAGTTCGGCGCTCGGTGAGCTGCCCACGAGCAGCCCGCCGGCCCGTCCGCCGTCGCCCCCGCCAGCCGGTCCGCCGGTATTACCGCCGGCGCCTTGGGCTCCATCGGCCGGCTGACCGCCGCCCGGCTGTCCCTGAGCCGCTGGCCCGCCAGCCGGGGGTGCCCCTGCGCGGCCGCGCCCGGCTGCGTCCGCGACGGCTGGGCCCGCCGACGGGATCGAACCCGTGTGGGGCGTAGCGGCAGTGTCGAGCGCGTAGGCCGCGGGGCCGGCCAGTCCGGCGACGATCGCGGCCGCCACCACCACCCCGGCGAGCCGAGCCGGCATCCGGGTCCGCGCCAGCATCAGGACGGCTGTCGCGACACCGAGCACGACCACCGCGTAGCGCAGCCAGGGCAGCCAATCGGGGGTCCGCGACAGCAGGATGTAGGAAGTGCCGGTGGTCGCCAGCATCGCGACGGCGAGCATTCCGGTTGCCCAGGTGGAGCGGCTCAGCCACAGGCCCCTCCCACCGATGGCCACCAGGGCCGCGATGGCGGGAGCGAGCGCGACAGCGTAGTAGGCGTGGAAGATGCCGGACATGAAACTGAACGTCAGACCGGTGACCACGAGCCAGCCCAGCCACAGGGTGAGTGCCGCTGCCGTTCGCCGGTCGCGCCGCGCGACCCACAGTGCGGTCACGCCCAGGATCAGGGCCGCGGGCAGGAGCCAAGCGATCTGGCCGCCGAGGTCGGCGCCGAAGAGCCGTCCGAGGCCGGTTTCTCCCCAACCCTGGCCACCGCCGACCGAGCCGACCTCGTCGCCGGTCAAACGTCCGAGTCCGTTGTAGCCCAGCGTCAGTTCCAGGATCGAGTTGGTCTGCGAACCACCGATCCACGGCCGCGACGACGCCGGCCACAGCTCCACGATGGCGATCCACCAGCCACCGGCCAGCAGCATCGACCCGGCGGCCAACAGCAGGTGGCCGAATCGGGTGAGCAAGGGACGCGCCGCGAAGACGCCGTACACCAGCGCGAGCGCCGGCAGGACCAAGAACGCCTGCAGCATCTTGGCCAAGAAGGCGAGCCCGACCAGAGCGCCGCCGAGGGCCACCCAGCGGGCGGGGTGTCCGGACTGGCGATGGGTCTCGTCGACCGCCCGCAGCGTCGCGGCTGCGGAGCCGATCAGGAGCAGGGTGAGCAGGGCGTCGGGGTTGTTGAAGCGGAACATCAGCACGGCGACGGGTGTCAGGGCCAAGATGGCCCCGGCCAACAGGCCTGCGCCGGCAGAGCCGGAGCTGCGCCGGACCGTGCGCGCCAGAAGCCACACCGATGCCACGCCGAAGAGGGCTTGCGGCACCAAGATGCTCCATGAGGAGAGTCCGAACAGGCGCACCGACAATGCCATCGGCCAAAGACTCAGCGGGGTCTTGTCGACCGTGATCGACCCTGCTGCGTCAGAAGCGCCGAAGAAGAACGCCGACCACGACTGAGAGCCGGCCTGGGCGGCCGCCGAATAGAAGGAGTTGGCCCAGCCGGACTCGTCCAGCCCCCACAGATAGAGGGCGGCCGTGGCCACGAGCAGAGCGGCCATGGCCAGCCGTTGCGGCGGGGTCGTGTGATCCTGCGCGATTCGGTTGCGAGCGGCCGTTTGCGGAGGGCTCATGGGGCGGAGGGCGTCAGTTGAGGTCGTCACGGCCACCACCCTGGTCGCCGCGCTTTTGTGTTCGCTGGGTTGCGTCTATGCATCCCCTGTGGCTTGGTTTCCTCTCCACAATTCTTGTCCGAACCTCTTTCATTCGAACAGGTGTTCGAGTATCATCGGTCTATGACCGTAACCCAGCTACCCGCACCGCCCGGCCTGGGTGTGCGGTTGGCGCAGGTCCACGAGGCGATCGGCGGGATCGACGCCGATGCTGGGATTCCGCCGGGGGCGTATGCGGAGGCGGTGGTCGAGGTCGACCGGGCGATCCGCCGCCTGGAAGCGGTGAAACTCCGGCTGGTCGCGCACGCTCAGCGGGCCCGGGTGGCCACAAGGGCCGGGCACACCGACACCGGCGCCTGGCTCGCCCAGACCACCCGCAGCACCGGCCGCGATGCCGCCGGAGCGGTGAAACTGGCCGACTCGTTGGACCGGCGGCTACCCGCCACCCAACAGGCGTTGGGTGACGGCGACGTGTCCCGTGATCATGCGGCGGTGATCGACCACACCATCCGGCACCTCCCGGACGGATTGACCGCCGGGTCAGCGGGCCGAGGTGGAAGCGGTGCTGGTGGACAAAGCCAAGGTGATGGACCCCGCCGCGTTGAGGAAGGCCGGCCGACGGGCGTTGGCTCGGGTCGAACCCGACGAGGCGGTCGTCGACGCCCACGAAGACCACCTGGTCCGCACCGAAGAGGACCACGCCTGGGACCACGCGAGGTTGACCCTGCGTGACAACGGTGACGGCACCACCACCGGGCACTTCACCATCCCCACCCTCTCCGCAGCGATCCTCCAACGAACCCTGCACACCCTCGCCTCACCCCGCCGCGCCACACCCGGCGCCACCACCGCGCAGGCCGGTGACCCGTGTCCGGAGCAAGAGGGCTTCGCCTGGGACCGTCGCCTCGGTCAGGCGTTCGTCGAGGTCCTCGACCACCTGCCCACCGACCGGTTGCACCACAAGACCGCCGCCACCATCATCGTCACCGTCCACCACGACCAGCTGGTCACCCAGCTGAAGGCCGCCGGGGTCGACACCGGCGAGATGATCTCCTCCTCCACCGCCCGGCGGATGGCCTGCCAAGCCGGACTCCTCCCCGCCGTCCTCGGCCGGAAATCCCACCTCCTCGACCTCGGCCACACCGCCCGGTTCTTCACCCACGCCCAAGCCCTCGCCCTCGCCACCCGCCACACCACCTGCGCCGCCGACGGCTGCGACCGGCCCTACGCCTGGACCGAACTCCACCACCGCGATCCCTGGGCCCAAGGCGGCACCACCAACCTCCGAGACGCCATCCCCCTCTGCGGCCACCACCACCGACGCATCCACGACCCCGGCTACACCCACCAAGAACATCCCGGACCAGACGGCCGATGCGTCGTCACTTTCCAGCAGATCAGACGACCGATGCCCGGACTATCCGATGGTTCGGAGGCGATGATCACATGGAGGCGACGAGGGCCGTGAACGCCCTCGACTCGGTCGAGTTCGATGTCGCTGGTGGCCGACGGGCCGCTGATCCAGGTCAGCGGTCGTGCCGGATCCAGCAACGGCATCGCTTGCGGCACATCGGCCACCACCTGGTCGGCGCGCACCACGCAGACATGCAGGTCCGGCACGAGCGAGATCGCCCGCCGCCCTTGCCCGGGGCCGTGGTCGAGGACCAGGGTGCCGCTGCGCGCGAGACCGACGGTCGCGGTGGTCACGACCGCGTCCACCTGGTCGAGATCCGCGGAGGTGAGGCCGGGATGGTCGATGATTGCTCCGGCGACCTCCCAGGGGAGTCCGTCGGGAACGACCACCGACAGGCCCTCGACGACGGCGGCGATGCGCCCGGCGACCTGGTCGGGTCCGCAGCGCTCCACCACCGCGCGATAGTCGGCAATCTTCTCCGCGAGCTCGGCGACGAGGTCGTGCGGCGCGTCCGGACGCCGACGGTAGTCCGGGTCGTGCGCCGGCGGCTCGGGGGCATCCACAAGCGCCGCACGCACCAGCGCCAGGATCTGCTCGCGGGCGCTCATCGTCTTCCTCCCGTTCGCCGCCACCACGCCCGGAACGACTCGGCGGCAGGCAGTGGCATGTCGCGGGCGCCGGTCCACGCCCTCCCTGGCCCCGGCAACCAGCTCACCGAGCGCCGCCCGCCGGTCGAGCCCCGTCCGCCGGCCGAGCGCCGTTCGTCGGTCGAGCCCCGTTCGTCGGTCGAGCCCCGTCCGTCGGTCGAGCCCCGTCCGTCGGTCGAGCTTGTCGAGACCCTCGACACCACCCCCCGCACCCGCTCGGCCCATCGCAAGGCGCCGGCGCCCGCCGACTCGGCCCGGCCCAGCCGTCCTCCTCGAGCGAGCAGCCACGCAGCGGCGGACATCGCGACGGCCTCACGCGGCCGGCGTATGCCGTCATCCCGGTGAGCATCGACCACCTGCGCCCGCAGGTCGACCAGCACGGTCGGGATGTCGATCCGCACGGGGCAGGCCTCGAAGCAGGCGCCGCAGAGACTGGACGCATACGGCAGCGAGTCGATCTGGGGGTCGTTGCCGACGCCGCGCAGCAGCGGGTTGAGGATGGCGCCGATCGGGCCGGGATAGACCGAGCCGTAGGCGTGGCCGCCGGTGCGCTCATAGACCGGGCAGACATTGAGGCAGGCCGAGCACCGGATACAGCGCAGGGCTTGCCGGCCGACTTCGTCGGCGAGCGCCCGGGTGCGGCCGTTGTCGAGGAGGACCACATGCACCTCCTGGGGGCCGTCGCCCGGAGTGACCCCACTCCACGTGGAGGTGTAGGGGTTCATCCGCTCACCGGTCGACGAGCGGGGCAACACCTGCAACAGCACGTCGAGCTCCGCCCAGGTGGGCACCACCTTCTCGATGCCGACCACCGAGACCAGGATGTCGGGGAGGGTCAGACACATCCGGCCGTTGCCCTCGGATTCGACGACCACGAGGGTGCCGGTCTCCGCGACCGCGAAGTTGGCGCCGGAGACCGCCATCCGTGCGGACAGGAACTTCTGCCGCAGATGGGCGCGGGCCGCCGCCGCCAGCACAGCTGGTTCGTCGGTGAGATCGGCTGGAGCCGCGCGGCCGACGTCACCCATCCGGCGCAGGAAGATCTCTCGGATCTCCGCCCGGTTGCGGTGGATGGCAGGGACGAGGATGTGGCTGGGCAGGTCATCGCCGAGCTGGACGATCAGTTCGGCCAGGTCGGTCTCCCAGGCGCTGACCCCGGCGCGCTGGAGGTGGCCGTTGAGGTCGATCTCCTGGGTGGCCATCGACTTGACCTTGACCACTTCGTCGACACCATGACTCTGGGCGATCTCGGCGACGATCCGGCCCGCTTCGTCGCCGTCGCGGGCCCAGTGCACGACCGCTCCCGCGGCGGTGAGAGTCTCCTCGAGTCGCACCAGCTGCCGGTCGAGGTCGAGCAGGGCCCGGTCCTTGACCGCCGCGGCAGCCAGGCGCAAGGTCTCCCACTCCGGCATCTCGGCGACGACGCCGGCACGCTTGGCGCGGATCGTGGAGGTGGCGTGAGCAAGGTTGCCGCGCAGTTGCGAATCACCGAGCGCGGCCCTCGCGGCGTCGGGGAACTTCGGCATCCCCACAAAAGTGCCGGTCATCGCGCGGCCTCTTGAGCGGCGTCCGCCTCGGTGCTGGCGAGAACCTCGGCGAGGTGCATCACCTTGATGCCACTGCGCTGCCGCGACAGCAGTCCCCCGACGTGCATCAAGCACGAGTTGTCTCCCGCGACCAGCACCTGCGCGCCGGAGTTGACCACCTGCCGCGCTTTGTCGGCGCCCATCGCAATCGAGACGTCGGCGTTCTTGACCGCGAAGGTGCCCCCGAATCCACAACACTGCTCGGCGTCGGGGAGGTCGACCAGCCGCAGGCCGCGGACCGCTTGCAGCAGTCGGGTGGGCCGGTCACCGACGCCGAGCATCCGCAGGGAATGGCAGGTGGGGTGATAGGCCACGGCATGCGGGAAGTGGGCCCCCACATCGACCACCCCGAGCACATCGACCAGGAACTCGCTGAGCTCATAGGTGCGCGGCGCGAGCCGGGCCACCCCGTCGGCGAGAGCGGCGGCGCCGGCGCGCTTGGCCACCATCGCGCCCTGGTGCCGCACCGATCCGGCGCAGGAGCCCGACGGCACCACCACCGCGTCGTAGCCCTCGAAGGCGGCCACGGTGTTGCGCACCAGGGGCACGGCCTCGTCGAGATAGCCGGTGTTGATCATCGGTTGGCCGCAACACGCCTGGGCGTCCGGGAAATCCACCTCGACGCCGAGCCGGCTGAGCAGGCGAACGACGGCCTTTCCCACGTCGGGAAACAACCCATCCCCGAGGCAGGTCACCATCAGCGCGACCTTCATCCCCTCATCCTGCCCGACGCGCGCGGATCATGGCGCCGCAGCGTCTGCGTGGTCGACCAGCGGTGGGGGGACGCCACTACCGTGTGGGGGAAGCAGCATTCACTGCCCGCGACGGTGTTTCGAGGCCGTCGCCGGGGGATCGCCACCCAGCGGTGGGCGCGCGACGTGGTCGTCGGCACCAGGGGGGAACTCTTGCGGCGCCAGCAGCAGCCCCGACCTACGGCACAGCCAGGCACCCCACACGACCATGGCCGGCCCGATGGCCAGCAAGGCCCAGCGCATCAGCCGAGCGGTCAGGGGCTGCCCACTCTCGGTGAGACTGCCATCGGCCAGCGCGGCGCCGATCAGGTAGGCCGTGAGCGTCAGACCGGCCGCAAGCCACACCAGCGACTCGAGTTTGGCGATCCGGTTGCCCACACGGTGGTTCTACCCCGAGAGGGCCGGACTGACCAAAACCCGCCTCGTCCCACCTCCTCGTAAGGTTGGTCGAGTCCGTCGAGACCCCCGCGCGACGTTGGTCGAGCCTGTCGAGACCTTCGCTACGAGCGCCCCGAGTTCGGGTTGATACGGTGACCGGCACGTTCTCCTCGGCGAACCCGCAGGTGGTCTGACCACTCCGACGCGCGAATGGAACCAGTCGATGAAGGCCCGATCAGCCACGGCTCTAGCGGCGGGCTCGATGGGGCTCGCTGCCACGGCCGTGGGGCTCCGGAGGCGCCTGCGTCTGCCGTCGCACCCTCCGGCCGCACCCGGGACGTGGGCGAACTGGTCGAGAAACCAATACGCCGAGGTCGATCGGGTCGCGCGCCCGCGCACCCACGACGAGCTCGCCGAACTGGTCACCGGTGCCAAGGGGCCGATCCGGTTGGTGGGCGCCGGCCACTCGTTCACCGCGTTGGTCCCCACACCGGGCACGGTGATCTCCCTTGATCACCTCGAGCCCGATCCCAGCGCTGCCGTCGACGGGGCCATCGACGGGGCCGTCGACCGGGCCGGCGACCTGGTGTGGCTGCCAGCCGGTCTACGCCTCCACCAGGCCAACGTCATCCTTCACGAGCAGGGACTGGCCCTGCCCAACCTGGGGGACATCGATGTCCAGTCACTCGCCGGGGCCACCGCGACCGGAACCCACGGCACCGGCCGCGTCCTGACGTCGCTGTCGGGGGCGATCCTCGGCCTCGAACTCCTCGACGCCCACGGCGGCACGCATCGGTGGACGGCGAAGGACGACCCGGACCTACTCGATGCCGCTCGGGTGAACCTCGGTGCTCTCGGTGTGGTCACCCGGATCGCCATGAGCGTCCGCCCGGCGTTGCGGTTGCGACGGCGTACCTCCCTCCGACCGACCGACGACGTCGTGGCTGAGGCGATGGACCGATGGGACACGCATCGGAACTTCGAGTTCATGCCGCTTCCGCAGACCGGGATCAGCCTCTGCATCAGCCACGACGAAACGACCGACCCCGCCACCCCGCCTCACGATTCGAATGACGACCAGCTGCTGATGCTGATGAAGCTGCTCCGCGACTTGACCGGTCCCGTGGTGGCGCCGCGCCGCGCGATCCTCCGCCTGATAGCGCGGGTGATCGAGGACGAGGAGGCGGTCGACCACAGCCACCGGATCCTGCCCTCGTCGCGCAACGTCTTCTTCAACGAGATGGAGTATCACCTGCCGGTCGCGACGGGCTTGACCGCGCTGGATGAGGTGCTCGCTGTGGTCGAGCGCGACCACCCAGAGATCTGGTTCCCACTGGAGTGCCGGATGACGGCGGGCGATGGCGGCTGGCTGAGCCCGTTCCAAGGAGGCCCGCGGATCTCCGTCGCCGTCCATGCGTCACACGAACAGCCCCATGAATTCATGTTCCGCGAGCTCGAGCCGATCTTCCGGCGCCACGGCGGGCGCCCCCACTGGGGCAAGCTGCACGGGCTGACCCACGACGATGTGCTCGATCTCTATCCCGACGCGCGAGGCTTCATCAGCCTGCGCGACGAACTGGACCCCGAGGGACGGTTCCTCAACGACCACCTCCGCGGACTCCTCGTCGGATGAGCATGATGCCGTTTCGTTCGTGGTCGCGTCGAGACCCTTATTTCACCCGGATGCAGGCGTCGCTGCGGGACGCCGGCGTGCACCAGCCCGTCCTGGTCGTGGACCGCGACCGGCTCGACAACAACCTGGATCGTCTGACCGCGGACCTGGGGCCGGGGATGAATCTCCGCATCGTCGCCAAGTCGTTGGCCAGCCCGTCGCTTCTCGACCGGGTGCGCGAGCGCAGTGGCAGTACCCGCCTGATGACCTTCAACGCGATCATGCTGACGCAGCTGTTGGGCCGCTATCCCGAGGCCGACCAACTGCTCGGCAAGCCGCTGCCGGTCGCGGCGGCGGAGCAGGTGCTCGACCAGGCGCCACAGGCCGCCGATCACGTGCAGTGGCTGGTCGACACCCCGCAGCGCCTGGCGCAGTACGCGAGCCTGGCCGAGCAGAAGGGCTGTCACCTCCGCGTCAACCTCGAGCTCGACGTCGGGCTGCATCGAGGCGGCTTCGCGATGGCCCGGGAGTTGCGGGCCGCGCTGGAGACGATCCGCGACGCTCCGCAGCTGACCTTCGCGGGCCTGATGGGCTACGAGCCGCACATCGCCCACGTGCCGCCCTCGGCGGGCCTGCGCGAGCGGGTCGCGGGGTCCACCCTGGGTGCGTACGACGCCGCCGTCGCGCTGGCCACGGCCGTGCTCGGCCCGGAGGAAATCCGCGGCGCGACCTTCAACACCGCCGGAAGCCAGACCTTCCAGTCCTACCGAGCGGGCGCCCCCTCGAACGAGGTCTCCGTCGGCTCCTGCCTGCTCAAGCCGAGCGACTTCGACCTGCCTTCGCTCGCGCACTACGAGGCGGCGGTCTTCATCGCGACCCCGGTTCTCAAGAAGCTGGACCCCTTGGTGCTCCCGGGGGTCGACGCGCTCCCGTGGACGAGGTTGATCAACGCCGCCCACCGCGCCCGTCGACGCGGTGGCGCGGGGGTCTTCATCCACGGCGGCCGGTGGCTGGCCCGGCCGGTCGACCCGCCGGGGCTGACCACCGACCCCACCTTGGCGTCGTCCAACCAGGAGCTGCTGAGCGGACCCGTCGACAACGTCGAGATCGACGATCTGGTCTTCCTGCGGCCCACCCAGTCGGAGGCCATCCTCTTCCAGTTCCCCGAGATCGTGGTGATCAGCGACGGCGTCGTGGTGGAGCGCTGGGAGCCGCTACCGGTCTCCGCCTGAGCCGCCGAGGCAATCCGGCTTTACGGCGCGGAGCGGAACTCGAACTTCGTGTCGGCGTCCGGGTCGATGCTGGTGATCAGCCGCTCATAGAAGACTTCGGCCTGAGTCTGAAGCAGGTCGTCGTAGGAATCGAGGTACTCCTCCTGAGCCGGACCGTTGAGGATGTCGGTGATCATGTCGGCAGTCTCGATGTCAGGCGTGATCCAGCTCAGCAACCCGTTGTCCTGCACGGCGACCTCGAAGGTCGGCTTGTCGTAACCGATGAACCGGAACGGCGGTACAGAGACCAGGTAGGCGTTGTCCCCAGTGGTCTCGATGGACACCTCTTCGCCGTCGATCCCGAGCTTCGCGTCGAACTTGTATCGCAGGTAGACCGTCTCGGTGGAGCCCCAGATGTCCTGGCCGAAGATGGTCTGGCTGCGCTGTTCGTCGGTGATGCCTTCAATGCCCAGTTGCACCAACGAGACCTCCTGGGTGCGATTCACCGCCTGAACCACCTGCGAATCGCGACTGTTGGACTCGATCCCCAGAGGAGAGAGCAATCCCTGGTTCTTGGCCACGGTGAAGACGCCGATGGCGACGAGAAAGGCGATGGGGAGGGACAGCAGTCGCAGCACCGTCCGCGAGAGTCGTCCAGTCATGCGTCCAGGAGCCTTTTCGTCCGTAGGGCTGCGAGCCTGAGCGCGATGCGCGCAGAAAAGGGGCGACCGGCGCCCCCGGCCGTCACCTTAACGCCCAGAAGTGGCAAGGGTGGCGGCTTTGGTGGAGGACCGGGTCACTCGGTGGCTATCCCAGGCCCGCCTCGCGGGCCCGGAGCGCCGCTGCGGTTCGATCCGGGACCTGCAGCTTGGCCAGCACCTGGGAGATGTGGTTGCGCACGGTCTTCTCCGACATCGCCAACCGGCGGGCAATCTCGTGGTTGCGGCACCCGGTCGCCAGGATCTCGAGCACCTCGCGCTCACGCGGGGTCAGGTCAGGGAAGGCTCGGCTGGCGGGCGACGCGTCCGTGCGCCCGGCATAGAAAGAGACGATCCGACGCGCGACCGAGCCGCCGTACACGGCCTCGCCGCAGGCGACGGAATGCACCGCGCGCACGATCTCTTCCGCCGTCGCCCCCTTGACCAGGTAGCCGAGCGCGCCGGCCCGCAGCGCCGCGAAGACGTGTTCGTCGTCCTCGTGCATCGTCAGCACCAGAACCGGCAGATCGGGCCGGAGTTTCAAGAGACGGCGGGTCGCGGCGACGCCGTCCAGGTCGGGCATGGTCAGGTCGGTGACGACGACGTCGGGCGCGAGCTCCGCCACGGCCGCCAACAGCTCGGATCCGCTGCCGACATCGGCGACCACCTTGATCGTCTCGGCTTGCGCGAGCACGGCGGCCAGCCCGTAGCGGTACATCGGGTGGTCGTCGGCCACGACGACGCGCAAGGTCACGGAGTCCCCCGAAGCGGAAGAACCGCGGTGACGGTGGTGCCGTCCGCCGTCGAAGCCTGCACGTCGAGCACCCCGCCGAGATCGGTCGCCCGGCGGCGCATCGACTCCTGGCCGTGTCCGTTGGTCGAGCCGATCGTGGACGCTCGTCCACAGCCGTTGTCGGTGATCGCGACCTGCAGATCGCCGTCGACCGACGCGAGCCGCACCACGCACCGACCAGCGCCCGCATGCCGTGCCACATTGGTGAGCGATTCGGCAACGATGCGGAAGGCTGCCTCCTCGACCTGAGGAGCGAGGGTGGGTAGGGGATGCGCCTGGAGCTCGAACGCGGGGCCTCCCGGCCGACCGAAGCCCAGCGAGGTCGCCGTGTCGCGGAGCGCTTCGGGGAGGTCATGAACGTCGAGCGCGCCCGGGCGCAGGCCGTCGAGGACGCGCCGCACCTCCCGCACCGCCGCCTCGGCCTCGGTACGCGTCCGCGCCAGCAGAGGGGCGACGGCGCCGGGATCGGTGGTCAGCGCCGTCGAGGCGGCTTGCAGACCAAGTGCGATGCCGGAAAGTGACGGGCCGAGCCCATCGTGCAGGTCGCGCCGGAGCCGGTCGCGCTCGCTCAACGTGGCAGCAGTCACGCGTTCCCGTTCCCGTGCGAGCTCCCGGGTCAGCCGCTCCGAACGCACCACGACCGCCAGATGCGGAGCCAGGGCGGCGACGAGCCGGGCGTCCGACTCGCTGACCCGCGTCTCTCCCCGCCGGGGCCCGACCGCCAGGGTGCCCAGTTGCTCTCCCCCGTGCAACAGCGGCAGTTCATCGACGAACGCCGGCGCCGCCCCGATCTCCGCAACCAGTCGGCCATCGGGGGCGCGGAGCGAGGCGTACGAGGCGCCCGTGGCCGAGGCGACGGCCTCCAGCATGGCGGCCGTTGGGTGGTCGTGCGCGACCTCCAGTCCTGCGCCGACCCGATCGACCAGGGCGAGCGGGTCGGTTGGGCGACCGCGTACGAACAGGTCGACCAGGACGCGCAATCGAGCGGCAACAGGGAGAACCAAGACCGCAACGACCGCCGAGGACACCAGGAGCGGAAGGGGACCACTGGGAACAAGCCGAGCCAGCCAGGTGGTCAGCCCACCGATGACCAGTGCCACCAGCAGTGTCAGCGGGATGTACAACAACGTGCGTCGAAGGACGACCTCGATACCGAGCAGTCGATAGCGGAGTACCCCGATCGTGACCGCCACCGGAATGAAGGTGTAGCAGAACACGAAGACCAGTTCCAGCTCGGTCAAGACCGTGAGAAGCAATCCGGCGACCACGCTCAGCAACCAGAGCAGCTGTTGCCGCTCGGGCGACACCGCTCGGATCGCACGCAGGAGCGTCCCCACTGTCACGCTTACCGCGCACGCGATCAGCAGCGCCGCCGCCGGCAGCCCCACCGCGTACGCCGTCCACACCGGCGCGGTCCACGGAAGCTCCGTTCCTCTCACCGTGTCGTCGACTCCGCCAGGAGCGGTGGCCATGCCCAGGACTCCAAGCCCGATACCCAGAAGTGCCAGCCGAACATGCCAGGCCCAGAACCGGCTCGGGGCCCGGCCGGTGGGATAGAGCGCCGGCAGCACCAGCGTTGGGAGCAGCAACGAGGGCATCCACGTCCACGACGCCAGCCAGGCCAGCGGCAGGCCCAGCGGCAGCGAGCCGTCAGGGTCGGTGAGGGCGCGCGCGGCATAGGCGTCGGCGGCGAGGTTGGTGACCTGAAGCAGCCCGGAGACCACGAGCAACCAGCCGATCGGGTTCCGCGGCCGTAGGTGCACCAACAGACCGCCGGAGAGCGCAAACCCGGTGACATAGAAGACGGGCCAGAGGTTGGGCCCTTCGGAGACGACGCCGGGTCGCGACATCACTCCGCCGACCAGCGACAGCGGAATGCTGACCAGTTCCGCGAGAGCGAAAGCGGCGAGCGACCATCCGCCGATCCGTCGCCACGTGTCCGGCCTCGGAGCAGCCATAGCAGCAGTGTGCTCCCCTCAAGCACCTCTTGTCCCGGGACGGCTGTCCCGGTGCGGTCGGGAGGTTCACCCGGCCGGTCCGCGATCGATGGCCGATGTGCCGTCGGGTTCGCGCTGCTGTGCTGGCGGAGACCACACCACGCACGAAACGACCCCACGAAAGGGGATCCATCATGAGCACCCTCACCCACTCGCAGGCCCGCCACGTCGATGCCCTTCACCCAGCATTCGCCGCCCTGGCCGGCGCTACGGCGTTCGCCGGCTCGATGACAGCCGGGGAAGTCTTCGGCCTCAACAGCGATGGCCCGGACGCACCGCCGGTTACGGGCACCGAGCTACTGACCTATGCGGGCATCGTTCTCGCTGGGGTTGCCCTCGCGGTCTGGCTCGGCACCCGAGCCCGCAGCGGGGCACCGGACCGCCTCGCCCGCTACGCGCTCGGCCTGTCGCTCGGCTCGGCGGCCACGTTCATCGCCTTCTGGTCGGGCTGGCCCCACGTGCTCGGCGCCGTCGCGATCGCCCTGGCCATCGAGCACCGCCGGCGTATCGGCGGCTTCACCGCTCCCTCTGCGATAGCGGCCGCCCTGGGCTCCCTCAGTCTGGTCGCCTCGATCGTCGTCTGCATCACCGGCTGATGGAAAGGAACATCACCATGAACAAGCACCTGCTCAGCACCGCGCTGGCCGGAGGCGTCCTGGCCGCGACGACCCTCGCCGCACCGGCTCACGCCGGGGGCGCGGTCCACGAGTTCTACCCAGAGGACTACGACTCCTTCGATCATTTCAACGCCGGCGAGGGACCCTGCGTCACCTGGGCGGGCACCATGCACGAGATCCGGACCGGCGGCTACAAGCTGCTCCAGGCACCGGGCGGCCAGGTAGCAGGCGAATTCCACGTCAACGGAACCATCGACGGATCGGTCGAGCTGATCCCGGACAACACCGCACTGCCGACCTACTCGGGCACCTACCGCGAGAAGATCAACGGCATCATCGTGGCTATCTCAGCTGACGAGGACATCGAACGCGTCGGTCAGTACCGCCTGACCAGCACCCTGAGAGGCACCGACGGCAGCGTCCTGAAGCTGCGCCTGAGCGGAAAGGTCACCGTCAACGCAAATGGGCGTCTCGTGGTCTCGCGGGACAAGTTCAGCTGCGCCTAGCGTCGCACCAGTGAAGGACCTTCACCCCGACTCGACGAGCACGAGGGGGCGCACCACCGGGCAGCGCCGAGCGGCCTAGAGCAGTGGGCGCCCCTTTTCTCGACAGGCGGCATCGACTCAGAAAACGTCGGAATGACCCTTGCCATTCGAACACATGTTCGAGTAGAATGACGACCATGACCGTGAGCCACCTGCCCCAGACGCCCCCTTTGGGGATGCAACTGGCGCAGGTGCATGCCGCGATCAGCAGTCTCATCGCGGATCAGCCGCTGCCGCAGGGGGCCTATGCCCAGGCGGTGGTCGACGTCGACCGAGCGATCCGTCGCCTAGAGGCGGTCAAGCTCAAGTTGGTCGCCGGCGCCCAGCAAGCCCGAGTCGCCGCAAAGGCCGGGCACACCGACACCGGGGCATGGTTGGCGCAAACCACTCGGACGACTGGCAGAGAGGCAGCCGGTGCGGTGAAGTTGGCCGACTCGCTCGAACGGCGACTGCCTGCGACTCAAGAGGCGCTGGGCGAAGGTGCGGTGTCGCGAGAGCACGCGGCGGTGATCGACCGCACCATGCTCCAACTCCCGGGTCGGCTCACTCGACAGGAGCGGGCCGCAGTCGAAGCGTCTCTCGTCGACAAGGCGCGAACCATGGACCCCGCGGCGCTCCGGAAAGCAGGGCGGCGCGCGCTGGCCCGTGTGGAGCCCGATGAAACGGTCGTCGACGCCCATGAAGACGGGGTGCTGCGGTCAGAGGAGGACCGCGCCTACGACAAGACCCGACTGTCGTTGCGGGACAACGCAGATGGGACCGTCACCGGGCACTTCACCATTCCTGCGCTGGCCGGGTCGATCCTGCACAAGGTCTTGCACTCGTTGGCGTCTCCGCGCCGCGCTCGGCGCGGCGCCACCCACGCGCAGGCCGGCGAGCCCTGCGCCACCCCTGGAGGGCTGGGATGGGACCAGCGGCTCGGCCACGCGTTCGTCGAGATCCTGGAACACCTCCCGGCCGACCGCCTCCATCACAAGGCGGCGGCCACCGTGATCATCACCCTCGACCACGATCAACTGGTGACGAAGCTGAAGGCCGCGGGAGTCGACACCGGCGACATCATCTCCGCGTCTGCCGCTCGCCGGATGGCTTGCCAAGCCGGCCTACTGCCGGCAGTGCTTGGCCGCAAGTCACAGCTTCTGGATCTCGGCCGTACCGCTCGGTTCTTCACCGATGCCCAATCCACCGCCCTCGCCACCCGTCACGCCGCCTGCGCCGCCGATGGCTGTGAGCGGCCCTTCGCATGGTGCGAGTTGCACCATCGCCAACAGTGGTCGCAGGGCGGAACCACGAACCTTCGAGACGCGATCCCGCTGTGCGGGTTCCACCACCGCCGCATCCACGACCCCAACTACCACCATCGAGAACATCTCGGATCCAGCGGAGTGCCCGTGATCACCTTCACCATGACCAAACGCTGCTGAGAATCGACCGCGATAGTCGAGCTACCCCGCGTCGACGAGAACGATGGCAGACCCAGTGGCCCCGACGGTAGGTCTGCTGGGGGAACCGGGGACGGTGAACGGCAGGTCGACCGGGGCGTTGACGCTGACGGTGATCGTGGTGCCGTCGGCGGCGACCTGCGCGGTGTAGCTAAGTCCGGGGTAGCGGGCCCCGGCGTCGGCGCTGGCGAGGTAGGCCGCGACCCCCGCGAGGGCACGCTGCGTGACCAGATCGAGGCGTTCGTCGCCCAGCCCACCCTGATAGACGTCCTCGCCCTGGGCGCCGGCATCGGCTCCTGCCAGCGCAGCCCCGTCCGCGAGGCTGTCCAGCCCTTGTCGCTGAATGAAGGTCGCGGACGCGTTGACCACCAACGCGACGGCCAGGAACAACACCGCGGCGAAGCCGATGATCAGCACCGACGTCTGACCCCGCTCATCAAGGGGCCTGCGAGCGGTGGTCATCCGGTGACCTCCTGGAACTGCCCGATCGGCACCGAATGCCGGGCATCCAGGGCGAACGACGGCGCGCCCCCACCCACCACATCAGGCAGAAGTGGCACTTGGATCTTCGTTGCCACGACCACGTCGATCACGGCGGTCCCCGAGTGGCAGTCGGCGAAGTCGCCACAGGTGACCAGCACGGTCGGGGTGCCAGCCACACCGTGATCCGCCAACACCTGCGCCGCTGCGGCTTTGGCTCGGACCGAGCCGGTCGCGTCGTCGGGCGCCAACGCGAACGCGCGACCCGCCGCGCGGGCCGCTCCGGAGACAGCGAAGGCACCCGCCTGCACCTGGAAGATCGACGTGAGAATCCAGATCGTGGGCACCAACAGCAAGATCCCCAGCCAGACCAACTCGATCAGGGCACTGCCGCGGTCGTCACGGGGCAGCCGCCCGGTGCCGACACGCTCGACACCCACGCCGGGTGGGATCATGGCGCTTCCTCGTCGACTGCATGGCCGGCCACCGACAGCCGGATCCCGATCGCCCCGAGCCCCAACGCAGGCACCCGCGCCTCAACGCGCACCACCACCCCCGGCACTCCCCCGACGGATGCGGCGGATGCGGTGACCCGTTCGGCATACCGCGGGGCCAGCGCTGCCTTGATCTGGCTCCGCGTGTAGGCCGCACCGTCGGCCGGTTCGCGGTCCAGGGTCGCGCCGTAGCGCGCACCCTCGGACGCCGCGGACGCCAGCGTGTTGCGCACATGCAGTACCAACGCGAGTTGAAGAATGCCGAAGAACAACGGCAGCAGCACGAGCATCACGAACACGAAGTCGACGACCGCCGACCCGCGCTCACCCCCCGCAGATCGGTGCCGAAACGACGCCCCGAACACGGCTCAGGGGCCTGACTTCACCGAATTGAAAGCCGACTGCAACAGATCGCCGATCTGGTTGCGTGCCAACCCCCAGATCACGATCACCAACCCGGCCGTCATCACGGTGATCATCACCCATCCCGGAACGTCACCACGTTCGTCACGCGGGCGTGGGGCCGTGAGCGCGACATACGCGCGCATCATCATCAGGTTGACGGTGTCCATGGGTTCTCCGTTTCTCTGCTTCACTCGAGGGTCAGGGGACGAACAGCGACAGCCCGATGACACCGGGCCAGAAGGCGAACAGGACCGTCACCGGCAACACCAGGAAGACGACCGGCGCCATCATCACGACTTCCTTGCCGGCCGCGATCTCGATGAGTTCGCGGCGGCCCGCCTCGCGAACATCGGCGGCTTGGGCATGAAGTACCTCGGCCAGCGGTGTGCCGCGCTCGACGGCTACGGCGACGCCATGGGCAAATCGGGCAACCACCGGCAGGCCGGTCGTGGCGGCCAACTGATCGAAAGCGGCGCCCACCGACGCGCCGGTGCGGATCTCGGCCAGCACCCCGGCAAGGTCGCGGGACAACTCGCCGCGGCTGCGGCCCACGACCCGGTCGAGCGCCGGCACCGGCCCCTCGCCCGCGGCGACGGCGAGGGCGAGCAGTTCGGCGAGCGCGGGGAACTCCTGGAGGATCAGCCGCTCGCGGGTCTTGGCCTGGGTGGTCAGGTGGTTGTCGCGAAGAATGACCCCCATCGCGAAAGCCACCAGGCTCAGCAGCAGCCAGCGGGCAGCACCACTCGGGTCATTTAGGGCGATGAGGACTCCCAGAGCGGACGCGCCGGCGAAGCCGATCAGGCCCCACACCAACTGCTCGACCCGGAAGTCGTGAACGGTCTTGTCCACGCCGGCCCGCTGCAACCGGCGCCGGATCGACACCTCGCCTCCCAACACCTTCCCTAGGGTGTTTGCGCCACTGCGCAGAAGCGGTCCGAACACCCCGGTGGCCGCCGACACCGGCGACGAGGTCTGAGCCAGTCGCGTCGGCTGACTGCGACCCAGCGGGCGCAGATCGCGAACATACGGCAGCACTCGCTCCGCCAACTGCGGACGACGCAGAGTCGCCAGCCGCGACGCGATCAAGAGCACACCTGCCGCGAAAGACCCGCCGAGCAGGCCACCCCAAAGAGCCATCACTGGAGGATCCGCCGCTCGACAGGAAGCCGCCCGATCCGCATCATCAGTCGATAGGCGATCACACACAGCGACGCGCCAATCACCAGGACCACGACCCCGGCTGTGGAGTTGTAGCGACGGATGACGTCGGTCTGGAAGGACATCAGCAACAAGACCGCCCACGGCGCAGCGACTGCGAGCCGCGCGCCATTGATCGTCCACGCCTGGCGGGACTCCATCTCGCCGCGGGTGCGCAGATCGTCACGAAGGTAGCCCGACAGATTGCGGAGCAGGCGACCGAGTTCGCCGCCCCCGACGTCGCGGGCGACCCGCAGACCCTCGACGACGCGGTCCCCGACGGGATCGGCGAGCCGCTCCTTCAACCGATCGAGGGCATCGCCGAACCGGCCGGTCACCTGGAAGTCGAGGGCGAACTCGTCGAACGGCCGACGCAACGGCTCGGGTCCACGAACGGCGAGAGCCGCCACCGCGTCAGGAAGCGACATGCCGGCGCGAACCGCGGACGCAAGATTGTCGACGGCTTCGGGCCAGACCTCCGCGAACTCCCGCTGCCGACGCCGGGCGCGATTGCGCACCACCACCACGGGTAGGTAGCCGGCCATCAGCGCGAAGCAGAACGCGATCGGCAGCGTCCGCGAGACGACCTGAACCACCAGCCCGGCCATCAGCGCGAGCGCACCGCACAGCACTACGAAGCCGGTCGGCGCCACCTGACCGAGACCGGCGCGGGCAAGCAGTTCGGCCGTGGCGTGGCGCCTCGTGGAGCGCGCGCGTGAGGTGCGCGGCACCGCGAACGCCGACCAGATCAACAGAAGCCCCAATCCGAAGCCGAGCCCGACGATCGCACCCATCACGAACCCGCCAGCACCTGGTGGACGTCGATGCCGACCCGCGCATATCGCTCGACCCGCGGCGGAACGCCCGATCCCCGTCGCAACTCCCCATCGGAGCGGTCGAAGATCGTGGCGGCCTCGATGATGTCGTTCTCGACCCGCCCCGGGACGGCGACGATCTCGTTCACGCGGCGTACGCCCGTCGAGTCGATGCCGAGATGCACCACCAGGTCGACCGACGACGCCACCGTCGGGACGACGAACCGAGCCGAGATGTTCTCACCGGCGAGCAGCGGCAGGGTGCAGAGCTTCACCAGCGCCTCGCGCGCGGAGTTGGCGTGGATGGTGCACATGCCGGGGAGCCCGGCGTTGAGCGCGAGCAGGAGATCGAGGCTCTCCTCGGCCCGGACCTCACCCACGATCACCCGACTGGGGCGCATCCGAAGGGTCTCCTTGACCAAGTCGCGCAGGGTGATCGTGCCCGTTCCTTCGAGGCCGGACTGACGGGTCTGGAGTGCCACCCAATCGGGGTGGTTGAAGCGCAGTTCCCATACCTCTTCGGCGCTGATCACTCGCTCGCCGCCAGGGATCGCAGCCGCGAGGCAATTGAGCATCGTTGTCTTGCCGGCCTGAGTGCCGCCGGCGACCAGGATGTTGAGGCCGGCCCGCACGGAGGCGTCGAGGAAGGTCGCGGCCTGGGTGGTCAGGCTGCCCAACTCGACCAGATCGGTGAGCCGCGCGGCCTTGAGCACGAACTTGCGGATGTTGACTGCGGAGAAACCACGACTGATGCCGTCGAGCACCACGTGCAGCCGGTGCCCGTCGGGCAGCATCGCGTCGACGAACGGCTGCGACAGGTCGATCCGGCGGCCCGATGCCTTCAGCATCCGCTCGACCAACTCCTGCACCGCCGCGGTGGTGAGCATCAGGTTGGTCAGCTCGTGCCGGCCGTTGCGAGCGACCCACACGCGGGACGGGTCGTTGATCCAGACCTCTTCGACAGCCGGGTCGTCGAGGTAGCCCTGCAACGGCCCGAAGCCCGCCACCCGCGCCACCAACTCCCCCACGTAGCCATCGACATCGGGGATCGAGGCAACGGCCCCGGTCAGCGCATGCTCGTCGTGCTCGCGCACCACCTGCTCCGCGATCCGCCGCACCAGGCCGGACTCGCGCTGAGGGTCCACCCCCTCGCGCCGCACCCGCTCGCGCAGCCGAGCGTCCAACTGCTCGATCACCGCGCCGTGGGTCTCGCCATACAGCGCCGTCACGACCCACCCCCTCCCGAGACTGCACTCCGGTCGCCTACAGGGGATTCAATCTAGGAAATCCGCATGGGTCCAGACCGTCCCGGCCAACCTGTGGACAACTCTGGCTCTCGTATCCGCGTGATCGCAGGAGCTGCGTTCACGCAGAACCACCCCGAGGCTCCATGTCGCCTCGGGGTGGTCGGCCGGGGTGGTCGGCCAGGGTGGTTGTCCTGCCGGCCGGCTGCTCGGGCTACTTGGTGCGGACGCTGACTCCGATCGCGGCGGGCATCAGGCTGGCCCTCACCCACGTATCGCGACGGACGCCGCCCACGGTCATGAAGCCCTTGATGAGGCCGTCAGCCTCGGTGCCCCACGACACCGGACCGCCGCTGTCGCCAGGCTGAGCGCTGCTGGTCGCGTTGAGCGTCAGGAAGCAGTGCAGCGGACCGGTGAAGCTGGCCACCACGTTCTGGAAGGCCACGGTGTCGCACCAGCGCACGTCGGAGGTCTGCCCGAACAGGCAGGTCGGCGTGCCGACCGGCAGCACCCCGGAGACGCTGTTCACGTCGCGGATCTCGTTCGTCCGAGCGAAGTACTCCGCTGGGTCGATGTGGGTGGGAGTGGTGTGCCACTCGAAGTCGCCCAGCACCCCATAGTGCTGCTGCTCGAAGTCCATGTCGTAGGTCGTCCCGGTGTTCGGCTCCTGGTACTGATCGAGGCCGGTGCAGTGCGCGGCAGTCGAGATGCCCGTCACCCCTCCGGGAGTGATCACACTGAAGCCGCTGGTGCACTCGCGGAAGCCGCCGTCGAGCATGTTGCCGCCGCCCCGTGAGTGCAAGTCACCCATGAGGGGCTCGTCGGCGATCTCCACGGTGATGCCCTCCGGAAGCCGGGGCGCTTTGACTCCGCGCTTGCTCCAGGCCGTGGCAGCGAAGCCGCCATCGGGAAGCGGAGCAACCGCCGACTGGTCGAAGCCCGCCTTCACCAGCTGCTTGTTGGCCTGGATGGCAATCTCCTGCTGGGCAAGGGCGGAGCGCTTGGCGTTACCCTCCACGACAATCTCGAAGGGCAGCTTCCTGGCTGCCTCCGCCACCTCCGCGGGTACCCGACCGACGAAGCGCAGCACCGCAGGAGCGCCGGGCTTCTCGCCCCAGACCGCAGCGGCGTAGCTGTCGGGATACTTCTCGGCAAGCTCGGTGCTGAACGCCGCGAAACTGCGGGAGTCCAGCGCAAAGGCCAGGCTCTCCTTGGCGGAGACGCCATACAGCCGCGACAGCGCCTTGGCGTCGAGCAGTTGCGACTCGTCGAGCGAGATCGCGAGGCTCTTGCCGTCGCCTTCCTCCTCGTGAGCAGCCGCCGTGTGAGCGGTTGCTGTCGGCAACACGGCGAGTGCGCTGACGGCCGCGGTGATCACGACCGCGCCGAGCGCGGTTGCTGCACCGTAGCGCCGGCGAAGGCGCCGTCCTGGGGTGGACCGGTTGGGGTAGGTCATGGTGATGCTCCTCTCGATCCGCACGGTGCCGAGTGCCCGGCGGTAGGTATCAGAGAGGTCGGCGCGAGGAGCCTGATACGCGAGCTGTTTGATACTGCGACCTTGATCTGATTGCCACCTGCGCCACAGAGGAGCCACAGGCCGCGCACAGACAGGCTGGCCACGATGGAGCTATCAACCGTTCCCCCCGCAACGAGAGAGTTCACCGATGTCCCGCCTCAGCTTGCCCCCAGCCGGTCGATTCACAGAGCCGTCTCCCAGCCGGCGTCGTCTGTTGACGCTGGCTCCGCTCGCCGCTGTCGCGGTAGCAGCGGCGGCGTGCACCTCCTCGGCCACCGATTCCGGCAACACCGCCACGGGGACCGAGGCCTCTGCTTCCGCGTCATCGGCGGGCACCGCGGCGGTCGCCGCCCTGGCCTTCCCACTGATCGCGACCGGGCAATCGTCCTGCTACGACGATGCGGGCGAAGAAATCACCTGCCCGCTGGAGGGCGAGTCGTTCTATGGCCAGGACGCCAACTTCGCCGAGGGCGAGCCGATGTCCTACACCGACAACGGCGACGGCACCATCACCGACGGTCACACCGGGCTCACCTGGCAGCAGGTCCCTTCCGACGCGAGCTTCACCTGGCAAGAAGCGGTGGACTACGTCGACGGCCTCGAACTGGGTGGCCACGACGACTGGCGCCTGCCCAGCGCCAAGGAGCTGTGGTCGATCGCCGACTTCAGCTCGAGCTGGCCCTACCTCGATACCGACTACTTCTCACTGGCGAGCGGCGAGGTGACCAAGGACGAGCAGTACTGGACCAGCACCACGTACGTCGGAACGACCGTCGAAGGCGGGGACGACGCCGTCTTCGGGGTCAACGCCGTCACCGGGCACATCAAGGCCTATGCCGCCGAGGCGAGCGGCCCGATCGGTGGCAACTACGTGCGCGCTGTCAGAGGCACCGCCTACGGCGAGAACGCCTTTGCCGACAACGGCGACGGCACTGTCACCGACGAGGCCACCGGCCTGATGTGGGCCCAGAGCGATGACGGCGTCGAGCTCGACTGGGAGGACGCCCTGGCGTACGCCGACGATTCCGACCTCGGTGGGCACTCCGACTGGCGCCTCCCGAACGTGAAGGAGTTGCAGAGCATCGACGCCGTCTTCACCTCGACGCAGATGACCAACGGGGCCGGCGACAGCGACTACGGCTACTACTGGTCCAGCACGTCGGCCCCTATTCACCGCCGGCGAGCCCTACTACTACGCCTGGTCAGGGACGCCGGGTAGTTCGCGTGGACGCCCGGGCGAGCCGCCTCACCGAGGCTAGGCGCGACAGAGCGGCGTGTTCCGCTCGATTCCGCCGGTCGTCGCCGTGATCTCGAAGTCGCAGGGGTTGTAACCGTTCTTCAGCAACACCCGCGCGATTCGAACCAGTTGGCGCACCTTCAATCGCGGCGTCCGCGACAAGATGAACCCGCTGCTGCGATCCGCGTTCCCGACGACGGCCCAGGCGTAGTCGGGGCTCCTCTTGTCGACACCGAGGACCCAATAGTCCCCGGCCGCATCGAAGAACCACTGCCCGGCGACCTGTACGAACGTGACCTCGAGTTGAGCGGTACTCGGGCCGACCACCCGAGCGCGCCCCTCGATGGCCTGGATCGTGCCGTCCGCCCGGGTACAGGTGTTGTCGACCTGAACCAGCCCGTCCGGCAGCACGGTGTAGAACGCCTGGGTGTCTCGAGCACACGGCGCCTGGAACTGCTGAGGGATGGTGGCCAGCTGCAACCACTTGCCGGAGTAGCGATCCAGGTCCAGCGATGCGATCGGAGTCACCTCTGTGCGATGCAGGCGGTCCGGCTTGGCGGCCGCAGGTGAGGCGGTAGTGGCCGCCACCAGCGTGACCGCCACGCAGGCCACGATCACCCGTCGCAGAGATCGGTGAAGCAATCGACTCGTCATGGCAAAACCTCTCGTCGTCGGGGTGGGTCGCGAGCTCAGGAACGACGGCCCCGGCGAAGGGCCCTGCGGGCGGCGCCCTCTTCGGTCTTGGCGCCACCGCTGGAGAGTTCACCGCCTGCGTTCTGCAGGTGGGCGCGGATGAACCACTGGTATTGCTCCAGCTCACCGGTCTGCGCGATCAACATGTCTTCCGTGACCGGGTCGTCGTCGCCGACCTCCTCGATGGCGGCCCGGTGATCACTGATCACGCCGTTGAAGACCAGGTCGAGGGCGGCCAGGTGGGCGGTCGCGTCGGCGCGGCCGATCGCATAGTCGTCCCAAGTGCGCGCCTCGACCAGCGCGCCCGGCGTGCCGTTGGGCGCGACGCCCATGGTCGCCATCCGTTCGGCGAGGTCGTCGACCATGGCGCGGACGCCGTCGATCTGCGGGTCGAGCATCGTGTGCACGCCGATGAAGTGCGGGCCGACGACGTTCCAGTGCGCGTGCTTGAGCACCAGTTGCAGATCGTTGAGCGCGTGCAGCCGCATCTGCAGGTGCTCGGCGACCCGGTGACCTTGAGTCACCTCGAGTCCCGGAACGGTCATGGGTGCATTGGTCTCGCTGCTGACGACGGCCGACGCCTTGCGCGAGGAACGAGAGTTGGTCTTCTTGGTAGCCATCCCCTCACCCTAGGCAGGTCGATGAGGCCCGGCCAACGCCCAAAGGGGTGGGACCGGGAGCGCCCCATCACGAGCTCGCCCGATCACCCGCGGGGCTGGGCGCCGCGCAGACCGGTGTCACGCAACTCTGCCCCCTGCGCGACCCAGAACAACGCGAACCAGACCAGCACCCAGGCTTCCACGACCAAGATCAGATGCTCGCGGTCGATCAGCCACCAGACGCCGGCCAGCACGGCCGTGCCGAGCGTCAGCATCAGCGCGATCGTCGTGTAGCGGTTGAGGTAGACCGCCCGGCCGGCCAGCGACGCCACGCCCGCGCGCTCATGGCGGCCCATCCCGATCGCGTTCACGATCACCACGACGACCACGATCACGAACATCGGCACCGCCGCACCGAAGTGGGCCGCAAGCCGGAATGACGTTCGGGCGATGGCGAACCACCCTGCGTAGGCCGCCCACACGGCGGTCACCGCGGCAATGCCAATCAGCGTTCCCCGCCGCCCGGGGCGCTCGGCGCTCGTGCCACGCAGATAGAAGGTGAGCACGACGGCGATGCCGAGAATGCCGGTCACGATCAGGGTCCCGACGTTGTTCCCGATCGCCTGGCCGGTCGCGTCGGAATAGGTCGAGCACTCCTCCACGCACTTCTTCGGCACCAGCGCCACCACCGGCGCGAGCATGCCCGCGATGTTCAACAGGGTGTCTTCAAGGGTTGTGTTGCCCTTCAGGATCACCAAGCAGGCACCCAGGGCGACCAGCACGCTGACGAAGATCGCGCGCGCCGGTGAGTAGTAGTAGTCACTGATCGACGGCAGCCAGCCCACCCCCGGCGACGCTTGCAGCCTGGCCAGCACGACGGAGACCAGCAGCGCCACCAGCACGACCACCATGCCGTTGCGCAGGTAGCCGTAGGTCGCGACGGCGAGATCACTCAACTCGTCGCGGGAGACGTGCTCGTCCCTTCCGCTCGACACAACGCACCTCCGCAGTCCGACCAACCGATTCCTGGGATACAGGAGCACGAAGTGGGCCGCGAAGTACGCCGATCGACCGGGCAATTCTCAGATCGAACGGCGTCCGCGCAAAACGGTGCCGTCGGAGTAAGCCACCATCCGATTGAAGACCGCGGTTGCCGCCTGCTGTGTGGGCGGGCGAGGCGTCGGAGCATCCTGCAGTTCACGCACGAAGTCCGCCGCTGCCGTGGAGCCGTGGGCGGCGGCCGCGCCGGCCGTCAGCGCCACGCAGTCCCGCACCACATGGGCGTCGACCGTCCAGATGGATTCGAACAAACGGTCCCCTTGGCCGTCGGGCGAGGGCAGTTCCCAAGCCACCAGCGCGGCGGTCATCGCCGGCCCGTCACACGCGATGATCCATTCCCGCAGCAGCGGCGAGTCATCGGGCAGCCGCACCCGGGGCGGACGCGCCTGGTCGTCGTGGTCGGCGAAGTCGGCCATCACGAGACTCGCCCGAGCGGTGCGGGCCAGCTCGGTCCAGCGTGCTGCCGACTGTCCGAAGAACCGCCCCCTCTGAAAGGCGCCGACGAGGAACGCCCGGTTGGCCAGCGCCAGGCATTCGTCCTCGATCGCCCACGACAGCGCGATCAGGGTGCGCTTGGACAGGGTGTAGGAGGCCAGCGAAGGGTGCCGCGCCGACAACGCGGCGTACACCGAGCCTGTGGCTTCGACAGCCGGGCCCCGGCGTGCTGCCGCAATGGCGTGCTCCAGCCGCATCCCCTGCGCTCGCTGCTGCACGACGAGGGTCACCGCGTCGAGATCTGCCTGCGTGTAGCGGCGATGGCCACTCTCCAGGCGCACCGGCTCGGGGAAGCCGAAACGCTGCTCCCACGTGCGCACCTGCTCAGGGGTGAGCCCGGTTCGGCTCGCGAGGTCACCAATCGTGAACAAAGTGAGATCGGCGTCAGAGGGGGCTTGCGCTGAGGCGGTCGATGTGGTCATACTCAAACAATAACCTAAACAAGTCGTTTAGGTAAGTGTTGAAGGAGAGAACATCATGTCGACAATGGAGAACGAAGCCACCAAGGCCCACGACGACGTCGAGGTCTCGGGCAGCGCCACCGTGGGTCCGCAGCAGGTGGGCTGGACCGACCTGGGTCGGGAGATGTGGACCTTCCTGACCGGGCGCCATGCCGCGATCAACTACGAGTTCGTGGACATGTCGGTCGAAGTGCCGCGCGACACCGGTCCGCGCGCCCCGCGTGCGATCTGGAAGCTCGACGGCACGCTGCGCATCTCGACGGACGACGCACAGACGCGGTCGTCGGTGTGAGCCCCACGGTCACCCGGGTCGACGCCGACCTCGAGTTCAGCGTCGAGATTCCGGGAGAAGACATCGTCACCGGCCGGCTGCGAGGGCAAGGCAACGATCTGCGGCTGACCGTGAGCGACCCTTCCGCGTTCGCCTCCCCCAGCGACGCCAGCTCGGTGCGCGACATCGCCGACGAGCTGGCTCGCTTGGGGCTTCGCATCCATATCGCCGGTGAGTCGGGTCGCGCGCTGCTGTCCATCGGAGCCGTCCGCGGCCCCTGGTGGCAGCGACCGGTGACCCGTAGCAAGAACCTCCGCGTCGGTGGATTGCGGGGCCTGATCCCGGTCGCGCGCCGAGCGGCCGCTGCAGGGTCCCGCGCTCGGCTCACCCCGCCTGGCACGCCCTACCCGATCGCGCCGACCTTTCTGCGTCGAGCCGTGCGCCGTACAACCACCACGCACGACCCGCACCGCGGTGGTGGACCACGCTTGGTGGAGATCGCCCTACCGGACATCACTGTGAGCGACTTCCCTGTGCACTGGTTGCAGCAATCGTCGACCACGATCGGCAGCGATGCCTCCTGCGACATCGTGTTGAGCGGACTCGAGCCCGTGCATGCGGAGGTGCGGCACAACGACGAGGACGAGTTCGTGATCGTCGCTCGTGAGGGGGTCGTGCGCGTGCACGGTGCTCGCGTCGACCAGCAACTGCTGCGCACCTCCGCGCGGATCGAGCTCGGCCCGCGCGCTCTCACCTTCGTACGGGACGAATGGGCCGACCACGGCCGGCCGCACGGCGGGCGGATCGGCGGCGAACTCGGTCGCCAACGCCCTCAGCCGCCCCGGCGCGACGCCGACCCAGCGGAGGCCTGATCCGTCGTCAGTCCTTCTCGGCCACCACCATGTCGACCACGTCGGCGATCGACTTCACCACCCACGTGGGTCGGTAGGGGAACCTCGTGACGTGTTCGGCCTTGGTGGAGCCGGTCGAGACCAACACGGTCCGCAGCCCTGCTTCGAGCCCGGAGATGATGTCGGTGTCCATCCGGTCACCGACCATCACCGTGGTCTCGGAGTGGGCTTCGAGCCGGTTCAGCGCACCGCGCATCATCAGCGAGTTGGGCTTGCCGATGTAGTAGGGCTGACGCCCGGTCGCGGTCGAGATCAGCGCCGCGACCGATCCGGTGGCCGGCAACTTGCCGGCCGGGCTCGGGCCGCTCGGGTCGGGATTGGTCGCGACGAACCGCGCGCCCTTGTCGATCAGCCGGATCGCGGTCGTGATCGCCTCGAACGAGTAGGTCCGAGTCTCGCCCAACACGACGTAGTCGGGGTTGCGATCGGTCATCACATAGCCCACGTCGTGGACCGCCGCGATCAGCCCCGCTTCCCCGACGACGTACGCGGAACCGCCCTCGCGCTGGTCGTCGAGGAACTGCGCGGTGGCCAGCGCCGACGTCCAGATCGCCGACTCCGGCACATCGATGCCGCTGGCTGCGAGGCGCGCCCGCAGATCTCGCGGGGTGTAGATCGAGTTATTGGTGAGGATCATGTAGCCGAGGCCCGAGGCCTTCAGCGCCTCGATGAAGTCGTCGGCACCGGGGATGATGTCTTCCTCGTGCACCAACACCCCGTCCATGTCGGTCAGCCAGGTATGGACGGGGCGGGGTTCGGTCATGACCCGATTCTGTCACCCGGCCAGGGAGCCACCGAAGATCTGCCAGGCGAGCGCCGACTTGGCCACCAGTGACAACACCAGGTAGGCCTTCTCGCCGAAGGCGTAGTTCCCCCAGCGACCGATCTTGCGGTACTGCAGCCACTGGTTCAGGGCGAAGCTCATGAAGAAGAGGAACAGAGAGACCACGATGCCCCAGACGAACCCCGGCACCTCACCGTCCGCACCGCTGCTCGCACCGATCAGGTTGATGATGATGGCCAGCCACGGAGCCGCTCCTGCGACGCAGCCGAACCAGAAGGGGAGCATCGTCGTCGTCTCTCGCCCTGGCGGGTTCATCACCTCCTGGAGCCAACCGAACAAGATCATCGCCACGTTCGCACCGATGACCGCCACCACGGCGGTGACCTCGGTGATGCCGTTGTAGAAACCGATCAGGATCACCATCAACGTGGCGCTGACGGAGTACTCCATCCAGCGGAACCGGTTGATGCCGCGGCGCAGATCGGCCTCGTAGCGGGCGCGCAGCACGGTCGACGTGAGCAGGTGGTCAATAGCGGCCAAGGCCAGGAAGGCGGCGATGGCGAAGCCGATCCGGACGTCGAACAGGGCCTCCGGGGCCGGCGGTTGGGTGCCGGGCGGCCCGGCGGGGAACGACGACGTGACCGAGATCGCGAAGTCGGTGGCCAGAACCAAGACAACGACAGCCTGCAGGCCGTGCAGCACGGTCAGCCCGAGGTTCCATTTGCGCAGAGAGGCGAGGCTGGACTGATCAACACCGGTAGCGTGCATGGGTGGTTTCCCTTTCAGTGGTTCGTCGACGGCGAGCATGGCCCGCCCCTAGCTACTTCGTTCTGTGATCGGCAACCGGTTGCCCGAACGCCAAAGAATCCCGGCGCGGCCTCGGTAGGTCGCCTCGGTCAGGCATCCGACGGCGGCCCCGCGCCAGCCGGCTCACCCGACGCTTCTGATTCGTCCGGCTCTGCGGGGTCGCCAACGTCGGGTTCGATTTCGGGTTCGGGTTCGCCGGGATCCTTACCCGAGATGAGTGGGAGGGCCCACCGGGCATCGGGGTCGGCCTCGATCAACAACGCTCTCACCAGCAACGTCAGCGGCACGGCGAGAAGCGCGCCGAGCGGGCCGATCGTCCAACTCCAGAACACCAGCGACAAGAAGGTGAGCGAGGCGCTGAGCCCCACGCGGTCACCGACCACCCTGGGCTGGATCACCGTCTGGATCACGACGTTGACCACCGAATACACCGCGATCACCGCCAAGGCGAGCGGCCAGCCGCCCTCGAGCAGAGCGATCGTGGCCGGGGGAACCAATCCGATCACGAAGCCGATGTTGGGAATGAAGTTGGTGACGAAGGAGAGGACCGCCCAGATGAAGGCCCCCGGAACGCCGAGGAGCACCAACGCGCCCCAGTCGATCACAGCCACGATCAGTCCGAAGACGGCCGAGACGCCGATATAGCTCCGGGTCCCGATCACGAAGCTGTTCAGCGACGCGACCAGCGACTCGCGGTGCCCACGCAGGTGGGCGAGAACCCGTTCGGTGCCGGTGGTGTCGAAGGCCAGGAAGAGCACCAGGGTCACCACGAAGAACAGATCGGTGAGCACGCCGACGGTGGCGGAGAAGATGCCCGTTGCGTAGGACAGCACCGGTCCGACATCGAACGACTGCACCATGTCCGACACCTGGGCGCTGCTGACGCCGAAGTTCTCCAGCTGGCCGACACTCGCGTCCGCCAAGTCCTGCATCTCGTCGCGGTAGTCGGGCACCAGCTGGGCCATCTGACCCACCGAGACCACGAGCGCGAAGCTGAGCAGCGCCAGGACCACATAGACCGTCAGGGTGACGACGATGGAGGCGACCCAGTCCGGAGCGCCGCGGGCGACCAGTGGTCGGCGCAACGGATTGACGGTGATGGTCAGGACCAGCGCCAGCATCACCGGTCCCAGGATGCCTCGGATGGAGTGGACGCCGGACAGCGCGATCACGAACGCGGCGAACGACACCAACACCAATAGACCTCGTGGCACGCCTACTCGGTTCACCCGGACATCTCCTTCTCGACTCCAGCTCGGCGCAGCACTCTGGCTGATCGACGACGCTACTACCCTCGGTCCGTCGGCGGTTGGCTAGCTCGCGAACAAGTCGCCCCGGTCTGCCACCCGCTCCAGCACCTGCTGGTAGTCGAACTGGTCGAGCCCCAGGGGATCCTCGGCGCCGGCCTCGACCTCGGCCCAGGTCACCGGCGTCGCCACCATCGGGCGTTCCCGGCCCCGCAGGGAATACGGCGAGATGGTGGTCTTCGAGCCGGAGTTCTGCGACCAGTCGAGAAACACCTTGCCGCCGCGCCGCGCCTTGGTCATCGTGGCGGTGACTTCCGCCGGATGGGCCGCCTGAAGACGCTCGGCCACCTCACGCGCCAGGTCGGTGGTGGCGTCGGACTCCAGGTCGCCCGGCAGTGCGGCATACAGATGAAGGCCTTTGCTCCCGCTTGTGACCGGGCGCCCCTCGAGTCCTCGCTCTGCCAATTCCTCACGCACCAACAGGGCCACCTGGCAACACTCCGACAGCCCGGCCGGCTCACCCGGGTCGAGATCGATGACCAGCCGATTCGGCCGTTGCACCTCGCCGTGCTCGTCGACCGTCCATTGATGCACATGCAGTTCGAGCGCCGCTAGGTTGGCCAGCCAGGTCAGCGTTGCCAGGTCCTCCACGATCGGGAACCGCAGGTGGTCGCCGTGACGCGATTCCCCACGGCTGCCGCTGGTCGGCACGTCGACGGTGCGCACCCACGACGGCGTCCCCGCGGGAGCATTCTTCTCGAAGAAGCTCGGCTCGCGGACACCGTTGGGCCACCGGATCCGGGTCACCGCCCGCCCCGCCAGATGCGGAAGCAGCACCGGGGCGATCTGAGCGTAGTAGTGGAGCACCTCGCCCTTGGTGGTGCCGGTCTGGGGGTAGAGCACCTTGTCGAGGTTGGACAGTTTCAGGGTGCGCCCCTCGACGTCGACATGAACCTCAGTGGATGGGGGGCTCACCGGCTGATCGCGATCACGGGTCGTTTGGCGGGATCCAGTTTTCGCATCAGACCGCGAAGAAAGCCGCGGGGGGCACTCACGCAGCCCGCGGTGGCGCCCCGACCGTTGACGTGCAAGAAGATGCCCGATCCGCGGTGCCGGACCTGCGCTCGATTGAAACTGGTCACGATCGCCCACTTGTACTGTCGCGGATAGTCGCTGAGACGCTCAGAGGTGTTTGCTCCGGTGCGCAGCCACCACCTGAACCCGCCCTGACGCTTGGCGCGATAGCGGTTGTAGTAGTCCGATGCGTTGTCCTGCACCCAGTAGTCCCCCGGCCGGATCCGGCGGTACCACAGCTTCCAGGCATCGTCGCGGCTCTTCGTCCCGAAAGCCCAGCGCAGTCGGAAGGTGCCAAGGGGGGTTGCCCCCGACCCCTGCACCCGCTTGCGGGCCGGCACCAGACCGCCGTAGCCGATCCGTCCGTCGCGCACTCGCTTGCGTCGCTCCCAGCCGTTCGCCGTCTTGACCCACCACGACACCACCGCATGGTGCCGACGGGTGTGGTCGACGGTCACCGCCTGGCGGGTCTGGTCGGTGACCCGCACCGCCACCCCACCGAGGTCGACCTGGTCTGCGGCAGCGGCCGGGCCGACCACCAACGACAGGCCGACCACCAAGGACAAACCGACCAGCGATCCCACCAGGGCGCTGACGGAGTGCGAGGGCGATCGGGTCACAGCAAGTCCTCGGGGGCAAGGTCGGATCGGACCCCACGGTACGACGGTTGCCGCAGTCGCTCGTAGCCCAGCCCGTGGGTGTCGACATCGATGACCACGTGCGGCTGAACCCAGGTGGTGCCGAGCGCGTCAATCTTCGGCACCTCGTCGGCGAACGGGCTTGAGTCGAGACGCATCGGTCGAAGCAGTTCCTGCAGAGCGCGCGCCCCGGCGCCGGTCAGCCCACTGCCCACCCGTCCGCGGTAGGCCAACCCCGCCGACGTCATCTCGCCCACCAAGACCGCAGCCAGCCGGTCGGTGGTGCCCTCCTGCGGCCGCCAGCCGCCGATCACGAACGAACCCCGATGGCGGTGGGCGCGCTTGAGCCAATCCTTGCTCCGGGTGCCGAAGCGGTAGCGCGACCCGCGGCGCTTGCTCACGACGCCTTCGAGTCCCTGCGTTTTGGTGGCCTCCGACAGCATCACCCCGTCGTCGTAAGTCGTCGGAACCTGCCAGGCCGAGCGCCCGAGTTCGAGTTCCTCCAGCAGGTGCCGCCGCTGTTCGAGGGGGAGGTCGGTCAGGTCGCGGTCGTCGAGCCGGAGCAGGTCGAAGACCATATAGGTGCCGGGGATGCGCTCGACCAAACGCGCGGCCTCGGTAGCGCGGCGCACGTGCATCCGGTGCTGGAGCACGCGGAAGTCGGGGAGGCCGCGTTCGTTGAGCGCGATCACCTCGCCGTCGAGCAGCAGATCACGACCGGTCAGGGGATGCACGGCGATCTCGGGCCAAGCAGCGGTGACCAGGTTGCCGTTGCGGCTGAACATCCGGACCTCGGCGTCCGCGGCATCGAGCAGAATCCGCATGCCGTCCCACTTCACTTCGTGCAGCCACTCGTCGCCGCGCGGCACGTCGGCGGTCGCAGTGGCCAGCATCGGGCGCAGCGAGGTCATGGTGCGCACCATTGTGACCCACTGACCCCTCGCTGCGCCCTTGCCCCCTGCCCCTTGCCCCCTTGCCGCCGATCCTGGTGCCGCCGATACTGGTGTGACTGCCGTGACGGACGCGGCGCACGTCGCGTCTCGGCGACACGGACGAGAGGCACCTCGATGCGAGCAATCTGGAAGGGCGCGGTGTCCTTCGGACTGGTGAGCGTGCCGGTGAAGGTCTATGCGGCCACCGAATCCCACGACATCTCCTTTCGTCAGGTCCACGCCAAGGACGGCGGCCGGATCAAATATCAACGGGTGTGCGCCCTCGACGGTGAAGAGGTGGCCTACGCCGACATCGCCAAGGGCTACGAGACCGAGGACGGCGAAATGGTGATCCTCGATGACGAGGATCTCGCCTCACTCCCGATGACCTCCAGCCGCGAGATCGCAGTGGAGAAGTTCGTACCCAGCGAGCAGATCGACGCGATGCTCTTCGAGAAGAGCTACTACCTGGAGCCCGAGAAGACCGGTGCCAAGCCCTACGCATTGCTGCGGCAGGCCCTGCTCGACGCCGACCGGATGGCGGTCGTCACCGTCGCCCTGCGCAGCCGCACCTCGGTCGCGGTCCTGCGGGTGCGCGACGACGTGATCGTTCTGCAAACCCTGATGTGGCCCGATGAAGTGCGACAACCCGACTTCTCCGTCGAGCCCGGCGAGGTGAAGGACGCCGAGGTGAAGATGGCCCACATGCTGGTCGAAACGCTCGCCGGAGATTTCGACCCCAGCGAATACGAGGACGACTACGCCGAGGCGGTCGAGACGTTGGTCAAGGCCAAGATCGAGGGGGGCGAGGTCAAGCGAACGCCCACGTCGACCAAGTCCTCCGGCGAAGTCGTCGATCTGCTGGCCGCACTGCAGCGCTCGGTCGACGCCGCGAAGTCGGCCCGCGGCGAGAGCTCCGCCCCCGACGCCAAGTCGACCACCAAATCGACCACGAAGCAAGACCAAGAAGGCGCCCGCGAAGAAGAAGGCCGGCTGACTCCGATTCGTCTGCCCCTCCGCAGCGCAAAATAACCGGTCGCCACGCAGACGAATCGGAGTGGGTCAGCCGGTCGACAGGAGGCTGCGTACGATGCGGAGGCCGACCGACATGCGGGCCAGGTCCGCCGCGTCATCTGCGGTGATCTCCTGCAGCGTTGTTGCGGCTCGGTCCACCACCACGCCGTTGGCAGCTTCCCATTCGCCGATCCGGTCCTCTGGGCCGGCCTCGGCCGGAGTGCTGCCCAACACCTGCGCGGTCAAGCCCGCATGCACCGTGTAGAGGTCGTCGCGAAGCGCCGCCCGTGCCATCGTCTGCCAACGATCGTCACGCGGCAGGCTGACGATGCGGCCGACCAGGGCCGGGATGCCCAAACGCTCCCCGAGAGCGAAGTGCAGCCGCGCCACCGCGGCCAGGTCGAGATCCTCTCGCGTCGCCACCTCGTGCAGCCCGAGCAGGACGTACGCCGGGTGCAGCACGGCTACCTTCGCGGCCAAGTCCTCGGGGACCCGCGCGCGGACCAGGACGTCGCGCCGCCGGTTGAAGGACTCCAACTCCCGCCCAGACAACAGCTCGGGCAACTCCCCCATGACCGACTGAATCGGGCCGGCGAACGAATCGACGACTTCCTCGCTGGCCATCGGCGGCCGCCGGTTGGTGACCAACCAGCGGGAGGCACGCTCGACGAGAGTCCGCATCTCCAAGCGCATCTGCGTCTGCACGGCGGCACCCAACTCGTTGTCGAGTTGTTGGATCTCCTCGCGCAGCGGCAGCGAACCGAAGATCTCCCGGGCCACGAAGTTGGCCCTGGTCAGCTCGGCCGCGGACGCACCGGTCTCGCCCGAGAGTCGCGGCCAATAGGTCATTCCGGCGCCGTTGATCAGGTCGTTGACGACCTGGGTCACGATGATCTCTCGGCGCAGCGGGTGAGCCAGCATCTGCTCGTTGTAGTCGGCCTGCATCGGGCCGGGGAAGTAGGCGAACAGGTCGGCTTTCAAGAAAGGGTCATCGGGCAGATCGGACTCCACCAGCTCCTGGGCCAGGACGATCTTGGTCCAGGCCATCAGCACCGATAGTTCGGGTTCGGACAACCCCTGCTTGCGCTCCATCCGGCGCTTGACCTCTCGCGTCGAGGGCAACGCCTCGAGCTCCCGGTCGATGGTTCCATCGCGTTCCAGCCGACGGATCCACGCTTCGTGCACATGGAGCAACCCGCGGGCGTTGGCCGCAGCATTGGCCAGCGCAAGATTCTGCTCGTAGTTGTCGCGCAGCACGAGATCGGCGACCTCGTCGGTCATCTCGGCCAGCAGCTTGTTGCGCTGCTTCTCGGTCAGATCGCCGTCGTGCACCACCTTGTCGAGCAGAATCTTGATGTTGACCTCGTGGTCGGAGGTGTCGACGCCTGCGGAGTTGTCGATGAAGTCGGTGTTGATCGCACCGCCCTGGCCGTCCCTGCCCAGTCGGGCATATTCGATCCGGCCGAGCTGGGTGATGCCGAGGTTGCCGCCCTCGCCAACGCAGTAGACCCGCAGGTCTTCGCCGTTGACGCGAATCGCGTCGTTGGCCTTGTCGCCGGCGTCGGCGTTGGTCTCGGTCGATGCCTTGACATAGGTGCCGATGCCGCCGTTCCACAACAGATCGACCGGCGCCAACAAGATGGCGCGCATCAGCTCGGCCGGCGTCATCGAGTCGATGCTTTCGTCGATACCGATCGCGTCGCGGATGGCGTCGTTGAGCGGGATCTTCTTCGCCGAGCGAGCGAAGACGCCACCGCCGTCAGAGATCAGGCTCTTGTCATAGTCCTGCCAACTGGACCGTGGCAGCTCGAAGAGCCGCTGCCGCTCTGCGAACGACCGTGCGGCATCGGGAGTGGGATCGATGAAGATGTCGCGGTGGTCGAAGGCCGCCACCAGTCGGATGTGCTCCGAGCACAACATCCCGTTGCCGAAGACGTCGCCGGACATGTCGCCGATACCGACGGCCGTGAACTCCTGAGTCTGCGTGTCGATACCGCGCTCGCGGAAGTGACGTTGCACCGACACCCACGCCCCGCGCGCCGTGATCCCCATCGCCTTGTGGTCATAGCCGACCGAACCGCCGGAGGCGAAGGCATCGCCCAGCCAGAAGCCGTATTCCTTCGCGACGCCATTGGCGATGTCGGAGAAGGTCGCCGTGCCCTTGTCAGCGGCGACCACAAGATAGGCATCGTCACCGTCGAGGCGGACGACGTCCTTCGCAGGAACTGTGGTGCCTTCGACGAGGTTGTCGGTGATGTCGAGCAGGCCACAGATGAAGGTCTTGTAGCAGGCGATGCCTTCCGCCATCCACGCGTCGCGGTCCCCCGAGTCAGGGAGTTGCTTGCAGAAGAAGCCTCCCTTGGCTCCCACCGGGACGATGACGGTGTTCTTGACCATCTGCGCCTTGACCAGACCCAACACCTCGGTGCGGAAGTCGTCGCGTCGGTCCGACCAGCGCAGGCCCCCGCGGGCGACGGCGCCGAACCGCAGATGTACCCCCTCCACGCGCGGGGAGTAGACGAAGATCTCGAACTTGGGTCGGGGCATCGGCAGGTCGGGAATTTCCGACGGCTCCAACTTGAACGACATGTACGGCCGTACGTCTCCTGCGTCGTCGCGCAGGAAGTAGTTGGTGCGGAGCGTGGCCAGGATGTGGGTCAGGTAGGAGCGCAAGATCCGGTCGTGATCGAGACTGACCACGTCGTCGAGGGCCCGGCCGATCTTGCCTTCGATCTTCTCCAAGTCGGCCGCTCGGCCGTCGTCGGCAGGCGTCGGGTCGAAGCGCGCCTCGAACAGCTGGACCAGCAACCGGGTGATGTCGGCGTTGGCCCGCAGCGCGCCTTCGATGTAGTCGACTGCGAACGGGCTGTTGCCCTGTTTCATGTACTTCGCATACGCGCGCAGCACGGTCGCCTGCCGCCAGGTCAGTCCGGCTTCGAGGACCAACGCGTTGAAGCCGTCGACCTCGTTGAAGCCGTTCCAGATCGCCAGCACGGCGTCCTGGAACGCGTCACGTGCTTTGGTGGGCAGCGCGCGGCCATACCGTAGGCCGAACTCGTAGAGGTAGGTCTCTCGGGGCAGCCCCTCGATCTCGTAGGGTCGCTCGTCGACGACTTCGACCCCCATCGACGACAGCATCGGCAGCACCTGCGACAGCGACAGCGGCGGTCCGATGCGGTAGATCTTCAGGCGCGCTTCGCCCCGTTCGGCGTCGAGACGCTCATAGAGGGCCAGGTCGATGCCCTCGTCGCCGTCGATCGCCTCGAGTCGCGCCAGGTCGACGGCCGCGGTGCGCGGCGAGAAATCCTCCTTGTAGGCCTCGGGGAAGGAGTGGAGGTACTGCCTGGCCAGCCGGGTTCCGCTCTCCTCACCCAGGTCGGTCACCACGGCAGAGACCAGGTCGTCGCGCCAGGAGCGAGCCGCCTCGGCCAGTCGGTTCTCCAACTCACGCGTGTCGAACTCGGGAATGAGGTCGCCGTGCCCTGGGCGGACCACGAAGTGGACCTGCGCCATCTGCGACTCGTTGACGCGCGCGCTGAACTCCACGGACTCGGCGCCCAGCGCCTCTTTCAAAATGCCGGCCAGCTTCTCGCGGACCGTCGTGTTGTAGCGGTCGTTGGGCAGATAGACCAAGCAGGAAAGGTAACGGCGGTACGTGTCGCGACGGGTGAACAGCCGCAATTGACGGCGCTCGCGGGTGAGCATGATCGCCTCGGCGATCGGCGCCAGTTCCTCGACCGGGGTGTGGAAGAGCTCGTCGCGGGGGTAGTTCTCCAGAATGTTGACCAGGGTCTTGCCGGCGTGACTGCGCTCGTCGATCCCGACGATTTCCATGATCTGGTCGACCTTCTCGCGCAAGATCGGGATCCGCAGCACCGATTCGGTGTAGGTCGCCGACGAGAACAACCCCAAGAAGCGGCGCTCACCGACCACCTGACCGTCGTCGTCGAAGGTCTTGACGCCCACATAGTCGAGGTAGGCCCAACGGTGCACGGTCGACTTCGAGTTGGCCTTGGCCAGCACCAGGAGCTTCTTCTCCTTGGCGCGCTCCTTGACCGCGTCCGGGAGCTGGGAGAAAGCCTTGCTCTGCCTCTGATCGGCACGCAGGATGCCCAGCCCGGTGCCGGGCACCGCGGCCAGGGCAAGATCGGCACCCTCCTCCACCAAGCTGTATTCGCGATAGCCCAGGAACGCGAAGTGATTGTCGACCAGCCATCGCAGCAGCGTGCGGCCGCTCTCCACCTCGGTTTCGTCAAGCCCCACCGGTGGCTGGTTCTCGAGCTCGGCGACGATGTCGAGGGCTCGGGACTGCATACGGGGCCAGTCCTCGACCGATTCGCGCACGTCACGCAGCACGTCGAGCAGGTGGGTTTCGATCGCCTCGATCTCGCTCTGGTCGCCCACGCGGTCGATCTCGATGTGCATCCACGACTCGCGGATCAGCTCATCGGACTCACCGACCGCGCGCATGGACAGACCGGTGTCCTCGATCGGCACGTGCCGATCGTCGGCGACCTGCACGCTGTGCAGCTCTCCGGTGATGTCGCGGACGACATCGAACCGGGGGTGGAACACCGCGTGCACGGTGTGCTGAGCTGCGCTGAGCGCCATCGTCGCCGAGTCGACGAGGAACGGCATGTCATCGGTGATCAACTCAACGACCGAGTGTCCGCCGGCCGACCAGCCGTGCTCGGAGACATTGGGCGTGAACACCCGAATCAGCGCGACACCCTGTGGCCGTGAGGCCGCGAGTTTGTACTGCGAGGCCAAGGCGCCGTAGAGGTCGACCTCCGCCCGGTCGGCCAAGTCCTCGAACGCCACGTGTCGGTAGTAGGCCGTCAACAATGCCCCCAGGCGGTCCGCCGGCGGTCCACCCTTCCCCCGCGACTGCAACGCTTGCTCGGTGGCTCGCTCGAGGAGCTCACCCTTGACGTTCTCCGCGACGGCGACCACGGTCCGACCCTAGGACTCGCGCACCTGCGGGGCAAGGAGCGCCCCCACCGGCGCCCAGCAGGCACGCCGCCCGCGGCAGGAGGGGTCCGGTTGCGGCGCCGAAGCTGGGCAGGCATGACGGGACACCGCGGAAGTCGCCATGATGAACCCATGCGTTTCCATCACGAGCAGAGCTATCCCGCCGCCCCCGACGCCGTGTTCGCCATCCTGACCGACCGCGACTTCCGCGAGGCGGTCACGGCCGCGACCGGAGCGTCGGCCTACGACGTCGCCGTCAGTACGACCGATGGGGTCACCCGGGTGACGACCGTTCGGCACCAGGACACCGCGGCCATGTCCACCATGGCGCGCAGCGTCTTGGGCAAGCGGTTGACCATCCGTCAGGAGGAGTCCTGGTCCTCCCCCACGACGGCCACCGTGACGGTGTCGATCCCGGGGCAGCCCGGGCGCGTCGACGGCACCGCCACCTTGCGGGCCGGCGGTGCGGGCACGGTGGAGACCGTGAGCGGCGAGGTCACCGCCAAGATCCCGTTCATCGGCGGCAAGGTAGAGCGGTTGATCGCCGACGTGTTGACCGACTTCCTCGAGCAGCAGGCGGCTCGGGCCGCCGAGCGGCTCACGAAGGAGGCTTGACATCCTCCGCCCACGGCAGATCCTCAAGATCGGCCTGCGCCTTCGGAGCCGAGTCTGCTCGATCTGATGGGCGCAATCGGCGGCGCACCGCGAGGCCGCCCAGGATCAGAAAGGGCGCGAAGGCGACGACGACGGTGAGCGCCTGCTCCACCGGGTGCAGGGCGCCCAGATGCCCAGGCACCACCGACACCACCGCCGCCACCAGCATCCCGATCCCCGATCAGTCCATGAAGGGATAGCGGTAGTCGGTGGCGGGCACGAAGGTCTCTTTGATGGACCGCGGCGAGGACCACCGCAAGAGATTCACCGGGGCACCGGCCTTGTCGTTGGTGCCCGAGGCGCGCGCACCGCCGAAAGGCTGTTGCCCGACCACAGCTCCGGTCGGCTTGTCGTTGATGTAGAAGTTGCCCGCCGCGAAACGCAGGTCCTGGGTCGCCTTGGCGATCACCCTGCGGTCGCGCGCGATGATCGCGCCGGTCAGCGCGTAGGGCGCGAACGACTCCATCTGCGTCAAGACCTTGTCGAAGTCGCGGTCCTCATAGACATAGACCGCCAGCACGGGACCGAAGTACTCGGTCGCGAACATCTGGTCGGTCGGATCGGTGGATTCGACGACGGTCGGGCGGACGAAATAGCCCACCGAATCATCGGTCTGACCGCCGGCGACGATGGTGAGGTTCTTGGTGCGCTTGGCGCGCGTGATCGCGGCCTTCTGCTTGGCGAAGGAGCGATCGTCGATCACGGCGCCCATGAAATGGGAGAAGTCGGTGACATCGCCGACCGAGATCGCCTCGACCTCGGCGATGAACGAGTCGCGCATCTTGGTCCACACCGACTTGGCGACGTAGGCCCTCGATGCCGCCGAGCACTTCTGCCCTTGGAACTCGAAGGCACCTCGAATCAGGGCGACCCGCACCGTGTCCGGATCGGCCGACGGATGCGCCAGTACGAAGTCTTTGCCGCCGGTCTCACCGACGATGCGGGGATAGGAGCGGTAGGAGGAGATGTTGGCGCCGACCTCGCCCCACAGGTGCTGGAAGGTGGGCGTCGAGCCGGTGAAGTGGATACCGGCCAGATCCGGGCTGCGCAGAGCGACCTGAGAGACCTCCAGCCCGTCGCCGGGGAGCATGTTGATCACGCCGGGAGGCAGGCCCGCCTCGGTCAACAGCTCCATGATCAGCGACGCGGCGAGCTGCTGGGTCGGTGACGGCTTCCAGATCACCGTGTTGCCCATCAGTGCCGGAGCGGTCGGCAGGTTGCCCGCGATGGCGGTGAAGTTGAACGGCGTGATCGCATAGACGAAGCCCTCGAGCGGACGATGGTCCGTGCGGTTCCACACGCCCGCTGAGTTGGCCATCGGCTGGTCGGTGAGGATCTGCTTGGCGAAGTGGGCGTTGAAGCGCCAGAAGTCGATCAACTCGCAGGCGGAGTCGATCTCCGCCTGGAAGGCGGTCTTCGACTGGCCGAGCATCGTCGCCGCGTTGATCCGCTGCCGCCACGGCCCCGCCAGCAGGTCGGCGGCCTTGAGCAACACCGCGCACCGGTCATCCATCGACAGCGCCCGCCATTCCGGGGCCGCTTCAGCGGCGGCCTTGATGGCCGCCCGGGTGTCGGCCTGCGTGGAGTTCTTCAAGACGCCGAGAACGTGCGCGTGATCATGTGGCTGGACGACCTTGATCTCCGCGCCGCCGCCGGCCTTGCGACGGCCGCCGATCACCGCTTTGAGGTCATGCTGCTTGCGTTCCAGCCGATGCAGCTCCTGGGTCAGGGCGTCTCGCTCGGCCGTGCCAGGGGCATAGCTCAGGTTGGGTTCGTTGATCGGGGCCGGCGGAAACGAGATGGCGTCCATGGCCCGATGGTCTCAGACGACGGAGTTGCCAGACAATGCAGCGATCACTCCGTCGAGTTCCTGGGTCGCGAACCACGCCAACGCGTCATCCTCATCGACGTCCTCGGCCAGATCGACGTGCATGGCTGCCACCTGAGCGAGGCGCAGATCGGTGTCGATCCGACGCAGGGTCGGGTCGGCCGCGTCCGCGCCGCTCTCGCGGGTCGCCGGCGAGACCGCGTCGACATCCGCAGCGATCGCGATCCGGCAGCGCGGTGACGGCGGGCTCCAGCGTGCACGACAACTCTCCGCGGCCGCCTGGAGCGCGGCATACTCCCACTGATCGTCGCCGGCGTCGGGCCAGGCATCACGCAGTTCGGCCGTCACCGCGTGCACCGGGCGAGGAGCCGCGGCGACACCGGTGTCGCGCAACGCGACCAGTTCGGTCAACAGCATCGGCAGGTAGACCCTCGTGGTCATCGGCTCCGCGGCTTCTTCGCCGCCCGGCGTCGGGGCGTGCCCTGCTTCCGGCGTCCGCGCGGAGCGCGGGCGCGACCCTCACCGACCGAGTCCAGAAGTTCTTCCAGGGAGTCGCGCAGGCCCTGTTCCAGAACGTCGGCGTCGGGAACGGCATCGCGATCGGCGGTCAGGCCGTAGTAGACGCCACCGTCATAGGAGGTGACCCCGATCGCCAGCGCGTGCCCGGGCAGCAGGGGGTGGACCGGATAGGTCTCGACCATCTTCGCGCCGGCGGCATACAGCGGGAACTGCGGACCGGGCACGTTGGTCACGCTCAGGTGGAAGCCACGGCGCAGTTCCGCGGCAGCGACCCGCGATCCCAGTGCGTGGAAGGTCGTCGGCGCGAAGCCGGCGATCCCCGCGAGACGGTTGGCGGCAACCGCTCGGCCGGTCTCCTTGTGCGCGGCGAACGAGTAGGACACCTGGTGCAGCCTGACCAGCGGACTCGGCTCGGCCACCGGCAGTTCCACGTGATGGGCGGCGATCTGGGTGCCCAATGAGGTCGGTTCCAGGTCGTCGTCGATGACCGACATCGGGACGACGGCCTTGAGTTGGCGCACGCCCGCCAGCGACTCCGTGCGGGTCATCAGCCACGCTCTCAGTGCACCGGTGATGGTGGCGAGGATGACGTCGTTGATGGTGCCGCCGTGGGCATCGCGCACGGCACGGTAGTCGGACAGGTCGGTGCGGACAGTGATCAACGTGCGTTGTTGGGAGTGGCCGCGCGTAATCGGCGAGTCGCTCACGGGCCGGCGACCTCGACAGCGCGCCGGCGAGGGTGCCGGCACGGTTGGCGACCGACCCGGCCGCTCGCAGTACTGCCTCGGTGTTGGCCACCACGGTGTTCAGCACGGTGGTGGGGTGCGTGGCCGACTCCGACAGAGCCTCGATCATCAACGAGGTGGGGCTGGGCCGGCGCTCGGGATGCCAATCGTCGTGCACCAGGGACTTGGGGGTCGGGGCGACGTCGAGGAGGACCTGACCAAGATCGACCGTCTCGACGCCGTCGACCAACAGCTGGTGCGACTTCGAGAGCACTGCCACTCGGCCGCCCTCCAGGCCCTCGACGAAATAGACCTCCCAGAGCGGGCGAGCGCGGTCGAGCGGGCGGGAGACGATCCGGGCCGCGAGTTCCAGCAGTTGGGCCATGGTGCCCGGCTGCGGCAGGGCGGATCGACGCACGTGGAAGGCGAGGTCGAAGTCGGGATCGTCGACCCACACCGGGTTGGCCAGATACCAGGGCACACCGGCGATCCGCTGGCGATAGCGGGGGACGAACGCGATCCGGTCGGCGATCAGGTGGACCAGCGCGTGATAGTCCAGGCCGCTTTCGCCGGGCTCGAAGATCTCGACAGTGGCATTGTGCATGGGCGTCGAGGTCGACTCGCCCGCAAGGAAGGCCAAATCGCGGGGTCGTAGCCGCTCGCTCATCGCGCCACTCCTTTTCCTAGCGGGTTCTCCTAGCGGGCCGACCTTCCCCGATCGATCCGGGGTTGCCGGGTTGGGCCAACCGTGCCTATGGGATTCTGGCAGAGCCGACGTGGCGACCTGGGCGGTGGTGCCTCCAGGGTCGCGTTGTCGAACTACCGCACGTCACCTGAAAGGTCCACCCATGCGCTCCTCCCATCGTAGTTCGCGGCACTCAGCTGGCCCGACGAGTCGGCGTGATCGTCGGCACGATCGCCCTCTCGCTGAGCACCCTGGCCGGCTGCAGCGACGACCCGGAACCGAGCGGTGGCAACGACCCCATCGCCGTCACGATCGACGGCGGCGAGGTGACTCCGCAGGGTGATCGAGTGCCGGTCACCAAGGGGGCACCGGTCACCCTGGAGGTGACCAGCGATGTCGCCGGCGAGCTGCACGTGCACGCCGCCGAGGAAGAGACCTACGACTTCGAGGCCGGCTCGACCGACATCGAGCTTCCCTCGACCAGCCGGGGATCGTCGACGTCGAACTCCACGACCCCGATGTCCTGGTCTTGCAACTCGAGGTGCGCTGACCTCCGTGTTGATCTCACCTCTGGCGGTGTCTGCCCACCCGGTTGCCGCCTCCGGCCTGGCTCTGCACGGAGTCGGCGGGGCGCAGGATCTGCCGCTACCGCCCGAGCTGGCGATCGCCGGGGCGGTCGCGGCTCTCACGTTGTCCTTCACGGTGCTGGCGCTCGCCTGGCGGTCGCCGCGCTACGACCCGCCCAGGGCCGGCCGCCCGGCTCCGGCCTGGCTTCGTCGGATCGTCGACTCGACCGCTGTTGCCCTCCTTGCCAGGGCGGTGGGCCTCCTCGCCCTGGCCTACACGGTGTGGATCGCGGTCGCTGGACCCAACCTGCTCCTCAACCCGTTCTTCGGGATCGTCTACATCCTGCTCTGGGTGGGTCTCGTGCCGCTGTCGCTGGTACTGGGGCCCTTCTATCGAGCGATCAGCCCGGTCCGTACCATCGCGCTCGGACTGGCTCGGCTGGCGCGGATCGACCCTGACGAGGGGATCCGCGACTATCCGGCGCGGTGGGGTTCCTGGCCGGCCGCGGCCGGTCTGTTCGCCTTCACGTGGCTCGAATTGGTCTACCCGCACTCCGCCGACCTGGGTCCGGTGCGGCTGTGGTTCGCCGGCTATCTGATGGCGATGGTGCTCGGCGGACTGATCTTCGGGCAACGCTTCTTCGCGCACGCGGATCCGTTCGAGGTCTACTCCACCCTGGTCGCCAAGGTCTCCCCATGGGCGCGCGATCAGGGGGGGCAGTTGATCCTGCGTTCGCCCCTGGCCAATCTGGCCACCGTGTCGGTGCGGCCCGGGCTCCTCGCGGTCACCGCCGTCCTCTTCGGCAGCACCGCCTTCGATTCGTTCGCCTCCTCGCCCCTGTGGGCCGGTGTGGTCCAGGACGCGACTTGGTCGCAGTCTGTGGGCGAGACAGCCGTGCTGCTCGGTTTCTGCTTGCTCGTCGGCGGGCTGTTCTTCACTGCCTGCGCCGCAACGCCGGCCCGCCCCGGACTCCGTCGCACCCAGCTCCCCACCCTGCTGGCGCACTCGCTCGTGCCGATCATCATCGGGTACATCGCTGCGCACTACCTCACGTTGCTGGTCGAGCAGGGCATGCTGACGATCACCCAGATGAGTGACCCCATGGCGACCGGGGCCAACCTGTTCGGCACGGCCGACTGGCCGGTCAACTTCTTCCTCTCCAACCATCCGACACTGCTCGCCGTCACCAAGGTGCTCGGTGTCGTCCTCGGCCACCTCCTCGGGGTCGTGGCCGCCCACGATCGGGCACTGTCGGTGCTGCGGGGCGAGGATCAACTCACCGGACAACTGCCCCTGCTGGTGGTCATGGTGCTCTTCACCGGAGGCGGGCTCTACCTCCTGTTCGCCGCCTGATTCGACGCCCTCCGGCGGCAGGTCGGCCGGTTTCCGGCGCCACCGCATCGACGATGTCCTGGAACGCCTCGAGGAGCGGGCCGTCGCCGCACTCGACCAACGTCCGCCCGGCCACCAGGGCTCGGTCGACCCCGGTTCGGTCCTCGGGCAGGAAGTGGAGTCCACTCGGCCGGGTGTATCCCTCGACCATCGCCGCGATCTCACGCTCGGACCATTCGAGGCTCGGCCGGCTGCGATTGATCACCACCCGCACGGCCGCATCGCCGGCGCGGTCTCTCAGGTCGACCAACCCCCGGGCCAACCGGGCCAGACCCACCGGATCGGCAGCCCCGACGACGACGACCTCGTCGGCTGCCGCAAGCGCCCCCAGAGTGGTGGTGTTGCGCCCCGGGCGGCCACCGAATTCCGACGCAGGGTCGTCCTCCAGACTGAAACCGGTGTCGATGACCACGTCGCCTCGACGGCGGCCGACCTCCGCGACATGCTCGATCACCCCGGATCGCACCTCCACCCATCGCTCCGGACGCGGCAGTCCCGTCATCACGCAGAGGTGGGAGCTCAACGAGCGCTGGGTGGTGTGAAAGGCCTCGTCGAGGCGCCCGGACGCGGAATGCCGGGCTGCGGTGAGCAGCCCCGACACCTCGTCCAGAACGCCGAGATGTTGAGCCACCGCTCCGCCGTACGGGTCGGCATCGATGAGCAGCACCGGGCGGCGGCGCTGCGCCAGCACCGCAGCCAACCCCGCCGCGACCGTGGTGCGACCCGGCGCGCCCGCGGGACCCCACACGGCGAGCACACGGCCCGGCTGCCTCGCCGATTCAGTCGCCTGCCCGCGAGAAACGTCGAGGCGACCGGCGATCGAATCGGGGCTTTCGCTCGCCTCGGAATGTGCTCTGTCCGCCTCGAGGGCGGGCATGGTCGCGGCCGGGGCGGCCGCGATCCGGTCAGCCACCTGGCCGATCTGATCCGAGGCCAGGACCGCCGGAATGCCCAGGCGCCCGGCGCGCGCCTGGCCTCGCTCGTCGCCAGGGCCGTCGAGGATGGCAACGGTCGACATCCGGTGCCGCCGAAGATGCTCGAGCGCAGGGACGTCGAGACCGGGCGCATCGATGGCCACCACCGCGACGTCGGCCTGGCCCAACGCAGCCACGGCAAGCAGATCGGCCATGTCGACGGCCCGCTTGAGCAGAACGACGTCGGGACGGGCGTCGATCGCGGCCAGCGCCGCGGACTCCCAGGCTGCACCGGAGGCCACCACGACGCACAGCACCGGCCCCGAACTCTGGCTGAGCATGTCAGCCTCGGCTGACCACGGTCACCGCGCCGCGCTCGGCGGCCGCGAGCATGTCGGCAATCGACGACTCGTCCTCCACGGGCACGCCCACCACCACCTGTCGTTCACCGGCCAGTCCGAATTCGGTGGCTTCGGTGGGCGCGGAGATGATCCCGACGTCCTGGAGCACCCGGCGCGACCGGGGCTTCTCGTCCTCGCTCACCCAGATATCGACGCGGCTGCCCGGCCCGACCCCGGGAGGGATGCGCTGGGCGTCGAGCACCAGCGGCAGTTGGACCAACTGCGCGCTCGAACCGAGCGCCGCGCGAGGCAAGAGTTCACCGGCGCCGACGGCCCGGTTGATCGTGAGGTCGGCCGGTAGTTCGTCGGTGGTGGCGAGGTAGCGGTCGACGTCGGCTCCATCGACGAACCGCACTCGCCGCACGACCAGGCCGGCAGGATCCAGCTCACTGCCCGGGCCGAGATCCGCCGACACAGCCCACACGCCGATGGTGTCGTCGGCATTCGACAGCAGCCGCGCTCCCACCACGACGGACACCGCGACCAGCGCAAGACCGATCCACAGTCGCGGATCGCGCCAACTGGCCTTCCGTGCCCGGAGGGCGCTGCTCGCCCCGTTGGCCGCAGTGAGATCCGATGCCCCGAGCGTGCTGGTCATGAGGTCCATCATGGCTGGTGAACCCGGCCGGGGTGCGCCCCTGTCCACAGGTTGCGGCGCCGCTGCGGCATCTGGTGGCCCCGCGGTGGCAGCATGGGGGCATGGCGGCCTCTCCCCGATTCCTCACTCTCGCCGACGTGGCGGAGGTGCTGAACACCTCGAGCGCACAGGTCTATGCCTTGGTCCGCCGAGGCGACCTGACCGCCATCAAGATCGGTGGTCGCGGCCAATGGCGGGTCGAGGCGGCTCAGCTCGAGGAGTTCATCCAGCGGATGTATGCCGAGACCAAGACCTTCGTCGAGGAGCATCCCTACGTCGAGGCCGACGACTCCTGAGCACCAGGTGGCTCAACCCACCCGTGAGTCGAGGCGGATGGTCACCCGCTGTTCGCGACCACCGCGCTCGATCGTGAACTCCAGGGTTTCGCCCGGCTGGTGGGTCCGGATGGCGACGATCAGCGCAATGCCGTCGGTGACCAACGCACCGTCGACCTCGGTGATCACATCACCCTCGCGCAGACCGGCCTCGGCGGCGGGGGAGGCATCGACCACCTCCTGCACCAAGGCACCGACAGCGGTCTGCCGGCCAGTCTGAACGCTCGCGCCGATGATCGGATAGCGAGCTTCGCCGGTGGTGAGGATCTGATCGGCAGTGACGGTGACCTGCTCGATGGGGATGGCGAAACCGACGCCGATGTTGCCGCTGTCGCTGGTACCAGTGGTGGCGATGGCCGAGTTGACGCCCACCACCTGGCCGGCCAGGTTGACCAGCGGGCCACCCGAATTGCCCGGGTTGATGGCGGCATCGGTCTGCACGGCGTTGATGTAGCTCTCGGCATCCTGCTCACCGGTGGTGACGGGGCGGTTCAAGGCGCTGACGATGCCCGCGGTGACGGTCGAACTCAATCCCAGCGGCGAGCCGATAGCGACGACTTCCTCGCCGACGTTCAGCCGGGCCGAGGCCCCCAGGGCCGCCGGCCGCAGGGACGTGGCTCCCTTGACCTCCAGCACCGCGAGGTCGTAGACGGGGCTGCGGCCGACCAGCGTCGCGTCGTAGCGCTTGCCTTCGGAATCCACGACCCGGATCGTCCCGTCGCCGGCAGCCTCAGCGACGACGTGGTTGTTGGTGACGATGTGACCGCGTTCGTCGATGACGAAACCCGACCCGGTGGCGGCGCCGTTCTGGCCGTCGAAGGTGGCGAGCACCTGCACGGTGCTGGGCAACATCTCCGCTGCCACGGCGGCGACCGACCCTACGGCGGGGTCGAGGGGTGCTTCGGTGCGGGTTCCGGCGTTGGTCAGGCCGCCCGGCTCGGTGGAGGTCGAACGGGCCGCGCGGTCGATCGTCGAGAGAGCCACGCTTCCGAGCACCCCGCCGATCAGTCCGGTCACCAGTGCGATCACCCCGATCACCGGCCAGATCCAGCCAGCCGGCGCGGGTCGCTTGGCGGGTGGAGCGCCCAGCGGCATCGTCGGCGGGTGCTGACCGAAGAACGAGGAGTTCCCCGGCAGGTAGCCCGCCGGGGGCGGCGGCCCGAACGGGTCTGAGGGACTCTCCGATGGGCCCGTTCCTAGGAACTCCGCTGGGCCCTCTCCTGGGCCTTGTGCCTGGGCCTTGTGCTGGACCCTGGTCGGCGTGACGGGGTTCGCCCGTGGGCGACTCGCGAGCGAAGAAGGGGAAGTCGGAGTCGATGGTGTCCGGTTGGGCGTGCCGGGCGACGTTCCGTGCCTCGTGCGGCAGCGACCCCTGCGGCGGGGCCCACCCCTGCAACGGCGCCGTCTCCTCCGTCTCAGGGTTGCCCGTGTCAGGCTCGGGGGCGCCTGTCGTCACTCTCGGGGGCGCCCGTCTCAGACTCGGGGGTGCCTCGCAGGTCGTCGCTCACCGCAGCATTTTCGCAGTGACGGCCCCGAGCTCAGCACCCAGGGCTCCCCGGTTGGGGTTCGCAGTGGGTGCGATGGCAGGTCGGAGCACCGAGATCGGCGCGAACTCGCTCAGCGAGGCGGAGTTGGGCGGCCGACGCTCTGCCGAGGGGGCGGCGGCGGGCGCCGCGCCCAGGGCCAGCACGCCCACGACGGCAACTCCAACGGCGCCGCTGCTCAAGGCCGCGAACGCCGATCGATGTCTGGTATCACCTAATGGAGGGAGCGACGTTGCCGACGGCCCAGCCGGCATCGCGTCGATCGCACCCAACAGCGACCCCTTGAGCCGGGACGGCGGTGGATCGGCGGAGAAGGAGAGCCCGTAGAGCTGGGTCTTGACCCAGCCCTCGCGTTGGATCGCCTCCCAACAGACCGGGCAGGAGTGAGCATGTGCCCAGGCCCGCTCTTCGTCGGCTGCGTCGAGCTGACCATCGAGGAGAGCAGAGACCCGCGATCCGAGGTGAATGATCACGATCCCGCCCTACCGCCGGCGTCGGCCGACTCATGTTCGGGCCCCCGTCCGAGATACCGCTGGTGACCCTGGAGAGGGGCCCGGTGAGCCAGCGCATCGCGGAGCATCGCGCGACCACGATGAATCCGCGAGCGCACCGTGCCGAGCTTGGCGTCGAGGATCTCCGCGATCTCCTCATAGCTGAGGCCCTCGACGTCGCAGAGCACCACCGCAGCACGGAAGTCGGGCGGCAACTCGGCCAGGGCACGCTCCACGTCGTCGTCGAAGGTCCGATCGTCGTAGGCCGTGTCAGGAGCGGGGCTGTCACTCGCCAAGCGCACCGCGCGCTCATCGGAGAGCGCGTCGAACCGGATCCGTTTGCGTCGTCGCGCCTGATCCAGGAACAAGTTGGTGGTGATCCGGTGCAACCACCCTTCGAACACCCCGGGGGTGAAGGTGTGCAGCGAGCGGAACACCCGCACGAAGACCTCCTGGGTGAGGTCCTCGGCGTCGGTCGGATTGCCCGTCAGGCGATAGGCGAGCCGATAGACACGGTCGGTGTGCCGCTCGACGATCTCGTCCCAGGTGGGGACACCGTCGGCCACTGGCTGCGACGCCGCAGGCTCGCCCGTAGCGGCGTGCAGTTCGGGCGGATTCGGCGTAGCCACCGCTATCTCCTTGGCATCCGGGCGGTCAAGCTGCGGTCAGGACCTCTCACGGTAGGCAACGGTCCTGAGAACTCCCTGTGAGCGACGTAGGCGCGACCTGTCGGCTGAACCCCGTCACTCCTGACAACGCTCCACTTCGCAGGGATGTTCCCGGGGGTGGAGCGGCGACCGCCTGCTGCCCCTTCGAGCCGCTAGGCTCGATGACAACCTCGAGGAGGAGTAGACCCCCGAATGACTTCACCACTGACTTCCGCCAGTTGGCAGTACGCCGACTCATTCATCGCTGAGGACGCTGTCATCAGCGACGCCCGCAGTCGGGCCGACGAGGTCGGCGTGGTCTCGATCGGCCCGGGCGGCGGCGCGGCCCTGCGCTTCCTGGCGTCGGTCATGCAGGCCAAGGCCGTCGTGGAGATCGGCACAGGTACGGGTGTCTCCGGGGTGTGGCTGCTCCGGGGGATGCACCCCGAAGGAGTGCTGACCACGGTCGACATCGAAGCCGAGCACCAGCGATTGGCACGGCAGACCTTCACCGAGGCCGGCATTCCGCATCAGCGTGCGCGCGCCATCTCCGGCCCCGCGCTCGAAGTGCTCCCCCGACTCACCGACGGTCACTACGACCTGGTGTTCTGCGATGGCGACAAGCGCGAGTACGCCGCCTACCTCTCCGAGGCTCTCCGGTTGCTTCGCCCCGGCGGCGTGGTGGCCTTCGACAACGCCCTCTGGCACGACCGAGTCGCTGATCCGTCGCACCGCGACGAGGAGACCACCACCATCCGCGCCCTGGGGCGCGACATTGCGGAGCGAGACGACCTGATCTCGGTGCTGCTTCCGGTGGGCGACGGCTTGCTGGTGGCCCGCAGACTCACCTGAGGCGCCAGGTCGCCGGAGGGTCAGCCGGGTCGGTCGGCCAGTGGGTCGGCCAGTGGGTCGGCCCCACCCAGCCACTCGAGGAGCAAGCGGGCACCGAAGCCGGTGGGGCCCTCGCTCCACTCGAAGCGGTCCTCGCGGGCGTCGCCGACCGAGGCGATATCGAGGTGCGCCCATGGCACGCCGGCGGTGAAGTGCCGCAGGAACAGCGCCGCGATGATCGCGCCCGGTCCCCCTGGCGCGTTGTCCGCGTCGGCGACCGTTGAGGACAGCTTGTCCTCGTAATCCTCCACCAGGGGCAGCCGCCACAGCGGCTCGCCGGCGGCCCGGCCGGCCGCGAGAAGGCGATCGGCGACCGCATCGTCGGTGGCGAAGACCGCCCCCAGTTGCTGGCCCAAGGCGACCTTGGCGGCACCGGTGAGGGTCGCGATGTCCACGATCAGCTTCGGTTTGAGCTCAGCGGCGGCATAGGCGATCGCGTCGGCGAGGACGAGACGGCCCTCGGCGTCGGTGTTCATGACCTCGCTGGTGCGGCCACCGAAATGGGTGACGACATCACCGGGTCGCAAGGCTCCGGCCCCGACGGCGTTCTCTGCTGCCGCGATCAAACCCGTCACACGGACCGGACAGCCCATCTCAGCCAAGGCACCCATGGTGGCAAGCACGACACCCCCGCCGGTCATGTCACGCTTCATGGTGGCCATCGACTCGGCGGTCTTGATCGACAGGCCGCCCGAGTCGAAGGTGATCCCCTTGCCGACCAGCACCACCCGAGGCGTCCGACGACCGCCGCCGGACGGGGTGTAGTCGAGCCGGATCAGCCGTGGCGGGGTGGCCGACGCCTGGCCCACCCCCAGAATCCCCCCCATCCCGCGCTTGGCGAGTTGATGCTCGTCCCACACCGTGCACTCGAGGCCGGTCTCTTTCGACAAGCTGATCGCCTGCGTCGCCAGCCACGCGGGGTTCTTGAGGTTGGAGGGCACGGTGGCCAGCGTGCGGGCGAGCCAGCCTGCGCCACCGACGGCGAGGGCTCGGCGTAGCTCTTCGGCATAGGCCTCCGGCTCGAACAGGCCGGCCAGAACGACGCGCTGCACCGGTCGATGGCGTGGACCGTCTGACCGCCAGTGAAAGCCGTAGGAGCCGAGCATGACGCCGACCACGAAGGCGCGCAGTTGGCGGGGTGCGGCGATCGCCGGAACCGACGTGACGAGCGTGTCGAGATCCGTGGCCGCCCGCGCCAAGGCCGCTCCCGCCCTGCGGAGGTCATCGGCACTCTGGTCGCCGACACCGACGAGGAAGACGTGGCGGACGCCTGCGTGCGCGTCGGGGTCGGGAGTCGCGACACGATGCCGCAGGATTTCACCTGCCCGCGCCGGCTCATCGGAGTCGTCGAGCAAGCCCAACAGATCAAGGCCGAGCCGATCGCTGACATCGTCGGCACCCGGGCCCAAGAGCACCTGCGCTGCGTGCCCGGAGCCGCGCCGATCGCGCAGCACCGGCAGCGCGATCGCTTCGGCGCCGTCGAAGGCCGCAGGCGATTCCTCGCTCAGCGCGAACTGCGGCGGAGAGACTTGGGGCGGCAGCCCTTGGAACAGGCCCGCTGGCGTCGGCACCTCAGCCAACGTCAGCCGACGACAGCCTGCAGGGCGTCACCGAGTGCGGCGGCTTCATCAGCGTTCAGTTCGACGACCAGTCGGCCCCCACCCTCCAGCGGGACTCGCATCACGATGCCACGCCCTTCCTTGGTGACCTCCAGCGGACCGTCGCCCGTCCGCGGCTTCATTGCCGCCATCCGCACACCTCTTTCTGCGTAGCTTCGTGCGAGTCGCCCGACCAGGGGGCGATGTGACGATTCCCATTATCGCCTACCCACCCACACCTGTGTGCCACCGGCTCCACAACTTGGCCGGTCGACCCCGTTCTAGGGCAAGGCCAGGCGTCGGGCAGACTGCCTCTATGCCCGACTCCACACCCTCGCCGGACCCCGTGCTGCTCGACGTTGTCGATGGCGTCGCGACGATCACCCTGAACCGACCCGATGCGATGAACAGTCTCGACCTCGCGGCCAAGGAGGCCCTGTTGGCCGTCGTTCGCAGCGTGGCCGAAGACCCGGCCGTTCGCTGCGTCGTCCTGACCGGTTCCGGTCGCGCGTTCTGTGTGGGGCAGGATCTGCGCGAGCACGTCGGCATCCTGAAGAGCGACAACCCCGAGGTCTTGTTCTCCACGGTGGCGGCTCATTACAACCCGATCGTCTCGACCTTGGCGGCGATGCCGAAGCCGGTCATCGCCGCGATCAACGGAGTGGCAGCAGGAGCCGGCGCGAGCCTGGCGTTCGCCTGTGATCTTCGGTACGTCGCTGCGGACGCCGGATTCAACCTGGCGTTCACCGGGATCGCTCTCTCGTGCGACACGGGCGCGAGTTGGACCCTCCCCAGGTTGGTCGGGTCGGCCAAGGCCTTGGAGTTGCTGTATCTCCCACGCACCGTCGACGCCGACGAGGCGCTGGAACTCGGCCTGGCCACTCACGTTGTGCCCGGCGACGAGCTAGCCGCAACTGTCGCCGACCTGGCGCGCCGACTGGCATCGGGTCCGACCCTGGCCTACGCCGGTATCCGCAGTGCGGTGGCGTTCTCGGCCTCCCATGACCTCGAGGAGTCGTTGGCCCACGAAGACTCCTGGATGTCGACCACCGGCGCCAGCGCCGATCACAGCAGCGCCGTCGACGCATTCCTCGCCAAGGAGAAGCCGACGTTCCAGGGCCGCTGAGCGGTCTAGACAGACCCCATCATGTAGGCCCAGGTGAAGACGATGGCCCCGACGAGCATGCCGAGGTGGGCCAGCACGGAGAGGCCCGGCCCTTCGCTCCAGGAATCGTCGTTGCTGCGGCTCGCGTGTTTGCCGCGGGTGGGGATCCACCGGGCCAACAGCGCAAGACCGGCGAAGGCGGTCACCCACCACAGCCCGACCGCCACGATGCCGACGATGAGGTAGAACGGCAATCGCTCGCCGAGCGCTAGATAGCTGACCCAGAGCACCAAGGCCAGGCCGCCCGCCGTGGTGTGCAGATTGAGCACCGTCGAGCTCACGTGAACGGCTCCCGCGGCGCTTGAGGTCCGCAGTCGAACGCGGGTCAGGACTACAGCGACGACGCCCAGGCCGGTCAACACGTAGACCACGACGGGGAGGGACACGGCTGAACCCTAATGCTCCGGGCTCTTCGGTGGGGAGGTCGCGTCCTGCGCGGCCGGCTCGGATCCGGCCGGCGCCTGCGCCTCGACGTCGGTCTCGGCTGCGACCTCGGACTCGTCGACCTGATCGAGTTGCTCGGCCAGCCGGTCGAGGAGCGCATCCACCTCGGCCATTCGATAGCCCCGCACGCCCAGAGAGAAACGCACTTCGCGCAGGTCCTCGCCACTCAAGGACCGCCCGGCGGCGACGCGCGAGTCGGGGCGGTCGTCATAGGCCGGAGCCAATCGGCCGCCCCGGCCGGAGGCAACCACCGCAACGCCGCCCATCGCCAGCACGATCACGACCGCGAACACCCAGGTCATCGGTCGACTCCTCTCGCCACGGTCTTGTGCGACGCCTCGACCATCACCGCCACCGCCTCGTCGACATCGTCGGTCACCACGAACATATCGAGGTCGCCGGCCCCGATCTTTCCCTCGGCCAAGACGGTGTCGGTGAGCCAGTCGACCAGGCCCCGCCAGTAGTCGCAGCCCATCAGCACCACCGGGAAGGCGGTGATCTTCTGCGTCTGCCGCAGCGTCAGGGCCTCGAAGAGTTCGTCGAAGGTGCCGAGCCCGCCGGGCAGCACGACGAAGCCCTGGGAGTACTTGACGAACATCGTCTTGCGCGCGAAGAAGTAGCGAAAGTTGATCCCGAGGTCGACCCAGGAGTTCAGCCCGGTCTCGAAAGGCAACTCGATACCCAGACCCACACTGACGCCCCCAGCCTGGGAGGCACCCTTGTTGGCGGCCTCCATCGCACCCGGACCGCCGCCGGTGATCACGGCGTATCCCGCTTCTGCCAGCTTGCGGCCCACCTCCTCGGCCATCAGGTAGTGCTCGTGGTCGATCGGGGTCCGGGCCGAGCCGAACACCCCGATCGCCGGCCCGAGTTCGGCGAGGCCCCCGAATCCCTCGATGAACTCCGCTTGAATGCGCATGACGCGCCACGGGTCGGCGTGCACCCAGTCGGTGGGGCCCAGCGTGTCGAGGAGCCGTTGATCCGTGGTTCCCGCATCGACCCGGGAGCCACGCATCACCACCGGCCCCTTCCTCTTGATCCGGCGACCCGTCGTGGGCGGCGGATCCTGCTTCGGCGGGGTCATCGCGTCTCACTCGTCAGCCAGGCCCGCAAGGTCTGTTCGCAGTGCGAGATCTCGCTGGTGCGCACGTGCTCGTCAGCCTTGTGTGCGTACATCGGATCGCCGGGGCCGTAGTTGACGGCCGGAACGCCCAGGGCGCTGAACCGCGAGACGTCGGTCCACCCGAACTTGGGTGCCACATCGCCACCGACGGCCTCGATGAACGCCGCGGCCGCGGGCACGTTCAGGCCAGGGAGGGCGCCGGGGGCGCGATCACCGACGTGCACGTCGTATCCCGCGAAGAAGTCGTGAACGAAACGCTCCGCCTCGTCCACCGAGCGGTCGGGAGCGAACCGGAAGTTGACCTCGACCACGCACTCGTCAGGGATCACGTTGCCCGCGACCCCACCTCTGATTCCGACAGCGTTCAGACCCTCGCGGTAGGTCAATCCGTCGATCACCGGCTGCCGAGCGTCGTAGGCCGCGAGGCGATTCAGGATCTCGGCGGCCGCATGGATGGCGTTGCTGCCGCGCCAGGACCGGGCGGAGTGGGACCGCTCGCCGGTCGTGCGGACATCGGCGCGCAGGGTTCCCTGGCAGCCGGCTTCGACACCGGCGTTGGAGGGCTCCATCAAGATCGCGAAGTCGGCACGCATCAGGTCGGGGTCTGACTCCGCCAGTAGACGGAGCCCGTTGAACTCGCTGTCGATCTCCTCGGCCTCATACAAGATGTAGGTCACGTCGCGAGCCGGGTCGGTCAGTTCGGCCGCCAACTTGAGAATGACGGCGTCGCCACCCTTCATGTCGCACGTGCCGAGGCCGTGCAGGATCTCGCCCTCGGCGTTCGCTTCCCGGCGGGCCGGAAGATTACCGTTGAGAGGCACGGTGTCCAGGTGTCCCGCGATGACCACGCGCTCACCGTGCCGGTCGGGGGTGCGCGCGACGATGGTGTGACCGCGCCGAATCACCTCCAGGTGGTCGAACGCGCTGAGCGCAGTCTCGACGGCATCGGCTATCGCTTTCTCGTTGCGGCTGACCGACTCGATGTTGACCAGCGCCTCGGTCAGGGTCACCACGTCGACATCGAGATCGAGCACTACGTGAGCGCCCGAAACTGCCGTGGACAGTGCTGCGGATTCCATGCCCACATCCAACCACCCGGCAGGTGGCGCCGACGCAAGCGCGCCAGCCCGAGAGTCGGGCCGGCTCAGCCGCGCATGACCGCGACCTCCACTTCGGTTCCGCTCTCCACCACGTCGACGGTCGTCGCCAGGGTCTCCCCCGCGATCAACGCCTCGTGCTGCCGGGCGGCCGCGGCGACGTCGGCATCCCCGGTGATGGTCAGAGTGATCCGGTCCGAGACGTCGAGACCCGCCTCCTTGCGCGCCTGCTGCACCTGCCGGATCAGATCGCGAGCCAATCCCTCGCGAGCCAACTCGGGCGTCACCTCCGTGTCGAGAACGACGAACCCGCCGCCGGGCAACACCCCCGTCGTCGCCTGGCCGGAGGCGTCTCCGGCGACGGTCTCGATGGCGAACTCACCCTCGTGCAGTACCAGGCCACCGGCAACGACCGTGCCGTCAGCGGCGACGGACCAGTCGCCTGACTTCGATGCCTTGATCGCGATCTGCACCTCTTTACCCAGCCGCGGACCCGCGGCGCGGGCGTTGACCGTCAGCCGCTTCTCCAACGCATAGGCCGCCGCCTCCGGCGCCGCAGCGTCGAGCACTACTACCCGCTTGAGGTTGAGCTCGTCCGCGATCAACTCCGCAAACCCCTCCAGCGCATCGGGGTGGCCCACCACCACGGTCAGCGAGGCCAGCGGCAGCCGGTTGCGCAGGTTGGCCGCCTTGCGCAGCGCCGAGCCCGCCGAGCACACCTCACGCACCTGATCCATCGCCGCGACGAGTGCCTCGTCGGTCGGCAGTTCCTCGACCGACGGCCAGTCGGTGAGATGCACCGAGCGGCCGCCAGTCAAGCCACGCCAGATCTCCTCGGCCGTCAGCGGCAGCAGCGGAGCAACGACCCGTGTCATCACCTCGAGCACGGTGTACAGCGTGTCGAAGGCGTCCTTCTCCAGTTCGCCGACCACCCCATCGGTGGCCCAGAACCGCTCCCGGGATCGCCGGATGTACCAGTTGGTCAACACGTCGACGAAGCGCTGGGTGGAATCGCAGGCGCCAGCGATGTCATACGCGTCGTGTTGGGTGGTCGATGCGGCGACGTACTCCCCCAGTTTCGCCAGGACGTAGCGGTCCATCACGTGGGTCGGGCTGCCCCGACCGAGCCAGCTCTCGGCGTGATAGCCGGTTCCCGCCGTGTTCGCATAGAGCGCGAAGAAGTACCACGCGTTCCACAACGGGATCATCACCTGACGCACCGAGTCGCGGATGCCTGGCTCGGTGACCACCAAGTTGCCGCCGCGCAGGATCGGCGACGACATGAGGAACCAGCGCATGGCGTCGGCGCCGTCGCGATCGAATACCTCCGACACGTCGGGATAGTTCCGCAGAGACTTGCTCATCTTGTTGCCGTCGGAGCCCAAGACGATGCCGTGGCTGATACACGAAGAGAACGCCGGGCGGTCGAACAGAGCAGTGGCCAACACATGCAGCGTGTAGAACCAGCCCCGGGTCTGTCCGATGTACTCGACGATGAAGTCGCCCGGGAAGTGGTGGGTGAACCACTCGGCGTTCTCGAATGGGTAGTGGACTTGGGCGAACGACATCGACCCGGAGTCGAACCACACGTCGAGCACATCACCGACCCGCCGCATCGTCGAGGCGCCCGTGGGGTCGTCGGGGTTGGTGCGGGTGAGGTCGTCGACGTACGGCCGGTGCAGGTCGGGGTTGCCGGCATGATCGCGCGGCAGCGTGCCGAAGTCTCGCTCGAGCTCCTCGAACGAGCCGTAGACGTCAACGCGGGGGTAGGCCGGGTCGTCGCTCTTCCAGACCGGTACGGGGCTGCCCCAGAACCGGTTGCGGGTGATCGACCAATCCCGGGCGTTCTCCAGCCACTTGCCGAACTGACCGTCCTGGATATGGTCGGGCACCCAGCGGATGTCCTGGTTGAGCTCGAGCATCCGATCCTTGATGGCGGTCACCTGCACGAACCACGACGACACGCCCTTGTAGATCAGCGGCTCGCGGCAGCGCCAGCAGTGCGGGTAGGGGTGGTCGTAGCTCTCGCGGCGCAGGAGGACCGTGCCCGGAGTGACCGAGCCGGCCGACTCACCCCGAGTGGCAGCCTTGAGGTGGTCGATGATCGGGCCGTTGGCGTCGAAGACCTGCACTTCTTCGTAGTCGAGAACCGGCGCGGTGAAGCGGCCGTCCTTGCCCACCGGCATCACCGCCTCGATGCCTTCCCGGTCGGTCACCTCCTTGTCGATGTCACCGAATGCGCCCGCGGTGTGCACGAGCCCGGTGCCATCGGTGGTGGTGACGGCGTCGTCGGCCGCGACGACGCGAAACGCGTTGGCGTGGTCGGCGTAGTAGGAGAACGGTGGAGCGTAAGTCCGGCCCACCAACTCCGCTCCCTTGACTCGCACCAGCACCTCGGGGTCGGCGCCGAACTCGCGGGCGTAGGCGGGCAGCCGAGCCTCCGCGAGCAGGTAGCGCTCTGGGCTCCCGGAGGCATCGGAGGACACCACCACGTAGTCGATGTCGGAGCCCACCATCACCGCGAGGTTGGAGGTCAGGGTCCACGGGGTCGTGGTCCAGATCAGGATCTTGACGCCGGCCAGCTCATCATCGGCGGACCTCTCGTGGAGGGTGTAGCCCACAGTGACCGCGGGATCCTGCCGGTTCTGGTAGACCTCGTCGTCCATTCGCAGTTCGTGGTTCGACAGCGGGGTCTCGTCGTTCCAGCAGTAGGGCAGCACCCGGAAGCCCTCATAGACCAGGCCCTTGTCATAGAGCTGTTTGAACGCCCAGATCACCGACTCCATGTAGTCGGGGTTCATCGTGCGGTAGTCGTGGTCGAAGTCCACCCACCGCGCCTGGCGGGTGACATACTCGCGCCACTCGCCGGTGTACTTCATCACCGAGGCGCGGCAGGCGTCGTTGAACTTCTCGATGCCCAGATCGCGGATCTCGTCGGTGGTCTTGAGCCCCAACTGACTCATCGCCTCGAGCTCGGCCGGCAACCCGTGGGTGTCCCAGCCGAAGCGGCGCTCGACGCGGCGGCCACGCATCGTCTGGTAGCGCGGGACGACGTCCTTGACATAGCCGGTGAGCAGATGGCCGTAGTGCGGCAGCCCGTTGGCGAAGGGAGGTCCGTCATAGAACACGAACTCGTTGTCGCCGGTGACTCCAGGGTCGCGCTGGTCGACGCTGGCCTCGAAGGTGCCGTCGGCCTTCCAATAGGCGAGGACGGCTTCCTCGATCTCGGAGAATCGCGGAGTCGAGGGAACGCCGGTCTGGTCCGTGTGCGAGACCCGGGGGTAGGCCATCTGCTGTCTCCTGCGTCGTGGTCATCGTGGTCTGAACCACGAGGACGACGGGAGCCGCGGTACCACCTCGCTTGCCGCCCAGGGGCGACCACTTCATGACGGCGATGACGGGCCTACCCGTCCGGTTCTACTGAGCGCTGCGCCTCGCAGTGCCGTTCTTCCGGAGGCTCGCCGCTGATGACGGCTCAAGCGCCTGTATGCCGAGGATAGGGCCGGGCAGGGCCGTCGCCCAAACCGTTAGTCGCTTGTCGCCGAGTGACCGACCCGCGAGGGTGGGCGCTATGAGCGATATGTGGCAAGCCGCCGACGGCGACCCGAGGGACTATGCGCCCACGAAGGGCGAGCGAGCCACCGTCCTCGCCTACCTCCGCAACTACCGACTCACCTTCGCGCTGAAGTGCGAGGGTCTCGACAGCGAGCAGTTGGCACGACGATCGGTGCCACCGTCGACCCTCTCGCTGCTCGGACTGCTGCGTCACCTCGCCCAGATGGAGCACCACTGGTCGCGGCGGGTGCTCCGGGGAGAGGAAATTCCCCGGCTCTACCGGACCCCCGAGGACAACGCGGGTGACTTCACCGGCGCGGTCGCTGAGGCCGAGGTGGTCGATGACGCGTGGTCGACCTGGCGTCAGGTGATCGCCGACGCGGACGCGATCTATGACGCCGACCTCGATTGGGACCGACTGCTCGGCGAGGACGCCGAGCACGAGGTCCGCGACGTGATGGTGCACATCGTCGAGGAGTACGCCCGGCATTGTGGTCACGCCGACCTGCTCCGCGAGTGCATCGATGGCCGGACCGGGCAGTGAGGAGTTCCGATCCCTACCGGTGTGGAACTCCCACGAGTCGGCCAGGCGACGGGCCCAGCCCCCACAGCGTCCGCGGGCGAGCCGAACCACCTCGCCGCGTTGAAGGCTGTCGCGCAGTCGGCGCTTCGAGCACAGTTGCTTGAGCTGAGCGTAGGAATCCACTCCACCGAGGTGGTGCAACGCAAGGCCGGGATCCATGCCCTCACCCTGACCGACCGGACAACGCTGGACAGCCCGCTCTCCCCAGGATGCGCGAGGATGACGCCATGGAGGCGCCAAGCCGAGGAGATCGTCGCGTTGTACGACGACCGGGGCCGGCCGTGCGGCTCGGCGCCTCGCTCCCGAATGAGGGCGGAGAACCTTCGCCATGCGGCGACCTGCGTCGTGGTGCGTGACAGCAACGGCCTGATCTACGTGCATCGCCGTACCGACACCAAGGACGTCTATCCGGGGCTGCACGACTTCGCGTGCGGCGGCGTGATCGGCGCAGGTGAAGCGCCCCACGAGGCCGCCATCCGTGAACTCGAGGAGGAGCTCGGCATCACAGGGGTGACGCTCACCGAGCTCGGCAGTGCCGACTATGCCGACGAGTTCACCCGCTATCGAGCGTTCCGCTACGCCACGACCTGGGACGGGCCGATCAGGTGGCAGCCGGACGAGGTGGCCTCCGGGGAGTGGATGACCCGCGAATCGGTGGTCGCAGCCCTCGCCGACCCGGGGTGGTGTGTGCCGGACACGGCGGCTGTCTTCGCGGACTGGCTCGCCGAGGCGGACCCGGCGAGCCGGCCGGATCGCTCGCAGTAGCGCCTATCCGAGCACGACCTCGACCCGCTGGAACTCCTTGAGATCCGTATAGCCCGTGGTGGCCATGGCGCGCTTGAGCGCCCCGACCAGGTTCATCGTGCCGTCGGCGACGCGGGAGGGGCCGAACAGGATCTCTTCCATCGTGCCGACCGGCTCGAACTGCACGCGTTCACCGCGCGGAAGGGTCGAGTGGTGCGCCTCCGCACCCCAGTGGAAACTGCGTCCGGGCGCGTCGGTTGCCCGCGCGAAGGGCGAGCCCACCATGACCGCGTCGGCGCCGCAGGCGATGGCCTTGGTGAGGTCGCCGGACTTGCCGATCGATCCATCGGCGATGACGTGCACATACCGGCCGCCGGACTCGTCGAGATAGTCACGCCGAGCCGCCGCCACGTCGGCCACCGCCGAGGCCATCGGCACCGCGATGCCGAGAACGGTCCGGGTCGTGTGCGCGGCGCCTCCGCCGAAGCCCACGAGGACCCCCGCCGCTCCGGTGCGCATCAGGTGCAGCGCGGCCTGGTGGGTGGCGCAACCGCCCACGATCACGGGAACGTCGAGTTCGTAGATGAACTCCTTGAGGTTGAGGGGTTCGGCCTGGCTCGACACGTGCTCGGCGGACACGGTGGTGCCGCGGATGACGAACATGTCGACGCCCGCGTCGACGACGGCCTTCGCGAACTCCTTGGTGCGTTGCGGCGACAACGACCCGGCCACCGTCACCCCTGCGTCACGCACGGTCCGCAACCGCTCGGTGATCAACTCGCCCTTGACCGGTTCGGCATAGATCTCTTGCATCCGCCCCGTGGCGTCGGTGCCCTGCAGCTGCGACACCTCGGCCAGCAGTTCGGTGGGATCCTCGTAGCGGGTCCAGAGCCCTTCGAGGTTGAGCACCCCCAGGCCCCCGTGCCGACCGACGGCGATCGCGGTCTCCGGCGACATCACCGAGTCCATCGGTGCCGCGACGACCGGCAACTCGAATCGATAGGCATCGATCTGCCAGGCGATGCTGACCTCCTCCGGGTCGCGAGTACGTCGCGAGGGCACGATGGCGATGTCATCGAAGGAGTAGGCACGGCGGGCGCGCTTGGCGCGGCCGATCTCGATCTCGGTCACCGGGCCAGCGTAGTGGGCCGGGCCGACCGACTGGGGGCCAGTGCTTGCGGCGTTCAGCGATGGCTCGTGGCCTAGGGTGAAGCAGTGCGCCACCACGACCTGATCGTCATCGGCTCCGGCTCAGGGAACTCGTTGCTGACCCCTGAACTCGAGGGGCTCGACGTCGCGATCGTCGAAGGCGGAACCTTCGGCGGCACCTGCCTCAATGTCGGCTGCATCCCGACCAAGATGTTCGTGGTGCCCGCCGACCGTGCATTGGAGGGCATCGAGGCCCACCGGCTGGGTGTCAGTTTCGCGCCGCCGGTGATCGACTGGCCCGCGATGCGCGACCGGATCTTCGGGCGGATCGACCCGATCGCCACCGGAGGCAAGAACTACCGACGCAGCCAGGAGGACGTCACGCTCTACTCGAGCTACGCGCGCTTCGCCGGAGAGCGTCGCCTGCGACTCGACACCGGTGAGGAGATCACGGCCGACCGGATCGTGGTCGCGTCCGGGGGCCGCCCGGTCGGGCTCGACCTCGACGGATTGCGTGGTCCGGACCTGGTGCACGGGGTACACACCTCGGACTCGGTCATGCGGATGGAGGCGTTGCCCCCGCGGATGGCGATCATCGGTGGCGGATTCGTCGCGTGCGAGTTCGCTCACGTCTTTGCAGCCCTGGGGGTCGACGTCACCCAGATCCAGCGGTCGGCCACCCTGCTCAAGGTCGAGGAAGCCGAGATCGCCCGGCGCTACACGGCCTACGCCGCCTCCCGCTACGACCTGAGGCTGTCGTCCTTCGTCACCGAGGCCACCCGGGCCGACGGCGTCTGGACCCTGCGAGTGGACGGAACGGACCCGTGCGAGGTGCAGGCCGAGGTTGTGTTGCTGGCGGTAGGCCGGAGACCGAACACCGATCTGCTCGATCCCGCCGCGGGGGGCCTGGACTGTCACGACGACGGACGCCTGGTGGTCGACAAGCAACTGCGCACCACCGCCAACGGGGTGTGGTCGCTCGGCGACATCTCTTCCGACTGGCAGCTCAAGCACGTCGCCAACCACGAGTCCCGGATCGTTGCCCACAATCTCGCGGTCGACACCGGTCGCCTCGACGCCGCCCCTCGCATGATCGACGATCGCCCGGTGCCTCACGCGGTCTTCGGGCACCCTCAGGTGGCGTCCTTCGGACCGACCACGTCGGAATTGAACGCCGCCGGGGTCGAGTTCGTCACGTGCTCCCAGGAGTACGGCGACACCGCCTATGGGTGGGCATTGGAGGACCGCAGCGGCATCGTGATCATCCACGCCAGCCCCGACGGCCAGATTCTCGCGGCGCACTGTCTGGGGCCGCACGCCGCAGGGCTGATCCAACCTCTGATCCAGGGCGCCAGCTTCGGGCAGAACGCCCACGACGTGGCGCGCGGCCAGTACTGGATCCACCCGGCCCTCCCCGAGGTGGTCGAGAACGCCCTGCTCGACCTCCCCCTGTGACCTCCGACTCGCCCTGTGAACTCCGATTCGTCTGCGTCCCCGAGCGTGAAATAACCGGTCGGGACGCAGACGAATCGGTGTGGGGCCCGGGTGGGTCAGGGGCCGGTGTAGTTGGGGGCTTCGACCGTCATCTGTACCCCGTGGGGGTGCGACTCGGAGAGGGAAGCGGAGGTGATCCGCACGAAGCGGCCTTTGTCCTGGAGTTCGGGGATGGTGCGGGCACCGACATAGAACATCGACTGGTTGAGTCCACCCACCAATTGGTGAGCGACCGCCGACAACGGGCCCCGAAACGCGACTTGGCCCTCGATGCCCTCGGGCACGATCTTGTCGTCGCTCTCGATCTCGGCCTGGAAGTAGCGGTCCTTCGAGTAGGACTTCTTGCCGCGGCTCGACATGGCGCCCAACGAGCCCATGCCGCGATAGGCCTTGAACTGCTTGCCATTGACGAACACCAGTTCGCCCGGGCTCTCCTCGCATCCGGCCAACAGCGACCCCAACATCACCGCATCGGCCCCGGCGACGATGGCCTTGGCAATCTCTCCCGAGTGCCGCAGCCCACCATCGGCGATCACCGGCACTCCGGCGGGCTTGCAGGCCAGCGAGGCCTCGTGCACCGCGGACACCTGGGGGACGCCGACTCCGGTGACGATCCGGGTGGTACAGATCGAACCCGGTCCGGTGCCCACCTTGACCGCATCGACGCCGGCGTCGACGAACGCCTGCGCCCCTTCGCGGGTGGCGACGTTGCCGCCGATCACTTGCACGTGCCGGGTAGCCGGGTCGGACTTGAGCCGCTCGACCATCTCCAACAGCATCCGAACGTGGCCATGCGCAGTATCGGCGACCAGGACGTCGACCCCCGCCTCGATCAGCGTGGTCGCGCGCTGCCAGGCGTCGCCGAAATAGCCGATGGCCGCGCCGACCATCAACCGTCCGGAGGCGTCGTTGGAGGCATGCGGAAACTGCTCGGACTTCACGAAGTCCTTGACCGTGATCAGCCCTACCAAGTGATCGGTTGCATCGACCAACGGCAGCCGCTCCCGCTTGTGCTGGCGGAGCAGGGCGGTGGCGTCGTCGCGCGAGATGCCGGCCGGCCCGGTGATCAGCGGCATCGGCGTCATCACCTCATCGACCTTGGTCGTCGCCCATTCGGCGACCGGGGTGAAGCGAAGGTCGCGGTTGGTGATGATCCCGAGCAATCGGTGGTCGGCGTCGACGACGGGGAGTCCCGAGACGCGGTACTCGCCGCAGATCCGGTCGAGGTCTTCCAAGGTCGCGTCGGGTCCGATGGTGACGGGGTTGGAGATGATCCCGGTCTGGGTCCGTTTGACGAGGTCGACCTGGTAGGACTGGTCCTCGATCGACAGGTTGCGATGCAGCACGCCGATGCCACCCTGCCGCGCCATCGCGATCGCCATCCGCGACTCGGTCACGGTGTCCATCGCCGCTGACAACAGCGGCACCTTGAGCGAGATCCCCCGGGTCAGCCGCGTGGTGGTGTCGATGTCGGTGGGGGCGAGATCGGAGTATCCCGGCAACAGCAGGACGTCGTCGTAGGTAAGCCCGAGAGCGGCGAACTTGTCGGGAACCTCAGCGTGGGTCATGGCGGCGACCACGGCCTTTCCGGGGGAGAGGGAGAGATTGCTCAGTCTATCCGTGACCCGCGACCAGACCCGAAATGACTATTGACCGGGTTCGCGTTCCGGGGACACCCTGATTTCCAGGTGACCCGTCGCCCCGCCCCGACCAGTCGTGCCACGCCTCGTCTGAGCCGCGGTTCTCCGGTTCGCCTCCGACGAAAGGGAGTTTGCATGCGCTCACGACGTGTTCTCGCAACGCTGGCCATCGTTCCACTGGTCACCATCGGGCTGCTCGGGATCACTGTCCCGGCGCACGCCGGCGGCAACAGCTTGAAGGGTCCCGACACGGTCTTCGTCGACCAAGTCGCGAAGTTCAAGGGGAAGCTCAAGACCAAGGTCGTCAGAAAGGCCTTCCTCCAGACCAAGGTCGGCAGCAAGTGGAAGACCGTCAAGAAGACGAAGACCAACAAGAAGGGGAAGTTCAAGCTCAAGTGGCGCGCGCCCAGCACCAAGGGCACGTTCAAGTTCCGGGTGCTGGCCCCGAAGGCCAAGATCAAGGGGAAGAAGTACCGCAAGCTGGTCACGAAGGCGAAGAAGCTCCAGGTCGCCCGCCCGGGCCCCGGCCAGGACGTGTTCGGACCCGGCATCACCAAGATCAGCGAGACTGTCACCGGTGCCGACGAGCAGTGGGGCCGAGTGTCCGGGTTCCTTGCCGGTCGCACCATCCACGGCAAGTTCGCGGGAGCGAGCACCTGGCTCCTGAGCACCGGGAAGATCGCCGACGCCGTGGGTGTGCCCTCAACCTTCGCCAATTCCGCCATGGGACAGCCCGGCGATGCGGCGCTATCGGCTCTGGTCGGACTTCCAACCTTCGACGCGGCGATCTACGAGGCCAAGATCAAGCCGGCCGGGGACATGCTCCACGTCCGCTATATCTTCGCCAGTGAGGAATACCCCGAGTTCGTCGGCAGCTCCTACAACGACGTCATGGCGGTCTTCGTGAACGGGGTCAACTGTGCCCTGGTCGGCGGATCGGCTGTCGCTGTCAACACGATCAACGCCGCTTCGAATCCGTCGCTGTACATCGACAATTCGACCGGTGCGGCCGGCTACGCCACCACGATGGACGGCCTCACGGTGCCGCTCACCTGCAACGTCCCGGTCACTCCCGGATCGACGGTGACCGTTAGAGTCGGCGTTGCCGACAGCAGCGACCAGATCTACGACACGGCGGTCGCCTTGCTCGACAAGGGGATCTGGTCGGACTAGACACGCTCGACCTTCGGCCCAGGCTCGCGGACACCGGGCGGGCTCACGCAGCGGCGTGAGTCCGCCCCGTCCCGCGGTTCAGCCGGAGTGCAGATCGGCCGGTGCCCGCGTGAACTCGTGCACACGGGCCCTCACCATCAGTAGGTCACCGGTCATCCGGATCCGGCTGCGCAGCCCCGCGGCGAGCACCATCGGCAGGACCGCCTGATTGTCGGCCTGGGTGATCGCGACGATCTCGTCCGCTCCCCTGGCGCGAGCGAGGCGGCAGACCTCGACCAACAGTCGGGTGCCGACGCCGCGACGCTGCCAGACGGGATCGACCCGCACCGTGATCTCGCGGACACCCGCCTCATCGGCCTCCGGCAGTACCGACGCCAGGCCCACCACCGAATCCTCGACGACCGCTTTGACGACCGCCCCATCCACGACGTACGACGGCGCACCCCCGCTTCCACCGAGCCGTCGGCCCGGCACCGGCAGCGCGCCCTCGATCGATTTGCGCCGGTCCAGCACGTCGCTGACCAGTTCGGCAATCGCCGCGCCGCGGGCCCGCTCGACTGCTGTGAAAGGCGCCGTTCGGCGCACCTGCACGTCAACGTCGCCGACCGTCAACTCCATGATGTCCTGCACCGGAGCCAGCCCCGCGTCGATCGGGTCGGCTTCGGCATCGAAGAGATCGGCCACCACTTCGGGGAAGCTGGCCGGTTGGGCCACAATGGCGCGCCCGGCCTGCACATAGCGCGTCGGCTGGTCGACCAAGGCGGCATCGGTGCACGGCGCGGCACTGACCGAGACCCCGCCGGCCGCTTCGACCAGCCGCGCGATCTGGGGAAGCCCCCAGTCCGGCGGCGTGCGCAACACCAGCTCGTCGGTCACCGAGTCGATGTCGGGGAAGATCTGCAGCCCCAAGATGTTCACCCGCGCCTCGCCGCAGCTGGTGGCCAGCGCGGCCAATGCGCCTGGGCGGTCGGGCAGAGCAGTTCGCACTCGCCACAGCATGTTCCGGACTCCCTCCAGCAGCCAATCAATGCCTGTCGTCGGCCCCCCGCCGTGCTCGAAGCATGGCTCGTGAGGATTGCGTGGGCGCTGCCGCCTCGTTTCGGGCAGGAAAATTCGCGCCGACCGCGTCGGCAGCGCCACCCGATGGAGCGGCGATGGCAAACGCAAAAGGCGCCCCGCGGGAATCCCGCGGGGCGCCGTTCGAGGAACGTATGGAGTCAGCCAGACCTTGAGATCAGTGGCCGTGGCCGTGACCGTGACCGGTGTCGGGCTGCTCCTCTTCGGGCTTGTCGACGATCAGGGTCTCGGTCGTGAGCAGCATGCCCGCGATCGACGTGGCGTTGACCAGCGCGGAGCGGGTGACCTTCACGGGGTCGAGAACACCCTGCGCGACCAGGTCGCCATACTCACCGGTGGCGGCGTTGTAGCCGGTTCCCACGCCCGCTTCGCGAACCTTGGCCACGATGACATGACCGTTCTCACCACCGTTCTCGGCGATCCACCGCAACGGCTGGTCAAGTGAAGCGCGGACGACGCGCACGCCGTGGGCCTCATCGCCGGTCAGGCCGAGGTTGTCGGACAACACGGTCGCGGCGTGGATCAGAGCAGACCCACCACCGGGGACGATGCCCTCCTCGATCGCGGCGCGCGTCGCGGAGACGGCGTCCTCGATGCGGTGCTTCTTCTCCTTCAGCTCCACCTCGGTGGCGGCGCCGACCTTGATCACACAGACGCCGCCGGCCAGCTTGGCCAACCGCTCCTGCAGCTTCTCGCGGTCCCAATCGGAGTCGGTGTTCTCGATCTCGGCCTTGATCTGGTTGACCCGGCCGTCGACCTGTGCGGAGTCGCCGCCGCCGTCGATGATCGTGGTGTTGTCCTTGGTGATCACCACCCGCCGGGCGCTGCCCAGCACGTCGAGACCCACCTGGTCGAGTTTGAGCCCGACCTCGGGAGCGACCACGGTGCCGCCGGTGAGGACGGCGATGTCCTGCATCATGGCCTTGCGACGATCACCGAACGCCGGGCTCTTGACGGCCACAGCAGTGAAGGTGCCCCGGATCTTGTTGACGACCAGCGTCGACAGCGCCTCGCCCTCGACGTCCTCGGCGAGGATGAAGAGCGGCTTGCCGGCCTGCATGACCTTCTCCAGCAGCGGCAACAGGTCGCTGATGGCGCTGATCTTGCCCTGGTGCAGAAGGATGTAGGGGTCGTCGAGAACCGCTTCCATCCGCTCGGGGTCGGTGACAAAGTAGGCAGAGATGTAGCCCTTGTCGAACTGCATTCCCTCGGTGAACTCCAGTTCGGTGCCCATGGTGTTGGACTCCTCGACCGTGATCACGCCGTCCTTGCCGACCTTGTCGAAAGACTCGGCCAACAGTTCGCCGATGAGGGAGTCGCGACTGGAGATCGTGGCGACCGACGCCATGTCTTCCTTGGACTCCACCTCGCGAGCCGCTTCCTTGAGGGCGTCACCGACCGCCTCGGCCGCGGCGTCCATGCCGCGCTTGAGACCCATCGGGTTGATGCCGGCGGCAACAGCGCGGAGGCCCTCGTGGACCATCGCCTGCGCCAGCACCGTGGCGGTGGTGGTGCCGTCACCGGCGACGTCGTTGGTCTTGGTGGCGACTTCCTTGGTGAGCTGGGCGCCGAGGTTCTCGAACGGGTCGTCGAGCTCGATCTCGCGAGCCACGGTCACGCCGTCGTTGGTGATGGTGGGGGCGCCCCACTTCTTGTCGAGAACGACGTAGCGGCCCTTGGGGCCGAGCGTCACCTTGACCGCGTTGGCCAGCGCGTCGACGCCGCGCTCCAACGAGCGACGAGCGGACTCGTCAAACTCCAGGATCTTGGGCATTTTTCTCCTCTAATGCGTTACGGGCAATGCGAATAGGGGCTGGCGTCATACGGGCGGAGCTTTAGAAGGCTCCGCCCGTATGACGTCCGCTGGTGCGGGTCAGGAAACGACAGCGAGCACGTCGCGCGCCGAGAGGATGAGGTACTCCTCGCCGGAGTACTTGACCTCGGTGCCGCCGTACTTGCTGTAGATCACCTTGTCGCCGATGGCGACGTCGAGCGGAACCCGGTTGCCGTTGTCGTCGACGCGACCGGGACCGATCGCCAAGACCTCGCCCTCCTGGGGCTTCTCCTTGGCGGTGTCCGGGATGACCAGGCCAGAAGCCGTGGTCTGCTCGGCGTCGAGCGGCTTGACGACCAGACGGTCCTCGAGGGGCTTGATGTTGATCGACACGCTTGATCGACCTCCACTTTCTGCACTTGTCAGTTGAGATGAGGAGCAGGACGCTCCGGCACGTTCGAGCCTGCTCGGGAGTACGCCGTCGCGGGGGCCGCACTACTTCGCAAGCGCTGGCATTCTCGGGTCGAGAGTGCCAATTCACACGTTAGCACTCCCCCAATCCGAGTGCCAGAAGGGGCCAGCTCACTCCGCCGGGCGGCCGGAGGCGATCAGGCGGACCGGGTTGCTGCCGGCGTCGACCCAGGCGCCGGGCAGTTCGAGGATGGCCAGCGCGGAGGTGGGCATCGGGACCCAGGACCCGGCCAGCTCCGCCACCAACTCCTCCAGGCCGGGGTTGTGTCCGACGATCGCCGCGGTCGTCGACTCCCCTGGCAGCCCGCGGACGATCTCGAGCAGGCCACCCGCCCAGGCGCCGTAGACCGCTTGGTCGTATCGGACCTCCGCTGTCGCCCCGATCGCCGGGGCAACGAGGTCCCAGGTCTCTCGCGTTCGTTCGGCGGGCGACACCACCGCTAGATCGATCGTGATACCGAGATGGGCGAGGTAGGCGCCGGTACGGGGCACCTGGCGGCGCCCGCGGGTCGAGAGCGGCCGCTCGGCGTCGGCATGGCCCGTCGTCCAGTCGGATTTGCCGTGCCGGATGACGACCAGGGTGTGTCCTGCCATGGGTCCATCCTGTCCCGAACCCGCCGGGAGCGATAGGGCGGCCCGGCCACCGTGGGCGTAGGGAATGATGGACGGAATGGACCTCGACGGCTTCCGCTGGCTGCTCACCGACGCCGGCACCGACGCCCTCGGCCGAGCGGCCATCGCCTATGCCGACTCCGACGGCGATCCGATGCGCGCCACCAGCGCGCTCCGCCGCGACGTCACCGACCCCGAGCATGCCGCTGCGGCGATGACCCAGGTCGAGTTGCGGGTGAAGGCGGTCGACAAGTTCGGGGCCGACGCGTTGGTCATGTTCTTCACCCCCGATGGGCTTGAGCAAGCTACGAGGTCGCGGGTCGCCGCCCATCGGGCGGGTCGGCTCTCCGCCGCCCAGCCGAGCAGCGTCATCGACCTCGGTTGTGGCATCGGCGGCGACCTGGTCGCCTTCGCGCGCGCCGGACTCACCGCCGCCGGGGTCGATCTGGATCCCGTGCGGGTCGCTGTGGCCGAGGCGAACCTGGCCGCGCTCGGCCTCCCCGGGGCGGTGGGCGTGGCCGACGCGACCACACTGGACCTCGACGGGTTCGGGGCTGTCTTCGCCGACCCGGCCCGCCGGACCGGGCGTGGCCGCTCGTTCCGGGTCGACGAGTGGACCCCACCGTGGAGCTTCCTGACGTCGCTGTTCCGGCGCCCGGGAGTGGTCAAGGTCGCGCCCGGCCTCCCTCATGAACTGATCCCCGTCGAGGTGGAGGCCGAATGGGTCAGCGACCACGGCGCCGTCAAGGAGGCGGCGTTGTGGACCGGACCGTTGGCGGTCTGCCGTCGGCGCGCGACGGTCCTCGGAGACGGCGGGCTCGCCACCCTCACCGACGAGGACGACCCCGACGACTTCCTGGGCGGTGGCGCTCCGCCGGTACGCGAGATCGGCGGCTACCTCTACGAGCCCGACGGTGCGGTGATCCGGGCCGGCCTGGTCAGCGCCGTCGCGGCCGGCGTCCACGGTGGTCTGGTGGACCCACACATCGCCTATGTCACCTCCGACGAGTCGTTCCAGACGCCCTTCGCGCGCGGCTATCGCGTGGTGGAGGAGTTGCCCTTCCGCGAGAAGCAGTTGCGCGCCGCGTTGCACGCGCGGGGAATCGGGGCGCTCACCATCAAGAAGCGGGGCGTGGAGATCGTTCCGGAGCAACTGCGCAAGCGCCTCGCCCTGCGCGGCGACGACCACGCTACGGTCGTGCTGACCCGGATGGCGGGAGTCGGTCGAGCCTTCCTCGTCGTTCCCTTCTGAGCGCCGGCGCGAGGCTCCACGAGCGGGCTAGTCGCCCGGACACCCGGGGCGCGGCACGCCCTTGACCCGCACCGGGAGCGCCCCTGGCGCCCGCGCAGCGCCGGTCAATACGTCGACGAGCGCGCGCATCGCCCCGGGAGTGTCGCCGTAGGTGGCGATCTTGACCCGGGCCCGGGCACCCCCCAAGACGTACGGCGCGTCGAGCGCCACCGCGACGTCGGCGGTGGCCGGCGATCCGCCGTAGCCGATCAGCGCCACCGTGTCACCGCCGGTGGCGATGGGCAACCCGGCCTCGCGGGCGGCTGCGGTGAACGTCGCGATCGCCGCGGTGTCGCCCACGGGAGAAACCGCGTCACCGACCAGCCGCTCACCGCACGGTCCCGCCACCTGAGTGATCGCGGCCGCCGAGAGCGCGGCGGAGGCCGCGGCACCGCTTCCAGGCTTGGCTCCGGCGCGACCGGGCAGCGCCTCGGCGAGCCCCTTGCCGTGCAGCAATGCGGCAATCTGCCTCGCCGCCGCCTGGCGCAATCGTCGTCGAGGTAACAGGTCGCCTTCCACGGCGGCGATGATGCCGTCGCGGGCCGCCACGGGGTCGGGCGGCATCAGCAGGACGTCGGCACCGACCAGCAGTGCTTGGACGGCGGACTCCGCGGAGTCTCGAGTCGCGGCCACCCCAGCCATCTGCAGCGAGTCGGTGACCACCAGTCCCTCGAATCCCAGGTCTCGGCGGAGGATGCCGGTCGTCACTCGACCCGACATCGACGACGGCTCCCCGGGGTCGACGGCTCGGACGTCGATGTGGCCCACCATCACGCTCGGCATGCCCGAGGCGACACCGCGCTTGAAGGGCAGCAGATCGATGCGATCCAGGACCCGCCGCTTGCGGGTCTGCACCGGCAGGGAGGTGTGACTGTCCGCAGGCACCGAGCCGTGGCCGGGGAAGTGCTTGATCACGGGCACGACACCGGCGCTGAGGAAGCCCTTGACCGCGGCGGTCATCTGCTCGGCGACCACCTCCGGATCGGACCCGGCCGACCGGGATCCGATCGTCGGATCGTCGGGTCCGCTCGTGACATCGGCGTCGGGAGCGAAGTCGACGGTGAATCCCAGACCGCGCAGTTCGGCGCCGCTGGCGGCGGCCGCCGCCTCGGTCAGCGCCACGTCCCCAGCGGCCCCGGCCGACATGAAGGCCGGGAAGCGCGTGACATCGCCTTGGACCCGCTCGACGATCCCGCCCTCCTGGTCGACCGAGAGGAACAGGGGCCACGGGCGCTGGGCCGCGGAGACCAGGTCGGCGTTGACCTGCGCGATCTGCTCGGAGGAGGTGATGTTGTCGGCGAAGACGATCACCCCTCCGAGATTCAGCTCGTTCACCAGATCCATCGGCGCGGCCGTCCCGGTGTAGCTCGCCACGATCACCTGCCCGGCCAGCTCGGGCAGGCTCAGCCGGGTCGCCGCCCGCGCCGCCTCGTCCAGCTCGGTCTGGGTGGGTCCCCACCCGGTCATCAACCCCAGCCGTGCGGCCGGCCCGGGGCGGATGGGATCGGTCCGCCGCTGCGTCGTCTGCGGGGTGACGGTGGGCGACGCCTCGGGCTCAGGGAACGTCTCTTCGGGAGTCTTCGTACAGGCCGACGCGAGCGTCGCGACACACACGAGCGCACAGGCGGAGGCAAGGAAGGATCTCACGCCGCTCATGGTGCCACCGAGTCGGCGAGAACCTCACGCCGGTGCCTGTTGCCCCGTCAGGAGCCGAGCAGCGCCCGCTCGGCCCCGATCGTGGTGTCGCCCCCGTGACCCGTGTGAACCACCGTCTCGTCAGGCAGGGCGAAGAGCGAGGCGCGGATCGAGCCCTCCAGGGTAGGGAGATCGGAATAACTGCGTCCGGTCGCACCCGGACCACCCTGGAACAGGGTGTCACCGGTGAAGACGCACCCGTGGTCCGCGAGATAGAGACACACCGCCCCCGGCGCGTGACCCGGGGTGTGCAGCACCTCCATGGTCATCCCGCCGACGTCGATCGTCTGGCCCGCGGACAGATCGGCATCCCACAGGGTGTCCGGATGCGTCAGCTCCCACAGTGGGCGGTCGTCGGGATGGAGCAGGATCGGCGCCCCGGTTCGCTCGCGCAGTGCCGGGGCAGCTCGGACGTGGTCGTCGTGGGCGTGGGTGCAGACGATCGCCTTGACCGAGCGGCCGGCGACGACGCTCATGATCGCCTCGACGTCGTGAGGGGCGTCGATGACCACACACTCGGCGTCGTCACCCACCACCCACACGTTGTTGTCGACGTCGAAGGTCTCGCCGTCGAGGCTGAAAGTGCCGGAGGTGACGGTGTGGTCGATGCGGCCGGGAGGGCAGTCAGCGGAGTCGGGCATCAGAGGATGACCACCGATCGCAGCACGTCACCCTGGCGCATCTTGTCGAAGGCGGCCTCGACGTCGTCAAGCCCGATCTCCTCCGAGACGAAGGCGTCGAGGTCGAGGCGTCCCTGCTGATAGAGATCGACCAGCATCGGGAAGTCGCGCGAAGGCAGGCAGTCGCCGTACCAACTCGACTTGAGCGCGCCGCCGCGCCCGAACACGTCGAGCAGCGGGATGTCGGGAATCCTCATGTCAGGGGTCGGCACCCCCACCAGCACCACGGTCCCGGCGAGATCGCGGGCGTAAAAGGCCTGCTTCCACGTCTCGGGCCGACCGACGGCGTCGATGACCACATCGGCCCCGTGGCCCCCGGTGGCCGACTGAATCGCCTCGACGGGGTCACTCTGCGCGCTGTTCACCGTATGGGTGGCGCCCATCCCCCGCGCCCACTCCAGCTTCCGGTCATCGAGGTCGACGGCGATGACCGCGCCGGCTCCGGCCAGCACCGAGCCCGCAATGGCTGCCATCCCGACGCCGCCACACCCGATCACGGCCACCGACGTGCCACGACCGACGTTGCCGGTGTTGATGGCCGCGCCGAGACCCGCCATCACGCCGCAGCCGAGTAGGCCGACCGCGGCGGCGCGCGCCGAGCGGTCGACCTTGGTGCATTGTCCGGCGGCCACCAGTGTCTTATCCGCGAAGGCTCCGATGCCCAACGCGGGCGAGAGTTCGGTGCCGTCCTCCAGCGTCATCTTCTGGGTGGCATTGTGCGTGGCGAAGCAGTACCACGGCTCGCCTCGCCGACAGGCCCGGCAGTCGCCGCAGACGGCCCGCCAGTTGAGGATGACGAAGTCTCCGGGCTGGAGTCCGGTGACGCCCTCGCCGACCGCCTCGACCTCGCCGGCCGCCTCGTGCCCGAGCAGGAAGGGGAAGTCGTCGTTGATGCCACCCTCGCGATAGTGCAGATCGGTGTGGCAGACACCGCAGGCCTGGATCGCCACCACCGCCTCACCCGGCCCGGGGTCGGGCACGTTGATGGTTTCCATCGTGACCGGGGCGCCCTTCGTGCGGGCGATGATGCCTCTGACCTGCTGCATGCGCTGCTCCTCGATGACGGCGGCTTTCCCCGCACCTTAGTAGCGTCAGGCGACAACCAGGGTGATCGGCTGGGAGGAGTCGGCCGGCAGACCCAACGTCGACGGCCGTCGGCCGCGCTCCACGAGTGCCGACCCCAGGGCGGCGACCATGGCGCCGTTGTCGGTGCACAGCCCGGGTCGTGGCACGCGCACGGTGATGCCGTGAGCCTCGGCCCGCGCTTCGGCCATCGCGCGCAGCCGGGAATTGGCCGCGACGCCACCGCCGATCACCAGATGGTCGATGCCTTCACTGGTGGCTGCGTCGATGGCCTTGCGCACCAGGACGTCGCACACCGCCTCCTGGAAGGCGGCGGCGACATCCGGCACCGGCACTGGTTCGCCGCTGCGTTCGCGGGCTTCGACCCACCGGGCCACGGCCGTCTTGAGGCCCGAGAACGAGAAGTCGAACCGGTGCCGCTCCAGATCGCGTCGGGAGGTGAGCCCGCGAGGAAACTCGACGTAGGTCGCGCTTCCATCGCGCGCGGCGCGGTCGATGTGCGGCCCGCCCGGGAACGGCAGACCGAGCAGTCTGGCCACCTTGTCGAAGGCCTCGCCGGCGGCGTCGTCGATCGTGGCGCCGAGCGGATCGACACCCAGGGTGACGTCGGTGACCTTGAGCAGACTGGAGTGGCCACCCGACACCAACAAGGCGATGCACGGCTCGGGCAGTGGTCCGTGCTCGAGTTGATCGACGGCGACGTGGGCAGCGAGGTGGTTCACGCCGTACAGGGGTGTGTCGAGGCCGATCGCCAGCGCCTTCGCCGATGCCACTCCGACCAGCAGCGCGCCCGCCAGGCCGGGGCCGGAGGTGACCGCGATCGCGTCGAGATCGCCGAGCCGCACCCCGGCGGTCTCGCAGGCCCGCTCGATCGTGGGCACCATCGCCTCGAGGTGGGCTCGGCTGGCAACTTCGGGCACCACCCCACCGAAGCGGGCATGCTCCTCCACACTGCTGGCGACCGCGTCGGCCAACAGGGTCTGGCCACGGACGATGCCCACGCCGGTCTCGTCGCAGGAGGTCTCGATTCCGAGCACGAGCGGACCGTCGGTCATGGCCCGAAGACTACGGGCTGGCAGGATGCGACGGGTGCGCGAACTGCCGGGTCCCGAACTGGTCGCGGCTGCGACGGCGCCCTTCGTGCGGCATCAGGTCGACCCCGCCCACGTCACCGGCTGGGTCGTCGGCGAGGCGATGGCCGTGCTCAGCCATCGCTCGCCGCGGGGTGAGCCGACCCCCGGCCCGACGGTCCTGCTCGTCGGAGGAGGTGGCGACCTCCGGACGCTTATGTGTGAGCTGTCCGCTGCCGGTCTCCGGCCCTGGCGGGTGAGCGTGCCTCGCGCCGAAGCGCGGGCGCTGCCGCCGGCCTGGTCGCTCACCGACCCGAGTGATTGGCACTGGATGTCGACGACGTTGCTGCCGGAGCCGGTATCCGGAGTGGCCGAGGTCGCCGATCCCGACGCGATCAACGCGCTGCTGGAGCGGGCCAACCCCGGCGCCTACGGCCGGCCCGGCAGCGCGGACGCGACCTGGCTGGGGGGTTGGGACGACTCGACCTTGATCGCCACGGGTGCGGTCTATCGGATGAACGACCGGACCGGTCATCTGCGCGCGGTGTCGGTCGCTCCGCAGATGCGTGGTCGAGGGTGGGGGCGTCGACTCTCGGCAGCCCTGACCCGGCGGGCTTTGGAGGGCGGGTCAGGGGTGGCGACCCTGGGGGTCTATGCCGACAACGTCCCGGCGATCGCCCTCTATCGAGGCTTGGGTTACGACGTCGTCCACTCATTTCGCTCGGGCCTGGTGGGCGAGTGGTCCGCCGTCACCGATTCGGTGGCCCAGCCAGCATCAACTGCATGATCAGCGCGTCGACGCCGTCGCGGTAGTAGCCACGCCGGCGGTCGATGACCGCGAAGCCGTGGCTCTCATACAGTGCGATGGCCGCGGCGTTGGTGCTCGCGACCTCCAGCAGTATCCGCTCGGCATCAGGGAACGAGGCTGCGCCGTCGATCGCTGCGTGCAGCAGCAGTCCCCCCAGACCGCGCCGTCGATGGTCGGGCCGCACTGCGATCCGCATCAGGTCGAGGATGTCGCCTGCCGAGCGCATGACGACATACCCGCTGACCTGCCCCGACCCGTCTCCGCTCACGATCACCTGTCGATCCGCGCGCGAGAGCTCGTCGGCCGTGGCGGCAGCCGACCAGGCATCGGCACCGAAGACCTCGACCTCCAGCGCAGCCAGGGCCGCCAGGTCGCCTTCGGTGGCCGCGCGAAGCAGCGGAAGGGTCACGACACCGACTTGGGTTTGCCCGGCGCCACGGCGTCGGGACGTCGCAGATAGAGCGGCTCGGGGGGAAGGACCTCAACGCTTCGCTCGGCCACGATCTGAGCCAACCATCCGGCGCTGGGCCGAGTGGGGGCGATGGCGTGAGGGAACGCGTCGGGATAGAGGGTCGGGCCGGGTCCGGCGACCGACAGTTCGGTCGCGAGCGCGGCCGGCTTGCCGACGGCCGGGCCCGCACGACGGGTGCCATCGGCGGCATACGTCGCCACATAGACCTCCTTGCGTCGCGCGTCGGTGGCGACCAGGAAGTCTCCGGGAGAGTTCCCCTGCGGCGACGCCTCGACGGCGGCTTGGGCGGCGAGGATGTCGAGCGAGCACACTCCGCGCACCGGAATACCGAGCACGTGAGCCAGGGTCCGCGCGGTGACCAACCCGACCCGCAAGCCCGTGAACGGGCCGGGACCCACGCCGACGGCGATCTCGGTCAGGTCACGCCGATCCACCTTCGCCTCGGCGAGGGCCGCGTGGATGAGCGGGGCGAGTTGCTCCCCGTGCTTCATCGCATCGGGTGCGGTCAGTTCGCACACCACACGCTCTCCGTCATGGACCGCCACCACCACCTGGGGCGTCGCGGTGTCGAAGGCCAGCAGCACGGGCACGAGACTAGTCGCCCCGGGATCAACTCCGATTCGTCTGCGACCCGCGCGCTCAGAAAGTCGGTCAACTCGCAGACGAATCGGAGTTGTGCCGGGAGATGGCCACGCGGCGGGGGTCGTGGTGCTCCGCGGCGGCGCCTGAGGCGTGGGCCGAGCCGAGGGCACGCTCGATGCGTACGTCGAACCACTCCTCGGCGAGGCCTTCGGCGATCCCCTCTCCCCACTCGACCACGGTGACCGCGGCGTCCAGAGCGGTGTCGAGGTCGAGGTCGTCCAGCTCGGCGACGCCGCCCAACCGATAGGCGTCGGCGTGCACCAGGTCCGGCCCAGCACCGAGCGATGGGTGCACCCTGGCGATCACGAAAGTCGGCGACGTGACGTCGCCACGCACACCGAGTCCGACTCCGATCCCCTGGGTGAACGTTGTCTTGCCTGCGCCCAGCTCGCCGGTCAACAGCACCAGGTCGCCCGGAGCGAGGACCCGTCCGAGACGTTCACCCAAGGCCCGCATGCCCACCGCATCGGGCACCAGGTGCTCGCCGAGAAGCTCGTCGACCGAGAGCCGACTCGGCCGTCGCAGCTCGACATAGGGCGGCCTCACCTCGGCCCGTTCGAAACCGGCCGCCTCCCAGAAACTGATCGTGCGAGGCAATTCGCTGCGCGCCACGACGGCCACCTCCGGTCGCTGCTGGACAGCCGCCTCGGCCACCGCAACCGCCACCAGGGCGTGAGCGACGCCATGCCGTTGGACCTCGGGCAGCACTCCCACCCGCCGCAGGAACATCACGCCATCCTGCGGGTCGAACACCAGGCCGCCCACCACCCGGTCGTCGAGAGTGGCAACCAGCCCTCCGCCCACCGCGAGAGCGGCCCGCATCGTGTCGTGGTTGTCGGTCAGCGCGTCGGCGGGCGGATCCAAGGTCGGTCGCGCAGAGAAGGCCTCCTGAACGACGGCCAACAGAATGTCCGCCGCCTCGGGCCCTACCCGGCTGACGTCGAGCGTCACGCGGTCTTGTCCGCTTCGACGTCATCGACGGCGCGGGCGATGATCTTGTCGAGTTCGTCGTGCACGAGTTCGTGGCACTCCATCAGCACCATGTGCCCCGCCTGTTCACACTCGACCAGGTCGGACCCGGCGATCAGGGCATGGAGGTCGCGGCTCAACTCGATCGGGGTGACTCGGTCGCGGGTGCCCGCGATGATGGTCGTCGGAACCCTGGAGACGATCTCGCAAGCGGAGCTGACGTCCAACGCGGCCAGGCTCGGATAGAAGTCGGCAACGACCTCGAAGGGGGTCCCCGCGATCATCGAGAAGACGAACTCCAAGTAGCCCGCCGGCACCTCGCCACCGAAGGAGTAGGCGTCGGTGATCACCAAGGCGATGTCGCGGTTGGCGCCCCGGAGCGCGTCGACCGCCCGGTGCCCCCGATAGAGCATCCGCACGGTCCGGTTCACAACGCCGTGGCCGATCCCCCGCGGAAGCATCGGGAACAGGATCCGCCCGGTGTCCAGCCCGCCCGCGGCGGTCGCCATCAAACCGACCGCGCGGACCTTGCTGCCGAAGAGCTCGGGGTGCTGAGCAGCGAGCGCCAAGATGGTCATCCCGCCCATGGAATGGCCCACCAGGACCACCGGGACGTCGCCGGTCAGGTCATCGAGCACCCGCTTCAGGTCCCGACCGAGTTGATCGACGGTGGCGTGCGAGGGGGCGGACCGAGCCGACCGCCCGTGCGAGCGCTGGTCGTAGAAGACCGACCGGATCTGACCCCGATAGCCCGCGCGTTGGAAGTGCCAACAATTGTGGTCGAGGGCATAGCCGTGCACGAAGACCAAGTTGACCGGCGGCTCGGCCGCCGAGCGGGCCAGCAACCGGCCGGCTCGCGCGTGGTCGGGGTCGAAGTCGTCGATCTCGGCGTGCAGCGGAAGCCCGTCGTCGGCAACGACCGTGATGCCGTGACTGCGGAGGGAACCGAACGCAACCTCATCCCCCGCGGTCCGGCGGGCGATCACCCGGCGGCGATGCGCCATCGTGACGGCGGTCCCGGCCACCGCCAGTCCGACCGCCCCTGCGGCCACACCGAAGACCTTGCGCCCGGCGCGCGACTTCGCGGTACTCACGACATGCCTCCTCGGCCGTCGGCGGAGTCGACGTAGGTGCGCGCGATGCGTCCGCCCAGCCGCACGACCACTTCGTAGTTGATGGTGTCCGCGGCCTCCGCCCAGTCCTGCGCGGTCGGCTCGCCGAGCAGGCCGGGGCCGAACACCACCACCGGCTCGCCCACCGGTGGCAGGTCGCCGTCGAGGTCGATGACGAACTGGTCCATGCAGATCCGCCCGACGACAGGCCGACGCGAACCCGCCACCCAGACCTCGGCGCGTGAGCTCGCGTGGCGGAGGATGCCGTCGCCGTAGCCCAAGGGAACCAGGCCGACCGTGGTGTCCCGATCGGCCGTCCAGGTGTAGCCATAGGAGACGCTGGCTCCCGCCGCGAGCGGCTTGACGAGAATCAGCCGGGAGCGCAACGTCATCGCCGGGATCAGGCCCTCAGCGGCATGGAGGTGCGGCGCCGGATCCAGGCCATAGGCAGCGAGACCGACCCGGACGAGATCGAACGCGGCGGACGGGCGCAGCAGTGCCGCCCCCGAGTTGGCCAGGTGCCGCAGTCCCGGAGTGAGCCCGGCCCCCTCGACCAGGGCGAGTGCCTCGCGGTAAGCCGCTTGCTGGGCGTCATTGGCCGGGTGGTCGGGGACATCGCTGACCGCGAGGTGAGACCACACGCCGGTGAGTTGCGCGGACTCCTCGTCGACGGCGGTCCGTGCGGCCGCCACGAGCTCCGCCCACTCTGTCTGCGCCGCACCGCCCCGCCCCATGCCGGTGTCGAACTCCAACTGCAGCCGGGCCACCCGCCCTGCCGCGCGCGCGGCACGCGCCACACAGCGCACCGCCTCGGCGCTCGGAGCGCTGATGTCGATGTCGCGAGCGATCCCCGCACCCAGTGCCGCCGAGTCGTCCTCCGCCCACAGCCAACACAACAACGGCCCGCTGTCGCCGGCCGCTCGCAGGGTCAGCGCCTCGCTCAGAGTGGCCGTCGCCAGCCAGTCGGCCCCGGCCTCCCGCGCTGCGACCGCCACCGGGATCAGTCCGTGCCCGTAGGCGTCGGCCTTGACCACGACCATCAGACCGGCCGGCGCGACCCGGTCGGCCAGGGCGGCGACGTTGTGACGGATGGCAGCGAGGTCAACCACGATCTCGGCCAGCGACGCAGCAGTCATGGGCCGGATTGTCCCATTCGAACGGCGATCAGTCGGCGTAGGGCGCACCGGTGGACCGTGAGAGGTCGGCCACCACTCGGCGGACGCCCTCGACGAGGTCACCCGCGCTGAACGGGCCTCCCCCGGACACCAGGGTCGCCGCCGAGCCATGCAGCCAGGCCCCCGCCGCGGCCGCGTCGAAGGCGTCCAGCCCTGCGGCGAGCAAGCCGCCGATCAGGCCGGCGAGGACGTCGCCGGCACCCGCGGTTCCCAACCAGGGGGTGCCCGTGGTGTTCACCCGGGTCCGACCCGTGGGGCTGGCGATGATGGTGCGGCGCCCCTTCAGCACGACCACGGCGTGCCACCGGTCAGCGGCCTCGCGGGCGACCGAGAGCGGCGCGGCCTCGATGCGCCCCCGGTCCAGCTTCATCAGTCGGGCCAACTCGCCTGCGTGCGGGGTCAGTACTGCCCCCGCCGGAGCGCGCTCGCGCAACTCGCCGAGCGCGTCGGCATCGATCACCAACGGAACTTCGTCGGCGAGCGCCTCGGCAAAGGCCGCGGGGGCGTCGCTCCCGCTGCCGCTGCCCACCACGCAGGCCTGTACCCGGCCCGCACCGATGACGACCTCCGGGTGCGCTCTTTGGACGGCGTCCGCCGCGCCGCCGACATAGCGAACCATCCCGGCCGGACCGGCTTGCGCCCCAGCGACCGACAGCACCGCCGCCCCGAGGTAGGCCTTCGAGCCGGTGCGGACGCCAACGACCCCGCGGGAGTACTTGTGCCCGGTCGCGTCCGGCCAGGGGTAGGTCCGAGCCACGTCGTTCGGTCCCCACGCCTCAAGGGTCGCTTCGGGCAGGGTCAGCCCGATGTCGACGAGTTCGACCGCGCCACAGGCAGCGGCTGCCGGGTCGACCAGGTGAGCCGCCTTCAGCGTGCCGAAGGTCACGGTCAGATCAGCCACCACATGGCGCCCGGTCACCTCCCCGGTGTCGGCCTCTACCCCGGAAGGCAAGTCGACCGCCACGGTGGGCAGGTCGGCACAGGCCGCGACCACCGCCGCCGCGGCGTCGCGGAGGCCGCCTCGTCCGCCGATACCGACGATTCCGTCGATCACGACGTCCGGGCGTCGGCTCGGTTCTGTGGATACCTGTGACACGACCCGCCCCCCGGAGCGCTGGAACGCCCCCAGACCGGCCGGATGGGTGTGCTCGCCGCCGAGCAGGACCGCCGACACCGCCGCGCCCTGCCGGGCCAGCTGGGCCCCCGCGAAGAGGGCATCCCCGCCGTTGTTGCCCGCCCCCACGAGGAGCAGCACCCGGCGGCCGTAGCTGCCGCCGACAAACTGGGCCACCGCATGCGCCAACCCGGCTGCCGCCCGGTTCATCAGGGCTCCCTCAGGCTGCCCGGCCATCAGCGTCGCCTCGGCCGCGCGCACCTGCTCGACGGTATGTGCTGTGCGGGTCACGTCCGGATCCTCCGTCGCGTCACTGTGGGGGGATCTTGAAGACCTGACCGGGATAGATGAGGTCGGGATCCTCGATGTGGTTGAGTTTGGCGATCGCCTGGTAGCTCACACCGTACTTCGCGCCGATCGCGCTCAGGGTGTCACCCGACACGACCGTGTGGGTCGGGTGATCGGCCTCCTGCGCCTCGGCACGGGCCGCCAATCGAGCCAGGCGCTTCGCTTCGCGCGCATCCTGCCGAGCCACCCGCTGCTCCTCGCGCAGCTCCTTGGCGGCTGCTTTTGCGGCGGCCTCCGCTTTTTCGGCAGCTTCCTCGGCTGCGGCCTCGGCTTGCTGGTCGCGATCCATGAGTCCCATGCGAGCGCCTGCTTTCTGGTCGGTCCTTGGGCTGACGCTACCGGCCTGACGCAGGCCGCGGGGTGGCGACGTCCTGGGACGCCGGCCGGCCGGCGTCACTCGTCAGGACTCCAACACCACGACCGCGGAGGCGACGCCTGCATCGTGAGACATCGACAGGTGAACCGACCTCACGCCGAGGGCGTCCGCCCTGGCGCGCACGGTGCCGCGCAGACTGAAGACTGGGCGACCCGAGGCCTCCGAGCCGACTTCGGCGTCGTGCCAGGCGAGCCCGACCGGCGCACCCAACGCCTTGGCAATCGCCTCTTTGGCCGCGAACCGGGCAGCCAGAGAGGCGAGCGGCCGGACGGCCTCTCCGGGCGTGAACAAGCGATCCGACAGACCGGGCGTGCGCTCCAACGAACGACCGAAGCGCTCGATGTCGACGACGTCGATCCCGACGCCTACAACGGTCATCGGCGACTACTCGACCGTGACGGACTTGGCGAGGTTGCGTGGCTGGTCGACATCGTGACCCAGGGTGCTGGCGAGTTCGAGAGCGAACAATTGGAGCGGGACCGTGGCGACCAGTGGCTGCAGCAACACCGGGACCCTGGGCAGCGGGATCAACACATCGGCGTACGGTGCGATGGCGGTGTCGCCTTCCTCGGCCAGACAGATGGTCTTGGCCCCCCGCGCTCGCACCTCCTGAATGCCGCTGACCATCTTCTCGTGCAGTTGGTCGCGGCCCCTCGGGGGGACGATGCACAGCACCGGCAGCCCCTCCTCGACCAACGCGATCGGACCGTGCTTCAGTTCGCCGGCCGCGAAGCCCTCGGCGTGGAGATAGGCGATCTCCTTGAGTTTGAGCGCGCCCTCGAGGGCGACCGGGTAGCCCGCGTGGCGGCCGAGGAACAGCACCGTCTTGGCGTCGGCGTGCTCGCGCGCCAGGGCGTAGACCGCCTCGTCGTTGTCGAGGACGGTCTGGATCCGCTCGGGCATGGCGTCGAGGTGGTCGAGGACCTCGCTGATCTCGTCGCCAAAGCGGGTGCCCTTGACCTGGGCGAGGTAGAGGGCGAGCAGATAGCTCGCGACCACCTGGGTCAGGAAACCCTTGGTGGAGGCGACCCCGATCTCGGGGCCGGCATGGGTATAGATCACCGCGTCGGACTCGCGCGGGATCGTCGAGCCGTTGGTGTTGCAGATCGCGAGCACCCGCGAGCGTTGGGTGCGCGCGTGGCGGATCGCCTGCAGTGTGTCGGCGGTCTCTCCCGACTGGCTGATCGCCACCACGAGCGTGTCGGCGGTGAGGATGGGGTCGCGATAGCGGAACTCCGAACTCAGCTCCACTTCGACCGGGATCCGGCACCAGTGCTCGATGGCGTACTTCGCGACCAAGCCGGCATAGAACGCGGTGCCACAGGCCACGATGATGATCTTGTCGATGGTGCGGAGCTCGTCCTCGGACAATCGCATCTCATCCAGTTGGAGCCTGCCGTCGACGGCGCGACGACCGAGCAGGGTGTCGGCCACCGCGCGCGGCTGTTCGTAGATCTCCTTGCGCATGAACCAGTCGTGACCGTCCTTCTCGGCCGCCGAGAGGTCCCAGTCCACGTGATAGCGGGTGCCCTCGGCCGGCTCACCCTCGAAGGTGGTCACCTCGACGGCGTCGCGAGTGATCGTCACGACTTGGTCCTGGCCGAGCTCCAACGCCTCGCGGGTGTGCTCGATGAACGCCGCCACATCACTACCGAGGAAGTTCTCGCCTTCACCGATCCCCACGACCAGCGGCGAGTTGCGGCGAGCGGCGACGACCCGCGCGGGATCGTGGGCATCGACGGCCACGAGCGTGAAGGCCCCCTGGAGCCGCTGGCAGACCCGCTGCATCGCCGTGGGCAGATCGTGTCCGGCAAGCACCTCGCGCTCCAGCAGATGCGCCGCTACCTCGGTGTCTGTCTCGGAGAGGAGTTCGTGACCCTCTGCCTCGAGCTCGGACCGAAGCTCCGCGAAGTTCTCGATGATGCCGTTGTGTACGAGGGCGACCCGCCCGGTCGCCCCCAGGTGGGGATGGGCGTTGGCGTCGGTGGGTGCGCCGTGGGTCGCCCAGCGAGTGTGGCCGATGGCGGTGGTGCTGCTCGGCAGCGGCGTCTCGAGGATCGACTTCTCGAGGTTGGCCAGCTTGCCGGCGCGCTTGTCGGCTCCGATCGCACCCTCGTGGACCAACGCGATGCCCGCGGAGTCATAGCCGCGGTACTCCATGCGCCGAAGGCCCTCGATGACGACGCCCTCGGCGCCCTTGTAACCCACATAGCCGACGATTCCGCACATGAGGGGGAGTCTAGCGATGGTGATCGGCGACCCCGTTGCCGCCGAGGCCGCGCCCGCAGGACGTCATACCCCGCGAGCCTTCTAAGGCACCAGCCGTATGACGCCCCGCTCGGCGTCGGGCGGACGTCATACGCAAAGAGCCTTCTAGGGCACCGTCGGTATGACGCTGTGGGGTGGGGCGTGGGCGCATCCGGGGCTGGGCGGCCGAGGCTGCAACAATGCCGCCATGTCGCGCGACCCCGCTTGGCCCGCCTCGGGAGTTGCTGCCGCCGGAGGTCAGCACACCTCACCTCCACCCTCGCCCTACGTCGAGTTGGAGCGCGCCGACTGGGCGGCGCTCGCGCTCGACACCTTCAATCCACTGACGCCGGAGGAGATTCTGCGGTTGCGGGGTCTCGGCGACTCGCTCGACCTCGAGGAAGTGCAACAGGTCTATCTGCCGCTCTCGCGCCTGCTGTCGATGTATGCCGATTCGGCAGGCCGACTCAACCGGAGACAGTGGGAGTTCCTGCGCCAGCCGCTCCGGCCCCGGACACCGTTCGTGATCGGCGTCGCCGGCTCGGTGGCGGTCGGGAAGTCGACGACAGCGCGGGTGCTGCAACAGATGCTCGCCCACTGGCCGGAGCACCCCGAGGTCGCGCTGGTGACCACCGACGGGTTCCTGCTGCCGAACGCCGAACTCGAGCGCCGTGGCATCCTCCACCGCAAAGGCTTTCCGGAGTCCTATGACCGCCGAGCGCTGCTGAAGTTCGTCGTCGACATCAAGTCCGGTCGGGACGAGGTCGTGGCGCCCACGTACTCCCATCTCGTGTACGACGTGGTCCCCGACGAAACGGTCACCATCAAGAAGCCGGACATTGTGATCATCGAGGGGCTCAACGTGCTGCAGCCGGCCCGGATCCGCGGCGACGGCCGCACCGGGCTGGCCGTCAGCGACTTCTTCGACTTCAGCGTGTATGTCGATGCCAGCCGCGAGCACGTCCGGCAGTGGTACGTCGATCGCTTCCTTCGGCTGCGCGAGACCGCCTTCCGCGACCCGGCGTCCTACTTCTTCAAGTACGCCGCCCTCACTGTCGACGAAGCCCTCGAAACCGCCGGCCAGTTGTGGGACACGATCAACGGCCCCAACCTGACCCAGAACATCGAACCCACCCGATCACGCGCCACGCTGGTGCTGCGCAAGGACCCCGATCACTCGGTGAGGTACGTCCGCCTGCGCAAGCTCTGAGCGCAGGGGTTCAGTCCAAGCGTTGCCACAGTTGCTCCAGGAGCGCGTCCTCAGGTCCGGGGTCGGGGATGAACACCCAGTCGACCTCACCATACGCGTCCACCAGGTCGCCTCCGGGCGTGCAGGTGAGACGCAGGGACACGTCTTGCAGGCGGGCGACCGCGCTGTGCGCGGGATGCGCCACCCGGTCACCGGTGAACACGATCTGCACTCCGACGGGTCCGCCCGCCTGAGCGATCCGATTGACCAAGCGCAGGCATCGGTCGTCGAGCCCGTGCGGGAAGTCGAGCACCAACAGGATCCGCCAGGGAGCCGCTCCCCCCGCACCGGCCTCGATCGCCATCTGCATCAGTTCGACGTGATGGCTGTGCTCTTCGAGGACCAGCCGGGCGTCCTCCAGGTCGGTCGCCGGGGGGTGGGCCAGCAGTCGGTCGGGAAGACCGAGGTCGCCCCACCAGCCGCCCACGTCGATCACCGAGAAGCGGGCTCCCCTGACCCCGGAGGCCAACGCGATCCGCGTCGCCAGGACGGTGGCAACGCGAGCGGCGGCATCCTCGTCGCCCGCGGCGGTGTCCACCCAAGCGGGGCGAAACATCGGGAGGGTGGTGATCAGCGGCACTCGATAGTTGGGCACCTCCGGCAGCGCCACCTCACCCACCCGCAGCCCCGAGCTCGACGCCCCCTTAGGGTCGAAATCGCGCCAGCGCGGGCTTTCCCAACGGGCCAGGGGTGGCGCCAACCGACGCTCCAGACCCACCACTTCTGAGGTCAGGGTCGCGAGGTCGCGGAGGTGCATATCGGTCGCGCGCTCGACCAAGTCATCGTGCCTTCTCTGACAGGCTGCCCGGCCGCTGTCGAGATCGCCTCGGGCCCGTACCTCGGGGTCGCTGTAGAGATTCTCCAACTCTTCGGCGAGGAGGTCGGCGGCGTAGGCCAAGGTCGACCGGCGGGCGGCCGTGCACCGCGAGGAGTCTTCGAGCACGAGGCTGGCGAGCCGGACGGCGTCGGCTCCGGCCACCTCTGGGGCGGCGGCGCCCCGGACCCAGCCGACATCGGTGACTCCTCCGGGAAGGACTCGACGACTCACCGGCTGAGATTGCGGGACGGCGAGCAGCCAATGGTCACCCGAGCGCCGAAACTCCGCGACGACGGCAACCGTGGCAAGCGGCACCGGGATCTCCACACCGATCTCCGGACCCACCTCCGGTCCCGGGACGCGGGCGCCGTGGCACGCCAGGAACAGGCCGTCGGCTGGACGCAGCGCGTGCACGATCACCAACACGCCCATGACGTCGGGGGGTACTGACGTCAGGTCGAGGTCGAACGAACCGACCTGCCAGGTGAGCCCGTCGCGACCGGTGGCGGCGGAGTGGATCAGGGCCGCGGAGTCAGCCGGCCGCTGACCGGCATCGACCAGCAGGGCCGCCAGCACCAGCCCGGGATCGTGGCCGAGGAACCGAGCGCGTGGCGCGGGCCAGTCGAGATGGGTTCCGGGTTCGAGGCGTCTCATGACCACTCACCGATCAGGGCCTCGAGATGGCTACGGGCCTCAGCGGGGTTGCGAGCGTCGAACTGGGCACCGACGGCTCGCATCGCCCAACCGCCTCGTGCGGCAGTCGGGTCCTCACGCACCAACGCCGCCATCGCTCGCCCAGTCTCGCCGCCACCGCCGTCGAGCACGAACCGGGCCAACTCGCGACCGGTGGTGCTCGCCACCCGACAGAAGGCGCCGGTGACCTGGCGGAAGTCGACGTCTTCGTAGCTCGTCACCACGAACACGAGCGTGTCGACATGGACCGGTATCCGCTGCAGATCGATCAGGATGACTTCGTCGTCTCCGTCTCCGTGCCCGGTTCTGTGATCCCCCAGATGGCGGATCGCACCATCGGCGGTGCGCAACTTGTCATAGGAGACGACATCGACGACCCGGGCACCGGCCAGGAGGACCGTGCTGACGTCGAGATCGATCTGCGATCCGCGAGCCCCGAAGAACCCGAGGCTCGGGACGGGGTCCCAACCCAGAGAGACGCGCAACAGGGTCAGTGGCGACCCGTCGGAGTCGACGAGCGCCAGCCGGTCGCCGGGGCGCAGACTCACGGGAGGCGCCGGCACGATCCCGTGCCAGGCGAGCAGCCCCGCGAGGTCGGTGGCGGGCGTCTCCCCCACCGCCCGGACCCACCACCCGTCGTCCGCCCGATGCAGATCGGCCAGCACCGCGAGGGCGTCGCCAGGCAACTCGGGATCGGTGTAGGACACCGCCTCCCCAGCGGGCGGTCCGTCCTCGTTCAGCGCCTCGATCACGAGCGTCGGGCTCAGGCGGGACGCCGCAGCCTGCATCGACGGCACCAGCACCACTCGGAGCGTGGCGGCGGCCTCGGCGGCCAGGACCGTCAACTCCCCGGTGGGGCCTGGCTGCAGCCTCCCCCGGCCGGTCACCCGGCCGCGCCGATCGAGAAACAGACCCATCAGCCCCGCTGCGGAGCCGGGCAGCGTCAGCCGGAGCGCTGGTCCGTGGAGCCGGACCTGTTCACCCCATGCCAGTGCTCGCATCCGGATAGGACCTCCCTCGGCAGCGTTTCCCTGCACCAGGCGTCGTTCCCAGCCAGCGCGCCGTCAAACCTCGACTTCGCCGCCAATTACCGGATCAACCGCCCACGTGCGCCACGCTGCGGCCAACGTGCTGCGACGCGGGTCAGCTCAGGCGCAGACGGTCCCGGACGACGTCGGCCAAGCGATCGGCCACAGCGTGGGCTTCGTCGGAGGTGGGAGCTTCCACCATGACTCGGACGAGGGCTTCGGTGCCCGACGAGCGCAACAGGATGCGCCCACGATCACCGAGCTTCGCGGTTTCGATCTCGATGGCTTGGGTGAGCAGCGGGTCGGCGCCGACGCGGGACTTGTCGACATCGGGCACGTTGACCAGCACCTGAGGTAGCCGAGTCATCACCGCCGCGAGCTCATCGATCCCTTGTCCGGTCGTGACCATCCGCTCGAGGATGTGCAGCGCAGTCAGGATGCCGTCACCCGTCGTGGCGTGGTCACGCATGATCACGTGGCCGGATTGCTCGCCACCGAGGTTCAAGCCGGCGCGGTTCATCTCCTCGAGCACATAGCGATCACCGACAGCGGCCTGCACCACGCGCACCTCGTGCGCGCTCATGGCGTGCAGGAAGCCGAGATTGCTCATCACGGTCACCACCACAGTGTCGTCGAGGAGACGACCCTGCTCCTTGAACGCCAGCGAGAGGATGGCCAGGAGTTGGTCGCCGTCGACGACCGCGCCGAACCGGTCGACCGCCAAGCACCGGTCGGCGTCACCGTCGAAGGCGAACCCCACGTCGGCTCCCTCACGCAGCACGGCCGCTTGCAGCGATTCGAGATGGGTAGATCCGCAGGCATCGTTAATGTTGAGCCCGGTCGGTGACGCGTGAATCGCGATCACCTCGGCCCCCGCATCGGTGAGCGCCCGCGGGCCGGCCTCGAACGCGGCCCCCTCGGCGCAATCGACGACGACGCGTAGTCCGGCCAATGGGTGCTCGATCGTGCGCACCAGGTGCGCGACATAGTCAGCAACCCCGGCCTGGTAGGTCACCACGCGACCGACGGCAGCACCTGTCGGTCGTTCCCACGGCTCGCGCAACCGCTGTTCGATGGCCGCTTCGGCGCCGTCGTCGAGCTTGACGCCACCTCGGCTCAAGAACTTGATGCCGTTGTCGGGCATCGGGTTGTGGGAGGCGGAGAGCACCACACCGAGATCGGCACCGGTGAGTTCGGTGAGGTAGGCGACGCCCGGGGTGGGCAACACCCCGGCGAGACGCACGTCGACACCGGCGGAAGCCAATCCCGCCACTACCGCCGCTTCCAGGAATTCGCCGGACACCCGGGTGTCGCGCCCGACCACGGCGGTGGCGCGATGCCCCTGGAAGTCACCGCGATCCGACAGCACGTGCGCGGCAGCGACCGACAGGTCCAAGGCGAGCTCGGCCGTCAACGCGACGTTCGCCAGGCCCCGGACACCGTCGGTGCCGAAGAGTCGACCTCCGGAAAGCTGCGTCACCGGGAGCAGGTCAGCGCTTGGAGAACTGCGGCGCCTTGCGGGCCTTCTTGAGTCCAGCCTTCTTGCGCTCGATGACGCGCGCGTCGCGGGTCAACAGGCCGGCCTTCTTCAGCAAGGCGCGGTTGGCCTCGACGTCGAGAGCGTTGAGGGCGCGGGCCACGCCGAGGCGCAGCGCCCCGGCCTGGCCGGTGATGCCGCCGCCGTGGATGCGGGCGATCACGTCGAAGCGGCCCTCCAGCATGGTGGTCACGAAGGGCTCGTTGACGACCTGCTGGTGCAGCTTGTTCGGGAAGTAGGAGTCGAGGGCACGGCCATTGACCGTCCACTCGCCGGAGCCTGGGATCAGCCGCACGCGGGCCACGGCCTGCTTGCGTCGGCCGGTCGCGGCCGAGGGAGCCACGGTCGCGGCGCGCAACGGCGCATCGGCGGAAGGAGCACTCTCTGAGGAGTAGGCCACGCCGCTCTCATCGGCCTGGAAGGTCTCGTCGACCTCGGCCTCGCCGTCGGTGGCGGTGGTGCCGGTCATGTCTGTGTCAGCCACGGTGTTTACCTGAAGTCCTTTACCTGGGATGCCTGGGTCGATTACTGGGAGATCTGAACGATCTCGAAGGGCGTGGCCTGCTGGGCCTGGTGCGGGTGCGTGGGGCCGGAGTAGACCTTGAGCTTCTTCAGGATCTGGCGACCGAGGCGGTTCTTGGGCAGCATCCCCCACACGGCGTTCTCAATGGCCTTGCGAGCGTCCTTCTCCAGCAATTCGCCGAACGGGGTGGCGGTGAGACCACCCGGGTAACCCGAGTGACGGTAGGCGAGCTTGGTGGTCTTCTTGCTGCCGGTCAGCGCGACCTTCTCGGCGTTGACGATGATGACGAAGTCACCGGTGTCGACGTGCGGGGCAAAGATCGGCTTGTGCTTGCCGCGCAGGAGATTGGCGGCTTGGACGGCGAGGCGTCCGAGGACGATGTCCTCGGCGTCGATGACGAACCATTCACGCTGAATGTCGCCGGGCTTCGGGCTGTACGTGCGCACGTTGCGTTGCCTTACTCGTTCGTAGTGCCCGGACAGGCGGTTGCGTTGCCCGGAAAGGTGGAACGCGACTTCTGACGAACACTGCCCGGCTTGCCCTTCTACAGGTCGGCATCCGGGTCTGCCCAGTCGGGATCCGGCCATCGGCCGGACACTCGCCTGAGCGGCAGGAGTCGCAGCCGATAAGACTACGCCCGCCCCGCAGGACGGTCAAAACGGGAGCACGCGGGGCTATCCGGGCGCTCCGGCATATGGAATACCCGCGTCGCGAGGCACAACTGGCTCGGCTAGGTTGGAGCCCACAGCCCGTGCATGACCCCCGAGCATCGCCCTCGCGCCCTACCTCCAGACGCGATCTGACGAAGGAGTCGTCGTGAACGACACGCAGGCCTCCGGCCAGTCCAGCGGCCAGTAGCGGCCCCCTCACGGTCACCGATAACCGCACCGGACAGGCGTATGACATCCCGATCACCGACGGAACCGTCAAGGCGGCCGACCTCGGGCAGATCCGAACCGATGCGGACGAGCCCGGCATCGCGGTCTATGACCCAGGGTTCGTCAACACCGCATCGTGCCGCTCAGCCGTCACCTACATCGACGGCGAGAAGGGCATCTTGGAGTACCGCGGCTACCCGATCGAGCAGTTGGCTGAGAAGTCCAACTTCCTCGAGGTTGCCTATCTCCTGATCAACGGCACGCTGCCGACGCAGGTGCAGTACGACGACTGGGTGCACCACATCACCTACCACACCTTCGTGCACGAGAACGTGAAGACCTTCATGCAGGGCTTCCGCTACGACGCCCACCCGATGGGCATGTTGATGGCCTCGGTCGGCGCCCTGTCGACGTTCTATCCCGACGCGCGCAACATCACCGACGCCGACAACCGGCAGATCCAGATCATCCGGATGATCGCGAAGATGCCCACCCTCGGCGCCTGGGCCTTCCGGCACGCGCAGGGCAAGCCTTACGTCTACCCCGACAACGACCTCGGCTACACCGCCAACTTCTTGTCGATGCTGTTCAAGATGAGCGAGCAGAAGTACGAAGCCGACGAACGCCTGGTCAAGGCGCTCGATGTGCTCTTCATCCTGCACGCCGACCACGAACAGAACTGCTCCACCAACGCCGTCCGGTCGGTCGGTTCCTCGCAGGTCGATCCCTACTCCGCGGTCGCGGCAGGAGTGGCTGCGCTCTACGGGCCGCTGCACGGGGGCGCCAACGAAGCCGTGCTGCGGATGCTGCGTCGGATCGGCTCGCTCGAGAACATCCCCGCGTTCATCGACGGCGTCAAAGAGGGCAACGAGCGGTTGATGGGCTTCGGCCACCGGGTCTACAAGAACCACGACCCACGGGCGACCATCATCAAGAAGGCCTGCGACGACGTCTTCGAGGTGACCGGAGTCAACCCGCTCCTCAAGATCGCCAAGGAGTTGGAGAAGATCGCGCTCGAGGACGAGTACTTCGTCCAGCGCAAGCTCTATCCCAACGTCGACTTCTACTCCGGCCTGATCTACGAGGCCTTCCAGTTCCCGCCGGAGATGTTCACCGTCTTGTTCGCCATCGGGCGCACTCCCGGCTGGCTCGCCCAGTGGCTCGAACTCGTCCAGGACCCCGAGCAGAAGATCGCGCGGCCCAAGCAGATCTATACCGGCGACCGAACTCTCCACTTCCCCCCCGCCCCGGAGCGCTGGATCTGACCCCCCCCAACTCCGATTCGTCTGCGAGTTGGCCGGTTATTTCCCGCGTGAGACGACAGACGAATCGGTGTATTCCGCGGGGTTCGGTGTATTAGAGGGGGTTCGGCGCCCTCTTCTAGGGCATGATCGCCCACCCTTTGGCCGCCTGGACGGCCCAGAAGCAGCCCCGTAATCCCGGTGCGCCCGACGCACTGTCCGACGGCCCGACCGGTCGCACCGTACGCCGCCGACGTCGCGGCCGGTTCCAATCGCGCCGCCGAGCCAACGACCAGTGACGCGGGTCGCCTGACCATACCCTCGCCAGCAGCTTCGCCGACGGGCGAAGTTGAAGGCACAACGTCACAGCCGGGACTCGGAAAGCTCTCAGGGCGCGTTCAGCCCCGCCCGCCATCATGGAGCCATGAGTTTCGAGGAACTGCACGACACCCGCCCGGTCGAGCCCCAGAGGGGGGTCGACGGTCGAGCTGCCGATGATGGGCCGCCCTCAGCGCCACCGGCAGCGCCCCCCTCGGCGCCACGACGGCGCACCGGCAGTCTCGTCGCGGCACTGCTGGCCGGCTCGATCATCACCGGCGGCGCGGCGGGGGTCGGCGGCGCGGCCGCCTACGACTACTTCGGACCCGACCCCACGCCGAGCACGAGCACGGGCGAGACCGTCGCCACCCGGTCCGACAGCACGTCGTCCAGCGATGAGAGCGTCGCCGAGGCCCCCGCGCCCGCCCCTGCTTCGGGATCGGTCGCAGAAGTGGCCGCGGACGTGCTCCCATCGGTCGTGAAGATCACCGTGACCGGGCCGCAGGGCTCGGGCTCCGGATCCGGGATCATCCTCACCGAGGACGGTCGCATCCTGACCAATGCCCACGTGGTCGACGTCGCCCAGGGACAGGGTCAGGCTCCAAGTCGAGGCGAAGTCCAGGGGTCGGGTGTGCAGGTGGCATTCAGCGACGGCACCCGCGCCGACGCCGACATCGTCGGCATCGACCACATCACCGACACCGCCGTGATCCAGGCACAGGATGTCAGCGGGCTCCGCGCGGCCACTCTCGGATCGTCCGACGCCTTGCAGGTCGGCCAGCCCGTGGTCGCGATCGGGTCGCCCTTCGGACTCGACGCCACGGTGACCTCGGGCATCGTGAGTGCGCTCAACCGCCCCGTGAACGTCGGCTCCGACGGGCAGGGCAACGTCACTGCCTACCCGGCCGTGCAGACCGACGCCGCGATCAACCCGGGCAACAGCGGTGGCCCCTTGGTGGACCTCGGCGGTCGCGTCGTGGGCATGAACTCATCGATCCGAAGCACCTCCGGCGGTGCCGGGCAGGCAGGATCGATCGGTCTCGGCTTCGCGATCCCCATCGACGAGATCGTCCCGATCGTCGACCAGATCGTCGCGGGAGAGAAGGTCACCCATGCCCGGCTCGGGGTCACGGTGGCCAACTCCGTCTCCTCCTCCGGCATCAGTGACGGCGCGACCCTGCAGTCGGTCACCGAATCCTCGGCTGCAGGCAAGGCGGGATTGCGAGCCGGCGACATCATCATCATGATCGACGATCGGCCGATCAGTGACTCCGACGGACTGATCACGAACATCCGGGCCTACCGCCCCGGAGACACCGTGACCGTCACCTACCTCCGCGACGGGGAGCAGGCAACCGCCGACGTGACGCTGGAATCGGACGGCTGACCGACGGCTCAGCGCACCCGAGCGACCCGCGTTTCGTCCCAGACCGGATCGTCGGAGGCGTAGACCTGGCCATCGCCGCCGAACACGCAGAACCGGTCGAAGCCGCGCGCGAACCATCGGTCATGTGTGACGGCGACGACCGTGCCGTCGAACGCCGCCAGCCCGGCCTCCAAGGCCTCGGCCGATTGCACGTCGAGGTTGTCGGTCGGCTCGTCCAGTAGCAGCAGGGTTGCCCCGGAGAGCTCCAGCAACAGGATCTGAAAGCGCGCCTGTTGGCCGCCGGAGAGTGACTCGAAGCGCTGCTCCGACGACGGGGCCAGCTCATAGCGGTCCAGCACGCGCGCTGCCTGCTCTCGCGCCATCCCTTCGCGGCCTCCCGGGCCGTCGCCTCGATGCAGGATTTCCAACAGGGTCCGCCCCGTCAGCTCCGGGTGTTCATGGGTCTGCACGAACCACCCGGGACGCACCCGCGCGCCCAGCTTGGCCCGGCCCGTGTGGGTGACCGGCTCCGGCCGCACGTCGCCCACCGGGATGTGCTCGGTCTCCGGATCGCTCCCGCCCGCGGCCAGCAATCGTAGGAAGTGCGACTTGCCCGAGCCGTTGGATCCCAACACGCCCAGCCGCTCGCCGTACCAGACCTCCAAGTCGAAGGGGGCCATCAGCCCCGTGAGCTCGAGTTGCTCGCACACCACGGCTCGTTTGCCCGTGCGGCCTCCCTTGAGTCGCATCGAGACCTGTTGCTCACGTGGCTGCTCGGTCGGCGGCCCGGCCTCCTCGAATTTGCGCAGTCGGGTCTGCGCGGCCTGATAGCGACTGGCCATGCCGTCGTTGTAGGCGGCCTTCTGCTTGTACATCAGCACCAGAGCGCGCAACTTGGCGTGCTCCTCATCCCATCGCCGCTTCAGCTCGTCCAAGCGGGCGAAACGATCCGAACGCGCCTGATGATAAGAGGTGAAGCCCCCCGGGTGGGTCCACACCAGGTTGCCGGCATGGCCGAGCTCGACGGTGACGATCCGGGTCGCGGTGTTGGCAAGGAGCTCGCGGTCGTGGGAGACGAAGACCACCGTCTTGTCCGAGGCGGTGATCCTCTCCTCCAGCCAGATCTTGCCCGGTACGTCGAGGTAGTTGTCGGGCTCGTCGAGGAGCAGTACCTGGTCCGGGCCGGCCAGCAGGTACTCCAGCACCAACCGCTTCTGCTCCCCGCCGGACAGGGTGCGCAGCGCGCGATACTTCGCGCGGTCGAAGGGCACCCCCAGCGCGGCCGTCGTGCACTTGTCCCAGGTCACCTCGAGGTCGTAGCCGCCGGCATCGGCGAACTCGGCGAGCGCGCCCGCGTACTTCATCTGAAGCGCCTCGGCGTCGGAGTCCATCAGCGCCAGTTCCAACTGTTCCACCTGCTCGGCGGCAGCCCGCACCCGCGGCGGCGCCACCGACAGCAGCAACTCCGCCACCGTCCCGCCGGCGTCGCCCGCCCACCGCCCATCGGAGGTTGAGCCCCCATCGGAGGTTGAGCCCCCATCGGTGGTCGAGCTCGTCGAGACCCGCGAGATCCCGTGTCCGACGAACTGCCGCATCACGCCCAGCCCGCCCGACCGGGTGATCGCCCCGCCGTGAGGAGCAAGCTCGCCGGTGATCAGGCGCAACAAGGTGGTCTTGCCGGCACCGTTGGCGCCTACCAACGCCACCTTGGCGCCCTCGCCGACCCGGAACGACACGTCGTCGAGCAGAACCCGGCCGTCGGGTAGCTCGTATCGGATGCCGCTCAACTCCACATGTCCCACGAGAAGCCATTCTCCCCCCGATGCCGCACCACCGGCACCTGGTTATCGGTCGACACGACAACGGATGGGTTAAAGCTCTCGAGTGGGGGACTGACCGCCGGGGACCCGGGGTTGTTAGGTTGACCCCACCCAATCGACAGACCCGAGGGAGAACCCATGCGTGTGCGGACCCTGATTCGTGCGGCAGCTCTGGCGGCGACCGCCTGCCTGGTGACCAACGGCGCGGCAGTCGCGCCGACCGCTGCCGCGCCCGACCTGTCGCCGGGCGCCGCTGAGTGCGTCGATGCCAGCGGTGCGCGCGTCAAGGCCGGCGCTTGGGCCGCCGAGCCGGCGTTGTACGCCAAGAAGGACGCCAAGAAGTACGGCGTGATCAAGGACGCACCACGCATGGCAAATGGCTCGGTGACCATCGAAACCGTCTTCCACATCGTTTCCGCAGCGCCACTCTCGGCCGCCGAGAAGGCGCGACGTACCTCGATGGTCGAGGACCAGGTCGACGTCCTCAACGACTCGTTCTCCGGCGCGACGTCGCCGCTCGGATCTGACTCGCCCTTCCGTTTCGAGCTGAGCGAGATCACCTGGACCGTCAACGCGGCCTGGGCGCCGGTCACCTACGGCAAGGTCGAGAAGCAGATGAAGTCGGCGCTTCGGCAGGGCGACTCGGAGACGCTGAACGTCTACAGCGCCGCCCTCGGTGGCGGTCTCCTGGGCTGGGCCTACTTCCCCAAGGGATACAACAACGGCCGCGACTATCTCGACGGCGTGGTGATCCTCGACGAGTCGATGCCGGGCGGAACCGCGGCGCCCTACAACGAGGGAGACACGCTGACCCACGAGGTCGGGCACTGGATGATGCTCGAGCACACCTTCGCCGGCGCCTGCTCGGCAAGCGGCGACGGCGTCGCCGACACCCCGCGTGAGGCCTACCCGCAGTTCAATTGCGTCGAGGGCCTCGACTCCTGCCCTACGCCGGGCCTCGACCCGATCCACAACTTCATGGACTACACCGAGGACTTCTGCATGGACCACTTCACCCCCGGGCAGGTCGAGCGGATGAACGACGCATGGATCGCGTTCCGGCAGGGTGGCAACGGCTGAGGTTGGATCTGCAGCGCGAGCTGGTGACGGTCAGGGAAGCAGGTGGTCGAGCGCCCGCCCCATGACGTCGGCCCGCTCGCCGGCGGTCGAGACACCCTCGAGACCGAAGCCCATCAGCAGTGACTGCGGAGTCGCGATCACCGATCCCACGGGGAAGCCGCTGGAGTCGGTGCGAATCCAGTTGTTGGCATTGGGCCCACTTCCCGGCGGCGGGCCGCCGATGGTCCAGCCGTCGAGCCCGGTCTCGAACGACGTCGCCGCGCCATCGGGCAGGGTGACGTCGTCCATGAACACCCCGAGATTCTGGGTGCCCCAGTCACTGGCGTAGGTCAGCGACACCTCGACCGTCTGCCCGGCCCAGGCGGAGAGGTCCAGCCGCCACTCCTGCCAGCCGCCGGAGTTGCCACTCGCGGCATGCCACTCGCCGGTGGTTCCGGTGGGCGTGCAGGTCCCGGCTGCCTCGTCGTAGGTCTGATAGGCGTCGAGTTGCGGGTGCAGGTCTCGCCAGCCGTTTGCGCAGGACAGCCCGGTTTCGGTGCTGGTGTGACCATTCAGATCAGGCAGCGTGGTCCAGTCCGAACGCCCGGCGGTTCGGGCCTCGGCGAATAGGTAGTCCCAATCCGGCTCAGTGTCATAGGAGGTCCAGAAGCTGAGCTCGCCTCCGGCTGCCGGCACCGCGATCTCCTGCGTCAACTGCTTGTAGGAGACGTCGGCCAGTTGGGAATAGAGATACTGCTCGCCAGAGTGCGGGTCGAACGGACCGCCCGGCTTTGCCCACCGCGCCGCCACCCGGGAATCGAACTGAGGGAATTCCGCCCCCGGGAGGATCCCACTGGTGGAGATGAACGACGACGTGGTCGCCTGGTTGTCGGCACTGTCGCCTCCGTTCATCGCCCACGACAAGCCGGCGAACGGCGTGTCGATGCCTTCGACGTCATAGACGCTCCCGTCGTCGGCCACGCCGTCGCCGGGCACAGCGAGGTAGCCACCGAAGTAGTACTGCAGCACGTCGTTCGTGCCGTCGCCGCGGGCGCCCGCCAGCGTCAGGCAACGCCGCGGGTCAACACCGGCCGGAAGCGGAATGCAGACGATCTCACCCAACGGGTCGTATCTCTGCGCCCCGACGTTGAGGGTGTACTGCTCGCCGGCCCAGTCACCGGTGTAGAGCACGCGCCCCCCTGCATTCATGTACGAACGCATCTCCAGTATCTCGTCGAGCGCGAGCCGGTCGGCGTTGCCGCCCCCACGCCCCGCCGTACGGGTGACGATGTCGTCGCCGGTGTACCAGACGACGGCGTCGTAGTGGCTCAGCACGCCGAGTTCGTCGGGGGCGACCCGGTCTTCGAGCGTCGATGTCATAGACATCGGCGTCCTCGCCGTTGGCCCGCACCGCGTCGAGGTAGTAGTCGAGGTAGTGCGGTCCAGGACCCTGAACCGGGGAGGCGCCGGTGTAATCCTCGGCGGCGACGATCAGAACCCTGTTGCCGGTCTCCGACACAGCCTCATAGGTGAACGAGTCGCTGCGCTGGCCGTGCCGATCCTCGAACCAGACCTCCACCGAGTCGCCGGGATCGGTGCCTCGAATGATGCCGCGGCGTCGCTCGTAGAACTTGCCGACGGGCGTGTAGCGATCGCCGTAGGACCACGGCCGGGTCCGCGACGTCCGCTCCCGGCCACCGTTGATCCGGTAGTGCACCCGGACTCGGCGCAGGTCCTTGCTGGCCAGTACGTCGACCGGCTGGGGGTCGCCATAGGACTCAGAGAAGGTGAAGTTCACGTCCGGCAGACCACGCTTGTAGGGGTCGTCGCTCTCGAGATAGAACGGCTCGGTCGTGACACCGGTGACCGTGGTCGGGTCGGCGGGGTCCACCGCCGAGGCCGCCGCCGAGTGAGCGAAGGGAAGCACCCGCTCGAACTCCGCCTGGACCAGCGCCGGTTCGTCGGGGAAGACGAACCCGCAGCCCGGGCAGCCCTCGGAGAGTTCGGGCGTGAAGGCGAGGGTGCCGTGGGTCGAGTGAGCGTAGTCGGTCGTCTCGCCGTTGGTCACATACAGCACGTCGGAACTGATCCCCGAGTGGTAGTTCTCGATCGCGGAATTGTCGAGGTTGCCCGCCAACGCGTAGTAGATCGGGTCGTCGGCGCTGGGCGTGCCGATCTGCCAACCCTCCGGATAGAGGATCCATTCGCCAGCGGAGTGCCAGTTGACCTGGAGGGCGAACTTCTCCTTCGCCATCAGTTTCGTCATCGCCTGCGTCTCAGGCTCGGACCCCGCGGAGGGGCCGCGATAGGTCTCGCTCGACGGGTTCGGCGAGGAGCCTTCGTTGTCGTAGCCCCAGTGGTTGGCAAAGTTGCGGTTGGGGTCCACGCCGTCGCCGACCTGGGTGACGCCGTCACCGTTGTTATCGCGCAGGTTCTTGCGCCACAGCCGCTCGGCGTCGAAGGTGTACTGATACCCGTCGGGGTTGGCGACGAGGATGAACCACAACTCGGTCGACCTGAGCAGCTTGCGCACCTCACGGTCGTTGGCGCGCCACGCGTCGATGTAGTGGAACATCAGCCGTCGGTTGATCTCGGTGGAGATCCACTCGCGCGCATGCTGGGTGGAGCTGTAGAGCACGGCCGGCTTGGCTTTGTGCCCACGACCCCTGTCGTGCCCGCGGCCCTTGTCGTGTCCGCGGCGGCCTTGGGTCAGCCGGACCGCCAGAATCTCCCTGCCCTGAGCTGTGGTGCCCAGCCGCTTCACCCTGGCCAGATTCGGATTCTGCTTCGCCGCGGCATACATCTGGTCTCGAATGCCGCCGGGCTCATCGTACGAACGCCAGACGTTGTACCCGCCGACGGCCTGCGCCGCCGCGAACTGTCGCACCGTCTGTCCGCCCTTCACCCTGGTGAGCTTCAGGCCGATCCCCTGCGCCCTGAGCCGGGCCGCTTGCACCCGGTCCATCACGAGCGAGACCTCGGTCAACGAGCCCGAAGCGCGCGCTTCGGTGAGGTCGAAGCCCTGCTCGGCGAGGAGCGTCAACTGCTCCGGATCCACCGTCGCGGTGTAGACCTCGAGGCGATCTCGTCCTCGCTCCGGAGCAGACGCGCTAGGCGCCGCGGACAGACCCACCCCCAATGCAGCAACGAGAACCATCACGAGAGAAGCCAGCAGCGAACGCTTCATGCCAACACCTGCCTGGGGCTCAGAGGGAACCCTTCAGCAAAGCACACCCGGATCAAGGTGACAAGAGTCACATATTTGTCAAATAATCAGTCAGCCCGCGAACGTCACTCCTCGGTCTGCTTCGCCCACAGATTCACGCCCGCTTCGACGGCATCACGGTCGATCAGAGCGAGCTCTTCGTCCGTGATCGCGGGGAACGTCAAGGCGTCGAGGTTGGTGTCCAACTGCTCGACCGACGACGCACCGATCACCGCTGAGGTGACCCTGGGGTCGCGCAGGGCCCACTGCAGCGCCAACTGAGCGAGTTTCTGGCCACGCGCCCGGGCCACCTCGTTGAGGCGTCGAACCCGGGCCAGCACCGCATCGTCCAGCCCCGCCACGCTGGAGTCCTCCCTGGCTGCGCGAGAGTCGGCCGGGACACCATCGAGGTAGCGATCGGTGAGCAGCCCCTGGGCCAGCGCGGTGAAAACGATGCAGCCCATCCCCTGGGTCTCGAGTTCGTCCAGGAGGCCGCCCTCGATCCATCTGTTGAGCATGCTGTAGGACGGCTGATGGATCAGCAGCGGAGTGCCCAGATCGCGGGCGATCGTGGCCGCCTCGCGGGTCTTGACGTCGGAGTAGGACGAGATGCCGACATAGAGGGCCTTGCCCTGACGGACCGCATGGTCGAGCGCCATCATCGTCTCCTCGACCGGAGTCTCGGGGTCGAAGCGGTGGCTGTAGAAGATGTCGACGTAATCCAGGCCCAGCCGGCCCAATGACTGGTCGAGGGACGCCAACACGTATTTGCGCGAGCCGCCACCCTGGCCGTAGGGACCGGGCCACATGTCCCAGCCGGCCTTGGTCGAGATGATCAGTTCGTCGCGGTAGGGCGCGAAGTCGTCGCGGAGATAGCGCCCGAAGTTCTCTTCGGCGCGACCGTAGGGCGGGCCGTAGTTGTTGGCCAGGTCGAAATGGGTGACGCCACGATCGAAGGCCCGCCGGAGGATTGCCCGCTGAGTCTCCTCGGGCCGATCGGTGCCGAAGTTCTGCCACAGACCGAGGGACAAGGCAGGAAGCCGCAGCCCACTGTGGCCGGTGAAGCGGTAGTCCATCGAGTCATACCGGTCGTTCGCGGCCTCGTAATCCATGGCCCACATTCTGCCCCACGGCACCGACGGTTCTATGGTCAGCCCATGGCACTTCGCCGAGTAGACCCCCCCACACGCCACGGCCGGGCGTTCGACGTCGCGCAGCGGTTCGCTCGGTCCGCCGTGGGTCGCTGGTACGGCATTCACATCGCCGCCCCCCTGGACGCCAGACTGCTCCGCGCCACGGGCGGACGGATCCGCCTCGCCGGACCGCTACCGACGGCCGTCCTGTTGACGATCGGTGCGCGGTCGGGGCAGGCCCGGGCCACGGCGGTGGTTTATTTCCACGACCACGACGACGTCATTCTGATCGCCTCCTCCTTCGGCCGTGAACGCCACCCCGGCTGGTTCCACAACCTGGTCGCGCATCCACACGTGACCCTGAACGCAGAGGCGTACGTGGCGACCGAGGTGCCGCCGGGCGACGAGTACGAGCGGCTCTTCGAGCTCGCAACACGCGTCTACGTCGGCTATGCCGACTATCGGATCAGAGCCGCCCGCAGCGGCCGACGTATCCCGGTGATCCGGCTGACGCCAGAAGGCTGACGTCCCGTCAGCCTGGTGGGGCTAGCGATTGACGGGTCGCCGGGTCTCCAGCACTCGGAAGCCCTTGGCGGAACCGATCCGGGTGGTGGGCCAGCCCTGGTCGGTGAGCCATCGCTGCAGCGAGTCGCCGCCGAGGTTCTTGCCGACCACCAGGACCGCTCGCCCGCCAGGGGCGAGCGTAGGAAGCCAGCGCAGCAGCAGTTCGTGCAGGGCTTGCTTGCCGATCCGGATCGGCGGGTTGGACCAGATCTCGTCAAAGTACTCGTCGGCGCCAGCGGTGGGCATCGCGTCCGGGGTGGTGGCCGTGAAGCGCCTCCCGAGCCCGAGCGCGGCAGCGTTCTCGTTGGCCAGGAGCACGGCACGCTCGTTCACGTCGACCCCGGTCACCATGGCGTCCGGCACCGCCGCCGCGATGGCGAGACCGATCACGCCGTACCCGCAGCCGAGGTCGAGAATCCGGCCGCCATCCGCGGGCGGGTCGGTCTCCCGAAACAACACCGCGGTGCCGATGTCGAGCCGCCCGTTGCTGTAGACGCCCGACCCGCTGGTGAAAGTCAGCTCCTGGTCCCAGATCCGACACGTGAAGGTGTTTCGCTTGAACGCGACGGACGGATCGGCAGTGAAGTAGTGGTCGTCGTTCACGCCGGGGCCTCTCTCGGCAATATCCGGGCGACGCGCGCAACGCGCGCCTGGCGGGCCAGGTCTCCGTCGGCGGGATAGCGAACCTCTTCCAAGGTGAGGCCGCGGGCCGGCGCGACGGTGACGGCGGGGTTCTTGACTCCCGCACGCAGTACCTCGGCCGCCCAGCTCGGCGGACGACGTCCCTCACCAACGGCGATCAGACAACCGGTGAGCGCTCGCACCATCGAGTGGCAGAAAGCGTCTGCCCGCACCGTGCCGGTGATCAGCCCGGCGTCGTCGCGCGCCCAACGGAGCTCCAACAAGGTACGGATGGTCGTGGCGCCTTCCCGCTTGCGACAGAAGGCCGCGAAATCGTGTTCGCCGACCAACCCGTCAGCGGCGGCGTTCATCACTTCCAGGTCGAGCCGCCGTTGCAGAGACAGAACATGGCTGCGATGGAGCGGATCCACCGCCGCCGGAGTATCGACAATGCGATAGGCATACCGCCGCCAGAGTGCGGAGAAGCGCGCGTCGAAACCGTCCGGCGCCGAGGCGATTCTGAGCACCCGCACCTCGGCGGGGAGTAGTCCGTTGAGCCGCCGGACAAGGTTGTCCATCGCGGACCCGGGACCCCGACCGATGCCGGCCATCGACTCGTCGGGCAGGTCGACGTGAGCGACCTGACCCCGAGCGTGCACCCCTGCATCGGTTCTGCCGGCGCAGGTAACCGATACGTCGGACCTTCGAAGGGCGATGCCGAGCGCCGCCTCGAACTCGCCCTGGACCGTGCGCAGCCCCGGTTGCGCCGCCCAGCCATGGAAGTCGCCGCCGTCGTAGGCCAGGTCGATCCGGATCCGCACCTCCACATCGTAGGGACGAGCACCTGCTAGGCCGGACGCGGCACCGTGGCCAGACTCGATGACCCGATGAGATCGGGCAGCCGACGAGTGAGCAGGGCAGGCCCTTCCATGAGCACCGAGCCGCTCTTCAGCGCGGTCCTCCAGGGCTGGTCGCCGCGCCACACCTGGGTCAATGCCCGAAGGCTCGCGGTCACGGTGGCATCGATGTCGAACCCGGGGTCGTAGTCACACAGGTCGACCGCGCCGCTCTCCACGCACAGCCACCAGCGACTGGCCCGGCTCGCCACATCCGAGAAGACGAAGGCGATCACCGTGCGCCCGGCGGGCCACGAGTGCGCAGGGATGGTACGGCGCAGGTCCCACATCAGCAGGTGGGGGTCGAGGTCTTCATCGCCCAACTGAGTTACCCATCGCACTCCCCACACCCCGAGGCTCTCCACGATCTGGCGCAGTTCCTCCCCTTGAGGGGTGAGGTCGTAGGCGCTGCGCCCCCCGACCTCGGTGCGTCGCACGATGTTGGCGCGCTCGAGGTGTTTGAGCCGTTTCGAGAGCAACGCGGGCGACATCCGCGGGACCCCCCGCCTGAGTTCGTTGAAGTGCCGACTGCCGAGCAACAACTCGCGCACGACCAACAGCGTCCAGCGCTCGTCGAGAAGCTCCATCGCCTTGGCGATGGGGCAGTACTGGTTATAGGTCGACATAGGCAACCCTCCCGATGCCGCGCGCAGCCACCTGCCCAGTGAACCCTCCTTCCGCCGCGACTCGCTAGTACAGATCGTGAACTCCTTCGGTTCAGATCGAGGACTGGATGGAATGCGCGGACACCAGCACGGTGGGAACCACCCGCACCACCAGGAGACCACCAGGAGACGTCATGACCTCACCCGCCGGCACCATCGCACCTGCCCCCCAGGCAGTGAAGGACGCACACCGGGCCGTTTGGGCTCTCGGGGACTATCCGACCGTGGCGGCCGACATCGTCGCTCCGCTAGGGCCGGTCCTGGTCGGAGCCGCCGGGGTCTCGGCTGGCGATGTGATGCTCGACATCGCCGCCGGCTCGGGCACCGTAGCGGTTCCCGCAGCGCAGGTCGGCGCCACCGTCACCGCCTCCGATCTCACCCCCGAGTTGCTCGACGAAGGGCGTCGCCGGGCCGGGCCCGAGGCCGGAAACCTGACGTGGGAGGTCGCCGACGCGGAACAGTTGCACTACAGCGACGCGGCGTTCGACGTCGTGGTGTCCTGCGTGGGCATCATGTTCGCGCCGATCCACGCAGCAGCAGCCAACGAACTCGCCCGGGTGTGCCGCCCCGGTGGCCGGATCGGCCTGATCAACTGGACCCCCGACGGCTTCATCGGGCAGATGTTCGCCGCCATGAAACCGTTCGCCCCGCCGCCACCGCCCGGGGCACTGCCGCCCCCGCTGTGGGGCGACGAAGGACACCTGCACGGCCTGCTCGGCGACCAAGTCGACGATTTCGATCTGCGCCGGCAGCACCTGCGCGTCACCCGCTTCGAATCCGCGGTGGCGTTCCGCGACTACTTCAAGGCACGGTACGGCCCTACGATCGCGGTCTACCGCTCTCTGGCCGACGACCCTGAGCGCACGGCAGCGCTCGACGACGCGCTTGTCGAGTTGGCGGAGAGCTTCGACCTCGGCGGTGGCACCATGGAGTGGGAGTACCTCCTGGCCACCGGACGCAGGCGCTGACGAGCGACCGCTCAGCCGAGTTCGTGGCGGTGGGGCGGATCCGCGCCCGGTCGCGACACGGTGATGGCGGCGACCGACGCCGCATACGCGACAATCTCCCGCCACTCATCGGCCGGCAAGTCGGCCAACCGTTCGCGGGCGGCCGCTCCCACGAGCCGGCGGCTCCACAGCGCGTCGATGGTCGCGGCTCCGAAGGTGTCGCCCGCACCGATGGTGTCGGCGACGGTCACCTTCATCGAAGGGACCTCGCCAGAGGTGTTCTTGGCGACCCAGAGCGCTCCCTCGCCACCGCGGGTCACCAGCACCGCAGCGGGACCGGTCGCCAGCAGAACCCGCGCCGCCTCTTCCAGCGAGAGACCCGGATACAGCGCGTCGAGGTCTTCGTCGCTTGCCTTGACGACGTCGGAGAGCGCGGCGATGCGCTCGACGGCCGCCACCACCTCGGGTCCGGTGCCGGTGATGGAGGGTCGGGCGTTGACGTCGTACGACACGATGGCCCGACCTCGTACGTCCGCGAGCAGCCGAGCGACGTCGTCGCACCCCGGCGCGAGAACGGCCGCGATCGACGACGTGTGCACCACGACCAAGTCGATGTCGTCGATGCCGGGTTGGTTGAGCCGCCACTCGATGTCGAACTCGTAGGAGGCCGAGCCGTCCGCCGCGATCGTGGCCACCGCGGATGCCGTGCGGTCGATGGCACTCGGGTCGCTGGCCAGGATCACGCCCGAGGTCGCCAGGTGCCGCGACAGGATCTCGCCATAGCGGTCCGCGGTGAACGCGGTGGCAAACCGCACCGGTCGCTCGAGCCGCGATAGCGCCACCGCGACGTTGGCCGCGCTTCCTCCGGCGAACTCCTCCACCGACCCGTCGGACCGCTGGACGACGTCGACCAGCGCCTCACCCACCACCAGGACCACTTCTTGCATACCGCCTTGCTATCGCACCCCGCCCCCTCAGCGCTATCCGGCGTCCGCCGGGGCCGGATGTCGGTTTCCCCGGATATCCGGGGAAACCGGCGTGGTTGGGGTGAAATTTCACCCCAACCACGCCGGTTTTCCCCTCAGGCAGGGGCGAGTGGGGTGGGTGGGGTCCGCGGCTCGCCTAGGGCCGCGCGGACGGCGGCGTCGGCATGGAGGCGTGCCGTGGGGAAGTACGGCAACGAGAGGTCCGCCTCGGTCACCAACAACTCGATCTCCGTGCACCCCGCGATGATGCCTTCGGCGCCCCGCTCGCGGAGCCGGTCGATCACAGCCAGGTAGGCCGCCCGCGACTCCACCCGCACGTCGCCGCGCACGAGTTCGTCGTAGATCACCTCGTGGATCACGGCGCGGTCGGGTTCGTCGGGCACCATCACCTCCAGCCCAGCAGCCGCCGAGCCGATCGCGATAGAACTCCTGCTCCATCGTGAAGCGGGTCCCCAACAGGCCCACCCTGGTCAGGCCTCGTCGCAGCACCGCGTCCGCGGTCGCGTCGGCAAGATGCAGGAAACGCACCCCGATCGCGTCCTCGATCTGCGGAGCGACCTTGTGCATCGTATTGGTGCACAAGACGATGATCTCCGCTCCCGCGTGCTCCAGCAGTCGTGCGTCAGCAGCCAGCAGGTCGCCCGCGGCCGCCCAATCACCCGCGGTCTGCAGGCGCTCGATCCGGGAGAAGTCGTAGCTGCGGATCACCAGGTCCGCGGACGCCAGCCCGCCGAGTCGTGCCCGGACGCCCTCGTTGATCAGCCGCTCATACTCAATCGAACTCTCCCAGCTCATGCCACCGAGCAATCCGATCGTCTTCATCCGACCTCCTCCCGCGTGAGGGCCATCCTCGCCCCAGACAGCAACGGCCCGCCACCCGATCCGGGTGGCGGGCCGCTGATAGCGACGCAATGCGAGTGGTCAGGAACCGGCCTTGCTGAAGCCGGCGGCCTCGGCGGACTCCGCGGTGTCGAACCACACCTCGGCGACCGTCTGCTCATACCACTGGCCGTCGGGCTCGTGATACTTCATCGAGCCCTCATTGCCCTTGATCGGGAACCCTTCCGGTGCCACAGAGGCGTCCTCGAGGAGCGCGTGCGATCCGGCCCACTTGCCAGCCGTCCCGCCCTCGGTCTCCTCAGCAAGGTCAGCTGCGCCATCGACGTCGGCGAAGCTGGCGATGCCGGCGTCCTCCGCGGCCGGTTCGACCGGGTCGGCAACGACAGCGACATCTGTCTCATCCGACTCCTGGGCCGGCACGGGCGCCGGGGCGACCGTCTTTGCTGCCGGCTTGGCCGTCCGCGTCTTGGGCGCGTAGGGCTCCGTGACCAGTTCGATCACGGCCATGGGTGCGTTGTCGCCCTTCCGGTTGCCTATCTTCGTGATGCGGGTGTAGCCGCCCGGACGATCGGCGAACGACGGACCGATCTCGGTGAACAGCTGGTGCACGATCGACTTGTCGCGGATCGTCTTGAGCACCTCGCGGCGTTGGTGAAGGCTCTCCACCGTGCCCAGTTCGGCCTTCTTGGCCTTGGTGATCAGCTTCTCCGCAACCGGGCGCAGGGTGCGTGCCCGGGCCTCTGTCGTCGTGATCCGGCCGTGCTCGAAAAGCGCCGTGGCGAGATTCGCGAGGATGAGGCGCTGGTGCGCCGGGCTGCCGCCGAGGCGAGCACCCTTCTTCGGGGTAGGCATTGGTTCTCTCGTTTCTCCCAGGCCGTGTCAGGTACCGGGGTAGATGTTTCGTTCGGAGGTGGTCTCGGCGGACGAGACCACCGGAGGGATCAGTACTGCTCGTCCTCGACGAACGCGTCGTCGTCGTCATCGCCGTAGGCCGCGAGCGCGACGTGCGGGTCGAAGCCGGGGCCCGAGTCCTTGAGCGACAGACCCATCTCGACGAGCTTGGCCTTGACCTCGTCGATCGACTTCGCGCCGAAGTTGCGAATGTCGAGCAGATCCTGCTCCGAGCGACCGATGAGCTCACCCACGGTGTGGATGCCCTCGCGCTTGAGGCAGTTGTAGGACCGGACGGTCAGCTGCAGGTCTTCGACCGGCAGGGCAAGATCTGCCGCCAGCTGCTCGTCGACCGGCGACGGGCCGATATCGATTCCTTCGGCCTCGACGTTGAGCTCCCTTGCGAGACCGAACAGTTCGACCAGCGTCTTGCCGGCCGAGGCGATCGAGTCACGCGGGCGCATCGAGGGCTTGGTCTCGACGTCGATGACGAGCTTGTCGAAGTCGGTGCGCTGCTCGACTCGGGTCGCCTCGACCTTGTAGGTCACCTTCAGCACAGGGCTGTAGATCGAGTCGACCGGCATCCGGCCGATCTCGTTGTCGGCACCCTTGTTCTGAACCGACGAGACATAGCCACGCCCGCGCTCGACGACGAGTTCCATCTCGAGCTTGCCCTTGTCGGACAGCGTGGCGATCTTGAGGTCGGAGTTGTGCACTTCGACACCGGCCGGCGGCGCGATGTCAGCTGCGGTCACGTCACCTGCACCGGACTTGCGCAGGTACATGGTGACCGGCTCGTCGTGCTCGGAGGAGACGACGAGACCCTTGAGGTTGAGGATGATCTCAGTCACGTCTTCCTTGACGCCCTCGATCGTCGAGAACTCGTGGAGGACGGAATCGATCTTGATGCTGGTCACTGCCGCGCCGGGAATCGACGAGAGCAGGGTTCGACGCAGCGAGTTGCCGAGCGTGTAACCGAAGCCGGGTTCCAGCGGCTCGATAACGAACCGCGAGCGGAACTCGCCGACGACGTCTTCCGACAGGGTCGGACGCTGAGCGATGAGCACTGTTTATTCCTTTCCGAGCCCGACCACTATTTGAAGGACTCAGACTGCCGATGTTGATGGGGTGGTAGCCCACTGGATGATGCCCCTGAGGGCACACCGCCAGTGGAGGGTTCACGGGGGCGAAGGCCCCCGTGGCTTACTTCTTGGAGTAGTACTCGACGATCAGCTGCTCTTGGACCGGCACGTCGATCTGCGCACGCACGGGGACCTGGTGTACCAGGATGCGCATGCGAGTCGGGATGGCCTCGAGCCACGCCGGAACGACACGCTCGCCATGGGTCTCTCGCGCGACGATGAACGGCGTCATCTCCAAGGACTTCTCCCGCACGTCGATGATGTCGTGAGCCGACACCTGGTAGGACGGGATGTTGACCTTCTTGCCGTTCACCAAGAAGTGACCGTGCACCACCAGTTGCCGGGCGGCGCGGCGAGTCCGAGCGAACCCGGCGCGGTAGACGACGTTGTCGAGGCGGCATTCCAGCAACTGGAGGAGGTTGTCGCCGGTCTTGCCCTGGCGACGCGACGCCTCTTCGTAGTAGTTGTGGAACTGCTTCTCCAAGACGCCGTAGGAGATGCGGGCCTTCTGCTTCTCACGAAGCTGGAGGAGATACTCGCTCTCCTTGATCCGGCCCCGGCCGTGCTGGCCGGGCGGGTAGGGACGACGCTCGAATGCAGCGTCGCCTCCGACGAGGTCGACACCGAGACGGCGCGACTTCTTGGTCATGGGACCGGTGTAACGGGCCATTGGTCAAAGTCTCCTGTTCTGGTCTCGGGTCAGACGCGCCGGCGCTTGGGCGGGCGGGCACCGTTGTGGGGGGTGGGGGTGACGTCCTGGATGGTGCCGACCTCGAGGCCGATGGCACCCAGCGAACGGATCGCGGTCTCGCGGCCCGAACCGGGGCCCTTGACGAAGACGTCGATCTTCTTCATCCCGTGATCCATGGCTCGGCGCCCCGCCGCCTCGGCGGCCATCTGGGCGGCGTACGGCGTGGACTTGCGCGAGCCCTTGAAGCCGACGGTGCCGGCCGAGGCCCACGAGATCACCGCGCCGGTGGGGTCGGTGATCGTGACGATGGTGTTGTTGAACGTGCTCTTGATATGGGCTTCGCCCTGAGCGACGTTTTTCTTCTCCTTGCGACGCACCTTCTTGGCGCCCGCAGCCTGACGGCTCTTGGGAGGCATGCAGTTTCTCCTGAGGTTCTGGTCTGGAAACGATCTCGGTGACGACGATCAGCGCTGGACGCGCTGGATCACTTCGCCTTCTTCTTGCCGGCAACCGTGCGCTTGGGACCCTTGCGGGTGCGAGCGTTGGTCTTGGTGCGCTGCCCGCGGACCGGGAGGCCCTGGCGGTGGCGGCGACCTTGGTAGCTGCCGATCTCGATCTTGCGGCGGATGTCGGCCTGGACCTCGCGGCGGAGGTCACCTTCGATCTTGAAGTTGGCTTCGATCGCGTCACGGAGCTTGACCAGCTCCTCGTCGCCCAACTGGTGGACGCGGACGTCGGGATTGATCCCGGTGGCTGCCAGCAGTTGCTGGGAGCGAGTACGGCCGATGCCGTAGATGTAGGTAAGTGCGATCTCGACGCGCTTGTCACGCGGGAGGTCGACACCAACGAGGCGTGCCATGTGGTGAGTTTCCTTTTCGATTCACGGTGGTGTGGGCGTGATGCTTCTCGCGCTTCAGTATCGATTCGCGAGCTCCGGCCATCCGCTCCGGAGGTGTTTCGCCGTCAGGGTGACGGCTATGCGATCACGTAGCCAGTTATTCAGTTGGGGTTGATCTTCACTTCAGTAGGACCGAGCTCCACGAGGGAGGTCCTCAGCCCTGGCGCTGCTTGTGGCGAGGGTTCTCGCAGATCACCATGACTCGGCCGTGGCGACGAATCACCTTGCACTTGTCACAGATCGGCTTGACGCTCGGGTTGACCTTCATGTCAGCCCTTTCTAGAAGTCGTTCGGCTGGTCTCGACCCCCGTGTGTTACCAGGGGTCCACGGGGGCGGAGCCCCTGTGTGCTACTTGTACCGATAGACGATGCGACCGCGGGCAAGGTCGTAGGGCGACAGCTCCACAACAACCCGGTCCTCAGGGAGGATCCGGATGTAGTGCTGCCGCATCTTGCCGCTGATGTGGGCGAGAACCTTATGGCCATTGCTCAGCTCGACGCGGAACATGGCATTCGGAAGGGCCTCCACGACGGTGCCCTCGATCTCGATCACGCCTTCTTTCTTCGGCATGTCCTCCGCAATCTGTTGATCTGTATCTGTCATCTCGGTGTGGTGCTGATCGACCCGGGAACCTCCGCAGCGAGCTACGGTGGACCTCGTCGCGCTGGTCGGACCCCTCTCCCGGGCACACCAAAGGTCCTGTGACAGGAGCCGTTGGAGGTGATTCCAGGCAGCCGCAAGGCGCCACGACACAGCCCACGTTGGGCCGACACACCAGTTTAGGCAAAAGACGCCGCCGATCCCTAATCGGGCACATGCGGTCAGTCGTCCTGCCAGTCGCGGCGCGGGCCCGTCGCGAGGTCGCGCTCCCTCGCAGTCATCAGCCGGGACACGACCAGCGAGGCGACCGCGGTCACCGCGAGCGTGCCGATGATCACCGCGAGAGACACCCAGATCGGGATCTCGGGGGCCCACCCGATCGGCTGCCCACCGTTGACGAAACCGAGTTCGTTCTCGTGCATGGCGTGCAGGATCAACTTCACCCCGATGAACGCCAGCAGGAACGACAACCCGTAGGCGAGATAGATCAGCCGCTCAAGGAGTCCGCCGATGAGGAAGTAGAGCTGACGCAGTCCCATCAACGCGAAGATGTTGGCGGTCAGCACGAGGTAGGGCTCACGGGTCAGCCCATAGATCGCCGGGATCGAGTCGAGCGCGAAGAGCAGGTCGGTCGTGCCGAGGGTGAGGATCACAATGAACATCGGCGTGATCACCCGCCTGCCCGCCTCCGTGGTCAGCAGCGCGCGGCCGTGCCACTGCTGGGTGGCGGGGAAGCGCTTCTCGACCCAGGCGACCAGGCGGTTCTCTTCGTACTCGTCGTCGCCCTCCGGCCCCTCAAGGACGAGTTTCGCGGCCGTGTAGAGCAGGAACAGCCCGAACAGATAGAACACCCACGAGAAGTTCTCGATCGCGGCCGCACCCGCGCCGATAAAGAGCCCGCGCAGCACGAGCGCCATCACGATTCCGATCATCAGGGCGTACTGCTGCAGCGCGCGAGGGACGGCGAACTTGCCCATGATCACGATGAAGATGAACAGGTTGTCGACCGACAGGGAGTACTCCGTCAGCCATCCTGCGAAGAATTCGCCCCCGTAGCGGCCGCCGGCGACCGCCCACACCCCGAGCCCGAAGGCCACTGCCATTCCCACATAGATCGACAAGTAGGTGGTGCATTCGCGCAGGCTCGGCTCGTGCGGACGCCGCCCCACCACCGCGAGATCGAACGCGAAGATCACAGCCGTCAAGGTCAGCGTGATCCACCAGACCCAGGGGGCCACGTCCATGTCAGTGGCCGCCGAAGGGCAGATCCATCGCGGCGAGGCGTGCCTCGCCCCCGTCGATCGCCGTCAACACCCAGGCTCCCTGGGGAGTCAAGGTGAAGGTGTGCTCGTAGTGCGCAGCCATCGAGCCGTCGGCGGTGACCACCGTCCACTCGTCGTCGAGCAGGTCGGTCTCCTGGGTGCCCAAGGTGAGCATCGGCTCCACTGCCAGCGCGAGCCCTCGTTCGAGCTTTGGCCCGCGTCCGGCACGGCCGTAGTTGGGAACGTTGGGCGGCTGGTGCATCTCGGTGCCGATGCCGTGGCCCGTGTAGTCCTCGAGGATGCCGTACGCGCCCTCACCGCGAACGTACGTCTCGATCGCGTGGGAGATGTCACTGACCCGTCCACCGAGGCGGGCGGCGCCGATGCCTCGCCACAGGGACTCCTCGGTGACCCGCATCAGCTCGCGCACCTCCGCAGTGACCTCACCGACGGCGATGGTGACCGCGGCATCGCCGTGCCAGCCGTCGACGATGGCACCGCAGTCGATGGAGATGACGTCGCCATCACCGAGCACACGCCCACCAGGAATGCCATGCACGACCTCGTCGTTGACCGAGGCGCAGATCGAGGCCGGGTAGGGCGGGTGGGAGTACCCCTTGAAGGAAGGGATGCCGCCGCGGGAGCGGATCGAGTCCTCGGCCACCGCGTCGAGCTCGAGAGTGGTCACCCCCGGGCGCGCAGCCTCCCGCAGCACCTCCAGGGTCTCCCCGACCACCAGTCCAGCTACCCGCATCGCGTCGATCTGTGCGGGCGTTTTGATCTGGATCCCGCGGTCGCGAAGACGCAACTCCGCTCAGCTCTCGTGCAGGGTGGCGACAGCGGCCATGATGCGCTCGGTAACGGCCTCGACCTCGCCCATGCCATCGACTTCGACGAGCTTCCCGCGCGAACGATAGACGTTGATCAGCGGTGCGGTGTGCTCTGCGTAGACCTCCTGACGCCTGCGGATCACCTCTTCGGTGTCGTCGGCACGACCCTCGATCTCGGCCCGCTGGAGGAGTCGCTGGACGATCGCTTCGTCATCGACGGTCAACACCACGACGCCGTCGAGGCTGTGACCGGTCGCGCTGATCATCTCGTCGAGTTCATCGACCTGAGCGACCGTGCGGGGATAGCCATCGAGCAGGAAGCCGCCACTGGCGTCGTCCTCGGCGATCCGAGCCCGCACCATCTTGTTGGTGACCTCGTCGGGGACGTATTCGCCGGCATCCATGTAGCGCTTGGCCTCGATTCCAAGCTCGGTGCCCTGCGAGACGTTGGCGCGGAAGATGTCGCCGGTGGAGACGGCGGGAATCGAGTAGCGGTTGGCGATGAACGTCGCCTGGGTGCCCTTACCGGCACCGGGCGGACCCATGATGATGAGACGCATATCAGCGGAGGAACCCTTCATAGTTGCGCTGCTGGAGCTGGCTCTCGATCTGCTTCACGGTGTCGAGGGCGACACCGACCATGATCAGGACCGAGGTCCCGCCGAAGGGGAAGTTCTGGTTGGCGTTGATCAACGCGAAAGCGACCAGCGGGATCAGCGCAATCAGACCCAGATAGAGCGCACCGGGCAGAGTGATGCGGGACAGAACATAGGACAGGTACTCCTCGGTCGGCTTGCCCGCCCGGATCCCGGGGATGAAGCCGCCGTACTTCTTCATGTTGTCCGCCACCTCTTCAGGGTTGAAGGTGATCGAGACGTAGAAGTAGGTGAAGAAGATGATCATGCCGAAGTAGACGGCCATGTAGAGAGGGTGGTCACCCTGCACGAAGTAGTCGTTGAGGAAGCGGACCCAGACCGAGTCGTTGGCGGCGTTGAACTGAACGACCATCGCGGGAAGGTAGAGCAACGAGGACGCGAAGATCACCGGGATGATGCCGGCCTGGTTGACCTTGAGTGGAATGTAGGTCGATGAGCCGCCGAACATCTTGCGCCCGACCATCCGACGGGCGTACTGCACGGGGATTCGTCGCTGGGCCTGCTCGATGAAGATGACGCCGGCCACCAACATCAGCCCGATCACCATCACGATGCCGAAGACCCACCAGCCCTGCCCCTTCTGCACCGCCCAAAGGCTGGAGGGGAAGGTCGCCACGACCTGGGTGAAGATCATGATCGACATGCCGTTACCGATACCGCGCTCGGTGATCAGCTCGCCCAGCCACATGATCACGGCGGTGCCCGCGACCATCGTCAGCACCATGACGCCGAAGGTGGCTACGGAGTCGCTGACCAGCAGGTCCTGGGTACAGCCCTGGATCAACTGACCCGAGCGGGCCAGGGCGACGATGCCCGAGGCCTGGAGCACGGCCAGCCCCAGCGTGAGGTAGCGGGTGTATTGGGTGATCTTGGTCTGCCCCTGCTGGCCCTCCTTCTTGAGAGCTTCGAGCCGTGGAATGACCACGACGAGCAACTGCAAGATGATGCTGGCGGTGATGTAGGGCATGATCCCCAGCGCGAAGATGGTCAGCTGGAGCAGCGCGCCGCCGGAGAAGAGGTTGATCAGTCCGTAGACCCCGGAGTTGTCCAGGTTGTTGAGACAGCTCTGCACGTTGCGGACATCGACCCCGGGCGCCGGGACCTGGGACCCCAGCCGGAAGACGGCGACGATGAGCAAGACGAACAACAGCTTGCGCCTGAGGTCCGGGGTCCGGAAGGCATTGGCGAAGGCGCCGAGCACGAGTTCCTCTTTCCTACGGGTAGTTCAGAGCCTCCATTTGGGCCGCTGGAAGCCTAACAGGCAGAGCCCCACCGACCCGATCGGCGGGCAGTGAACGGCGAAGGGCGCGACCCGCCCACGTGCATGGGGTGGGCGCGCCCTGGAGCCGCAGCGGCAACGCTGGCTCAGACGACGGAGATGGACCCTCCGGCGGCTTCGATCTTTGTCTTCGCCGAGCCAGAGAACGCGTTGGCGCTCACCTGGACGGCCACACTGATGTCGCCGGTGCCGAGCACCTTGACCGGCTGGTTCTTGCGAACCGCGCCCTTGGCGACCAGAGCCGCCACGTCGACGACGCCGCCATCAGGGAAGAGTTCGCCCAGTTTGTCGAGGTTGACCACCTGGAACTCCACCTTGAACGGGTTCCGGAAGCCCTTGAGCTTCGGGAGCCGCATGTGGATCGGCATCTGGCCACCCTCGAAGGCGGCCGGGACCTGGTAGCGAGCCTTGGTGCCCTTGGTTCCACGCCCGGCGGTCTTGCCCTTGGACGCCTCACCACGGCCGACTCGCGTCTTGGCCGTCTTGGCGCCCGCCGCGGGACGCAAGTGATGCAGTTTGAGTGTCATCTCACTCCACCTCCTCGACCGTCACCAAGTGCCGGACGGTCTGGACCATTCCCCGAATCTCGGGGCGGTCCTCCTTGACGACCACATCGCCGATGCGCTTGAGACCAAGGCTGCGCAAGGTCTCGCGCTGGTTGGCTTTGCAGCCGATGCCTGACTTGTGCTGCTGCACCTTCAACTGTGCCATCACGAACCCACCGCCTCAGACTCCTCGGCCTTCGCCTTGAGCAGAGCGCGCGGGGCCACGTCCTCGACGCGCAGTCCGCGACGAGCGGCCACCGCTTCGGGCTCTTCGAGCATCTGCAGGGCAGCGACGGTGGCGTGCACGATGTTGATCTGGTTGGACGATCCGAGCGACTTGCTCAGCACGTCGTGGATGCCGGCGCACTCCAAGACCGCACGCACCGGGCCACCGGCGATCACACCGGTACCAGGTGCAGCCGGACGCAGCATGACCACGCCGGCAGCTTTCTCGCCCTGGACCGGGTGCGGGATGGTGCCCTGGACCCGAGGGACCTTGAAGAAGGACTTCTTGGCCTCCTCCACCCCCTTGGCGATGGCGGCCGGCACCTCCTTGGCCTTGCCGTAGCCGACACCGACCAATCCGTCGCCGTCACCGACGACAACGAGTGCGGTGAAGCTGAACCGGCGACCACCCTTGACGACCTTGGCAACCCGGTTGATCGCGACGACCCGCTCGACATAGGCGGTCTTATCAGCGCCTCCCCGACGATCGTCGCGATTGCGACGGTCGGAGGTGCGGTCGCCACCGGTGCGCTGTCCGCGCTGGGCTCCGCTCATGAGTCTCTACTCCCTTGTCTGGTGAAACGATGTGGTGTGGCAGCGATCAGAAGGTCAAGCCGCCCTCACGGGCGCCATCGGCCAGGGCCGCGATCCGGCCCTGGTACTTGTTGCCGGCGCGGTCGAACACAACCGTCGACACGCCCGTGGCCTTGGCCCGCTCCGCGACGAGTTCGCCGACGCGCTTGGCCTTGGCGGTCTTGTCGCCGTCGAAGGAGCGCAGGTCGGCCTCCATCGTGGAGGCAGAAACCAGCGTCTTGCCGACCAGGTCGTCGACCATCTGCACCGTGATGTGCTTGGTGCTGCGGGTCACCACCAGGCGCGGACGCTCACTCGTACCGGAGACCTTCTTGCGGCCTCGAATCTGCCGCCGCAACCGGGAACGAACCCGGGTGGCGGTGTGCTTGTGCTGCTTCAGCGAGATAGCCATGAGCTACTTACCAGCCTTTCCGACCTTGCGGCGGACGTGCTCGCCGGCGTAACGAACACCCTTGCCCTTGTAGGGCTCGGGCTTGCGCAGCTTGCGGATGTTTGCTGCGACCTCGCCGACCAATTGCTTGTCGATGCCCTGGACGCCGAGCTTCGTGGGGCCGTCCACCGTGAAGGTGATGCCCTCCGGAGCGTTGAACGTGATCGAGTGGCTGTAGCCAAGCTGGAACTCCAGCTGGGTGGGGCCCTTCGGCAGGACGCGGTAACCCACGCCGACGATCTCGAGCTTCTTCTCGTAGCCTTCGGTGACTCCGACGACCATGTTGTTGATCAGGGTGCGGGTCAGCCCGTGCAGCGAGCGGCTCTCGCGCTCGTCATCGGGCCGCTTGACCTCCAGTTGGCCGTCGTCGACCCGCTCGACAGTGATCGGGGTGACGACGGAGTGGGACAGGGTGCCCTTGGGGCCCTTGACGGTCACCAACCGCTCGTCGATCGCGACGTCCACGCCGGACGGGACCGCGATGGGGAGCTTGCCAATGCGCGACATGCTTTTCTCGTCTCCTTCGCGTACTCGTCGATTACCAGACGTAGGCGAGGACTTCCCCACCCACGCCCTTCTGGTTGGCCTGGCGGTCGGTCAACAGACCTTGGCTGGTCGAGATGATCGCCACCCCGAGCCCGCCCAGCACCCTGGGCAGATGCGTGTGCTTGGCGTAGACCCGCAAGCCGGGCTTGCTGATCCGGCGCACGCCGGCGAGCGAACGCTCGCGGGTGCGGCCGTACTTCAAGGTGATCGTCAGCGTCTTGCCCACAGCAGGGGAACCGTCGGCGGCCACATTGTCGGTCACGTCGTAGCCAGTGATGTAGCCCTCTTGCTTGAGGATGTCGGCGACGCCCTGCTTCAGCTTGCTGTAAGGCATCGCTACCTCGTCGTGGTACGCCTGGTTGGCGTTGCGCAGACGCGTGAGCATGTCTGCGATCGGGTCAGTCATTGTCATGGCCGGGAGGCCCTTTCTCCACCGTGGTATCGGCTCCGCATCTCGGAGCCGACCTGCAGCGATCGTTTGTTGACGTCGAGGAATTGTCGGTTGAGGGTGCACGGGAGGCGGAGCCCCCCGCGGGTCACCACGAGGACTTGGTCACGCCGGGCAGCTCGCCGCGATGCGCCATCTCTCGCAGACAGATCCGGCACAGGCCGAACTTGCGGTAGACCGAGCGCGGGCGCCCGCATCGCTGGCAGCGGGTATAGCCGCGCACCTTGAACTTGGGCTTGCGGGCCGCCTTGACTCTCAGCGCAGTCTTCGCCATGTCAGTTCTCCTTGAACGGGAAGCCCAGCTGCTTCAGCAGCGCCCGGCCCTCGTCGTCGTTGGTGGCTGTGGTCACGACCGTGATGTCCATGCCGCGCGAGCGGTCGATCCGGTCCTGATCGATCTCGTGGAACATCACCTGCTCGGTCAGACCGAAGGTGTAGTTGCCGCGTCCGTCGAACTGCTTGGGCGACAACCCGCGGAAGTCGCGGATCCGGGGCAGAGCCAGGCTCAGCAGACGGTCCATGAACTCCCACATCCGGTCGCCGCGAAGCGTCACGTGGGCGCCGATCGGCATCCCCTCGCGCAACTTGAACTGGGCGATCGACTTGCGGGCCTTGGTGACCATCGGCTTCTGGCCGGTGATGACGGTGAGGTCGCGAACCGCGCCCTCGATCAGCTTGGAGTCGCGAGCCGCCTCGCCCACACCCATGTTGACCACGACCTTGACCAGTCCGGGGATCTGCATGACGTTGGCGTAGTCGAACTCTTCACGCAGGGCCGGCGCGATTTCAGCGTGGTAGCGCGCCTTGAGGCGCGGACCGCTGTAGTCCGTGGTTGCGGTGTCGGTGTCTGCCATCAGATGTCCTTCCCGGTCTTGCGCGAGATCCGTACGCTGCGCTCGGCGGCGTAGGTGGACCCGTCAGAGCGGCGCTTGGTGACCTGCTCGCGACGGAACCCGATGCGGGTGACGCCGTCACCCTCGACCAGCATCACGTTGGAGACGTGAATCGGCGCCTCGGCGGTGATGATGCCGCCGGTGTTGCCGCTGCGGTCGCCGGTGTTGACCACCTTGGTGTGCTTCTTGATTCGGTTGACGCCCTCGACGATGACCCGCTGCTCCGCACGGAGCACCTGGATCACCTTGCCCTGGGCACCCCTGTCCTTGCCGGCGATCACCTTGACGGTGTCGCCCTTCTTGATGTTCAACGTTGCCTTCTTTGCTGGCTTCTTCGCGTTGCCCATGACTCAGAGCACCTCCGGAGCGAGCGAGACGATCTTCATGAACTTCTTCTCACGCAGCTCACGACCGACCGGGCCGAAGATGCGGGTGCCACGGGGCTCGCCGTCGCTCTTGAGGACCACCGCGGCGTTCTCGTCGAAACGGATGTAGGAACCATCGGACCGGCGGCGCTCCTTGGCGGTGCGCACGATCACGGCCTTCACGACATCACCCTTTTTGACGTTGCCGCCGGGGATGGCGTCCTTGACGGTCGCCACGATGACGTCGCCGATGCCGGCATAGCGGCGACCCGAGCCACCGAGCACCCGGATGCACAAGATCTCCTTGGCACCGGTGTTGTCGGCGACCTTGAGTCGCGACTCCTGCTGAATCATTCCAGTTCTCCTTCGTCACCCTGGTTCTTCGTCTGACCGAAGCCTTGGGGAACCTTGGGTCGTCCCGACCTGGGCCGGGGCTAGTTGTCTGTTTCGTCGACTACTTGGCGCGCTCGAGGATTCGAACGACGCGCCAGCGCTTGGTCGCCGACAACGGGCGGGTCTCCATGATCAGGACCCGGTCGCCGACGCCGCAGTCGTTCTGCTCGTCGTGGGCCTTCAGGCGCGACGTGCGCCGCAGGACCTTGCCGTAGAGCGCGTGCTTGACACGGTCCTCGACCGTCACCACGACCGTCTTGTCCATCTTGTCGCTGACGACGAGGCCCTCACGGGTCTTGCGCGCGTTGCGCACCTCGCCCGTCTCGGGGGCTGCTTGCTCGCTCATGCGCTCGCTTCCTTCTCACTGGCGTCCGGGGCGGTGCGAATGCCGAGCTCACGCTCGCGCACCACGGTGTAGATCCGGGCGATGTCCTTCTTGACCGTGCGGAGACGGCCATGGCTCTCCAACTGACCGGTCGCGGCCTGGAATCGGAGGTTGAACAGCTCCTCCTTGGCCTCGCGGAGCTTGGCCTCCAAGTCGACGTCGGTGAGTTCGTTCAACTCGTGCGCCAAGCTGATTTTGGTACTCATCAGAATTCACCTGCCTCGCGGGTGATGAACCGGCACTTCATCGGAAGCTTGTGCATCGCGCGGCGCATGGCCTCGCGAGCGACGTCTTCGGTGACGCCGGACAGTTCGAACATGACACGACCGGGCTTGACGTTGGCGATCCACCACTCGGGCGAACCCTTACCGGAACCCATCCGGGTCTCGGCCGGCTTCTTGGTCAGCGGGCGGTCGGGGTAGATATTGATCCACACCTTTCCACCACGCTTGATGTGCCGGGTCATGGCGATACGAGCGGCTTCGATCTGCCGGTTGGTCACATAGTGACCCTCGATCGCCTGGACGCCGAACTCGCCGAAGGCGAGCTTCGTTCCGCCCTTGGCCGCACCGGTCCGCTTGGGGTGGTGCTGCTTGCGGTGCTTGACGCGACGGGGAATCAACATGTCTCTCAGCCCTCCTTGCCCGTGGCAGCGGCCTCAACCGGGGCAGCCTCGGCGGGCGCACCCGCCGGGACAGCGGCCTCGGCGGGCGCGTCGGTACGCGGCGGACGCGAGTCACCGCGCGAGCCACGGCTCGGACGGTCGCTACCGCGCGTGGGCCGACCGGAGCGGCCCGGAGCCCCGGCACGAGCGGCGGCCTGTGCCTGACGCTCGGCGCGGGTGGCGGGCACCTCGCCCTTGTAGATCCAGACCTTCACGCCGATCCGGCCGAAGGTCGTCTTGGCCTCGTAGAAGCCGTAGTCGATGTCGGCGCGCAGCGTGTGCAACGGAACGCGACCCTCGCGGTAGAACTCGGTGCGCGACATCTCGGCGCCGTTGAGTCGGCCCGAACACTGGATTCGGATGCCCTTGGCGCCGGACCGCATCGAGGTCTGGATCGCCTTGCGCATGGCCCGGCGGAACTGCACCCGGCCACTGAGCTGCTCGGCGACACCTTGAGCGACCAACTGCGCGTCGACCTCGGGGTTCTTGACCTCGAGGATGTTCAGCTGCACCTGCTTGCCGGTCAGCTTCTCCAGCTCGCCACGGATCCGATCGGCCTCGGCGCCGCGGCGACCGATGACGATGCCCGGACGGGCGGTGTGGATGTCGACGCGAACCCGGTCACGGGTGCGCTCGATCTCGACCTTGCTGATGCCCGCGCGCTCCATGCCCTTCGACAGGAGCTTGCGGATCGCGACGTCCTCGCCGACGTAGCTCTTGTAGAGGCGGTCGGCGTACCACCGGCTCTTGTGGTCCGTGGAGATACCCAGGCGGAAGCCATTGGGGTTGATTTTCTGGCCCATTACTTCGAACCGCCCTTCCGTGCCTTGCTTGCGACATCGACCGAAACCGGCGTGACGACGAGGGTGATGTGGCTGGTGCGCTTGTTGATGCGAGTCGCGCGCCCCTGAGCACGTGGACGCCAACGCTTCATGGTGGGTCCCTCGTCGACCGTCGCGACGGAGATCACCAGGTCGTCCGCGGCGAGACCTTCGGTGGTCTCAGCGTTGGCGACGGCGCTCTCCAGCACCTTGGAAACGGTCTGCGCTGCGGCCTGCGGGGCGAAGGCCAGCGTGGCCCGCGCCTGCTCGACCGGAACTCCGCGGACCAGGTCGACGACCCGGCGCGCCTTCATCGGAGTGATCCGCACGAAACGTGCGCTCGCGAAGGCGCCCGGCTGGTCGCCGAGCAGCGACTCGCGGCGAGCGCTGGAGCGCACTCGGTCAGTGGCAGTCATCGGCGACGCCCCTTCCGGTCTTCCTTGACGTGCCCGCGGTAGGTGCGGGTCGGGGCGAACTCCCCAAGCTTGTGGCCGACCATGGAGTCGGTCACAAACACCGGGACGTGCTTGCGGCCGTCGTGGACGGCGATGGTGTGACCGATCATGTCGGGCACGATCATCGACCGACGCGACCAGGTCTTGATGACGTTATGAGAGCCCTTGTCGTTCTCCGCGTCCACCTTCTTCTGCAGGTGGTCGTCAACGAACGGGCCCTTCTTCAGGCTGCGAGGCATGTCGGTTACTTCCTACCCTTGCCGGACTTGCGACGACGGATGATCTGGGAGTCGGAGGACTTGCGCTTGCGCGTCCGCCCCTCGGCCTTACCCCACGGGGAGACGGGGTGACGTCCACCGGACGTCTTGCCCTCTCCACCACCGTGCGGGTGATCGACCGGGTTCATGACGACACCGCGAACGGTGGGGCGACGGCCCTTCCAGCGCATCCGACCGGCCTTGCCCCAGTTGATGTTGGACTGCTCGGCGTTGCCGACCTCGCCCACCGTCGCGCGGCAGCGGACGTCGACGAACCGCATCTCGCCCGAAGGCATCCGCAGCGTGGCGCGCGAGCCCTCCCTGGCGACGAGCTGAGCGCTGATGCCGGCGGAACGAGCGATCTTCGCGCCACCGCCGGGCCGCAGTTCGACACAGTGCACGGTGGTACCGACGGGGATGTTGCGCAGCGGCAGGTTGTTGCCGGGCTTGATGTCGGCACCGACGCCGGACTCGACGGCCATGCCCTGCTCGAGTCCCTTGGGGGCAACGATGTAGCGCTTCTCGCCGTCGACGTAGTGCAGCAGCGCGATGCGCGCGGTGCGGTTGGGGTCGTATTCGATGTGCGCGACCTTGGCCGGAACGCCGTCCTTGTCATAGCGACGGAAGTCGATGAGGCGGTAGGCGCGTTTGTGACCGCCACCTTGGTGCCGGGTGGTGATGCGGCCTTGGTTGTTGCGGCCACCCTTCTTGGGCAGCGGGCGGGTCAGCGACTTCTCGGGCGTCGTGCGGGTCACCTCGACAAAGTCGGCGACCGATGCACCGCGACGACCCGGAGTGGTCGGCTTGTACTTGCGGATTGCCATGAGTTCCTGCGTCCTCTAGCTCTCGTTCGTCGTCGGGCCGGTCAGGAGACCGGTCCTCCGAAGATGTCGATCCGGTGGCCCTCTGCCAGCGAGACAATGGCGCGCTTGGTGCTCGCGCGACGTCCCATGCCGAACCGGGTTCGACGAGACTTGCCCTGGCGGTTGATCGTGTTGACCGAGGTGACCTTGACGTTGAACACCTTCTCGACCGCGATCTTGATCTCGGTCTTGTTGGCGTCCGGGCGGACGATGAAGGTGTACTTGTTGGCGTCGAGAAGGCCGTAGCTCTTCTCCGACACCACCGGCGCGATCAGAATGTCGCGGTGGTCCCTGTGCAGCGTGCTCACTTGTCAGCCTCCCCTGTATCGGCGGCGGCGTCGTCCGCAGCGCTACCGCCACCGGCACGCTTGAAGCCAGCGGCCTCGGCGTCCTCAGCAGACTTGAACCAGAACTCCGCCTCGGTGGCGTCGTACCAGCGGCCGTCCGGCTCGTGGTAGAGCCCAGAGCCGGCGTTGCCCTTGACGTCGTAGCCCTTCGGCGCCTTGCCGCTCTTGAGCGGAGCCTTGGCGCCAGCGGGCAGGTCGGACTTGTCGTCGGCGGCCTGCTCCTGAGTTACGTCCGCGACGGCGACCGGTTCGGTGGCTTCCGCCGCGGGCTCGTCGACCTTCGCCGGCTTCTCAGCCTTCGCCGGCTTCTCGGCCTTCGCTGACTTCTCAGCCTTGGCCTCAGCTGCCTCAACCGGGGCCGCTGCGGCAGCGGTGGAGCCGCCGACGGCCTTCGCGACGAACGCGTTGTAGGAACCCTGGGTGAAGACGAGGTCGTCGGAGGCGAGCACGTCATAGGTGTTGAGTTGGTCGACGGCCACGATGTGCACCTCGGGTGCGTTACGCAGCGACAACCAGGTGATGGCGTCGGCGCGCTCGAGCACGACGAGGAAGCGGGTGCGGTCGCTCAGCGAGGTGAGCGCAGCCAGCGCGGTCTTGGTCGACGGCTTGTCGCCGCTGACCAGCGATTCGACGACGTGGATACGGCCATTGCGCGCCCGGTCGGAGAGGGCGCCACGCAAGGCGGCGGCCTTCATCTTCTTGGGAGTGCGCTGGTCATAGCTACGCGGCTTGGGTCCGTGAACGGAGCCACCACCGGCGAACTGCGGCGCGCGGGTCGAGCCCTGACGGGCGCGACCGGTGCCCTTCTGCTTGTAGGGCTTGCGGCCACCACCGCGGACTTCGCCGCGGTTCTTGGTGGAGTGCGAGCCCTGGCGCGCCGCTGCCTGCTGGGCAACGACGACCTGGTGGATCAGCGCGACGTTGACCGGTGCGTCGAAGACCGCCCCGGGCAGGTCGACCTTGAGAGTCTTGGTAGCCACAGGAATCAGGCCTCCTTCTTGGCAGCCGAACGCAGGATCACGAGACCGCCACGGGGGCCGGGCACGGCACCCTTGACGAAGATCAGACCCTTGTCGGCGTCGATCGCGTGCACCGTGAGGTTCTGCAAGGTGATCGTGTCCGAACCCATCCGGCCGGCCATCCGAGTGCCCTTGAAGACGCGACCGGGGGTCGCGCAGGCGCCGATGGAGCCCGGCTTGCGGTGGTTGCGGTGCGCACCGTGGCTGGCGCCGACACCATGGAACCCATGCCGCTTCATGACACCGGCGAAGCCCTTGCCCTTGCTCGTGCCGGTCACGTCGATGACGTCGCCGGAAGCGAACAACTCGGGGCTGAGCTCTTGGCCGAGCGTGTAGGACGCGGCGTCGGCCGTTCGAATCTCGGCGAGGTGACGTCGCGGAGTGACACCGGCCTTGGCGAGGTGTCCGGCGCGCGGCTGGTTCACCTTGCGGGCCTCGATCTCGCCGAAGCCGATCTGGATGGCGTTGTAGCCGTCGGTCTCGGGATGGCGCACCTGGGTCACCACGTTGGTGGTGGCGGCGATCACCGTCAGCGGAACGACGCGGTTGTTGTCGTCCCAGACCTGGGTCATGCCGAGCTTGGTGCCCAGCAGGCCCTTTACGTTGCGTTCAACAGTCATGGCTCTTGGTCTCCGTTCCCGACTAGAGCTTGATCTCGATGTCGACGCCGGCCGGCAGGTCAAGCCGCATCAGCGAGTCGACGGTCTTGGGCGTGGGATCGATGATGTCGATGAGGCGCTTGTGGGTGCGCATCTCGAAGTGCTCGCGGGAGTCCTTGTACTTGTGGGGCGAACGGATCACGACGTAGACGTTCTTCTCGGTCGGCAACGGCACTGGGCCGGCGACCTGGGCACCCGTCCGGGTGACCGTGTCCACGATCTTCCGCGCCGAGGTGTCGATCACCTCGTGGTCGTAGGCCTTGAGCCTGATGCGGATCTTCTGTCCCGCCATAGGTCTCTCTCGTCCTTCGTTCGAATAGTTGCCGGCTCGACTCGCATCGATCGGCACCGCGTGCAGTTGGATTCTCGACGTGCGTCCCTGGTGGACTCACCCCGCCGTTCCTCACCCTTCACCGTGCGGCCCACCCCCGCGGTCGGGCGTGTCGCGATGTTCTCACATGCGTCACGACACTCCCCGCTAAGGGATTCGGTCGTTGGCGGTTAGGGGCGCTCGACGGGTTCGTCGAGCTGATCGGGTCTCCTGGTTCGGCGCGGACACATGCACAACCACGAAGCGAACTCACGAGGAGACACGATTCAAAAGTCAAGATGTGCCGCACCCCGGCAACCCGCCGGAGCAACCGGACTATCTTGGCAGATTCGACCGGCCAGGCCAAATCGACCCAAATCGACTCTGTGCGGCCATGGTCGAGCGGCGGCCAACCGCAGGCGATTGCCCACCTGACACAATAACCACCGATCAATCGACCACCCCGGGAAGGCAACGCGACCATGAGTGGATCGGACTACTTCCCCGCCCCGGGGTCCGAGCCCGCACCCCCGCCGCCTGCCGATTCCCGTTGGGGAGCGGCGCCCGGGTGGCCGTCTGGTGAACCGCCCGCCGCCGGCGCAGTGTCGTTCGGCGACGGCAACGGCCCCACCGGGCCGGCGAGGGTCGCGGCACACAAGCCCGGCGCGGTCCCGCTTCGACCCCTGAAGTTGGGCGACATCTACGACGCGGCCTTCAAGATCATTCGCTACAACCCGCAAGCCACGGTCGGAGCCGCCGTCCTGGTGGCAGCCATCTCGATGCTGATTCCACTGGCCATCACGGCCCTGTTGACCTTCACGGTCGGTGTCACCATCAGCTCGTTCGACGCCGGCGCCAACCCGAGTACGGGTGAGATCGCGGGTCTGGGCGGCACCTTCGCCGCGTTGCTGCTCGGGGCGGTGCTGCAAGGCATCGGCCTGATCCTGGTGTCGGGAATGATCGCGGTCGTGGTGAACGGCGCCGCCCTCGGCCGCACTCTCACGCTGGAGCAGGCCTGGCGAGCTACTCGAGGACGTCGGTGGCGGCTGGTCGGTCTGACCGTCGTGCTCAGTGTGTCGACGCTGCTCGTCATGTCCGCATATGCGCTCACCTGGCTGGCGGTCGCCGCCATCGACTCGAGCCTCGTCACGCTGGCGATCTACGGACTGGTGAGCCTGCCGCTGTTCCTTGCCGGGCTGGTCTGGTTCTGGGTACGCATCTACTACCTCCCGGCGCCGATCCTGATGCTCGAGAAGGTCGGGGTCTTCGGCGCGATCCGCCGCGGCGTCCACCTCACGAAGGGTCAGTTCTGGCGCACGTTCGGCATCGCCTTGTTGACGTTCGTCATTGCCCAGGTGGCCGGCGGCGCCCTGGCCCTCCCCGCCTCGATCCTCGGTCAGGTCGCCCTGATCGCCCTGGACTCGTCTCCGTACGCCGGTCTCGTCCTCGTCCTCACCCAAGCCGTCACGACCGTGATCACGACCGCTTTCGTCGCCCCGTTCGTGACGTCGGTGACGGCCCTGCAATATCTCGACCAGCGCATGCGCAAGGAGGCGTACGACGTCGAGCTCATCGTGCAGGCCGGTCTCGCTCCAGCGCAGCAGACCGGGTGACTCCGCCGGTGTCTGGGCAGGTCGTCGCCGGGACGGTCGACCGCGCATGGAGTCGCCTCATCGGTGCGGAGCCCCCGATCCGCCCGGAGCCCGACGAGGCCCGGTCCTGGTTACGGACGGAGTTGGTCGATCCGGTCTACCACCAGGAGAACCTGCTCCAGCGGGTCATCGACGCGATCAACCGTCTCTTCGACCGCGGGCTGGAAGCCGCCCGCGCGGCGCCCCCGCTCTCGGTTCTCGCCGCCATCGTCGTGTTCGTGGCCTTGGCGATGACCGCGATGTGGCTGATCTCACGGACCAGCCGGGCAGCGACGGTGGCCCGCGCCGAGCGTCCGGTGATCTCTGATCAGCGCGTGACGGCCGCGCAATGGCGCGCCCGCGCCTGGCAGGCGTTCTCCGACCAGCGCTGGTCCGACTCAGCGGTCGACGGGTTCCGAGCCGTCGTCGTGGCCGCGGTGGAGGAAGGTCGGCTGCCCGACTCCCCCACCGCGACAGCCCACGAGGTCGGAGAGTCGCTCGCCGAACGAGCGGACGAGGATCGAGCACCCCGCCTGCGCGCTGCCGCCCGGATCTTCGACGAAGTGCTGTACGGCGACCACCCCGCGACCGAAGAGCAGGCCCGGTCGATTCTGGACCTCGATCGCGCGAGGTCACGATGACCACTCCCGCGCCCGCCGCCACCTCACCGCCCGACACACCGCCCGCTCGCAGCTCGAGCCTGCGACGGTGGGTCGTCATCGTCACCGCCGCGGCAGCGGCGATCGTGGTCGCAGCCCTCGCCGGCGGTGGAGGCACGACGACTCCCCTCGACCCCGACAACGCGGGCGGAGACGGCGCTCGTGCGGTCGCTCGGGTGCTGGCCGATCAGGGCGTCGACCTGACCGTCGTACGCTCGGCCGACGCCTTGGAGGGGACCAGGATCGACGCGGATACCACCGTCGTCGTCACCAGCACCGAATCGCTGGGTTCGTCCACGGCTCGACGCCTCCTCGCGGCGGCGGCCCCCGGTCGTCTGGTGATCGTCGACCCCACCCCGCTCGCAGCCGAGGCGCTCGGCGTCGACCCCGGCGCCGGTCAGTCCTACTCGGCGCCGATCGACGCCGACTGTTCCGACCCCGCGCTCGGCGCACTTCTCGACGGCACACGCATCGACGTCAGCAGCGCGCGGGAGTTCTCGTTGCCCGGTTGCTTCCGAGGAGACATCGGGAGCGTCGTGGCGGTCGACTCGCCGGGGCTGGTGTTGCTCGGGGCCCCCGACCTGCTCACCAACGACCAGGTCTTGCGGGGCGACAACGCGGCCGTGGCCCTGCGGCTGCTCGGCGCCACCTCGCGGCTGGTCTGGTACCTGCCCACCACCAGCGATCTCACCGGATCCGACGGAGTCAGCCTGCGCAGACTTCTGCCCGCTCCGGTTGTCCCAGCGCTGTGGCTGACCCTGATTGCGAGCATCACCTTGCTCCTATGGCGCGGACGACGACTCGGCGCGCTCGTCACCGAGCCGCTGCCCGTCACAGTGAAGGCCATCGAGACGACCCAGAGCCGAGGGCGTCTGTATCGCAAGGCTGCGGATCGCTCGCACGCCGCCACGGTGCTCCGAGCGGCCACCGCGCGGCGCTGCGCCGATCGACTTCGGCTGCCCGCCCATGCCGCCACGCCGATCCTGATCCAACGCGTCGCCGATCACCTGGGCCGACCCACGGATTCGATTGCTGCGCTACTCGATCCCGCTCAGCCCGCTCCCCGCTCCGATTCAGAACTGATCGCCCTCGGACAGGCTCTGTCCGCACTCGAAGATGAGGTACGCGACCGATGATCGATGAAACGTCCACCCACGGTTCGACCCACCAGGCCCGCGATCGGCTTGCGGCCGTTCGGACCGAAGTCGGCAAAGCCGTGGTCGGGCAGGATGCCGCCGTCTCGGGGCTTCTGGTGGCCCTCCTGTGCGGCGGTCACGTGCTGATGGAGGGCGTTCCCGGCGTGGCCAAGACGCTCTTGGTGCGCGCCCTGGCCAGCGCTCTGTCGGTCGACACCCGGCGGGTGCAGTTCACTCCCGACCTGATGCCCGGCGACATCACGGGGTCGATGGTGATCGATTCGCATCAGGGCGAGCTCAGCTTCCGCGAGGGGCCGCTGTTCACCAACCTGCTGCTCGCCGACGAGATCAACCGCACTCCACCCAAGACCCAGTCGGCTCTGTTGGAAGCGATGGAGGAGGGCCAGGTGTCCGTCGATGGAGTGTCCCGTCCGCTACCGCGGCCGTTCCTGGTCGCGGCGACCCAGAACCCGGTCGAATACGAAGGCACCTACCCTTTGCCGGAGGCTCAGCTCGACCGGTTCCTGCTAAAGCTGGTCCTGCCACTGCCCAGTCGCGAGCACGAGTTGGAGATCGTTCGACGACATGCCGACGGCTTCGATCCTCGGGACATCGCCGCAGCCGGCGTCCGACCGGTGGCCGGCCCCGACGACATCCTGGGCGGGCAGCGAGCCGTGCGCGCCGTGCAGGTGGCCCCAGAGGTGGCGGCCTACATCGTCGACATCGCCCGCGCCACCCGCTCGGCTCCGTCGTTGGAGCTCGGGGTGAGCCCCCGTGGTGCCACCGCACTGCTGCGAGCCGCCCAAGCGTGGGCGTGGCTCAACGGGCGGGACTTCGTCACCCCCGACGACGCCAAGGCCCTCGCCCACTCGACGCTCGGGCATCGACTCGCGCTGCGACCGGAGGCGGAGCTCGAGGGCGTCGATGTCGCCGAGATCCTGACATCGGCGCTCGCGTCTGTTCCGGTCCCTCGCTGAGTTCCGCGTGACGATCACCGGCCGCGTTCCCCTCCTGCTGCTCCTGGGCATCGGGCTGGTCGTCGTCCGCCCGAGCGGCGACACGGTTCTGCTCTATCTGCTCATCGTGGCGCTCTTGGTAGCGCTCGACGCGGTGCTCGCCGCCCCACCCGGCGACCTCACGGTGCGTCGCGAAGCCAGCGCCCGCGGACGAGTCGGCGACCACCTGACCAGCACGCTCTTCCTGCACAACACCACGAGGCGCCGGCTGAGACTCCTGGTGCGCGATGCCTGGCAACCTTCTGCGGGCGCCCACGACAATCGGCATCGGCTGCGGCTGCGCCCCGACGAACGGACCCGCATCACGACGCCCCTGACGCCGCGCCGCAGGGGGTTGCTCCGCGCCGCTGGGGTGACGGTTCGGTCCTACGGCCCCTTCGGCCTGGCCGCGCGACAGCGCACCCTCGAGGTCGCCGGTGAGGTGCGGGTGGTGCACCCGTTCGAGGCACGCAAGCACCTACCGTCGCGACTGGCCAGACTGCGCGACCTCGACGGCCGAGCGGCGGTGCGGGTGCGCGGTCAGGGGACGGAGTTCGACTCCTTGAGGGAGTACGTCCGCGGAGACGACGTCCGCTCGATCGATTGGCGGGCGTCGGCACGCAACCGCAACGTCGTGGTGCGTACCTGGCAGCCTGAACGCGACCGTCGCGTCGTGCTCGTTCTCGACACCTCACGCACCTCGGCCGGCCGGGTGGACGACGTGCCCCGGCTGGACTCGGCAATGGACGCCGCCATGCTTCTTGCGGCGTTGGCTGCGCGGGCCGGCGACCGGGTCGACTTCGTCGCCGGCGACCGACTGGTGCACACCAGACTCCGACTGGGCAGCGCCCGCGATGTCGCCGCGCGGCTGCAGGATGCGCTCGCGAACGTCGAGCCGGTCATCGCCGAGGCCGATTGGTCCGCGCTCGTCGGTGCGGTCAGCGGTCTTGGGCGCCAACGGGCGCTGGTGGTGCTGCTCACCCCGTTGGAGTCCTCTGCCCTGGAGGAGGGCCTGCTGCCGGTGTTGCCCGCGCTGATTCGACACCATCGCGTCGTGATCGCCTCGGTCCGCGACCCCGAGCTCGACCGGATGGTCTCCAGGCGTGACGACATCGACACCGTCTACGGCGCCGCGGCAGCGGAACAGGTGGCAGCGCGTCGCCGGTTCACGCGTGAGGTCGTGCAAACGCTCGGTGTCGACGTCGTCGATGCCGACGCGGAGAGCCTGCCCCCCGAACTCGCCGATCACTATCTGATGCTCAAGGCCCGCGGGCTTCTGTAGCCGCGGCCAGCAGCGTCCGGGGAATCAGTCGGCGGCGGCGACGGTGTCCTCGAGGAGATCGGCGCGCAGGTCGCCGGTGTGGCCGTCACGATAGGCCGCCCGACCGAGGCCGAAGACATAGGCGAAGAAGACCAGTTCAGCGGTGATCCCGATCGCGATCCGTGCCCAGGTCGGAAGCCCGGAGGGGGTGACAAAGCCTTCGATGACGCCGCTGACGAGGAGCACCACGATCAAGCCCAAGGCCACCGTTCCGGCAGTACGCCCCTCGCGAGCGATCGATTGCGGGCGAGTCAGCGGCCCGGGTTCGACCCAGGACCAGAACAGCCGTAGGCCGACCCCGCCGGCGACGAAGACGGCCGTCAACTCCAGCAAGCCGTGCGGCAGGATCAGCCCCCAGAAGTGGGCGCCATGGTCGTTGCGGATCATGATCGAACCGATCAGCGCCAGGTTGGCGACATTCTGGAACAGCACGTAGATCACCGGCAGCCCGAGGACGCCCAGCGCGATGCAGAGCGCGGCCACCCAGGCGTTGTTGATCCACACCTGCGCCGCGAAGTGCGAGGCGGCATAGGTGCTGTAGTAGCTCTCGAAGTCCTCGTTGACCAACTGGTCGACCTCGGCGGGGGTGAGAAGTGACTGCTCGACGATCGGGTTGTCGAGGAACCACAGCATCATCACCGCGGTGACCACGACATTGCCGGCGAGGCAGCCGAGCCACCACCAGCGCAGCCGGTACAACGCCGCCGGGAAGCGGTGGGTGAAGAAGTGCGCCACTCCGCGCCACGACGTCACGCGGGTGCCGACGCTGCGAATCCGCGCCTTACCCAAGAGCGAGGACAGGTAGGCGACCACGGCGGCATCGGGAGCCGAGCTACGAACGACAGAGAGGTGGGTGGCGACCTGGCTGTAGCGCTCGACGAACTCGTCGCTCTCGGCGCCGGTGAGCCGCCGCTGCCCGATCAGCATCTCCAGTCGGCGCCAGGCATGCGCATGCTCCTGCACATAGGCGTCGAGATCCACGGCTCTAGCCTAGGCTGGCCGACGATGAGCGAGAACTACGCGTCGCTGACCGCCGACGATCTGGTCACCGGAGAGGCCGTCGCACTCGACCTGCCGCCGGCCGGGCTGGCGATCCGGATGGTGTCCGGGCTGATCGACGTCGTCGTGACGCTCGTCGTGCTGCTGGTCGTCGCGCTGGTCCTCTCCACAGCAACGCTCCCGGCCGACGAGGCCCTGCGACAGGTGGCCTTGATCTCGACGACGGTGTTGGTGTTCGTGGTCTTCCCGACCACGGTCGAGACCCTGACGCGGGGCAAGTCCCTGGGAAAGCTCGTGGTGGGGCTGCGCACGGTGCGCGATGACGCCGGCCCGATCTCGTTCCAGCAGGCGTTCATCCGCTCCTTGGTGGGCTTCGTCGAGATCTACGCGTTCTCGGGGGTGCCCGCCTTCTTCTCCGCCATGCTGAGCCAGCGCGGCAAACGCCTGGGTGACTACGCCGCCGGCACCTACGTCGTCCGAGAGCGGGTGTCACTGCGACTGAGCCAGCCGCCGATGATGCCCCCGGGCCTGGCCCGCTGGGCAGCCACCGCCGACATCGCTGCCCTACCCACGCGTCTCTCGCTAGGCATCCGTCAGTTCCTCTCCCGCACCCACGAGTTCGAGCCGGGCTCGCGTGAGCTCCTCGGCACCCGGCTGGCCGAGGAAACCCTGGGCTATGTCGCTCCGCCGCCCCCGCCCGGCGTACCTCCCGAAGCCTTCTTGGCCGCCGTCATCGCCGCCCGTCGCGATCGCGACGCCGCCCGGTTGCGCCGCGAGGCCGGCCTGCGCGCCCGGCTGCTTGCCCGGCGTCGATAACCTTCGCCGCCCCCTGTGGAGAAGTGCCCGACAGGAGCGTGGAGTGTCGGTGGTCCCTGGTTGAGTGGGACCCACGATGAGCACAACACACCAGCTTCCCGACCCCTCCGCGGACGCCGTCCTCGGTGCGGTTGATGCGCCCGACGATCGGGCCGAGGTGTTGGTCTGGGCTGGCCAGCAACGGGCAGCCGCCGACGCCGCTGAGGCGGCGATCTTGGTTGCTGCGTGCGCCTGGGCAGACATGAACTCCGTCGACGGCGTCACCGATGCGGCCACCTACATTGAGGCCTGGGGCGACTCGGGGCTGACCGTGGCGGGCGAGGGAGCACCACTCGTCGCCGAGTTGTCCATCCACGAGTTCGCCGCATGCCTCGGACTCACCTCGGAGGCTGGCAAGAGCGTTATCGGCGAAGCTCTGGAGCTCCGGCATCGGTTGCCCCGTTTGTGGCAGCGCATCCACAACGGCGAGCTCCCTGCCTGGCGTGGTCGGCGAGTGGCTGAACGCACCCTCGCCCTCTCGGTCGCGGCAGCGGCCTATGTCGATCGCCACGTCGCGCCCGTGGCCCACAAAGTCGGCTCGCCCACCGTCGACCGGCTCGTCGATGAAGCCACCGCGAGGTTCATGCCCGCCAGGGCCGAAGAGTTGGCCCAGGCCGCCGCCGATCGCCGTGGGGTGCGCGTCTACGACAACCAGTCCGCCTTCGACGGCACCCTGCACATCGACGCCGACCTGAGTGTTCCCGACGCCCTCGACTTCGAAGCCGCGGTCCGGGCCGGGGCCGCGGAGCTCGCGGCCCTGGGCTCGACCGACACCCTCGACGGCCGTCGCGCAACGGCCGTCGGAGAGATGGCCCGCCGCGACCTGACCCTGACCTTCGACCCCGCTGCCGAACCTGACGATGCTGCGAGTCGGGTCAATGGGCGGGTCGCCACCCGTCAGGTCGTGCTCTATGTCCACCTGGCCGAGGCCGCTCTCACCGGCACCGACTCCGCCAATTGCCAGGTCGGTCGCTGGGAGCGTGGCGGGCGTCCGCTCACCGCCACCCAGATCGCCGACTGGTGCGGTCAGAGTGCCTCCCAGGTGATCGTCAAGCCGGTCATCGACCTCGCCGACCACGTGCGCACCGATGCCTACGAAGTCCCCGACCGGATCCGCGAGCGGGTGGCGCTCCGCGACGGCCACTGCGTCTTCCCCTATTGCACCCGTTCGGCGCGGCCGGCGCGGTCCGACGACCATGGGTGCGACTGCGACCACATCACCGCCTATGCGGCCGGCGGCATCACGTGCACGTGTCAACTGGCTCCCCTGTGCCGGCGTCACCATCGCGCCAAGACGCTCGGCCGGTGGTCGTACACCGCCGTCAGCCCGGCCAGCTATCTATGGACCAGTCCGCACGGTCATCACTTCGTGGTCGACCACACCGGGACCATGCCCCACCGGCCCAGCCGAGGTCACCCCGGTCACGCGCCACCGCCGGAGCCAGAACCACCGCCACCGCGCTAGCTGCCGGCGTCAATTCAGCATCCACGTCCCACCCCGTGATCCGTGCTGAGCGGAATCGTCACAGCACCGCCGACGCTGCCCCGAGCGGCGTCCGGATCACGGTCGCAGTCGCACGGTGGTCGGTATCGTCGCGGCATGGCTGAACTTCCCGACCACGTCGCGGTCAATCGTGATTATTGGGACGGAATGGCTGGCCAATGGGTCGAACAGGGCGAGCGCGCCTGGAGCCATGGGCCTTCGTGGGGCGAGTGGGGAGTCGCCGAGTCGACACTCATGCTGTTGCCGACCGATATGACCGGAATCGATGCAATCGAGCTGGGTTGCGGCACCGCCTATGTCTCCGGGTGGATGGCGCGACGGGGCGCCACGGTCACGGGCATCGACAACTCCGAGGAGCAACTCAAGACGGCCGCCCGACTTTCCGCCCGACACGGAGTCGACCTCGAGTTGATCCACGGCAACGCCGAGAGCGTGCCCAAGCCGGATGCGTCGTATGACTTCGCGATCAGCGAGTACGGCGCGGCGATCTGGGCGGATCCGTATGCCTGGATCCCCGAGGCCCATCGACTCCTCCGACGCGGGGGAACGCTCGTGTTCCTGGGCAACCACATTCTGCTCACTTTGTGCTCACCACTGGATGGATCGTTTCCCATCAGTGAACGTTTAGAACGCCCCTACTTTGGGATCAATCGCCTCGACTGGCGCAACGCGGTGGATGATCCGGGAGGCATCGAGTTCGCCCTGACCTTCTCGCACTGGGTGAAGCTGTTCCGTGCCACAGGCTTCGAGATCGTCGATTTCGATGAACTTCAAGCCCCGCCAGATGCGAAGGGAGTTCATCTCGGCGCCACGGCGGAGTGGGCGCGGAAGTTCCCGTCTGAGCACGTCTGGACGTTGCGAAAGGAATGACCGCCGAAACGAGGAACGACCGACGACCAGGACATCGCCGTCGCGTCGACAGATCAGGGGACGTCGACCCGTCGATAGGTGAAGTCGGCGATCTCTCTGCCCACGGCAAGGCCTTTGCGCTCGAACTTGGTCACGGGGCGCTCCGCCCAGCGAGCGACCCTTCCGCCGGTGAGCAGCGGCTCAGCCGACAGCACCTCCATCATCTGCTCGGCATAGTGGTCCCAGTCGGTCGCCAACCTCCACACCGCTCCCACGCGGAGCCGCGAGGCCGCCACTGCCGCGAACTCCGGCGTGATCATCCGGCGCTTGTGATGCCGAGCCTTGGGCCATGGATCGGGAAAGAAGGTCCACAGCTCAGCCACCGTTCCAGGGTCGAACAGATGGTGGAGAACCCACACTGCGTCGACCGAGCAGAAGCGGACGTTGGTCACACCGGTCGACGCGACCCGAGCCAACCCCTCGGCCACACCGGGGCGCCACACCTCCAACGCCACGATGTCCTGCTCGGGTCTGGACGCCGCCAGGGCGGCGGTGGCCTCCCCGATGCCTGAGCCGATCTCGACGATCAACGGCGCCTCGCGGCCGAACCAGGACGCCCAATCGAAATCACTCGCCTCGACGACATCGTCGGGGATGACCCAAGCATCGTGATGCGCCTGCCACGCCTCGGCCTGGCGTGGCGTGAACCGGCCACCGCGGCGGGCGAAGCTGCGCACCTCCCGCATCCGGCGGCCATCCGGAGTCAGCCGCTCGCGGCGTCGAGGAGAACGCGACTCGTGCCCCGCCCGTCCGGCAGTCTCCTCGGCCATGGCTCCATCATCTCGCGCCGACTGCTTGCTCGCGCGCTAAGGGCGACCTAAAGTCGATTGAATGGTCGAAGCGCTGGTCACCGCGCTGATCCTGGGCAGCCTTCTTCTTCCCTGGCATCGAGTCATGCGCGCGCTCGGCAAACGCTGGGACGACCTTGTCTGCCGCCGCCACGGCACGCCACCGATACGCCCGCTCGAACAACTCGCCAAGGACGCCCGGCGACTCGGCGCTCAGCATCGACACCAACCGCGGGGCAAGTCCTTCGCCAAGTGCGAGGCCCACCGCCGCGCCTACGACGCCGTACTCGGCGAAGCCTGCGCCGCCCTTGACATCACCCACCTGCTCGCGGTCTTGGTGGACAGCGCCGAACTCGACGCTGAGCGGGCCCGCGTGGAGTGGGAGCTCGAGTGCCGCGGGTTGGAACTGGGCTTGCCCCTCGTGTGACCCGTCGCGACGAGCGGGGTGTGGTCTCGACAGGCTCGACCAGCGGGGGCCGACAGGCTCGACCAGCGGTGGCCCGGGTGGGCGGGGTGTGGTCTCGACAGGCTCGACCAGCGGGGCCCGGGTGAGCGGGGTGTGGTCTCGACAGGCTCGACCAGCGGGGGCCGACAGGCAGCCGCGGGCTCGAAGCGACGCGAAGGGCCCCGGGATCACTCCCGGGGCCCTTCGTGTCAGCTGTGCGAGGTCAGTCGATCACTTGGTGATCTTGGTGACCCGGCCGGCGCCGACGGTGCGGCCACCTTCGCGGATCGCGAAGCGCAGGCCCTCGTCCATGGCGATGGGCTGGATCAGCTCCACCAACATCTCCGTGTTGTCACCAGGCATGACCATCTCGGTGCCCTCGGGGAGGGTCACGACGCCGGTCACGTCGGTGGTGCGGAAGTAGAACTGCGGGCGGTAGTTGTTGAAGAACGGCGTGTGGCGGCCGCCCTCCTCCTTCGAGAGGATGTAGACCGAGGCCTCGAAGTTGGTGTGCGGGGTCGTGGTGCCCGGCTTGATGACAACCATGCCGCGCTCGATGTCCTCGCGCTTGGTGCCTCGGAGCAGCAGCCCGACGTTCTCGCCGGCCTGACCCTCGTCGAGCAGCTTGCGGAACATCTCGACGCCTGTGACCGTCGACTTCTGCGACTTCTCGCGGATGCCGATGATCTCGACCTCTTCGTTGACCTTGACGATTCCACGCTCGATGCGGCCGGTGATGACCGTGCCGCGACCGGTGATCGTGAAGACATCCTCGACCGGCATGAGGAACGGCTTCTCGGTCTCACGCACCGGGGTCGGGATGGCCTCGTCGACAGCGTTCATCAGCTCGACGATCGACTCGCTCCACTTCTCGTCGCCCTGAAGCGCCGGGAAGGCAGCCACGCGCACGACGGGGATGTCGTCGCCGTCGAACTCGTACTCGGAGAGGAGCTCGCGCACCTCCATCTCGACGAGCTCGATGAGCTCGTCGTCGTCGACCATGTCGCACTTGTTGAGCGCAACGACGATCGCGGGAACGCCGACCTGACGCGCGAGCAGCACGTGCTCCTTGGTCTGGGGCATCGGACCGTCGGTGGCGGCAACCACGAGGATCGCGCCGTCCATCTGCGCCGCGCCGGTGATCATGTTCTTGATGTAGTCGGCGTGACCGGGGCAGTCGACGTGGGCATAGTGACGCGCCTCCGTCTGGTACTCGACGTGCGCGATCGAAATCGTGATGCCGCGCTGACGCTCTTCGGGTGCCTTGTCGATCTCATCGAAGGCCGACGCCGCGTTCAGTGCGGGGTACTTGTCGTGCAGCACCTTGGTGATCGCCGCGGTGAGCGTCGTCTTGCCGTGGTCGATGTGACCGATGGTGCCGATGTTCACGTGCGGCTTGGTCCGCTCGAACTTCGCCTTAGCCACTGTGGGCTCCTCCTGGTTGGGTTTCTACTTGACTCGTTGTGGTGATGCTACTGGCCGAGGCCGCGATGACTCACATCGCTGCGGAGGACGCTTCCCCCGCAGGATGATCACTCGCCGCGAACCTTCTTGACGATCTCGTCGGCGATGTTCGAAGGAACCTCGGCGTACGAGTCGAACTCCATCGAGTACGACGCCTGACCCGAGGTCTTGGACCTCAGATCGCCGACGTACCCAAACATTTCTGATAGCGGCACGAGCGCTTCGATGACCATGTCACCGTGGCGCTCCTCCTGTGCCTGAATCTGACCGCGTCGGCTGTTGATGTCACCGATGACGGTGCCCAGGAACGACTCGGGAGTCGTCACCTCGACGGCGAACATCGGCTCCAACAACACCGGCTTGGCCATCCGGGCCGCTTCCTTGAACGCCTGGTTGCCGGCGATCTTGAAGGCGAGCTCGGAGGAGTCGACGTCGTGGTAGGCGCCGTCCTCCAGAGTGAACTTCACATCGACCATGGGGTAGCCGGCGAGGACGCCGAACTCCAGCGCCTCTTGGCCGCCCTGGTCGACCGACGGAATGTACTCACGGGGGATCCGGCCGCCGGTGACGTTGTTGACGAACTCGTAGCCCGCGCCGACTCCGGTCTCGGGGTCGATGTTCGGCCCGAGCGAGATGATCACCTTCGCAAACTGGCCCGACCCACCGGTCTGCTTCTTGTGGGTGTAGCTGTGCTTGGTGACCTCCTTGCGGAGCGTCTCGCGGTACGCCACCTGCGGCTTGCCGACGGTGGCTTCGACGCGGAACTCGCGCTTCATCCGGTCGACGAGGATCTCCAGGTGCAGCTCGCCCATTCCGGCGATGATGGTCTGGCCGGTCTCTTCGTCGGCCTTGACCGTAAAGGTCGGGTCCTCGTCGGAGAGCCGTTGGATCGCCATTCCGAGCTTTTCCTGGTCGCTCTTGGTCTTGGGCTCGATGGCGACCTCGATCACCGGGGCCGGGAACGTCATCGACTCGAGAACGACCTGCTTGTTCGGGTCGCTGAGCGTGTGCCCCGTCTTGGTGTCCTTCAGACCCATGACCGCGACGATCTGGCCCGCACCCACCGACGCGATCTCTTCGCGCTTGTTGGCGTGCATCTGGTAGACCTTGCCGATTCGCTCCTTGCGGCCGTTGACCGAGTTGACCACGGTCGACCCCGCCTCGAGCTTGCCGGAGTAGACCCGGACGTAGATCAGCTTGCCCAGGTGCGGGTCGGAGGCGATCTTGTAGGCCAGCCCGGAGAACGGCTCGTCGTCGGAGGGCTTGCGCTCGATGCGCTCGTCCTCGTCCTTGGGTGAGTGGCCCACGATCGCGTCGATGTCGAGCGGCGAGGGGAGGTACTTCACCACCGCGTCGAGCAGCGGCTGGACACCCTTGTTCTTGAAGGCCGTGCCGCACAGCACCGGGTTCAGCTTGTCGGCCAGGGTGGCGCGACGGATCGCGGCCTCCAGCTCTCGCACCGTCAGCTCTTCACCCTCGAGGTACTTCTCCATGACCTCGTCGTCGGCCTCGGCCACGGTCTCGAGCAGCTTCTCGCGGTACTCGTCGGCCTGCGCGCGCAGATCGGCGGGGATCTCCTCGACCTCGTAGTCCTCGCCCATCTTGGTCTCGCCGCGCCACGTGAGTGCGCGCATCCCGACCAGGTCGACGACTCCCAGGAAGTCGCCCTCAGCGCCGATCGGCAGCTGGAGCACCAGCGGAGTGGAGTTCAGGCGCTCGACCATCATGTCGACGCAGCGGAAGAAGTCGGCGCCGGTGCGGTCGAGCTTGTTGACGAAGCACATCCGCGGGACGGCGTACTTGTTGGCCTGCCGCCACACGGTCATCGTCTGGGGCTCGACGCCTGCGACCCCGTCGAACACCGCAACGGCACCGTCGAGGACGCGCAGCGAGCGCTCGACCTCGGCGGTGAAGTCGACGTGTCCGGGGGTGTCGATGATGTTGATCTGGTGATCGTTCCACCAGCAGGTCGTCGCGGCGGAGGTGATCGTGATGCCGCGCTCCTGCTCCTGCTCCATCCAGTCCATGACGGCTGCGCCGTCGTGGACCTCACCGATCTTGTAGGAGATACCGGTGTAGAACAGGATGCGCTCGGTGGTCGTGGTCTTGCCGGCGTCGATGTGCGCCATGATGCCGATGTTGCGGACCTTGTTCAGGTCCGTGGTGATGTCGACTGCCACAGAAAGTCACAAATCCTTAGAGAGTGAGCGAGTGCCGATGGTCGCGGTGGTGAGCCGGTAGGCCCACCACCCGCGAACTCACCAGCGGTAGTGAGCGAAGGCCTTGTTGGATTCGGCCATCTTGTGGGTGTCTTCGCGCTTCTTCACAGCGGCGCCGAGGCCGTTGGACGCGTCGAGGATCTCGTTCATGAGCCGCTCGGCCATCGTCTTTTCGCGCCGAGCCTGGGCGTAGCCGACCAGCCAGCGCAACGCCAGCGTGGTGCTGCGGTTGGGCTTGACCTCGATCGGCACCTGGTAGGTGGCGCCACCGACGCGGCGAGACTTGACCTCGATTGCGGGGCGGACGTTGTCCAGCGCGCGCTTGAGGGTGACCACGGGGTCGGTGCCGTTCTTCTCGCGGCAGCCTTCGAGGGCGGTGTAGACGATCCGCTGGGCGACCTGCTTCTTGCCGTCCTTGAGAACCTTGCTGACCAACTGCGTCACCACCGGCGACCCGTAGACGGGGTCGACATCGAGCGGGCGCTTCGGGGCGGGACCCTTACGGGGCATTAGCTCTTCTCCTTCTTCGCGCCGTAGCGGCTGCGCGCCTGCTTGCGGTTCTTGACACCCTGGGTGTCGAGCGAGCCGCGGATGATCTTGTAGCGGACACCGGGGAGGTCCTTCACCCGGCCGCCGCGAACGAGCACGATCGAGTGCTCCTGGAGGTTGTGACCGACCCCGGGGATGTAGGCCGTGACCTCGACGCCGCTCGACAGGCGCACGCGGGCGACCTTGCGGAGGGCGGAGTTCGGCTTCTTGGGGGTGGTGGTGTAGACGCGGGTGCAGACGCCTCGGCGCTGCGGAGACCCCTTCAGGGCAGGCGTCTTGTTCTTCGACACCTTGTCCTGACGGCCCTTGCGGACCAACTGATTGATGGTGGGCACCGGGTGGTTCCCCTTCTTTTCATTCCTCAGTGACGACACCCTGCCGACACGATTGCGCTCGACTCGCGGCCTGGCCGGGAGCCCACCCCCGGGCTTGTGACCAGGAGGAGTGTGATCTGGGATGGTGCGTTGTGACCCGCCATCGTCCCCACCCCGCGCCCGGGCGTGTCGCCCCGCCTTCGCAGGACGCAGCACCTTTTGCACGGGAGTCGGGTGAGCCGGAGCCTCTCGACACCTTCGCCGAGCGGTATTTCCGAGCACGCACAATGGCCTGGTCTTCCCAGACACAAGGATCGAGATTACTCGCTAGGCCAACTGAGGGTCAAAACGTCGCGCATCGTCGTGGCTCGCCGTCAAGCGGTAGAAGACCGCCATCGCCAGCAGTGCCCCGAAAGCAGTGGCCCCGCCACCGAGGATCAGCGTCCAGCGGGCCCCGAACTGCTCGCCGATCCAGCCCACCGCCGGCGCGCCAGCCGGGGTGCCGCCCAGGAAGATCATCATGTAGAGCGCCATCACTCGACCCCGCATCCCCGGGGCGGTGTGCAGTTGCAGATAAGTGTTGGCGCTGGTGATCATGGTGAGCGCCGTGATCCCCAGCAGAGGGGTGATCAGAGCAAACGTCAGGTACGACGGCATCAACCCGGCCGCGATCTCCACGACGCCGAAGGCGGCCGCTGCGGCCACCACCAGTCGCAACCGAACCAATGGTCGGCGGGCTGCGAGCAGCGCGCCACTCAACGACCCCACTGCCATGAAGGTGCCCAGCAGGCCGTACTCCGCAGGGCCCTTGTCGAAGACCTCCGTGGCCATCAGCGCCGAGGTCAGCTGGAAGTTCAGCCCGAAGGTCCCGGTCATGAAGACCACGACCATGATCAGCATCAGGTCGGGCCGGGAGCGCACATAGCGCACGCCTTCGCGAATCATCCCCGGCGTCCGCCGACTCGGCTCCGGAGTGTGCAGCAACCGCGGGTCGAGCGAGCGCAACGCGCCGATCGGCGCCAGGTAGCTCACCGCGTTGATCAGGATCACCCAGCCGGTGGCCGTCGCGCCGCCGCCGAGGGCCGCGATCAGGGTGCCGGCAATGGCCGGCCCGACGATCCGGGCCGCATTGAAGCTGGCGGAGTTGAGCCCCACAGCGTTCCCCAGGTCGTCGGCCTCCACGATCTCCGAAACGAACGACTGCCTGGCCGGGGCGTCGAACACCGCGGCCACCCCCAGAACGAAGGCCAACACGTAGACATGCCAGGTCTCCACGACTCCGGTCACCGTGATCAGGCCAAGAATCAGCGCCGGCACGGCCATCCCGAGATTGGTGAGTTGCAGGAGCACGCGCTTGGGCATCCGGTCGGCCACCAGCCCCGCGAAGGGCGCCAACACCAGGAACGGCAGAAACTGCAGCCCGGTCGTGATGCCCACGGCGGTGCCCGATCCACCGGAGAGTTGCAGTACCAACCAGTCCTGCGCGACCCGCTGCATCCAGGTCCCGGTATTCGTCACAACGCCACCTAGCGCATAACGGCGATAGTTGGCGTTGGCCAGGGATCTGAACGTGGGACTCACGTGGTCTGCGTCGCTCCAGGTGGGTGCGGGAATCGGGACAACGATTCAAACGCCGACGCCGCCGCGGCTATTCCGCGAGGTGAGGCCGCCGCAGTTCGCGATTCCTAGGCAGCAGATGGAAGACTTCCGCGAGGCCGACGAGGCCCCCCATCGTCGTCAACCGACTCGGAGTTCCACGTGGCCAACCGCCGTCAGCTCACCCAAGCCGTCGTCGCCTCGCTTGCCCTGGTGGCGTCCGCGTGCGGGGGCCAGAGCGAGCCCGCCCCGGAACAGACCTCCAGCCAGGGATTGCTCGAGGTGCTGCCGCCGATCGCCCAGCAGGGGCCGCGGCCGGCCAAGGCCAAGGCCGCCGGATCGACGGTGATCGCCACCTTCGCCGACGCCGTGGGTGAGCGGGTCACCCTCGAGCAGAGCGCCGACGACGGATCCTGGACCAGCCTGGCCGAGACCGAGGTCGCCAAGGACGGCCGGGCCTCCTTCGTCACCGACGGCGGTGAGGCCGCGGCGTCGGTCATGCTCCGGGTGGTCTCCGCGGACGACAGCGAGCGGGAGCTGACCACCAACGCAGTGGCGGCGGACAGCTGGGGCGATCCCACCTTCAGCGAGGACTTCACCGGGACCGAACTCGGCGATGCCTGGTATCACCGCGGCACCGAATACAACCCCGACGGTCTCCGGATCTGCTCTCGCGGCGACGAGGCCGCCGTCCGACTCGAGGGCGGGGTGGTCCAAATCGGTTCGCTCTACGACCCAGAGCGATCCGATCTGTGCACCGCCAAGCGGGCCAACGGCGAGGACATCGGCGAGTTCCGCTACCGGATCAACGGTCACATCGCCACCAACGAGAGCTTCCGCTACGGCGTGATGGCCGCTCGCGTCAAGTTCCACCGAGCCGCCGGACAGCACGGGTCGTTCTGGATGCAGACCGCGAGCGAGAACCCCGGAGCCGACAATCCCGCGGAGGCCGGAGCCGAGATCGACGTGGTGGAGTGGTTCGGCGAGAAGCAGGACAGCCCCGGCCTGGCCACGTTCTACTACTACCGAGACGGCACCGAGACGGTGAAGGCCGGCGGCTGGGTTCCCGACGGCGATTCCTTCCTCGCCGACCAGTCCGATGCCTGGTGGAAGACTTATCACGTCTTTTCTGTGCACTGGACGCCGGAACGCTACGTGTTCTACATCGACGGACAGGAGAGTTGGCGCTCCGACGAAGGCGTCTCGCAGCAGCCCGAGACGCTGATCCTCAGCCTGCTCAGTTCTGACTACGAACTGCCGAACCTGCCCGAGCCCGATTCGCTGCCACAGTTCATGGACGTCGACTGGGTGCGCTATTGGCCGCTGCTCGACGACGCCGAGGAGTGACACCGGCCAGCAGATCACCGTTCAGGCACTCGCCCGGGAGCGGGCCACCGCCGGCGACGACACCCTGCCTCGGCGGCGGTCTCACGGGGTGATCCAGGGCTCGGCTACCGTGTGATCGTGGAGCCTCTGGACCGTCGGTTCGACGACCCCCCCAAACAGCACGAGATCGGCAAGCGCACCTACATCGTGGCCGATGTCGAGCCACTCGACGTCGACGGCGTTCGAACCGTCCTGGTGGGCGCAGGCCTGTGGTTGCTGGCCTTCGTCGCCCTTCTGCCCTTCTACGGGCGGTTGGCCGACACCGGGCGCAGTTGGTGGTTGTGGACCTGCATGGCCGGCCTCAGCCTGGGCCTCTTCGGCTACGAGTACACCCGTCGGCGACGGCGGCAGCGGGCCGAGCGCGGCTGACGCAACGAGCCGACGCAACGCCTGGGCGGTCCGGGCTCAGAACTCGTCGACTTCGTCGTCGAGGCTGTCATAGACGTGCTCCGGCAGCGGGACGGGCTGATGGCTGCGCGCCAGCCTGACCTCCGAGTGCGCTCCGCACCCATGGTCGAGGGAGACCACCCGCCCGTCGTCATTGGCATCTCCGTTGGCGCACACACCGAACAGCTGCGACAGCGAGCCGTTGATCCGAATCAGAAACCCGCAACTCGAGCACTGCTGTGGCGCCGACTTGGCCAGCAGCGACAGCGGCCCGGAGTCACCGTCGTACCACCGCTCGGCCGCCTGGTCGCGACCCTCACGCGACAGCGTGCGGACGCGGCCCAACCCGAGGTCGCCGGCCACCGCCCGGATCTGGGCCTTGTCGTCGGCGTCGAGCGGGTCGTCGCCGAAGCTGTAGGCCGGCACCAGCCGGGGGTCTTCGTCGGCCACTGGCAACACGTCACCGGGTGAAAGGTCACCGGGTTGGATCCGCTCACGGTAGGGGACCCACGGCGGCGCCGTGATCGCGTCGTCACCGGGGATGAGCACGATCTCATCGATGGTGGGGGCCTTGGCGCGCGACGCGCGAACGAGGGTCACATGCCACACCCAGCCGCGGTAGCCCTTTCGGGTGGCAGCGAACAGGTGCGTGGCGAGGCGCTCCCCCTCGACGATGTGCCCCAGATGCTCCCCGACATCGGCCGCGCCGACCTGTTCCTCCAGTGCGGCGCGGGCCACGTCGACGGCCTTGACCACGACGGCGTCGGGCTTTGCGCGATCGGGCGGCGTCTGCGTCCGGGTGGGGCTCATGGGGACATCATCCACCATCGGGACCCGCGCCGTCGGTTCCGGGGTGGTCGGCCCCCTCAGTCGGCCCGACCAGGCAGGATAGGAGCATGACCGAACCACCGGAGGAACGACCGCGCCAGCGCGGACGGTTCACCGACCCGGTCGGCAAGGGCGCCCGAGCGACCGGCCGAGCAGTAGGAAACGCCGTGCGGGCAACGGGACGCGCAGGCACCTACACCGTCCTTCAGGCGCGCAAGGCGGCCGGTGCCGAGGGAGCCCGCGAGACCGGCCTTGCCCGCGTGATCGAACTGCACGCGATCAGCGCGGCCGGCGATGCGGCGGTGGCGATCTCGCTCGCGGGCACCTTGTTCTTCCAGGTCCCCACGGGCGAAGCCCGCGACCAGGTCGCCCTCTTTCTGGCGCTGACGCTGCTGCCCTTCGCCATCGTCGCCCCGCTGATCGGACCGTTCCTGGATCGCTTCAGCCATGGTCGCCGCTGGGCGATCGGCTTCACCATGGCGTTTCGCGGACTGTTGTGTCTGGCCCTCGCCGGGGCGGTCGCCACCGACTCTCCCTGGCTGTTTCCGGCCGCGCTGGGCGTCCTGGTGTCGTCGAAGGCCTATGCGGTGGCCAAGACCGCCGCGGTCCCACGCTTGCTTCCCGAGGCGTGGACCCTGGTCCGGGCCAACGGCCGCACCTCGCTCGCCGGAGTCATCGGCGCTGCGGTGTCCGCACCGATCGCGGTCGGCGCTGCCCAGCTCGGTTCCGAGTGGTCGCTGCGCTACGCGTTCTGTCTCTTCGCCGCGGCCACCGTGCTCGCCATCTTGTTGCCCTCGCGAGTCGACAGCAGTTTGGGCGAGGCACAGGTGTCGGTCCTCCCCGCCGTGCCCGGCACCAGCGCCGTCGGCGCCCGCATCTCTCCTGGTGTGGCCTTCGCATTGCGCGCCAACCTCGGGCCGCGGTGGTTGTCCGGCTTCCTGACCATGTTCATGGCGTTCCTGCTTCGCGAGAACCCGATCGGCGACTTCCGGCCGGAGGTTCTGCTCGCCCTGGTGATCGGGGCGGCCGGGCTCGGCAGCAGCATCGGCATCGCCCTGGCCTCGGTGCTGAAGAAGGTCAACCCTCGCATCATCGTGGTGATGGCGTTGTTGGCCGACCTGGCGATGACCATCGTGGCAGCAGTCTTCTACTCCCTGATCCCCCTGATACTGCTGGGTCTCACCGCCGGCCTGGCGCAATCCCTGGCGAAGCTGTCGCTCGACTCGACGATCCAGCACGAGGTGCCCGAACGCGTGCGGACCAGCGCGCTGGCGCGCTCCGACACCACTTTGCAGTTGGCCTGGGTGGTCGGCGGGTTCATCGGCATCGCGATGCCTCTGCTGCCCCGGGTGGGCCTCGGCGTCGCCGCCTGGGTGCTCATCATCTGGGCAGTGGTCGTGTTGTGGACCCGACCACGCTCAGGGGCCGCACCGGCGGAACCCACCGCCCCCCCTGCGAGGCCCACCTCCAGCGACTCAGTGGCCACCGAGCCCCTGACGAGATCACCCAGCCCGGTCAGCTCGAAAGCAGCCCGACCCCCCTCGACGGACGACGCCTAGAGCTCCAGTTCGTCGGCCAAGGCGCGCAGCAGCTTCGCGGTCGGCTTGGCGGTGCGGGCGTCCGGGTGCCGATCGTGGCGATAGGTCTCGCCGACACCGTCGAGCAGGCGGATCAGATCCTCGACGATCGCGGCCATCTCCTCGGGCTTCTTCCGCCGCGCTGCCGACTGGTTGCGGGAGATCGAGGCGGGAGCGTCGAGCACCCGCACCGAGAGCGCTTGGTCCCCGCGACGACCCTGGGCGATGCCGAACTCAACCCGGGTTCCTGGCTTGAGGTTGGTCACGCCGTCGGGCAGCGCGTCGGTGTGGACGTAGACGTCCGGCCCGTCGGGCTGCGACAAGAACCCGAAACCCTTGTCGGTGTCGAACCACTTCACCTTGCCTGTAGGCACGGCCCTGACCTCTCTCACTGTCCTCGCCCTCGTTGGCGGGCGTGGAACACGGCGGTGTCCGGCGTGCACCGAACCTCGATCAGGGTAGGACCCCGCTCAAGCCGGGCGCCACCGACATACCTCCCATGATCCGACGGGCGTCAGCCATGTTGCTCGTTCGGGCAATCGATTTCGATGAGGTGGGCGGCGACGTGAGCGTCGAGCCAGGCGGGAAACCACGTGAGATCGGGGAGGACGACGTCAGTGCCGGCGGCCTCGAGTTCGGCGGCGTCGCAGCCGCCGGTCAACACGGACACGCTCAGGACACCGGCCGCCTTGGCGCCTTCGACGTCGTGGACGTGATCGCCGACGTACATCACGCAGCCCTGCTGACGCAGCACGTCGGCCTTGCCGACTCCCCACACCTGACCGGCCAGGTGATCGACGTCGAGCCCGAGATGATCGACGTGACGCTGCGCGTTGGGGGTGAACTTGCCGGTCACGACCACGATCCGGCCGCCATGTCGGCGCACCGCGGCGAGCGACTCTTCGGCGCCCGGGAAGGCCGGGACCGGCGTGATCGAGTGGTCGACATACAGGTCACGGAACCGATCGACCGCCGAGGGGATGGCCTCCGATGGCATCAACGGTTCGAAGAGATGATGCAGCGGCGGGCCCAGTTGCGCGGTCATCCGGGTCACCGGGAACTCGATCTCGAGCTCCTCGCCGAGCGCGACCAGGGTGGCGGCGAAGCCCGGAACCGTGTCGATCAACGTCATGTCGAGGTCGAACCCGACCACGAGCGGTGGGGCGACAGCACTGCTCACGGTCGTAGCGTACGCCGACGCCGCCACCCCTGGAGCTTCCGGATCGCTCCCACTCCCAGCCCTACCACGCCCGCCCCGATCGCGATCTCTCGCCACCACCAGAGAAGCGACAAGGTCCGGTCGCCGGCGATCCAGCCGATGACCCCCTGGTGGGGCGACCCGGCCAGCGCATCGGCCGCCCACACCGAACAGCCCACCTTCCACCGGGTTGAGACGCGGATCAGCGTCTGCCGCGGCGAAACCGAGAGAACGCTCCCGTTCGCCGTTCCCGCCGCCTGGCCCCGCCACCAGGTCGTGCCGCAGGGCACCGACTGCGGGTCGGGCACCTCGTCGACGATTTCGCCGGTCGCCAAGTCGACGGTGAGCAGGCGTTCATCGTCGCCATCGGTGCGCAGCGACACGCGAGCACCGTCGGGTGACACCGCCGCGGACCACTGATCCACCCAGGCCCGCCGGAAGCCGGGCACGCGCAGGGCGACCGAGTCGGTTCGCTTGCCGTCGAGATCGGTCACCACGACGGTGGGTGCCGCCTGGGACTTGTCCCAGGAGAACCACGCGAGATGGTCATCATTGATCCATCCCGCAGCCCAGGAGTCGGCCTCACCCTCGGGACGGATCGGGATCAGCCGGCCGGACCAGTCGGCGATGACCGTGCGCGTCTCCTCGGAGTGCCAGGGCACTGCCGTGATCAGCACCCGCTCCTCATCGGGTGACCAGAAGCTTGGTGTCTGCTGCTGAGTCCAGAACAGACCCTCCTGCGACTCGGTCAGCGCGTTCGACGTGATGTTCTCCAGCACCACCCGGCGCCCTGAGACGAGGTCCCAGAGGAACGGGTGGCCCGTCTCGACGGCCTCGGCCGGACCGTCGAAGGTCACCAGCTTGGTGCCACTTGCAGAGAGTGCCGGGTCGATGCCGAAATCACGGACGCCCAAGGCGTGCAGTCGACCGGTGGCTGACACCGTCACCCAACTGGAGAGCCCAGCAGAGTCGCCGGAGGCGCCCGCGTCGATCAGTCCCGCGATCGGACCCGGTGCGTCGCCCTCCGGCGTTAGCCACCAGGGCACATCGACCCGCGTGGGATAGCCGACAACGGTCGCCCGGTCACCGTCGGCCGGATCAATGTTCTGCGGCGGCGACCAGTGCGCAGCCGACCCGATCAGCCCGATGGCGGCGATCGCCGCCGCGGTCGCACCGATCCGGGCGCGCCACCGACGCCGACGCCCCGCGCGTGCCGCGGTCGACGCCACATCGGCGCGGACAACGTGGTGATCGACGTCGGCCACCAGATCGTCGAACAAGTCCTTCAGCTCGCTCATCGGGTTACCTCCGCGAACACGTCGAGTAGGTCAGGGGCCAACACCCGGAGCCGCTCCAGGGCGTGCCGGGTCTGTGATTTCACCGTGCCGACAGAGCAGCCGAGGATCTCCGCCGTCTGCACCTCGGTCAAGTCTTCGTAGAAGCGCAACGACAACACGGCCCGCTGCTTGGCCGTCAAGCGCTCCAGCGCCGCACGCAGGATCAGCCGGCGAGTCGACGTCTCGGCATCGTCGCCCGGGCGCGCCAGCTCCGGACGCCCTCCGTCGGACACCTCCCGGGGCCGGATTCCGCGCCGTCGCCATCGATCGATCGCCAGGTTGTGCATCACCCGTCGCGCGAAGGCTTCCGGCGATCCGTTACGGGAGAGTCGCGGCCAGTGCTGTGCCACTCGGGCCAACGTCTCTTGCAGCAGATCTTCGGCATGGTGCCGATCGCCTGTCAACAGGTAGGCAGATCGCCCGAGCGCGGGCGACCGCGCGTGCACCCACTGCTCGAATCCGTCCACGCTGGTATTGACGCACAAGGTGCGGTGTTCGGAGGGAACGTTTCGAGATTCGTCGCCTCAGTCGGTGTCGACGTCGTCGTCAACCCAGTCGTAGGTCCGCTCGACCGCCTTGTTCCAGTTGCGATAGAGGCGCTCCACCTCTTTGCGTTTGCGGGTGGGCTTCCAGCGCTTGTCCTCGGCCCAGTTGCGGGTGACGTCGTCTTCGCCCTCCCAGAAACCGACAGCGATCCCGGCGGCATAGGCCGCCCCGAGCGCGGTGGTCTCGGCCACCTCCGGCCGGATCACGGGGACGCCGAGCTGGTCGGCCTGGAACTGCATCAGGGTCTCGTTGACCACCATGCCGCCGTCGACCTTCAGCTCGACGATGTCGGTGCCGGCGTCGGCGTTCATCGCTTCGACGACGTCGCGCGTCTGGTAGGCGACCGACTCCAGTGCAGCTCGGGCCAGATGGGCCTTGGTGACGTAGCGCGTGAGCCCGACGATTGCGCCGCGGGCATCCGAGCGCCAGTGGGGAGCGAACAGGCCGGAGAAGGCCGGCACCACATAGGCGCCGCCGTTGTCCTCGACCGAGCGGGCGAGCTCTTCGACCGCGGCGGCGGAGTCGATGATGCCCAGGTTGTCGCGTAGCCACTGCACAAGTGAGCCGGTGACCGCGATGGAGCCCTCCAACGCATACACGGCCGGCTGTCCCTCGAGTTGGTAGCAGACCGTGGTCAGCAGCCCGTTGTCCGAGCGCACCGCCTCGGTGCCGGTGTTCATCAGCACGAAGCAACCGGTGCCGTAGGTGTTCTTGACCATGCCCTTGGTGAAGCAGGCCTGACCGAAGGTCGCGGCCTGCTGATCGCCGAGAATGCCGGCGACGGGTATGCCTTCGAGGAATCCGCGTCCGGTCGACTCGCCGTACACCGTGGACGACGGACAGATCTCCGGCAGCATCTCCATCGGGATGCCCATGTCGGCACAGATCTCCTCGTTCCAGTCGAGGGTGTCGAGGTTCATCAGCATCGTCCGCGACGCGTTCGTGACGTCGGTCGCGTGTCGTCCACCGTCGGGGCCACCGGTGAGGTGCCACAGCACCCAGGAGTCCGTGGTGCCCATCAACAGCTCGCCCTTGCGGGCCCGCGCCCGCGCGCCCTTCACATGGTCGAGGATCCATGCGACCTTCGGGGCGGTGAAGTAGGTCGCCAGTGGGAGGCCGACCCGTTCGCGATAGCGGTCCGGATTCCCGCCGCCGAATTTCTCCACGAGCTTCTTGGTGCGGGTGTCCTGCCAGACGATGGCGTTGTAGATCGGCTCGCCGGTCGTCTTGTCCCACACCACGGCGGTCTCCCGCTGGTTGGTGATCCCGATGGCGGCGATCTCGTCCTTGGCCGCCGGGCCGGCGCTGATCGCCTCAGCGATCACCTTCTCGGTGTTGACCCAGATCTCCATCGGGTCGTGTTCGACCCAGCCGGCCTTGGGAAAGAGCTGCTCATGTTCGAGTTGCCCCGACGAGACGGGTTGGCCGGCGTGATCGAAGACGATGGCGCGTGTCGACGTCGTGCCCTGGTCGATCGCCAGCACATAGCCAGGCTTCGATGGGCTGGTGGATCGGGCCATCAGTTCACCTTTCGTGACTCGGGGCGTCGCGTTGGATCACCCGATCGAGGCGTCCGCCCCGTCGGGCAGGTTGTGCAGCACTTCACCGTCGCGGCCGCGAACCTCGGCCGCTGCAGCGTCGTCGGGAGCGGCCGCGGCCGCATCCTCGGCGGCACAGCGCTGCTCATAGGACTCGACCTCCAGGCGACGGCGCTGGTCATCCCAGCCGAGAAGCTCGGCCGCGATCTCGGCGATCACCGGCACCGCGTCGCGGCCCTGGCGGCGCACCTCATAGGTGAGCCGGGTGCGTGTGGTCATCAGGTCCTCCAGGTGCAATGCACCCTCGTGCGTGATCCCGAAGGCGATCTCGACGCCGAGGTAGGCCTCGGCGCCGGGCACGGGGTGGCCCCACTCCGGACGCTCATCGACCATCGCCAGCAGGGTCGGCAACTCAGCGCCGTATCGGTGCAGCAGGTGCGCGACCCGCTTGTCGTCCCACCCGTAGTCGGCACTGATCCGACGCGCCTGACGGGCGTAGGCCCGATAGCCGGCCGCGCCGACCAGCGGAGTGGTGGCGGTCTCCGACGGAACCTTGGCCGAGCGAAACTTGCCGAGGGCGAAGTCGACCGCGTCCTCGCCCATCACCCGGTAGGTCGTGAGCTTGCCGCCGGCGATCGAGACCAAGCCGGGCGCCACCTCGGTGACGGTGTGCTCGCGGGAGACCTTGGTGGTCGTCGGAGCGTCCTCACCCTTGGTGCCCGGCTGTAGCAGCGGCCGAAGCCCCGCCCAGGTTCCGATGACGTCGTCCCGGGTGAGTGGCCGAGCCATGATCTGGTTGGCCTGCTCAAGCACGTAGTCGATGTCGGCCGAAGTGACCGGAGGAGTTGCGAGATCGCCGTGGTACTCCGTGTCGGTCGTGCCGATCACCCAATAGCGCGACCACGGGATGATGAACAGCACCGACTTCGGCGTCTGCAGGATGAACCCACTCTCGGAGTTGATCCGTTCTCGCTCGACGACGATGTGAATGCCCTTCGACGCGAGCACCTGCAGTCCGCCGTCAGGCACCGCCAGGTCCTGCACCTGCTCGGTCCAGACACCTGCCGCTGCGATCACGACGGTGGCGCGCACGGTGTGGTCGGTGCCGGTCTCGAGATCGCGGATGGTCGCCCCCACCACGCGTTCACCCTCGCGCAGCAGCTCCACCACCTCGGTGCGCGACGCCGCGTGAGCGCCGTACTGCATCGCTGTGCGGACGAGCGCGATCACCAGGCGTGCGTCGTCGACCTGCCCGTCGTAGTAGCGCACAGCACCGGCACAGGCGTCAGCCTTGATGTCGGGGAACACCCGCCGCACCCCCTTGGCGGTCAAGTGCCGGTGGGTCGGGACGGCCCGGTTGTCGGTGCCGACGGTGGCGAGCACGTCATAGAGTCCGATACCGGCTGCGACGTAGGGGCGCTCCCACCACTTCTCCAGCGGGTAGAGGAACGGCACCGCCCTGACCAGGTGCGGAGCGAGCCGGTCGAGCAGCAGGCCACGCTCCCCCAGTGCCTCGTGCACCAGTTTGAAGTCGAGCATCTGGAGATAGCGCAGGCCACCGTGCACCAGTTTGCTCGAGCGTGACGACGTGCCGGCGGCCCAGTCTTGTGCCTCGACCACGCCGGTTCGTAGGCCGCGCGTCGCAGCGTCGAGCGCAACCCCAGCGCCGGTGATTCCACCGCCGATCACCAAAATGTCGAGCGGTTCCTCGGTCATCGCGCGCAGTGCAGCATCGCGGGCGGCGGCGTCGAGTCTGGCTTCCCGATCCACACGGCTCATACCCTCAGCCTAGCCACGCTCACTCCCACAGGCGTCGCATAGGGTTGGGGCGGTGGAGACCGACGACATTCTGCGGTTGCTGAGGGAGATCGCCGACGAGGTGATCGTGCCTCGCTTCCGGTCGTTGACCTCCGGGGAGATCGACGAGAAGAACCCTGGGGATCTGGTCACGGTGGCCGACCGCGAGGCCGAGGTGATGATCACCGATGCCCTGTCAGCCGCCTATCCCGAGGCGGTCATCCTGGGCGAGGAGGCCTACGCCGCCGATCCGTCACTCATGGACCGCTATCTGGCGGCGGATCACTCCTTCACCGTGGACCCCGTCGACGGCACCAAGAACTTTGTGCACGGCTCTCCCGACCACGCTGTGATGGTGGCGGAGATCGTGGGCGGCGAGGCGGTACGAAGTTGGATCTGGCAGCCCCAGCATGAGGTCGCCTACGTCGCCGAACGAGGCGCCGGCGCCTTCCGCAACGGCGAACCGCTGCGGGTCGCGCCCGTGCCCTCGGCAGCTGCAGACTGGGACGGCGTGACCTCGCGCCGCTCCTGGGTCGGGCGACGCGTGGGGGAGCTCTCTCCGCTGCGCCTCTCCTGGGTGTGCTGCGGGGTGGACTATCCCCAGTTGATCGCGGGCGAGGCAGCGTTCATCGTCTACGGCCGAGCCCAGCCCTGGGATCACGCCCCCGGGGGGCTGCTGCTGACGGAGGCCGGAGGCGTATCCGGCACTCACGACGGGCGGCCGTACTCGCCCCTCGATCTGCAGGCGCGAGCGCTCCCCGCCATCGGCCGTGAGGTGTATGACGAGGTCTGGCCGATGCTGACGGCGGACGCCCCACTCAGGGGGCGGCGTTGATCTGCATGACCACTGCCTTGGGCTCGGTGAAGAACTCCCGACTGAACGATCCACCCTCGCGCCCCACGCCGGACTGACCCACGCCACCGAACGGCGCCCGCAGGTCGCGGATGAAGAAGCAGTTCACCCAGACGGTGCCGACCCTCAGCTGGGCGGACACCCGATGGGCGCGGTGCAGGTCGTCAGTGAAGAGCTGTGCGTCGAGACCGTACGGCGTGTCGTTGGCGAGCGCGATGGCCTCGCCCTCCGTGTCGAAGGGCTGGACGACCGCGACCGGCCCGAAGATCTCCTCGCACACGTGGGGGCTGTCGGGGGGCATGTCCACCAGGACAGTGGGCTTGATCGACCACCCTTCGCCGACCCCTCCGGCGAGGATCCGCCCGCCGGCCTCTTCGGCCGTCTCGACGTAGCGCTTCACCTTCGCAAAATGCTCTTCGCTCGCGAGCGGCCCGAACTCGGTGGCAGGGTCGGTCGGGTCACCGAATGTCAGGGCGGAAGCCTTGGCGACGAAACGCCGGCAGAACTCGTCATACACCGAGCGCTCGACGAGCACTCGACTACCCGATAAGCAGATCTGTCCCGCGTTGCGGTAGATGGACTGGATGGACCAGTCGACGGCGTTGTCCAGGTCGGCGTCGGCGAAGATCAGATTGGAGTTCTTGCCGCCCATCTCCAGCGAGACCGGCGTCAGGTTCGCCGCCGCGGCCGCGGAGATGATCGAGCCGGTGCGCGACTCACCGGTGAAGGTGATCCGGTCCACGCGGGGGTCGCGAGTCAGTGCCTCGCCGACGGAGTCGGGGCCATAGCCGTGTACCACGTTGAAGACGCCGTCAGGGAGTCCAGCCTGCAGTGCCAGTCGGGCCATGATCGTGGCCGAGGCGGGGGTGTCCTCGGCGGGTTTGAGGACGACGGTGTTGCCCCACGCCAGGGCGGGCGCGACCTTCCAGGACTCCAGCATCATGGGGAAGTTCCACGGTGCGATGGCGACCACGACACCCGCAGCCTCATAGCGGGTGTAGGCGTGATGCCCGCTGTCCATCGGCAACGACTCGGCCATCGCCATGACCGCGTGGTCGGCGAAGAACCGGAAATTGAGCGCGGTGCGGGCGACGTCGTGACGGCATTGAGTGGTCGGCTTGCCCATGTCGCGGGTGTCCGCCGCGCACAACTCATCGGCGTTCTCCTCGATCAGGTCCGCCAACCGGTGCAGCAGTTTCTGGCGCTGGGCGTAGCCCATCCGCGGCCACGGCCCGTCGTCGAAGGCGGTGCGGGCCGCGGCGACCGCCGAGGCTGCGTCGTCGCTACCCCCGAGAGCGACCGTGGCCCAGGCACTGCGGGTCCAGGGATTGACGGAGTCGAAGCGAGCTCCATCGAGAGAGTCGACTTCCTTGCCTCCGATCACGTGGCCGAAGCTCTCCAGATTGACCTGCTCCGTCATGACGTCTCCTTGGTGTCGGGGTTCGCGCCCGCGGCGGCAGCCGTACGCTCCGCGATCGTCACGTCGCCGGCCGCCCAGTGGGTCGCCGGCACTTCCCGAAGCACGACCCTGATCGCTTCGCGGGGCGCACCGACACTGGTGACGACGGCGTCGGTGAGCGTGCTGATCAACGAGCGCAATTGCTCCGGGGTCCGCCCCTCGACCAGGGTGACCTCCACCAGCGGCATCAGGCTGGACCTTCGGTGTGGAGGGTGACCTCACCCAGGGTGCCGAAGCGGCAGGTGATGCTCGAGCCCGGAGTGGCGGGCACGGCGTCGGTCATGCCTCCGGTGAGGACGACCCACCCCGCCTCGAGGGCCAGGCCACGCTCGGCGAGAACGTTCGCGGCCAGGGCCAAGGCCTCGGCGGGATGGCCCAGGACGGCCGCGCCCGTGGCCGTTGCGACGACCTCACCGTCGACGACCAACTCGACCGGCTCGGCGACCAGGTCGAGCTCCTCGGGCTTCCACGCCTGTCCGGCGACCCGGTAGGCACCCGACGACGCGTTATCGGCGATCACGTCGGCGGCGGTGAACTTGAAGTCGCGGTAGCGGCTGTCGATGACTTCGGCGCCGGCATGGACCTCACCCACCGCGGCAAGAGCAGTGGCGGCGTCGACTCCGGGCCCAACCAGCCGTTGGCTCATCACGAACACGATCTCGGGCTCGATGCGGGGGTGAATCAGCGCGCCGGCGGGGACCGGGTCACCCTCACCGAGGGCCATCGCGTCGGTCAACCAGGCGACGAGAGGTGTGTCGACGCCCATCCGTTCCTGCTTGGCCTTGCCGGTGAGGCCGAGCTTCACCCCGGTGATCTGCTCCCCGCGCGCGAGGCGTCGACGCAAGGTCTCGTCCTGAATCCGATAGCCGGCAGCAAGATCCAAGCCGGGCCAATCGTCGGTGAACTTGACCCGATCGCGCCGCTCGGCCTCACAGGCGAGCAGCTCGGTGGCGACAGAGTCCTCGGTCCAGGCGGTCATCGGGGCCTTTCCAGGGAGTAGACACGACGGCGGCGGGCTGAGCCGCCCTGGCCCGACGGTAGAAAGCACCGCGAACCACGCGGCGACGCGTCCCGCATCACGGGACGCCGGAGGGTAAACCCCACCTCGCCGTTAGTAAGTGAAATGCGGTTGTCGCCATTAGATGCATTGTCAATAGCATCGATGGCCGATCGACGCTGAGAAATCACCGACGGCCCGGGCCCCAGGGCCCGGGCCGTCAACGCCCGACATGTATGAGATAAGACGCCCACACTGTGCGTTTGGTTGCCTACGCGCCGGAGTTTACTAACAAAACGAGGCTGTCAACGACTATGTTGCCTATCTCTTTGGCAACAACCGAGAATTCAGTCACTGACGATACGCACGGTCACCCCGTCGCCGAGGTCGATCACCGCGTCAGGCCCTACGGGAGTGGCTTCGCCAGGGCGCAGCGGCGCCGGCGGCAATCCTGGGTCGCGGAGCATCGTGCCGTTGGTCGAACCCAGGTCCTTGACCCGCGCCACGCCGCGCTCGCCGCCGGGTCCGGGCCGGATCTCCACGTGGGTCGAAGAGATTTCGTTGTTGGGGCTTGGGACGCTCATCAAGTGGAAGGCGTCGTGCTCGTCGAGACCTCGGGGAACGGGCGCTCGACCGACCACCACAGTTCGATCCAATTCGAGTACGTCTCCCGTGGAGAAATACAAGCGCACACCGGCGCCGAATTGCCCGATACTCATCGCCGGAGCCGCCTCGGGCTGATTGTCACCGACAGGCTCGGTCAATTGCTCCCCTGCCTCTTCCGCTGGCAAAGAGTCGAACTCGGAGCCATCGTCGTGCTCGGTTTCCGGTTCGGTTACGGGCTCGGCCTCACCCTCGGCCTCGACCGACCTCGCCTCGGCCTCGACGTCGGGCACCGAATCGCGTTCCGACAGGGGCTCCACCACCGGAACGGGGCCGGGATCTGCCGCTGGCCGGGCCGCCCAGCCGTAGTCAGCATCGGGTGTCGGGGCAGGCGGAACCGCCACCGCAATCTCGGGGTCGGCCCCTGAGCTATGGAACTGCGGGAGCCACCACGGTCGCCGAGTCGGGGCGACCTCGTCATCCTCCCCCTCGGAGTCGTCGGCCTCGATGTCTTCGTCGATGTCTTCATCGATGTCATCGTCGATGTCCCCCTCAACGTCGATGTCGGAATCCGAGTCGAGCGCGTCATCGGCCGCGACGTTGCCGGGCGATCGGGTGAGCCAGTCCTGCGCGGGCTCCTCCTCGGCAGGCTCCTCCCCAGGGGCTCCTCCCCAGCGGGTTCCTCCTGGGCGGGCTCCTCGTGAGCGGGCTCCTCGTGAGCGGTTTCGTCCGGCCGCGCGAACTCGTCGCCGTCAGGGTGTTCGGCGTCGTCCTCGGGCGTCGACCCGGCATCGACTTCGGTCTCCGCCGCGGACTCGTCCTCGGGGATTCCGAACGAGGCGGTGTCCACCTCATGGTCGGCAGCGGGCGACTCGGGTTCGTCGATCTCGGCGTCGTAGGACGCAGCATGGTCGCCCGCCTCGATCTCCGACGGCTCATCGGAGGTGGCCTCGCCCCATGCCGAGGGGGTCTGTTCAGGCTCCGGCTCCGGCTCCGGCTCCGGCTCCGGCTCGCGCTCAGCGTCGGGCTGCCAGGCCGATGCCGCGGCGGCCCCGACGACGCCCACCCCTGCCACTCCGGCCAGTCCGGCCATGCCGGTCATCGGCCCGGGAGTCGCCTCGTGTTCTGATGCGAAGCCGGACTCAGGACCAGCCTCTGCTGAGGCTTCGAGTGCCTGCTCGGGCACATCCGACGGCTCCGGCACATCGGCCGGCTCCGGCACATCGGTCAGCTCAGGCTCATCGGTCAGCTCCGGCTCATCGGCCGGCTCCGGCTCGAGCGCGTCGGCCGGCGCTGCGGTGTCCCCGTCGACGGCCGCCGATGCCGCCACCCCTGCGCCGGTGGTGGTCGAGAGGCGCGAGACTCGCACCACGCCCGACACCACGCTCAGTTCCGAACCGCGAGCAGCCTCCTGCTCGCCTTCGGTGTCGTCCTCGACATCGATCACTAGCTCAACGACGTTATCGAAAGACCGCTCGACCCAGGTGGTCGCCGCCGATCCCTCAAGTTCGGTGACCGCGTCACCGGTCGTGAACGTGGCCCGGGCCGCACCGCGCAGAACGATCTTGGTGAGCCCGTCGACCTCGCTTACCAGCACGAAGGCCAACAGGTCGCGCAGGCCCGAACTGATCAGGTTGTCCAGCACCTCGTCGAAGCTGGCGTCGTCATCGACCTTGTCCCACAACGCTGCGACGCGATGCTTCTCCGACGGCGGCAGCAGGACGAGCACCCGGCTTCCGAACACCCCGAACCACGAGCCGGGGCGAAAGGAGATCCGCCCGCCGACGATGCGAGCGTCCTGCTCGTCTCGAGTGTTCATCCGATGACCCTCTCTGCGCACTGATCTCGGGGGTCCCGCCCGGATGGGAGGGCTCACCCGAGGAAACTAACGCTCCCATCCCACCACATCAGCGACCACAACGGAGGCGTTGTCGAAACCTCCCTTCTCGAGAGCGGCAACGACCAAGCGCCGCGCCGCCGGCTGCGCCGGTCCCCGATCGAGGAGTGCGACCTCCATCTCCGGTCCGGTCAGCAGACCGCTGACACCATCGGAGCAGAGCATCAGCCGCAGCCCTGGGGTGAGCGGCACCACGAAGAAATCCGGCTCCGGAACCGGCTCCGGTCCGCTTCCCAATGCGCGAGTGACCACGTTGCGCAGCGGGTGGTGGGCCGCTTCGTCGGGGGTGAGCTTGCCCTCGTCGACCATCCTCTGCACCAGGGAATGGTCGGTCGAGAGTTGACGTAGCCCGGCGTCGTCCACGACGTAGGCGCGAGAGTCGCCCACGTTGGCGACCAGCCACACCGGCGTCTCGTCGGCGTCGACCAGCAAGCCGACCACAGCGGTGGTCCCCGCGCGCCACGGCCCACCCGTGCGACGTTCTTGCTCCCTTGCATACCCCGCGAGCTTGCGCTGGGTGGCCGCGAGCGCCCCCCGGATCGCCGCACGACCCTCGGCGCGGCTGAAACTACGGCCGGCCAGTTCCGTGAACGCCTCCCGCACGAAACGACTGGCGACGTCTCCGCCCTGGTGGCCGCCCATCCCGTCGGCCACCACGCATACCGGAGCCGCGGCGAGGCAGGCGTCCTCGTTCACCTGGCGCACCAGGCCGACGTCGGTGGCGACCCCGAACTCGATCGACAGCGTCATCAAGCGGGCCGGTCCACCCGGACGCGGCCCGGGTTCGCGTATCCCGCGGGTAACGTGGGAGGGATGGCCGGATCCCGTTCAGCGCAGCCGCCGCAGGAGTTTCGCACTCTTGCCGACCAGTTGCGCGCCTGGCCCGAGGCCAAGCTGGCTCGCCTCCTGACCTTGCGACCCGATCTGGCCACTCCGGCTCCTTCCGATTCTTCCCAGCTGGCCTCTCGCGCCTCGGTGAGCGCCTCCATCAGCCGCGCGCTCGACCAGCTCACGTCGGGAGAACTGTCGGTCCTCGACGCCTTGGTCGTGCTGGGTCGCACCAGCCAACCTGAGCTGACGGCGGCCGTCAACGCGGACCCGGCGTTCGTGGGCGACGCGGTGACCCTGCTGGTGGATCTCGCGCTCATCTGGAACGGCCCAGGCGGACTCCGGCCGGTGCGCGCGCTCGCGGAGACCTGGCGGCCGGGATCGCCGGGCAGCAGTGGGGTCCAGCCCCGCTCTCCAGAGCCGGGACTCGCTGCCGACATCGACGCCGCTCTGGCCGGCCTCAGCGATCCGGCCCGCGCGCTGATCGCCCACCTCGACGAGAACGGCGGTGTCGGCGTCAGCTCAGCCGCACGGCGAACGGTGAGCCGCAACGACGCATCGACCCCCACCGAGGAACTGTTGGCGGCGGGGCTGATCCGCGCTCGCGACAACGACTCACTCGTCGTGCCCGGCGAGGTGGCTCTGCGGCTTCGTGACGGCCGCACCACCCGCCAGCCGGTGGACTCTCAACCCGCCTTGGTCACCACCGAACGACCTCGGGCTCTCGTCGACCGGGCCGCCTCGGGCGCGGCCTTCGAAACCGTCCGTCGGGTCGAGTTGCTGCTGGACGCGTGGGGCAGCCACCCACCGCGCGTCCTGAAGACCGGAGGGCTCGGCGTCCGCGATCTGAAAGCAGCGGCCACGTTGTTGCAGGTCGACACCTCCAGCGCCGCGCTGATCGTCGAGTTGGCTGCGGAAGCCGGTCTGGTGGCGCCCGGGCTCGATCCGGACTCCGACCTCGCCTGGATGCCGACCGACCGGTTCGACAGCTGGACCGACCTCGCTGCCGACAAGCGCTGGCTGGTTCTGGCGGAGACCTGGTTGGCCACCGAACGCGCCCCGGCACTCGCCGACACCCGCGATGGCACCGGCAAGCCGATCAACGCACTCACCCCTGACGTGACCGCCAGGTCGATGGCGGAGACCCGGCAAATGACCCTCACCGCCCTCGGCGAACTCCCCTCCGGTCAGGTTCTCGCTACGGGGACCGGCGGCGCCTCCTTGGTCCGCCGCCTGACCTGGCAGCGCCCACGACGATCCTCCGCGCGGCTACGGCAGATCGAGTGGGCGCTGACCGAAGGCGCGACCCTGGGTCTCGTCGCCCTCGGTGGCCTGGCGTCGTACGCCGCTGCCCTCCTCGACCGGCGCGTCGACACCGCGACCGCCACGCTCGCCGAACTCCTCCCGGAGCCGGTCGACCACGTGCTCATTCAGGCTGACCTCACCGCGGTGGCACCTGGGCCGCTGACGGCCGAGGTGGCACACAGTCTGCATCTGATCGCCGACGTCGAGTCGCGCGGCGGTGCCACGGTCTATCGCTTCTCCACCGAATCGGTTCGACGCGCGCTCGACCACGGCTGGACCGCCGGACAGGTGCACGAGTTCCTCGCAGCGACCTCGCGCACGCCGGTCCCACAGCCGCTGACCTATCTGGTCGACGACACCGCCCGGACCTTCGGTCGGGTCCGGATCGGTCATGCCGAGGCGTTCGTGCGAGCCGACGAAGACACTCTCACCGAACTCCTGCACCACCCCAAGGCCCCTTCTCTGCGATTGCGGCGGATCGCCCCCACCGTCGTGGTCACCGACCTGCCGCTCGACCTGTTGTTGCCCCGACTGCGCGACGTCGGCGCGGCTCCCGTGGTCGAGGCCGCCGATGGAACCGTTCAGGTCGCGCGGCCCGACCTGATGCGGTCGCGGGCCAGCACCGGCCGTCCCGCCCAGGCGCAGAGGTCGGTCCGCGACCAAGCCCAGGTGAGCAAAGTGGTCGCAGCGGTTCGAGCCGGTGATCGCGCCGTCGCCTCCGGTGCATCGCGGGCGGTCGCGAGTGGCGCACCCGCGATGGTCCTCGCCGCCCTGCGCGAAGCGGCTGAAGCGAGGAATCGAGTGCTGATCGGCTACGTGGATGGGGCCGGACGCGCCACCGAGCGGATGGTGGATCCGCAGCGAGTCGACGGCGGTCAACTCACGGCCTACGACCTGCGCAGCGACGGTGTGCTCACCTTCGCGATTCACCGGATCACCGCCGTCCGCCCATCGGCCGGCTGACTCGAGGGCCGCTGGTCGTCCCTTTGTAAGGTGTAGTGGTGGACTTCGTCCGTTACGCCGAAAACGCCGCCGCCCTGATCAACGCCGAGGCCGGCGACGTCGAGGCTCTGCGTACCCACCTGGCCGGACGCGCCTGGCTGGTGCACCAGGTGAGCGACAAAGACGTCCCGGCGCTCCGCCGCTTTGCCGGCGACCTGCGCCAGGTGTTCGTCGCCGGCGAGGGCGGCGACTCAGCGCGGGTGGTCTCGGAGCTCAACCGGCTGCTCAGCCTGCATCCGATGACGCCGATGATCTCCAGCCACGACCCTGACGATCTGCATCTGCATGTCGCGACGAGGACCGCGAGCGTGGCCGAGTTGCTCATCTCGGAATCGCTGCTCGGCTTGGCGATGGTGATCTGCGATCTCGGCCCGACCCGGCTGGGCGTGTGCAGCGAAGAACGCTGCGATCAGGTCTATGTCGACACGTCCCCCAACCGCTCGCGACGTTACTGCTCCGACCGCTGCTCCTCGCGCGCCAACGTTGCCGCCTTCCGAGCCCGCAAGCGCGCCGCGAGCGCCTAGCCTGCTTTCGGCGGTGGATGGGCCGCCATCGCCCATCGGATACCGCGCGTCATCACCATGCCGAGTGGGGCGGCGACGAGTCGGTCGGCGACCGGCAGGTCGAGCAGTCCGAGTTCGCGTCGAGCCCAGCGCGGCATCAGGCCGATCGCGCCGGCTGCGACCGCGAGGTAGGGCGGCCGCGCCGGCCACGGCAGGTCCGGGTGCCGCAACAGGAACTGCACGGCCTCGCGGGCCTCGGGCGTGACTCGGAGCTCAGCCCGGAATTCGTCGAGCGATCGGGCCAGGGCAGCCTCCGTCCTGGGCACGTCGCTCGCCCCCAGTCGATCCGCGATGGTGGCTGCCTGCGCGACATACTCGTCACGACCCTGCTGGTCCAGCGGTCGCGCGCCGTAGCGCTGGTGCGCCTGCAGGAACGATGACACTTCGGCGACGTGCACCCAGCGCAGCAGGTGCGGGTCCGAGGCGACGTAGGGAGTGCCGTCGGGCATGGTGCCCGTCACTCGGTCGTGGATCGAGCGGACGGCGTCGACCGCCTGGCTGGCGTGCTTCTCGCTGCCGAAGGTCGTGACGGCCAAGAAGGTGCTCGTGCGGGCCAGACGGCCCCACATGTCGCCGCGATACCCCGAATGCTCGGCGACGGCACGCATGGCAACCGGATGCAGCGTCTGCAGCATGACCGCCCGCAGCCCCCCGACGAACATCGAAGCGTCGCCGTGCACACGCACAATCGCGCTGTCGGGCGCGAACCAGCGGGCGCCGGGCGTCAGGTGGATCCGCTCACGAGCGCGATCGCCGTCGGCCCCCGCGACCCGAGCGAAGATCGCCTCGCCGAGGGAGCGGCGTACGTCGCCGGCGGTGCGCACCGTCATGCGGCGTCTCCCCCGTCGGTAATCGAGTAGGCGTAGCCCTGTTCGGCCAAGAAGCGCTGGCGGTTCTGGGCGAAGTCGGCATCGACGGTGTCGCGGGTGACGATGGTGTAGAAGCGGGCGCTCCGACCGTCGCCCTTGGGTCGGAGTAGTCGCCCCAGACGCTGCGCCTCCTCTTGCCGGGAGCCGAAGGACCCCGACACCTGGATCGCGATCGTGGCCTCGGGAAGGTCGATGGAGAAGTTGGCCACCTTGGACACCACCAGCAGCGAGATCTCACCGGAACGGAAGGCTTGGAACAGCCGCTGGCGCTCCTTGACCGTGGTGTCGCCCTTGATGACCGGGGCGTCGAGGTCGGCGCCGAGTTCGTCGAGTTGATCGAGATACTGCCCGATCACCAACGTCGGCTCCCCGGCGTGCTTGTTGACGAGCGCCTCGGCGATCTGCGTCTTGGCTGGGCTGCACGCCGCCAGTCGGTACCGCTCCTCCGGCTCGGCGGTGGCGTAGGCCAGCCGCTCGGACTGAGTCATCGATACCCGCACCTCGATGCAATCCGCGGGAGCGATCCAGCCCTGGGCTTCGATGTCCTTCCAGGGCGCGTCGTAGCGCTTGGGGCCGATCAAGCTGAAGACGTCGCCCTCGCGGCCGTCCTCGCGAACCAGCGTGGCGGTCAGGCCCAGTCGTCGCCGTGCCTGCAGATCAGCGGTCATCCGGAAGATCGGAGCCGGCAACAGGTGGACCTCGTCATAGATGATCAGCCCCCAGTCGCGGGCGTCGAACAGCTCGAGGTGGGAGTAGTGGCCCTTCTTGCGAGTGGTCATCACCTGGTACGTCGCGATGGTCACCGGCCGGATTTCCTTCACGGTGCCCGAGTACTCGCCAATCTCATCGGCGGTGAGCGTGGTGCGCTTGAGCAACTCGTCTTTCCACTGCCGAGCGGCGACCGTGTTCGTGACCATGATCAAGGTGGTCGCACCGGCGTGCGCCATGGCCGCTGCGCCCACGATCGTCTTGCCCGCCCCACACGGCAACACCACCACCCCGGACCCGCCGTGCCAGAACGACTCCGCTGCCTCGGCCTGATAGCTCCGCAGGGTCCAGCCATCCTGGTCGAGCGCGATCGCGTGGGCCTCGCCGTCGACATACCCGGCGAGATCCTCGGCCGGCCACCCCAGTTTGAGCAGCGCCTGCTTGAGATTTCCGCGCTCGGAGGGATGCACGGTGACGGCGTCCGGCGACAGCCGGTCCCCGAGCATGCCGGCGATCCGCTTGGCCCGCACCACCTCTTCCAGAACCGGCCGATCCGTCGCGATCAGCACCAGACCGTGAGCGGGGTCCTTCTCCAACCGCAGCCGGCCATAGCGCGCCATCGTCTCGGCGACGTCGACCAGCAGCGCGTGCGGCACGGAGTAGCGGGAGAAGGTCAGCAGGGTGTCCACGACCTGTTCGGCGTCGTGGCCGGCGGCGCGGGCGTTCCACAGGCCGAGCGGAGTGAGCCGATAGGTGTGGATGTGTTCGGGTGATCGCTCCAGTTCGGCGAAGGGTGCGATCGCGCGCCGACACTCACCGGCGAGCGGGTGGTCGATCTCCAGCAGCAGCGTCTTGTCCGACTGCACGATCAGGGGTCCGTCATTCACACCTGTGAGCCTACGGACGCGCCCCAGCTGACGAAGGATCGGACGCAGACGCAGGGTCGCCGAGGCGCCCTCGCACCTGACAAGTGTGGCGATTTTGTAAAGCTCCGGGCGACGCCTATGGTTCGTCCGTGAGGGTCCGTGCCCGTGTCGGTGACGAACTGTTCGAACGCGTGGCCGGCCCTGACGGCGCGCGTCAGCAGCGACTCATTCACACCACCCCCGGGCCACGCTGGTTCTCCGACGACAGCGCCATCGTCCGCGTTCATGGCGACGCAGCCATGTTCGTCGGCGGGATCCGCGCGATCCTGCTGCAGTCACTGCACCCGGTGGCGATGGCGGCTGTCTCGACGAACTCACGCTTTCGCCAGGACATGTGGGGTCGGCTCGCGCGGACCAGCCACTTCATCGCCGTCACGACGTTCGGCAACGAGGAAGCTGCCGGCGGCACCGTTGATCGCGTCCGCGCGATCCACGAACGGATCCGAGGTGTCACCCCCGAGGGGACGCCGTACGCCGCGTCGGACCCGCACCTCCTGGAGTGGATTCATGTCGCCCAGATCGACAGCTTCTTGACGGCGCACGCTCGCTACGGCCTGGAGCCACTCGATGCTGCGGGCCGCGACGACTACGTCGCCCAGATCGCCGTCATCGGGAAACGCCTGGGCATCCCGGACCCACCGACGACCTATCGGCAGGTCGAGGAAGCGATGGCGCGCTACCGCCCGGAGCTGCGCGGAACTCCTGGCGCGCGCGAGGCGGTGCGGTTCCTGCTCAACGAACCCGACCTACCTGCCACTCGCCGGCCGGCCTATGACGTGCTCACCAGCGCCGCGGTGGCGCTCCTGCCGAGGTGGACGCGCGACGAACTGGGTCTCCCCGATCGCCCGTGGCGTGAGCGTGCCGTCTCGCTGCCGGTCGGTGGGGCGGCGATCAAGACGATTCGCTGGGCGCTGTGTCCGACTCACGAGCAGAATCAGCGCGTGCAGTGGCGGGTGACCGGACCGACGCCCCCCTCTCCGCGCATCGTGCACCCGGTGTCTCCGCCGCACGGGCGGGGCGCCCCCTCGCCCGAGGCCCCGACGGGCGGGCGCCAGGAGCACCCTCAGGGGCACCCCGTGACGATGTCGCCGGCGTCCACCGTGCAGTCGTCGTCCCCGTCGCCGCCATCGACGGTGTCGGTGCCCGAGCCGTTCGACGCCCGGATCACGTCGTCGCCGCCGTTCCCGCTGAGTTGACTGTGTCCACGAATCCTTGACGGCCGAGGCGGATCGGCCACGAGTAGGTCGTCGTCGGGGCCGCCACGCATGATCTCCGCGCCGGGGCCGCCGAAGAGCTGATCGGGACCGCGTCCGCCGCTCAACAGTTCGCGCAAGCCCTTCTCGAAGCCATTGCCGCCGCGAATCACGTCGGCACCGGCGTCTCCGAAGAGCTTGTCGCCAACCACGTGATCCTCGTCGCCCCCTTCGATCAGGTCGTCACCAGCGCCACCATGGATCGTGTCGGCGTATCGCTTCCCGCGGATGATGTCGTTGCCCGGACCACCGAACAGATGGTCGGAGTGGTTTCCGCCCAGGATCACGTCGTCCCCTGCACCGCCCCACTGCCAGCTTCCGCGTCCGCCATCGCGGAGGTCACCGTCGAGGTGGTCGTCGCCGTCGCCGCCATAGATAGTTTCGCTGCCGGCGCCACCCAGCACTCGGTCGTTCCCAGCGCCACCCCGAATGACCTCGATGCCCGCACCGCCACGGATCAGATCGTCGCCCGCATCGCCGAAGAGCAGCTCCGACGACAGACCGGAGGACGGGTTGTGCCCCCCTAGGATGACGTCGTCTCCCGCGCCGCCACAGATGACGTCGGTGCCCCTCCCGCCCCGGATGACGTCATCCCCGCCACGCCCGACGATGACGTCGGGACCGCTCGTGCCGACCAGCGTGTCGTCGCCCGAGGTGCCGACGATCGTCGCCGGGCGGCCCCCACACGTCGGCGTCCCGGCCGCCGCTGGCCCGACAGGGAGCAGCGAGCCCCCCAACACGCCGATCGCCAAGGCGGCGGTCGCTGCCCGCCATACTGAAGTCGTTGCCATCATCACTCCTCAGGGTTGTTCCCCGTTGTCTGATGCTGGCCCCCTCTGATTGGTTCGCACAAGTGGGAGGTGCAATGTCGACGGGTGCTCCTGCTCTCGCCAAGCGGTGGCCTTTGACAGGCGCGGCCGAGCTGCGCGATCGGCTGCTTGCGGCCTATGCCGCGCCCGAGCGTCGCTATCACGACCTGGTGCATCTGCGGGAGGTGTTGGAGCGCTTGGACGAGCTCGAGGCGGCCGGCGCGATCTTCGACGGTGACGTGGTGCGGCTGGCGGCGTGGTTCCACGACGCTGTCTACGACGGTCGTCCCGAGGCAGAGGAACGCTCGGCACGATGGGCTGAAGACGCGCTCGGTCAGCTTCTCCCCCCCGATCGGGTTTCGACGGTGGCCCGCCTGGTCAGAATGACGGCCGACCATCGCCCGACGGCCGACGACGCCGACGGCCACGCGCTCAGCGACGCCGACCTCGGCATTCTTGCGGCTACGCCGACGCGGTATGCCGCCTACGTTGCCGCCGTTCGGGAGGAATATGCCGCCGTGCCCGACGACCTCTTCCGAGCCGGACGGCTGGTCATCGTCCGCGAACTGTCCGCCAAACCGACGCTCTTCCACACGGCGGCCGCGATCGACCTATGGGAGACCGCGGCACGCGCCAATCTGGCAGGCGAGATCGCGGAGTTGGAGTCGGCGGCCGTCACCGGCGCCCGCGCACGTCACAACGACCAGCGCAACTGACCGGCGGATACGTCGAGCTGGGCCCGTGCCCCGAGCGGGAGCGCGTGATTGCTGACCCCGTGGCCGATAGGAGCACCCCAGGCCACGGGGACCCGGAGTTCGGCGAGCCGCAGCCGTAGCAGGCGGCGGACGTCCTCAGGAGGTGAGCAGTCCTCGAACGATCCGCACACCACGCCGACGACACCGTCGAACCAACCGCTGCGGTGCAGCTGGGTGAACGCGCGATCCAGCCGAAAGGCGCGCTCGCCGATGTCTTCCAGCACGGCGATCGACCCGGTGGCCGGGTGCACGAACTCCGCACCGGCCCCCGCCGCGAGCACCGTCAGGTTGCCGCCCACCAGGACACCTTCGACGGCCGTGTCGGCGGCGCCCTCGGTGGTCAGGTCGGCGGGACCATCGATCGAGATCAGCCCCGCACCCCCGCCCAGGATCAGCTCCCAGAGCGCGCTCCGGCTCCCGTCATCGACCGCTGCCAACCCGGCCACGCCCGGCGCGTGCACGGTGACCACACCACATTGCCCGGCGAACGCCTGGTGCAGTGCGGTGACATCGGAGAAGCCGATCAACCACCGAGGCTCTGCCCGTCGCAACGCCGGCCAGTCGAGTCGATCGAGGAGCCGCTGGCTGCCGAAGCCGCCACGTCCAGCCCACACCGCGCGCACCTCGGGGTCCGTCCACGCCTGGGTCAGCAGGTCGGCACGTACGTCGTCAGGTCCGGCCAGCCACGGCACGTCACCCACAGGATGGTCGAGAACCCTGGTCCGTAGGCCCCACGCCTGCAGCACTTCGAGTCCGGCGTCGAGTCGCGTCCGCTCGACCGACCCGGCCGGACAGACCACTGCCACGAGATCGCCGGGGGCGAGCCGGGGCGGACGGAGTAGCGGGCGACCGGCACGTCGGCGCCGCAGCACCTCGCGTTTGGGGCGACGCAGCCCGGCGGACCGGAGCTTGCCGATCAGCTCCCGTGAGGAGATCGGTTCGACGCCCAGGGCGACGACCTGCTCATACCACTCGGCCGGGACGTCGTAGTGATCGTGGTCGAACCCGCGCTCGGGGATGCCGAGTTCTCGCGCGAAGGTGTGCAACTCGTCATAGGAGGCGTCACTGGCCAGATGCGACCACATCCGGCCGTGCCCGGCGGCGTTCGGCGGATCGATGAAAAGCGTCATCGGTCCTGCGGGCGCACCCGGGCCACCGCGTCGTCGAGGAGTAGTCGCCACGAACGCACCAACCCCGCGTCGACGTCAGCCTTGGCCGAGCCGCCCGGACGCACCTGCGGACCGACGTGGAACTGCTGGACGCCGGCCCGCACCAGCCACGGCACGTGTTCGGCGAGCAGTCCGTCACCAGGGGCGAGCAGGTCGGCGAGGGCGGGGTTCGAATCAGCGGCGGCCAGCAGGTCGTCGTACCCGGAGCTCAGCCCGCGGGGCGACCCGGAACTGCGAACCGCTGTGAGGCCCGGCAGCTTTGTGACCGTCCGCCAGGAGCGGCGCAGGTCCAGGGTGTGGTCGATCGCCTCGTGATGGGTCCACGGCACACCGGGCAGGGCTGCCGCGAGAGCCCGGTCGGTGTCGACGTCGAGCTCGAGTGCAGAGTCGAGAAAACCGAACTCGACGCCTTCGGCGCCGAGCGCGAGGTACTCCTGCCCGAGCCCGATGAGCCGGGTGAATTCGCCGCCGCTGGTGGTGAAGTGATCACTGAGCCGGAGCAGCGCCCGCACCGGGAGTTGCGAGGCGCGAACGATCGAGGAGACCAGGGCAGGTTCCGGTGATCGCCCACCCTCGAGGCCGAGGCTCAACCGATCGGCACCGCCCTCGACGGCCCCGGCGACGTCGCGCACCTGGCGGACGGCGACCTCAAGGGTGCCGGCGCGCGGCGGACCGGTCATACCCCCGAGCTTACTGCCGCTCCACACCGATTCGTCTGCCCGCGCGCCACGGGAAACAACCCGTCAACGCGCAGACGAATCGGTGTTGGGGCCGGGGTCAGTTCAGTTCGCCGAGCTGAACACGCATGACGAAGCGGTCACAGCGGTAGACGCTGCGCGACACCTCGATCACCATGTCGCCGGCGAAGGCGCGTCGGTCATGGCGCAGGACCGGGGAGCCGGGCTCAATGTCGAGACGAGGTGCGTCGTCGTCGGTCACGGTGCCGGCGACGATCGAGTCGTCGGCCCAGGTCGGACGGAGGCCGCGCTGACCGAGCGCGTCATACAGGCTGGTCGGCATCGCCGGTTGCAGGAATCCGGGCAGCAGTGCGTCGTTCAAGAACGCGTCTTCGAGGCACATCGGGGCACCGTCAGCACGGCGAAGCCGACGCCAATGCAGGACGGGCGCGCCCTCCTCGAGGTTCAAGGCCCGAGCGATGCCGGGCCGGGCCGGCTCGCGCCGCGCCAGCAGGGTCTGCGACTCCGCCAGCATTCCGCGGCGCAGCATCTCCTCGGTGAAGCTGGTGAGCACGCCGACCTCGCGCCGCGGCGGCGCGACGAAGGTGCCGCGACCCGGAACTCGGTGCAGCAGCCCTTCGGCCACCAACGCATCCAAGGCTTGCCGGACGGTCATCCGGGCGACACCGAACCGCTGCACGAGTTCGCGCTCGGAGGGCGCGGGCGCGCCAGCCTCCGAGTCGCGCACCAACGCGCGTACGTATTCGCGGACTCGCACGTGCTTCAACGTGCGTTCCGACGCCAGGGTGAGATCCACGCCTTAAGGCTAAGTGCGGCTCTGCGTCCTGTCCTGAGATCGCCTGAGAGAGCAGGCCTTGGCCGCGGCATTTAACCCAAAAGGCCGCGCCGAGCAATCGTCGGACGCCCCAGAGGTCACTCCGTTGCGATCGCGGACAGCACATCGAGCCGGGCTGCGCGCCACGCGGGGATCACCGCAGCGATCACGCCGACGACGATGGAGGACACCACGAAGATGCTCAGCTGGCCGACGGGAAGGCTGATCACCTCCAGGCCGTCCTCGCGCAGGGCGTAGACGATCGAGACGCCGAAGCCGATCCCCATCGCGACCCCGAGCAGGGCACCCAGCACCGCGATCACCACCGATTCAAGCGTGATCATCCGCCAGGTTGCGGCACGATCGAGCCCGATGGCACGCAGCAGCCCGAGCTCACGGGTGCGCTCGATCACCGACAAGATCAACGTGTTGACGATGCCGAGGAACGCGATGAAGACCGCCAGCCCGAGCAGCGCGTAGACCGTCGCCAGCAACTGGTTGATCGGTGCCCGTTGCTCGTCGGCGAATGCCGCCTGGTCCTTGACGGTGACGATCGGGTTGTCGGCGACCACCTCCTCCAACGCCTGCTGGACCCGCAGATCCGCCCCTCCGGTCTCGATGATCAAGAAGTTGTCGACGTCGGGATAGCCGGCGTCGAGCAGCGTCTGCGGCGTGGCGACGATGGGTGAACTGATGAAGGCGTTCGGTTCGAAGACCGCCGCGATGCGGAAGTCCTTCGCTCCGTCGGCCATCTGCAAGGAGACGGTGTCGCCCCGCGCCACGCCCTGGTCGGTGGCCCAGCTTTCGCTGACGATGACGGCGCCATCCACCAGATCCGACAGTGCGCCGTCGACCATGGCGAACGACTTGACCTCCGCGAGGTTCTCTTTGGTGGCCCCGAACACGAAGGTGAAGTCGCCTTCGTACTCCGCCGCTACGCCGCGCAACCTGGTGACGGACTCCACTCCCTCAACGCGCTCCATCCGGTCGCCGACCTTGGTGGAGAAGTCCTGCCCGAAGGTGGAGCTCACGAGGTAGTCGCCAACGAAGTTCTCGTCGATCGTGGCGTCGACGCTGGCGTTGGCCGAGGAACCGATCACCGACATGGTGCCGGCCAACGCGAGCCCGATCATCAGCGCGGACGCCGTGGCGGCGGTCCGCCGCGGATTACGGTGCGAGTTGCTGCCGGCGAGCCGACCCACGGCCCCGAACACAGCTGTGTAGAGCGTGGTGGCCACACTCAGCAGCGGTCGGCTCAGCGCGGGGCTGAGCGCCGAGACACCCAGGAGAAGCGCGAGAATGCCGGCGCCGACGAACCAGAGCGGACGATCGACGGAGTCAACGAAGAGACCGGCGTACAGCGTCCCCCCACCGGCCGCGAGCAGCACCAGGCCGATGATCAGCCGCCGGCGCACCGACGCCTCGGGCAGAGCGACGTCGTCGCGCATCGCCTGCACAGGAGCGATCCGACCGGTACGCAGAGCGGGGATCAGCGCCGCAGCCATCGTCACCAGCACGCCGACCGCGTAGCAGGCGATGACCGTCGAGGCTTCGACGACCAAGGGCTGGCTACTGATATCGAGACCGAGCAGGCCGATGCCGAACCGGAAGGCGGCGGCGAGAGCGTAGCCGGCCGGCAACCCCAAGGTGGAGCCGGCCACACCGATGACGAATGCCTCGGTCAGCACCATGCGCAGCACCTGGCCACGGGATGCGCCGAGTGCCCGCTGGAGCGCGAGTTCGCGCGAACGCTGGGCGACCAGGATCGCGAATGTGTTCACGATCATGAACGTCGACACCACGACAGCGATCGCCGCAAAGACCAACAAGAAGGTCTGGAAGAAGCCGATCGCTTCCTGGAGATCGCTGGCCGTTTCCTCGGCCAGCGCGTCCCCCGTGATCGCTTCAAGATCACCACTTAGCAGGGGATCGACCGCGTCCCTGACCTCCTGCTGCGTGGTGCCCTGGGCTGCGGTCAACCGGACTTCGTTGAAGCGGTTCTTGCCGTCGAGGAACAGCTCTTGAGCCCGCGGGGTGTCGAAGACCGTCAAGGTGGCTCCATTGAGCGAGCCACCTTCCGCGAATTCGACCAGCCCCACCAGTCGAGGCTCGAGGACGTCCTCGGCACTGTTGGAGACGAGTTTGACCCGCTGACCGACGACGTAGCCCCCTCGTTCGGCGGCTTTGGCGTCGAGCAGCACCTCGTCTGCTCCTTCGGGGGCGCGGCCCGCGCTGATGATCAGTCCTTCGAGCCCGTTGGGTCCCGGCGCGCCTGTCCAGTTGGTGGCGATGCCGGGAGCGCCGTTGCCACCCACCACCTTGTTGTCGACACTGACCACAAAGACGCCGAAGGAGTCGACGGTGCCGTCGGCACGGTCAACTCCCGGCGCCTCCGCCAAGCGATCGACGAGTTTCGCGGAGATGGTCCTGGTCGATGGCGAGCCGTCGGGCGCACCACCTCCGGCCGGCCGCACGGTCACGTCGGGCACGGTGGACTCGAAGAGGCTGGTGAAACTGCGACTGAGGGTGTCGGTGAAGATCAGTGACCCGCCGACGAAGGCAACGCTGGCGATGATCGCGAAGGCGCTCAGCGCGACCCGTATCTTGTGCCCGAACACCTGTCGGAACACGTAGGAGAAAAACATCACTTCACCTCGACGGGGGCACTCAAGCGCGCCAACATCTCCAGCACCGTGTCGCGGTCGGGCGAGAGCAGTTCATCGTTGATGCGTCCGTCCGCGAGGAAGACGACGCGGTCGGTGTACGCAGCGGCCACGGGGTCGTGCGTCACCATGACCACCGTCTGGCCGTGCTGGGCGACCGCGTCGCGCAGCAGTTGCAGGACCTCGGCCCCCGAACGACTGTCGAGGTTGCCGGTCGGCTCATCGGCGAAGACCACCCGGGGGCGGCTCATCAGCGCGCGTGCGACCGCCACACGTTGCTGCTGACCACCGGAGAGCTCGCTGGGCTTGTGGTGCAGGCGGTCGCCGAGCCCGACGGTCGAGATGATCAGGTCCCACCACTCCGGCTCCGGCTTGCGGCGGGCGAGCGACAGCGGCAACCGGATGTTCTCTTCGGCCGTCAGGGTCGGCACCAGGTTGAAGGACTGGAAGACGAACCCGATCTCTTCACGGCGCAGCTTGGTCAGCGCCTTGTCCTTGAGGCTCGAGAGCTCTCGGTCGCCGATGTGCACGGAGCCCGAGTCGGGCCGGTCGAGCGCGGCGCAGCAGTGCATGAGCGTGGACTTGCCCGAACCGCTGGGCCCCATGATGGCGGTGAACTCGCCCTCCATCAGGTCGAGCGAGACGTCATCGAGGGCGCGGACCAGCGCGTCTCCCTTGCCATACGTCTTCGTGAGGTGACGGATCCGGGCGGCGGGCGTGCGGTGGTCTGAAGGCTCTGGCATGGCTCCACTCTCCCAACAGGCACCAACTCACCGCCATCGACATATGTCATGTCCGAACCCTGAGCGCACCCTGAGTCGTCCCCGAGACGCCGCGCCCCCGCGGGACGTCATACGGACGGAGCCCTAGACGGCTCCGTCCGTATGACGTCCCGCGCATTCTTGCGGGCCCTTGGTCGAGACGCGGGCGGCCACGCCGCTAGAACAGGTGTTCGATACAGGTGGTAGGCTCGGCACCGTGGATTTCCAGGGCACCCTGTTCGACTCCCCGGGAGCGATGGACGCCGCCGAGCGGATCCGGCCGCTGGCCGGCGGGGTCGAGCGGACTCACCTGGCCCAAACCGACCGGGTGAGACCGTGCACGAAGGCCTTGGACGCGTTGTAGAGCGCCATCGAGGGGTCCGCGGCCACCCCCGAGATGGAGCCGATGTTGACGATGACGCCACCGCGCGCGGTCATCGCGGGGAGAACAGCACGGGTGAGGTTGAATACCCCGCGGCAGTTCACGCCGACGACTAGGTCCCAGTCGTCATCGGTGGACTCGAGCACGGTCTTCTCTATCTGCACACGGCGTTGTTGACCAACAGAGTGACCCCACCCATCGCGTCCAGGGCTCGGGCGACCACCTCGGCCGCCGCAGCGGGATCGGACACGTCGGCCTGCGCCCAAGAGACCGACGCATTGAGGTCGGCGGGTCGGGGACCACGGCCGCACGTGAGAACGTCCGCACCGTCCTCGACCAGCCTGTCGACAATGGCTCGCCCGATGCCACGGCTGCCACCGGTCACGATCGCGTGGTGGGATGCCATCCCTCAGACTCTCATCTGGTGAACCTGGGCCGACAGCCGCCCGACATGGCCGAGGTCAGCCGCGCAGACAGCAGCGCCCTCTCGCAGGAATCGCGCCACGATCGCGCGACCGATCCCTCCGCGACCGCCAATGACGAGTGCGGTCTTCCCTGGCAGCCTCACCTCTCTGCGCCTTTGCTGCGCGCCCGGCCCTGGCCCAGGTCAGTTCTCATGGCCCGGATCGGCACCGTGAGTGGCGGCGACGACCGCGGTCAACAGTTCGTCCCGTTCGGCTGCCAGCGCCTGGATTCCTTCCGGTGTCCTGTCGACGGCGAGTCCGGCGACGATGCGGGCCGCTGTGGCCGGATCGAGTTGCGGCTCGCCGAGGTCGTCCCACCACTGGTTGAAACTGTCGGAGTAGCGCTCGCAGAAGGCCGAGAGCCCACCGTCGCCGCCGCCGAGGTGGAACAGCCGGGTCGGGCCCATCACCGCCCAGCGCAGTCCCGGACCGGAGGAGATCGCCGTGTCGATGTCGTCCACGCTGGCGACCCCCTCGTTGACCAGGTGGATTGCCTCGCGCCACAGTGCGGCCTGTAGTCGGTTGGCCACGTGTCCGGGCACCTCGCGCCTGACCTCGATGGTGACCTTGCCGACGGACTCGTAGAATTCGCGAGCTCGGGTGACCACCCCCGCATCGGTGCGGTCGTTGCCCATCACCTCGACCAAGGGAATCAGGTGGGGAGGGTTGAACGGGTGCCCGAGCACCAGCCGGGCCGGGTCCCGCCAACCCCTCTGCAATTCGGTGAGAGTCAGTCCGGAGGCCGAGGACGCGACGATCGTCTCCTCGCCGAGGGACGGCTCGATGACGGCGTACAGCTCGTGCTTCAGGGCGATCCGCTCCGGGATGCTTTCCTGGACAAAACGGGCGCCCTCGACCGCCGCCCGCGGGTCGTCACAGACGACGAGCTCGCCGGTGGGCGCGGCGGTCGTGGCCAGACCGAGTTGCCGGAGCACCGGCCACGCGCTCTCGACCGCCTCACCTACGCGCGCCTCGGTGGCCGGATCGGGATCGAACACGGCGACGGACTTCCCGGCCGCGAGGAACAGAACCGCCCAGCTCCGGCCGATGAGTCCCCCGCCGAGGGCGGCCACGTGCGATCAGAAGGCGACATGATCGGCTCCCTTGAGGCCCAGCCGTTGCCTTGCCTGCGCCGGGGTCGCGAGCTCGTGGCCCAGCGATTCCACGATGCCGCGGATCTTGTGCACCTGACTGGCGTTCGACGGGGTGAGCTGGCCCGGACCCAGGAACAGGCTGTCCTCCATGCCGACGCGCAGGTTGCCGCCGAGCATGGCCGCCTGGGTGGCGAACGACATCTGGTGTCGCCCGGCAGCCAGCACGGACCACTCGTAGTCCTCGCCGAAGAGCTTGTCCGCGATGGTGTGCATGTGGACGAGGTTGTCCAGATCTGCTCCCACTCCCCCAAGGACGCCGAAGACCATCTGCACGAAGTACGGCGCTCGAGCCAGCCTTGGTCGATCAGCCAAGCCAGGTTATAGAGGTGGCCGAGGTCGTAGCACTCGAACTCGAACTTGGTGCCGTGCCCGTGCCCGAGTTCCTTCACGACGTACTCCAGGTCGGCGAAGGTGTTCTTGAAGATGAAGTCACGGGTCATCTCCAGGAACGCCGGCTCCCAGTCGTGCTTCCATTCGGAGTACTTCTCCAGCATCGGGAAGATGCCGAAGTTGAGGGACCCCACGTTGAGCGAGGCCATCTCCGGTGAGGTGGCGACAGCAGCCTGCAGCCGTTCTTCTCGCGTCATGCCCAGGCCACCGCCGGTAGACACGTTCAGCACCGCATCGCAGCCCGCGGCGATGGCCGGCATGAACTCGGTGAACAGCTCCGGACGGGGGTCCGGCTGGCCGGTCTCGGGGTTGCGAGCGTGCAGGTGGATGATCGCCGCTCCGGCCTGCAGCCGCTTCGATCGACGCGGTGGCGATCTCCTCGGGGGTGATCGGCAGGTGGGGAGACATCGTCGGGGTGTGGATGCCGCCGGTGGGTGCACACGTCACGATGACGGGCTTCGAGCCGGCCATCGGGGGCCACCGCCGCCAACGTCGGCGCGCTGGTCTGCGTCGAGGCCGACAGTTCCCGATAGGCCCGGAGCAGCAATCCGTGGAAGTGGTGGACGCCATGCTCGGACAGCCCGGATCCCGATCGTGACCGATCGAACACGATCCGACCCTGGTCGAACGCCGGCGTCCGCATCCCGCGCTGCACGCTCTCGACGAGGGCGATGTCCTGCTGTTGGAGCACATCGTCGATGTACTCACGGACTCGACCTCGGAGTTCTGCAGCTCGGCGGTCTCGAATAGAAGTCCCAGGTCTCGAGTGTCCGCTCGGGACCGTCGGGAAGCACCTGGAAGACCATGAAGTTGCCTCTTCCGGGGTAGCGCAGCAGGCAGGTGTTGGGCCACAGCCACCACACAGAGTGCTGGGTGATCGGAGCACCCGAGACGTCGTAGGCCGAATTCTCGTGCTTGCCGGCCTCGGCGAAATGGCTGGACCAGATGCCGTATGTCCGCACCTCATAGGTGCCCATGTCGACGAGCTCGACGAACTCCTTGTGGGCGATATGGCAGTGGTAGCACTCCAGGAAGTTGTCGATCACGTTCTTCCAGTTGGTGTCGACGGAGTAGCTCAAGCGCTTGGCGTGCGTCAGGTTCGCGACATCGGGTGCCCACACCTCGATCTCGGCAGCGAGGTCCGGCGCCTGGTCCGCCAGGGGACCGGCCGCCGTGTCAAGGTTGACGTAGACGAATCCACCGAACTCCTCCACCTGCACCTGGTCCAGGCAGATCTCCGACTTGTCGAAGGCCTCCATTCCATCGGCCCGGCGCGCAGCTCGGAGGCCACCGCTGAGCTCATAGGTCCAGGCGTGGTAGGGGCAGACGATGTTGCGGGCCGTGCCAGAGCCCCTGAGCAACTCGTGGGCGCGGTGCTTACAAACGTTGTAGAACGCCCGCAGCCCGCCGGCCCGATCGCGGACCACCGCGATGGGCATCCCCGCCACCGTGGTCGCCAGGTAGCTGCCGGGCGCCTGGAGCTTCTCGACGTGGCAGACCCACTGCCACGTTCGAGCGAACACGCCATGGAGCTCGGCGGCGTGCCACTTCGGGTCGACGTAGGCGGCGGATCGCAACGAGTAGGAACGCCCCGGATCGTCGTGGTAGCCGGCGGAGATCTCCCGCACGTCTGCGACCGACAAAGGAATCATGCTCGGGAGCCTAAGGCACGATTGGACGATCGTTCAATAGTCCGTGGAGGGCCTGTCGCGGAATCCGTCTACCCTTGCGGCCATGACCAAGGCCCTGTCGGACACGCCGGCGAAGGATCGCCAGGAGCGCATCCTGGACGCCGTACTCAGTCTCTTGACGCAGCGCGGCATCTCCGGCGTGAGTATCCGCGCAGTGGCGAGGGAAGCCGGGGTGGCGCTGGGGTTGGTCAACTACTACTACGAGGACAAGACCAGCCTGATCAGCGCCGCCCTACGACACATCGAGGAGCAGGACCTCGCCCTGGTGAGAAGCGAGCCTGGCTCCTCCCCGGAGGCTCAGCTACTCACCGTGCTGCGCCGAGTTGCCGCGCCCGAGTTCCTCACCACGGAGTACCTGTCGCTTCGCCTCCAGTTGTGGGCGCTCGCGCAAGCACACGACGACTTCGCGGAGATCAACACCTCCGCACAGAAGCGCTACCGCAAAGCTCTCGCAGACCTCATCCACGCGGCCCGCCCCCAATTCACTCGCAGAGAGTGCAACCAGCGCGCAGCGGATGTCGACGTGGTGCAGAACGGCCTCTGGCTGACCGCTCTGCTCGGTCTCGACCCAGCCTCGATCCGGCGCGCCGTCGAACGTTGCGAGGAGATCGCCCTCGCCCCCCGGTCGACCGATTCTTGAACGCCCGTCCACACTCACGACCACAGCTCCGCAGTAGCCTAGAACAGGTGTTCGATTCGATGCTACGATCGCTGCGTGGACTTCCAGGGCACGCTGTTCGACTCACCCGGAGCGGTCGATTCCGACGAGCGGATCCGCCCCTGGTGGGCGAGGCGAACGGACGCTGGCCGCGGCGCCTGGATCGACATCCGGCGCAACTGGCTCGGTGGCGCCGACGCGGTGTTCGCCGCCCTCGTCAACGACGTCCCTTGGCGCGCCGAACGCCGGCAGATGTATGACCGCGTCGTCGATGTCCCCCGCTTGGTGCACACCTATGGCGCTGGCGAGTCGCTCCCCCATCCTGATCTCGTGGAGGCTCGCGAAGCGTTGTCCGAGTACTATCACCCCGAACTGGGCGAGCCGTTCGTCACGGCCGGTTGCTGCTACTACCGCGATGGTGCCGACTCGGTGGCCTGGCACGGCGACCGGATCGGCCGGGGCAGAACCGCCGACACCATGGTGGCGATCGTGTCCCTCGGGGATCCACGACGCCTCGCCCTGCGACCCGCCGGCGGTGGCCCCTCGCGGTCCTTCACGATGGGCCACGGCGATCTGCTGGTCATGGGCGGGAGCTGCCAACGCACCTGGGACCACGCGGTGCCCAAGCTGCCCGGCGCCGGGCCACGCATCTCGGTTCAGTTCCGACCGCGCAACGTGCTGTAGGCCGCCGGTCCGCCCGCCTCTAGAACTTCACCTGGGGCGGGGCGGAGTGAGCCTCCGGCGCCTCGTAGAAGTCGCGGGGGTGGACACCGGCCATCCCCCGGAACACCATCCACGGCAACGTCCGGGTGAGGGTGTTCAGCTTCGCGACGGCGTCGTTGTAGTACTGCCGGGCGAAGGAGAGCTGATTCTCGGTCTCACTGAGCTCACGCTGCAGCTCCAAGAAGTTGGTGCTCGCCTTCAGTTCGGGGTAGTTCTCCGCGACCGCATTGACCCGCACGAGTGCCTGCTGCAGGCGCTCATCCGCCGCTGCCTTGGCCGGTACATCGTCACCGGATGCGGCCGTCATCACGCCAGCCCGGGCCGCGGTGACCTCCTCGAAGACCTCCCGCTCGTGCGTGGCGTAGCCCTTGACGGTCTCGACCAGATTGGGAATCAGCTCGGCCCGCCGAGTCAACTGCACGTTGATGCCCGACAGCGCTTCCTGCGCGCCGATGTCGGTGATGCGCAGCTTGTTGAAGCCGACGACCACGAAACCGATCGCCGCTATCACCACCACCCCGAGGCTCACGAGGACGGTCGTCACCATGGGAATCCCACTTTCGTATCGACGGCGCCGACCAAGGCGCCGTCTCTGTTGTCGCTCATTGTCATGGACTGAGTCACCAGGAGCCACCCCCGCCGCCGCCACCGCCGCCGCCCCCACCGCCGCCGCCACCGCCGGAGGAGGACGATTGAGTCGCCTCGTAGGCAGAGATGGCGGAGTCGACCGTGGCGGTGAAGTCGCTGATCATCTGGTCGGTGTAGGCGCCGGGGTCGGACGCCACGGCGCCCGGGCCGAGATAGCTCGGGGTGGCCGGTTCGCGTCCGGTCTCAGTGCGGTACTTCTTCGCCCAGGCGTCGGCGCAACCGAAGGCGACCGCCCACGGGAGGTAGGCGGTGTAGAGCTCTTCGCGGCCGGAGAACTCGAAGCGCGCTTCGCTCGAGGGTGTCGACAGCACCCGCCGGAAGCCGCCGATGCGCGACCACATCTCGCGGCCCGCCGGGGTGCGCTTGGTCAAGCTGGTCGGCATCCCCAGGTCGAGGCCGAAGATGAAGAAGGCGCCGGGAACGAGGGCGGTCGCCGTGGCGGTGAGCGGGTTGAGGATCAACAGCAGCCCCGTCGCCACCGCGGCGACACCGAGGAACAGGAAGCCCCAGGGCCCCAGACCGGTGCGCGACACCAAGCCTTCAGTGCGAGCCCAGGTCTTGACGTCGGAGGAGAACGATTCCAGCGACTTCTTGAGCTTCAGGCCGCCAGAAACATCGTCGCGTTGCGCGATGAACGTGCTGGCCGTCGCCCCCAAGCCGGACAGCACACCTCGGGTGATCGGATCGATCCGACCCGGCTCCTGGCTTTGCCGCCCGGTGATCGCCCACGCCTTGCCAGATCGCTCGAGCGAGGCGACGCCGCGCTCGGCCGCATAGAGCAGCGAAGCGACATACGCACTCTTCGGGGTCTTCTCCGTCAGCACGTAGAGGCCCTGAGCCGGCCCCACATCCTCTGGTGGGGCGTACTGCAATGGGAACGGTGGGGTCGGCTCGCGAGTCCGCCCCGCCAGAATCGCCCCCGCCAGCATCGCGACGATCGCCAGCGCTCCGGCCACGAACGGGATCGACACGTGCTGACCCAACACGCCGTCGAAGCGGGCCGGCCACGGCACCGCGCGCCCGGGCGGCGGTGTGGGCAGGTCGAGACCGGCGCGCACCGTCACCGGTGTGCGCGGCGGGAGGTTGCCGGTGGTCACGACGAGGGTGCGGGTACCGACGCCGGAGACCTCACAGCCACCGCTCGCCCCCGCGCCTTGATCACAGCTCGCGGAGACGGCCTCAGTCGGCAGCGTCACCGACAAGGTCGCCTCGCCGATCGCCTGTTGCCAGCCCCCAGGGATCAGGTTCCAGGCGAACTCGCTCTCGGCACCGGTGTCACCACCGTCGATCAGGACGCCCGGGATGCGGTAACTGATCCGATACGTGTGCAGCCCCGGTGTGACCATGATGTTCTCCGAGCCCACGCGCAGCACGCGATAGCGCCCCTGGCCCTGACGGCTGATCAGCTGCTCGACATCCTGGCCGTCCATAGTGACGTCGATGTCGGCCGGGATGCGGCGCGCCTGTAGCGCGTTGGGATCGCGCACGTCCCAGAAGCGGAAGATCCCGTGCCGGCCGGAGATCGGGAAGTTGACGGTGATCGTCTCGACGACGTCGAGATCACCGTCATCAGCGACCCGGAAATCCGCGTCGTACTCCGTGATGCTGGTGGGCTCGTAGGTCGCGCCCTGGCTCTCCGACAGGTCGAGCGCGGGCCACAGGATCACCAACCCCAACAGCAGGAGCAACCCCAGTTTGACGGGCAGCACACGCATGACGAACTCCTCTGGATCCACCGAGCCACCTCAGCGGCAGCACCACCTTGGCATATCTGGACCGCGAGGAGAGTGCGAAACGGCCGTCGGGGCCGACGCCGGGCCGACACAGGGCCGACACAGGGCCGACACGGGGACGTCCCCGGGATGGTCGCGAGGAGCTACCCCTTGCGACGACCGAACAACCAGCGGAGCACCAGCAACAACGCGATGCCGACCAGGATCTGTTTGCCATAAGTCTTCGCGAGCACGGGGAGCACCGTCGCTCCCAGATTGAGGGCGTCGCCCTGTGCGGGAGGCGGAGGCGGTAGCGGTTCGACCTTGGGTCTGGGCGTCGCCTGCCCGGTGGCACCGGACGCCGCCCCGGCACCGCCGTCGGCCACTGCGGCGGCGGCCGCAGCAGCGACCGGAGTGTCGTTGGCGACCTCTGCTTCGTGAGCGACCTCCTCAGCGGGAGCGTTGAGTTGCTGGCTCAGGCAGTCGACGAACTGGCCCAGAAGTTTGTCCGAGACGTCCTGCATCACCCCGCGGCCGAACTGCGCCGGCTTGCCGGTGATGGCGAGGTCGGTCTGCACCTCGACATCGGTCGAGCCGTCCTCTCCTTCCACCATGGTGAGCACCACGTTGGCGCCGGCTGTGCCGTTGCCTCGTTTGTCCTTGCCTTTGGCGTCGATGACCATCCGGTGCGCCGACTCGTCCTTCTCGACGAACGTGCCGGTGCCGGTGTAGACGAGCGCGATCGGCCCCAACTTGATCTTCGCCGTCCCCGCGAAGCTGTCACCGTCGACCGAGGTGACCTGGGCCCCCGGAAAACACTGCCCGACACCGGCGATGTCGTCGAAGTGGGCCCATGTCTGGTCGATCGAGGTCGGAACGCTGAACCGGTGGGTCAACTCCATCAGGCACCAGCCGCCTTGAGGATCGCTCGACGGGTGAGCACCTTGGCCAGGTGCCGGCGGTAACTGCCCTCGCCGTTGAGGTCGCTGGGCGGGTTGGTGCCGTCGGCCGCCTTGTCCGCCGCCGCGCGTACGCCGTCTTCGGTGGCAGCGGCACCGGCGACCGCCTCCTCGACGCCGCGCGCCCGCAACGGGGTCGACCCCATATTGGTGAGACCGATCCGGGCCTCACTGATCGTTCCACCTTCGGCCTTGACCGTCGCCGCGATCGCCACGATCGGCCACTGGTGGGCTACCCGCACGAACTTCTCGTAGTGCGCCCCCCAGCCGGTGTGCTTGGGGATCCGGATCTCGGTGAGGATCTCGTCCTCTCCCACTGCGGTTTCGAAGAGGTCGACGAAGAAGTCGTCGCCCGCCACCGTCCGGATGCCTCCGGCGCCCTGGATCACGAACTCGGCGCCGAGGGCCAGCGCCGGAGCGCCGAGATCGCCCGCCGGGTCAGCGTGGACAAGGGCGCCACCGAACGTGCCGCGGTGCCGGATCTGGTTGTCGGCCACCTCGGCGGCCGCCTTGGCCAACAGCAGCGCGTGCTCATTGACCAGCGGGTCGCCCAGCACCTCGCTGTGAGTGGTGAGCGCGCCGATGACGATGGCGTCGCCCTCGTCGCGGATCCCCCGCAGCGAATCGATCTTGCCGAGGTCGATGATCATCTCCGGAGCGTTGAGCCGCAGCCTTAGCACCGGCAACAGACTCTGCCCACCGGCGATGAGCTTCGCCTCGTCACCGTGCTCGGCAAGGGCCGCCAGCACCTCCTCGACGGAGGTGGGCGCGACATAGTCGAACTGTGCGGGGATCACTGGACGGTTCCTTCCTGGGTCGAAGCTTCGCTCTCGTCGAAATGCGGCGCGGCTGCTGGCTCCGTCGCGGAGTCACCCCCGGCGTCCTTCGCGTGAATCGCCTTCCACACCCGCTCGGGTGTGCAGGGCATCTGGATGTCGTTGACGCCGAACTGTCGGACCGCGTCGACCACCGCATTGACCACCGCCGGGGTGGAGGCGATGGTGCCGGCCTCACCGACGCCCTTGGTGCCCAATGTGTTGGTGAGGCACGGGCTGGTGGTGTGCTCGACCTCGAAGGAGATCGTGTCCGCCGAGGTGGGAAGCAGATAGTCGACGAACGAGCCGGACACCAAGGTGCCGGAGTCGTCGTAGACCGCCTCCTCCCACAGGGCCTGGGCGATGCCCTGGACCAAGCCGCCGTGGACCTGTCCCTCGACGATCAGCGGGTTGATGATGTTGCCGATGTCGTCGCAGCAGACGTACTTCCGCATCGACACCTGGCCCGTCTCGGTGTCCACTTCCACGGCACAGAGGTGCGTGCCGTGGGGGTAGTTGAAGTTGACCGGGTCGTAGGTCGCCTCGGCGTCCAGGCCGAGCTCCATGCCCTCGGGGTAGTCGTGGCCCGCGAAACTGGCCAGCGCCAACTCGGTGATGTGCTTGCCCTGGTCGGTGCCGCGGACGGTGAAGCGCCCGGCGGCATACTCGAGGTCGTCGACCGAAGCCTCGAGCAGGTGGGCGGCCAGAGGTTTGGCCTTCTCGATCACCTTGTCGACGGCCTTGACCAAGGCTTCGCCGCCCACGACGAGCGAGCGGGAGCCGTAGGTGTCGAGTCCTTTATGGGCGATCTGGGTGTCGCCATGCAGCACCTCGACCGATTCGAACGGCACTCCGAGTCGATCGGCGACGATCTGGCTGAACGCCGTCTCGTGCCCCTGCCCATGGGCCGACGTACCGGTGACGACCTCGACGGTTCCGGTCGCGAGCATCCGCACGCTGGCGTGCTCCCACCCACCGGCGCCGTAGTCGAGGCTGCCGAGCACCCGGCTGGGTGCCAGTCCGCACATCTCGGTGAAGGTGGAGACGCCGAGGCCGAGTTGCACCCGGTCGCCGCTCTCGCGGCGCTGTTTCTGCTCGGCGCGCAGGGCGTCATACCCGAGCATCTCCTTGGCCTTCGCGGTCGCTGCCTCGTAGTTGCCGGAGTCGTATTCGAGCCCGGCAACCGTCGTGAACGGGAACTCCTCCGCCTTGATCCAGTTCTGCTCGCGGATCGCCAGCGGATCGACCCCGACCTCGACGGCCAACTCGTCCATCATCCGCTCGATGGCGTAGGTCGCCTCCGGCCGGCCGGCGCCGCGGTACGCGTCAGTCCACGTCTTGTTGGTGAGCACCGTCTGACAGTTGAACTGGTAGGCGGGGAACTTGTAGATCGCGTTGAACATGAAGGCCCCCAGCACGGGGACGCCACCGCCGACGAGGGAGATGTGCGATCCCATGTCGGCCAGCAACTCGACCTTGAAGCCGGTGACGGTGCCGTCCTTCTCCGCCGACAGAGTCAGCTTCTGCCATTGGTCGCGGCCATGGTGTCCGGCCACCAAGGACTCCGAGCGGGTCTCGGTGTACTTCACCGGCTTGCCGAGGCGCCGGGCCACCGCGAAGGCGATCATCTCCTCCGGCGTTTGCTGGAGCTTGCCACCGAATCCGCCGCCCACGTCGGGCGCGATCACCCGGATCTTCGACTCGGGCACACCGGTGGTGGCGGCGAGTGCGAATCGCAGGATGTGCGGGATCTGGGTGGCGGAATACATGGTGAGCTGTTCGCCGGTCGGGTCGACGACCACCGACCGGGGCTCCATGAAGGCCGGGATCAGTCGCTGCTGGCGATACTCCCGCTCGATCACGATGCCGTCGCCGCGGGCCTTGTCGATGGCCTCGTCGACGTTGCCGCCGGTCCCGGCCTCGGCGGAGTCGAACTTCCAGAAGGCCGACTTGTTGGTGCCGAGATCGGGGTGCGCGAGCGCGCCGCCGTTCTGGTCGGCTGCCGCTGCCTCCTTGAGGTCGAGGGCGGCGGGGAGCGGGTCATAATCGATGTCGACGAGCTCAGCTGCGTCGCGGGCCTCACGGGCGGAGCGAGCGACCACCACGGCCACGATTTCTCCGGCGAAGCTGACCCGATCGCCGGCGATCGGCGAGTGCCCCGGCGCGACCTGGTCAGGGCTGATCGGCCAGGCGTTGATGCAGACACCGAGCTCGTCGCCGAAGTCCTTGGCGCTGAGCACGGTGACGACGTTGGGGGCGGCCTTCGCCGCCTCGGTCTCGACCGAGGTGACGGTCGCGTGGGCGAACGGGCTGCGCACCATGGCCAGGTGCATCATCCCTGGCAAGGTGATGTTGTCGGTCCACCGAGTGCGCCCGGTGATCAGCCGCTGATCCTCCTTGCGACGCCGGTCCTGACCGATCTCGAGGGCGGGGGTGTCCTGGACCGCGGTCACTTCGCTGCTCCGTTCGCTCCGGCGGCGTGCAGCACAGACTTCACGATGTTGTGATAGCCGGTACACCGGCAGAGGTTGCCCTCCATGCCCACGCGGACCTCTTGTTCTGACGGGTCGGGGTTGTTGTTGAGCAGGTCGACGGCCTGCATGATCATTCCGGGGGTGCAGAACCCGCACTGCAGGCCGTGGCACTCACGGAACGACTCCTGCATCTGGTGCAGCTCGCCGTCGGCGGTATCCGCCAGTCCTTCGATGGTGAGCACCTCGGCTCCGTCTGCCTGTACCGCCAAGACGTTGCACGACTTCACGGACGTTCCGTTGAGGTGCACGGTGCACGCACCACAGTTGCTGGTGTCACAGCCGATCACGGTGCCGGTCTTACCCAGCTTCTCGCGGAGATACTGCACGAGCAGCAAGCGCGGCTCGACATCGTCGGAGACCTTCGCCCCGTCGACGGTGAGGTTGATCTTCGTCATCGATTGACTCCCTGCCCGGTTCGGATACGGCGACAACTCACAGGCCAGATGTGACCCAGGCCACCTTCCCCGGACAGTAGGCCCCCCAGGGTTGGCGAAAGGTTGGAGCCGGGGGCGCCCTCCGACATGCCCTTTGGGACCAACAGGCGAGATCGGCACCGTCCGACATGCCCTTTGGGACCAAAGGGCGAGGTGGGCACGCCGGGGAGGTCGTTTTGGACCAAGGGGCGAGGTGGGCACCGTCCCGGATGTCCCTTTGGGACCAAAGGGCGAGGTGGGCACCGTCCCGGATGTCCTTTGGGACCAAAGGGCGGGGTGGGCGGCCGGGCGGACCGTGGGGTTGGGGGGAGCTAGCGTGCGGGGATGAGCGGGACGACGTTCACCTTCACCTTCAGCAGTCCGTTGTGGCGCTGGACGGCGAAAGAGTCGACCTGGCTGTTCGTCACCGTGCCGCCGGAGGTCAGCGAGGAGGTGCGCGATCTTGCGGGCGAGCCCCGGGGTTTCGGGTCGGTGCGTGTGAGCGTCCGGGTGGGGCTGACGACATGGGAGACCTCGGTCTTCCCCGACAAGGAGTCCGGGTGCTTCGTCCTCCCGATGAAGAAGGCCGTCCGGGTGGCCGAGTCCCTCGACGTCGACGATCCGGCGACGGTTGAGCTGACCGTCATCCGCTAGCCGGCTCGGCTAGCGCCCGGCGACCGCGAGCCGCCCCTTGAGCAACGGCACGGCCGGGTGCGGCGAATCGCCCACCCGCGCGAGGCACACCTCCACCACCTCGGCGTCGTAGGGCGCGAGTTCGCTGAAGCGGAGCACCGCCTCGGGGTCGGGGTCCGCGAGCAGCGCCTCCCGCACGGCGACGGCCACATACTCGGCGAGCTCGACCAGCGCAGGTGAGTTGGTGCCCGGCAGCAGGTCACCGCCGTACGCCGCCACGGCGGCCCGCACGTCGCCGTCATGCAGCAACCGGAGCACCGCCTCCACATCGGTGCGGACGGGCATCGAGAGGCGATAGGGACGAGAGGCGAGTTGCCCGCCGAGAGCACTCCGCAGATGGGACACCTCCGCCTTCAAGGTCGAGAGGGTGACGGCCTCATCGCCGTACAGGCGTGCGTGGAGGTTCTCCAACGACAAGCCCTCGGGGTGCAGCGCGAGCAGGGCCACGATCTCGGTCTGTCGGCGATTGAGAAGCAGTCGCGCCCCGTTGAGGGTCGCCTCCGCCCGGCCGAGCAAGGTCAAGGTGAGCCCCGGGCTACCGTTCGCGGCGGCCGGCGACGGATCGGCGCCGTTGGCCGAGGCCGGCACCGCCGCCTCGATCAAACGCGCCATCACCCGCGCAGTCGCCAGCCCGATCGGATGGGTGCGATCCCACGTGGTCGACAGATCGATCACACCGAGCTGACGACCGGAGACCGGGTCGTGCACCGGCGCCGCCCAGCACACCCAGTTGTGCACGATCGGCGCATAGTGTTCAGCGCTGAAGACCATCGCCGGCAGGTCGGTGCGCAGAGCCAGGTTGAGGGCGTTGGTGCCCACGCTGTTCTCGTCCCAGCGTCCGCCGGCCACGAAGTTGACCTCCTCCGCCTGCCGCCGCATCACTCGCCCGCCATACGTCCACAGGATGCGGGTCTCGGCATCGGTCACGGCGATCACCAGGTCACCGTCCTCCGCCGTACGTCGCAGCTCCGACTCGACCTGCGCCACAGCAGTTTGAAGCGGAGAATCCGCCCAGAACGAGCGGGTGTCTCGTTCGTCGGCCATCGGCGCCTCGGTCACCGCGCGCGACAGTGCTTCCTCCGAACGCTGCCAACTGCTCAGGATGTCCGGCCGCACGTGCCCCGCCGCCGCGTCACCATGCTCGACGAAGGCCGTCCAGGCCTGCACAGCCTCCACCCGTCGATCGCGCAGCGAGCGGTCCGCGGGCATGACCATCCTCCACTTGCCTTGGGGTGACGCACCTCACGTTAGCTCGCGGGTGGATCCGTGGCCACGGGTCAGCCCATCCGACGCCGCAAGAACCGCACCGTCGTCTGGATCGACTCCTGCCACCGAGGCACGAAGGAATGCTGCTCGCCCTGATAGATCACCAGCCGAGCGTCGACGCCGTCGCGACGCATTGCGGCATACGTGGCCCGCGCCCAGGGCACCGGGCAGGACTCGTCGGCGGTGCCGTGGAAGAGCAGGACCGGCTCGCTGATCCGGTCGAAGTAGGAGCGCGGGGACAGCCCCTGATAGAAGCCCGGCGCTGCCTGGGGGGTCCCGAACCGGTCGTAGAGCGCTTGGGCCGCGTCGGGTCGGTTGGGGATGGTGAACTGCCGGAGATTGTCGAGGAAGCGCGAGCTCACCGAGGCATACAGCACCGCCGCATCCACAAAACCGGGCTGGGTCACCAGCGCGTTCATCACGACTCCGCCACCCATCGAGCGGCCCAGCAGCGCCAGTCGCCCGGGATCGACGTACGCCTGGCGTCGCAGCGAGCGGACGGCGGCGATCACGTCCCGGGTGTAGCCGAGCCGGCTCTCGCGGGACAGCGGACTCGCCGGATCGGAGCCGGCGTGGCCGCGATAGTCGGTGTGCAGAACCACGAAACCGGCGCGCGCCAGCCAGTCCTGCTCTCGCGCCAGGCCCTGCCCGGTGACGTAGTAGGCGGGGTCGATGTAGCCGTGCGCGAGAACGATCGCTGGATGGGGTCCTGGGCCGCGGGGGCGCAGCAATACCCCGCTCACCGTGACGTCTTCGGCGTCGGTGCGCACGCGATAGCTGACCCGCAGGCGGGTGTACGCGTCGGTCTCTGCCTCGACGCCGAGCACTGTGATCCGGCTGCCGCGGATGCGCTGGCTCATCAGGGCCGGTAGTGACACCGGATTGCGCACCCTGGGCAGGTCGGGTTCCGGTTTCGACGACTCCGGTGACGACTGCGGCGATGACTCCGCCTCTCGCCCCGTCTCGGACTCCGCGCCGTCGGCGGGCGAGGGCGTCGGACTCGCATCGCTCGGGCGGGTTGCTGTGGCGGTGGATACCGAGCCTCCGGCGGCGCTGCCGGCTCGCTCATCGGCGTCCCCCGAACAGGCGCTGATCGTCGCCGCGGCCAGCACGGCGAACGTAGCCCCCGTCGTCCTGCACCTGAGCCAGTTCAGTGGTGGATCCTTCCGTCGCGCTCGGCGAGCCGCTCGCCGCTGCCGCGCCACTGGAGGGCGATGATCTCGGCGGCGATGGACACTGCGGTCTCCTCCGGCGTCCGGGCCCCGAGGTCGAGGCCGATCGGCGACGAGAAGCGCCCCAACTCCTCCTCGGTCATGCCCACCTCGCGCAGTCGCTCGAGCCGGTCGTCATGCGTGCGACGCGAACCCATCGCACCGATGTAGGCGACCTCGGGGAGTCGCAGCGCCACCTCCAGCAGCGGCACGTCGAACTTCGGGTCGTGGGTGAGCACGCACAGCGCCGTCCGCTGATCGATCCGCCCTGCCTCTACCTCGGCGGCGAGGTAGCGATGCGGCCAGTCGACGACCACCTCGTCGGCGTCGGGGAAGCGCGACGCCGTCGCGAACACCGGTCGAGCGTCACAGACGGTGACCCGATAGCCGAGGAAGGCTCCCATCCGGGCCACGGCGGCGGCGAAGTCGATGGCTCCGAAAACCAGCATCCGCGGCGGCGGCGCGAACGCCCACACGAAGACCCGCATCCCTTCGCCTCGACGTTCGCCATCGGGGCCGTAGGTGAGGGTTGCGTTGTGTCCGGCCGCCAACAGTCCCAGCGCGTCGTCGCGGACCGCCGCATCCATCCGTTCGCTGCCCAAGGTGGACGTTCGCGGATCGGTGCCGTCGCGAATGACGAGGCGCCGGCCGAGCACCTCAGGGTCAGGGTGCTCGATCACGAGCGCCACCGCCACCGGCCTCTCCGCCGCGACATCGGCGGCGACCTCGCCGAGCTCTGGGAACGTCTCGGGGTTCACCTTCTCCACGAACACGTCGAGGATGCCGCCACAGGTCAGACCCACCGCGAACGCGTCGTCGTCGGAGACGCCATACCGCTCCAGAACCGGTTGACCCGACGCCACGACGGACTGGCCAAGCTCGTAGACCGCGCCCTCGACGCAGCCTCCGGAGACCGAGCCGACCGCCTGGCCGTCGGGGCCGACGATCATCGACGCGCCGGGTGGCCGGGGCGCGGAGCGGAAGGTCGCAACGACGGTGGCGAGGCCGACGGTTTCGCCCGCCCGCCACCACTCCATCAGCTGAGGAAGAACCTCACGCACGTCGACGCCTCACCATGGAGGCGACCCTATGCCAGCGAGGGTTGCTCCATGGTTGGCGACAGTTCGGCGGCGGCGCCATTCGCGATGCCTGGTTCAGCCGACCCGGTCCCAGCCTCGTTTCGAGGCGCGGCTTCCGAGTTGGACATCGCGCGAGCGATAGACGATATAGGGCCTGGTGAGATAGCCGAGGGGCGCGGAGAACACGTGCACCAAACGGGTGAACGGCCACAAGGCGAACAGACCGAAGGCCACCAACGCATGGAGCTGGAAGCCGATCGGCGCCTCCCCCATCAACTCGGGTTGGGGCTGGAACGCGAGGAACGAGCGGTACCAGACGGAGACACCTTCGCGATAGTTGTACTCGCCGCCGAGGTTGTAGATCGAGCCGGCGATCGTGTTCCACATGCCGAGCACGATCGCGGCGCCGAGGAAGGCGTACATGACCTTGTCCATCGGCGTCGTCGCCGAAAACACCGGCCCCACGGTGCGACGGCGGTAGATCAGGATGATCAGTCCCGCCATCGTCAGCACGCCCGCGATCAGGCCACCGACGACGGCGGTGAGGTGGTAGGTGTGCTCGGAGATCCCGACGGCGTCGGTCCACGACTGCGGGATGAACAGACCGATCACATGCCCACCGACCACGCCCAGCATGCCGAAGTGGAAGAGCGGGGAGCCCAGCCGCAGCAACCGGTCTTCGTAGAGCTGCGAGGAGCGGGTCGTCCACCCGAACTTGTCGTAGCGATAGCGCCAGAAGTGACCGACCACGAAGACCGCAAGGCACAGATAGGGCACGATGACCCAGAGGAACGTGTTCATTGGGGAACTCCTACGGGGATCGTCGCCGGAGCGATGAGCGGGTCGGTGCCATAGGCCGCCAGACCCACGCTCTCGGCGGGCGGCCCTTCCTCGACGAGACGACGCACGGCGTCGGCCTCCTCGCCCTGCAACGTGGGCAGCGTCGCGCAGAGCGCAAGCACGGCGCCCGCCCAGGGTGAGCCGATGGTGCCGTCGTCGTTGCGCCACCCGGACAACGCCAGACGCAGCATCTCGATGCCGGCGCGATGGTCGTTGAGCAGTTTCCACGCGCCGTCAGCGTCGACCGTTGCGCCGAACTGAAGCACCGCGCACAGGTGGTCGGGCAATTCCTCGGCGGCTTCGTCCCACTCCACCCCCGCCCGTCGGTAGGCCTGCTTGAACTGGACCAACGCGACGCCGCGGCGGCGGGTGTCGCCGTAGGCGAAGTAGGTGAGGTAGAGCGCGCACTTGCGGGTGTGGTCGAAAGTGGCGACGTACTCCTCCTGCAATGCCTGGAGATCACCTTCGCGGAGGTGAGCGATCAGCGGGGCGAGTTCATCGTTGTCGGGCGTGATCGCGGCGATGTCGTCGAGGGCGGCCACCAGTTCGGCGCTGGGATAGTCCAGCAGCCTCGAGCACGCCGCCCAGGTGCGGGCGGCGTCGCCCGGCCGCCGGTGTGTGCGGGAGAGGCGGAACATCAGCGCTCACCCGCATCCGCGTCATTCCCGCGCGGCGGGAACAGACCGTTGGGGGTTCCTCGGCCGTCCCAGTTGAGCAGGTTCACTCGCCCGGCCTTGGAGGCCCCGCCGACCAGCTCGTCGCTGGTGTCGGACGTCTGCCGGCGCTTGAGCATCTCGAAGTTCTCCACCGCGACCGGTGTGGGGTATCCCGACCCCTCACCGAGGAAGTCCTGTTGTCCACCGCCGTAGCCGCCGACCGGACAGTCGGTCGCCAACTCCTCCAGCGCGTGCGCGTTCTCGGCGTGCGCCGTCGGGATCACATAGCGTTCGTCGTACTTGGCAATCGCCAACAGGCGGAACATGTCATACATCTCCTCGCCGCTCATCCCCACCGCCTCGGGTATCGACTCGTCGGGATCGCGGCCCAGGTTGATGTCTCGCATGTAGGAGCGCATCGCGGCCAGCTTCTTCAACACGGCGTCCACGGTCGCGGTGTCGCCCGCCGTGAACAGGTTGGCGAGGTACTCCACCGGGATCCGGAGCTTGTCGATGGCTGCGAACAGGTTGCCCCGGTCCTCCGCGTCATGGCCGGTGTCCTTGATGACGTCGACGACCGGGGAGAGCGGCGGGATGTACCAGACCATCGGCATGGTGCGGTATTCCGGGTGCAGGGGCAGCGCGACCTGGTACTTGTTGATCAACGCCCACACCGGCGATTTCTTCGCCGCTTCGATCCAGTCACCGGGGATGCCGGCCCGCTCCGCGGCACGCTGGACCTCGGGGTCCGCTGGGTCCAGGAACACCGAGCGCTGGGACTCGTACAGGTCGTGCTCGTCCTCGACGGCTGCGGCCTCGAGCACCTTGTCGGCGTCGTAGAGCACCAGGCCGATGTAGCGCAGCCGCCCCACACAGGTCTCGGAGCAGACGGTGGGGATGCCGACTTCGATGCGCGGGTAGCAGAAGGTGCACTTCTCGGCCTTGCCGGTCTTGTGGTTGAAGTAGACCTTCTTGTAGGGGCAGCCGGACACACACATCCGCCAACCGCGGCAACGGTCCTGGTCGACCAGAACGATGCCGTCCTCTTCGCGTTTGTAGATCGCGCCGGAGGGGCACGACGCCGCGCAGGAGGGGTTGAGGCAGTGCTCGCAGATGCGCGGCAGATAGAACATGAAGGTCTCTTCGAACTCGAGCTTGACCTTGTCCTCGATGCCCTTCAGCATCACGTCACGCGCCGCGTGCTCCTGGGAGCCGCCGAGGTCGTCGTCCCAGTTGGCCGACCACTCGACATTCATGTCCTTGCCGGTGATCAACGACTTCGGCCTGGCGACCGGGAAATTCTCGGTGGCGGGCGAGTTGAGCAGGGTCTCGTAGTCGTAGGTCCAGGGCTCGTAGTAGTCGTCGATCGACGGCAGCTTGGGGTTGGAGAAGATGGTGAGCAGCTTCTTGAAACGGCCGCCGGCCTTGAGGGCGAGCCGCCCGTTGCTCTTGCGCACCCACCCGCCCTGCCACTGCTCCTGGTCCTCATACGTCCGTGGGTAGCCGAGGCCGGGCCGGGTCTCCACGTTGTTGAACCAGACGTACTCGGTGCCCGTGCGGTTGGTCCACGCCTGCTTGCAGGTGACCGAACAGGTATGGCAGCCAATGCACTTGTCCAGGTTCATCACCATGGCCATCTGAGCCATCACGCGCATGTCAGTACTCCACCTTCGTCGTCCGCTTGCGGATGGTCGTGACCTCGTCGCGGTTGTTGCCGGTCGCGCCGATGTAGTTGAAGAAGTAGGCCAACTGCGCGTAGCCGCCGACCAGGTGGCTGGGCTTCATCAGGATGCGGGTGAGGCTGTTATGGATGCCGCCACGTTTGCGGTCGCGCTCAGTGAGCGGGACGTCGATCAGCCGGTCCTGGGCGTGGTGCATGTAGACCGTCCCCTCGGGCATCCGGTGACTGACGATGGCCCTGGCCGCGACCACTCCGTTGCGGTTCACCGCCTCGATCCAGTCGTTGTCGCGGACCCCGATCTTGGCCGCATCTCGATCCGACATCCAGATCGATTGACCGCCACGAGACAGCGAGAGCATGAAGAGGTTGTCCTGGTACTCGGAGTGGATCGACCACTTGTTGTGCGGTGTCAGGTAGCGCACCGAGACGCCGAGCTCGCCCTCGGCACCGATCTCGGGCTCCCCGAAGAGCGTGGTCATGTTGAGGGGTGGCCGATAGACCGGGAGCGCCTCACCCATGCCGATGAACCAATCGTGGTCGACGTAGAACTGCTGGCGTCCGGTGAGGGTGTGGAAGGGCTTGTGCCGCTCGATGTTGATGGTGAAGGGGCTGTAGCGACGGCCGCCCGACTCCGAGCCCGACCATTCCGGCGAAGTGATCACCGGGACCGGCTGGATCTGGGTGTCGGCGAAGGTGATCTGTTTGCCCTCGTGCTCGGCGGCCAGGTCGGCCAACTGAGTGCCGGTTCGCTTCTCCAAGAACTTGAATCCGTGGGTGGCGAGGTGCCCGTTCGTCGTGCCGGAGAGGTGCAGGATCGCGTCCGCGACGTGGATGTCGGTCTCCAGTTTGGGCTGGCCGTCTCCGGCACCCCCGTGGGTGACGCCGTTGCGGTGGCGCAGAATCTCCACTTCTCGCTTGACGTCGTAGGCAACACCCTTGGTGAGCATGCCGACGTTCTCCATGAGGGGGCCGATCGAGGTCATCTTCTCGAAGACCGCGGTGTAGTCGCGCTCGGCCACAGCCAGTACCGGCATCGTCTTGCCGGGGATCGGCTCGACCTCACCGGTCTTCCAATCCCGGACCACGCCGTGCTCGGACGCCATCGCCTCCGGGGTGTCGTGCCACAGCGGCTTGGCCACGACGTCCTTGCGCGTGCCCAGGTGGTCGACGGCGAGCTCGGAGAATCGCTTGGCGATCGTCTTCCAGGCGTCCCAGTCGGTCTTGGTCTGCCACGGCGGCGCGATGGCGGGGTTGAAGGAGTGCACGAAGGGGTGCATGTCGGTGGTATTGAGGTCGTGCTTCTCGTACCACGTGGCGGCAGGCAGGATGACGTCGGAGAGGATCGTCGAGCTGGTCATCCGGAAGTCGATCGTCATCAGCAGGTCGAGCTTTCCCTCGGCGGCCTTGTCGGGCCACTCGACATCCACCGGCCGCGTTTCCGGCGCCGCTTCCTGGGCGGTCGCCGCACTGTCGGTGCCCAGCAGGTGGCGCAGGAAGTACTCGTTGCCCTTGGCGGAGGACCCGAAGAGGTTGGACCGCCACAGGCTGAGGACCCGTGGGTGGTTCTCCTCGGCTTCGGGGTCCTCCACCGCGAACCGCAGCAAACCCTCCTTGAGTTGCTGGACGACATAGGCCGGCGGCTCCATGCCGGCGGCCTCGGCCTCGTCGGCCAGGGTCAGGCTGCTTCGGTTGAACGTCGGGTAGCTGGGGGTCCACCCGAGCCGTGCGGACAGGGCGAGCAGGTCCATGACGCTCTTGCCGGCGAAGACCCCGGTGCCCGCGTCCAGGTCGTCCGCGTTGAAGGTGTCGTAGCGGTACTGGGAGGTGTTGACATACCAGTACGCGGTCTGGTTCATGTGCCGCGGCGGACGGTGCCAGTCAAGCGCGAAGGCCATGTGCTGGAAGCCCATGATCGGTCGGATCTTCTCCTGGCCGACGTAGTGGGCCCAGCCTCCGCCGTTACGTCCCTGGCAGCCGGTGATGGTGGTCAGCACCAGCATCGCGCGATACATCTGGTCGGCGTGGAACCAGTGGTTGACCCCCGCTCCCATCAGGATCATCCCGCGGCCTTGGGTGTCGATCGCGTTCTGGGCCCATTCCCGAGCCAGGCGGGTCACCTGGGCAGCCGGCACCGAGGTGTGCTCCTCCTGCCAGGCCGGCGTGCCCGGCACCGATGAGTCCTCATAGCCGTGCGGATCGGTGTCGCTGGTGGCCGGCCACACCCCTGGCAGCCCCTCGCGCCGGACGCCGTACTGGGCCAGCATCAGGTCCAGAACGGTGGTGACGAGCCGGTCGCCAACGCGCAGCACGGGCACGCCCCGGCGGCTGAAGCCGACCTTGCCATCAGGTGAGTCGAAGCGAGGCAGTTCGACCTCGACGGAATCGCGTTCGCCATCGAGAAGGGTGAGCACGGGGTCGAGGTCGCCGAGCTCGAGGTTCCACCGGCCCATCCCTTCCTCACCGTAGCGATCGCCGATCGAGCCGTTGGGAATGCGGACCTCCCCGGTCACGGCGTCGAAGACGGCCGGCTTCCACATGGCGTTCTCACCCCCGTCGGGGTGGCCGATGTCACCTGCCACGAGGTACTTGCCCGGACGCCAGACGGGCTCGCCCCCCTGTGCATCGGCGGGTTCGAGGCAGATCAGGTGCGGCAGGTCGGTGTACTGCTTGTTGTAGTCGTTGAAGAAGGGCACCTCGCGGTCGGCGAAGTACTCCTTGAGGACGACATGCCCCATCGCCATGGCGAGCGCCCCGTCCGTGCCCGGAGCGGCGGCGACCCACTCGTCGGCGAACTTGACGTTCTCGGCATAGTCGGGCGCGATCGCGACGACCTTCTGGCCCCGATAGCGGGCCTCTGTCATCCAGTGGGCGTCGGGGGTGCGGGTCGTGGGCACGTTCGAGCCCCACATGATGAGGTAGCCGGCGTCCCACCAATCCCCCGACTCCGGCACGTCGGTCTGGTCACCGAACATCTGGGGCGACGCGTTGGGCAGGTCGGCGTACCAGTCGTAGAAGGACAGCATCGGTGCGCCGATGAGTTCCAGGAAGCGGGCGCCCGAGGCGTAGGAGACCGGCGACATCGCCGGGATCGGTGAGAAGCCGGCGATCCGGTCGGGCCCCCAGCGCTTCACGGTGTAGACGTGGGCGGCAGCGATGATCTCGGCGACCTCGTCCCAGGAGGCGCGGACCAGGCCGCCCTTGCCGCGGGCGGTCTTGTAGCGCTTGCTCTTGTCGGGGTCCTGGACGATCGAGGCCCAGGCGACGACGGGATCGCCGAACTCGGCCTTGGCGGCGCGGAACATCTCCAGCAGCACCCCGCGCACGTAGGGGTAGCGAACCCTCGTGGGGCTGTAGGTGTACCAAGAGAACGCCGCGCCCCGAGGGCAGCCGCGCGGCTCGTACTCGGGCCGGTCGGCGCCCGCGCTGGGATAGTCGGTCTGCTGCGCCTCCCAGGTGATGATCCCGTCCTTCACGTAGACCTTCCACGAGCACGAACCCGTGCAGTTGACGCCATGGGTGGACCGGACGACCTTGTCGTGGCTCCAGCGGTCCCGATAGAAGACATCGCCCTCGCGGCCACCGCTCTTGTGCAGCGTCCGCTGGTCGGCGCTGACGTCCGCCTTGGCGAAGAAGCGCCGCGCGCCGATCAGGGCACTGGTCAACGCACCCTCCATGGTCGGGGTGGGGTCGGTGGTCGGCTCGGTCACGGCGTGCTCTCTTCGTCAAGGTTCGATGGCGGCTCGGGCTCGGGAGGATGAGGCTCGGCTGGGTGAGGGAGGGGCGAGCGGGTCAAGGTCGCCAGGCATCGACCGGGGCCGACAAACGGGTGCAGGCTGACCTCGGTTTCGGGTTCACCCACTGCCTTCATGGCCCCGCGAAGGAGACCCCGATGAACTCCACATACGACGTCGGTGTTGGTCTCGGCCAGCGGCAGGAACGGGCAGTCGAGGAGGGTCAGTTCGGCGATGCGGCCGTCGTCGGTGGTGCGCAACTCCGGCGTGTAGCCCCAGCGGCTCAGCAGGTCGACGGTTCGACCGACCTTGCCGATCCAGGCCCCCGGAGTGGTCGCGGGCGGATCGTCGCCCCGCAACTGGTCGGCATGGCGCAGCACCCACCGCTCCCCGGCCTGCTCAGGCGACACCGCCTCAGCCCCGCCGGAGCCCCAGGATTCGGCGAGGAGTTCGGCGAGCGCCCGATAGGCCTGGCCGGAGCCCGTAGCGGCAGGAGTGCGTGGCCGGAACCGGAAGACCTTGCGGGGACGGCCGACTCGGCCGGCCCGCAGGACGCTGCTCACCAATCCGCTGGCCACCAACCGATCCAGGTGGAAGCGGATCGTCGTCACGTGGAGGCCGAGCTTGGCTGCGAGTTCGGAGGCAGTGAGACCTGGGAGAGCACCGCCGTCACCTGACTCGGGAGGGAGATTCGCCAGCAGGTCGACGATCTCGCGGCGGGCCGGCGAGTCCAGCACGGTCTGCGCACTCGCGGCGCGGGACTCATCACCCCCGTCGGCTCGCGTCGCCATTGAATGGACTCCCATCCTCCAAAATATCTGTTCGATCACAGTGCATCACCCATGGACTCCTGTCAATCACCCTCGCAGCCCTCCAGGACCGAGCCTTCTCCAGCGTGACAATGGACGATTCGGAGGTGTAGCGTCCCCTCAGGTTTTGGAGGAAACTGATCCTCTATATTGATGCATCCGAGATCGGAGCCTGGAATGACCGCAACGCATCAGTCGACGGGCAGACAGTCGATGAGCAATGGACGCACGCGGGTGCTCACCCTGTCGACCATCGCGTTCACGTTGCTGTTCGCCGTGTGGTTGATGTTCGGCATCCTCGGCAAGCCGATCAGCGAGGAGTACGACCTCAGCGAGGTCCAGTTGTCCTGGATCATCGCCGTGGCGGTACTCAACGGGTCGCTGTGGCGGCTACCGGCAGGAATGGTCACCGACCGGATCGGTGGCCGCAAGGTGATGACGTTCCTGCTCGTGGCCACCGCTATCCCGGCCTACCTGGTGTCGCGAGCCGACTCCTACGCCATGCTGCTGGTGCTGGCCTTCCTCGTCGGTTTCGCGGGCAACGCCTTCAGTTCCGGCATCGCGTGGAACTCGGCCTGGCAGCCCCGTGAGCACCAAGGGTTCGCCCTCGGGCTCTTCGGTGCCGGCAATGTGGGCGCCTCGGTCACGAAGTTCATCGGGCCCCCGATCATCGTCGGGACGGCTGGGGCGTCCTACTTCGGATTCCTCCCCGGCGGCTGGCGGCTGGTGCCGGTGGTGTACGCCGTCCTGTTGTTGGTGATGGCTGCCATGGTGTGGTTCCTGGCACCGCATGAGGACAAGATGCCCGGTCATGGCCGGCCTCTGCGCGAGCAGCTGACGCCGCTCCGCCAACTCCGGGTATGGCGGTTCAGCCTCTACTACGTCGCCTTCTTCGGGGCCTACGTAGCGCTGGCCGCCTGGCTGCCGACCTACTACATCGACAATTTCGGCGTGAGTCTGCAAACGGCCGCCTACCTCACCGCGACCTACATCTTCCCGGCCTCGCTCCTACGTCCGGTCGGCGGCAGTCTGTCCGACCGCTTCGGCGCCCGCAGGGTTCTCTACTGGACCTTCGCTGCCATGCTCGCGACGACCGGCATCCTGATGATGCCGAACGGACACCTGGTCGTCATTCAGTCCGACGGCAGCGAGTCGACGCACCTCCCCTACGCCATCGGCATCGTGCCGTTCGCCTTGCTCGTTTTCCTGCTCGGGTGCGCCATGGGCATCGGCAAGGCCGCCGTCTACAAGCACATCCCGGAGTACTTCCCCGGCAATGTCGGATCGGTGGGCGGACTGGTCGGCATGCTGGGTGGCCTGGGCGGCTTCTTCCTGCCCCCGATGTTCGCCTACACCAAGGCGTGGTTCGGCTTCCCGTCCAGCACCTTCTTCGTGCTCTTCATTCTGGCTGCCATCTGTGCGCTGTGGATGCACTGGACCGTGGTCCGGATGCTGCACAGCGAATCGCCCGACCTAGCCCGGCATATCGAGAACCCCGACGACACCGTCGACAAGACCCCGGCTTCGGCCACCCGTGCGTCTGAGGAGGCGAACATTCGATGAGCACAACGACCACCAAGGGCGGCGAATGGCTGGAGTCGTGGGATCCGGAGGATGCGCAGACCTGGGATTCCCGACTCGCCTGGAAGACGCTCTGGATCACGACCTTCTGCCTCACGCTGGCGTTCGTCGCCTGGTTCCTGCCGAGCGCGATCATCCCCAAGCTCAACGCACTCGGCTACAGCTTCTCCTCGACCCAGCTCTACTGGATGGCAGCCATGCCTGGCCTTTCGGCCGGTCTGTTCCGGCTGGTCTGGATGGTGTTGCCACCGGTTCTGGGCACCCGCAAGATGGTCAGCCTGACGACCCTGCTGCTGATCTTCTCCACGCTGGGTTGGGGGGTTCGGGTGCAGGAACCGACGGCTCCCTACTGGGAGTTGATGGTGCTGGCCTTCCTGGCCGGCATCGGCGGAGGCGCCTTCTCCGGCTTCATGCCCAGCACGTCGTACTTCTTCCCCAAGGCCAAGCAGGGCACCGCCCTCGGTCTCCAGGCCGGCCTCGGCAACTTCGGCGTCTCGTTGGTGCAATTGTCGACGCCCTACCTCATCGGCTTCTCGGGGCTGGCGCTCTTCGGCGGTAGCCAGATGCTCGCGATGCCCGGCAAACCGAGCTCGGAGGTGTGGTTCCAGAACGCCGCCTTCATCTGGATCCCGCTCATGGTGGTCGGGGCCCTGATGGCGTGGACCATGCTGAGGTCAGTACCGGTCAAGGCCAACCTCCGACAGCAGGTCGACATCTTCTCCAACCAGGACACCTGGTGGATGACGCTTCTGTACATCATGACCTTCGGTACCTTCTCCGGTCTCGCGGCCCAGTTCGGCCTGCTGATGGCCAACTTGTACGGCAGTGGCAACGCCGAGATCGTGTCCGGCACCGGCGCCACGGCCACTCTCCTGGTCGAGGGATACGCCGTGCCGGACGTGGTGAGATTCGTGTTCTTGGGTCCGCTCGTCGGCGCCGCCGCCCGCGTCGCGTTCGCGCCCCTCACCGACAAGATGGGTGGCGCGATCTGGACCCTCATCTCCGGGATCGGCCTGATCGCTTCGATCGCGTGGACGATCCCTGCGCTCACCCCCGACACCACCTCGGCGGCCACTCTCGACTCAGGTTTCAACCAGTTCCTCTGGGGCATGTTGGCCATCTTCTTGTTCTCCGGCATCGGCAACGCGTCGACTTTCAAGCAGATGCCGATGATCTTCGAACGACGGCAGGCCGGCGGAGTCATCGGTTGGACCGCCGCCATCGCCGCCTTCGGACCGTTCTTCTTCGGTGTCGGCGTGACGACTCTTGGACCGGTGGCCTTCTACTCGATCGGTATCGCGTGGGCGGCGATGTGTGTCGCCATCACCTGGATCCGGTATGCCCGGCCGGGAGCTCCCAAGCCAAGCTGACCCCCGATCTCGCAACGTCAGGCGCGAGCCACCACGTCGGTCAGTTCGGCGTAGGTGGCGAGCGAGTGGCCCGCGACGAAGTCGTCAACGTGCGGCAGCACCGCCACGATTCCCTGCTGCACCGGCGCGTAGCCGGGCTTGCCGCGGTGGGGGTTGACCCACACCACGCGGTGCGCCAGCCGTTGCAGGCGCTCGAGCTGGCCAGCCAACTGCTGGCAGTCACCGCGCTCCCAGCCGTCGCTGAAGATCACCACGATCGCACCGCGTGCCATCCCGCGCTGCCCCCATCGGTTGACGAATACGGCCAGCGTCTCCCCCAAGCGGGTGCCTCCCGACCAGTCGGGAACGCTCTCACCGGCCGCGATCAGCGCACGTTCGGCATCACGCTGTCGCAACGCGCGGGTGATGTGCGTGAGCCGAGTGCCGAGCGTGAAGGTCTCCACCACCCCGCCGTCGGCGCGCAGAGCCACCGTGAAGCGATGCGCCAGGCGCAGCAACACGTCAGCGTACGAACTCATCGAACCCGACACATCGATCAACAGCACGACGCGCCGCGGGCGGCTGCCGCGCCGGCGCCACGCCACCCGGCCGGGCTCGCCCAACTGCTGCAGCATCCGCCGGAGCGTGCGGGCGGGATCGACCTCGCCGCGACTCCACGACGTACGTCGGTGGGCGCGCCTGCGCGGAGTGCGGGGACGCAGCGACGCGAGCATGGCGTTGAGCAACGCCTTCTCCCGATGATCGAGTTCGGCGACGTCGCGGTGCCGCAGTACCTCGGTCTCGCTCGCTCGAGCCTGGATCACCTCCTGCTGTTCGGTCTCGCCGGAGCCCGTGGAGTCATCCGCTGGCAGTTCGGCGAAGGTCATCGGATCGGGCTGCCGTTGCACGGTGCGCGGCAGACCCTCGCGCGTCAAGAAACCACGCCTCGAAGAGTTGGTCATAGCGATCGAGGTCGTCCGGCCCACTGCACAGAGTGGCCCGACCGGCCCAATAGGTCGCGCGTTGATCGGCAAGGCCCACCGTCGCGACCGCGTCGAGATACGTCCGGGTACGGTCCTGGGTGACGGGGACGCCTGCCGCACGAAGGGCCCGCGCAAAGCCGACCAGGATCTCCTCCGGCGTGTGCGCCGCACCCTCTCCCCCAGCGATCAAACCCCCACCCCCGTCGATCGAGCCCCCACCCCCGTCGATCGAGCCCGCACCCCCGTCGGCCGAGCCCCCACCCCCGTCGACCGAGCCCCCACCCCCGTCGATCGAGCCCCCACCACCCCCGTCGATCGAGCTTGTCGAGATCACGTCACCCAGCCAGCATCCGGTCGAGGGCGTGCTTGACGCGTTCACCGTCCTCGCGATACTTCACCAGAGCGCCGAGCGTGGCTGCGGCCTTCTCCAGGTCGAGGTCTTGCGCGCCCAGCCGGTGCAGGGCGCGCACCCAGTCGAGCGTCTCGGCGACACCGGGCGGCTTGAGCAGGTCATCCCGGCCGCGCAGCTGCTGGACGACGCCGACGACCTGTTCGGCGAGAGCGGCCGGCACTTCCGGGGCACGGGAGCGCACAATCGCCACTTCCCGCTGCAGACCCGGGTGGTCGATCCAGTGGTAGAGGCACCGCCGCTTGAGCGCGTCATGGAGTTCGCGGGTGCGGTTGGACGTGAGCACGACGATGGGTGGGGTCGTGGCCGTGACCGTGCCGAACTCCGGGATGGTGACCTGGAAGGTGGACAGAACCTCGAGCAGGAAGGCCTCGAACTCGTCGTCGGCGCGATCGACCTCGTCGATCAGGAGCACCGCCGGCGACTGTTGCAGCGCCGCAAGCACCGGTCGCGCCAACAGGAAGCGTTCGTCGTACAGGCTCTTCTCGGCTTCATCGACATCGATACGTCCACCGTCGGAGCTGCTCGCCGCACCAGCTGCCTCGATCGCCCGCAGGTGCAGAATCTGCCGAGGGAAGTCCCAATCGAAGAGCGCCTGACTGGCGTCGATGCCCTCGTAGCACTGGAGCCGGATGAACGGCAGCCCGAGCCCTTCCGCCAGCGCCTCTGCAAGCGCCGTCTTGCCGGTGCCAGGCTCGCCCTCCAACAGCAACGGGCGATGCATCTGCAGAGCGAGGAAGGTGATGGTGGCCAGCGAGTCATCGGTCAGATAGCCGGTCCCGCTGAGGATCTGATCGACCTCGGCCACGCTGCCCGCGAGGGTGACGGGCTCAGGGGCGGTGGAGTCAACCATGAGGCCAGGCTACGGCCACCACGTTGGCCGCACGTTGGTCGAGAGGCCCGTCCCACCGCACACGCGTCGCCTCACCGGGATCAGCCCTTGGGGAGGACCGGATGCCGAATCGGCGTCTGCCATTCCCGGAGGCTGACCACCGTGACACCGGGCGCCCGGAAGTAGTCGTCGTCGGCGATCAGCGACTCGGCCTCGCCTTGAGTAGCCACGACGAACACGATGAGTGCGCCCGAGTCATCGGCCCAGGGCCCAGAGGCCAGGATCTTGCCGTCGTCGGCGAGCGCCGCGAGCTTCTCGCGGTGGGCGGCGCGATAGTCCAAACGAGCCGGGTTGTCGTCGAAGGCGAGCTCGAGAGCGAACATGGCCCCACTCTAGGTAGGTGGTGTCTCACTGCCCAGCCGGGTCCTCACCGGGCCCGGTAGGGGTGTCCCGGTCGCGACCGGTGGCCAAGTCGCCGCACTCCACCAACTCGACGGCGCGGCCGGCCAAGTAGCCGCGGGCACCTGCGTCGCCGATGCTAGCGGTCACCGCTCCCTGCCAGTGGGCGGCGCCGAGCACCACCGGATGCCCCGGACTGCCGGAGTACGTCGCTCGCACAAGGGCGTCGACTCGTCCGTCCGCGACCGCACGCACTCGCCGGATCACATCGGCTCCGACGTCGGGAAGATCCACCAACGAGACCACCGCGAGGGTGGTCGTCGTGGGGTCCAGGGAGGCAAGGCCGGCCCGCAGCGAGGCCGCCAATCCGTCGGCCCAGTCCGCAGCCACGACGAGCCGGGCTCCTGAGCCGTCCAGCAACGCACCGGCTTCCTCGGCCCGCGCGCCCAACACGACGGTGACCTCGCGGCAACCTCCCTCGCGAAGTGCTTCCACTGAGCGGAGCAGCCAACTCGTGCCGTCGGGATCGTGGACGAGCGCCTTCGGCACGCCCATCCGCCGGCCGCCGCCCGCGGCCAACAGCAGGCCGTGGGCGGCGAAGGAGCGGTCATCCCCACCGGAGGGCGGGTCGATCACGAACCGAAGGCCCGCTGGTAGAGATCGGCCCGCTCCGCGTCGGCCGGGCCGGTCAGTCCACACACGGTGACTCGTCCATCGCTGGCGGAGACGTAGTAGGACTGCCCCTCCTCGAAGCTCACCGCATTGAGCAGGCGCACGAGGTCGTCGGGCAGCGCGGCGACCTGCACGGTGTCGGTGGGATCACCGGCGAACCAGGTGTCCACGTCGAAGCTGACCTGACCGTCGTCGATCGCGGTCACGGTGCCGAGGAAGGCGACTTGCTGAAGCGCCAGCGTCTCGGGGCTGGGAACCATGCAGCGCGCGTTGAGTTGCTGCGCAGTGGGCGGCTGGAGCACGGTCACGGTGGCCTGGCTGCTGGTCGCGGTCGGGTCCGCGGCGATGGGTGGCGACGAGTCGTCGCTCCCGAGTTGGGTGATGAACACGGTTCCGACGATGAGGACGGCAGCAGCGGCGGCGACCAGCCAGGCGGCTCCGCGCCGCGACGCCTCGGTGGCGACGCCCGTCACCTCATCACGCGTGGGTTCATTGGTGGGCGTGTCGTGGGTGGACATGGCTTCCTCCAACCGTCGGGTGACCTCGACCGGATCGGTCGGGGCAAGATCGGCAGCCGGATCGACGTCGGCGAGTCGGGCACGAAGCTCGTCGAACTCCGTGTCGTTCGCGTCATCGGTCATGGCTGCCTCCCCTCATCTGGTTCATGTCCGGCACGCTCCTGGATCTTTCGCAGCTCGGCACGCAATTTCTCGCGGGCTCGGTGCAGCCTGATGCTGGCGGCGTTGGGGGTGATGTCGAGGACGATGCCGATCTCCCCGGGCGCCAACTGCTCCCAGGCCCAGAGCCGGATCACCTCGCGGTCGGTCTCGGAGAGCTCTGCGAGCGCGGCGTGCAGTTCGATGTCGTCACCGGCCGGCTCGGTCACTTCGACGGGTGGGTCGAGAGTGGCGACCTTGCCCGCGACCCTGCGCTGCCGACGCCCGGCTCGATGCGCGTTGGCAAGCGCGTTGCGGGCGATGCCGAACAACCAGGGCAGGGCCGGGTCGGGCAGCTCCTCGCGCCGTCGCCAGGCCACGAGGAGCGTGTCGCTCAACACATCGTCGGCGGTGGCAGGATCGGTGCGCCGTCGGAGATAGCGTCGCAGGGGTTCCCAGGCGTCTCTCGCCACCGCCTCGAAGTGCTCCCGATCGCTCACTGGTCCAGCAGACCACACCGGCGCTCCTACGTACGAAAGGCCCCCGCCGGGTGGCGGGGGCCTTTCGCGTGATCTGCTCAGTGGGTGACAGAGGCTGGACTCAGAAGTCCATTCCGCCCATGCCGCCCATGCCGCCGTCGCCGCCGGCCATGGCCGGAGCCGACTCGGGCTTGTCGGCCACGACCGCCTCGGTTGTGAGGAAGAGCGCAGCGATGGACGCCGCGTTCTGCAGCGCCGACCGGGTAACCTTCGCCGGGTCGATGATGCCCTGGGCGATCATGTCGACGTACTCTCCGGTCGCGGCGTCGAGGCCGTGGCCGGCGGTGAGATTGCGCACCTTCTCCGCAACGACGCCGCCCTCGAGCCCGGCGTTGATGGCGATCTGCTTCAGCGGGGCCTCGATCGCAACCTTCACGATGTTGGCACCGGTGGCCTCGTCACCCTCCAGATCGAGCTTGACGAAGGCTTCGACAGCCGCCTGCACGAGCGCCACGCCGCCACCGGCGACGATGCCCTCTTCGACAGCCGCCTTCGCGTTGCGAACGGCGTCCTCGATGCGGTGCTTGCGCTCCTTGAGCTCGACCTCGGTGGCCGCGCCGACCTTGATCACCGCAACGCCGCCGGCCAGCTTGGCCAGGCGCTCCTGCAGCTTCTCTCGGTCGTAGTCGGAGTCGGACTTGTCGATCTCGGCGCGAATCTGGTTGACCCGGCCCTCGATCTGCGCGGTGTCACCTGCACCCTCGACGATGGTGGTCTCGTCCTTGGTGATGACCACCTTGCGGGCCTGACCGAGCATCTCGATGCCGGTCGACTCGAGCTTGAGGCCGACCTCCTCGGAGATCACCTGACCACCGGTGAGGATCGCGATGTCCTGCAGCATGGCCTTGCGGCGGTCACCGAAGCCCGGCGCCTTGACGGCAACGGACTTGAAGGTGCCCCGGATCTTGTTGACCACCAGCGTGGACAGCGCCTCGCCGTCGACATCCTCGGACAGGATGAGCAGCGGCTTGCCGGACTGCATCACCTTCTCCAGCAGCGGGAGCAAGTCCTTGACGCTGGAGATCTTGGAGTTGGCGATCAGGATGTAAGCGTCCTCGAGGACGGTCTCCATGCGCTCGGGGTCGGTCACGAAGTAGGCCGAGATGTAGCCCTTGTCGAAGCGCATCCCCTCGGTCAGCTCGAGGTCCAGCCCGAAGGTGTTGGACTCCTCGACCGTGATGACGCCCTCCTTGCCGACCTTGTCCATCGCCTCGGCGATGATCTCGCCGACGGTGGAGTCGGCGGCGGAGATGGACGCGGTGGCCGCGATCTGATCCTTGGTCTCGATGTCGATCGCCATCGACGACAGTTGCTCCGAGACGGCCTCGACGGCCGCTTCGATGCCGCGCTTGAGGCCCATCGGGTTGGCGCCGGCAGCGACGTTGCGCAGACCCTCGCGCACCATGGCCTGGGCCAGCACGGTGGCGGTGGTCGTGCCGTCACCCGCGACATCGTCGGTCTTCTTGGCGACTTCCTTGACGAGCTCGGCCCCGATCTTCTCGTAGGGGTCCTCCAGCTCGATCTCCTTGGCGATGCTCACACCATCGTTGGTGATGGTCGGCGCGCCCCACTTCTTCTCGAGGACGACGTTGCGGCCCTTGGGACCGAGCGTGACCTTGACGGCGTCCGCGAGCGTGTTCATGCCACGCTCGAGACCGCGCCGGGCCTCCTCATTGAAAGCAATCAGCTTCGGCATAACTCCAGCGATCCTTCGCTTGTCAGAGTTTGTGGACGAATCCGGTTCGCTGCCCGCGACGGACGACCCTGCTCGACCCGACGATCCCTTCTCGTCGGCGCTCGGGGCCTCAACCAACCGGTTCGCTTGTCTGTCACTCTCATCATGAGAGTGCCAACCTCATGTTTAGCACTCGACCCCTGAGAGTGCAAACGTCGCTTCGCCCACATCGAACGGCAGAGATGAGTGGCAGTGCTCATACCGCGCGGTGCTTCCGCGCGAGAGGATGAGGGTATGAGCACACCCGCGTCGCCCCGTCAGCTTGCCTGGCTCGGCGAGCAGATCACCCAATGGCAAGCCGATGGTGTCGTCACTGCCGAGCAGGCCGCGACGATCAACGCCCGCTACAGCGCCTCGCGCCGCTTCGGGGTCGCGGCCGGCGTACTGAGCCTGGGCGGCGTCTTCGTCGGCGTCGGCGTGATCTGGCTGGTTGCCGCCAACTTCGATCTGCTCTCGCCACTAGCCCGCTTCGCCGTGGTGAGCGCGTTCTGGCTTGGTTTCACGGCGGCCGCGGAAGGGCTCGCCTCACGTCGCGCGCACGGGAGCGGCCGGATCCCCTCCCCAGTGGTCGGGGCCTTCCGCTTGATCGCGGCCCTGGTCTTCGGTGCGGTGATCTTCCAGGCCGCCCAGTCACTGCAGGTGCCGGCCTATGAGCCGAGACTGGTGTGGCTGTGGGGTGCCGGCGCCGTGATCTATGCCTATGCGGTGTCGGCAGCCCCGCCGCTACTGGTCGGGGTGGTCGCGCTCGCGGCGGGTCTGGCCTGGCAGATCGGCTGGTCGCTGCCCGATCCGGGACTGGTGATCGTCGGGATTGCGCTGTTGGGCAGCATTGCGGTCGGCCTCGGCGCTCTGCACCAATCCCACCGGCCGGTCTTCGCCGCGACCTGGCGCGAACCTGGCGCGGTCCTGCTGCTGACGGGTTTGTTCGCCGCGGCCGTTCCGTTCGCAGCGTTCGACACCGAGACCTCCGGCCCCGGCTGGTGGCTGGCGGCCTTGGCCGTGGTCACGGTGGGGGTGGCCGTCTTTGCGGCGGTGCGCACCTCTGATTGGACCCGGTGGGAACCCTCCGCGGGTCTGGTGATCGTTGGCATCTCGTTGGTGTTGCTCCTGTGGGAGACCTCGACGTCGACGGTGGGTGCCGGTGAGTGGGCGCATGCCGCCCTAGCGGTGATCAGCTACCTCCTGGCCGCTGCGGGAGTTGTTCTGCTCGGCGTCCAGCACGACTCGTGGCGACTCAGCGCGATCGCGACGTTGGCCCTCGTCGTGTTCACGACCTTCCAGGCGTTCGCCGTCTTCGGCCAGATCATCCAGGGGGCCTGGCTGTTCCTCTTCGTCGGTGTCGTCTTCCTAGGAACCGGCTTCCTCTTCGACCAAGGCCGACGTCGACTGGCCACCGAACTCTCCAACCCAGCAGACAAAGGGTGATTGCCATGCGCTCGCGACCCATCCTGACCCTCGCCGCCGCGCTCGCCGCCCAGTCCGTGGTGATCGGTCTCGCGGTGCTGCCCCAGTTGTCGGCCCGCACGCGCGGTGACGAGTACCTGCTCCGCGTCGAGCCTGTGGATCCGATCGACCCGTTCCGAGGCGCCTACGTCGCCCTGGGCTATCCCGACCTGAACCTCTCCCAGATCGAGGACGCCGCCGCGGAGGATCCTGGCGGAACAGTCTTCGTCACCTTGGCCGAACGCAACGGTGTGTGGGTCGCGGTCGGCCAGGACTCTGAGAGGCCGAGCGCCGGGCCCTACCTCGCCTGCGACAACCACACCTGGCGGTTGCGATGCGGCATCGAGAGCTACTTCCTGCCGCAGGATCGAGCCACGGAGGTCGAGCAGTCCGTGGCCGACGGCGACGTGGTCGCCACGATCAAGATCGACGACCGCGGCAATGCCGCGATCGTCGATCTCGAATGACGCCAGCTGACCCCGGCTCGGGTCAGGGAAGTTGCACGATCTTGATGCTGGTGCTGGCCTGGGCGATGGCGGTCCTGAAGATGCCTGCCAACTCCGAGCCTTGGGCGGCACAGAAGAAGTAGTCACCGTCGGTGTTCTCCGAGGTCCGGTTGGCCGCGGTGGCGCAGCCGAAGTCCGCAGCGCTCTGGTTGCCATCCGCGCCCGGCGACGCGGCCGCGGCCAGGTAGTCGCGCACGAAGGGGGCGTACTGGGTGGCCGGCGGATCGCGACGAACACAGCCCGCGGTGCCCGCTGCGCCGAACCCGATGGTGATCACCAGGATCCCCTTTGCCTTGGCCTGATTGGCCATGCTCAGGAAGTTCTGGCAGCCGGTGACTCCATTGGTGTTGGTCGAGAAGTTCCGGCCCGGACCCAGGTCGCCAGCGGTTCCGAGGTTGGTGGACCCCGTGATGGCGTACTCGTCGGGCTGACCGTCGGTTTCGAAGATCAGCACCTTCTTCGCCCCCTCGCCCGGCCGCGACGGGAGGGTCGACAGGTTGTTGGGGTCGTAGCCGAGGAGGTAGCGGGCCGCGCCCTTCATGGCCGACGCCAAGTGGGTGCCGTAGGGCGACCGGTCGCCGTTCGAGAAGGTCCCGGGGAGGCAGGTCAGGCCCTTGACGAGCTTGTTCGAGGTGTTGAGGCTCGGCAGTGCCGGCGGAACCGACCCCCGGATTCTGATAGGCGTTGGTGAACGGAACAGGGACCCAGGTGCCGTTGGTCTGATCGGTGCTCAACTCGGTGGGACAGGGCCTGTCGGTCCGGCTGCGGTGGATGGTTCCCAGTGCCACGTACTGCAGATTCTGGTTCATCGTCTGCAGCATGCTCTGGATGCCGGTCACCATCGAGACGCGATCGGCGTCCGCCATCGAGGGTGTGCGGTCGGCCATCACGAGCACATCCAGAGCGTTGGGTACTTCATCGCCGCACGGGCCCTTGCAGGCAGCGGACGAGACGGCCCCGGTGGTGCCCTCATCGTGTCCGAAGAACTGGGCGAACGAATAGGGCACCTGCTTCTCGTCGCGGACCCGCATGGTGTTGCAGGTGTCCCCTTCGGCAGGGAAGCACGGAATTGCGCACAGTCGCTCGTTGCAGGCCATTCCGGGATACGAGCCAGCCGTGTAGGGCGGCAAGCCGGGGTTGCAGCTCGAAGGGATGTTGTAGGCCTTGGGCAACTGAGTCGCGCCGGTCGAGCCGACAACGCAGAAGAACTCGTAGTCCGGCGTTGCAGTCGGGTCGTTGGCGCTGGCCAAGGTGGCGGCATCGGTGCGCGCGCCCGCGGAGTCATTGGGCAGTTTGTAGGCGCCGGCATGCGCCGAGGCGTCCAGCGTGTCCTGCAGGCGTTGCCGCTCCCAGACGAGGCTGCCGATGTCGATCATGAAGGCGCCGGCCGCAAACAGCACGATGGAGAGAACGGCGGCCAAGATGGCGGTCGCTCCCCGCTCATCGCGCCGGCGGGACATGGTGGTGTGTTTCATCATTCGATCCTCATCCGCGTGGTCCGGCTCATGGTCATCTCGTCACTGAGGGTCGCCCCGACCGGCGTCAACCAGTTGTCGGTGAACTGAATGGTCACGATGGCAGTGCCCCCGGCTTCGGCGTCGGCGTCGAAGGAACCGCAGGCGGCGCCATTGGGGCGCGTGCAGGTGACCGACACGGTGGAAGAGCCGGGAACGGTGGAGAGGTAGTTGGCGACCCGCGCCTCGACCTCCGACGCAGGCAGCCCCAGACTGGCGGCTCGAACCGCCTCGCGCGCGGCGTTGTTCACCATGTAGCCGCGCGTCATCATCATGCCCATGTCGATTGCCCCGAGCACCAACAGGATGAGTACCGGCGCCACCAGCCCGAATTCGACCGCCGACGCTCCCCGCTCGCCGCGCACATGCGCGGCTCGAGTACGTGGTTTTACTCTCACGATGCCTCCCATCCTCAGTCCCCGGCGGTCGTGCCCCCTGCTCGATCCGCTGCCTCAGATTAGGTACGGACACGCCCCGAGTTCTCGGAAAGGAAGGCAAAGAGACTTTCAGCGAGGGAATTCGAAGGTTTTGTCTAGACACAGCGCCGAATCCGTGGACAACGGGTAAGTAGCTGTCAATTCACAAAACACCGCGAGGTGTCCAATCGCTCGTCAGCCGCGCGAATTCGCTCCGCCCGCGACGGCCGGAATCACCGAGACCTGTGCGCCGTCGCGTAGGCCGGTGTCGAGGTGGTCGAGAAAACGGACGTCGTCATCGTCAACGTAGACGTTGATGAACCGTCGGAGGTCGCCGGCCTCATCGACGATCCGGCCACGGATGCCCGGGTAATGCCGGTCGAGGTCATCCAGCACGGCGCGAAGCGTGGCGCCCTCCACGCTCACTCGGGCCTCACCTGCGGTGTAGCTGCGCAGGATGGTCGGGATGCGGACCGACACGGTCATGACGTCAGGCTAGCCCCGTCGGTCGCTTCGCGACGCGCCTCGATATCGCAGGACAGTTGGCGCACGAACGCAACGACGCCGGGCGGGCCCGACACGACCAGGTCGGCCCGCTCGCGGAGTGCTTGCTCCTCGCGCGACCCCGAGCAGATCAAGAAGGTGGCGAAACCCTCGGTACGGAGGTCGTCCACGGCCGAGAACGCCTCGATGTCCCCCAGATCGTCACCGGCGAAGCAGAAGCCCTGGGCGTCGAGATCGGCAACCAGACGACGTACCGCATCACCTTTGTCCATGTCCGCAGCGCGCATCTCGATCACGTGGCGTCCGGGCTCGAGGTGGAGGTCATGGCGCCCGGCCAGCTCGGTGAGCGTCGGCAGCAGGCGGTCGAAGGCTCCGTCGGGATCGGGCAGGCGGCGCGTGTGCACGGCGACCGCCAGTCCCTTCTCCTCTACGAACGCCTCGCCGGCGCCCGCCTTGCGCAGAACGCCCGGCAGTTCGCGCAACAGGCCGGACAGACCGTGCGGTGGCCGTGGCGACACGATCCGGCGATCGCGGGATGACCAGCGCTCGTGGCCGTACTGGCCGAAGACGTAGATCTCCCGCTGCTCGCCCGCCAACCGCATCGCGAGGTCCTCGAGACCACCGAGGGCCAGCACCTGACGCGCGGGGCGACCGGTGATCACCGCCAGGGCGCGCACGTGCCCGGCGAGTTCAGCCAGCGCGTCGGGAGCATCGGGGTGGATCACCGCGAGCTCGGGGTCCTCGACGATCGGGGCCAGGGTGCCGTCGAAGTCAAAGGCGATGATCGTGTCGGGCGCCGCCGCTACCAAGGCGTCGTACCGCTCACGAGCGGTCGTCGTCAGCTCCATCGCGAGCAGCCTAGCGGGCCGCGAGGTGACGGTCAGCCGCGGTAGTCGTTGGTCAGGATCACGGTCAGCCGATCGGTACGCATCTCACCCACCACCGGTTGGGTGCGCCGAATTCCGAGGTCGAGGGCCAACAGCTTCGCTGCCGCCTTGAGCTTGGCCGGGTAGTAGACGGTCGTGGTCGGGATGGTGCCGTACCAGTTGTCGGATCCGGTCACCCGCCATCCCGCCTTGGTCACCCGCCCCGCCGTCTCGCCCGCGAGGCCGGTGATACCGGAGTTGTTGTAGATCTCGACCATCACCTTGCCGCGGCGGATCGCCGGTTTGGCCGGCTTGACCGACTTCGCCGGAGCGGCGGACGGGCTCGGTGCCGACGGCGATGCCGGCGGTTGAGCGACCGGCGTGATCTGCCGCTCCGTGGGCGCGGCGTTCTGGGTGGCCAGAAAGGCGAACCCGGCCATCGCGATCGCGACAATACTCAAGATGACCAGGGGCGAGGGAAACGCGACGCCGCGGCCGGATCCGGTCGTCATCGTGAGCCTAGAGCTCGAAGCCCAGGCGACGGGCCGAGCGCTGGCGCTGGCGGGCAGCCCGCAGACGACGCAGCCGCCGAACCAACAGCGGGTCCGACTGGAGCGCCTCCGGCCGGTCGATGAGCGCGTTGAGAACCTGGTAGTAGCGCGTGGACGACATGTCGAAGCGATCGCGGATCGCTTGCTCCTTGGCGCCGGCATACTTCCACCACTGACGCTCGAAGGAGAGGATCTCCTGGTCGCGCTCGCTGAGACCGGGCCGCTCTTGCGGCGCCCCGGTCAGGGCATTCGCGGCATTCATCAATGGTCTCCCCATGAAAGGTGATGCGACAGTCAACGCGCCCACTGTAGATCACGAACTACAGCCATGTCATTCGCATCGCCGCAGATCTCCCAACGAGCCGTCACCCGCTGTCGTCCAGCCGGACTAGAGTCCCGACCATGAGCTCTCAGGCCTCGGCAGATCTCGTCATCGTCGCCAACCGACTTCCCGTCGACCGGGTGGTGGCCCCCGACGGGTCCACCTCGTGGCGGACATCGCCCGGGGGATTGGTCTCCGCGCTCGAGCCAGTGATGCGCGCCAACGACGGCGCGTGGATTGGCTGGCCCGGTGGCACCGAAGGAGAGCTCGAGCCGTTCCATGTCTCCGGCATGTATCTGGTACCGGTGGGCCTGTCGGAGGGGGAGGTTGCCGATTTCTACGAGGGCTTCTCCAACGCCACGTTGTGGCCGCTCTATCACGACGTTCTCGCCAAGCCGGAGTTCCACCGCGACTGGTGGGAGGCGTATGTCCGCGTCAACGAACGATTCGCCCACAAGGTCCTTGACGTCGCCGCTGAGGGAGCCACCGTCTGGGTTCAGGACTATCAACTGCAATTGGTCCCGCAAATGCTGCGCGAACTGCGGCCGGATTTGCGGATCGGGTTCTATCTGCACATCCCCTTCCCGCCGGCGGAACTGTTCCAGCAATTGCCGTGGCGCCGCCAGATCCTCGAAGGACTTCTCGGGGCCGACCTGATCGGTTTCCAATTGGGCGGTGGCGCGCGCAACTTCGTCCGCCTCGTGAGGCAGCGCGTCGGACACCGGACGTTGCGCGACACGGTCTACCTGCCCGACGGCCGCACGGTGCGGGCCGCGGCGTTCCCGATCTCGATCGACGCCCAGGGTTTCGCCGAACTCGCCGCCTCGCCGGGCGTGACCCAGCGGGCTGCAGAGATCCGGAAAGCCCTGGGCAACCCTCGTCGGATCTTCCTGGGCATTGATCGGCTCGACTACACCAAAGGCATCTACGCGCGCCTTCGCGCCTTCGGCGAGCTTCTCGAAGAAGGCAGCATCAGCGTTGACGACGCGGTCTTCGTCCAGGTCGCCACACCCTCACGCGAGCGCGTGGAGCACTACCGCATTCTGCGCGACGAGACGGACCGCCTGATCGGGCGGATCAACGGCGACCAAGGCAAGATCGGCAAACCCGCGGTGGCCTATTTTCACTCCTCCTACCCACGCGAAGAGATGGCGGCGCTGTATCGCGCCGCGGACATCATGGTGGTGACTCCTTACCGCGACGGCATGAACCTGGTCGCCAAGGAGTACGTCGCGTGCCGCCTGAACGACGACGGAGCGCTGGTTCTCTCCGAGTTCGCCGGCGCGGCTGAGGAGCTTCGCCAGGCCTGGTTGGTGAATCCGCACGACCTCAACGGCATGAAGGCGGGCTTGCTCGACGCCTACGAGGCCACACCTCGGGAGACCACCAAGCGGATGCGGGCGATGCGCAAGCAGGTGATGGAGAACGACGTCACGCTGTGGGCCAACCGATTCCTGGACGAGTTGGCCGCCGCTCCCCGGCGACGAGCGGCGGAGTAAGTTTCGGGGCATGGATCTGATCCCTTCCCCCGCGCAGGTCGTCGCCGCGCTCGGCAACGCGGCCCAGATCATCCAGGGCGGCGTCGCCGATCTCGAACCGACGCCACGCACGTTGATCTACGACGGGCCGCACCACCGCGTCTACGCGTTCACCCCCGAGGCAGCGCCGCTCTTGGCCGGCGAGCCCGTCTTGCTGGTCGCGCCGCCGACCACCTCGACGCGGGTCTTCGACCTCCGGGGCGACCTGTCGCTGGCCGCGACCCTCACCAGTCAGGGTCGACCCACCTATGTCGTCGAGTACACCGACACATCGGTGCGCGATCGTTCGCTGCACCTCGACCATTGGCTCGACAGGGTGCTCCCGGCCGCCGTCGAGCGAGTGGCCGAGCACGCCGGCCGGCCGGTCCACCTGGTTGGCTGGTCGCTGGGCGGTGTCCTCGCCGTACTGACGGCAGCCGACCGTCCTACCCTGCCCTTGGCCTCCGTGGTGGCCCTCGGGGCGGCCTTCGATCTGGCGGAGGTGCCGCTGATGGCGCCGACCCGCCCGTTGGCCAACGTTGCGCCGGGGTCAGTGTCGTTCAGCCGCGTGTTCGGGTTCTTCGGCGAGCGTCCTCCCGCCCTCTTGATGCCGTGGGCGCTGGGGCTCGCGGCCATCCAGCGCCTGATCGACCGGCCGCTGGCCGTGCTGGCCAATCTCGACGACACCGACTTCCTCGCCCAGATCGAGGCGGTTGACGCCTTCGCGGCCGACACGACCGCCTACCCCGGGCGCGCCTTCGGTCAGTCCTTCCACCGCTTCCTGCCCCAGAACGAGCTGGCCGGCGGCAGCCTCGACCTGGCCGGTCGCCGGGTCTCACTCGCCGATGTCCGCGCTCCGGTGTTGTTGATTGCAGGATCCGACGACGAGATCGCCCCCTTGTCCGCCATCCGGCCGGCGACGGCTCTGCTCAGCGGCGCGAGCGAGGCCCGGTTGGAGATCGTCGCCGGCGGCCACCTCGGTCTGATCACCGGCCGCCAAGCTCGTGAGGGCACCTGGCCGGTCCTCGCGGAGTGGTTCGCCGACTGGACCGACCGGGCCCCCGCGCCGACCAGTCCGCGCGCCGGCACGACCAGCAGACCCGCCGCCAAGAAAGCCGCCGCCAAGAGGGCCACCACCAAGAAGACCACCGCCAAGAAGACCCCGGCGAAGAAGACCCCGGCGAAGTCGGCGACGAAGCCGGCCACGAAGAAGACCACCGCGAAGTCGGCGGCGACCAAGAAGACGGCAGCGAAGAAGACGGCGGCACAGAAGTCGGGCCCTGCCGGGAAGAAGGACGCTGCCCAGAAGACCCCGGCCAAGAAGACCGCTGCCGCATCACGCGAGTCGATCGGCGCCAATGCCAAGCGTCGCTATGGCTCTGAGGGGTCTCGCGCACTCGCCAAATGATCGCCGCCGGCTCGGGTACGGTTCCTCCATGCCACGTCCGTACGCTCCTCGGGTCGACCGTCCGACGTCCCATTCGGCACTGGCCGTCATCGCCCTGGTGGGCGCTCTCGTCGCCGCGCTTGTGGTCGGCGTCGGCGGCCCGGCGGAGGCCGAGCGCGCGACCAAGCTCAAGGCTCGCTGGGGCGACACCCGGTACGTCGCGGGCACCGACCAGCTGATCGTCAAAGGCAAGGTCAATGGCCCTCGACGCAAGGTCGTCGTGGAGTACAAGACCGATGGCTGGCACCGGCTCGCCGACGTTCGCACCTCGCGCAAGGGCAAGTTCACGGTTCGCCGCGAGTTCAACTGGTTCGGCTCCCACAGGATCCGCGTGCGGGCGCCGGCGACCCGGCGGTTCCGCGAACGCAATAGCCGAGCTGTCACCTACCGCATCATCCGCGGCTACCAGCCGATCGGTGACCCCAAGGACTACCAGCCGGTCACCGCCAACGGCGCTCAGGTGCGCTGGGATCCCTGTTCGGCGCCGATCCGCTACCGCGTCAACTACGACGACATCGGGCCCGGGATCCTGCCGGTGATTGACGCCGCGATGGACCACGTGACCGCCGCGACCGGCATCCCGACCGTCTATCAGGGCCGCACCAAGAAGTTGGCCCTGAAGACCAGGCGCTACCCCAAGAACACCGACTTGTTGCTGGGTTGGGCCTCCTCCGCGGAGTACCCCCGCTTCGGCACGTCTTATGCCGGGTTCGGCGGCACGGTCAAGGGAGTCTGGGCCCGCGACAAACGGGGTCGCCGCGTGATCAAGTCCCTCAAGGGCGGGGTCTTGTTCAACAGCGACATGATCGGCTTCTTCAACCCCGCCCTCGACAGTGCCGACCTCACCCGACCCCTGCAGGGCCGGCTGATCCTGCACGAGGTCGGACACGTCCTCGGGCTCAACCACTCGGTCACCGCCCAGCAGGTGATGTACTTCCAACTCAGTGCCGAACCGGACAGCGACGGCCTCCAGCACACCCGCTATGCGGCCGGGGACCTCACCGGTCTGAAGAAACTCGGCACGAGCGCCGGCTGCCTGCGCACAGACCGGTCGCGCAGTCGTTCCCTGCCGGTGCCCTCGCTCGAGCCGCTCCCCTGAGCGGGAGGGACTCCGCGTGAGCACTCTCGACGAGTTGGCCGCCCGTGGCTTGGTCGCGAGCGATTGGGCCCACGCTCTGTCGCCGGTCGAAGAACGCCTGACCTCCCTCGGTGGCTTCCTACGCGCCGAGTCTGCCGCCGGTCACGGCTACCTTCCCCACGGCGATCAGATCCTGCGGGCCTTTCAGCGACCACTGGCCGGCGTGCGGGTGTTGATCGTCGGACAGGATCCCTACCCCACGATCGGCCATCCGGTCGGACTGAGTTTCTCCGTCGCCCGCGGGGTGTCGCCCCTGCCTCGATCGCTCCTGAACATCTACCGGGAGTTGGCCACCGACGTCGGGGCACCGGTCGCACCTCACGGTGACCTGACCGCCTGGGCGGATCAAGGCGTCATGCTGCTCAACCGGGTGCTCACCGTGCGACCAGGTGCGCCGGCCTCGCACCGCGGACGCGGCTGGGAAGAGTTCACCGCCTGCGCCATCACCGCGTTGGCGGGGCGCGGCGGGCCGGCGGCCGCGATCTTGTGGGGACGCGACGCACAGTCGCTCAAGCCCATGCTCGGCCCGATCCCCTGGGTCGAGTCGCCGCACCCGTCGCCGCTGTCGGCCTCCCGGGGGTTCTTCGGCTCCCGACCGTTCTCGCGCGTCAACCGCCTCCTCGCCGACCAAGGAGCACCACCGATCGACTGGGCTCTCCCCACCTGAGCCATCCCCGGGCCAGTACGCGCGTGGCCACCGAGGATGCGCGGCATCGGCCGGCCGTCACCCTCGTGCCGGGCGGCTTCTCGCATCCAGGGGGTGACGGGCACACTGGTCGTTGTGTCGAGCGATCCGGCCCGTCGTGCCGCCTCCTACTACGACCGGTTCGCTCCGGTCTATGACGTCGTGTCGTCCGCGCGCTACTACCGCCGCCCACGCGAGGCAGCGATCGCGGCTCTCCGCCTTGCGCCGGGCGATCAGGTGCTCAACGTTCCCTGCGGCACGGGCCAGAATCTGGCCCTGATGCAGGTACCCCTCGGCGGGGCGGGGCGCATCGTCGGCGTTGACGTCTCTCCGAAGATGCTGGCCAGAGCAGCCGCCAAGGTGAGCAGGCACGGATGGAGCAACGTCGATCTGGTGTGCGCCGACGTGACGACGATCGACGGCGGGTGGGCGGCCGAGCGAGGCGTTCCCGGAGGGTTCGATGCCGTGCTCTGCGATCTCGGCTTGTCCGGCTTCCCCGATTGGCGCGACACCGTCGACCGACTGCTGAGCGCGGTGAGGCCCGGCGGTCGATTCGTCGTGATGGACTGGCACATTCCCCAACGGACCCGCCGCGGTGACTTCATCAGGTGGGTCGGCAAAGGCGACGTCGATCGCGACCTGTCCGGCTACCTGCGCGACGTGATGGGCGATGTCTCGGTGGACAGATCGTTCAAGGGGGGCGACATGTTCGTCGCCGTCGGCATCAAGGCCGACTGAGGTCGCCCTGGTCCGGAGTGGCCTGACTCAGCGCACCGACATGAGGATGTCGAGCTCGGCAAGCTCGTCGTCGCTCGGCTGCCACTCCAAGGCCGCTGCGTTGGCCGCCACCTGCGCTGGGGACGTGGCCCCGGCGATCACCGATACCACTGTGGGGCGGGCCGCGAGCGCCGCCAATGCGACATCGCTCATCGAGCGATCGCGGACCGCGGCGAAACTGCGCAGCTTCTCGATCCGGTGCCAGTCGGCCTCCTTGAGCCACCGCGGCACGACGTCCGCGTCGGCCCGCGAGCCCATCGGCGGTTCGACGTGCGGGGTGTACTTGCCGGTCAGCAGGCCGTTCTCCAGCGGAAGGTAGGGGAGCATCCCGACGCCGAAGGTGTCGCACGCGGGAATCACCTCGCGCTCCACCTCATCGTCAAGCAGGGAATACCTGTTCTGGGCGGAGATGAAGGGATTCAGTCCGCGCGTGCGGGCGGTCCACGTCGCGTCGGCGATCTGCCAGCCGCTGAAGTTGGAGCAACCGGCATAGCGGATCTTGCCCTCGCGAATCAGGTCCGACAGCGTTTCGAGGGTCTCCTCGATCGGGGTCACCGGGTCGGGTTGCTGCATTTGATAGAGGTCGATGTAGTCGGTCTGCAGGCGCAGCAGGCTGGCCTCGACCGCGCGCCGGATGTACTGCCGCGATCCCCGCACGCCGTAGTCAGGGCCGTTGGTTCCGCGCATGTCGCCGCCGAACTTGGTGGCGATCACGAACTCCTCACGCCCGCGACGAAGAACCTGACCGATCATCGCTTCGCTCTCGCCGGGTGAGGCACCGTAGACGTCGGCGGTGTCGAGGAAGGTCATGCCGGCTTCGTGCGCGGTGATCAATATGTCGCGCGCTCCGGCTGCGTCGACATATGAGCCGAAGGCTCCGCAGCCGAGCCCGATCGTGCTCACCACGAGTCCGGAATGACCCACTGGTTGATACGTCATGTTCCCCACGAGACCACGGTACGTCGCTGCAGTCGCTCGCATTGCAGAATGGGCAGATGCGCATCCTCTCGATCCAGTCCTCGGTCGCCTATGGCCACGTCGGCAACTCCGCGGCCGTGTTTCCCCTCCAGCGCCTCGGCCACGAGGTCTGGCCGGTCTTCACGGTGCACTTCTCCAACCACACCGGCTACGGCTCCTGGCGCGGTCCGCTGCTCGATCCCGAGGACGTGCGCGAGGTGATCACGGGCATCGAGGATCGCGACGTGCTGTCGACCTGCGATGCGCTCTTATCCGGCTACCAGGGCAGCCCCGCCATCGCGGACGTCATCGTCGACGCCGTCCGTCGGGTCAAGCGCGCCAACCCGGCGGCGACCTACACCTGCGACCCGGTGATGGGCAACGCCGTGTCGGGGTGCTTCGTCAACCCAGAGATCCCACCGATCATCAGCGAACGGGTGATCCCGGTGGCTGACATCGTGACGCCCAACCAGTTCGAACTCGGGTCCCTGACCGGCACCGAGCCGACCACCCTCGAGGAGATCCTGAGCGCGGTCGACCAACTCCGCAATCGCGGTCCGCGCACTGTGCTGGTCACCAGTGTGGAGCGAGCCGACCGGACCGAGGGAACCATCGAGATGCTGGCGGTCAACGACGAAGGCGCCTGGTTGGTGACCACCCCCCGCCTACCGATCAAGGCCAACGGCTCCGGCGACCTGACCGCCGCCCTGTTCACCGCTCACCTGCACACCACGCACTCCGCCGAGCGAGCACTGGCGCTGACCGCCTCCGCCGTGTTCGGCGTCCTCGACGCGACGGTTCGATCCGGCGAACGCGAACTCCGACTCATCCAAGCCCAAGCAACCATCGCCGACCCCCCCTGCGAGTTCGACGTCGTCCGGATCCGGTGAAAACTCCGATTCGTCTGCGAGTTGACAGGTAGTTTCCCGCTGACAACTGCAGACGAATCGGAGTTGGGGAGCCGCCTGTCAGGATTGAACTGACGACCGTCCGCTTACAAGGCGGGTGCTCTACCACTGAGCTAAGGCGGCACAACGCCGGGCATCTCCAGCGAGAGCCAGGCGCGCCCACATGCTACCCGCGGCGCGTACCCTGGCGGCATGGCCTTGCGAATCGCCGCCAGTCGGCCCGACCCGGCGATCCTCACTCTCCCGTGGGCGACGCCCCTGGCCGAGTGGCCAGACGAGGTCGTGGTCCCGCTCCCGCGAGGCCTGTCGCGTCACACTGTGCGCATCGTGCGTCTGGGCGCCAAGATCTATGCCGTCAAGGAAACCGTCGAGCCGATCGCCTTCCGCGAATACCGCCTGCTGCGCGACCTCCAGCGGATGGGGCTTCCCGCGGTGATCCCGCAGGCCGTCGTCGCCGGCCGCGTCGACGCGCACGGCCAGGAGTTGCCGACGGCTCTGGTGACCGAGCACCTGCGCTTCTCCCTCCCCTACCGCAGCCTGTTCTCCCACGGCGTCACCGGCCAGCAACTGCCCTCTCTGGTCGATGCGGGCGTCGTGTTGCTGGTCCGGCTCCACCTCGCGGGCTTCTTCTGGGGCGATGTGTCGCTCAGCAACGTCCTGTTCCGACGCGACGCCGGCGCGTTCGCGGCCTATCTCGTCGACGCGGAGACCGGCGAACTCCGCTCAGCGCTGTCGGACCCGATGCGGCAGTACGACGTGACCGTCGCGACCGAGAACATCTACGCCGAATTGCTCGACCTGCAAGCGAGCAACGAGGCGTACTCCGTGGTGCAGCCCGACGAGCTCATCGAGATGTTCCAGGAGCGCTACGACGCCCTCTGGGGGGAGCTGACCGGCATGTCGGAGTTCACCACCGACGAGATGTGGAAGGTGCAGCAGCGACTGGAGCGGCTCAACGATCTGGGTTTCGACGTGGACGAACTCGACATCGTCACCGACTTCGATGGCGACCGGGTGCAGTTGCAGCCGAAGGTCGTCGAGCTCGGGCATCACCAGCGCGAACTCCAAGCTCTCACCGGGCTATCCATGCAGGACAACCAGGCCCGGCGCATGCTCAACGACATCGCGGGCTTCGCTGCTGCGCTCGATCTCGGCCGCGAGGATCGGCACCTGGTCGCCAGCCGGTGGGTCACCGAGATCTATGAGCCGACGATGGCGATGATCCCCAGGGATTATGCGGGCAAGCTGGAGGCGCCCGAGATCTTCCACGAGATCCTGGAGCACCGGTGGTATCTCTCCGAGCGCGAGGGCCGCGAGGTGCCGATCTTCAAGGCGGCCCGCGACTACATCGATCACGTGCTTCCCGAGAAGCCCGAAGAGGCGATCGCCGCGCCCATCGAGGCCTCCGCCGAAGCCCTCGAACTCCAAGCGTCGATGGAGACCCCCGACTAGGACACGACGCGAGGCGGTCGACGGTGAGCGGTTAGGCCTCGCGAGCCTGCGCCACGGCATACAGGGCGACCGCCGCGGCGACGCCGGCATTGAGCGACTCGACCTGGTTCCCCATCGGGATCGAGGCGAGCAGGTCGCACGTCTCGCCGACCAGTCGGCCCAGGCCCTTGCCTTCGGAGCCGACCACGATCACCAACGGCCCCGTGGCGACGTCCATGGTCGGCACCGACACGTCGCCGTCGGCAGCCAGACCCACCACCATGCACCCAGCGGCCTGATAGGCCTTGAGTTGACGCACCAGGTTGACCGTCTGCGCCACGGGAATCCGGGCGGCAGCGCCAGCCGACGCCTTCCATGCCGACGCCGTCATCCCCGCCGCGCGCCGCTCGGGAATCACCACGCCGTGCGCGCCGAAAGCCGCCGCCGATCGAACGACCGCCCCGAGGTTGCGGGGGTCGGTCACGCTGTCGAGGGCCACGATCAGTGGCGGCTCCCCCACGCGCTTGGCCATCGCGATCAATTCGTCGGGATCGGCATACTCATAGGCCGGCACCCGCGCGGCGAGACCCTGGTGGACGGCGCCGCCGGTCATCCGGTCGAGTTCGCCGCGAGGAACCTCCAGCAGCGACAAACCGGACTCGGCCGCCAATTGGAAGGTCTCCCTCAGTCGCCCGTCACGCTCGGCACCCTCGGCGACGTAGATCCCGGTCACGGGGATCCCTGCCCGCAGCGCCTCGACGACGGAGTTGCGGCCGGCGACCCACTCGGCCTCGCCGCCGGTCGCGCGACGTCGGGGGCCGCGCGCGGCATCCTTCGCGGAACGTTGCTTGGCCTTGTAGGCCTTGTGGTTGGGCCGCTCCACTGCCTTGGGGGTCGGGCCTCGACCCTCGAGGCCCCGCTTCACGCGTCCACCCGACCCGGCAGTGGGCTTCTTCGCCGACTTGCGGATCGCGCCGCGACGCTGGGAATTGCCGGGCATGTCACAGACTCCATTGCGGACCGCTGGGCGTGTCCTCGATTTCGATGCCGGCCTCGGTCAGCCGGTCGCGGATGGCATCGGCGCGAGCCCAGTTCTTGGCCGCGCGCGCCTCGGTGCGCTCGGCCAGGAGGGCGCCGACGAGTGCGTCGACGGCCCGATGCAGCTTGGTGTCGTTGCCGGCGATCTCGCCCCAGGCGGGGTCGGCGGGGTCCAGGCCCAGCACGTCGAGCATGCGGCGGACGGCGCCGGCGATCTCCGTGGCGTCGGCTCCGTCGGCGAGCAGACGGTTGCCTTCGCGCACGTGGTCATAGATGACGGCGATCGCCGCCGGGGTGCCGAGGTCGTCGTCCATGGCCGAGACAAAGGCCGCCGGGAAGCTGGTCTCGACAGGTTCGAACGCCGGATCTGACGCGTCACCGGCCGGGGCCGACGCCTCACCGGCCGGGGCCGACGCCTCACCGCGCCGGGGCCGACGTCTCACCGCCCGGGACTGACGCGTCGGCGGCCCGGGGCTGACGCGTCGGGGGTGCTGGCCCGGTCGAGGAAGTTCTCGATCCGGCGGAAGCCGGCCGCGGCCTCGTCGAGCGCTTCGTCGGAGAACTCGACGTGGGAGCGGTAGTGGGCGGCGACGATGTAGAAGCGGAGTTCGATGCCCCGGACCCGCTTGAGCACCTCGGGGACCAGCAGCGAGTTGCCGAGCGACTTGCTCATCTTCTCTCCGGCAGTCGTGATCCAGGCGTTGTGTAGCCAGTAGGACGCAAACGGCCGGCCGGCGGCCCGCGATTGGGCCTGCTCGTTCTCGTGATGGGGGAAACGCAGGTCGACTCCACCCCCGTGAATATCGAAGGCATCGCCCAGATACTTGCCCGCCATCGCCGAGCACTCGATGTGCCACCCCGGACGACCGAGTCCGAAGGGCGCCGGCCACGCGGCCGTGGCCGGCTCGGTCTCTTTCTTGTAGCCCTTCCATAACGCGAAGTCGCGCGGGTCGCGCTTGCCGCGCGGATCGGCGTCGCCGGCGGGCTCCATGTCGTCGATTCCCTGCCGGGTCAGCTCGCCGTAGGCCGGCCAGGACCGCACGTCGAAGTAGACGTCACCCGAACCGTCGTCAGCCGGGTAGGCGTGCCCGAGCGTCACCAGTCGCTCGATCAGCTGCAGGATCTCGGGAATGTGACCGGTAGCTCCCGGCTCGTAGGTCGGCGGCAGCACGTTGATCGACGCAAGTGCCTTGCTCAGCTCGCGATGCATGTCGTAGGCCAGGTTGAACCAGGGACGTCCCTGCTCGGCTGCCTTGACCAGGATCTTGTCGTCGATGTCGGTGACGTTGCGGATGAAGGTGACCTGGTAGCCGCGTCGAGTGAGCCAGCGGCGGAGCACGTCGAAGTTGACCGCCGAACGCACGTGCCCGACGTGGGGTTCGGACTGCACCGTGAGCCCGCAGACATAGATCCCCGCTTCGCCCTCGACCAAAGGAACGAAGTCGCGGGTCTTGCGGGTGGCGGTGTCGAAGAACCTCAAGCTCACCCGCGCAAGTCTAGGAGCGCGCGCTGGTTCGACCTACTCCTCACCCTCGACCGCCGGTCCTTTCGACAGGCTCGGCCGACGGGTGGTCACCACACGTTCGACCGACGGCGTCCGCCAAATGTGTGACTGATGAGACAGATGGTGCGATCGGGACTAACCTCGGTGCAATGTGTTCGTCTTCCCTGCTCCGCGCCCCTGTTCTCATGGCGCTGACGTGTGCGCTCGTCGCCACGCCCGCGTTCGCCTCGTCGGCGGCGGGAACCCCTCTGTCAGCCGCAGCCAAGGCCGAGCGTCCGCGCATCGCCGAAGCTCAGTGGAGCGGCGACGCCGGGTTGGCAGCAGGACGTCGGCAACGGGTGGACGTCCGCGCGGGCCGCGCCAAGATCGCCGCGAAGCCACGGATCCGCCGCCTCGACGGCACCCGGCTCGCGACCGGACGATGGACCTCCCCCTGGGTCACCCCCGGGTTCGGCTTCACCGAATTGATCCCCTCGTGGCACGCCCGCACCCCTGGGACCTCCTCCGTGATCGTGGAGGTGCGCGGGCGAACCGCAGCAGGCACCCGATCCAGTTGGGACACGGTGGCCCGATGGGCGGCCGGAAAGAAGCCTGCCCGGACGTCCTACGGGGTGCAGAGTGACGACCTCGGACGCCTGGCCGTCGACACCTGGCAGACCTCCTCACCCGATGGCTTGAACGCGTGGCAGGTGCGGTTCACCTTGGCCAAGAAGCCCACCGCCAAACGCAGCCCATCGCTCTGGGCGGTCACCGCGATGGCGTCGCGTGCTCCGGCCGATGCAGCCGCCGCGACCTCCACACCGCCGCGACCCGGGGTCGGCGTCGAACTCGACGTCCCCGACTACTCGCAGATGATCCACCGTGGCCACTCGCCGCAGTGGGGAGGCGGAGGCCAGGCCTGGTGTTCGCCCACGTCGACCGCGATGGTGCTCGGCTACTACGGCCGACTGCCCGGCGCCGGGGCGACCGCCTGGGTGGGCGCCGGCCACCCCGACCCCTGGGTCGACGAGGTGGCGCGACGCACCTTCGATCACGGCTACAACGGCACCGGCAACTGGACGTTCAACACTGCGTATGCCGCTCGCCGCACGGGGGCGGCCTACGTCACCCGCCTCACGGACCTTGCCCGGGCCGAGGATTATCTGCGCGCCGGCATCCCGCTGGTGGCCTCGATCTCCTTCAGGGGTGGCGCCCTGACCGGGGCTCCGATCTCGACCACGGCCGGCCACCTGGTCGTGATCACGGGCATCAGGGCCAACGGTGACGTCATCGTCAACGACCCAGCGGCTCGCACCGATGGCGAGGTTCGCCGGGTCTACCGCCGCGGTGAGTTCGAGGACGCCTGGCTCGGCGGCTCCGGCGGAATCGTCTACGTCATCACCGACGCCGCCCACCCCGTCCCCTAGCCCGATAGTCCAGGTCGCTTTAGTCGCTCCGCGCGTGTTGGAGGAACCAAAATGACCTGGACTATCCCTCAGGAGGCGGTGAAGGAGACGGTGTGCCAGCCGGTGGCGCCGTCGGGGAGTACGTCGGCGACCGCGCCGGTCTGCACCTCGCCGTCGCGGCCGACCGCGCGGACGCGGAGTTCGTGATCGCCCTGGCCGACCTGAACCCCCGTCTCCCACTGCACCCAGGTGTCGACGGTCGGGACCTCGCCCAGTCGCTCGGCCACCTGCCACGGCCCGCCGTCGAGGGACACCTGGACCTCGCGGATGCCGGTGTGTTGGGCCCACGCCACGCCGCCTACCCGCGCCGCGCCGGCAGCGACCGACCCGCCGGAGCGGGGGACATCGATCCGGGAGGAGATCTTGACCGGCGCTCGCTCACTCCAGCCACGCTCGGTCCAGTAGGCCGAGATGTCGTCGAAGCGGGTGACCTCCAGGTCCACCACCCATTTGCAGGCGGAGACGAAGCCGTACAACCCAGGCACCAGGGTGCGCACCGGGAAGCCGTGCTCGATCGGCAGAGGCTTGCCGTTCATCGCCACCGCCAATATTGCATCGCGGTCGTCGGTCAGTGCGGCCAACGGGGTGCCGCAGGTCCAGCCGTCCTTCGACGTCTGCAAGATCGCATCGGCACCCTCGCGGACTCCGGCTTCGGCAAGGAGGTCGGCCAGCCGAACGCCGCTCCACCAGGCGTTGCCGATCAGGTCGCCACCGATCTGGTTCGAGACGCAGTTGATAGTGATCCACGCCTCGGTCATCTGGCGAGCGACCAGGTCGGCATAGGTGATCTCGAGCGGCCGGTCCACCATCCCGTGGATCCGCAGGGTCCAGTCGTCCGGGGAGATCGACGGCGGGAAGAGCGCCGTGTGGATCAGGTAGAAGTCCTCGTTGGGCGTCATCCAGGGCGTGATGCCGTCGAGTCCCACGGTGGCTGCGGGCGGCACCGCCGGTTTGGTCACCTGGTCGAGCTTGAGCAGGCGGACGGTGTTCTGCAGGCCGGCTCGGCTCCGCCCGATCCACCAACCGGCGCCCGCGACCGCGGCCGTCACCAGCGCGGACACTCCCAGCGCCTGCGCGAACCCACGCCGACCGATCCGGCGGGTGCGGTCGTCGGTCGCCTCGTGGTCGGCCGGCCGCTCGCTGGAGAAGGCCAGGCGCGAGGTGAGGACCGAGAGCACGATCAGCCACGCTGCGAAGCCCACGAAAAGCGGGAGGATCCCGAGCGAGTTGGAGCCCTCTTGGACGAGCACCGCGCCCAGGCCCAACGCCGCCAGCAGCCCGGTGGCCCCGAAGGCGAGATTGAGCGACCGGCGCGCCAGCACCCCGATCCCTGCCGACGCGAGCACCAGCACGATCAGGACGCCGCTCAGCAACACGATCTTGTCGGCCTTGCCGAAGAGGTCGATCGCCGCCTTGACCACCGGGCCGGGCGTGAGATCGATGACCGTGTCGCCCACGGCCACGACAGGAGAGGTCACCGCCATCACGGTCGCCACCAAATAGCTCGTGGCAAGCCCCACCGCGCCGGCGGCAATGCCGGCGAGTGCCCAGCTTCGACGCGACCTTCTCACCACCCCAGTGTGACTCAGGCATGATCACGGTGTGACAGCAGAGATCTCACCAGATGCTTACGCCCCCACTGGCACGCCGATTCCGCGAGTCGGCATCGGCACCGACATCCATCGCCTGGTCGAGGGCACCCCCCTCCACCTGGCCGGCCTCGCCTGGCCCGACGCTGCCGCCGGTCTGGCCGGTCACTCCGACGGCGACGTGGTGGCCCACGCCATCGTCGACGCGCTCTTGTCCGCCGCCGGGCTCGGCGACATCGGCGCTCGGTTCGGCACCTCGGATCCGGCCCGGGCGGGCGCGTCGGGAGTGACCTTCGTGCGCGAGACCGTCGCCCTCCTCGACGAGGCGGGGTATGCCGTCGGCAACGTCGCTGTGCAGTTGATCGGCAACGGCCCCCGGCTTTCGCCCAGGCGTGACGAGGCCCAAGGCGTGCTCAGCGCGGCCGTCGGTGCGCCCGTGTCCGTCACCGCGACCACCACCGACGGATTGGGACTCACCGGGCGTGGCGAGGGACTGGCCGCCGTCGCCACCGCTCTCATCGTGCGCCGTGAACGTGCGGAAGGCTGAGACAAGACGATGACAACCTCGGAGGCCCCTCGCACCGCGGTCGTGGTGCTCGCCGCCGGAGACGGTCGGCGGGCCGGCTACGAGACCAACAAGGTGCTGTTGCCACTACGCGGGCGCCCGGTGTTCGTCTGGAGCCTGCTGGCCGCGGCCCAGTTGGAGTCGGTGGTCGATCTGGCCGTGGTGGTTCGTCCTCAGGACATCGAGCTCGTGCGTGCCGCGCTGGCGGAGGCCGGCCTCGACCGGGTGCGGATCGTGACCGGCGGCGCCACCAGGCACGGGTCCGAGTGGGCAGCGATCAAGACGCTCGCACCAAGGGTCGACAGCGGCGCGGTGACGGTGATCGCGATCCACGACGCGGCCCGCCCGTTGGCCAGACCGGCTCTCTTCGCCCGGGCGATCGCCACTGCGGCCGCGAGTGGAGCGGCCATCCCCGTCGTCACCCAGACCGGTCTCGCGCCCAGAGATCCGAGCGGCGAGCTGCCCGCGGGGCGTGTGGTCGCCGTCCAGACGCCCCAGGCGTTCGCTGCGGAGGCCCTCCTGCATGCCTACCGGCTGGCCGACAAGGCGGGCTTCGCCGGCACCGACACCGCGGGTTGCATCGAGCGTTTCGAGCGGGTGCCCGTGCGGGTGATCGATGGCGACATCGCCAACATCAAGGTGACCTTTCCCGAGGATCTGTTGCTGGCCGAGTACCTCCTCGACGAGGAGCCAGGATCGAACCCGGCGGCCGTCACCGGCGAGTGGTGACGGCGATCCCCCGTAACAGGTGGAGAGCCTCCGCGGTGTCCACCCGACAGGCAATCGAGGGCACGCCGATGAGTTCCACCGGCCAGCCACGGCGCAGGTCGGCAACCGTGGCTGAGAGATCGGTCAGGTCGGGAGCGCTCGGTAGAGCAGCGACCACCGCAGCGCCGATCACCAGGGGCGTGGCGATGCTCGCCAGCCCTTCCCTGTCGACCGTCCCCGCAATGACGCCGTGCTCGACCACCTTGACGGTGTCGGTCACCGGGCGAAAACCGACGACCGCAATCCCGGGGCGGTCGAGGGCCAACGCGAGGGCCGCTTCGAGACTCGCCACGGGCGACAGCGGGCACAGTGGGTCATGCACCAGCAACGGCGCCGTTCGGGCAACGTCGGCCCACCAGTCCGAGGCGCGGCGCACGACTGCTCCCCGGGCGAGGTGATCTAGTTCGGCGACCCCGCCGGCGGCGTCACCTACCACCACGACGATCCGGGCGCCGACCAGCCCGGCGACCGCGTCCACGGCGTGATGGAGCAGTGGGCGCCCCGCTAGCTCGGCGAAGGCCAACTCCTCGCGACCCACCACGGGCACCACGACCGTGACGGCCGTGCCATCAGCGCGAACGGCCACGGCCCTGACCACTGCCTGCCAGACCCTCGAACGCGCGAATGCCCCCGGTTTCCCGGGGGCATTCGAAGCGTTGTGCGGGTGAAGCCACGGTCACGAAGCGAGGACCTCGTCGAGCAGCGCCTCGGCCTTGTCTTCGTTGGTGTGCTCGGCGAGAGCGAGCTCGGAGACCAGGATCTGCCGGGCCTTGGCGAGCATCCGCTTCTCACCGGCCGAGAGTCCGCGGTCACGCTCGCGGCGCCATAGGTCGCGAACGACTTCGGAGACCTTCATGACGTCGCCGGAGTGAAGCTTCTCGAGATTGGCCTTGTAGCGGCGCGACCAGTTGGTGGGCTCCTCGACGTGCGCGGCCCGAAGAATGTCGAAGACCCGGTCCAGACCGGCCTTGTCGACCACGTCCCTCACTCCGACCAGATCGAGGTTGCACGCCGGCACCCGGACGACGAGGTCCTGTTGTGCCACGATCCGAAGGACGAGGTACTTGCGGTCCTCCCCCTTGATCACTCGGGTCTCGATGTCCTCGATGACCGCTGCCCCATGATTGGGATAAACAACCGTTTCGCCCACGGTGAAAGTCATATGTGAAGTACCCCTTCCTAGGTGACCAGGATAACACGGCCCCGGACGGCTTTGACCACTGTTTCCGCAGGTCAGAGGCCTAATCAGGGCTTGACAGATCGGGTGTCCATATGCAGGGGACGGGTAGTAGGCCGACCAGGGCCGACGCCGCTAGGGTGAGCGCATGCTCGATTCCACTTCGAACTCGTCGCCGCGACGCGTGACCCGGAGCCGACGGCTGGTCCTAGGGATCGGTTCACTCCTGCTCGGCATCCCGACTCTCACCGCGTGCGGTTTCAGCTACGGGACAGATCGCGCCAACCAGATCGCGGCGGGCGCCAACGACCAATCCGGCGACGTCGACGTCCTGGGCGCGGTCGTGGTGTCCGACACCGCAGGCTCTGGCACCTTCATCGCCACCCTCGCCAACAACGACCTCGACGAGGTCGCTTCGTTGGAGGGGATCAGCCCGGGGGTCGGTGGGGGCATCGAACCCCCCGAGTTCAGCCCGATCAGCATCCCGCGGGGCGGCGCGACCAACCTGACCGACGAGGGTGGGATCAAGCTGACCGGCGACATCCAGGCCGGTCTCTATACCGACCTCGTGTTGTCCTTCGCGAGCGGTGAGACCGTTCAGATCTCGGTCCCGATCGTCCATAACGAGAACGAATATGCCGGTCTGGACGGGCCGGCGGTCGAGTTGACACCCGAGACCGAACCCGGAGGCGAATGACGATGACCTACACCTTGATCCTGCTCCGCCACGGCGAGAGCGATTGGAACGCCAAGAACCTGTTCACCGGGTGGGTCGATGTCGCGCTCACCGAGAAAGGCGAGCGCGAGGCCGTCGACGGCGGGCGCCAACTCAAGGAGGCCGGCCTCCTGCCCGATGTCGTGCACACGTCGCTGCAGCGGCGGGCGATCAACACCGCCGCTTTGTCGCTCGACGCGGCCGATCGGCACTGGATCCCAGTGCGCCGGCACTGGCGCCTCAACGAGCGTCACTACGGCGCTCTGCAGGGCAAGGACAAGAAGCAGACCCTCGAGACGTACGGCGAAGAGCAGTTCATGCTGTGGCGCCGCAGCTTCGACGTGCCACCGCCGCCGATCGACGACGACGACGAGTTCTCCCAAGCCGGCGACCCGCGCTATGCCGACCTCGGCGATGAGATGCCTCGTTCGGAGTGCCTCAAGGACGTGATCGTGAGGATGCTCCCCTACTGGGACGCCGCGATCGTGCCCGATCTACGAGCCGGCCACCTCGTGTTGGTCGCCGCGCACGGCAACAGCCTGCGGGCGATCGTCAAGCACCTCGATCAGATCAGCGACGACGAGATCTCCGGCCTCAACATCCCCACGGGCATGCCGTTGGTCTACGAGCTCGACGACGATTTCCAGCCCACGGTCCGTGGTGGCCGCTACCTCGACCCAGAGGCCGCAGCCGCCGCCGCAGCCGCCGTCGCCAACCAGGGTCGCTGACTCACACCGAGACGTCGACGGACTGCGGGTACTCGCCGGTGACCACGAAAATCACCCGGTTGGCGATCGAGACGGCGTGATCGGCGATCCGCTCGTAGTAACGGCCGAGCAGGGCGAGATCGACAGCTGCTTCGACGCCGTGCTGCCAGTCGGTGGCCAACAGTTGGCTGAACGACGTGCGCCGCAGGTAGTCCATGTCATCGTCGACAGCGCGCAGCGCCAGCGCCGCCTCGGTGTCGCGGTCGGAGATCACTTTCGCCACGGCACCCACCATCTCCTCGGCGACCGTCGCCATGCCCTGAACGGTGGGCCGGACCTCCTCCGGGACGGCCAGGTTGGGAACTCGGAGACGAGCGATCTTGGCCACGTGCACGGACAGGTCACCCATCCGCTCGAGTTCGGTGACCATCCGGAGCGCTGCGATCAGGGTGCGGAGATCGCCTGCCACCGGCTGTTGGAGCGACAGCAGAGAGAAGGCGCTGTCCTCGATCCGTTCGCGGGCCAGGTCGATATCGGCGTCGGCACTGATCACCCTCTCGGCCACGTCGGCGTCGCCGGAGAGCAGCGCTTCGGTCGCCTCGTGCACCGACCTCTGCACCTGGATGGCGATAGTGGACAGGTCGGCGAAGATGCCGTCGAGTTGTTCGTGGAATGCCTCACGCATGATCTCTACCCTATGCCGCCGAGGTGAACCGACGGCGTCACGAGTTGAACGCGCCGTGAACAGTTGCCCATCAAGCGTCGTCGAGCGGGGGCGCGCGAGGGCGGCAGCCGTACCATCAACACGTGGATGAGACTCTCCAGGCGCTGCTCGGCGCCATCGCCGGTGCCGTCGTGGCCGGAGGTGCGGCCATCGCGTGGTTCATCAGCGAACGCCAACGAGTGCGCTCGATCCCGGTCACCACCTCCGCAGTACCTCCCGGCGTCGCAGACGTCCTGTCGGTGCTCCGCAGCAGCGCCGTGGTGTTGGGCGAGGACGACACGGTCCTGAAAGCCTCGGCGCCGGCCTACGCCTTGGGTGTCGTTCGGGGTCAGACATTGGTCAACCACGACCTGCTCGAAGCGGTCCACTCCGTCCGGCGCGACGGCGAGATCCGAGACGTCGATACGGTCGCGATCCAAGGCATCGCCGGGCAACGGTTCCTCACCGCGCGGGTGGCGCCCTTGGGTGCGCGCCTGATCTTGGTGTTGGTCGAGGACCGCACCCGCGAACGCCGGGTCGAGGCCACTCGCCGTGACTTCGTCGCCAACGTCAGCCACGAACTCAAGACCCCGGTCGGAGCGATTCGGCTCCTGGCCGAGGCCACCGCGGACGCCAGCGACGACCCCGAGGCGGTTCACCGGTTCACCGGCCGAATGTTGGTCGAGAGCGACCGGCTCTCCCGGCTGGTCCAGCAGATCATCGAACTGTCCCGGCTCCAAGGCGACGAACCCATCACCTCCGCCTCCTCGGTCCAGGCAGATCAGATCGTGACCGCCGCCATCGACACCAGCATCACGGATGCAGAGGCCAAGAAGATCCGGCTACTCTCCGGTGGCGAGAGCGGGCTGACGCTGCTCGGTAATCCCGCCCAACTCACAGCCGCGGTCTCCAATCTCGTCGCCAATGCCGTGGCGTACTCCGGCGAGGGAGCGTCCGTGACCGTGACCACCAAAGCAGGGGACGAGGACACCGTGGAGATCTCGGTGGTCGACCAGGGCATCGGGATCCCCAGCCCCGAGCTCGACCGGATCTTCGAACGCTTCTATCGGGTGGATCCTGCCCGACACCGCTCCACCGGCGGCACCGGACTCGGTCTGTCGATCGTCAAACACGTGGTCGCCACTCACGGCGGCGATGTTCGCGTCTGGTCGGCCGAAGGGCAGGGATCGACCTTCACCCTGGTGCTCCCGGCAGCGACGCCGTCTGGAGCCCGGCGACGCCAGGAGGCCAGCGCATGACCCGAGTTCTCGTCGTCGAAGATGAAGAGAGCTACAGCGATCCCCTCGCCTACCTGCTCCGCAAGGAGGGCTACGAGGTCGCGATCGCGGCCACCGGCGACCAGGCACTGGTGGAGTTCGACCGAATGGGCGCCGACATCGTGCTGCTCGATCTGATGCTCCCTGGACTCCCCGGAACCGAGGTGTGCCGCCGGATCCGCGCGATATCCAACGTTCCGGTGATCATGGTCAGCGCCAAGGATGACGAGGTCGACAAGGTGGTGGGGTTGGAGCTCGGCGCCGACGACTATGTCACCAAGCCCTACTCCCCCCGCGAGCTGGTGGCCCGGATTCGTGCCGTGCTCCGCCGTGGCGTCGAGCCGGATCCGGTGCCGTCGACTCTTGAGGTCGGGCCCATCCGAATGGATGTGGAGCGGCACGTGGTCACCATCGACCGCGAGGTGGTGAAGCTCCCGCTCAAGGAGTTCGAACTGCTCGAGATGTTTCTGCGGAATCCGGGTCGGGTGCTGACCCGGGTTCAGTTGATCGACCGGGTCTGGGGGTCGGACTATGTCGGTGACACCAAGACCCTCGACGTCCATGTGAAGCGGCTGCGGGCCAAGCTCGAGCCGTCGCCATCGGAACCACAACTCCTGATCACGGTCCGCGGGCTGGGCTACAAACTCGACGCCTGAGGGCGGTTGCGCAGCGAGGTCGGAAACCCGCGAGCCCGGGCTCGGCACCGGCCCTAGGGTGAGTGCGTGCTGGACGACGCCCGATCCCGACCGCCCGGCTGGCGACCGCTCGCGGCCGTCGCGGTGACGCTGGTGCTGTGGGCGTCGGCGTTCGTCGGGATCCGCCACCTGGGCGAGACGGTCCCGCCCGGGTCGCTTTCGCTGGCCCGGCTGCTGATCATGGCGGTGACCCTGGCCGTGTTCCTCGTCCGCCGGCCCACCCGCTGGCCCGCCCGAGGCGAGTGGCCACTGATCCTGATCGGGGGGACGGCCTGGTTCGGCGCCTACAACCTCGCCCTCAATGAATCCGAGCGCCGCATCGATGCCGGCACTGCGGCCCTGATCGTTCAGATCGGGCCGATCCTGGTGGCGTTCCTCGCCGCCCTCTTCTTCGGCGAACGACTCACCCGCTGGCTGCTGATCGGCATCGCGGTCGGCTTCGGCGGGGTGTTGATCATCGCGCAGGCAAGCGCAGCAAGCTCCCAGGGTGACCCCACCGGCGTGGCCCTGGCCGCGGTAGCGGCCTTCACCTTCGCTGTGGGAGTCATCGCCCAGAAGAAGCTGGTGGTCAGCATGTCAGCGCTGGAGACCACCTTCTGGTGCTGCGCAGCCGGCGCGGTCGTGTGCCTGCCCTGGGCCGGCGAACTGGTCGGTGTATTGGGCGAGGCCAGCGCCGATACGGTGTGGTGGCTGATCTATCTCGGCGTGTTTCCCTCCGCTATCGCCTTCACCCTCTGGGCGTACGCCCTCACCCACACCAACGCCGGGGCGATGGCGCTGACGACGTTCCTCGTGCCCTTCATCACCACCGTGATGGCGTGGCTCCTACTCGACGAGGTGCCGCCGGCGCTCGCGTTCGCCGGCGGAGCGCTGTGCATCGTCGGCGTTCTGCTCACCCGGAAGAAGTCGCCGACCCCGGTGCTGCGTCAGCCCGTGTGAGGGGCCGAATCGGCACCGTTCTCGAGCCATCCCCGGAAGGCTTCCAGGTTGTGGGTGGGCTCTCCGCGGGCGATCCGCCATTCCCACTCCTTGCGGATCGAGGATGCGAACCCCAGCTCCAGGATCGTGTTGAACGACGAGTCCGCAGCCGTGAGTACCGCTCCCAGAAGCCGGTCGAGTTCATCACCGGTGACGATCGACAACGGCAGGCGGGCGTCGAGATAGATGTCCCCCATGCGCATCGAGAGCGAACGCGACGGCATACAGCTTGAGGTTGCGCTGCAGCAGCCATCGATAGACCCGCTCGTGGTTCTCGTCGGGGCGTCGGCAGACGAAGGCGTGCACGGCCAGCGCATGCGAGCCGACGTCGAGGCGCACGGGCGTGCTCAACTTGCGCTCCCCGGGGAGCGCAAGAGCGAAGGAGCCTGGCTGGGGCTCGGTGAACTCGATCTCGTGGGTCTGGAGATAGCCACGGATCACCGCACCCACGGGGTCCGGGGGGCCGGGCTCGAGTTCGGTCACGCCCGCACCTGCATCAGTGAGCGGGCCCGGTCGTAGACCTCGACCGTGCGCTCCGCTGTGCGGTCCCAGGTGAAGTCCGCTGCCTGGGTCAGTGCCCCCGCGCTCAGGCGGGCGCGCAGGATCGGATCGGACAGGATCCGGCGTAGTGCCGCGGCCCAGTCGCGAGGGTCGTGCGAGTCGACCAGCAGTCCGCTGCGGCCGTGGTCGACGACGGTGGTGAGACCGCCCACGCTGGCCGCCACGACCGGGGTACCGACGGACTGTGCCTCGACGGCGACCAGGCCGAAGGATTCGTTGTAGGACGGGACCGCAACGGTCGTGGCCGCGGCGAACCAGTCGGCCAGTTCGTCCTGGCCCACCGGTGGAACGAACCGGACGACGTCGTCCAGGCCGAGCTCTGCGGCGAGCACCGCCAACGACTCGGGATGCTCCAAGCCGGTGCCCGACGGCCCGCCGACGATCGGCACTACGAGCCGGGACCGCAGCAGCGGGTCCTCCACCAGCAGGACCGCGATCGCACGCAGCAGCACATCGGGTGCCTTCAGTGGCTGGATGCGGCCGGCGAACATCACCACCGAGGCGTCGGGGTCCAAGCCGAGCCTGCGGCGCGCGGCGCCGGCGTCGCGGGGCGAGAAGACGTCGAGATCGACGCCCGGGTGGATCACCTCGACGCGGCCGGCGTCGGCCTCGTACAGGTTGATCAGCTGCTTGGCCTCGGCGTCGGTGTTGGCGATCAGCATGTCGGCGGCTTCGATCACCTGTTCCTCGCCGATCACCCGGGCCGGCGGTTCGGGGGTGTCGCCCTCGGCCAGTGCGTCGTTCTTGACCTTGGCCATCGTGTGCATCGAGTGGACGAGCGGCACTCCCCACCGATCGCGCGCGAGCGCTCCGACCTGGCCGGAGAGCCAGTAGTGCGAATGCACGGCGTCGTAGTGTCCGGGTTCGTGCCCCGCTTCGGCACGCAGCACCTCGCGAGCGAAGACGCACAGCTGCCCGGGGAGCTCTTCCTTGGTCAATCCCTCGAACGGGCCGGCATGAATGTGGTGCACGGTGATTCCCGCGGCTGCCTCTATCACTGGCGCGAGACGTGACGACGTCGCCCGGGTGAAGATGTCCACGGCGATGTCCCGAGCCGCGAGTCGACGCGCCAACTCGATCACGTAGACGTTCATCCCGCCGGCATCGCCGGTGCCCGGCTGGTCGAGGGGTGACGTGTGCAGGCTGATCATCGCGATCCGCTTCACGCCCGATGTCTCCCCTCATGGCTGGCCGACAGGTGGCCGACTGACGGCCACCGCCGGCCTCGTCCAATGACCTACTGGTGAGCTACAACCTCGCGGGGCCGCCATTTGTTTCCACGGCCACCGTCGATGCTTCCCGGGCCGGCGCCCAAAGCCCGGTTCAGACTGCGCAGCAAGGCCCCCGCGAGCCACCAACCGGCGACTCCCACAGCCAGCGAGGCGAGCGTGGCGAACCACGGCACGGAGTACTCCCAGTGGGGGTAGACCTGCCAGTGCAGAAGGTAGATCCACAGCGACGCAGCGGCGAGCACGCTCAGGGGCGCCGCCAACCACCGCGGGATCGGCAGCGAGCGCGCCCAGATGAGCAGGACGAGTCCGGCCGCGACGTAGGCGTTGCGCACCCCTTCATCGAAGAAGCCGGGCACGGACACGAGCACCAGGGCGGTCAGGAGCCAGCGTTGAGCGGGGCGCTCGGCGCGCGCCGCAGCCCAGCCCAGCGCGAACAGCCAGAAGACGACGTGGGCGCGGTGGATGTGATCACCGTTGTCGACGGCGCCGACCACGCCATAGCGCGTGAGCAGGGCCGCCATCGCGAGGCCGACCGGAACCCCGAAGCTGTGTCGCCGCTCCCACCGGTCGACGGCCGGGATCGCGATCAGCGCAGCGGTGACGAGCAGGATGTAGACGATGGCTTCGACGAACCAGTAGTACCACTGGGGTTCGGACCACTCTCGGTGACTGAGGCCATTGAGGAGCAGCGCCTGTCGCCAGCCGAGTCCATCGGTCCAGACACCGACGATCGTGATCACCAGCACCGAAGGGACGGCGATGCGCATGGCCGTCCTGAGCAGTCGCCGCGCCCGCACCGCGCGGTCGACATCGGTCAGCTGGAAGCGAGCAGCGTTGAAGCCGGCGACCGCGAGCAGCAGGTGGGCGCCACCGAGGAGGGTGAAGAGGTTCGCGTGGCTGCCGACGATGCTGACGATCGCGGCCGCGCGTAGGGCCACGGACGTGTCCATCCAGCGCCCCCAGCGCATCCGCCGAGCGCGGGGGGTGTCGACCAAGGCGGCGATCGGGGTCGCCTGCCAATTCGCCGGAAGTCGACCCAGCAGTTCCTCCAGCCGGAGCGAGGTCTCGACATAGGACAGTGAATCGCCACCGAGCGAGGCGAACGAGTCGGTCGGCCGGACCGCCTCCACCCCCAGGGTGGCCCGCAGCAGGGCCGCCACGTCGTCCACGGTCGCTGCCCGTGTGGCTCGGGAAACGTCCGAGGGTCGATCGCTCGCGGCGACCAGGCGTGGGTAATCCACTTTCCCGGTGGCCGTGCGCGGCAACGCGCCACCGACGACCGTCACAGCCGTCGTGGGGAGTCCACTCAACCGACCGACCTGGTCGGCGACGACGACGGGATCGCTCGGCCGGGCCGAGTCGTCGACGCCGACCACGAGTCGGTCGCCGCCGTCGGCGACCGCGGCCATCACTCCGTTCTCGGCGAGGCGGCGCTCGAGCCGATCCAGGTCGAGGCGCAGCCCGAAGATCTTGGCGAATCGAGCGCGCCGACCCGTGATCGTGATGAGCCCGCCGTCGATGCGGGCGAGATCGCCGGTGCGCAATTCCTGCACCGTCCGGCCGAGCGCCAGGTCTGCCGCGTCGTGGGCATAGCCGAGCATCACCGAAGGGCCGGAAAAGACCAGCTCTCCTTCCTGGGGCCGTGTCGGGTCGTCCCGGTCCAGCCGCACGCGGTGGCCCGGAATCACCCGACCTACCGTTGCCGGCGAGGCGAGGGCCATTCCGTCCGCTTGCACGGCGATCCGAGCCGTGGCCTCCGTCTGGCCGTACATCACCCGGAACGACGCGCCGGCGCGGTCGGCCATCCGGGCCCAACGGCGCACCTTCTCGGCGGGCAACGACCCGCCGGCCTGGGTGAGCAGCCGGAGATCGGGCAGATCGGCGAGATCGACCCGCGCTCGTTCCAACAGGTCAAAGGTGTGGGGCACCCCGGCCAAGGTCGTCACCCGATGGCGGCGCAGCTCATCGACGAAGTCGGGGTCGACCACGGATCGATGGGTCAGTCGCAGCCCGGCCCCGACGAGCAGATGGCTGTGCAGCACGGACAGGCCGAAACAATAATGCGGGGGCAAGGTGGTGACCGCCACGTCGTCGGGCCGCAGATCGAGCGCGCTGGCGATCGCGCGAGCGTTCGCCACCAGGTTGCGGTGCGAGAGCCGCACGAGCTTGGCGGCGCCGGTCGAGCCGGACGTCGGCAACAGCAGCGCCAGGTCGGGATGCGGTTCGGGCACCGGGTCGGCACCAGCCACTCCGGCACCAGCCTCGTCAGGCGCGACCAGCCATTGCCACGTGGGCGCTTCATCGGCACGTTGGGTGATCATCAGGTCGGCGGCATAGTGCCTCGCCAACGCGTCGGCGGCCTGCGGCGGCGACATCAGTACGACCTGTCGGGCGGCCAGAGCGGCGAGATAGGTGACCAGTCCCGCTCGCGAGTTGGTGATCGACAGCGTGACCAAACCTCGTCGACGCGGAAAGCGATCGGCTTCCCGTTCGACCAAGCCCGCTAGGTCGGCATAGGTGAGCGGATCGGTCCCGACCAGGGCCACCCGGTCACCATGCGCTGCTAGACGGCGCACAAGCGCCGAGCGCGAGGTCTGAGCGGGTGACAGCACCCGGTTAGCTTATTAGGTAAGCCTTACCTCGCCAAACGGTGGCGTGAGGGGTGCCCCTTGGCGACTGACTCGCCACGCACCGTCAGGGCGGCGACGATGAAGGCGATGACGCCCAGGATCGCGTCGATGACGATCTCGTCGCCCAGGGAGTGCAGCACCTCGATCAGCGACAGCACCAGCAGGACCGTGGCGACGGAGACGAGCAGGCGCAGCGGAAGCATCCCGGAGCGCACCAGGCGGGCGCCGATCAGGGCGACACCGATCGAGATCAACACCGCACCCGCGACTCCCAACGGGTCGGCCTCGGCGAGATCGAATCGCGGCAACGCCCAGCGCAAGATCCAGCACGCGCCACCGGTGATCAGGCAGGCAGCCGTGATCATTCGCAGCTTCACACCGGCACTCTCCTCCGGGGTGGATATCGTCCCCGCCGACCACAGTCTGGCAGAGCACGCCGCGAACCTGACAGACTTACCCGGTGCACACCATCGGATTGGTCGGCGGCATGAGCTGGGAGTCGAGCGCGGTCTACTACCGCGATCTCAATTTGGGGGTCAGGCGGCGACTCGGCGGGCTGTCCTCCCCCAAGGTGGTGCTCAGCACGGTGGACTTCGCCGAGCTCACCGCGTTGGAGGACGACGAACGCTGGGATCAGATCGGCGACCTGCTCGCCGACGCCGCGATCGGCGTCGAGAAGGCCGGTGCCGACTTCCTGTTGTTGTGCACCACGACCTTCCACAAGGTGGCCGATCAAGTGGCGGCCGCCGTGTCGATCCCGCTGATCCATCTGGGCGACGTGGTGGCCCAGGAATGCCTCGCCCAAGGGGTCACCAAGGTGGCCCTGATCGGCACCAAGGTGGCGATGAGCGACGGATTCTTCATCGACCGCCTCGCCGAGCACGGGGTCGAGACGATCGTGCCGCCGGCCGAGCATCACGACTGGATCAACAGCGCGATCTACGACGAGCTGGTCCACGGCGACGTCATCGATGACACCCGCCGCCGCGTGGTCGGTTTGGTCGACGACCTGTGGGACGCCGGCGCCGGCGGTCTGCTGCTCGGGTGCACCGAGATCGAGTTGCTGATCGGCCAGGCCGACGTGGAGCTTCCGGTGTTCCCGTGCACGACGCTCCATGTCGAGGCGGCCCTCGACCGCGCACTCAGCTGAGATCGGCCTCCGGCGCGGCTTCGGGCGGTTGCAGAACGAGGTCGGCCAGACGACGCAGCGACCCAGTGAGGTGCTGCTCGGGAACACGCACGTCGGCGCCGCCGTCGACGGAGAAGGCATAGACGAACATGTCCGGATGCGGGTCGCCGAGCTGAGCGGCCCGCAGATCGACCTCACTCAGCAGTGCCCGCACCTCGGCGGCCCGCGGATCGGACCCGGTCAGGTCGACCTCGCCGTCGGTGGTGATCCCCGCGAAGCCCCCGGAGCGGCGCACCCGGACCGCGCGGGCGCCGGCAAGATCTCCCGGCAGCCCCATGACAGCGGCACCTGTCGCGCCCCGCGACCCTGCGCGGCCCTCCACCGGCGGCGTCACACCGACCTGCGCCCAGGCACCGCGGACCGCCTCGGCATGCGACCCCGCCAGGGTCACCGTCGCGGCGGCAAAAGCCGCGAAGTCGCTGCGCGGGCCGACCAGGTCGCTGGTGAGCGCGGCGTACCAGACGCGGCCCGCGCCCTCCCACGACGTGCCACCGATCGCCAGGGCGGTGAGGTAGAACGCGCGGTTCGGGATGCCGGAGTTGAGGTGGACCCCACCGTTGTCGTCGGTGGTGTCGATGTAGTCATCCATGTGGGCCGGCTGCGGATCGCGGCCGAGCACGGGATCGTCGTAGGCCGTGCCCGGTGCCGCCATATCGCGCAACCCGCGGGCGTTGATGCCGGGGCGGAACAGTCCCTCGCCGATCAACCAGTCGCCTTGGTCGGCACTCTGTCCAAGAAGACGCTGCTTGAGGCAGGACGCGAAGACGTCGGACATGGACTCGTTGAGAGCGCCGGACTGGTCGCGATAGATCAAGCCTGCGGATCGCTCGGTCACAGCGTGGGTGAACTCGTGACCGAGGACGTCGACGGGCTTGGTGAAGCGCTCGAACACCCGCCCGTCACCGTCACCGAACACCAACTGGGTGCCGTTCCAGAAGGCGTTGTTGTAGGAGCGGCCGAAGTGGACCGTGAGGCTGACCGGCGCGCCGGAACCGTCGAAGGAGTCGCGATCGTAGACCTCTGCGAAGAGCGCCAGGGAGCCCGTGATCCCGAGCGCGGCCTCGTCGACGGCCAGATCGCCCGAGGGCGGGTCGTCGGTCCGGCGCACCACGCGACCGGGGAGCCGGGTGCCCTGATCGGCGCTGTGAACGGTCCACCCGGCGCTGAGCGGAGGCAGGGGCGGTTCTGGGAGGAGGGCCCGGGTCTGGCGCTCCGCACGGAACTCCGCGTCGTGTTGCAGGGTCTCGCGGTAGGCCTCGGCGTCGAGGCTCGAACTCGCCGCTTCGACCAGCACCCGCTCGAGAAGATAGGTGGGGACGAAGCCGCAGCCTGACCGTCGAACAGGATGCAGGACCATGTCTTCACTCAACACCATGCCGCCGACGTGGCCAACGGCTCGTCGTCACCCTGGCGGACGTCATACGGACAGAGCCTTCTAAGGCCTCCACCGTATGACGTTGTGCCAGAGGCCCGGGGCGCCCCGCCGGACGTCATACGGACAGAGCCGCCTAAGGCTCCCCCCGTATGACGTTGTGCCGGGGGCCGGGGCGGCGTCGGTGATTCGGGCCCGGTGCCGGGCCGCGGATAGACTCGCCGGGCCGCGGCGCGGAGCCCTCCCCGCGGCCTACCTGACGACGAAAGCAGCCGATCCCCATGTCTCATGTCCGATCCGACCTGCGCAATGTGGCGATTGTGGCGCACGTCGACCACGGCAAGACCACGCTCGTCGACGCCATGCTGCACCAGGCGGGAGCCTTCACCGCCCACCAGGAGGAGGCCGGCGTCGCCGAGCGCATCATGGACTCCGGCGACCTCGAGCGCGAGAAGGGGATCACGATCCTCGCCAAGAACACCGCCGTTCACTACACCGGGGCGTCGGCGCCCGAGGGCATGACGATCAACATCATCGACACCCCCGGGCACGCCGACTTCGGTGGCGAGGTCGAACGCGGGCTGTCGATGGTCGACGGCATCGTGTTGCTGGTCGACGCCTCCGAGGGGCCGCTGCCGCAGACCCGGTTCGTGCTGCGCAAGGCGCTCAACGCCGACATGCCCGTCGTCCTCGTGGTCAACAAGGTCGACCGCGGCGACGCCCGGATCGCCGAGGTGGTCGACGAGACCTACGAGTTGTTCATGGACCTGCTCGACGAGCACCACAGCCAAGATGCCCTGGACTTCCCGGTGGTCTATGCCTCGGCCAAGTCCGGCCGGGCCAGCCTCGAGGTGCCGGACAACGGCGGACAACCGAACTCACCCGATCTCGAGCCGCTGTTCCGCACCATCTTGGACACCATCCCCGCACCGACCTACACCGAGGGCGCGCCCCTTCAGGCTCACGTCACCAACCTCGACGCGTCACCGTTCCTCGGTCGGCTGGCGTTGGTGCGGGTCCATCAGGGCACCCTGAGGAAGGGCCAGAACGTCGCCTGGATGCGTCGCGACGGCTCCATCAAGAACGTCAAGATCACCGAGTTGCTCATCACCGACGGCCTTGAGCGCAAGCCGGGCACATCGGCGGGGCCGGGCGACATCGTCGCGATCGCCGGCATCCCGGAGATCACCATCGGTGAGACGCTCGCCGACCCCGAGCAGCCGGTCGCCCTCCCGCTGATCCACGTCGACGAGCCCGCCATCTCGATGACCATCGGCACCAACACCTCGCCGCTGGTCGGCAGGGTCAAGGGCGCCAAGGTCACCGCCCGGCTGGTCAAGGACCGGCTCGATGCCGAGCTCGTCGGCAATGTCTCGCTGAAGATCCTGCCCACCGAGCGCCCCGATGCCTGGGAGGTCCAGGGTCGTGGAGAATTGGCGCTGGCGATCCTGGTCGAGCAGATGCGCCGCGAGGGCTTCGAGCTCACCGTCGGCAAACCGCAGGTGGTCACCCGCGAGGTCGACGGCAAGGTGCACGAGCCGGTGGAGCGGCTCACCATCGACGCACCCGAGGAGTACCTCGGCGCGATCACCGAACTGCTCGCCTCCCGCAAGGGGCGGATGGAACAGATGACCAACCACGGCACCGGCTGGGTGCGGATGGAGTTCCTGGTTCCTGCGCGCGGGCTGATCGGTTTCCGTACCGAGTTCCTCACCGAGACCCGGGGCACCGGCATCGCCCACCACATCTTCGAGAAGTACGAGCCCTGGGCCGGCGAGATCCGCTCGCGGAACAACGGATCCCTGGTGGCCGACCGCAAGGGCGCGGCGACGGCCTATGCGATGACCAACCTGCAAGAGCGCGGAGTGATGTTCGTCGAGCCGACGACCGAGGTCTATGAGGGCATGATCGTGGGCGAGAACTCCCGCGCCGACGACATGGACGTCAACATCACCAAGGAGAAGCAGCAGACCAATATCCGGTCTGCCACCTCCGACAACTTCGAGAAGCTGATCCCGCCGAAGAAGCTGTCACTCGAGCAGTGCCTCGAGTTCTGCCGCGAGGACGAATGCGTCGAAGTCACCCCGGAGATGGTCCGGATCCGCAAGGTCATCCTCGACCAGAACGAGCGGGCCAAGCTCGCATCGCGGGCGCGTAAGTCCAAGTAGCAGGCTCAGGCCGGTTGGTGGGGACCACTTCGGCTGACGCCGAACGACGGTTTCTCCTTCGCCAGGAAAGCGCGCACGCCCTCGGCGAAGTCGGGGCCCGTGTAGGCCCGACGCAGCCGCTCCAGATCGTCAGCTGGTTGACTCTCGAGGCGCCGAGCCCGGTCGAGCAACTGCTCCTTCGTCGCGCGCAGGGTGACCCCGGAGGCGGCGTCCAGGCCGTCCAGCAGGGTCGCCAACTCGGCATCGAGGTCGTCGGTGATCACCATCAACGCCCCCACGGCATGCGCCCGGTCGGCATCGACCAGCCGCGAGGCCAGCAGCATCTCGCGGGTGAGTGACTCACCGAAGACGGCCGCGCAGCGGTAGACGATCGACCCGGCGAGGGCGTTGCCGAGGGTGCGCGCGATCGGGTAGCCGAAGCGCGAATGGGGCGTCGCCATCCGCAGGTCGCAGTGGGTGGCCACCGCCAAGCCACCGCCCACGCAGATCCCGTCGACGGCGGCGACGGTCACCTGCGGGAGGGCTTGTAGGTCCGCCAAGAACTCCCGGATCCAGTCCTCGTAGGCGACCGGGTCGGCATCGACGAAGTCGGCGATCTCGTTGCCCGCCGCGAACGCGCGTCCACCGGCACCTCTCAGCACCAGCGAGCGCACCTCTTCGGTCTCTCGGAGTTCCGCGCACAATTCCTTGAGAGCGGCGTAGATGCTCCGAGTGAAGGCGTTGTGCCGGTGCGGCCGATCGAAGGTCACCTCGACCCGCCTGGGCGTCCGGACGATCTGCAGCTCAGCGGATGCGCTCACGACGGCGAGCCTACGGCGCGAGCCGAGATGAGCGGATCGCCCCGGGCGGATCGCCCCGGGCGGTTGGCCCCGGGCGGTTGGCGCCGGGCGGTTGGCGCCGGGGCAGGTCCCGGAGAGGTCGCCGTATCACTTCACCCGATCGATCCTCCTCCATGGCACAACCCCAACAGCCCCGCGCCGGAGCCCTTGGCGTGCGGCAGAGAAAGGACTCACCATGGACGACCACGAATTGTTCGATGCCGCCGCCTTCGAGCTCCCCGACGAGCTGGTCCAGCTGAACAGCGCCCGGGAGGCCGCCGAGGAGCGGTTCATGGGCCGCGCCAATGTGATCGGCGTCGGCGTGGGCCACAAGATCAGCAAGGGCGATCAGTCCACGACGCCCAGCGTGATGGTCTTGGTCAGCGAGAAGCTGCCCGAGTCGATGCTCGACTCCAAGGACAAGGTGTCCAAGACCGTCGACAACAAGCCGACCGACGTCCTCGAAGTCGGCCACCTGTTCGCGGGCGGGAGCGCCGACAAATTGGTCGACACCTCGGCCGCGCCCCTGCAATCGGTGGACGCGCAAACCCTCGCCAAGCGAGTCCGCCCGGTCCGGCCCGGCTACAGCGTGGGTCACCCGAAGATCACCGCCGGCACCATCGGCGCCGGCTGCTACGACCTCGCGCCGTTGCCGGGGAAGCCGCCGCGCTACTACATCCTCAGCAACAACCACGTCCTCGCCAACAGCAACAACGCCAACCTCGGCGACCCGATCTATCAACCGGGCCCGTTCGACGGCGGCGGGCCGGCCGACGCGATCGGCCGGTTGGCGCGGTTCGTGCCGATCAAGTTCGACGGCTCGTGCAACTCCGTGGATGCCGCGATGGCCGAGGTGCCCTTCGACACCATCGACCGCGACATCTACTGGAACGGCTACCCGACCACGGCTGCCGTGGCCGCCAAAGTGGGCATGCTGGTGAAGAAGACCGGCCGTACGACGCACTTCACGACCGGCCGGGTGACCGCTCTGAACGCGACGGTCAACGTCAACTACGGCGGCGGCAACGTCGCGAAGTTCTGCAACCAGATCATCACCACCGACATGTCGGCTGGTGGCGACAGCGGCTCGCTGGTGCTCGACTGGGAGAACCGTCCGGTCGGTTTGCTCTTCGCGGGCTCGCCGGTGGCAACGATCCTCAACCCGATCGCCGCAGTGCAATTGGCGCTGCGGGTGCGCGTCTGGCCGTGATGAAGAGCGGGTGACTGGCCGGCTCGGTCAGTCGCCCGCCTCGGCATCGTCGGGGTCGACCTCGAGAGCGAGGATCGGCCCCGACGCTTCCACCCGGACCGGCAGCCCCCCGACCTCCTCGGGGAGATCGACCGGCAGGCCGCTGGTGTAGACGACGACGCAGTCGGTGCCGTCGGGGGTCTCGCCCAACCCGACCGCCTCGACCCCGTCGCCCACCCAGGTCGCCGCTTCGGCCAACGCCGCCGTCTGCCTCGCGTCGAGCTCTTGGGGCATGGCTCCGCGCAGGTCGTCGATGTCGTCACTCATGAGGCGACAGTACGCCGCTTCGGGCGCGACGACGCGACGGATCGGGCGGCAATCACGCCACCGATCGCGCCGAAGAGATGCCCCTGCCACGACACTCCGGGTTGGCCGGGGAGAACGCCGAGCAGCGCCCCGCCGTACAGCAGGAAGACGACCACACCGATCACGATCTGCATCGGACGGCGGGTCAGGAACCCCACCACCAGCAGGTAGCTGAGCCACCCGAAGACGAGCACCGAGGCGCCCAGGTGGATGGTGCCAGGGCCACCCGTGAGCCAGGTCCCGAGTCCGCCCACGATCCACACGATGATGGTGACCTTGACCCACGTGCGCACCCCCGAGACCGCGATCAAGTAGCCGAGCACGAGCAACGGCAGGGTGTTGCTGATCAGATGCCCGAAGCCGACGTGCAACAGAGGAGCGAAGGCGATGCCGATCAGGCCCTCGTCGACCAGCGGTCGGATGCCGTAGGAATCGAGACGATTCGCGAGCAGGGTATCGACGATCTCGAGCAGCCAGAGCAGTCCGACGAACGCCGCCACGGCGCCGCCGGGCGAGGTGCTCTGGCGCGCCGGCGCACGCGGCGACTGTCGGACGGTCACACCCACCACGGTAGAAGAGCGACCCAAGTCAGTCACGAACGCCAGAGCACCGCGTGATTCTGCTCAGACGACCACCGCGGTCAACGACCGCGGCGCGCCACCATGCGGCGGGCCAGGGCGAGGACTGCGACGGAGCCGACACCAGCGGCACCCAGGGTGACGTTGCGCAACCACGGGTCCGGGCCGGCCTCAGCCATCGCCTGCTCCACGGCGTCGCGGTACGACGTCGCGCCGCCTGGGGGCGCACCCACGAGCCCCTGGAGGTCCTGCTCTTGGCACACCACCTCGTGCACAAGGCTGTCGACAAGGGGCTTGGCGACGCCGGTGTCCACGGGCGTGACCAAGCCGATCCAGTGACTGGCCAGCTTCGGCGTCAGTACCGGCACGGTGAGGATCACCCGCTTGCGCAAGCCCATGACCCGCGCGAAGCCTTGCATCATCTCGCCATAGGTCAGCACGTCCGGTCCGCCGATGTCGAAGGTCCGGTTGAGGTCGTCGGGGAGCGAGGCGGCGGCGGCGAGATAGTGCATCACGTCATCGACCGCGATCGGTTGGATCCGGTTGTGCAGCCATTTCGGCGCGACCATCGCGGGAAGCCGCGACGTCAGATACCGCAGCATGTCGAATGACGCCGACCCATCACCGAGCACCACCGCGGCCTGCAGCACCGCCGTCGGCACCCCCGACGCCATCAGGATGTCACCGACCTCGACGCGCGAGGCGAGGTGCGGCGACAACTCGCCATCGGGGTGCATCCCCCCGAGGTAGACGATGCGGCCGACGCCGCACTCTCGCGCGGTTCGCCCGAACACCTCCGCCATCTGGCGATCGCGGGCTGCGAAGTCGCCCTGGCCGTCCATGGAGTGGATCAGGTAGTACGCCACATTCACGTCAGCGAGTGCGTTGCGGAGATCGCCGGCGTTGTCGGCACTCCCTTCGGCGACCTCGACGCGGTCAGCCCACGCGCGATCCGCGACAGAGTCGCGATGGCGGGTGAGCACCCGAACGGTCCAGCCCTCATCGAGGAGGGTCGCGACCAGTAGGCCACCGACATAGCCGCTGGCCCCGGTGACGAGGACCCGACCCCGAGCGGCGTGGCGAGAGGTGTTGCCCGGGCTGTCAGGACTGGCGGGACTTTCAGGTGTAGTGGGCGTGGTGGACAAGGGGTCTCCTCAGACGAGTTCGAGCGCGGAAGGGAGCAGAAGCAACATCCCGACCGACCAGGTCAGGTGGGTGAGGATCGGGGCGAGAACTCCGCCGGTGACCCGGCGTTGAAGGGCGGTGACGAAGCCCAGCACAGCGGCGGCGAACACCAGTAGCGGGATGCCCGAGCCCACAGTGATGAGGGCGTAGGCGAACGGTCGTGATCACGATCGCACGCACTCCCGTGATGGCAGCGAACAAGGCCCCCCGGAAGAAGAGTTCCTCGGCGATACCGTTGACGATGGTCACCACGATGACGAGCGCGAGCGACCCCACTTGAGCGTGGTCGAGTAGCTCGTCGACGGGGCGGCGCAGAGCGGGGACGGTGCCCACCGCCAGGCCGCCGGCGAGAAAGACTCCCAGCAGCACCAGACCGAGCACGATCGGTTGCACGATCGGGCGCACGGGGGTATGGCCGGAGCGGGTGCGCGCACGACCCAGATGAAGCGGGCCAGAGGCGAAGGCCCCCACCGCCCAGACCGCGGCCAGCACAAAGGCTGCCGGGACGAACGCATCGCTTCCGGCCGGCAAGCGCAGGGTCCAGCCCAGCACCGCGGCGCCCACCAGCAGCGTGACCACCACCACGATTCGCCGACGTTGGGCGATAGCCGGATCGTCGCGCTGGGTCGGTTGGACTCGATCGACCAAACTCGCCCGAACGAAACGCCGCAATTCCTCCAGAGGGGCGATCACGGCGAGCCCCCGCTGTCGGCGCGGGCACTGCTGTAGCGATCCAGGGCTTCAGTGCGCTCGGCGCCGAGGTCGACGATCGGCCGGGGGTAGCCCTCGGAGTACGCGTCGTCATGTTTCCAGGGCTCGTGTACCCGGCCTCCCTGCACATGGCGCAGCTCGGGAATCCAGCGCCGAACATAGGCGCCATCCGGATCGAACTTGGTGCCCTGCAGGACCGGATTGAACACCCGGAAGTAGGGCGCGGCGTCGGTGCCGGTGCCGGCCACCCATTGCCACCCGTGGTTGTTGGAGGCGATATCTCCGTCGATCAGGTGTGCCAAGAAGTGCCGCGCGCCGATCGGCCACCACACATGGAGATGCTTGGTCAGGAAGCTGGCGGTCACCATCCGCACCCGGTTGTGCATCCATCCCTCGCCGAGCAGTTGCCTCATTCCGGCATCGACGAAAGGAAAGCCGGTGCGACCTTCTCGCCAGGCCTGGATCAGCTCTGCGGCGTCCGCCGGGTCGTCGTAGCTCATCGCCGACAGCGCCGGCTTGAGGTCGCGCCAAGCCGAGCGAGGCTCGGCGAACAGCACATCGGCGTAGAACTCTCGCCAGGCGACCTCGGAGACGAACTTGTCGATGTCCTTGCGGGGAGCGTCGGCGGCGAGGGCATCGGACAGCAGCGTGCGCGGGTGGATTTCGCCATACTTCAATGGCACCGACATTCGGCTCGTCGTATCGAGATCCGCCCGATCGCGGTCACCGGCGTAGCCCGGCAGGTCGGAGTCCACGAAGCGTCGCCAGTGCCGACGAGCGGCCTCCTCTCCCGCAGCCGGCGTGTCGGCCAACGCGCTCGCCTGAGGTTTGGGCATTTCGTCGCTGCGCAATCCGTCGGCCCACGTGGGTCGTGGCCGGATCGCCGGATCGGCCCAGCCGTGGGCCCGCCAGGCCTTGGCGAAGGGTGTGAACACCGCGTAGGGGTCGCCGCTCCCATTGACGATGGTGCCCGGGCCCACCGCATAGGGCGATCCGGTGGCGACCAACTCCCTCCCCTGGGCCGATAGTGCCTCGCGAACGCGCCGGTCTCGCCGACGGCCATAGGGGGTGACCTCAGCGCTGATGTGCACCTGCGCGGCACCGGCCTCCTCGGCGACCGCCGGCACCACGTCGGCGGGCGCGCCCCGGCGCACGACAAGGGCGCCGTCGAGCGAGTCGGCCAACGCCTGGACCGAGGCCAGCCAACGGTCGCGTCGGCGTCCGGTGCCCTCCAGTGCCGGGTCGATGACGATCAGCGCAACCACCTCGTCGGCATTCTCGCGCGCGGCTAGGAGCGCCGGGTGGTCGTTGAGACGCAGGTCCCGGCGAAACCAGAGCACACTCCGACGCACGGTCACGAGGTCGCGGAGGTCCTTCGCTCCTTGGGGAGCACCACGTGGGCCACGTCGAGATAGCCGACGCCGAATCCCGCTTCGCAGTAGGCGAGGTAGAACTCCCACATCCGCTGGAATTCCTCGGTGAAGCCCTGCGCGGAGATCTCCGGCCAGTCGTCCATGAATCGATGACGCCAGCGGTTGAGGGTCTCGGCGTAGTGCAAGCCGAACCGATCGGCGCGGGTCGGCTGAATCGCCAGGCCGGCGCAGGAGCGTTCAATCGCCTCGAGTGAGGGGATCAGCCCGCCGGGGAAGATCCACTTCTGGATCCACCCGAACGAGTTGCGAGTGGCCAACAGCCGATCGTCGGACATGATGATCGCTTGCAGCACCGCCACCCCCTCGGGCCGCAACACGCGGTCGATGGTGGCGAAGTACGTCGGCCAATACTCTTCGCCGACCGCCTCGATCATCTCCACACTCACGACGGCGTCGAAGGTACCCATCACGTCGCGGTAGTCCTCGATGACGACGTCGACCGCGTGGGTGAGCCCCTCGGCCTCGATCCGCTGCCGGGCCAGCACCGCCTGCTCCTGTGACAAGGTGATCGTGCGCACTTTCGCGCCGCGCTTGGCGGCTTCGATGGCGAGAGTCCCCCAGCCGCTCCCTATCTCGAGAACCTCTGACCCCTCGCCCACACTCGCGAGATCGAGCACGCGGTGGACTTTGGCGATCTGGGCCTCCGCCAGCTCCTGCTCGGCCCAGGGCAGTTCCTCGTCGAAGAGCGCGGACGAGTAGCTCATGGTCTCGTCCAGGAAGGCTCCGAACAGGTCGTTGGAGAGGTCGTAGTGCGCCTCGATGTTGCGCTTGGACCCGTCGAGGGAGTTGCGCTGGTGATGGGGAAGGGCGCGATCGACCAAACGTCGGAGCTTGAGCAACCCTGGCGGCACGGCGGTCGTCATCCGCTCCGCGAAGGGGCGTAGCGCGTCGGCAAGGTCGGTGCCCTCTTCGGCGACCCAGTCGCCGGCCATATAGGCCTCGCCGATGCCGATCTTGGGATGGTGCGCGATCCGCTCGAAGACGTCGTCAGGGCGGACGAACCGCAGGGCCGGCCACTCGGGGTTCCGGCGGCGGGAGGCGTGCTTGGTGAGAAGCGAGCCGTCCGGCATCAGGAAATCGACCGGCACCCGGTCGGCGACCTGGGTGAGCACCTTGCGCGCGACCGTGGCCCGCAGGCACAACGGGCGCAGCAGCGGACGGCGTAGGCACAGCGGTGCCGGCACCATCGAGTTGGTGGTGATCGCGGGACTGGAACTACGAAGCAGCGTCATCGCACGGCCTCCGGGTCGTTGTCGGGTCGTGGTCGGATGGGTAGGCGTCGCAGCCAGAGGCCGATGCCGCGCAGACGGATCAGCAGCGAGACGCGTTGGGTCATGAAGGCATGGCGAGTGCTGGCGGCGAGCACCGACGAGGTGGTGGCGGGCTCGAGGTGTCCGCGCGAGACGGCGGAGAACACCCGCTCGCCGTCGCGTCGCAAGCCGATCGACACGTTCACCTGTGCGGGCGTAAGCCGCACGTGGACGTCGTACTCACCACTGGCGTCGTTGAAGGGCGACACATAGAAGCGCTTGTCGACGGTGTCGTTCGAGCCCTCCAAGAGGTACGCGTGCCGCCCCCCGTAGGTGTTGTGCACCTCGAGCACCAGCGCCTTGAGCGCGCCGTCCGGCGCCACGCACCACAGCACCGAGAGCGGGTTGAAGACGTGGCCCCAACTGCGGGGGTGCGCCAGCATCACGACGCGGTCCTCGTCGTCAACGCGCACGCCGCGTCGCGCCAGGAATCGGACCAGGTCGCCACGGATTCCGCCACCGAGGCGGCCTCCGTCGAGATGATCGCGTGGATCGAAGCGCGCGAGCCAGCGCAGGCCCCGCGGCAGGATCGGAGTGCCACCCTCAGCGGCGAGATCGTCGAGATCGACCAGCCACTGGAACTGCCGATAGCGAAACGACGTCGTGAAGGGCCGGTGCCGGGCATGCGACACGGAACCCACAGCCAATGCGGGTAGTCGCGGCAACGCCACCCGCTCGACGGCCGCACGCGCCTGGGAGTCGTCCCCGGCAGGTGCCGCGTCGTCGACCGGAACGTGGAGGTCGGCGGTCACCAGGTCACCCCGAGACGAGCCGCCGCGTCGACTCCGGAACGCGCGCCATCTTCGTGGAAGCCCCACCCGAGGTGGGCGCCCGCGAAGGCAAGACGGGGGCCTCCCGCGCCTCGCAGCGCGGCGCCGGCCGCCACGGCGTCCCGAGTGAAGATCGGGTGCTGGTAGGTCATCTCAGCGATGATCCGGTCATCAGGGATGCGCCCTGCCGCGTTGAGCGAGACGACGTAGTCGGTATCGCCCGTGGCACTGCGATCGAGGGCGTGCAGGCGGTTCATCCAGTAGCTCACCTGAACGTTGTCGGCCGGCACCGTGCAGGAAGTCAGCCGGTGGTTCCACGATGCGCGGGCCCGCGGCCTGGTCGGCAGCGCGGAGCTGTCGGTGTGCAGGACGGTGTGGTTGGTCGTGTAGCCGATCGCACCGAGCGCCGTCTTCTCCTCCGGAGTCGCGTCGGCAAGCACGGCGAGAGCGTCGTCGGCGTGAGTAGCGATCACGGCGCGATCGAACCTTGCGGTCGCACCATCAGCGGTGCTCACCTCGACCGAGTCGTCGTGGCGGATCACACCGGTCACTGGACGGCCGCGCTCGACGGACTGCAGTTGCTCAGCGAGCTTGTCGACGTAGGTACCCGAACCGCCGACCACCGTGCGCCAGGTGGGTGATCCCTTGATCGTCAGCATGCCGTGATGCTCGAGGAACTGGAATAGGTGCAGTGCGGGGTAGTCACCAGCCTCAAGCTCGCCCGAGGACCAGACGCACGACACCAGCGGGATCGCGAAGTGCCGAACGAAGTAGGGGCTGAACTGCTGTTGGGCCAAGAACTCCGCCCACGTGACGTCAGCGGCGTCGGACTGGGCGAGCAGCTCCCGCGCCGCCCGGTGGAAGCGCGGCACCTCGGTGAGCATTCGGACGAAGCGGCGATCGGTCACCCTCGTGGGCTGGGCGAGAATGCCTCCGGCTCCCCGACCACCGGCATACGACAGGCCGCACTCCTCGCAGGTGATCGACATGCTCATCTCGGTTGGCTGTGTCGCCACCTGGAGCTCGTCGAACAGCCGCAACAACCGGGGGTAGGTCCGCTCGTTGTGCACGATGAAGCCACTGTCGATCCGCAGCTCGCCACGATCGGTGGCGACGTCATGCGTGTGGGCGTGGCCGCCGAGGCGCGGGTCGCGCTCATACAGCGTGACGTCGTGGGTGCGGCGCAGAACCCAGGCGGCGGTGAGCCCGGACACGCCTGCGCCGATCACGGCGGCGGTGGGTCGCTCGCTCATCGTTGTTCCCTTCCGGTGGACGGTCCAGCCACAGCGGCGCGGACCGAATTTCGATGCCGATTCAACGAGCACCCTTCCGTATCGTCTAAGGTTTGTCTAGAGTTTGTCAAACGTACCCAACGAGGAGTCCCATGAAGCTGAAGCGCAGCGTGACCGTCCCCGTCGCGATCGATCAGGTGTTCGCCTATCTCAGCGACTTCACGACCACCGAGGAGTGGGACCCCGGCACCGTGCGAACCGAACTCGTTTCGGGCGATGGGGATGTCGGAACCGTGTACCACAACGTCTCCAAGTTCATGGGGAGGGAAACCGAGCTGACCTACACAGTGATTCGGCACGAACCCGGAAACGTATTTGTCGTGCAGGGCAAGAACTCCACTCTCACGGCCACCGACACGATGACCTTCGTTGCCGACGGCGACCAATCGACCACTGTCACGTACGAGGCCGACTTCGCGTTCAACGGCATCGCGCGCTTCGTGGCGCCTCTGCTGTCCCCTGCCTTCACCAAGCTGGGCGACGAAGCCGAAAAGGGCCTGCAACGCTCGTTGAGCAAGCTGTAGATCGATGTACACGATCAAGCGCGCGGCCGAGCTGACCGGGATCAGCGAGGCGACGCTGCGCGCCTGGGAACGTCGCTACGGCGTCGTGACTCCGTTGCGGAGTTCGGGCGGTTACCGCCTGTATGACGACCACGCCGTCACGACTCTTCGTCGCATGAGCTCGCTGGTCAGCACGGGCTGGACCCCCGCCCAAGCAGCCTTGGAGGTCCGCGGCCAGACCGGCGCCCCCACTCGGGCGACCGTCGAGTCCGCCGACACGTCGGTCGCGTCCAATCCCGGCTCGCGCCCCGTCGTGACCGGCATCGAGCCCGATGACTCCGCCACGAGCGCGCTGCTGGACGCGGCGCGGGCCCTCGACGCGGAGAAGGTAGCCGCGATCCTCGACCGCCAACTATCGGCAGCCCGCTTCGAGACGGTCGTCGACTCATGGCTGCTGCCGATGCTCGCCACCCTGGGACAAGCCTGGCGTAACAAGGAACTCGACGTGGCCGGCGAACACCTCGTCGCTCAGTCCGTGATGCGCCGCCTGGCCAGCATCTACGAAGCTGCGCCCATCAATCTCGGCGCTCCGCGAGTCTTGCTGGCCCTCCCGCCCGGGGCCGATCACGAGCTCGGCCTGATGTCGTTCGCGGTCGCCGCTCGGCGCGCTGGCCTGCATACGACCTACCTAGGCCGCGACCTGCCCCAGAGATCCTGGCGCCAGGCCGTGCTCGGCCACCGACCGGACTGCCTGGTGACGGCCGTGACCACCGCGACAGAGGTGCGCTCACTCACCGCGATGCTGGCGGAGCTGGACGCCGATCCGGCCATCAGCGCGCGAGTGCCCCCGATCGACGTCGCCATCGGCGGTCGATTGCAGGACAGCGCACCGAAGCGTTGTGTGCGGTTGGGGCATGCCGTCGGCGACGGCGCAGCCGCTCTAGCGGCCCGGTTGAGGGTCATCTCGCCCCTGGCGTGAGCGGACTTCATGTTCGCCGCACCTCCAGCTCAGCCCCGGCTCAGCAGCGTTGTCGGAAGGTGATGACGGGTAGTCCGGTGGGTCCGGGTCTTTCTTGGTGGGTGTAGTTGGGGTGGTGGATGCGTCGGTGGTGGTGGCCGCAGAGGGGGATGGCGTCGCGGAGGTTGGTGGTGCCGCCTTGGGCCCAGGGATCGCGGTGGTGGAGTTCGGTCCAGGCGTAGGGCCGGTCGCAGCCGTCGGCGGCACAGGTGGTGTGGCGGGTGGCGAGGGCGAGGGCTTGGGCGTGGGTGAAGAACCGGGCGGTGTGGCCGAGGTCGAGGAGGTGGGATTTCCGGCCGAGGACGGCGGGGAGGAGTCCGGCTTGGCAGGCCATCCGCCGGGCGGTGGAGGAGGAGATCATCTCGCCGGTGTCGACGCCGGCGGCCTTCAGCTGGGTGACCAGTTGGTCGTGGTGGAGGGTGACGATGATGGTGGCGGCGGTTTTGTGGTGCAACCGGTCGGTGGGCAGGTGGTCGAGGACTTCGACGAACGCCTGTCCGAGGCGTCGGTCCCAGGCGAGGCCGTCGACGCTTCGGGCAGGGGTGGCCGGCGTGGGCGTGGGTGGCGCCGGGTGTGGCGCGGCGGGGTGAGGCGAGGGTGTGCAGGGTTCGTTGGAGGATCGCTGCGGAGAGGGTGGGGATGGTGAAGTGCCCGGTGGTGGTGCCGTCGCCGTTGTCGCGCAGGGTCAACCTCGCGTGGTCCCAGGCGTGGTCCTCTTCGGTGCGGACCAGGTGGTCCTCGTGGGCGTCGACGACCGCTTCGTCGGGTTCGACCCGGGCCAACGCCCGTCGGCCGGCCTTGCGGAGGGCGGCGGGGTCCATCAGCTTGGCTTTGTCCACCAGCACCGCTTCGACCTCGGCTCGTTGACCCGGGGTGAGTCCGCTGGGGAGTTGCCGGATGGCATGGTCGATCACCGCCGCGTGGTCACGGGAGACACGCGCCGTCGGACAGGGCGCCTGCTGGGTGGCGGGGAGCCGCCGGTCCAGCGAGTCGGCGAGTTTCACCGCTCCGGCGGCATCGCGGCCGGTGCTGCGGGTGGTCTGGGCGAGCCAGGCGCCGGTGTCGGTGTGCCCGGTCCTTGTGGCCACCCGCGCCCGCTGAGCGCCTGCGACCAGCCGGAGTTTCACCGCTTCCAGGCGGCGGATCGCCCGGTCGACCTCGACCACCGCCGCCGCATACGCCCCCGGCGGAATCGTCGCATCGGCGTCGATCCCGCCGATCGCCTCGTGGACCTGCGCCAACCGCACACCCAGGCCGGGCGGTGCGGGTAGCTGGGTCACGGTCATAGACCGATCATACTCGAACACCTGTTCGAATGCAACCTCTTTTGCAACACCCTCCGGACGTCCCGGCGAATCCTCTTGACAGGCTGCGAACTGCCGAGGAAGGTCGGCTCAGGGGCCGAGCCCTGTGTGGTGCAGCGGTCCACCACTAATCGAAGGGAGGACCCGATGGTCCCCAAGCGTCGTCAATGTGCCGCCATGGAGGAGTACGAGCGACTGCTCGAGGAGCAGCCGTCGTTCCGCACCAACCAACGCCGGGCGGAGGAATTCACCGCTCGCGCTGTCACGTCAGGCGAGGCCGAACGTGTCGCTCGCAAGCTGATCACGATCCCGACCGTTGTGCATGTGGTCTACAAGAAGCCGAAAGAGAACATCAGCAAGTCCCAGATCCAGAGCCAGCTCAGCGCTCTGAATCAGGACTTCCGGGCCACCAACCCCGACTCGTCCAAGGTGCCCGACCCATGGAAGGGTCTCGTCGCCGATTCGAGAATCAAGTTCAAACTCGCCACGAAGGACCCCGACGGTCAGCGAACCGACGGAATTGTGCGGGTGCAGACAGACCGCACGTCGTTCGGCACCGGCGACGCCGTCAAGCGGAGCAGCAAAGGAGGCTCGACCGCGTGGCCGACGAACGCCTACCTGAATGTCTGGGTGTGCACGCTCGGCGGCGGGCTGCTGGGCTTCGCCCAGTTCCCCGGCGGCCCCAAGGCGACTGATGGAGTGGTCATCCTGAACACCGCCTTCGGGACCGAAGGCACGGCAGCCGCACCGTTCGACAAGGGCCGCACCCTGACGCACGAGGTCGGACACTGGCTCAACCTGCGGCACATCTGGGGCGACACCCTCGACTGCAGCGGCGGCGATCGCGTCCCGGACACGCCCAACTGCGAGGGACCCAACTACGGCCAGCCGACCTTCCCGTCGGTGTCGTGCAGCAACGGGCCCAACGGCGACATGTTCATGAACTACATGGACTACGTGGACGACGCGGCGATGTTCATGTTCACCGCGGCCCAGGTGTCCCGGATGAGCGCATGCCTCGCCGGACCGCGCAAGTCGTTCACCAAGGTGTAGCGACCGATGAAACCCGACCGCCTCACCGGACGCTGGGTGCACGCTCACGAGGAGGACACCGGCGAAGAGATGGTGTTCCGTCCCGCGGGAACCGACCTGCCTCCGTCCCGAGGTCGGATGGCGTTCGAACTCCGCGCCGACGGCACCTTCGCCGAGAGCGGCCTCGGACCCGACGACGTGCCCGACGAGGCGGCGGGCACGTGGGTGGTCGACGGCGACACGATCATGCTCAGCGAGGGCGCGGCGCAGGGAGTGCGACGGGAGATGGAAGTCGTGACGGCCGACGAGGAGCGGCTGGTGATCAAGAAGCGTCGCGGAGAGCAATGAGAGACCGGCAAGTGTCCCGTCCAAGCGAGCTCGGCCTCCCCCGGCCGGACTCTACGGATCCGTGCGTGGCTGCCCAGGCCGATCGGTGAGCACCGCCGACATCAGGGACCGACAACTCGATCGCTGCTGCGATGCGCTTGCCGCTGTTGATGCGGACGCGGCGACGCTGTGTGCGGGTTGGTCTGCGCACGATCTGGCGATCCACCTGTGGTGCATCAAACGCGACCCGCTGGCGTGGGCCGGCCTGGTCCTGCCCGTGCTATCGCCGCTCACGCAACAGCGCGCTGAACTGATCCGACGCCGGTGGTCGTACGCGGAGCTCATCAGCCATCTCCGCTCGGAGTCGGGGTCGATCGCCTGCATGCCCCTGGATCGCTGGGAAGACCACCGCCACTCGCTCGGCGAGTACTACGTGCACACCCAGGATGTGGCCCGCCCGAACAGTGTCCCCCAGCCGGCGCCCGACGCAGAGCTGCAGGAAGCGCTCTGGCTTCGGGCTGGCGCTGCCGCTCGCGCTCTACGGCGTCGGCTACCCAAAGGCTTGGTCCTGCAGGACCCCGACGGCCGCCGGACGAAGCCGGGGCGCGGGCATCCCGACATCGTGGTCACCGGTGCTCCCACTGAACTCATCTGTTGGGTCTACGGGCGACAGTCGGAGGCGGCGGTGACAGTGCGGGAGCAGTAGGCCGACCGATCGGCGGCCAACTGACGCGCGTGCCACTTCTGATGCTGGTCCAGGCCGGACCGGCCACTGCCGGGGTGTCCTGTCATCCGATCAACGCGAAGGGTGAGGGAAGGGGAGCGCCGGCACAGGACGGCGACCCAGAGGGACTGATCCGGACCGTCGCTCACATACGTGGCGGGGGCCTGTTGCAGGGCACCACCCAAGCTGGCTTCCAGATCACCGGCGCCACGTCGACCGGGATCGCATTCGCGGGCGACATCACGTTCACCACGAACCGGGCGACGCTGACGGTCGCCCTCGACGGCACGCTCGACGCGACCACCGGTGAGTTCATTGCGGCGGGAGACGTCATCGGGGCCACCGGCAAGCTCGATGGTGCGACCGGCACGCTCACGCTCGCCGGAGTGCAGGACCTGCTCGACCCCACCGGCAGTTTCACCGAGACGGTCTCCGGCGAGATCTGCGTCGATCTCGGCGGGAACGGCAAGAACTAGCCCCGGAAGAGAAGGACCCACTGGCGGGGGCCACCGGGCCGGCGGCTGACGGCATCACACCTGAGCCGTTCGGCGGCCGCTTTCCGAGCGCACTTCTTGTGGCATGGTGTGCTGGTGCCTGATCGGGATGCCCCCTCCGAATGGCTTCTGACAGCCGCCGAGCGCGGCAACGAGCGCACCAGGCTCGACGATGCCCACCCGGGCCGCGCGTGGTCAGAGGGAAACCTGGTGCGGCCGCTGATCGACGGCGCAACCTACTTCACCGAGCTGTACGAAAGGATTGAAGCCACCGGGGCTGGTGATGCCATCGTCTTCGCCGACTGGGAAGGGCGACCCCGACGAGCGGCTCACTGGCCAGCCCGGCAGCGAAGTTCTGGCCGTGCTCGGTCGAGCCGCTGCTCGCGGGGTCGACGTTCGTGGGCTCGTGTGGCACTCCCTCCCCGCAGCCGTGGTCGACACCGAAGGCGACAACGCGGACTTTGGCGCGAAGTTACGGGCCCGCGGCGTCGAGGCGTGGCTCGACATGCGGGTCCGTCATCGCGGCTCCCACCACCAGAAGCTGGTTGTGCTGCGGCATCGAAATGACGCGACACGTGATGTGGCGTTCGTGGGCGGCATCGATCTGTGCCACGCGCGCCGGGACGACGCCGCCCACGGCGGTGACCCGCAGCCCCACGAGATGGCCACGGAGTACGGCGTCACCCCGCCATGGCACGACGTGCAGGCCGCGATCTCTGGGCCGGCGGTCCACGACGTGGAGACAGTGTTCCGTGAGCGCTGGGAGGACCCGGCTCCGCTGGAGGGCCGGCCCCGTCGCTGGCGGCGGGTGCGGAAGCCCAGCACCGCTGCCGCCCCGAGCCCGCTCCCGGCACAGCTGCCACCTCCGCCCCCCGTCCCCGGGGGCACGCACGCGGTGCAACTGCTGCGGACCTACCCCAACCTGCCATCAAGCAGGGACTACCCCTTCGCCCCGGGCGGGGAGAGGAGTGTGGCGCGCGGCTACACGAAGGCGATCAAACGCGCCCGCCGCCTCGTCTACCTGGAGGACCAGTACTTGTGGGGGCGTCACGTCGCTCAGAAGCTCGGCCGGGCCCTGGACGAGCATCCTGACCTGTTCGTCATCGCGGTGGTGCCCCTCTACCCCGACCTGGAAGGCCTGCTGGGTCGACTGCCGCAGTTGGAGGGGCGGCGACGAGCGACGCAGAATCTGGTGCGGAAGGCCCCCGACCGAGTCGCGATCTATGGCCTCGAGAATCACGCAGGCGTCCCTGTCTACGTGCACGCCAAGGCTTGTGTCATCGACGACACCTGGGCCACCGTCGGTTCCGACAACTTCAACCGGCGCTCGTGGACGCACGATTCCGAACTCTCCGCAGTGGTCATCGACCGGGCGGGCGAGTACGCCACTCGGCTGCGACTCACCTTGGCCGCTGAACACCTTGACCGAGAGGCCGGCGATCTGTCGTCGGTGATGGCAGACTGCCGTGACCCGTCGGACATGTTCGCGGCGTTCGCAGCGAGCGCGGCCCGCCTGGATGCGTGGCATGTGGGCGGCCGGATCGGTGTCCGACCGGCGGGGCGCCTTCGCAGAGTGGAGCCGCCCGAGCTGGGGCCGCTGGCTCGCGCGGTCGCGTCGGGACCGTACGCGTTTCTGCACGATCCCGACGGGCGTCCGCGGCGTCTGCGCCGCACGGACGACTTCTAAGTCCGCGCGGGGCGGCACACCGAGCCTTGCGGGTCACTCCCCCGGCCCGTTCGGGCCGGCCCGAGCCAGGATTCAGCGTCGGATCTCGGTCAACTTGAAGCCAACGAAGTCTCGCGGGTCACCGACAGGCACGCCGTTTTCAACGACGAGGTCGGCGGTACCTCGGACCTTGTATTCGGTTGCGTCGGTCCCGGTGGCCTTGCCGTTCACCGAATTGAAGATCTCTTGTCGGTCATCTGAGACGACGGTAATGCGAACCTTGAGGTCGGCGGCACCCGTGGCGAACGGAGCCGGCGGTGTATCTCCGTCAGTGACGATTCCTGGACAGATCGCTTCGAGCCACATCGGGACGTCGTTGAACTCCGTGCGATACAGATAGATCGGCTGGTCTTTGACATTGACCTTGAGATCCACTGCGCCGTCCTTGCGTAGAAACACCCGCTGTGGGGCTCTCCCCGGATCGCCGTAGCAGAACTCCTCGATCTCACCTCCCGCGAAGAGAGCCACGTTGGGGGTCTGGTCGAAGGTTCCATAGAAGAACCCATATTCAAGTTCGTCCTCAATGAAGCCTTGAGGACCGACAGTGGCATTCGCGGGTACGGCCGAAGCGGCCATGAGCATCAGGACAAAACCTGTTATCACTCTCTTCAGCATGGGTTTCCCCTCCTCGTTCCCATGAGCAGAAGGCCCACCAACGTTACAGCAACCGCGGAACCCAGGGAACCGCCCATTCGGGACCAGCGAGGTGGGTGCGCGGAGCCGGCGCCCGGACGAAGACTCAGTCCTCGATCTTCGCCGCACCTTGCCGTTTCAACGCATCGAGGCCGTCTCTCATGGTCTGCAGCTTCTCTGGGGAGTGACCGACCCAATCGACGAGTTCGCCCAGAATCCGCAGTGGCTCGCGGCTGCGAAAGGACTGGGTGGGGTTCCCGGGGAACCGCTTGTCGGTGACGTTGGGGTCATCCTCGAATCCGCCTGTCGGCTCCACGATGTACACCCGACCCCGCCCTTCGCCCGAAGCGAGCTCGGCGCCCCAGACGGCGGCGTCGAGAGTCGCGGTGAAGTAGACGTAGTTCATCACGCGGCCCTCTTCGAAGTTCGACTCCCGCCCGGCCACCAGCAGCTCGCCCACCGCGAGATCCGCCTTGGTGCCGTGCAGGTAGACGCCGACTTCGTAGACCTCGAAGGGCACCGGCTCACCTGACGTGCTCATGCCCAATTGGTCAGACGTGAATCGGGATCCGCAGCCGCCAGCCCACTTCGATGTGGTCGGGATCGGTGATCTTGTTCGGGTTGGCGGCTTGGATCTGCTTGACGGTCGTCCGCGTGAAGTCCTTGAGCTTCCTCACGATCCCGGTCAGGGTGTCACCACGCTCGACACGGTAGAGCAGCCAACCCTGCATGTCCGGAAACATGATGACGTCGACCTCGCGGAGGTTGAAGCCAGGGCTGGGCCCCTCGTCGGGGAGGCCGGGGTTGTCGCCGAAGGCCTGCACGGTGAGGCGGGTGCCCGCCCGCGGTGGGTCCTTCAGCTTCACCCGGGTGGAGAACTCGCCGATCCCGATCCCGCCCCCGCTCGACTGAGCCGAGTCGGTGGCCAGCACCTTGCCCTTCGGCCCCAACACCCTGATCCCGATCGTGCCCTCGAACCCGGCGCCGATGCCCGCGACAAGGAAACGATGGCCGACCAACTCGTTGTTGACGGGCTGCCGGAGCCGCACGTCCGTGATCAGTCCCATGGCTGCCTCCTGAAGGTTGGAGATGGCGAGGCTTTGAAGTCTAGTGCCGTGGCCGTCGGATAGCCCCCGCCTGGCGCCTCCGTGCTTGGCAGTGCTCGTTTAGTGTGGCCAGATGCCCGCCACCCGGATCCTGCCCAGCGAAGAAGCCGTCGATCTGATCGGCCTGGTCCGCGAGGTGGTGACCCGCGAACTCCTGCCGCTCGCCGCCCAAGCCGAGGCCGACGCAGCGTTTCCCCGGGGGGTGTTCCGGCTGCTCGGCAAGACCGGCCTGCTCGGGCTGCCCTATCCCGAACAGTACGGCGGTGGGGGGCTGCCCTACGAGGTCTACCTCCAGGTGTTGGAGGAGATCGGGTCCGTGTGGGCGAGCGTGGGAGTGGGGGTCAGCGTGCACGCCTTGTCCTGCTTCCCCTTGGCCACCGCCGGCACCGAGGAGCAGCGGCGGGAGTGGCTACCGGAGTTGCTGGCCGGCGACGTCTTGGGCGCCTACTGCCTGTCCGAGCCGCAAGCGGGGTCCGACCCCGCGGCGATGACCACGTCGGCGAGACGCGACGGCAATGACTACCTGTTGACCGGGGCGAAAGCGTGGACCACCCACGGCGGCGAGGCCGACTTCTACACCGTCATGGCGCGCACCAGCGCCACTCGCGGCGGGATCTCGTGCTTCCTCGTGCCCGCCGACAGCGAAGGGCTCACCGCCGATCCGCCGGAGCGCAAGATGGGGTTGACCGGCTCTACCACCGCCACGATGCGTTTCGACGGGGTGCGCGTCTCCGCCGACCGCCGGATCGGGGAGGAGGGCGACGGTCTCAAGATCGCCCTGGCCGGCCTCGACTCCGGGCGTCTCGGCATCGCTGCCGTGGCCACTGGCCTCGCGCAGGGTGCACTCGACCACGCGGTCGCTTATGCCAGGGAACGGGAAACCTTCGGCAAGCCGATCATCGACCATCAGGGTCTTTCCTTCGTGCTCGCCGACATGGAGGCTGCGATTCAGTCGGCGCGCGCGACGACCCTCCACGCCGCGCGGCTCAAGGACCGAGGGCTGCCCTTCGGCCGGGAAGCGTCGATCGCAAAGCTGGTCGCGACCGACAACGCAATGAAGGTCACCACCGACGCGGTGCAGGTCTTCGGCGGCTACGGCTACACCCGCGACTTCCCCGTGGAGCGCTTCATGCGCGAGGCGAAGGTGATGCAGATCTTCGAGGGCACGAACCAGATTCAGCGGATGGTGATCGGCCGCTCGCTCGCCAAGGACCCCGGCGGCGAACTGCGTCAGGCCTGATCGCGCCTCCTCAGGCCGGATCCCGGCGGACGAGCCATCGCCCCAGCAGCGTGGAGTCCTCCTCCATCAACAGCGTGAGCTCGAGATCGACCTCCACCGCCGACCCGACGGCGATGCGGGGCGCCTCCCCCGCGAGCAGTTTCGGCACCCAGGTCTCGCACAGCTCGTCGACCTGACCCGCGGCGAGGAGATCCCCGAAAAGATGAGGGCCGCCCTCGCACAGCAGTTGCCGGAGTCCGCGCTCGGCGAGGGCCGGACGCAGCGCCGTCAGATCGACGGCCTCATCGCCCAGCACCAGCACCTGGTCGTCACCGAGCAGATCGCGGGCCTCGGACAGTCCGGCGGCTCCCCGCGTCGTGACCATCAGCACGTCGCCGGGCCGGCCGCCGGCGAGTGACTGCGGCACTGCGGCGGAGCGGCTGACGAGAACCGTCGGCTTCGCCCACGGACGATAACCCTCGGCTCGCGCGGTTCCCGCCCCGACCACCACGGCGTCGGCGAGGTCGCGCAGGGTGTCGAAGACCTGCTTGTCGGCAGCGTTGTTGATCGATCCACTCTTGCCCGACTCGCCACTCGCCGCCCCGTCGAGGGTGGCGACGAAATTGACCCGCAACCACGAGGGTTCCCCGGCGGCGTACAACTCCTGCAGGTCGTCGGTGTCGGGACCGATCAGAACGCGCATGTCCACCTCACGACCCAATAGCGGACGCCGAACGGGTCCTCGTCATAGTCCAGCTGCGACTCCAACACCTGAAAGGGTGCGAGTCGCGCGAGCAAAGGCGCGCCCGCCGTCAGCAACTCGTCCGCCAGGGCGAGGTCGAGGCCGGCGAGAGCGCCGGTGTCCCCTGCCGTCAGAGCAGCGGCGAGATCGTCGTCGTAGGCGAAGGCGCGCTGGTCGAGGTGCCCGGGAGCCTTGAGCCCTCGTCGCGCGCTCCCGTTGGCCATCACCAGGAGTGGCCGTGGGTCACGGGTCGTGAACGCGTCCTCACTCACCAGCGGTACGCGGCCGCCGACAAGGTGGGTGGCGACGCGCAACGCCAACGGACTGCCGACCCCCCGGCGGGCGTCGTCGGGATGAACCGGGTCGTGGGCCACCCGCACGCCGCGGCCGTCGGCGGAGGCAATCAGCCAGTCGACCGCGGCCTGACACGACGCGCGCAGGGCTGGGATGGGATCGGCCAGACCGGCATAGGCCGGCAGCAGGGCCGCCACCGGTGGAGCGATCACGACCCGAGTGGTGCCCACCGCCGGCGTCACTGCAGGCCTCGGATCGCGCGAGCCGGCGGCCGACGGCCCGCGATGCTCCATGCCATGTCGACCACCTGGCGGGTCTCGACCACCTCATGCACGCGGTAGATGCGCGCGCCCGCGGCCGCACAGATCGCGGTCGCCGCCAGCGTTCCGAGCAACCTCTCACCCACAGGCAGATCGAGGGTCTCGCCGACGAAGTCCTTGTTGGACAGCGACACCAGTACCGGCCACCCGGTGGCGACCATCTCGCCGAGCCGGCGGGTGATCTCCAGGGAATGGAGTGTGTTCTTCCCGAAATCGTGGGCCGGGTCGATCACGATGCTCGCCGGATCGACACCGGCCGCCAGCGCGCGGTCGGCATACGCGGTGGTGTCGGCGACAGCCGCCGCCACGACGTCGTCGTACTCGATGCGATAGGGGCGCGTGCGAACGTCGACTCCGCCGGTGTGGGTGCAGACGATGGCGGCGCCGTGCTCTGCCGCCACGTCGACCAACTCGGGGTCGGCTCCACCCCAGGCGTCGTTGATGACATCGGCTCCGGCGGCGCACGCGGCCGACGCCACTTCGGCGCGCCAGGTGTCGACCGAGAGCACGAGACCGGGGAACTCCTCGCGGACTCGAGCGACGAAGTCGATGATCCGCGACTTCTCCTCGGCGACGCCGATCTCCTCGCCGGGCGCCGCCTTGATTCCCCCGATGTCGACCATCTCGGCACCCTGGCCGACGACGGTCGCGACCCGGTCGAACGCCTTGTCCTCGGCCCAGGTGGCTCCCTGGTCATAGAACGAGTCGGGCGTACGATTGACGATCGCCATCATGATGGTGGCGTCGTCGGCGAACCGGTGCCGACCTAGCCGCAGGGTCATGCCGCCGGCCCCGTGATCAGGCCCGCCGCGGGCGGGCGCTCAACGGTCGGCACCTCGCGGTCAAGCGGAGCCGCGGCACCGTCGACCGGGTGGAATTGCCGGAGGGCGACGACCTCGCCGGCAGCGGGGTGCGGCGCGCCCGTGCGGGCGAGGGCAGCAGAGGTGATCTGGGTCGCCATCCCGCCGAGGTCGCGCAGTGCTTGGTGGCGATGAGCGCGGCGGCCCAGGTCGACCTGAGCGATCGCGCCGAGCCCGTGAGCGCGAAGGGTATCGATCAGCGCCGCCAACTCCACGGCGTAGCCCGTCGGAACGGAGAGCGAGGCAAACAGCTCACGGCGGATGGCCCACTCCCCCGCGAGAGGCTGCACCAGGCCGGCCAACTCGGGGTAGAGCAGGGCGATGAGCGGTCGCGCCACGAGCTCAGTGACCCGCCCGCTCTGGAAGACCTCGGTGTCTGAGCCGCCGTCGCCACCGGTTGAGGGGCGCTCGTAGAAGCCCTTCACCAGATGTATCGATGGCGTGGTCAGCAGCGGTCCTAGCAGCCCCGGTACGAAGTGGGTGTCCCAGTCGAGCAGGTCGGCGTCCATGAAGACCACGACGTCGCCGGTGGTCACGAACAGGGACTTCCACATCGCCTCGCCCTTGCCCGGGTGGGAGGCGAGGTCGGGCCGAATCTGGGCGGACCTGTAGACCTGGGCACCCGCCTGGGTCGCGACCTCGAAGGTGTCGTCGGTCGAGTCGGAGTCGATGACCACGATCTCGTCCAGGAGGGCGACGGTGTCCACGAGCGCCGCACGCACGCGGCTGATCACATCACCGACGGTGGCCGCCTCGTTGCGCGCGGGCACCACCAAGCTGACCCGGGTGGACCCTTTGACCCGGAGGAGGTCGGTCAGCGACCAGTCATCCCAGTGGTGGGTGTGAGTGGCGAACCAGTCACCGGCGTCGGACACGGACCGACCCTAGCCGGGGGGCCCTGACCCAGAAAGAAATGCGAGATCCCGAGGCTGAAGGTCACCCCACTGCTGCTCATTCTCTCGCGTCAACCCCTTAACGCGAGACTCGCAGCGTGGACCCACAGCTCCGGGATCTCATCGGGCCGCTCCGGACGACAACCCCTTATCGCCCGGGGCCCGAATCCCCACCGTCCGTTCTGTTGTGCCGATGAAACGGCCCCACGTGCCACCCGTGACGCCATTCCGCCCAACTGTCTAGACCACAACCCCGCCGACGCGTCACCTATGGCCGCCGAGGCGTCACCCGTGCGCGGTGAGCGTCACGCGTGCGGTGAGGCGTCACCTATGGTCGCCGAGGCGTCAACCGTGGGCCGTGAGGCGTCAGATATCGGTGACGCGCAGGCCCGAATGAGCCTTGTAGCGGCGGTTGATGCTGATCAGGTTGGCAGTGAAGGCCTCCACCTGGAAGGCGTTGCGCAACCGTCCGCCATACAGGCCGCGGACGCCAGGAATCATCGACGCGAGCGCCTGCACCAGCTCGGTGGCTTCCCTGACGTCACCCAGGACCAACACGTCGGTGTCCACCGAGGTGACCTCGGGGTCTTCCAGCAACACGGCCGAGACGTTGTGGAACGCGCCCACCACGGTGCTGTCCGGGAGCAGTGCCTGCGCCTGCTGCGCGGCCGAGCCTTCGGGGACGGCCAATGCGTAGGCACCTTGCTTGTCGAAACCCAGCGGGTTGACGCAATCGACCACGATCTTGCCCGCCAAGACTCCCGTCAGTTCGGTCAGCAGGTCGGCGTGCCCGGCGAACGGCACCGCGATGACGACCACGTCACCGGCCGCCGCGGCGTCGGCATTGGCAGCCCCCGACACCGCGCCCCCCGTGGCCTGGGCGAGGATCTGCGCGGTTTCATCGGCGCGGGTTGCGTCGCGGCTGCCGAGCACCACCGCGAGCCCGGCCTCGGCGAACCGGCGGGCCAGACCACGGCCCTGAGGGCCGGTGCCCCCGAGGACGGCGATGGTGCGGCCGGCCAGCAGGTCGGTTGGGGCGGCGCCGGTCGAGGCGTCGGTCGAGACGTCGGTCATGAATGGCTCCTAGCGCGGGAGTGAGTTCAGCGGGTGAGAAATCGGGAGACGGCCGCCGTGAGCGCCTCGGCATACCTGCGCTGGCCCGGCCGCCGCGTCAGCAGTCGAGCATCACGACGATGACGCATGTTGCCCAACTCCACCACCACGGTGGGGAGATCGGCGAGGTTCAGGGTCGCGAGGTCGCTGCGCACGTCGATGCCCGTGCCGCCCGCGACGTAGGAGGCGGTGCGGAACCCCGAGGCCCGGAACTCGCGGCGTACGTCGCGAGCCAGCCGCCGTGACGGCGCGGCGATGTCGGAGGTCCAGTGGCGACGCCGCGCGGGCCGGATGATGTGGAACCCACGAGCACCGGCGGTCAGGTTGCCATCGGCATGCACGCTGACCTTGAGGTCCGCCGGCCGCTTGTTGCCGGCCCGACCCCGTCGGTCGACGCAAGGTCCCCAACGATCGTTGCGATTGGAGGCGCGGGTCATCCGCACGCGAGCTCCGAGCTTGGTCAGGCGACGCTTCAGCTTGACCGACACCTTCCAGACCGCGGTTGCCTCGGGATAGCCGGCGTTGGTGGCCGTCCCGGTCGTATTGCAGGCCTTGCGGAAGCCGCCCGCAGGGACGAGCCGATCGACCTTGCGTGGAAAGTTGCGGTTGCCGAGCTGATGGCCCGGATCGATCACAACGACCCGGCCCGCGAGCGGCTTCTCGGCGTCGGCCGCCGCCGGCGTGGCAGCGATGATCGACCCCGCGGCGAGCGCCCCCGCAACAGCAACCGTCACCGCTCCCGATGCTGCGACCTTCGCGGCCATCACACCGCCACGGCGCGACCTATTCATAGCCGAGGATCTCGATCCTCTTGTCGGCCCAGGCCAGCGCGGAGGCGATCGCGTCGTCGAGGCTGAGTTCGGTGCGCCAGCCGAGCAGACTCGCTGCCCGATCGACGTTGGCGAAGGCACCCACAGCGTCACCGGGGCGCGGCGGCGCCTCACGCAGCGGCACCGACTGGCCGAAGACTCTCTCAAAGGCGGCGACCAACTCGCGTACGGTCACCCCGTCGCCGGTGCCCAGGTTGATCACCACGCTCGGAGCCGCCACGTCGGCGAGCACCTCGTCGAACCGCTCGATCGCGCGGACGTGCGCTTGCGCGACATCCCAGACGTGGATGTAGTCGCGGATGCCGGTGCCGTCGCGGGTCGGGTGCTCGGTTCCGGTGATCGTGAAAGCGTCCTTCTGCCCGCGGGCCGCCAGCACCAACTGCCCCAGCACATGCGAGGGCTCCTTGACGTAGATCCCCGACTGCAGATCCGGGTCGGAGCCGATCGGGTTGAAGTAGCGCAGGATGATCGCCCGCAAATCGGTGGCCACCGCCATGTCCTGCAGGATCTGCTCCATCATCCGCTTGGTGCGGGCGTAGGGCGACGTGGGTTCCAGCGGGTCGTCCTCGGTGACTTCGAAGCCATCCTTCACCGCATACAACGACGCCGAAGACGAGAACAGCACCCGCGGCTTGCCCAGGGCGACGAGTTCGTCGAAGAGCTCGAGCGACTTCGCGACGTTGTCGCGGTAGTACTCGTAGGGCCGTTCCATCGACTCCGGGACGATGATTCGCGCGGCCATGTGGATCGTGACGTCGAGATCGGGGTGGTCGGCGACCACCCGTCCGCAGCAGCGCCCGGTCAGCGATATCCCCCTCGTAGAACGCCCGGTCGCGCACGAAGTCGCGCGGCCCGCTGAGCAGGGAATCGAGGATGATCGGGGTGTGCCCGGCCTGCTCCAACGCCTTGGCAGTGACCGACCCGATGTAGCCGGCTCCGCCGGTGACCAACACCTTCATGGCCGCCACCCTAGGCGATGGCCGAGGCGAACGAGGTCAGGCGGGAGGTGATCTCGACAAGCTCGATCGACCACGACGGCGGCTCGATCGACCACAAGCGCCCGCGGCCCGGACGACCACAAGCGCGAGGTGATCTCGACAAGCTCGATCGACCACAAGCGCCCGCGGCCCGGACGACCACAAGCGCAAGGTGATCTCGACAAGCTCGATCGACAACGACCGCGGCTCGATCGACGAGGTGGCCGCTCGATCACTCACAATGGGCTGGTGGTCACCGCACTCATCACCGGCGTCAGCGGGCAGGACGGCGGATATCTCGCCGAGCGGTTGATTGCCGAGGGTGCGCACGTTCACGGGCTGGTCGCCCCGGCTGACGATGAGCGCACAGACCTCTTGCCGGGACTGCATCGGCACGCGCTCGACCTCACCGACCACGACGGCGTACGCCGCTTGCTCTTCAAGGTCGCCCCCCACGAGATCTACAACCTGGCCGCGATCAGTTCGGTGGCGAGATCGTGGCGCGAACCTGAACTGGTCGCGGCGGTCAACGGGACCGCCGCGGTGCGCCTGATGGAGTCGGCTTTGGCCCTGCAGCACGATCTCGGTCGACCGGTACGCGTGGTTCAGGCCTCCAGCGCGGAGATCTTCGGCGATCCCGCCGTGAGCCCGCAGGACGAGACCACTCCGATCCGCCCGATCACGCCGTATGGCGCGGCCAAGGCTCACGCGCACACCATGGCGGGCACGCTGCGCGACCGCGGCCTCCCCGTGTCAGCGCTGGTGCTCTACAACCACGAATCGCCCCGCCGTCCGCCGACCTTCGTCACCCGACGGATCACCGTGGGCGTGGCGAGAATCGCTCGCGGTGAGATCGACCGATTGTCACTCGGCAACCTGGAGGCTGTTCGTGACTGGGGCTGGGCACTGGACTACGTCGACGCGATGGTGCGCGCCGCGCGGACCGATCGATCCGGCGACTACGTGATCGCCTCCGGGCAGGCCCACACGGTGCGTGATTTCGTGACCGCGGCGTTCGGGCAGATCGGCATCGAGGACTGGTCGGGGCTGGTCGACGTCGAGGACGACCTGCTGCGCCCGGCCGATGCCCGACGGCTGGTCGGCGACTCCTCGCGCGCCCGCGCCGAACTCGGCTGGGCACCGACCGTGGGGTTCGCCGACCTGGTCGCCCGCATGGTCGAGGCCGACCTACGTCATACGTGAGCCGCGATTCGCGCGCTCAGCGCAGCGCGCCGGAGCGCCGCTTCTCGTTGACGAGCTCGAGCAGATAGTCGCCGTAGCCGCTCTTGACGAGCGGCTCGGCGCTCGCCTGCAGCTCATCGTCGGAGAGGAAGCCCATCCGCCAGGCAACTTCCTCGGGTGCGCCGATCTTGGTGCCCTGCCGGCCCTCGATCGTGCGCACGAAGTTGGAGGCGTCGTTCAGCGAGTCGAAGGTGCCGGTGTCGAGCCACGCCGTGCCTCGCGGCAGCACTTCCACCTGGAGCTGGCCCTGCTCGAGATAGACGCGGTTGAGATCGGTGATCTCGAGCTCGCCCCGCGGCGAAGGCTTCAATTCACTGGCGTAGGCGGTCACCGACTCGTCGTAGAAATAGAGCCCCGGAACCGCGAAGTGGCTGCGCGGCTGCGCCGGCTTCTCTTCCAAGGACAACGCCCTGCCCTCGTCGTCGAACTCCACCACGCCGTAGGCCGATGGGTCCTGAACGTAGTAGCCGAACACTGCGGCACCCTCGACGTCGGCGAATCGACGCAAGCGGGTGCCGAGTCCGGTGCCGTAGAAGATGTTGTCGCCGAGTACCAGCGCGGCTTTGCCGCCGGCCACGTGATCCGCCCCGATCAAGAACGCCTGCGCGAGCCCGTCCGGGCTGGGCTGCTGTGCGTAGGTGATGGACACCCCGAACTGCGAACCGTCGCCTAGCAACCGTGCGAACGGCTCGGCCTCGTGCGGGGTAGTGATCACCAAGATGTCCCGGATTCCCGCCAACATGAGGGTGGAGAGCGGGTAGTAGATCATCGGTTTGTCATACACCGGGACCAGTTGCTTGCTGACTCCGAGCGTGATCGGGTGAAGTCGAGAGCCTGTGCCACCAGCCAGGATGATTCCGCGCATGAGCGACATCGTAGGCGTCAGCTTGAGGTCGGCGGTGCGCATATCCCAGCCGTGACTCGGCGCAGGCCTTCGAGAAGGTACGCCTCCGGGATATCCGGTTCGGTGATGGACAGGCTCGCGAAGCCGTGGACGACCGCCCACAACGCGAAGGCGGTGGCCTGCGGGTCTCCGAGGTCGTGACCGGCGTCGTTGGCTCGCTCCACGTCGCTCACCAGTGCGCTGAGCCCCGGGACTTCGCGAAAGTCGGGCACCCCATCTGGCGGCCGCGGCGCCGCGTCCGGGTCATTGAGATCCAGCCGGGTCATGAACAGGTGCCGATAGACCGCAGGGTGCTGGCGCGCCCAGGCCAGGTAGGCCTCGCCCCGCGCCCGGAGATCGACCATCGCATCGCCGCTGTGCGGCGTTGCCGCTTCCAGGTCGGCCGCGAAGGCGACGTACTGCTGGCGGGCGGCCTCCAAGAGGAGATGGTCCTTGGTCGGGAAGTAGTGGTAGAGCGCGGGCGGGGTGCAACCGACGGCGGTGACCACCTCGTCGATCGAGATCGAGCGGGGGTCACTTGTTCGGCGCATGGCAGCGATCGTCGCCTCCAGGATCCTGCTCCGGAGTTCTCCCGGGGGGAGTCGCATCCCGCATCCTTCCCAATATAGTGACGCTATGGTAGCGTCACTAAGGTAGTCGTACTATACGGACCCGACCGGCTTCTGGACTCGCCATGACTGCTTCCACTCTGACCGTGACCGGCTTGACGAAGAGCTTCGGCGATCTGCGCGCGGTCGACGGACTCTCCTTCGAGATCTCGCCCGGCGAGACCTTCGGTCTGCTCGGCCCGAACGGCGCCGGGAAGACGACGACGATCTCGATGATCTGTGGACTGCTGGCCCCCGACGCCGGCGAGATCGTGGTGGAGGGGACCCGGATCCGCACGGGGTCCCGGGCCGGCCGCGAGCTGATCGGTTACGTCCCGCAAGAACTCGCGCTCTACCCGGACTTGAGCGGACGCGACAACCTGCGCTTCTTCGGCCGTCTATACGGCCTCCGGGGAGCCGCCGCGAAGCAACGCATCGGAGAGGCGCTGGAGATGGTCGGGCTGGCCGATCGCGCCAACGATCGAGTCACCGAATACTCCGGTGGCATGCAGCGACGCTTGAACATCGCGGCCGGAATGCTGCATCGACCGCGACTGCTGATCCTCGACGAACCCACCGTCGGCATCGACCCGCAGAGCCGCAACGCGATCTTGGAGTCGGTCGCGGCCCTGGGCGAAGAAGGCATGAGCGTGCTGTACACGACCCACTACATGGAAGAGGCCGAACGATTGTGCCGACGTGTGGGGATCGTGGACCACGGTCGACTTCTGGCCTGCGGTACCCGGCGGGAGTTGGTGTCCTTGGTGGATCAGCATGACCAGATCACGATCACCGTCTCCGGTGACCTGACCGAGGCTCGCGCCTCGCTGCAAGGCCGGGAAGGCGTGCTGGCGGTGAGTACGGGCGAGAACAACTCGTTGGTCTGTGCCGTCACCGAGGCGTCCTCGCACTTGCCGTTCCTGGTGGAGGGAGTTACCAGCACAGGAGCCGTCGTCACCAACCTCGTGGTCGACGAGCCTTCCCTGGACTCGGTGTTCTTACACATCACCGGGACGGCCCTGAGGGACTGAGGGGGCGGCCATGGTCTTGTTCACGCTCTTCTGGCGCGATCTCCTGGCCAGACTGCGCGACCGATCGGCTCTGGTCTTGGCGATCCTCGCCCCCGCCGCCTTGATGGCGGTCTTCTCGCTGACCATCAGTGGGCCCGACGTCGAGAGAGTTCCGGTGGGCGTGGTCGCCTCGGACGCGCCGTTGTTGACTGCCCTACGAGATGGTCCGCTCGCTGCCCTCGAAGCCGACGACACGATCGCGGTGAGCTCCTTCGACAGCGCTGCCGCCCTGCGCGCGGCCGTGGCGAAGGGCACCGTGGACGGCGGGGTGGCGGTGTCTGCGTCAGGGGACGGCGTGACCGTCTTCGCCGAACCAGGATCACCCGTGGCTGCGGCTGTTCTGGAGGCGATCAGCCGATCCACAGCGCTCACCTACGACGGGATCGTGCGCGGCACTGTCGCGGCGCAGATGCTCGGCGCAGGCGACCCTCCGGAGACCATCGCCGAGGCTGTCGTCAACACTCCCTCGAGCGCGCGGCTTGAAGAGGCGACCGCCGGCTCGGACGCGATCTCCGCGGAGACTCAGATCGCAGCGGGAATGGCGACCTTCTTCTTGTTCTTCACCGTCCAGTTCGGGGTCTTGGGCCTTCTCGAGGAACGACGCCAAGGCACGTTGAGCCGGATCATGGCAGCACCGATCTCGCCCTGGCAGGTGGTCTTGAGCAAAGTACTCGTCAGCCTGGCACTGGGGCTGGCGTCGATGGGGTTCTTGATCGGGTTCGCCGCACTCCTGCTCGGTGCCGACTTCGGTGATCCCGTGGGCGTCACCCTCCTCGTGGCGTCAGGGGTGTTGGCGGCGGTCGCAACGGTGTCACTGGTCGTGGGCGTGGCCCGCTCGGCCGAGCAAGCGGGGGCCATCCAATCGGGTCTGGCACTGGTGCTCGGCATCGTCGGCGGCTCGTTCTTCTCGATGGCCCGGGTCGGCGGCGTCGCCGCGATCGCGACCAAGCTGACCCCGCACTTCTGGTTCAATGAAGGATTGGTTCGGATGACGGGCGGGCGCGACTGGACCGCCGCTCTGCCGCCGGTCGGAGCGCTCCTGTTGTTCGCCGCAGTTGTCGGTATCCCTGGGCTGTGGCTGGCCGGACGTCTGGTGCGCCCATGAACGCCGTCCTCGCCATCGCCCGCGCCAATCTCCGTCGCCTGTTGGCCGAGCGCTCCAATCTGTTCTTCCTGGTCATCCTGCCGCTGATGATCGTGTTTGCCCTGGGGCTGGCGATCGGCGGCGGCACCGGTGACTACCGGGTCGGAGTCGTGGACGTCGCGCCCAGCGCCATCAGCACGTCCGTGTCGCAACGGATGGGCGACACCGCCAACATCACCATCGTCCGCTACTCCGACGCGGGGGACCTGCGCGACGACGTGGCCCGACGGACGTTGGACGTGGGATGGATCACCGAACCCTCGGGCGACGCGATCGCCTTCAAGTGGCTGGCCCCGGCATCGGGAGACGCGATGCAGTTGCGCAACGTGTTCGCCGCGGCCGTGGAGGAGGCCGGTGTCCGATCCCGCGTCGTAGCCGTGGTGGCGGAGCGCACGGGAGCGTCGCCGACCGCAGCAACCCAAGCATTCGACGCTGCGGGTCAAGCAGCCCCAGCCACCGAAGTCACCGTCGAAACCGTCGGCGATCCCCAGCAGAATGCGGCCAGTTTCCGCGCCGTGTTGGCGGCGGGCCAACTGACCTTGTTCATCTTCCTGTCCTCGTTGCTAGGAGCCACCTACCTGCTCACCACCCGACAACTAGGAGTCACTCGCCGGATGCGCGCGGCGCCAGTGACCGTCACGTCCATTGTCGCCGGTGAAGCGCTTGCGCGATTTGTGGTCGCGCTACTTCAAGCGGGCATCGTGTTCTTCGGCAGCATGGTGTTGTTCGGCGTCGACTGGCGGGCACCGGGGGCGGTAGGGCTCCTATGCGTCGCCATGTCGCTGGTCGGGACCGGTGCGGCCATGTTGCTCGGGGTGCTCGCCCGCACCGAACAACAAGTCAGCGCCGTCGGGCTTCTTCTGGCGCTGAGTCTCGGCGCACTTGGCGGGTCTATGACACCCCTGGAGTTCTTCCCCGACACCTTGCGCACGATTGCCTTCGCGACGCCCCACGCCTGGATGAACGACGCGCTCTGGCGGATCCTCGTTGAAGGCGCCGAGCTGTCCCAGGTCTGGCCCGCTATCGGCGTCCTCACGGCGGCCGGGGTCGCCCTCCTGGCGGTGTCGTCCGCGGCGATGGCCCGCACCCTTCGCTGACCACTCGGCGACCACGTCGTGGGGTCGCCTTCGCGATGCCTACACTCGTCTGCCATGCGCAAACTCCTGATCACCGGCGGAGCCGGCTTCATCGGCTCGAACTTCGTCCACTACTTGGTCGACCACACCGACGCCCAGATCACTGTCCTCGACAAGCTGACCTATGCCGCCAGTAAGGAGTCGCTCGTCGGCCTGGAGGATCGGGTCCGGCTGGTCGTTGGCGACGTCGCCGACGCAGAGGTCGTCGACCCCCTTGTCGCCGATCACGACGCCGTCGTGCACTACGCCGCGGAGTCGCACAACGACAACTCGCTCAACGACCCGAGCCCCTTCATCCGAACCAACCTGCTCGGGACCTTCACGATCCTCGAGGCCGTGCGCAAGGCCGGCACCCGCCTGCATCATGTCTCCACCGACGAGGTCTACGGCGATCTCGAACTCGACGATCCGTTGCGATTCACCGAAGAGACGCCCTACAACCCGAGCAGCCCCTATTCGGCGTCGAAGGCCGGCTCGGATCACCTGGTGCGCGCGTGGGTGCGCAGCTTCGGGGTGCGCGCCACGATTTCCAACTGCTCCAACAACTACGGCCCGTGGCAGCACATCGAGAAGTTCATCCCCCGGCAGATCACCGAGGTGATCGACGGGCGCCGCCCGAGGCTCTACGGCTCGGGCGAGAACGTGCGCGACTGGATCCATGCCGATGATCACTCCAGCGCGGTGTGGACGATCCTCAACGATGGCCGGATCGGCGAGACCTATCTGATAGGCGCCGACGGCGAGAAGAACAATCTGGAAGTGGTGCGACTAATCCTTCGTCACTTCGGGCTCGCGGACGACGACTTCGAGCATGTTGCCGATCGTGCCGGGCACGACCTTCGCTACGCGATCGAGTCCGGCAAGCTGCGCAGCGAACTCGGCTGGGCGCCCCGCTATCAGAACTTCGAGGACGGGCTGGCCCGCACGATCGAGTGGTATCAGGCCAACGAGGCCTGGTGGCGACCCCACAAGGACGCCACCGAGGCGGCCTACGCCGCGAAGGGTCAGTAGCACTCGCGATGAACCAGCTATCCCTCGAGACCTCCCCCATCCCGGGCCTGGTCGTGCTCCGGCTGCCGCTCCACGGCGACTCCCGGGGCTGGTTCAAGGAGAACTGGCAGCGCGACAAGATGACGGCGCTCGGTCTGCCCGACTTCGGTCCGGTGCAGAACAACATGTCGTTCAACGCCTCGCGGGGGGCGACCCGAGGCATCCATACCGAGCCGTGGGACAAGTTCGTCTCCGTGGCCACCGGCGCGGTGTTCGCTGCGTGGGTCGACATGCGTGAGGGCGACAGTTTCGGGCAGACCTTCTGGATCGAACTCGACCCGTCGGTCGCGGTATTCGTGCCGCGCGGAGTCGGCAACTCCTATCAATGCTTGGCCGACGGCACGGTCTACAGCTATCTGGTCAATGACCATTGGCGGCCCGGTGTCACCTACCCGGCCCTCCACCTCGGGGACCCGACCGCGGCCATCCCGTGGCCGATCCCCCTCGATGAAGCGGAGATCTCCGACAAGGACCGCGCCAATCCCCTGCTCGACCCATCGACGGCGATGCCTCCCAAGCGCACCCTGATCATCGGCTGCAACGGCCAGTTGGGGTGCGCCCTCCAGGCGGCCTTCCCCGGTAGCGACCTGGTCGACCTGGTCGCCGACGCCGACACGGGCGTGCGCGCGCTCGATGTCTCCGACCCGGATGCGGTGGCAGGGTGGCCGTGGCACGAATACGCCGTGGTTCTCAACGCCGCGGCCTACACCGCGGTCGACGCCGCCGAGACGCCGGAGGGACGGCGCACCGCCTGGGCGGCCAACGCTCAGGCGCCGGCAGCTCTGGCCAGGATCGCCCGCGACCATCGGCTGACCCTGGTCCACTACTCGTCGGAGTACGTCTTCGACGGCACCGCCCCGGTCGACCCTGGGCATGTCGAGGACGAGCCGCTGTCGCCGCTGGGGGTCTACGCCCAGACCAAGGCCGCCGGCGACATCGCCGTCGCGATCGCCCCGCGCCACTACATCCTGCGCACGTCGTGGGTGATCGGCGCCGGCAACAACTTCGTGCGCACGATGCGGAACCTGGCGGACAAGGGCGTCTCCCCCAGCGTCGTCGACGACCAGATCGGGCGACTGACGTTCACCGAGGAACTCGCCCGAGCCACCCGCCACCTGCTCGATGGCGCGGCCGACTTCGGCGTCTACAACATCAGCAACGGCGGCCCCGCCCTCTCGTGGGCGGAGTGGGCTCAGCGGGTCTTCGAGTTGTCTGGTCGGGACCCGGCCGACGTCACTCCGATCAGCACCGAGGAGTACTCCGCAGGCAAAGAGCTCGCTCCTCGGCCGCTGCTGAGCGCGCTGTCGCTGGCCAAGATCGAAGCGACCGGTTTCGTCCCCGAGGAGGCCGACGCCGCGCTTCGGCGCTATCTGGCCGCGGAAGTGTGATCCTTGGCCCGGTTGGCGTCGAGGAAGGACGAATAGACGTCGAGCAGCGACGTCTTCTGGCGCTCGGTCAGGCTGGTGTCGGCCAGGATCGCCAACTCGACTCCACTGCCGGTCTCCTCGTCGGGACTGAGCAGTCCGGCCCGGACATAGAGCTGCTCAGCGGAGATCCGCAGGGCCTTCGCGATCTGCTGGAGCACGTCGGCCGACGGCTTGCGTAGGCCCCGCTCGATCTGACTGAGATAGGGGTTGGACACCCCCGTCTGCTCCGCGAGTTGACGCAAGCTCAACTTCGCTCCCGTGCGTTGCTCTCGTAGGTAGGCACCCAGGTCGCCCAGCGCCCGTCCTGCCGCCGTCGAACTGCCTGCCTTGTCACGCGCCATGCTCACCATGCTAACTCGCGCTAGCTCGAGCAAGCGGTGGCGAAGACGAAAGCCCCCGGCCCTCCTGGACGTCGTCCAGGGAACCGGGGGCTCGCGCGTGAGTGAACGGTGCCTCGATCAGGCGCCGACCTTCCCGGCAGCGTCGACAACGGCTTCCGTCGTGGCGACGGCCGCGTTCTTGGCGGACGTGACCGTGGCCTTGGCGCTGGAGGTCGCCGTCTTGGCCGGCTTGCGGGTCTGAGCAGCGGACCGCTTGGCCGTGGCCTGGGTCTTCTTGACCGAGTCCTTGGCCGACTTGGCCGTGGTGGAGGCGGTCTTCGCGCCCGACTTGGCGGCCTTGGTGGCCTGGGTCTTGGTGGTCTTGGCCTTGGCGATGGCGGTGTCGGTCGCCGCGATGGCGGCCTGCGTCGACTCCTGCTTGCGCATCTTCTCGACGAGAACCTCGCCGCGCTTGACCAGTTCGTCGTAGGTCTCGGTCAGAGTCGCCTGCACCTTCGCGGGCAACTCGCGGGCCTGGCCCTGCAACTCCTCGACGCGGGCTTCGATCGCGGCACGCCGCGCCTTGGCCTCGGCACTCAGGGACTCGACGGCCTGCTTGCGCAGTTCTTCGGGCTTGATCTCGACGCCGGAGACCCAGGTCTGCATGTCCTTTTGCACGTCGGCGACGTACTCGCGGACGGTGTGGACGGCCAGGTCAGTGGCACCCACGGTGGCGTAGAAGTTGCGGGTGGCGCCAGCCTTCAGTTCGGCGGCGGGGGTGGTCAGATCGAACGTAGCCATGGTGTTTCTCCTTGATCCGATCGGCCGGGTGGCCGGTCTCTGGGGTTCGTGGTCCCGGTCATTGACTGGGCGATATCTCCATTATGCTAACTATTGTTAGCGCACGCAAACTCAGCAAGCGTGAGCCTCGTCACGTGCCTTGAATGGCCCTGATCTCCCCCACAGGAAGGCCTCCGCCCAACAGCGGTACGACGCCTGTCGCGGCCACTTCGTCGGCATTGACCCACGCCTCCGCCAGCACATTGCTGCGGCGCAGAGCCGCAGCCATCAGGACCGGGCGCGCTCGGGCGGCCCCGTCGTCGACCTTGAGCGCAAACGCCCGACCGTCGGGCAGCGCCACCACGTAGCACGCCTCCGCGCCCGCCTTGCCGATCGCCCCGGGCATCGCCCGCAGCAGCGCACGCTCGTCGCGATGGGTGCCAGAAACGAGCTCAGGATGACGTCGGATGGCCTCGGCCACCCGGAGACTCGACGGGTCGTCGGCACCGGCGCCGTCGACTCCGCGCGCGATGCGCGAGAACGCGCGAGCCAGACCCACCAGAGAGGTCGAGAGCAACGGAGCCCCACAGCCGTCGACCGCGACGGCCACGACCGGCTCACCGGTGAACTCGGTCAACGTCGCCGCGATTCGCTGCTGGACCGGGTGGGCCGGATCGAGGTAGGTGGCGGTGTCCCACCCGTTGGCCACGCACGTGGCGAGCATGGCCGCATGCTTGCCGGAACAGTTCATGAAGATCGGCGCGCGAGTGCCTCCCCCGCGGATCAGCGACTCTTTGACATCGTCCTCCACCGGGTAGTCAGGAGGGGTCTGGAGAGCGGACTCGTCGAGGCCGGCTGCGGTCAGGATCCGGCGGACGGCGGCCACGTGGATCTCTTCGCCCGAATGGGACGCGCAGGCCACGGCAAGCTCGGCTGCGGCGAGGTCGAGGCCCGCACGCACCATCCCGAGCGCCTGGATGGGCTTGTTGCTGGACCGCGGAAGAATGGCCGATTCGACGTCGCCCACCGACCAGGTCACGTTGCCGGTGGCGTCGAGCGCCACCATCGACCCATAGTGATGGCCTTCGACGAACCCGGACCGAACGATCTCTGCCACCTGCACCGGACTGCTCACGGTCGCAGACCCTACCCGCGCCCGGATGGCAGGATGGCGCCGTGACCCGCATCCCCCAGCACTGCCCCGATCCGGTCGAGCTCGCCGATCTGGAGTTGTTGCTCTCCGGCGCGCTTCAGCCCACCTCGCGCTTCAACGAACCAGGCAGCGCGATCACCCTCGACCTCCCCCACGAGCTGCGCACCGAGGCGGACGGGGGCGCGGTCGAACTCGTCGATCCTGAGGGGTTCCCCCTGGCTCGCCTGGAGGCCGACGGGCGGCTCACCCCACTCGCCGCCCCGCAGCATGGCCCCTTTCGAAGGCTCCACCTCACACCTGCTGAGGTGCGGGCGCGCCACGCCGGCCGCACCTTCGTTCCCGTGGCGGATCCGCTCACAGCTGACGATGTGGCCGACCTATCAGGCCGAGGACCGGTGGCCCTGCTCGCGCTGGTCGGACCCGGCACCGCGGAGCTGTCGCCTGTCGCCTTGATGCGGGCCACGCTGGCGGCGGCCGACCTACTGCCGGACGCCGTGGTCATCGGCGTACCTCTGGCCGGACACGACGATGCCGAGGTCGATCACCAACTCGGCGTCCGCGTCGTGGCCAACTACGCCGACACCGACCCCGTCCTGGCGCTGCGGGGAGAGGGCGACGTGCCCGACCCGATCGCGTCGATCGTCGCTGCCGACCAGCCGCCGCCCGAGCGTCAAGGGCTCGTGCTCTTCTTCACTGGTCTGTCCGGCAGCGGCAAGTCCACCCTCGCGCAGGCACTGACCGACCGAATTCTCGAACAGGGGCGCCGCACCGTGACCAGCCTCGACGGCGATGTCGTTCGGCGTCACCTGTCAGCCGGCTTGACGTTCTCCAAGGCCGATCGAGAGACCAACATCCGCCGCATCGGATGGGTCGCCGCGGAGATCGCCCGTCACGGCGGCGTCGCGGTCTGCAGCCCGATCGCCCCGTTCGACTCCACTCGACAACAGGTGCGGTCCATGGTCGAGGACGCCGGCGGGGCGTTCTTCCTGATCCATGTGGCCACCCCCCTGGAGGAGTGCGAGCGGCGCGACCGCAAGGGCCTCTACGCCAAAGCTCGGCGGGGTGAGATCCCAGAGTTCACCGGTATCAGCTCGCCCTATGAGGAACCGGACGACACCGCCGTTGCCGTCGACACCACCGGCCGGAGCATCGACGACGCCCTGAGCGACGTGATCGAGGCCCTAGAAAGGGCCGGCTACGTCTCACTCTGACCACTGACCTTGCCCCGGGCGGCCCGTCGAATTGCGTGGTCGCTGCGGGATTCTCCATAATTCCTATAGATACACTCGACTTTGACGGAGATGACCGATGCCCGACCTGACCACCACCTTCGCCGCGATCGTGCTCGCCGGCTTCGTCGTCGGAGTGGTGGTCGGGCTCACCGGGATGGGCGGCGGCGCACTCATGACGCCGGCCCTGATCTTCTTGGGCGTGGGTGACGCCGCGACGGTCGTGACCGCGGATCTCACGGCCTCGGCCGTGTACAAATCCGGCGGCGCGATCGTGCACAAGAGGGAAGGCTCGCCCAATCTCAAACTCGCGATGTGGCTGGTGGTGGGGTCCGTCCCGTTCGCATTGGCCGGCCCCTACCTTGTCGCGGGCCTCACCACCGATGCCGACCAACTCGATCGCGTCCTGAAGCTCTCCATCGGCTTTGCGCTGCTGCTGGCCGCCGCGACCTATGCGCTGCGTCTGTATCTCAACCTTCGCCGGGTGCGGGCGGGCACCCATATGGCCGACGACAACCCGGCGATCCGCATCGTCCCGACCCTCCTGGTGGGAGCCCTCGGCGGCCTGCTGGTCGGCGTGACCAGCGTCGGATCGGGCTCGGTGATCATGATCGCCCTCCTGATGCTCTACCCCGGATTGTCGGCGGTGCGCCTGGTCGGGACCGACCTGGTGCAGGCCGTGCCGCTGGTCTTCGCAGCCGCTCTGTCCAACATCGCGCTGCACGGCCTCGACTGGTCGTTGCTCATCCCCCTTCTGATCGGCTCGATCCCCGGAACGATTCTCGGCAGCACGGTTGCGCCGCGGGTGCCGCAGTCCTTCATCAGGCGCGGAATCGTCGTCGTTCTCACCATGTCGGGCGTCGCCCTGCTCGACAAAGCCGGCTGGGCACCGCTCGGCGCCGGCGAGGACGAGACCTATCCGATGCTCATCGCCGGGGTCGGTGTGGCGATGGTGCTGCTGGTGCCACTGGTATGGGGGGTGGTCCGACGCACCCAGGGTTTGCCGATGTTCGGGAGCCCGACGGTCGCCGAACTGGAGGACCCCGCCTACCGACCCGGCATCGTGGGGATGAAGCGCGCCCAGACTCGCGATTGAAGTCTGCCCCCTCCATCCCGATAGCATGAGGGCCGCTGTGTGCCCGCCGAAGGTTGAGAGGCTGCCCCACCCGATGACTGCACCCCCCACGCACGCCGACTACCAGCTGAGTCAGCTCGACCAGTTGGAAGCCGAGTCCATCCACATCTTCCGCGAGGTCGCGGCGGAGTTCGAGAAGCCGGTGCTGATGTTCTCCGGCGGCAAGGACTCCATCGTGATGCTCCGCTTGGCGGAGAAGGCCTTCTTCCCCGCGAAGATCCCGTTCCCCGTGTTGCAGGTGGACACCGGCCTCGACTTCCCCGAGGTCCTCGTCACCCGCGATAAGTGGGTGAGCCGCCTCGGTGTGAACCTGGTCGTGGCCAGCATCGACGATGCGATCGCCAAGGGCGTGGTCGTCGACGACGGCAAGACCTCTCGCAACCGGATGCAGACCGGCACCCTGCTCAACGCCATCGAGGAGAACGGCTTCACAGCCGCCTTCGGTGGCGGTCGCCGCGACGAGGAGAAGGCGCGCGCCAAGGAGCGCGTCTACTCCCACCGCGACGAGTTCGGTCAGTGGGACCCGAAGATGCAGCGCCCCGAACTCTGGTCGCTCTACAACGGTCGCCTGCACGAAGGCGAGCACATGCGGATCTTCCCGATCTCGAACTGGACCGAACTCGACGTCTGGGACTACATCGGCCGCGAGAACATCGAGATCCCACCCATCTACTTCTCGCATCAGCGCCGGGTGTTCGAGCGCGACGGGATGTTGATGAGCGAGACGCCGCTCAACCCCGTGCGCGAGGGCGAGGTTGTCAAGGAGCGCACGGTGCGTTTCCGCACCTGCGGCGACATCACCCTCACCGGGTGCGTCGAGTCGTCCGCTTCGAACATCCAGGAGATCATCGACGAGATCGCAATCGCCACGCTCACCGAACGCGGCGCGACGCGCGGCGACGACCGGTTCTCCGAAGCAGCCATGGAGGACCGGAAGAAGGAAGGCTACTTCTGATGGATCTGTTGCGTTTCGCCACTGCCGGCTCGGTCGACGACGGCAAGTCGACCCTCATCGGGCGCTTACTGCTCGATTCCAAGTCGATCTTCGCCGACCAACTGGAGGCCGTCGAGGCCACCAGCCACTCCAGGGGCTATGACTACACCGACCTGGCCCTTCTGACCGACGGTCTGCGTTCGGAGCGGGAGCAGGGCATCACCATCGACGTCGCCTACCGCTACTTCGCGACGCCGAACCGGAAATTCATCATCGCCGACACCCCCGGCCACATTCAGTACACCCGCAACATGGTGACCGGTGCCTCCACCGCCGACCTGGGTCTGGTGCTCGTCGACGCTCGTCAGGGCCTCACCGAGCAATCCCGACGGCACGCGGTCCTGTTGTCACTACTGCGGGTGCCGCACCTGGTGCTGGCGATCAACAAGATGGACCTGGTCGACTGGTCGGAGGAGACCTACGAGCGGATCCATCAGGAGTTCGCCCAGTTCGCGACCAAGCTCAACATCCCTGACCTCGAGGTCATCCCCATCTCCGCGCTCAAGGGCGACAATGTCGTGACCCGCTCGGAGAACACTCCGTGGTACCACGGGCCGACCCTGATGCATCACCTCGAGCACGTGCACGTTGCCTCCGATCGCGACCTGGTCGACACCCGCTTCCCGGTGCAGTACGTCGTCCGGCCGAAGTCCGACGAGTATCACGACTACCGCGGCTACGCGGGTCAGGTCGCCGGTGGCGTGCTCAAAAAGGGCGACGAGGTGATCGTGCTGCCCAGCGGCATGACCTCGACCATCCAGGGGATCGACCTGTTCGACACCGAGATCGACGAGGCCTTCCCGCCGATGTCGGTGACGATTCGCCTCGAGGACGACGTCGACGTGTCCCGCGGCGACATGATCGCCCGGGTCAACAACGCACCGGCGCCGAGTCAGGACGTCGACGCGATGGTGTGCTGGATGACCAATGCGCCGCTGCGACCTCGGCAGAAGCTGGCGATCAAGCACACCACGAGGACGGGTCGGGCGCTGGTCAAGGACGTCCAGTACCGTCTCGACGTCAACACCTTGCACCGCGACCAGGACACCAAGGAACTCGGTCTCAACGAGATCGGCCGGATCCAACTGCGCACCACGGTGCCGCTGCTGGCCGACGCCTACTCGAAGAACCGCGGAACCGGCTCGTTCATCCTGATCGACGAGGCCACCGGTGCCACCGTCGGTGCCGGGATGATCAACTCCGCCACCTGACCTCGGCGGACCTCAGGGGCGGGTCGGGCGGAAGTGGATGCCGATCTCCGGGTCGACGATGACCTCCTGCGATGCGGCGAGGCCGCCGGCCTCGAGTTGCCGGTCGACGGCGACGTTGCGCTTGAGCAGCGCGAGGGCGATCGGTCCGAGTTCGTGGTGGCGCGCTGAGGTGCCGACCCGGCCTACCACCTTGCCGTCCAGGGTGACGTCGGCACCGACCACCGGTAGGACGTTCTCGGTGCCGTCGAGATGCAGCAAGGTCAGCCGTCGCGGCGGACGGCCGAGGTTGTGGACCCGCGCCACCGTCTCCTGCCCGCGATAGCAGCCCTTGTCGAGGTGCACGGCCGTGCCGAGCCAGCCCACTTCGTTGGGAATGGTGCGGTGATCGGTGTCGAGGCCGAGCCGTGGCTCGCCACGCTCGATCCGCAAGGCGTCGAAGGCCCAGAGCCCAGCCGCCGGGCCGGCGGCCTCGGCATACTCCATCAACCGCTCGCGCGGGAGCACGTCGTAGCCCTTGCCCGGGCGCCAGCACACCGCCCGTGCGGCCGTTTCAAGGGTGACCTCGACGCGTGTCATGAAACGCATCCGCTCGAGGAAATCCACGAGAGCGGCACCGGCACCGGGTTCGGTGTGGGCGAGGAACGACTCGCCGTCGTCCACCCCGACGAAGGCATGCTCGACGTGGCCCTGGGGCGACAAGACCAGTGCGGGCGTCTCGACCCCCGTCGCCAGCCCCTCGAAGAACTGAGTGGTGAGTGAGTGAAGCCAGGTCAGCCGGTCGGGACCGGCCACGCGGAGGACGTCGCGATGGGACAAGTCGACGAACCCTTCCCCGGCGACGAGGCTGCGCTGTTCGCCGTTGAACGAGCCGTAGTGGGCCGCCACCGGCGCATCGATCCCGTCGCCGGCCACCGCGCCGGGCAGGGCGAGCAAGGGGCTGGGCGCCGGGTTCGAGGCAGTCTTGGATGCTGGATTGGATGCTGGGGTGGGAGTGGGGGTGGGAGTGGGGGTGGTCATGATGTCTCCTCGGCGCGGCAGCGCGCGCACTGGCCGTGCAGGGTCAGGTGTCCCACGTCGGGACTGAAGTCGAAACGCTCCACAATCGTGGTCAACAACGGGGAGGCCAGTTCTGCTTCCACCGAGGTCACCTCGTGACACGTCCGGCAGACGAGGTGGAAGTGCTCGTGGCCCCCGACAGAGTGGTAGGTCGGCGCCCGGTCGGACAGATGAGCGTGCCGAACCAGGCCCAGCTCCTCCAGAGTCTCCAGGGTTCGATAGACGGTGGAGATGTTGACCGCGGCGGAGTGCGTGCGCACCTCCGCGAGCACTTCGTCGGGGGTTGCATGACCGAGGTGATCGATCGCCTCCAAGATCAACTCCCGCTGCGGGGTCAGTCGCAAGCCCCGCTCTCGAAGACGACGTTGCAGGCTCCCCCGCTCGCGCTCGGTCATCGGCTCGGCCCTGCCGTCGTCACGCTTGGCGGGTGAGTTGTGCGTGGAGATGGGGCGTGAGCTCGTGTCCCATGGCGGCCATGTCGTAGGCATAGAGCAGGTCGCCGTTCACGTAGCCGTAGAGCCGTTTGCCGGCGACGTACTCCTTGGCGGTCGCGGTGCGGGCGACCGCGTCGGTCACGATCTCGAAGCGCGGCTGGTCAGGGTGTAGTTCTCCGTGCCAGATCTCGACGAAGCCGAGGTTGTGACACATCACTACCTCGAGGGTGCCGTCTTCTTGTGGGCGAAGGAAGCCTGTCTCCTGGGCCGCTTGCCGGACGACCTCGCCGCTCTCGTCGATGATCCACGACCGGCTGAAGTAGTGGATGAAGGGACGCCCGTCCTGCTGGAAGATCAGTTCCTGACCGAACTGGAACGGCTCGATCGTCGGGTATTCGCCATGACCGTTTCCGGCCCACGTGCCCAGCATCCAGGCCAGGCGCGCACACTGCGGATGGATGTTGTCAGGAATCTCGAACGGCATAGCCGATGAGTCTAGTGTGGCGCTCATGAACCGCTCCCTGGTCGTCAAGGTCACCTGCGGAAGCAATGACCCCGAGCGCTGCAACCAGGCCTTCACCGTGGCCGCGGCAGCGGTCGCGTCGGGGGTCGCGGTGAGTCTGTGGCTGACCGGTGAGGCCGCGTGGTTCGCCGTGCCCGGCAAGGCTGAGGAGTTCGAGTTGCCGTTGGCCGCTCCCCTGGCGGACCTACGCGACGGTGTGTTGGCCGGAGGCCGGATCACCCTGTGCACCCAGTGCGCGGCCCGACGCGAGATCGACGCAGACGATGTGATCGCGGGCGTCCGGATCGCGGGCGCCGCGGTCTTCGCGGAAGAGATCTTGACCGACGGCGTGCAAGCGCTGGTCTACTGATCCTGATCTACTGATCTCGTGCACCTGCTCGCGAACGCGATCCGTCCCTATGCGTGGGGATCGACGACGCACATCCCGCGGCTGCTGGGTCGGCCCGCCACCGATGAGCCGGCCGCCGAGCTGTGGTTGGGCGCCCACGGCGGCGATCCGTCACGCCTCGACGACGGCCGCTCTCTGGCCGAATTGATCGCCGCAGATCCCGCGGCGACGGTCGGCGGCGACGTCTGCCGCGACTTCGGGCCGCGCCTTCCTTTCCTGCTCAAGGTGCTGGCCGCCGCCGAACCGCTCTCGCTGCAGGTACACCCGACGTCACAGCGCGCCTCGCTCGGGTTCGCTCGCGAGAACGCCACCGGGCTTGCGCTCGACGCGCCTGAGCGCAACTACCGCGACGACTCGCACAAGCCCGAGCTGATCTTCGCGCTCACCAGATTCGAGGGAATAGCCGGCTTTCGCGACGTCGGGCGCACGGCCGCGATCGCGCGCAAGTTGGAGTTGCCCTGGCTGACCGAGATCGCCGACGAACTCGAAGCCGGCCCGGTCGCGTTCCAGTCGCTTCGAGAGGTCGTGACTCGACTGCTCACCCTGGACCGGCGCACGGTCGTCCAACGGGTCGCGGAACTCGGCGAGGCCGCCGCCATGGCGGAGCGGCACGGGCACCGGGTCAGTCCCCGCTCTCGACCACCTGCAGTGGACCGCTTCTCGGTCGACCGCGAGGGCGTCCGCGTCTATGCCCAAACCGCCCGTCTCGCGCGCAGTCACCCCGGCGACCCGGGCGTTCTGGTGACCTGGTTGCTCAACCACGTCGTGTTGGCTGCCGGGGAGGCGATGTTCATCGACGCCGGAGTGATTCACGCCTACACCTCCGGCCTCGGGGTGGAAATCATGGCGTCGTCGGACAATGTCGTCCGCGCCGGGCTCACGCCCAAACACACCGACATCCCCGAACTGCTGGCGATCACCGACTTCACGCCGCTGCCGGCTCCGCTGTGGCTGCCCAGCACCGAGAATCCCGACGACGTCCGGTTGGACCCGCCGGTCACGGAGTTCTCTCTCCGGATCGCTGAGGCGCCGACGGCCCAGCTTCCCGATCACGGGCCGCGGCTGCTGCTCGTCCTCGACGGCGCACTGACGGTCGACACCGCGGAGGATTCTCGGCAGTTGACGACCGGACAGTCCGTCTTCATCGCCCACGCCGACGGCGCTCTCGACGTCACAGGCAAGGGTCGATTCGCCTTCGCGGGGGTCCCTGGTCCGGTCTGATCGCGCCGGATCGGCGCCGGTCAGGCGTCGATGACGACGTCCCCGCGGGGCACGGTGCAGCACGGCAGGATGCGGCCCTCGTCGATGTCGCGCGGGCGGATACCTCCCTGATGGTGCATCTCCACGTCACCAGAGAGCTTGGTCTGCACGCAGGTCCCACACATACCCTGCGTGCACGCCGAGGGCAGGCGGATACCCGCGCGCGCGGTCGCGGCCAGGATCGTCTCGCCCGGCGCGCACACGACCGCCCGCCGGCTGCGGTGGAGTTCGACGCGGTGGCCCCCGCCCGTGAGTCCGGTCTCGGTCTCGGTCTCGGAGGCCAGAGTCGGTGGTTCGATCGGCGCCGTGACCGCCAGGGTGCCGAGGTCGAAAGACTCCACGTGGCGGCGCTCGTTCGGCACACCAGCCGCCTCGAGCAACCGATCCGCGAGAGCCATGAACCCCTCGGGGCCGCAGGTGAAGACCTCCCAGCCCGACTCCAGGGCGGCAGCGGAGCCGGACACGGCCTGTGTCAGTACGTCGGCCGACAATTGCCCGCCCTGCCAGAGGGCACCAGATCCGGGATCAGTCGGAACGCCGGACTCGCAGACGAAGGTCACGTGCAGCCCCGGCCACACCGCCGCCATCGCCTCCCACTCCAGGCGAGCCACCACGTCGACGGGGGTCCGGGCGCAGAACACGACCGCGACCTCGACGTCGGCCGCCTGGTCGAACAGGGTGCGCACCATCGAGAGCGCGGGAGTCACGCCGCTCCCGGCCGCCAGGAACAGGTAGCGCCCCGCTGGATGTATCACGTGGGAGAACTCGCCGAACGGACCCGTCAGCCGCACCCGGGTGCCGACGCCGCAGTGGGCGTGCAGCCACCCGGACAGCCCCCGGTCGTGGTGCCTCTTCACCGTGATCGCCAAGCGCTGCGGGCGGGTCGGCGGGGACGAGATGGTGTAGCAGCGGCGGATTTCGGCTCCATCGACCTGGGCGGAGACAACGACGTACTGCCCCGGGAGATGTCGCGCCACGATTCCGTCAGGTAGCTCGAACACGAACGTCACGGTGTCCGGGGTCAGGCGCAGGACGGCAACGCAGACCACCTCGTGGTCGATCCATGGTTCGACCTCGGAGGCGCTACCGACCACCCGCAACACGTCGCCCACCCCTGACCCGCCGAGTGCGGGGGCAGCGTCGGACGCGAGGCTGGTCACCGACCCACGTCCTCGGCGTCGTAGACGGCCAATCGCTCGCAGTACCACGCCACGAAGGCCTCCACCTGACTCTCCACCGGGGCATAGGGACCAGGCAGGTAGCCCGGATCGGAGACTCCCCGATGGGCAGTCTCGATGAACGCGCGATCCTGGTCGTTGGTCGCTCGCCAGGTGCGGGTCAGGGAGTCCAGGTCGTAGTCGGCGCCTTCGGCGGCATCGGGATGGATCAGCCACGTGGTCCGGAGCAGACTGCGGTCCGGGGTGACCGGGAGCACGGTGAAAGTCACGGCGTGATCGCCCAGGAAGTGGAACCAGGCGTTGGGCTGCACGTGCAACTGGAGGTAGCCGAGCTTCCAGTCCGGCGCTCGTCCAAGCAGTCGCTGCGACAACCTCCTTCCGTCGGCGCTGAAGGACTCTCCATATTGGTCCAGCGGGCTGCGCTGGATCAGAAACCCGGTCGGTCGGCCGGTGGTGTGCTCGACCAGTTGGGTGGGGATACCCGCCCGGGCACACACCTCGCTCAACTCGTCTGCCGCGGTCCGTTGCCTCTCGAACTCGGGGCGAAGGCGAGCGGGGACGTCGTCATCGGTGTAGGCGAACAGCGAGAACATCGACGCGGTGAGCTCGGGATGCCCTCCGCAGTGATAGCACTCCCGGTTGTTCTCCATCACGAGCTTCCAGTTGCCGTGATCGACGATGGTGTCCTGCGTGGCGACCTTGGCCTCGCGCAGCGTGTGGACGGCGAGGTAGGGCTCGACGGTGGCTGCGAAGTCGTCGATGTCGGTCGGCGGATCGTCGGCGAGACAGATCATCAGGAGACCCTCCACTGAGCGGAGTGCCACTCGCCGTAGGCCGAAGCAGGACCGGTCGAAGTCCGGCGGCTGCGACTCGGCATACCGCAGGCTGCCGTCGGTGCCATAGGTCCAGTGGTGATAGCCGCACACCAGGTTGCCGACGCTGCCGCGGGGCTGAGACAACAACCGCGCACCCCGGTGGCGGCACACGTTGCGGAATGCGCCGACGGAGCCGTCGTCGTCGCGCACCAGGATCACCGACGTGGGCCCGATGTCGATCGTGACGTAGTCACCGGGGTCGCGGATCTCGGCCTCGTTCGCAACGAACAACCAGTGCCGCTCCCAAATGGCCCGCAGATCTCTGTCGAACGCTTCCTGACCCGCGTACAGAGGTCCGGGAAGGGGGTGTCCGGGGGTGCGATAACCCTGCAGGGCCTTGGTTTCCGGCTGATCGAGCAGCGTCACTGAGTCCTCCTCACGAGATGGTTGCGGGTGCTGGTGTCAGTAGGGAGAGCACAGCCGGAGCGCGTCGAGCACGGCGGCGTGGATGTTGCGGCTGGTCACGGCATCGCCGATGCGGAACAGCTGATAGCGCCCACTGGGGTTGCGAATGATGTTCTGCGGACGGCCCGCCAGCAGCGCGCGGTGATCGACTTCGCCGAGATTGGACGAGGCCGGCGCCAATTCGCGGTAGAGCTCATCGAGCGGGAGCGTGCCGTGCTCGACGACCACTTGGTCGACCGTGTGGACCGTCTCGGCGCCGGTGTGCTCGCTGGACAGAACGGCGTCCAGGCGGCCATCCGCCCGGGGCACGACCCGCACGAGACGTCGAACCAGCGTCACCCGCACCTGTGCCACCGCGAAGGTTTCGAGGTACGGCTGGATGTTCATGCCACCGACCTGAGGACCCACCACACGCTCCGGGGTGACGTAGTGGATCTCGCTGCCGGCTTCGGCCAAGAACTCGACTGCTGCCAGTCCCGGGTGCTGACCGTTGTCGTCATAGACCAGCACCGAGGGCCGCGGACGGGCCGAGCGATCGAGCAGGTCCCAGGTGTCGACGACCTGGTCGCTGCCGTCGGTCAGGAAGTCCCGGTTGGGCAGCCCGCCCGTGGCGATGACCACCAGGTCTGGATCGAGGCGCTGGACGTCGTGCGCCTCGGCGTAGGTCCCCAGCCGCAACTCCGCTCCGGAGCGGGTGGCCTCCGCGATCCGCCAGTCGACGATACCGAGCAGATCGCGGCGCCGCTTGAGCGAGGCCGCCAATCGCAGCTGTCCTCCCGGCATGTCATTGGCCTCGAAGGCCGTCACGTCGTGCCCGCGGGCCGCCAGCACACGAGTGGCCTCGAGGCCGGCCGGACCGAGACCCACCACCACGGCGCTGAGCCGCTTCCGCTGCGTCGGCACCAGCTCGTGGGGGAGCTCGAGCTCCCGCCCGGTCGCCGGATTGTGCACGCACAACGCACGGCCGGACTCATAGATCGCATCGAGACAGAAGCTCGCTCCCACGCAAGGGCGGATCCGGTCCTCCTGGCCCGCGGCCACCTTGGCCACAAGGTGCGGGTCGGCCATCTGCGCTCGCGTCATACCGACCAGGTCGAGCAGCCCTTCGGAGACGGCATACCGCGCCGTGGCGACGTCAGCGATGCGGGCGGCGTGCATCACCGGCAGGTCGACGCGTCGCTTGACCTCGGCACACACCTCGAGGAAGGGGGCGCTGCGGGTACCCATCATGGGGATCGCCCTGGTCAAGGCCAGGTCGCTGTCGATATGACCCTTGATCACGCTGACGAAGTCGAGCCCGATCCCCGGCGCTTCGGCGTAGGCCGCCAGCGCGGCGATCCCTTCGTCGAGGTGGAGTCCGTCGTCGAGATCCTCGTCGACCGCCATCCGGATGCCCACCAGGAAGTCGGGTCCGACTGCCCGGCGGACGGCGGCGAGGACCCGCAGTGGCACGGCCATGCGGTGCTCCAACGAGCCGCCGTAGTGATCAACTCGGTGATTCGTGGCCGGGGATACCCAGGCATCCAGGAAGTGCCCGTAGTGCTCGAGCTCGATGCCGTCCAGCCCAGCCTCCTGACAGCGAAGCGCGGCGGAGACGAAGTCGTCAACGATCCGGTCGATGTCCCACTCCTCCGCCTCCTTGGGGAAGCTGCGGTGACTCGCTTCGCGCAGGGGGGAGGGAGCCACCGTCGGCAACCAGTCCCCCGCGTAGTTGCTCGTGCGTCGGCCGAGGTGGGTGAGCTGGCACATCACCGCTGTGCCGTGATCGTGCACCTCGTCGACCAGCCGACGAAGGTGCGGGACTGCTTCGTCTCGGTAGAGCTCGATGTTGCCGAAGCTGGGCGGGCTGTCGGGGCTGACCACGGCGGAGCCACCGATCATGCTCAGTCCGACCCCCCCGCGCGCCTTTTCAACGTGATAGGCGCGATAGGCGGCACCGGGCATCCCCGCCTCGGTGTAAGCGGGCTCGTGCGAGGTGCTGACGATCCGATTGCGCAGCGTGAGGTGGCGCAGCCGGTACGGCTGAAGGAGGGGGTCGGCCTCCGACTTGGTCATGGACTCTCCCACAAGGGATTAATCGTACGTCCGTACGATTGCTATCCTGGCCCTACTGTGACAGACCTCCACCATCCAGGCAAGCAGTCGGCGACGACCACCCGGGCGACCCGACGCCACCCCCTGAAGTGCGCCGCGGGCTGATCGTCGCGGCCGCCCGGCCTCTGCTTGGCGACGCAGGGTCTGGCCCACACGACGATGCGGCAGATCGCCGAGACTGCGGGCGTCTCACTGGGTACGCTCTCCTATCACTTCACCGGCCTCGACGAGGTGCTGGCTGAGGTGATCGCCGCAGAGATGGAGTGGTTCTATCAGCCGGTGGTGGACACGATCGACGACGGCTTGACGGCGCGTGAGGCGCTGCACCGCGTGATCGAGAGCCTGCTCGCGAGCGACGAGGCCACCCATCAGCATTGGCGACTGTGGCTCGACTTCTGGTCGCTGGCCGCCCACGACGAGACGTTCGCCGAGCGCCATGCCGAGGCCTACGCCCGCTGGCGCGCCGACCTGCTGACGGTCTTCGATCGTGGCGCTCGGGACGGCTCGTTGCGCGTCGACGATCGCGATGCAGCCGTCACCGACCTGATGGCGCTGCTCGATGGACTGGCCACCCACGCGTTCCTGCCCGGCCAAGGTCTGCGGGTGCCCCAGGCGCGACGTCGGTTGCACGACTTTGTCGACGCACTCCCCGACCAATGATGCTTCCCCTAGGGTCTTGGAACCATGAGACGCATCTCGGTGATCGGTAGTTCGGGCGCTGGCAAAACGGCTGTCGCCCGGCGGCTGGCTGAAGCATCTCCGTGCCCCACGTCGAGTTGGACGCATTGCATTGGGGAGCGAATGGGAGTGCTGCGACGAAGGACGACTTCTCCGAGCGCGTGAGGGCCGCGACCGCACAACGCCACCAAAGGCGGGCCTACTCGGACCGCCGCGACGCCGATGGCCTGACATCGGTGGAAGCATGCTCGCCGGAGCGAGGCGGTGAATTTTCGACATTTCAGGGTGACAGAGGTTGAGACTCGGAATATGTGGCCCGCCGATGGAGGCGTTCAGCCTGGCCTCGGCAGGCAGCCGTGCGAATCGTGCTCAGGTCGGGCGCTACCGTCGACGAGACGCAACGACGAAGTGGGATTGAGGCGTGTCGAATCGACCACTGTCGACGGGGCCGCGGCCGAGGCGCCGAAACGGATCGGCTGCGGACCAAGGTCTCGCGACGCGGACCGAAGGTCACTGTCCGGGGAGGGAAGGAGCTTAAGAAGCGGCGTGACTTCCAGACCCACCTACTGGTGTACCTCCTGGTGAACGGCTTGCTCGTCGGGATCTGGGCAATCAGCAGCCCAGGAGTGTTCTTCTGGCCGCTGTTCTCCATCGTCGGGTGGGGCATCGGGGTGGTCCTGCACGGGTGGGACGTCTACTTCGCCAGCGAACCCGACGAGGCCCGAATCCACCAGATGATGGCGCAGCTCCAGGGGAAGGACTGAGCCACTCGGCCGCACAGGCACCCGCTTGCGCGCGCCCGAGTGACACACGCGCACCGACCGGATTGCGTCCTCCGTGTCGCGTTGCCAGATGCGGGCCCCGAGCCAGGGCGGGGCCTTGCCGCACGCGCCCGTGCCCTAGCGTGGGTTGCGCCCGGAACACCGTCGTCGATCAGGAGATCACATGACCATCAAGGACACCGGACCTCAGCCCCAGAGCTTCGACCTGGAAAGGGCAACGCTCGAGAACGACAACTACCGAGCGGTCGTCTGGTCGGGCAAATACCTGCAGCTGACGCTCATGTCGATCCCGCCCGGCGAAGACATCGGCCTCGAGGCGCACCCCGAGACCGACCAGTTCCTCCGCGTCGACGGCGGCCGTGGCCGCGTGCAGATGGGCCCGACCGAAGGCCAACTCGACTTCGACCAGGAAGTCGAGGACGGCTGGGCGGTCATGGCCCCCGCCGGCACGTGGCACAACGTCACCAACATCGGCGACGAGCCGATCCGCCTGTACGCCGTATACGCACCAGTGCACCACGCCGCCGGAGCGTTGCAGGCGACCGCGGAGGACGCCGAGCGCGACGAGCAGTCTGGTGCCGACGTGCCGCCCGAGTGGTCCGCCCAGCCGGACGATCACGCGTCGGACAAGCACGCCTGAGCTGGGGTCGCGCAACGTCATACTTTGCGAGCCCTAGACGGCTCTGTCCGTATGACGCCCCAGGGCGTTCAGACTGGTCCGCGTCCACGCCGTCGAACTCCCCGCGCTCGACCACAGCGGTCTGAGAGAGTTCCGGCATGGACGGGCGAGTGACTGCGCAGGCGTATGCCGAGGTGCGCGCGCCCTACCCTTTTCGTCGCCATCAGGGCCTGGCCCTCGAGGCGCTGGCCGAAGTGCGCGAGGAGCGAGAGCGCGCGTGGGTGGTGCTGCCGCCTGGTGCCGGCAAGACCCTGGTCGGCCTGGAAACGATCCGCCGCGAGGGGGTACGGCGAGCCGGCAGCAGGGCGCTGGTGTTGTGCCCCAACACCGCCATCCAGGGGCAGTGGGTCCGCGGATGGAAGAGCTTCGTCGGCCCCGACAGTTCCCGATCCATCCCGGTCGGCACCACCCGCGACCTGACCGCGCCGGTCACGGTGCTGACCTATCAGTCGTTGGCGGTCTTCGCCGAAGAGGACGGCGACCCCGCCGTCGAGGGTGACTCGCCGGACACGTCCACGGTCATCGATCGGCTCCATCCCAATGGCCAGGCGTTGGTGGCCGCCCTGCGAGCGGCCGGACCGCTCACCCTGGTGCTTGACGAATGCCACCACCTGTTGGAGGTCTGGGGACGGCTTCTGGCAGAACTCCTCGACCTGCTCCCCGAGGCCTACGTGTTGGGGTTGACCGCGACGCCGCCCGAGGTGCTCGACCGCGATCAGTCGGCGCTGATCGACGGACTCTTCGGCGAGATCGTGCACGCCACCTCAGTGCCGGCGGTCGTGCGCGAGGGGCACCTCGCACCCTTCCTGGATCTGATCTGGCTCACTACCCCCGACCCGGTGGAGGCCGACTGGCTGGACGCGCAGGGAGAGCGCTTCAGGGAGTTGACCACCGCGGTCCTCGACCCGACGCTGGGCTCCACACCGTTTCTGACGTGGCTCGACCAGCGCTTCGCGGGCGAGATCCCATTCGCGCGGGTCGCGGCGCGGCATCCCGACCTGGGCGACGCCGCCCTGCGGATGCGCCATACCGGCCTGCTCCGCCTCTCGCCCGACGTCGTGAGCGGAGAGCAGCACGATCGCGCCCCGTCGGCAGACGACTGGGTGCTGCTGCTGGACGATTGGTACGACCACGTCCTGCGGGAGAGCACCGATCCGAGCGACACCGATGTGGTCGAGAAGTTGCGCCGGGCGTTGCCGTCGGTTGGCTATCAACTCACCCGCCGCGGCCTGCGGCGGGGGCGCTCGAATGTCGACCGGGTGCTGGCCCGCAGCGCATCGAAGTCGGAGGCGTTGGTAGCGATCGTTGCTGCGGAGCACCGCACCCTCGGCGACCGTCTGGCGATGCTGGTGATCTGCGATCACGAGAACGCCGGGGCCACCACCTCGGCCGACCTCGACGGCGTCCTTGTCGACCGCGCGGGCTCCGCGCGACTCGCTCTCGCCACCCTGCTGGCCGATCCCGCGACCCGAGACCTGGCCCCCCTGATGGTTACCGGCCGCACCGTGGCGGCCGCACCGGCCACGCTCGAGAAGGTTCGTTCGGCCGCCGGACGGAGCGACCTCGTCGTGAGCCGGCCCGACACCGATGGCATCGCCGAGCTGACCGGACCCTGGACGAGTCGCGATTGGGTGCGCGTGGCCACCGAACACTTCTCCGCCCGCGCCTCGCGGGTGCTGATCGGCACGCGGGCGCTCCTCGGCGAGGGCTGGGACGCGCCCGCGGCGACCGGGCTGGTCGACCTCAGCACGGCCACGACGACAGCCGCGGTCGTACAGACCCGTGGGCGCACGCTGCGCCTCGATCCGGGGCATCCAGGCAAGGTGGCGGTCAACTGGACCGTCACCTGCGTCACCGCCGACCACCCGCAAGGTGACAACGACTGGCGGCGCACCGTACGCAAGCACCGTGGCTACTTCGGCGTCGACCGCACCGGCGACGTGGTCGACGGGGTTGCGCACGTGCACCCGTCGTTCAGTCCCTACCACCCGCCGTCCGTCGCCGGCTTCGACGAGATCAACGCCGCGATGCTCGTCGCCGCAGAGAACCGCAGCGGTGTCCGCGAGGCGTGGCGGATCGGGCAGCCGTATCTCGACCAGGTGCGACAAGCGTTGTGGGTCCGGCCCAGCGGTCCCCCCTCGCCGGCCGACTCGACGCTGCCGTCAGTACTCACTTCGGCTCTCCCCGCGCCAGCACCTCCCGCCGTACGGCTCACCGAGAGCGGGCCGCGCTGGTCCGGCCGACTCGACGTGTGGCGGGGCTGGCCGGGCGCCGCCGCGGGGCTCGCCGGCGGGCTGGCCATCGTCGTGGGCGCGGCGTTGATGGTGGGCGCGGTGCCGCTGGGCGTGGCGATCGCGGCGGTCGCCGCCGGGTCGACCGTCGTAGCCGCTCGCGGCGCGGCCGGTCGGCGTCGGGTGGTGCTCAGCGAACTGGCCGACGGACCCGACCTCCTCGCCTTGGCCGGCGCTGTCGCCGACGGCCTGCACGCCAGCGGGGTGACCTCGGTGGGTGCCGAGGCGGTGACGTGGCGGCCCAGTCGCGACGGTGAGATCCGGGTCGTGCTCGAGGCGGCGTCTCGCGAGGAGAGCGAGGCCTTCGCCGTCGCGTTGGCTGAGCTGATCGACCCTGTGCGCGATCCCCGCTACCTGGTGCCGCGCCCCGTGCTGACGTTTCCCGGCGCTGACGACGCGACGACGCCGTCGGCGTATCTGCCACTCACCAGGGTGCGACCGGCTGGAGTGGTCTGGCACCCGGTCCCGACGGTGCTCGGCGTCAACGCCCGACGCGCCCAGCGCTTCGCCACCGCCTGGCACGCATGGGTCGGCGGCGGCGCCGCCGTCTACACCCGCACACCCGAGGGTGCCGGGATCCTGGCTGCCGCTCGCGGCACGGCCCCGTTGGCGTCCGGAAGCGTGCTCCGGCTCGACTGGTCGTGACGTTTCGTCAATCGCGTGGGCGCGGGTGCGGCCAGCCGGGCAAGGTGACCTGGTCGACGTAGGGCGAGCGCTCGTGGTGGACCGCCTGGAGGTCGGCATCGACCATGATCTGGGCCAGTTCGGCTCCCTGAACCGAGGCCTTCCAGCCGAGGTCGCGCTCGGCCCGGCCCGGGTCACCGATCAGAGCATCGACCTCGGTCGGTCGCAGATAACGCTCGTCGAAGCGCACGTGCTTCTCCCAGTCGAGCCCAGCATGGTCGAAGGCTGCCACCACGAAGTCGCGCACGCTCCAGGGCGCGCCCGTGGCGAGCACGTAGTCCTGCGGCTGGTCCGCCTGCAACATCCGCCACATGCCTTCGACGTACTCCGGGGCATAGCCCCAGTCGCGCACGGCGTCGAGATTTCCGAGGTAGAGATAGTCCTCCAGGCCGGACTGGATCCGGGCGATGGCGCGGGTCACCTTGCGCGTCACGAACGTCTCGCCGCGCCGGGGCGACTCGTGGTTGAAGAGGATCCCGCTCACGGCATACATGCCGTAGCCCTCGCGATAGTTGCGGGTCATCCAGTGGGCATAGGCCTTGGCGACCCCGTAGGGAGAGCGCGGCTGCAGCGGGGAGTCCTCGTTCTGGGGCGGCTGGGCGGTGCCGAACATCTCCGAGGAACTCGCTTGATAGAAGCGGCAGTCCAGTCCGATCGTCCGGATCGCCTCCAGCATCCGCATCGCACCGAGGCCTGAGGTGTTGGTGGTGTGCTCGGGCTCGTCGAAGCTGACCCGCACATGGGATTGGCCGGCCAGGTTGTAGACCTCGTCGGGCTGCACCTTGATCAGGAGGTTGATCAATCGAGTGCCGTCGGAAAGGTCCCCGTGGTGGAGGAACAAGGTGGCCTCGGGGTCGTGCACGTCCTGATAGAGATGGTCGATCCGCGCGGTGTTGAAGGTCGACGCGCGCCGGATCAGCCCGTGCACCTCATATCCCTTGCCGAGCAACAACTCGGCCAAATAGGAACCGTCCTGGCCGGTGATGCCCGTGATCAGGGCTTTGCGTCGCACCGTCCGATGGTATGCGGCTTCGGGACGACCGTCTCGGTCGGGTACGACTTCCGTGATTACGTGTCAACGAACTCTTGACATCCTTTCTTTCGTCAACTTACGGTTGACACATGACGAAATTCTGGCGCGCCACCGATCTGCGCTCCACTGCCCCGGTCGCCGGCGCCACGCTGATCCTCGTCGGTGCGGGGCTGGTGATCTTGTCGTTCTCCTTTGATGGCTTCATCGGAGGCTGGCTGCTCGGCGCGGGTGCCGGCTTGATCGTCACCCCGCCCCTGGCGTGGCTACACCTCCGGAGACTGCGGCGAAACACCGATCAGGCGGACTGGCTTCCCAGCAGGGACGGCGCGCCGTCGGGGCAGCGCGATGACTGATGATGTGGTCATGGCGACCGACGACGAGCTAGCCGACGCCATCGCCGGCGCCGTGCTCGGTTCGCCACCCAAGGACCCGGGACAACTGGACCACCTCGCCCTGGTCGGGCGCTGCTCCACGGCAGAGGGGTCGGTCCGGTCGCTCCTGCAACAGTCGGTCGACAGCGCACGGGCGGCCGGCCACACCTGGAGCGAGATCGGTGACATCTTGTCGATGTCGCGGCAGGCCGCCCAGCAGCGCTTTGGGGGCACCCCGACGACGGGGCACGCGGACGACGAGCGCTGGCTCGGGCCGGTCACGGCGTTTGACGAGATGACCGAGCTCGAGCTCGCCGGGCGATGGGGTTGGCACACTGTCGAGGCCGGCCTGCTCCGGCACCGCATGGTCCGCACACCGACCCAATGGGAGCACCGACGCGTGCTGTGGTCGGGTTCGCGCCGAAGCGCGACTGACGAGGGTTGGCAGGTGGCCTGCCGCGCCTTTCCATGGATCTATCTTGCGCGCGACACCGGCCTTCCGGCGCTGCCCGAGCCGTGAGGTAGCGCCTGCACCAGCCGCAGCTTGGCCATTGCCGGGTACTCGTCGACCAGTTTGGCGCCGTTGGCGAGCGACCACAGCGCCGCGGCCACCCGAACGCTGACGCCGTCGGCGAACCTGGCTGGACACCTCCTTCGTGCTATCTCGACCGAGGAGGATGCCAGGGCGGCGCGATCCTGCGCCACCGAGCGTTCCGCGTCTCAGGGAGCCGGAACCCGGCCGAGAGATCCGGTCACCTCTTGATGCCGAGCAGTTCCCGCGCCTGGTCGGGCGTCATCACGGCCCGCTGCGCCAGTCGACCCGCGTCAGCGGCTCGGGCAACCAGTTGCGCATTGCTCTCCACGGGTACTCCGCGGGCCAGGGTGAGCACGTCCTCCATCCCCACGCGCAGGTGACCACCTTTGCTCAGCGCCGCGAACATCACCGGCAGCGTCGAGCGTCCGATCCCGGTGGCCGACCAACTGGTCACGTCGGGCGGCAGTGCGGCCACCGAGGCGACCAGCGCGTCGGTCGTACCGTCCATGCCGCCCGGGACCCCCATGACCAGATCGCAGTGCACCTTGCCGCCGGCCGGCAGGCCATAGCGATCCAGCAGCCGCCGGAGTGCATGCACCTGCCCGAGATCGAAGAGTTCGAACTCCGGCACCACTCCGCGCTCCTGGCTGAGCTGATAGAGCTCGCACACGAACGGCCACGGGTTCAAGAACACGTCGTCGCCGAAATTCGTCGTGCCCATGGTCAGCGAGCATGAGTCGGGTTCGGCGTCGAGGACCTTCAGCCGGTCGTCCAACGGATCGTGCACGGACCCGCCGGTGGACAGCTGCACCACCAGGTCGGTCGACTCCCGCACGGCCGACACCCACTCCCGTAAAAGTGATTGGTCGAGGGTGGGCCGATGCCCGGCGTCGCGGACGTGGAGGTGGATCATCGCGGCGCCGGCCGCGGCGCAGTCCACCGCCGTTCGCGCCAGTTCCTCCGGAGTCGTTGGGAGCTGCGGACAGTCGGCCTTGGCGGTCTCGGCGCCGGTCGGCGCGACGGTGATCAGGAGCGGTTCTGCCATAGGGTCATCGTGTCACGCAGAAGACCGCAACGTCGAGGTTGGACAGGAGATCATCCGGCATGAAGGCAGTCGTGCAGAGGGTTCTTCAGGCGCGGGCGCTTGTCGACGGAAACGTTGTCGGTGAGCTGCGTGAACCGGGGCTCCTCGTCTACCTCGGCATCACCCACGACGACGACCCCTCCGACGTCACCTGGATGGCCCGCAAGATCTGGGATCTCCGGATCCTTCGCGACGAGCGGTCGGCGTCAGACGCGGACGCCCCAATCTTGGTGGTCAGCCAGTTCACCCTGTACGGCGACGCCCGCAAAGGACGCCGACCCACGTGGCAGGCCGCCGCTCCCAGCGAGGTCAGCGAGCCGCGCTACACGGAGGTGTGCCGTGAGCTCCGTCGCCTCGGGGCGCGGGTCGAACAGGGTGTGTTCGGCGCGATGATGGCCGTCGAGTCGGTCAACGACGGGCCGTTCACCGTGGTGCTGGAGCGCTGAGCAGGTGAGGGAGTGGTCTCGACAAGCTCGACCGCCCCCCGCAACCTCGACCGCCCCCCGCAACCTCGACCGCCCCCCGCAACCTCGACCGCCCCCCGCAACCTCGACCGCCCCGCAACCTCGACCGCCCGAGGCGGTCGACCGTTTCCAGCAAGGTCGACCGCCCCCGACACGTGCGGTCGTTCTTGGTCTGTCGGTCACACGGTGATCACGAGTTCGGCGACGGACCCGACGCGGGCACGCACCGTGTGATCTACCGGCTCGGCCCGCGGCGCGAGGGTGCGGAGCGTCCACGAGCCGTCGCCGGCGAAGAACCGGAAGTGACCTTGGTCATTCGTCGGAACCTCCGCGGTGAACTCACCCGTGCGGTCGAGCAGCCGGACGTAGGCCCCACCCAGGGGCCTCCCGTCGCGGGTGACGCGCCCCTGAATCACGGCCTCTTTGTTCACGTCCACACCGTCGAGCGGGAGTCCGCCGACCGGCGCCCCGCAGCCGTCCAGCTGCTGCGCACTCATGCCTCGCCCCTCTCGTCGCCGAGGGCCACGGGAACGCCCACAAGCGAGCCGTACTCGGTCCACGAACCGTCGTAGTTCTTCACGTTCTGCTGACCGAGCAACTCCTTGAGGACGAACCAGGTGTGCGAGGAGCGCTCGCCGATCCGGCAGTAGGCAATGGTGTCCCTGTCCCAATCGAGTCCGGCCTCGCTGTAGATCTCCCGAAGTTCGTCATCGGACTTGAAGGTGCCGTCATCGTTGGCCGCCTTGCTCCACGGGACGCTCGCCGCCGTGGGGATATGCCCCGCGCGCTGGGCCTGCTCCTGTGGCAGGTGAGCCGGGGCCAACAGTCGGCCGGCGTATTCATCGGGGCTGCGCACGTCGACCAGGTTCTGGGTGCCGATCGCGGCGACCACCTCGTCGCGGAAGGCCCGCAGCGAGTGATCCTGCTCTTGCGCGACATAGCTCGTGGTGGGCCGGGTGGGCAGTTCGTCGGTCAGCTCGCGGCTGTCGAGCTCCCACTTCTTGCGCCCGCCGTCGAGGAGCTTGACGTCCGCGTGGCCGTAGAGCTTGAAGTACCAGTAGGCGTAGGCGGCGAACCAGTTGTTGTTGCCGCCGTAAAGCACGACCGTCTGGTCGTTGGCGACGCCACGGGAGGACAGAAGCGCCTCGAACTGCTCCTTGTTGACGAAGTCGCGACGGACCTGGTCTTGCAGGTCCGTGGTCCAGTCGAGCTTGATCGCGCCGGCCAGATGGCCCTTGTCGTAGGCGGTGGTGTCTTCGTCGACCTCGACCAGCACGATCGAGGGGTCGTCGAGGTTGTCCTCCACCCATTGGGCGGAGACGAGGGTGGTGTCACGGGACATGATGATTCCTTTCGATTCGTGCCCACGCGCGGCACGACGCGGCGAGTTGGGCACAGGTATGTGAAGAGCGGTCAACAGACGGATTGCGATGAAGCCGGGGCCGAGAGCGGGTCACCCAGAACCGACGCCAGAAGGCGCGGGAGTGACCGGCAGGCGAGGGTCAGGCCGACATTCGACACAGGCTAGAGCGCACGCGGCAGTGATCCACTGCGCGTCGCTTGGTCAGCCAGGTCGTACTCATGACGACGACGGTACGGCGTCGGCTGAGACGGAACGAAGGGTCGTCCATATTGTGGACCTACTGTCCACAATATGGGATAAGTCCGGTCAGCCTCCGGCGAAGGGGGGCAGGAACTCCACGCGGTCCCCGGGGCCGACCCACACGTCGTGCGGCGCGTGCGACCCCACCGGACGATCGCCCACCACCACGGAGCACACACCGAGTACCCGCTCGACCTGAGCTGTCGGATACCTGCGGAGTACCTCTGCCACCAGGTCACTCAGCCGGGTCGTCCCGGTGACCGGGATCTCGTCGGTGGCAACGCCCACGGCTGCCCGCGCGGCCGCCCAGAAGCTGACAGTGACGGTTCCACCGCTCGTGGGATCGTCGATCGGCACTCCCATGGCGGGATATCCTCTCCTCCGTACCAGTTGCTCACGAGCACCACTCGTGCGTTCACGGCGAGTCTCGCACGCGAGACCGAGGAGGCGATGACCCCATGAGCACGTTGTTGCTGCTCACCGGGTCCCTGCAACCCTCCTCCGAGGTTCTACCCGGCCTGGGCCTGCTCGGCCACCACGTGCGAATCCTGCCCGCCGAGGGCAGCGCCCTCCTCGATGCACCAGACTCCGACCTGATCCTGGTCGACGGCCGCAGCGATCTCGCGCATGCGCGCGACCTCTGCCGGCTGATCCGCACCACCGGAAGCGACTCACCCGTGCTGCTGATCGTGACCGAGGGTGGACTGGCGGTCGTCCACCACGAGTGGGGCATGGACGACGTCGTGCTCAACACCTGCGGGCCGGCCGAACTTGAGGCCCGCCTTCGCCTGTCCCTCGGCCGGTTGCGTGCGCAGCGCGACGCCGACGACCCCGACAGCCACCTGATCCGCAGCGGCGAGGTGGTCGTCGACGACAACGCCTACACCGCCAAGATCGGTGGCCGCTCGCTCGATCTCACTTTCAAGGAGTTCGAGCTCCTCGAAATTCCTGGCGCAGCACCCCGGTCGAGTGTTCACCCGACAGCAGCTCCTTTCCGAGGTCTGGGGGTATGACTACTTCGGTGGCACCCGCACGGTCGATGTGCATGTGCGCAGGCTGCGCGCCAAACTCGGCCCTGAGAACGAGACCCTGATCGGGACTGTGCGCAACGTCGGCTACCGCTTCGTCCTGCCCACCAGCCCCGAGCCGGTCGACCTCGACGCCACGAGCCAGACCGATAGCGCCGGCATGGCTGCCCGCCCGGACGGCCCCACCAGCTCGCGCAGCTGATGATGGCGTCACCGCATCAGGTCACGGCCGAGGAGTGGACCGACGACCCAGCCATCGCCGACGTCGTCCGGCGCATGCGTCGGCGCTGTCGTGCCGGCGACGGCCACGATCCGCTCGACGAGGCCGCTCACCTCCTGCTCCAGCACCGTGGCCTCACCGGCGCGACCGATCTCACTCTCATCTCTGATGCCGGCTTCGCCCTCACCCACGGCGGCGCGCTCGACATGGCGGTCGTTCCCGATTCCCGCGGGCAGGGACTCGGCACGCTGCTACTCGCCGCCGCACTCGACCAGGCCGAACCTCCGGTCACCTCTGCCTGGTCACACGGCGACCACCCTGCGGCCAGGGCGCTGGCCCGCCGCCATGGCTTCCGCCGATCCCGCGAGCTCTGGGTGATGCGCCGCCCGCTCGAGCAGCCGATCGACGTCCCCGCCCCGCCACCGAACGTCACCATTGCGTCCTATCGCCCCGAGCACTCCGGGCAGTTGCTCGCGGTCAACGCCGCAGCGTTCGCCGAACATCCGGAGCAGGGGGGCATGGACGCCGCGAACCTCGCCGAGCGGATGGCCGAGCCCTGGTTCGACCCCGCGGGTCTGCTGCTCGCCGAAGACCCCGATGGCCGGGTGCTCGGCTTCCACTGGACCAAACGACACAGCCCCGAGGTCGGCGAGGTCTACGTCGTGGGCATCTCCCCAGGGGCGCAAGGCTCTGGCCTGGGCAAAGCGTTGACCGCGGCCGGGCTGGCTCATCTGCGCGACGGAGGCGCCGAGCAGGTGCTGCTCTATGTCGAGGCCGACAACCACCCCGCCGTGGCGCTCTACTCCGGCCTCGGGTTCACCCACGCCCCGAGCGACACCCATGTGATGTATCGCCTCTAGCGGTCCCGGCCGCTGTCAGAGCTGTGCCGCACCGCTTTGACGCCGTCCCTCCCTGGTTCCGCGGATGCCCCTGCCTGTCGCTCGCCTTTGTTTGCCACACTGGCCCCCATGTCCACCGACCAGGTCCCGCTGCCCACCCACGCCACAACGTCCCGCGACGAGGGCCCCGAGGGCAACGACCCGTTCGACCACCCGACGGACACGTTCGACATCGAACCGGTCTACGTCCCCGACGAGGAAGAGCTCGCCGGGGTGGAGAAGTTCGATGACCGCTTTCTCGATCGCGAGCTCTCCTGGCTGCGTTTCAACCAGCGCGTGCTCGAACTCGCCGAGAATCCTGAACTCCCCCTGCTCGAGCGTGCCCGCTTCCTGGCGATCTTCGCCAGCAACCTCGATGAGTTCTTCATGGTGCGCGTGGCCGGCCTCAAACGCCGGATCGCCGCCGGCGTCGCCGTACGGGCAGCCTCCGGCATGCTGCCGCTGGAGACTCTCGATCGGATCCTCGACACCACCCGCGAACTGATGCAGCGTCACGCTCGGGCGTTCAGCGACGTGATCGTGCCCGCTCTCAAGGAGGAAGCGATCGAGCTGGTCCGGTGGGAGGACCTCTCGCGCGACGAACAGAAGCACTGCAAGCGGCTCTTCCGCGACCGGGTGTTCCCGGTGCTCACGCCTCTCGCAGTCGATCCAGCGCACCCCTTCCCCTACATCTCCGGCCTCTCTCTCAACCTGGCCGTCGTCGTGCGCGATCCCGACACGGGCGTCGAGCAGTTCGCGCGGGTGAAGGTCCCCCCGGTGTTCAACCGGTTCGTGCCGGTCGGGAACACCCGCTTCGTTCCTCTCGAAGACGTCATCTCCGCGCACCTGCGCCGACTCTTCCCCGGCATGGAGGTGTTGCAGGTGCACACCTTCCGGGTCACCCGCAACGAGGACCTCGAGGTGGAAGAGGACGACACCGAGAACCTCCTCAAGGCGCTGGAGAAGGAACTCCTCCGCCGACGCTTCGGACCGCCTGTGCGACTCGAGGTGGAGGAGTCGATCAGCTCACAGGTCCTCGACCTGTTGGTCACCGAGCTGGGCATCGAGAGCTCCGAGGTCTTCCAGCTGACGGGTCCGCTCGACCTTCGGGGCCTGCACGGCATCGCCGATATCCCGCGCGAGGACCTCAAGTACCCCGCGTTCGTCCCGATCACTCACAACGCGCTCGCGGAAAAGGAGAGCGCCTCACCGGTGGACGTCTTCGAGGCCGCCCGCCGCAATGACGTCCTGCTGCATCACCCCTACGACTCATTCGCCACCTCTGTTCAACGCTTCCTCGAGCAGGCCGCCGCCGACCCCCACGTGCTCGCCATCAAGCAGACGCTCTACCGCACCTCCGGTGACTCCCCGATCATCGATGCGCTCATCGATGCCGCCGAGGCCGGCAAGCAGGTGTTGGTGCTGATCGAGATCAAGGCCCGCTTCGACGAGCACGCCAACATCCGGTGGGCCCGCAAACTGGAGCACTCCGGCTGTCACGTCGTCTACGGGCAGGTGGGCCTCAAGACCCACTGCAAGTTGGCCCTGGTCGTCAGGGACGAGGCCGAAGGCATCCGGCGCTACACCCACATCGGCACGGGTAACTACAACCCGAAGACGGCCCGGCTCTATGAGGACCTGGGCCTGATCACCGCCGACGAGGCCATCGGCGAGGACGTCGCGCACCTGTTCAACAATCTGAGCGGCTTCTCCCGCCGACCCACCTACGAACAACTGCTGGTGGCTCCCGACTCCGTTCGCAGCGGGCTGGTCGACCAGATCCACAAGGAGATCAGCCACCGCCGCGCCGGCCGCCCTGCGCGCATCCGGCTGAAGGCCAACTCGATCGTCGACGAGGCCACCATCGACGCCCTCTATCTGGCCTCGCAAGAGGGCGTGCCGGTGCAGCTGCTGATCCGCGGCATCTGCGCGCTGCGGCCCGGGGTACCGGGTTTATCCGAATCGGTGGAAGTGCGCTCGATCCTGGGTCGATTCCTCGAGCACAGCCGGATCGCATGGTTCGACAACGGCGGCGAGCCGGCCGCATGGATCGGCTCCGCGGACCTGATGCACCGCAATCTCGACCGTCGAGTCGAGGTGATGGTCCGGCTCCCCGGGGAGGCGGCCGTTCGCGATGTCCAAGAGCTGCTCGACCTGGCCTTCGACCCCGACACTCGCGCCTGGCTGCTGGACAGCGACGGCACGTGGAGCCACAACGATGGTGAGGTGGAACTACAAGAGCTTCTGATCGAGAACCAGCGGCGCATCCGCCGCTGAGGGCCGGGCACCAGCTGCGCACAGCGCGGGAGGTTGCACGAACCACCGTTGTGGCCCCACGATGATGATCGCTCGGGCGACCTGTCGTCCTCGCAGGTTCCGTTCGGGCACGTCAAGATCTGACCAGGAGTAGCTGTGGCCTTCCGATTCCGCCCCATAGACGGCACCTTCTTCGACTCCCTCTCGGAGTTAGCCGGGGAGCTGGAGCAGGGCGCGGCCTTGTTGGCTCGCCTCCTCGAGGACGATGCCGATCGCGTGCAGATCGCAGCCGAGGTCTCCGCAGTCGAGACCAACGCCGACGAGATCACCCACGCCATCATCCTGCAGGTCAACCAGACCTTCGTGACTCCGATCGATCGCGAGGACATCTACGCACTGGCGACCGGACTCGATGACGTACTCGATCACATGGACGAGGCCGCGGACCTGATCATGCTCTACGAGGTTCACGCGCTCCCCAAGGAGTTCGCCAAGCAGGTGTCGGTGCTACAACGCTGCGCCGAGCTCACCCGCGAGGCGATGCCTCGACTGCACTCGCGCACCAACCTCGCCGACTACTGGACCGAGATAAAGAGACTCGAGGGCTCTGGTGACAAGCAGTTCCGAAGGATCCTGGCGAAACTCTTCGACGGCAGCTACGACGCCCTGGAGGTGATCAAGCTCAAGGACATCCTGGGCTCGATGGAGGCGGCGATCGATGCTTTCGAGACCGTGGCCAACACTATCGAGCAGATCACCGTCAAGGAGTCCTGAGCGGTGGAACTCGCGATCATCATCGCGGTGGTGGTCGTCGCTCTCGTCTTCGACTACACCAACGGCTTTCACGACGCCGCCAACGCCATCGCCACGTCGGTATCGACCCGGGCCCTGACCCCACGAGCCGCCCTTGCCATGGCTGCGGTGATGAACTTCGTCGGGGCCTTCTTGGGCCAGAAGGTGGCCAAGACGGTGAGCGACACGATCGATCCCGGCGTCGGCAGCCAAGGGCTGGTCATCGTGATGGCCGGACTGCTCGGCGCCATCGCATGGAACATGATCACCTGGTACTACGGCCTGCCGTCGTCGTCCTCGCACGCGCTGATCGGCGGTCTGGTCGGCGCCGCGGTGGCTGCCGGTGCCGTGGTGCAGTGGCAGGTCGTGATCGACAAGGTGGTGATCCCGATGCTCTTGTCGCCCCTCTTCGCCTTCTCCGCAGCCTTCGCCGTGATGGTCGCCATCATGTGGCTCTTCCGGCGGGCCCACCCGTCGCGCGCCAACCGCAACTTCCGCATCGCCCAGACCTTCTCGGCGGCCGCGATGGCGCTGGGCCACGGACTGCAGGACGCCCAGAAGACCATGGGAGTGATCTTCCTTGCGCTCCTGACCGGCGGCTATGTCGCCGAGGGCGATGGCCTGCCCGTGTGGGTGATCATCGCGGCAGCCGGGGCGATCTCGTTGGGTACCTGGTCGGGCGGTTGGCGGATCATGCGCACGTTGGGGCGCCGGATCATCCACCTCGACCCGGCCCGCGGCTTCGCCGCTGAGTCTGTGGCCGCCTCCGTGCTCTACACCACGGCCTACGTCTACCAGGCCCCGATCTCGACGACGCACACGATCACGTCCGCGGTGATGGGCGTCGGCGCCACCAAGCGCCTATCCGCGGTGCGGTGGGGCGTGGCACGATCGATCGTCACGGCCTGGGTGTTGACCTTCCCGATGGCCGGCCTGGCCGCGGCCATCTGCTATTGGATCGCCCGCGCCGCGATCGAGGTCTTCTCCTGAGGGTGGTGGCTCAGCCGAAACGACCCGAGATGTAGGCCTCGGTGGCCTCTTCGGCCGGGTTGGTGAACATCTGCTTCGTGGAGTTGAACTCCACCAAACGACCGGGCTGGCCGGTGGCCTTGAGGTTGAAGAACGCCGTGTCGTCGGAGACCCGAGCCGCCTGCTGCATGTTGTGGGTGACGATCACGATGGTGTAGTCGCTCTTGAGTTCGTGGATGAGGTCCTCGATCGCTGACGTCGAGATCGGATCGAGCGCCGAGCAGGGCTCGTCCATCAGCAGGATCTGCGGGTCGACAGCGATGGCGCGGGCAATGCAGAGACGCTGCTGCTGCCCACCGGACAAGCTCATCCCGGGCCGGTTGAGCCGGTCCTTGACCTCGTCCCACAGATTCGCCCCCCGCAGGGACCGCTCAACGATCTCGTCAGCCTCGGCCTTCTTCATCCGCTTGGCGTTGAGACGGTTCCCGGCGACGACGTTCTCATAGATCGACATCGTCGGGAACGGGTTGGGTCGCTGGAAGACCATCCCGATTTGACGGCGTACGGCGACCGGGTCGACCCCTTCGTCGTACAGTGACTGGCCACCGACCAGCACCTTGCCCTCGACGCGAGCGCCGGGGATCACTTCGTGCATCCGGTTGAGGGATCGCAGCACGGTGGACTTGCCGCAGCCTGAAGGGCCGATGAAGGCCGTCACCGACCGGGCCTTCACGGTGAGATTCACGCCTTGAACGGCGAGGAAGTCGCCGTAGTAGATGTCGAGGTCGGAGACGTCGATGCTCTTTGCCATGGTGCTCTCTCTCAGCGTCCGGTCTTGGGGGCGAAGATGCGACCCACCGCGCGGGCGATCAGGTTCAAGGACATCACGATCACGATCAGAACGAGCGCCGCGCCCCAGGCCCGGTCGGTCTGGGCTTGGGGATAGGCACCCTGCTCGGTGATCGAGGAGAAGATGAAGACCGGCAGGGTCGCCATCCTCTCGCTGAACGGATTCCAGTTCAACGATGTGGCGGCGCCCGCGATGATCAGGAGCGGTGCGGTCTCACCGGCCACGCGAGCGATCGACAACGTGACGCCGGTGATGATGCCCGACAGCGCGGTCGGCAGGACCACCTTGACGATGGTGCGCCACTTGGGCACCCCCAAGGCGTAGGACGCCTCGCGCAACTCGTCGGGCACCAACTTGAGCATCTCTTCGGTGGCGCGGACGACGATCGGGACCATCAGCACCGATAGCGCGACTGAGCCGCCGAAGCCCATCCGGATGCCCGGCCCGAAGATCAGCACGAACAGCGCGTAGGCGAAGAGGCCGGCCACGATCGAGGGGATGCCGGTCATCACGTCGACCAGGAAGGTGATCACCCGGGCCATCCGGTTGCCCTTGCCGTACTCGATGAGGTAGATCCCGCAGAGGACTCCGACGGGCACGGACATCATGGTGGCGAAGCCGGTGATCAGACGCGGTCCCGATGATGGCGTGGTAGATGCCGCCGCCCTCGCCGATCACGTTGCGCATGGAGAAGGTGAGGAACTCCGCGGACAAGACGCCGGCGCCCTTGCTGACGACCTGCCAGAGCAGCGAGATCAACGGCAGCATGGCGGCGGCGAACGACGTCCAGATCAGTCCGCTGGCGAGGCGATCGGTCGCTCGTCGGGTGCCTTCGACAGCGAGCGACCAGAGCGGCAACAGGACCACCCCGAGGGCCCACGCAAGGAGCACGATCGGAAAGATCCCGATCCCGGCCAGCAGCCCGATCAGGCCGGCGCCGGCGACAGCCACTGCACTGGTGAGGTACGCCGCGAAGGAGGGCAGTTGCGGATGGGTCAAGGGGATACTCGCCCGGTCGACCCGCGGCGCCGCCTGCTTGGTCTGCGTCGTCATCCTCGGGCCCCCTTGATCTGGCCCCTGGCAGCGATCAGGCGACCGAGGAAGTTCACCGCGAAGGTGATGACGAAAAGGACCAGGCCGCTGAAGATCAACACGTCCACCTTGAGACCCGAGGCGTTGCCGAAGTTGAGCGCAATGTTGGCCGCGATCGTCGAGGGGTTCTGGGTGGAGATCAGGTTGAAGGTGATGACCCCGGTCGCCGACAACACCATGGCGACGGCCATCGTCTCGCCCAGAGCACGACCCAGACCGAGCATGATGGCGGACACGACCCCGGAGCGCGAATAGGGAAACACGGTCATCCTGATCATCTCCCAACGGGTCGCTCCGAGCGCCAAGGCAGCCTCTTGGTGCGTCGTCGGCGTCTGGGCGAACACCTCACGGCAGATCGCGGTGATGATCGGCAGCGCCATGATCGCCAACACGACGGCGGCGGTCAGGATGGTGCGCCCGCTGGTGGCCGGGCCGGCGAAGAACGGCAGGAACCCGAGGTGATCCTCGAGCCAGCGATAGGGGGCAAGCACCCGAGGAGCCAGGAAGCCGATGCCCCACAAGCCGTACACGACGCTGGGCACGGCGGCGAGGAGATCGATCGTGTAGCCCAGCGTCTTGGCGATCGGCCGGGGGGCGTAGTGCGAAATCACCAGTGCGACGCCGATGGCAAGGGGTGCGGCGATCAGCAACGACAACACGGCCGCGAGGAGGGTGCCGAACAGCAGCGGCCAGACGAAGGCAACGATGTTGTCCTTGCCGTAGGCCGCGTCGCCGCTGGCCGTGATGGCCGGCCATCCCTCCAGCGTCAAGAAGAGCGCGACGCCGGCCAATGCCAGCATGATCATCAGGCCGGCAGAGGTCGCCAGCCCCCGGAAGACCGCGTCACCCCGGCGATGGGTCGGCGAGAAGAAATCGCCGTCCTGCCGGCCGGGGCCCGGCTTCGTGCCGGGGTCGGTCGCGGTGCCGGTCATGCTCGTTCCTCTCAGTCGCCACGATCATGCACGATGTTCGGGACTCAAGCCATCCGACTCGAGCGGCGAACCCGTCCGAGACTGCCCCCTCGGCTCGTCGCGGGCACCCGATCGGCGTCCCACGACGAGCGCGGGTCAGCCTGCGGAGATCGTGTCGACGATGCCCTGTGCCTGGGACTGGAGCTCATCACTCAGGGGTGCGGCACCGGCTTCGTTCGAGCCCTGCTCCTGACCCGCGTCGCTCAAGATGTAGGTGAGGTAGCCCTTGACCAGATCGACCGTCTCCTGATCATCGTAGGTCTGGCAGGCCAGCAGGTAGGAGGTCAGCACGATCGGGTAGGTGCCGGACTCGCTGGTGGTGTGGTCGAGGTCGAAGACCAGTTGCGTGTCGGCACCCTCAGCCTTGGGCGAGACATCGAGGATCTTGGCAGCGGCTTCCGGAGACGGGCCGACAAACCCCTCGCCCACCCCGATCAGGGCCGTGCCCAGGCCGCCGGCCTGACTTGCGTCCGCATAGCCGATGGAGTTCTCGCCACCTGACACGGCGGCCACGACACCGGAGGTGCCCTTGGCGCCCTCGCCGCCGTAACCGTTGGGCCAGATCTCGATCACGCCGGCGTCCCACTCGGCCGGGGCCACGGCGGTCAGATAGTCGGTGAAGTTGGCAGTGGTGCCCGACTCGTCGGAGCGGTGCACAGCGTTGATGGTGGCCGACGGCAGTGTTGCTCCGGGGTTGTCGGCCTTGATGGCCGCGTCGTCCCATTCGGTGATCTTGCCGGCGAAGATGCCCGCCAGTGTCGCCGGTGACAACCGCAACTCGTCGACGCCGTCCACGTTGAAGATGACCGCAATCGGGCTGACGTAGTTGGGGACCTCGATCGGGTCACTCCCGCACTGCTCGGCGGCGGCACCGAGTTCGCCGCCCTCATCGGTGAGGTAGGCATCGCTGCCCGCGAACGGGAAGCCGCCCGAGATGAAGCCTTCGCGACCGCCGCCGGAGCCGACGGGGTCGTAGGTCACGGTGACGTTGGGGTTGGCGGTCTGGAAACCCGCGATCCAGGCGTTCTGCGCGGCCTCCTGCGCGGAGGAGCCGCCGCCGGCCAAGGTACCGGACAGACCGCCGTCGTCCGCGGTGCTGGAGCCTTCATTGCCGGCCGCACACCCGCCGAGCGCGATGACGGCAACGGCGACGCCGGGCAACGCCCAACGGAAAGAAGTGCGCTTCACTTCGTGTCTCCTGAGATGTCATGGAAAGGAACTGACAGGCACGACGCTAGAGAGGCGAGATGACCGAACACCTTGCCGATGGTGAACGGAGGGTGAACGGAGGGCAGCAACTGGACGAAACCACAGCGGGCAGCCAGCGCGCCGGCGGAGACGGAACGGTTATCAGGACGCCCGCTCGGCCGGCAACGGTGCGGCCTTGGTCGGAGTCGGTGACCAGGATTCGACTGCCCGCACCCGGCCTCGCCGGTGGTGAACCACCACCAAGGCGCCCGGCTCGAGACTCTGTTCGGGAACGCCGAGCGCGTCGAAGATCGCCGGTAGAACCGGGCGGTGACTGCACACGACGGCGCCCCCATCGAGCGCCAAGAGGCCGTCGACCACCTTGCTGACCCGTTTGGCCGTGGCGCCCTCCTCCGAGACGCGGGGCTCCTCGGTCACCGCCCAGCCCGCATGGTCGGCATAGGGCTGCAGGGTCTCGGCGCAGCGGACGCTCGGTGAGGTGATCAGATGCGCTGGGTCATAGGCGTCGATCACTCGCGCGGCCTTGTCGGCTTGTCGTCTGCCCAAGGCCAACAGCGGCCGGAGGGTGTCGTCTCGCTTCCAGGCCTTCCGGGCGCGCGCCTTGGCGTGACGCAAGATGATGACGGCCTCGGTCTTCTTGCCTTGTGACACCGCCTCGGCCAGGGTGTCGCGGTCGTAATCATAGGTGAGTCGCGACGCCGCCTTGGCGAGCGGAACCCAGGCCACCTGATCGATCTCCGCGTTGAGCCGATACCCGCTGACGTCGTGGTCACCGACCACGCGACCGATCCAATAGTGCACCCGCTTGGTGCGACGGCCGAGTGGGTAACTCTGAGAGTTCAGCGGGACGCCGAGTTTGATGCGGAGGCCGGTTTCCTCGCCGACCTCGCGAACCGCGGCCGCCGCGACGGGCTCGCCCCGGTCCACCTTGCCCTTGGGGAAGGACCAGTCGTCGTATTTCGGCCGATGGACCAGCAGCACCTTGCCCTTGCGCAGCACCACTGCACCCGCCGCAACGACCTCTGGTGCCACGCCCTGGGGTGCCCGCGCCATGTCCCTAGTCTCACATCACCGCGCCCCTGGGCGACAGCGGGTGACCACCAGGTCAGACGAAGCGACGCAGTCGCAGACTGTTGGCCACCACCAGAACCGACGACGCCGCCATGGCGCCCCCGGCGATCATCGGGTTGAGCAGCCCGGCCGCCGCCAGGGGCAGCGCAACGACGTTGTAGCCGAAGGCCCAGACCAGGTTGGTCTGGATGGTGCGCAGGGTGCGCCTGGAGAGCCGTACCGCGTCGGCGGCCACCCGCAGGTCGCCGCGCACGAGGGTGAGGTCGGCGGCGGCGATGGCCGCGTCGAGGCCGGTGCCGAGCGCGAGACCGAGGTCGGCCTGGGCCAAGGCTGCGGCGTCGTTGACGCCGTCACCCACCATCGCGACCCGACGACCCGATGCCTGAAGGCGGGCGATCTCGGCGACCTTCCCTTCCGGGAGCACACCGGCGACGACCTCATCGATCCCCACGTGGGCGGCGACCGCCCGGGCCGCGCGCTCGTTGTCGCCGGTCACGAGGAGGGGGTCCAGTCCGAGGGCGCGCAGTTGGCGCACCGCCTCGGCCGAGGTGGGCTTGACCGTGTCGGAAACCACGAGCAGTCCGCGTACCCGGCCTTCCCACGCGGTGGCGACGACCGTGTGTCCGTCCGCCTCCGCTGCCGCGACGGCGCGCGCCAGTCGGTCGCCCACTTCGGGCCGCACCCCGTCGACTTCGGGCAAGCGCGAGGGCGCGGCGACGACCACCCATCGTCCGTCCACTCGGCCACGTACGCCGACCCCCTCGAGACTCAGGAAGTCCTCGACGGGTAACCGTTCGGCCTCATCGACGCTGCCCGCGATGGCGAGTGCGATGGGGTGGGCCGAGCCGGCCTCGAGCGATGCCGCGATCCGGCCCACCTCGGCCGCATCGACGGCCGCGTCGTCACCGTCGTCACCGTCGTCACCGTCGTCAATGATGATCTCCCGCAGACTCATCTCGCCGGTGGTGATCGTGCCGGTCTTGTCGAGCACGACGGTATCGATCCGTCGGGTTGACTCGAGCACTTCCGGCCCGCGGATCAGGATCCCCAACTGAGCACCACGGCCGGTGCCCACCATCAATGCCGTGGGCGTTGCCAGGCCGAGGGCGCAGGGACAGGCAATGATCAAGACGGCGATGGCCGCGCCGAGGGCGAACGTCAACGTCTCGCCCCGCAGGACCCAGAAGGTCCCCGTGAGCACCGACAACACGATGACGATGGGCACGAAGTAGGCGCTGACCCGGTCAGCCAGCCGCTGCACCTCGGCCTTGCCACTCTGCGCCTGCTCGACCAGCCGGGCCATCCGAGCGAGCTGGGTGTCCTCTCCGACTCGGGTGGCGCGCACCACCAGCCGACCCGCGACGTTGATGGTCGCCCCCATCACCGCGTCGCCGGGCGCGACATCAACCGGGACCGGCTCACCAGTGACCATGGCGGCGTTCACCGACGACGTGCCCTCGATCACCACGCCGTCGGTGGCGATCTGCTCCCCTGGCCGAACGACGAACTCGTCCGCTTCGCTCAACTGCTCGATCGGGATCCGGCGCTCCGCGCCCGCCTCGAGCACCGTGACCTCCTTGGCCCCGAGCTGCATCAGAGCCCGCAACGCGTCGCCGGCACGTCGCTTCGATCGCTTCTCGAAATAGCGACCAGCCAGCAAGAAGGTGGTGACGCCGACGGCGACCTCGAGATAGATCGAGTCGAGTCCGTCGCCACGAGTGACGGCGAAGTCATAGCCGTGGGTCATCCCTGGCATACCCGCGGTTCCGAAGAACAGCGCGATCAAGGACCAGACGGAACTGGCCGTGACGCCGAGGGACACCAAGGTGTCCATGGTGGTGGCCCCGTGCCGGAGATTCACCCAGGCCGCGCGATGGAACGGCCAGGCCGCCCACGTGACGACCGGTGCGGCCAGAGTGAGCGACGCCCACTGCCAGTAGGTGAACTGAAGCGCCGGGACCATGGCCAGCGCGATCACCGGCACACTCAGCCAAGACGCACCGATCAGCCGCTGACGCAGATTCGCAAGCTCCTGATCGTGCCGGTCGAGGGGCGTGGCCGACTCGCCGCTCCCCGGATCACGTCGGTCGGAGCGGCGATCCTGCGGCGGCGGCACGGGGTGAGCGGCATACCCCGCCGCCTCGACGGTGGCCTGAATGTCGGCCACGCTCAGCGCCGCAGGGGCGAAGACGCTGGCCCGCTCGGTGGCGTAGTTGACCGTGGCCTCGACCCCGTCGAGTTTGTTGAGTTTGCGCTCGATGCGATTGGCGCAGGAAGCGCAGGTCATGCCGCTGATGTCGAACTCGAGTGCCGGTGGCTGACTCGCTTTCGATTGATGGGTGGGGGTCGCGGTCATCAGCGCAGTGTGTAGCCGGCTTCCTCGACCGCGCCGGCAACGGCCTGGCGGTCGAGGGGCTGGCTGCTCTCGATGGTGACGGCCGACGAGGCGAGGTCGACCTCGACGCTCTGGACACCGGGGAGTTCGCTGATCTCCTCCGTGACCGAAGCCACGCAGTGCTGGCAGGTCATGCCGTCGACGGCGCCTTCGAAGCGGTAGGTGGTGTCAGTCATGAGTTCTCCTGTGTGGTTGGGGTGCGAACGATTGGTCTAGGAGCGGACCAGGCGCTGAATGGCCGCGACCGCCTCGGAGACCTTCTCCTCGGCCTCCGCGTCGCTCGAGCGCGCCGCATCGACCACGCAGTGGGCCAGATGCTGCTCGAGGAGTCCGATGGATACGGCCTGCAAGGCGCGCGTCGTCGCCGAGATCTGGGTCAAGATGTCGATGCAGTACTTCTCTTCCTCGACCATTCGCTGGATGCCGCGCGCCTGCCCCTCGATGCGCCGCAACCGCTTGAGGACGTCCTGCTTGTCATGCAGATATCCGGGCGGGGTCGTGGGGACGCTCTCCATGAGACCAGCATACCCCCCATGGGTATTTCGTCCAGGTGCCAGGCGACGTCAAGGTCGCGGCTCGAGGTCAGGGGGTGTCGGGACTGCGGGGCGTGGGCGGTGCGGCCAGTTGACCCTCGACAAGAGGTTCGGTGGCAGGAGAGGGCGGCACCGGCTCAGCGGGCGGCTCGATCCCGAGGATGCGATCCACCTCGGCCTGGGAGAGCTTCTGGTCGGATTCGCTGGCCGCGATGATGAGGTTGGTCGTGAGCTCTACTTCGATGAGGAGCTCGCGATCCTCGAGCGTGACGTCAAACTGGTCGTACACGCGCGCCCCTCTCATGGTCAGTGCTGCCGGGTTGTTCTGCGAGGGTAGTTGTACCCATCTCCAGTGTCCGCCAAACGGCAAATCGGCGGACCACCCACACGGGCCATCTTCGGACTAGTCTCGGCCGATGTTTTGAGTGACTGTTCAGCAGTCGGAGGGGTGTGCCCGAAACGGGAGCACGGCTGGTGGTGACCTGGGAGCACGGCTGGTGGTGACCTGGTGGTGACCTGGTGATGACAAGGAACCGGGGCCGCACGCGCAATGCGTGCGGCCCCGGCGCTACCCAAAGCTGATCTGTGCCGTCACCGGCCGGAGCCGGGACGAAGTCTGGTCAGAGCGGGCGGACGTTTTCAGCCTGGGGACCCTTGGGTCCCTGGGTGACGTCGAATTCGACCTTCTGGTTCTCGTCCAGGGACTTGTAGCCCTGGCTCTGGATGGCCGAGTAGTGCACGAAGACGTCGTCGCCGCCATCTTCCTGCGCGATGAAGCCGAAACCCTTTTCGGCGTTGAACCACTTAACGGTGCCCTGAGCCATGATGCTCGATACTCCTTGTTAGAGGGCGGGAGCCGCCACATCGACGGCCCGCAGCCAGATGCGGTGATACGCCGCCCGTCTTGCGTGGTTCGCAAGTCCCGGGACGCCGGTGGATCACAAACTCCGCTGGCGTCAAACCTGCTGGAACTTGCACCTGTTGCACCGCCAACAGTACCAACCCACGACCGTAAAGCGAATCCGCCCAAAAGGGTGAGTTCGCAGGCGTCTACGATGTGGACTCCCGGCGATCGCGGCAAGGCACCATTCGCGCGCTTCAGGGGCCCCTAGCTCAATGGGTAGAGCAGCGGACTTTTAATCCGTAGGTTGTGGGTTCGAGTCCCACGGGGCCTACTCTTTTGGGCCTACTTTGGGGCCTACTCCTCAGGTTGGCTCGGCCGGCCCCAACGGGGTCAGTCGAAGATCGTCTCGACCCACGCACGCGGGCGACGGATCGACGGCGGCGCCGTCATGTCGGATGTGATCCGCGGCAACTGGGCGGTGTCGTGTACCGACAAGCGGTGCCAGTCGTTCTCCGCCTCGACGAGGCTGCCCAAGTCGGCACGGGACAGAAAGACCCCGTGTCGTTCGGGGCACTCATGGACCACGGCTGACCCGGTCCGACGGGCACGCATCTCAACACCACAGCGGGGACATGTCAGGGCGTCCATGAACCAAAACTACTCCCGCGGCCACGGAACGCCACCCGTCGGCTACGAATGTGGCCTCATCACGTGCGCTGCCGCATCAACACTGCGGTGAATTGCTGGGCCGTACCCCACGGCGTCAGGTGATCCTCGCCGGCGGTGTCGATGAGATCGAAGCCGGGAAACTGTGCGGCCAACTCCTCGTGGGTGTAGCGCACGATCGGGAGACCACTGCACGTCGTCGGGCCGTCGGGTCCGAACGTGGCCACGACCAGCCAGCCCCCCGGTTCCAGGTTTCGTTCGAGGGAGAGGCGGTAGTCCTCGCGCTCGTCGGGCTCGGTGAGGAAGTGATAGACCGCCCGGTCGTGCCACAACGCGAAGCGGCGCCCGAGCCGCAGGTCGAGCACATCGGCGACTTTGAGCACCACCTGATCGCCGTCGGGTCCCAGCCGTTCCCGCACCGTTTGCAGCGCAGTCAGGGACAGATCAACCGCCGTCAGGTCGCTGTAGCCGCGCGTCACCAGATGATCGACGAGCGTCGACCACCCGGCGCCCACGTCGATCACGCCTTGGCTCAGCTCGATCCCGGTGGCATCGACCAGGCCCAGCGACAGGTCGGGCACCGACTGCCACCAGGAGACACCGTCGACGTCCTTGCCGTCATGGACGTTCTCCCAATAGTCGGCGCGCATCTCCGCGTCGGTGGGACGCCACAGGTCACTGGGGGAGGACGGCTCCGGGGTGCTCATGGTGCGAGATTAGCCCTCGTGCCCTCTTCCGAACCCGGCTGCGTGCCGCGTCGGCGACAGATGTCACCGATTCGTGAGAGTTGGCCCGATCACCCGTCACTGGACATCTGCGAAGGTGGTGAACATGTCATCTGCCAGCTCGGACGATTCTGCGGTCGCCACCCCCATCGGGTCTGTCGCTCGACTCATCGACGGCGGCGACATGGATTGCGGCAGCGGTCTGCTGCTGTTGATCACCCGAGCGATGCGACGCCTTGACGACGGCGAACTTCTCGGGATCCGCAGCGCCGAACCTTCGGTGGAAACCGATCTTCCGGTGTGGGCGGAGCTGGTGGGTCACCAGATCGACGCCCAGCACGCCGAGAGTCCCACCGGACCCTGGTGGTTCTCCGTTCGCAAGGCCAGCGCGCAGGTCACGTCGCAGACCCTGTTCAGCCACGGGGAGCGCACCCCGGTCGGGCAACGGTTGTGGGTCTACACCAACTTCGACTGCAACCTGGCCTGCACCTACTGCTGCGCACAGTCCTCCCCCAAGGCCGAGGCGCGACGTCTGACACCGGACGTGGCGAAGGCGGCGTTCGAGGAACTCCGCGACCTGGGCGGGAGCGAGGTGTTCCTCACTGGAGGCGAGCCCTTCATGCACCCGCAGCTGGGTGAACTGGTCGCTGCGGCGGAAGGCTTCCACCGCACCATCCTGACGAACGCGATGATCTTCGGACGTGGGGCGCGTCGCGAGACTCTCGAGGCCATGGACCGCTCGGTCGTTCTCCAGGTCAGCCTCGACTCCGCCGGCCCCGAGCTCCACGATCGCCAGCGCGGCGCCGGTTCCTGGAGCCGTGCGCTCACCGGGATCGGCCAGGCGCACGAACTCGGCTTCCGCGTCCGGGTGGCCGCCACCTTGTTCGATGAGGACCCCGAGGGAGTCCAGGCACTCCACCAGCGACTCGATAGCGAGGGCATCGCGGCCGAGGACAGATTGATCCGTCCGGTCGCGCAAGAGGGGTACGCCGACACCGGCGTTCACGTCTCGATCGACAACCTCGAGCCCGAACCGACCATCACCGCCGACGGCGCCTGGTGGCATCCGGTCGCCGTCACCAACCCCAACCTGCGGATCGCCGACTCACCACTGCCCCTCGCAGAGATGTTCGGGGTGGTCCGCGACACCGTCGCGGTCCAGGACGCAGCTACCCGAACCGGTCGAGAGGTGTTCCGCTGTGCGTAGACCTACCCCCCGTGAAGGGCTCACCTGGCTCCTCTCCCCGGCAACCGAGGAGGTGCCGCGCCACCACGCCATCGGCGCGGCCGCCCTCCGCATCGTGCTCGGGTTGATGTGGCTCTACAACGTGTCGTGGAAGCGTGCACCCGATTTCGGCGAGGAGGCCGGCAACGGACTCTTCAAGTTCACCTCCTTCGCGGTCGAGCCATCCCGTCTTCCCTCCCTACAGCTGGGTCGTGGACCATCTGGTGTTGCCCGTCTTCACGCCGTTCGGGTGGATGGTGCTGGCGCTGGAGACGGCGCTGGCCGTGCTATTGCTGACCGGAGCCTGGGTACGGGCGGCAGCGCTCCTCGGTGTCGCCCAGTCGGTCGCGATCGCCCTGTCGGTCGCCTACGCCCCACACGAGTGGCCCTGGTCCTACTGGCTGATGATCGGTGCGCATCTGGCCGTCCTCCTCAGCGCCTCGGGCCGGGTACTGGCCGTCGACGCGGTCCGCGCCGGACTACGCGACGGTCGCCGCCTGGCCACCGGGTGGGCCGCCGTGGCCGCGGTCGTCGGACTGTTCAGCGTGCTGGCCTCATTCGGCGACCCGCTCGCCGCCCGCGGGCCCGGTCTGCGCTCCACCGACCTCTCCGTCAGCCTCGGCGAATTCAACCTGGTCGGCGGCGTGATCGTGCTCGCTGTCGCGGTCGTGATGATCCTGGGGATCCGTCAGGCGAACCGCACCCTCGGTCTGGTTGCCGCGGGGGTCGCCGTCCTGGCCGCTCTGTCCTTGCACGCCCAACTCGGCTTCAGCGACCCGTTCCTCGGCGGCACTCCAACCTCCGCCGCCCTGTTGTTCTCACTGGCTGTAGTGGCTTTCTTCACCGCCAGCCGCGGCCGCGCTTCATCCGCTTGACGCTCACCGCACCTTCAGTCCTCAGAAAGGTCCCTCGCATGCCCCAACTCGATCGCCGCAGTCTTCTCCTGATCTCCGCCGGCGCGCTGACTCTGAGCGCCTGTGGGGCCGACGACGAACCGGCCACCGACACCTCCGCGGTAGCCGATGCCGGACCGATGGGCATCTCCGCCATCCCCGATCAGGACCCCGAACTCCTCAACCGCCTCTACCCGGCCGTCGCCGACCGGTTCGCCCAAGCCACCGGCGTGGAGGTCGACTACCGAGCGGTCACCGACTACACCGCAGTGGTCCGCGCCTTCGAGGTCGGCGACATCTATGTCGCCTGGATGGGCGGCCTGACCGGCGTCCAGGCCCGGTCACGAGTTCCCGGAGCGCAGGCGATCGCCCAGCGCGACATCGACGCGGAGTTCCACAGTCTCTTCATCGCCAACAAGTCGGCCGGGCTGAAGCCGTTCGATGACACCTCGGGTTTGGCCGACCTGGCCGGGCACACCCTCACCTTCGGCAGCGAGACCTCCACCTCCGGACGGCTGATGCCTCAGTACTTCATGGAGCAGGGCGGGCTGGACGAAGGAGCGCTCAAAGGGAAGCCCGGGTTCTCGGGCTCGCATGACGCCACCATCGAAGCCGTCGCGTCGGGGAGCTTCGAGGTTGGCGCCGTCAACGAGCAGGTCTGGAACGCCACCGTCGAAGCCGGCGAGGTCGATCTCGACGACGTGGTCGTGTTGTGGCGCACACCTGGCTATGCCGACTATCACTGGTTGGCCCGGCCCGATGTCGATGACGTCTTCGGCGCGGGGACCACCCAGAAGATCACCGACCTGCTGTTGGGACTCGACGCCGCCGACGCGGACGACCAGGAGATCCTGGAACTCTTCGGCGCCAGCACGTTCGTCGCCACCGAGAACGCGAACTACGATCAGATCGAGGCAGTCGCCAAAGAACAGGGGTTGCTCGCGTGACCGATGCCGAACCGGTGGTTCGACTTCTCGGAGCCGGACGCCGTTTCGGCGCGCATGAAGCCCTGCGCGACCTCGACCTCACGGTGACCGCCGGAGAGCGGGTCGCCATTCTCGGGACGAGCGGGGCGGGCAAAAGCACCCTGCTGGCGCTGCTCAACGGCAGCCTGACCGCCACCTCGGGCAGCGTCCAGGTCCTGGGTGCGCACCTGGGCGAGGTGTCAGCCGGTCAGCTGCGCGCGGTGCAGCGGAGGATCGGGAGCATCTCGCAGCGCCTCGACCTGATCGAGCAGGTGCGAGTGCTGCACAACGTGAACGCGGGCCGTCTGGGCGCCTGGAGCATCGGGCGCAGCCTGGCCGCGCTGGCCTGGCCGCGCCCCGACGACGCCGCCTCCGAGGCATTGGGCCGGGTAGGTCTCGACTGGGCCGTTCACGAGCGGACCGAACGTCTCTCCGGAGGCGAGCGGCAACGAGTGGCCATCGCCCGGTTGTTGACCCAGGCTCCCGACCTCGTCATAGCGGACGAACCGGTCTCCAGTCTGGATCCCGCCCGCGCCGCGGAGATTCTGCGGCTCCTGCCGGAGGCTGCCACGACCGGCACAATGGTGGTGAGCCTGCATCAGCCCGAGCTGGCCGCGCGACATTGCACCCGAGCCATCGGTTTGCGCCACGGGGAGTTGGTCTTCGACCTACCCCCCTCGCAGCTGACGCAAGACCGGCTCGACGTCCTCTACCAACTGGTGTGAGGAAGCGATGACGATCGGGCTCGAGCCTGGGATCGAGCCCGAGGGTGACCGGCGTTGGTCGCCGCCACGGCCGCGCGTCACGCTGACCTCGGTGGTGACGCGACGGATCGTCGCCGCATTTCTGGTGCTCGTCCCGATCGCTTGGTCGCTGCAACGGGCCTTTCCGGCCGACTCCGACGTCGTCAACGTCGGTGGTCTCTCGTTGCTCGGGCGACTGCTCGGCTCGGTCCTCCAGCCCGCGCTCGACCCGACCTTCCTCGCCGTGGTCGTCGATGCGTCGGTGATCACGGTGGTCTTCGCCGCCCTCGGTACCGCGGGCGCGCTCGTGGTGGGGGTGGTGGGCGGGCTCGTCCTCAGCGACGTCGCTTGGGGGCGGACCCCCATCCTCCCCCTCCGGTTGCTGCGCGGGATGTTGCGAGCGCTGCTGGTCGCAGCCCGATCGATTCACGAGCTGGTCTGGGCGCTGCTCTTCGTGAGCACCCTCGGCCTGGATCCGCTCGTGGCGGTGCTCGCCATCGCGATCCCGTTCGGCGCACAGACCGCCAAGGTGTTCTCCGGAGATCCTCGACTCATCTCCGCGTGGTCCACTCGACCTCCTCCGGACCTCCGGCTCGAAGCCGATTCCGGCGTTCGTCTACGGGCTGCTGCCCGGGTCGGCGCCGATGCTGACGTCCTACTCGTTCTATCGCTTCGAATGCGCCGTCCGGTCCGCCGTCGTCCTGGGGGTGGTCGGGGTCGGCGGCCTCGGCCAGGAGCTCGTGGTCAGCCTTCAATCGCGCAACTGGGACGAGGTCTGGACGCTGATCGGCGCGGTGATCCTCATCTCGGCCGTTGTCGACGTCTGGAGCGCCAAGCTGCGCGGCGACCTCGCCGTCGTGAGCTGCTCGGACTGGTCGGGCGGAACGACCACCGGCGACCGCCGCTCGCACGGCTCCCGATGGGCGCAATGGACGGCCGCCGCTGTGCTGCCCGGCTTGGCGTTGGCGTGGTGGGCGTCAGGGGTCTCCTGGTCCGGGCTCACCTCCGCGCGTACCCGTGATCTCACGGTGGGTCTGCTCGACGACATGTGGCCGCCGGCGCTGCCACCAGAGGGGTGGGGTGCGCTGGTCGGGGGCGTTGCCGACACGGTCGCGATGGCGGTGCTGGCGATGGCCATCGCGGTCGGCGTGACCTTGCTGATCGGACCGTGGGCTATGCATCGGGAGCCTGACGCGGGCCGCGAGCCTGGGTCGCGACGATCGGGGCTCGGCCGTTGGGGGCTCAAGCAATGGGCACGCCTGGCGGCCTACGCGATGGCCCGACTGATCCTGCTGGTCCTGCGGTCGGTGCCACCCACGGTCTGGGCTGTGGTCGCGCTTTTCGCGTTGTTCCCGGGGGTGTTGCCGGGGGCGCTTGCTCTCGGGCTCTACACGGGCGGGATCCTGGGCCGGCTCGTGGCCGAGGCCTGGGAGAGCCTTGACTCTCGGCCACGCGACGCCCTGCGATGGGCCGGTGTCAGGCCGGGCCTCGCCTCGCTCGCGGCGACCGCGCCGCCCTCGCTGCAGCACGTGGTGACCTACACGCTGTATCGCTTCGAGATCTGCGTGCGTGACACAGCAATCGTCGGCGTCGTCGGGGCAGCCGGCCTTGGCCGGCTTCTCGCCGAGAGCCTGGCGACCTTCCGGTTCCCGGTTGTGACGACGCTGCTCGTGGCTTCGTTGGCGGTCAGCCTGGCCGCCGAGGTCGTCAGCCGGTGGATACGCCGGTGGCTTCAGGCCTGAGCCTTGAAGTCCCCGCGGCTGGCGCCACGATCAGCGCGCATCGGAGCGGCGGGTCTGCTCGGCTGCCTGAGCCTCCAACTCCTCGCGGCGCGCCTGGTCGTCAGCCTCGGTGCGCTTGGTGGTCTCGACCAGCTCGCGGGCGGCGTCATACATTTCGGGATCGCTGACCAGATCGGACGCCCCTCCACTGAGCCGCTTGAGCGCCGCGCGACCGAAGATCTGCTGCTCGGTGGTGGTGCGCTCGGAGCTGCCTCGTCCGACGAAGGCGCTGAGCCAGCCCACCAGCGCCGTGAGCTGGTTCTTGAAGCCTGTGATGTAGACCAGGTGGAGAGCCAACCACGCGATCCAGGCCAATACCCCGGTCAGCCTCAGCTTGCCGACCATCGCGACCGCGCTGAACCGGCTGATGATCGCCATCGATCCTTTGTCGAAGTACTTGAATTCACCCTGACTCGGCTTGCCCTTCAACCGGTGCTCGATCTCCTTGCCAACGAACTTCGCTCCCTGGATCGCCACCTGGGCGACGCCCGGGAGGTTCTTGAGGGCGATCATGTCGCCGACGACGAACACCTCCGGGTAGCCCGGGAGGGTCAGGTCGTCATTGACGGCGATCCGTCCTGCCCGGTCGAGGGCTGCGCCACTTTGCTCGCTCAAGGTCTTGCTGAGACTGCTGGCCTGGACGCCCGCGGCCCAGATCTTCGTGCCACTCTCGATCCGCACGACCCGGCCGTCGGAGAACTTGGCTTCGAGTCCCCGCTCATCGACGTCGGTCACCATCGCGCCCAACATCACCTCGACACCGAGGCCCTCGAGTTCGGCCTGTGCCTTGGCACCCAGCTTCTCACCGAAGGGCGGCAGGACCTGCGGCGCCGCATCGACCAGAACCACCCGCACCGCGGCGGTGTTGATCGCCCGGAAGTCCCGTTTGAGAGTGCGACGGGCGAGTTCAGCGATCTGACCAGCCATCTCGACGCCGGTGGGGCCGGCCCCGACCACGACGAAGGTGAGCAGGTCGTCGGTGGGGGCGCCTTGCCTGGCGGCCAGTTCGGCCATCTCGAAGGCGCCGAAGATCCGGCCGCGCAGCTCCAGAGCGTCGTCGATCGACTTCATCCCGGGGGCGTCTCCGGCGAAGTGGTCGTTGCCGAAGTAGGACTGGGTGGCGCCAGCGGCGACGATCAGGGTGTCGTAGGGCGTCACCAGTTCCCGGCTGAGCACGTGCGAGGTCACGGTTCGCGCCTCGAGGTCGATCTCGGTGACTTCGCCCAGCAACACCTGCGCGTTGTTCTGGTGACGCAGGATCTCGCGCGTCGCCGGGGCGATCTCGCCTTGGGACAGGATGCCGGTTGCCACCTGGTAGAGCAGCGGCTGGAAGAGGTGATGGCTCGTCTTGGCGATGAGCGTGACGTCGACGTCGGCCCGCTTGAGCGTCTTGGTGGCGAACAAGCCACCGAAGCCGGAGCCGATCACCACCACCCGGTGGTTGTCAGCGACTGGTGCGGTCATGGCCAGGCCTTCCGGAAGTCGAATGTCGGTTGCGTCACACGAACGTGACCCTATCGTCGCGCGGAGCGACTAGTGCTGACAAACCCTTCGTCAGGACCGCATCGGATGCGGGTGTCGGTCTCGTTTGCTTAGATATCTTTACCTGGCCGATCCGCGAAATCCGTGGAGCCCAGGTTTGACCACGTACCACGACGGGTAGGCCACAAAGTAGTCGCTGAACTCCCTACATCGCAGGTTGGCTCTTTGACGCTTCACGAACAGTCGCTTCCCCTGGCCGCTGATGGCCGTGCCGTGACGACGGCGCGCCACTGGGCCACCGAGGCATGCCATCAGCTCGAACGGCCAGAACTCGTCGAGTGCGCCCGCATCGGGGTGTCGGAGTTGGTCGCCAACGCCCTCCTGCACGGCAACCCGCCGTTCATGCTGCGACTCCGGGGGACATCCGAGCACCCTCGATTCGAGGTGCTCGACGGCTCCCCCGTGCCGCCACACCAGGCGGTCGCCTTCGCCGCCGAAGAACTCCGCACGACCGGACGCGGGCTCTCCTTGGTGTCCATGGCGGCGGAGCGCTGGGGCGCTCAGCCCCTCGATGGCGGGAAGATGGTCTGGTTGGAACCCTCGCGCCACCTCGGCCAGGAGCGAGCCGAGGGCTCGATCTTCGAACCTCTGGCTCCGCGCGGGTCAGCCGTCGATGGCCACGTCGTGTCGATCAGACTCATCGGCGTCCCTCTGCCGCGGTTGGCCGACATCCGCCGGCACTATCACGAGCTGCGGCGCGAGTTGGCCCTCCTCGCACTCAACCATGGCGATTCCTATCCGCTGGCCACCAGCCTCGTCGACCTCTACACCGAGTTCGAGTCCTATATCGCCTCCGACTTGGTCGCTTCCGCGGTTGAGGCGGCCATGGCCGGCCGCGACTTCATCGAGTTCGACATGGTCGCCAACGAGCGCGCGCCGGAGGTCTTCGCCTCCCTCAAAGAACTCCTCGACCTGGCCGACGAGTTCTGCCGCTCGGAGCGCCTGTTGAGCTTGGCCCGCACCCCTGAGCAGGCCGTTCTCCAGCATTGGATGTACGACGAGGTCGTGCGCCAGATGCGCGGCCATCCACCCGAGCGTTTCCCGGGGGACGAGCGGATCACCACCCACTCGTGACGAGTTCTCCAGACCCGATCCTGGTACGGAGCGCGCCACCGCTCACGTTGAGTTTGATTGCTACCACCTCGCTGGGCGGAGCGTGCGGAGCTTTGCTGCGCGCGTTGCTGACCCATGCCTTCCCCGACGCGCAGGGCTTTCCCGCCACCACCCTTCTCATCAACGTGGTCGGCGCCGGTCTTCTGGCGTTGCTCCCAGCCGTCGCCGCAATCCGGAGCCGACGCTGGCTGGCGTTGGCGGCTGGGCCCGGTCTGCTCGGCGGCTTCACGACGATGTCGGCCCATGCTGTTCAAACCGTCCAGCTGGCCAGGCCCGACACCGTGGTCACCATCACTCAGGCGGCCGTTGCGTTGACGTGGGTTGTTGTGACGCTTCTCGCCGCACTCGCCGCGGTCGCCGTTGTCTCGCACCTGGTTCGTCCAGCCGACCAAGAGGAATTCGCCTCCGAGGACGGCGACGCGTGACCGGCGACGTCAGTACGTGGCTGCTGCTCACCGCTGTGGGCGGAGCGGTGGGCAGCGCCGTCCGCCTGGTCGCGGCCCATCACCTCGACACGGGCTGGCCACGGGGAACCCTGCTGGTCAACCTGACCGGCTCGTTCCTCCTGGGGCTGCTCACCGGACTGTCCGTCGCGGGTCCGGCGCTGGCCCTGTGGGGCGTGGGCCTGTGTGGCGGCCTGACGACCTACTCCTCCTTCGCGGTGCAGGCACATGGTCTGGGTGGGCGGCGGCTGGCGATCTACGTCGTGGTCACACTCACCGGGTGCATCGCGATGGCTGGCCTCGGATTGGTCCTGGCCTGGCCGTAGCTCGCAGGTCGATGCCCATCCCGACTCCCACTCCACTCCACTCCGTCAGGAATAGCCCAACTCGTGCAGGCGGTCGTCGTCGATGCCGAAGTGGTGGCCGACCTCGTGGACCACCGTGATCTCGATCTCTCGCCTCAGCTGTTCGCGGGTCTCACACAGGCGCAGCAGAGGCCCCCGGAACAGGGTGATCCGGTCCGGCAGCACACCGGCATAGCTGCTGTCTCGACGAGTGAGGTCCACCCCGTCGTACAAGCCCAGGAGGTCTCGGTCATCCGGCGGCGGCTCGGCTTCGATCAGGACGACGACATTGGTCACCAACTCGGCCAGCACCGCAGGAATCCGATCCAGCGCCTCGTCGACCATGGCTTCGAACTCGGCGTCCGCCACCTCGCCCGCCAACTCTTCTCCCACGACGCCATTGTGCCCGGCCGCGCATTGCCGAGAACGACGTCGGCCCCGGACCTAATGGTCCGGGGCCAACGAGTGAAGGGCGACCCCGACGGGACTCGAACCCGCGGCCTCCGCCGTGACAGGGCGGCGCGCTAACCAACTGCGCTACGGGGCCTGGTTGTCGCCTGATAAGCAGGCGGTGGGAACTCTATCCGATCCCCGACCTGACTCCCAATCGGGAACCGGACCGACATGGACCGCCTCCCCGAGCGCTGTTCGCCCGTACCGACCAGTCTGCGTGGCCGCGTTCTCGGTCCGTTGCGTGCGTGGGTTCAGTAGGACGAGCTGCTGTCTCTGTCGTGCAGATGGCTCAGCCATTCGGGATCTCCGGAGCCGATCTGGTCGACCACTTCGCCGGCGTCGCAGCGGAGCAGTTCCACGGTGATCCTCGAGGGGGCCCGATGGCTGACGCGCCAGACTCCGCCCAACTCCTGCCATCTGGCCAGGGTGCTGATCAACGTGCTTCCCGTCCTGGGGTCGTCGTTCACTGCCGTCTCCTCTCCTTCGAGCTGGGGGTGACGACCACGACAGCGATCAGCCAGCCCACCACAGGCAAGTCCCGCAAGGGCCAGAAGCCTCGAGCCGCCTGGCCTCTCACGAGGGGTCGTCATCGCGCGGAGGGAGGACGAGCCTGCACGCCCCCGGCTCGGCGAACGGCACGAGCGCGCTCCCCGCAGGGTCCGCTCCGTACTCGCTCAGGGCTCCTTGCACGATGCCGAGGTGCACCGCGCATACGACTTCGGGGTGCCGATGCGCTGCCTCGAGCAGGGGGCAGCGGGTCAAGCGGACTTCAGCCGGATCCTCATGAGTGGGCTCGGGAGCGAAACCCAGGTCGTCGAGAAGCCGCAGCACCTCCTCACCTGCGTCTCGTGGGGCGCGAGGGACCGCTCCACGGTCGCGGGCCAGATCGCGGCCCCACTCCTGACCGGCGGCGGCCGCCACCGGGCCGGGATCGTCGTGGGTGCGGGCAATGGCGCCGGCCAGCGCCGCGGCGAGCCGGGCGTACTCGGAACCGGACGGCTCACCGTCGACCAGCTCATACAGCCACGCCGGTCGTCCGCGACCGACGGATTCGGCCCGGTGGCGGCGGACCATGCCGCGACGCACCAGCGCAGCGAGGTGCTCGCGCAGAGTGTTCTCGTGGAGGCCCGTCGCGGTCACCAGGCTCGCCAGAGTCAGCGGCTCAGGCTGATCGCGCAGCCGGTCCACTAGCGCGGTCCGTGCTGCCGACAGGGGTCGGGTCTGTGCTCCGCTCCGCGGCCCGTAGCCCCGCGCCGTCGCCTGATTATTTTCCACGGAGGCAAGTGTAGTAAATATGACGTAGCGGCCACCACCCCGGGGGCCGGCCCGGAGGAGCCGAGGAGTCAACGAGATGGACACAGACACAGCTGCGGGCAAGGATGCCCTGGTCATTGCTTCAGACGAGGCCGACGCCCGCGCCGCGGAGGCAGTCGAGCATCACCACGCCGAACTCGCGGGCGCCCTCGCGTTCAAGGTCGAGTCCCTGGCCGCGCTCGCCCGTGCCGGCCGCCCCCTGGACGAGGAGGTTCGCTCGGACCTGGTGAACTGGTGCCGCACCGAGCTGGTCCCGCACGCGCTCGCGGAGGAAAGCACGCTCTATCGGGCCGCGACGCAGTTGCCTGAGGGCCGGCTCCTCATTGAGGCGATGCTCGCCGAACACCAGGTCATCCTCGGCCTCGTCGAGAGCCTCGAGCGGGCCGCCGACACGGTCACGGCGGCCGTCACGGCCGGCGCGCTCCGTGCCGTCTTCGAGACCCACCTGGCCAAGGAGAATGAGCAGATCCTCCCGCTTCTTGCCGGGTCACCGGACGTGTCCGTCGCTGAGCTGCTGGGCACTATGCACGAGCTCGTCGGCGGCGCCGGCGATCACGGCACCGACCCCGCCGGCAACGTGGACCCACTAGGACAACCCTGTGACTGCGGTGAAGAGGACGTGGCGGTGCTGCCCGAACTCGACGCACGGGTGATCCCCCACGCCATCCGCCACGCGACGATCTTCGGAGCGCTCGACGGAGTATCGCCCGGCCGCGGGCTCGTTCTGGTTGCCCCACACGATCCCGTGCGGCTACTGGCCCAACTCGAAAACCGTGCACCAGGCGCCTTCACCATCGAATACCTCCAGCGAGGGCCGGAATCATGGCGACTGAGCATGGTGCGGGCGGCAGGACGACGCGCATGACAGGCGTCACGTCGGTGACGACATCGCTGCCCCGGATCATCCAGGGCGGGATGGGCGTCGGGGTCTCGTCCTGGCAGTTGGCGCGAGCCGTCGCCGAAGCGGGACAGCTCGGAGTCGTCTCCGGAACCGCCCTGGACGTGGTTGTCGCACGACGACTTCAAGACGGTGACCCCGGCGGTCACGTGCAACGCGCACTCGCGCAGTTCCCAGACGGGCGGTGCCGTCGGGATCAACTACCTTGAAAAGGTGCAGATGGCCACCCCTGCCGCTGCCTTCGGGGCGATCCTGGCCGGCGTGGACTATGTACTCATGGGCGCCGGTATCCCTCGCGAGATCCCCAAGCTCCTGACCGACCTCGCCGAGGGACGCGCGGGGAGCGTCGGGGTCGTCGTCGCCGGCGACGACCATGACCACCGTGTCGAGCTGGATCCGGTGGACCTGCTCGGCGTCACCGTTCTGGAGCTGCGACGACCTCGATTCCTGGCCATTGTTTCAGCCACCATGCTGGCCTCCTACCTGTCGCGCACTGAGTCGACGCGTCCTGACGGCTTTGTCGTGGAGGGCGTTCCTGCCGGTGGTCACAATGCACCACCGCGAGGAGACCTTGTTCTTGACGAAGAGGGCCAGCCGGTTTACGGGCCGCGAGACGAGGTCGACCTCACGAAGATCTTGGCGTTGGGTCTGCCCTTCTGGCTCGCAGGTGGCTACAGCACGCCTGACCGGCTCGACGAGGCGATCGCGGCAGGAGCGGCCGGGGTCCAGATCGGCACCCTGTTCGCCCTCACCGACGAGTCCGGCCTGACGTCCGAATTGCGAGCGCGGATACTCGACGAGCTGACCGAGGACACACTGGAGGTGAGGACCGATGCCTTGGCTTCTCCCACCGGATTCCCCTTCAAGGTCGCCCAACTGTCGGGAACGGCGTCTGAGGAAGGCGTCTACAACGAACGGCCCCGGCTCTGCGATCTCAGCTACCTCCGGACGCCGTATCTGAACGAGGACGGCGACATCGGCTATCGCTGCCCCGGCGAACCGGCTCAGATGTACGTGCGCAAGGGAGGCGCGATCGAGGACACCGTGGGCCGCAAGTGCCTGTGCAATGCCCTGGCCGCCAACGTCGGCCTGGGCCAGACCAGGCGCGACGGCTACGTCGAACCGGCGCTGGTCACTCTCGGCATCGATCTCGAGTCAGCCCACGCGCTCGCCCGGCAACCTGAGGCTCGGACGGCCGAGGACGTCGTTCGCTGGCTCACCCGGTCGTAAGCGCCACCTGGCAGGGCCGCGACCTGGCCCGGCGACGAGGACGTCGCAGCACACTGTGACCTACTCGGGCACAATCGGACCAGGTTCAAGAATCGGGAGGCAACCTTCGCATGACGACCGAGACCGAGACCGTGTCAGCGGTCAGTGAGGTCATGCTCCGGCACCCCAAGACACTGCCCATCCATGCCTCGATCGCCGACGCCCGAGCAGCCTTGTCCAACGACCACGTGCACATGGTGCTGTTGACCGAGGGCGGCAGGCTCGGAGGCACCCTCACGCGCACCGACCTCCCGCCCGCGGGGAGTGAAGGACCGGCACTGTCCTGGTCGACGCTGTCCGGCCGGACCGTGTCACCGGAGACACCGACCGGAGTCGTGCAGGACCTGCTGATCGATCGAGGACTCCGCCGCCTGGCCGTCGTCGACGCCGCCGGCTCGCTGCTCGGTCTGGTGTGTCTCAAGCGACGCAGAACGGGATTCTGCTCCGAGGCCGACGTCGCCTCACGCTCACGAAGCCAGGGCGCGGTGGCGGAACAGAGCGCCGGTTGACGTGCGTTGATCCTGAAAGGAACCGTTGTGGGAGATCCGGTCGAGACCGACCATAGCGACAGCCGGGATGACGCACGATCCGCCTTCGACGCACTGCGCGCCCAAGGCGCTCTGGTTCGGGAAGATGGACGATGGGTGATCCTGCGCCACGCGGAAGTCGTCGCGGCGGCGACCGATCCGGTCACGTTCTCCAGCGGGGTCTCCGCTCGGCGTGCGATCCCCAACAGTCTCGATGGCGCGGAGCATGCCGCCTTCCGGGCCGTCGTGGACCGCTACCTCACCGACGACCGCGTGGCGCGTGAAGAGAGTCAGTGCCGTGGTCACGCGGCCGCCATCGTCGACGGCCTCCCCCGTGGTGTCACGGTGAAGACCATCGCGGGCATCGGTGTCCCGTTCGCTGTGCGTTCACAGTCTTCCTGGCTGGGCTGGCCACCCGATATCGAAGAGGAACTTGTCGAGTGGATCCGGGACAACCACGCGGCCACGAGATCGGGCAACGGCGACCAGACCAGAGAAGTCGCTGAGAGGTTCGACCGCATCATCCACGCGCTCCTCGATGCCCGCCGTGACGCCCCGCCCACCGACGTCACCGGCGAACTCATGAACGACACCGTGCACGGGCGATCGCTGACCGACGAAGAGGTCGTGTCGATCCTCCGGAACTGGACCGCAGGCGACCTAGGCTCGCTCGCCACATCGGTTGGCGTCATCGTTCACTTCGTGGCCACACACCCGGCGATTCAGCGGGACCTGCGCACGCTGGCTCACGCAGGAGACCGGCGGGAACTGTCAACCGCAGTGGAGGAGATCCTACGGATCGACGATCCCTTCGTCGCCAACCGGCGCGTCGCGACCTGCGAAGCCCCTCTCGGTGGAGAGACCATCGCCGAGGGCACTCAGGTCCTCCTGAACTGGACCGCAGCGAACCGAGATCCCTTGGTATTCGCCGATCCCGACCGGTACGACCCACGGAGGAACTCCGCGGCCAACCTGGTGTTCGGCATCGGACCCCATGCCTGTCCCGGCCGGGCACTGACCCTGATGGAGCTTCGGGTCATGCTGGAAGAGCTGTTGGCGAGGACCTGTTGGATCGAACCAGCCCCGGATAGGCCGGCCGTTCGGGAGTCAGCACCCAATGGTGGGTGGGCACGCGTCCCCATCGTGGTGCGATAGCGGCGACGCCAACTTGTGGCTCATCCCGCTGGAGGCGCGTCAGCGACGATACGCAGAAGCGATGGCTAGCGAGTGACCTTCGGCGGCAGGCAGGGGATCGACGGGCACGGCGCGCGAGTCTCCGTAGCGGACGGCAATGACGCTGGCAATGATCAGCCCCCCGCCAACCAACTGGATGGAGACCGGGAGTTCGCCGAGCAACAGCCAGGCAATGAGCACCGCGAAGAGCACCTCGCTCAACCCGAGCATCGAGGCGAGGCGAGCGCCGAGGAGGCGAGTGCCGGCGATCCCCGTGGCGTAGGCAACAGCGGCCGAGAACACCCCCAGGCCGGCGACCAGCACCAGCCAGCTCAGCTCGTGGCCGGCCAGGACGACGTTGTTGAGCTTCGCCGTCATGGGCACCACCCCGGTCACCCCAGCCAGTCCCAGCACGATTGCCGCCACGACCATGGCCCCGCCCGCGAGGGCGATCGGCGGGACGTCGGCGCTCTCCCGGCCCGAGAGCACGAAGTAGCTGGCCAATCCGCACGCGGCGCCGAGTCCCCAGAGGACACCGACGACGTCGACACGTACACCGGAGCCCAAATCGAGCACGAGCACCAGCCCGGCCACCGCCAGAGCCAGTCCCGCCAGCGTCCAGGCACGCGGACGCTGGCCATGCCGCGCCCACATCCACGCGACAACCAGGACGGGCGCCAAGTACTCCAGCAACAGGGCTACCCCCACCGACAGCGTCCTGACCGCGTTGAAGTAGGCCAGCTGACAACCCGCCACCGCCACCAGACCGTAGACAGTGACCAGACCGACGCTGCCGCGTGCGGCCGCCCAGCGACCACGCATGACGACCAGGGTGGGGGCGACCATGAGCAGCGCACCCACCGTGAGTCGTGCCGTCACCGCGGCGGCTGGGGACCACCCGACCTCCAGAAGACCTTTTGCCAGCGTGCCCGAGGTGGCGAACATCGCCGCTGAGACCAGCACCAGCCCCATGCCGGCAGTCGACACAGCTCCTGCGTCTCTGCGTCCCATCGGTGTTGCCGCCACGATCCCTCCCCACTGTCACGAGCAAAATGCGTTACGCTCGTGACACTAGGGTTTGCTGACGTCAGGAGTCAAAATGCCGTTTGCCCCTGACACGGAAATCTCGCTTGCGACCACCGCGGCGTTGGTCAACACCGCCGATGAGGGAGGCTCGGACGAGCTGACCACGCTCACCGAACTCGACGCGTTCCTGCAACGGTGGGAGTTCTCGGGCCGCCGCGACAACAACGAGGTCGAGCTGCAGGCTGTGCGCGAGCTTCGCCCGGTCTTGCGCAGCCTGTGGTTCACCACCGAGGACCAGGTGGCCGAGACGGTGAACGGACTCCTCTCCGAGGCGAGAGCCTTGCCGCAGCTGGTCAAACACGACCAATGGGACTGGCACCTGCACGCCACCGACGCCACGGCGCCACTGGCCGACAGGATCGCCGTCGAGGCCGCCATGGCCTTCGTGGACGTGATCCGCTCCGGCGAGCTGGACCGTCTTCGAGTCTGTGCAGGAGTGGACTGCGACCACGTCCTCGTTGATCTCTCCCGCAACCGCTCCCGGCAATACTGCGAGTCCGGCTGCGGCAACCGCGCTCATGTCGCGGCCTACCGCGCACGCACGGCAACTTCTCGCTGAGCCGACGCCGAGCTCCATGCAATTGCACCCCCAACGGGATTCGAACCCGTGCTACCGCCGTGAAAGGGCGGCGTCCTAGGCCACTAGACGATGGGGGCCAGACACTGGCGCCAAGCATAGGGGTGGGCTCGGGTGGCGCCCAAACCCGGCCACGGTCGTTCTCCGCGAGGGTGGCCCCATACGCGTCTCAGTGGTCGCGCCCGGGTTTCATTCGGGCCGGGCGTCTCCTGTAAGGTTTCCCGCGCTTGGGCAGGTAGCTCAGTTGGTACGAGCGTCCGCCTGAAAAGTGGAAGGTCGGCGGTTCGACCCCGCCCCTGCCCACAAGCAACCGCAGGGCCCGCACACCTCCTTCGTGGATGGGGTGCGGGCCCTACGGCGTCTCTCAGGGCTCTGGGGACCCTCGGTGACGAGAGCGGATTTCGGCTCCCGGCAACCTGTTTGACACACGCTCCGCATGTGTACAGTTCGCAGGGTCCCGGGACCCCTTCGAGAAAGGCCGTCATGCACTCACGCCTGCTCCGACCCGCGGTGGTCGCGTCGACCCTGCTGATCACCGCCGGATTGGTCGCCACCGCACCAGCTGCCACCGCAAGGCCCGTCGACGACACGATGAGCGTGTGTGTCAGCCACTCCGCGGGGCGAGGGACGGGAGTCGCGAAGGACGTCAACGACCTCACCGCCGCCCAGGCGAGCGCGAACCAGGCCGCTCTCGTCAAGGCGGCGAGCGCGAAGGGTCTCAGCCTCAACGCCAAGGGCCAACTGGCCAAGAAGGGGCCCGGCGGAGCCTTCACCCCCGCCACCATCGACGTCTACTTCCACGTCATCACCGACGGTTCGAAGGGCCGAGTGTCCGCTGGTCAGATCGCCAGTCAGATTTCCGTGCTCAGCAACGCCTACGCGGGAACGGGGTTCTCCTTCTCGCTGGCCGGAACCGACGTGACCGACAACGCCAGTTGGTACAACGGGCTCACCAACGGCTCACGAGCCGAGCGTCAGATGAAACGGTCGCTGCGCCAGGGAACGATGGCCGATCTCAACGTCTACACCGCCGACCTCGGCAACGACCTGCTGGGATGGGCCACCTTCCCCAGCAAGCGGCTCACGTCCTCCGATGGAGTGGTGTTGTTGGATGAGTCGTTGCCCGGCGGAAGCGCCGCGCCGTACAACCTCGGAGACACAGCCACGCACGAGGTCGGTCACTGGCTGAACCTCTTTCACACCTTTCAGGGCGGCTGCTCCGGCAACGGCGACTACGTCTCCGACACTCCACCCGAAGCGTCCCCCGCCTTCGGTTGCCCGACCGGGCGCGACACGTGCACGGCTCCCGGGCTCGACCCGATCACCAACTTCATGGACTACAGCGACGACGCCTGCATGGTCGAGTTCAGCTCGGGCCAAGCGGCGCGGATGCAGGCCGCCTGGGTGGCCTACCGCGAGTGAGGGTGGCCAGCCGGTGAAGGTGGCCGACTGACGGCAACGCGACCCTGCTCATGACGAGTGCTCCACCTGTCAGACTCGCTCCCGTGTGGGGACGGTTCGAGATCGTTGCGAAGCGACGCCAGGTGGCCCTCGTGTCGCCCGTCGGCGAGCACTGGGTACAGGATTTCGGCACCCAGCTAGCCCCCGCCCGGAAGAGTCATCCGCTCCCCCAGCCGGCGGCCTTCGCAGCAATCGAGGTCGGCCTTGACGGCTCCTCGTTCGACGGTGAGCTCCGGCTGTCGTGGAGTGCCCCGGGACTCGAGCTTGCTGGGCGCTACGACGGCCGACGGTTCAGCGTGGAGACCACGGTCGACGGTCGCCGCAGGTCGCGACGCAGTCGGCGCCACTCCGCGCAACGTGGTCCCGTCGCGGCCGTCGCGCTGACTCTGACCGGCCGCCAGGTGACCATCTGGTCGCGCGAGGGAACGGACTGGTTCGCCCGAGGGCGTACCTCCCTTCCAGCTGCGCTAGTGCGCGACGAGGAGCAGCTGAGCCAGTTGACGGCCGGGTATGACTGGCAGGGAGCTTCGCCGCCCCCCATCGGCTCGGTTCTGGCCGGTGGCTTCGGGCAATTGGGGCTGCGCGACCTCCGTGCGGTGACTCATGCCGACGGTCGGCCGGTCTGGCTGAACGGTGAGCTGCTACTGAGCGCCACCCACGCCGGCCCCGGATTCTTCGACACCGCGCACACCGGCATCTGGTTGCTCGAGCCGACCCACCTGACCCTCCGGCACACCGCGGACATCTTCTTCCGGCGGCCAAACCGGCCGGGCGTCTTCGGAGATCACGCGACACACCTGGTCCGCGACGGTGACCGCTGGCTGGTGGCCACGAGCACGCTGGGGTGACTTCGACCGTGCCGACCGAACGGCGCGGGTCGCAACCACCCTCGCCACCACCGACGCCGACCTGACCAGCGGCAGGCACACTCTCGACACTGACTGGTTGCGGCTGCCGACAGACGGACTCACGTCGGTGGGAGTCTGGGATCCGCACCTGGTCCGCGACGGCGACGCCTGGTTGGTCGGTTTCGTGACGGCCCGCAAGTTCTTCTCCTTCGGGCCGGCGATCGCCGAAGGCCCGAGCCTCGACCGACTCCACCTGCGAGCCGCAGATCCGCAGCGAGAGGCCACCGAGGGCACCACCGTGATCCGAATGCGACGCCGGTTGGCGGGTGCTGGCCAGTGACGGCCGGGACGGGCGACGCGGGCAGCGCGCCCGCTTCCCGGTGTTCGACCTCGACCTGGCGGAGTTGGGCGCCCTCGACGCGCCCTACCCCACTAACCTGCCGTGGCCCTCGCTCGTAGCCGAGAGCGACGGTGACGGGTGGTTGCTGATCGGCTTCAACGGGGCACCCATGGGCGGAACGCTCCTCGGCTACGGCACGCACGGAGACGTGGTGATCATGCGCTCGGAGTAGCTGCCGCCCGTCGGTCGAGCCCGTCGAGACCACCCCCGGGAGCCCGATGTCGAGGTCGGTCGAGCCTGTCGAGACCACCCCCGCCGCCCCCGATCTCGACAAGCTCGATCACCAGGAAGTCGCCCGTCGAGAGCACCCCGAGACGCCCGATCTCGACAAGCTCGATCACCAGGAAGTCGCCTGAGACGCGCCGCCGGTCGAGCCTGTCGAGACCCCACGGGAGCCCGAACTCGACAAGCTCGATCTCCGGGAGCGGCCGTCGGTCAGCCGGAGACCTTGAGGAGGGGTTGCACCCGCTTGCGGGCGGTGTGGATGCGCGACTTCACGGTGCCGAGCGGAACCCCGAGCAGCCGGGCGATCTCGTTGTAGTCCAACTCCTGCACGTCCCTCAGCACCAAGGGCTCGACCAACTCAGGGTGGTCGGCGCCGATCGAATCCAGCGCCTCCAGCAGGTCGAGCCGGCTGCCGGCGATCACAGAGGTCGTCCGGGGATCGATTGCCGGCGGGGGATCGTCGCCCCCGACCTCGGGCGAACGTCGTTTCAGCGTGCGGTAGGTCGCGCGAGCGCTGTTGGATGCGACCGCGTGCAGCCAGGTCGTGAAGCGGCTGTCGCCTCGAAAGCCACCGAGCTTGGTGGCCACCGCCAACAGGGCGTCCTGGGTCGCTTCTTCGGCGTCCTCGGGGAACAACAGCATGCGGCCGGTGATGCGGCGCACACGGGGCTGAATGGCGGCGAGCAGCCGGTCCATGGCCTCCGTGTCACCGGCGCCGGCGTCTCGCGCCAGCGACTCCAGATCGATCTCGGGGTCGTCGGGCCACGCATCTGTCACGTGCTCCACTCCTCCCGATCGGATGTGTCTCGGGCAGAATACCCAGGGTGGCGCTTCCGGAGTCCCTCGGCCGACTGACCCGAGTGCGCCGCCTCGGCGTCGGCGGCTTCGCCAGTGTGTGGCTCTATCGCGATCCCGAGCTTCAATCCCAGGTCGCGGTGAAGGCGCTGGCCGACAACTGGGCCGAGCGCATCGACATCCGCGAGCGGTTCGTGGAAGAAGCGCGGATCCTCCGGCGGGCCGACTCAGATCACGTGGTCCGGGTTCATGACATCGGCGAGACCGACGGCCGACCGTACTTCGTCATGACCTACGCCGACCGCGGCACCGTGGGCGATCTGGTGACCAGCGACCAGCCGATCGAGTTGGGCCAGGCGGTGCGGTTGATTCATCAAGCGGGCCGGGGGCTGGCGCGCTTGCACAGCCAGGGGGTCATCCACCGCGACATCAAACCCGCCAATCTGCTGCTCACGAGCGACCCCGACGATGACGGGGGCATACGGGTGATGGTCGCCGACCTCGGCGTCGCCAAGGCGATGTTGCACGCCAGCGGTCTCACGCAGGTGGTCGGCACCCCCTCCTATATGGCCCCGGAGCAGGCCACGGGGGGCGGCATCGACGAGCGCGCAGACGTGCACGCCCTGGGGGCGGTGGCCTATCAACTGTTGAGCGGTCACCTGATCCGAGCCGGCGAGATCTCCGCGCTGGCGCAGGCCACCGAACCGCCACCACCGTCGACCTTCGGCGCCCTTCCGCCGGGTGTGGACGAGGTCATCCTCCGCGCGGTGGCTGTCGATCCTGAGCAGCGCTGGAGCAGAGTCACCGACTTCACCGAGGCCCTGCGAGCCGTCACCGCCGGGGCCAACCCGACCCTGCTCCTGCCCGCGCGCACCGAGTTCGCCGCCCGAACCGCTGGCGTGGCGAGTCCGTTGTCCCCCACGGCGTTCTCACCAAGCCCGCACGTCGCCGGGCCGGCCGCCCCAGAGCCGGGCACTGCCGGTGTTCAGTCCGAACCGGGGCCTCCTCCCAGTTCCACCCCGGCCCCCACCCCGCGGCGCTCAACGCTGGCTCGCGCGCTGCGTCTCGTCGCCGTCTTCGTGGTGATCTTCGCCGTCGCTGCCGGGGCCTCCTTCACCTTGGCCCGCACCCTCACCTGACCCCCCACCCCGATCCCCCGCGGAGGGAGGTGCCCGCGGCCGCGCGGCGGGGGATTACTCTGGAGGAGACGCCGGTCACACCACCCCTGTTGACCGTCGCCCAGCGCCGTCACCCACGCGACGCTCAGAGCGCCAAGGAGGCACACCATGCCCGCATCCACCCCGGACCCCGTCCCGGTCGACACCTTCGACGCCGCGAGTGAGCACGAGCAGGTCGTCTTCTGCAACGACCCCGACTCCGGACTCCGCGCGATCGTCGCGATTCATTCCACCGCCCTCGGACCCGCGCTCGGCGGCACTCGCTTCTACCCCTACTCCTCGACCGCAGAGGCCCTGGCCGACGTCCTGAATCTGTCACGTGGGATGACCTACAAGGCGGCGCTGGCCGGCCTCGACCTCGGCGGAGGGAAGGCGGTCATCATCGGCGACCCCGCTCAGCTCAAGAGTGAGGCCCTGCTGCGTGCCTACGGTCGCTTCGTGCAGAGCCTCGGCGGGCGCTATATCACCGCCTGCGACGTGGGCACCTACTCGCCGGACATGGATGTCGTGGCCCGCGAGTGCGCCTTCGTCACCGGCCGCACCGAAGCCCACGGTGGAGCTGGGGACAGCTCGGTTTTGACCGCGTTCGGCGTCTTCCAGGGGATGCGCGCTGCGGCGGAAAGCGTGTGGGGTTCGCCCTCGCTGAGCGGCCGCCGGGTCGGCATCGAAGGCGTCGGCAAGGTGGGCTCCCATCTGGTCGAGCACCTGGTCAAGGAGGGCGCCGAGGTGGTCGTCAGTGACACCAACCCAGCCGCCTTGCAGCGACTGAGCGCGACGTACCCCGACGTCCGGGTGAGCGCATCTCGTGCCGAACTCCTGCACTCCGACCTCGACGTCTACGCCCCGTGTGCGCTGGGTGGCGCCCTGACCGATGGCGTCGCCGCCGAACTCACGGCCCGCATCGTGTGCGGGGCCGCCAACAACCAGCTCGCGCATCCTGGGATCGAGAAGGTGCTTGCCGACCGCGGCGTGTGCTACGCCCCGGACTACTGCGTCAACTCCGGCGGGTTGATCCAGGTGGCCGACGAATTGGAGGGCTTCGTCTTCGAGCGGGCACGGCAGCGAGCGGCCGGAATCTTCGACACCACGCGCCAGATCTTCGCCGTCGCCGCCGACGAGGGAGTGCCACCGTCGGCGGCCGCCGACCGAATCGCGGAGCGTCGCATCCACGAGATCGGGCGACTCAGACACTTCTGGCTCGGCACCCACGCGCGTTGAGCGTCGGGAAACTCAGCGCGCACAGTCCACCCAGTCCCCATCGCAGAGCACCCGATCGACCAACAACTCGTCGCTGAGGACGACCAGGTCGGCCCGAGCGCCGACGACGATCCCTACCTCGTGCAGACCCACCGCGCGAGCAGGGATGATCGATGACTGACGCACTGCGGCCAGCAGGCCGGCGTCGTGGTCGAGCCCACTATGAGTCACCGCAAATCGGAACACTTGGTCCATCGTCGCCGTGCTCCCGGCAATGGTGTCGGTTCCGGCCAGCGTGGCAACGCCGTCGACGACCTCGACCGCCAGTGCTCCGAGTTCATAGGCCCCGTCCGGCATCCCGGCAGCTGCCGTTGCATCGGTGACAAGCGCGACCCGGTCGAATCCGGAGCCACGAGCGACTTCTCGATAGAGGGCGGGGTGCAGGTGCGTTCCGTCGGTGATCATCTCCACCGTGACCCGGGGATCCTCGAGCAGCGCGACGACCGGGCCCGGCTCACGGTGGTGCACCGGGCGCATGGCGTTGAACAGGTGTGTGGCGATCGTGGCTCCTGCGTCGACGGCGGCGCGGGCCTGGTCGTAGGAGCCGTCGGTGTGCCCGACAGCAGCAGCGGCCCCGGCGTCCACGATCCGCGGGATCGCTGCCATCGCTCCCTCGAGTTCGGGGGCGAGCGTGACCATCCGGATCGTTCCACGGCCGGCCGCCAACAGGGCATCGACCTCGGCGACATCGGGAGTGCGCAACGCCGACGGTTCGTGGGCACCGCAGCGACGAGGCGACAGCCAAGGGCCTTCGAGGTGAAGACCGAGCAAGGGTCCCTCCTGCACATGGTCGGCGAGGACCTCGACTTGCCCCAGCAGGTCGGAAGGGGAAGCAGACACCAGTGACGCCATCATCGAGGTCGTGCCGTGGCGACGATGGAACGCGACGGCAGCGCGGGTGGCCGCCTCGGTAGCGTCCGAGAAGGCTGCGCCGCCGCCGCCGTGGACGTGGATGTCGACGAAGCCCGGCACGACCGTTGCGGCCCCCAGTTCCACGTCGGCCGGACGCGGGGCCATGCCCTCGCCGACGGCAGCGATCCGGCCGTCGGCGATCTCGACCCACCCGGGGCGCAGCACGTCGTCTCCGGTGACGATGCACTCAGCGGTGATCAGCATGCTGTCTCCTTCTGTCGGCCTGCCCCGCGCGATCGACGGTCACAGTCCTTGCCCGTTCGGCTTGGCCAGGTAGGTCTCCCGGTAGTACCCGCCGAGTTGCAGCCGACTGGCTGCCGCCTCGTCGACCAAGACACTGACATGCGGATGATGCTGCAGAATCGTCGCCGGCCACAGGGCACTGACCGCCCCCTCGGCCAACTCATGCACCGCCTGTGCCTTCCCCTGGCCGGTCGCGACGAGCACGACGTGTCGAGCGGCCATGATGGTGGCCAGACCCTGCGTGAGGCAGTGCGTCGGTACGGCGTCAAGGTCGTCATCGAAGAAGCGGGCGTTGTCGAGACGAGTCTGCCGGGTCAGTGTTTTGATCCGGGTGCGCGAGGCCAGGGAGGAGCCAGGCTCGTTGAAGCCGATGTGTCCGTCGGTGCCGACCCCGAGGATCTGGAGATCGACGCCGCCCGCCTCGGCGATCGCCAGCTCGTAGGCCGCGCAGGCGGCCGGGATGTCGTCGGCGAGACCATCGGGTCCATGCACCGCGGTGGGATCGATGTCGACCCGTCGAGTGAAGTCGCGATCGATCACGTTGCGATAGCGCTCGGGATGCTCTGCGGCGAGTCCGACGTACTCGTCGAGGGTGAAGGCCTGGGCTTGAGCGAACGACACCTCTCCGGCCGCGCAGCGGGTCGCCAGCTCGTCGTAGATCGACAGCGGCGATGAACCGGTCGCGAGGCCGAGGACGGCGTCGGGACGGTCGCGCAACAGTGCCACGATCGCGTCCGCGGCGAGCCGACCGATCTCTTCAGCGTCGTTGGCGATGACGATCTCCACGGGAGACCCCTTTCGTTTGGGTGGTGGTGGGCCGGGAGCATCCCGGCCCACCACCTGGATCAGCGGGTGACGGTGAACAGCGCGTCGAGCGCCGCCACCTCGGCATCGGCGTCGGCGAGGATGAGTTGCTCGGCCTTCGCGTCCATCACGACGACGGGAACGATCGGGTTGCGACCCGTCGCCGCCACCGCCGGCACGTCCATCGTGATCACAGTGTCACCGACGGCCACCTGGCTTCCCTCGGTGACGTGCACGGTGAACCCCTCGCCCTTGAGTTGGACGGTGTCGAGGCCCAGGTGAACGAGCACGCCGACCTGATCGTCGGTCATGACGACGTAGGCGTGCGGCCAGAGCTTCAGGATTCGGCCGGCCACTGGCGCCACCGCGTCGACCATCTCGTGGGGCGGGTCGATCGCCAAACCGTGGCCCACGAGCCCGTTGGCGAAAGTGGCGTCCGGAACGTCACGCAGCGCCACGGTCCGCCCCCGAACCGGGGCGGCGACATCGGTCACGGCCCCGCTTGTCGCCTTGGGTGTGACGGACGAGGCCGGCTCCGCCGGCGCGGGAGCGTCGACCACGGTCGGGGCATGCTCGAGAGCGGCATTGATGTCGCTCTTCAGCGCATCGGCCTGGGTGCCGAAGATGGCCTGCACGTTGTTGCCCACCTCGATCACTCCAGCCGCACCGAGCGCCTTGAGCCGCGCCTTGTCGACGGCGTCCTTGTCGGCCACCTCGATCCGCAGACGGGTGATGCACGCGTCGACATTCAGGAGGTTCTCGCGCCCACCGAAGGCGGCAATGAGTTGCTCGGCCTTGCGGTGCTCAGGCCGGGTGGCCACCGCGGTACCGCCGCCCGAGGAGGTGACGCCGCTCGGACCGTCGGTGAGGTTGGCGGCCTGCTCGGCGTCGAACTCGTCGTCGGGTTCGCGACCGGGGGTGCGCATGTTCCACCGCAGGATCGCGTAGCGGAACATGACGTAGTAGAGCACGAAGAACACCACTCCCATGCCGACCAGCAGCGGGACGTTCTTCGCGGCCGGCGCGGTGCCATAGAGCAGCAGATCGATCAGGCCGGCCGAGAACGAGAACCCGAGATGGATGTCGAGCAGGTAGGCGATCGACAGCGACAGTCCGGTGAGCAGGGCGTGGATCACATAGAGCGGGAACGCCACGAACATGAACGCGAACTCCAGGGGTTCGGTGACTCCGGTGAGGAACGCGGTCAGACCGGCCGCTGACAAGATGCCGACCGCTAGCTTGCGCTGGCGGGCCTTGGCGACGTGGATCATCGCCAGCGCCGCTCCGGGCAGACCGAACATCAGGATCGGGTAGAAACCGGCCGTGAGCAGTCCAGCACTCGGGTCGCCAGCAGCGAACCGGGTGAGCTCGCCGGTGACGACGCCATCGGCGCCCTCGTAGTCGCCGTAGATGAACCAGACGTAGGTGTTGACGATGTGGTGGAGTCCGATGGGAATGAGCATCCGGTTCACGAAGCCGTAGACGAAGGCGCCGAGTGCGCCGGCACCGCCGATGAACTCGCCCACCGACGTCAGCCCGGCATTGAAGAACGGGTAGAAGTAGCTCAACGCGAAGCCCAGGAACAAGCTGGCCAGCGACACGACGATCGGGACGAATCGGCGCCCGCCGAAGAATCCGAGGTAGGCCGGCAGCTGGATGTTGTGATACCTGTCGAACAACCACGCGGTGATCAACCCGACGGCGATGCCCGCAAACACGCTGTAGTTGATGGTCGCCTGGTTGCCCGCGGTGTCGGTCACTCCGTCGAGCACGACCGGTGACATCGAAGCGAAGACGGCGTCGATGACCAGATATCCGGCCACGGCCGACAGTGCCGTGGATCCGTCGGCCTTCTTGGCGAATCCGATGGCCACGCCGACGGCGAAGAGCAACGGCAGGTTGGCGAAGATCGCCCCGCCCGCCGCACTCATCGCCTCGAAGAAGGCTCCGATCACGGGTGCGTCGACCTTGCCCAAGAGGTCCGGCTGCCCCAGCCGGAGCAGGATGCCCGCGGCCGGCAGCAGTGCGATCGGGAGCATCAGACTCTTGCCGAGTCGCTGCAGCTGGGCGAAGCCGGGGATGCGCAGCCGAGACTGTCTCGGCCTTGCGGCGGCTGTCGTGGTGGTCATGGCACTCCTCCTCGCGGTCGACGGTTCGATCCGCTCTCGTCGGTCTCTCGACGGCCTATTGGTCTAGACCTTTCAGGAATATTGGCATAGACCAATGTGGGAGCGCAACCCCCTCGACGTTATTGGTCTATGCCAATATCCGCTAGCCTGGCCACGTGAAGGTGCCGAAGTACTACGCAGTCAAGGGTGAGATCAGCACACTGATGGCCGACCTGGCTCCAGGGAGCGCGGTGCCCACGGAGCGTGAGTTGGCGGCGCGCTTCGCGACGTCGCGAACGACCGTGCGTCAAGCCATCGCGGAACTCGTCGCGGACGGTCGGCTCGAACGCACCCAAGGCCGCGGCACCTTCGTGGCGCCCCCCAAGTTGATGCAGGTCCGCCAGCTCACGTCGTTCTCCCAAGACCTGACGTCGGAAGGGTGGCGGCCGGGCAGCGTGGTGCTGGACATCGCGGAGGTCCCGGCCGAAAGCGAGATCTGTGCGCGGCTCCAGATCCCGGAGGGATCGACCGTACTCCGGGTGGAGCGACTCCGGACCGCGGCCGACGAACCGATCGCCCACGAGGTGGCGCACCTGCCGGGACCACTCCCCGGGCTCGCCGAGCAATTGGCCGGCGGGGGGTCGCTCTATCGCGCGCTGCGAGAGGTCTACGGCGTCGAACTCGACACCGTCGAGGACACGGTGGAAACAGCGCTGGCCGACCCCGCACAGGCGGAACTGCTCGGAGTCGACACGGGTCTACCGATGCTGCTGATCCACCGAACGGCCTGGAACGTGGCCGGCACACCGGTCGAGTGGACCCGATCGGTCTTCCGGGGCGATCGCTTCAGATTCGTGGCTCGTCAGCGACTGGAGGCCGGGGGCGTGCCCTGACGAGGTGCTGATCAGGGCTCCGACCACCAGCGTCAAGTGCGATAGCGAGGGTCGGCGTAGTCCGACCACTCGTCAGGCTCCTCGAGGGAGTCGGTGTCGATCTCTGGCTTGTCGCCATGCAGCTCTTTCGCAAGCGCACTGAAGTCCGTCTCGTGAGTGCGGTACTTCAGGTCGCGGGCGACCTTCGTCTGCTTGGCCTTCGCTCGGCCGCGCCCCATAGGGTCGACCCCCTCGCACGTCTGGCCGGGACTGTCGGTGAAACAGGCTCCCGGTCTGAATGGTCAAAGTAGTTTCGTGACGCCAACGCTACCCGGTGGTTGGGTGTTCCCGCATGTCAGGTCCCACAATTCGCCGACAATCTTTGGCCTCACCAGCCGGGATACTGCCCTTCCAGGTGCACTCGACCGCCGTCGCCGGGGGCAGCGGCGACCACCTCGCCCGCCACCCAGGCCGCGAGACCGTGCGACCCCAGCACTGTCAGCGCCCGATCCGCGTCCTCAGGAGCCACCAGAGCGACCATGCCCACCCCGAGATTCAGCGTCTGCTCCAGGTCGGGTTGGGCGACCGCACCCACGCGTCGGACGACGTCGAAGATCGGTTGCGGGGTCCACGTGCCTCGGTCGATCCGCACCGAGAGTTCGACGGGGAGTACGCGTTCGAGGTTGGCCGCGAGGCCGCCGCCGGTCACGTGCGACATCGCGTGCGTGCGCGTCTCGGCGGCGAGCGCCAGACAGGCCCGCGCATAGATGGTGGTCGGGGTGAGCAACTCCTCACCAAGAGTGGTGCCCAGGTCGTCGACATGGCGCTCGAGCGCCCAGCCGGCGGTGTCGAGCAACACGTGCCGAACGAGGGAGTAGCCATTGGAATGCAGCCCCGAGGCCGCCATCGCCACGACGACGTCGCCGGGTCGCACCAGGCCGGGCCCGAGGAGCCGGTCCGCCTCGACCACCCCGGTCGCGGCGCCCGCGACGTCGTACTCGTCGGGATCGAGCAACCCCGGGTGCTCGGCCGTCTCGCCGCCGATCAGCGCGCAGCCGGCCTGCACACACCCGTCGGCGATGCCTTTGACGATGGCGGCGATCCGCTCGGGCTCGACGCGGCCACAGGCGATGTAGTCGGTGAGGAAGAGCGGCTCCGCGCCGCAGACCACGAGGTCGTCGACGACCATGGCCACCAGATCGATCCCGATGGTGTCGTGCACGTCGAGGGCCTGCGCGATAGCGACCTTGGTGCCGACCCCGTCGGTGGACGTGGCCAGAAGTGGCCGCGTGTAGCGAGTGAGTGCCGAGGCATCGAACAAGCCGGCGAAACCGCCGAGCCCGCCGATCACCTCGGGTCGGCTGGCCTTCGAGACCCAGGTCTTCATCAGGTCGATCGCCCGGTCGGCAGCCTCGATGGAGACGCCGGCCGAGGCGTAGGTCGCCCCACTGGGGGTGTCGGGGTCGGTCACGGCAACTCCTAGGACGGGCCGGTCATGGCCTGCTGAGAGCGTCGGCGGCACCAACGCCACTGACTGACGCCGACAGACCGTCGACATCGGTGGACGTCGCTACCGGCGCTGCGGGCACCAGACCGGGCTCCAACAGGAACTTGCCGAGGCGGTCATCGTCGGGCAGTTCGATGGGATAGACGCCGTCGAAGCAGGCCCGGCACAGATTGTCCTTGGGCACCTCGGTCGCGGCGATCAGGTCGTCCAGGTCGATATAACCGAGCGAGTCGGCATCGATGGAACGGCAGATCTCGTCGCTGGTCAGCCCGTTGGCGATCAGCTCGGCGCGAGTGGCGAAGTCGATGCCGTAGAAACATGGCCACTTCACGGGCGGCGACGAGATCCGCACGTGCACTTCGCGCGCACCTGCCTCGCGCAGCATCCGCACCAGGGCCCGCTGGGTGTTGCCGCGCACGATCGAGTCGTCGACGACGACCAGGCGCTTGCCCTCGATCACATCGCGCAGCGGATTGAGCTTGAGCCTGATGCCGAGTTGGCGGATGGTCTGCGACGGCTGGATAAAGGTGCGGCCAACGTAGGAGTTCTTGACCAGACCCATGCCGTAGGGGATGCCCGAGGCTTCGGCATAACCGATAGCCGCGGGCGTACCGGACTCGGGAACGGGGATGACCAGGTCGGCCTCGGCGGGGAAGGCCTTGGCCAGCTTGCGGCCGATCTCGACGCGAACGCTGTGGACGCGCTGATCGGACATCAAGGTGTCCGGCCGGGCGAGATAGACGAATTCGAAGAGGCAGTGCTTGGGCTGGGGCTCGGCGAAGTGGGTGCTGCGCAGTCCCTCCGCATCGATCGCGACCATCTCGCCCGGATCGATCTCACGGATGAACGACGCGCCCACGATGTCGAGGGCGGCGGTCTCCGACGCCACGACCCAACCGCGCTCCAACCGCCCCAGCACCAGTGGGCGTACGCCGCGCGGATCGCGGGCGGCATACAGGGTCTGCTCGGTCATCCACACGAAGCTGTAGGCGCCCTCGACCTTGGGCAGCAGCTCGGCGGCCCGCTCTTCGAGCGTTTGGCCGGGGTGGTCGGCCAGCAGGGCAGTCACCACGCTGGTGTCGTTGGTGGAGGTGGGCATCGAACTCGGCGTCCGCAGGTGCAGGTCGAGCTGGCCATCGAGGACTGAACGATCCTCGACCATCGCCACCAGGTCGGTGGTGTTGATCAGGTTGCCGTTGTGCGCCAGGGCGATCGATCCGCTGGCGGTGGGATGGAAGGTCGGCTGGGCGTTGTGCCAGGTGCTGGCGCCGGTGGTCGAATAGCGGGCGTGCCCCACGGCGATGTGCCCTTTGAGGGCCTCAAGGGTCGACTCGTCGAACACCTGGGACACCAGCCCCATGTCCTTGTAGACCAGGATCTGCCGGCCATTGCTCACCGCGATGCCGGCCGACTCCTGCCCGCGGTGCTGCAGGGCGTAGAGCCCGAAGTAGGAGAGTTTGGCGACGTCCTCGCCTGGAGCCCAGACACCGAAGACACCGCAGGCGTCTTGGGGACCGAGGTCGTGGGGATCGATGGCGGCGGTCAGCCGTCCGTCACCGCCCTTGCGAGCAGCGCTGCCACCGGACGAGGTGCGGGGGTCGGCCACGTCGTGGAGTCTACGTGCAACCACCGGCGGTCGCCGACTCGGCGGCTGGTGTGGGCTGACGGTGGCGTCAGCGTTTGGCGAGACGATGCAACAGAAGGGTCTCGGCGATCACGACGCGGCGGAACTCGGAGAGATGCAGACCTTCGTTGGCGCCGTGAGCGCGGGTGTCGGGGTCCTCGACCCCGGTGACGAGCACACTGGCGCTCGGAAAGGCGTCGAGGAACTCCGCGATGAACGGGATGGAGCCACCGACACCCATGTCGACTGGGGCGGTTCCGTCCCAAGCGTCGGTGAACGCGCCCCGGGCGACGTCGTAGACCGGACCGTGGGCATCGATCGCGATGGCCTCGCCCGCGTCGACCACGCCGAAGTCCAGCTCGGCGCCCCACGGAACCTGCCGCTCACAATGCGCGCGGAGTCGGCCGATGGCGTTGGCAGTGGTGTCACCCGGTGCCACCCGCAGAGATATCCGGGCCCGGGCGGACGGCACCAACGTGTTCGACGAGCCGTCGACCGGCGGCGCGTCGAGCCCGATGATCGACAGTGAGGGTTTGGTCCACAGCCGCTCGACAGCACTTCCGTCACCGATGAACTCGAGGTCGGCGGTGGCACCGGACTCGGCACGCAGCCGCTCCTCCGGATAGTCCACGTCGGCGGCCGGTCCGGCATAGAGGCCCTCGACAGCGACGTTGCCCCGGTCGTCGTGCAGTGAGGCGATCAGCCGAGAGAGCGCGATGAGCGCGTCGGGCACCAGACCACCCCACATGCCGGAGTGGACGCCGTGGGTGAGGGTGCGGACTTCGATGTTCGCCCGCACCAGGCCGCGCAGACTCGTGGTGAGCGCGGGAACGCCGATGTCCCAGTTGGTGGAGTCGGCGATCACGATCACATCGGCAGCCAGCAGGTCGTGGTAGGCGGCCAGAAACGCCGGCAGTGACTCCGAGCCGACCTCCTCCTCACCCTCGACGAACACCGTGACGCCGACCGCCAGGTCGTCGCCGAGCGCGCGCAGGGCGCCGAGGTGCGCCACGATGCCGGCTTTGTCGTCGGCGGCACCGCGGCCGAAGAGCCGCGCACCGCGCTCGGTGGGCTCGAAGGGGGGCGACTCCCACAGGGCGTGGTCACCCTCGGGCTGAACGTCATGGTGGGCATACAGCAGCACGGTCGGCGCCCCGGGCGGGGCAGGTTTGTGCGCGACCACGGCGGGGGCTCCGTTGTCGGCCGACAGGACCTGGGCCGCGAAACCCTCGGCGGCGAACAGTTCTCGCACCGCCTCGGCGGAGCGTTGCACCTCCGCCGCGCGCGCGGGATCGGCGCTCACGGACTCGATCCGGACCAGGGTGTCGAGGTCGGCGCGGCAGCCGGGCAGGACGTCGTCGACACGGGCGCGGAGATCGGCATCGGTGGTCATGATCGCCACAGTAGTCACTGCCCAGGGGGCCGGCATCATCGGATTGTCTGACAAAAATTGGAGGTCTCGGGGGTTAGGTGAGACGATCAGCGACATGACCGACCAGCAGACCGTGGGCGCCCAAACGCAGCAGCACATCGAACTCACCGAGGCCTATGCCGCTCACAACTACCACCCCCTGCCCGTGGTGCTCGCCTCCGGCGACGGCGCCTGGGTGACCGACGTGGAGGGCAAGCGCTATCTCGACTGCCTGGCCGGCTATTCCGCGCTCAACTTCGGCCATTCCCACCCGCGCCTGGTGGCCCGCGCCCAAGCGCAGATCGGCCAGTTGACGCTGACCTCGCGCGCCTTCTACAACGACCAACTCGGGCCGTTCGTCCGCGACCTGTCGGTGCTCACCGGCAAGGACAAGGTCCTGCCGATGAACTCTGGCGCCGAAGCAGTCGAAACCGCCATCAAGGTCTCCCGCCGCTGGGGCTATCAGGTGAAGGGGGTGCCCGAGGGCCAGGCCAAGATCATTGCGATGGAGGGCAACTTCCATGGCCGCACCACCACCATCGTGTCGTTCTCGACCGATGCGGTCGCGACGGCCGACTATGCGCCCTTCACCGGCGGTTTCCAGGTCGTGAAGTATGGCGACTTCGACGCGCTCGAGGCCGCGATCGACGACCACACGGTGGCCGTTCTCCTGGAGCCGATCCAAGGTGAGGGTGGCGTGGTCATCCCGCCGGAGGGCTTCCTCCGGCAGGTGCGCGACCTCTGCTCGCGCACCAACGTGCTGATGGTGGCCGACGAGATCCAGTCGGGCCTGGCGCGGACCGGCAAGACGTTCGCCTGCGATCACGAAGACGTCGTTCCCGACATCTACGTGCTCGGCAAGGCCCTCGGTGGCGGCCTCTACCCGGTGTCGGCGATCGCTGCCGATGACGACGTCATGTCGGTGATCACGCCGGGCTCCCATGGCTCGACCTTCGGCGGCAACCCGCTGGCTGCGGCGATTGGCCGGGAAGTCGTGGCGATGCTGCAGACCGGCGAGTTCCAGCAGCGCGCCGCCCACTTGGGTGCCTACCTCGAGGCGGGGCTGCGCCCGCTGGTCGGGCAGGGATTGGCCGACGTGCGGCTGCGCGGGTTGTGGGCCGGCGTCGACATCGACCCATCACGACTGACCGGTCGGCAGGTGTCCGAGGCGCTGTTGGCCCGCGGCATCCTGGCCAAGGAGGCGCACGGCCAGACCGTCCGCCTCGCTCCCCCCATCGTGGCCACCGAGGCCGACCTCGACCTCCTGATCGACGCCTTCCGGGAGATCTGCAGCTGAGGGGGCGGCTCTGGGTCGGTTTCCCCGGATATCCGGGGAAACCGGCCCTCTTGGGTGAAATTTCACCCCAACGACGCCGGTTTTCCCCTCACTCTGGGACGGGTGGGGCGGACGAGGTTGGGTGGGTCGCTTCGCCGTCGTCGGCTCCGCGCGCGATTCGGGCCGAATCGTGCAGGGGTAGGTAGGGCGTGAGGTCGGCGCGTTCGCCCGAGGCGCGGATGGCGCCGGACTCCTCCGCCTCGAGCCAGGTCAACGCGCCGATCGCGAGAGCGATCCAGGTGTCGGCGTCCATCTCGATCACTGCCGGCGGCGTCCCGCGGGTATGCCGCACTCCCGCGATTACCTGCGCCGCGGCGTACGGCGGGACCCGCACTTCTACCGACTTCCCCGGCGCGCGTTCGGCCAACACTGCAAGGAAATGCTTCGCCAAGAGCTTGGTGTCCGCTCGGTCGCGGTCGGCTCGCGCCAACGCGCCAGCGACGGCAGCGGGGTCCGCGGAACGACGGCGAGGCACGCCCCGAGTGTAGGAGGCTGAGCGTCCCCTGGAGCCGCAGGATTGCGCCGCGGTAGGTCTTCCACCTAGGTTTTGGCAGGCATCAACTACCCGCCGTAGTAGAACGAGCTCAGGGGATCGCGTTGAAGTACAAAGAATTTCACGAGGTGGAGCTCGCGGCCGGCCGTAGCCGGATCGAGGTCGGCCGGATCGGCACGGCCGTTCTTTTCATCGTCGGCGTGATCATCTTCACCGGCACCCAGTTCGCCGATGTCGAACAGGGCTACCTGCTCATCGCGGCGGCGGTCATCGGCGCCTACATGGCGATGAACATCGGCGCCAACGATGTCGCCAACAACGTCGGCCCCGCCGTCGGATCATTCGCCCTCAGCATGACCCTAGCCATCGGAATCGCTGCCGTGTTCGAGGCGGCCGGGGCCATCATCGCCGGGGGCGAGGTGGTGTCGACGGTCAAGAACGGCATCGTCGACCCCGCCGACATCGGCGATCCGAACGTCTTCGTGTGGGTCATGATGGCCGCCCTGCTCGGCGCCGCCATCTGGCTCAACCTGGCCACCTGGCTGGGCGCGCCGGTCTCCACCACCCACGCGATCGTGGGCGGAGTCCTCGGCGCCGGCGTCGCGTCGTCCGGATGGGACATCGTCAACTGGGACGTCGTCACCACCATCGCTGCGAGCTGGGTCATCTCGCCCGTCGTCGGCGGCCTCATCGCCGCAGGCACGCTCTACGCGTTGAAGCGGACCGTGCTCTTCAAGGACGACCCCATCGAGGCCGCGGTCCGCGTCGTGCCCATCATGATCGGCGCGATGGCCTGGGCGTTCACGACCTACATCGCCCTCAAGGGCGTCAAGAACCTGGTCTCGATCTCCTTCCCGCTCGCCATGGTCATCGGAGTCGCGGTGGGCGTTCTGGTCTACCTCGTGGTTCGGCCGATGATCGCGGAGAGGGCGCCGCGCCTGCCCCGCAACCGCGACGGGGTGAACCGCTTGTTCACCCTGCCGCTGATCTTCGCGGCGGCGATGTTGAGCTTCGCTCACGGGGCGAACGACGTGGCGAACGCCGTCGGCCCGCTGGCCGGAATCGTCGAAGTCATCGACACCGGCGTCGCGGGCGACGAGGTCGGGATCCCGCTGTGGGTGCTGGTGATCGGAGCGCTCGGCATCTCGGTCGGGCTGGCCCTCTTCGGCCCGAAGCTGATCCGCACGGTGGGATCGGAGATCACCGAGCTCGACCGCTCCCGCGCGTTCTGCATCGCGCTCGCCGCCGCGGTGACGGTGATCGTCGCCTCGCAGTTGGGGCTGCCGATCAGCTCGACCCATGTGGCGCTGGGCGGCGTGTTCGGGGTCGGATTCCTGCGCGAATACCTCAACAAGCGTTTGGGCGCCGTGGTCGAGGAAGTGCTCATCAGCCATGCCGGAGAGCCCGACTTCATCGAAGTCGAGCGGATCCTGTGGGACTTCCGGCATGCACCCCCGGAGGACAAACGCAGAATCCTGTCCACTCTGGAAGAGATGGGGCCCGCGGCGGTCATCACCGCGGTCCAGCGAAAGCAACTCAAGCGGGCGTTGAAGCGGCAACTGGTCAAGCGGTCCTCACTGCTCAAGATCGCCTCCGCCTGGGTGATCACCGTGCCGGTCGCGGCGTCGCTCAGCGCACTGTTCTACTTCGCGATCCGCGGGATGCTGCTGCCGTGACTCGCGTGCTGCGCCGAGCTCTCCTGCCCGTCATCATGCTGCTGCTGGTGGCGGGGCTCGCGCTCAGCGCGGAGTTCCAAGAGGTGGCCGCAGGCGTCGCCATCTTCTTGTTCGGCATGTTGATGCTCGAGGAGGGCTTCTCCCTCTTCAGCGGCGGCTTCTTGGAGAGAGTGCTGGAACGCGCCACCAAGTCGACCGGGCGGGCACTGGCGTTCGGTGTCGCCAGCACCACGATCATGCAGTCGTCGTCGCTCGTCTCCGTCATCACCATCTCGTTCCTGAGCGCGGGCCTTATCTCCCTGGTGGCGGGCGTTGGCATCATCTTCGGCGCCAACATCGGGACCACAACGGGCGCCTGGCTGGTGGCCGGCTTCGGACTGAAGGTGAACATCTCCGCGTATGCCATGCCGATGCTGGCGGTGAGCATCGTGCTGGTCTTTCAGAAGTCGAAGTATCTGCGCGGGAGTGGGTACGTCCTGGCCGGACTCGGCTTCCTGTTCCTCGGCATCCATCACATGAAGGTGGGCTTCGAGTCGTTCAAGGACCAGATCGATCTCACCGACTTCGCGATGACCGGTGTGGTCGGACTCCTCGTCTACACGCTGGTCGGCGCCGTCGCCACCGTGATCATGCAGTCCAGTCACGCCACGATGGTGCTGGTCATCACCGCTCTCGCCGCGAGTCAGGTGTCCTACGAGAACGCTCTGGCCCTGGCCATCGGCGCCAACATCGGGACCACCATCACCGCCATCATCGGCGCGGCCACCGCGAACTACCAAGGGCGCCGGCTAGCGCTGGCCCATGTCGTCTTCAACGTGTCCACGGCGCTGGTCGCCCTCGCATTGATCTCGCCACTCCGGGCCACTGTCGACTGGGTGAGTGACCTGGTCGGCATCGCTCCCGACGACTACACCCTCAAACTGGCCGTGTTCCACACCTTGTTCAATCTGCTCGGGGTGATCTTGATGCTGCCGCTCCTGGACCGCTTGATCGTCTTCCTGGAACGCACGATCCCCACCCGCGAGCCCGGCGTCAGCCAGCCGAAGTACCTCAACGACGCCGTGGCAGCGTTTCCCGAGACCATCGAAGCCGCCCTGGCCGCCGAAGTGGGTCACCTGCACGACAACGCCATCGAGCTGATCGCCCACGGGCTCAGCCTGCACCGGCATTCGCTCTTCGAATCCGAGAATGTTCAGGCGACCGTTCTCGCCGAGAGACAGCCCTTCGACTTCGATCTGGACAGCGCCTACGAACAGCGCGTCAAGGTCCTCTATGCCGCGATCCTCGAGTTCGTCAACCGCCGGAACACCGGTGACGTCCCGATCGAGACCGTTCAGCGGATGTACGCGCTGCGCGAGTCGGCCGAGCACATGGTGCTCGCGGTCAAGGAGGTCAAGCACATGCGCGAGAACACGGTGCGATTCACCTCCCAGGACCACGGTCGGATCTCCGCGCTCTACGACGGCCTTCGCACGGAGATCGCCGGGATCCTTGTGGCACTGCACGAGCTGGACACGACGCCGGCTGAAGACCGCAGCGCTTTGTGGCTGGAGGACGAGCGCCAACGGATCAAGGCGGATCGCGCCAAGACCAGCGGTGTCGTCGAGGAGCTGATGCGCCGCGGCGCGCTCAACGCGACCGCCTCCACGTCGTTCATGAACGATGCCAGCTATGCCTACCGAGCCATGAAGGAGCTCATCGACGCAGCCCGCCTCTACTACGGTGAGCGCGAAGGCCCGATGGCGGAGGTCGAGCGACTGCTGGAGGCCGACGAGGATCTGGAATTCTCCGACTCCCCCTAGGACCACCACTTCAAGGAGCTGCTCACCATGTCGATCGACGAAACCGCCGCCAGACTCGACCAGTACCGGGAACGGTTCCGCAAGGGCAAGGTCGACGAGATCAAGCCCAAACACGTCCAGAAGATCCACGACAAGTTGAGCCGCAAGCGGGACCAGCTCGACGCCCGACTAGCCGCCGCGAACAACGAGCCCGAGCGTCAACGGCTGGCCGAGAAGCGCGCGGTCGTCGACGAGCTCATCGAGCGAGCCGTCTGGCTCCGCGACCAACTCTGACCACGGTACGCGGTTGCGTCAGCCGATGCCCTCAAGCACGTCGAGTATCCGCGACCACGCAGGCGACTCGACGTCGATCACGCCGAAGTGACCGCCGGTCACCTCGATCAATCTTGCATCACCCCCGGCAGCCACCGCCAGGTCGACGTACGACTGTGAATTCTCGAAGGGCACGGTGTCGTCGTCGCGGGCATGCACGCACCAGACTGGAACATCGAGCGGAAGCTGCCGTACCGGGTCGGCCAGCTCGAGCGCCGCGTCGAAACCGGCATCGGCGGGCCCCGCGCCGAGAAATGCTTCCACGGCGCCATCACCGAGACCGGCCGCCACCGCTGCCGTCAGGTTGACCACCCCAGCCTGCGAGATCGCATGGGTCACCGCCACTCGCGACGATCTCCACCGCTCCTGCTGTTGCCGCCCCGCGGCCCACACCGCCAGGTGGCCACCCGCCGAGTGCCCCAACGTCACCACGGTGGACGTGTCGACGTCGAGGTCGGCCAACGCATCGATCCCCGTGGAGATGTCGTCGAGTGTGGTGGGCACGCCGCCACCACCCCCCGCGCCCGCCCCGACCCGGCGATACTCGAGGTTCCACGCCGTCCAGCCTCGACCGGCCAGTTCGCGCGCGAGCGGCTCGCCCAGCGACGAGTCGTACGACGCCCGCCAGAACCCGCCGTGGATCACGACCACCACACCGCGCGAGCGCCCCGAGGGACGCAACAACTGGCCCGCCTGGGAGGGATCGGGCCCATAATCGGCGACGGTCACCTGCCCTCCTTCCAAGCTCGGAGGCTCCCCAGACCTGCAGGCCGACCCGAGTACACCGGCACCCGCCGAAACCCCCACGGAGCCGAGCAGCACACGTCGGGAAACCGCAGACACCTCAGCCAAGCGCCTCGGGCAGGGTGCGCGTCCAGGTGTCGCGAAGCTCGTCCAACCCGATTCCGAAGAGCCCCTCCACGATCAGTTGGTCACCCCCGGTGCGGCCGATCTCGCCGGCCGGCACGCCGAGGCTGTCGGCCATCACCGTGAACGCTTCGATCCGATGCTCGGGCACGGTGACGATGGCCCGGTGCGCGGACTCGGAGAACAATCCCACGAAGGGATCGCCCTGCAACGTCACAGTAGCCCCGACTCCGTGGCGCAGACACGACTCGGCGATTCCCTGCGCCAGGCCGCCCTCGGACAGGTCGTGGGCGCTCGTGATCAGCTGCGAACGCGCAGCATCGACCAGCAGCCGACCCAGGTTGCGCTCGTCGGCCAGATCGATGGCCGGCGGCCGGCCACCCAGGTGGTCATGCACGACGTGGGCCCATTCCGAGCCCGAGAGCTCTTCGCGAGTCCGTCCGAGATGGAAGATCCGCTCTCCTGCGGCGGCGAAGCCGGTCGGCGTACGCCGCTTGACGTCGTCGATCACGCCCAGCACGGCCACCACCGGAGTCGGCAGAATGGCGGTCTCGCCGGTCTGGTTATAGAGACTGACGTTGCCGCCGGTGACAGGCACTCCGAGCACCTCGCAGGCGTCCTTGAGCCCGCGGCAGGCCTCGGCGAACTGCCACATGACGTCGGGATCCTCGGGCGACCCGAAATTGAGGCAATCCGACACCGCGAGCGGTTTCGCGCCTGACGTGGCTACGTTGCGGTAGGCCTCGGCCAGCGCGAGTTGCGCCCCGCGATAGGGGTCGAGCTTCGCGAAACGGCCATTGCAGTCGGTGGCGATCGAGACGCCCAGACCGGTCTCCGCATCCACCCGGATCATGCCGGCGTCTGATGGCTGAGCGAGCACGGTGTCGCCTCGGACATAGCGATCGTACTGATCGGTGATCCACGACTTGTCACACAAGTTGGGGCTGCCGAGGAGGCGTAGCAGCGTGGCACGGAGTTCGTCGCCTCCCTCGGGTCGGGGCAGCGCTTCCGCCCGGCCGGCCTGCAGGTCGTCCTGCCACGCGGGGCGGGCGAACGGCCGCTCATAGGTGGGACCGTCGTGCGCCACGGAACGCGGAGGGACGTCGACCACGCGTGCGCCGTTCCAGTCGATCTCGAGGCGACCGGTGTCGGTGACTTCGCCGACCACGGTGGCCTCCACCTCCCACTTGGCGCAAATGGTCAGGAACTCTTCGACGTCGGCCGGCTCGACGACGGCCATCATCCGCTCCTGCGACTCGCTCATCAGGATCTCTTCGGGTGACAGCGTCGAGTCGCGCAGCGGCACCAACTCGAGGTCGACGTGCATCCCCCCGTCACCGGCGCTGGCCAGCTCCGAGGTCGCGCAGGACAGGCCGGCGCCACCGAGGTCCTGGATGCCGGCCACCACGCCTGCCGCGAAGAGCTCGAGGGTGCACTCGATCAGCAGCTTCTCCATGAAGGGGTCGCCGACCTGGACGCTCGGCCGTTTGGCGGGGCCGGTCGACTCGAAGGTCTCCGACGCCAGCACCGAGACCCCACCGATGCCGTCGCCGCCGGTGCGAGCGCCATACAAGATCACCTTGTTGCCCGCTCCCGATGCCTTGGCCAGATGCAGGTCTTCATGGCGCAGCACGCCGACACACAGCGCGTTGACGAGCGGGTTGCCGGCGTAGGACGGGTCGAAGACCGCCTCGCCGCCGATGTTGGGCAGGCCGAGGCAGTTGCCATAGCCACCGACGCCGGCCACGATCCCGGGCAGCACCCGGTGGGTGTCGTCGGCGTCGAGCGGCCCGAAGCGCAGCGGGTCCATCACCGCCACCGGACGCGCGCCCATCGCGAGGATGTCGCGCACGATGCCGCCGACACCAGTGGCCGCGCCCTGATAGGGCTCGACGTAGGACGGGTGGTTGTGGCTCTCGATCTTGAAGGTCACCGCGTAACCCTGGCCGATGTCGAGGACACCGGCGTTCTCGCCGATGCCGGCCAGCATCTTGCCGACCGAGGTCTCCTGGGCCAGCTCGCCGAACTGCTTGAGGTGCACCTTGGAGGACTTATAGGAGCAGTGCTCAGACCACATCACCGAGTACATCGCCAGCTCGCTGCTGGTCGGCCGCCGATCGAGGATCTCGCGGATCCGGGCGTACTCGTCGACCTTCAGCCCCAGCTCGGACCACGGCTGGTCACGCTCTGGATCGGCGGCGGCGACAGTGACGGTGTCGAGGTGCGAAGGGGTCGAGGGAACGGGGGCCGATGATCGTGGGGGCTGCGGCACAAGAGCCAGTCTAGGCCGGTCGCGCCCGCCCCTGCTCGCGCCCACGCTGCGATCGGACGACGTCATGGGCTGCACCGAATTCCAAGCGTGTAGTTCACCCGAACTCCTGTTACCTGTGTGACTTGTGAGGTTATGGTGATCAACCGGAGACGCTCCGGACCCTCACCCCCTTATCGTCTTGGGAGATTCGCATGCTTCCCCGTCTGCTGTCGTCGGCCCTGACCGCCGCCGCGCTGACCCTTTCTGTCGTCGCCCTCCCCGGAGCGGCGCAGGCCGGCAACGTGACCACCCCCGGCGACTTCACCGGCTATGGCTTCGACCAGTGCGTCGCCCCCACCCAGAAGACGATGAACAAGTGGCTCAAGCACTCGCCCTATCTCGCCGTCGGGATCTATACCTCCGGCGCCTCGCGCGGCTGCCGGAGCCAACCCAACCTCACACCGACCTGGGTGAGCACCCAACTGCGCAAGGGCTGGCGGTTGCTGCCGATCAGTCTCGGCCCTCAAGCGTCGTGCCACCCGAGTTTCCCGCGCTACGGCAACGACCCGACGATCGACCCATCGCCGGGCCGCAACGGGCGCTACAGCAAGGCACGCAAGCAGGGCACCGCCGAGGCGAACACCAGTGTGGCCGCCGCCGGCGCCTTGGGCATCGTTGCGGGGAGCACGCTGTGGTACGACCTCGAAGGCTTCGACCTCAAGAAGACCACCTGTCGCGAATCGGCCCTCTACTTCGTCAGCGCCTGGGTGACGCAGGTGAAGGCCCGCGGCTATGTCGCCGGCGTCTACTCCAGCGCTGGATCCGGCATCAAGATGCTGGACGACGCCCGCATTGAGCGGCCGGGGATGTTCACCCTGCCCGACCGTATCTGGATCGCGCGGTGGGACGGTGCGGCGAACACCTCGACGTCCTACATCCGTGAGGACGGCTGGCGGCCGGGCGGCCGGATGAAGCAGTACCGCGGCGGCCACGACGAGGTCCACGGCGGCGTGCGGATCAACATCGACTCCAACTTCTTGGAACTGGGTCGGGGATCGGTCGGGTCCACGGAGTCGCACTGCGGCGGCGTCGCGGTGAGCTTCCCGAACTACCAGAAGATCGGCAAGGGCACCGCTCGCGGTGCGATGGTCTCGGCACTGGAGTGCCTCCTCAAGGAGAAGGGCGCCTTCAGCGGTGCGGTCGACCGAACCTATGACGACGCCACGGCTGCCGCCGCCCGCGCCTGGCAGGCATCGCACGGCATCACACCCACGACGAAATGGCGACGTGCCGACTGGGTGGCGCTGCTGGCGAACGGGCCCCGGACGGTCGTGAAGTACGGCTCCGTGGGCGCCCCGGTGCACCGGCTCCAACGCGCCCTCAACGCCGCGGGCAAGGCGACGCTGCCGGTCACCGGCGTCATGGACTCCGCCACCGTGATTGCCCTCCGGGCCTACCAGTCCAAGGTCAGGACCGCCACCACCGGCGTCGCACCCCCCAAGACCTGGAAGCTCCTCCAGACCGGCCGCCGCCGCTGAACCGCCCCCGCTGTCGATAGTCCAGTACGGATTGGCTCCGTTGAGGTCGGCGAAGAGCCAAAACGACCTGGACTATCCAGAGACGAGCGTGGTGGCCACGGAGGTGAAGAAGCCGAGCCCGTCGGTGCCGGGGCCGCAGAGGTCTTCGACGGCGTGCTCGGGGTGAGGCATCAGGCCGACGACGTTGCCGCGCTCGTTGGTGATACCCGCGATATCGTGCAGCGAGCCGTTGGGGTTGCCGAGATAGCGGGCCACCACCCGCCCGTCGCCTTCGAGGCGGTCGAGCGTGGCCTCGTCAGCGACGTACGCCCCCTCGCCGTTCTTGAGGACGACCGTGATCTCGGCGCCCTCGTCGTAGGCCGACGTCCAAGCGGTGCGGTTGTTGTCGATGCGCAGACGCTGGTCGCGACACACGAACTTGCGGTGGTTGTTACGGATCAGCGCACCGGGCAGCAAGTGCGACTCGCAGAGGATCTGGAAGCCGTTGCAGATGCCCAGCACCGGCAGCCCGCCTCGGGCGGCATCGACGATCTCGGTCATCACCGGGGCGAAGCGGGAGATCGCGCCGCACCGCAGGTAATCGCCGTAGGAGAACCCGCCGGGCAGCACCACGGCGTCCACGGCATGAAGGTCGGCGTCGTCGTGCCAGAGCGCGACCGCCTCGTGGCCACCGACAGTGACGGCGCGCCGCGCGTCGACGTCGTCGAGCGACCCCGGAAAGGTGACGACCCCGATCCGCATCAGCGGCCCTCGGCGTGGGCCAACTCGGCGACCGTGTGCCCCTCGACGTGCACCTCGAAGTCCTCGATCACGGGATTGGAGAGCAAGGTCTCGGCCATCGCCCGCACCTGACCGAACAGGTCATCGGAGTGCTCCCCGTCGAGCTCCAGCTCGAACCGCTTGCCCTGCCGGACGTCGACCACTCCCTCGAAGCCAAGCCGTGGCAACGCCCCGAGCACGGCCTTCCCCTGCGGATCGAGAATCTCTCGCTTGGGCATCACATCGACGACGTATCGGGCCACGGTGGTGCTCCTCCAGCGGGTGATCGGCGAAATCAGTTGCGGTTCGAACTCAAGTCTAGGGGCGCGGGCGGCCGTAGCCGCGTACCGGCGAGGCGGTGTGGTCAGGAAAGCTCGCGCTTGAGGATCTTGCCGGTCGCGGTCATCGGCAGCGCGTCGACGAAGGACACCAGCCGGGGGTACTTGTAGCCGGCCATCTGCTCTTTGGCCCAGGCGATCAACTCGTCCTCGGTGACCGTCGCCCCAGCGTTGCGGATGATGAACGCCTTGATCTCTTCGCCGTGGCTCTCGTGCGGGACGCCGATCACCGCGGCCAGAGAGACGTCCGGGTGGGTGATCAGCACCTCCTCGACCTCGCGCGGATACACGTTGAAGCCGCCGCGGATGATCATGTCCTTCGATCTGTCGACGATGTAGTAGAAGCCGTCCTCGTCGCGGCGGGCCAGGTCACCGGAGCGGAACCAGCCGTCGCGAAGGACCTCGGCATTGGCGTCGGGCCGATTGAGATAGCCCTTCATGATGTTGTGGCCGCGGATCGCGATCTCGCCGATCTGATCGACCCCTTCGATCGCGTTCCAGTCGTCGTCGATGAGCTTGAGCTCGACTCCCCACACCGGGACACCGATCGACCCGGGCCGTGGGTCGCGATCGGGATCGGAGAAGCTCGCCACCGGGGAGGTCTCCGACAGGCCATAGCCCTCCAGGATGGTGACCCCCAGGCGGGCCTGGACCTCCCTGATGATCTCCACTGGCAGGCTCGCGCCACCGGACGCCGCCACCCGCAGATTGGCGGCGATCTTCTCCACGTCGGCGCCCTCCAGGGCACCCAACAGGCCCCACCACATCGTCGGCACCCCGGCGAAGAACGTGACGTTCTCCGACTGCATCAGCGCGACCGCCTGCCGGGCGTCGAACCGCGGCATCAGCACCAGGGTCGACCCCATCGCGAACCCGGCGTTCATCTGCACCGTCGAGCCGAAGGTGTGGAAGAGCGGCAGGGTGACCAAATGGATGTCCGTCGCGGGCTGGGCGTTGAAGAGTCGGTTGCAGGTGACGGCGTTCATCATCAGGTTGCTGTGGCTCAGCTCGGCACCCTTGGACCGGCCGGTGGTGCCACTGGTGTAGAGGATGACAGCCGTCTCGGTTTCATCGGAGAGCACCGGCTCGAAGACCGGAGGCTGACTGCCGATCGCCTGGCCCAACGTGAGGGTGCCCTCGAAGGGGGTGGCGGCGGTCGGGTCGGCGGTGATCAGCACGAACGTGTCGCAGCCTTCGGCCGCGCCGAAGCCGGCGTACCCGTCCTGGCCCATCGGCAGCTCGGCGGTCCCCTCGAAGCAGAAGTAGGCCTTGGCGCCGGAATCGTCGAGGAAGTAGGTGTTCTCGCGGCCCTTGTTGAGCACGTTGAGCGGAACGACCACCGCGCCGGCCTTCAGGATTCCGTAGTAGACGATTGGGAAGTAGGGCAGGTTGGGGCAGGTCAGCGCCACCTTGTCGCCGGGCTGGATGCCAATCGAGATCAAGTAGTTGGCCACCTGGTTCGCAGCGCCGTTGACTTGGGCATAGGTCAGCCGGGTCTCACCGAGCACGAGAGCGTCGCGGGCGGGGTACTTGCGGGCGGAGTCCTCGAGCAGGATCGACAGGTTGTACACGGATGGCCTCCAGTGGCAGGGACGACAACGGCTCCGACCGGGCCGTGCTGGCCAACTTAGCCCGACGGCGGGCGCTGCGACAGCACGCGGCCAGCTCGGCGGAGGTCGCTGCCAATCGCTGCCCCGGCGACCGTGCTGGCTGCCCGCGCGGGGAATCGCCACCACCCTGTGCCCTCGACGGAGCCGGTCGCAGTGACGATGCAACTGCGACCGGCCGGGGCGAACTCGAGCAGAAGTCGACCGGTGATGCCGGCCCAGTGGCCCACCTCGGCCCACCGCGTGGGCGGGTCGCACTCAGTGATCTCCATGCGCGGCCGCACCCCGCCGATCGTGGAATCCACCCAGGTCGTGCCGACCGTCGGCTCATCGAAGGAGCGCGGATCGTCCATCTTGATCGACAGAAGTGAGGACTGCCACTGCGGGCGGTTGCGGGGGTCGGCGAGGTAGTCGAAGGCGACTTCGATCGGCACGTCGAAGGCAACGACCGTGCGGAACCGCCCGCCTGAGGGCTCACCCGACATCTTGGCGCTCACCAGTTCTCCCCCGTCAGCAGTTCGAAGGCTTGGAGATAGCGGGCACGGGTGCGTTCGACGATGTGGTCGGGCAACGCGGGCGGCCGCGCCCCCGAGGCGCGATCCCATGCGGCCTCATCGGAGAGCAGCCAATTGCGGACGATCTGCTTGTCGTACGACGGCTGGGTCCTTCCTGGTTGCCACTCGGCGGCCGGCCAATACCGTGACGAATCAGGGGTGAGCACCTCATCGCCCAGCACCAGCCCCGCCCCGGCGGTCGAGCCCACCCCCTCGGTCGTCGAGCCCACCCCCTCGGTGGTCGAGCCTGTCGAGACCCCGCCGGTCGAGCCTGTCGAGACCCCGCCGGTCGAGTCCACCCCCTGGTGTCGAGCCGTCGAGACCCGGTGGTCGAGCCTGTCGAGACCCCGGTTGTCGAGCCCACCTCCTCGGTGGTCGAGCCTGTCGAGACCCCGGCCCGTCCGAACTCGAACTTCGTGTCGGCCAGGATGAGCCCGCGCTCGCGCGCGATCGCCTCGGCCCGCCGATAGACCGCGAGCGTGACGGTGCGTAGCTCGGCGGCGGCGTCGTCGCCGACCGTTGCGACCACGGCGTCATAGGAGACGTTCTCGTCGTGGTCGCCGAGTTCGGCCTTGGTCGCGGGAGTGAAGATCGGCTCGGGCAGGCGGTCGCCGTCCACCAATCCGGCGGGCAATGGGACCCCGCAGACCTCGCCGGTGCGCTGATAGTCGATCAGTCCGGAGCCGGTGAGATAGCCGCGCGCGACGCACTCGACGGGGTACATCTCCAGCGGCTCGCAGACGAGGGCCCGGCCGGCGAACTCGGCGGCGACGTGAGCGGGCAGAGTATCCGGCAGTTCGGTGGATACGACGTGGTTGGGCACGAGATCGGCCAGCTGGTCGAACCACCACAGCGACATGCGGGTGAGAATCCGCCCCTTGTCGGGGATGGTCGGATCGAGCACGAAGTCGAAGGCAGACACCCGGTCGCTGGCGACCATTAGCAGCTTGCCCGCGTAGTCACCCGTGTCGATGCGATACAGATCGCGCACCTTGCCCGAATGCAGGTGAGTCAGGCCCGCCACCACGGGAGCGGGAGGGATGTTGAGATCGACTGCGGCCACCCTCGGACTCTATCCAGCGGCCGCAGAGGTTGGCTCAGGGCTCCGCCGATCTCTCGGCGACACGTTTGAAGCCGGCATTCTCGGTGGCCAGCACCATCGCGAGTTGATGGCCGATCAGACGCCCGAGAAGCCCGGACCCGGGTCCGGTGAGGTCGAGGCGCAGCGTCTGCCGACAACCGGCGGGCGTCGGCTCGATCAGGTGCGTGGCGATCATCCGCATGGGACGCAACGCGGTCTCCCAGACGAAGAGTCGCGGCGGGTCGGTCTCGGTCACGGTCCACACCCGCGCACGCTGCTTCGGTTGCTTGATCCGTACCCGACTGCCGGGGCGCAGTTCGCCGGGGTCTCGGCGCTCCGTCGTGGTCATCGTCATAGGAGAGATGGCGGGCAGTGACTCGACGTCGAGCGTCAGTTGCCACACGCGCTCGGGCGTGGCCTCGATCTCGATCGTGTCCTCCCACCGCATGCCGGGAGTCTACGATCGCCGACCCGGCCGACCGGGTGCTCAGTAGCGGATCTCGAAGCGGGTGAAGCTCCCCACCGACGCGGGAAGGGTGGTCACGTCGCGCACCGCCGCATACGACGGGCCGCTGCGGCACCAGGTGACCAGGTCATTGACGGCCGACGGATCGCCCTCGACGTGGGCGGCCACGGATCCGTCGGGTTCGTTGCGCACCCATCCACGCAGACCGAGGCGCTGGGCCTGGGCTGCGCAACTCGCGCGATACGCGACGCCCTGCACCCGGCCGCGGACCTTGATGGTCACGGCGATGATGTCGGTCTGGTCGGCCACCGCGCCCAGACTAGTCGGCGGCGGACACCAAATAGCTGAACAGCGTGCCCTGCGGGCCGTCCGCGGCCGACACTGAGACGGTCCACTGCGAGGATTCGAAGACCAAGATGTCGGCGATCGAGGCGTCGTTCCGTTCGCTGAACCCCGCTTGGGTGAGGTCGTTGGCGATGCGACTCAGTCCGTTGTCGGCCGTCGTGTCCGCCTCGATCACCACCGTGTAGCCCTGGCCCGCGGCATCCATCCCGAGCGTGACCTTGCCGTCGATCAGCGGCACGTCGCCACTCGGAAAGCCCTGAGGCAGTTCGCTAGTGCTGGCGAACGAACCCTCGTCGGTCGTGATCGTCACGTCATCCCCGTCGACGTCGACGTCGACGTCGACCTTGCCGTCGGCCTCCTGCTCGGCGGCTCTCTCGGCGACGCGTTCAGCCACACCGTCGGCTCCGCAGCCGGCCAGGGGCAGCACGAGCAGCGCCGCCGCAGTCAACGCTGCGCCGCGGATGCCGAGTCGGCGGGCTATTGAGCGGCTGGTGGGCGTGCGGGTCGGCGACATGACTCCTCCTGGTGTGCGTGAGCAAGCCTAGGCGAGGCATGCGTCCGGTCTGGGCGGAATCCGGAAGCCGACGAGTCAGAGAATCACTCCAGGTGAGTAGACCGCCGCCTTCGGGTGCAGAGCGACCAAGTCGGCGACCCGACGGCCTACTTCTTGGGTCTGGGCGACCGCCGCGCCCGTGAACGTGAGCGGCTCGGCGACCAGCGCCTCGATGTCGGCGCGGCTGAGCCCCAGATCGGGGTCGGCGGCCAACCGGTCGAACACATCGTTTTCGATCTGGCCGCGCCTCATGTCGAGCGCGGCCCCGACGGCGGCCTTCTTGATCGCCTCATGCGCAATCTCCCGGCCTACACCTTGGCGGACGGCGGCCATTAACACCTTGGTGGTCGCCAAGAACGGCAGATAGCGATCGAGCTCGCGTTGGATGACCGCCGGAAAAGCGCCGAACTCGTCGAGCACGGTGAGGAAGGTCTGGAAGAGGCCGTCGACGGCGAAGCAGGCGTCGGGCAGCGCCACCCGGCGTACGACGGAGCAAGAGACGTCGCCTTCGTTCCACTGGTCTCCGGCCAGCTCGCCCACCATCGACAGGTGACCGCGCACGACCACGGCAAGACCGTTGATCCGCTCGCAGGAGCGGGTGTTCATCTTGTGGGGCATCGCCGACGACCCCACCTGGCCTTCAACGAAGCCTTCGGTGACGAGCTCGATGCCCGCCATCAGCCGAATGGTGGTGGCCAGGTTGGACGGCGCGGCGACCAACTGAACCAGCGCGGACACCACGTCGAAGTCGAGGCTGCGGGGATAGACCTGCCCGACGCTGGTAAGGACGTGGTCGAAGCCGAGATGGGTGGCGACTCGGTGCTCGAGGTCGGCCAGCTTGTTCGCGTCACCGCCGAGAAGGTCGAGCATGTCCTGGGCCGTGCCCATCGGTCCTTTGATGCCGCGCAGGGGGTAGCGAGCGAGCAGTTCGTCGACCCGCTGGACCGCGATCATCAGCTCGTCGGCGATCGTGGCGAAGCGCTTGCCGAGTGTGGTGGCCTGTGCCGCGACGTTGTGGCTGCGCCCGGCCATCACCATGGTCTCGTGTTCGGCAGCGAGCCTCGCGAGTCGGGCCAGCGCCGCGACCGCACGATCGCGCAGCAACTCGAGCGATTGCCGCAGCTGAAGCTGTTCCACGTTCTCGGTGAGGTCGCGCGAGGTCATCCCCTTGTGGATGTGCTCATGGCCGGCGAGGGCGCTGAACTCCTCGATCCGGGCCTTCACATCGTGACGGGTGATCCGCTCGCGGTCGGCGATGCTGGCCAGATCCACGATGTCGATGACGCGCTCGTAGTCCTCGATCACCCCGTCGGGTACGTCGATGCCGAGGTCTTTCTGGGCGCGCAGCACGGCCAGCCACAACTGCCGCTCCAGCACGATCTTGTGCTCGGGCGACCAGATCGCGGCGAGGTCGGCGCCGGCGTACCTGCTGGCGAGGACGTTGGGAAAGCTCACGGCCGGAGTTTATCGGTGCGCCTGGGTCAGCTCGCCGGTGCAGCGCTGCTCTGGGATCAGCCGGGAGCCTGTGGTCCGCCTGGCGAACCGCATGCTCCCGGTTGATCGCCAAGCGGGTACGTGTCGGTCACGGCCCGTCCACCAGCACGAAGTCGACGGGTTCGCTACGTGCGCCGTTGGCTTTCACGAGCACCGACTGCCGCCCCGGCCAGTAGGTCCTGGTGCGGACCACTCGGAAGGGATGACGTTTGCTCACCGTGGCGCGTTGCCCGGCCGGCAATTGCAAGGTGGTGAGCTTGAAGGTCTTGGGCGAGTGGGAGCCACTCCTGGTGCGTAGGCCCAGCTCATAGTCGACGATCACCGACAGCGTCCGAGTGCCGCTGTTGACGATATCGGCGTGCAGCGTCACGCTCTCGCCGATGGCGACCTGATCGCGATCGACACGCACGTTCTCCACCCGCAATGCCGGGTCGCGATCACTGCCGACCACGGCCAACGCCTCGCCGTCACCCGCCTTGATCAAGGTCCGCAGCCCGTGCCGGACGATCCACTTCGTGCGTTCGGTCTCGCTCTCGGTCAGCCAGCGACGGGCCGTGTCGACTGCCAATGTCGGATGGTCCTTGGCGATGTCGTTGAGATTGTTGGCCACCGACTTGCGGACATAGAGCGACGGATCGTCGATCAACCGATCGATCACCTCCACCACCGGCCGGGGGTCCGCCACGAACGGAACGAACCTCGCGGCCCACGGCAACCGCGGTCGAATCCCCTCGCTGGCGAGCCTGCGAACATTGTGGCTGTCGTCAGCGGCCCAGTCGCGGACGTGCGCCATCGTGAGGTCCAAGTGACGCTCGAGGTAGGGCCGGATCGCGAACTCACCCGTGTGCCGCCGCGTGATCTCCTTGATCGCGCGCAGCGAGGTCTGCGGATGGTCGAGGCCGAACTCCTCGACGAAGCGCGCAACCGGCATGAGGTACCACGAGTTGCTGAACATGCCTTCCCCCTCGCCGAGCTCCGGTCCGAGGGAGGCGACGATCAGTCGCACCGCCTCCGGGTAGTCCTCCGGCAAGCGCTGCTTCAGCCCTTGGGCCAGGACGAGCACGCGATCCTTGAGCTCCAGCGGTCCCACCCGGGCATCCACGTCAGCGGCATAGCCCTCGACATCGAAATCGGGGATTGCCGGCAGCAACCGCTCGCCGATGGCCGTCGCGCATCCCCCATCGAAGTACCGCTTCAGGCTGTAGTCACTCATCCGACGGTGCGGCGAGGCGGCGAGGCGGCATCACGCGCGATGTCGCGGCGCCACTGAGCGCCGGGGAAAGTGATCGTGGCGACGCCCTCGAAGGCTTTGGCGCGGGCATCGGCGAGGTCCTGGCCGACCGCGGTAACGGCGAGGACCCGGCCGCCCGCTGTGACCAGGGTGTGGTCGGAGCCGAGCGACGTCCCGGCGTGCAGCACGTGGACGTCCGGCTCCTGGTCGAGGGTTTCTACGCCGACGATGACGTCGCCCGCGCTCGAGGTCTCGGGATAGCCGCGCGAGGCCATCACGACCGCGACGGCCGCGCCCGGCTTCCAGCGCGGCGGAGCGACCTCGCCGAGGCGACCCTGCGCGGCGGCGAGCAGGAGTTCGGCGAGTGAGGAGTCGAGCAGCGTCATCAGCGCCTGGGTCTCGGGGTCACCGAAGCGGGCGTTGAACTCCACCACCCGGACGCCGCTCGACGTCAGGGCCAGGCCGGCATACAGGAGCCCCGCGAAGGGCGTGCCGCGTCGCGCCATCTCGTCGATCGTCGGCTGCAGGACGGTGCGAGTGACCTCTTCGACCAGATCGTCCGGAGCCCACGGGAGTGGCGTGTAGGCCCCCATTCCGCCGGTGTTGGGCCCGCGGTCGCCGTCGAAGATGCGCTTGAAGTCCTGCGCCGGCTGAAGGGGGTAGACGACTCGGCCATCGGTGATGGCGAACAGCGACACCTCGGGGCCGTCGAGGAACTCTTCGATCACGACCCGCTCGCACTGGGCGGCGTGGGCCAGTGCCAGGTCACGATCATCGGTCACGACCACGCCCTTTCCTGCGGCGAGGCCGTCGTCCTTGACGACGTAGGGCGCGCCGAACTCGTCCAGGGCCGCCGCGGCCTCAGCGGGCGTCGTACACACCTCCGCGCGAGCGGTCGGCACCGAAGCGGCGGCCATGATGTCTTTGGCGAAGGCTTTGGAGCCCTCCAACTGAGCGGCGTCGCGGCCCGGTCCGAACACGGCGATGCCAGCGGCACGGACGGCATCGGCTACGCCGGCCACGAGCGGCGCTTCGGGGCCGATGACGACGAGGTCGGCGCCGATCTCAGCGGCCAGCCCCGCGACGGCCCGGCCGTCCATGGGGTCGACGTCGTGGAGGGTGGCAAGCGCGGCGATACCCGGGTTGCCGGGGGCGGCATGCACCTCGGTGACCAAATCATCACGACTCAACGCCCACGCCAGCGCATGCTCCCGGCCACCGGAACCGATCACCAGAGTCTTCACGGGGCCCGATCCTATCCGTGAACTCCGATTCGTCTGCCCCGCCCAAGCGCAAAACAACCCGTCAACGCGCAGACGAATCGGAGTTAGGGGACGACGAGGGTCTGTTCGCGGCCGGGGCCGACGCCGACGGCCCAGATCTTGGTGCCGGACAGCTTCTCGAGCGCCCGCACGTAGGCCTGGGCGTTGGCGGGCAACTGATCGAAGGAGCGACAGGAGGAGATGTCCTCGGACCATCCGTCGAGCAGTTCATAGATCGGCTTGGCGTGGTGAAACTCGGTTTGCGTCATCGGCATCTCGTCGTGGCGGACGCCGTCGACGTCATAGGCCACACACACCGGTACCTGATCCCACGAGGACAACACATCGAGCTTGGTGAGGAACAGTTCGGTGAGCCCGTTGACCCGGGTCGCGTAGCGCGCGACGACGGCGTCGTACCAGCCACACCGCCGGTCACGACCGGTCGAGACGCCGACTTCGCCACCGATCCTCCAGAGCTTCTCGCCGTCGTCATCGAACAGTTCGGTCGGGAACGGCCCCGAGCCCACTCGCGTCGTGTAGGCCTTGATCACACCGACCACCCGATCGATCCGGGTGGGACCGATCCCGGCGCCGATGCAGACACCCCCGGCGATCGGCGAGGACGAGGTGACGAACGGATAGGTGCCGTGGTCGACATCGAGCATGGTCGCCTGGGCGCCTTCGAAGAGCACCGTCTTGCCGTCGTCGAGCGCGCGGTTGAGTAGGAGCGAGGTGTCGGCGACCATCGGGCGCATCCGCTCGACATACCCCAGCAGTTCCTCGACGACCGCGTCGATCTCGACCGCCCGCCGGTTGTAGACCTTGGTGAGCACGTGGTTCTTCAGATCCAGGGAGCCCTCGACCTTGTCGCGCAGGATCTTCTCGTCGAACAGGTCGGCCACGCGGATACCGAGCCGGTTGACCTTGTCGGCGTAGGCCGGCCCGATGCCGCGGCCCGTGGTGCCGATCTTGTTCTTGCCGAGAAAGCGTTCGGTGACCTTGTCGACGGTCGAGTGGTAGGAGGCGATGATGTGCGCGTTGGCCGACAACACCAGGGGCGCCGGCTCGACCCCCCGAGCGATCAGCGCGTCCAACTCGCGGAACAGCGCCTCCGGCGAAACCACGACGCCGTTGCCGATCACACAGATCGCCCCTGGCGTCAGAATGCCGCTCGGCAGCAGGTGGGTGGCGAACCTCTCGCCGTTGACCACGATGGTGTGCCCCGCGTTGTGACCGCCGGAGGTGCGGACGACATAGTCGATCGTGTCGGTCGTCGCCAGGAGGTCGGTGGCCTTGCCCTTGCCCTCGTCGCCCCACTGGGCGCCCAACACCACGATTGCGGGCATTTCAGCCCTCCCCACAACTAGACAGCCCCGGGCTGCGTTGCGGAGACCGGGGACAATGGCGGGCACAACCTACCAAAGCGGCTACATTCTCCGGGTGGATCCACTCCTGGTGATCACCAATAGCGGGGCAGGCACCTCGGACGCCGACAATCTCAACACCGCCCTCGACATCCTGCGCGCCGAGGTGTCGGTCGAGTTGGCCAACACGTCCAACCCCGGTGAGCTCGACGGCGTTCTCCAGCGGGCCGGCTCGCGGCGCATCATCGTGGCCGGCGGCGACGGCAGCATGCACGCCGTCGTGGCGGCGCTGCACAAGCGCAACGAGCTGAAGGACAAGGTGCTCGGGCTGCTGCCGATGGGCACCGGCAACGACTTCGCCCGCAGCAACGACATCCCCCTCGAGATCGAAGAGGCCGCGCAGCTGATCCTCGAAGGGGAGCCCCGTCCGGTCGATCTGATCGTCGACGAGGTCGGTGGCGTCGTGGTCAACAACGTCCACGTCGGCGCCGGCGCACAAGCCAGCCGCCGGGGCGCCCGGTGGAAGTCACGTCTGGGCTCTCTCGGTGTCGGCTCGATCAATCTCGGCCGGCTCGCCTACCCCTTGGGTGCCATGCAGGCCGCCTTCATCCCCCCCAGCATCCGGCTGCATGTCGAGGTCGACGGCCGAGTTGTCAACGACGTCGACCAGTCGCTGCTGATGGTCGCGATCGGCAACGGCGGCCATGTCGGCGGAGGCGCGCAGCTCAACCCCGACGCCGACACCGAAGACGGACTGATCGACGTGATGATCTCGCACTCGATCGGCCCGCTCGCCAAGCTCAGCTACGGCGCCATGGTGGCCCTGGCCCGCCACCCTGAGCGCGACGATGTGATCACCGAGCGCGGCCGTCGCGTGGTGATCACCGGCGAGGAGTTCTATGCCAGCGCCGACGGCGAGATCTACGGCCCCGAGCGCACGCGCGCCTGGCATATCGAGGCCCAGGCCTACCGATTCGTGTTGCCCGCACCGGAGCAGAGCTAGCGGGCGAAACCGATAGCGGGTCCCCGGCCCCGCTCGGGTAGCGTTGCGGCCCGGACACACCCCGCGGAGTCGATCTCATCCGCGACCCCACCCCCTACTGGTGCGAGGAGTACGACGCCATGGCGCGAGGCGGACACAACGGCGAACCCGCTGACTGGGTGACCCGCGCCGCCGATGACGCGGTCCGGCACCACGAGGCCTCGGGAGCCACCGGTCCGATCACCTGCGCCTCCGGAATCAGTCCATCGGGTCCGATCCACTTGGGCAACCTCCGCGAGTTCCTGACCGTGCACTTCGTCGCCGACGAACTGCGCCGCCGCGGCCGGCTCGTGCGCCACCTGCACAGCTGGGACGACTACGACCGGTTCCGCAAGGTGCCGGTCGGAGTCGACGATGCTTGGAGCGAGCACATCGGCCGGCCGCTCTCCGCTGTCCCCGATCCGTGGGAGTGCCACCCGTCGTGGGCCGAGCATTTCAAGGAGCCCTTGCGCGATGCCCTCGCCGAGATGGGCTGCGAAATGGTCGAGATGCACCAGACCGAGAAGTACACCCGCGGGGAGTACCGCGACCAGATCCTCACCGCCGTGGCCCGTCGCGACGAGATCGACGAGGTGCTCAGCCGTTATCGAACCAAGAAGCCACCGACGACCGACAACGCCCAGGAAGCGGCGGCTCTCGCCGATTCGGTGACCGCGGACGACGACGAGGCCTCCGCTGCCGGGGCCTTGCGCTACTTCCCGTTCCGGCCGTACTGCCGTCAGTGTGGGCGCGACACCCCCGTCCTCACGGCGTACGACGACGACACCACCGACTTGTCCTACACCTGTCCGTCATGCGACTTCGTGGGCGTCACCAATCTGGCGACCCAGAACGAAGGCAAGCTGGTGTGGAAGGTCGACTGGCCGATGCGGTGGGCCTACGAGCAGGTCAACTTCGAGCCCGCCGGTGCCGACCACTCCAGCCCAGGCTCGTCGTTCACGGTCGGCCACGAGCTCGTCGAGAAGATCTGGGACTGGCGGCGGCCGTCCTGGTTCGGCTACTCCTTCGTCGGTTTCGCCGGTATCTCCAAGATGTCGTCGTCCAAGGGCGGCGTGCCCACCGCCGCAGACGCCTTGCGCGTGCTGGAGCCCGCGGTGCTGCGGTGGCTTTACGTGCGCCGCCAGCCCAAGCAGTCCTTCGACATCGACTTCGGTCCCGAAGTCGTGCGGCTGTACGACGAGTGGGACGCCCTGACCAAGAAGGCCGCCGACCCCGCGAAACGCGACGTCCAGGTACTGGCCTGGGAGCGGGCCGCGCGCACCGCCACCGCGGGGGCGCTGCCGAGCGCGCCGGTCGTCGTCCCTTTTCGGGTCCTGGCGGGTGTGGCCGACGTGACGGCTGGGTCCGATGAGCAGATCTCCCGGATCGTCGGGCACGCGGGCTATCCACACACCAGCGTCTCCGAACTCGAGCCGAGGCTCACCCGCGCCATTCAGTGGACCAACGACTTCGTGCCGGCCACCGATCGCACGACGGTGCGCACCACTGCGGACGTCGAACGGCTGGCGACGCTGGCCGGTGACGAACGGCGCTGGGTCGACTTGCTCACCGAGGGTCTGCGCGCAGCGCCCCCGGAGCCCGAACTCGATGACGTGACCGCGCTGGTGTACGGCGTTCCCAAGCTCGCCCATGGGCTCGCCCTCGACGCCAGCCCCACCGACGAGGTGAAAGCCGATCAGCGGGCCTTCTTCCGGCTGCTCTACAACCTCCTCGTCGACGCCGACCGCGGACCTCGGCTGCCGACCCTCATCCTGGCCCTCGGGCCGGAGCGGGTCCGCAGGCTGCTCGGCGACTGAACCGCGGATCCAGCCGGTCAGCCGGTCAGCCTGGTCAGCTGGGGATCATGTCGAAGGTGTCCGGGTTGGGGCCGGTGCGCCCCGGCTCGCCCTCATCGAGCGCCGAGATCGCGGCCATGTCGTCGGGACCGAGCTCGAAGTCGAAGATGGCGAAGTTCTCGGCCATCCGCTCGGGTCGCATCGACTTGGGGAAGACGACGTCGCCGCGCTGAACGTGCCAGCGAAGGCTCACCTGCGACGGCGTGCGATCGAGGCGTTCGGCGATCTCACCGATCACCGAGTCGTCGACCACGCGACCACGCGCGATCGGGGACCACGCCTCGGTAACGACGCCATGCCGCGCGTTGGCGGCGCGAGCCGCCTCGTTGGTGAAGAAGGGGTGTACCTCGATCTGGTTGACCACCGGGACAACGCCGGTTTCGGCAACGATCCGGTCGAGGTGATCGGGCTGGAAGTTGGAGACGCCGATCGAGCGGGCGCGTCCGTCGGCGACGAACTCCGCCAAGGTCTGCCACGTAGACACGTAGTCGCCGTCGTAGCGGGTCGGCAGCGGCCAGTGGATCAGGAACAGGTCGACCCGGTCGAGACCGAGCTTGGTCAGCGACTCGTCGAATGAGCGCCGGGCGTCCTCGGGGCGGTGATAGCCGTTGTTGAGCTTGGTGGTGATGTACAGGTCGTGACGAGCGATGTCCGAGGCGGCGATCGCCTCGCCGACGCCGCTCTCGTTGCCATACATCTGAGCGGTGTCGATGTGCCGATAGCCGGCTTCGAGGGCACGGCTGACGGTCTGCGCGGTCTCGTCGGGCGGCACCTGGAACACGCCGAAGCCGAGCTGCGGAATCGTGGAGCCGTCGTGCAGAGAGATGTCGGGAACTGTCATGGGCCCACCCTGCCAGGGCCGATCAACGCACCGCAGGACCTGACCCGCCAGACCATGGACGTGGACCCGCTCCTGCCGCGGGGGCCTCACGCCAACAGGGCTTCGAAGGCCTCGCGGCTCGAGTCGCGAAGGAATTCGCTGCAGCGAGCCCATTCGGACTCCTCGCCGATCGAGCGGGCGGTCGCTGCCAAGGTCGCCAGGCATCGCAGGAAGCCCCGGTTGGGAGCGTGCGACCACGGCACCGGACCGTGCCCCTTCCAGCCGTTGCGGCGGAGCAGGTCGAGGCTGCGGTGATAGCCGACTCGCGCGTAGGCGTAGACGGTCACGTCGTCGGCGCCGTCGGCTTGGGCGGCGTCGGCCAGCGCCGCCCAGGCGAAGGGCGACTCCGGCCGCCGGCGTACGACGTCGGCCGGAGCTTCGCCCGCCGCCAACTCCGGGGCGGCCGGGTCCTCGGGCAACAGGGTCGCCGGAGGCCCGGCCAGCAGATCGACGTGGCTCACCGAATGCCGTTTTTCACTTGCCGAGCGCGTGGCCGGCGGAGCGGAGGTCCTCGCACGCCTGCACGACGCGGGCCGCCATGCCCTCTTCGCCTGCCTTGCCCCAGGCGCGGGGGTCATAGGCCTTCTTGTTGCCGACCTCGCCGTCGATCTTGAGCACACCGTCATAGTTGCTCAACATGTGGGCGGCGATGGGCCGCGTGAAGGCGTACTGGGTGTCGGTGTCGACGTTCATCTTCACCACGCCGTAGTCGACTGCTTCGCCGATCTCCTCGGCGGTAGAGCCCGAGCCGCCGTGGAACACGAGGTCGAACGGGCGAGCGCCCGCGTCGAGGCCCAGCGCTTCGGCGGCCGCGGCCTGCGCGATCTTGAGCACCTCGGGACGGAGCTTCACGTTGCCCGGCTTGTAGACGCCGTGCACATTGCCGAAGGTGAGCGCGGTGAGGTACCGGCCCTTTTCGCCGGCGCCGAGCGCCTTGACCGTGGCCAGAGCGTCCTCAGGAGTGCTGTAGAGCTTGTCGTCGATCGCGCCCTCCACACCGTCCTCCTCGCCGCCGACCACGCCGACCTCGATCTCGAGGATGATCTTGGCGGCCGCGGCCTTCGCGAGCAGTTCTTCGGCGATCTGCAGGTTCTCCGCGAGCGGCACAGCGGAGCCGTCCCACATGTGCGACTGGAACAGCGGCAGCTCGCCGCGGGCGACCCGCTCGGCAGAGATCTCCAGCAGCGGCCGGACGAAGCCGTCGAGCTTGTCCTTGGGGCAGTGGTCGGTGTGCAGCGCGACATTGATGGGGTAGGAGTCGGCAACCTGAGCGGCGTACGCGGCGAAGGCCGACGAACCGGTCACCATGTTCTTCACCGACGGGCCGGACCAGTAGTCGGCTCCACCCGTGGAGACCTGGATGATGCCGTCGGAGCCGGCGTCCGCGAAGCCCTTGAGTGCGGCATTGAGGGTTTGTGAGGACGAAACGTTGATGGCCGGGAAGGCGAAGGCGTTGGCCTTGGCCCGGTCGAGCATCTCGGCGTAGACCTCGGGAGTGGCAATGGGCATGGCGGGGAGCTCCTCGAACTGGACGAAATCGACGTGTCGGTGGTGGCAGCGACAGCTTCACCCTAGTCCCCACGGGCCCGGTCCAGAACAGGGGTGACAGTGGCTGGACGGCCCCCGAACTCCGATTCGTCTGCGACTTCACGGGCTGATTGCCGCTGGGGAACCTCAGACGAATCGGTGTTCGGCCGGGGCAGGGGGGTCAGCCGCGCCAGGCGTCGTCGCCGGAGAGGTCGGCGTGGGTGCGGATCCAGGAGTGCATGGCGATGGCCGCGGCCGCCGAGGCGTTGATCGAGCGAGTCGACCCGAACTGGGCGATGGAGAACGTCGCGTCACAGGCTTCGCGGGCCGACTCGGAGAGTCCGGGCCCCTCTTGGCCGAACAGGAAGCAGACTCGCCGCGGCAGGATCATCGTCTCGAGATGCTCCGACCCGGGCAGGTTGTCGATGCCGAGCAGCCGAACCGGCCCGCCGCGATGAACGTGCAGGTAGGCCGCCAGGTTGGCGGCGGTCTCGTGGTGGCGCACGTGCTGATAGCGGTCGGTGACCATCGCGCCGCGCCGGTTCCAGCGACGATTGCCGACGATGTGCACTTCAGCAGCCAGGAACGCGTTGGCAGTGCGCACGATCGTGCCGATGTTGAAGTCGTGTTGCCAGTTCTCGATGGCGACGTGGAAGTCGTGTCGCCGCGCATCGAGATCGGCCACGATGGCCGCCATCGACCAATAGCGATAGCGGTCCACCACATTGCGACGGTCGCCCTCGGCCAACAGGACGGGGTCGTACTCAGCGCCCTCCGGCCACGGGCCCTCCCAGGGCCCGACCCCGACCTCAGGGGGCCCGTGCGGCATGGGGTCGTAGGGCGCACGCTCGCCGTCGTCCACGCTGTCGCCGCTCAGTTGGTGGTCGCGGCGGCACGGCGGTGACGCCACCACTCGAAGACCATCGGCGCGACGGAGAAGGCCACCAGCACCAGGATGGCCGCTTCGAGGTTGCTCTGCAGGAAGGCGATCCCGCCCAGGAAGTAGCCCAACAAGGTGATGCTCAGAACCCAGAGAATCGCCCCCACGAAGGACCAGACGAAGAAGTGCCGTCGGTCCATCTGCGTGACCCCGGCGACGACCGTGATGAAGGTGCGCACGATCGGAACGAACCGACCCAGCACCAGTGCCGATGCGCCGTGCCGCTCGAAGAAGATGTGGGTCTTGTCGAAGTACTCCGGCCTCAGGAAACGGCCCCGCCGGGCATAAAGCGTCGGCCCGAGCGCTCTGCCGATCTCATAGCCGGCCACGTTGCCCAAGAAGGCGGCGGCGCAGAGAACCAGGAGAGCGAGGTACAGGTTGACATCGATCCCGGCCTCACCGGCTTCGGAGCGATTGATGAACAGACCGATCGCGAAGAGCAGCGAGTCACCCGGCAGGATCGGGAACAGCAACCCGCACTCGACGAAGACGATGACCACCGACACCCAGAACATCGCCGGGCCGAAGCGTTCCAGCAGCCACTCCGGATCCATCCAGTCCAGCCCGAACAACTGAACCGACAATTGGGGCAGGACGGCCAGGTGCAGGTCGATCAGGAGCGCAGTCACCGGGTCAGGGTAGCCGCGCTCCCCTCAGCGGGCGCGATTCACGACGACGGCGAACGGGCAGCATCGAGGTCGGCCTTGGTGAGGACGGCTCGCACCTCGAGGCCCACGTCGGCGAGCGGATTCTGCCCCTCGGGGCTGCGATCGATGGCGCACACCACGACATCGACGACGGCCCCCGCTTCGCGCAGCGCGCGCGTCGCGTCGCGTACCGCTCCGCCGGTGGTGATGACATCCTCGATCAGGGTCACCCGTCGACCGGACACCTCCGGCCCCTCGGCCAACTTGCAGGTGCCGTACTCCTTCGCCTGCTTGCGCACGAAGAGTGCCGGACGTCCGGTCTTGGCCGACACCATCGTGGCGATCGGCACACCGCCCAACTCGAGGCCGCCGAGCAGGTCGGTGTCGTCGGGCAACAGCGCGACCATGGCCGTCGCGACGCGGTCGAGGAGCGCGGGCTCGGCCTCGAAGAGGTACTTGTCGAAGTACTCCGAGGCCGTCTGCCCCGAGCGAAGGGTGAAGCTGCCCGTCAACCGGCAGCAGGCGTCGATGTCGTGGGCGAGATCGCTCATGGGGCCTGACCCTAGCGGGGCCGCTGACTAGGCTCGCTGCATGCCTGCGACCTCACCCCGGACCACGAAAAGGACCGCCCGGCGACTCGACGGCATCTCACCGACCATTTTCACCGAGATGTCGTCGCTGGCTGCTCGCACGGGAGCGATCAACCTGGGTCAGGGCTTTCCCGACACCGAGGGACCGCGGGCGATCATCGACCGCGCGGTGCACGCCCTGACCCACGGCGCCAACCAGTACACCCCCGGCATCGGGATTCCGATCTTGCGCCAAGCGATCGCGGCCCACCAGCAGCGCCACTACGGTCTCGACCTCGACCCGGATTCGGAGGTGGTGGTCACGACCGGCTGCACCGAGGCCATCGCGGCGGCCGTGCTCGGGTTGGTCGACCCCGGAGACGAGGTGATTGTTCTCGAGCCCTACTACGACTCCTATCGAGCGATGCTCCAGATGGCCGGCGCTGAGCGCTGCCCCGTGACCCTGAGGGCACCGGAGTTCCGCCTCGACCCCGACGCCCTGCGCGCCGCGGTCACCCCACGCACCCGCTTCGTCCTGCTGAACAGCCCGCACAATCCGACGGGAACGGTGCTGTCACGTGGCGAGCTGCAGTCGGTGGCGGACCTGGCGATCGCTCACGACCTGATCGTCATCACCGACGAGGTGTACGAGCACCTGGTCTTCGGCGATGCCGAGCACGTACCGATCGCCACCCTCGCCGGCATGCGCGAGCGCACCCTGACGCTGTCGAGCGTGGGCAAGTCGTTCAGTCTCACCGGCTGGAAGGTCGGGTGGGCGACCGGACCGGCCGAGCTGGTGGGGGCCGTGCTGGCCGCCAAGCAATGGCTCACCTTCACCTCGGGCGCCCCGCTGCAGCCCGCCGTCGCCTACGCGCTGGACTGCGAGGACGACTTCCCCGCCCGGCTGGCGGTCGACCTACGCCACCGCCGCGACCTGCTTCGCTCCGGTCTGCATGACGCCGGCTTCGCACCCACCGAATCAGCGGGCACCTACTTCACCACGACCGACATCGCCGACCTCGGTTGGCCGGACGCCGACACCTTCTGCCGGGCGCTGCCCGAGCGAGCAGGGGTGGTCGCGATCCCGACCCAGACCTTCTATGACGATCCGGAGGCGGGGCGACACCTGGTGAGGTGGGCCTTCTGCAAGGACGCCGAGGTCATCGAGGAGGGGCTGACCCGCCTTCGGGAGGCGCACCGGGCGAACCGGTTGGCGGCCCCGCGGCATACCCCGTAAATCCGCCCTGGGAGAACCACCGTCGCACGTCGCCGCGCATCAGCAACTGAACCGAGACCGCGCAGGCGACCAGGATCGGGATGGCCTCGACGCGGCTGCCCAGGACCGCGAACGCGGCCACTCCCGTCGCCAGTCCGGCCGAGATGAGCAGCACGACTCGCGCCCACTCGTGACCGCGCAGCACCGCCCAGGCCACCGCCATCGCCGCCAACGCCCACATGATCAGTCCGGCGAAGAACACCAGACCGACGGCGAGGTAGACGTCCAGTGGGGGCACCCCGAAGTTGCTGAGAATGGCGCTGTTGTCAGCGTCCTGCGCCGCCTGGGCGAGCGTTGCCTCGGCTGCCCGGACGAACAGCACGGCCTCGAAGATCACCGCCACAATGGCCAGCCCACCGAAGCCCCAGGTCAGCAGCGCCACCGTGCGTACCTGCGACGGCCTCTCAATGGGCACCTGACCGTCTGTCGTCACTCTCGGCTCGGCCGCGACAGACACGGCTCCACCACCTGAGCGGCCGATCGGCGAATCGGTCGACTGGGACTCACCTGCCGTCCAGGCATCCATCCGCGCGGTCGATCCGGAGGCGTCCCGGGTGGGATTGGTCTCCCCCGACAGCCACGCGCGCGACGGCGCCCACCACGCCATACTCACGACGACGCCGACCATGAGCGACCAGACCTCGTCGGCGAGGATCCCGGCGATGGCCATCACAGCGGCGAAGCCGGACAGCCACGGCAGCGATTTGGGGTTGCGCCGCATGAGTTCGTAGCTCCACACGATCACGGGAATGGCCGCGAGGGCTCCGATGATCGTGACCACCCGGACCATCACAACGAGTTCGTCGACCCCGAACCCGGTGTTGGTCAGCCGTTCGCCCAGGCGTTCTTCGAGCGAACGGCGGAACGTCAGGGTGTGCAGTTGGCTGATCGTGCTGAAGGCCGTGAACAGCGACAAGACACTGCCCGCGATCGCCGCGGAACCGACGAACGTGACCAGGGGAGGCCGGACGGCCGAGTCGCTACTCATCCATCCATCCCATCACGGGCCGCCAAGAAAGTGGTACGCGGTGACCGTCGATCGATCCCTCATGGGATGCCGGCGTGCTCGGTTTCCGCGGTCGGATCGACCAGCACCACATCCTCGACCGCCTCTGTGAGCGCTCGCACCCCGGCCTCCGGCAGAGCGTCATCGGTGATGACGACGTGGGCGTCCGAGAGCCGCGCCATGGTGCTCAACCCGACCACGCCCCATTTGCTGGAATCGGCCAGCACGATCAACTGTCGGGCGCTGCCCACCATGGCGCGGTTGGTTTCCGCCTCTTGAAGGTTGGGCGTGCTGAATCCGGCGTGCTCGTCCATCCCGTGCACACCGAGGAAGGCCGCGTCGAGATGCAGCGACCTGAGCGAGGCGATCGACAACGGCCCGACCAGCGCGTCGGAGGGCGTTCGCAACCCGCCGGTGAGCAGGACCGATGTGCCCTCGCCGCCGAAACGGTGCAAAACGTCGGCGACCCAGACAGAGTTGGTGACCACGGTCAGTCCGGGAATGTCGATCAGATGGCGGGCGAACAGGTGGGTCGTGGTGCCGGCCGAGATCGCAATCGCGGTGCCGGGGCGGACGAGGGTGACCGCACGCGCCCCGATGGCTTCCTTCTCGGCCAGGTGCAGCTCTGACTTGGCCGCAAACCCCGGCTCGGAGGTGGCGGGTTCGAGCCGCACCACGGCGCCGCCATGAACGCGTACCAGCATGCCCTGTTCTTCGAGCACCTTGAGATCGCGGCGGATCGTCATATCCGAGACGCCGAGGGAGGCGACCAGGTCGCTGACCTTGACCGTGCCGTCGTGGTCGAGAGCGGTCAAGATGAGTGACCGACGCTGAGCTGCGAGCATCACCCCTCCTGAATGACCGCTACGTCACCACCCGCGACGACGAATTCCTTGGCCTGTTGGCCGGTGACCAGGTCGACCCCGCCGACCGGAATGGAGACGATCTTATCCCCGTGATTGACCACGACGGTCCAGATCCGGCCATCCGGCCCGTGCCGACGTGTGACCTCGGCGCCTTTCTCCTCGGGGTCGCGACGCTCGAGAAGGCACGGGAGTCCGGCCTCTTCGAGCACGGCGTCGACCACCCGATCGGTGGCTGACGGTTCGAGCCGGGTAGCGACGTACCACGCGGTGCCGCTGCCGGCCTGTCGACGGGTGACAGCCGGAACTCCGGCCATCGGGCCGTCGACATAGCTGGCGATCGCCTCGGCACCCTCGAGATGGAGGTGCTCGGTCCAGACGTCGGCGCTCGACCCATCGTCCAGTCGCACCTGTTCGTCGACCCGCAGGGGAATGAACTCCTCCACCCAGACGCCGAGCAGATCGCGAAAGGCGCCGGGATAGCCGCCGAGGCGCACATGGTCGTGCTCGTCGACGATCCCACTGAAATAGGTCACCACCACACTGGCCCCGCGATCCGCCGCCGCGGCGATCGAGCTGGCGTCACGGTCGGTCACCAGATAGAGCGTCGGGACCACGATGACGTCATAACGGTCGAGATTCGCCGACGGGTGCACCACGTCGATGCCGATGCCACGGGCGGTCAGCGATCGGTGCAGGTCGTGGGCGCGGTCGAGGTAGCGCACATCGCAGCTGGGATGCGAGTCGAGTTCGCTGGCCCACCATGCGTTCCAGTCGAAGAGAAGCGCCACCCGGTTGTCGGCGACCGAGCCGGACACCTCCGAGATCCGCTCGAGAGTGGCGCCGAGCTCGACGACCTCCTTCCACACCCGCGTCTTCGTACCGCCGTGCGGGAGGAGCGCCGAGTGGAACTTCTCCGCTCCCGCCTGGGATGCGCGCCACTGGAAGAAGAGGATGCCGTCGGCGCCGCGCCCGACATGCTGCAGCGCGGCTCGACGAAGCTCCCCCGGCCGCTTGGCGACGTTGCGGGGCTGCCAGTTGACCGCGCTCGTCGAGGTCTCCATCAGCAGCCAGGGCTTGCCGGCGGCTGCGCCGCGAACCAGATCGCTGGCGAAGGCCAGTTCGCGATAGTTGTGGGGATCCTCGGCGATGAGGTAGTGGTCGTTGGAGACCACGTCCAGTTCGCGTCCCCACGCGAGGTAGTCCATGTTCTTGATGTGGGCGCTGACCATGAGGTTGGTCGTGACCGGAACTCCCGGAGAGAGCTCATGCAGGATGTCGCGCTCGGCGATGAAGTTGGCCAGCAACTCGTCGGAGGAAAACCGATGGAAGTCCAGTTGCTGGGTGGGGTTGTTGATCGCAGGGGTGGCCCTCGGCGGCAGGATCTGCTCCCACTCGGTGTAGCGCTGTGACCAGAAGGCCGTCCCCCAGGCGTGATTGAGTCGGTCGAGGTCGTCGTCGTAGCGACGCCGCAACCAGACGCGAAATGCCGCGGCGCTGACGTCGCAGTAGCACAGCGAGTTGTGACACCCCAGTTCGTTGCTGACATGCCACAGCACCAGCGACTCGTGCCGCCCATACCGCTCGGCCATCGCGCGGCACAGCGCCAGAGAGTGCTCGCGGAAGATCGGCGAGCTCGGGCAGAACCCCTGTCGGCCGCCCGGCCACAAGGTAGTTCCCTCTCGGGACACCGGCAGGATCTCGGGATGGGCCGTGGTCAGCCACGGCGGAGGTGAGGCGGTGGCGGTGGCCAGGTCCACTCCCACACCGGCCTCGAGAGCCTGGTCCAGAACTCGATCGAGCCACCCGAAGTCGTAAGTGTGGGGCGCCGGCTGGAGCAGCGCCCAGGAGAAGACACCGACCGTCACGACGTTGACGCCGGCCTCCCGCATCCGCTCGAAGTCCTCCGGCCACACCGCCTCAGGCCACTGCTCGGGGTTGTAGTCGCCGCCGTAGGCCAGGGGCGGCAGCTCTCCGATCGCGGACGAATCGGCGGCTGTCATGGCCATAGCCTGGCCTCGCACCGACTGCGGAGTCAACAAAATGGGTGATCCATGCTGACGAAGGTTGTTCGTTTTCGGTCGAAACTGCCGCCAGCGACCCCGCTTGTTATGAACCTGAGCCTTGACAGACGCCCAAAAACCGGTCGAGGATGCCAAGACCTGTTGGTTTCTGTGTGCTCACTCGAAAGGCTTGACCATGTCCCGCAACTCCCGGTCCCCCATGGCTCCTTCCCTCCCTGGTTCTGCGATCACGACGATGAGCGCGACTCGGCGGGCGCTTCTCCGCAACACGGCACTCGGCGGCCTGCTTCTCGGCTCCCCCGCTCTGCTCGCGGCCTGCGGTGACGACAGCGGCGGCGGTGGCGGTGGCGGCGGCAACCGCGTCAAGTTCGGCATCAACGAGGCGAACGGTTCCGGCCCGGCCTATGACCGCCTCAAGGCAGCCTCGGACGCCTACGCCGCAGAGACCGGTGTCGACGTCTCACTCAACGCGGTCGACCACAACACCTTCCAGGAAAGCATCAACACCTACCTCCAGGGCTCGCCCGACGATGTGTTCACCTGGTTCGCCGGCTTCCGCATGCACCAATTCGCCGAGAACGGCGTGATCACCGACATCAGCGACGTGTGGCCGATCGACGGCATGAGCGACGCGTTCAAGACCGCTTCCACGGCACCCGACGGCAAGCAGTACTTCGTGCCGATCAGTTACTACCCCTGGGCGGTCTTCTACAAGAAGTCGGTCTTCGAGAAGAACGGCTGGGTGGCGCCGGAGACCCTCGACGACCTGAACTCCCTGATGAAGGACATGCAGGGCAAGAAGATCACGCCGTTCGCCTTCGGTGACAAGGACGGATGGCCGGCGATGGGAACCTTCGACATCCTCAACATGCGCCTCAACGGCTTCGATTACCACATGAGCCTGATGGCCGGCGACGAGGCCTGGGACGGCGACGAGGTCAAGTCGGTCTTCAACACCTGGAAGGGACTGCTGCCCTACCACCAGGAGGACCCGCTGGGCCGCACCTGGCAGGAGGCCGCGACTTCGCTGGGCAACGGCGACTCGGGCATGTTCCTCCTCGGCACCTTCCTGATCGATGCAATTCCGGACGCCGTCGACGATCTGGACTTCTTCACCTTCCCCGAGTTGGACGCCTCCATCGGATCCGACGCGCTGGACGCCCCGATCGACGGTTTCTGCCTCGCCGCGGGCGGTCCCAACCAGGACGCCGGCAAGGAAATGCTCAAGTGGTTGGGCACGGCGGCCGCCGCGGACGCCGCAAACAACGGTGCCGACGCGCCGTTCATCGCAGCCAACTCCAACGCCAGCACCGACCCCTACAGCGACCTGCAGAAGAAGTCGGCCGAGGTCGTGGGCGCCGCGGGCAACATCGCGCAGTTCATGGACCGCGACACCAACTCCGACTTCGCGAACACCGTGATGGTGCCGTCGATCCAGGCGTTCTTGAAGAACCCCAACGACATCGACGGGGTGACCGCCAGCATCCAGGAGCAGAAGGTCGCCATCTTCGGTAGCTGACGAAATCACGCCGGACAACCCCATACAGGAGCGGTCGATGAGCACGGACCAGCAGGCAAGCACAACCGATTCGAGAACATCGGCCGCTCCTCCCAAGAAAAACCGGATGCGCACGGCAGATCGACTCGTCGTCGCGACGATGATCGGCATTCCGACCCTGCTGGTCCTCTGGCTGGTCTGGCTGCCGGCGTTGGGGTCCTTGGCGTTGTCGTTCGGCAGGTGGAACGGGTTCGGTGGGTTCGACCAGATCGAGTGGGTCGGGTTCTCCAACTACAAGGACATCTCCACCATCTATCCGCCGTTCTGGCCGGCGATGCGGCACAACCTGATCTGGCTGGCCTTCTTGTTCTTCGGCCCGACCTTGCTCGGCATGCTCCTCGCGGTGATCCTCGACCGCGAGATGAAGGGCAGCCGCTTCTATCAGACGGCCTTCTACATGCCGGTGGTGCTGTCGCTGGCGCTGGTCGGCTTCATCTGGCAGCTGTTCTACTCCCGCGACCAAGGCCTGATCAACCAGGTCTTCGGCAGCAGCGTGGACTGGTACGGCGACCCGGACGTCAACCTGTGGGCGGTGCTGGTGGCCACCGCCTGGCGGCATACGGGCTACATCATGTTGATCTACTTGGCCGGATTGAAGGGCGTCGACGCCTCCCTCCGCGAAGCCGCCGCCGTCGACGGGGCGACCGAGACCCAGACGTTCTTCAGCGTCGTGTTTCCGGTGATGCGGCCGATCAACATGATCGTGCTCGTGATCGTGGTGATCGAGTCGCTGCGTGCCTTCGACCTGGTCTGGGTGGTCAACAAGGGCCGCAACGGACTTGAGATCATCGCGGCCCTGGTGAGTCAGAACGTCATCGGTGAGGCCACACGCTATGGGTTCGGCTCAGCGCTGGCCGTGATCATGATGATCATCTCGTCGGTCTTCATCACCATCTATCTGCGAATCGTATTCGGAGAGGAGCGGGGCCGATGAGTTCCGAGAGCCCGGTCACCGCCACGCCAGTGGCGCAACCCGCCAAGGCGAAGCCCCCCACCCGAGTCGAGGGTGGCGTGATGAGCAAGCCCAGAGGCATGGTCGCCACCGTGATCATGGCTGTCCTCGCGCTGATCTGGCTGTTCCCGTTGGCGTGGGCGGTGATCAACTCGTTCCGCGACTACGCCTACACCCAGGCCAACGGCTATCTCTCCTTCGGAGGGTGGACCACCGCCAACTACCAGCAGGCCTGGTCGCAGGGCAACTTCGGCCAGTACTTCGTCAACTCCCTCTACATCACCGTTCCAGCGGTGTTTCTGACGCTCTTCTTGTCGTCCCTCGTGGCCTTCGTGCTCGCGCGGTTCAGCTTCCGGTTCAACCTGCCGATGCTGGCGTTCTTCCTGGCCGCCAACCTGCTGCCCCCGCAGGCGTTGCTGATCCCGGTGTTCCGGATGTTCAGGGAGATCCCGCTGCCCTACTTCATGAGCGACTCGGGATCGATGCTGAGCAGCTTCTGGGCGCTGATCCTGGTCAACACGGCGTTCCAGATGGGCTTCTGCACCTTCGTGCTCAGCAACTATATGAAGACCCTGCCCTATGAGATCTATGAGTCGGCCGAGGTCGACGGCGCCAGCGTGTGGCGCCAGTACTGGCAGCTCACCATGCCGCTGGTGCGCCCCGCCCTCGCAGCGTTGGCAACGCTTCAGGTGACCTGGATCTACAACGAGTTCTTCTGGGCGACGGTGCTGATCCAGGACTTCCAGAAGCTGCCGGTCACCAGTGCGCTGAACAACCTGCGCGGTCAGTTCTTCACCGACACCAACCTGGTGGCGGCGGGCTCGGTGATCATCGCCCTGCCGGTGCTGGTGGTCTTCTTCGCCCTCCAGAAGCAGTTCGTCTCCGGCCTGACCCTCGGCTCCACCAAGGGCTGACAACCCCGGGGAGCCGGTTGAGACGTCATACGGACAGAGCCATCTAGCGCTCTCACCGTATGACGCTATGAGACACCCCGCCGCGCCCACGCCAGACGTCATACGGACAGAGCCATCTAGCGCTCCCACCGTATGACGCTGCGCCGGGCCAGGCGGGGTGCCACGCTCGGCTAGAGCGTCGGCAGCCAGTCAACGTTGCCGGCCAGAACCGCGTACCCGATGAAGGCACCGACGTCGAGCAGAGTGTGGGCGATCACGAACGGCATCACCCGGCCCCATCGACGAAACAGCCAGCCGAACAGCAGCCCCATCGCCAGGTTTCCGACGAAGCCACCGAGCCCTTGGTAGAGGTGGTAGCTGCCACGGAGCAGTGCGGCGAGGCCGATCGCGGCGGTGTCGCCAAGGCCGACTTGGCGCAGTCGCACCTGCACGAAGCCGAGCACGACGAACTCCTCAAGGACCGCGTTCTCGAGCGCCGCGAGAATCAACACGGGGTATTGCCACCACACGCCTGGCAAGCCCTGCGCCACCACGGTCAGGTTGGTGCCCAGGGCGTACGTCGCCAGATAGAACACCACCCCGACCGAACCGACCCCCAGGGCCAGCACCGACCCCCAGCCCGCATCCGCTCGACTCACCCAGGATCGGCCGGCGCCGCGGAACCACACCTCGCGTAGCTTCGTGCCCGACCGGATGAGCAGGTAGGCCGCCAACCCGACCGGCACCACCGCGAAGCCGATCCGGAGAAGCTGGTAGGTGAGATCCAGCCAGGGTCGATCCGGGGCCAGCGAGTTGTTGAGGGTTGCTCCCTGTGCCGAGAGCTTTCCCGGGGCGGTGATCGCCGCGATCAGGTTGACGACGGAGTAGACCGCCGACCGCCCGAGCGACACCAGCAACACGAGCGCGAGCTCGCACCACAACAATGCCCGGGCGAGCTCCGGCACCCCACCGGGGACCGGCGTGTCACGCAGGGTGAAGCGGCCGGTCACCGCAGAACCAAGCCACCCTCGCTCACGTCGACGGTGACCTCACCGCCGTCGACGACCTCGCCACTGATCAGTTGCCGGGCGAGCGGGTCGCCGATGGCGCTCTGGATCAGCCGCCGCAAGGGCCGGGCACCGTAGGCCGGGTCATAGCCGACATCGGCCAACCAGGTACGAGCCCCCTCGGTGACGTGGATCGAGATCCGTCGCACCGCGAGCCGCCGCTCCAGCAGCGCCAACTGAAGGTCGACGATCTTGGCGAGTTGCTCCTTGGTGAGGGCGTCGAACAACACGATCTCGTCCAACCGGTTCAAGAACTCCGGTTTGAAGCTCGACCGCACGAGCGCCAGCACCGACTCCTTCTTCTTCTCCGCGTCCAGCGCAGGGTCGACCAGGTAGGACGAACCCAGGTTGCTGGTCAGGATCAGCAACGTGTTGCGGAAGTCGACGGTGCGCCCCTGTCCATCGGTGAGCCGCCCGTCGTCGAGCACCTGCAGAAGGATGTCGAACACCTCCGGGTGGGCCTTTTCGACCTCGTCGAGCAGCACCACGGAGTAGGGGCGGCGGCGCACGGCCTCGGTCAGCTGACCGCCCTCGTCGTAGCCGACGTAACCGGGAGGGGCGCCGACCAGCCGTGAGACCGAGTGCTTCTCGGAGTACTCGCTCATGTCGATCCGCACGATGGCGCGCTCGTCGTCGAAGAGGAAGTCGGCCAGCGCCTTGGCGAGCTCGGTCTTGCCGGTGCCGGTGGGACCGAGGAACAGGAACGACCCGGTGGGCCGGTTGGGGTCGGCGATCCCCGCCCGCGAGCGTCGGACGGCGTCGCTCACGGCAGTGACGGCTTCGGTCTGGCCGATCAGTCGCTCGCCGATGGCCGCCTCCATCTCCAGCAGCTTCGCGGTCTCGCCCTGAAGCATCCTGCCGGTCGGGATGCCGGTCCACGCCTCGACGACGTCGGCGATCTGCTCGGCGCCGACCTCTTCGCCGACCAACGGTTCGAGATCGACCTGCTCGGCCTTCTCGATCTCGTCGATCTGGTCCTCGAGCGCCGGGATCTTGCCGTAGTTGATCTCGCTGGCCGCCTCGAGGTTGCCCTCGCGGAGCAGGCGGTCGGCTTCCATCCGCAGCGCATCCAGTTGGCGGCGGAGTTCGCCCTCGCCCTGCAGTTGGTCGCGCTCGCGCTGCCAGCGAAGCTCGAGTCCACGCAGCTCCTCCTGCTTGTCGGCCAGGTCCTCGCGCAGCTTCGCCAGCCGCTCGACCGAGGCCTCGTCGGTCTCCTTCGCGAGCGCGAACTCCTCCATCGTGAGCCGGTCCACCTGGCGGCGCAGCTGGTCGATCTCGTCAGGGGACGACTCGATCTCCATGCGCAGCCGCGACGATGCCTCGTCGATCAGGTCGATGGCCTTGTCCGGAAGCTGGCGCCCGGGGATGTAGCGGTCGGATAGGGTCGCGGCCGCCACCAGCGCGGCGTCGGTGATCCGGACGCCGTGGTGCGCTTCGTATTTCTCTTGGATGCCACGCAGAATCTGGATGGTGTCCTCGACGCTGGGCTCGCCGACGAACACCTGTTGGAAACGCCGCTCCAGCGCCGGATCCTTCTCGATACGCTCGCGATACTCATCCAGCGTGGTCGCGCCGATCATATGCAGTTCACCGCGGGCCAGCATCGGCTTGAGCATGTTGCCTGCGTCCATGGCGGAATCGCCGCCGGCGCCCGCGCCGACCACGGTGTGGAGCTCGTCGATGAAAGTGATCAGTTGGCCGCCGGCGTCCTTGATCTCTTCGAGCACGGCCTTGAGCCGCTCTTCGAACTCGCCGCGGTACTTCGCGCCGGCCACCATGGCGGCCAGGTCGAGGCTCAACAGGCGCCGGCCCTTGAGCGAGTCGGGAACATCTCCGGCGACGATGCGCTGGGCGAGCCCTTCGACCACTGCGGTCTTGCCGACCCCCGGCTCGCCGATCAGCACCGGGTTGTTCTTCGTGCGCCGCGACAGCACCTGGACGACGCGGCGGATCTCGGCATCACGCCCGATCACGGGGTCGAGCCGGCCCTCCTCGGCGGACTGGGTGAGATCGACGGAGTACTTGTCCAACGCCTCATAGGTCGACTCGGCCTCCGGCGAGGTGACCCGGCGGTTACCGCGCACTGCGGTCAACCCGTCGCGAAGACCCGACTCGGAGAGCCCCGCGTCGGTCAGCACCTTCTTGGCCGATGAGTCGACGGTCGCCGCCGCGATCAGCAGGTGCTCGGTGGCGACGTAGTCGTCCTTCATGCCGGACGCGAGATCCATCGCCGCGGCCAGGAGCCGGGTCAGCGTCGTCGATGCGGCCGGTTGCTGCACCGTTGCGCCGCTCGCGCTGGGCAGGGCCGCCATCACCTTGTCAGCGTTGGCCGACAGCTGGTCCGGGTCGATGCCGGCCTTGCTGACCAAGCTGCGGGTGGTGCCCTCGGTCTGGTTGAGCAGCGCCACCAGCAGGTGGATGGGCTCGGTCTGTGTGTGACCTGCCGCCGCCGCGGAGACCTGGGCGGCCTCAATCACCTCACGACTCCTGGTCGTGAACTTGTCGGCTCCGAACTGGCTCACCTGGGTCCTCCTGTGTTGTCTGCCGCAGCCACTCTGTCTGCCTTTGGTTCAACGCGCCAGAAGTTGAGTCCATTCCACTCAACTCTGAGAATTCTTCGTCAACTCTTGTATCCCAGCCGACGTCGCCCGCCTCTTTCACCAGTACGAGCCAGCGAACAGCCGGACGAGAGGAGGACGCTATGGATCTGACCACGTGTCCCGAGTGCGGTGGCTGTGCCGAGGTGCAATGGCGTGCGGCGCTCGACAGCACCGACGGCCCCGTAGAGCACGCCAAGATCCTGTGCGTACAGAGCCACTGGTTCTTGCTGCCCGTAGCCGCGCTGGAGCAGAAACGTGCGCCCGAACGCGTCGCTCGCACGAAGAGCCGCCGAGCGCGATCTCGGTAGCTCTGCGATCGTGGTTTTACCTTGCCCGCAGATGGGTAGTCATCCGAGCACATTTCGAGCATGAGGGAGACACCATGCACCGTCTCAAGTCCGCCCTGGTCGCGTTGGCCGTGGGCATCGTCTTGGTCGCCACGCTGGACTTCGTGGCGTCCGCAGCCACCGGCCGTCCGATGATTCTCGGGTTCGGCAACAAAGCCGGCCGCACCACCGTCGTCAAGAACACCGGCAAGGGCCCCGCCGTGAAGTTCAAGTCGCGCAAGGGGGCATCCATCGCCGTCAATTCGAAGGCCAAGGTGAAGAAACTGAACGCGGACCTGCTCGACGGCCGCGACTCCAGCAGTTTCAAGACGAACCGCAGCACCGTGGTCGAGTGGGCGGTGCCGCAACACACGGGCGGCTTCACCCGCAACCTCACCCCGGTCTCCCCTGGCACCTACCTCGCCACGTACTCCGTGCACTTCGCTGGAGCCTCCGGGACGCCGGGCAACCCCACCAGCGCCAACTGTTACCTGCGCACCGCGGTCCGAGTCGGCACCCAGGTCGTCAACAAGCGGATCGTGGCCAACACCAGCCTGTCCAACGTCGGTGATGTGCCGCCTGCCTTGAGCGGGGCCGGGGTGCTGCAGGTCTCCGAGGGGGACATCGTCGGCATCGTGTGTGGAATGAGCCCGTCGAAGAACTGGCGGTCGGGCAAGCTGCAGCCTGTCCAGGTCACGCTGACCCGGACCGACGGCCGCGATCTGCAGATCATTCCGTTCGGGACGAGCCCCTGACCGCCTGCGCCTGGGGCGCGACGCGACGTGACGTCACGTGACTAGTGTCCGCGGCGCCAAATGACGATCGCTTGCTCGGGCAGCCGGGGGCGCAGAACCGGCAGCTTGTTGGGTAGCTTGCCCGGCACCCCGAGGCCGGGCTCGGCGGATGACCCGGCTGGCCGTTCGCTGCGACCCATCGTCTGCCGCAGGGCCTCCCGAGCCCCTTCGAGCTCAGCGATGAGTTCATAGTTGCGCTGCTGGAGGGCGGTGACCTGGTTCTCCAGATCCAGGATCCGACGGACTCCCTCGATGCCGATGCCGGCCGCCGTGAGGGCGGCGATCTCGCGCAAGAGGTCGATGTCGCGGGGCGAATAGCGGCGGCCGCCGCCGCCCGTGCGGCCAGGCGTGATCAGGCCCAGGCGCTCGTAGGATCGGAGCGTCTGGGGGTGGAGTCCGGTGAGCTCGGCGGCCACACTGATCACGTAGACCGCCGCCTGGGTGGGGTCGGGTGGGGTCGGCCGGGCGGCCATCAGGCGTCCTCGAACAGTTTGTGCCGTAGGGGGCGACCGGCCGACGCGGCGCGATAGGACTCGACCGCCTCTCGCATCCCCGCGTCAAGCACGGCTGGTACGACCACTTCGACGGTGGCGAGCAGGTCGGCGCGGGATCCGTCGGAACGCGGCGCCCCTTTGCCTCGCACTCGGAAGGTCCTGCCATTGGGGGTGCCGGCGGGGATTCGCAGCGTGACCGGGGCACCTCCCAGCGTGGGGATCTTGATTTCAGCGCCGAGGGCGAGTTCATCGAAGGAGACCGGCACGTCGATGGTGAGATTGTCGCCCTTGCGCCCGAACAATCGGTGCGGGGTGACTTTCACGGTCACATAGAGGTCACCGGCGGACCCACCGTTGCTGCCGGGCGCTCCCTTGCCCCTCAACCGGATCCGCTGACCGTCTTTGACGCCGGCCGGGATGCGGACCTGGATCGTGCGGGAGGAGTGCCCACGGCCAGAGCCGTGACAGGTCGGGCACGCCTCGTCGTAGATCAGCTGCCGCCCCCCACACGCCGGGCAGGTCTCGTTGACACTGAATGCCCCACCGACCGAACTGACCACGAAACCGGCCCCCTCGCACTCGGGGCAGATGTGCGGCTTGGTACCGGGCTTGCCACCGGTTCCCGAGCAGGCCGGACAGCTTGTCTCCGAGCTCAGTCGGAGGGGAATGGTGGCGCCGTGGATGGCGTCGGTGAAACCCAACGTTGCCGATGCCTCGACATCGGCGCCCTTCTGGGGGCGCGGTCGGGCCCGCTCGGTGCGGTGACCGCCGCCGAACAGATCGCCGAACATGTCTCCGAACGCCGCCGCCGCCTGCCCGCTCACGGAGCAGATCGTTGATGTCGAACCCGCCGGCCCCGCCGGCTCCGGCGCCACCGGGGAAGCCCCCGCGGGCACCGCCGTACAGGCTGCGCATCTCGTCGTACTTCGCGCGTTTGGGCGGATCGCCAAGCACGTCATACGCCTCTGCGACGGCCTTGAACTTCTCGTGCTTGGCGGAGTCACCGGGGTTGGAGTCGGGATGGTTGGCACGGGCGAGCTTGCGGTAGGCCTTCTTGATGTCGCCGGCGGTGGCGTCCTTCGCGACGCCGAGCTCGCGATAGAAATCCTTGTTCGCCCACTCGGACCGGAATCCGTCCGTGCTATTACTCATCTACTCCTCCTTCCCGCGATCCTCGGTCAGGTGCAGCCGGTCGGCCCGGAGCGCCCGGTGGGTTCTCGTCAATTCATCCTTCGTCGCTCGGGTAGGCCGCGTGCTTTCCTCGCGCGGCCCCCGGTGACTCCGCTTCCGTAGCCGGCTCCTCCGGGGACACGGAGGCGTCGTCCACCTCAGGAGCCGCACCCGAGGGGGGATCGACCACCAAGACCTGCGCGGCGCGGAGAACGCGATCTCCGATCCGGTAGCCGGAACGGGCGATCACGCGACACGTGGGCACGGTGACCCCAGACTCCTCACCGAGGTGCGACAACGCTTCATGGATCGTGGGATCGAAGTCGTCACCGACCTTGCCGAACTTGACGACGCCGACCGAGGCCACCGAGCGCTCCAACTGCTCTGCTACCGCTTTCAGGCCCGGTTCCAACGGGCCGTGCTCACGAGCCCGATCGATGGTGTCGAGGACCTCGGTGACCGGGGACAACGCACTGAAAACGGCGTTCTCTCTGATCATCTCCCGGTCGCGATCGACGCGCCGCTTGTAGTTGAGGAACTCCGCCTGGAGGCGCTGCAGATCAGCGGTGCGCTCGCCGAGGGCCGAGCGAAGCGCCGCTACCTCGTCGTCGTCGCTGGTGACCGGCGCCTGGGCGGCGGCCTGCTTCTCGGTCGCCTCCTGACCCTCGGTCACGTCCTGACCCTCGATCGAGTCCTGGTTCGTGGCCGCGGTCTCGTCGGGTTCAGTGGCCGGGGTGGTGTCGGTGCTGCCGTCGTCTGACATCAGACGATCCTCCTGCTGCTGCATGGTTCGTGGCTCTGGCGTCGGGCGAGCCTCGGCGGCGGGGGTGCTAGCCCCCGCCGCCGGCGGGTGGTCGCGCTCCTCTTCCGGCGCCGACGTTTCTGCGTCGACCCGGTTGAGAATCACGCGGCGGAACCCGCTGGGCTTCGTCACTGCTGGCCGGCTCCGGGCGAACTTCCGTCGCCTTCAGCCGATGCCTGGTCGTTGCCGGTGTCGTCGACGATCTCGGCGTCGACCACGTCATCGTCGGCCTCACCGGTCGAGCCGGTGCTGCCGCCGGCGGCGGCCTGCTCGGCTTCGGCCGCGGCATACATCGCCGCGCCCATCTTCTGGCTGGACTCACCGAGCTTGGTGATGGCGGCCTGGAGTTCGTCGGCACCGGGGTTCTCCTGCTCGAGCAGCCCCTTGAGCGCGCCGAGGTCGGACTCCACCTCGCTCTTGACGTCGTCGGGCACCTTGTCGCCACTGTCGGCGAGGAACTTCTCGGTGCCGTAGACCAACTGGTCGGCCTGGTTGCGGGTCTCGACGGCCTCGCGACGCTGACGGTCTTCGTCGGCGTACTGCTCGGCCTCCTTGACCATCCGGTCGATCTCATCCTTGGACAGCGCCGAGCCACCGGAGATGGTCATCGACTGCTCGCGCCCGGAAGCGTGATCCTTGGCCGAGACATGCACGATGCCGTTGGCGTCGATGTCGAAAGTGACCTCGATCTTGGGGACGCCCCGCGGTGCGGGCGGCAGGCCGGTCAGCTCGAAGTTGCCGAGCGGCTGGTTCTGCCCCCACATCTGACGTTCACCCTGGGCGACCTTGATCTCGACCGAGGGCTGGTTGTCGTCGGCAGTCGTGAAGATCTCCGATCGCTTGGTCGGGATGGTGGTGTTGCGCTCGATCAGGGTGGTCATCACGCCACCCTTGGTCTCGATACCGAGGCTGAGCGGGGTGACGTCGAGAAGCAGAACGTCCTTGACCTCGCCCTTGAGAACGCCCGCTTGGAGGGCAGCGCCGACGGCCACGACCTCGTCAGGGTTGACGCCCTTGTTGGGCTCCTTGCCTCCGAGCAGTTCCTTGACGACCTCGGTCACGGCTGGCATCCGGGTGGAGCCACCGACGAGCACGACGTGGTCGATCTTGGCGATCTCGACGCCGCCGTCCTTCAACACCTGCTGGAAGGGCGACTTGGTGCGGCCGAGGAGGTCCTCGGTCATCTTCTGGAACTCGCTCCGGGTCAGCTTCTCTTCGAAGTGCAGCGGGCCGGATTCGCCGTGGGTGATGTAGGGCAGGTGGATCGTGGTCTCGCTCGAGGAGGAGAGCTCGATCTTGGCCTTCTCAGCGGCTTCCTGAAGGCGCTGCTTGGCGATCTTGTCAGCGCCGAGGTCGACGCCGTTGTTGTCCTTGAACTTCTTGATCATCCACTCGACGACGCGCGCATCCCAGTCGTCACCGCCGAGGTGGTTGTCACCGGAGGTCGCCTTGACCTCGACGACACCTTCGCCGATTTCGAGCAGGGACACGTCGAACGTGCCGCCACCGAGGTCGAAGACCAAGATGGTCTGGTCGTCACCCTTGTCCAAGCCGTACGCCAGTGCGGCCGCGGTGGGCTCGTTGACGATGCGCGAGACGTTGAGACCGGCGATCTCGCCGGCCTCCTTGGTGGCCTGCCGCTGCGCGTCGGAGAAGTAGGCCGGCACGGTGATCACCGCGTCGGTCACGGTCTCGCCGAGGTAGGCCTCGGCGTCACGCTTGAGCTTCTGCAGCACGAAGGCGCTGATCTGCTGCGGCGTGAAGTCCTTGCCGTCGATGTCGGTGTTCCAGTCGGTGCCCATGTGGCGTTTGACCGACCGGATCGTCCGATCGACGTTGGTGACCGCTTGACGCTTGGCCACTTCGCCGACGAGAACCTCGCCGGACTTGGCGAACGCCACGACGGAGGGCGTGGTGCGCGCTCCCTCAGCGTTCGCGATGACGGTGGGCTCGCCACCCTCCAATACGGCGACGACGGAGTTCGTCGTCCCGAGGTCGATGCCGACCGCACGTGCCATGGTCTTCTTCCCTCTCACTACAAGGATGTTCCGACGGGGATGCTCCCCACGGAATTGCGTTGTCGTCGCGTGTTGAACCCATGATCACCCGGCATTTGCCGAATCGCCAAATTTCCTGAGTCCGTTGCACTCAACTCTTGTCACTGGGTCCAACGCAGGGACTGGCACGATGATTCCCCGGCGACCTAACTATTCTGGGCGCGCACGATGCTACGTCTGGCCCGGACGGCCGAGGCGCTCTCGACTAGGGTGAGCCGCATGCGCGTCTCGGTCACCGTGGTCGATCCGACCTATGACGTCCAGCGCGATGTCGTCGTCGAGGCCGACGATTTGACGCCTCTCGGCGAGGTGATCGACGCCCTCCACGATCTGCTGGCCACACCGTCGGCCGCTGCGGACCCGCAGGTGGTCTCACTCTCCGGCCATCGGATCCGTGCGGAAACAGCGGCCGGGCAACGCTCTCCCGTGTATCTGCGCGGGGCTCCCCTGTCTGCCGTCGGCACGTGGGGCGAGTCGGGCATAACCGAGGGCGACCTGCTCAGCGTCGGTCGCCCACTGCTGTGGGAGGAGCCAGCCGGTCCGGTCGAGGTGCGGGTGGTGGGCGGCAGGGGCGCCGGAGCCGTGCACCGACTGGTGCCCGGCGACGCCACGATCGGCTCCGACTCGGGCTGCGTGATCTGCGTCGACGATCACCGGGTCCCGCCTGTGTGCGTGGTGGTGAGCGTCGGCGCCGATGGCGGCGCCGAGGTACGCGCAATCGAGGATGCCGCCGCGGTCCTGAGCGAAACCGTGCCCTACCTCGATCCTCCGCTCGCCCTCGACCGGGTGGCTCTGAACGCCGACGTCGTCACCTGGCGCCGAGGAGCCCAACTGCGGATCGGAGACATCCTTCTGGAACTCGAGGAGACCACCGACCCCGACGCGGCGGTGGATCCGGCGCAGGACCCGGGCTGGCTCGACTACAACCGCCCTCCTCGGCTACTGGCCCCGGAGCGGCCCACCAAGTTCCGCTTGCCTAGCGAACCCGTACCGAACCGCGCTCAGTCGATCCCATGGCTCCTGACGCTGGTGCCGGTGGCGATGGCGCTGCTGTTCGTGAGCCTCACGGGACGCTGGTTCTACATGATGTTCGGGCTGATGTCACCGATGATGATGCTCGGCAACTACTTCCAGTCCAAGAAGTCCGGCAAAGCCGACTACAAGGCCGCCCTCGCCGATTACCAGGACAAACTCGCGGCGGTCGAGGGCGACGTCGAGCAGGCCGTGGTCGACGAGCGGAGCACGCGACGCCTCGAGGCTCCCGATCCGGCGTTGGCGCTGTTGATCGCAACTGGGCCGCGCGGTCGGTTGTGGGAGCGACGCACGACGGATCCGGACTACCTAGCCGTCCGCGTGGGGGTCGGCGACCTTCCCTCAGAGGTCGCGGTGGAAGATCCGGCCCAGCTCGAACACCGCCGGCAGTCCACGCGCACCGCCTACGACGTTCCGATCACCGTGCCTTTGCGTGATCGGGGCGTGATCGGCATTGCGGCGGCCGATGGCATCCAGCGCTCCCTGGCGGCCTGGGCGCTGGCCCAACTGGCGGTCCTGCAATCGCCGCGCGACACCCAGTTCTACGTACTCACCGATCACGACTCCGCTGGGGCATGGGAGTGGGTGCGATGGCTCCCGCACGCGCGGCCACAGAACGGCCAGGACACTGTGGTCACGATCGGGAACGACGCCGAATCGTGTGCACGACGGATCGCCGAACTGAGCGCCCTACTGGCCGCCCGACAACAGAACGCCGCCAGCGACCGAAGCGCACGCGAAGGCTTCTCCGATGTCGTCGTAGTGTTCGACGGTGCGCGGCGGCTGCGGGTGCTCCCCGGCGTGGTTGCTCTGCTCAAGCAGGGCCCCGGGGTGGGGATCTACTCCCTGTGTCTCGACACCGACGAGCGACTGCTGCCCGAGGAGGCCAGCGCCGTCATCGTCCGCACTCCTCAGGGCGTCACGCTGCGGCAGATGCGGGTCACTGTGGTCGACCGCATCGTGCCCGACCTGGTGAGCGACCCCTGGCTGCACCGGGTCGCCCGCTCACTCGCGCCGCTGCGCGACATTTCGGGCGGAGAGACCGACTCCATCCTGCCCTCCGGGTGTCGATTGACCGACGTGATGGGGTTGGAGCCGCTCGCTTCCGACGTGATCAAGGCGCGCTGGGCGCTCTCGTCCCGAACGACCTCAGCGGTGGTCGGCATCTCCCTCGACGGACCCTTCGCCATCGATCTGCGCCGAGACGGCCCCCACGGCCTGGTCGCCGGAACCACCGGCGCGGGAAAGAGCGAGCTTCTGCAGACCTTGGTCGCCTCGCTCGCCGTTGCCAACCGGCCCGACGGGATGACGTTCGTGCTCGTCGACTACAAGGGCGGCGCGGCCTTCAAGGACTGTGTCGACCTGCCCCACACCGTCGGCATGGTGACCGACCTCGACACCCACCTCGTCGAGCGCGCCTTGGTGTCGCTCGGCGCCGAACTCCATCGACGCGAGCACATCCTCGCCGAGGCCGGCGCCAAGGACATCGAGGACTACATCGACATCGCCGCCAAGCGCGCGATGGACGGTCGACGACTCCCCGACATGCCGCGCCTGCTGATCGTCATCGACGAGTTCGCCTCGATGGCGCGCGAACTCCCTGACTTCGTGACCGGCTTGGTCAACGTCGCCCAGCGGGGACGGTCGCTCGGCATCCATCTGATCCTGGCCACCCAACGCCCAAGCGGCGTCGTCTCACCCGAGATCCGGGCCAACACCAACCTGCGGATCGCCTTGCGGGTCACCGACGCGTCGGAGAGCAGCGACGTAATCGACGCGCCCGACGCCGCCAAGATCAACAAGTCGCACCCCGGCCGCGCCTACGTCCGACTCGGTGCAACCTCGCTTGTTCCGTTCCAGGCAGGTCGGGTTGGTGGCCGCCGACCAGGGGCAACCAGCGCGAGTGCGGCCGCCCCTTGGCTGGCCGAACTGCCGCTTCACCAGCTGTCGCAGCCGGTCCCCGCGCGACCAGCCACCGACGTTTCCGACGACGCCGAGATCACCGATCTCAAGGTGCTCGTCGAGGCGATCCGGCAGGCTCACGACGACCTCGACCTGCCGCCGCAGCACAGCCCCTGGCTCCCGGCCCTCGACACCGCGGTGCTGCTCGACGATCTGCTTCCCGATGCGTTCGTTCTCGACTATCCGGCGATTCCTGCGCTGCCGTATGCCGTCGAGGATCTGCCCGCGCAGCAGGATCGACGGCACGCCACCATCGACTTCGCCACCTTCGCGCACCTCGCCATCATGGGCGGAGCCCGGAGTGGCCGCTCCCAGGCACTTAGAACGATCGCGGCGGCAGCCGGGCAGCTGACCAGCCCGGCCGACGTACACGTCTACGGGCTCGATTGCGGCAATGGGGCACTCCTACCGCTGGCCGAACTTCCCCACTGCGGGGCCGTCGTGCAACGCACCCAGACCGACCGCGCACTGCGCCTGTTCGCTCGGCTGCGACAGGAAATGGCGCGCCGCCAGGAACTCTTCGGTCAAGGGGGCTATGCCGACCTCGGGGAATACCGGGCCGCCGTCGCGCCCGACCAGCGGCTCCCGCACATCCTGTTCCTGATCGACCGGTGGGAAGCGTTCATGGGCGGACTTGCGGAAGCCGACAGCGGATCGCCCTACGACACCGTCCAGACCCTCCTGCGCGAGGGTGCGTCAGTGGGGATCCACCTCGTCATCACCGGCGATCGATCGGTCGTCAGCGCCCGGATGACTACCCTCATCGAGGACAAGATCGCGCTCCGCATCCCCGACAAGAATGACTACGGCCTGATCGGACTACACCCACGAAAGATGCCGGACGACATCCCCGAGGGTCGCGGCTTCCGCTCCGAATCAGGGCTGGAACTCCAATTCGCGCTCCTCGATGCCGACGGCTCCGGCCAGGCGCAGGCGGCACGACTGCGGGCCATCGCTGCCGACGCCAGACGCGCCTCCGCCGAAATCGCTCGCCCGCTGCTGCCGTTCCGCCTCGATGTGCTCCCCGCCAGCATCAGCTTCGATCAGGCCTGGGAGTTGCGCACGGACCCGGCGCCGAAGCCGCTGTGGGCGATGATCGGCGTCGGCGGCGATGAGATGACCGCCCTCGGCCTCGACCTGGCCTACACCCACGTCGCCATCGTGGCCGGACCGCCGAAGAGCGGCCGGTCGACCGCACTGTTCGGCATGGTGGAGTCGCTCCTGCGGGGCGGGACCGATGTCGTGATCGCGGCGCCGCGTCCCTCGCCGCTGCGCTCCCTGAATGGGCGATCCGGCGTGCGCGCCGTCGTCACCGCGGTCGACTTCGAGGCGGAGGAGATCGCGGCGCTGATGGATCCCACCTCCGGACCGGTGGCGCTGGTGATCGATGACGGCGAACTGCTCAAGGAGGTGCCGGCCAAGGACTATCTCAAGTCCCTGGTCCGGGTCGGCGGAGACGTCGGTCAGGCGATCGTGCTCGGTGGCGACGTCGGCGAGGTCGCGAGCGGCTTCACCGGCTGGCAGATAGACATCAAGGGCCGCAGCGGAGTGCTGATCCAGCCGCAGGGCATCACCGACGGAGAACTCATCGGCGCCCGGCTCCCTCGCAGCGCCGCTGGGGCCAGCGCCCCCGCTGGGCGAGCGTTCGCCCATCTCGGCGGCGGCGCGCTCCTCACCATCCAGGTTCCGCTGATCACCCCGTAGGCACCCCCGGAAACGCCGACAACGTCATACCGACGGTGCCGCCAAAGGCTCCGTCGGTATGACGTTGCGCGGGTCTTGCCGAGTGGGTCAGCGCAGGCTGTTGGCCAGCTGGGTGTCGGTGTCCTCCATGGCCTTGGCGGCCTGCTTGAGGAAGGTCGACATACCCTCGAGACCCTCGATCGTCTTGAGGACACCGGTGTTGAACTCGTCGTAGGCCGCCTGGAAGGCGGGCGACGACTTGCCCGTGACGTAACCCGAGCTCACCAGGTTCTCGATGTTGCTCTTGAGCTGCGACAGCCGGCTCTCGATGTCGGCCTTGCCGCTGGTGAGTTGGGTCGCAGCGGACTCCATCTCGGCGTAGGTGACGTTCATGTCAGCCATGAGTGCTCCTCTTGTGTGGTGGTCCCCCGAGCGCGGACGCGTTCAGGGTGGGGTGCGCGGCGCGGTGAATGAGCAGCATCAGCTCCCGATCGCCCGATGCCAATCCGGACGGAGCTCGGTCACGAGCGCCGCGGTCTCCGGTTCTTGCGTTCCTCCGAGCCCGGTCAGCGCGGAGTACATCTGGTTCAGCGTCTCGTCGACACTGTCGGCGGCATGCACAGCACGAAGCCGCAGCAGGTCACGCCAGAGTTCTTCGGCGGTCGGCACCATGACCAGCCCGAGTCCGAGGGCTTCGTTCGCGACCTCGGGCTGGCCGCGGTCACTCGCGAGAGCTGCCGCCCGGAGCGCCGCCGAGGACACGAGAGCGCGAGCCCGGCGGGCCTCGCGGGCAAAGGCCATCCAGGCGAAGTGCGATCCAGGTCCGGAGAAGACTGGACCGGTGCCCAACCGCAATGCGGCGAGCAAGCGACCGAGCTCGCCTGGGCCAGTGGCCGAGACCGCACCGACCAGCACGCCATAGTCGGAAACGACATCGGCGGTGAGTCGCAGTTTGCCGTCGTCACCACGGTGCAGTCGAGGCGTGCCCGAGAGGTCCTCCCCGAGCCAGGCTTGTACTTCGGCGATCCGGGAGCGAACGACGCCCGCCTCGACTCCGCGTGGCCACAAGCTGGAGCGCAGAACCGCCTCATGCAGACCGTCGGGATGGAGCGCCGCCATGCTGACCACCTCTGTCAGTAGCGAGCGCCGAGCATCGGCCACCGAGCCGGTGCTCTGCACCGCGACCGGACCGAGCAATTGCAGACGCACTCTCGCGCGCTCCCACGAGGACGCGGCCAGCGGAGCCGGGACGGCTTCAGCGGCGAGTTGGCGCACCGGTGTCTCGGCGACCGCGCCGGCGCCTGCAACCCGTCGCTCGTCGGCGGCGAGCATCAACTGCCGAAGCTGGCGCTGCGCCTGCACAGGCAACCGTCGGGCGGTCCCCGACAGCCCCAGCGCGGTGGCTTCGAAGCCGCCGTCGGAGGCCACCGTGAAGCGCCAGCGAGCTCCGATCGAGTCGCCGACACAGGCCGCCGCGATCGGCGTTCGGCCGCCGTCGGTCAGCCGCGCAAGGCGGTTGGCCTGCTCGGTGGTCGGCGGACCGGACAGGATGACCACCGTGGGCTCACAGGACTGCCCGGCGCCGGACTGACGACCCTGCAACACCCCCGTCAATCCGAGCCGGGTGAGCACCTGGCTGCCACTCTCGACGTCATCGCCGAGCTGCTCGAGCACGTCGTCGAGCGAGTCGACCGAGGTAGCGCGGCCGCGGCCGAGATCGACCTCGTGTTCACCGAAGCCGACCATGAAAACTCGCAGTCCGTCGGCCCAAGCGTGGGTGGTCAGATCCAACGCGATCAGAGTGGCCAGGTCGCGGGCCGCACTGGGGTCTCCGCTGAGCGCGATCAGTCCCGGCGCGAGTTCGAGATCGACCAGCACGTCGAAACCGTGCGATTCAGCCACGGTCACCAGGGCCGGGTAGGGCGCCGGACCGGCGCCGCTGGACGCCGGTAGGTGGTCGGCCCGCAGGCTCCACGACGCCGCGTCCTCGGCGGCCGTCCAGGGAGCCGACGGCGGTCCGACCTGGTCGGCCAGATGCACCACGATCCGCTCGTCGTTCACATAGACGAAGCGCACCTCGGGAAGCGGCTGATCCTGCGAGCGCCGCTGCTGAGCCAAGTGGCGCAGGGCTGCGTCGACGAACTCGGCGCGCCGCACGCTGCCGGCGAGCGCCAGGTCGATCTCGGCCGGATTCGGCTCGCCGAAGGGGCCGCGGCGAGCGGTCAGAGCTCGCACGATGCCAGCCAGCACCAGCCCGCCCCCCAACAGGAGACTGGCGAGCCCGCTGTCCTCGGACTCGGGTGCCGGAGCTGCCGGTTGAACCGCGGTGGAAGTCGATTCAGCGTCAACAACGCTCTCCGCGCCGGACGCTGCGCCGCCACTGACCTCTGCTCGATCCGCACCGGCTCCGATTGTTGCCCCGACAGCGGGCACCCCTGGGGCGGGCTGGTGCTCGCCAACTGCGTGGACGTCAGGGCCGCTGGCATCGCCCGGCAACACGATCTGCCAACCGGGGTGGATCAGATCGGCGTCGCTGAACCGGCGGCCGTCCGGCATCACCCGGTCCTTGTTGAGAGTGAAGATTTCCCGATACCGGAAAGGGTCGCCCAGGGTGCGCTCGGCGATGTCCCACATCGTGTCGTGGTGTCGCCCAAGCGGTGGACGAACTGTCGTGAACTTGGTGGCTGCTGCCTCGCGAATCCGGTCGGCTCCGCGAGACTGCTCGCTCGCCGGTCCCCCAGCTGACTGGGGCGAAGAATCGGCCCCGGCCGCCCCGGCCCGGGCGGACGTCGCATACGCGGCCTCCGGCGAGGGGGTATCCGACGATGCCGTGGCCAGCCCGTGGGCAACGCCGACCCCTCCGCTGAGCAGCAGAATGGTCGCGATCAACTGGCGGGCCAGCAGTTGGGAGCCGCCACCGAAGAGCACGCGGTCGGGCAGGGCGCCCCGGCGCAGAGCCCGCCACTCGGTGAGGAAACAGACGCAGAAGTGCGCCCATACGACCCACACAACACCCGCGAGGACCTTGATCACCAGCTCCGGGGTGACCTGGGTTGTGAGCCAATCGCGTGACGGCACGGCGGTCGGCAATGGGTTGCCGACGAGCAGGACGAGGGCGGCCGGAACCCCGACGAGGAGCGCCAGGGCACCCACCAGGGCCGCGAGTCCAATCAGCGGACGTCGAGGTGCTTCGTCGGGGCGGGGCAAGTGGTCCTCGCGCCTTCTGTTGCTGGTGACGGTCACCTGGCTCCTCTGTTCCTCGTGATGGCGACGCGGTCAGCTGACGACGAGCGTCTGAATCTCGGTGACCGGGACGATGGTGTTCTGGGCCTTGTCGAACTCGTTGAATCGGGTCCAGCTGGCTCCGCCGTCGGTCGATAGGTCCACTACCCAGTGAGCGGAGATCCAAACCCAGAACTGGTTGTCGGGCTCCGCGGCTGAAGATCGGTCGTACTTCACCCAGCAGCCGGGGGCCGTAGCCGGGGTGTCGCCCCGACGAGCGCGGAAGCCGCTGCCGGCGCACGTCACCGCGTCGCCAGCACCTTCGCCATAGGGCTCGACCCGGATCGCGTCGACCCGGGCGCGAAGCGTGATGCCGCCGGTCCGGACCGTCACTTCATCGTCGGTCCCGTTGAAGTAGGAGACCCACGCGCCGACCCGCGGATGCGAGATCGGACTCACGACGGCGATCGGGAAGGGCATCACATCCGCCCCGCGCGCAACGTCGATCAGGTCGGTTTGGTTGACCGTCAAGGTGGTCACCGGTTGCCCATCCCGAATAGCCACTAGGCCCACTTGGAACTCGGGGTCGAAGCGATTGGGCTCCTTCGTGATTCCTGTGACGCACCACTCCCAGTACCACGACGCACCAGGTGTCTCGCCGTATCCGAACGCTGCCAACTCCTCGGCGCTCACTGGCTCATGCCAACAAGTGGGCACCGGGTCGTCACCGAGGACCTTCTTGACGATCACTTGGCCGCTCTTGCCCGTGCCGCAGCTGACACCCAGATACGAGGGGGAGGCGACGACCGCGCAATTGCCGACGTTGGCGATCGCGGTGCCTCCGGAGTCGGTGGGGTCGGTCGTCGAGGTGGGATTGTCCGGCGTGGGGTCGTTGCCTCCCCAGCTCCACGCTGCCGAGGGCACCATGATGCCGAGACACACCGCCAGCAGGACGGTGGCGACGCCCACCGAGGCTCGTGCCTTCACCATCTCATCCTCACCATCATCGTCGCCGGCTCGCTCAGACCGTGACTCACCAGGGGACCCCCTTGACATTGACCGAACGGCAATCCTGGCCGGTGGGGACAGCATCGTCGATCTTCCAGCGGCCGTCGACCTTCACCAGTCGAAACTCGATCGGGATGACGTTCAGGGCGCGGGCCGGCAGCTTGCTCGCGCGGTCCTGGGCCCACCCGTCGCCCATCACGCAGGCGACCACGGTGGAGCGCGGTCCGTCGGTCTTCACCCGGAGCGGGGTGAAGGGCAGTGGCCCCGGGTAGTAGAGACCGGCGTCCTCGGCAGCGCCCTCGGGAAGGACGGCCTGACCGTTGGCAGTGAGCAAACGTGACATCCCGCGGAGTTGATCGTCGCCCTTGTTGACGGCTCGGCCGATGCCAGCCGCGAACGCCCTGGTTGCCTTGACGGGGGGCCGGCCCTCGAATCGGGAGAGCGGCCGAGTGGTCGGGCTTGCGCTCGGACTCGGGTCGGGGGTGTCACTGGAGGACTCAACCGGGCTCTGCTCGGCGGAACCCGGGGCCGAGGGAGCGGGCCCGCCAGCCCGCCCGGCTTGATCATCGGCGCACCCAGGCAGCCCCATGGTCAGTGCGATCGCCAGAACGCTGATCAGCACCCCTCGGTGAGCGCGGCGACACCGCCGAGGAGGCATCGCCTGCTGCGCCATCGGTTGTTCCCCCTTCGCGGCACCAGCCGCCGTGATCTCCCGCCGAGATGTTCACGAACCCAGGCGATCACCCAGAGGCTAAGCGCAGCCCGGGCCTCAGGCAACTCCCGTGCGGCGCAAGGGATGCCGGACAACGGCACCATCTCGCGGGTGGACACAGGTGCGTGTGGGGGTCATGACAGGTGCGTGTGGGGGTCATGCGCTGTCCAGGCCGCTCGATTGGGAATCCGTCGTCGGTTTCGTCCATCCGACCCCGGGGGCTCTGGCGCATATTCGCAGCCTCGCGCGTCGCAACGGTGCGCACGGTGTCTCTTCCACGCAGTCGCCGGCGCGCTCCGCGGCTCCCGTGTGCCGAGGCCGAGTCCCGGAGGGCATGGGCACTGTCAGCGCCGGTAGCAAGTATCGTCGGCGCCTGTGAGCAACCAACCGAGCTATCAAGAGTTGAGTCCCCTGCCGTCGTATGTCGAGCAGCCGGTCCCGATGCCCTTCGAGGACATCAACGGACACCTCAACGTCCGGCACTACCTGGGCATTGCCAGCGAGGGACTCGACGAGTCGCTGGTGTCGCTCGGCATCCCCCAGAACTGGCCGACGAAGGGCCACGCCTGCTTCTCGGCCGAGCACCACTGCACGTATCTCCACGAGCTGCGCACCGGCGACCTGATGTCGGCGCGAGTCCGGTTGTTGGGCCGGTCCGAGCGCGGGGCACATGTCCTGGTCTACCTCCTCGACGAGACGCACAATCGGGTCAGCTACGTAATGGAAGAAATCTTCCTGCACATCGACATGGAGTCACGCCGGACCGCACCGTGGCCCGACGACGTCGCCCAGGGCCTTGACCAACGCATCGCCGAGCACGCCACCCTGGCCTTCGAGTCCCCCACGTCTCACTGCTTGGCCCTCCGCTGATCGACCTCGGCTGATCGACCTCGGCTGATCGACCTCGGCTGATCGATCCGCGGTGGTCGGCGTCAGAAGTCGTCGGGGGTGACGACCCCCTCGAACGGCTGCGCCTGCGCGCTCGAACTGGCCGTGAGCGTGTGCACGCCGATCATGCCCAGCAGGGAGGTGTTGATCGACGTGGCGACAGACGCCTCAACCACCAGAGGTCGACCGTTGTCGTCGTTGCTGATGCCGGCGAAGCGGCATTCGGTGACGTGTTGAAGCGCGAGAACCCGCGCGCAGTACTCCGCGACTCGGCTCTGCACCAGGCCCGGGTCGAGGGTTAGGTCGTCGCGATCGATGTCGACACCTTGGGCGCCGGCTCGTGCCGCTTCCTCGGCGAAGGCAACCGCCTGACCCCGCGCGTTGAGCTGCCGCGAGCCGTCGATGCCGAGGCCACCGAGGAGCAGCAAGGCCGCCGCGATCACGGGGACGGCCGGGGCGATCGATCCGCGCTCCCCCAGTCGTTGCGGCCGCAAGCGAGTCATCCGATTCCCCGGTAGGGATCAAGCATCGAAGTGAACGACGAGTTGGCCGTGATTGACCCCGGGGCACCGGGGAGACCGACGTCAGCCAACGAATAGGTGCAGCGCGCCGACACCGTCACCGGCGAGCCGGGCTGGAAAGCACCCTCGATGCTGACGTGCACCGATGACCGGCAGGACGTCGGCGCTGCTCCCAGCGCTTGCGCGACCGCGAGGTCGGCTCGGGCCTGCGCCTCCCCCAGTGATCGGGACATGGTGACCGACCGGGCCGCGTCGCGGGTACCGGACTCCAGCACGCCGTTGACCTGCCCTACCCGGCCATAGGCGAAGATCAGCCCGAAAATCAACAGCAGTGCCGGCGCCAACATGGCCAGCTCGATAGCGAGCGAACCTGTATCGCCGCGCCGTCGACGCAGGCCCAGCGCGATCACAGAGTGTCCCCGGCGAAGCGCTCGACCGGACCTTCGGCGAACTCTGTGACGGTCAGATCGAGACCCGGAACCAGGGTGATGACCCGGCCCGTGACCTGCACCCGCACCCGACCGACCGCGTCGAAGTAGGAGGACGTTGCCTGAGGCTCGATGAGCGCCTCGCGTCCCACGGTAGAGGCGAACCTCCGGGTGTTGGCCATGGCGGTGGGATTGATCGCGTCGTAGGTCGCTTGGTCCTGTGCCAATCGCAACTGCGAGACACCTTCCCGAGCCGACTGGATGGCGACGTTCTTGCCGTAGAAGAAGAGAGCGCCCTGCACACAGAAGAAGATGAGGAAGACCAGCCCGGGCGCCACCATGGCCATCTCGATCGCTGAGGCCCCGCGCGACCCGCGCTGCCGTGACTGGGTGGTCATCGCGAGCGCTGCTGCTGTCGATCAGCAGGCACTGCCGGCCGGCTGATTGGCACAGTCTTCCAAGTCGTTGGACTTGTTCTGGACGATATTGAATACCACGGCGCCGATGATCGACGCGGCCACGACCAGCACAGCCGCGATCAGGGCCCACTCCAGCACCGACGCTCCCCGCTCACCCGCACGGTGCAATCGCTGGGCTCGCGCCACCATCCCGTGGAGCAGTGTCACCGAGAACTCAATCATCGTCCGAGACCCCCTAGGTCGTTCGTCGCGCCCCGCCGTTGCGCCGCCGAGCACGGTCGAGGTGATCGTACGCGCGCAGGTGGGTGGTGCCAACACGGTGGGCCGCGTTGGGCAGGATGGCACTCACGCGACCGGGACGAAATCCCACTCGACGATTCTCGCCACCGGACTGGCCGGACCCAGGGGCACACCCGAGGTCGGGCCAGTGACCCCGAGACTGCGCAGGTCCACTTCATGCCTTCAACAGTTGGGCCACCGCGGGATAGGCCAAGAAGATCAAGAAGGCGGTCGAGATGAGCATCTGCGCGACCAGCATCGACTGCGACTTCTCGCCTTCTTCGCCCTCGGCCTGGGTGAGCTCGCGGCGGCGCATCGTGGCGGCGCGGGCCGACAGCGAGGAGCGAATCTTGGCGCCGTCGTCGGCGGCCAGCACCAAGGCACCGGACAGCTCTTCCAACTCCTCGACGCCGATCTCACGGCCCAGGTCACCCAACGCTATCCACGGAGTCGTGCCGTAGAGCCGCGCATTGGCCAACGCCTGCCGGATTCGGATCATCGACCAGTGGTCGCCGACGTTGGCGGCCGCTAGCAGCGCTTCCGGGAGGCCACGACCCCCCGCCAGGTTCATCGCCACCAGATCGAGGAAGACGCCGACGCTGCGGCGGAAGTCGCGGCGACGCGCCTTGGCATCGGAGCGCAAGACGAGATCAGGCAACACGAAGCCGATCCCGCCGACTACCAGGGCCACCACGGCCGGAATGGTTGGCGGGAGGGGAACACCGGCCAGACGTGCGATCCCCCATACGAACGGTCCGAGCAGGAACAGTCCCAGGCCGGCCACCACCTGGAGGGCCAGGTGGGTGCCTCGCGCGCGGCCCATCAGTGCCAGGTCGGCGCGGAGCCGACCAAGCTCCCAGCCGCGATCGACGGCCAGCACCTCAAGGCGGTCGGCCAGGTCGCCGAACAGGCCGCGGACGCGGCGCTCAAGGCCGGAACTGGCGTCGTATGCCGATGTGGTGTGGCTCGACATCGACCGTTGCCCGCGCTCGATCCGCGCCATCATCGTCGCGACACCCGGCACCGGTCGGCGGAAGACGAGGACCAGCCCGAACACACCGAGTCCAACCAACGCCCCAGAGAGCAGCGCGCCGATCATCCGCGCGCTCCTGTGGCCGCCTCGGCGGGTCGGTCGAAGTACAGGAAGCGGTCGGTCTTCGACGGGGTCGCCAGAGACCGCAGCCACAGCAGGCCGGCGGTGAAGATGATGGCGATGACGACGAGCATCAGCTGGCCGGTCACGGTGGAGTAGGGCTCGACATATTGCTTGTTGAAGACGCTCAACATGCCCATCATGCCGAGAACGATGACCAGCACGATCCGCACACTGCGACGGATGGCACGGCGGCTGGCCTCGATCCGGCGGCGCATGTCGAGCTCCTCGCGGGTCGACACGGCCAAGGCTGAGAGGACGTCACGCAAGCCGGGGCCGCGCAGCCGTGCGTTGAGCAACAGTGAGGCGCAGATGATGTCGGCGCTTGGATCGTCAAGATCGTCGGCGAAGGCTTTGAGGGCTTCGGGAAGCGGATCGCGGATCCGCAGTCGGTCGACCAACAGGTTGAGCGACGGTTTGATCGGCGGAGCGGCGTTGGTGGCGGTCGCCGGGATCGCCTGTTCCAGCCCGATCGCCCCAGCGATGGTGTCACGCAGCGATTCGGTCCAGGCTGCGAGTGCGTCGAGCCGCTCGATGGCGATTCGCTCGACGGCGCTCGACCCGGCGATCCGGTCCCAGTACGCGACCAGGAGGCCGATCGACACGCCGGCGACCACCCAGCCGGTCAGCAGGAGGGCGGCGATGCCGGCGCTGACGCCGAACACCAAACGGCGACTGCGTTCTTGCATCGAGACTCGGCGACGCCTGGGTTTGCCGGCCGCCCGCTCAGGCACACCGGTGAAGAACAGGACGCCGACGAACACGCCGAGCCCGATCACCGCACCCGAGAGCAGACCGAACAGCAGGCTGCCCGGCAGCACGGCCCCGAAGTCGGGCATCAGTCCCACCGTCCATGCACGGCCGGGTGATAGCCGCACGCAGCCAAGTCGTCGGCGCAACTGATCGGAGCATGAGCGACGGCAGTGCCGGTGCGGTCGGCGGCGAAGATCTCACTCGACAGCACGCGTCCGTCGACGCCGGTCACCTCGCGGATCGACGCGATGGTGCGGCGCAGCGAGCCGCCTTGCTCATAGTCGTTGCGTTTGCGCATGAAGACCACGAAGTTGATCGAACCGGCGATCAGCATGTGGGTGGCCTCGACCGGCAGGCGCTCCTCGGCCTGTAGTGCATACGTCGAGATGCGGTTGAACACCTCCATCGAGGAATTGGCGTGAATGGTGGACAGCGAGCCGTCGTTGCCCTGACTCATGGCGTTGAGCATGGTGACGATCTCGTCCCCTAGCACCTCACCAACGATTACGCGGCTCGGGTTCTGTCGGAGCGAACGCCGGACCAGTGCGGCCATCGTCACACCCCCGAGGCCTTCGGAGTTGGGGAGGCGCTCCTCGAAGGCCACCACGTTGGGGTGCAGGTCCTCGAAATGATCCAGGCCCAGCTCCAGCGCGCGCTCGACCGTGATCAGTCGCTCATGGGCCGGGATCTCGTTGGCGAGCGCCCGCAACAGGGTGGTCTTTCCCGAGTTCGTGGAGCCTGCGATCATCACGTTCTTGCGGGCCCCGACGGCCGCTCTGAGAAAGCTCGCGACATCGGCCGACATCGTCTGATTGATGACCAGTTCGTCGAGACCGACCTTGCCGAGCCGCGACCGCCTGATCGACACGCTCGGACGCGAGCACACCGACATCACCGCCGACAGCCTGGATCCGTCGGGGAGGCGAAGATCGAGCTGCGGGTTGGCGGTGTCGAAGGGCCGGGAAGCCAGACCGACGCTCGCGGCGAGAATCTGAATCAGCTCGACCAGCTCCTCATCGCTCTCGGCAACCGGGTCGCTGAGTTCCTCGCGGCCGTCGGCGTACCCGACGAAGACGCGGTCACAGCCGTTGATGTCGATGTTCTCGACCTCGGGATTCTGCAACAGCGGCTGCAGCCGACCCACGCCGAAGAGAGCCGCGTGGATAGCGCCGGCGAGCAGCTCTTCCTCTTCTGCCGACAGCGGCGTGCGGCCGACCGTGATCTCGGCGCGGGCGTGGTCTTCGAGCACCTGAACGACGAGGGAGCGAGCGAACTGGCGCTCGTCCTCGGCGGTCATCGGGGCGCGGCCGGCGACCTCGTCGCTGCGACGTTGCTGGTTGAGACGGTCGGCTACCTGAGCCCGAAGCTGGCGCACCGTCTGCGGGTCGGCGCGACCGATCATCGCGGCCCCAAGGCCCGACTCGGCGGCCATGGTCGCGTCATAGGACGAGGAGTGAGTCATGCCGGCACCTCCGCGTGCACCTGGTCGGCGAGCGTCCGACCGCTCCGAGCGAGCAGCGTGCGCTCGGGCCGGAAAACGCTGCCGCCTTCGAACATCACCACCGCTTTGGGGTCCAACGCCACCTGACCGAAGTCTTTGAGCCACGGCCGATCCTGTCGGATCGCCGTCGACGCGGCGGCGATGTCCCGTGCGGACTTGCTGTCGGCGACACACACGATGCCGGCGCGAATGCCGCGGTCACCGAGCAAGTCGCCGAACATGTCGATCCGCCGGCGGGTGTGCACTGCACTCCACGCCGTCGGGCGATAGACGATCAGCACCACAGTGGAGCGCTCCACCATCGACACGTGGGGGGACCGTCCGTGGACCTGTCCGAGATCGGCGATCACGTCGGCAGCGGACACCTGACTGAAGGCCTCGGCGAGCACCGGCCACAGGGGCGCGACTGCCAGGGCCTGCTCCGGACCGGCCAGCCCACACAGTACCGGTTGGCCACCGATGGCGGGCTGGGCATGTTGCCGGGTCATCTCGGGGGTCATCCCACGGCGAGCGGCCGGCAGCAGGCTCATCAGTCCACGGTCAGGGTCGAGTGGATGCCCGTCGTCACGAAGCAGGCGCAGGGCGACATCACCGCCGAGCGGATCGGCATCGACCAGGATCGACGGGGTTGGCCAGAGGCTGGCCAGCAGCATCGCGCTGGTGGTGACCCCTGGGGCACCCTTCGCCGACATCACGGAGATGAGCGCCATCGCGTCAGTTCCCCGTCGACCCGACGGACACTGTGTCGAGCGGTGGCTCGGTGTCGTCAGGAAGCAACGTAAGCGCGACATTGCCGGACGAGGCGAAGTTGGCGAGCCCGCCGGCTTCGAACTCGGTGACGAGCACGGTGACCACCGAGGAATCTGCGGTCGTGCCCGGACCCACCGATACGATGCGGGCCGCCTCGACGATCGTCTCGCCGGGGTTGTAGGCCGCGCCGTTGCCGCCGCGGCTGTTCTGCGCGGCGACGTAGTAGATGCGCACCACCTGACCGGCGCGGGGCACGGGGTCAGGCCGGCGCGAGGAGTCCACGACGATGCCGACCAACTCGCCGCGATCGGGCACATAGTCGGCGATGCTGAACATCTTCGGGTGCACGAGCGCACCCTCGGGGATCGCGGTGGTGGTGTGCAGGCCCTCGAACTCCCGGCGTCGGTCGGCGAGCACCATCCCGGGGGTGTCCGCCGCCGCGCGGACTTCGAGGAAGTCGTCGGAGCCGACCACGGTGCCGAAGGGAATGTCGCGTGCCGCGACCAGCACGCTGATCCTGTCGCCGCTGCGATAGGCGACCAGCGCACTGCCCAGGGCTCCCAGCAGGATCAGCAACAAGGCGACGATGGCGAGGGTCGGACGGCGGTCGCGGCGCGACACCGGTAGGCGGCCACGCGACGGCGGGGCGGTGGTTGGCGAGGTCATCTGATGGCCTTCTTCGAGGTGCCGGCGGGGTCTCCCGAATCGCCCCGCTCACGTCCGGGGACACCTTAACCGCTCTCTCGGGTGGGTTGAACGCCGGTGAACCCCCGACCCCAGCGAGCCGGAGAAGGCCTGCTCAGCCGACCTTGATGGTGACCGCGTTGGAGGCTTTGCCGGTCGAGGAGTCGAACATCCGGAACTTGTTGGGACCGGCTTGCGAGGTCTGCACATAGGTCGAGAAGGTGCCGCCGCTCACCGAGGCCGTGACCGGGAAGTCGAGCCATTGGCCACGGGAGAATCGCTGCACCTGCAAGACGGCGCCGTCACCGGAGGAATAGCTGCCGGTCAGGTCGATCCGTTGCATCGGACCTACCGAGGTCTGGCCGGAGGACACCTTGATGGCGCGCTGCTTCTTGGCCGGCTTCGACTTCTCCGTCTTCTTCGACTTCGACGGTGACTCCTCAGCGCTGGAGGTCTCCTCACCCGGCTTGAGCGTCACGAGCGGGTCGGAGGCGGCGGTGGTCTTCACCGGCTTGGGCACGACCAGGCTGGCCCCACCGCTTCCCGTCTCGACGGAGGCGTCATTCGCCCGCAGACCGAGAGCACCGGCGCCCACCCAGACCGCGAGCCCGAGAACCACCCCGAGCACGGTGCCCACGCCCGCCAAAGCGAGGAGGCCCGCCACGATGGGGTGCTGCTTCGATTCGCTCACTTCGCCATTGTCCGTGACCGAGCCAACCTGACCAAACGCGCCCGTCGATCAGGTTGGTCGACCCGTCCGGTATCAGCCTGCGGTGCCGGGTTCGCCACGCGCGGCGCGGGCCGCCCGTTCTGCCACCGCGTGCGGATCGGTGCGGTTGTCGTAGGTCCAGAAGTCGCTCAGCGCGGCCGCGGTCAACAACACGCCGCCCACGCACGCAAGGCCGCCGCTGGTGATCGCCCCGCGGACGGTCCACAGGTCGGCGACGATTCCTGCGCGCACCTGTCCGCCGAGCGGGCCAACCGAATATGACAGCATCTCGATGCCGGCCAGGCGGCCTCGCATGCTCTCCGGGATGGTCTGATTCCAGATCGTGCCGCGGAAGATCGCCGAGATCATGTCCGCGGCTCCTGAGAGCGCCAGCAACGCCGCCACCATGAGCAGGCTCGGTGCGATCCCGGCCAGCGCCACGAAACCCCCATAGAAGACAGCAGCGATCACAATGGCGCGGCCGTGGTGGTGGATGCGGCTGGTCCAGCCGCTCAACGCGGTGGCGACGACGGCACCGACCGTCTCGGCGGAGTACAGCAATCCCAGCAGTTCGGGGCGTGCGAAGACCTCCTCGGCGAGCGCCGGGAACAACACCACGGGGATCGCCGTCAGCATCGCGACGATGTCGATCAGGTAGGTGCCGAGGAGGTCGCGGCGCCGCACCGCATAGACGAAGCCGTCACGGACGCCGCGGAAGCTGGGCGGGGTCGTCTCGCCCGAATGCGGATAGGGCCGCATGAGCAGATAGAGGCAGGTGGCGAGAACCAGGGCGACCACGTCGATCACGAAGCACCATTCGATTCCCGCGAAGGCAATCAGCAGCCCGCCCACCCCGGGGCCGACGAGCACCCCGATCTGCATCCCGAAACTCGTCAACGCCTGGGCGGCAGTGATCTGGTCGTGGCGCACAGTGCGCGGCATCAGCGCCTCTCGCGACGGCCGCTGCATCGAGCCGGCGCTGGCCAGCAGGCCGGCCAGAACGAAGATCACCCACAGCTGCGGGGAGGGGAGGAACGCGTTGACGGCCAACGCCGCGGTCAGCACCACTTGGGCGACACCGGTACCGACCAGGAGCCGCCGCCGGTCGACATGATCGGCCAGTGCCCCGCCGTACAGCCCGAAGAAGATCAGGGGGATCAGTTCGACGAGCCCGACCGCACCGACCGCGAAGTTGGATCCGGTCAGCCGGTAGATCTGAAACGGGATGGCGACGTAGCTGACCATCGCGCCGAAGTAGAAGATCGTGCCCGCCCAGAACAGCAGGCGGAAGTCAGGCGAGCTGCGCAGCGGGGTCAGGTCCATCCGGAGCGCCCCCAACGGGCGTAGCCAGCGCCGCGCTCGGGTCACCCCAAGGGGCCGATCTCGGCCTCGGCCAGTAGCTCACGCGCCTGGACCAGATCCTCGGCATGCACGAGCAGTCGCCGCGGGAAGGCACCGATCGAGCCCTCGATCACGGCGATGTGGTGGTCGCCGATGACCGCCTCGATCCCCGAGTCGTCGAGCAGGGCTTGGGCGAAGGTCAGCGCCACGGTGTTGTTGGTCCGCAGCACCTCGATCATGCCGCGGCTCCCGACTCGCGTCGGGTGACCGGCAGACGCCTGATCCGGAGGCGAGCACCCTTGGCCGGCACGCTGGTGATGTTGCGGGTGCGGGCGTGCTCGATGTCGAGGCTCTCCACGTCGACCGCCGCGAAGACGGCCCGCAGCACCTCCACCCCCTCCATCTGCGCGAAGCCGGCGCCGATGCACCGGCGGACGCCGCCCCCGAACGGGATCCACGTGTGCGGCGCTGGGGCCTGGCCGAGGAATCGCTCGGGTCGAAAGGCGCGAACATCGGGATACGAGGCCTCGCGGGAGTGGGCGAGCAGGATGGACGCGCCCACCGTTGCGCCCGCTGGGAGGTCGATCCCGGCTACGGTCGCCGGCCGCTGCAAAGTGCGCACCACCATGGCAATCACGGGGTGCAGGCGCATCGACTCCTTGAGGACCGCGTCGAGCCAGTCGTCATCGCCCGAGGTGACCGCTGCGGTCGTGCGCGCCCGCAGCACCGGGTCGCGCCCGAGCTCGTGGAGGGCCCAGGCCAGCGATGAGGCCGTGGTTTCGTGACCGGCCAACAAGAGGGTGACCAACTGATCCCGCAGTTCGGGGTCGGAGAGCCGGTCGCCGTCGGTCTCGACCCGAATCAATCGTGAGAGCACGTCGGTGCGCCGGTCGAGCCCCTCGAGCGTGCGGCGCTCCGCGATCTCGGCATAGATCAGCCGGTCGAGTTCATAGAAGTTGTCGACGGCACGCTTCCAGGGCCCGAACCGGAAGAGCCGCGGCATCCCCCAGGCCAAGACCACGAGTGGGCTGACATTCACGACGCCGCTCACGACCGGGCGCAGCCGGGCAATTCGCTCCTCGTCGGTGACCCCGAAGACGACACGCAGGATGACGTCGAGAGTCAGCGCGTTCATCCGGTCCAAGGCTCGCAACTCGTCACCGGTCCGCCAGGAGGCGACCTCGGCGGCGGCGACTTCGCGCACGAGGTCGGCATACGTCGCCAACGCCTTGGCCGTGAACGCGGGCATCAGCAGGGCCCGCGCACGCTTGTGCTGCTCTCCGTCGACCAGGAGCACCGAGTGCTCGCCCATCACCGGGCCGAGGATCGCATTACCTTTGCCAGCGTGGAAGACGGCGGGGTCTCCAGCGAAGATCTCCTTCACGTGTTCGGGCCGCGAGAAGATCACCAGCGGACGACTGCGAGGCAGCACGCGCACAGTGAAGACATCGCCGTAGCGGCGACGCAGCCACGGCACGAAACGGTGGCGCAGGGGAAGCAGGGCGATGCTCTGGATCAGTGCGGGCCACCGCGGGCCGGGCGGCAGATTCGTGCTGTCGATCGCGGGCAGGTCCCGGCCGGCCGCCATCTGGGTGCGCAGGAGACGCTGCTGGGTGAGTCGGCCTGCTTTGTCCACCGCGGGGCTCCTGTCGAGGGGTGTCGTCATCGAGTCTAGGAGCCGCTCGGTGCGGCAACCGGCAACCTACCCGGACAATGTCGGTATGACGTCCGCGCCGCCGACTCCACGCGTTGCCCTCTTGACCGAGATCGCCGCGTTGGTCACGCCGGCCACGCGGCCGATCCTGGTGGGGATCGACGGGGTGGACGGCGCCGGCAAGTCCTGGTTCGCCGACGAACTGGCGCAGGTGCTGGCCAGCCGCACGCCCGACCTGTCGATCGTCCGCTCGTCGGTGGACTACTTCCATCACGAGCAGACCTATCGGCATTACCTCGGACGCACTGCAGAGACGGTGTGGAACCGCTCGTTCGACTACCGGACGATGCGATGCGAGCTGCTAGACCCGTGGTTGCGAGGTGCTGGCTCGTCCTACCGCTCCGCCTGGCGCGACCTGACCACCGACGCGCTCGTCGACGCTCCGGCGCAACGAGTGCCGGAGCGGGGAGTGCTGCTGGTCGACGGCGTCTTCATCCAACGGCCGGAGCTCGTCGACGCGTGGGACGTGACGATCTTCGTCGACGCTCCGCTCGCCGTCAGCGCCGCTCGGATGGCGCGACGCGACGGCAGCCCGCCGGACCCGGACGCACCCGAGCACCGCAGATACGCCGACGCTCAGCGGCACTACCTCGCCGCGTGCGATCCGGCGGGCATCGCCGACATCGTGGTCGACAACACCGATCTGGAGCGGCCGGTGCTGACCCACCCGACCGCCCACCCGACGACCCGGTCGGCCGCCGACTCGGAAGACGGCGCCCCACCCGGTTGGCAGGCGGACGGCGAGTGGTGGGCTCGAACGGTGCGGGTCCGCGCCGGCGACACCGACCTGGTCACCTCGGTGGACCGGCTGTCTCCACCCGACTAGGTGTGATGTCGGAGCCCGCCCCACTCGCGACTGTGCGCAGATCGGGGTCGAAGCCACTCGCGGTCCCGTATTTGCGCACAACCACAACCCGCCCAACCTTCTCCACAGCTCGTGGCAGGGATCGACATCTGGCCACGGGCAGCGATCACCCTTCACTATGGCAAAGCCGACCGCTGGACCGGGTTCGTGGCATCCCGTCTGTCGGCCGCCTGGTGGCCTGGTGCGACCTGTGCGCACGGACCCGGCCGGTCTCGCTGGACCCACCCCCGACCAGGCCGCGGGTAGCCGCTGGCGAAGGACCAGCCACGGCTTCTATGTGCCGTCACCTGTTGACGGCACGGTCGTCGAGCAGCGAATCCTCGAGGCGGCCATGCGGCTCGACGGCAGAGGAGCGGTGACCGGCTGGGCATCATTGCGCCTGGCCGGAGGGCGCTTCTTCGACGGACGCTCCCCCGATGGCGAGACCCTTCCCGTGGAGTTGGTCTGCCCGGACCGGCAGTTGCGATCCCGCGGTCCGGTCATCGCGACCCGCCAAGCCTTGGACTCCGGGGAGGTCGTTTCCCGGCAGAGCGTGCCGTGCACCGGAATCGAGCGAGCGGTGCTCGATGAGATCCGTCGACGGCCCGAACTCGGTGCTGCCGTGACGACGATCGACATGGCCGTGGCGGCCGAGCTTACGTCGTTGAGAAGGCTCGGCACCCGTCTTCAGGCTCACGCCGGCGCGCCCGGCATCCGCGCCGCTCGACGAGCCTTGGCCATGGCCTCCGAGCACAGTCGATCACCGCAGGAGACCGCCATGCGGCTGGTCTGGGAAGTGCAGTTGGGCCTGCCCCGACCGCTGTGCAACCAGCCAGTCTTCGGTCGGGACGGTCGGCTGCTGGGCATTCCCGACCTGTTGGACGTAGATGCCGGGGTGGTGGGCGAGTACGACGGGGCCGATCACCTCACCCGATCGAGGAGGTCGCGCGACCTGGCCCGACTCGAAGGATTTCGAGAGGCCGGGCTGGAATGCTTCACCCTCGTCGCAGGTGATCTGCAGCCGAATGGCCCCGCGGCTGCGCGCATGATGTCCACCCGCCGGCGAGCCGCCCACCTGCCCGAGGCGCAGCGCCGGTGGACCATCACTCCACCGCCGTGGTGGCACCGCGACGGGCAGCCCTCGTTGAGTCTCGAGGCCAAGCTGGAAGCGCGCGAGTTGATGGTGGCCTGGCACGAGCGCCACCAACACGACCGGATCTGAACGCCGACCCAACAGCGCGATCGTGCGCAGATGGGCCTACCGCGAGAGATGAACGCCCGATTGACGCACAATCGTGGTTCGGGTCAGCCGAGGGCGGCGATGGCTTCGTGGATCGCGAGGGTACGCCGCGCGGAGTCGACGTGCAGGTTCTCGACCATCCGGCCCTGATAGGTGACGACGCCGGTCCCGGCCCCCTCTTCCCAAGCCGCGACGACGCCCCGGGCATCGGCGACAGCTTGGGCCGAGGGTGCGAAGGCAGCATTGGCTCCGTCGACCTGCCCAGGGTGGATCAGGGTCTTGCCGTCGAAGCCCATCTCGCGGCCCTGCTGGCACTCGGCGAGGAACCCATCAACGTTCTTCACGTCGTTGAAGACGCCGTCGATGATCCCCTTGCCGGTCGCGCGCGCGGCCAGGAGCGCCAGTCCAAGGCCGGTCAGCAGCGGGTGTCGGCCTGGGACGTGCTCGGCATACAACTCTTTGGCGAGGTCGTTGGTACCCATCACCAGGACGCTGAGACGCTCGGACTCCCCCGCGATCTCCGCGGCGCGCAGCATCGCGATCGGTGTTTCGACCATCGCCCACAGCGTGGTGTGGTCAGGGGCGCCGTGCCGCTCCATCTCGTCAACCAGGACGCGGACCGCCGCGGCCGAGTCGACCTTGGGCACCACGATCGCGTCGGGCCCGGCCGCACAGGCGGCGACCAGGTCGGCCTCATGCCACTGGGTGTCGGCCGCATTGATCCGGATGGTGATCTCGCGGCGGCCGTAGTCGCCGGACGCGGCCGCCGCGCAGGCCGCCTCACGCGCAGCGGGTTTCGCGTCGGGAGCGACTGCATCCTCGAGATCGAGGATCAGGCCGTCACACGGAATCGTCTTGGCCTTCTCCAGCGCGCGTTCGTTGGAGCTGGGCATGTAGAGAACCGACCGACGCGGCCGGAAGTCGGCGCTCATGCGTCTGCTCCTTCGACCGCGATACCGTCGTAGGCCGCCTTCAGGGCGGGGTCGATCTCGGCCAGTTGTTCGGCCAGCCGCACCATCACCAGGCATTGCTTGAGTGACGCGTCGTCCTCCATCTTGCCGTCGAGCATGACGGCCCCGGTGCCTCCGCCGCCGAGCGCCTCCATCGCGGCGACGACCCGCCGGGCGTGGGCGACCTCTTCCACGGATGGCGAGAACACCCGATGGGCGATCTCGATCTGCTTGGGGTGCAGGCTCCAGGTGCCCACGCAGCCGAGCAGAAAGGCGTTGCGGAACTGGTCCTCACAAGCGCGCACATCAGCGATGTCGCCGAAGGGGCCGTAGTACGGGTAGATCCCGTGCATCGCACACGCGTCGACCATCCGGGCGATCGTGTAGTGCCAGAGGTCCTGCTGGTAGATCGCCCGCGAGGCGTCGAGGTCGAGGGTGCCGTCCGCCGCTGTTGGCGGGTCCTGTCGAACGAGATATCCGGGGTGACCGCCCCCGACGCGGGTGGTCTTCATCCGACGGTCCGCAGCCAGGTCGGCGGGGCCCAGTGAGAGGCCCTGCATCCTCGGTGAGGCTCCGCAGATCTCCTCCACATTGGCCACGCCACGAGCGGTTTCCAGGATCGCGTGCACCAGGATCGGGCGGTCCAGCCCGGCCTTGGCCTCCAACTGGGCGAGCAACCGGTCGACGTAGTGGATGTCCTCGGCCCCCTGCACCTTGGGCACCATGATCACGTCGAGTTGCGCGCCGATGGCGGTGACCAGTCGGGTCAGGTCGTCGAGCACCCACGGACTGTCGAGTGAGTTGACTCGCGTCCAGAGTTGGGTGCGGGCGTCCGGCCCACCGAGGCCGGGGGTGTCGGTGGCGATCCGGACCAAACCCTCGCGGGCGGCCTCCTTGTTGTCGGCCTTGACGGCGTCCTCGAGGTTGCCCAGCAGCACGTCGACGGAGCCGACCATCTGGGGAATCTTGGCGGCCATCTTCTCGTTCGACGGATCGAAGAAGTGGATGGCGCGGCTGGGTCGCGCGGCGATCTCATGCGGCGGAGCGGGCGCCCCGACGGCGAGCGGTCGGAAGAAGTCCTTGGCGCTGACGGAGGCAGGCATGCGGCGGACGCTAGCAGCGCCCGGGGTGCGGCGGTATGACCTACTCCACTCCCCGCCCTGGCCCACCCCGGGCGCCATCCACGGCGCCACCAACCTCGTCGGCGGGAGACGGCGGTGGCCCGGTCGGCCATCGCGGCTTCGCGGAGTCGGCGGGCTTGCTCCAGTCGCGCCGTACGTCGTTCGCTCCAGCGCTGCACTTCGGTGTCGACATCGCGCACCTTGGTGATCATCGGCGGGCCGCCAAGAGGCTGAATCATCGCCGACCGGACCCGGGCGTTGAACTCCTCGACTTCGCGGCGCACATCGCGCTCCACCGCCTGCCGGTCGAGCACCGCGTCGAGCGCGGCGTCGTCCTTGCGCACCTGCAGCGACGGCGGCAGCACGACGATCTGCTCGCGCTCGACCAGCTTCTTCACCCACCAGTCGGGGTCATGCTCGGCACCGAGCCCCTCGATCGGCCGGCCCAGGCCCGGTAGGTCGTCGAAGGCGCCCCGCTCCTGAGCCTGGCGGATCTGTAGATCCACCCAGCTGTGCTGATGCTTGATCCGCGCCTCGGCCGCGCTTCGACGTTCCTGAGCCGTCAGTTCGCGTTCGGGGCTGGCGGCCGGGCGCGGGTTGTCGGCTTCGTCGTCGGTCATCGCGAGATCGGCCTCAACTCGCGAAGAAGAAGGCGAAGAGCGATACCGCGAACGCGCCGACTCCGGCCACGAGCCAGGCTTGTTGCGCCCTGGGTTCGCTCGCGCGATCTGTGGCAACCATGCACCCGGCCGTGGTGGCCAGCGCCAAGCCGGACACCAAGCCCAACGGGGAGAACGGCGCGAGCGATCCGGCCAGCAGGATGAGCGAGAGGAGCCCCAGCACCAGCGCCGCATAGAGATGACGCTCGCGCCGCCATGCCCGCCGCGGGCGGTCGTAGACAATCCCGATCGCGTCGTCGTCGCCCCATTCGTTGCGATGCTGGTCGGGTCGTCCCATGTCACTCAGTATGGCGCGTGCCCGGTGGGGCCCCGCCTGCGACACTGGCCCGCGTGTTCGACCTATCGCCCACCGATCTCCGGCGCTGCTCTTCGCTGAGCCGCGCCGGCGGCGAACCGCTCGCCGGAACCGCACCCACGGACAGCGCGTGGCTGCTGGTGGAACATGCCGGCCCGTGGGGGCGCAAGGCGATCACTGAGTCTCGGCTGCCGCAGGGCGTCCGCGAGCGGCTGGACGGATTGGCAGGGGTGCGGGTGCAGCTGATTCGGCGCCACCAGGGTGAAACGGGCGGTGGCTCGTCGGTGACCCGCGTCTTCACCGTCCATGCATCACCCGGCGTGGCACCCGTCGTCGAGGCGACCCAACTCGACGATGTCGCGGACCTGCTGACCCTCGATCTCGAGGGGCTGGCCGAAGGACCGCTCGGGTGGGCGCCCTACGCCGAGCCACTGTTCCTGGTGTGCACCAATGGTCGTCGCGATCTGTGCTGCGCCGAGCAGGGGCGGCCGATCGCGGCCACACTCGCCGAGCGCTGGCCCGAGGCGACCTGGGAGACCACGCACCTGGGCGGGCACCGGTTCGCCGGCACGCTGCTGGCGTTGCCGACCGGAGTGGTGCTGGGTCGGCTGGAACCCACCAGCGCCGAGGCGGCGTGTGAGGCACTGGCGGCCGGTGCCCGGCCCGACCCCGCGCTGCTGCGCGGCCCGATCGGCTACGACGGCGCACGGCAAGCCGCGATCGTGGCGGTCGCCCGCCAGACCGGGGGACTCCCGGTCGGCTGGGTCGCTCACGTTGAGGGTGACAGCGTCGTGGTCTCGACCGGGAGCGACTCGTGGCGAGTACGCGTCACCGCTCGCGCCATCACCGACCAGCGGCTGAGTTGCGCCGACACCGACGCAAAACCCGCCACCGCCTACGACGTCATCGCTATCGGTCGCTCTGACGAGGACCCGTCCTGACGCCGCACGGTGTCGGCCCCCGGGGGCGCACAAGCGTTCATTGGGGCCACCCTTGGGGCGGCCTAGGTCGGGTCGAGGATTGTCCATAACGAAGTGAGGCTGAGATGGCGAAGTTCATGGTTCTGTACACCGGAGGCATCGTCGACGGCGGCGCGCCGTTCGGGGAGGCCAAGAACCTCACCGAGAGCGGAGTGGGCGACGGCCCCCTCGGCGACAATCCCGCGACCGGCTACACGGTGATCGAGGCGGACTCACTCGACGCTGCAGCCGCCGCCTGTGACAACCATCCCCATCTCAACCACGGCGGACAGGTTCAGGTCCTGACGTGTATCGACATGTCGGGCGGCCAGTAGTCGCGTCCGGCTGCGCGCTACATCCGTTCAGGTGCCTCGATGCCCAAGAGGTCGAGGCCCTGTTCGAGCACGGCCAGGGTCGCCGCGCAGAGCGCCAGGCGTGAGCCGCGGATGACGTCGTCGTCGGCCTTGAGCACCGGGCATGCCTCGTAGAAAGTCGTGAAGGCCTGCGAGACCTCGAAGAGGTAGCCGCACAACCGGTGCGGTTCGTAGAGCCGTCCGACGGTCTCGACGACGTCACCGAAGCCGAGCAGAGTCAGGGCCAGCACACGCTCGGCGGGCTCGCCGAGGGTGATCGGACCCGGCGTGGCTCCGACCTCATCGGCCTTGCGGAAGATCGAGCGGATCCGGGCTGCGGCGTACTGCAGGTAGGGGCCGGTATTGCCGGTGAGGGCGAGCATCCGGTCGAAGTCGAAGGTGTACTCACTGTCGTGCGAGACCGACAGATCGGCATACTTCACCGCGCCCATCGCCACCTGACCCGCGATGGCCGCGCGTTCGTCCGGCGCGAGGCCGGGCCGGGCTTCGGCGAGCACGGCGGTCGACCGCTCGACGGCCTCGTCCAGCAGCGCACTGAGGCGGATCGGCTCACCACTGCGGGTGCGCAGGATCTTGCCGTCCGGGCCGAGGACGTTGCCGATCTGGACGTGGGTGACCTCGACCCTCTCGGGGAGCCAGCCGGCCTTGCGGGCGGTGGCATAGATCATCTGCAGGTGCAGCGACTGGGTCGCGCCGACGACATAGAGAATCCGGTCGGCACCGAGCCGTTGGACCCGATGCCTGATGGTCGCCAGATCGGTTGTCCCGTAGCCGTAGCCGCCGTCGGATTTGCGGATGATCAGCGGGAGCGGCTTGTCGTCGCGCCCGGTGAACCCGTCAAGGAACACACACAGAGCGCCGTCGCTCATCGTGGCGATGCCGGCGCTCTCGAGCTCGTCGCAGATGCCCGCTAGGTCGTCGTTGTAGATCGACTCACCGGCCAGGTCGGCATCGGTCAGAGTGACGCCGAGGAGGGCGTAGATGGCGTTGAAGTAGTCCTTGGAGAGGTCGACCAGCTCGGTCCACAGCCGCAAGGTGTCGGCATCGCCCGCTTGAAGGGAGACGACGCGGGTGCGGGCTCGGTCGGCGAACACCGGGTCAGCATCGAACTTCGTCCTCGCGGCTTGGTAGAAGTCGTTGGCCCGTTCCACGAGCGAGCGCGCCTCATCCGACTCCTCGCCGACATCGAGGAGATGCTCGATCAGCATGCCGAACGGCGTCCCCCAGTCGCCGATGTGGTTCTGCCGGATCACCCGGTGACCCAGATGCTCCAGAGTTCGCGCGAGGGCATCGCCGACCACGGTCGTGCGGAGGTGACCGACGTGCATCTCCTTGGCGACGTTGGGCGCGGAGTAGTCGATCGGGATCGTCTCCGCTTCCAGGGTCGGTACGCCGGCGCGGGGGTCGGCCAATTGCTCCGAGACCCGGTCGGCCAGCCAGTTCGAGGCGAGCGTGACATTGACGAAGCCCGGCCCGCTGATCTCCGTTGGCTCGGCGAGGTCGGCCAAGTCGAGATGCTCGACAATCCGCTGCGCGACCTCGCGGGGGTTGCTCCCGACCCGCTTGGCGAGCGCCAGGGCCGCATTGGCCTGGAAGTCGGCGAACTGCGACGGCCGGATGACCGGGTCGACATCGGCATACTCCGCGCCGAAAGCCTTGACCAGGGCAGCCTGGAAGCGGGCCGTCAGTTCGGCGGCGGGACTGAGGACAGGGCCTGTGGACACCGCCCCAGATTAGGGTCTCGACAGCGCGGGATCACCATCGGCCGCGGTGGGTGACCTCCTCGGCTGGGAGCCGCGGGCGCCGCGTGGGAGATCCGGTGCCACCCCGATCGTCGGGATGCCGGTGGCCGATCGTGATCGCCCCGATGGGCGTGTGGCTCTCGGGCACGCCGAACTCATTGCGGAAGGCGGCGGTCCGCTCTGCCGGAATCCCGAAGAAGCACGCGCCGAGCCCTTCGTCGACGGCCGTCTGCAGGATCAGCAGCGACGCCATTCCGGTGTCGATATGCCAATAGGGCACCGGCCATCGGCCCGGGTCGCGGTCGGTCCACCCCTTGTCGGGCTCCGCATAGCGATCGAGGTACGCCGCCCGGTGCGACAGCGGCACGATCACGACGGGTGCGGTGCGCATGCCGGTGAGCCAGCGGCTGGGTTGGGTTGCCGACTGGTCGCCGTTCGGCTCGGGCGTGGTGGCGGCCCAGAAGCGGGCGACGTCGGCGGGCTGGTCGAGCACCAGGAAGGCCCACCCCTGGCTGAAGCCGGCGCTGGGTGCGCGCGTGGCGTGGGTGAGCATCCGATCGATGACCGCGGGATCCACCGGCGTTGCCTGGTCATAGCGGCGGACCATGCGGCGCCGGCGTACGACGTCACGAAACTCCATGTGCGGAGCATGTCAGGTCTCGGATCCGAGACGGCTCGACGGTCGGTGTCGTTGACCAGCGTGGCGGCGAGGGATGGACTGGGGTCATGTCGTTCGAGCGGTGGTGGGCCGAGATCGCGCCGGTGGGCCGCTCGGCGCGGACGGGCGGCTACTTCCGACAGCCCTTCGCGAGCGCCGAGCGCGAGCTCGCCACGTGGTTCGCCGAGGCGGCCGAGTCGATCGGCCTGACGGTCGAGACGGACGGGTTCGGCAACCAGATCGCCTGGTGGGACCCCCTGGACCGGACGACGGACGCATTGCCTCGGCGAGACGTCGTCCTCACCGGTTCGCACCTCGACTCGGTGCTCGACGGTGGGGCCTACGACGGCCCGCTCGGCGTGGTCACGTCGCTCGCGGCGGTTGCGCGGTTGCGAGAGGAGGGGGTGACCCCGGCTCGGCCCGTGGGCGTGGCCGTCTTCGTCGAGGAGGAGGGGTCGCGCTTCGGTCGGGCCTGCCTGGGCTCACGACTGGCGCTGGGGGCGGCCGCGTGGCCAGCGGCCGGCGAACTGCGCGACAGTGATGGCGTGTTCCTCGGCGATGCCATGGCCGCCGTCGGGCTGGATCCCGCTGCTGGCGCGTCCTGGGACCTCGCGTCGTCGGTGGCGTGCTTCGTCGAGCTGCACGTTGAGCAGGGGCGCGATCTCGTCGACCGAGAGGCGGCGATCGGGGTGGCCACCGGCATCTGGCCGCACGGGCGCTATCGCTTCGAGTTCACGGGCGAGGCCAATCACGCCGGCACGACGCTGATGGATGACCGACACGACCCGATGCTGACCTACGCGATGACCGCGCTGGCCGCCAACAAGCAGGCCCGGCTTGCGGGAGCGCGGGCCACCTTCGGACGGGTGTCGGTGGCCCCGAATGCTACCAACGCGGTGCCCTCGGCGGTGTCGGCGTGGCTCGACGCCCGTGCGGCGAGCGAGGAGGGTTTGGCCGATCTGGTGACCGGGATCGGGCGACAAGCCACCGAGCGGGCCGACCGTGACGGCACCCAGGTGGCGGTGGTGGCGGAGTCGGTGTCGGGGCGGGTCGACTTCGACGAGGAGCTCGGCTCGCGTCTCGCGGCCGGCCATCCCGAGGGGGTCTGGCCGACGTTGCCGACAGCCGCCGGGCACGACGCCGGCATCCTCGCGGCGGCGGGGATCCCGACGGCCATGCTGTTCGTCCGCAACCCGACCGGGGTGTCGCACTCGCCGGAGGAGTCGGCCGAGCCGGCCGACTGCCTGGCCGGCGTCGATGCGCTCGCCGAGACGCTGCGACGGGTGATCCGATGAGCGGGACCACCGTTGAGCGGGTGCTGCTCGAGCGCGCCCTCCTGCCCGACGGCATCCGGAACGACGTGCTGGTTGAGATCGCCCACGGCCGCTTCACCTCCGTCACACCCGACGCACGCGTCACTGACGGTGGGGAAACCCGGCGTGGTTGGGGTGAAATTTCACCCCAACGCGGCCGGTTTCCCCGGATATCCGGGGAAACCGACACCCTCCCCGGCCTGACGATCCCGGGCCTGGCGAACACCCACTCGCATGCGTTCCATCGGGCGCTGCGGGGGCGGACGCAGCGGGGGCGGGGCACCTTCTGGACCTGGCGCGAGCAGATGTACGACGTCGCCGCCAGGCTGACACCCGAGCTCTACTACGACCTGGCGCAGGCGACCTACGCCGAGATGGCCGGCGCAGGCATCACGACGGTCGGCGAGTTCCACTATCTCCACCATCAACCCGGCGGCACGCCCTACGCCGAGCCCAACGCCATGGGGGAGGCGCTGATCGCCGCGGCGCGCGCCGCCGGACTGCGGATCGCGCTTCTCGACACCTGCTATCTCAGCTCCGGCTTCGGTGCGGCTCCGGAGGGGGTGCAGCGCCGTTTCAGCGACGGCACCGTCGAGGCCTGGGCAGCCCGCGCCGCTCAGCGCAGTACAGCCGCCGCGGCCGGCGACCCCGACGTCGTCCTCGGCCACGCCATCCATTCCGTCCGCGCGGTGCCGGCCGAGGCACTGTGCCGGATCGCCGACCACTCAGCTGGACTGCCCCTCCACGTTCATCTCTCGGAGCAGCCGGCCGAGAACGACGCCTGCCTCGCGACCCACGGCGTGAGCCCCGCCCGGCTGCTGGCCGACCACGGCTGCCTGGGCCCCACCACCACCGCCGTGCACGCCACCCACCTCACCGCCGACGACATCGCCACCTTGGGCGCCACGAGAACCTACGTCTCGTTCTGCCCGACCACCGAGCGCGACCTCGGCGACGGCATCGGCCCGAGCCGAGACCTCCATGCCTCTGGCGCTCGGCTCACCCTCGGCTCCGACAGCCACGCAGTCATCGACCCCTTCGAGGAGATGCGTGCGGTCGAGCTCCACGAGCGCCTCTCCACCCGGCGGCGCGGCCACTGGGCGGCCACCGATCTCCTCACGGCCGCCACCCAGGCGGGGCACCAAAGCCTGGGTTTCGACGCCGTCGGCATCATCGCGCCGGGCCAGCGAGCCGATCTGGTCACCCTCGACACCCGCAGCCCACGGACCGCCGGAAGCGGAGCCGACGAGCACACGGCGGTCTTCGCCGCTACAGCCGCCGACGTGGTCCACGTGGTCCGCGACGGACGGGTCATCGCTCGCCGCGGGGATGCCGCAGGGCGCGGCCGACGGCTGGCCACCTGCATCGATCGGTTGTTTCAGGAGGGTCCGTCATGACCAGCACCGTGATCACCCACATCGGCGAACTGGTCACCAACGACCCCGCCCACGGGCCGCTTCTTGGCGCCTTGACCGATGCCGCGATCGTCTTCGACGGCACCACTGTCGCGTGGGTCGGCCAGGCCGCCGACGCCCCAGCGGCCGACGCGTATGTCGATGCCGGCGGCCGCGCCGTTATCCCTGGCTTCGTCGACTCCCACTCGCATCTCGTCTTCGCAGGCGACCGGTCCGCGGAGTTCGCCGCCCGGATGACCGGGGAGCCCTATGCCGCGGGGGGCATCCGCACCACGGTGGCCGCCACCCGCGCCGCCACCGACGAGCAGCTCACCGGTCGGGTCGCGCGCCTGGTGACCGAGATGCTGCGTCAGGGAACGACCACTGTCGAGATCAAGAGCGGCTACGGCCTCAGCGTGCGCGACGAGGCGCGATCCCTGGCGATCGCCAGGCAATTCACCGAGGAGACGACGTTCCTGGGAGCGCACGTGGTGCCAACGCAGCCGGACGGGTCGCCCGGCGACCCGGGTGCGTACGTCGACCTCGTTACCGGGCCGATGCTGGAGGCGGCCGCTCCCTACGCACGATGGATCGACGCCTTCTGCGAGCGGGGCGCCTTCGACGCAGATCAATCCCGTTCGGTGCTGGCGGCGGGCGCCGCCGCTGGTCTGCGTGGGCGGCTTCATGCCAACCAGCTCGGGCCCGGACCCGGGGTCCGTCTCGCCGCCGAACTCGGCCTGGTCGCCGTCGACCACTGCACCTATCTCGACGACGCCGACGTCGCCGCCCTTACCGACAGCGGCACGATCGCGACGCTGCTGCCCGGCGTCGAGTTCTCCACCCGACAGCCCTATCCCGACGCGCGCCACCTGCTCGACGCTGGAGTCCGAATCGCGCTCGCCTCGGACTGCAACCCCGGTTCCTGCTTCACGAGTTCGATGGCGCTGTGCGTTGCGCTCGCGGTGCGGGAGATGCGGTTGTCCCCCGCCGAAGCGCTGTATGCGGCGACCGCTATGGGGGCCGCGGCGCTCGATCGCGACGACGTCGGCGCGCTCATCCCAGGGCGGCGGGCCGACGTGGTGCTGCTCGACGCGCCCAGCCATACCCATTTGGCCTACCGGCCCGGGGTTCCGCTCGTCGCCGGGGTCTGGCAGTCCGGGCAGCTTGCGGCCACCCCTGCCGCACCATAGCGACGTCACATTTCTCGAATGTGATGTCATCGACCTGTTGATATGACGTCATCGTGATGTCATAGTGGTGCGCATGGACATCACGCCCTACATCGATAACCTCCGGCGCGACCTCGAGGCCGCCGCAGCGTCCGGCACCGACGAGGTCCGGAACGCCGCCGAGCGGTTGGCGCTCGCCCTCGACCCATCGGCGCGACTGGCGCTGATGGAGGCCATCTCGCACGCGGCGGCCGAGATCACGTCCGAGATGCCCAGCGGCGGGGTCGACGTGCGACTCAGCGGCCGCGAGCTCGACTTCGTCGTCCAGACCACCCCGGCGCTCCCCCAGCCACCCGCGCCGCCCGCGCCCCCCGCGGCGCCCGACCCCGACGACGAAGGTGGCCTCGCCCGGATCACCCTCCGCATCCCGGAGTCGGTCAAGGCCCAAGCCGAGGAGCGCGCCGCCGAAGCCGGGCACAGCCTCAACACCTGGCTGGTCAACGTGGTCCGGCGTGCGACCAGCGACAGCGCCATCAACGTCGACATCGACCTGTCCAGCATCCCCTTCGTCGGCAATCTCGACGCCTTCGGGCGGCGCGGAGCCGGCGGATCGCGCGGCACCAAACGCATGACCGGGTGGGTCTGAGCCCGGCCACTTCGGCTGAGTTCCCACCCCTTTCTCCCTCGCGGGACCGGCGCGCAGGCCGGTTCCTCGACCCCTCACGCCCTGCGCAGGAGCCAGCATGCCCACTGTTCACCACACCCTCGAGACGACCGGGCCGATTCAGCTCTATGTCGAGATCGGCAAGGGCGACGTCGCGGTCCGGGCCGGCGACCCCGCCGAAGGCACAGCGACCCGGGTCGAGCTCGCCGGCAAACACGCCGAAGACGTCGAACTCACCCAGGACGGCGACCAGGTGTCGATCATTGCTCCGAGCCGTCGCACCGGCTTCTTCGGTGGTGGCGAGGACGCCCTCGCGGTCGTCGTCGTCGCCCCCCGACACTCCGATATCGCCATCAGCTCTCGCTCCGGTGACGTCGTGCTCGACGGTGAGTTCGGGATACTCCGCCTGCGCACCGGCTCGGGCGATGTACGGGTCGACACGGCCGTCGGCGCCGCCCAGATCGAGACCGGCTCCGGCGACATCCTCGCCACCACCCTGCACGACGAGCTGCGCCTCAAGACCGGGTCCGGCGATGTGCAGGTCGAACACTGCCTCGGCGCCGCCGTGATCTCCACCGGATCCGGCGACGTCGCGATCGGCGACACCGCGGGAGCCCTCGTCGTCAAGACCGGCTCCGGCGACCTCGGCGTCGATGACGCCGGCGGCGACGTCGCTCTCACGACCGGCACCGGCGACCTCACGATCCGGTTGGCCCGGCGCGGCCGGATCCGCTGCACGAGCGCCTCGGGCGACGTGTGGGTCGCGGTTGCCCCCGGCACCCCGGTATGGACCGACGTCTCCACCCTCACCGGCTCCATCGACTCCTCGCTCTCCAGCCGCGGCGAGCCAGAGCCGGGCAGCGAGCATCTCGAGATCTCCGCCACCGTGGTCAGCGGCGACATCCTCTTGCGCGAGGCCTGACCCACCGCCGCACGCCCCCTCACTTCGCACTCCATCCGCAGTACTCCGAAAGGCACCGCCATGCATCTGTACTCCGATTCGCCGACCGAGGTCGAACTGATCGCCCGCCAGCGCCTGCGCGAGCGGCAAGCGGGCATCGCCGCCCGAACAGCCGCCGGCCGCCCCCGTCGACACCGCAGTCGCCTCGCTTTCACCCTCCGCGGGGCAACCGACCGGCCAGACGTCTGAGCCAAGGGCCGGGCCGGTGCGCGCCTCAAGACGTCATACGGACAGAGCGCTCTATGGCTCGGAGAGGATGACGTCTCGCAGGCCGACCGCGCATCTGCCGGTCCCCCCGAACGCCCGGCACCATGACCACCATGACCACCATCGACGAGTATCTCGCGACCCTGCCCGCAGGCGACCGTGCAGCCTATGAGCGGGTCGTGGAGGTGGCCCTGGACGAGGCAGCCTCGGCGGAGCCCGGCACCAGCTATGGCATGGCCGCGCTGATCCTCGACGGCAAACCCCTGCTCGGCCTGCGAGCCGGCAAGGCGCACCTGGGGCTGTATCCGTTCAGCCCGGCGGCCGTCGAGGCCGTCGCCGACCGATTGCCGAGCTCGGCGACCTCCAAGGGCACCGTCCGCTTCACCGCCGACAAGCCGCTCAGTGAGGAGATCCTGCGCGATCTCGTCAGCGCCCGCGTCGCAGAGATTCGCGCCTGACCGACGGGGTCACCTCAGGCGTCTCCGGGGTCACCCTCGCGTCGCAGCTTGTCGTCGAGCCACACCTTGGCCGATCCGATGAATCCGGCGACATCGTGCACCAGCCGACCCAGGGCGTCCTCGGTCTTGCGGAAAGCCTCGGAGTAGGCCGATGCCGCCTCTTGTGCGGCTTCACTGACCTTGGCCGACCCGTCGTCGGCCCGTTGGGGATAGTCTCCGCCCAAGATCGCGGTGTAGGAGCCCGACTCCACCCAACGCCTCAACTCGAGGGCGCGGATGACCGCGAAGGGGTGCGATTGGTTCTCGACCAGCAACAGCTTGAGGACGGAATCGCGGAGGTCCTCCGTGGCGTCGTATTCCGCCGCCTGCTCGAAGAACGACGCCACGTCGAGGTCGTCCAAGTGACCTCCCGAGGCGAGCTTCATGTGCACCCGCGTCGCGACCGCCGGGTCTTGGGTGGCCAACAGGCCCGCCCGGTCCGCAGAGAGCTCGGCCTTGCGGGCCCACTCCATCAGCGCCGCCGTCACGGCGCGCAGCCCCAGCATCCCACCGGGGATCGGCGCCAGCACAGCAGAGAAGACCACGAGCCGCGTCAATAGGGTGCGATAGACGGCGTGCCCACTGACGGCGTGGCCCAACTCGTGGGCGATCACGAACCGCAGCTCGTCGTCATCCAGCAGGTCGACCAAGCCGGAGTTGAGCACGATGATCGGCTTGTCCATGCCGATCGTCATCGCCCCGAGCGAGGGGTCGGCGCGCACGAACATCGTGGGCAGGTCGTCGACATCCAGCACGGCTCCGACGTCGGCGAGCAGCGTGTGGAGTTGGGGGAACTGCCGCTCATCGACGCGCACCGACGAGCCGAGATAGACCAGCAGGATCTGACGTTCCTTGATCAGCCCGCTCAGGGCTTTCAGCAGCGCGTCGAATCCCCTGAGTTTGCGCATCGCCACGAGCGCGCCGCGATCCGCCGGGTGCTCCCAGGCGCGCGACGAAATCCCCGGAAGCGGATTCCGGACCCGAGCAGGTTTCTTGGTTGCCATGTCTGGCATCTTGTCACCGGCCGAGTCGACAGCGCGGAGAATTCGCGACAGGGTGGTGCTCCGCTGTGAGAAAGGACCCCGCCGTGAGCAAGAAACAGCCCCCCGAAGGCGCCGACGACATCGGCTCCGCGCGCGGCGAGCTCGATCCGTCGAAGTACACCAAAAAGGGCAAGCTCAAGTCGAGCTACTACGACGTCGAGATCGAGCGCCTGCAGGAGCAACTCGTGCTTCTGCAGTACTGGATCCAGACCCAGGGGCTCAAGGTGCTGGTGATCTTCGAGGGCCGCGGCTCGGCCGGCAAGGGCGGCGTGATCAAGCGGATCACCGAGCGCACCAGCCCCCGCACCGTGCGCGTCGTCGCCTTGCCCAAGCCCACCGAGCGGCAGATGACGCAGTGGTATTTCCAGCGGTATGTCGAGCACCTGCCTGCTGCGGGAGAGATGGTGCTGTTCGACCGCAGTTGGTACAACCGCTCCAACGTCGAATGGGTGATGGACTACTGCACCCCGGAGGAGCACCAGGAGTTTCTGCGCTCCTGCCCGGAATTCGAGCGGATGCTGGTGCGCAGCGGCATCATGGTCATCAAGTACTGGTTCTCGGTGTCGTATGACGAGCAGCGCGCCCGCTTCGAGGCGCGCAACGCCGAGCCGCTGAAGCGCTGGAAGCTCTCCGACATGGACCTCGCCGAGCACGAGCTCTATGTGAAGTACTCGATGGCCAAGGACACCACCTTCCAGTACACCGACATCAAGCAGGCGCCCTGGTTCGTCGTCCCGTCCGACGACAAGAAGGCGGCTCGACTCAACTGCATCTCCCATCTGCTCGACCAGTTCGAGTATGTCGACGTCGCCCCCGATGTCGTTGAGCTGCCGGTGATGCAGGAAGTGCCCTACGTGCGCCCCCCGATGCACGAGCAGACCTTCGTCCCCCAGCTCTACTAACTCCGATTCGTCTGCGACTTGACCGACTATTTCCCGCTGACGTGAGCAGACGAATCGGAGTGCGCCGCGCGGACGTCGACGACGCTGCAGGTTGGGCGGAGGTGGTCGCGGCGTGTTCGCCGTATCTCGTGCAAGACGCCCGATCGGTGCAGTACGAGATGCGCAGCGAACCGGATGACGTCATACGCCTCGTCGCGGAGCAAGGCGGTGACGTCATCGGCGTCAGCCGGCTGCGGGCCTACCCGGGCGACGAGGTCGTCAGCCTGCTCGTGATGGTGCATCCGAGTGCCCGCGGTGAAGGCATCGGCCGGACGCTGCTGGACGCACAGCTGCCGGCGGCCACCAGGACGGGCCGTCACGCGGTGTCGACCATCGTCGAGGACGACGAGCCGAGCCGGATCGCCTGTCAGCGTTGGGGTTTCTCGCTCACCCGGACCTTCCGGATGTCGATGGTCGATCCCCGGACCCTGCCTGCCCCTCCGCTGGCAGCTGCGGGAGTCGGCGTCGTCCCCCTGGCGGAGCTTGGGCCGGAGGCAGTCTGGCGGGTCCACTCGGCCGTGGTGCGAGACGACCCGTCCGGGATCTCTCTGCCGGTCCCGCTTGCCGACTTCCTCGGCGATTGGGCCGACCCACGGATGAGGCCCGAACTCGGCCGGGCGGTCGTCATGGGTGGAGAGATCGCGGCCTTCAGCATGATCGGCGCGGCCGGCGACCGCGCGTGGTCGGACATGACCGGGACCCTCGCCCTGCATCGTGGTCAAGGATTGGCGCTGCTGGCGAAGAGCCACACGCTCGCCGCCGTGGCGGCGACAGGTGTCACCCAAGCGTTCGCGGGCAACGACGCCGCCAACGCCGCGATGGTTGCGATCAACACCCGCCTCGGGTACCGCCCCTTCGCCGCTCCGCGACTGGCACTGCTCCCCCTCGACCCAGCTCGCCAACCCGAGCACTGCTGACTCCGATTCGTCTGCGACTTCACCGGTTGTTTGCCGCTCAGCAGAGTCAGACGATTCGGAGCTTGGCTGGTGCGTCAGCCCGCCCGGTGCCCGCGAATCGACGTTTCGAGCGCAGACCCGGCAAGCTCTTCTTGTCGCCCTCGTCCGGCTTGCCGGTGTTCTCGGACTCGCCGGTGTTCTCGGGCTCGCCGGTCTTCTCGGGCTTACCGGTCTTGGCCTCGTGGTCGGCGAGGACCTCGGCGCAGTAGGCCCCAACGTTGTCGACGCCGCAGGCCGTCTCGACCAGATCTGTGAACGCCGGGGACTCCAACGACTTGCCGTGGTCCTGCTTGTTGCCGGAGAAGTACGCCCGGCAGAGGCCCCTGGCGCCACGCACCTCGGTGGACTCCTCGGTCGATTCCCCAGCCGACTCCTCCGACGACTCTTCCGACTCGACGGCTGGGTCTTCTTCGGTCTCTTCGCCCTCGGCCGGGTCTTCGGTGATGGTCGACTCGTCCTCACCTTGCGTGCCCTCGGTGGAGTCGTCGGGGTCGTCGCGCGCCGAGTGTCCGGGGGGCTGATTCCACGGGACCCGGTCGTTGGCCACCAGCGCGACACCGGCGGTCGCGAACACGAGGGCCACGATTGCGGCCAGCAGGGCCTTGCCTGCGGCCAGTCGGCCGAAGGTGCTCAAGCGCACGGTTTCTCTCCTCGATGCGGGGACGGGATGCTCGAGACGAGTGCGGTGGAACATCGCCACGGTTGCGTCCTCGCGAGCCAGCTCGCCCGAGGTGGCCGGCCGAGAGGCCGCGTCCAAGACTCGTGCGATCTCGCTCGCGTCGCCGTCCCGACCGTTCAACAGTCGTTCGGCGCGCTCGCGCGTGATGTGGTTTTTCCGCTTCATTCTCATCTCACCTCCTTCAGCGCCGCGACCCACGAAAGTGTCACGCTGGTCGAGTAAAGAATCGTCTGCGACCCGAGTCGCTGTGCCAACGTCGTCAGCCCGCGGTGCGCCGCCGACCGCACGGCGCCTGGACGTTTGCCGAGAATCGCGGCCGCAGTCTTCGCGTCGAAGCCAAGGACGGCGCGCAGCACGACCGCCTCGGCCTGATCGCGCGGGAGACTCCGGATCAACGCGATCGCGTCGTCCGTCGACAAGTTCGCCGCGGCCGTCTCCGCGACGTCGCCGCGTGCGGGAAGCTCCAGCGCCGCGCTCAGCTCGCCATCGACCACAGGACGCCGTGACTGCCGGCGCAGATGATCGAGCGCGCGATTCCGGCCGATCGTCGTCACCCATCCACGGAAGCCATCGGCATCCCCCTCGAAGCGGCTCAAGTCGCGAAAAGCCTGGCCCCAGGTCTCCGACGCAACGTCCTCGGCGTCCTCGACCCCGACAAGCACGGTCAGATAGCGGATCAAGGGCGGGTGCACGGCGCGATACACGAGGCGGAAGGCCTGCTCGTCGCCGCGCTGCATCTCCCGCACGGTCGCGTCGAGGTCACCTGTGGTCACCGCAGCATCGTGGCACGCATCGAGAAGCAGGTCCTCCGAATGGCCTACGTCGAGGCGGTTCCGCCGGTCGGTGTCCCATCGCCCGTCACCCCCGCTGACACGTCACCTACTGCCAGCGACCCGTCACAAGTTTCGGGCGACGCGTCACATATTGCGAGCGACGCGTCGACAACTGCTGACGCCTCACCGCCCATATCTGACGCCTCGCCACCCATATGTGACGGGTCACCGGCCATAGGTGACGGGTCAGGGGGTGGGGATGCGGACGCCGCGCTCGTGGGCGACCTCTCGGGCGCGGTCGTAGCCGGCGTCGACATGCCTGATCACGCCCATCCCGGGGTCGTTGGTCAACACCCGCTCGAGCTTCTGTGCGGCGAGTTCGGTGCCGTCGGCGACGCAGACCTGGCCCGCGTGGATGGACCGCCCCATGCCGACGCCGCCGCCGTGGTGAATCGACACCCACGTCGCCCCCGAAGCAGTGTTGACCAGCGCGTTGAGCAGCGCCCAGTCCGCGATGGCGTCCGAACCGTCGAGCATCGCCTCGGTCTCGCGATAGGGCGAAGCCACGGAACCGCAGTCGAGGTGGTCGCGGCCGATCACGACCGGTGCCGTGAGCTCGCCGGAGGCCACCATCTCGTTGAACCGGAGGCCGGCGAGGTGTCGCTCGCCATAGCCCAGCCAGCAGATCCGCGCCGGCAGCCCCTGGAACTCGACCCGCTCGGCCGCCATGGTGATCCACCTGTGCAGCCGCTCGTTGTCGGGAAACAGCTCGAGGATCGCCCGGTCGGTCGCGGCGATATCGGCCGGGTCACCGGAGAGCGCCGCCCAACGGAAGGGCCCCTTGCCCTCGCAGAACAGCGGCCGGATGTAGGCCGGCACGAACCCGGGGAACTCGAAGGCCCGGTCGTAGCCACCCTTGCGCGCCTCGTCGCGGATCGAGTTGCCGTAGTCGAACACCTCGGCGCCGGCGTCCTGGAACTCCACCATCGCGCGCACGTGCCTGGCCATCGACGCCTGGGCCCGCTTGGTGAAACCGACCGGGTCGGCCTCTCGCTCGGTCGCCCAATCCTCGAAGGCGACGTCGCTCGGCAGGTAGTAGAGCGGGTCGTGAGCGCTGGTCTGATCGGTGACGATGTCGATCGGTGCGCCGCGCTCCAGCAACTCGGGCAGCAGGTCCGCCGCGTTGCCGAGCACTCCGATCGAGACCGCCCGCCGCTCGTCACGAGCGGCGACGGCAAGCTCCAGAGCGTGGTCGAGCGAGTCCGCCCGGACGTCGAGATAGCGCGTTTCGAGGCGACGCTCGATCCGGTGCGGGTCGCATTCGATGCAGATCGCGACGCCGTCGTTCATGGTGACGGCGAGCGGCTGAGCACCGCCCATGCCGCCCAGGCCGGCGGTCACGGTGATGGTGCCGGCCAGGGTGCCGCCGAACCTCCTCTTCTCTTGTCGGCGACGGCCGCGAAGGTCTCGAAGGTGCCCTGCAGGATGCCTTGGGTGCCGATGTAGATCCACGAGCCGGCCGTCATCTGACCGTACATCGTGAGCCCGAGGTCCTCCAGGCGCCGGAACTCCTCCCAGTTGGCCCAGTCGCCGACAAGGTTGGAATTGGCGATCAGTACGCGCGGCGCCCACTCGTGAGTGCGCATCACACCGACGGGCTTGCCGGACTGGACGAGCATCGTCTCGTCGTCCTTCAGGGTGCGCAGGGTGGCCAGCAGTGCGTCATACGCCTCCCAGTTGCGGGCGGCCTTGCCGGTGCCGCCATAGACCACGAGGTCCTCGGGCCGCTCGGCGTTGTCGGGGTCGAGGTTGTTCATCAGCATCCGCAGCGGCGCCTCGGTCTGCCACGAGCCGCAGGTCAGCTCGGTCCCTCGCGGCGCGTGGATGGGCAAGCGGGGGTTGGTGGTCATGCGAGTTCTCCGATCTGGTCGTGGACGGCGGCGAGCACCGCTCCGGAGCGGACGAGGTCGACCGCGAGTTCGATCTCGGGCGACAGATGGCGGTCGGGTCCGGGGCCGGGGATTCCGGCGGCGCGGAGGCGACGTACGACGGCGGCCGTGGCCGGCGAGGGTGCGGTCCCCTTGGTCGAGCCTGTCGACGCCCGCAAGTCGAGGGCCCGGGCGGCGGTCATCACCTCGATCGCCACCACCCGAGCGAGTCCGTCGATTGAGCGTCGCAGCTTGCGCGCCCCCGACCAGCCCATCGACACGTGGTCCTCCTGCATGGCCGACGACGGGATCGAGTCGACCGAGGCGGGGGCAGCCAGCCGCTTGAGCTCCGAGACCACTGCCGCTTGGGTGTACTGCGCGATCATCAGGCCGCTGTCGACGCCCGGGTCGTGAGCCAGGAACGGCGGGAGCCCATGGTTGCGGCTCTTGTCGAGGAAGCGGTCGGTGCGCCGCTCGCTGATGGACGCCACGTCGGCGGCGACGATCGCCAGGAAGTCGAGCACATAGGCAACCGGCGCCCCGTGGAAGTTGCCGTTCGACTCGACGCGACCCTCGTCGGCGAGTACCACCGGATTGTCCACCGCGCTGGCAAGTTCGCGCTCGGCGACGGTGGCGGCGTACTCCACGGTGTCGCGGGCGGCCCCCTGCACCTGCGGCGAGCAGCGCAGCGAATAGGCGTCCTGGACGCGGTTGCAGTCGGGCCCGCGGTGCGAGGCAACGATGCCCGAGTCACGCAACAGGAGCGCGAGGTTGGCGGCCGACAGTGCCTGCCCGGGATGCGGTCGGATCGCCTGTAGCTCAGGCGCAAACACCCGGTCGGTGCCGAGTTGCCCCTCGACCGACATGGCGGCAGCGACGTCGGCGGTACGCAGCAGCATCCGCAGGTCGGCGATCGCCATCACCAACATGCCGAGCATGCCGTCGGTGCCGTTGATGAGAGCGAGCCCCTCCTTGGCGGCCAACTCGACGGGGGCCAGCCCGGCCGCGGCGAGCGCCTCGGCCGCCGGCATCGCGGTGCCTGCCGCGTCGCGCACTTCGCCCTCCCCGATCAGCGCGAGGGCGCAGTGCGCCAAGGGTGCGAGGTCGCCGCTACAGCCCAGCGAGCCGTACTCGCGCACCATCGGGGTGATCCCGTGCGTCAGCAGATCGGCGATCAATTGGGCCGTCGCGAGCCGGATGCCCGTGCGCCCGGTCGCCAACGTCGACAGGCGAAGCAACATCAGCGCCCGCACGACCTCGCGCTCCACCTCGGGCCCCGATCCGGCGGCGTGCGAGCGCACGAGCGACTTCTGGAGCTGGGCGCGCTTCTCAGTGGGGATGTGCCGGGTCGCCAGCGCCCCGAAGCCGGTCGAGATGCCGTACGCCGGCGTGGGTGCCGCGGCGAGATCGTCAACGACCACCCGGGCCCGCACGATCGCCGCTCGCGCCTGCTCGTGCAGCACCACCGACGCTCCGCCTCGTGCCACCGCGAGCACGTCGTCGAAGCTCACCGGGCCGGTGCCGACGACCACGGTGCCGCTCACTGTCTCCACCACCGGACTGATCTGACTCATGCTGCTATTGCACTCCTCCGACCGCCCTCCCCACCAGGGTCTCCGACCACCCGACGTCTCGGATCCGAGACGGCCCCGGCGTGTTCGGCAACGGTCGGCGCTCACACCAGCACCGAACAAGATCCGAACAGGATTGATGGACATCGGTTGACGACTTACCCTTATCTGTACAAACAACGAGCCGTCTGGTCGCCCGGACCCCGGCCGCGCCGTCCCAGCCGTTGAAGGGAGTGCTTGCGTGAAGACCGTGTTGCTGCTCGTGCTCATCGTGTCAGCCATCGCTATCGTCGGCTTGCTCTGGCGCTCTCGTCGCGCCGGATCGGCCATCGGCGAGACGACGAGCCCACCCCCCGCAACCGGCCAGGCCGCCACCGACGCAGGGCGGCATCGCAACACCTCGGCGGCCACCGAAGCCGCCGCGCCCGTCCTGCCAGACGGCCGCGCAGGAGGCGCCCACCGGGCTTGATGGCCGGCCGATGGCCCACCGGCCGTCCTACCGGTTCGCGACCCGGGACCGGCCTAGGGTGAGGCCATGAGCCAGGTGCCGGCAGCCACCCGCGCACTGCGGGTGCTGCGGTTTCTCGCCAGCCAGCCAGATCCGGTGTCTCTCGACAGCATCATGCGGGCGACCGGGATGCCGCGGTCGACGGCCTACCACTTGGTCAACGCCATGATCGACGAAGGCTTCGTGTCACGCGTAGCTGAGGAACACCGCTACGGACTAGGGGTCGCCGCGTTCGAGGTCGGCAGTGGCTACGCCCGTCAGGAGCCGCTACAGCGGATCGCCCGGCGGCCCCTGGCGATCCTTGTCGACGCGACCCGGCAGAGCGCCCATCTGGCCGTGCTGCACGGGCGCGACGTCCTCTATGTGCTCGAGGAGCGCGCGCCCGGGAGACCGCCGCTCGTCACGGATGTCGGTGTGCGACTGCCCGCCCATCTCACGGCCAGCGGGCGGGCGATCTTGGCGGCGCTCCCCGCCGCGCAGGTGCGCGCGCTGTATCCCGACCGAACCGCTTTCGTTGATCGCCACGGCGTCGGGCCCACGTCGCTCTCGGCGCTGCGCACGGTGCTGGGCGAGACCCGGCAGCGGGGCTACTCCGTAGAGAACGGCGAGGTCACCCCCGGCCTGTCGAGCCTCGCCGCTCCGGTCCTGGATCACAACGGCCATCCGGTGGCCGGAGTGGCCGTGACCTACCCGGAGGCCGACCCGATCGATCACAGCGCGCTCCGCAGCGCCGTCCGCTCCGCGGCCGAGGTGCTCACGCAGCGACTCGGGGGCCGCACCGGAACCCCCGCGCGGACAAATCGTTGATCACACCGCCTCCAAAGCGGCGTACCGTGGAGGAACGGCCTCTCTCTCGGATCGGCCGCTCGGATCGGAAGGTGCAGCCATGGCTCGCCGATTGCTGACAATCCTGCTCGCCTGCGTCACCGCGGTGATGTCTGCGGTCATCGCCGTCCCAGGGGGCGCTCATGGCACCGCCGACCGCGCGGCCAAACGCGAGCGGGTGACGATCAAGGTGGACTGGCCCGCCGCCCCTGTCGCCGGACGCCGGGTCGTCGTCCACGTGCGTCGCAACGTCGCCCGTCCGACGACCTTGAAGCTTGAGCGCCTCGGGCCTCGCGGACGCCGGGTCCTCCGCACGCGCCGCGTCTCGTCGCGCGACGCGACCTTTCGGCTGCGCGCTCCCGGCAATCGCACGGTGCTTCGCGTCGTGTCCACGACCTCGACCACACGCGCGCAGAGCGCCAAGGCGTTCGGACCACTTCCCCCGCGCCGACACGCCACCCGGCGCTACGGACAAGGACCGCTCCGTGCCGCGATCAGTGGCCAGCCGTTGTCGCTGTCCTTCCGCGGCAAGCGCGGCCAGCTCGTCGGATTCAGCCGCCCCGGGTCCTCGTGCGATCGGGTCGTTCTCCGTCGCCAGGGGGCCAGCAAGCCACGGCGCGGCATCGGGGTCGGCGACTCCAGGGTGTGGCGGCTGCCACGCTCTGGACGCTTCACCTTCCGCACCTCGCCGTGCTGGTGGAAGCCCGCCACCCGGTCGCTTCAACTCGTGCGGATCCGCAAGGTCCCGGTCCCGGTGGATGGCCCGCGTGTGAAGGTGCGCGTCCGCCGCGCCTTCACCGACGCAGCCGTCATCCGCACCACCCTGGCCGAGCGGATCGCGGTGCGCTCGTGGACGTCCACCCGTGCGTGGTCCGTCGTGGTCACTCCGTCCTGGCGTCGAGCTTCCGGGGTGCGCCAGAGTCCGGCGATGCTGCCCGTGGACGGGCCGGTACACGACGGGGCATGGTTGCGCGGGTTCGACAGCGGCGAGCCGGTTGAGGCCGGTCGCTACCTCTTCGTTCCGAAGACGACGACCCGAGTCACCGCCACCACTCCCGTCCGCGTCGACGCCACGCTCGACGGCCCGGAGGTCACGGTCGGGGACGACGGCATCACGGGACGGGAGCGGATCATCCGCTTCGACGCCCAGGCGGGCGACCTCGTCTACAGCACCCAGCTGAACCGCTCGGAGAGCGGGGTCAACATCGAACTCGCGGACGCCCCGGGGCAGCTGGTGTGGGACTTCGGGCGCGGGTCGGGCTGGATCGTCCCGACGACTGGCTCCCATGAGCTGAGGATCACGTCGGGTCTGGCGACGGCAACCGAGCCGACACTGGCGCTGCGAGTTCGACGCGCCCGGAGGCTCCCCGACCTCGTGGTCGGCACGTCGCGGACCTTCGAGGCGCAGGAGCCCGGCCAGTGGGTGTCCGCTGAGCTTGTCCAGCCGGCGGATCAAGGACCCGTGGGGACCTTCGCCGCCTCCGCGGTCGCGATGACGGGACCCTGGAGCGCAGTGGTCGCCACCCAGCGCACGCCGTCGTGCCCTCCGGGGCCGAACACTCCCAACGGGTGCTTCGACTACACGTTCTCCACCGTCATCCCGACCGCACTGTCGGCGTCGTTGACCCTCTTCCCCTGGGACCCGATCTACGTCGTTTTGCGGACACCCCCCGGCGCGACAGGAAGCGTCGATCTGGCTGTGACGTCCCAGCCGTAAACAGCCCGACCCCTTGAGGAGAACCAAACAGGTTCGTCAGGACTCCCATCGACCATGAGACCGATAACGCGCACTGCCCCCCTTGCCCTCGTGATGACCGCAGCGGGGCTGTTCCTCGCCCCGATCGCCGGCACGCCGGCGCCGGCTGTCGCGTTGCCAGCGACCGAGCCCGCCGCCGAGCAGGTCGACCTCCGCGTGACGTGGCCGAAGGCACCAGTGCGGGGCAAGCGTGCGGTCGTCCGCGTGACCCGCACCGGGTCGGGTCCGGTGACGCTGGCCCTGGTCTCGATCCGGCCGCGCGCCGACCAGGTGCTGGCCGAGCGCAAGATCGCCGGACGACGTACCACGTTCCGATTGCGGCTGGCCCACAACCGTACGCAGCTCCAGATCTGGGCCCACGACTCCAGCGAGATGTCGGAGAGCCGAGTCGTCCGGTCCCCACTGCCGAAGGCACGACGCGGCGAGCGCCGCTTCGGCGAGGGTCCGCTTCGGGTCCGGCACGCGGGACAGGGCCTGGCGATCCGCTTCCAGGGACGGCGCGGGCAGCTGGTCGGCTACGGCCTCCCCGGCGCCAGCTGCGACACGGTAGAACTGCGCGGGCCCGACGGCGCGCTGGCGCCGTGGACCACACTCGACACCCGTCCCGGGCGGGGGCAGGTCTGGCGATTGCCGAGCGGCGGTCGCTTCACGCTGCGTACCCGCGCGTGCTGGGATGCCACCGCTCCGTCGCGCCTCCAACTCGTCCACTACCGGATTCGGCGTCTGGCCCCCGACGGCCGCCCTGTCACCCTTCGCGCCGGCGCCCGACGCGTCGACGTACGCCGCCTGGACCCGAGTGACGAGCGGCTGCTCGTTCGCTCCGACCAAGAGGACGGCACCTTCTGGTCGTTGTTCGACGCTGGCGGCGGCCGTATCTCGTCGACGGGTCCGTTGCACCTGAGTGGCGCCACCGGCCCGGCCTTCCTGATTGCCCGCCGCACGGGGGCCGTGTGGATGAGCACCCCCCTCGTCGTCGACGTCGTCGCGGACGGAACCCCGGTGAGCACAGTCGATCCAATTCCCGGCCGGGAGCGCGCCCTGAGGTTCGCCGCCCGGGCCGGCTCGACGGTCACTTTCACTGCGCTCGACGGCGTTCGCGATGTGCAGCTCATGGGACCCGGTGGCCTGGTCGCCTACGACCCGGCCTCAGCCTCCTGGACGACTGAGGTCGACGGGGTCCACTATGTGCTGGTCACTCCGATCGATCCAGCAGCAACACGGCTGCGTGTCGGCGTGACCTCCGCGACATCCTCGCTCACCCCTCGGGAGTCATGATGAGCAACCCATCACCACGCATCCGCGCCACAGCCATCGCCGCAGCGATCGCCGCAGCGACGGTCGGGATCGGACTCCCGACCTCCACCTCAGCTTCGCAGCCTGGTCACATCACCGCATCGGTTGCCGCGACATCTGCTTCGTTGACCAATGCACCCCGGCCCACCATCCGAGTCCGTTGGCCCCGGGGCGGAACCAAGGGCAAGAAGATCCGGGTGCGCGTCAACACACACGGTGCCGGATGGGTAAACGCCCGACTGATCACCTCCGAAGGCGCCAATGTTGACAAGCACCGCACGACGACGCGGAGCACCTTCTCAATGAGTTTCAAAGCAACCAGTGCGCGGGCGGCCGTCCGCGTCCAGTTGCATCGAGTCTCAAACGGCAGGCTGATTTCCAGCAGCAAAGCGGCCTACTCGCCACTCCCTCGGCGTCGCACCGAGTGGCGAAGCTATCGCGACGGCCCCGTCCGGGCGCTCCGTCCAGGACAACTCATCGCCGTTCGGTTCCGTGGACGCGCGGGCCAACTGGTCGACTACCGCACCCCGGCAGGGGGCGCGGATCGGGTACGGCTCGTCGGACCGGGAGGCCGGGTCAGCTCTCTCGCGGCCAGCGCCGGCACGAGCATCTGGCGCTTGCCCCGAGGCGGCATCTACACGCTCCGCACCAGCCACTGCCATCGGGTGAAGTGCTACGCCGAGGCCATCAAGTCGCTGCAACTACGGCGCCTGCACCGGAAGGCGATCCCGATCAACGGCGACGCGGTCACGCTGCGCGCCGGCCGTCGCTCCGCTCAGGTGGGGGCCCTGCGGCCACGAGGCGAGCGGGTTCTCTTGCGTCGCACGCGCGGATCGGCCTTCGACGTGGCTGTTCCAGACGGCAGGATCCCGCGCTCCAGATCATCGCGAGTGGTGATCGACCCCCAAGGGCGCCTGTCGACCTACGCCGGCTCTCCCGTGACGCACGCGCCCTACCCCACCATTGCGCAGGGTCAACCCGACACGAGTGGGGCATCCTTCCTCATCCTGCCGGCGAAGCTGGGTCGCGCGGTGCGGATGCGAGCGTCCACTCCCCTGCCGGCCTCAGCGCTTGAGATCGAAGGGCCGGAGGTCTCGGCGACTGGGCCGACCTACCGCGAACGGCTTTTCACCTTCACCGGCGAGGCAGGCACCCTGGTCTATCCGCCGAGCTCATATCCCTATCAGCGCGGCCGACTCGAGGCGCCGATCGAGGGTGACCCGACAGAGTGGACCGGCAACAACACCCACGTGTCCCCCTATGACGACGGCGCAGCCTGGCTGCTTCCGGCCACCGGGACCTATCGCCTCTACGTTTGGGAGCCGCAGGGCGGCACGACGACAACGATGAGGGTTCGACGAGCAACCGATGTGGGGGCGCTCAGCGTAGGAGGTCCGCCCCTTACCTTCCCGGCCGTCACGGCGGGACAGTGGGCGTTCGCCACCGTCGACATCGACACCGTGCGCCCCAGTCGGCTGACCGCGTCAGCGGTGTCCGCCAACGGCGCCTGGGAGGCGGTGCTGGCTCCGACGCGGAGTTGGGGCCCGTGCTCGCGCTACGGCCCACAAGACTGCGGGGTACGCACCTACGCCCGGGTCTCCGACACCACGCTCTCGGCTCCCGTCGACTACTGGTTCGGTGGGGAGCACCTGCTCGTGTTCCGGCCGGCGCCGGCCACCTCGGGATCGGTCGACCTCTCGGTGGAGGCGACACCCTGACGGGGCATCCCGTGTTCAGCACTCGATGACACTGACGACGGCGCGTGGTGACGTTGTGCCATAGCCGATTCGCCGTGGGCTTCGTAGGCTGAAATTGCGGTGCCTGTGGCGGCCGCAAAATCTGGGGAGGCACGATGATCCGGAACCCAGGAAACCACGCATCCCAGCTCCCCGGCGCCATCCGACGGGTCGCCGCACTCTCGACGACACTGCTGGTCATGGCCGGTGGCGCTCCGGCCGCCTGGTCCGCTCCCGAGCCGACAGCGAGCGCCACCGACTCGGTGGCGAGCACGGGCGTCGCCGACCGCACGTCGGTGGCCGACCGCCCGTCGATCCGGGTTTCCTGGCCGAAAGGCGATCTGCGGGGCCAGAAAGTGCGGGTGCGAGTGGACACTCACGGCGCCGGACGAGTCCGAGCCGTGCTCGTCACCTCGCAGGGCCAAGAAGCAGAGCGCAGGACATCGAAGCGGCGGTTCCAGCTGACGTTCACCTCCAAACGGGCGCGCAACGCCGTACAACTCAAGCTGTACCAGGACTACCGGCTCCTGGACCGGAGCGCCAAGGTCTTCTCGCCGCACCCGGATCGTAAGGTAGCCCGCCGAGCCTACGGTGACGGACCGGTCCGCGTCACGCAGCCGGGACAGCCGCTCGGAGTGAGGTTCCGCGGGCACAAACGTCAATTGGTCAGCTACGACATCCCCGCAGCCAGCCAAGACAGGATGCGGCTGATGGGTCCGCGCGGCCCCGTCAAGCCGCTTGCCGCCAACGCTGCCTCGGATGTGTGGCGGTTGCCGACCACCGGCACGTACACGCTTCGCGCGGACCCGTGCCGCGAGATCGAATGCTACGCCCGCGCCGTCGGCCGACTACAGCTTCGCCGGCTGCACGGGCGGCCCGTCTCACTCGATGGGCGCGCTATCGATTTGCGGGCCGGCCGGCGGCGCGCCGACGTCGGGCTGGTCCGACCGAAGGGTCAGCGAGTGTTGCTGCGGCGTACAGCGGGCTCCCAATTCCATCTCGCTGTTCCAGGTATAGCCAAGCTGATCAGGGCCAAGGACTCCCGTCTCGTGATCCGGAAGACAGGGATTGTCGAGAGCTGGATCGGGTGGAGCGTGTCCCAAAAAGAGATCGACACTCGGCGAGCGACCTACCTGATCGTTCCGCGCACGCGCCACACCTCTCCGACAGTTCGCGCTTCGACCGCCGCAGTCTCCGACCTGGTCGTCGACGGCCCGCAAGTAAGCGGCGCTGGATCACCCCAACAAGAGCGCGCCTTCCGCTTCACCGGAACAGCGGGCACACTGATCTATCCGCGCGAGCCACTCGACTATGACCAGGCGCGCCTCGAAACACCCGACGGCGCACCCCTCACCCCGTACGACGACGGAGCGGCCTGGTTGCTCCCCACCACGGGGGTCTACCACCTGTACCGGTGGGAGCGCATGATGAACGACCCGATCTCCGTTCGTCTGCGTCAGGCACTCGAAATCGGATCGATGGAGCCGGGGGATCCCCCCGTCACCTTCCCGGCCCCCGACCCCGGTCAATGGTCGTTCGCTCGAATACCCACCGATACCTGGGAGCCCACGACTCTGATGGCCACAGCGGTGACCGCGACAGGACCGTGGAAGGCCGTCCTCGCTCCCGTTTGGAGTTGGCGGCCGTGCACCCGCGAAAGCCCGACGGGTTGTGGGTTCAGAACCTACGCAGCGATCGACCAAACCACTCAGACCAGCCCCGTCATGGTGAGCCCGATCGTCGGTCCACATGTGTTGGTGTTCCGGCCCGCCCAGGCGACCTCTGGCTCGGTCGATCTGGCACTCACAGCGCCCTGACCGACCTCGAACTCAGCACTCGATGACGTTGACGGCGAGCCCGCCGCGGGCGGTCTCCTTGTACTTCGTCTTCATGTCGCGGCCGGTGTCACGCATCGTCTTGATCGCCTTGTCGAGGCTGACCTGGTGGCTGCCGTCACCGATGAGCGCCAAGCGTGCGGCGTTGATGGCCTTGACCGAGCCCACCGCGTTGCGCTCGATGCACGGGATCTGAACCAGCCCACCGACGGGATCGCAGGTCAGGCCGAGGTTGTGCTCGATGCCGATCTCAGCGGCGTTCTCGACTTGTTCCGGGGTGCCACCGAGCACCTCGCACAGCGCCCCCGCGGCCATCGAGCAGGCCGACCCGACCTCACCCTGGCAGCCGACCTCGGCACCCGAGATGGAAGCGTTGGTCTTGAACAAGATGCCGATCGCGGCCGCCGCGAGCAGGAATCGGACGATGCCGTCCTCGGTCGCCCCCGGAGCGAAGCGGACGTAGTAGTGCAAGACAGCCGGGATGATTCCGGCCGCGCCATTGGTCGGCGCGGTGACCACCCGCCCGCCCGCTGCGTTCTCCTCGTTGACCGCCAGCGCGTACAGGTTGACCCAGTCCATCGGGTGCATCGGGTCGTGGTAGGAATCCTCCCTGAGCAATCGCTCGTGCAGCGCCGGGGCCCGGCGTCGGACCTTGAGCCCGCCAGGCAGGACGCCGGAGTTGGCGCACCCGGCCCGCACACACTCGGCCATCACCTCCCACAGGTGCAGCAAGCCCGCCCTGATCTCGGCCTCCGAGCGCCAGACCTGCTCATTGCGCAGCATGACGTCGCTGACCGACAGGCCCTCACGGGTGCAGATCGCCAAGAGTTCGTCCGCTGTGGTGAACGGCAACGGCAACTGGGTGTCGTCGAGGACGACCCGGTCGGCGCCGGTCGCCGCTTCGTCGACCACGAAGCCGCCGCCCACGGAGTAGTAGGTGCGCTCGCGGAGGGGGGCACCGTCGGCGTCGAAGGCGTGGAACGTCATCCCGTTGGGATGGGCGGGGAGTGACTTGCGGCGGTGCATGAGCAGGTCCTCATCGACGTCGAAGTCGATCTCGTGGCGGCCCAGCAGCCGCAACCGACCGCCCTCGCGCAGGCTGGCGACCCGCTCCTCGGCAGCGGTCGTGTCCACCGTCGCCGGGTCCTCGCCCTCCAGCCCGAGCAACACCGCCTTGGGCGACCCGTGCCCGTGACCGGTGGCGCCCAGCGAGCCGAACAGCTCGGCCCGCACCCGGCGTACGTCGGCCAACTGACCGTCCCTCTCCAGGCCCTGAGCGAACCGCAGCGCCGCCCGCATCGGGCCGACGGTGTGGGATGACGACGGGCCGATGCCCACGGAATAGAGGTCGAACGCACTGAGCGCCATACGGGTGATTGTGTCCTGCTCGTCCAGGCCTGACCAGGGCCAATGGTTACCCGCCGGTAGGATCGCCAGCGACGAGCGCTCTCACCACCCGTGGTGCGGGGCGCGACGGCTGGCAATAGGCTCACCAGTGAGCCTCGGCCCCGACGTTCGCGGTCTCGAGAAGGAGCCCTGATGGAACCGGTGCAGATCCTCGCCTTGGTCGTCTCCTTGGCGTTCACCGCGGCTGGAGTCACCCTGTTCACGCGGATGATCGTCCATCAGGTGCGCACCATCCGCGGCGGCCAGCCGGCTGCGCGGATGGACCAGCCGGGCGCCCGGCTCACGACCGCCGTACGCGAGACGCTCGGGCACACCCGGATGCTCCAATGGACCAAGATCGGCATCGGGCACTGGTTCATCATGGTCGGGTTCGGCCTGCTGTTCTTCACCCTGGTCAACGCCTACGGCCAGCTGTTCGACGCTCACTTCATTCTGCCGATCATCGGCCACTTCCCGCCGTTCGAGTGGCTCACCGAACTGTTCGCCTGGGCGATGTTGATCGCCATCGTGCCGTTCATCGTCTATCGCGCCACGCGCCCGCGGGAGCGGGTCCGAGGTGAAGCCGGCCGCCTCTACGGCTCGGCGATGTGGCAGGGGTACTTCGTCGAAGGCGTCATTCTCACGGTCGGCATCTGCATCCTGCTGCTGCGGTTCGCCGAGTACGGCATCACCCAGTACGGCGATGACCCCGGCAACGCCAGCGCGCTGCACTTCCCGCTCACGTTCTTCATCGGCGAGGCGTTCGCCGGCTGGTCGGAGTCGACCTTGGCGACCTTCATCTGGGTCGTGGCCATGATCAAGATCGCCATCTCGATGACGTGGATGATCGTGCTCGGGCTGACCCCCACGATGGGCGTCGCCTGGCACCGCTTCCTCGCGCCGTTCAACATCTTCTTCAAGCGCGACCCGGAGGGCGGGGTCGCGCTGGGAGCGGTCAAGCCGCTCACATCGGCCGGGCAGCCGGTCAATCTCGACGACATCGACGAACTCGACGAGGACACCGCTCTGGGTGTCGGCGCGATCGAGGACTTCTCGTGGAAGGGCCTGCTCGACTTCACCTCGTGCACCGAGTGCGGTCGCTGCCAGTCTCAGTGCCCCGCCTGGAACACCGAGAAGCCACTGTCGCCCAAACTCCTGATCACCGCTCTTCGCGATCACGCCTACGCCAAGGCGCCCTACCTCCAGGCCGACGCCGAGGGCCGCGAACGACTGGCGGAATCAGGGGGCGACACCCTGATCAAAGAGATCGAGCGGCCGCTGATCGGCGACGAGTCGGTCTATGGCGTGATCGACCCCGACGTCCTGTGGTCGTGCACAAGCTGCGGTGCCTGCGTGCAGCAGTGCCCCATCGATATCGAGCACGTCGACCACATCGTCGACATGCGGCGGTATGCCGTACTCGTGGAGTCCAACTTCCCGGCCGAACTCGGTGGCCTGTTCAAGGGGCTCGAGAGCAAGGGCAACCCCTGGAACATGGCCCCGTCGGGGCGGCTGGACTGGGCCAAGGGTCTCGACTTCGAGGTGCCCGTGGTGGGTGAGGACCTGGAGTCCTTGGAATCGGTGGATTGGCTGTTCTGGGTGGGCTGCGCCGGCGCCTTCGAGGATCGGGCCAAGAAGACGACCCGCGCGGTCGCGGAATTGCTGGACATCGCCGGGGTCAGCTTCGGAGTCCTCGGCACCGGGGAGACCTGCACCGGTGACCCCGCGCGACGCGCCGGCAACGAGTTCGTCTTCCAGGGCCTGGCCGCGGAGAACATCGAGACCTTCAAGGAGTACAAGGTCAAGAAGGTGGTGTCCACCTGTGCCCACTGCTTCAACACATTGAAGAACGAGTATCGCCAGTTCGGCCTCGAACTCGAGGTGGTCCACCACACCCAACTGCTCAACCGACTCGTGCGCGAGGGCAGGCTGACCCCCGTCGAGAGCACCTCCAGCGCGCCGAAGCGGTCGATCACCTATCACGACCCGTGCTATCTCGGGCGGCACAACCAGGTGTACGAAGCTCCTCGCGAGCTGCTCCAGGTGGTGCCCGATGCGACCTTCACCGAGATGCCCCGCAACTCCGAACGCTCCTTCTGCTGCGGCGCCGGCGGCGCCCGGATGTGGATGGAGGAGAAGCTCGGCGAGCGGATCAACCTCAACCGCACCAAGGAGGCCGTCGCCACCGGCGCCGACCAGATCGCGGTCGGCTGTCCGTTCTGCCGGGTGATGCTCTCCGACGGCCTCACCTCCGAGCAGGCCAGCGGCAACGCCCGCGAGGACGTCGAGGTTCTCGACGTCGCCCAACTGCTGCTCGCCTCGGTCAAGGGCGACACGACCACCTCGCGTGCGCCGGTGGCCACACCCGCCGACACCCCGCCCCCGGTCGAACCCGCCCCGTCGGTCGAACCCGCCCCGTCGGTCGAACCCGCCCCGTCGGTCGAGCCCGCCCCGTCGGTCGAGCCCGCCCCGCCGGTCGAGCCCGCCCCGTCGGTCGAGCCTGTCGAGACCACCAGCCTCTTCGACCTCGCCCCACCAACCCCGCCCGCCGAGCCCGCCCCGTCGGTCGAGCCTGCACCCCGTCGGTCGAGCCTGTCGAGACCACCAGCCTCTTCGACCTCGCCCCACCAACCCCGCCCGCCGAGCCACCCCCGCCGGTCGGCCGCCCCGCCGGTCGAGCCTGCACCCGCGTCGGTCGAGCCTGTCGAGACCACTCCCAGCCCCTCGGGTACAGGGCAAACCTCCGCGCACACCCCACGCTCCGACGTCGACATCGACTCCGTGTCATCGCTGTTCGACATCGAAGGGCCCGCAACCGCCGCAGCGCCCGCGGTGGCGGCAGCCCCCCTGCCGCCGACCCCGGAGCCTGGGCCCCCGGTCGAGCCCGAGGCGCCGGCCAAGCCTGTCGCGAACCCTGCCCCTGCCGTACCGGCAGGCATGGGTCTGTTCGACCTACCCACCCCCGAGGCCGCCCCGGAACCCCCGGTAGTCGACGCCGAGCCGGTGACCGAGCCCGCACCGGCGGTCCAGCCCGAGGCGGCGGTCAAGCCCGAGCCGGCGATCGAACCCGAGCCGGCGATCGAGCCCGAGCCGGCGATCGAGCCCGAGCCGGCGATCGAGCCTGAGCCGGCGGTCGAGCCTGAGCCGGCGGTCGAGCCTGTCGAGACCACTCCCAGCCCCTCGGGTACCGGGCCAACTTCCGCGCACACCCCTCGCTCCGACGTCGACGTCGACTCCGTGTCGTCGTTGTTCGACATCGAAGGCTCCCCGCCCACACCGGCAGCCGCGACGGCAACCCCCGTGCCGCTCGAAGCCGAACCGCCAGCAGACCCCGCGCCGTCCCCCGACACGACCCCCGTGCCGACTCCGCCGGCAACCGCCCCCTCATCTGCGCCCGCGGCGACCGCGCCCGCCCATCAGCCGCGAACCGACGTCGATATCGACGCGGCAGACTCCCTGTTCGACCTCTGACGGCTCTGAGCCATCGATCGGTGGCAGGAGACGGCGAGCGGTCAGGCGTCGGCGTCGCCGTCTGTCGAGCGGGCCGGCATCGCGGTGCGGTGGAAGTTCTGCGCTGAGCGAGAGGGGGTCGGGCCGCGCTGGCCCTGATAGCGGCTGCCGTACTTCGCCGATCCGTACGGATGTTCCGCCGGCGTGGTGAGGGTGAAGAAGCAGAGTTGACCGATCTTCATCCCTGGCCAGAGCTTGATCGGCAGGGTCGCAACGTTGGCGAGCTCCAAGGTGACATGACCGCTGAAGCCCGGATCGATGAAGCCGGCCGTGGCGTGGGTGAGCAGGCCGAGTCGACCCAGCGATGACTTGCCCTCCACCCGCGCCGCGATGTCGGCAGGCAGGCTGACCACCTCGTACGTCGACCCCAGCGCGAACTCGCCGGGGTGCAGGATGAACGGCTCGTTCTCGCCTTCGACCACTACCTCCCGGGTGAGGTCGGGCTGATCCTCCGCCGGATCGATGTGGGGATAGCGGTGGTTCTCGAAGACCCGGAAGATCCGGTCGAGGCGCACGTCGATGCTCGACGGTTGCAGCATGGTCGACTCCCACGGATCGAGCACGATCCGCTGCTGGTCGATCTGCACCAAGATGTCACGGTCGGAGAGCAGCACGCTGGCACCCTACCCGCGGCTGAGCGCGGTGTGCGGGCCGTCTTGGGGAGAGTGCCCGCGACCCGGCAGGATGGAGCCATGCCGTACGACGTGTCCTTCCAGCGCTATGTCGCCCTCGGCGACTCCTTCACCGAGGGCGTGGGCGACCCCGACCCGGGGCGCCCCAACGGGGTGCGTGGGTGGGCCGACCGCGTGGCCGAGGTGCTGGCGGCCCACCAGCCGGGCTTCGGCTATGCCAATCTCGCGATCCGTGGTCGCAAACTGCGCGCCATCATCGCCGAGCAGGTCGAGCCTGCGGTGACGATGCGGCCCGACCTGGTCACGATCTATGCCGGCGCCAACGACATCATGCGACCGAAGGTCGACATCGATGCGCTGGTCGAGGAGTACGACGCAGGGCTTGGCAAGCTGGCCGGAACCGGCGCCCGCCTTCTGGTGTGGACGGCCTTCGATCCCGGCGGCTCCAAGATCTATCGCCCGCTGCGGGGGCGGTTCGCTCTCTACAACGAAATGGTCCGCTGGTCCGCCGAGCGGCACGGGGCGACGGTGGTCGACTACTGGCGGATGCATGAATACCGCGACTGGCGCATGTGGGATGCCGACCGGATGCACATGGGGCCACTGGGTCATCAGAGGATGGCCGCGGCCGTGCTGGACACCCTGGGCGTGGCGCACGATCTGGCGCCGACGAATCTGGCTGCCGCCGCCCCGGTCACCCGACGCGAGCAAGCGCGAGCGAATGCGCAATGGAGCAAGGAGTTCCTCGCCCCCTGGGTGCACCGTCGCCTCACCGGCCGCTCCAGTGGCGACAGCCTCGCGGCCCGGCGCCCCGACCTCGGCCCGCTCTGACCGATAGTCCAGTACGAGATGGCTCCCTAGCGCGACGCTGCGGGGCGGTTTCGTACTGGACTATCGAGAGTTGGTAGCATCGCCTCGCCGTTGAAGCCGACGGCATGCGGATGTAGCTCAGTTGGTAGAGCGCGACCTTCCCAAGGTCGATGTCGCGAGTTCGAGTCTCGTCATCCGCTCCGTTGTTGCCGCTCTTTCGCGGTCGCCAGGTCCACCACGGGCAGCCCTGCCTCCCGCCAGCCGGCGAAGCCCGACTCGATGTGCGAAACCCGCGGCAGGCCCATGTCCTGCAAGGCCTTGGTGGCCAGTGCCGATCTCCAGCCGCTGGCGCACTGCAGGATGAACTCGCGCTCCTCCGCGAACACCGGCTTGTGATAGGGCGAGGCCGGGTCGACCCAGAACTCCAGCATGCCGCGAGGGGCATGGTGCGACCCCTCGATGACCCCTTCGCGCTCCAGTTCGCGGATGTCGCGGATGTCGACCACCAAGGCGCCTTCCTCGCTGACCCGACGGCGGGCTTCCTCCGGCGTGAGACTCTCGATCTCCGCCGACGCCTCGTCCACCAATTTCCGAACCGGCGTGATCGCCATGGCCGTCGCCTCCTCGCGGTGTCCGTCGCTGATAGCGGCGATGCTACGCGCGCCCACTCGCGCGTTCGGCCAACTCGTCCTCGACATAGGCCGGGCGAGCGACCACCAGCCCCACGGCGGTCTGCGGCAGGGCGATCCCGATCAGGAACACCAGCGGGAGCGTCCACCCGCCCGACACGTCATGAAGCCAACCGACGGTGAAGGGACCGAGCGTGGCGAGCAGGTAGCCGGCCGACTGGGCGAAGCCCGAGAGAGCCGCCGTTCCTGCGGGCGTGTGGGCGCGCAGCCCGATCAGGGTCAGGATCAGCGGAAACGCGCAGGTGCCGATCCCCACCAGGACCGCCCACACCACGGCCAGCTCGTACGGCGCCAAGATCAGCCCGACGTAGGCCAGCGGATAGCAAGCCATCACGGCGAGCACCACACCGCGCTGGTCGGGTCGCCGCGCCGCCACCGAGGGCAGCCAGAAGGAGAGCGGAACGCTGGTGGCCGCCACCAGGCCGACGAGGAAGCCGGCTGCGGTCGGCGAGTAGCCACTGTCGCGCCAGAGTTGAGCGAACCAGCCGAAGATCGCGTAGGCGTGCATCGATTGCAGCCCGAAGAACGCGGCCATGGCCACCCCCAGCCGGGTACGAGCGACGTCGCTCACTCGCACGTGACGACCCGGCGCCTCGCGCGCTCTGGCCGCATCGTCCTCCAGCGGTTGGTCGTGCCGGATCAGTCCCAACCAGGGCACGGCTGCGAGCAGGGCGAGCACCGCCCAGATCCCGAGGCCGAAGCGCCAACTCCCCCCGAGGTGGGACAGCGGCACCGTGAACACCAGTGCAGCGGTGAGCCCCAGACTGAGCGCGCCGGAGTAGACCGCGGTCATCGGGCCGATCCGGTCGGGGAAGTGCTGTTTCACCAGTGAGGGCAGCAACACGTTGGCGAAGGCCATTCCGGCCAGGGCCGCCAACGACAACGCGAGGAACACGCCCCCGGACTCCGCCCAGGCCCGCGCGGCAAGCCCCGCGCCCACGATGGCCAGTGCGGCCAACGTGGTGCGATGGATGCCGAACCGGCGCGCCAGCCCGGGAGCTAGCCCTCCGAACAGGGCGAACGCCAAGACCGGCATCGACGTGAGCAGACCGGCGGTCGTGGCGGTCAACGCCAGGTCGGCCCGAACCTCGGCCAACACGGGGCCAACCGAGACAGCCGCAGGGCGCAGGTTGATCGCCAGCAGCACGACTCCGACGACCATCCACGCGGATCCACGGCGGGGGCCGGTGCGGCGAGATCGAGGGGGCGGCGTGGACATCGACTGCACCCTAGATCGGGGCGGTTCGACCGCTGTCGAGCGGGCCTCGATGACCCCGCCTCACCTCGTCGATTCCTTAACCAACACCCGCGTGTCACTACCGTGAATCGAGTGACTGATGTGGTACTTGACTTGTTTTGGGGTGAGAGGGGACAGTGGGATCTTGTTCCGCCGCCACCGAACTGAGGTTTCATGTCTTCGGCTTCTGCCCGCCTGACCGCCCGTCTACTCGTGCCGACCCTGGCCGCCGCTGGAGCGGTCACCCTCTCCGGAGGCACCGCGACCGCTGCCGCACCGTTCTCGACCGCCACCGACGCCACACCTAGCGGGCCCGCTGCCGCCGAGATCGACCGAGTCATCGCCGAGGGGCGTACCCTCGGCCGGCAACTCGACCTCGCCGCCAAGCCGAGCCCCGGGCTACTCGCGCGAGTAGCGCTCCGGTGCGCTGACTTCGAGGGACAGACCTACTGCCTGCACACCGGCTGGACCAACCGGACGCAGGCCGAGGTGCAAGCCGCCGCGCGAAGCTCCGTGCAACGCCAGCGCCGCACTGGTGTCGGCGAGACCACCGGCGACAAAGACGCCGCAGCACTGCTGCGCGAGATCGCCGGAATGACTCCGCGGCAGCGAGCACGAGCAGAGCGCGAGGAGCTGACCCGGGCCGCCGCCCAGGTGACGAAGGTGTGGCAACTCCGACACGAGCTCCAAGGCGTGCCGCTGCCGCCATCGCAGCGGACGTCCGGCGCGTCCGCCCGCACCTCGACCGCTCCCCTCACCGGCTCCAAGGTCGGTGACTATCCGCGGCGATCGAAGGTGATCAAACGCAAACGGGCTCTCGAGCAGCAGCAGAGTTGGTGGTGCGGTCCGGCGACCGCCCAGATGATCACCTGGGCCTGGAATGGTTTCGACCGTGGCCAGAAGTACTGGGCGGCAGCGCTCAACACCACCTCCAGTGGCACAGCGATCACCGACATGGTGCGCGTCGTCAACGACTTCACCGGTTACGACAAGCGCAAACGCGCGGGCACCTACATCGTGCTGGACATCTCGGACTTCACCTATCAGCAATGGCTTCTGCTGCAGATGCGCCATATCGAGGACTACCGGGCCCCGGTCGTCCTGCACCCCGTGCTGCACAAGAAGTTCTTCCCTTATCTCGACGATGACGCGTCCGGCCACTTCCAGGTCGGCCGCGGCTACGACAAGTGGGGCCCCAAGCCCACCAAGATCAGCTACTTCGAGCCCTGGAACCAGCAGCGCTTCGACCCCTCGGAGCCCTTCATCAAACGCGTGCAGTGGCGCAGCGCCTACGCCAGCTATCGCGCGAACCGGGCGCACTTCCAGCATAATCTGGGAGTGTGATGCGCCCGCGGTGCTTCGCGGTGGTGGCAGCTGCCGTGATGCTGACGGCGTGCACGTCAACGCAGGGGCCGGACGACGCCTCGCCTGCACCGCAGGGCAGCACCCCCGGCTCGAACGCCGGGAACGCGGCTCCCCCCTCACCCGGCGAAGCCGTCCGCGGAGCTGACCTCGAACGAGCCTTGCTGTCGTGGTCGTCGGTGAGTCAGCCCGTGGACCGCACCGTCGTGGCGGGCAGCGGAGTTGGAGATCGGGATCACCCCGGACGGGAGTGCCGCCCACCTCACCGGCGCGCAGCGGCGCACGATCAAGGCGCCTCAGGGGTACGTCGTCTCCGAGACCCTTCTCGACGCCGGACACGCCGTCGTGGTGATGACCGACCGGCAGGAGGTCTCGCCTGCCCGGGCGCTTGTTCTGCCCCTCGACGGTGAGCCCGAATGGGAGATCGACGGCAAGGCCGCTGCGCCGACGACCAGCGGTGGGGCATGGGCACTCGGGCGGGGCCGGATGCACTACGCCAGCGTGACGGCCGACGGCGCCTACTGCCTCGCCGAGGCCGACCTGGCCGCAGAGACCACGGAGGTGCGCTGGTGCGCGCCGGAGTCGACCGGCTTCGCCAACGTCGAGATCACCCCGGCCGGAACGACGCTGCTGACCTTCGATGACGGGCGGCCCTCGTGCCGCACCCCCGCCTGGCTCCCGCCGACCGGCGACCCGGTCCCCTTGACCGGTCCCGAGCCGTGCGCCGGCTGGGACGCGGTCTGGCTCGCGGGCGGATCCGCCGGCGACGGCCTCGCATGGACCGACGTTCCCAACGAGAACGACGTCGGCTCCAGCATTCTGTCGGTGACCGACGGCGCGACGACGTTGACCGTGGGCAGCGTTCTCTCGGGCAGCCTGGTCTGGTGTGCCGGCGCCGCCTACGCCAGCCAAGAAGAAGACGGAGCCGCGCCCGCTCGGCTACTGCGCTGGCAACCCGGTGCCGCCCCGACCGTGGCCTACACGGCCCCCCGCGGAGAGACCTTGATCTCGGCCCCGCGCTGCGGCGGCGACCAACTGACGGTGTCCGTCTTGTCGACCGCGGGCGACCGGCAGCTGTCCGCCCTGCTATCTGGAGGCTAGAGTCCCCGGCGTGACGTTCACCGGCTTCCCCGTCGCAGCTCTCGACTTCTATGACGACCTCGAGGTCGACAACACCAAGTCGTTCTGGGAAGCGCACAAAGCGCTCTACCAGGAGTCGGTGAAGGCGCCGATGACCGCCTTGACGGACTCGCTGGCTCCCGAGTTCGGGACCGCCAAGATCTTCCGGCCCTATCGCGACGTGCGTTTCGCCAAGGACAAGACCCCCTACAAGACCAGCCAAGGGGCATTCGTTCCGGCCGGCCCATCCACGGGGTGGTACATCGAGCTGTCCGCGCGCGGGGTGATGGTCGGAGGTGGGTTCTACGACGCCGACGCGCGTCAATTGGCGTCGTTCCGCGACGCGGTCGCCGACGACCGGACGGGGCCGCAGCTACGCCGACTGCTCACGCGGCTGACGAAGTCCGGGTGGGAGACCGGTGGCGACACCCTGAAGACCGCGCCGCGCGGCTATCCGTTGGACCACCCCCGCATCGAGCTTCTCAGGCACCGCTCGCTGGTGGTGCACAAGCGCTATGGCTTCGACCCGGTCATTCACACCCCGGAGCTCGGCGACGTGGTGCGCGGCGATTGGGCGGCGCTGCGCCCGCTGGTGTCGTGGCTGACGTCAGCCGGTGTGGCTGAGGGGTCTGGCCCATGATCGAGATCGCGCGAGGCGACCCCGACGAGGTCCGACTGCGCGACGGAACGCCGGGCTACGTCTGGCCGTTGCTCCCCACCGACAAGGAACAACTCGTCGCCGGGTTCGAGGAACTCTCGCTCGAGTCGCGCCGCCGCCGGTTCCTGGCGCCGGTGATGGAGCTGACCGACTCGATGCTCGCCGGCCTGGTCGACGACGTCGATGGCATCGACCACGTTGCCCTGGTGCTCTTCGTCGAGGTCGACGACGCGGCCAAGCCGATCGCGATCGGACGGCTGGTTCGGTACGCCGATGAGCCCACCTGCGCCGACGTCGCCGTCACCGTCAAGGACGCCTGGCAGGGCCGGGGAGCGGCGACGGCGCTGCTGGAGGTCCTGATGAGACGTCGGCCGAGTGGCGTCACCCATCTGCTCACCGAGGTCATGGATGGCAACCCGGCGTCACTGTCGATGCTGCGCCGACTGGGCCCCGTCCAGACTGCGCCGTCGGGCCTTGGGACCCTGGGTGTCGAGGTGCAACTCGATGACGCCCCCAGTCCGCTCAGCGTCGCCGACGACCCGATCACTCTGGCGCGACACTTGCTGAGCGATCCGCACCGACCACATCTGCGGAGTCGTGATCGTGTGTGTCCCTGGCTCCGACCCGACTAGAAGCGCCCCGGCCTGAGTCATGGCGCGAGGTCGGTCAGTGCGACTGCCAGGCGTCTTCGTCGGCGGTGCGAGTGGTAACCGCCGCGGGAAGCTCGCCAGTCGAGAGATCGTGGAGCGACACGCCCTCGAACACATCCCGCAGCGACCGCCGCGCCGCGATCCAGACATGCTGCAGGACCGCGGCGTTGGCGTCGTACCGCACCGCCTCGGGTCGCAGGCCATAGACCGAGACCAGCGGCCCGTCGACGGCCCTGATCACGTCGGCGACCGAGACATCGACCGCCGGCCGGTTGAGGCGCCAACCGCCCGCTTGGCCGCGCTGGCTGCGCACGATGTCGGCGCGGCGTAGGTCGGCCAGGATCGCCTGCAGGTACCCGGCCGGAATATCCTGACGTCGACCCAGTTCGTCGGCACTCACCGGCGAGCCGTCATCACGGACCGCCATCTCGATCAGCGCCCGAAGGGCGTAGTCGGCCTTGGCGGAAACGCGCATGGACCCAGTTTGTCAGAGTACTTCAGGCGTGGTGCCAGCACTCATCAGGAGACCGCGACGGACTCCACCTCGTCCCGGAGCAGCCGCTCGGCAGCCGTCCGCTGGGTGCGGTAGTCACGAACGGCGGCAGTGATGGCAACGATCCATCCGACAAAGAGCGCCCCCACGGTCGCCCACACGACCGGCGCAGCGACGCCCCCGGCCTCGAGGAGCGTCTTGGCGTTGGTCACGATGATCAGCCCACCCGCGGCCACCCCGAGCACCGTGCCGGGGAGATGGCGCACCAGCATGGCGGCCAACGGCGCCGCGATCACACCGCCGACCAGGAGAGCCGCCGCGATCTGCCAGGGGATGCCTTGGCTGCCGAGCGCCAGCAGGAAGCCGAGCGATCCGCCGATCGCCACCAAGAACTCGGCGGTGTCGATCGAGCCGATCACCTTGCGCGGCTCCAGACGGCCGCTGGAGAGCAGCGATGTGGTGCCGACCGGACCCCAGCCACCGCCTCCGATCGCGTCCATGGCGCCCGCGAATAGCCCGAGCGGAGCGAGGAAGCGGGCCGACGGGCGGCCGGGGAAGTGGGGCCGTCGTCCCCGGAGAACCAGGAAGCGATAGAGCACATACCCACCCAACAGCAGCAGGATGCCGGCGACCCACGGCTTGGCGACATCCCCAGGGATGCTGACGAGGAAGGTCGCTCCGGCGAAGGCGCCCACGGCTCCGGGGACGGCCATGATCCCCACGGTGCGCCAGTCCACGTTGCCGAGGCGATGGTGGGCGATACCGGAGACCAGCGTGGTGCCGATCTCGGAGAAGTGCACGGCTGCCGAGGCGGCGGCCGGAGCGATACCGACGGCCAACAGCATCGTCGAGGAGGTCACCCCGTACGCCATTCCCAACGAGCCGTCGACCAGCTGCGCACACAGGCCGACGAAGGCCAGGATCAAGATCTGCGGCACCAGAACTCCTTAAGTCTTTTAACTGTAGTAATTCACTAGACTAAGTGGATCATACGAGTCCGCTCGGCGCAACTCGACACTTCCTTGCGCGGGTCGTGTCGCTGAGGCAGAATAGAAGTTACTGACCAGTAGCCACGTCGGTGGGCGCCGCACTCGGAGCGCCGTCGCGACAAATCGACCCAAAGGTGAAGACCGTGAGCCACTACAAGAGCAACCTCCGCGACATCGAGTTCAACCTCTTCGAGGTGCTCGAGCGCGACGAGATCCTGGGCCAGGGCCCCTTCTCCGAGGTCGATGGCGAGACCGCCCGCGAGATCCTCTCCGAGGTCGACCGGTTGGCCCGCGACGAGCTCGCCGGCTTCCTATGAGGACAGCGACCGGCACCCGCCCGTCTTCGACCCCAGCACCAACACCGCACCGGTCGCAGCGTCGTTCGCCAAGAGCTACCAGGCCTGGATGGACGCCGAGTACTGGCGTCTCGGCATCAGCGAAGAGCTGGGTGGCACGCCGGCGCCCTCCACCCTCAACTGGGCCATCGGTGAGTTGGTGCTCGGCGCCAACGCTCCCGTGTGGATGTATGCCTGTGGCCCGGCCTTCGCCGACATCGTGCACCGCAACGGCAACGACCGCGACAAGCGGATCGCGGAACTGATGGTCGACCGTGCATGGGGCGCCACGATGGTCCTCACCGAGCCCGATGCGGGCTCCGACGTGGGCGCCGGCCGCACCAAGGCCACCCCTAACGCCGACGGATCGTGGAACATCACCGGCGTCAAGCGCTTCATCACCTCAGCCGAGCACGACATGTCCGACAACATCATCCATCTGGTGTTGGCTCGCCCGTCCGGCGTCGAGGGCGTCGGCGGCCCCGGCACCAAGGGCCTGAGCCTGTTCATCGTGCCCAAGCACCACTTCGACCACCAGACCGGTGAACTGACCGGCGAGCGCAACGGCGTCTACGTCACCGGCGTGGAGCACAAGATGGGCATCAAGGTGTCCAACACCTGCGAGCTCACCTTCGGTGACTCCTCCGTCGGCGGCGGCGAGCCCGCCCAGGGCTGGCTGCTCGGCGAAGCACACGACGGCATCGCTCAGATGTTCCAGGTCATCGAGAACGCCCGGATGATGGTCGGCACCAAGGCGATCGCCACCCTGTCCACCGGCTACCTCAACGCTCTCGACTTCGCCAAGACCCGGGTCCAGGGCGCCGATCTCACCCAGGCCGCGGACAAGACCGCGCCGCGGGTGACGATCGCCCATCACCCCGACGTGCGTCGCTCACTGATGACGCAGAAGGCCTTCTCCGAGGCGATGCGGGCCCTCGTGCTCTACACCGCGAGCTGGCAGGACCGAGTGATCATGGCCGAGCACGCGGACGAGCCCGACCCGACGGCCGAGGCCGTCAACGACCTCCTCCTGCCGATCGTCAAGGGCTACGGGTCCGAGCGGTCATGGGTGCTGTTGGGCACCGAGTCGTTGCAGACCTTCGGCGGCTCGGGCTTCCTGCAGGACTACCCCCTCGAGCAGTATGTCCGCGACGCGAAGATCGACACCCTCTATGAGGGCACGACCGCGATTCAGGGCCAGGACTTCTTCTTCCGAAAGATCGTGAAGGACCAGGGCCGTGCGCTCGGTCACTTGGCTCAGGAGATCGGCGGTTTCGTCGCCAGCGACGCCGGCAACGGTCGGCTCAAGGTCGAGCGCGAACTGCTCGGCCAGGCGCTCGAGGACGCCAACGCCATCGTCGGTCACATGATCAACGACCTGATGTCGGCCGATGTGACGACCACCGAGGGCGACCTGCGCAACATCTACAAGGTCGGCCTCAACACCAGCCGCCTACTGATGGTGCTCGGCGACGTGGTCTGCGGCTGGCTGTTGCTGCGCGGCGCCGAAGTGGCGATCGACAAGCTCGGTGGCGATGTCTCCGAGGCAGACCGAACCTTCTACGAAGGCAAGATCGCGGCCGCGCAGTTCTTCGCTCAGCAGCAACTCCCGCTGATCGCCGCGCAGCGTCGGATCGCCGAGGGCGTCACACTCGACCTGATGGAGCTCGACGAAGCCGCTTTCTGACTAGGGTGCAGGTATGGACGCGCCCGAGTCGCTCACCACCTATGTCGAGCTGTGGTGGCGGTGCGTGGACGACCTGCTGACACTCCTGGAGGCTCTTCCCGCCGAGGCCTGGGGTGCCCCCACCGACCTTCCGACCTGGGATGTCCACGACGTTGCCGCGCACGTGGCGCATCTGGAGTCGGTACTCGCCGGGGGACCTGAGGAGACGGTGGAGATCGGTCGCCCCGAGCACGTCCGCGGACTGCTCGGTCTCTACACCGAACAGGGCGTCGTGGCCCGGCGCGACCACACCCCCCAGCAGTTGATCGACGAGATCCGCGCGGCCACCAGCGCACGGTATGCCGCGTTGCGGGCCGATCCGCCGAGCGATCCATCCGCCCAGCCCGCGCGGACCCCGGGCGGCATTCCCTGGAACACCCATACGCTCCTGCGCAACCGGCCGCTCGACGTCTACTTGCATGAACAGGACATCCGACGGGCGACCGGCCGACCCGGCAACCTCGACGGCCCGGGCGCCGAGCACGCCACGACCTATCTCCTCGAAAGTCTCGGCTACGTCGCGGGCAAGCGGGCCGGCCTCGCGCCCGGAACGACCCTGACCCTACGGGTCACCGGACACCCCGATGCCACCGTGCGCGTCTCCGAGGCCGGCCGAGGCGAGCCGGTCAACCAGCCCACGGACGCCGACGCGACGCTGGCGATGGATCGCGAGGCATTCCTGCTGCTTGCCGGCGGCCGGCGCGACGTGCCGAAGGACCGGATCACCATCACCGGCGACCATGACCTAGCGGAGCGCATCCTCGGCCATCTGGCCGTCACTCCATGACCGTTGCCACTGACGGCTGGTCCGTCTCACGGCTTCCCGACCTGAGTGGTCGCACGGCTGTCGTCACGGGCTGTTCCCCTGGCGGCGTCGGCATCCACGTGGCGACGGGGCTGGCGCGGGCCGGCGCCCACGTCGTGCTGGCCGGCCGTCGGCCGGCCGCCCTGGCCGCCTCGGAAGCAGTGATCCGGGCCGACGTTCCGGACGCGGTCCTCAGCAGGCTCGACATGGACCTGGCTGACCTCGATGCGGTGCGCCGAGCGGCGAAGGTTGCGGCGAGCCTGGGGCCGTTGCACCTGCTGATCAACAACGCCGGCTGCATGAGCGCGCGTCAGCGCCGGACCTCCGACGGCTTCGAAGTCACCTTCGCCACCAATCACCTGGGCCCCTTTCTGTTGACCGGCCTGTTGTTGCCCCAGCTGATCGACTCGGGGTTCGGGCGAGTCGTCGTCACCGCCTCGATCATGCATCGCCTGGTGCGACGGCTGCCGCTCGACGATCCCAGGGCACCGCAAACGTCCTACTCGCTCTGGCGCGACTACGCCCGGAGCAAGCTCGCCAATCTGCTGTTCACCTTCGAGCTCGACGAGCGCCTACGCGCTGCCGGGGTCCCCGTCTCGGCGCTGGCCGCGCACCCCGGCATCGCCGGCAGCCACCTGGGTTCCAACGCCCTGTTCGGCACTTCATGCGGAACACCGGCTTCCATCATCGACGGCGCGGTTCGGGCGCTGGCCCAACCCGTCGCCGTCGGTGCTCTACCGCTGTTGATGGCGGCCACGGCGGACCTACCCGGCGGTTCCTACTGCGGCCCGGGCGGCCCGGGCGAAACCCGGGGCGCGCCGGCACTGGTCGGCAGCAGCGCGCTCGCCCACGACCCAGTCGTGCGACGTCGGCTCTGGCAGATCAGTGAACGTGCCGTCGGCCTGCACTACCCGTGAGACCCCCGAAACCCCCGCCGGTCGACAGGGTCTCGACAGGCGAAACCCAATGCCGGTCGAGCCCGTCGAGACCACCCCTCGGCCACGGGCCTCCACAAGCTCTACCACCGCAAACGACCCGACCCCACAGCCCAAACCCCCCGCCGGTCGAGCCCGTCGAGACCACCCACAGTCCACGGGCCTCCACAAGCTCGACCACCGCAACGCGGCCGACCACCCCTCGGCCACGGGCCTCGACAAGCTCGACCACCGCAACGCGGCCGACCACCCCCACGGTCCTCGACTGTCGAGGGGCGGGGTCAGGTCAGACTGATCGCGGCGATGGCGGCCCGGGCCACCTGGGCCTCGAACGTGTCGCGGCCGTCCAGTTCGAGCTCCACGGAGGGTACGCCCAGTGCCGTGCCCAGCCACGCGAGGCGAGCACCGCCCCCGCGGCCCACCGTGACCAGGGGCGAGCGAGCGAACGCCTGCCTGAGCTCCCCCGGTAGCGACGGTGCGATGGCTCGCTGCACGCTGTCGCGTACATCGCGCCGCCACGCTCGTTGGACTCGATCCGCACAGGTGACGTCGACCACGCTGGCCCGGACGCCCTGGTCGGCGAGCAAGGCAGCCGCGCGAAGGAGGCTGGGGATGACCGATCCGGAACCGATCAGCTGCACCGGTGGCCCATCGACGTCCTCTTCCCACAATCGGTAAGCGCCGGCCAGCACGTGACGGCGCAGGACGAGGTCTCCCCACCGCTCTCGCGCCCGCTCGAATGGCTCCTGCTCGACATGGTCGCGCGTGATGCGCAGCAGATAGCCGCCGGGCGCCTCCTCATGGGCCAGCCGTGCCAGGGCGTCGCACACCAGCCAGTCCAGGGCGCGCCCATAGGCCGGCTCGAGAACAGTCAGACCCGGCACACGGGCCGCTTCCAGGTCGGTTTCCGCTCCCGACCCGGCACCCGACTCGCCCGCGATGCAGAACCGCGCCCCCGCATCGAGGACATCGATAAGGGCGTCCAGCCGGCGCGCCAGGTGCCGCTCGGAGATCCTGCCGAGCGCCAAGACCCGCGATCCGATGATCCGCTCGGCCATCCCAGCGGCACCCAACTCCCAGAGTGCGCCGGTCGCGGACCGCCCGGACCGGCTGCCCGAGCCGTGCACGATCAGGTGTCCAGCGGAGGGTGTCGCCTCGAGCTCCGCCACAACATCGGTGTAGACCTCGGCCGTGCTCGCGGTGCCGGGAACCGTGATCCCCGTCGACTCGGGGAGCTGAGGCGAAGGCAACACTGTCGCCGGAGTAGCAGCGAGTTGAGTCGAGCGCACCGGACAACAACCGCTCAGCGTCCTCCTCGGCGTGCAGATCCGCACCATCCGCCACCGGGAGCTCGACCAGGATGACGCGCGCCGCACCCGCGGGGGGTGATGACAGCAGCGCGCCCAAGGCGACGGCTGCGGAACCGACGTCGCTCTGAGCCTGCCTCAGCTCGGCATACTCCCAGCCAGCTGCCCGCAGGCGCATGCGCAACCACTCGCGGCGCCGTTCGGACACCCGAAGCGAGCGCGCTGACCCGGTGAGTACGACCCAGGTCAGCGGGGCGGCTCCGGGGGTCGGGTCGAGGACCGCCTCGTCGACGGCCTCCCAGGTCGCTGCCTGGTCGAGGTCACCGGGGTGCAGCAGCGCAACCACCTGGCCGGTCGGCGGTTGACCCATCCGATCCTCCGCCTCGCGTAGCAGCGGTCGACAGAAGACCGACAGCGGGCCTGGCACCGTGCTGACCAGGGGCGACCGCAGCGAAGTGGACAGCAAGTCCTGAATGGCGGTGACGCTCGGCTGGGCCTGTGGGGAGACCACCACGAGATCATCGGCGTGAAGGTGGGCCAGATAGAGCGCGGCCAACGCCGTCACCGACTCCACCGCCCCGCCCGCTCGCATGGTGAGCACAGCGACGGCGTTCGCCAGGTCGGCGACCGCTCCCGGGTGGAGCTGGTCCATCGCGTCGAGTCGGGGCACAGCGCCCGCCGTCACGCCATCGGCAGGGCGCGCATGTTTACCCGACGAGACGTGGCTCGTCGGTGCGTCGGGACCCCCCTCGACGGCTGCTTCCACGCTGAGCCGTGCCGCTGGCACGGTTACCTGAAGACCCGTCTCCCGTTCACTCAAGCATCCTCCGTTGTCGAAATAGCCGGTCCCCGCGGCCGACCTTCGCCGAAGACAACCTAGCTAGGCAACCGCCGACTGACCAGTTGTCAGACACGGCAGCGGCAGACCGAGCAGATCAGTGGGCGAGCAACATGCGTGCCGCGTTGGCGATGGCCGTCGCCGCCGAGGCGTTGGCCACCCCCACATGCGGGAGAGCGACATTGTCCGTGCGCGTGCGCAGGGCCGGGCCCAGCCACGACATCGGCGAAGACGACACGTGATGGGCCACCACCAAGGGCAGCGTCGGGTCGAATGAGGCCGCCATCGCCTCGGGCATCTCCGCGCTGATTCCCATCCGGCGCGCCACTACCAGGGCCCGCTGGCGTTCCAGATAGAGCAGGTCTTCGGAGGTCACCTCGACCACATTGGCCTGGATACCGAGCGTGTTCAGCACCTCGGCAGCCTCGAGCAGTGAGCCGACGACGGCACCGGCGCCGGCCAGTTGAATCTGCGGCTGGCCGGCCTCGATCAGTCGGTAAGCCCCACCCAACACCTGACGGCGCAGCGCGTCGGCACCGATCCGGGCCTGGGCGCGGGCGAAGAGTTCCTGGTCGAGGGGCGCGTGGCTCAGCCGGAGCAGGTAGGACGTCGGCAACCCCTCACGCCGCGCGACCTCGGGAGATCCGATGTCCCCGAGGGCTACACAAACCATCCAGTCCAGGGCCCGGCCGAAGGCCGGCTCGATGCGCGCGACAGCAGACAGTCCGAGCGGGTCCGGAGAGTCGGCCGAGGTCGGACCCGCGGACCCGGCCGCGTCTGCCACCAGCAGAAACCGCGACCCGGACGCGGCGGCGCCGGTCAACAGCTCCAGGTCCTCGTGGGTGATCGGATCGTCGACGAGGCCGATCGGGATCATCGGCTCCCCGCAGGTCGCGTGCAGCAAACCGAGCTCGGTCAAGGCGAGGATCTCGGTCGAGCTGGTGGTCTGGCTGGCCATGATCTGACCGGTCGACACCAAGCGGGTTCCGACCGCGGGGTCGCCGGCGAGGCTCTCTGCCACCTGCTCGAAAGCGTCCAGCGCGGACCACATGCCGCGCGGCTGAAGTCCGGTGTCGGTCGGCACCCGAAGGGCGCTGGCCCGGTGTCGACGCTCACGAGATACCGCCGGTCGCTTCCCGACCTCGACCCGAGGCTGCGGAACGGCAGGCGAGGACCACGGCAGTCCATGCGGGTCGGGACCGAGGCCCGCGCCCTGCGCCGGAATCGTCGGCCCCCACGGAGTGAGCAGATCGGTACTGGCCCCGGGGTGCACAAAGACGACGCTGGGTCGATCCGTGCGGTCGGTGGCGGAGGAGAAGGCGCCGAACAGCGCTTCAGAGTCGTCGCCGTTGACGTCGACATGATGCCAGCCGGCGAGCTCGAAGCGGTTGTGCCAGGCGGCCGCTCGACCGGGCGCTGCGTCGGCCATCTCGACCACCCAGAGAACCTCGCCGAGGTCCGCCAGAGTCAGGTCGGCCACGGTCTTCCAGAGCAGGTCATCGTCGAGATCGGCCACTGACAACACCGCGGCCAGCCGCCGGTTGGTCTGCGGCGCCACGTGGACGTCGACATAGCGACGGGCCGAGGCGCTCATCAACAGAGCCGCCCCGGTCGGCTCGAGAGCCGAGGCGTAGAACCCGGCGCCGGCTTCGCCAGCAGCCAGGAAGCCGACCGTTTCAGCCACATTGCGGGTGGAAGTGGAGACGCGGATTTCATCCTCGGCATCGAGGTGGGCCAACAGGACCACGAGAGCGCGGGCGAGAACACTGCGAGGAGAGTCGGGGTGGAGCCCGTCGGTGCGGCCGTGCCGGCCGCGACGGTCGCTGGCTCGCGCCATCCAGTCGACAGCTTCGTCGGCCAGCCGGTTGAGTTGGTGGACCGGGTGGGCCCCGAGGCCGGCGCGAGTGGCGGGTGCTTCGACACCGCCGGCGGCGGGAAGATCCATCCCCAGCGGGTCGTCCCCGCGAGCATCACGGTGCGACCCGCCACCGCGGTAGCCATCAGCGTCGTTCATGTCCGTCTCCCAACTGAAGCGGGTTTCCCCCGCACATCCCCCGATGTTGGGTCGGTGACCCAATACGACATTCCGTCAACAGATGAATGCCGCAACACGAAGAATCCCCCGAGATAGTGATCCCTGTCGAGATTCCGACCGTTTGGAGGTAGACCGGTCTAGTGCGGTCGGGTAGAGAGAACGGCGGCTAGTTCATGCCCGAGCGGGTCATCCACAGCGGCCGAGAGCAGGAGCGGCCGTCCGGCGCCGTCAGCCAACGGGACCCGCCAGTTGGGGTACTCCTCGTCGGTCCCTGGCTGGTTGATGATGCGCTTGTCGCCGACCATGTCCGACAGCGACACCCCCCGGAGGCGCGACGGCGTGGCGGCGAGGCAGCGATGCAGGGCGATCACCACCGCCCGCTCGTCCTGAGCGTCCTCGGGGGCGAGGTCGCCGCGTCGGATCAAGAACTGGCGCACCGTGTCGATGGTGGCCCGCTCCTGCGCGCGCTCTTCCTCGACCGGTCTGGTGAGCAACCCGAGCCGTTGGCGCAGTTCGACGTGAGCGAGCTCGAGATAGCCCATCGTCGGCGGCAGGTCGTGGGTAGTGACCGTGGCCAGCGCCAGCGCGCGGTAGTCCTCCGGGGGCACCGGCTGTCCGTCGGCCCACTCGAACCAGACGATCGACGTCCCCAGTAGGCCGCGCTCTCGCAGATAGTCGCGCGCGGCCGGTTCCACGACGCCGAGGTCCTCACCGATCAATACCGCTCCGGCTCGGGCGGCCTCCAGCATCAGGATGCTGATCAGGGTCTCGTGGTCGTAGCGGACGTAGGTGCCATCCTGGGGCGAACGCCCCTGCGGCACCCACCACAACCGGAAAAGACCGATGATGTGGTCGATCCGGAGTCCGCCGGCGTCGGCGAGCAGGGCGCGCACCATCGCGACATACGGCGCGTAGGCCAGGTCAGCGAGTCGCTCGGGATGCCATGGCGGCTGGCTCCAGTCCTGGCCGCGCTGATTGAACTGGTCGGGAGGTGCGCCGACGGTCACTCCCTGGGCCAGCGCATGGGGCAGCAGCCAGGCATCCGCCCCGTCCGGGTGCACTCCCACTGCGAGATCGTGAATGACGCCGAGGCGCATCCCGGAGGCCACGGCGTCGCGCTGCACCTGAGCCAACTGGCACGCGATCCGCCATTGCAGCCAGGCGTGGAACGCAAGGTCGTCGACGTGGCCAGCACTGAACGCCGCCAGTGCCTCGGGGTCGCGCTCGCGGAGAGCGGCGGGCCAGGCCGAGGCTTCCGCACCGTGCACTTCGGCGAGAGCGCACCACAACGAGAACTCGGTGAGACCGCTGCCTTGCCGACGGCTGTACTCCACGAACTCCGGATCGGTCACGGGACTCGCAGCGTCGAAGAGTGCCCTGAGCGCGACCCGCTTGACCTCCCACGACCGGTCGCGGTCGATGACGTCCTCGTTGTTGAGCTTCCTGGTCGACGCGGCGAGGTCGTCGACGAGGTCACGGATGGCTGCCGACGCGGCGGCGTACTCGGGAAGGGCCTCCACCTGGAGATAGAGGGGGTTGGCGAATCGACGGGTGGTCGGCAGATACGGCGAGGGTTCCATCGGTGCGACCGGTTCGGCCGCATGCAACGGGTTGACCAACACGAAGTCGGCGCCCAGATCGCGCCCCGCCCAGCGGGTCAAGGTGGCGAGGTCGCCGAGATCGCCCACCCCCCACGAGTCAGCCGACCGCACCTGATAGAGCTGGGTCATCGGACCCCAACCCGGCCGGTCGTCCAGGCCGTGGGGGAGATCGAGCCGTTGCGGCGCGACCACGACCGGCACCGACGCGCTCTCGGCACCCCCCGTGCTCGGCTCGGCGAACCGGACAACCAGGGTGTGCCAGCCCAGCGGGAGATCGTCATCGAGCTCGACGGCCGCCTCGCCCACGAGCACGCCATCGACCTCGCGCGGCTCGGCGTTGTGCTCGATCTGGCGCACCGGGCGAATCTCACCGGACTCCAACATCAGCTCGGCGGAGAACGTAGAGCCGTGCCCAAGATGCACCAGCACGCTCGGAGCCGACCCCTCACGCAACACAACGATGCTCGGAAGCGGGCGCGCCCAGTGCGCCGCTTCCCGTGCCAGCCGATCGCGGTCGAGCGCCGCCTGATCATCGCCGTCGCAGGTGTCGACACCGAGTCCGGCCAGGACCGCCCGGAGGGTCTCGGCGCTGGCAGGCACGTGGGCGCCCTTCCAGTCCCAGAAGTCGGTCGACACCTGATGGCGGGTGGCGAGCTCGACCAGCGCCGGAGACGGTGCCTCGAAGTTCATGGGCGGCAGTCTGTCACGCGTCGCAGGTCTTTCTCGGTGGACGATCCCTTCTCGGGACGGCCGAGTGTGGCCATGATGGACACCATGAGTTCTTCGCGCGCAGGACACTTGGCGGACCCGTCGGACCTGATCGATGTCGCTCACTTGGTCACGGCCTACTACACCGGGGTTCCAGATCCGGAGAATGTCGACCAGCAGGTCGCCTTCGGCACGTCGGGCCACCGAGGAAGCAGCCTGAAGACCTCGTTCAACGAGACCCACATCCTGGCCACCACCCAGGCCATTTGTGACTACCGTCGCGATCAGGGCATTGCCGGCCCGCTCTTCATCGGCCGCGACACCCACGGCCTGTCCGAACCCGCCTGGGCCACGGCCATCGAGGTGCTGGCGGCCAACGACGTGACCGTGCTCGTCGACTCGCGCGACGGCTACACCCCGACTCCGGCGGTCTCCCACGCGATCCTGCGGGCGAACGTCGGCGTCACCGAGATGGCCAGGTCGGCCGATGGCATCGTCGTCACGCCCTCGCACAATCCCCCGGCCGATGGCGGGTTCAAGTACAACCCCCCGCACGGTGGACCCGCCGACTCCGACGCCACCTCGGTGATCGCGGAGCGCGCCAACGAACTGATCGCCACCGGGCTCGACGGCGTCCGACGGGTGCCGTTCACCCGGGCGCGGGCTGGGTGCGAGGCCTACGACTTCCTAGGCACCTACGTCGACGACCTGCCGGCCGTGCTCGATCTGGACCGCGTCCGAGAGGCCGGGGTCAGGATCGGCGCCGACCCCCTGGGAGGGGCGTCGGTCGACTATTGGGGCGAGATCGCCGACCGCCACGGCCTGGCGCTCACGGTGGTCAACCCGCTGGTCGATCCCACGTGGCGGTTCATGACGCTCGACTGGGACGAGAAGATCCGGATGGACTGCTCGTCGCCGTCCGCGATGGCGTCGCTGATCGAGCGGCGCAACGACTACGACATCGCCACGGGCAACGACGCCGATGCCGACCGGCACGGCATCGTCACGCCCGACGCCGGGCTGATGAACCCCAATCACTACCTCGCGGTGGCCATCCAGTACCTCTTCGGCGGAGCGCGCCCGGGGTGGCCGGAGACGGCGCGGATCGGCAAGACGCTGGTGTCGTCGTCGATGATCGACCGGGTCGCGGCTAGCCTGGGCAAGCCGATGGTCGAAGTGCCGGTCGGCTTCAAGTGGTTCGTCCCTGGCCTGATCGACGGCTCGTTCGGCTTCGGCGGCGAGGAGTCCGCCGGTGCGTCGTTCCTTCGTCGGGACGGCTCGACCTGGACCACCGACAAGGACGGTCTGATCCTGGCCCTGTTGGCCTCGGAGATCCTGGCCGTCACCGGCAAGTCCCCCTCCGAGCATTACGCGGACCTGGTGGCGCAGCACGGTGATCCGGCCTACGCCCGCGTCGATGCGCCGGCCGATCGCGAGCAGAAGGCCAAGCTCGCCCGCCTCTCACCCGACGACGTGACCGCCACCGAACTCGCGGGTGAGGCCATCGTCGACAAGCTCACGGCGGCCCCCGGCAACGGCGCTGCCATCGGTGGTCTGAAGGTCACCACCGACTCGGCTTGGTTCGCCGCTCGGCCGTCGGGCACCGAGGACGTCTACAAGATCTACGCCGAGTCGTTCCGCGGGCCCGATCACCTCGCCCAGGTCCAGGCAGCCGCTCGTGAGGTCGTGTCCGCTGCCCTTCAGGGCTGAGGTCACTCCGCGACGCGGTGCACCTTGTGTTGCGCGGCCTGGGCACGCGGTCGAATGACGAGTTCATCGACGCTGACGTGGGCGGGTCGGGTCACCATCCAGGCGATCGCGTCGGCGACGTCGTCGGCCACCAAGGGCTCGGCGACGCCGGCATAGACCGCGTCCGCCTTGTCCTGGTCGCCGCCGAAGCGGGTGAGCGCGAACCCCTCGGTACGGACCATGCCCGGGGCGACCTCGCAGATCCGCACCGGCTGATCCCACAGTTCCAGTCGTAGCGTTTCCGTCACGACTTTGGTGCCGTGCTTGGCCGCCGTGTAGCCGCCGCCGCCCTCGTAGGCCACCCGGCCGGCGGTGGAGCCGACATTGACGACGATCCCCGCCTCCGCCGCCAACAGTGCGGGCAAGAGGGCCCGGGTCACCTGCACCATGCCGATCACATTCACTTCGTACATCTGGCGCCATTGCTCGGTGTCGGCCTCGGCCACGGGAGTAGCCCCCATCGCCCCGCCGGCATTGTTCACCAACACGTCGAGGCGGGGCCCGACGAGGGCGGCCAGGTCACGCACCGACGCGTCGTCGGTGACGTCGCACACCACCGCGGTCCCGCCGATCTCCGTGGCCAGCGCCTCGATCCGATCGGCCCGTCGGGCCGCACAGAAGACATGGAAGCCTTCGGCCGCGAGGCGCCGGGCCGTGGCTTCGCCGATTCCGCTGCTCGCGCCGGTCACGACGGCACGAGCGGGACTGGATGGGGGGACGGACTGGCGTGTGGCGGACATGACCCCATTTAACCTCGCCGGGACGACGCCCCCGGGCGCCCCTTTGGCGTCATACAAATCGAGCTCTCTATGGCTCGCAACGGATGACGCTGCGCCCCGGTCGACGCCAGCGTCACAGCGGGTGCGGTCATCGGCGCCAGTCGCTGGCTGGGTGTGCCGAGCGGGAGGTCTGGATCGACGTGGTCGGCGGCCGCAGTCACAGCGTTCAGGGCCAGGAAGCCACCCATCACGAACGCCAAGGCGCTGGTAGTCCAGAACCAGTTGTAAGCGGTGTGGCTCCTCCCCGCCGCGTCACTGGCCTTGGCCCGGCCCTCCCGCCGATCGACCTCGACCTCGACCCCGTCCTTCGCTGGAGTGGTCCGGGGAGGGTGGCACGACGATCTGAGCCAGTTCCTCGTCGAAGACTGCGAGCTCAACCTGCTCCCGCATCAGGCGAAAGCCCTTGTTGATCTGCTTCTGCCTCGAAGCGGCGGCCAATCCTGCAGCAGCGGCGAGCAACAGCCCCACCATCCACGTGCCGACTGCTCCCGTCGCCCACTCGAGATCGACCTTGAGCGCGGAGTCCTGGCCAAGTGCGCCCAGAAGCGTGAGGAAAGCGACTGCGGCGCCGCCGTTGAGCGTCAGCAGGGGCGGGACGATGGATCGCTCTTGCGCGGCCGCAGCCTCGTTGAGCATCAACTCATGGGCGCGGACTGCCTTGTAGACCTCCGCTGGATCCGGACGCTCCCGGGACATGCACGAAGTCTATTGCTCCCCCAGCCGCCCACGCATGTCTGGTTCCCGCGAGCTCGGAGTGGGAGAATTCAGCAGTGCGGGTGCTGGTGTGCACGACGGCGGGGGCGGGTCATTTTGGCCCGTTGATTCCTTTCGCTCGGGCGTGCCTGGCCTCCGGACATGAGGTCGCGGTGGCGGCCGCTGGATCGTTCGCCAACCCAGTGAGTGCCGCAGGGTTCGAGCACCATCCGTTCGCCGACGCACCGGCCGACCTGATGGGCCAGGTCTTCGAGCAGGTCCCGCACCTCTCGTTCGAGCACGCGAACGACCTCGTAGTGAGCGAGGTATTCGGGCGCCTTGATGCGCAGGCTGCGCTCCCCGGCCTGGTCGAGATCATCGATTCCTGGCGCCCGGACGTTGTGCTCCGCGAGCCCTGCGAGTTCGCCTCACTCGTCGCCGCCCGGGCTGCCGGTATCCCTCAGGTGACGGTGGCCATCGGCATGACCGCGACCACTGAGTACATGGTTCCGCTGATCCGCCAGCCGCTCGCCGAGCTGGACGAGTTGGCCGGACTGCCCGATGGAGCGTCGGCCACCGCGATGCTGTCGGCGCCGACGTTGTCCACTGTCCCATTGGTCCTGGATGAGGCGCTGGCGGCCGGCGGCACAGTCGGAGCGCTCGTCTACCGGTTCCACGACGACTCGTTGACATCAGCGCGTGGGGCTCTCCCTGGGTCTTGGGGTCATCCGTCACACCCACTCGTGTACGTCAGCTTCGGCTCCGTGACCGCAGCGCTCGATGGATTCGAGTCGTTGTACCCCGAGGTGGTGGCTTGCCTCGCCGACTACCCGGTCCGGGTGCTGCTCACGACCGGCGCGGGCCTGGACCCCGCGGATCTCGCACCGCTCCCTGCCAACACCTGGGCGGAGCGATGGTGGCCGCAGTCGGAGGTGATGGCCTTCTGCGATGTTGTCGTCGGACACGGCGGGTTCGGTACCACGATGGCTGCGCTCGCCGCAGGCGTGCCCCAGGTGGTCGTCCCTCTCTTCGCTTTCGACCAACTGATCAACGCCCAGCACGTCGAGGCCGTCGGCGCAGGCCTTCATGTGGCCGGCGGGGCACCGGGGATCGCTGAAGCAGCCGATGCCGCGGCGCGCATTGTGACCGAGTCCTCCTACCGCGAAACGGCGCGCTCAGTTGCGGACAGCATGGCCGCGCTCCCACCCGTCGCGGATGCCGTCGCCCTCCTCGAGCGCACCGCGCGCTGCTAGCCGGCGCGGGGCGAGCCACAAGGAAACGTGTGGGATCGATAGGCCGAACCACTTGACAACCTACAACCATTTGGTTGTATGTTGTGCTCATGGACGGCGTCGACGAGGACCGGGCGGATGCCTGGTTCCACGCGCTATCCGACCGCACGCGACGCGACATCCTGCGCCGGGTGCTGGCGGGGGAACACTCCGTCTCGACGCTGGCGGCGGCGTACGACATGAGCTTCGCCGCGGTGCAGAAGCACGTCGCCGTGCTGGAGAAGGCTGGCCTGCTGACCAAGCGTCGACAGGGCCGCGAGGCCCTGGCCAGCGGCGACGTGGCAGCAGTGCGGTCGGTGGGCGCGATGCTCACCGAGCTGGAGTCCCTCTGGCGCGGCCGCATCTCCCGGATCGACGAGCTCATCGCCACGCCGGAATCCCACACCCAACCAGCAGCAACTCCATCACACACCCAGGAGGATTGATCACCATGCCCGTCACCGACGTCTCGCACGACCTCGACGCCCGGAATCTCACCATCGTCGCGGACTTCGCTGCCCCACCGAAGCGGATCTGGGAGATCTACGCCGACCCGCGTCAGCTCGAGCGGGTGTGGGGACCCCCGACCCACCCCGCCACCTTCGTCGATCACGACCTGGTCCCCGGCGGTCGTACGAACTACTACATGACCAGCCCCGAGGGCGAGAAGTACTACGGCTACTGGGAGGTCCAGGCCGTCGAGGAGCCCAGCAGCTTCTCCTTCGACGACGGTTTCGCGCTCGACGAGACGTTCACCAAGAACCCCGACCTGCCGGTGGGCAGCAACGTCTTCACCTTCGTCGAGCACGACGGCGGGACCCGTGCCACCTTCGTAAGCACCTACGCCACCGCCGAGGCGCTGCAGCAGGTCCTCGAGATGGGCGTTGTCGAGGGCGCCTCGTTGGCGATTAACCAGATCGACGACCTGGTCGCTGACTAGGCAACCGGGCCGACCCGCTGTCACGAGTCCACCATGGGGAGCAACGTTTCCGCTCCTGAGATCTCGCCGTCAGTGCTCGATCAGGTGCCTCGCGGTATCGGCGATGGCGAGTGCCGACTGATCACTGCCGTCGCCGAGGCGGGGCAGCGCCACATCGGCCGACGCGATGCCCAGCAGCGGGCCGAGCCAATTCATGGGAGAGGCCGACGAGTGATGGGCAACTACGAGCGGGAGGCCGGTGTCGAAGGCCAGGGCGAGCGCCTCGGGCAGCTCGGGGAGCGTCCCGTTGCGCCTGGCGGTGGCGGCGCATTGTTGGCGAGCGAGGAAGAGGGCGTCCTCAGACGTGACCTCGACGACGTGCGCCCCGATGCCGTGCTCCTCGAGCAGGTCGGCCGCCGCGAGCAGATCGCCGACGACGCCGCCGGCACCGGCCAGCTGCACCTGGGTGGCGACGCCTTGGCGCAGCCGGTAGGCGCCCGCGAGGATGCGACGACGCAGCCCGTCGACGCCCCAGCGCTCGCGCACGGCATAAAACTCGGACTGGTCGAGCTGCCGATGGGACAGCCGAACGATGAAAGAAGCCGGGCTCTCCACTGGACCGTCGACGTGGTCCGATGAGCCTTCTCCCGGGCCGTCCACCGGACTGGCATCCGTCCAGACGTTGAAGCGGGCACCGATCCGGGCCATCGCGTGGCACACCATCCAGTCGAGTGCCTGTGCATAGGCCGGCTCGATCCTGATCACACCGGGTAGGCCCAGCGGCTCGGCCAGGTCAGCCGACTCCGGACCGGTCGATCCCGCGGCGTCGTGCACCAACATGAACCGCGATCCGGCGACAGCGGCGGCCGAGAGTCGCTCAAGGTCGGACATGCTCATCGGGTCGTCAAGCAGTCCGACGGGGATCAGGGGCTCCCGGGTCATCGCGTCGATCAGCCCGAGCTCAGTCAGCGCCACCAGCTCCGACGAGCGGGTGGCCGTGCCGACGATCTGGCCAGTGGTCACCATCCGCGTGCCAACCGCGGGGTCCCCTGCAAGCGCCTCGGCCACCTCGCCGAAGGCATCCGCGGGCGACCACGAGCCACCGGGCATCAGACCGGTCGCGGGCGGGACCCGAAGCGTGTCGGCGCGATGCACCCGCTCGCGGTGCCCGTGCACGGCCTGGTCCTGGGACCGTGGTTGCGGCAGTCGGCCGGGCGCGGAAGCTGCCTTCGCTTCGGGCCAGACGAAGACGACGCTGGGCCGATCGATCTGCGACGTCGCCGCGTCGTAGGCCGCGAACAGCGAATCGGTGTCATTGCCATCGGCGTGCGAGTGCTGCCAGCCACCGGCTGCCAGCCGGCGCTCCCAGACTGCACTGTTCGAACGAGCGCGGTCGGTCATCTCGACCACCCACACCACCTCACCGAGGTCGGCGAGCCGGGCATCGGCGATCGCCTCCCAGACCACCGAATCGTCAAGATCGTCCGCACTCATCACGCCCACGACCCGTCGCCCACGCTGGGGCGCGACATGGAGGTCGACGAACCGACGCGCCGCCGCACAAGCCACCGTGGCCGTGCCGACCGGCTCCAGGGCGCTGGCCCGGAAGCCCACCCCGGCATCGCCGGCCGCCACGAACGACACCGCTTCGGCGACCGGCCGGATCGCCGGCGACACCCTGACCACGTCGTCGGTATCGAGGTGCGCGAGCAGCACGACCAGCGATCGCGCCAGCGTCTCACAAGGAGCCACCGATGCCAGGGCGGACGACGCCTGGTGCCGGCCGCGACGGTGGCCGCCACGCTCGAGCCACTCGACCGCGTCGCGGGCCAAGGTGTCCAACTCACTGGACCGACGGGTGGCCAGTGCGGCCCGGCCCGTCGAGACCGGCGCCTCGCCGGCGAGGAGGTAGGGAAGTCCGAGCGGATCCAATCCGCCGTGGTGTTCCTGACTCATCGTCAACCTCCGTAGTCGGGCGACCGGCCGCTGCCGGATGGAGATGAGACCGATGCAGCCGGTTGCCCGTTCCCCCTATCAGAAGGATCGCCGTTCGGCAGGAAAGTGTCGAGAATCGCCCGGAACCTGGCTAGACCTGTCTAGTCGCCCCCCGGGCGCAGGCAGGCACCGTCCGGCGTAACAAGGCCCACAACTCCTCGACGTCGGCCCGTTCCGTGGCCTCGGCGCCGATCGAGATCCGCACCATCCAGCGGCCGTCGAGCAACGACGGTGTGACGAAGGCGCGACCGGAGTCGTTGATCGACGCGAGCCACCGCAGCGTGTGCGCATCGAGGTCGTCGCCCTGCAGCCCGGCGGGCTGATGCCGAATGCAGACGGTCTGCAACGTGACCGGCGCCAGCACCTGCCAGTCGGGCTCCGCCGCCACTTGCGCGGCCAGCCAGGCGGCGTTCTCGAGATCCCGGCGCAGCCGGGCGCGAATCGGCTCCACTCCGTCGAGACGAAGGTGAAACCACAGCTTGAGTGCGCGGAACCGACGCCCCAACGGGATCCCGAGATCCTTGTACTGCACCACGGCGTCGTCGGCCGAAGACCGGAGGTAGGAAGGGTCGGTCGACATCACCCTTCGCAGGAGTTCGACGTCGCGGACATAGAGAAGTGAGCAGTCCAAGATGGTGCCCAGCCACTTGTGTGGGTTCCAGCCGAACGAGTCCGCCCCCTCCACACCGTCGGACAGCCACCGCATCTCCGGCAACAGCAGTGCCGAACCGGCCATCGCCGCATCGACATGCACCCACGCGTCGTAGGCCGCGGCTACCGCGACGATGTCGCCGACCGGATCGACGGCCGTGGTCCCGGTCGTGCCGACCGAGGCGACCACCGCGGCTGGACGTCGTCCGGCGGCAGCGTCCTCGGCCATCGCGGCGGCCAGGGCGTCCGACCGCATGGCCCGGGTCTGTGGGTCGATCGTCACCAGTCTCAGCTGTTCGCGACCGAAGCCGGCCAGCAGCACGGCCTTGGCCACCGAGGAATGCGCCTCCGGCGAGGCGTAGACCACGAGCGGTGCCGCCTGACCCTGCAGCCCCGCTTTGTCGGCACTGTGGTTGCTGGCCCGTTCCCGGGCGGCGATCATCGCGACCAAGCAGGCCGTGGATGCGGTGTCGTGGATCGCCCCGCTCCAGGCCGGCGAGAGCCCGGTCAGCTTGCGCATCCAGTCGGTGACGACCTGCTCGACTTCGGTCAGCGCAGGCGCGGACTGCCAGGTGATCCCCAGCGCGGCGATCCCGCCCGAGGCCAGGTCACCCAGCACCGACGACAACGACGCGTTGGACGGGAACCAGCCATAGAACGCGGGGTGCTGCGTCTGGGTGACCCCTGGCACCACCACTCGGTCGAGATCGGCCATGACGTCCGCGAAGGCCTCCGGCAGTTCCGGCGCCTCCGACGGGAGCGCCGCAGCGACCTGGCCCGGCAGGACCTGTGCCTGCACCGGTAGGTCGGCGATCCGCGCCCGGTGATCGGCGATCCAGTCGACGAGGGTGTGCCCGGCCGTCCGGAACTCCTCAGGGGTCACGACTCTCCTTCGGTGCCGAGCTTCATGGTTGTCCGCACATCGATCGTGCCCTCCAGCGTGCGATGGACCGGGCACCGGTCGGCGATCCGAGCCAGCGACTGACGCTGGTCCTCATCGAGGTCGCCGACCAGCCGCAAGCTGCGCTCCAGAACATGGATCGCGCGATCGCTCTCATCGCAATCGCGGCTGTCGGTCCCGTAGTCCTCACCGTGGGTCACCGTCACTTCGATGTCGTCCAGCGGCCACTTCTTGCGGCCGGCATACATGCGCAGGGTCATCGCGGTGCAGGCGCCGAGCGCCATCCCCAGGAAGTCATAGGGAGTGGGGCCCGACTCGGTGCCGCCCACCGACGCCGGCTCGTCGGCGAGCATCGTGAACCCGCGGGCCCGCAGCGTGGTCGCGAATCCCTGTGCGTTGGTGGCGACCGTGTGCTCCTGGGAGAAGTCGACCTCCGGTTGGTGACCTCCGGTCCCGGCTGCCCCGGCGTCGAGATAGCGCCCGGACCACGCCGCGATCACCGCCGCGGCGTAGTCGGCGTCGGCGTCCTTCGTCAGCAGGTGGTCGGCGGTGTCGAGAGAGATGAAGCTCTTGGGATGCCGCGCCGCTCGATAGAGCATTTCGGCATGCTCGATACCGACCGACTCGTCGATCGGGCTGTGCAGGATCAAGGTGGCTCCGTCGAAGCGAGCGATCTGCTCGCGCGGATCATGCCGCTCCAGGTCCTCGACGAACGAGCGACCGATGGTGATGGTGCGGCCGCCGAGCTCGACCTCGGCCTGACCCTCGCGCAGGATCTCGTCCACCTTGCCGTCGAAGAGCCGGCTGATGTGGCCCGGGTGACTCGGGCTGCCGATGGTCACCACCGCTCGCACGCTGGGCAGGTCCGGCGCCACGCTGATCGCGGCGGCGCCGCCCAGCGAGTGACCGACGAGCAACGTCGGCGCGGCGACCGTACGGCTCAGGTAGTCGGCGGCGGCGCGCAGGTCGTCCACGTCCGCGGTGAAGCTCGACTCGGTGAAGTCGCCACCGCTGCTGCCGAGGCCGGCGAAATCGAACGACAGCACCGCGAAGCCTTGCGCCGTCAACGCGCGCGTGAGCTGTCGTTCGACGCGCAGGTCCTTGGAGCACGTGAAGCAATGCGCAAAGACCGCGGCGCCACGGGGCGGCCCATCGGGCCGCTCGAGCCGGGCGGCCAGATGGTGGCCGCGATCGCTGGTGAAGTTGCAGGTGCTCGATGTCGGCACGATGATGCTCCTTGCCTCGACCGACGTGCCTCATCGGGGGCTCGTCGTGGTGAACACCAATCTAGGCCCGCAGCCGTTGCGCTCGCACCGAGCGCCGCCCACTCGGGAATCTAGGCCAGGGTGTCGAGGATCGTGGCCACGTCAGCGGTCCGCGTCTCCGGGTGGATGAAGGCGAGCCGGAGCACCGGCTCCCCCTGCCACCGCGTCGGGACGCACAGCACCTCGCCGAGCAGCGCCCGCTCTCGCGACCAGTGTGCGTAGTCCTCCTCGGCCCACCCGGGCCGATCGAAGATCAGCACGGAGAGCTCCGGTGCCACCAGCAGGCGCAGGAAGTCGCGGGCGCGGATCTCGTCGGCCACCTCGCGGGCCGTAGTGATCGCACGCTCGACGGCCTCCCGATAGCGGGCGGTGCCATGCGTCGCGAGACTGAACCACAGGGGTAGGCCGCGTGGACGGCGGGACAGGTGGACGGCCAGATCGGCGGGGTTCCACTCCGCACGATCGACCGAGTCGAGATAGCTCGCCCGCTGGGCGTGAGCCGCCCGCGCGAGCTCGGGCTTGCGATAGACCAGCGCGCAGGCGTCGTACGGCGCGAACAGCCACTTGTGCGGATCGACGATGAAGCTGTCGGCCTTCTCGATCCCGTCGAAGCGGTCACGCACACTGGCGGCGAGCAGCCCCGCGCCGCCGTAGGCGCCGTCGACGTGCAGCCACAGGTCGCGCGAGCGACACTCGATCGCCACACCGGCCAGGTCGTCGATGATGCCGGCATTGGTGGTGCCCGCGGTGGCCGCGACCGCAAAGACCCGGTCATTGGCCGCGTCGAGCGTCTCCGCCAGCGCGGGCCCGGTCAGCCGGCCCACCTCGTCGCCGGTCACACCGACGATGTCCACTCCCATCACCCGGGCGGCGGCCGGTATCGAGGAGTGCGCATCGAAAGTGGCGGCGATCGCCCAGCCGCCCTCGGGCGTGGTCGACAGCCCCGCCCTCTCACGCTTGGCGATCGCGGTATGCCGCGCCGCGACGAGCGCCGACAAGTTGCCCATCGTGCCGCCCGCCACGAAGCATCCCCCGGCGGTGTCGGGCCAACCGAGCAGCTCGGCGAGCCAGGCGATCACCTGGTTCTCGGCATAGATCGCGCCCGCGCCCGCCTCCCACAGACCCGCGAAGATGTTCGAGGCACTGGTCGCGAGCTCGAAGGCCACCGCCGACCGGGTCGGCGCCGACGGGATGTAGGCGAGGTTCATCGGGTGGTCCTGCGAGCGGGTGGCGGGCACGATCACCTCGGTGAACAGCCGCAGCGCCTCGTGCGAGCCGATCCCGTCGTCGGTGATCGGGTGCCCCATCGCGGCGTCGAGTTCGACGGCCGACTTCGCGGTGGTCAGCGGGTCGGCCGGCCGCGCCAAACGCTGGTGGATCCAGTCCAAGATCTCGGCTGCGCCCGCTCGCTCGTCGCCCCAGACCGGCGGCAACCCCTCATCGTTCGTAGCCATACGATCCACTCTTTCCGGTGGTCAGCGAGAGTCAACTGCCGAAGGTGACGCGCGGGCCGGGCGTCGCGTGCTCGAATACGTGTGGCATCACCGGGTTGCGTAGTGTCTGATCAGCGTTTCAGGGCGCTGCCGGTCCGCGGGTAGGGCGAAGCCCACCTGAACAGTGTTGTTCGTGTCTCGATGATCCTCTTTCGAGCCCGATCTTGCGGACACGGGCGCGTCGAAAGGGGCCACCGTGCCAGCCATCCCTCTGCCCGAGAAAGCATCCCTCGAGCACCCGAAGAAGCAAGCCAAACCCCCGGTTCGCGAACCCGGAGAGCATCGAGTTGCCGGCCGGCTTCAAGCGCGCCGATGCACAACTGGTGGTCGTGCGTCTCTACGGCTTCGCGAGTTGGCCGAAGCTGCTCAAGCACGTGGGCCTGATCGGCGACTTCACTCGCTACGATCCGGCCGATGTCGATTGGGACGGCGGTGTCGATCGTTTCGTGGCGCTTGCGTGTGTCTCCTACAACGGTGACCACGATCCACACGCTCGGACCGAACTGGCTTCGCACGATGCTCGACTCCAACGCTCACCTCGCAACGGGATCCATCGCTGCGACCGCCGTGAGCGGCCACCGCGAGGCGATGGCTGATCGCATCCGACACCGTCCGGCGGTCGTGAACGAGCCGCTTGGCCCGAACGGTTGGCCTCGCTGTTGTACTGCTGCTACTCCCGGGTCGATCCATCGGCCCCGTCGCGTTCGACGGTCGACACAGCCCGGCTACAGCTGGACGCCGGCGCGGACCCCCATGCCGGGTTCCTGTGGCACGGCCTCGTGCCACCCTTCACCGCGCTCACAGGAGCGTTCGGTCGTGGCGAAGCCGACCAAGCGCCTCATCCCCAGGCTTTCGAACTCGCCAGGCTGCTTCTCGAAGCCGGCGCCGACCCGAACGACGGACAGGCCCTCTACAACAACGGACTCGCCGGCACCGTTCACGACGACCCGACCCATCTGCAATTGCTCGTCGAGTTCGGTCTCGGATCAACCTCACCCGGGCCCTGGTACCGACGTTCCTTGCCGAACTAGGCCTGGACCTCGACCGCCCGGTCGGACGGTCGGCTCGAACTGCCTGGCAGCTTGCCAACGCCGGCGGACACACCGCCGTCATCGACGTACTGACCCGCCAAGGCGTACGCGGCACCCGCGTCTGCCAGACGAGGCACCCGATCATCACCAACGCGCTGAGCGCGAAGACCCCACCGACGGCAAGCAACCAGTTCTGCAGTGCCCGCTCGCCCGGCAGCGAACTGAGCCCGTCGACGAACCGCTGGCGGCGACTGGTAGCACTCAAGACGGACCGCCGATGACGGTCGTCCCATTGCGCTCCAAGCGCTGATAGACCTCGGAGACGCCGAACGTCGCCAGCGCGGGGTCGCACCCAGCTCGAGCAGCCGCCAGATCTCGTGCGGCGTCGTCTGCCGACGTGCGGACAACTCGGGTGGTCGGCGAGAACATCCGATCGGACTTCATGCTGCTGCCTCCTCCAGGCCCCGGCCGCCATGGAAGCTCGCCCCGGCGTTGATTACTCTCCGGTGTGCCGCGACCCTGGGTCACCGAGTGGTGGCCGCACCGTGACTGTGCGCACCAAAGCGTCGCAATCGTCGAGGATCGCCATCATCTCGCCCGGATCATTGGTGGCGCCATGTGCGAGGAAGACCACGTCAGGCACTGCAGTCGACAACACGTAGCGGACCCCGACGATGAGACCAGTCTCCTCGTCGCCCCCGCCGTAGACGAGCGACCGTCGCAGGCGCCGGGCCGGGTCATCTTCGAGCAGAGTGATCACCGGCGCCTCGACGACATCCTCGTCGGCGCCGGCGAGCCAGAGCTCCTCCACGTCATCTGGTCCATCGAGCGTGGACAGGCCCAGATACAGCGGGAAGGGCAAGGTCTCCAGCCCCGGCCAGCGCAAGACCACATAGGGCAGCGGGCTGGGGTGCCGCTCAATGATCATCCGCAGCATCGTCTCGACGTAGTCCCGCCGTTTCGGTGACGGTTCAACACCGGCGAGCATGGCGTCGGCAGCCAGTGGCAGCCAGACCTCCGGAGGTCGGCTCGCGTCTGGGCCGACGAGCCAGAGCCCGGGATCCGGGTCGAAGTCGAAGGTCGGTTCCGTTGCCGGGTCGACCTCGGGAAGCTCAGCCAAAGCTGCCGCCCTCGACTGTGCGCGCGCGTTGGGCTGCTGGGTACCGCCGAATAGTCGCGACGAACAGCACCACGACGACGATCGTCGCCCAGGCGACCCAGGGCGTGTACATGGCCATCATCACCGAGACCATCAGCGGCGCGACGATCCACCGCCACTTCAGGCCCTGGACCGACCGGATCTCTTCACGATGCCGCAGGGCAAGAACACCCAACCACACGCCTAGCGCGGTCAACGCCACATGCATGGTCGCGCGCAAGAGAGAGAAGTACGGGATGACGTCATAGCCGATCGACTCTCCGGGCGGCACTGGATGTGCGCTCAGCTCTCGGAGCACAAGGCCAGCGAGCACGAGCCAACTCCCTATCAGGGTGACCGCGGTCACGAGCAGCCAGTGCTGCAACGTCCGCTCCCCTGGAATCGAACTGAGGCCATCCAGGAAGCGGCGCCATCGCGACGAGGGCGACATCAAAAGGGCCCACCCCACACTGTCGTCCAGTTCGATTTCCAGTTCTCGTAGGGACCTACTTCGTAGAGCTGAAGGGGTCCCGCCTTGAGTCCGTCGAGGCCGAGCTTGGACGTGCCGACACCGAAGTTCGCGAAACCGGCAGTCCGGCCGATGTTGATCCCCGCCGTCCACGCTGGCCGGATGATGTCGTCGCCCAGTTGCGCGATCACGGCCGCGCGATCCCTGGCAAGGGCCGCGATATCGCGATCCAGGCCGTTTCTGAGGACGTCGAGCGGGCGCACGTTGGGCAGCGCGCGCTCGGTCCAGGCGCGTGCGGCATCGTCGGCCGATGCCCGCATCGCCGCGCGGGTGCCCGGTGAGAAGAATCGGTTGAACAGCTTGCTAGCGCCGCCAAGGAAACCACGGCCGCCGTTGAAGCTCGCGCGGGCGAGTGTCTGCTCGGCGGCCTCCCTGCCGGCGGCCTTGCCCGCCTGTGCCAAGGTCGCGGCGCGGCCCGCTTTGGCCAGGGATGCGCCCATCTGCCCGACGCCGAGTGTCGCGAGCGCGAAGACGTCGAAAGCCACATCGACCCACGAGCCGTTGCCGGTTGCGGCGAGCAGACTGTGGATCGCTAGCGCGGTCACCATCAGGGCCACGATCACCAGGATGTTGATGCCGGGGATGAACAGGGAGATGACCACCAAGATCGCGGCGATCCAGCCGAGGAGATCGGCGATGAAGTCGAGCTCAGTGGCGATCTTGGAGACGAAGTTCTTGAACTTGTCCCAGCGACTGTCCTTCATGTCGTCGTCAGAGGCGCTGCGGATCCTGGAGGCGACCGCTTCGGCCACCTCGTCGAACGTGCTCAGCGCGGCATCGCTCGCAGCGCGAGCCGCGGCGAGATCCCCCTCTGCGTTGGCATGGCGGGCAGCGCGCGCCTCGGCGGCCTGCACCTGGGCGTCGGTCGGCTCCGACCCAGGCGCCGACATCGTGGCCAGCGGCTGACTGGCGACCATCCGGGCTTGCGCGTCCTCGGCATCGTGGAGGGCCACCATGGTCCTGCTGCGGGCAGTGGCCACGGCCGGCTCGTAGGTCGTCAACTCCGACCCGACGACGGCGAACCGGTTCTCGATCTTGTCGAGGTTGTCGGCAAGGTCGGCGCACGACTCCTGCAGCGCGTCGGCGTACAGCCCCTCCAGAGCTTCGTCAGGTTGGGCAAGGGTGCGCAGTCGTTGGACCTGGTCGGCGATCTTGGTGGCGACCTGGGAGTAGTGGCGCGCCTCCGAGCCGATCTCGGCCGGGTCGCCGTCCACGGGATCCGAGCCGTGACCGAGCAGGTCCCAGCGGCCGGGGCGGGCGCTCACGACCCTCCCCCGGACTCCTGATCGAAGCTTCTCGCCAACTCGTCCTCCATCTCGGAGAACGTCTGCAGGGTGCTTTCGACCTTGGCCCCGACCTCGGCGATCTGCTCGCTCAGCTTGCCTCGGTTGTAGTCCATGTTGGAGGCGAACTCGTGCATCGCGTCGCGGACCGAACCATGGCCCCAGATGTTCCCCGTCTCATCGCGCCGGTTCTCGATGTCATCGAACTCCGACCTCAGCTGACCGAGAGTCGTGACACTCGCCTGCAAGGCGTCCGCATCGACCTTGAGATCCGCCACCTCACACCTCCCCGAAAAAGATCCCGTACTGCCGTTTCGGAGCACAACCTACCCCGATCCCGCGTCGTCCAGACCAGACCATGCGAGCGCATCAGTGAGTCTCCGCGGCCGCGTCCCAGCGCCACGTGGACATGATTGCGTCGAAGAGCTCGACCATCAACTGGGTGAACTCGCTTTCGGGATCTCCGTCCCCCAGGGTCGTGAAGGTGGTGATGACCCACCGACGGGGATCGTCGGGCACCGCCACGCGGTATTCGACCTTGCGCACCCGCACCTCGTCGGCCACCCGCTGGTCGGCAGGCCGGTCGAGCACGGACGTGCGGCGTACCCAGATCGTGTCGTCGATCTGCACCGGCTCGGTGCCGTCGTCGGCGAGGAGCTGCGCCATCACCCGCGGCACCAACTCCGCCGTCGCCAGCGCGTCGGGCACCGTCGAGCTGACCAGGAACGAAGAGTTGAGCTGTACGCCGTGCATGAGATCGGCCGGCAGGTAGTAGTCGACCCCGCCGCTATCTGCCGCGCGGGCCAGTTCGCGAAGCAGGTCTCCCTCGAGCCGGGCCCTCGCGCGAATGACGTCGTCGCGCGAGACACCGTCGGGCAGGGGGTGGGGAACGCGCGCCACCGCGGCGTCGAGGATCGGCGTCAGTTGTGCACGGCGGTCACGCGCGAGGGCAATCTTGTGCCACGGCGGAGGCAGGACCAGTCGATAGCGCACGACGACCAGCCTGCCACCCCCGGGATGCGTTATGCGGCGCGGGCGACCTCGCGCTGCTCCTTGGCCTGGGCGACGCGACGCGCCTCCTGGTTGAGGCGAGCCTGGACGGCACGGCGGATCTTGGGTCCGCCGGTCGTCATCTTCCAGAGCTTGGTCAGCTGCTCGGGCAGGTTCTTGGTCGTGGTGGTGTCGAGCCAGCCGTTGGGCAACGAGAGCCGCACGACCCGGTGCCACGCGGAGTAGACCTGCTTGGGCAGCGACGCCGAGTGGTAGTTGAGCTCGTACTTCTCGAACAGCGCCTCGACCTTGGGGGCCACCTCGGCGTAGCGGTTGGAGGGCAGGTCCGGGAACAGGTGGTGCTCGATCTGGTGCGACAGGTTGCCGGTCATGATGTGCATCGCCTTGGAGCCGGAGATGTTGGCCGAGCCGAGCATCTGACGGACGTACCAGTCGCCGCGGGTCTCACCGTCGATCGAGCGCTTCTCGAAGGTCTCGACGCCCTCGGGGAAGTGGCCGCAGATGATGACCGAGTGCGACCACAGGTTGCGCACCACGTTGGCGGTGAAGTTGGCGGCGAGGGTGGTCAGGAACGACCCGGTCGGCAGCGACAGCAGTGGGTGGACGACGTAGTCCTTGGTGGCCTGACGCTTGATCTTGTTGAGCACGTTGCGGGCGTTCGCCCGGAAGACGGGGTCCTTGGTCTTCTTGCGCTTGATGGTCGCGCCGAGGTCCAGGTCGTAGGCCGCGATGCCGTACTCGAAGAAGCAGGCGTTGATGAAATTCCACACCGGCTGGGCGAGGAAGAACGGGTGCCACGGCTGGTCTTCGTCGACCCGCATGATGCCGTAGCCGAGGTCGTTGTCCTTGCCGATCACGTTCGTGTAGGTGTGGTGCAGTTCGTTGTGGCTGTGCTTCCACTGCTCGGCCGGGGTGGCGTTGTCCCACTCCCAGGTGCTCGAGTGGATCTTCGGGTCGCGCATCCAGTCCCACTGGCCGTGCATGACGTTGTGGCCGATCTCCATGTTGTCGAGGATCTTGGCCACGGAGAGGCCGGCCGTGCCGACGATCCAGGCGGGCGGGAAGATGCTGAAGAGCAGCACAGCGCGAGAGCCGAGTTCCAGGCTGCGTTGGGTCTTGATCACCTTGCGGATGTAGGCCGCGTCGCGACCGCCGCGGGTGTCGAGAACCTCTTGGCGGATCGCGTCGAGCTCGAGGCCGATCTGCTCGATGTCCTCACGGGACAGGTGGGCGATCGGGTTGTCGGCCTTCTTCTGAATGGCAGTCATGAGGAGGTCCTTTCAGTGGGACTGAGTCGGGGTGGTGGTGTCGACAGGCTCGACCACCGAAGTCATTGGGTCGCGCGTCAGTGGTCGATCTCGCAGGGCCCGGCGGCCGCGGAGACACAGGTCTGGATCTTGACGTGGTCGCCCTCTTGGGCGCTGGTGATCTGGCCGTTGCGGAGGTCGCGCACGGCGCCCTCCTTGAGCGGCAGGACGCAGCCGAAGCACACGCCCATCCGGCAACCGCTGGGCATCAGGACACCGGCGTCCTCGGCGGCATCGAGGATCGGGGTGGCGCCGTCGGACTCGATGACGGTCCCGCCGCGGGCGAAGGAGACCGTGCCGCCCTCGCCGGCAACGATCCGCTTGCTGCGGAACTGCTCGGTGAACAGTGCCAGACCGCGGTCGTCGTGGTGACTCTGCAGCGCGTCGAGCAGTCCGGCCGGCCCGCAGGCGAACGTCACCCGGGCGCCCAGATCCGGCACCAGATCGGTCAGGTCGTCGACGTTCAGCACGCCGTGAGAGTCGTCGTAGCGAGCGATCAGAGTGAGAGCACCCGCGGCGTCGAGCGCCTGCAGGTCGCGCAGGAAGATCGAGTCGGGCTCCGTCGGTGCGACGTGGACGACGACGATGTCATAGTCGGCACTGCGCGGCAGTTGGAGGACGCCGCTGTCGGTCACGGGAAACAGGTTGCGGAGCATCCCGATCACCGGGGTGATGCCGGACCCCGCGGTGACGAAGAGCAGCTTGCCGCCGTCGGTGGGCAGCACGAACTCTCCGGCGGCCTGCTCGAGGTGCACGAGTGTCCCCGGCCGGGCCTCGTGGACGAGGTGGTTGCTGACCACGCCGTCGGGCACGGCCTTGACCGTGATCGAGATGCGGCCGTCGCGCCGCGGCCCGTGGGTGAGGGAGTAGGCGCGCCACTGGCGCACACCGTCCACGTCGATGCCGATGCGCAGGAACTGGCCGGGCACGTGGCCGGCCCAGTCGGCGCCGGGCTTGATCACGATGGTCGCGGCGTCCTTGGTCTCGGGGACGATCTGCTCGATGCGTCCGCGCAGATCGGCGCCCGATCGCAGCGGGGCGAACATGTCGAGGTAGTCAGCGGGGAGGTAGGGGGTGGTGACCGCCTCGGCGAACCGGGTGACCTGTCCGCGCAGGGCCCGCGCCTGGAGGCCGCGGGTCGGGCTGGTTTCGACAGTGGTGGACATAGATCCATTGTGTGTGGTCGACTGGGTCAAAATCCTGACCTCTGGGCGTGAATATGCCCGAGCTTTTTGTTCGCAGGAAACAGTTCAGCGAGGAGATGTCGCCGTGAGTGAGCCCGGTCACCTGCCCTCACCCGAACTCGTAGGCCGGCTGTCGCTGACCGGAGACCTGGTCGCGCTGCTGCGACACCAGCTCCCCGAGGTCGCCGGAGACACGATCTCTGCCATCACCGACGAGGTGCCGGCCTATGCCCGCGCCTTCGGTGGCCCGATGGGTGCCAACATCGAGAACGCCGTGCAGATGGCCTTGGCGGGCTTCCTGCGGCTCGCCACTCAGGGTCGCCGCCGGGGGGACCCCACGACGCCCGCATCGCCGGCCATTGAAGGCGCGTACGCACTCGGCCGCGGCGAGGCCCGCAACGGCCGGAGCGTCGACGCCCTGTTGGCGGCCTATCGAGTCGGCGCTCGGGTGGCCTGGCGGGAGCTCAGCCAGATCGCGGTCTCGCAAGGTGTGAGCGCCGACATCATCGCGGAGTTCGCCGAGCTGGTCTTCGCCTACATCGATGAGCTCTCCGCCGCCAGCGTCGCCGGCCACGCCGATCAGCTGGCGATCAGTGGGCGCGTGCGCGAGCGCTATCTCGAACGCCTGGTCCGGCTGCTCCTCGAGGGCGCCCCCGAGCATGCCGTGATCACCGCAGCAGAGCGGGCGGAGTGGAAGCCGGTCCCCTCGCTGACGGCGGTGTTGTTGCCGGAGGCCCAGGTCCGATCGGTGATCACCGCACTCGACGAACGCACCCTCGTCCTGGCCGAGGATCTGCCCGGCGCCGGACCCGACGAAGCGCTGGCGGTGCTGTTGGTTCCGGGGGGCGGCACTCGCGGCCGGACCACCCTGCTGCGGCACGTGGCCGGGCGCCACGCGGTCGTCGGTCCGGCGCGACCCTGGGTAGATGCCGGCACGTCCTATCAGCGCGCGGTGCGGGCGTTGCCTCTGCGGTCGGGCACGGAAGCCCTCGACACCGAGCGCCACTTGGCCGAGATCGTTCTCGGCGCCGACCCCGAAGCCCTCGCCGACCTGCGCGCTGAGGTGTTGGCACCGCTTGCCGATCTCAAACCAGCCGCCGCCGAGAAACTGACCGAGACGTTGCGTTCCTGGCTGCTGCACCAGGGCCGTCGGGAGGAGGTGGCCGACGAGCTCTTCGTGCATCCGCAGACGGTGCGCTATCGCCTGGGCCAACTACGCGATCTCTACGGCGACCGACTCGACGATCCCCGGACCATGCTGAACCTGACCATCGCGCTCGGCGCCGGACCTGAGTAACGCACCCACAAGGGTGTGGTGGCCCCGATCGACGTGACCCACCATGCGCGTACGAACTGCGCACCATGCACGATTGCAGCCCGTTGAGGCGAGGACCAACGGCAGCAACCGTGCACAGTGCACGATGGCGACCGAACGCCGCGGCACCGGTCGGCCCGGGCAGACTCTGGGCGCCTTCACCCTTGCCGGGGGCACGACGGTAGCTTGCTCACCATGGCTGAACCGACCTTCTCCGGAGTCAACCTGCCCGAGCACGACGGCGCGCGGAGCACCTCGCTGTTCGGACGATCGGTCGTGGCGCAGACCTTGCGGGCCATTGACCCGGTGGGCGCGCACGCCGCCGAACAGGAAACCAGTTGGCGTACGGGCTATCTCCCGCACTTTCGGCGACTGATCGAAGCCGGCTTGACCTCACCGGTCGCGGCACGCCATATCGCGCAGGCGGGTGTCGAGGCCGTGCAGAGCCGGATGATGTGGCGCACCGAGAGCGGCGACGAGTTCCGGCTGAGCGATCTGGCGGTCGACGCACCCGGCCGTGAGTTGGCGACCGAAGAGCTCCATGGAATCGGCCAACCCGCTCCCCGACTGACCATCCCCTACCAGGGCCGACAGCTCTCCGGCGACGGTCTTCACCGCCAACTGGAGATCTGGGTGACGCGGGGTGTCGTCGAGCCGTCGGTGGCGGCCTCGGTACGCCGGGTCGTCGACCACCCGGAATGGTTGCGCCTCGACGGGCGCACCCTCGTCGCCCTGGGCGCCGGCTCGGAGATCGGTCCGCTGCCGGTGTTGTTGCGGTGGGGCGCAACGGTGGCCGCGCTCGACCTGCCCCGAGCCGACATCTGGAAGCGGATTCTGACGTCCAGCGACGGCCGCTCAGGCAGGCTCCTGGTGCCGGCGCACACCGGAAGCACCGACCTCACCGAGCGAGCCGGAGCCGACCTCCTCACCGAGTTGCCCACCGTCGCCCGGTGGATCAACGGACTTCCCGGCGAGCTCGTCCTCGGCAACTATCTGTACGCCGACGGCGTTGTGAACCTGCGGCTGTCCGCCGCATCGGACCACCTCGCCCAGATGGTGCGCGGCCGCCGTCCGGAGACAACGCTGGCCTTCTTGGCCACCCCGACGGACGTGTTCGCAGTGCCGGGAGAGGCTGTCGAAGCGTCGGTGTACGCCTACGAGACCCGAAGCGCCTGGTCGAAGGTGCCGGGTCGCGGACTCCGCGCCATCAGCGGGGGCAGGCTCTTGCAGCGAGCCTATCTACCCGGAGCCGATCCGGGTCTCTGCGACGCACTGGTCGCCCAACAGGGTCCCAACTACGCTCTCGGCAAGCGTCTACAGCGATGGCGGGCGACGGACGAGCACACCGCCGACCGGCAGGTGTCGATGAACATCGCGCCCCCCACCCGCACCAAATCGGTGGTCAAGAACCGCGCCCTGGCGGCGGCCTACGCTGGGGCGCACCGGTTCGGTATCGAGGTCTTCGAGCCTGAGACCACCCGAGCCCTGATGGCCGCGCTGCTCGTTCACGACCTGTCGACCGAGCAACCGACGTTCGAGCACCCCTGGCAGGAGGAGGCCCACCAAGCGGCGCATGGCGGCCTGTGGCGCGCGGCCTTCTCGCCTCGCAGCGCACTCGGCCTGGCCGCACTGTTGGGCTACGGCGCCGCCCGCCCCTGACTCCAACGGAACCGAATCCCTTGCCCGGGTCGGGCCTGGGCGAGGGAGTCGCACGCACTCTCCGTCAACACCGCCACGACGGGGTAGCCGCCGGTGACGGGATGGTCGGCGAGAAAGATCACCGGCTCCCCGCGTGGTGGCAATTGGATGGCCCCGCGGACGACCCCCTCGCTCGGAAGCTCGCGGTGGCCATAGGCCGCCGACCGAAGCAGCCGGTCACCCTCCAGACGCACCCCGATGCGGTCCGACCGCGATGACACCGTCCACCGCCACTCGGACCAGAGCGAGGGCGCCTCGAGCCACGCCAGGCGCGGACCCGGCAGGGTCTCCAGCACCAACGTCTCCGCCGTGGGTGGCGGCACCGGCGCCACGTCGACGTGGGGCTGGGTCTCTCCAGGACTGCCGACCGGGAGCACGTCGCCCTCCCTCACGACCGGAGGACCGATCCTGCTCAACGTGTCGGTCGCTCGAGAGCCCAGCACCGGAGCGACGGCCAGACCGCCGCGGACCGCGAGATAGGTCCGCAGTCCGGCGGGGGGCGGGCCCAGGACGAGCTCACTTCCAGCAGACACCGCGACGGGGGCCGCATATCCCACCGGACGGCCATCGACAGTCGCCGGAGCGCGGGCCCCGGTGAGCGCCAGGGTGAGGTCGCCGCCCGCTCGCACCCGCAGACCACCGAGGGTCACCTCCAAGGTCGCGGCCCACTCGGGGTTGGCGACCAATCGGTTGGCCAGCCCGTGGGCACCCAGATCGGCGGCCCCAGAGGGAGAGACGCCGACGGCGGCGTAGCCGAACCGGCCGAGATCCTGAACGGTGGCCAGCGGCCCCGGCGAGATCACCTGGAGTGTGCGAGGCCCGCTCATGCGACGTCCACGAAGCGCACGCGCACCCCCGGCCGCAGCAGCGCAGGCGGATGGCGGTCGAGGTCCCACACCACCGCATCGGTGCGGCCCAGCACGCGCCAGCCACCGGGCGTATCGCGCGGATAGACACCGCTGAAGATCCCGGCCAGAGCGACCGCACCCTTGGGGACTGCCGTCCTCGGCTCGTGAAGGCGCGGAACCACCAGGCGGGGATCGCCGCCGGTCAGATAAGTGAAGCCGGGGGCGAAGCCGCCGAATGCGGCCCGCCAGGCATGCCCGGTGTGGGCCGCGATCACTTCGGGCACGGTCAGCCCGACGAGATCGGCCACCTCGTCCAGATCCGGCCCGTCATACGACACGGGGATCTCCACCGTGTCGACGCTCTTCCGGTCAACAAGGGCCACGGCGCCCTCCGCCACCGTCGTCGGCAGCCAGCGCTCCACAAGCCGGCGAACCTCCGCGCGGGTGGCGCGATCGTGGAACGTCACCAGCACCGTCTCCGCGGCGGGGACGACGTCGCGGACCGCCAACCACGGCCCGCCGACTCGGACCAGCGCACGGAACCTCTCGGCCACCGCCATCACCTCGCCGAGATCACCCAACTCAATGAGAAAGGCCCGCTCGCCGTAGTCGACGATTCGTCGCGTCGTCACCCGAAGCTCTGCAATCGGATGCCGGCACCCCGCAGCGCTTCGCGCACCGCTCGGGCCATCGCCACGGCCCCCGGACTGTCGCCGTGCACACAGATCGAGTCCGGTGAGATCTCGAGGTCGGACCCGTCGACGGCGGCCAGACGGCCCTCTGTCACCAATCGCCGCATTCGTTCGGCCACTTCTTCGGGATCGTCCAGCAGAGCGCCGGGCTCTCCGCGTGGTTGCAGGGTGCCATCGGGCCGGTAGCCCCGGTCGGCGAACGCCTCAGAGCGGATCTGGAGGCCACGATCGGCGGCGAAGCGAAGAAGCACCGATTCCGGGAGCCCCAACACGGCGAGCGCAGGGTCGTAGTCGGCGATGGCCTCGACCAGCGCCCGGGCCTGTCCCTCGTGGTGCACCACCGCGTTGTAGAGAGCGCCGTGTGGCTTGACGTAGGCGACCCTGGTGCCGGCCACCTGGGCCATCGCCTGCAGGGCCCCCAGCTGATAGAGCACCTCGGCATGCAGTTCGTCGGGGCTGACGTCGACGAAGCGGCGCCCGAAGCCGACCCGATCGCGATAGCCCACCTGCGCGCCGATCGCCACCCCGCGCTCGGCGGCGAGCGAACAGGTCCGGCGCAACGTCACCGGATCACCCGCGTGGAAACCGCATGCCACATTGGCGCTGGTGACCACGGCGAGCATCGCCTCGTCGTCACCCAACTCCCACCGCCCGAACGACTCGCCCAGGTCGGCGTTGAGGTCGACGGTTTTCGGTCCTTGCGCGCTCGCCACGATTCCACGGTAGTCCTGATGGCTGGGGTCTCGACAGGCTCGACCGCCGCAGGCTAGGCCGTCCGGGGCTCGACAGGCTCGACCGCCGCAGGCTGGCTCGACCGCCGCAGGGCTGGCTCGGCCGCCGCAGGGCTGGCTCGACCGCCGCAGGCTAGGCGAGGTATCCGTGGATGAGGCGGCCGGCTCGCCACGTGGCGAGGACCTCGGGCCGGACGCATTCCTCGGCGAGCGGGTCATCGGCCATCAGCACCAGGTCGGCCGGTGCCCCGACGTCGACGGTCACGCCGTCGACCGACGCGGCTAGCGCCTCTCGTCGAGTCAGGGCCTGTTCGGGGTGCCAGGCGGGCCGCTCGTCACCGGTGCGCCGCTGGGCCGCGGCCACCGCCAGCCACGGATCGAGGGCGGCCACGGGGGCGTCCGAGCCCAGTGTCAACCGCACACCGGCGTCGGCCAGCCACCGGAGGGCGAAAGATCGCCCGGCCCGGTCCGGCCAGCACTGTTCGGTCACGTCACGGTCGTCGATCAGATGAGCGGGCTGGACGCTGGCCCGCAGTCCGAGCACTGCCATCCGAGTCGCCTGCGGTCGGCGGATCAGCTGCGCGTGCTCGATCGAACCGCCCGGTCGATGCCGCTCATGGACGTCAAGGGCGACCGCCACGGCTGCGTCGCCGATCGCATGCGTGGCGAGTTCCAGCCCGTTGGCAGCGGCGCGCGCAGCCAGCGCGTCGAGCTCACCGAGGGTGTAGTTGGGTGCTCCCGAGGGGTTGTCCAGCCGGTCGCCGTCGGCATACGGCTCACAACACCAAGCGGTCCGGGTGTTGAGCGAACCATCGCTGATGATCTTCAGCGGCCCCATCGTGACGCCCGAGTCGCAGCCAGGCAGCACGTCGCCCGTGCGCAGGCCGAGCGCCAGATAGTCGTCGAGGGTCTCGGGGTAGGTGCCGACCCGAACGGCCAGCAGATCTGCGCCGGACTCACGCCGCTCCGCCCACTCCCCCGGCCCGGTCAGGAACTCGAGGTCCACCACCCCGACCACACCCAGAGCTGCTGCTGCGGCCATCGCGTCGCGGTACGCCGCTGGGGAGGTGTCGTCGACACCCAACTCCGCCAGTCGCGGATAGAGCCGGAACCAGTCGCCCTCGGTCACTGTCTCCCGCACAGGAGGAAGAGCGAACCGCCGCTGAGCCGCCGTCGACAGCCAGGCATGGTGACCGTCACCGCCGATGAGCACTACCTCTCGGTCGCCGGCCACCACATCGAGCGCCGCCGTCGTCGGCTGCTCTGCCCACGTCGCGGGGCGGTGCCCCCAACCGATGACCGCAGCAGAGGGTCGGTCGCGCAGATGCCGAGTGACCAGGTCCAAGGCCTCGGCCACGGAGCCGGCTGGTCCGAGATCGAGCCGCTGCCGGGCCAGCAGCCACTGCTGTAGGTGCACATGGGCGTCCCAGAGACCCGGGAGCAGCCAAGCGCCGTCGGCGGAGAGCTCCGCACAGCCGTCCGGTCGGGCCAGTGATGGGCCGACCTCGATGATGCGCCCGGCCTGCACCCGCACATCCACAGCGGCGACGTCAGCGGGCGGCGTCAGCGCGGCCAACGGAACCAACCGAACCTCGCGCAGAAGGAAGTCGTCCACCGCGGTCACGGCGTCACGCTACCGCTGCCGTGCCCCGCCGATGTGCAACGCTGGCGCCGTGACCTCCGCCGCCTTCGTACTCCGGTCGGTCGCCTTGGAAGCCGGATTCGTGCTGCTGCTCGACGCAGGCGATCACGAGGTGCGCATCTCCGTCGAGGGCGACTACGACCTGGAGCGCCCCGAGGCGCCACGCCTGCGGACCTACGCGGGCAACGAGGACGCGATCGTGGCCGCACTGGATGGTCTCCTCGGCGAGCCGCTGAGCGAGTTCAGCGTCGCCGCCACCGGCGACTTGACCCTCGTGTGGGCCACCGTGGAAGGACGGTTCCGCCTCGACGTCCCGCCGGCGTTGACGCTGACCGCGTGGCACATCGAGTGGGGCGGACCGGAGAGTCTGGTCACGCGCTGCCTGCCGGGCGGGGCGGTCGTCGGCCCACTACCCTGAGCCCCATGACACCTCGGGTCGCCGCGATGCTGCTCGCCCTGATGCTGCTGGGCGGCATCGGGGGGTTCGCCATCGCGATGGCCACCGACGGTGAAGCCCCGAAGGGGACCGCCGGGCCCTTGACGGCCAGCGATCCGTCCGTGCCCTCGACCCCCACCCCGAGCCCGATCGAGGTCAGCCCCGACTCCGACCTGCCGCCCTTCGCCGGTCCCTTCGTGGACCGCACCAAGGGCTTCATCGGCGCGGGTGATCAGCGAGTGCGGTATTCGATCCCGGCGTCCTTGGTGATCAGCCCACGCACCGCGAACCGGACGTATTGGGTGCCCCCGCAGAATCCGGAAGGGGCCTACAGCATCCGGGTGGACCGGCTCGCTCCCGAGAACCGGACCACTCGTCAGCTCGTCGCCGAGCGGATCGCCGCACTTCGTGAGGACGACCGCATCCCACCCAACACGTTCGAAGTGCTCGACTCGACGGACGACACTCTGACCGTCACCTATGTGCTCTTCGACCATCGATCGGTGAGCTTCATCCGCTGGATCACCGTCACCGACGGCACTCCCGATGTCGAGATCGCGGCCACTGGTCGTCAGATGGATCTCCCGGGACTTCGCGACGCAGTGGCCCTGGTGGCCGCCACCGCTGAATCTCGCCCCGCCACATCACCGAAGGTCAAAGACCCCGGGTGACCAGGCTGTCCAAGACCCGATTGGCCGTGGACCGATCGGGGGCCTTGACCTGGAACCAGACCAATTCGTTGCTCGTCACCTTGATCACCCGCTCCACCAGGACACCCTCTGGGCAGCCGACGAAGGTCTCCGTGCGCATCCGGTCGCCTTCGTACTCATCGAGCACCACCCCGAGGTCGTCCGCGCACTCCGGATGGCCGGGGAGAAGCGAGGGCAACGACTTGCCCGGCAGTAGACCCACGAAAGCGCCGTACCCATCGGGTGCGGTCTGCCAGCCAACAGCCGTGCCGGCGCTGAGCCCGGAACTGGCTCTCTCCGCCTCCGGGGGCGTCCATCCGTCAGGGTTGATCGCCCGCGTCCAGGCCCGCGGAACAGTGATCTCCAGCGAACTGTTGGCGTCTTGCACGGTCACCTGCGCGGGACGCGTGGTCCGGTAGGCGGCGACGCCGCCGGCCACACCGAGGCCGAGGGCAAGCGCCGCGGCCAACGCCGTCACCACCCGAGCCCGCCCGCGCGGCGGTCGCGAGGCCGACGCCTTCGTCGGGTCCTGGTTCGGCGCCGGCGGACGATTGCCGGGTTGGGTCAGCTCGGGGTCCACCGGCAACCAGGCATCGGGGCGCGACCCATGGCCGGGAAGGTCGGACAAAGCGGCATCGAGTGCCGCGACGAAAGCGGCCACCGTAGGGAAACGCTGCTCGCGGTCGGCGGCCAGCCCGCGGCTGACCACCGCTTGCACCGAGCTCGGCACCGCGGCGCCGTTGACGGTCATCGGCGCCGGGGGGAGCCCTTTCGCAGCCGCGGAGAGCGTGGCGTGCACGTAGGGAGGGCGACCGGTGATCAACAGATAGCTCAGACAAGCAAGTGCGAACTGATCGGCGCGAGGGTCGAGGCGATCACCTCTCGCCTGCTCCGGCGCGACGTAGGACGGTGTGCCGGCCACGAGGGTCAGTCGCGACGAGACATCCAGCGTCTTGCCGAGGCCGAGGTCGCCGAGCATGGCTTGCACCCGCCCGTGAACGGTGCGGAAGAGGACGTTGGCGGGCTTGACGTCGCGATGCAGGACATCCAGCTCGTGGAGCGCGGTGAGCCCCGCCCCGATCTGCCGGATCACGGCCGCGGCCTCGTCGCTCGCCATCGGCGCGCCGCCGTCGAGTCGGTCGGCCAGGGTGCCCTGATCGGCGTACGCCATCACCAGGTAGGGACGCCCGTCGTCGAGTTCGCCGGCGTCATAGACCGGGACGACGTGGGCGGATTCGACGCGCCGCAGCAGGCGCCCCTCCCCCAGAAACCGGGAGCGGACATGGGCGTCCTCGGTCCAGTTGTCGGCCAGCACCTTGACCGCGACCGGGGAGTCGAGTTGGTCGTCGTGGGCGAGCCAGACGGTCGCGAAACCACCGGCGCCGAGGCGCCGGCGCACGACGTAGCGACCGAGACGGGTGGGTGGAACCACTTCTGCATTATGTTGCACGGGTGGACCCCGCACTCACCCCGGATGACATCGACCAGCTGGCGCACCGCGCCGCGGCCGGTGACCGGGCCGCCATGGAGGAGCTCCTCGGCGCGGTGCGACCCCGGGTATTGGCGGTGTGCCGCCAGGTGCTGCCCTTCCTCGCCGATGCTGAAGACGCCTGTCAAGAGGCGCTGATCAACATCGCCGTGAAGATCGGCTCGTGGAACGGCCGCGGTCGGTTCACGACCTGGATGCATGTCGTCGCCCTGAACGCCGCCCGGACGACCTATCGCAAGCTGAAGAACCAGGCGATTCCGATGAGCGACGACTACCGCGTCGAGCGACCCGACCCGCGCACGACCAGCGTCATCGCCGGCACCCGGCTCGATCTGCTCGAGACGATGGAGATCATCGAGCGTGAGCACCCGCAGTTCATCGAGCCGCTGATGCTCCGCGACGTGTATGAGTTCACCTACGACCAGATCGCCGAGCAACTCGATGCTCCGCTCGGCACGGTCAAGGCGCGGGTACACCATGGCCGCAAGCTCGCCCGCCCGCTGCTGCGCGAAGGCCACTGAGCCCATGGCCACGGCACGCGACGCCCACTTGCGACCCATCGAGCCACGTGACCATACCGACGTTCTCGATCTCAACGACCGCTATGTGCACGATCTCGCTCCGCTCGGTGAGGGTCGGCTGCTCCAGCTGCTCGACCTGACCGACCGCGCCGACGTGATCGACCTCGATGGGCGGTTCGCCGGCTTCGTCCTCACCTTCGGTCCCGGGTCGGCCTACGACAGTCCCAACTACCGCTGGTTCGCGGAGCGCTACGGGCGCGATTTCTACTACCTCGACCGGATAGCGATCAGCGACGAATTCCAGCGCCGCGGTCTCGGTGGTCTCGTCTACGACGAACTCGAGGGCATCGCCGCTCCCTACGGTCGGCTGACCCTCGAGGTGCACGCCATTCCGCCCAACGAACCGTCGCTCGCCTTCCACCGGCAGCGGGGCTACGCAGAGTTGGAGCTGGTCGGGGACGAGACGGACGCCGTCACCATGATGACCCGCGAGCTCAGATGACCCGGCTCGCCGCCGCGGTGGTCTCGGTGTTGCTCACGTCGACCCTCGGCGCCTGTGATCTCTCGCCGTCTGCGGATCCGGACGCGGCGACGTCGCCCACGGCATCGTCGTCGCCCTCGCCCGAGCAGCCCGCAGAACCCGGCGAAACCGGCGAACCTGCCTCGTCGGGCTCAGCTCGACTCCGGCGGCGGTGTGCCCCGAGCGGCGCGACCAACGCCGGTGCGCGACGTCACCCGGTTCCAACCCGGCGTTCAGGTGGCTCTCGATGACCCCGCCCTGCAGGTCGCGCGCGACACCCCGCGCGAAGACACGGTCTATCCGGAGTTCGGCGACCCACTGGTCGATTCGCTGCACCAAGACCTGCAGCTGACCTGGCAGCGCAAGCGGCGGCGGCTCAGCGGGACTGCCACCCTGACCTTCCGGGCCACGGCGGAGGCGGAGCGATTTCAGCTCGATCTGGGGGCTCCGTTGCGGGTGCGTTCGGTCACCGTCGACGGCAACGACGTCGCGTTCGACCACCAGGGCAACCAACTGGTGATCGCCGCACCTGTGGCCGCCGATCAGGTCTATGCCGTGCGGACCCGCTACGCCGGGACACCGAAGCCGATCCCCGCGCCCACCCGCCGATCCGACTTCTCCGCCAACGGCTTCACCATCACCGACGACGGCTCGGTGTGGACGATGCAGGAGCCGCACGGCGCCTTGACCTGGTATCCCGTCAACGATCAGCCCTCGGACAAAGCCCTCTATGACTTCACCCTCCGCGTGGCGGGCCCCTTCGTCGGGATCGCCAACGGTGAACTCCTACGCCGTCGCCGCGACGCCGACGGGAAGACGACCACGATCTGGTCGCTGGACTCACCCGCGTCGTCCTACCTCACCACGGTCGCCTTCGGCGACTACGTCCAGCGTCAGGCGACCACCGAGAGCGGCGTCCCGGTGTCGATGTGGAGTCCGCGCGGTGACAAGGTCGCCGAGCGTCGACTCGACTATCTGCCCGCCGCGCTCGAGTGGTCCGAGAGCAAGCTCGGTCCCTATCCCTTCAGCTCTCTCGGCGCCGTGGTCGTGCCGTCGCGAAGCGCCATGGAGACCCAGACGATGCTGACCCTGGGCAACGGCGCCTATCCCCTGTCGCCGCGGGTGCTGGTCCACGAGACCGTGCACCAGTGGTACGGCGATCTGGTCACGCCGTCGGACTGGCGCGACGTCTGGATGAACGAGGGGATGACCACCTATCTCCAACTCGTCTTCACCGAAGAGGTCGAGAACGAGCGTGCGCTGGAGGTATTGAACGATCGGGCCTTCGACCAGCAGTTGCGCGATGAGGCCGGCCCACCGGGGAACTACGCCGCCGACAGGTTCGGCGCCGGCAACATCTACTACAGCGCAGCGCGGATGTGGCACCGACTCCGGTCGGAGATCGGCGACGACGCCTTCTGGGCGCTGGTGCGGGAGTGGCCCGGCGCGCGCGCCGGGTCCGCCACCGACCGCGAGGACTATGTCGCCTGGATCGAGAACCAAACCGGCCAGGACTGGTCGCGCTTCTTCGAACGCTGGCTGCTCAATCGCACCGCTCCAAGATGACCGCGCCCATGGGGTGACATACCTCACATCGCCCCCCTAGGGTGTGGACCTGTGTCACGGGACAACACGCCCCGGGCCGAGAGAACAACCGAAAGCATCCCATTCAGAGAGGTGCACATGGGCGAGATAGTGGTCGGCGTCGACCAGAGCGAACACAGCAAACGGGCAGTCCAGTTCGCTGCCAGCGAAGCCAAAGAACGCGGGTTGGGGGTGCTTGTCGCCCACGTGATCCCGTGGTCTCCGTTCTCGTTCAACACCCCGCAGGAGAACGAGCACCGTCACCAGCAGCGCGAGGAAGAGATCAAGGCCGCCACCGAGCAGATCATCGATCCGGCGCTTGCTGAGTTGAGCGAGCACGGCGTCGCATCAGAGGCCGTCGTCCGGCACGGTGACCCGGTCGATGTGTTGATCGAACTCGTCACCGAGCGCGGTGGCAGCCACATCGTGATGGGTCGCTCCGGTGACAGCCGGGTGCGCCGAGCGGTGTTCGGCTCCTATCCAGCCCAATTGGTCCAAGAGGCCCCCGTCCCTGTGACGGTGGTCCCGTGAGCGCCCTGAACGCGCTCGGCGCGTTGGCCCTGCCCCAGGCAAGCATTGATGAGACGGTCCAGGACTACTTCGGCCCCGTCTCCGACTTCATCGTCTCGGTCGTGTTCTACAGCGTCTCGGTCGGCGACGCGTCGCTGCCGCTGATTGTGGTCTGGCTGGTTGTCGCAGCGGTGTTCTTCACATTTTGGCTCGGGTTGCCGCAATTCAGCGGCTTCTCACACGCCATCAATCTCGTCCGAGGGCGCTACTCAAGGCCGGAAGACGCCGGTGAGGTTTCGCACTTCCAGGCATTGGCCACAGCCGTCTCCGGCACGGTCGGACTCGGCAACATCGCCGGTGTGGCCGTGGCTATCTCGCTCGGTGGCCCTGGGGCGACCTTCTGGATGATCACCGCCGGGTTCTTCGGCATGGCAGCGAAGATGGCCGAGTGCACGCTCGGCGTCATGTACCGACACGAGCACGCTGACGGGACCGTCTCCGGTGGCCCGATGTACTACCTGCGTGACGGGGTCGCCCAGGTGACAGGGAACGCCGGTCTCGGCAAGTTCCTGGCCGCGTTCTTCGCCATCTGCTGTATCGGCGGAGCCATCGGTGGCGGCAACATGTTCCAGGCGAACCAGGCCACGGCGCAGATCGTCGCAGTCACCGGCGGTGACGACAGCCCCTTCGACGGCCTCAACTGGGTGATCGGCCTGGTCTTCGCGATCGCGGTCGGACTGGTCATCATCGGCGGCATCAAGTCGATCGCCCGGGTGACGGAGAAGATCGTGCCGTTCATGGCCGTCCTCTACGTCACCGCCTGCTTCGTCGTGATCTTCGGCAACCTGGGAGCGGTGCCCGGCGCCTTCGGCGACATCATCAGCGGGGCGTTCAGCCCCGAGGGAGTCGCGGGCGGCTTCGTCGGAGTGCTGATCGTGGGCTTCCAGCGAGCAGCCTTCTCCAACGAAGCGGGCATCGGATCCGCGTCGATCGCTCACTCGGCGGTCAAGACCAAGGAGCCGGCGACCGAGGGTTTCGTGGCCCTTCTGGAGCCGTTCATCGACACCATCGTCATCTGCACGATGACGGCGTTGACGATCGTGATCACCGGCGCGTGGAGCGATCCCGACGCCTCGGAGCTCGGCGGGGTCGGACTCACCTCACGTGCCTTCGAGTCGGTGATCCCGTGGTTCCCCAACGTGTTGGCGGTCGCGGTGGTCTTGTTCGCGTTCTCCACCATGATCTCGTGGTCCTACTACGGGATGAAGGCGACTGGCTACCTCTTCGGTGACAGCGCCCAGGCGGAGACGGTCTTCAAGGTCGTCTTCTGCATCTTCACCGTCATCGGCGCCTCGCTGTCGCTCGGACCGGTCATCGACTTCTCGGACTCGATGATCTTCTTGATGTCGATCGCCAACGTGGCCGGCCTCTACATCCTGGCCAAGACGGTGCGCAACGAGATCAGGTCGCACAAGGCCAAGATCGCCAGTGGCGAGTTCGCCAAGGTCCACTGACCTCACCACGAGAGCTCAACGCAAAGGGCGGGGCCCCCGGGAGAATCCGGGGGCCCCGCCTTTGGTTGTCGGTGCCGGGAATGGTCCCGAGGCGTCAGCCGAGACCCTTCATCATCACGTTCCAATAGAGCTTCGGGAGTCCGTAGCGCTTGAGATACCACATGTCCTTGCGTTCCTTCGTGGTGTCGATGAAGGGGAAGCTGGGTCGCGGCTCCATCGTGTAGTCGAACTCCGCCAGCAGCATCTTGTCGCGCGCGGTCGTCAGTGGGCACGAGGAATAGCCGCCATAGGACGCGTCCAGCGGGCGCCCCGCCATCACGTCGAGCAGATTGCTGACGACGACTGGGTACTGCTTGCGAATAGCAGCGCCGGTCTTGGAGTTGGGGCTGGAGCCCGCGTCGCCGAGGGCGAAGATATTGGGATACCGGGTGTGCTGCATCGAGTTCTTGTCGATCTGCACATAGCCCGCCGGGTTGTCGGGGTCGGCGATCGGTGACGCCTTGATCCAGTCCGGCGCCGACTGCGGTGGGACGACATGGGCCATGTCGAACGGGATCGTTTGACTGGTCCCGTCGCTGTTGTTCCGGATCACGGCCGTCTTGCCGACGCCATCGATCTCGACCAGTTCGGAGTTCTTGTGGACCTCGATGCCGTAGCGCGCCACCACGCGCTCCAACTCCTCTGCGAAGACCGGTACCCCGAACATGCCCGGCGTCGGAAGCACCAACACGACGCGGGTCGTACCGAGGGTGCCCTGCTGGCGCCAATAGTCGGCGGCGAGGTACGCGATCTTCTGAGGCGCCCCAGCGCACTTGATCGGTCCGGCGGGCATGGTGAAGATCGCCGTGCCTTTGCGGGTGCCCTGGATGTTGCGCCAGGTGTCGGGTGCGGACTCGAGGAGGTAGTTGGTGGACACCCCAGGCGTGTCGAGAGCCTCGCTCATGCCCGCGACGTTGCCGGGATCGAGCTGGATACCGGGGCAGACGATGAGATAGTCGTAGCTGATCGTCGCACCATTGGAGACCGCGACGGTCTGCTCGTCGGGGTCGATGATCTCGGCGGCCGCCTTGACCCAGGCCACCCCCTTGGGCATCACCGATGCCTGGCTGCGTTCGGTCTCCGCCGCGGTGGCGCAGCCACCTCCCACCAGTGTCCACAAGGGCTGGTAGTAGTGCCGGTCCGACGGCTCGATCAAACCGATATCGGTCTCACCCTGGCGGCGCAGCTTCGCAGCGACGGCGATCCCTGCCGTGCCACCCCCGATGATCAGAATCTTGTGGTGTCCTCCGGCTGTCATCACGCGCTCCTTATGTCCGTACATTTAGGCCGACTGTAGGGGCGTCGGTCATACCTACACAAGTCCACTTCAGACCCCGACGCAAGAGCGTCCGGCGGGGACTTGCGCGCCCGGCAATAGGTCCGTACATTTAGCACTGGCGATACCCACCAGGGTATGGTCAAGAGTCAGGGAGGTTGTCGTGGAGATCATTCCGTTCCGCACCCCGGGTCTGGGTGACCAGACCTACTTGTTCACCCATGAGGGCACCGCCGTCCTGGTGGACCCGCAGCGCGACATCGACCGCTTCCTCGACGTCGCCAGCGAGCGCGACCTCGAGCTGCGGTTCGTCCTGGAAACGCACCTGCACAACGACTACGTGTCCGGCGCTCTCGAAGCGTCCCAGCGCACCGGCGCCGAACTCGTCCTGCCGGCCGCCGCCGCCGCGGCCTACCGGTACACCCCGGCGTTCCACCTCGAAGACCTCCCCGGCGAGAAGGGCCTGAGCATCCGGCCTATCCACACCCCGGGACACACGCCCGAGCACACCTCCTACGTCGTGCTGCTCGACGGGGTCGAGGTCGCGCTGTTCTCCGGCGGCTCGCTGCTGGTCGGCTCCGCAGGCCGTCCCGACCTGCTCGGCCCGGAGCGCGCCGACACTCTCGCGCGGCTGCAGTACATCTCACTCAACCGGCTCGCCAAGCTGCCCGCCGAGTTGGGCCTGTACCCCACGCACGGCGAAGGTTCGTTCTGCACCTCCAGCGGCGCCGGCAAGTACACCTCCACGGTCGGTGAGGAAGCAGCGAGCAACCCGCTGCTGCAACTGGACTCCCCCGACGCCATGTCGGAGGAGATGCTGCGCCAGCCGATGCCGATCCCCTACTTCTATCGCTTCATGGGGCCGGCGAACACTCTCGGCGTGAAGCCGCTCCCGAAGTCCGAGCCCGCACAGCTCACGGCGGCCCAGGCGCTGGAGCTCGACGACGTTCACCTCGTCGACATCCGACCGCGCACCGATCAGGCGAAGGGCGTGCTGCCCGGAAGCACCGGCATCGAGCTGGCCGACGACTTCGGCAGCTGGGCGGGCTGGCTGGTCCCCTACGACCAACCGGTGGTGCTGATCGCCAACCCGGACCAAGATGTGCACGAAGCCGTCACGCAACTGCGCCAGATCCAGTTCGACAACGTGGTCGGAGTGGTCACCGACCTGACCGGCGCCACGCTCAAGCAGACCTTCGAGATCGTCGACGCAGAGACCGCCGCCAAGCTCGCCATCCACGGCGACGTTCAGGTGCTCGACGTGCGGATGCCCAACGAGCGCGCCGAGGTCACCTTCCCCGGCGCCACCGAGCGATTCGTGGCCGACCTGTTCTCACAGGGCATGCCCGACGGGATCACCAAGGACAAGCCGGTGCTCATCGCCTGCGGAACAGGGCGTCGCGCCACCATCGCGGCGTCCTATCTCGCCGCCCAGGGATTCGATGATGTCCAGGTCCAGAGCCCCGGCGGTGTCGCTGAATTGGTGGCGGCCGCGCAGTCGCGCGGCTAGCTTCGCAGGTCGCCCGCATCAACCCGCGCGCTCCCCCAGGAATACTGGCCGCGTCCGGGACGCTGAACCAATGTCAACGCCACCATGGAGGAATTACTGTGTCAGCAGCAATCAAGCTTGAGAGCGGCCCGCACGCTGGACGCCTGGTCAGTGTCAGCGAGGCACAGGAGCAGATCGCGGCGGGGGTCACGGTGCTCGATGTCCGTACGCCCGGCGAGTTCAGCGGCTCGCACATCTCCGGCGCGATCAATTTGCCGGTCGACCAACTCAGCGGCGGCGTGCTCGAGACGGTTGCCGCGCAGGCATCGGGGCCGATGCTGGTGATCTGCCAGAGCAGCGTTCGCGCTCAGCAAGCCGCGAACCGCCTGGAAGAGGCCGGCTTCGGTGACACGACAGTCCTTGCCAATGGAATGAACGCCTGGCAGGCGGCCGGTGCCCCCACCGAGCAGGTGCCTGCCGACGACCGATGGGCCATGGAACGCCAGGTACGTGTGGTCGCCGGGTCGATCGTGTTCACCTCGATCTTGGCCAGCGCGGTGGTGCCCAAAGCCAAGTGGCTCGCCGCGGGTATCGGCGGGGGTCTCACCTTCGCCGCCGTCTCCAATACCTGCATGATGGGCGACCTGCTCGGCAAGTTGCCTTACAACCGCACGCCGGAGGCCGACGTCACCCGTGCGGTCTCCCAGCTCACCAGCTGACCCGCCCGACCACGCGAGGGAGAAGCGTGTCACGACTGTTTCCCGCGCTCGCGTGGCTGCGCGGATATAGCCGTGACGACCTCACCGCGGACGGCAAAGCGGGCCTGATTGTCGGAGTTCTCGTCGTTCCGCAGGCGATGGCGTATGCCGCGCTGGCGGGAGTCCCGCCGACCGCCGGTCTGTACGCCGCGATGGTCTCGTTGGTGGTCTACGCCGCCTTCGGGACCTCGCGCTACATCTCGGTCGGTCCGGTCGCCCTCGATTCGCTCCTGACGGCCGCGGCCGTGGCTCCCCTCGCCAACGGTGACGCCGGGCGCTATGTCTTGCTGGCCTCGGCGCTCGCCGTCATGGTCGGTCTGATCCAAGTGACCGCCGGACTCATCGGCCTCGGCGCCCTGGTCAACTTCATCAGCGTGCCCGTCGTCACCGGCTTCACGTCGGCCGCGGCGCTGACGATCGCCCTCTCGCAACTCAAGGACCTGCTCGGGGTGTCGGTGACGGGCGGGGCGACCACTTTCGTCGACGCAGTGCGCTCGCTGGCCCCGGCGATCAGCGACACCAAGCCACTGACCGTGCTCTTGGCGGTCGTGGCGATCGCCCTGTTGGTGGGGCTGCGCCGCTGGGCCCCCAACGTTCCGGCGCCGTTAGTCGTGGTGGTGAGCCTGACCGCGGTCGTGGCCGCGCTCGGATGGAGTGACCGGGTCACCCTGGTCGGAGCGATCGCGGGTGGGTTGCCGACCCCCAGTTGGCCTGGCGCCGAGGTGAGTGACCTGCGGGCGCTCCTACCGTCCGCCGCGGTGATCGCCCTCGTCTCCTACCTCGAGTCGATCAGCACCGGTCAGGCGTTCGCGCGACGCACCAGGACCCACGTCGAGCCGGACGCCGAGCTGGTCGCCGTCGGCCTGGCCAATACCAGCTCCGGCCTGATGCAAGGGATCCCCGTGGCCGGCGGATTCTCTCGTGGCGCGGTCAACTTCCAAGCCGGCGCCCGTACCCCGATGTCAGGCGTGGTCGCCGCCGGGTTGGTCGTCGTGACGGTGCTGATCGCGACCCCCCTGCTGGAACGACTGCCGAAGGTGGCACTCGCGGCGATCATCGTGGTCGCGGTCAGTTCGTTGATCGACGTCAAAGGCGCGTGGGCGATCTGGCGGATCCGGCGAAGTGACCTACTGAGCTTGGCGGTGGCCTTCGTGGCAACATTGATCCTGGGTCCGGCACCGGGTCTGCTCACTGGCGTCGGGATCAGCCTGTTGCTGTTCTTGCGCCACTCCGCTCGCCCACACATGCCCGAGTTGGGGCTGAAAGTCGATGATGGCGCCTACCGCAACCGGGCTCGCCACGACGTCGTCGTCGTCCCCGGGCTGGTGGTGCTGCGGATCGACGCCCCGTTGTCATTCACCGGCGCCCGCCCCATTGCCGAGCGGATTGCCGAGGTGGTGCGCGGCCGCCCTGACACCACCCGGGTCGTCATTGATTGCTCGGCGATCAACACGGCCGACTTCACCGGCATCGAGATGCTCAGCACCCTGCGCGACGAACTCGACGCCGCCGGCGTCGCTCTCCACCTGGCCGCCCTTCGCGGCCCGGTCAGGGACATCCTGCGCCGGGATCCGGCCTACTCCGACTGGGCCCCCCGGATCCACCCCACCGTCCCCGCCGCCGTCACCACCCTCACCCGCTAACTCCGATTCGTCTGCGGGTTGGCCGGTTATTTGCCGCTCAGCGCCGCAGACGAATCGGAGTAGACCGGCCAGACTTCGAGCAGTCCGGCGGCCAGCACGAGCGCACCGCCGGCGATCTCGATCGGCCCGAGCGTTTCGCCGGCCAGCAGTGCCGCCGACACCGCGCCGACCACCACCTCGGTCATCAGCAGGATGCCGACGCGGGCGGGCTCCAGACGCGGCGTCGCCCACATCAGGCCGGCCATCGACAAGCCCCACCAGATGCCCCCGGCGACGAGCGCCCAGCCCACCACCGGGCCGACCGCCGCCCCACTGACTCCCTCAGGCCAGGGCTCCAGCGCGGGGGCGAGCACTGCAGCGGCCACGCAGGCGCCGGCGGCGAAGACGAAGGCGGATTCTCCCGCACCCACTGCCGGCCGGGACCGGATCCCCGTGGTGGCGATCGCCCAGAGCACTCCGGAGGCCAGCCCTAACCATTCGCCCGCACCACGCGGCACCGGAAACTGTCCATCCGCGCCGAGCATCACGCCCAGCCCGACGATGCCGACCGCGATGGCGACGACGCGCAACCGCGGCGTGGGCCACCCCATCAGATACCGGCCGATCAGGGTGCTCCAGACCGGGGTGAGGAAGAACAGCAGGATGACGATCGCCACCCGGCCATAGACGAAGCCAACCGAGTAGAGCATGAACGCGGCCCCGCCAAGAGAGATCGACGCCAGCGCCACCGGATCGGCGTCGGTCAGGTGCCGCCTCCGGCGCACGGCAATCGGCGTCAGCAGCACGAGTGCGGCGATCACGATCGCGAGGGTCCCCCAGGCGCCCGTGAGCGCAGTGTCGTCGAGGCGACGTACCGGGAGCCAATAGAACCCCCAGAGGGCCCCCGTGGCAGCGACGATCGCGGTGGCCAGCCCCACCGGATGCTCGCTCCTCGACGACAGCTCGTCTCTCATACCCTCGCCACTCCGATTCGTCTGCCCCGCGTGAGCGTGAATCTACCGGTCAACCCGCAGACGAATCGGTGTCTAGGACGTGATGCCGACGTGGTAGGTCCGACCCTGGCCCCATTGGGCGACGAACGAGAACCTGCTGCCGCGCACCAGGGTGATCCGGAACTCCACGGCGCGCTCGTCGAGCAAGCCGACCCGCTCCACCTCGAGGGCCGCTTCGTCGTCCTGCATGTGCAGCCAGCCGCGCTGCTCCTCGGTGGGGATCACGGCTCGAATGCTCTCGCGGCCGCCGCTCAGGCGCACTCCGGCGGTGCGTTCCCACTCGTCATACAGCGCCGTATGGGTCAGGTCCGCTTCCAGCAAGGGGGCACCCAGATCGGGGACCAACCACGCGCGATCCCAGGCGATCGGCTCATCGTCGCCGAGCCGGATTCGCTCCAGGTAGACCAACGGCGTTTCCTCGGGCATGCCCAGCCGCACCGCGGCGTCGGGCGCCAGCTGCAGTTCGGTGGCCCGAGTAGTGGAATGCTGGTCGATGCCGCGGGACTCGAGCTCGTGGAACAGGGAGTACATCGCGCCCATGGTCTGCGCGATCAGCCCGGGTGAGCCACCGAGGAGCGCCCGCGCGACGACTCGATCAACCCATCTTGGCGAAGTCGTCGCAACGCCTCCCGGACGGTGTGCCGACTGACCCCGTACGCCTCGACGAGTTCCATCTCACCGGGGAACCGCTCGGGGAACTCCCCGCGTTCGAGCCGGGCGATCAGGTCGCTATGCAGTTGCTCCCACAGCGAACGGGCCGAGTCACGGTTGAGGGTCCGGGGGCCTAGGTGGCGAGGACTCATCGCTGCCTTCCCGATCCCACTGGTCGCCTGTTGCGGATGCCGCGCGAGTGTATCGAATCGGATCCTCGGCGAAGACGGCTTCCACCAGTCGGCGGGTCTGGGGCTGAGCCCCACTGAGGTGCACGGGAACTCCGCCGCGCGCGAGATCGCGGCAGATCGCCCGAAGGACCAGGGCTCCGGTGAGGTCGACCCGTCCCAATCGCTGCAGATGCAACTCCACGGCGGTCAGCTCCGGCGACTCCGCCAGCCGCTTCAGGATCATCGTCTCCAGCCGCGGGGCGGACCCGAAGTAGAGGACGCCCTGGGGGCGCACATGCAGCACCCGACCATCCGCAGCTGGGCCGGACCAGACCTCCACGTCGAGTCGCAACTCTCGCCACAGGTGCACGGCCAGCGCCAGAGCGACGCCGATGATCACGCCCCACTGGACCTCGGGGGCGGCCAGCACCGTGATCAAGAACGTGGCGAGCGCCACCACGAACTGCGGGCGCGACCACCCCCAGGTCCGGGTGACCGCATGGGGATTGAGCAGAGGAAGTACCGAGGCGATGATCAGCCCCGCGAGCGCAGCCTTGGGCAGATCCGACAACACCGACACCACCGGCAGCACGGCAAGCACCGCCGCTCCGGTGACCGCCCCACTCCACCGGGTCCGCGCGCCGGAGAGCCGGTTGAGCGCCGATCGCGAGAACGATCCGCCGGTCGGGTAGCCCCCGAAGAAGCCCGCCCCGAGGTTCGCCAACCCTTGGCCGACGAACTCGCGATCGGGGTTCCACTCGGTGCGATCCGCCGAGGCGTACTGGCGAGCGATGCTGGCGGGCTCGGCGAAGCCGACCAAGGCGATCACCACGCCGGAGACCAGCAATCGTGGCGCGTCCCCCCAGGGGAGATCGAGGGTGAGTCCGGGCAAGCCATTGGGGATGGCTCCCACAACGGCCACATCGAGGTTCCACCACGCGACCCCCACGAGCGCCGCGATCGACGAGAGAAAGGCGCCGGGCAGCAAGGGGTGCGCCCGTTTGGCCGCCACCGTGACGCCGAGGACGCCCACGCCGATCGCGATCGCGATCAAGGACCAGCCGTGCGGCTGAGCCAGCGCCTGGAGGGCGGCCAGTACCGGGTTGGCGGACGTCGCCGAGACGCCCAACAGCGCTGGTAGCTGCGAGCAGGCGATCAGCAGCGATGCCCCCAGCGTGAACGCCGCAACCACTGGCTGGCTCATCAAATAGGACACGAAGCCCAGCCGGGTCAGCCCCACGATGAGTCTGGTCGCCCCGACGATGACGGCGAGCAGCGCCGCGGAGGCGGCGTAGGCCGCGGGGTCGTCCAGGCCGAGTGGAGCGAGCGCACCGAGCGTCAGCAACGAGGTGAGAGCCACCGGCCCGGTCTGCAGGTAGGGCGATGAGCCGGCCAGCGACGCCAACAGCGGCGCCACGGCCGCGGCATACAACCCCTGCTGCGGGGAAAGCCCGGCGAGGGAGGCATAGGCAATGGATTGCGGTATCAACACCAACGCGACGGTCAGCCCGGCGACCAGATCGCCGGTCTGAGGCCGCGTGAGCGCGAGCCGCATCGTCATCGAACCCTCCCGACGACTAGCGTAGAGACGTGCGGTGGCAAGAGCAGGGCGAGGACCCCGACTACCGGTTCAGCCTTGCCAACGAGCGCACCTTCTTGGCCTGGATCCGCACCGCGCTGGCGTTGCTCGCCGGAGGAACCGCCGTCTCGACCGTGCTGCCCAACCTGGGGCCGGCGTGGTTCCGCACCGTGCTGGCCCTGGGGCTCCTCGGCCTGTCGCTGACGGTGGCGCTGCTGTCGTATCGCCGTTGGCGACGTACCGAGATCGCCCTGCGGACCGGTGGCCCACTGCCGACACCTCAGCTGATGCGGGTCGTCTCCGCAGGCATCGTCGTGTTGGTGATCCTGGTGGCACTCGCGGCGGTGATCTGAGCGGTGGTCTGAGCGATGCCAGGAAGCCTGCCTGCCGATGGCGACCAACCGGCGCCAGCCGCCGAGGTGGCCGCGCTGGAGCGTACCGCCCTCGCGTGGGAACGCACCGGAATCGGGGTTGCGGCCATCGGTGCCCTGTTGCTCCACACCGGCGCCGATCCGGCTGCCCTGCGTGCAGTGACCGGCGGGATCTTGCTGGTCGTGGCGGCGGTCATGGCGCTCGTCGTCGCCCCGGCACGCTACCGGCGCGCGCGGAACAGCGCCGCCACCGGCACGACGCCGGTTCAGCCGGCGCTGATCGCCGCCACCGCCGCCACCGTCGTCGCCGTCTGCCTGGTCGTCGCCGCGGAGGATCTTCTGACCTGAACCGCTAGGCATCGTCGGCGACGGGGGCGTCGTCGACACCCGGGGCATCATCGACGAGGTAGGCCCGCCGCTGCGGCATCACCGGTCGCATCATGAACTCCGGACGTCGCTGACCGCCCGGCCCCAAGGTGGACCGAGTCTTGGCAAGCCACTCGGCATAGACCTCGCGCGACAGTTCGGTGTCGACCACGACGTCGCCGTACTCGTCGTCGGCGTGGGCCTTCTCCAGGCGCACCTTCTGCAGCCAGCAGTGCATCCCCGACCACGGATCGGGCTGCACGGGAAACGCCAGGTTCTGATGCACGCCAGGGTCGTTCCAATAGATCCGTCCCGAGTCGGGGTCAGTGGAGGTGAAGGGTTTGATTCCTTCGCGATAGCGAAGCCGCCAGGTGTGCTCACCGTCGGGATGGGTCAGGTCGACCTTGCCCATCGTCCAGCGCGAGCCCTCGCCGTCGCGCAGCCGCCACCGGCCCATGTGGTGGGACAACGCGGTGACTCCCGGGCGAATCCCCTCGGTCGCCCAGACCCGCGCCACGAAGTGACCGATCCGGGTGCTCAACCGGACCAGGTCGTCGGTGGCGACCCCCAGCCGCGCCGCGTCTGCGGCGTTGAGCCAGAGTGGGTGCGAGTTGGAGATCTCGTTGAGGTACTTCGCGTTGCCCGACCGGGTGTGGATCATCGTCGGCAGCCGGAAGGTGGGGATCAACACCAGCTCACCGGCCGCAGTGTCGATCTCGGAGCGCCCTACATGGGATCGGATATAGCCCGGTGTCGCGTGCTCGGGCCAGCCCCAATCGCGCATCGAGGTGGAATACAGCTCGAGCTTGCGCGAAGGGGTCAGCCACCCCTGGGTGGCGGTGCCGTCATCGTGGACGAGGCCGACCGCTCCCGCTTCTCCGACCAGCGGCACCTGGGTGTCGAGCGTGACCGGCTTGCGCAGCACGCCTTCGGCGTCCGGAGTGGCACCGGCCGTCTCGTCGTCGGAGAGCACTCGCTCATCGACGCGATAGACATCCTTGGCGACCTCGACCACGCCGTACTTGCGCATGTAGGCCAACGGGGTGAGCCCCTCGGCGGCGGCCTTGTCGGGTAGGCCGGGCACATTGTTCTCGAAGACATAGCGGTAGTACTCGTCGACCGTGATCTTCTCGCCCGGCCGATAAGGTGACTCGAAGTACTGCCGGATACCGAGCTCGCCGTCGGGATCGATCCGCCAGGACAACTCGAACCAGAACTCGTTCTCCTCCCACACCTCGCCGGGGTTGGAGTCGCGGGTGTCGCCGAACCCGGAGTCCTCACCGACGGGCAGGAGCCCCATCCGCTCCATCGCCGTACGCCGGACCGGCTGGCGGAATCCGAGCCACTTGCCGGCGTGGGTCTCATAGGAGTGAGTGTCGTGCCGTTCGGTCGAGTGACCCATCGGCAACACGTAGTCGGCGAATTCCGCCGTCTCGCTCCACGTCGGAGTGAGCGCGACGTGGCAGCCCACCTGCGACTCGTCGGTGAGCGCCTCCATCCAGGCGAAGCCGTCGGGGTTGGTCCAGATCGGGTTGTAGACGCGGGAGAAGTAGACGTCGAGACTGCCCCGACCCTCGGCCAGGAAGTGCGGCAGCAGGATGGACAGTTCATTGGTGGCCAGCGGGTACTCGCGGGGCCAGGTCAACTCGTTCCAGCGGTCGTGTCCGCCGGGCATGTTGGGGCCATGGGGGATGAACTTGTCCCAGCCGTTGGGGCTGGTGCCGCCCTCGGTGCCGACGCTGCCGGTGAGCACCACCAGAAACATCAGCGTGCGCGAGACCATCCAGCCGCCGTAGTTGCCGGCTGCAGCGCTGCGCCAGACGTGAGCGGAGAGCCGCCCGTCGCTGTCCGCGACCGCCTCGGCCATCGCCCGAAGGTGTTCGACCGGGATGTCGGCTTCTTCAGCGGCGAGTTCGAAGGTGAACTCCTGGTAGTCCTCGGTCAGCTTCGTACAGAACAACTCGAACAACTCGTCGGTCGAGCCCGCTCCGGCGGTCGAGCCCGCTCCGACGGTCGAGCCTGTCCCGGCGGTCGAGCCTGTCGAGACCCCGGCCATCGAACCCGGGTGGACGTTCTCCAGGTAGGCCTGCCAGTTGACCCACCGGCGCAGGAAGTCGCGGTCGTAGCGACCCTCCCGTAGGAGATAGGCCGCGATGGCGAGCAGGATGGCGGCCTCCGAGCCCGGCCAGGGCGTGACCCACAGGTCGGCATGGGAGGCGGTGTTGGACAGTCGCGGGTCGAGAACGATCAGCTTCGCGCCGGCCGACTTGGCCTCCATGATCCGCTGGGCGTGCGGGTTGAAGTAGTGCCCGGTCTCCAGATGCGAGGAGAGCAGCAGCACCGTCTTGGCGTTGGCGTAGTCGGGCGAGGGGCGGTCGTAGCCACCCCAGAGCGAGTAGCCCAGCCGGGCGCCCGCCGAGCAGATGTTGGTGTGGGAGTTGTGGCCGTCCACGCCCCAGGCGAGCAGGAACCGCTCAGCGAAGCCGTCCTCACCGGGTCGCCCGACGTGATACATCACCTGGTTGTGGCGGTCCTCCTGAATCGCCGTGCGGATCCGCCCGGCGATGTCGTCGAGGGCGTCGTCCCAGCTGACTCGTTGCCACTCGCCCCCGCCTCGGTCGCCGGTCCGCTTGAGCGGATAGAGGATCCGCTCCGGGTCGTCGATCTGATTGACCGTGGCTGGGCCCTTCGCGCAGTTGCGACCGCGGGAGCCAGGGTGGGCCGGGTTGCCCTCGACCTTGCGGATCGACAGGTCCTCGCGATCGACGTACGCCAACAGGCCGCAGGCCGACTCACAGTTGAAGCAGGTGGTGGGCACGAGGGTGTAGTCGCGCGGCTCGCGGGTCTTGGGGTCGGCCTGGGTGTGGTGGTCCCAATCCTCGGCGGGCGGGAAGTTGCGCAGCCCCCACCTGGTCCGGAGTCCGGGCAGTTCGTGGGTGGTCATGACAGCGGAACCTCCTGGCCGGCGCGGACGAAGACATGCTCATAGGCGATCAGTCCGGCCTGGGCCAGGAGCCCGCCGACCGCGGCCAGAGCGACGCCGCCGACGACCAGGGAGAGCGCACCGAGGATCAGCGCTGCCAGGGCCAGGCCGAGGCCGACCCGCAGCGTCGCGGCATACCGGCCGCCGGTCATGATCGCGACTCCGGCGGTGGCGTTGGCGGTGGGGTGGCTCCCGCGCAGCTCGGCGGCGACGAAGCCCAGGTGCGCCAAGGCGCCGACCACCAGACCCGCCACGAGCAGGAGGTCGAGCTCCCCGTAGGAGATGACCAAGCCGAGGATCAGCATCACCCCGGAGCCGACCATGAGCGCCTGGGCCAGGAGGTGCCAGAAGAGCAGCTTGGACTGCCACAGGTCCCGGCCTTCTGCCTGGGCGAACAGGAAGGCGGTGTATCCCGCGGTGAAGACGCCCGCGGCGATGGCGGGCACGGCGAGCAGCCGCAGGGCCAGTTCGCTGTCAAGCAACCCGAAGACGAACCAGGCGAAGGAGACCGCCGCCGCCGCACCCAGCACCATCCCGCCCTTGGCCAGCCAGGAGGTGAGGTGCGGCCGGACGATCAGGAACCAGAATCGCTCCGGGCGCTTGAGGTCGGCGATCAACAAGACTGCGGTGGCGAGCAGACCGACCATGGCCAGCAGCGGGGCACCGAGCCGACCCAGGGGGCCGAGGTCGGCGCCGAACAGGGCGGCGGCGCCGGTGAGCATCAGCGCACCCGCGGCGACGCCCTTGGTCCAGAGATAGGCCGTGACCTTCCAGCCCCAGGGCACCGGATGCGACGTGTTGAGCGTGGTGCGGGCTCCCGCCGCGCCGTCGACGGGGAGATCCTGGGCGACCGCCAACCGCAGCGCGTCGGGCTGGGCCCAGATATAGGTCTGGTCGACCGGGGCCGCGAGCGGCTCCAGCACAGCCGGGCTCGCGCCGACGTAGTGGACGTTGGGTCCGGTGTTCTGCTCCGGGGAGCGCACCTGCGTGTCATTGGCGAGCACGAACTGCGAGATGGCGCTCTCGGGGTCGTCGAGGTCACCCACCCAGATCGACTCGGTCGGGCAGACGACGACGCAGGCGGGCTCGAGGCCCTCGTCGACGCGGTGGGCGCAGAAGTTGCACTTGGCCGCCGTATGGGTGTCTTCGTCGATGTAGATCGCGTCGTACGGGCACGCCTGCATGCAGGCCTTGCAGCCGATGCACAGCGAGTTGTCGAAGTCGACGATGCCGTCGTCGCGCTTGAACAGCGCCTCGGTCGGACAGATCGCCACACAGGGGGCGTCCGTGCAGTGGTTGCACCGCATCACCCCGAAGTCACGGTCGGTGTCGGGGAACGACCCCGACTCGACGTACTTCACCCACGTGCGGAACTGCCCCACCGGCACCTCGTGCTCGGTCTTGCAGGCCACCGTGCAGGCGTGGCACCCGATGCAGGTGTTCTGGTCGATAGCGAAGCCCATCTGCCCCATGTCGCCATGCTAGGGCAAATGTCCGGTCATTCCCATGGGGGTGGGTCGGTTTCCCCGGATATCCGGGGAAACCGGCGGTGTTGGGGTGAAATTTCACCCCAACACCGCCGGTTTTGCCCTGTCTCAGTGACGGGTGGTGCTGATGAGGATGGCGACCGCGGCGGTTGGTGGGACGCCGGAACTCAGGCCTGCTGGTATTCCTCGGCCTGCTCCTGGTCGCCGTCGACGGTGGGCTCCGTGGACTCTCCCTCGTCGTCGACGTCATCGGCCTGGGGTGCTTCACCCTCATCGACCATGGGGTGCTCGTCGTTCCCCACCGGATCAGCCGCCGTGTCGTCGGCCCCCACCCGCGCCTCGTCCAGGACGGCGAGCGGGTCGACCACCGCAGCGGTCCCGGACAAGGTGGCCAACATCTGGCGAACGTTGCGCAGTTGGGCATTGATGCTGTCGCGGCGCTGGGTGGCGGCGGTCAGCTCACGGTCGGACTCGAGCTTCACCCGGTCCGCCTGCTTGCGGGCATCGGCGATCAGCGCGTCCGCACGCGCCTGCGCCTCCTCGAGAACTCGCCTGCTCTCGGCCAGTGCGGTCTCGTGCTCAACACGCGCCTGCTCGCGACGCTGCTCGATCTCCTCGTTGAGCGCGTCCATCTGCTGCTGCATCTGGCCCTGTTGCGCCTGGAATTCAGCCGCGGTCTTGTCGCGCCGGTCGGCCAGAGTGGTCTCGAAGTCGGCCGCGGCCGCGGCGGCTTGGGCGCGCTGCTGCTCGTACAGCGCCTCCGCCTCCTGGCGTCGGGCCGAGGCATCGCGCTCAGCCGCGTCGCGCTCCTGGTCGGCGGCACGCGCCGCGTCGGCGGTGATCCGGGCGGCTTCGGTCTCGGCGTCGGCGCGACGCTTCTCGGCATAGGCGTCGGCCTCGGCCCTCGTGGCAGCCGAAGCTTGCTCCGCGGCCGTCCGCAAGCCCTCGACTTCAGCGACCGCGCCGTCGCGCAGCTGGGCGGCCTCTTCGTCGGCAAGCGTCAGGATTCGGCCCACCCGCTCCCCGAGGTGGCCGTAGGAGGGCGGCTCGGCGGCCGCCGGCTCGCCACGCTGAATCGCCGCCGACTCGGCCCGCAGTGCGCGCTCCTGCTGACGATGGGTCTCCGCCTCCGCCGACTCGAGCCGGGCATGCAGGTCCGCCAGCAGCCGGTCGACCTCGAGCGGGTCATATCCGCGCAGGACGGTTCGGAACTGTTCGGGCGTCTGGTTCATCGCGACTCCTCGGTGGCGTCGGCTCGAGCCGGGGTCTCGGTGACCGCGAGGGCCTCGATCACTCCCGACAACTGGGTGAGTTCTTGTGCGATCTCGTCACGACGAGAGCGCAATGCCGTTGACTCGGCACGCGCCGACTCCAACATCTCGCGGGCCCGGGTGCGTGCAGCGGACGCCTCGGCCTGCGCCTCTGTGAGCAGGCGGGCCGCTTCCGCCTTCGCCGATCGAAGCTGGTCGGAGGCCTCCGTGCGCAGTGCCATCACCTCGTCAGTGACGACGCCGCGTAGCCGCTCAGCGGCGGAGGCCGCCTCCGCGCTGCGGCGTTCGGCGCGACCAACGGTCAGGTCGGCCTGTTCCTGGGCATCGCGCAGAAGCCCGGCCGCTCGCGCTTCGGCCTCGGCAACCGCCCGGTCGGCCTCGGCCCGCGCGTCGGCCACCACGTGGGCGCCGAGCTCGCGCTGGGCCGCGACTTCCCCGTCGACGGTATCGATCTGCTGCACCAGTCGATCGGTGAGTCGAGCCAGGATCCGCTGCGTCCGGCGGTGGAGTCGACGTAGGTGCGCAACGTTATCGGCGTGCGCCGAGGCTTTGATCAGGGATGCTTCCTCACCCGCCGCGGCCAGCAGGGAGTCGACGGTGCCTTTAGCCCACAGCGTTTGATCAGAGGCCTTCTTCAGCTCGGCTTGTGCCTCGACGCGGGCTTCCGTGACGATCTTGAGAGCCGTCTCGCGAGCGCCGGAGAGCACCTCTTCGGCCTCCGCCCTCATCGCCTCGACTTCTTTGCTGGTGCTGACGCGAAGATCGCGTACCTCGTGGTCGGCGACCTCACGGAGTTCGACCATGTCGGCGGTGACGGCCGCCAATCGGGCCTCGGCGACACCCTCTGCCTCTGCAACCATCGCCCGGGACCGCTGATCGGCATCGGCCACCGTACGCTCGGTGCGCTCGTGCGCCTCGGCCAGAATCCGCTCCCCCTCGGCTCGGGCCTGGTCGATCAGGTGGCGGACGTCGTCTTCGGCGGCGGCGCGCTCGGCCACGGTCTGCTCACGCCGAGCCGCGACCTCGGCCTCGGTGGCCGCGATCAGCTGTTCACGCTGGGTCTCGGCGGAACGAAGCAGCAGGTTCGCCTGTTGCCCGGCGTCAGACACGATCGAACCGGCGTCCTCGGAGGCAGCGTCGAGAATCTGCTCGGCGTGCTGACGCGTCCGTTCGGCTTCCGCCAGGGCGGACTCGGCGAGCCGGTTCTTCTCTTCGGCCGCGGCGATCAACTCCTCGGAGCGTGAGGCGGCCTCGCGTTCGAGCTGGTCGGCCGTCTCCTGGGCCCTCTGGAGGAGGTGAGCGACCCCGGGCGTGGGCGCGACAGACGTCGCGTCGTCGCGCGCGCCGCCCTGCTCTGGGGAGGAGCTCATCCCACCGTTCCTTTCGACGCCTACGCTCGTGACGCCCAACTCTGACCACCCATGACGGCGTGGCGGCGCCGTCGGCGCAACCCGAGTTCTATCCTGGCCCGGCTCCCCCGAAGTCCGCGGCGTGAATGCCCACATCCTACCCAGCGCCAGCCCCTGTGGCGACTCAATGCCCAAGCAGGCCGTGCCACCTCGACCCATCAATAGAGCAGTGCGGCCGCTGGGTCGCGCAGCAACTCGGCGACATCGGCCAGGAAGCGAGAGCCCAGCTCGCCGTCCACATGCCGGTGGTCGAAGCTCAGCGCAAGCGTCGTGATGTGCCGGATGGCGAGTTCGTCCTCGCCGTTGGGCCCGGTGACCACCCACGGCTGCTTGCGTACCGCGCCGAAGGCGATGATCGCCGACTCTCCAGGGTTGATGATCGGCGTGCCCGCGTCGACGCCGAAGACCCCGACGTTGGTGATGGTGACGGTGCCGTCACTCATCTCGGCCGGTTGCGTGCGACCGGCTCGCGCGGTGTCGACCAGACTTCCGAGCGCAACCGCGAGCCCGTGCAGATCGAGCGTCTGGGCGTCCTTGATGTTGGGCACGACCAGCCCGCGCGGCGTCGCAGCAGCGATGCCGAGGTTGACGAACGACTTGTAGACCACCTCGCCCGCATTGGCGTCGAAGAAGGAGTTGATCTCGGGCGTGCGACGCATGGCAAGGATGACCGCTCGGGCCAACACCAGTAGCGGCGACACCTTGACATCGGCGAACTCGCGGCGCTGCTTGAGCCGCTCGACGAAGGCGATCGTCTCCGAGACGTCGACGGTGATCCATTCGGTGACATGAGGGGCGGTGAAGGCAGAGTCGACCATCGCCTGGGCCATCATCTTGCGCACCCCCTTGACCGGCTCGCGGCGCTCCCGCGCCCCCCGACCGGCCTGACCCTGATCCGGCGCCGGACCTTGGCCAACTCCTTCGGAATCGGTCGCCCCGAACGCCCCCTCCGTCGACCTCGTTGGCTTGCCCGCGGCGGATTCGACGTCGTCACGCACGATGGTCCCCTCGGGGCCGGTCGGGGTCACGCTGCGCAGGTCTACACCGAGGTCGCGAGCCAGCTTGCGCACGGGCGGCTTAGCCAACGGCCGGTGATCCGCGTCGGAGTCGGCGACGGGTGCAGGCGCGCCGCCGATGTCCGACCGCCCGCCCTGGTCATCCTCGTCGACGAGGAGGGCCGTGATCAGTTCCTGCGCGCGTTCGTGTTGGTGAGTCGCATGGGGGTTGAAGGAATCCATCACATCGGCGTGGGCGGTGATCCGGCCCGCCTCTTCGACTCCTCGACGACGAAGCCGGCGTACGGCGCCTCGCTCGGCCTTGGCCCGCCCGACGAGCGACTCACCCTCGCCACCACCGGAAGCGGCGGGGTTGGACAGATCGATCTCCCCCTCAGGGCGGGCGGCACTCACCTCGGCCGAGCCGCTCGAGCCGTCGAGCCGCTGAGCCGGTCGAGCCGGTCGCGACCTCGTCCGCTCCGGCGATGGCGATGATCGGTGTGCCGACCTCCACGGTCGCGCCGGTCTCGACGAGCAGCGCGGTCACGGTGCCGGCGTACGGCGACGGCAGCTCGACGATCGACTTGGCGGTCTCGATGTCGCACACCACGTCGTTGACCTCGATCTGGTCGCCCACAGCGACCCTCCAGACCACGAGTTCGGCCTCAGTGAGCCCTTCACCGACGTCGGGGAGCTTGTACTCAGGCATGCAGCTGACCTCTTTCCAGAAGTTCCGGCGTCAGAAGGCGAAGGTGCGGTCGACGGAGTCGAGCACCCGGTCGAGGTCGGGGAGATACTCTTCCTCGATCCGCGACGGAGGGTAGGGCGTGTCATAGGCACCCACCCGCAACACCGGGGCCTCCAGCGAGTAGAAGCAGTGCTCGGTGATCCGGGCAGCGAGCTCGGCACCGAGACCCAGGTTGACGTGCGCCTCATGCACCGTCACCACCCGGCCGGTGCGGCGTACGGAGTCGAAGACGGGACCCAGATCGAGCGGCGAGAGGGTCCTCAGGTCGATCACCTCGAGCGAGCGGCCGTCGGCCGCCGCAGCCTCGGCGGCCTTGAGGCAGGTCTTCACCGTCGGCCCATAGGCCAGCAGCGTGGCGTCGTTTCCAGGGCGCGCCACCCGTGAGGTGAACAGCGGCGGCGGAGCCGCGGTCAGATCGAGTTCGGCCTTGTCGGCGTGGTACTGACGCTTCGGCTCCAAGAAGATCACCGGATCGTCCGCGGCGATGGCCTGCTGAATCATCCAGTAGCCGTCGACCGGGTTGGAGCACGCGACCACCTTGAGTCCGGGCGTATGGGCGAACTGGGCCTCGGGGGATTCGGAGTGGTGCTCGACCGCGCCGATGCCGCCGCCGAACGGGATCCGGATCACCATCGGCATCTTCTGGCGACCGCGGCTGCGGAAGTGCAGCTTGGCGACCTGACACACGATTTGGTCATAGGCGGGGTAGACGAAGCCGTCGAACTGGATCTCCACCACGGGGCGGTATCCACGCAGAGCCATCCCGACGGCGGTTCCGACGATGCCGGATTCGGCGAGCGGCGAGTCGATCACTCGGTCCTCACCGAAGTCCTTCTGGAGACCGTCGGTGATCCGGAAGACACCGCCGAGCTTGCCGACGTCCTCTCCCATCAACAACACCTTGGGGTCGTTCTCCATCGCCTTGCGAAGGCCGGCGTTGAGGCCCTTGGCCAGGGTGATCCGTTGGGTCGTTGAGGCGTTCATCGGACCGACTCTCCCTCGGTGTCGAAGGAGTCGAGGTAGGCCGCGAGTTGGTCGCGCTGGGTCTCCAACTCGGGTGTGATCTCCGCATAAGTGTGCTCGAAGATCGACAGCGGGCTCGGGTCGGGCAGCGCCTTGCAGCCGGCGCGCATCCGCTCGCCCAACGCGTTGGCTTCGTTGGCGATGTCGTCGAAGAAGTCGGCGTCGGCCAGGCCGTTGCGTTTGAGATAGACCTCCACGCGAGCGATCGGATCCTTCAGTTTCCAGTGTTCGACATCGGCGGACAGTCGGTAGCGGGTGGGGTCGTCGGTGGTGGTGTGTGCGCCCATCCGATACGTGTAGGCCTCGACCAGGGTCGGCCCCTGTCCGTCGCGGGCTCGCTGCAGTGCTGCCTGAGTGACGGCATAGGTCGCCAGCACGTCGTTGCCGTCGACCCGGACGCCTGGGAACCCGAACCCGAGCGCCCGCTGATAGAGCGGGATCCTGGTCTGTCGCTGGATCGGCTCGGAGATGGCCCACTGGTTGTTCTGGCAGAAGAACACCACGGGGGCGTTGTAGGACGCTGCGAAGATGAAGGCCTCGTTGACGTCGCCTTGCGATGACGCACCGTCGCCGAAGTGCGCAACGACGGCGGTGTCCCGCTCGGGGTCGCCGGTGCCGACACAGCCGTCCCGCTGGACACCCATCGCATAGCCGGTGGCGTGCAGGGTCTGGGCGCCGATCACGATGGTGTAGAGCCCGAAGTTGGCCTCGTTGGGGTCCCAGCCGCCCTGATCGACACCGCGATAGAGGCCGAGCAAGTCGAGCGGGTCGATGCCGCGACACCAGGCCACCCCGTGCTCGCGGTAGGTCGGGAAGACGAAGTCCTGGGGACGCAGGGCACGACCGGCGCCGATCTGGGCGGCCTCCTGGCCCAGAAGTTGCGCCCAGAGGCCAAGCTCGCCGTGTCGTTGCAGGGCGGTCGCCTCGATGTCGAGACGACGGACCAGCACCATGTCGCGGTAGAAGCCACGGATCACTTCTGCCTCGTCTCGTCCGGAGACATCGAAGCTGAACTCGCGGTGTTCGCGACGCTCCCCCTCGGGGGTGAGCAACTGGACCAGATCGGGGCCGCCGTCGTTGGCGGCCGGTCCAAAGACCTGGGCCAGGTCGGGACCGAAATCGGCGTGGGTCACGTCTCACTCCTTCTCGTCGCCGCCCGCGGGGGTGTCCCTGGGTCTCGCTGACTGCTGGAACGGTCGCCGCTCGGTGCGGGGGTGGTGCGCCGAACGCGGCCTTCGTGGCGGAGACCGACTGTGGTCTCGCTCACAAACCTACCCGGCAGCGGCGGGCACGGTCCAACCGATGCGAACCGGTCCGAGCGGGTCTGATCGGGCATGGACGGTCCGGCGGAGCGGCGAGCAGCCGTAGGCGATCACACTCCTCGGCTGGTCCGCGGTCGACGATGCCGCCACGGTCGCAGGATCACGATCAGCACGAGGCCGATCGCGAAGCCGAGCGCGGCCCCGGTCGTGTTGTCGACGACATCGGTGGCGTCACAGGAGCGGTCGATCCGGGCGAGTTCGAGTTGCGCGATCTCGATCCCCACCGAGTACGACGCGAGCGCGAGAAGCCCCAGCGGCGCGAGGATCCAGCCGATTCGCCACCGAGCCGACGCCACGACCAACAGCACCCCCGACGGTACGAAGAGCAGGGTGTTGAGTGCTCGCTGCGTGCCGCCGAAGATCCCGAAGCCCTCCGGGGCCGGCCCACCGATGTCGAAGGAGCAGACGGTCTGCACGTCCTCGGGTTGCAGGTATCCCGGCGGCCCCTGGGCCGGCACCAGCGTGGCGACGGCGATCAGGAAGATCGACCACACGAACCCGGTGAGGGCGATCGCGCCCAGCCAGCCCATCCGACGAGCGGCCAGCATTGTCGCCGCCACGAACACGACACCGGACAGGGCTGCGGCGAGCAGCATCACCTCGGTGCCACCGAAGGTCACCACGACGCGAGGCTAGCCTCCCCACCCCGACGCGGGGCCAACCTCCCCACCCCGACACGGGCGAGGTCGCGTCAGGGCAGAACGACGTGCACCACCCGGCACGACACGTAGGTCTCGTCCGATGCGCCAATCGACGGGGTTCGTCAGGCAGCGGACCGATCCGCCACCCTTGTGGAACTCGCCGACCTCGACCTCGAGCACGTCGAACCCCCACCTGACGAGTTGCGCACGGATCCGCGCGGGGCAACCCATGGCACCGGCACGTGGCATGACCACTGTGCGACCGATCACGATCGAGTTGGCACAGAAGGTCGTCAGCGCCTCTTCCTCCGTGATCACCAGTGGCTCGGGGATCACGGCGAGCAAGGCCCGGGCCGATTCTGGGTCGAAGGCGTCGGGGCACACGATCGCACGGGTGGGCGAGATCGGACAGAAGGCGAGGTCGAGGTGGTACATGCCGGGGTGGGCGATCCGGAATCCCCGCACCGTTACCCCGAGACCGGTGGCCAGGTGCTTCAGCCCGAGCTCCTCGGTGCGCGGGCCGTAGCCCACGAGCAGGTCGCCGCCGAACGCGAAGGCATCCCCGGCTTCGAAGTGGGCGCCGACCCCGTCGCGGCCGATGTACGTCGTCGTATAGCCGTGGGCCTCAGCCCAAGGGGCGGCGGTGAGGGTCTCGATACGGCGCTGGGCAAATCGCATGTGCGACAGCGTGAGCTGCGAGGAGCCGTCGGCGGCCACGACGCCGAGACCGAGGTTCATCGCGTAGACCATGTCGGGGGAATCCTCGCGCTGGTCGATCACATCGACGCGGGCGCCGAGCGCGCGCATCGTTGCGACGAGCGTGCGCCACTGCGCCAGCGCCAGCGCCGGATCGGGTTGATCGGTGACATCCATGAACGGATTGATGGCGTAGTCGATCCGGAAGTGCAGCGGTTCGACGGCGAGGTAGTGGTTGCCCCAGGGCAACCTCTGCATCGCGGCCAGGGCAGGTCCACAGTCGTGGCTGCGCCGGCTGGGCTGGCTGCTCCGGCCGTGCTGGCTGGTTCGCGCGTTGGTCATGGTTCCCCCCACCTGGTCTCGACGGTTCGAGCAGCATAGTCACAGATTGTCCGACAATCTGACAAATGCACGCATCTGCCCGGGTCGGCGACAATGTCGCCATGACCGACCCGTTCGGCACGCTCAGCCTCACCCACGCCTCCACGGTCGACCGGGTGGCCGACGAGTTGCGCCGCGCGGTCTTCGACGGCGAACTCGAGTCGGGCACCCCGCTGCGGGAGGTCGCCCTCGCCGACTCCCTGGGCGTTTCCCGGTCGACCCTGCGCGAGGCGCTGGGCATCCTGGTCGCCGAAGGCATCGCCACCCGCGAGCCGCACCGGGGCGTCTCGGTCACCTCCCCCGACCCTGAGTCCATCCGCGATGTCTGCCAGGCCCGGATGATCCTCGAGGAGGCCGGGGCGCGCCACTGGCCAACGGCCTCCGAGTCGGCCCGCCAAGCAGTGCGTGAGGCGCTGCGCGGGTATGCCGCCGCCGTCGACGCGGGCGCCTCCTATCAGGAGCTCAACGAGCGCCACCTCGCGTTGCACGTGAGTCTGGTGGGGCTCACCGAATCGCCCCGATTGGTCGCCATGGCCAGCTCACTGGTCGGGGAGCTGAGGGTCGCCCTCGCGCAGATCGACCGGATGCGCCGCAACGCACACGACCAGGCCCACACGCATGCGCATCTCCTGTCACTGCTCGAGAGCGGCGACGTGGAAGCGGCCGCCGCCGAGCTCCACGCTCATCTCGACGGCGCCGAGGGAGCCATCGTCGAAGCCCTCGGCATCCCACGCCCCGAATCGGCCGAGCGCGCCTGAGGAGCCGCCGACTAGGATCGCCGCATGCGCATCCTGACGTGGCTGATCAGCAATGTGGTGGCGCTTGCCGTCACCGCGTGGCTGCTGCCCGGCGTGAACTTCGACGGACCCAGCTCCGGACTGCTCGAGCTCCAGGAAAAAGCGTGGCCGGTGCTGTTGGTCGCGATCATCCTCGGATTGGTCACCTCGATCGTCGAGCCGGTGGTCAAGATCTTCTCCATCCCCTTCATCATTCTCACGATCGGTCTGTTCCTGATCGTCATCAACGCGCTGATGCTGCTGCTGACCGAGTGGATCGCGGACGGCTTCGACCTCGGCTTTCACGTCGACGGCTTCTGGTGGGCCATGGCCGGAGGCATCGTGATCGCCCTGGTCACCAGCCTGACTCGCGCTGTTCTCGACGACGACTGATCGATGTCCGCTCCCGCTGAGCAACGCGTCGGCTACCGCATTGCGGCGGTCTGCCTGGGCAACATCTGTCGCTCGCCGATGGCCGAAGTGGTGCTCCGTGACCGCTTGCGCGAGGCCGGCCTCGGCGACCTGGTCGAGGTCGCGAGCGCCGGAACCGGTGGCTGGCATGTGGGGAACCCGATGGATCCCCGCGCAGCCCAGGCGCTGCGCGCAGCCGGCTATGACCCCTCTGGCCACCAGGCCCAGCAGGTCGACGGGTCCTGGTTCGCGGTCTTCGACCTGATCTTGGCCATGGACGACGCCAACCGCGACCACCTACGCGAGCTCGCGGGCCACGGCGGCTTGGAGCGGTTGCGCCTGTTCGGTGACTTCGATCCCATGAACCCGGGCGCACCCGTGCCCGACCCGTACTACGGTGGTCGCGACGGATTCGAGGAGGTGCTGGCCATGATCGAACGCACAGCCGACGGCGTGGTGAGCGCTGTCCGCGATCGCCTGAGCGATGGCGCAGGCGGAGCCTCGCCTGCTGCCGGTGTCCGATGACCCGACTGCCGAGCGTCGCACGCCGCGCGGAGGACCTCTTGGGGCGCGCCGTGGTCGCCACGGCGCCCGTTGCCGGTGGTGACATCGCCACCGCCACCAAACTCCGCCTCAGCGACGGCACCACCGCGCTGATGAAGACCCTTGCGCAGACGCCCGATGGCTTCTTCGCAGCCGAGGCGCGCGGACTCGGCTGGCTGGCTGAGGTCGAGGGCGGCGTGCCGGCTCCCGCCGTGTTGGCGGCGGCGGACGACTGCGTCATCCTGCGCTGGGTCGAGGCCGGCAAGACGACCGCCGAAGCGGCCTCGGCCTTCGGCGAAGCTCTCGCCCGCACGCATGCCGCCGGCGCAGCGGCCTACGGCGCCGACACCGACGGCTTCATCGGCCGGTTGCCGTTGCCCAACCGGCCCGCCGACACCTGGGCGGAGTTCTACGCCATTCGCCGCGTGCTGCCCTATCTCAAACTGGCACGGGACCGCGGCGCTATCACGATCGAGGATGCTCAGGCCGTCGAGACCGCCGTCGGCCGCTTCACCGACCTGCTCCCCGAAGAAAGCCCCTCACGCCTTCATGGCGATCTATGGAACGGCAACGTCATCTGGGGCGCCGACGGACAGGCGTGGGTGATCGACCCCGCCGCCTACGGTGGACACCGTGAGGCAGACCTGGCCATGCTCGCGCTGTTCGGCCTGCCCAACCTGGGGCGGGTCATGGACAGCTACCTGGAGATGTCGCCGCTGACCGACGGTTGGCGCGAGCGGGTCGGGCTGCACCAACTGTTCCCGCTTCTCGTGCACGCCTGCATGTTCGGCGGGAAGTACGGCGCTCGCGCCGGTCAAGCGGCTCGCGCGACCGGATAGCGACGCGCCCCGACCTCACGCAGCGGAAGTGCAACGGCGGTGCAACAGACATCGCCATGGTGCAGATCGGACTCTGGCTGACCGCGGTATACATACCCCCGGTGGTATATGACAGGCTGGGAGTCCATTGCCGTCATCGGCAATGAAACCCGCCCGCCACGGCCTCTCCATACCCGTCTGGGCGGCCGCCCCAGAAGTGAGGAGCTGCACATGAAGATCGTGGTCGTCGGTGGAGTCGCGGCAGGCATGTCTTTGGCGGCGCGCGCCCGTCGCCTCGATGAGTTCGCCGAGATCGTCGTGTTCGAACGAGGCCACCACGTCTCGTTCGCGAACTGCGGTTTGCCCTACCACATCGGCGAGACCATCAAGGACCGTGATCGCCTTCTCCTGCAGACCCCCCAGAGCCTTCGCGAGGCCCTGGATATCGACGTCCGCAACGGCGTCGAGATCGTGTCGATCGACCGGGAGGCCAAGACTGTGCGTGCCCGCGTGCTCGACACTGCCGAGGAGTACGACGAGCCGTACGACGCACTCGCGTTGACCCCGGGAGCCGTGCCCTTGAAACCGGCGTTGCCGGGCATTGACCTGGCGTCGGTGTACGTGCTGCGCCGGATCGGTGACATGGACGTCATCAAGCGCGCCGTCGACGGCGACGGGGACCGCGCACGCACCGGCGGGGTCCAACACGCGGTGGTGATCGGCGCTGGCTACATAGGCCTAGAGATGGCCGAGAACTTGCACGAGCGCGGGGTGAAGGTCGAGGTCGTCGAGATGGCGGACCAGATCATGCCGCCGCTGGACCACGAGATGACCCGCGCGATGGAGAAGTACATCGAGGTGCACGGAGTGAAGCTGCACCTCGGCACCGCTGCGGCGGCGTTCACGACGAAGGCGAACGGCCGAACTCAGGTGGAGCTCAAGAACACCACGTTCATCGAAACGGACATGGTGATCATGGCGGCAGGCGTGCGTCCGAGCGCGGAACTAGCCGAGGCGGCTGGCATCGAGTTGGGCACGCGGGGCGGGATCGCGGTCGACCAGCAGATGCGCACCTCCGATCCCAGCATCTGGGCCGCCGGTGACGCGGTCGAGGTCAGGCACACCATCCTGCCCGACTCGTGGCTCATTCCGCTTGCCGGGCCGGCCAATCGCCAGGGGCGCGTGGCCGCAGAGAACATCTGCGGGCGCGACACGACGTTCGGTTCGGTGCAGGGCACCTCAGTGGTGAAGGTCTTCGACATGGTCGCTGGCGGCACCGGCGCATCTGCGAAGCAACTCACCAATGCCGGCTTGGAATACCGAACGGTCTCGACGCACCCTCACGGTCACGCGGGGTACTACCCCGACACCGCGATGATGCACGTCAAGGTGCTGTTCGCACCGAGCGACGGAAAACTTCTGGGCGCGCAGATCGCCGGGTTCGACGGGGTCGACAAACGGCTCGACGTGTTCGCGACCGCGATTCGCGCCGGAATGACCGTGCACGATCTGGAGCACCTCGAACTCGCCTACGCCCCACCGTTCGGCAGCGCCAAGGACCCGGTCAACATGGCCGGTTTCGTGGCCTCGAACGTTCTCGCCGGCGACCTCGCGCTCTGGTACTCCGAGGACTACCCCGAGGCCACGCAGGGCGTCCGGATCATCGACGTGCGAGGGCCGGACGAATTCGGCATCTGGCATATCCCCGGAGCCGAGAACGTGCCACTCAAAACCCTGCGCGAAGCCCAGGAGAGCTGGGACAGAAGCACGCCCATTCGGCTGTATTGCGCCGTCGGCTTCCGGTCCTACCTGGCCTACCGGTCGCTGGCGCAACGTGGGTTCGCTGACGTCAAGACGCTGTCCGGGGGATCGACCACGTTCCGAGCCTTCCACGATGTCGACCCGGGCTCCGTCGAGCTGAGCACACCGATCATCTCCTACGCCGAGGAGGGCTCGGCGCCGCTGCCGGGGCCGGGTGGCACGACCATCGATCTGGATTGCACGGGCCTTGCCTGCCCGGGGCCGATCATGCGTCTGAGCTCCACCATTCTCACCCTCGCCCCAGGGGACGAGATCGTCGCGCATGTGTCCGACCCGGGGTTCGGGTTGGACGCACCGGCCTGGGCACAGCGCAACGGGCACGAATTGGTCGAGCTGACCCCCGAGGGTGCGGGCTTCCGGGCCCGGTTCCGCAAAGGTGGGGTCCCGCTGTCCGACGCCGCAGCCACAATCAAGAACAAGAAGTCGTTCGTGGTTTTCTCCGGCGATCTCGACAAGCTGCTCGCTGCCTTCATCATCGCCAACGGCGCCGTCGCGATGGGGGATGAGGTCTCGATGTTCTTCACGTTCTGGGGGCTCAACGCGCTCAAACGGGAAGATGCGCCGAAGACCGAGAAGACCCCGCTGGAGCGGGCTTTCGGCGTGATGATGCCGTCCGGCCCCGGATCGCTGCCGCTGTCCACGCTGAACCTGCTCGGCGGCGGTCCGGCGATGATCAAGAAGGTCATGCGTGACCACAACGTGCCGAGTCTCAACGACCTGATCGATGCGGCGCGGACCTCCGGTGTCCGGTTGGTGGCGTGCACGATGACCATGGATCTGCTCGGGATTCGTGAGGAAGACCTGATCAGCGGGGTGGAGTTCGGCGGCGTGGCGACCTTCCTCGGTGAGGCCAACGAGTCCAACGGTCAGTTCTTCATCTGACACACGTCCGGAAGGGGCCGCAGGTAGGCCGGCGGATGGGGACGTCATCGCCGACTGTTGCTGCATGCATCTCAGCCACGATTCAGGATGACCTGTCACAGTGACGCTGTGAACGCTCCCTCCTCTGGCGCCTCCGGAGCCCCGGTCGGCGCGCCGTGCGTGCTGGTGGTCGATGACGACAAGGCGGTACGTGAGTCGCTGCGACGGTCGCTGGAGTTCAACGGCTATCAGGTACGGCTGGCTGCCGACGGCGCCGAGGCGTTGGCCGCGACGGGCAGTGCCCCCACCCCGGATGTCGTGGTGATGGACGTGATGATGCCTCGCCTGGACGGCATCGAGGCGACGAAGGCCTTGCGCGCGGCCGGCAACGACGTTCCGATCCTCGTGCTCACCGCGCGCGACGCCGTGGGCGATCGGGTCGAAGGCCTCGACGCCGGGGCCGACGACTATCTCACCAAGCCTTTTGCGCTGGCCGAACTACTCGCACGGCTCCGGGCCCTCCTGCGCCGAGTGGCCTCCATCGACGAGGCTGGCGATGAACACCTCGAGTTCGCCGGGCTCTCGATGGACCTCGCCTCGCGTGAGGTCCGACGCGGCGATCGGGCGATAGAGCTCACCCGCACCGAGTTCACGCTTCTGGAAATGTTCCTCCGCCGACCGCGGCGGGTGCTGGATCGCTCCTTCATCCTGGAGGAGGTGTGGGGCTACGACTTCCCCACCACCGCGAACTCGCTCGAGGTCTATGTCGGATACCTGCGCCGCAAGACCGAGGCCGAGGGAGAACCACGGCTGCTCCACACGGTGCGCGGCGTGGGTTACGTGCTCAAGGAGGCCTGACCCGATGGCGGTGCGCTGGTTGGACCAGCGTTGGCACTACCGGCGATCACTCGCCTCACGGGTGACCGTGCTCACGACTCTCGCTGTCGCCATCGCCTTGTCGGTGGTCGCACTCGGCGCCTACGTGACGGTGCGGATGCAGATGCAGGACTCCCTCGACGAGTCGCTGTTGAGTCGAGCCCGCGCCGCGGCCGCGTCGCCCGCTCTGGCCACCATCACCACCCAGACCGACATCACCACCTCGGTACTCGGCGCCGCCGACGTCCGGATCGCCTTCGTGACCTCCCGCGGTGCGGTCTTTCCCGCCGACCCCGGTAGCGCACCCGACCTGGGGGCTCCCGAGCTCGCCGTCGCCCGCGGCCAGGAACCCTACTCGCTACGCACCGCCACCGACGCCCGCGACGGTGTGCGCTACCGCGTCGCCGCGGTGCCATCCGGTGACGGACAGGCGCTGGCCATCGCGCAGTCGATGGAGCAGCAGGACCGCACCTTGTCGAAGCTGGGGGCCGTGCTGTTGATCTTCGGGGTGATCGGGGTCATCGGGGCGGGAGTGGCCGGCTGGGCGGTGGCTCGCAACGGACTTCGCCCTGTACGACGACTGACCTCAGCGATCGAGGAGAGCGCCCGCACCGAGGACCTCACACCGCTACCCGCCGAGGGTGATGACGAGGTCGCGCGGCTCGCTGCGGCCTACAACCAACTGCTCGCCGCGGTACAGGCCTCCCGCGATCGCCAGCGCCGGTTGGTCGCCGACGCCAGTCACGAACTCCGCACGCCCCTCACGTCCCTGCGCACCAACATCGACCTGCTCACTCAGATCGACGCCGCAGCGAACGACGGAACTCATCCGGTGTCGCCGCAGGCACGTGCCGAGATGCTTTCCGATCTGCGGGCGCAGATGGAAGAGATGACCACCCTCATCCAGGACCTGGTCGAACTGGCGCGCGACGAGCCGCGCGCCACCACTGTCGAGGAGGTCGACCTGGCCGACGTCGTCGAGCGGGCGGTCTCCCGCGTGCGCCGACGGGCCCCGGGAGTGTCCTTCGAGATCGACGTGGCGCCCTGGTGGGTGCGGGGCGAGGACGCCGCGCTTGAGCGCGCTGTCGCCAACCTGCTCGACAATGCCGCGAAGTGGAGCCCCGACGGGGGCACGATCCGGGTGAGCTTGGTCGACGGAACCTTCCGGGTCGACGACGACGGCCCCGGTATCGACGACGTCGACCGTCCGCATGTCTTCGAGCGGTTCTACCGCTCCGAGGAATCTCGCGGCATGCCCGGCTCCGGCCTCGGGCTGTCGATCGTGGCCCAGGTGACCGAACGACACGGGGGCACGGTGACCGCGATGGCGGCCCCCGGTGGCGGGGCCCGGCTGGAGCTCAGCCTCCCCGGCCAGCCCGACCCTACGCTGGTCCGTACCTGAGCCGACCCGAACTGTCCGATTCCCTGACCGCCGAACGACCAACCAGTAGCGGCGGCAGCAGGTGCCGCCATCACCGAGAGGACACAACATGCAGTTTCTGCTCCAGTACTGGTACGACCCCGCAACGCAGCCTGCCGAGGACTCCCCCGAGGCTGCCTGCGAGTTCCAGGCGTGGGTGGCGTTGGCCAAGGAGATGGAGGAAGCCGGGATCTCCGTCGCCGGCGCACCCCTGCAGCCTCCGGAGACCTCGACGACTCTGCGGACCACCGACGGGCGCACCTCGATGACCGACGGCCCCTTCGCCGAGACCAAGGAGGTCCTGGGCGGCTTCGATCTGATCGACGTCGCCGATGTGGATGCCGCCTTGGAGTGGGCGCGCAAGGTGCCCGGCAACGGCATCATCGAGGTCCGACCGGTGATGGACCTCAGCGGGATGCAGTGAGCCAGCGGCCAGTGACCGGCGGATCGGCGCGGGCCTCAACGGTGGCCGCCGCGTTCGCCGATCACTGGCCTACGCTGGTCGCTCGGCTCGCCCGGCGCTACGGCGACCTCGCGTTGGCCGAGGACTGCGCGGCCGAGGCGTTCGCCGCCGCCGTCCCTTCCTGGCGGCTCGCCCCGCCCGACAATCCCGGCGGTTGGCTGTGGACGGCAGCGCAGCGCCGCGCGATCGACCGCCTCCGGCAACACGGCCGCTGGGTCGACCGGGCTCCACTGCTGGCCGCGCACGAGGTAGCGGTCGACAGCCGAGGCGAGGCACCCGACGTTGCCGCTGAGACCGATCAACTCGCTCTGCTGTTCGGCTGCTGTCACCCGAGTTTGTCGACGGAGGCGCAGGTGGCCCTGACCCTGCGGGCGGTGAACGGCCTGTCGACCGAGCAGATCGCGAAGGTGTTCCTCACTCGCACCGACACGATGACCCGCAGGCTGACCCGGGCCAAGACCAAGCTGGCCGCCAACGCCGTGCCCTTCGAGATCCCCGAGCCCGAGCACTGGTCGGAGCGGCTTGCACCCGTCCTCGACGTGATCTACCTGACCTTCACCTCCGGGCATACGTCGCACGACCACGGGTCGGCGCTGATCCGTGGCGACGCCTGCGACGAGGCCCGCTGGCTGGCCTCCTTGGTGGCGCGGATGGCACCTACCGACCCGGAGGTTCTCGGCCTCTCGGCGCTGATGGACTTCACCGATGCCCGTCGCGCCGCGCGGGTCGACACCCGCGGCCGGGTCGTGCTGATGGCCGACCAGGACCGGGCACTGTGGGACCGCGAACTGATGACGCAGGGCCGCGAGCGACTCCGTCAGGCCCTTCGCCAACGCCGGCTCGGCAGCTTTCAGATCGAGGCCGCTCTGTCGGCCTGCCACGCCATGGCGCCGACCTGGGAAGACACCGACTGGGGGCAGATCCTGCGCTGGTACGACGCTCTCGTCGCACTGCACCCCAGCGGCATCAACCGGCTCAACCGGGCGGTCGCGCAGTCGATGGCGGGGGAGCCCGCGCAGGCGCTCGTCGTCCTCGAGTCATTGATCCCGGAGTTAGCGGAGTATCACTACCTGTGGGTCGCCCGCGCCGATGCGTTCGAACGACTGGGACGAATCGACGACGCCATTGCGGACCTGCACCGAGCACTCGACCTCCACCCGCATCCGATCGAAGCCGAGGAGCTGCGGCGGCGGATCGAGGGGTTGCGGCCACGTGCACCAGAAGTGCATACCGCGCACCATGCACGATTTGAGCCCTGAATTACTGCCGCGGAGGGTGGGAATCGTGCGCCATGCACGATTGCGTGCCCTGCTCGGCGGTCGATCGAGCGCCCTAGCCGCCGAAGACCGACCGCAGGCGAGCGGCCTTCCAGCCAGCCTCGGCATACTCCTCAGCGCAGTCCGAACGCACGGTGATGCCGCCGCCGGTGCCCAGCAGGTAGCGCCCGTCGCCGGAGGTCATCAGCGATCTGATCACCACCCCCAGATCGGCCCGGCCGTCGGCACAGATCCAGCCGAAGGCTCCCGAGTAGACCTGCCGCGCCGACGACTCGACGTCAGCGATGATCTGCATGGTGCGCAGCTTGGGCGCCCCGGTCATCGATCCCGCAGGAAACAGCGCACGAAGCGCGCCAATCGTGTCGACATCGGGATGCAGCCGGCCACGCACCGTGGACACGAGCTGGTGGACGTTCTGATACGACTCCACCTCCATCAGGGCCGGAACGCTCACCGTCCCGGGGTCGCACACCATCGACAGATCGTTGCGGAGCAGGTCGACGATCATCAGGTTCTCAGCGCGGTACTTCGCTTCGGTGGCGAGGGCGGTCCGCTGTCGTTCGTCCTCCTCCGGTGTCGCGCCACGCGGAGTGGTGCCCTTGATCGGTTTGGTTTCGATGCACCGGTCGGCGCCGATGACGGCATACCGTTCCGGCGAGGAACTGAGCAGCCAGGCGGTGTGTCCGGGAACATCGTGCTGTAGGAACCCGGCGTAGGGGGCGGGGTTGAGCCGGCGGAGCCTTCGATAGGCCGCAACCGGCTCGAGGTCCGAGTTCAACCCGAGGCGATGGGTGAGGTTGACCTCATAGGAGTTGCCCGCGCGAAGTTGCTCGACGACGGCGGCGAACGCTCCGGCGTAGTCCGCGGAGACCGGTTCCGCGTCGGACACCCGCCCGGGCGTAGCCGGCTGGTCGGCTCGAGGCACGGCGTGGGTGAAGAACTCCAAGTGCTGCGCCCTCATCCAGACCGCGTCGGGCAGCCTCGCGTCGCCGGCCGGGGCGAAAGTGGCGGGTAGATCCGGCCGGGCGGCATACCCGAAGTAGCCGACCCAGTGATCCCCTGCCTCGCCCGCCTCCAATTCAACCCGCAGGGCGTCGAAGACGTCGCGGCCGACCACGGTGGCGCGCCCCCCGGCATGCCGGGTCACCTCGCCGGTCCGCGCGTCATAGCTCACGGAGACGGCGTCGTCATCGAGCCAGCCGATCATCGACCGCCGCCCGGACCACTCGCGCGCCCCGCCTCCATCGAGCCAGAAACAACGGGGTGCCCCGGCGGCGATCTCGGCGAACCGCTCCTCGACGGCCTCCTGGTCGCTCATGGCCGCGTCGCACCGGTGGCGGCCCACCCGATGGCCCAGGAAACAGCGTTGCCGACCAGCGCAGCGCCGTACTCGGACAGGATCGACTCGGGGTGGAACTGCACTCCCTCGAGCGGCAGCGTCCGATGCCGCACCCCCATGACGACTCCGTCGTCGGTGCGGGAGGTGACTTCCAAGCTGTCGGGGACCTCCACCGCCGCGAGCGAGTGATAGCGCACGACCTGCAGCGGCTCGGGGATCCCGGCGAAAACCCCACGCCCGTCGTGACGGACGGCCACGACCTCACCGTGCGCGGGCTCGACCCGGTCGACCACCCCGCCGTACGTCGTCACGAGCCCCTGCATTCCCAAACACACCCCCAGCACCGGGCGGGTGGCGGCGCGCAGAATCTCACCGCCGATGGCGAAATCAGCAGGGACGGCAGGGTGTCCGGGACCGGGAGACAGGACGACGAGATCGTGGTCGAGGACCTCTGCGAGAGTCGTCGCATCGTGCTGCACGACGGTCGGCAACACCCCCGTGACGCCCGCGATCAGATGCACCAAGTTGTAGGTGTAGGAGTCGTAGTGGTCGACCACCACGACGCGCGGGACAGGCACCGGGTCAATCTATCGGTCGGCCGCCGGGGCCCCACCCGGTCCGGTTGACGACCGGCAGGTCAGTTGAGGGGCAGCCGACGACACGCCTTCGGCACCCGGGCGTTGCCGTGCACCTCGCCACACGCTGCGAACCGCTTCAGCTTGCCCCGCAGCCGCCGAACGTCGTCGGCATACTTCTTGGCCGCGAAGAGGTTGCGGTGCTCGAATCCCACGGCGGGAGTAGTCATAGAACTCCCAGGCATAGTCGGTGCCGGTCCACGACGGGTCGAGATCGAGGCGGACCAGGAGTTGGTCACGGGTGCGCACGGCGACGTAGCTGGGGATCAGATCCATCGTCCCGCCCGCGAACGGCACGTCAGGGTCTTCGGCCAGCGAAGGCGCATAGGTGTGCTCGAAGAAGGCGTAACCGTTGCGACGCCGGGTGGGGTTCTTCAGCGCCGCAACGAACGAACGGCCAGAACGATAGGCCGCAGGTCGCAGACCAGCCAGCCGCTCCATCGTGGGAGCGAGGTCGATGTTGGTGACCAACTCCTTGCGTCGCCCCGGCTCGACGTCGGGACCCACCACCAGCAGCGGCACCCGCACGTCGACGTCGTACGGCGTGCCCTTGCCCCGTGCCAGCCCGAACTGGCCGAGGTGGAGTCCGTTGTCGGAGGTGAGGATGACATACGTATGGGGCCCGACCCGGTTGAGGATCCGGCGGATCATCCGGTCCGCCGACTGCGCCATCCTGGCGCGGTTGCGCAGATCGCGGGTGGCCGTGCCCCGGGACAGGGTGCGGTTCTGGGGGTTCCACGCCGGAGCGAGGCCGCCGTTGGTTCGGCGCGGCCGCAGGTCGGCTCCCCGGTCGCCCCACCCGGGCAGGTCCGCGACGGTCAGCTTGGCGCACGAGATCCGGCCGCAATTGCCGAGCAGTCGGGTCGGGCCGGGCCGATCGCGGAACGCCGGAGGGAACAGCGGATCACCCGGGTAGGCGCCCTGGGGCGACACCCGGTTGTGGGGCGCATAGGGCGCGACCTGCAGGAAGTAGGGCGCCGCGTCGCGCTCGTGACGGCGTACGAAGCTCAGCGCGAAGTCGGCGATCGCAGTGCCGGCATAGGCGCGGTCCTTCTCGGCGGCCGAGGCGGTGGCCGGCGGTGCGGGATGGGTGTCGAAAGTGATCCCCCCGCCCGCGACCCGGCGGGTGCTGACGAACCCCCACCCGTCGTAGGCCGAACCGAGCAGCACGTTGAACTCCGACCAACCCGGAACCGCGGGGGGCACCTGTCCATTGCGAATCTCATACTGATTGAGGAACTTGCCGGTATAGCCGGTGCGGTAGCCGGCGCGCTGCAGGCGGAGCGCGACCTGTCGGGCCGAGTTGCCGTAGTCCCGGAAAGCGGCCCAGCCGCCGACCGGACCCACCGGGTTGGGCAGATTGTCGGTATTGGTGCGTACCCCCGTCTGATGGGGGTACTGACCGGTGAAGGTCGAGGCGCGCGAGACGCAGCACAGCGAGTCGACCACGAATGAATGCCGGAAGCTCGCGCCCTGCTTGCGCATGGTGCGCGCGCTACGCAGGGTCTGGGTGAGGTCGTCGGAGAAGTCGTCGAGCTGGATCAACACGATGTTGGGGCGACGCGACGCTGCGGCGGACTGCTTCGTCGTCGTCTGCGTCGGCTCGGCAGCAGGCAGCTCGACGGCACTGGCGGGCTCGCCGGTGCTGGGCGTGATGGCGTCGGGTTGCAGACAGATCAGGGTCGCCACGGCCACGGTGATGACGGTGCGCACGCCGCGCCGACCCCACGTAGCCATCGTGTCACTCCCCCTCGCCGGTTCGACCCCGAGACGGCCGACCCCGAGAGCCTAACCGTTCTCCTCACCCGAAGAGCGTCGTCACACCGGCCCCGATGGCGGCGAATCGGAGGAACCTGCCGGTGACGCAGGCGGCCGCGAAGGTCGACAGTCGCAGCCGAACACTCCCGGCGACCAAGGACATCAAGATCAGCGGCGGCAGACCGGTGACGGCGGCCAGCAACACCATCCCTGCTGCCCGACTCGGGCGGCCCTGGGTCGCGGCCAGCAACCGGGCGTAACGACGGCCGGTCTTCTCCGAGGCCAGCCTGCGCTGCATCCACGCCGACTGAGTGCCACGGGTGCCCGCGGCATACCAAAGCAGTTTTCCGGCGGTCACGCCGAACGCGGCCAGCGCAGAGACCAGCACGATCTCCACGTGCGTCACATCGGTCGACGCCATCGAGATGAAGACCTCGACATTGGCCACCGGCACCAGGGCCGACGCGAACCCTGCGGCCGCGGCGGACACGAGGAGTGTCTTCACCTTGCGGTCCGGAGGTCGTGGTCGGGGAGCACAGTTCTATTGGGCCACGTCACAAGTCGCGGCGTCTCACGAATCCCCTACCCGGAACCGGTTGTCTGCACAGCTCGGTCCGCGCAGCTCGCCGAGTCAGCGCAGAAGGCTGCGGACGATGTCGTGGATCAGGTCGTAGCCACGCTCAGTGAGGATCGACTCGGCGTGGAACTGCACGCCACGATAGTGCGGCCCGATCAGCGCGTGGACGTCGCCGGTGACCGGGTCGGCATCGACGCTCACTCCGTCCGGCAGGCCGCCGCCGGCTGCGCGTCCGACGAAGGTGTTGTAGAAGCCGACCCGCTCGGTGCGGCCACCCAGTTCGATCGCCGACTGGGTGCCCTGGAAGACGATGTCCTTGAAGTCGAGCTCGAGCCCCAGCCGGTGGCACAGCGCCTGATGCCCCAGGCAGACCGCCCAGAAGGGTTGCTCGTCGGTCAGCAACCGGTCGACGGCCGCCCGCAGATTGACCATCTTCACGTCGTGGTCGTCGCGCGGGTCGCCCGGCCCGGGGCCAACGATGACCAGGTCGAACGACGTCAGCGAGTCGAGCACGGCGGCATCGATCTGGTCATGACGGACCACCTCGCTGACGAGTCCCAACACCGCGAGCACATGCCGCAGCATGTTCACGAAGTCGTCCTCGCCGTCGAGGATCAGCACCCGCTTCCCGCGTAGTGAGGAATCGGGAGTGGCACCCGCCTGGTCGGTGAGCCAGAAGGTCGACAACCGTCGGTTGCGCGCCTGTAGCGCGATCAGCACGTCTTCATCGCGCGCCAAATCCGCGACGGCGATGCTGGGTTCGGGGGCCGGGGCGACGAGTCCAAAAGCCGACAGAATGCCACCGGCCTTGGCGCGGGTCTCGGCCACCTCGTGCACGGGTTCGGAGTCGCGCACCAGCGTCGCGCCGGCGGTGACAGTGAGGCGTCCGTCAGCCGAGACATCGGCCGTGCGGATGACGATCGGGCTGTCGGCGGTGGGTTGCCCCTTGGCGTCGCGACCGAACAGCGCCAGCGCCGCTCCGTAATAGCCGCGCCCCTCGGTCTCGTACTCCTTGATCAACCGGCACGCGTTCTCCACGGGGCTACCGGTCACGGTCGCCGCATACATCGAGTCGCGGAGCACCTCGCGGACGTCGCGGTGAGTGCGGCCGGCGAGGAGGTATTCCGTGTGCACCAGATGAGTCATCGGCTTGAGAAACGGTCCCAACACCATGCCGCCCTCGGTGCAGATGTCGCACATCATCTTCAGTTCTTCGTCGACGACCATGAAGAGTTCATAGATCTCCTTCTCGTCGCCCAGGAAGTCGAGCAGATCGCCCTTCACATCTGCGTCGGGGTCACGCGGGATCCGGAAGGTGCCGGAGATGGGGTTCATGCGAACGTCCCCGCCGTGGACGGACACGTGTCGTTCCGGGCTCGCCCCGATCAGGTAGCGCTCGCCGGTGAAGAACAGGAACGTCCAGTAGGCGCCGCGTTCGCGTTCGAGGAGTCTGCGAAAGACGGTCAGCGCGCGATCGGCGTCCCAGTCGGCCACGACCGCGCGGTAGTGCCGGCCGATGACGAGGTTGGCGCCCTCGCCCTGACCGATCTCGTCGCGGATGATCGCCTCGACGAGGCCTGCGTAGTCGTCGTCGTCAGTGTCGAAACCACCGCGATCGGTGAAATCCACCGGGACGTCGGGTAGAGCCGAGAGAAGGTCCGCCAGGGGGACCTCGGACTGATCCGCGATGTCGACGACGGTCAGTGGCGCCCCGTCATCGTGCGCGGCAAAGCCTCGCTCGGCCACCTGCCGGAAGGGGATGGCCACCAGGCGATCGAAGCGCGGCCCACGGTCGGGTACCCCGGTCGCCAACGGGATGTCGGTGATGCGGTCGACGGTGCTGGGTGTGCCACCGAACAAGCTCACCGTCGGGGCCGGCCCGAAGGGCGCCGAACGCCGAATCAATGCCCACGCGGGGTACCCCTGCACGCGCGCCAGGAGGTCAGCGGGAGACGCGTCGTCAGGCATGCCGCTTACCCTACGGCGAGGGCGACGCCCGCCTGGCCCGGTGTCAGGAGTCGGCCGGTGTCAGGAGTCGGCCGGTGTCAGGAGTCGGCCGGTGTCAGGAGACGGCCCGTGTCAGGAGACGGCCGGTGTCAGGAGACGGTCGTGAGTAGCTGTGTCGCGCGGGTGAGCACGACGTAGAGCGTCGCGCGGCCGGTGGCCGATTCGGCCTCGATCTCCTCGGGGCGCACCACCACGATCCCGTCGAACTCCAGCCCCTTGGTGTCCAGGCCGGTGAGCACCACGATCCGGTCGTCCCCCGACGGCGAGATCGACGAGTCGACCGAGGCGCGGGCGTGCGGCGCATCGGCGGCGAACTCCTCCCATGACGCCAACCAGGCGTTGACATCCGAACGACGGGCGACCGGGACGACGATGCCGATCGTGCCGGTGACCTCGCCGGCGATGGCGCGCACCGCTTCCCGGGTGAGGGTCTCGACGTCGCCGGTGCCGCGCAGGTCGTTGGAGTCGATGATGGTCGGCTCGACGCCGGTGCGGCGTACGGCGGTGGGGAGGTCGGCGTCCAGCCCGACCCGTTGGGCGTAGGCCGCCGCGTAGGAGTAGATCTCCGCGGAATTGCGGTAGTTGGTGGAGAGGTGGAACTCGTGAAGATCCTTACCCTCGAGGGCCGCCGCTCGGGCCTCGGCCGCTTCGGCCGGTTCCGGCCACGACGACTGAGCGAGGTCACCGACGATCGTCCAGGTCGCCGTCCGCCCGCGTCGCCCGACCATCCGCCATTGCATGGGAGACAGGTCCTGGGCCTCGTCGATGAGCACGTGCGCGAACGCGTCGTCCTCGATCCGGTGCGAGGGCGGCGACCAGGCGCGGCCGGAGGGTGCGTACTCGCGGTCGGCGGCGGTGGTGAGCTCTTGCAGGTCGCCGCCCACGAAGTCGTCGAGGCCGTGGTCGTCCTCGTGCCGTGCGGGCACGTCACCCAGGGCATAGCGGAGCTCGTCGATCAACGGGACGTCTTCGACGGAGAGCCCCCCTACCGCTGCCTCGCCTGCGGTCGACCATGATTTGAGCAGTAGTCGCTGATCCTCGCCGGTGAGGACGCCGTCGCTCACCCGAGCCAGGAAGTCCGCGTCGTTGAGCCACCCGAGCACGTCGGCGGCCTCAAGGGGCGGCCACCAGGCGAGGGCGAAGTCGATGAAGTCGGTACGGGAGAGCAGTTCGTCGTCGAACGCCGCGCGGCCGCGATCGCGGCCACGCTCGCCCTTGACCTGGCGCCAGAGCGCATCCAGCAAGGTGGTGGCGACCTTGGGGAGTTGTCGGTTGCGCCGGCCGTGGCTGAGCAGTTGCCGGCGCAGCTGACCGAGCTGGGCGCCGTCGAGCACGAGCACGTCGTCTCGCCAGAAGACGCGATACTCGCGGGGCGACCCGGGGGGCTGTTGCCGCGCGGCCCTCCGGAGCACCTCGGCCATGCGCGCGGCGCCCTTGACGGCCGCCACGGCCGGTTCGTCGTGCCGGCTGGCGCGCACCCCGCCCACGACCTCGCCGAGGGATCGCAACGCCACCGCTGTTTCGCCGAGCGAGGGCAGCACCCGCTCGATGTAGCGGATGAAGACCCCCGACGGGCCGACGACCAACACGCCACCGCCTTCATAGCGGCGCCGATCGGAGTAGAGCAAATAGGCCGCACGGTGCAGGGCCACCACCGTCTTGCCGGTGCCCGGTCCACCGGAGATGGAGACCACCCCCTTGGCGGGAGCACGGATCGCCTGGTCCTGCTCGGCCTGGATGGTGGCGACGATGGAGTGCATCGACCGGTCGCGGGCCCGGGAGAGCTGAGCCATCAACGCACCTTCGCCCACGATCGGGAGGTCAGTCTCCGCCTCGGCGTCGAGGAGTTCGTCCTCGACGCCGACCACCTCGCGTCCGGCAGCGCGCAGCACGCGACGGCGGATGACGTTCTGGGGGGTGGCGGCGGTGGCCTGATAGAAGACGGCGGCGGCCGGGGCTCGCCAGTCGATCAGCAGCGAGTCACGGTTGTCGTCACGCAGACCGATCCGGCCGACGTAGCGCGGCTCGGAGTCCAATTCGGGCCGCAGGTCGAGTCGGCCGAACACCAGGCCCTCGTGTGCGGCGTCGAGTTGCGCGATCCGCCGCGCGGCCTGGAAGACCATGGCGTCGCGCTCGACGAGGCCACCCTCGTGACCCAGCCGGCCCCGGCTGTGGCCCTCCTTGGCGAGGCTCGCGGCCGCGGCGGCCGACTTCGTCAACTGGATGTAGACACGGTCGACAAACGCTTGCTCCGTCGCGATCTCGCGCTCGACGAATTCTTCCGACACGCCCTTGTTCCCCGATTCCTGCCGGTGCTCTGGTTCTGCGCTCCACGGCGGTGGAGCCGCGAATGCGGAGTCGTCCACTCTATCCGGGCAGATCCAGCCGACCACGGCCGGTCCGGTCCACTCCGGTGGGCCTGGTTAGTCGACCCGTTCGTACTCGGCGATGGCGAGGAGAGATCGGGGGTTGTCCTTGGTGACGCTGATCCCGACCTCGCGCCGGTCGCCGGGCCAGACGATGGGGCCGTCTATGGGCGCCACCGGAGCCCATCAGGCCGCCGACATCCTTACCGTCGAGGAGGGTCCGCACCTGGCCCGACACCCGGTCGGCGACGATGTACGTGAGTACCGGGCGATCCTCGGCACTGACCTCCGCGATGAACGAGCAGGCACCCTCGCCGCCGCGGTGGACGGTCCGGAATCGCCAGAGGTGTCCGTCGCGCTCGACCAGCCGGGACAGGTCGTAGCTCCCGACACGCTCGGCGGCGGGGCTCTCCGCATACACGGCCACCGCGATCCGGCCATCTCCGAGGTCGGTGGGCGCGCCGTCTGGAACCTTGTCGACAACGCGCTCGGGATCGCCGTGGATCTTCGTCCACGAGAACCACGCCTTGGTCAGGGCGGTTTGGAGCAGATCCTCGGCCAGCGCATGGTCGCGAGTGAGCAGATAGGCCGTGCGCAGCAGCGCCGCCGAGCGGGCGGCGACGAACGCGTCGAAGTCCACCGCCGCCATCGCCACCACCTCCGGATGAGTGCCCGTGATCGTCATATCTCAACCGACCAGGTGAGGTCTGGAAAAGGTTGTCCAGCGGTTCGTCCAAAACGCGAACGCAGGTGCCGAGACGAACTTACGCTGGCCTTCCAGCTTTGTGAGAGGTCACCATGCGTCGCCTGATAGGACCCCTGTCCCTGATCATCGGGACCACGTTGCTGCTCCCTACCGGAGCTGCCGCTGAGACCTGGAAGCACCAGGATGATCGACGCGACAGCATCGTCTTCGACCATTCCGGCTTTCCCATCCCCTCGCGGGGCAACCGGACCGCCGACCTCACCTCGATCTCGGTGGACTACACCAGCAAGCGGGCCGTGGTCACGATTCGATTCCGAGACCTCACTCGGCGCACGAAACTCGTCATGGCGACCATCGCCACTCCCGACGCCACGTTCGACGCGTCCGTGGCTGTCGCCCGACGACCCAGCAAGAGCGTGTTCGCCCTCCGACGCGACGGCATCGAGCCGACGTCGGCGGCCTGTGCGGACGCCACAGCCCGCGTCCAACCGCGCCGGGATCGGGTGCGAATCAAGGTGCCGTCCACCTGCTTGGCGACCCCGCCGTGGCTCCGGTTGGGCGCCTTTGCGATGGCCGAGGTGCCCAACCGGGCAGCGGCGCTGACCGACTTCGCCTTGGTCACCGGTTACACCAGCGACTGGTTTGCCGAAGAGCCCGTCCTCGGCCCGCAAGTGGCCTTGGACTGACCCGCTCGCTCAGAGCTCCGAGATCAGCCTCTCCTGCGCTCGAGAAAGGCACTCATCGCTTGGCGGGCTGCGTCGGAACCGAAGAGGGTGGCGCTCAGGGCGGCGAGGTCATCGCCGTGGGTGTCGATGCGCGCGAGCAGATCGGCGTTCAGCAATCGCTTCGACTCGCGCAGGCCCTGGGGGTGGCCCGTGGCCAATTCCGCACAGACCCCCGTGACCGCCGCATCGAGGTCGTCAGCGGCGACCGCCGACGTGACGAGGCCGTAGGACGCCGCTCTGCGCCCGTCGAAGACAGCGCCGCCGAGCGTGGTCAACGACGCTGACCGCGACGTCATACGGGCGTGCACCGTCAGCGAGATGATCGCAGCGGCGAGCCCCAGCTTGACCTCGGTCAGCGCGAACGTGGCTTCGTCGGTCGTGATGGCGATGTCGGCAGCAGCGACGATCCCGAGACCTCCGGCTCGCGTCGCCCCCTGCACCCGAACCACCACTGGCTTGTCGAGCGCCACGATCGCTCGCTGGAGGGCAACGATCCGGCGAGCGCCGATCTCCATCCCTTCGGCGTGCGCCTCGGCCAGATCGGCTCCCGAGCAGAAGACCCGACCGGTCGCGGCGATCAGCACCACCCGCGCCGACTCGTCGGCCTCGGCGCGCGCCAACCCTTCGCCCAACTCCGTGACGAGCCGGCGCGACAGGGCGTTGCGGTTGTGCGGCGAGTCGAGGGTGAGGGTCGCGATGCCGTCGGCGACGGCATAGGTCACCAACGGGGCGTCGGAGGCCGCCGGCTTCAGCTCGGAGGGCATGCCGGTCATCTTGCCACCCCACCCCTCGTCGGACGTCAAAGAAACCCGTCGCCCCGACCCATCCGGATCGGCCACCGTTCCGAATCACCCACATGACTTCCCCGAGACCCGCCAGCCGGGTGCGGTATGCCGTCAGCGGCGTGCTCGCCGCGCTTACCGGCATGTCCGTCGCCCACCTGGCGGCGGGACTCACCGTGCCCAGCACCTCGCCGGTGTTGTCGGTGGGCTCGACCGTGATCGACCTGACGCCCACTCCCGTCAAGGAGTTCGCCGTGGCGCGCTTCGGCACCGCGGACAAGCCGATTCTGATCGGGTCGGTGTTGATCGGAGTGGTCGCGCTGGCCTCGCTCGCGGGGCTGGCCGAACGGCGCCGCCGGGGGCTTGGCGTGGCCGGCTTGCTGGTTCTCGTCGCCCTGGCCGGAGCCAGTGTGCTGACCCGTCCGAGCGCGACCCTGATCGACCTGGTGCCGACCGTCGTGGCCGCTGTGGTGGGCAGTGCGGCACTGTGGACAGCGACTGGGGAGTCGCTGCCCGGCATCAGGTCGAGGGTGCGAAGCGAGCACGGAGGCGCGCCGCGGGCGATGAGCTCGCGGCGGGGCTTCGTACTCCTCGCCGGGGGGCTGACGGTGGCGGCGGCTGGTGCCGCCGCCACCGGTCAGTGGCTTGCGACCGCGCGCACCCGGATCGCGGAGATCGTCCTTCCGGCGGCACGGGAGGCGGCCGCCCCGTTCCCCCAGGGGCTGGAGACGACGATCGACGGCATCACTCCGCTGCGCACGCCCACCGCGGACTTCTATCGCGTGGACACGCGCCTCACCCTGCCCCGGATCGACTTGAACTCCTGGCGGCTCACCATCGACGGCGACGTCGACCAGTCGCTCTCCTTCTCACTCCCCGAACTCCTCGACCTCCCGATGATCGAGCGCGACATCTCGCTGACGTGCGTCAGCAACGACGTGGGCGGGCAGTATGCGGGTGGAGCTCGTTGGTTGGGGGTCCGGCTGACCGATCTTCTCGACCGCGCGGGCGTCGGCGACACCGCCGATCAGCTGCTGTCCACCGACGTGGACGGTTTCCGGATCGGCACCCCGCTGAAGGTGGCGACCGACGGGCGGGACACGATGATCGCGGTCGGGATGAACGGCGAGCAGTTGACCGCCGAGCACGGCTATCCGGCGCGTCTGGTGACCCCGGGACTCTACGGCTACGTCGGCGCGACGAAGTGGCTCAGCAAACTCACGTTGACGACGTACGCCGCCGACCAGGCGTATTGGACCGAGCGGGACTGGGCGACCGATGCTCCGATCAAGATCGCCAGCCGGATCGACGTCCCACGGGCGCTGGCCCGGATCAAGCCGGGCCCGACCAAGATCGCCGGCATCGCGTGGGCGCAGCACCGCGGCGTCGGCACAGTGCAAGTGAGCATCGACGGCGGCGCGTGGACGGACGCCGAGTTGGGGCCGGACGTCGGGGTCGACTACTGGCGCCAGTGGTACGTCGACTGGGAGGCCACCTCCGGACAGCACGAAGTCGCCGTGCGCGCGATCACCCAGAACGGTGATGTGCAGACCTCGGCCCGGGCCACCCCGTTCCCCAACGGCTCCAGCGGCTGGCAGAAGGTCGTCGTCCGGGTCGACTGATCGACGGCTTCGAGTCGGCTGGCCGCGGCCAGATCGCCGCTCACATCAGCGTCGGCAGCATGATCACCACGATCGTCAGATCGGCGGCGACGTGCGCCAGATAGGGGGCCAGCATCCCCTGGGTCCGGTAGCGCAGGACACCGAGCAGGGCGCCCCAGGTTCCGGCCATCACGGCGCCGACCCACCCCGTGGGTATGCCGACCACGTGCAGGAGCCCGAACGCGCCGGCCTGAACCACGATGGCGGCGACGGGGCCGACGAGCCTCTCCAGTGACGTCTGGAGGACACCGCGGAAGATGCTCTCCTCAACGGCGGCATTGATCAGGGCGAACCCGATCCCCGCGACCAGGATGAGACCCACCGACCGACCGTGCGCAGCGTCGAGATAAGCATCGGGAAGGACTCCGTCGAAGCCCCGCTGCCAGCCCACCAGGGCGATCACGGTGACCACGACCGTGGCCAGGACCAGCCACGGCGCCTCAGCGGTGCCGTGCCCGCGGCGCAACCACGACCGCCAGAGCTCGGCACGAGGAGAGCGACGGGCGAGCGCCCACGCGCCGACCACGGCTACGGCCGCGGGCAAGGGCCACAGGCCGAGCACGTCGATCGCCACGGCCAGGTAGAGGAGATCGGTCAGCACCATGACGTCGACGGCGGCGGGCGAGGATGACCGCAGCGCCATCGTCGTGAGGACCGCCAACACCACGGCGGCGGCGACCGTGACCGCGGTGGTGCGGGTCAGCAGCAAGGTCGCTCCCGTCAGCCACGCGCCCAGCACAACGATGGCGGCCGCACCACGCTCCGCCTCGGACCACCACCTGACACGCACCGGCTCCACACGCCCCATTCTCGCCACGCCCCCGCCGCCCCGCCGCCCCGCCGCCCAGCCGCCCCGCCAACGGCCTACAGATAACACCAGCCGCCCTGGTCCAACGGGGACCACCGGCACCGGGTTTCTGCGCCCTTTGGTCCCAAAAGACCGGCCCTCACCGAGTTTCTGCGCCCATTGGTCCCAAAAGACAGCCCCCTTCGCACCCTGCGCCCATTGGCCGGAAAGGACCACTCCACGCCGGGTTTCTGCGCCCATTGGTCCCAAAGGGCGACAGGGAGCGAAGCGACCGGGGGTGCTGGGGACGAGGCGACGGTTCCGAAGAAATGCTGGCCGATCTCCAATCCGGTGGGGGGGTGGTGCCGAATCACCGATGACAAAGCTGCACCGATCACCACCATCATCAACCGGAAGGTTTCCCTCATGCACACCTTGACCCGCAACGCCGGCCTGGCCGCCGTGGCCCTCACCCTCTCGCTCGGCCTGAGCGCCTGTGGTGAGGACGCCGTGGACAGCAGCGCCGCCGCCGACACCCCGAGCCAGACCACTGACGAGAGCACCCCCGAGGCGCTCCCGTCGGAGGAGATGAACGACGACGCGATGTCCGCCGGTGACCAGACCTTCGGCGCCGGCTGCAAGCTGATCCCGGCCAACGGTGCGGGCTCCTTCAACGGAATGGCGACCGAGCCGGTGGCCACGGCAGCGAGCGCCAACCCGCTCCTCAAGACCCTGGTCACCGCCGTCGGCGAGGCCGGGCTGGGCGACACGCTCAATACCGCGCAGGACATCACCGTCTTCGCGCCGACCGACGACGCGTTCGCCAAGATCCCGGCCGACACACTCGACGCCGTGCTCGCCGACAAGGCGACGCTGACCTCGATCCTGACCCACCACGTGGTGGCGGGCCAGTTGGCCCCCGACGAACTGGCCGGCAAGCACGAGACGCTCAACGGCGACATGGTCAAGGTCAAGGGCAGTGGCGACATGTTCACGGTCGGCGGCGAGAAGGCTCAGGTCCTGTGCGGCAACATCCCGACCGCGAACGCCACGGTCTACGTCATCGACACCGTGCTGATGCCCTCCTGATCCGTCCGACGACGAATCACGATCTGATGGGGCTCACGACACAATGAGTTTCATGGACCGACCTGCTGCCGTCCCCTCCGGCTCCGTGCCGGAGGGGACGGTCCCCTCGACCAATGGCGCCGCCGACCTGCCGGCGCTGTTGCGCCGCTGCTCACGCGGTGACGAGTCCGCGTTCGCAGCGTTGTACGACGCCACCGCGAGCCGGCTCTACGGCTTGGTGGTCCGCGTCATCCGCGACCCGGCGCAGTCGGAAGAGGTCACCCAGGAGGTGTTCCTCGAGATCTGGCGCACCAGTGCGCGGTACGACGCGGAGCGGGGCAGCGCGCTTTCCTGGCTGATGACCATCGCGCACCGCAAAGCAGTCGACCGGGTCCGATCCGCGGAAGCGAGCAGCCGCCGCGACACCACGTTCCACCAGCGCGACGCGAAGGTGGAGCACGATGAAACGGCCGAGGCGGTGACCAGCACTCTCGAGGCCCAGCGGGTCCGCCAGGCGGTCTCCACTCTGACGCCGGCGCAACGCGAAGCGATCGAGCTGGCGTACTTCGGGGGCTATACACATGTGGAGGTGGCCACCATGCTGGACTTGCCTGTCGGAACGGCCAAAACCAGGATCAGGGACGGTCTGATCAGACTTCGAGACACGATGGGAGTAAGCGCATGACCGACCTGCACGCCTTGTCCGGCGCTTATGCCGTCGACGCCCTGGATGACCTCGAACGGGCTCGCTTCGAGCGACACCTCGCCGTGTGCGGCGACTGCCGCACCGAAGTGGCTGAGCTTCGTGACACCGCCGCGCACCTCTCGGCGTCGGTCTCCCTCGCACCGCCGCCCCAACTGCGGGCCAACGTCCTCGCCGCCATCTCCACCGTGCGACCACTTCCGCCGGATCTGCCCGTCGTCCAGGCGGCCAGGCGCCGTTGGTGGCCCCTCCTCAGCGTCGCCGCCCTACTCGTTCTGGTCGTCGCCGTGGGCGCGGTGTGGCAGCCACTCGGCGACGACCCGGCTCCGTCGGCGACCGACCGCGTACTCGCCGCCGATGATGCCGCCGAGGTGCCGTTCAACCTCGACGGCAGCGACCTGAGGGTGGTGCTCTCCAAGAGCGAAGGCCGCGCGGTGATGGTGGCCAAGGACCTGGCGGCCGCTCCGGCGGGCAAGGTCTACGAGCTGTGGCTGATGGGCCCCGACGGCGTCATCACCCCGGCCGGCCTGGTGGAGGGCGCGGGAGATCAGACAGTGCTGATGGACGGCGACGCCACGAACGCGACCTGGGCGGGCGTCACCGTCGAGCCAGCCGGGGGCTCCCCGCAGCCGACGACGGAACCGATCGCCACCTTCGACCTCACGACGGCCGCGTAACCCGATGGCCGCAGCGACCGTCGCCGCGTCGGTGCTCATCCCTGTGATCGGCGCTGGCGCGGCCATGCTCGTTGCGGCGGCGCTCTCGCAGCGATGGGGCCGGGTGTCGGTGGTCGACGTGGCCTGGGGGCTGGGGTTCGTGTGGATCGCCGCTGTGGCCGCGACGACGGCGACGTTGCTCGATGCCGGCACACCGTGGCGACGTTGGCTGCTGCTCGGCCTGGTCGCAGTCTGGGGCTGTCGGCTGGCGTGGCACATCGGACGCCGCGCGATCGGTCACGGCGAGGACCCCCGCTACGAGAAGCTGCTCGGCGGGCCGCTACCCGAGGTGGGTATGGGGGTTGCGGTCCGCAAGGTGTTCGCGATCCAGGGTCCGGCGATGGCCCTGATCAGCCTCCCCGTTGCGCTGGGCTTGCTCACCGACGTCCGCTGGACGGCGCTGGTCTGGCTGGGCGTGGGCGTCTGGACGATCGGCTTCTTCTTCGAAGTCGTCGGAGACGCCCAACTCGCGGCCTACAAACGCGACCCCGACCGCGAGCCGGTGATGGACCAGGGTCTGTGGGCCTGGACCCGCCACCCCAACTACTTCGGCGACGCCACCGTCTGGTGGGGGCTGTGGCTGATCGGCGGGCTGGCGACCGGCTGGTGGGTCGGCCTGCTCACTCTCATCGCGCCGATTGCGATGACCTACTTCCTCGCCTATGCCACCGGCGCTCGCCTGCTCGAGACGACGATGATGAAGCGGCCCGGCTATCCGGGGTACGCCGCCCGCACGTCGATGTTCTTCCCTCGTCCACCGCGTAGGAGTTGAGATGATCGACCCTGTCGTCGAGGCGGTCGCGGCCCACCCACGCGCCGACTTCCTGCCCGCTGCTTCACGCCACCTGGCCGGGTATGACGGGCCACTGCCGATCGGACATGGCAGCACCAACTCCCAGCCCCGCACGGTCACGGCGATGCTGGCGCTCCTCGAGGTCCGCGAGGGTGACCACATCCTCGACGTGGGCTCCGGGTCCGGGTGGACGACGGCGCTGCTCGCGCACCTGACCGGACCGACCGGACGCGTCGTCGGAGTCGAGATCGAGCCGGCCATGGTGAGCTTCGGGGCCCGCAACCTGGCGGCCGCCGAGCAACCCTGGGCCGAGATTCACCTGGCGCCTCCAGGGGTGCTGGGTGATCCCAGCCAAGCCCCCTACGATCGGATCTTGGTGTCCGCAGAGGCCGACGTGCTACCCGAGGATCTGGTCGCCCAACTCGCGCCGAACGGCGTGATGGTGATTCCGGTCGCCGGCGCGATGCTACGGGTCGTTCGCACCGGCCGCAGCGACCCCGACGTCCAGATCACCGAGCACGGCACCTACCGGTTCGTGCCGCTGCGCTGAGGTACTCAGTCACACCTCGGCGTGCAGCATCGCCTCCGTGTCCGCGTCGGCGTGGTCGGCCTCGCGGGCCAGCTTCGAGGGCCACCAGATCATCGGCCCCACGTCGTAGCCAAGGGCCGGCACGAGCAGCGACCTCACGATCAGGGCGTCGAGCAACACACCGAAGGCGACGATGAAACCGATCTGAGCGAGGAACAGGATCGGGATGACCCCCAGCGCGGCGAAGGTTGCCGCGAGCACGACGCCCGCGGAGGTGATCACGCCGCCGGTCACCGACAGTCCCTTGAGGATGCCGGGGTGGGTGCCCTGCCGGATCGCCTCCTCGCGCACGCGGGTCATCAGGAAGATCGAATAGTCGATCCCCAACGCCACCAGGAACACGAAGCCGATCAGGCTGGTCGACGGATCGGAGGCCGGGAAGTCGAAGACGTGGTTGAACAGCAGCGCGCTGATACCCAACGTGGCCCCGAAGGACAACACATTCGCGAGGATCAGCAGGATCGGCGCCACCAGAGCCCGCAACAGCAGCGCCAGCACCACGAAGATGACGATCAGGATCGCTGGGATCACCACTGCGCGGTCCCGTGCGGTGGTGTCGCGCACGTCGAGGTTGATCGCCGTCTGACCGCCGACCAGCACATCGGTCGAGATCTCGTCGAGGTCGGTGCGCAGCGCCTTCACCGTCTCGGCCGCCTCCGGGCTGTCGGCGGGGTCGGCCAGCGTCGCAAAGACGACCGCCTGACCGTCGACGATCTTGGGCACGGTCGGGTCCTCGCCTGCCGGAATCGCGAAGACCGGCGGCGAACCGCCCGACTCGGCATCGGCCGAGGCGATTCCCTGGTGAGCGGTCAGGGCCTGCACGGTGGCGGGCAGGTCGGCCTCGGGCACGACCACCTGGATGGGGCTGGTGTTGTCGGCCTCGAAGTGGGCGTCGATGATCTCCTGCGCCGTCACCGACTCGACATCGGTGAGGAACAGGTCGGTCTGGGGTACCGGGTCCTCGTTGAGCTGGGTGACCATGGATGCGGCCAACGCCAGCGCGACGAAGGTGACCACCCACACCAGCCGGGCGCGCGCGGCGATCAAGCGAGCCAGCCGACCCCACACACCTCTCGTGTCGGTGTGCTCGGACCCGTAGCGCGGGAGGAACGGCCAGAACGCCGAGCGCCCGAGCAGCAGCAACGCCGCCGGCAGCAGGGTGAGGGAGCTCAGCATCGCGCCGGCGATGCCGAACGCACCCACCGGTCCGAGCCCACTCAGAGAGGCCAGGTCGGACAGCAGAAGGCAGAGCAGGCCGAGGATGACGGTGAAGCCCGAAGCGATGATGGGTTCGAGGGAGCCTCGGTAGGCCCGCCGCATCGCGTCGTACTTCGACTCGTGGTCGCGCAGTTCTTCACGGAACCGGGCGACGATCAAGAGGGAGTAGTCGGTCGCAGCGCCCACAGCCAGGATGAACAAGATCCCCTGACTCTGGCCGCTGATGGTGATCAGGTCCGCCGACGCCAATCCGTAGATCGCAGCCGACGCGACGCCGAGCGCCAAGATGGCCGGGATCAGCACGACGAACGGCAGCACCGGCGAGCGATAGACGACCACCAGGATCGCGAACACGACACTCAGAGCGACCACCAGCAAGATGCCGTCGATCGCACCGAAGGCGGCGACGAAGTCGCCGAGGATGCCGCCTTGCCCGCCGACGGCCGCGATCAGGCCATCGGGTGGATCGGCCACGACCGCTCGCATGTCGTCGACCGCCTCGACCACGGCGTCGCCGTCGGAAGTGGCGATCTGCACCACTAGTTGCGCCGCCTCACCGTCCGCCGACACGATCGGCCCGGTGATCGCTTGATCGACGACGACGTCGATCGCGCCCAGTTGCTCGCCGTAGGCGCCGATCGCCGCGAGATCTGCCTCGGTGATTCCGCCGGAACGCGTGAAGACGACCGTCGTCGGGATCGTCTCCTGCTCCTGGAAGCTGGTGAGGACGTCGAGGGCCCGGGTCGACTCGGTGTTCTGCGGGAGGTAGGCCGAGTTGTCGTTCTCCTGGACCTCGGCAAGCTTGCCAGCGAAGGATCCGAGAGGTCCTCCGATGAACAACCACATCAACACCATGAGCAGCGGCCAGATCCAGAGTCGGCGCGACGAAGAAGCCATGGGGTGAGTATCCCAAGCGCCTGGCACAATCTGGCCGGTGACCCCTCCCCGCGTCGTCCTGATCACCGGAGCCAGTAGCGGACTGGGGGCCGAGATGGCCCGGCAGTTCGCCGCGCTGGGCTACGACCTGGCCCTCTGCGCCCGGCGAATCGACGTGCTGGAGGCGCTCCGCAGCGACATCGTGGCCCGCCACCCCGATCGCCGGGTAGAACTGCGCGCGCTCGACGTCACCGATGACGACGCCGTGTTCGCGACCTTCCGGGAGTTCGCTGCCGACTTCGGCAGGATCGATCGTTTCGTCATCAATGCCGGGATCGCCGACGGCGGTGCCCTGGGCACGGGCCATTGGGCCGAAAACCGGGCCACCTTGATGACCAACGTGGTGGCGGCGTTCGCCCAGACCGAGGCCGCCATGGATCTCCTGCGCGCGCAGGGCTCCGGGCACCTGGTGATGATCTCGTCGGTGGCGGCGGTGCGCGGCCTGCCCAGGGGGTTGGCGACCTACGCGGCCAGCAAGGCCGCGGTCGCCCACCTCGTGGAGGGCCTGCGCATCGAACTGCACGGAACTCCCATCACGACCACCGTGCTCTATCCCGGCTACATCGTCTCCGGCCTCAATCCCGACCCGAAGGCCAACCGGCTGCTGGTCTCGACCGAGAAGGGCGTTACCGCGATGGTCGCGGCGATCGAAGCGGAGAAGCCCGAGGCCGCCGTGCCGCCCTGGCCGTGGCGACCACTCGCCCGCGTGTTGGCCCACGCGCCCGTGTCGATCGTCCGCCGCATGGTTTAGGGTCGTTGCTCGTCGACAAGCGACGCGAGACGAGGACCTTCATGCAGAACATGCCCTACGGCTACGAGCCGGCCAACGCGATCCCCTATGCCAGCTTCGGCGAGCGGGTGATCGCCTACCTGTGGGACATCTTCTACGCCTGGCCCGGTTTCGTCGTTGTCTTCTTCGGCTACATCGTCTTGTTCGTGGGGATCGCAGCATCCAGCGAGACGAGCACCAGCCCGCTGACTCTGCTCGGCTTCCTGCTGATCCTGGTCGGGTTCGGCGTGATGCTGTGGCGCTGGGTCAAGAACTACATGCTCGATCAGGGCCGCACCGGCTACACCTACGGCAAGCGCAAGGTCGGCATCCGCACCGTCGCCGAAGGCACCGGCCAGGAGCCCGGCGTGGCTTCCTGCGTGGCGCGCTACTTCCTGCACTCGATCATCAACTCCGTGTGCTACATCGACTTCCTCTGGCCGCTGTGGGACCCCAAGAAGCAGACGCTCACCGACAAAGTCCTGACCACCGTGGTGATCAACCAGCCGGTGTCGACCGATCCCTCCGGCTACAGCCCCCAGGGATATGGCAGTCAGGACTACGGCCAGGGCTACGGCGACCAGCAGTACGGCGGAGGCAGCCAGCCGTACCCGCCGCCCCCGCCCTCATCGTGAGGTCCGCAGTTCGCCACTGAGGTGGGCGTGCTCGTTGAAGGTCATCAGGTGCAGTCCTCCGCGCCCGGCCACGATCCGGGTGACCGAGGCGTTGACCACGACTCGGGCGAGCTTGCGATAGGCGTCACCCCCGCTGCCGAGCAATTCATCGCAGATCACCGCGATCGGCCCGCCGCTGGTGACGACGATCGCGGTGTCCTGGTCGGCTCGGACGAGGTCGTCGGCCACGTCGGCGAAGGCCGCGAGGCAGCGAGCGCGGAAGTCCGGCCAGGTCTCGGCGTAGTCGTCGTCGTGCTCGCCTGACCGCCACCGGTCGATGGCATTCTCGAACACCGTCTGATAGCCGCGCGGGTCGCGCCCAGCGTCGGCGACGGGCACCGAGGACGGAGTGGCGAGCGCCACGATCGCCTCCCCGTCGAGCTCGTCCCACCGGGGGTCGATCGTGACCGGGAGGGTCCAACCTGCCCCGGCCACCACCCCCGCGCAGGAGTCGCGCTGACGGCGTAGCGATCCGTGCCGGATCAGCCCGGGGGTCAGCTCGGTCAGGGCCTGTCCGGTGACCGCTGCCTGCTGGTGACCCACGGCCGACAACACGTCGTAGTCGTCGGCACCGAAGGACGCCTGGCCGTGGCGCACCAGCAGAATCTGACCCATCAGCTCAGCAATTCTCGGCACCGGGATTCGAGATACGCGACCGCGGGGCCGAAGACGGCATACGCCTCGTTGGTCGTTTGGCGATGGTAGAAGCGATACCAGATCTGCTGGGCGATCACCGCCAACCGGAAGAGGCCGAAGACCTCATAGAACCGCCAACGCTCAGGGCTCAGATCGAAGCCCATGGCCGCGGCATAGGCCGCCACCACCTCGTCGCGGCGCCACATTCCGGGCGCATTGGTCGGCTGCCGCCGAAAGAGCTGGAAGGTGTCGTCGTCGTCGGCCTCTACCCAGTAGGCCAAGCGCTGCGCCGAGATCCATCAACGGGTCGCCGACGGTGGCTAGCTCCCAGTCGAGCACGCCGACGATGCGCAGCGGATCGTCGGGAGCCAGCACGAGGTTGTCGAAGCGGAAGTCGTTGTGGATCAGGCATTGCCCGACATCTGCGGGTTGCTGGGCGGTGAGCCAGCCGGTGATCTCCGCCCAGTTGCCCAGGTCGTCGGTGGCAGCCCGAGCGAGTCGGTCGGTCCAGCCGCCCACCTGGCGGGCCACATAGCCCTCGCCGCGAGCGAGCGCGGCCAAAGCCCGGCACTGCTGGCACGTCCACACGGTGCAGGGCGACGAGGACGTCAAGGGCGTTGGCGCACAGCTGAGCGGCATCGGCGGGAGTGAAGTCGACGGGGAGTTCGCGACGCAGGATGGTGCCTTCGAGCCGCTGCATCACATAGAACTCCGAGCCGATCACCGACTCGTCGCCGCAGTAGCCGACCATCGCCGGCACCAGCCCGAAGACCGGGCGGAGGGCGGCCTGAAGGTCGTGCTCGCGGCGCATGTCGTGGGCCCCCTTGGCCTTGGCGCCGGTCGGTGGGCGTCGCAGGATCAGGTCGCGGTGGGGATAGCGCAGCAGGTAGGTCAGATTGGAGGCGCCACCCGGGTACTGGCGGACGGCCGGTATGGCATCGAGTTCCGCGGCCTGCTCCGGATCCGCGTTGTCGCGCAGCCAGGCAGCGACCCGCGCGACGTCGAAGGCATCCTCCGCGCGCACTTCTCGCGACGGATTCCCCTCGTCCCCCGGCTGGTCGAGCCCACCCCCCTGCTGGTCGAGCCCACCACCTGGCTGGTCGAGCCCACCCCCTGGCTGGTCGAGCCCGCCCCCCTGCTGGTCGAGCCCGCCCCCCTGCTGGTCGAGCTTGTCGAGACCACTCATGTCAGCTCCCGCAGCCGGGCCGCTTGATGGCGCATCTGGGCGTCGTAGGCCGCACGGTTGGTGGCCTTGAGACCAGCAGCGGCGCGAGCGGCGGGGTCGGGCAGGATCACCTCGTCGCCGGCGTCGATGCCCGCGAGCACGGCCTGCGCGATGTCGTCGGCAGTGGTCGGCGACGCGGCGACGAGTTGGCCGACGATCGCTCCGACCGCTCCGTCGCGGCCGCGCATCGACTCGGCCAGGCCGGTGCGGAAGTAGGAGGGGCAGACGACGCTGGCATGCACACCGTAGGACGCCAACTCGTGCCCGGCGGTCTCGGTGAGCGCGATCACGGCGGCCTTGGTGGCGTTGTACGACGCCATCCCAGCCGGGTGCACCAGCCCGGCGAGTGAGGCGACATTGACGATCTGACCCGAGGCCTGCCGCTTGAACAAGGGCGTGAAGGTGCGGATGCCACGGGCGACGCCGAACAGATTGATCTCGGTGATCCAGCGCCATTCGTCGAGCTCGGCGACATCGAGCCGTCCGCCCCCCGCCACACCTGCGTTGTTAACCAACACGTCGAGCCCGCCCCAGTGCGTCTCCACCCAGGCAAGCGCAGCCGCCCAGTCGTCGTCGGAGGTCACGTCGAGGGGCAGCCACTCGACGGCCCGTGGTCGCCCGGTGCGATCTGGTCGATATGGTCGACTGGTCGATCGGGCGGTCAGATCCGTGCAGAGCACCCGATCGCCACGCCCTGCGAAGGCTGTCGGCGAACGCCGCACCGAGGCCACCGGCGGCGCCGGTGATCAGGATGCGCCGAGCCGTCATCGTGCCGTGCCGTGCTTGCCGAGTTCGAGTCGAGCAACCATGCCCCGATGCACTTCGTCCGGTCCGTCGGCCAGCCGCAGCGAGCGAGCGCCGACATAGGCCTGCGCGAGCGGGAAGTCGTCGGACATCCCACCGCCACCGTGCAACTGGATAGCCATGTCGATGACCGCGGTTGCCATCGTCGGCACGGCGACCTTGATCTGCGAGACCTCCGACAACGCGGCGAGTGGGCCACCCCGGTCGAGCTTCCAGGCGGCGTGCCAGACCAGCAGCCGGGCCTGCTCGATGGCGATCCTCGCGTCGGCGATGCGCTCGGGGTTGCCGCCCAGCTTGGCCAGGGGGCGTCCGAAGGCGCTGCGGTCGAGGCTACGACGGCAGGCATGTTCCAGCGCCAACTCGGCCAGGCCGATCAGGCGCATGCAGTGGTGGATGCGTCCGGGGCCGAGCCGGCCCTGAGCGATCGCGAACGCTTCTCCGGGGCCGGACAAGATGTTGCCGACCGGGACGCGCACGTCGGTGAAGGACACCTCGCCGTGCCCGAGCGGCTCGTCGTAGTAGCCCATCGTCGGCAGCATCCGCTCGACCTTGACGCCGTCAGCCTCGCGCGGGACTAGCACCATCGTGTGGCGGCGATGACGATCCGGGTGGGGTTCATCGCCGGGGGCGTGGGCGGCACCCATGAACACCAGGATCTTGCAGTCCGGGTGGCCGATTCCGGTCGACCACCATTTGCGACCGTTGACGACGACCTCGTCGCCGTCGACGACTGCGGTGGCGGCCATGTTGGTGGCGTCGGAGGAGGCGACTCCGGGCTCGGTCATCGTGAACGCCGACCGGATCCGGCCGTCGAGCAGCGGGTCGAGCCACTCGGCGCGCTGTTCGGGAGAGCCGTACTTCAGCAGCACCTCCATGTTCCCGGTGTCGGGGGCGTTGCAGTTGAAGACCAGCGGCGCGATCGCCGAGCGACCCATCTGCTCGGCGAGCGGCGCATAGTCGAGGTTGCTCAGACCCGCACCGCCGTGGGTGCCGTACGCCGCGGCGTAGTCTCCGGCGTGCTCGGCGGGGAGGAAGAGATTCCAGAGCCCGGCGGCGCGGGCCTTGGCCTGGAGTTCGGCGATGACCGGGAGCGGCTGCCACGGGTCGCCGTCGCGGCGGGCGGCAGCGAGATCGAGGTGATAGGCCTCCTCGATCGGCTCGATCTCGGCGGCCATGAAATCACGAAGCCGCGTCAGCAGGTCGGCCGCACGCGGAGACAGATCGAAGTCCATGCTGCGACCCTAGTGGCCGAGCGTGGGCGGCCTACGTGGCACTGACGGTGACGGTGACCAGGCCGCGGACAGCAGGCTCGCACCAGGCCCGGCGAGCGCGAAGCCAGCGCACGCTCGACCACGCCAGGAACGGTGTCGCCCACGCCACCACGGCCCACCAAGCCACCGTGGTTGCCAGCGCCCCGAAGAACAGCCCGATCATGGTGGTCGAGAACGCCAACCGTGCCGAATAGCCCACCATGATCAGCGGTGAGGCGGGGGTGGCCCGGGCGCTACGCAGGTCGGCGGACTGCGGATTGTGCACCGACCACGACATCGAGGTGGCGGTGATCTGCACCAGCACCACGACCAGCACGGCGAAGGCCGCGGCGGCCTCGGCCGCAGTGGGCACTCCCGCGCGCAGGCCGCCGGCGACGATCGGCATCACAGCGGAGATTCCCAGAGACTCCAGCAGCAGCCAGGAGCGGACGTCGTACGACAACGTGGGCGACGCCGGTAGCGACTCGCGCCAGAGCATTCCCCGGCCATCCAGGCACCAGGCGTTGACTCCGAAGAGCAGTGCACCACCCGAGGCGATCAGCCCGGGCAGCAACACCAGCATCGCCCAGTCCGGGGCGAAGGCGGCGGCACCGATCGCGGGCATCGCGGCCAGCGTGATCAGCCCTCGTCGCAACGGGACAGCCCGGTAGACCGACGTCCGGTCGAAACGCAGCAGGGTGAGGAAGTCGGAGGTCGCGTCGGCTATCGGCGCATGCCGTCTGGAGTCGGCGCGATCCTCGTCGGCGGACGCCCGGCGGCCGACGGCCGCCGCGGGGATGACTCCCGCGAGGATGACGCCGGCGGTGGCGAACAACAGCAGGAGCAGCCAGCCGAGCCAGGGGCCCCAGGCACCGGGCTCGCCAACCTGGGCGATGGTGGCGGCCAACGCGCCCGTCGGCACGGCTTTGAGCGCCGGGAGCAACAGTCCGTTCACCTGGAGGAGCGCGACGGCGACGCCGAGCGTCGCCCCGGTGGTGCGGATCAGCAGGCGTCCGCGGGGACCGCGGCGTACCCACTCCACTGACCAGCCGACGACCTGGGCCAGCCCAGTGCCGAAGGCGATGAACAGGCACGTCAGCACGACTCCAGGCAGCAGCCCGTCGGTGCCGGTGACGAAACCGGTCAGCGCCAGGAGGATCCAGGCCTGCACGAGCCAGGCGAGGTTGAGTGGCGCCATCAGAAGGGCCCCGAAGTGATCGGTGATCGGGCTCAACGGAAAGGGGACCCCTTGGTCACGAGCAAGGAGTTCGCGCCCGCCGCCCGAGGCGACCGACGAGGCGATACTGATCGCAATGAAGCCCATGAAGGCGCCAGCGAGAAAGACCCGGAGGTCGCCGTTAGTCATCGACGCCGGCAGCGCAGTGGGGTCGCTGGCGGCGCTACCGAAGATGAAGAACGCCGACACGGCGAGGAGCGCGAGCACGCACACGGCGACCCGGCGGCGCTGACGGGCTCCGCCGAAGCGGAAGCGGGCGATGGCACCGACGTCGGCGACCGACCGGGCCAATTCGGCGCGGGTGATGAGTGGCGCGGCGGGCAGCGCCGGCCGGTCAGTCGAGGAGGGCGCGGTAGGCACGGTCACCGCCCTCGCCCACCAGCTCGCCGGCGGCGACCGCGGCGACCCGAGAACCGCCGCGAAGCACCACAGCGGTGTCGCAGGCCTGGGTGGCGAGGTCACGCAGATGGGTGGACACGACCACGCACGCGCCGTCAGCGCAGGCGTCGCCGATGACGTCCAGCGTCGCCTCGACGCCGATGGGGTCGACGCCGTCGAAAGGCTCGTCGAGCAACAGGACCTCGGGGCGATGGAAGGCGGCCAGCAGCACCGATAGCCGCCGGCTCATCCCGTGGGAGAAGCCGCCGGTGACGCGGTGGGCGACGCCGCCGAGGTCGAAGCGATCAAGCAGCTCACGGGCTCGCGGCTCCCAGTCGCCCACTCGCCTCAACCGCGCCGCGAGTTGCAGGTGCTCCCACGGGGTGGCGCGGGGAACCAGACCGCCGACATCGGGGCAGTAGCCGATCGCCCGCTTGACCGCCAACGGGTCGGTGACGACGTCGTGGCCCGCGACCCGCACCGCGCCATACGTCGGCGGGACGACGCCTGCCAGCACGCGCATCGTGGTGGATTTGCCGGCGCCGTTGCGGCCGAGCAGGGCGGTGGCCCGCCCAGCGGGGAGTTGGAGGTCGACTCCCGACACGGCCTCGACGGCGCCGAAGCGCACGATCAGGCCATGAACGTCAACCGCGGGGGGAGGCTGGGACATGGGTCGATTGTCCGCTGGCGCCTCCCGGTCTGGCAGCGGATTGACCAGATTGACCGGTTGGTCGGCCGGGTTGGTCGAGGTCAGTGCAGGTTGTCGCCGACTCCACGGTGGCCGTCGCGAATCCGCTCGTTCTCCTCGCGCTGCTGCTCCCTGCGGCGTTCGGCGTGTGGACCACGCTCCGACCGGAGGTCGGCCTCGCGCTTGTCCCGCTCGGGGTGGACCGCGTGCTCGACGGCGTCGTGCCAGACCTGCCTCGCCTTGTCTGCCATACCCATGGAGATGCCTCCTTGTCGGGTCGGTGCTAGTGGGCGACTCCCTCCACCAAAGCACACCCGACCGGCGGCGTCGAATGAGATGTGTGCAGACCCACGACCCGGGCGCGCCATCCGCCCCACCCGTCACACTGTTGGGGGAAAGCCTGCGTCGTTGGGGTGAAATTTCACCCATTTTCGGCTGGTTTCCCCGGATATCCGGGGAAACCGACAGCCCTAGGCCGGAAAGCGCTCAAGCTGGCGGAGGTACGCCGTGGGGCGGAAGCGCTCGCCGTAGCGATCGGCCAGTTCGTCGGCGCGCGCGAGGAACGCGGCCAGGCCGAGCGAGCCGTCGTGGGCGACATACCCCGTGATGAACTGAGCGGCGCCGCCGGTGTTGGCGGGGAAGCCGATGCCCATGATCGAGCCGATATTGGCGGCGGCAGCAGAGGTGATGACGCCTTCCTCGAAGCACTTCGCGGTCTCGAGCGCTTCCGCGAACAACATGCGGTCGGCGATGTCAGACAGCGGCGGCTGCTCGTCGGCGACGGGGAACAGCGACGTCAGCTCCGGCCACAGACCAACGCGCTTGCCCTCGGCATAGTCGTAGAAGCACGCCCCCGCCAGCCGCGAGGGGCGACCGGCGTCGATCATCGCGGCGATCACGTCGTCGGCAGCCACCCGGGGCGTTTCGTGTCCGTCCCGCTCCGCCGCGGCCCGGTTGGCGGTGGCGATCTTGGTCATCAGCTCGAGGTTCAGTTCGTCGGCCAACTGCAGCGGTCCGACTGGATAGCCGGCCTGCATCGCCGCGCGCTCGATGCTCATCGGCGCGACCCCTTCGGCCAGCATGGCGAGCCCTTCGTTGATCATGAAGCCGATCACCCGCGAGGTGTAGAAGCCTCGGCTGTCGTTGACGACGATCGGGGTCTTCCTGATCTGTTGGACGACGTCGTAGGCGCGGGCCAGCGCGGCATCTGAGGTTCCTTCACCCCGGATGATCTCGACCAACGGCATCTTGTCGACCGGGGAAAAGAAGTGCAGCCCGATGAAATCGGCCGGTCGGTCCACACCGGATGCGAGTTCGGTGATCGGCAGCGTCGAAGTGTTGGAGCACAACAAAGCGTCGGGAGCGACGTACGGCGCGATCTCAGCGAAGACCTCGGCCTTGAGGGAGGGGTCCTCGAAGACCGCCTCGATGACCAGGTCGCAGCCCGAGAGGTCGGTCGGCTCGGCGGTCGGCAGGATCCGTGCCAACAGCTCGGCCTTGGCGTCGTCGGTTGACCGTCCGCGGGCGATCGCCTTGTCGAGAAGACCGGCCGAATAGGCCTTGCCTCGCTCGGCGCTCTCCGCGGCGACATCCTTGAGCACGACCTGCATGCCCGCCTTGGCGCAGACATAGGCGATCGCGGCACCCATCATTCCGGCCCCCAGCACGCCGACCTTGGTCGCGCGCCACGGCTCGAACCCGTCCGGGCGAAGCGACCCCGACGTCAGCGCCTGAAGGTCGAAGAAGAACGCCTGGATCATGTTCTTCGATTGCGGCCCGATGACCAGCTTGGTCAGGTAGCGAGATTCAATGCGTGAGGCTGTGTCGAAGTCGACCGCCGCGCCCTCCACCGCGGCGCAGAGAACCGCCTGTTGGGCGTCGTATGTCGCACCCTTGGCCTGCTTGCGCAGCATCGCCGGGAAGGCGGGCAGGGCCGCCGCGAGGGCTGGCGACTTCGGGGTTCCGCCAGGCATTTTGTAGCCCGGCCGGTCCCACGGGTTGCCGGGCCATGCTTGGTCGCGCGGCTGATCCAGGATCCACGCTCGGGCAGCAGGCAAGAGCTCCTCGGGGCTCGGCACGGTCTGCTCGATCAGCCCCTTGGCGAGGGCGTCGGCCGGGCGGAACCTGGTTCCGGGCAGAAGGACGTCCATGAGAGCGACCTGCAGTCCCAGCATTCGGGTCACCCTGGTGACCCCGCCGCCGCCGGGCAGCAACCCGAGTGTCGACTCCGGGAGCCCGAGCTGGACCGATGGGTGGTCGACGGCAATGCGCCGATGACAGGCGAGTGTGATCTCGAAGCCGCCGCCGAGCGCGGCGCCGTTGATCGCCGCGACCACCGGCCGCGGGAACTTCTCGAGCTGCCGCAACGTCGCCTTGGCGGCTTCGACCGACGCGAAGACCCGGGCTGCGTCGTCAGGCCCTGCGGTCACCAGTTCCCTGAGGTTGGCGCCGGCGAAGAAGGTCTTCTTGGCGCTGGCGACGATGACACCGCGGATGCTGTCCGCGTCGGCCGCGTGCGAGGCATACAACCGATCGACGGCGGCCTGCATCGACCGCTGGTAGAGCTCGGTCATCGTGTTGGCGCTTGCCGTGGGGTCATCGAGCGTGAGGGTCACGATGCCGTCAGCGTCGCGGTCATAGCGGACGGCCGACTCCTGGGCGTCCGGCGTCGTCATGGTCGGGTTCATCGGACCTCACTCAAAGTTGGGGCGGGGGGACTGCGTCGGATTGCGACGACGGGAAGGGCTGTGGAGACCGGGCGGCCCGAGGGCTTGCATCGATTGGTCAGAAGAGACGACCCGGCGCTGGGTTTCTCTGCCCTTTGGTCCCAAAGGGCGGAGGGAGCGAAGCGACCGGACCACCTACGCGCGCTCGATGATGGTGGCGATGCCCATGCCGCCGCCGACGCAGAGGGTGGCCAGGCCACGGCGTAGGTCGCGGCGCTCGAGTTCGTCGATCAGGGTGCCCAGGATCATCGTTCCGGTGGCGCCGAGGGGGTGGCCCATGGCGATCGCGCCGCCGTTGACGTTGGTGATGTCGTGCGGGATCGACAGGTCCTTCATGAAGCGCATCGCCACTGCGGCGAACGCTTCGTTGATCTCGAAGAGATCGATGTCGCCAGGCTCGAGGCCCGCCTTCGCCAGCGCCTTGCGAGCGGCAGGTGCGGGGCCGGTGAGCATGATCGTCGGGTCCGCGCCGGACACCGCGGTCGCCAACACGCGCGCTCGCGGCCGCAATCCGGCCGCGACCCCGGCCGCCTCAGAGCCGATCAACATGACCGCGGCGCCGTCGACGATCCCCGAGGAGTTGCCGGCATGGTGCACGTGGTTGATCCGCTCCACCCAGTGGTACTTCTCCAACGCCACGTCGTCGAAGCCGAAGTCGCGGCCGAGCGAGGCGAACGACGGCTTCAGCCCGGCCAGCCCTTCGACGCTCGTGTCGGGTCGCACCGTCTCGTCGTGATCGAGGACGACCAGTCCGTTGCCGTCGCGCACCGGCAGAATCGCCTCGGCGAAGTAGCCGTTGGCCCAGGCCTTGGCTGCGCGGTGGTGCGACTCGGCGGCGTAGGCGTCGACGTCGCTGCGGTCGTAGCCCTCGATGGTGGCGATCAGGTCGGCGCCGATGCCTTGCGGTACGAAACCCGTCGTCAGGGCGGTGGCCGGGTCCATCGCCCAGGCGCCACCGTCGGAGCCGATCGGCACCCGCGACATCGATTCGACACCGCCGGCGACGATCAGATCCTCCATCCCGCTCATCACCCGCTGGGCGGCCTGATTGACCGACTCCAGCCCGGAGGCACAGAAGCGATTGAGCTGAACACCGGCAACCGTGTCGGGATAGCCCGCCGCGAGCGCTGCCGCCTTGGCGATGTCACCGCCCTGGTCGCCGATCGGAGAGACCACACCGAGGACGACGTCGTCAATCGCGGCCAGGTCGAGGCCGGGGTGCCGACGGGGCAGCTCGGACAGCAGTCCGACGGTGAGGTCGATCGGCTTCACCTCGTGCAGGGAGCCCACCGCCTTACCCCGGCCGCGTGGGGTGCGGAGGTGATCGAAAATGAACGCGTCAGCCATGTCTCGATTGTGACACTATTACTGTCATGGTCGTCAAGGACTCCGAGCACTCCTCCGATGAGGAGTTGCTCACGCTCGAGGAGTTGACCGAGCGGGTCGCCCTGCCGGCGCGGACGGTGCGGTTCTACACCTCCCAGCGGCTGGTCACCCCGCCGTTGCGCCGCGGGAGGCGCGGTTACTACACGCCCGAACACGTGGCCCGCTTCGAGCTGATCAGCCAACTGCAGGACCACGGCTTCACCCTGAGTGCGATCAAGGGCTACCTCGACGCCATCCCGCCGGACGCCGGACCCGAGGAAATCGCGCTGCGGCTGACCATGCTCGCGCCCTGGCAGTCCGACCTGCCGGAGACGATGACGTATGCGGAACTGCGTCGCCGCGCCGACCGCGTGCTGACCTCCGCCGACCTGGCCACACTCGCGGCGCTGGGAATCGTGTCTCCGGTCGACGCCGACCACGCGCGGGTCGCGGTGGCACAACTGCGGGTCGGTCTCGGCCTGCTCGACCTGGGTCTTCCCACCGAAGCGGCCCGCCGCACGGCGGCCATCTACGAAGCGCACGGCCACGCGTTGGCCGAGGAGTTGCACGAGGTCTTCCGCACCGAGATCTGGCCGGCCTACAAGTCGTCCGGGGTCCGTCCCGACCAGTTGCGCGACGTGGTCGAACGGCTCAAGCCGCTGTCGATCGCAAGCCTGGTGAGGGCCTACGAAGCCGCCATGGACGCCACGCGCCGCGAACTGGTCGAGCGGCGGGCTCAGTCACCCAACTGACGTTGCTCGCCGCGGATCAGGTCGATCACGGCCGTAGCGAGCAGCGGGCTGGTCTCGCGTTGTGCGAACGCGATCTCGAGTAGGTCGTCGAGGTCGGTGGGGCGAACACCGCCCCGCTGGTCGATACTGCGGATCCGGTTGATCACTGCGCCCGCCAACTCTGGTTCGAGGTCGCGCTGATCCCACGCGAGATCCTTGACTCGCCGAACGGCGGACTCCAGGCGCGGGTCGCTGTCCGCGCCGGGGCCGAGGGCACCGGCCCGAGCGCGGACGAGCATGACAAAGGCGAACAGCACCAAGAAGGCCACCAGCAGTAGTGGCACCATCCTCAGCACGCGATCGCCTCCTTCACCTCGTCCACACCCGGCCCGGTCGGTTCACCCTGCCTCGGTCAGGAGGTCAGACCGTCCTTGAGGCTCTTGCCGGCGTCCTTGATGCTCTCGCCAGCCTGCTTGACCTTCGACTCTGCCTGGTCGGCCTTGCCTTCGGCTTCGAGGCGGTCGTCGCCGGTGGCCTTGCCCGCCGACTCCTTGGCCTCGCCGGCCAGTTCATCGGTCTTGTTGTCGAACTTGTCTGCCAAACCCATCTGCTTCTCCTTCGGTCGGTGTCGATCGGGGACTGCAACGGGACTGCCCGAAACTGCATGGTGGAACAACTCGGTCGCGACCTAGGACGCGAACAACTCCACGAACCTGCCGAGGAGTCGCTCCGGCTCGATGACCACCGAGGTCTCGGCGACCTCGAGGATCGATGCGACCTCGTCAGCTCGAAAGTACCCGTAGTCCCTATACACCTCGACGCGGGTGGCGAGACCGACGCTGTCCAACTCGGGGTGGAACTGGGTCGCATAGACCCGTTCGCCCAGTCGGAACGCCTGCACCGGACAGTCGGGCGAGGAGGCCAGCAGCACGGCACCGTCGGGCAGGCGACTCACCGCTTCCTTGTGCCCGAGGAAGGCATCGAACGACGCGGGCAGGATGCCGAACAAGGCATCCTCGCGGCCGGCGTCGCTGAGCTCGATCCGGGCCCGGCCGACCGGCTCGCTGTAGGTGCGATCGACGACGCCGCCGAACAGGCAACCGAGGGTGCCGATGCCGTAGCAGGCACCGAAGAAGGGGAAGTCGGCGGCGACGACACGCCCGGCGAGTTCGCCGAGCTCGGCCTCGACCCGGCGCTGCGTGGCCGACTTGGTGTCGGCCGGGTCGCTGACATTGAACGGGCCGCCGCCGAGGATGATCGCCGACCAGTCCTCCAGCCGCACCGGTCCCAACGACTCCGACTCCAAACGGTGTCGGTGGAGCTCGCCCTCGTCGAGGCCGGAGTAGCCCAACACGGCCGCATACTCGTTGTCGGCGGCGGCGTCCTCGGCACGCGTGCCGAGGAACAGGAACGGTTTCACGAGCGGCACCCTACCGACGGGGCCCCGGTGCCGCCCGACCGTGTGCGCCTACTGCATGTGCAGCCAGGGCCTGGTCAGCTTGTAGCGACGACCGGACACCGACGTCGGGGTGATCTCGACGACGTTGTACTTGATCGTGTCGACCCAGGGTCGCAGAGGCAGGTTCTCACTGCGGTGCTCTTCGTCCTCCTCGAGCTTGCGCGCGGTCCCCCGAATGATGACGCTGACCGCCTCCTCCTCATTGAAGGAGTCGATCTCGAAGGCGACGTCGGGGTTCATCACGATGCCGAGCAACTTGGAACCCTCGGCGGTGCGGAACAGCAGGGTGTCCTCGTCGACCGCGTAGTTGACGGGCGTGATGTTCACTTCCTCGGCGAGGTGGAAGGCCAGACGCCCGAACTCCTGCCCACGCAACTCCTCCCAGCACTGATCCGAGGTCAGGACCTTCACGGGGCTGTCGTCGTCGTCCACGGCGCGTCCTCCTGTTTCGATCGGCGCAGTTGCCTCTCCCCTTCGAATCTACGACCTTCGGTCGTAGGTCGCTAGGGGGGACGGGTCACAACGGGACGCGCGGCGGGGTGACCGAATCCACAGCGGCGGGTCGCGGGCGCGGAGTGCTCGTCACCGGAGTGGTCAGGTTTGGGTCACCACGCCTGAGTCGATCAGCACGTCGACGCCGTCGATGCCCCAGGCGGCGAGGGCGGCCCGGGTGTTGGCGCCGGGCCGCTGTGGCGGCATCGACAAGCTGGGCGGCGTGCGCGAAAAGCGCGGCGCCGGGGCTGGTTGAGTCACGCCATCGTGGTCGATGAACGCCTGCCGGGCCTGCAGGTGAGGGTGATCAGGGGCCTCACTGAGTCGGAGAACGGGAGTGACGCAGGCCTCGGTGCCGGCATACGTCGCCTCCCACTCGGCGCGGGTGCGCTGAGCGAAGCGGGCGGCCAGGACCTCTCGGAGTCGCTCGTTGCCGGCGGGGTCGAGGCGGTCCGGCACCGTCCCCTCGTCGAGACCGAGTCCGGCGAGCAGTGCGGCGTAGAACGGCGGCTCGAGCGGACCCACCGCCAGGTGTTCGCCGTCGGCGGTCTCGTAGAGGTCGTAGTAGGCCGCGCCGCCGTCGATCAGACCGTGCGCGCGCTGCTCGGTCAGTTGCCCGGTGGCGGTGAGGGTGTGGGCGATGGCGTTGAGGTGGACGGTGCCGTCGACGATGGCGGCGTCGACGATCTGGCCCTGGCCGGAGGTCTGTCGCTCCCAGAGCGCGGAGAGGATGCCGATGACGAGGTACGTCGAGCCGCCGCCGAAGTCGCCGACCAGGTTGCTCGGGAAGTGCGGTCGGGTGGGGTCCTGGCCCATGCCGTGCAGAGCGCCGGTGACAGAGACGTAGTTGATGTCGTGGCCGGCCGCAGTGGCGAGTGGCCCCGTCTGGCCCCAGCCGGTCATCCGGCCGTAGACGAGTCGTGGGTTGCGTTCCAGGCACGGCTCGGGACCGAGCCCTAGCCGCTCCATGGCACCGGGGCGCATGCCCTCGACGAGGACGTCGGCCGTCACGACCAGATCGAGGACCAGCCGGGGGGCGTCTGGATGCTTCAGGTCGACGCCGACACTGGGCCGGCCCCGGTTGAGGATGTCGGCGGCCCCGCCGGCGAAGAAGGAGCCACTCGAGCGCTCGAGCCGGATCACATCGGCGCCCAGGTCGGCCAGGATCATGCACGCGTGCGGCCCCGGCCCGATGCCCGCGATCTCCACCACCCGAATGCCCCGCAAGGGCCCGGTGCCCTGCCCGAGAGCGACCTCGGGGGAAAAACCAGCGTGGGACGGCCGCTCGGTCATGGCGCCACTGTGGCAGACCGTCAGCCGCGGGCCAGCCCTGTGGTCCGCAGGGCGATTCGTGCAGATGCCCATCGCTGCATCGAGCGGCCCAGCGCGTTCGACCGCGGCCCGGGGCCGACGGTCATTTGGCGGCCTTGTCGAGGCTGGCCACGATATCGACCCTGCCCTTGCGAACGTCGACGTGCTTGAGCTTGTCGGCGGTCTTCTCGACCCAGTCGGTGACCTTGCTGCTTTTCTCGTTCGGGGCGGCACTGAGTACCAGGGCGAACTGGCCGGACACGATCGGGGCCGCAACGGAGGTGCCGGACCACTCCACGAAGGAGCCGCCGGCAATCGGTCCGATGACCTGGTCGCCGGTCGCGGCCACGTCCACCCAACCACCGTAGGTGGAGTAGTCGGCAAGTTGCTCGTTGCTGGCGTCCAGGGCGGCGACTGACCAGACCTTGTTGTTGCTCGCCGGGTAGCGCTTGGCCTTGTCGCCTCCGTTCCCGGCCGCCGCGACGATCACGGCTCCTGCCTTGTCGGCATGCTTGAGCGATTCGTCCAGCACCTTGGACTTGATGTCGTTGTCGGTGCCGAGGCTGAGGTTGATGACGTCGGCGCCGGCGTCGGCGGCGTCGACGATCGCCTCGGCGACCGTGAACACGGAACCCTGCCCGTCGCCGTCGAGTACTCGCATCGGGAGAATCGTTGCTCCGGGAGCCACCAACGAGATGGTCCCGGCGACGAACGTCCCATGTCCGACGGCGCCGTCGGGCGAGCCGTCCGCATCGGTGTCGCAGCCGCACGGTTCGTCCGTGGGGGATGCATCGTCGTCGACGTAGTCCCACCCGGCGACCGTTCGTCCGCCCAGCGCCTGATGAGTGGCGTCGATCCCTGTGTCCAGGACGGCGACCAGCACATCCGCGCCGTCGCTGAGGGCATGAGCCTCGTCCAGGCCGAGGTCCCCGGCCGCGGGCTGAGAGCGCCAGTTCTGCCCGTCGACGTGGGTCGGTGCCCCGGGAGCCCACGAGTGGAACTGCCTGGTGTCGGCGAGATGGATCGCCAGGTCGGCCTCGGCGTAGGCGATGCAGTCATCCTTACCCAGCTGCTTGGCGAGGTCTGCGGCACCCTTGTGTCCGGCCTCGAGGTCGGGGTCGACCCCGTGCGCGCGATACAGCCTCCGCGAGGGGAGGAGCGTCTCGTCCAGCACCATGTTATGCCGAGCGAGCATCGCACCAAGGGCGCAGAACTCGGCGTCGTCACCAGAGATGCGGAAGACGACCGGAGCCGAGACGGTGTCGCCCGGCACCCCGGCAGCAGCTCCGGCCGGAAGGTGGACGATGAATGCCACGCAAGTGATGACTCCGGCGACGACGCAGCCGAGCGTAGGACGATTGTTCATGACAAAACCTCCATGGGGCTGACGGGGGGCGCCGAGACATGGGTAAAGGCGGCCCAGTAATACGGGTGGGGGTGGCGGCTTGCGACGACCCGCTGCGCGGTGGCCAATGCCGAGGGCGTGGGCGCGCCGTCGGCGATCTGTCGGTACATTTCGACCATCAAGTCGAGGGTGCTCGCGTCGTCGACGAGCCACTGGCTGACCACGACCCCAGCAGCGCCCGCGGCGAGGAACGACCAGGCGAGGCCGACCGGTTCTGCCGTCCCGGCTCCGGGACGGCCCGATTCGCAGGCACTCAGCGTCACCAGAGCGCCGCGCAGGTCGGTGTCCAAGACGTCGACGCCGGTGACCCATTGCTCTCCCATCTCAATGGCGGAGAACAGCGGGTTGTCGGGGCGGAACAACCCGTGGCACGCCACGTGGACGACGGCTCGCTCACCGAGGCCCTCCAGAAGCTCCAACGAGGCGTCGCGCCCGACGTAAACGGCCGCGTTCGGGAACAGCTCGCCGATCGCCGCCGCTTCGTCCGCGATGAGCGGGCTGCGTCCATCCGGCACGGCCAGCACGCGCACGTCCTGCGTGGGGACGGGTGAGGCCGGGGCGACCGAGTCGCGCGGGGTGGTCGGTGCGACCGAGAGGATCCAGTCGTCGACGAGATGTTTGGAGCCGTCGAACAGCGCATGGAACGGAAGCCGGTGAAGCGGGCCATGCGGGACGACAATCAGATCGGTGCGCCCTAGTTGGGCCAGGTGCGTTCGCAGCGGAGCCCAGACGATGCCGTGCAGCTCACCGAGCACCGCCAGGCAGGTAACCATCAGCGTCTCGTCGTGGCGCTCAACGAACTCGGTCCCGACCTGGAAGCGAGCCCACTGGCTCTCCAGATCGTCGAGCAGCTGCAGCACTCTGGGAAGCACCCCGACGAGCCGTTCGACCACCACGTCCGATCCGCGGCTGACGAAGGCGATGACGTCCTGACCGTGACAGTGGAACGAAACGCTCGGTGGGCCCTCGTCCAGCGCCGGGGCATCGTGGCGGGCCAGTCGCGGGGCGGGCACCCGCACGTTAGAGGCGGTCCGCACTCGCAAGGAGCTGATCTCGGTTTCCAGTCGCCTTGCTCGTTCCAGATGAACTGCAGGCCCACCCTCGTCGGCGCTCCCGCCCAGGACGGCGTACGTTGCGCGCAGATCGGCCGTCAGTTCCCTCAGCCGATCGTCTCGAGACGCAGGCCGCCGAGTCTCACGTAGGCGTACGTCGTCGCCCTCCGCCGGTTGAGCGCGGCCTCGCGAGCCGATCGTCTCGGTGAGCAGGTCGACCAGAGTCCGGGCTTTGGCGTCATCACTGAACTGCAACGCCTTCGAACAGATCGCCATCCGACCCGCGGCGGACCAGTGCGTCGACCAGGTCGTCGTACGCGGCCATATGGTTGGTCCGGAACGCGAGCCGCAGGATCGGGTCCGGTAGGGCGATGCCCGATTGCCGGACGTCGGCGACGGCCCCGGCCAACAACCGGACGGTCTCGTCGAGGGCACCGCGATCCGCCGACAACCGAGCCCGGCGCACGGTGAGCCCGTAGCGGAGGGCCGGCACGCCGACCTCCGTCACGATGTCCTCGGTCCGGTCCAGCAACCGGGCTCGCTCCTCGGGGTCCTCGGACACATCGAACTGCTTGAGGAGTCCCCAACCCAAGGGGATCAGCCAGCCACCCTGATCCAGCGCGGCCAGGGCTCGGGCCAGCGCTTCGTGCAGTGCGCACCTGTCCCCGAGTCGATCGGCCAGTTCGGCCCGCAGCAGATCTGCACTGGCCCGGAACTGCCGATCGTCCACCCTGTCGAAGATGTCGGTGGCGGCGTCGAGTTCGGCACCCGCCTCGAGGAGGGCTCCTGCGCTGAGTTGTGCGGAGGCCTTGGTCAAGCGGGCGAACCCCTCGTCGTGCGCCATCGCGAGTTCCCGGGACGCGGCAATCGCCCGATCGGCTTCGGCGATCGACTCATCGCACAGTCCGGCCGACAGATAGGTGCGCGCCTGCTGGACGTGGACCCGCAGCAGTTCGGCGGCCGCACCCAGTTCCTCCAGCTCCGAGCCCGCCTCGTCCAACACCCCGATGGCGTCCACCAATTCGCCCAGGTGCTGGTGGGCGTCGGCCAGATGAGCAGCGCACTTCGCGGCCCACAGGTGGTCGCCCGCTCGGGCGAACTCCTCGCGAGCGGCGGATAACACGGTGCGCGCCTCGCGGGCGCGGCCGAGCGCAAGGAACTCGATACCCTGATTGGCCTGTTGCTGGGCGACCTGCAGCGGCTGGTCAAGCGTGGCGTAGCACGCCTCCGACTGGGCGTACAGGCGAAGCGATGTCTCGTGATCGCCGAGAAAGCTGTGCGCGACGCCCAGGTTGCACAGGACGGCCGCCTCGATCAGGGCACTCGTGGCCTGGTCGCCGCGCACGTCGGGCAAGGCCGCCAGCACCCGATTGCCCAACTCGATCGCCCCATGGTGATCGCCCAGGTCATCGAGTACTTGCATCCGGCCGAGGTCGGTTCGCAACGCAAGGACGTCATCACCGATCGACCGGTAGCGCTCCCGCGCCGCGGAGATCAGGCCGAGCGCCCCCTCCAGGTCACCGCCTTCGGCGACGACACGAGCCAAGAGGTACTCGGCCCGCGCCGCGGAGCGGGGCAGATCCAGGTCCTCGGCGGCCTTCACGCAGAGCTCGGCCAGGATGCGCGCCCGGGCGGGAGCGGTGTGGATCTGGGCCTCGACCTCGTTCTCAAGCCACTGGATGCCCTCCTGGTCGAAGGTGCCCACTGCGCGCAGCCGCTCCAATCGCGCGACGAGGTCCGGCGCCCCGAGAAGATCCTCGACCAGAGGGTCGAGCTGCTGCGTCATGGGCGTCCGACGTCCAACGGGACGTCCAGCACGATGTCGCCGTTCGTCGCAGTCAGTCGCTCGAGCGGGACGGCCTGGTGGGTGAATCTGAAGCGTCCGAGGTTGTCACCGTCGACGCTTCGACTGGTGTGACCCCCCGCGACGACGGTGGTCTCGAAGACGGGGAGCCCCGCTCCGCCGCGCACCAGCACCTGGCCCGTGAGGTCGAGGTGGCCCGCCGGCCGCATGGTGACGTCGAGGAGCAGATCGGCCTCCGGACTGGTGAAAGCGAGGTGGATCGCGCCACCAGCTCTGGGCAGCGGACCTCCTCGGACGCCGACGAGCCGGCGGTCGGAGCGGCTGTCGAAGAGCAGCGTGGGCTGGATCCGGCGCAGCGCCGGTGCGTCTCGGCCATGACCGCGCTCGCGAAAGGCCTGCCGGAGCGATTGACCGACGACGGGTGGTACGTCGTGAAGCTTGTGCGTACGCGAGAAATCAAGGAACTCTCGTAGCCACTGCACTGTGTCCCGCAGTTCGATACTCCCGAGCCTTACCCGCTCGGCGACAGCTGCATCTGCGTCAGGTGGGAGTCGGTCCTCGAGCCAGTCCAGCAGGGTGGCGAAAGGAACCTCGTCGTCTTTCACCGGGCGTCCTCCCCGAGCAAGCTGCGCAGGCGCTGGAGGCAACGCCCGCGCATCGGACCGATCGAACCGATCGAACGTTCGAAGCGGCTGGCCAACGTGGCATACGAGGGCTCCTCGGGATCGAGGTAGAGCCCGTGCAGCAGTTGGTTGCACGGCGATCCGAGAGCGACCAGGGCGTCGTAGAGGTCGGCCTCGCGTTCCCACCCCTCCACACCCGTCGCTCGGCGTGCCGTCGCGGAAGTCGTCGATGCCGATCGGGATCTCGCGTGCGGACCGGGCGCGCAACCGCCAGGCCTTCCGGCGGGCGACGGTCATCAGCCAGTATGACAACCGCTGATCGTCCTTGATGGACTCCAGGGACTCGAGCAACGCCAAGAAGGTGTTCTGCGTGACGTCCGCGGCGTCGGGGCGGGACAAGCCGTTTCGCACAGCGACGGAGAACACGAGCCGCTCATAGCGCCCCACCAGATCCGCCCAGGCAGCAGCATCACCGTCCCGGCACGCCCACAGCAGTTCCGAGTCGCTGCGCGCGAACGCGTGTGTCGCTTGGCCGCTCAGCGTTGACGCGCGCTGATCGATGTCAGTGTCCATCCCCGTTACTCCCCCAGTCCCTCGCTCAAGTATGGCGGACCCGTCGAAAAGCTGTCCATCGTGCTGCCACCACGACCGAGAAGACACAACGAGAAGATCGGCCCGTCCGGTATCAAAGGGCGCCTCCCGCGCCACTAGAGGGTCGGCTGTCGACTTCTGGCAGCCGACACCGAGATCGGCGAGGAATGCGTGGTAGAGAGTTTGAGAGACCGCCGTCCCCCAGCCAACCCGTCATCGACGGCGAGAAATGCCACCGTGGGTGTGTGGGATCCTGCCGCGCTCTCGCATCGTCAGCATGAGGCGTGGCGGGGGCTGGCCGATCGCGCCGCGTGTCCCAACGCGTTTCTTCGTCCCGAGTTCGTGGTGCCGGCTGCCACCCACCTACCGGTCTCGTCCACCAACGGCGCGGTGCAGCTGCTGACCGTGTCGCGCAATGGCCACTTGCTGTCCCTCCTTCCGTTCGTCCGAGGTCGCTGGCGGCACGTCCCGCTTCCGGCGCTGGGGGCCTGGGTTCACGATCAGCAGGGCCTCGCGACGCCGCTCCTCGCGGATGGTGACGACCTGCCCGCTGCCGCCTCCCTCCTCGTGGCCGCGGTGTCGAGCGTCTCGCCGCGAGCCCGCCTGCTCGGCCTGGACGAGCAGACAACCGGCCTGCCCGCCGATCGGGCGCTCGACGACGCGCTCGGCGACGCCGGATGGAAGCCAACTCTCTGGCACTCCTATCGACGGGCACTGCTCGCCCGTGACGGCGACCGCGTCGAGAGCGCGGAGGGTGGGACCACGCTCCAGGAGTTGATCGCCGAGCCTTCTCGCCTGCGCACCAAACGCCGTCGCCTCGAACGGGAGGCGGGACCACTGCGGGTGATCGACGCCTCCGCTCCGGCGATCGCGCCGCATGCCGCGGAATCGTTCCTGCGGCTCGAGGACGCCGGGTGGAAGGGGCGGGCCGGTACCTCGATGCTGCAACGTCCCGGCGAAGCCGACATGCTGCGGGACGTCGTCCGCCTGGCGGCGGGCGCTGAAACGTTGCGTCTGCTGATGTTGGTCGGCCCCGAGGGAGCGCTGGCCACGCAGATCGACCTGGTCTGCGGCGACACGCACTTCCACTGGAAGACGGCCTACGACGAAAGATGGCAGCGCATGTCACCGGGTCGACTTCTTCTGACGCACGTACTGGAGCGTTTCGCCGCCTCCGATCTTCGCCGGCTGGACGGCTGTACGGTTGAAGGGCACCCGGTGCTCGATCCCCTGCTCCCGGGTCGCCGTGACATCACCTCACGGGCCTGGACCAACGGGGCGGGCTCCCAGCAGGTTGTCAGGTCGGCACACTGGTTGCGTACCCAACTGCGTTCGCGCGACACCGACCATCCGACCGACGGTCAGGGTTGACGGCGATGCGCATCTTGCTCGTCGGTCACGCCAGCAGCCGCGAGATGCTGGCCGCCGCGCGGTGCCTCGGCCGGGCGGGCCATCAGGTCGCCGTCGCCTCGGGGGCCCCGCGCAGCCTCGCCGGGGGATCGCGTCATGTGCACAGCGAACACCAGGTTCCAGCACCGGACGGCGACGTCGACCGGTTCGTCGACGCCGTTGCCGCCGCGGCCACCACGACCCGGGCCGAGGTGGCGATCGGCTGTGGCGACCCCGAATTGCTGGCCCTGTCCCACTACCGCGAACAGATCTCCGCCAAGGTGCCGCTGGCGTCTCACGAACGCGTCGTCCACGCCATCGACAAACTGAGCCTGGTCAGCGAGGCCGCGGCTGCGGGCATCGCGGTTCCCGAGACCGTCGTCGCGGACGATCGAGCGATCGCCGCGTGGCGCGGACCGGCGGTTGTCAAGGCTCGGCTGCATTGGGAGCCGGGACTCCAGAGCGCCTCGGGGGGTTGGGCCTCCGCCCGCTACGTGCCCGCAGGCGTCTCTCCCGCGGCCGCCGTCCAAGCGGTCGTCGACGCCGGACGGTCCCCCGTTCTGCAACGCCCGGTCGACGGAGATCTGATCGCCGTGGCTGCCGTCCGTGACGCGTCGGGACACCTCGTCGGTCTTCAAGAGCAGCATGCGACGCACACCTGGCCGCCGGGGGCGGGGATCAGCACAAGGGCGTTGACGGTGCGACCCGATCCCGGGCTGGTCGACGACGTACGGCGACTGCTTGACCGACTCGGCTGGATCGGGATGGTGCAACTGCAGTTCCTCCGCCCGGCAAACGGGCCGGCACGCCTGATCGACCTCAACGGCCGCCCTTACGGCTCGCTGGCGCTGGCCCTGGCGGCCGGCCTCCCGCTGCCCGCGCTGTGGCTGGACGAGCGTTCCGATGCCAAGGCCGACCCCGGGGCCGACATCAGCGCCGACACCAGCGCCGACACCAGGGCCGACATCAGCGCCGACATCAGGGCCTCCGGCGCCCGGCCGCCGGAGCTCCGCTTCGGCGCACCAGGGGTCAGGTACAGCTGGTTGGGGGGCGACCTGCGACGTGCTCTGGCCGAGCGCCGCGGCGGAACGCTCCGGGACCTCGCGGGCACCCTGCGCGCCTGGCCGGGTGCGGCCCATCCCGTCGCGGATCCGGCTGACCGGGGTCCGGTTCGCCGCCTCCCGATCCTGATCGCCGATGAGGCGCGCTCCCGACTCCGGGAAAGAAGTCGCTAGGGTGTCCACGGTGCGGAACGGGGTGATCGAGGGCATCGATGAGCGCGCGCTCGATGACCTGTTGACACGGACCGAAGCCCCGGTCAGCGCTCGGCGGATCTGGTGGGAGGCGTGGGCCGACGCCTTCGACGAGGAGCCTTGGCTGCTCACCCTGCCCGGTCCGGACGCCGGCCTGAGCGCCTGCGCGCCATTGGTCAGGCGACGCCGAGGCCGAGGTCGCGCCGAGATCGTGTTGTTGGGTCACGGCACCTCGGACTTCGCTCGGCTTCCCGCTGTCGACGGTGCCGCCGCGCAGGCTTTGGCCGAACGGATCGTGGCCGAGCTCGAGGCGATCGAAGGGCAGTGGCATCTGCGACTCGAGCACCTTCCCCCCGGGGATCCGACGGCGTTCCACCTCGCTCGGCTGCTTCCCGAGTGCCGGTGGACCCTCCCTTGGGACCGCGCCTCGCCGTATCTCCGTCTCGAACCCGGAACGGGGCCGGACGACTACTACTCCTCCTCAGGTCGCAAGAAGCGGCGACGAGCCCAACGCACCTTCGAACGAGCCGGTGGCACGGTCCGACAGGTCCGTGACAGTGACGAGATCGCCCACCTGCTGCCGACGTTGGCCGCCCTTCGACGAGAGCGCGATCACGACCAGGACCGCCGCAGCGACCTGGACAACCCTCGCTACCACGCGTTCTGGTCGAACTTGGTGATCAACCTCGCCGCCTCCGCGGAGCTCGAGGTAGCTCTCGCGGAGGTGAACGGTGAGCTGGTGGCCTACGACATCGGACTGCTCGACGGATCCACGTACCGGATCTGGGACGGCCGGTTCACCCCGCGCGCGGAAGCGCTGTCCCCGGGACGGGTGCTGCGCGACGCGGACCTCGAGCGGGCGCTCGAGTTGGGATGCCTGGAACTCGATCACCAACGCGGGATCACCATGGCGAAGATGCAGCTCGCCAGCGACGTGCGACCGGTCTCGGTGCTCGAGGCCTGGAGTTCCCCCCGATCGGCGCGGACGACCTTGGCTACGCGGGCATCGCTGAGCTGGGCGAAGCAGCACCGGGACGCCAACCCACGCCTGGATGTTGCCTGGCGACGCCTCAAACGAGCCACCGTGCTGCGATCATCGCCGACCCTGGGGGACCAGGGCCGAACCGACGGTCAGCGATGAACGCCGCGGACGTCGACGCCCTCCTGTCAGCGCCCCTCGTGGTGCTGGGCAGTCCGCCTCCGCAGGGTCGCGACCTGGACCTGCTCGTCCCTGAAGCCTGGTTACCCGGACTCCGCTCGACCCTGCGCCGTCACGGCTGGGCCGCGGACGGCGATTCGTTCGCCTGGTTCGCCGAGGGCACCGCCTTCGGCGTGGATCTGCTCCCTCTCGACGAGTGGCTCCCTGACACGGGCGCCCGAGCGGCGCTCCTCCGCGACGCCGCCACCATTCCCGGCTATCGGCAGCTTCTGGCGCCCTCGCCGCCACATCGCCTGCTCCTCCTCGCCCATCGCCTCGACGGAGGCATGATCGTGGACGAGCGTCGTGCCGCCGGGCTGGCGGCCTACGATGACGCTACCTGGGAGCGAGCACGCGATCAGGCGACGGAGTGGGGCCTGGCTGACGCGCTCGAACGGCTGCGCCGAGCGGCGGGCGACCCCGTACCCCACCCACCACGGCACCTCCTGAACGCCCGCCGCCGTCGCCAGGCTCGGGTGATCTCGCTCTCCGGTCTCGATGGCGCCGGGAAGTCGACCCAGGCCGAACACCTGCGTCAGGCGCTGGCGGCCTTGGGGTATGACGCGGAGGTGGCGTGGACCAAGCTCGGTCGTGAGCCGGTCCTCGACCTGGTGTCCGCACCCGTCAAGGCGGTGGTCGATGTCGTGGGTCGGGTGCGTGCGAAGCCGGCTGACGTGAGTGACCGGCGTCCGAGCGAACCACCCGACGAGTCGGGAGAGGTCCGGATCCATCCCGGCGGTCCACGACCCGAACCGGACAACGGCCACCTGGCCAGGGAGCGCAGTGCCCTGCTCAGCTGGGGTTGGGGCTGCGTGGTCGCGCTCGCCAACGCGCGCACCCACCGACGATCGGCCCGGGCCCGTCCAGGTGCGGTCTTGATCTGCGACCGCTATGTCCTGGACTCGGCGGCCCACCTGCGCTACCGCTATCCCGCCATCGGGCGGCCGGCGGTACCACGCTGGCTGATCCGGCGGCTGTCACCGGCCCCACAAGCCGCGTTCTTCCTCGACGTCTCTCCGGCTTCGGCACGCGCGCGGAAGCCCGAGCAGTACACCACCCGCGACCTCACCCAGTTGCGCAACCTCTACATCGACGAGAGCACCAGGTTGAAGGTCACGGTCGTCGACGGCGACCGTCCCGAGTCCGAGGTCGCTGCCGTCCTTGCGGAGCTGGCGTGGCGGGCGTTGCGGCGGCCGGGCCGGCTCGGCCGGCTCAAGGCCCTGCGGAACCGGTAACGACCTCCAGCATCGCCGCGAGGGTCGCCACGGACAGCGTCTCCGGTCCACCGCCGCTGATCCGTCGCCCCAGTCGCCGTGCGAAGAACGCGATCAGAAGAGGGTCGGCCAGTCGATCGGACCCGGTCGCGGCGAGCACGCATTCGCGGTGCCAGGTTCGGGCCAGCGAGAAGAGCGGTTCGTCGGGCCAGGCCTGTCGAAAGACCCGCACGACCTCCTCCTGGGACCACGTGCGAAGGGCAACGCCGTGCTCCAGCAGCGCCACAGCGGCCTGCAGCGCGTCGTGGCCGGGCACCCCGCCTACGTCGGCCGTCTCCCAATCCACGATCCCGACAAACGACGACCCGTCGACCAGCCAGTTCTGGGCCGACAGGTCACGATGCTGCAGGCTCACGGCGTCCAGCCTCCGCAGGTCCTCGCGCGCGGCGTCCACCCAAGTGGCCGTCCTCGACGAGCCGAGGTAGCCGGAGGCCAGGCGCAGGTAGTGATCCAGGTCGTGGCCGCCACGACCGACGGTCAGCTCGCTGACGCGGACGAGTCCGGCACCGAGGCCGTCGTACGCAGCGGCGTATCCGCTCGACCACCCGGGGCGTCCAGGTGCAATCACCCACAAGGGCCGGCCCGGCAGCCCTTCCTGAACGCTCAGGCCGGCGACGGAGCAAAGCCGACGTGGAGCGATGCCCGCGGGGCCGGCCGCATCCAGCGCCTTCTCCTCCGGGTCCGCCTGCCCCTCATGAGGTGTCGGCTTGAGCAGCAGGAACGGGTGACGCGAACCACCGAAGACGAAGATGTAGCGACCGGACGCCCGCTGGATGGCGAGCGCGGACAGCGGCGCCGGCACTGTCGCCGGGATCCGGGTCGAGCCGGCCGCCAGCTCGTCCCACGATCGCGCCACCTCGTCGAGCAGGAGATCCAATTGTGGCACCGGTCCCGCAGGGAACCGACGCAGGACGGCGGCGGCAGGCGTCACCGGGAGCCCTCGTCGGCCCGCCCAGGCCAGCAGGGGTCCGCCCCGGCGCATCGCGGGCATGCCGTGGTTGAGGGCGTGGGAGTGGAGGTCGAGCAACAACTCCGCGGGATGGGGCGACCCGACGTCCACCCAGGCCCGCCGGGGCCGCCGAACGAACACGTAGCTCCGCGTCACCGCTGCACCTTGCGGGCCACGAGCTGCCGTACCACCTGGAGTTGGTCGGGGGCGATCCGACGCACCACGAGCACCCAGCAGAGCAGATAGACCGCCGCCCCCAGCCCCAGCTCCAGTAAGACGGGCGCGCGCACCATGGCGAGTGTCGCAGCAAGGGCCAGCGCTGCGACGGCAGCCGGCACGAGCGGCGGGAAGAACCGAGGGCGTGGGGTCAGACCGCGCAGGATGGCCAGGACGACCACGGTCTGCACGGCGTAGGCCACGGTGGTGGCCGCCGCGGCCCCGGAAGCGCCATAGGGCGGAATCAGGACCAGGTTCAGGGCGAGGTTGGTCACCAGCGCCACGCTCGACGCGAGCAGCACCGCACGCGAGCGGACCAGGGCCATCAACAGCGCAGTCCCGAACAGGGACCCCGCGAACAACAGCGGCGCCGGCGCGAGCCAGGCCAACGCGCGCCCCGACTCGGCGGCGTAGCTATCGCCGAACAGCAGGCCGATCACGGCATCGCCCTCGAGCATGCTCACCACGGCGAACGGCAGGTAGACGAACGCCACGACTGCCAAGGCGCGTTCGTAGGCCGAGCGCTGACGCGAGCCCGAGGAAGTGGCGCTCATCACCGGGAACACCGCCTGATGGACGGCATAGGAGACGAAGAGCACGGTTTCCAGCAGGCGGTAGGCCACCGCGTAGACGGCGACCTCGACGTCGCCCCGCAACTGGGCGAGCAACACCATGTCGACGCGGAACAGCAGCATCAGCACCAGTCCGCTGACTCCGATGAGGAAGGTGCCGGAGGCCGCCAGCTTGAGGTCGGCTCGAGTGAGCCCTCGCAGGCGCGGACGCACGCCGAGTCGGCGGACTGCGGCGTGGTGCGCGCCCCAGCCGACCAGCGTGCCGGTGAGGAATCCGGCTGCGAGTCCCAGCGGCCCCAGTCCGGCCGCCAGTGCCGCCACGATCGCCACGGCGGTGACCAGCCGTTGGAGGACCAGAGCGGTCGAGACCCCGGCGGGCGATTGGCGGACGGAGGCGACGGCTCGGGCGGTATGGCTCCACAGTTCGGGGAATCCGGCCAGCAGCATCAGCGCCAGCACGGTCCAGGACGCCCACGTGGGTTCGCTGCCCAGCGCCAGCAACGCGGCCACCCCGAAGACCAGCGCGGCCAACGCTGTCTTCCACACCTGTGACCCCAGGTACACCCGCGGGAGAGCGGCGGCCTCGGCACTCCCCCGACGCATCACACCGGCGTCGAAGCCCCAGGCCGCGAACGAGCTGAGCAGATACATCAACGCGATCGCAAAGGAGACGGCGCCGAACTCCTCCTGGGAGAGCATCCGCGCCGCTGCGACGGTCCATGCCAGCGTGGCCACCTTGCCGAGGATCTCGGCGACGCCGCGGACCGAGGCGTTGCGTGCCGCCCGGTGAGTGATCGCGCCGACGCCCACGGACGGCTCAGCCGCCATCACGGCTCCGTTCGCCGGGCCGGGCTCAGCCGAGCGATTCCGCCCTTGAGGCAGCCGACCGCCTTGGCGATGTCCTTCATGGCCAGCGCCAGCGGGATCAGTGCGAAGGTGGACGGCGCACTCCTCTCCCGGATCGCGCGTGAGACAGGGACGCCGAGGTAGGCGGCCGCCGCAGTGATCACGGCGACTCGGGTGCGTGCCCCGCCGCGGGCGAGCAGCAGCGGCGCCAGCAGGTAGCCGCCGGCCCGGGCCAGGTCACGGCTGACCAATGGCCACGACCCGGCGCGAGCCCCCCATTCGCCGTACTTCGCGTACATGCGTGCTGTGTCGGTGATCCGGTCGGCCTGCGCCCAGGTGACGCGCGCGTCGAGTGCGAGCACGCTCGTACCGCCGGTGGCGAGCACAGCCTCGCCGAACACGGCGTCCTCGGAACTGTTGAGACCGACGTCGAAGCCACCGGCGCGCTCCCACGCTGGGACCGTGCAGGCCATCGATCGCCCGTCGAGGCGATGGGCATCGAACCGACGCCCGGTCAACTTACCCGCGAGCCGCACCGCGGGAGTGCGCCGACGGGCTTCTTCGACCGACGGGAACAGGGCCAGCCGGCACGCCTCGCGCACCGGATCGCCGTCATCGACGTCATACACGCCGACGACCAGTTCCGCGGGGGCGGCTTCGGCGAACGGCGCTCGAAGGGCCGCCAACCAGCCAGCGGCGGGAGCGCACCCCGCATCGGTGCACACCACGACCTCATGGGCGGCCTCGGCGAAGCCGAGGTTGCGGGCGGCGGAGAGGTTGATGCCGGGACCCGAGATCAATCGGATGCGCGAGTCCCGCGCGGCCCACCCGGCCAGTTCCGCGCCGGTGTCGTCGGTCGACCGGTCGTCGAGGAGGAGGTATTCGTCGCACGGTCCCAGCTGACTCAGGACCTCGGAGACGACGTCGTCGATGTGGCCGACCTCATTGCGGAAGCAGGTGAGCACGGTGACCGGGGGGCCGGACAACCCCGCCCCCGGCCGGCCGGCCAGCGTGGCCAGCGCGCCGATCACCTGGTTGGCGCACGACACCGCGTCCGGGTGCTCCACGATCACCTCGTGTGCCGCCGCCCGGCAACGCAAGCGGATGTCAGGCTGCCGCAGATCGTGCAAGGCCTGGGCGACCGAGCCGGGATCATCGCCGCCCACCACCCGACCGGCCACCGATGCCATCCGCTCCACCTCGGGATTGCCTCGGGCACCCACGAGAGGGACCCCCGCGGCGAGTGCTTCCAGGGCGACGATCGAATAGCCCTCCCGGCCGAACCTGGTCCCGTCCGCGCGCGTCAGCACGGCCACGGCATCGAACGCCGCGAGCCACCGGCCGACATCAGCGACCTCTCCCACGAACGACACCCGATCCGCCACCTTCAGGTCCCGGGCCAGGCCCCGTAGCCGAGTCTTCTCTGCGCCGGCGGACTGCTCGGCCGGCCCTACCACCACTAGCTGCCAGGTCGACGCGGGGTCGCCCGCCAACGCGCGGATCGCGGTGTCGATCCCCTTGTAGGGAACCAGGCGAGCGACCATGGCGAGAGTGGGCGCGTGCCCGAGCTGCACGCCGTGTGCGGCCCAGAAGGTGCGAGCATCGGCGGCGGACGCTGCCGGGGCGGCAGGTCGCGGCGGGGGCACCAACAGAGCGTCGCGCCGTCCGGTGGCGGCCCCGACGGCTGCCGACGTGGCGACCACCAGGTCGCTGAGCGCGCCGAGGGGTCGTGCCAACTCTCGGTCCCAGGAGAAGTCGTGCTTCGCCCACGCGACCGGCACCCCGGTGAGGCGGGCGGCCGGCACCGCGACGGCGGCCGCCTTGACGCCGTTGGCGAGAACCACGTCGGCATCACTGCGTCGCAGCCGCCGTGCCAGGTCAAGCGATCGGGTCGTCATCGCCCGCCCGCCGGGCCCCGTCGGCAGCACCTCGACCGGTACCCCACGGGCGGCTAGTTCACCTCGGAGGGGGCCGTCCTGCAGGAGCCACACCTCGGCGTCGATCCGGGTGGCAGCGGTGTCGAGCAGGTCGATGAGCCAGCGCTCGGATCCCCCGAGGGCGCCGTAGGGTGTGATGACCGTGCAACGCAGCGGCCGGAGGGGTTCGGTCACGCGACCCGGTCCTTCGTGATCGTCTCGGCGTCGGGGTGCGTCCGCTCATGCTCCCGACCGACGAGAGTGAACTCGGCAACGAGGAGTCCGACCAGCAACCACACGGTCGTACTTCCCACGGCATTGCGCAACGGATAGTCGAAGAGACCGTGGACGGCGACCGCGACGAGTGCGGCCGCCAGCACCGGCTGCAGACGGGCACGGCGGCTTGGCGATGCAGTGGCCTGTGGCGCCCGTGGCCCGGTCGCCATGACGATCAGCCCGGCGACCAGCGCCAGCAGCGCCAGCAGACCGACCAGGCCGTACTCAGCCGCGATGGTGAGGAGAAGGTTGTGCGCGTGTTCGGTCTCGAGCGCTGCCCCGCCGGGGGCGGACTGGGCCGCTGCCGAGAACGAACCAGGTCCCTGGCCGGTCAGCGGGCGGTCCTGGAGTTGGCGCAAAGACTCGGCCCAGATGAGCGTCCGATCGTCGTACGGATTGCCCGAGGCCTCCGGGATGCTGGCCAATCGGGTGGCGACGGCGCTCGACAGGGAGGAGCCCAGGGTGGTCAGCAGTGCACCGATCCCCGCCCCGAGAAAGCACACTCGGGCCAGTGGCCGGCGCGACGGCGGGCTGAGCACCGCCAGCGCCACGAGCCCCGCAAGGGCACCGATCCAGGCCCCGCGAGAGAAGGACTCCGCCAGCGCGCCGAGCAGCAGAGATCCCGACACCACGCAGAGGAGCCGGGTGGCGGGCCGTGACGTGGTGATACCGACGCCGACCGCCAGGATCAGGAGCGCGGCGGCGAACAACCCCAACTCATTCGGCTGGGCGAACGGCCCGCTGGCCCGGTTGGTCAGCACCGCCCCGTCGAGATAGGCCGTGGCCTCCCCCGAGGTGATCAGAGCCCAGCTCGAGATCACGCCCCCAGAAATCAGGAGGGCGTTCACGACCTGATCCACGTGTCGGGTCGAGCGGAGCACGGTCACCATCACCACGACCAGCAGGACCTCGAAGAGCAGTCGCACATCCAGCCGGAACGCCGCGTCGGCGTCGCGCGCGGCTGAGGTGGCCACGGCGGCAGCGAACAGCATGGCGCTCAGCGGGGCCGTGACCTGCCAGGGAGGCAGAACCAGGTCTCCGCGCAGTCCCGCCTGCACGAACGCCCCACACACAACCAGCATCAGGCCGAGCTGGATCAACTCGAGGGGGCCGAAAGTGAGCGCTCCCAAGGGCAGCGAGAGCGCCAGTCCGCTCACCAGAGCGTGCGGGCGAAACAGAGCGACCGATGCGAGCGCTGCGGCGAACATCAACGCCACCACCCCGCCCGGCCCCACCCGCAACCCGACGCTCGCCAGCCCCAGTCCGAGCAGACCCGACACGGGGACGACGAGCATCAGGAGGCCCGGAGCGGCTGCTGTCTCGCGGAGGTGGACGGCGTGATCGCTCATCATGCCGAGCGCCGCGAGTTGCGCGAGGCCGTCATCGTTCGCTTGCGGGGGCGTGCATGCTCCGATGCGCGCTGCCGGGGCACGTGGGAGATGGTCCTGCGCAGCAGCCTGCGCACCCACGGAGCCCGCTGGAGCACGTTCCAGACCCGGCGATACTGCGGCATCAGCTTGACCCGGAAGGAGCGGGAGGTGTCGGTCGCGTTGACATCGACCCGGGAGACGGCGAACGGGCCGTTGTCATCGAAAACGGAGAAGGCGACCCGCACACCGGAGCGTTCAGCGGCGGCCCGCGCGCTGGCGTCGTGTCCGCCGTAGGGATACGCCAGGCTGCGCACCTCGCGGCCGAGGAGCTCACTCAGCTCTCGGCCGGCCTCGCCCACCTGACGGTCCAGCTCGACCGGAGACAGACCCCGGAGATCCCGGTGGTCCCGTCCGTGCGCCCCCACCTCGATGCCATAGCCGTCACTCAGCCGACCGAGCTGCTCGGCGTTCATGATGGGCTCGTGAGGGGGGCTGTCCAGCCAGTGGGCGTCCGCCCCCACGAGACCGGAAGGAACGAACAGCAGAGCCGGCACGCGACAACGGCGCAGCACGGGAGCGGCCAGCTCGGCAACGGACTCATACCCGTCGTCGATCGTCACCAGGAAGGTCTTGCTCGACGGCCGCCGTCCCGCCCGCGCCTCAAGGAACCCGTCGAGGTCGAGGGGGGTCCAGCCGCGCTCGAGCAACCACGTCAGCTGCTGCTCGAACGCGGCGACCTCGACGAAGAGGTTCTCGGGATCGTCGCTCCGCCGGTCGACACAGAAACCGTGGTACATCAACACGACCGGGGATCGGCTCCACCGTCCACGACCGGGTCGACGCGGTTCCCCCCGGTCGGGGAGGTTGAGCACCGCTCCGCGGATGGGCAAGCCGAGGCGTCGCAACCTGGCAACGGCCCGACGAACCTCGGGGACCGGCGTACCCAGTGCGACCACGAGAAGGACGTCCGCGGCCCCGCCTGCCGCCTCGGCCAGCACCGGGCCCTGCCCCATCGAGGCATCGACCAGCACCCGATCCCACCGGTCTTCGGCGACCTTGAGCACGTCGCCGAGCTGGTCGGCTCGGAGGCTTCCGGCATCGGGGAACGGCCGCGTCGCGAGCACATCGACCCCGTGGATGTCGTCGACCGCATCAGGAAGCAGGTCGGGTCGAGCGAGGACATCGTCGAGACCCAGATCGCTGGGCAAGCCGAGGTGCACGCTCAGGTCGGTGCGCTCCACGTCGGCATCGACCAGGACAACCGACTCACCCTGGGCGGCCGCCGCCCTCGCCAGCACATAGGCGACGGTCGAACCTCCCGCCGGTTGACCGACGCCCACAACATAGGTTGTCGGCCCGCCAGCGGCGCGGCCCTCGGCCAGGAACCCCTGCCGGAGTTCGCGGGCGGCTGCCTGTGTAGCGTCGCTGTTGGCCACAGCGATCGGGCTTCTGCTCCCCAGACCCGACACAGCGCCCAGCAGCCCCACCCCGGTCACCGCTTCGACGTCCTCGGCCGTGCGAATCCTCGGCCGCGCGAGCTCGAGCAGGTAGGCCCACCCCAACGCCACGGCCAACGCGGCCAGGACCAAGACCGCCTGGAGGAGCCGAGGAGAGGCCGTCAGCGGCAGCGCCTGATCGGTGGCCGAAGCCAGGACCTCGACATCGACCATCGAATCACGACCGGCCAGACTCACCGACTCGTCGGCCACCGCATCGGCAGCGGCCCGGGCCTCGGGCGCGGTCGGCGCAGACGCGACGATCCTGATATTCGCCGACTGCGGAGCGGCCGCCACACTTACGCCAGAACGCAGCGTCGACAGCGAGATGCCGGACTCCTGCGCGACCGGGAGCAGCACGCTCTCCGACTGGAGCACGACCACGTAGCGATCCACGGCCAGCTGGATCAGGTCGGTGTTGGCGAGCTCGGGGCTCTCCGGGACCACTGCGATCACGCTGACGGCTTCGTGCCGCTCGGGCTGGAGTTCGACCAGCGTCACGGCGATCAATGCGCTCGGAACGAGCGCGACCACGATCAGCGCCCAACGCCACCGAAGCGCGCGTCGAAGAGTCTCAGCCACCCGTCGTTCCCCTCACCCCGACAACGAGAGTGGCCATCGTGGCATGCTCGGGGGTCATCTGTCGCTGGCGGGCGTCTCGTGGTCATCCGGAGTGAGCACGCCGGAGGCGCTCATACAGCTCGAGGTACTCCAGTCCGGGACTCGACGTCGCGGCCTGATCGCACGACCAGGCCGAGGCCTCGCGCCCGCCTCGATCCAGCGCCTCGCGGTCCTGAAGCAGGTCGAGCAAGGCACTCGCCAGGGCCGCCGGGTCACCCGGCTCGACCATCCGCCGCGCGTCGGCAGACAAGGTGCTCGCCATCCCCTCCACGCGGGTCGCGACCACCGGCGTGCCCAGCGCGGCGGCCTCCAGGGGCACCAACGACATCGCCTCGTAGCGTGAGGGGCACACGACGATCGACGCTGCCCGCATCCATCGCAGGCACTCCACGCGCGATTGCCAGCCAGCGAAGGTCACGCCCTGAAGGCCCTCCGCGGCACGTTCCAGTTCCGAACGCAGCGGGCCGTCCCCCACCAGCACCAGCTCGGAGCCCGGACACTCATCCGTCACCCGCGGCCACGCCGTGAGCAGATCGTCCTGTCCCTTCTGCTCGGCCAGCCGCGCACAGCAGACCACCAGTTGGGTGTGCTCACCCAGACCGAGTGCGCGTCTGGCCACCGCCTCGGTGTCGTGACCGATCTGAGCATCGAGGTCGGCCTCGACGCCGTTCCGGATCACCAGCAGCGATCCGGGAACGCGCTGCTCGAGCCCGTCGCGGCGCTCGCCCTCGCTCACGCACACGATCGCGTGCGTCCAGCGTGCGGCGCGGCGCTCCCAGGCGATGGCCGCCCTGCGGCCTGCCCCGGCCATGGGCTGCCAGGACCAGGCATGTGGGCTGAAGACGGTGGGCAGCCGGCCGCGAATCGCGAGCCGCCCCACCATCCCGGCCTGAGAGCTGTGCAGGTGCACGACGCCGGGACGCACACGGCGGATCAGGCTCGAAAGCGCGGACAGTTCGCTGAGGGTTCCCGCCCCCGGCCCCCGAGCCGCGGACCAGGTCACCACCTCGGCGCCGGCAGCTCGCGCCATGTCCTGCAGCTGCCCGGGAGGGCAGGCCACCATCACCTGTTGCCGCGCCTCGGCCTGTACCCGCACGAGGTCGGCGACCACTTGAGCCACGCCCGCTTCCACGGGTTGCGAGACGTGCAGGATCGGCGAGCCGAAAGGGTCTGGTGGGCCCACCGCCCTCACCGGAGCAGACGACGGAACGCCCAGAACACCGGCTTGGGCGCCAAATTGCGCCGCAGCATGGCATAGCCGTCGTGGTGACGCCCGGCGTTCCCGCTCGCGACGTCCTTGTACCAGAAGGCCTTCTTCACATACGGATAGTCACGCCCGAGCAACTTCATCGCCCGGACGGCGTACGTGGCCTGCTTCCGTTCGCTGACGCCACGCTTCCACGCAGGATCGCCCGCGACCGTGCGATGCGAGCTCCACCCGAACTCGGTCGCCCACACGGGTCGCCGGTCACCGTTCCGCTTCATCACCCGGCGGATCGCGGCGAGGTGGCGGATTCGCCATTCATCCCCGTTGTCCTTCAGGCCGGGCGGGGCGTCGGCAGGGGCCATGTAGGGATGCACCCCCAGGATGTCGAAGCAGCCCCGCGCCCCCGCCGCGTAGGCGCGTTTCAGCCACTTGTCGTCGTTGTACATCAGGCCGCCGAAGACGACGCGGGCCTTGTCGTCTTGGCGGTGGAGCGCTTCGTACGCGGCGCAGAGGAGGTCGGTGTAGCCCGCAGGATCGGCACCCACGAGGAAGTCGCCGGAGTTCGGCTCGTTCCAGACCTCCCAGGCGCCGACCCGGTTGTCCCAACGCCGAGCGGCCCAGGCAAGCGCCTTGGCGTAGTCGGAGACGTCGTCCGGGGCGACGCGTTCGCCCTTTCCTCCGTTGGCCCAGGCGGGTGTCAGCCAGAACGTCACGAGCACGCGCAACCCGCGCCGCTTCGCCTGCTTGAGAACCTTGTCGACCTGACGGACGCCCCACGCGTCATAGGAGCCCCGACGTGGCTGGATCATCGCCCAGCTCACGTCCAACCGCACCCAGCCGGCTCCCGATTCAGCGATCCGGTCGAGAACCGCGGCACGCTTCGCCCGGTCGTAGTGCGACCACATGCCGTGGAACTGCACGCCGAGGTCGGGCGTCCGCGGAGTTGGCCGAGCCGCCGCAACGAGCCGCGCCTCGGCGGGCGTATCCGCCGGTCGGGGGTTCTCCTGGACAACGGTGGCGGGCAGGAGGAGCAGTCCGACGACGCCGACCAGGAGTCGCGTCGCCAGTCGTGTCAGCAGTCTCGTCACCGTCGCGTCACCATCCCGATCCCATCCTCATCCCCCACATCATCACCTCCACAGTATGGAGGCCGGGACAGATCGGTCCAAAGGCACGCATCAAACCCCAGTGGTGGCGGCACTAGTGGGGTGACCCTCGGCCGACGTGAGCCGAAGCCGGACGGAGTGGGAGGTTTCGTGTCCGACCTGATTGCCCGTGTACGCAGCTCGGCGGCCAGTTCGACGCGCCATCGCACCGGCCCGTTCCTGCTGGCCTGCGACATCCTGGCGATCGCCACGGTGACCGCGCTCCTCCATCCGCACTCGACTCCGGTGACCGGCGTCATCGTGGTGACCGCCTCGCTCGCCTATCTGCACGCCGCGGGACTCTTTCGATCGCGGTTGACGCTTTCCGTGCTCGATGATCTGCCGTCCATCGCGATCGCCGTCGTCATCGGCACGACCGCCAACGCGATCCTCTCGTCGCAACCGCTGTTCGGTCGATCGGCCGGGCTCTACCTGGTGGGCCTCTTGGCCGCGCTCGCCATGACCCGCGCGGCGGCCTACGCGGTGGTACGGGCCGTGCGCAGTCGCGGAACGGTGCGCCATCGGACGCTGGTCTACGGCGCCGGCGACCTGGCGATCACGCTCAGCACGGTCCTCGGCGAGCATCCCGAGTTCGGCCTCGAGGTGGTGGGGCTGGTCGACAACGAACCTCCCCGCAAGCCGACCCCCGTGCCGTGGTTGGGCGGGCGCCGTGAGTTGTGTCGGCTGATGGAGGAGTGCGAGGCGGGCGAGCTGCTGGTGGCCGTCGACAGCGACCGCGCGGCCGAGGTTTCCGAGATCCTGCGCATGTGCGAACGACTGCGCTGCCACCTCTTCCTCGTCCCTTCGGCCGACTACATCGTGCCGCCCACGTCACGCCGACTGGACGAGGCATGGGGGATCCCCCTGCTCCGCTATACCCCCGGTCAGGCGGCGACCTCGGGCCGGCTGGCCAAGCGGAGCTTCGACATCGTGGTGTCGGGGGTCGCGCTCCTGCTCGCCCTACCCGTGCTTCTCGCCGTGGCCCTCGCTGTGCGATGGGAGGGAGGTCCCGGGGTGTTCTTCCGCCAAGAGCGGGTCGGGCTCGACGGTTCTCGCTTCACGCTGATCAAGTTCCGTTCGATGCGTCCCACCGCTCCCGGAGAGGCGGACACCACCTGGAACATCACGGGAGACTCGCGGATCGGTCCCGTCGGCCGATTCATCCGCCGCACCTCGCTCGACGAGCTGCCGCAACTGTGGAACGTGTTCGTCGGCCAGATGAGTCTGGTCGGGCCACGTCCGGAGCGCCCCCACTTCGTCGAGGCGTTCACCGAATCCATCCCCATCTACGGCGCCCGCCACCGGATGCCCGTAGGCCTGCACCGGTTGGGCACAGGTGCACGGCCTGCGCGGGGACACGTCCGTCGTCGAGCGCGCGATCTTCGACCACAACTACATCCAGGGGTGGTCGATGTGGATGGACATCAAGATCCTGGTCCGTACCGTCAGTCATGTGCTCGGCGCGTCCTTCGCCCGCCCGCAGCGCCGCCCGGCCTCTCCCCTTGCGGTCAACAGACAGGACGCGGCCTCCTGACCGGGGCCTCCTCACGACCCGCGCGGCCTGCCCTGCACCAGGACGTCACGCACGCCGCCGTGGTTCAGGCCTGATCCCACCAGGCGAGGACGCGGAGGGCCCTCAGCGTTGACCAGCGGCTCGGGCCGGGTGGTTCGAGCCGGAACCAGTAGCGACCGGGATAGGGCCGGTACATCGGCCAGGTTCCGTCCTTGCGGCGGGCGCTCCGGACTCGTTCGACCGCACCGGCCAGGCGATCGTCCCGTTCGGCACCGACCGAGCTGAAGAACTCGAGCCCGCGGACGATGTCGAAATGCCACTGCGGAGGAAAGGGAAAGCGAGTGAAGGTCTCGTCGACCACCTCGCCCGTCCGGTGCGATCGATAGAGGCGATGGGCGCTGAAGAACTCACAGCCTGCGAGTATCGCCGGCCCGACATCGAGCGGGCCGCCGGCGCTCCGGTACGCATCGAGTGCCTCCAGAGCCGAGATGGAGGTGTGGAAAGAGCCGTGGGTCGAACCGGACCGGATCGACTCACAGTTCCAGCCCCCGTCGTCGAGTTGCTGGCCCAGGAGCCACTCGACGGTCGGATCGAGCCGGCTGTCGTCGTACTCGAACGCCGACGCGAGCTTGACGAGCATGGCGGTGATGCAGGTCTCGGGCTCACGGATCGACTTGGCGAACGTCAACCCGCCGGCGAACCAGCGAGCGTTGGTCCACAGCAGCCGGCACGCCGACCCGGCCTGGAGATTGTCGGCGGGCAGTCCCAGGCGCTCCAAGAGCAGCAGCGTGTAGGTCGTCGACGTCCACTTGGGGCTGTAGAGGGCGCCCGCCCAACCGCCGTCGTCATCCTGGAGGTCCAAGAGCTGTCTGCCCCAGCCTCCGGTGGCGACCCGGGCACGTTCGCTGGCGACGGCCCGGGCGGGTTCGCCGAGGAGGTCCGCCATGACCTGCCAGCGCACCGACGGGTCGCCGTCCATCAGCCACGCGGTGAGGTCAGCGTCGCCGATGTCCCTCATTGCCTCAGTATCGGCCCTCTCACGCGCCTCGGCCACCTGCCAAGTCCGCGCGGTCGGCTTCAGCCACGACGACCGCAGGCAGCGAAGGCTCCACCGTTCGTGACTGTCGGGAGTGGTCGGCGCACCTGCGATGCACGCCCGGCGAGCCTACTTCCAACTGCGACGCGCGCCAGACAACGTGAGGCTCCACTGTTCGTGACTGTCGGGCGTGGTCGGCGCACCTTCGATGCACGCTTGATAGAGGCGTTCGAAACGGTCGGAAGCCATGGTGTCGGGCAGCTCGCGCTGGCGCGAGGCGAGTGCAGCAGCGCCGATAGCTGCCGAGCGTGACAAGGCCTGCGGCGATGACGTGCTGCGGAGCGAGTGAGCGGTCAGCTGGGTCATGGGTCTCTCCTGTCGAGAAGGGGTGGAGCACGATGGGGGTGCCCAGATCCCTGCGAGTGATCACTGGAGGATCAACGGAGTGATCACCCAGGTATGACGCGTCGCGGTATCGCGCTGGTCTCTGTGCGGTATCACCGTGGTCTCAGCCAATGACCCGGCGCAGAGCGCATGCCAGGCTGAGCCGTCACATCGGGTGCACGTCATCCGTCACTTTCATGAGGGGCTCCGAGGGAAGGGTGAGCATGGTGGACCAGACGGCGGCCTTCGAAGGCGAGCGGGCGCGGCTGTTGCGGCTGGCGGCGCGGATGCTCGGCGACCCGGTCGAGGCCGAGGATGTCGTGCAGCGGGCGTGGCTCCGACTGCACGGCAGCGACGCCGAGATCGAGAACCTGCCCGGCTGGTTGACGACAGTGACCTCGCGATTGTGCCTGGATCGGCTGCGCGCCCGCACGCCTCTTGTTCGAAGCCGACATCGAGGTGGCCGAGACCTCCCCCGACCCGGCCGACGACGTCGTGCTGGCCGATGCCGTCGGGGTTGCCCTGCAGGTGGTGCTCGATCGACTCACCCCCCGGGAACGCGTGGCGTTCGTGCTGCACGACAGCTTCGGCTTCGAGTTCGACACGATCGCCAAGGTCCTCGATGCCACGCCGGCGGCCGCCCGCAAGCTCGCGTCGCGCGCCCGCAGCAAGATCGGGCAGCCGAGCCCCGACGACCAGCTGGCCGAGTGGGAGGTGGTCGATGCCTTCCTGGTGGCTGCCCGCGAGGGCGACTTCACCCGTCTGCTGGAGTTACTCGCCCCCGATGCCGTGATCGCGGGCGACGAAGCCGCGATCCGGGCAGGGACGCCAGCGGAGATAGCCGGCCAACGCGAGGTGGCGACCTTCTTCAACGGTGCCGCGGCCTCTGCGCTGGCGGTCTTCATCAGCGATCGCCCCGGTGCGGCGTGGTTCCTCCGCGGTGAAGCCCGCGTGGCCTTCGACTTCACGGTCGCCGACGGCCGCGTGCGCCGCATCGACTTCCGCGCCGACCCCGAGGTGCTGGCGCAGATCGCTCGCCGCAACGGATCAAAGCGACGCACCTAGCGGTCGGCCCTCGCGCCCAGCGAGACACCCCGACACCCGGCGGACGTCATACCGAAGGAGCCCTAGAAACCACCCTCCGTATGACGTCTCGAGGCCGTCCCGGCGAATCGGGCCGCCCAGGCCGAGCCAAGGCGGTCACACTTGCGGCGGCCGGGTCGTCATCCAGATAGCAGGCGAGGGCGCACCGACGGCCCGCCACTCGACCAGGAGGACAGGAGACACCGATGAAGACCATGACGTGCCGACAGTTGGGCGGTCCGTGCGACCTTGAGTTGCGCGGCGAGACCGCCGACGAGGTCATCAAGGCCCAGGACCAGCACCTCAAGGAGGCGGTCAAGGCCGGAGACGCCGCCCACGAGCCGGCCCGCAACGACATGAAGGGCCGGTGGAAGCACCCCAAGCAGTCGCTTGACTGGTATTTCGGGACCAAGAAGGCGTTCGCCGCGCTCGCCGAGGACTGACGCGGACAGGCCCAGTGGCGGGAAAGTGTCCCGCCACCGGGTCTGCCGATGAGACCGAGGACTTATTTGCGACGACCTTCGACGCGTTCGACATCCATAGTCAGGCCGTTGCCCTTGGCATCGCTGGCGGTATACACCGCGTCCACGACCACGGGTGCTGTCGTGACCAACTCCAAGAACCCGACCGCCAACGGCATCGGCTGCGGCACCTGTCCATAGAGCAACTGACCGAGCCGGTAGCAGTCGTCCATGGTCGCGGTGTTGGCCGGCAGCGTGATCTCGTCCTTGGCGCGGATCTGCGTGAAATGGGGTTCGCGGCGGTAGATGACGGCGTCGCGGACCTGCGGCAGTACGAACCTCTGGATCTCCACTGGATAGTCGTGGTAGTTGTGAATGTTGATCTCGGTGGAGTAGCGGCCCGGTCGGAGCACCATGTCCGGAGGCTCGCCCTCGCGCTGGACCCCGCAGACGAACTTCACGCTGTAGGTGTACAACTTCTGCCGCTCCTCGGCCGGCGCGAAGCTCAAGCCGTGATCGACGTTGTTGACCGCGATCAGGGTGGCGGCGCCGGTGGCCGGATCGATTCGATAGAAGCCGCCATCGGAGGCGAACGTCGCATACAGCTGACGATCGGCGGTGTTGTAGGCCAGCCCGCCGGTGTCGCCGATCGCGGCGCCGGTCGGCCCGATCTGGTCGTACGCCCCCGTCGCCACGTCGATCCGACCCAGAGTGTCGCTGGGCCGGTCGATCGCGAAGACAGTGTCACCGTCGGTGGCCATGCCGTTGAGGTCACGGTCCTGTCCGTTGACCGGACCGATCAGGGTGGCCGCGCCGGTTGGCGACGATGCGTCGTTGACGAGGAAGAGGCCCGCATGGGGCTCGCAGATACCGCAATCGCATCGTTCGACCGCATCGACGAGCGCCGAGGTCGAGACGGACCTCCGGGAGCGCCTCGAGCGGCTGGCTGACCGATCGACCAAGAGCAGCCGGGCACAGATCCGCCGGCCACAGTTCAGCCGGTGCCGAGAACCCGTCGCAGGAATTGCCTTGTGCGCTCCTCCCGAGGCGCGGTGAAAACCTGAGCCGGGGGCCCTGCCTCCAATATTTGGCCCCCGTCCAGGAAGCACACCTGGGTCGCGACGTCGCGCGCGAAGCTCATCTCGTGGGTCGCCAGGATCATCGTGGTGCCCTCGGCAGCCAGGTCGCGGACGGCGACCAGCACGTCGCCGACCAACTCGGGGTCGAGCGCGGCAGTGATCTCATCCAGCATCAGCAGCGCCGGCCGACAGGCCAACGCCCGCACCAGCGCCACCCGCTGCTGCTGGCCACCGGACAGCCGATCCGGATGAACGTCCGCCTTGTCGGCCAGGCCGAAGCGGGTCAGCAGATCCCGGGCGTCATCCTCCGCCGACCGGCGCCCGGCCCCGTGCACGAGGCGCGGCGCGAGAGTGACGTTGTCGAGAACGGTCAGATGGGGGAAGAGGTTGTAGGCCTGGAAGACCATCCCCATCCGCGAATGCACCGTCCGACGGTCTACCCGCGGGTCGGAGATCTCCGCCCCCTCGAAGCGGATCACCCCATCGTCAATGTCTTCCAGAAGGTTGATGCAGCGCAACAGCGTCGACTTGCCCGACCCCGACGCCCCGATCAGGCAGACCACATCACCCCCTTCGACGGTCAGGTCGATGTCCTGCAACACCACCTTGTCGCCATAGGCCTTGCGCAGATCGGTGACCTCCAGCAGCGGTGGGCCGCTCATCGTGCCCCCGCCCGCTCTCGCTCGGCCATCCGTCGCTGCAGCCAGTCGGTCAGCCGGGCCAACGGCACGGTCAGCACCACGAAGAACGACGCGACGACGACCAGCGGGGTGTAGTTGAAGTTGAAGTTCCCGTAGTTCTGCGCCGCGAACACCGCATCCAGCACCCCGATCGAGCCGACCAGCGCGGTGTCCTTCTGCAGCGACACGAAGTCGTTGAGCAGCGGCGGGATCACGCGGCGCACCGCCTGCGGCACCACCACATGCCGCATCGTCTGAACCCGACTCAGCCCCAGAGTCTCCGCCGACGCCAACTGCGACGGATGGATCGACTCGATGCCCGACCGGAACACCTCGGCGACATAGGCGGAGTACGACATGACCAGCGCGACCAGAGCCCAGAAGAACGGGCTGTTCGGCACCCCCTGCAGTTGGAGGCTCGGCATCCCGAACCCGTAGAGCACGATCAGCAGGAAGGTCGGCACGCCGCGGAACAGATCGGTGTAGATCGCCGACAGCACCCGCACCGGTAACAGCCACGGGGCGCGCGCCTGACGGGCCAGCGCGAGCAACAGGCCGAGCACCAGGATCAGCGGCTGCGCGAGGATGAACAGCCCGACGTTGATCCCGAAGGCCCGGAAGATCTCCGGGAACGAATCGCGTGCGTGCGCGGCGTTGAAGAAGGTCTCGCGAACCACCGGCCAACCGGGTGACGTCACCACCAGCAGCGCCAGGCCGCCGAAGACCGCGAGCATCGCGACGCTCGCGACGCTCGCGGCCCGCCGATCAAGCCGGCGGCGAACCGCGCGCCGCTCCTGCTCATGCGAGCTCGGCTGCCACTCCTCTGCTTCCGCCGGGGCCTCGCCCGACCGAGTCATCAGCGACCGGTCACTGCAACGTGGGCACGTCGACGGTGTCGGACAGCCACTGCTGCTCCAGGTCCGCGAGCGCGCCGTCGTCGGTCATCTCGGCGAGCGCCTGATTGACGCAGTCGCGCAACGGGTTGCCCTTCTCGAAGAGCATGCCGAACTGTTCCTGCTCACCGGTGGCTGCCTGGAACTGCCCGACAATGGTGCTCTTGGGGATCTCCACGGCCGAGATGTAGAACGCTGTCGGGAGGTCCGCGAGGAGCGCGTCGATCTGGTCGTTCTGCATGGCCTGCTTGGCGGCGTTGGTGTCGCGGAAGACCGCCGGATCGGTGTCGGGCTGGATCACGTCGGTGATCGCGGTCAGCGACGTGGTGCCGGTCTGGGCCCCCAGTCGCAGGTCCTTGAGGTCGGCCAGGCTGGTGGCTTCGGCGCCGTCGGTGCCCTTGAGCGCGATCACCGCCTGCGACGCGGAGTAGTAGCCATCGGAGAAGTCGACGACCTTGGCCCGCTTGGCGGTGACCGAGATCTGGTTGATGTCGAAGTCGAAGCTCTTCTCCCCCGGCTTGTACGACGTATTGAAAGGCACGACTTCCCAGGTGACCTGGTCGGCGCTGAAGCCCAGCCGCTCGGCCACGGCATAGGCCACCGCTGACTCATACCCCTCGCCATTGGTCGGGTCGTCGTCGACGAACCACGGCTCATAGGCCGGCGAATCGGTACCAATCGTGAGCGTGCCGTCGGTGAGGGTGAGCCCGTCGGCGCAGGTGGTCAGGTCCGGCGCGGCCGACTCCGACGTCGAGTCGGCGGGTGCGGATGTGACGTCGCTCGCCGTGGGCTCGTCCTCCTCGACCGGCGCGCAGCCGGCCGCGAGTACGAGCGGGATCAAGAGCGCGGCGGCCCGGACCCGGCGCGAAGAGAAGAGGGTCGACATGGCGTCATCGTAGGGGATTCGTCTGCCCCCGCCACGCCCACGGCGACCGGTCAACCCGCAGACGAATCGGAGTTCTAGGCTGGCGACCGTGATCAGGGACTTGAGCGACGAGGAGGCCAGGCGGGCGATCGTGCTCAAGTGGGGGATCGTGGACGACGACGTCATCCCGGCGTGGGTGGCGGAGATGGACTACGGGCTGGCCCCTGTGGTGGCGGCCGCCCTGCACGAGGCGGTCGATCGTGGCGTCACCGGCTATCCGCCCTTCCTGCACGGGGGCGCGGCCCTGGGGGAGGCGTACGCCGGCTTCGCCGATCGGCAGTTCGGGCACGTGGTCGACCCCCACTTGGTGCAACCGACAGTCGACGTCACCGCGGGAGTCCGAGTGGCCCTCGACGTGCTGAGCGAGCCGGGCCCGATGGTGATGCCGATCCCGGGCTACAGCCCGCAACTCGACATCGCCCAGGTCACCGGGCGCGAGCGATGGGATCTGGCGCTCGACCCCGACGCGGAGCGAGCCGAGATCGACCTCGATGCCCTCGACGATCTGCTCAGCAAGGGCGCCCGCACCCTCTTGCTCACCCAGCCGCACAATCCGTGGGGCCGGGTGTTCACCCGCTCCGAGCTCGAGGGGGTCCGCGACGTGGTCGTGCGGCACGGCGCCAGAGTGATCAGCGACGAGATCCACGCACCGCTGGTGCTGACTGGCGCCCGACAGACGCCGTACCTCTCGATCGACGGCACCGCCGATCACGCGGTCGCAGTCGTGGCGGCGTCGAAGGCCTTCAACACCGCCGGGCTGCGCTGCGCCCAGATCGTGACCGCCGACGAGGCGACGATGGCCCGACTGAGGGCGGTGCCGATGGCCCGCAACGACTCGTGGAGCCCGCTGGGCGAGATCGCCGCCATCGCGGCCTACACCGACGGCGACGCCTGGCTCGATGCCCTGCGCGAGCGGCTCGACGAACTTCGCACGCTGCTCACCCAACTGCTCGCCGAACACCTGCCGCTGGCCCGGATGCGCCCCCTTGAGGCGACCTATCTGGCCTGGATCGATCTGCGCGCCTACGGCCACGACAACCCCTACCGGGTGGGTCTCGAGCGGGGAAGGGTGATGGCCTCCCCCGGGCATCACTACCACCCCGGATTGTCCGGGCACCTGCGGCTCAACATCGCGACCTCGACCGAGCGACTGACCACAATCGTGCACCGCCTGGCCGGCGCGCTGAAGGCCGCCTGAGATGCGGGCGAACCTTTCAGCAGCAGGCCGCATCAGAGGGAGTATGTCGCTTCGCTCACTGATTGCCGTCGCTCTGCTCCTTCCCCTCGGTGCCGCCACCTTGCCCGGATACGCGGCAGCGCCCGCGGTCGTCGGCCAACGGGCTCCCGAACCGACGGCCCAGCGCGTGGCGGACGGCCGGCCCAACATCGTGGTGATCACCACCGACGACCAGACGGCGATGGAGATGGAGTGGATGCCGCGCACCAGGGCAGCCATCGGCGACGCCGGGATCGACTTCACCAAGGCCATCTCGCCCCACCCGCTGTGCTGCCCAGCGCGCGCCGAACTGCTCACCGGGCAGTACGCTCAGAACAACGGTGTCCGCAGCAATTCCGGCAAGCACGGCGGCTTCCGTGCCCTGAAGTCGAAGGGCAACACGGTGGCGTCCTGGCTGCAGGGCGCCGGCTACCGCACCGGCATGGTCGGCAAGTTCCTCAACCTGTATCGACTCGAAGACGGCCGGCAGAAGGGTTGGGACTACTGGAACCCGACCATCCGCGGAATCCTGACGCCCTACGACTACACGATGTTCAACGACGACCCGATGAACACTGAGACGCAGGTCGACGGCATCCACAACACCGACCTGGTCAGCCTGCGCACCCAGGAGTTGGTGCAGAAGTGGGCACCGCAGCCGCAGCCGTTCTTCGTCTGGGCATCGTTCGTTGCCCCGCACGGCGACTGCTATGACCCGTCGCGCCCCAACTGTTCGGCGCCCCCGACGCCACCCCACCGTTATCGGGACGTGTATCCCGACCTGACCCTGCCGACGTTCACCAAGCCGTCCTACAACGAGCGCTGGATGGGCGACAAGCCGAAGTGGATGCGCAAGCTCCCGGCGCCCGACCAGACCTACCTGCAGATGCTGTTCACCCAGCGGCTGCGCGCGCTGGCGGCGGTCGACGAGGCGGTCGCCGACATCGTCGACAGCCTGCGGGCGAGCGGCGAACTCGACAACACCTTGGTCATCTTCTCCTCCGACAACGGCTACCTGCTCGGTGAGCACCGCCTGGACGGCAAGGTATGGGGCTTCCAGGAGTCGCTGAGAGTGCCATTGCTGATGCGCGGCCCCGGCATCAAGGCCGGCACCAAGTCCTCTCAGATCGCCACCTGGGTCGACCTGGCTCCGACCATCGTCGACGCCGCCGATGCCTTGGCCAGCCGCCGGATGGACGGGCTGAGCCTGTTGCCGGTGGCGGCAGGCGAGAAGATCCGGCGCACGCCGCTGATTCAGGCCGGGCCACGCAAGCCGATGGGGACCCGCTCGTGGAGCTATCGCGGCGTGACCACCAAGCGCTACACGTTGATGCGGTGGAACAAGACCGGCTTCGTCGAGCTCTATGACCGCAAGAACGACCCCTACGAGCTGCAGAACCGCGCCAAGAAGAAGCGGTACCGGTCCGTCCGCAAGGAGCTGATCCGCCGGACCGACCGGCTCAAGGGCTGCCGCGGCGAAGCCTGCCTGCGAAACTTCGGATCAGAACCCAAGCCCAAGCGCCCCAAGGGCCGACGGTGAGCCTTCGTCTCAGCCGGCCGGTCAGCCGAGCAGCCCGGCCTTGCGGCTGAGACGTTCGGCAAGCTCCGCCGGATCGAGCGAACCGTCGAGGATCCGCCGGGTCGACCAGGCGGCGGTGTCGAGGCCCGTGATCGACTCGACGTCGGCCAGGTCGTCGGCGTAGCGATCGGCCAGCCCGCGAACGAGGTCCGCCGTGAGCGGAGCCGCTGCCAGCCCCTCGGCCGAGCGGTTGAAGGCACCCGCGTCGGGAATGTCGTGGAACGGCTTGAGCCCCAGGTGGTCGGCCACCAGCGCCAAGGTCGCGTCGCGAGCCGTGGTGAGTTGGCGGAAGTCGAGCATCAACCACTGCTCGCGGGGAAACAACGTCAGCCCGCGCCGCACCTGAGCTGCGTACCACCCGCGGGAGACGAGAGTCCGGCGGCGGAACTCGCGCAGCCCCATGCCGTCGGGTACCCGCTCCGGCAGCGCATCGAACGGATCACCGGCGATCGCTGTCGCGAAGTCGGGATAGTCGGGGAAGCGGCTGAACTCCATCGACCACTGCGAGAAGGCTCGCTCGATCGGATCGCGGAAGCTGGCGATCAGGCGCATCTCCGGCCGGTAGTCGCGGATCCGCTCCAGCGCCCTCGGCCAGTAGAGATAGGACGGCGTCGCATCGCCGGCGAGCACCTCCCACGGCTGCGCGTCGTTGGCGTAGGCCGTGTAGTCGCGCGGGCCGTTCGCCCACTTGGCCTCGTCGTCGAAGAAGTGCCACTCCTTGCGTCCCCGCGCGACCTGACGATGCCGACTCAGGAAGAAGTAGAGCGAACTGGTCGCGGCCTTCTGCACGCCGACGATCGAGAATCCGATCGGCAGCCGACGGGGGCCCTCCGGGTGATCGGCCACGAACTAGTCGATCAGACCGATCTTGCGCGACAGCTTCTCCGCCAGCGCGGCCGAGTCGAGGTTGCCCTCGGCGATCTGCCGGGTGGGCCAGGCCGAGGTGTCCACTCCCGAGAGCCGGGTGAAAAGGTCGAGATCGTCGGCGTAGCGGCCGACCAGCCGCTGGATGTCGGTCGCGGCGATGGGTTCCCCGATCTGGTCGCGGGGAGTGGGGTTGGTGCGGTGTTCGGGATACGAGCGGAAACGGTGCATCCCCAGGTGATCGGTCATCTGATCGAGCACGGTCGTGTAGTCGCTGACGTAGTCGCGGAAGTTGATCATCAGCCACTGCGAGCGGTCGAAGATGTCGAGGCCACGCTCAAGTTGGGCGCCATAGAGGCCGCGCGGGACGAGTGAGTGCCGGTGGACGTACCACCCCTCGGCACCGGCCGGGATCTGGTGCATCAACGATTCGTCGTCGAGGGTGACGATCGCCTCAGCGAAGTCGGGGTAGGGCCGCCCGGTCTTGCGGGCCATCGACCACTGAGAGACCGCGCGCTCGATCGGGTCGCGGAAGCTGGCGATCAATCGCATCTCGGGGTTGTAGGCGTGCATCCGCTCCAGCGCCCGCGGCCAGAACAGGTAGACGGGGGTGCCGTCACCGGCGAACTGCTGGATCGGCCGCTGCCGCACCGCGTGATAGAGGTCGTAGGGCGGGTTGGACCAGTCCTGGGTCTCGTCGTCGAAGAAGTGCAGTTCCTTCCGACCGAAGTTGGGCATCCGCCCCGGGTGCAGCTTGTTCTGGCCGACCGGCGCGATCAGTCGATGCTTGGTCAGCAGCGTGTGCATCGTGGACGTGGCGGCCTTCTGCACGCCCACGATCGCGAAGTTGATCGGGATCGGGGCGCCCACCTCGCCGCGGGGCAAGTCGTCGGTCATCTGGTCCTTCGTCATGTTCGTGCGCTTTCCTCAGCTCTGTGAGGACTCTTGGATCCGGCGGTGCTCGGTGAAGAGGTCGCGGTCCGCGTGCGGCAGCCAGTCGTGGGCGGCGTAGTCGATCACGTGCATACCCTCGGGTGCTTCGAGCCGATGCAATCCGGGTTGGTTGTGCCACTCGCCTCGCGCCAGCGACTCGAAGAGCAGCCACTCGCGGCGCTTGCGTTCGGTGCGGAAGTTGTCGGCGAAGGCGCTCGGCGCGGTCCAGTGCGCGAACTCGTCGGAGTCGAGCCACTTCAGCTCCAGCGACGCGCCGTCGGGCAACCGCACGAACCGGACGTCGTCCGGGTAGGCCCGGAGCTCCCACTCGAAGGCCTTGACGTGTTCGTAGGCCGGACCCATCGGATAACCGTAGGCCTCGACGTTGGGCATCCCGAGATCGAGATAGGCCACTCGGTCGGATTCGACATACAGCGAATTGCGCGGGATCCGAACGATGACGTCCTTGCCCGGCAACTGCCACGCGAGATCGTGCAGTAGGCCCTCGGCGTCTTCGGTGAGGACCATGTCGCCGTCCCACTTGAGGGAGTAGGCCGTGTGCACCTGCGCGAAGGACCAGTTGTAGAAGTAGACCAGGCTGTGGATCGACTCCGCGGGGGTCCCCAAGTGCTCGGGGCCGCAGCGGGAGACATCGAACGGGTAGTCGTAGACGCGGAGCTTGTCGGCGAGGCCGTGCTGCGCGGCGACCTGGCGAGCCACGTCGGGGGTGCCGTCGTCGGACTGGTTGTCGACCAGCACGACCGCCTGGGTGGCACGCAGCAGAGGAGGCAGCACCCATGGCAGCGACCGGGCTTCGTTCTTGACCCGCAGCACCGACGTGGTGCCCGGCTCGAGTCGCCCACCGGTGGGAGCCTCAGGTTGCCATGGCCAGTCGATCGCGAAGTCGGCGTGGCCTTCGAGGTTGGTGAGAGTCACAGACGTCAGTCCCCGGACTTCCGGTTCTCCAATGCCTGCCGCACCCGGCGGCGGGCGCCGGCAGGCACCATCGCGCGCACCCCGTGCGGCAACCGACCCAACGCGTCGCGCTCGGACGGGGCAGGGCGTGGAGCGGCGAGCCCCTCGGCGCGAGCCGCGACGGCGGTCGACATGGCGACGGCTTCCGCCTCGACGTAGAACGCGTCGTAGGCCTCGCGCAGTTGGTCGAGCGTCGCGTGGACGTCGGCGGTGTCACCGCCCGGGTCGGCCTGCTTGTTCAGCGCCTCCCACGTCTCCTCGGCGATCTCTCGCAGTCGCGGGGGAACGGTGACGTCGTCCCAGGTGAGCTGCACCCGGCGCAGCGACGGGTCGATGAAGGAGTGCACCTTGCGGAGGTCCTGGGCCGAGGCGCGCTGGACGGCTGACAGGTCGAGCGACTCTCCCAGGGCGAAGACCGGGACGGTCCAGTCGGTGAGCATGTCGTGGTAACGCACAAAGGCGCGCGCGGCATCCCGCGTCGCCCGCTCGGTGCCGAGCATCACATTGACCCAGCCGGCGGTACGGCTGATCTCGCCCTGCTTGCCTGCGTAGTACTTCTGTTTGCTGCCGACCACTTCGGTCGGCGGCCGGAGCATGGTGACGTAGACCGGCCTTGCGCGGGTGCGGATCGAGGCTGAGCGCCACAAGCCGAGGAACCACACGAGGCGGGGGTCCTTGATCACCAACTCCTCGGTCGGCGCGGCCTCGGCGAACTGGTCGGTGAGATAGTCGAAGAGCTCGTTGCGCACGTTCTCGCGGGTGGCGAACTGACCGGCCTCGAACCATGCCTGCGGGCGGGCATCGGCGGTCTGCACCCGGCTGCGAGCCATCAGTCGCTCATGGAACTCGACGATCCACTGCGGCTCGCCGAACCCCTTGGGGTTCGTCGCATCGGCGCTGACCTCCGGTTGCGGCACGTGCATGCCGAGCGCCTGCAGGGTTCCGGACATCGTGCTGGTGCCGCTGCGACCGGAGCCGACCACGAAGACGATCCGGCGCTTCGTTTCGGCGGCCGACGGCGTGGGCTCGGCTGGGGTGGCCGGGGAGTCGGGCGACTGACTTGCCATGGAGGGCAGCCTACGACAACTCGCTCCGGTGTCGTCGGGGCCTAGACTTCCCGGCATGCGGATGACTGTGATCGGGTGCGGCTACCTCGGGGCGACCCACGCCGCCAGCATGGCCGAGCTCGGCTTCGAGGTCCTCGGTGTGGAGACCCAGGCGGACAAGTTGGAACTGCTGCGCAAGGGCCAAGTGCCGTTCTGGGAGCCCGGGTTGGCGGAGTTGTTGTCGAAACATGTCGACTCCGGGCGGTTGCGGTTCACCGACTCGGCGGCCGAGGCAGCGGAGTTCGGCGACGTGCACTTCCTGGCGGTCGGCACCCCCCAGCGGGCGGAGAGTCTCGGCGCCGACGTGAGTTACGTCAACGACGCCGTCGAGCAACTTGCGCCGCATCTGACCCGACCGTGCATCGTCGCCGGCAAATCGACCGTCCCCGTCGGCACGGCCCAGCGGCTCGCGGCGCGGATCACGGAACTCGCCCCAGCGGGAGCAGCGGCTGAGCTGGTGTGGAACCCGGAGTTCCTGCGCGAGGGATTCGCGGTCGAGGACACCCTGCGCCCCGATCGGCTGGTGATGGGCGTGCCCTCCGACCACGCCGAGCAGGTGATGCGCGAGGTCTATGCCACCGCGATCGACGGCGGCTGCCCGGTTGTCGTCACCGACTACGCGACGGCCGAGTTGGTGAAGGTGTCGGCCAACGCCTTTCTCGCCACCAAGATCTCCTTCATCAACGCCATCGCCGAGGTCTGTGACGTGACTGGCGCCGATGTGGTCGACCTCGCCGACGCGATCGGTTTCGATGCCCGGATCGGGCGCCGGTTCCTCAATGCCGGGATCGGCTTCGGCGGCGGGTGCCTGCCGAAGGACATCCGCGCGTTCCTGCACCGGGCCGGCGAGCTCGGCGTCGACGGCACGATGAGCTTCCTCGCCCAGATCGACGACATCAACCAGGGGCGGCGCGACAAAGCCGTGCAGGTGGCCGAGGCGATGACCGGTGGCCTCAACGGCGCGCGGGTGGCGGTGTGGGGGGCGGCATTCAAACCCGACAGCGACGACGTCCGCGATTCGCCGGCCCTGTCGATCGCCGGTGAGCTGCATCTGAGAGGCGCCGACGTGAGCGTCTACGACCCGCGGGCCAACCACACGGCGGCGCAGCGGTTCCCCACGTTGGCCTTCACCGACTCGGCGATGGAGTGCGCGCGTGACGCCGACCTGGTGATGCACCTGACGGAATGGAAGGAGTTCCGCGAACTCGACCCGGCAGCCGTACGCGACGTCGTACGCCGTCCCCATCTCTTCGACGGCCGGAACCTGCTCGACTTCTCCGCCTGGCGGGCCGCCGGGTGGACCGTCCGCGGTCTCGGCAAACGCTGAGGCCACCGCTGCGAGGGTGCGGGAGCGCTCAGGTCAGGAGGAGTCGGCTGGGGCGGAAGCCGTCCCAGCGGCGCTCGACCCGCGACGGGTCGAGGAGGTAGTCCATGTCGACCTGCCAGGTGTGACCCGAGGCGTTGCGCCGCAGGCAGTAGCCCAGACCATGGGTGCGATACACCGCGGCGCCCGCCGCCAGCGCGGCGCTGAGCAGTTGGGCGTCCACGAACTTGCGCACGGAGCGGAACGACCCCACCTCACGCAGCAGATCGCGCTCGATCATCAAGGTGCCGCCCGCGACGAAACGGGAATACTCCTCGCTGCCGTGCCCCCGCTTCACGGTGACGTCGACCGGCGCCAGATAGTGGAACTCCGCCGGCATACCGACGACCTGCGCGCCGCTGTACGAGTGCGCCATCAGAAGGTCCGCGATCGCGTCAGCGGAGTACCAGTCGTCATCGTCCATCTTGAGCACCAGATCACCACCGGCAGCAGCGGCGGCAGCAGCGAGGACGTCGCCGAAGAGGACCCCCTCCGACAGCGGCACCACCTGGAGCGCGACCCCGTCACCCACCTGATCGCGGACCCAGCTCACGTCGACGTCGAAGCCATGCGGTGCCAGCACCAACTCGAGCGCCGACCCGAGAACCTCGGGGATCCGCTGCCGCGCCACCTGCTCGAGGGCATGCGCGAGCATGTCCTCTCGCTTCGTGGCCAGCACCACGCTCACCGTCGGTGCGACCGGTACCGAGCGATCGGTCAGCCGAGCGAGCTGTCGGCGCCACGCAGGCGTCGAATAGGCCGCCCAGCCCGCTCGACGCAACTCGATGCTGTGCTCCTCGCGGGTCAGCGGGTCGGTCAGATCCGGCTCGGCGCGCAACAGGGCCGACACCGGCTCTCCGAGCCACCGTTCGGCCCACGCAGGTGGGGCCCCCACCAGCGGGGTCCCGCCGACGGCGAGTGCAGCCACGCCCCGCGCCATCTCGACCACCGGCTCGGTCGGCCAGTCGATCAGAACTCCCACCTGACTGCGCCGCGAGCGCACCAGCGCCGCTCCGTCGATGGTCGCTGCGACGTCATCGTCGTCGAATCTCCCCCACGACGTCGGATCGGCGCCGATGTAGCCGATCGGGTTGACCCGGCGCTCGTCGATCGGACCCAGGGCGAGCGGCCCCTCCGCCAACGGTCCGGTGTCGAGCCGCATCCCCGCCGGACGGCGCCCCAACACCTCGTTCACCCGCCAGCTCGTCGTGTCGGCGCCGATGACGATGTCGGCAGGCAGGGTGGCATCGTGGGCGCGCTCCTCCGACGGCGCGATCCAGACGCCGCCGTGCCCATCACGATCGCCCCACACCACCTGACGGCCCAGCTCCGCGATGACCTCACGCACCGGCACGGGGACAGCGAACCGCAGCACCGTCATGGTGTCGCGTTCGCCCACTGAGTGCGAGCGGATCAGCTCCAGCCTCCACAGTGGATCGGGTCGCAGAGACAGCACGTCGCCCTCGGCCAGCCAGACCGCGATTCGTCGCGTCAGGCCGATGTCGGGCAGGGCCTGCCAGGCCTCGTCGGTGCCGGTCACAGTGCGCACCGCCGGCACGCCGGCAGCGACCTCCGCGGCCACCACCCGCAACGCCGACACGTCGGGCAGCGCCACCGCCACCGCCTGGGGCTCTCCGGGAGTCACGGAGAGCCGGGCCGGCAGCTGGATCTGAGTGACCGACTGCGGCGCCCGAATGGTGCCCCGGAGGTCGCGGTGAATCAGCAACACTCCAGATCCATGGAGGAACGACGCAACCGGGTGGGTCACGATCCTGATCCTCGGCTACGCCGAAACAGAGAGCGCACCAACGCGGGGACCGCCCCGGCGAACCGGTGGAGCCGCGGTCTCGTTCGCGCGGTGGAAGGAGACTGGCCGCCCCCGGCTGGGGCCAGGTCGCTCGCCCGCGCCTCGGTCGGGCGGGCCGCACCTCTGGGGCGATCCGTGGTTCCTTGGTAGGGCGGCAGGTCAGCGGGGTTCAGCGCCGGCGAGGCGATCCCGGGCAGCCTTCCGACGACTCGCGAGGCCGTGGGCACGAACCCGGACTCCGCTCCCTCGAGCCACCAACTCCCGAAGGTCTCGTCGATCACGTCGTGCAATGCCTCCACGGGCGCGTCCACACCCACCAACAGGCGGGCCCGCTCGACGGCTGCGGTGCGCTCGATCACGACGACGGCCCCGTCGGGCAGCAGCACCGAGCGCAAGCCGTGATGGGTCAGTTCGAGATCGCGCAGCAGTCGCGACAGCGCCCGGTGCTCGGGCGACCACCGGGCGCTCGGCAGGGTCAGCCGGAACATCGCCCGGCAGCGACCAGTAGGCAGCGCCTCGTCGAGACGGACTCGCGGCTCGCTGACGTAGGCGGCGCGCAGCATCCGTAGGTCGCGTTGCGGATCGTTGAGCGGCGAGAAGCGCACGGCGTCGTCGACCTCGTGCCACGGCCCGATCAACGCCACCTCGAGGTCGGGCAGGCTGGAGGCGAGCAACGCGTCGACACAGGTGATCACCTCGCCCGCCACCTGTCCCAAGGTGTCGAGGACGACCTCGAGATACGGCACGGCATAGCGCCGCCCCGAAACGACCCGCTTGGCTCGCATGTCGGGCACCCGGTCGGCAAGGAACGGCGCGTTGTAATCGTTGACGTCGCCCTGGCGCCGCATCACGTGGGTCGGCCCGAGGTGCCAGCTCTTGGCGGCGCGGTCGGGGATGAAGACGGCTCCGCTCTCGGCCAGCCGATAGGCCAGTTCGGAGTCTTCACCGCGCTGCATAGCGGGGTCCATCCCCCCCGAGGCGCGATAGAGGTCGGCCCGCATGGACGTAGCGGCCCCGACGAACGCCCGGTGGGCGCGGGGTCCGGCCGCTCGCAGGTCGTCGGTGCGGGCATAGAGATCCTCGACCCAGTCGTGCGGATCGGGCGTCTGCCCGTCGAAGTAGTCGGCGATGCGCCGCTCAGCGACCGCACGGCGGACCTCGTCGGGAGCGGCGGCCAGCACCGGTTCCGGGTCGACGAAGAGCTTGTCGCCCAAGACGACTGCATAGTCGATCAAGTGGTGCCAGCGGAGCTGCGCCTCGACCTCGTCGGCCTCGCAGAGCATGTCGCTGTCCAGCCAATGCACGACCTCACCGTCGGCCGCGCGGGCACCGGTCGCGCAGCTGGCGGGCTTGCCCCAGCCGGCATCGCAGAGCAGCAGCCTGGTGCGCTCGGGTCGCACCTCGGGGAGCACCAAAGGGGGATCGTTGCCGTCGTCCACGACGATGACCTCGAGCAGGCGTGCCGGGTAGGTCTGGGCGGCAAGGCCGGCCAGCACGGAGGGCAGCAGGTGCTCGGTACGGAACGCCGGGATGATCACACTCACCGACAGGGTCGGCTCCCACGCGCCGAGCGTCGGCGGTCGGAGGGAGCCATAGTCGTTGCGGTGCACTCGCGGCTGGCCGTCAATCGGAACGCTCATCCGGCGGCCTCCCCGAGATCGGCGCGGGTCCACTCCATCAGTTCGGAGGGCCGGAACCCCCGCCATTGGGCGCTGACCGCCTGGCGCGACAGGAAGTAGCCCAGCGAGGAGTCCCACGTGTGGCCTCCGGCGGACCGACGCAGCAGGTAGCCGAGGCCATGCGTGCGATAGACGCCACCACCGGCGGCGCGGACCGCGGCGAGGAGTTGCGCATCGACGTGGCGGGTCACGGGTCGGAATCCTCCCACGCGTCGCAGGGTTGTTCGGTCGATCATCATCGTGCCGCCGGCGACCACCCGCCCGAACGCCTCCGATGGACCTCGGCGACGCACAGTCGTGGCGATGGGCTCGAGGTAGCAGAACTCCGCCGGCATGCCGACCAAGTCCGCACCCGAGTAGCGCCGCGCCAGCAACAGGTCGGCGATCACGTCGGGGCCGTACCAGTCGTCGTCGTCCATCTTCACCAGCACATCGCCGGAGGCCGCCCCTGCCGCGTCGGCCAGCACCGACCCGAAGACGGCGGTCGGCGGCATCGAGCGGATCGTCACAGCACGATCACCCAGCAACTGCCCGACCAACGCGGGGTCGGGGGCGAAGCCATGGCCCACGAGCACGAGTTCGGCGTCAACGCTCTGTCGTGCGACCTGCTTCAGCGCGAACGGCAACAGCTCCGGCCGCCGCGTCGCGAGCACGATGCTGACGCACGGATCGCCGGCCACTCGCAGGCCGTTCGGCCCTGCATATCGTTGCCGCCAGCCGACGCTGCCGTGCCGGGTCAGCGCGGCCCTCCGCAGCCGGATGCTGTGCTCTTCGCGACCCAACGGGTCGCCCAACTCGGCGTCGGCGGTGAGCAACGCTGCCAGGTCCGGACCGATCAGGTCGGTGAGCCGAGGGCTGACCGTGGCAGTGCTCAGTGGTGTGCCCGCCATGGCCAGCGCCGCGATCACCCGAGCCAGGCGCAGCCCGGCGTCGCGGGCCTCCGACCCGTCGGGCGCGTCGGCCCACTCGACCCGTACCGAGCGCAGCGAACGGGTGGCCCGCACCAGCGGCCAGGCCGGCTGATCCGCAGCCACCTCGGCGCCACCGGCGAGACGCAACACGATCCGCTCACCGACGAGGGCGAGGGTGCCTTCGCGGGCGGCGCCATCGAGCGAACGCACGAAACCCCGCGGGTTGAACACCGCCTCGTCGAGCGGGCCGATCGCCAACGCGGCGGGCAGGTCGGCGATCACCACCGGCGGCCGGCCCGTCACCGGATGGTCCGCCCGTTCGACGGCCGGCTCGGCAGCCGACCCTGCGCCCAGGATTAGCGACGGTGGCACGTCGACGTCGGTCGCGGCCGCTGCGGCCACACTCGGCCTCACCCGCACTTGCTGATCGGCGGGCGGCCAGGCGGCGCTGGCCGCGCCGGGGACGATCGCCGTCACCAGGCCGCCGCCTCCCGCGACGCGGGATGTGCCGCCGAGCGCGCCTGCGTCGCGGGCGATCTGGGCCAGCACCTCGGCGCCGGGCGCTCCCGTGGTGAAACGCAGGACGGTCACGGCGCTGCCCCGCACCAGTTCGGCGCGGAGGTGGCGCGCGCGCGGCCACTCCGGGCGCAGCGTCGGCGGGATGGGTCGTTGGGCCTCGGCGACCACACAGGCCACCGCACGACAGCGGCCGGTGCTCGGCAGCACGCTGGCTGCGCGGCGCAGGGCGGCCACATCGGGCGCGAGCAGCAGCACCGACCGCACCGCGCCACCCAGACGCGGCGGAGCGATCGGCAACCGGGCAACTGTCACCTGGTCGGGGCTCGCGTCGGCGGCCCCGTCGCTGAGCGCCTCGAGAGCGGGGGCCAGGCCGGCGGGGTCGTCCCCTTCAGCCAGCAGCACCAGAGCGGGGCGCGGCAACGATGCCAGCAGGTCCACGAGAAGGTCGGCGCTGATCTGGCTGCCTCCTTCATCGACGCGAGTCGCGGCTAGTCTAACGATCCGATGGCGCATACACCGGGCGGGGACGAATCGCTGGGCCGATTGGTCGACAGCCACCTCTTCGACGACGCCTGGCTCACCGTCCAGACCGGCGAGCGGTATGCCGACCGGGCGGCAGCAGCGGTCGACTATCAACTGCGGGCCGGCCGCGACGGCCCCGACGCACCCACTCCGCACCCCCTGTTCGAGCCCCGGTTTCTCTATCCCGGCGGCAGGTGGCGGCGATCCGCTCCCGACCCGCTGACCTTCTATCTCACCGAACCCGGCGAGAGCGAACGATCACCGCATCCGCTGCTTCCGTTGGCCGACATCTCCGACGGGACTGTCAGCTCCGCGTATGCCGCCGCCGTCGCGGCAGCGCTCACCCAACCCCCCGCCGATCCTGCGATCGTCGCGACGTCGGCACCGGGCCGCGTAGGCGTGTTGTTGCCCGCGACGGCCCCGCTGAAGCGAATGGGCGCGTGGCTCCGGCGCCTCCACCACGCGCACTCCGGGCTGGATCTCGAGGTGGTGGTCGTGGCCGCGGATCGGCCGACCCTACGCGCGCTGGCGCCGGCTCGCGTGCTCTGGCCGTCGGTCCGCGTCATCCTCGCCCGCGACGCTTGGGCCGCGGCGCTGGCCAGCACCTCGGCTGAGGTGGTCGTGGCGATCCGGCCCGAACTCGAGCCGCCGATCTGGCCATGGCTGGGGCCGCTGGTCGACGCCGTGTCGGCGCCCGGCACCTGCGCCGCCGCCCCGCTGCTGCTCACGGCAGACTTCGTGGTGGCCACCGCTGGAGCCGAACGGCGCGGGGAGCGACTTGCCCCGCGGCTCTCCGGCCTGTCGTATGCCGACGCCGAGCGTCTCGCCCGCGACCCCCTTCCCGGCGTCTGGCCAGGCATCGTCGCGGTCCGGACAGCCGAGGCGCGCCGTACCGATGCCGACGTCTGGACCGCCGACGGCGAGACGGTGCTGGCCGAGCGGCTCCAACAGGGCACTCGCTCGATCCGGTTGGTCGCTGAGTCGTGGGTGGTGACCCCGAGCCCCGTCCCAGCCACCGCGGCCCGTGCCCCGCGCCCCACCCAGATCAGCGAGGGTGCCCCCTCGTTTCGGTGGGTGATCGACATCTCCGCCCCGGCCGCGCCGCGTGGTCGGTTGTGGGGCGACTACCACTTCGCGCGGAGCCTGGCCGCGGCCCTGGAGCGACGCGGCCAGTGGGTGGTCCTCGACCACCCGGAGACCCGCGGGCGGGCCAGTCGTGCCGACGACGACGTCGTGCTCGTGCTGCGCGGGCTCGACGCGGTGCCACGCCCTCCGGGCCCGACCCGGCCGCCTGCGCAACCTCATCTGCTGTGGGTGATCAGCCACCCGGATCGGGTCACCCCCGGCGAGGTGGCGGGCTACGACCGGGTGTTCGCCGCCGGTGGTCGCTGGGCTCAGCGGCAGGCAGCGGCCTGGAGGATCCCGATCGACCCGCTGCCGCAGTGCACCGACACCACCCGCTTCCACCCGGGCTTGGCTGAGCCCGACACCGGCCCCGCGTTCTGCTTCGTCGGCAACTCCCGAGGCGCTGCTCGGCCCGCGGTGGCCGCCGCGGTGGAACTCGGCCTCCCGCTCCAGGTGTGGGGCCGCGGCTGGGATCAGCTGCCCACCGCCCCTCAGGACGGCGGGCCGTGGCTGGTCGCCGACTCGCTACCCAATGACGAGCTCGGCTCGGTGTATGCCACGGCGGGGGTCGTGCTCAACGATCACTGGGCGGACATGCGCGAGCAGGGCTTCGTCAGCAACCGAGTCTTCGATGTGTTGGCCTGTGGTGGCCGCCTGGTCACCGACGATGTCGCGGGCCTCGACGAGGTGCTCGGCGACGATCTCGGCGGAGCGCCGCTACCACGATTCAGGACCCCCGCGGATCTCACCTTCCTGACCAGGCCACATTGGCGGGAGCACTTCGCCCCACACGAGGCGCGAACGGCGCTCGCCCAACGCATCGTCGACCGCCACAGCTTCGACGCCCGCGCCGACACCCTCCTCACCGCTGGCCTGACCGCTGGCCTGACCGCTGGCCTCCGCCCCCGTACGGGCTACCTCTAGACTCGGGCGCATGTCAGACGTAGCCACTCCCGCCTCAGGACTGGCGCTTCCGCCCTACGAGTTGCGGATGGGCGGGCGGCACTTCAAGAAGGACACCGACTTCGTGGCCGCCGCCGTGCGCGACGTCGCGATGCTGCAGGCGCACGCCGGGCTCAGCCGCGACTCCCGGCTGCTCGACTGGGGCTGCGGCGCCGGGCGACTCAGCGTGGGCATCAAGCAGGCGATGGGCCACATCGCCGACTACCACGGCGTCGACGTGCAGCCCAAGCCGCTCAACTGGGCGGCGCAGCATCTCACCGACGCTCACACCCGATTCACCCTGGTCGACCAACACAACGAGCGTTACAACCCCGACGGCGGAATCTCCTACGACATCCCGACCCCTCCCGGCAGCGTCGACGTCTTCTACGCCTACTCCGTGTTCTCTCACATGCTCGCCCACGACGTGCGCGGCTATTCCGAGACCATCGCCCAACTCCTCGCGCCCAGTGGACGAGCGCTGCTGACGGCCTTCGTCGAGAACGATGTGGCGGACTGGGAGGAGAACCCGCCGGAGTATCGCAAGCTCGACTGGAAGGGCCGCTTGCACTGCGTGCGCTACGACCGGGCCTACTTCGAGCGGATGCTGTGGGACTGCGGCCTCGCCGTCGACGAGTTCGTCTACGGCCGCGAGACCGATGGGCAGTCGCTCTACAGCCTCCGGCTGCGCAGCAGCCTGTAGACCGGGCTCGATCGGGCACGGCGAGATGAGCACAGCGGCATGAGCATCTGGACCCGCCGTTCCGGGCGCAGCCAGGACGAGCCATCGGCGATCCACCCCGCGGATCGCGACTTGGGCTACCTCTTCGTGGTCACCTACGGCCGATCCGGGTCGACCCTTCTGCAGGGCCTGCTCAACGCGATTCCCGGCTATCTGATCCGCGGCGAGAACGGCGACGCCCTGCACCACCTGAAGAACTTTCATACCGAGTTCTTCGCCGAGCAGGAGCGCCGCAACGCCAAGGCCAGCCGGTCACCCACCCATCCGTTCTTCGGCATCGGCGATGCTTCCGCCGAGGTGTCACTGGCCGCGATCCGCCGGCTCGCGCTCGACGTGGTGCTGCGTCCCCACGCCGACACGCGGGTGACCGGCTTCAAGGAGATCAGGTGGTACTCCCCTGATCTGGTCGACTATGTCGCCTGGCTTCGATCGGTGTTTCCCGGCGCCCGCTTCGTCGTGAACACCCGGGACCACGAGGCGGTACTGCGCAGCAAGTGGTGGGCGAAGGGGGACAACGCGGCCTACCTCGCCGAACTCGAAGGCCGGCTGCTCAGTCTCGCCGATGAGCTGGGTGACCAGGCGTTTCGAGTGCACTACGACGATGTCGTCGCCGATCCGGCCAGTCTGGTCACGCTCTATGACTGGCTCGGCGAAAAGTTTGACTTGGCCGAGGTTGCTGCGACACTCGATGTGCGTCACTCGGTGTGACCGACCGTTCTGGAGGGTTCACCGGCGCCTGATGCGAACTAATCCGGGCTGCTCCGCATCCAATCTCACATAGCCTTTCCGGAGCACGACCATCTCCGACACGAACTCACCGAAAGAGAGAGTCTCTTGACTGCACGCCGCCGCGCGCTCGCCGGAGTCATCACGGCCTGCCTGGCATCAGCCACCCTCGTGGGACTGACCCAGGCACCGGGTACCTCGAAGGCAGCGCCCCGACAGACAGCCAAGATCAGCGCCACCCCGGCGATCGTGCAGCCCGGCAAGAAGCCGGCCAGCGCGAACGCGGCGAAGTCGGCGATCACCGTCAAGTTCCGGCCCAAGAAGAAGGGTCGCCCGGTCATCCTTCAACGTCGATCCGGCAACCGCTGGGTCAAGGCCGGGAAGACGAAGCAGGACAAGTCCGGAAAGGTCTTCTTCGCGGCCCGCACCATCGTTGGCGGCGCCCCGGCGACCTACCGCGCTCAGGCGATGAAGTTCGCAGGTCTGAAGAAGGTCAAGAGCAAGCCGATCACCCTCGACCGCTGGGCAACGCCCAGCTACACCGACAACTTCACCGGCAGCGCCCTCCTGCCCGAGTGGAGCCACCGCGGCACCGACTACAACCCGGAGGGATTGCGGCGCTGCTCCAAGGGCGACGCCAAGGCCGTCAGGGTCGGCGGCGGCGCGGTGCGGCTGAGCGTCATCAAGGACAACGAGAAGTCGGGTCGGTGCACCGCTAAGCGCGCCAATGGCAGCAAGATCGGCAAGTTCAACTGGCGTCTCAACGGGCACATCTCCACTCGCGGCCAAGAGACCCTGCGCTATGGCTGGGTGGCGGCCCGAATGAAGTTCCAGAAGCGACGCGGCCAGCACGCCTCGCTCTGGATGCAGTCGGAGGTCCCGGCGAGTGAGCCGACCACCGAGATCGACATCATCGAGTGGTTCGGCGACAAGTCTCCCGCGGGTGGACTGACCTCCTTCATCTACTACCCCCAGGGCGGGAAGTACGTCCGGGTCGGGAACTGGATCAAGAACCCCGACTCCTACCTGTCGGGCAAGAAGGACGATTGGTTCAAGGCCTACCACGTCTTCTCGCTCGAGTGGACGCCCACCAGGTACGTCTTCAGAATCGATGGCAAAGAGACCTTCCGTACCTCCCGTGGGGTAGCCGACACTGATCAGTACCCGATTCTCAGCCTGCTGAGCTCGGACTATGAGTTGCCGCACTTGGAGAAGGAGGGGCGCCTGCCCCAGCACAGCTATGTCGACTGGATCCGGATGTGGCAGGCCTGATCGGCCACCACGACGAGAGGTCTCGGGAACATGAGGAATCGGCTCGGACGCGCGGCTACCGAAAGTGGTGGCCGTGCGTCCCGTCTCATCCCTCGGCTCGGGGCTGTGCGAGCAGGCGGCGGGCGCGAATCCGCGGCGTCCGACGATCGCCAGCGGTTGCTGCGACGCCTGCTCGACTCGGGTGTCTTCGATCCCGAGTTCTATGCCGCCTCGGCCGGGTATGAGTTCGCCGGCCCGCGAGCCGCGGCTCACCACTGTCTCGACGTCGGGATGCCCCAGGGGCTGAGCCCCAACCCGTTGCTGTCGGTGCTGGCCATGCCCGGCGGCGTCCAGCGCGCATGGCGCAGGGGTCGCATCGGCAAGGTGCTCGACTTTCTGCGCGACCCCGACAACTGGGATCGCCCGATTAGTCCGCTGTTCCATCCGGCGACCTATGCCGCGCAGGTCGGCTTCGAACCCGGCCACGGCACTCCGCTTGCCCACTTTGTGCACACGGCCGCACCGACCACGCTGTTGCCGGTCCCGCCGGGCTCACCGCCGGTGACGTACGAGGCGGGCCGGACCGCGCTGATGGAGGCCGCCACCGCCACCGCCACGCAAGCGCGCCAGGCACCCGGCCACGAGCCCGACCTGCTCGACAGCGGCGACCCTGCCTGGCGCAGCCGCTTCCGGGCGGTCGCGCTGCCGCACACCGCGCCTGCGCCGTTGGTCAGCATCCTGACCCCCACCAGCCTGGGCGCCGATCGGCTGAGCGCCCTCCTCGAGCAGCTGATCGGCCAGTCACTGACGACGTGGGAGTGGCTGCTCGCCGCCAGCCCCGGTGATGACATCTCCGCCGCGGAACAGATCGCCGCGCTCGACCCGCGCGTGCGGGTGCTGCCGCCGGTGGAGCGCGCGCCCAACGGCATCCCGGCGCTCGACTGGCAGACCTCCGGCCTGCGGGCGGCCCGCGGCTCCTACGTCGTCTATCTCAACACCGATCACCGGTGGCGCGAGGATTTCCTGCAGGTCGCCATTGCGGCCCTTCAAGCGTCCGGCCGTCCGGTCGGTCACGCCGCCGTCACGCTGCATGACCCCGACGACCAAGAAGCTGTCATGCGGGCCGGGGGCGAGGTGACCCAACTGCGCGCCGGTGGATGGGTAGATGTCGGCGTGATGGTGTGCTCGGCCACTGAACTGCGCGCGATCGGCGGGCCCGACGCGGCCTTCGGCGACGGATTCGAAGCCGATCTGGCACTGCGCCTCGCCGAGCGCACGCCGTTGCTTCCGTTGCCCTTCATCGGTAGTGACCGTCAGGTGGACCGCTTGCCGTCGGCCCCCTTCGTGGTCGACGCCGAAGGTGACTGGTTGGCGGCGGTGGCGCGCAGTTGGGTCGACTGGGATCGCGTTCGCGCTGCCGTGGGTCAACGCGTCACCGGCCGCGTGTCCGTGGTGGTGCCCACCCTGGGCGACTCCTCGATGACGATTACGGCCGTCCGGACGCTTCTTGCGTCGACGAGCCTGACCGACGTCGAGGTCGTGATCATCGACAACGGCTCCGAGTTCGCCGTCAGCCAAGACCTCACCGCCGCGTTCCTCACGGATCCGCGGGTGCACCACCGGCGGCTGCCGGTCAACCTGAACTTCGCGATCGCCTGTGACGTCGGGCTCGCCGAATCGACCGGCTCGACGGTCGTCTTCCTCAACAACGACACCCGCTCGTACAGCGACTGGCTGCCCGCCGTGCTGCGGCACCTGGAGGATCCCTCCGTCGCGGGGGCGCAACCGCTCCTGCTCTATCCCCGCGGCGTGATCCAGACCGCCGGTACGGTCTTCCCGACCGCCAACGGGCTGCCCTGCCACTTCCTGTCCGGCCAGCCGCCCGAGGCCGCTGAGGCTGTCCGCGGCCTACAGTTCTCCGCCGCCACCGCTGCTGCGCTCGCGATGCGCGCCTCCGACCTCGCCTTCCTCGAAGGCTTCGACCCGCACTATGTCAACGGCACCGAGGACGTCGACCTGTGCCTGCGAGCGCTGCCGTTGCGGCCGGGCGGCTTCCGGGTGGAGCCGTCGTCGCGGGTGGTTCACCTCGAAGGCAAAACCCCCGGTCGCAACCGTCGCATCCCCGCCAACCGGGCCTTCTTCATGAGGCGCTGGCACGGACTGCTTCCGGGGCCCGAGACAGACCTCTATGCGGCCGCCGGCTTCGCGGTCGTCGATGTCGAGAGCGACGACCAGGACATCCCCTCGCCCCGCCCGGTTCTCGACACGCTACCGGCGGACCGACGCTGACCTCACACCGGAAGGTTGACGTAGGTCGTGTCGAGGTATTCGTCGATCCCGACGAAGCCGCCCTCGCGCCCGAACCCGCTCTGCTTGACCCCACCGAACGGCGCGGCGGCGTTGGAGATCAGGCCGGTGTTGATGCCGATCATGCCGAACTGCAGGGCTTCGCTCATCCGCAGGGTGCGCGCGAGATCGCGGGTGTAGACATACGAGGCGAGGCCGTATTCGCTGGCGTTGGCCAAGGTGACGGCCTCTTCCTCGGTCGTGAACGACGTGATCGGGGCGACCGGTCCGAAGATCTCCTGGGTGACGATCTCGGCGTCCGCCGGCACCCCGGTGAGCACCGTCGGCGCGAAGAAGTAGCCCGGTCCGTCGATGGCCCCGCCCCCGGTGACCACGGTGGCCCCGCCGTGGACCGCGTCGGTGACGAGCTGCCCCACCGAGTCGACGGCGTCCTCGTTGATCAGCGGTCCGACCTGCACGCCGTCGTCTTGCCCACGCCCCACCGAGAGAGCTCCCATTCGGGCGCCGAGCTTGTCGGCGAACTCGGCCGCTTTGGATTCGTGCACGAGAAAGCGGTTGGCTGCGGTGCAGGCCTCCCCCATGTTGCGCATCTTGGCCGTCATCGCGCCGTCGACGGCGGCATCGATGTCGGCGTCCTCGAAGACCACGAACGGCGCGTTGCCGCCGAGCTCCATGCTCATCCGCGGCAATTGGCCCGCGGACTGCTTGACCAGGATCTTGCCGACCGCGGTGGAGCCGGTGAAACTCACCTTGCGCAGGCGGTCGTCGTCCATCAGCGTTGAACTCAGCGCCGCCGAGTTGGAGGTCGTGACGACATTCAGCACCCCCTTGGGTAGTCCGAGATCGTCGAAGATCGCGGTCAAGGCGAGCGTGGTCAACGGCGTCAACTCGGCGGGTTTGATCACCATCGTGCAGCCGGCGGCGATCGCCGGGCCGATCTTGCGGGTGGCCATGGCGAGCGGGAAGTTCCACGGCGTGATCAGCAACACCGGGCCGACGGGCTTACGCAAGGTGAGCAGTCGGCTGCCACCCGCCGGTGCGGGGAGGTAGTTGCCTTGGATGCGCACCGCCTCTTCGGAGAACCATCGGAAGAACTCCGCACCGTAGGTCACCTCGCCCTTGGCCTCGGCCGTCGGCTTGCCCATCTCGAGGCTGATCAGGTCGGCGAAGTCGTCGGCCCGCTTGCTGATCTCCTCGAACGCCGCGCGGAGGAACTCCCCCCGGGTGCGCGCAGGAGTGGCGGCCCAACCGGTCTGCGCGGCGACCGCGGCGTCGAGCGCGTCGATTGCGTCGTGGGCGTCGCCGTCGGCGATCTCGGCCAGAACGGAGGTATCCGCCGGGTCGTAGACCTTGAGCGTGGCGCCGGAGTGGGCATCGCGCCATTCCCCGTCGATGAAGAGCCGACGGCGTTCGGTGGCAATCAGATCGAGACCAGTCATAGGCACAGAATGACACCCGCTCGGGCGCCCCCAGCGCAGGGGGTCGTGTCGCCTACGTCTCTCCGCCTACCTCTTGCGAAGGACGCCGAACAGGGGTTGGTTGGAAGGGAGAGAGCCAACCGGTGGCGAACGATCGAGGTCAGGAGATGACCATGGCGGACAAGGGGAACCCACGGAGACAACCGGGCCAGGATCTGGAGGCGAGCAGCCCCGACCGGATCCGCAACGTGGTGCTGATCGGGCCGGGCGGCTCGGGCAAGACCACCCTCGTGGAGACGCTGCTCGCCTCGGCAGGCGCCATCAGCCGCGCCGGCTCGGTCCGGGACGGAACCACCGTCACCGACTTCGAGGAGAGCGAACATACTCACCAGCGGTCCATCTCCCTGGCCATCGCGCCGCTGATGCACGGTGGCGTCAAGGTCAACCTCATCGACACCCCCGGATACGCCGAGTTCGTCGGTGAACTCCGGGCCGGGCTCAGGGCGGCCGACTGCGCTTTGTTCGTGATCGCGGCCAACGACGGCGTCGATGCTGCCACCCGCAGCCTGTGGCGCGAGTGCGCCGATGTCGGACTGCCGCGCGCCGTTGTGGTGACGAAGCTCGACCAGGCCCGGGCCGACTACGACGGCGTACTTCGCCAGGCGCAGGACGCCTTCGGCGACAAGGTGATGCCGCTGTTCGTCCCGGTCCGCTCCGACGAGGAAGTGACCGCGCTGGCCGGATTGCTGTCACCGAGCGAGCACGCCGACGACGATCTGCGGGGCTCGTTGATCGAGGCGATCATCGAGGAGTCCGAGGACGAGACGCTGATGGACCGCTATCTCGCCGGGGAGGAAGTGGTCGAAGACGTCCTGGTGGCCGACCTCGAGCGCGCGGTCGCCCGGGCGACCTTCTTCCCGGTCATCCCCGTCTGCTCGGTCACCGGCGTCGGCTGCACCGAGCTGCTCAGCATCATCGAGCGTGGCTTCCCCAGCCCCCTGGAGCACCCCCTCCCCGACGTGTTCACTCCCGCGGGTGCCGCGGCCGACCCGATCGCCTGCGATCCCGACGCGCTGCTGGTCGCCGAGGTCGTGAAAACCACCAGTGATCCCTATGTCGGACGGCTGAGCCTGGTGCGGGTCTTCTCCGGGACGTTGCGAGCCGACGACTCGGTGCACGTGTCGGGCCATGTCGCCTCGTTCTTCGGAGCCGCGCAGGGCCACGACGATCACGACGAGGACGAGAAGGTCGGCACCCTGAGCTATCCGTTCGGCCGTCAGCAAGTGCCGACCGATCGGGTGGTGGCGGGCGACCTGTGCGCGATCGGGCGGCTGGGCCGGGCCGAGACCGGAGACACCCTGTCGGCGATCGACGCGCCGCGCGTGTTGCGGCCGTGGTCCCTTCCGGAGCCGCTGTTGCCGGTGGCGATCCGCGCCCACAGCAAGGCCGACGAGGACAAGCTGTCGCAGGCGCTCGCCCGGCTCGCCGCCGAGGATCCGAGCATCAGGGTGGAGAACAACCCGGAGACCCATCAACTGGTGCTGTGGTGCATGGGCGAGGCCCAGTCCGACGTCATTCTGGAGCGACTGGCCGGTCGCTACTCGGTCAACGTCGACACCGAGCCGTGCCTGGTGCCGCTCCGGGAGACCTTCACGAGTTCGAGTAAGGGCCATGGGCGCCACGTGAAACAATCGGGGGGGCACGGTCAGTTCGCGGTCTGCGACATCGAGGTCGAACCGCTGCCGGAGGGCAGCGGGTTCGAGTTCGTCGACAAGGTCGTCGGCGGGTCGGTGCCGCGTCAGTTCATTCCCAGTGTCGAGAAGGGGATCCGCGCTCAGATGGAGCGAGGGGTCCGCAACGGCTATCCCGTCGTCGACCTGCGGGTCACGCTGACCGACGGCAAGGCCCACAGCGTCGACTCCTCCGACATGGCCTTCCAGATGGCCGGCGCGCTCGCCCTGCGCGAGGCGGCTGCGGCGGGGTCGGTGACGATGCTGGAGCCCTACGACGCCGTCGAGGTCACCGTCCCTGACGAGCTGGTCGGCCCGACCATGAGCGACCTGTCCGCCCGCCGCGGCCGGTTGCTCGGCACCGACAGCCCCGGCGATGACCGGACCGTGATCTCGGCGGTGGTGCCGCAGACGGAACTGCTGCGCTATGCGATCGACCTGCGCTCAGCCAGCCACGGCAGCGGCACCTTCACCCGCACCAACGCCCACTACGAACCCATGCCCGAAGACATCGCTCGCGACGTCAAGCCAAGGGAGCGGTAGGGCGACGCCATCCAGCCCAGGGGCCCCCGACGCGCCCGGGCATCCGCCCCAGCCACGCCACGCCCCATCCGCCCCAGGAGTCCCACCGTTGGGGGGAAACCGGCGCCATTGGGGTGAAATTTCGCCCCAAGAGTGCTGGTTTCCCCGGATATCCGGGGAAACCGGCACACCCGCAAGCCACACGGCTCACCGGCGCGCGGCGCGCAGGAAGGCTTCCAGCAGGGGGCCGGCGGTACGTGATCCGGAGGCGCCCTCGTCGACGTAGACACACACGGCAAGGTCACCCTGGGCGGCGATCATCCAGGTGTGCTTGAGGCGTTTGCCGTCGCGATCGAACTCCGCCGTGCCGGTCTTGGCGATGACGGGCGGACCGGGGACGTCGAGCAGGAACCGCGAGGTGCCGGCCACTGCGCCGCGCATCATGGTCTGGATCTGCTTGGCCTCGTCGGCCGTGATCGGCTCGACACCTGCCGGGGGCGGCGATACGACATCCTTCAGTAGCTGAGGGACGACCAGTTCGCCCTGCTGGATCGAGGCGATCACCGTCGCCATCACCATCGGTGAGGCGAGCACCTGCCCCTGACCGATCATCGACGCCGCTCCCGCGGTGGTCGACTCCGGCGGCGGGACCTGTCCGAAGTAGGCCGGGAACCCGATGTCGTGGTCGATCCCCATCCCCAGGGAGGCAGCGGCGGCGGTGAGCGCCTCCGGCCCGAGGTCGGCGTAGGTCGAGATGAAGGCGGTGTTGCACGACTTGGCCAGGGCCGTCTTCAAGGGGATGTCCCCGATCCCGTCGGCGGGGTAGTCGCCGTAGTTGGAGAACCGCTTGCCGTCGATCAGGATGCTGGGGGTACATGGCACGACCGTGTCGGGGGTGTACCCGGCTCGGAGCAGGGCGAGCGAGTCGATCGGCTTGAAGGTCGACCCCGGTGCCGCCCGACCGAAGGTAGCGACGTTGGCGCCCCCGGTGCCCGGCCCGTTCGCGGCCACCACGATGGCGCCGGTGGACGGTTTGATCGCGACGATCGCCGACGCCGGGCGGGTGTCGGCCAGGATGGTTTCGGCTTCGATCTGCAACCGCATGGAGAGCGTGCTCACCAGTGGCTCGCCGGCGCGCGGCTCCTCCCGGAAGACCTCGCGCTCCTTACCGTCGGAGGCGACCGCGTTGACGACCACGCCGTCGGTGCCGGTGAGCTGGTCGTCGTAGCGTGCCGCCAGGCCGGACAGCCCCGCGACGTCGCCGGCTTGATACCGGTCCGGGTCCTCCTCGATCATCTCGGCGGTGACCTCGCCCACCGTGCCCAGCACAGGAACGGCGAACCCGGGGGTCGGCCCGAGCGCTCGTTCGCCCTGCAACGCCCGGGCGCCGGGGATGTCGCGATAGCGGTCGCCGATCTCGATCGGGACCGACTCCTGGCGGTAGGTGATCGCTTCGACGAAAGCCCGGTCGCCGGCGGCGGTGACGCGTGCGGCATACGGTCCTGGGCGGACGCCGACGAGTTGGGCGAGCTGCCGCGCCGACCGGCCGGCGTCGGCGGCGGGGAGGTCGCTGCGGTCGATGCCGAAGGTGGTGACCGGGCGATCGGCGATCAGCTTCAGGCCACCCGCGCCGACGATGTCCCCACGGGCGGCGCGGATCGTGGTGGCGTCGAGCACGGTGGCGTCGCCCAACGATGGCTCGACGACACCGCGCTCCCAAGCGACCTGCCACTCATCGGTCGCCGCGTCGAGGCTCAGCGCCACCGGTGCGACGTAGCTCCACTCGGCGCCCGCACCGCCGGACCACGTCCACGTCCAACGCAGCACCCCGTCGGCGATCAGCGGCGCCTCGTCGCTCTCAGGGTCGACCACGTCGACCGACACCATCTCCACCCGAGGCGTCCACGCAGAGCCCATCCCGTCGACCACCTCGGCGTACTCGGCCGACACGCCATCGGGGTCGGTGAAGGATTGGGCCGACAGGTCGCCCGATGTCAGGCCTTCCGCCAGGCGCTCCAAGACCGGCGCCGGGTCGGGGGCATCACCGGCCCGATCGGAGCACGCGACGAGTGACGAGATCAGCACGCCCGAGAGGACGACGGCAACGGCTCGACGCATGCGGACGTTTCTACCAGCACGCCGGGCGACTCCTTGGCGCACCTCCACCGAACGGCGACCCGCGCGCCCCGGCTCATCGATTGGTCAGCAAGGACGCCCCCGGGGCGCCCTCCTTCGCCCTTTGGGACCAAAGGGCGGGTGACTACCTCGCCCGCCGGTCCCCCACAACATCCACAGGCGCGCACCAGTCCACGGCGTCCCCCTGGTACGTCGGCACTCGGTTCGGCGTCGATTGGTCAGAAGGGACACGTCCCCCTTGCCTTTTGTTGCCCTTTGGGACCAAAGGGCGAGAGGCTGGGACAGCCGATCAGTCGGTACCGAACTCCATGGCGGCGGCGTCGAGGGCCAGCTCGTCCTCGGTGCGGGCTGCCGGGTTGTCGGTGATCCGGTCCGCACCGCCGCGCGGGAGGGCGCCGAGCAGGTGGCCGTGCTCGACCAGTACCTGACCCTCGTCGAGCGGTTGGCCGGCGTACTGCTCCAGCTTGGCGCGCGAATCGGCGATGTCGAGGTTGCGCATCGTCAGCTGCCCGATCCGGTCGGTGGGGCCGAACGCCGCGTTGTCCGTGCGCTCCATCGACAGCTTGTCCGGGTGATAGGAGAACGCCGGCCCGTCGGTCCGGACGATCGAATAGTCCTCGCCCCGGCGCAGTCGCAGCGTCACCTCACCGGTGACCAGCGAGGCCACCCAGCGCTGCAGGGCCTCGCGCATCATCAGTGCCTGCGGATCCAACCACCGGCCTTCATACAGCAGCCGACCGAGGCGGCGACCCTCCGCGTGATAGTTCGCGATGGTGTCCTCGTTGTGCACAGCGTTGAGCAGCCGCTCGTAGGCCGCCCACAGCAGCGCCATCCCCGGTGCCTCGTAGATCCCTCGCGACTTGGCCTCGATGATCCGGTTCTCGATCTGGTCGGACATACCGAGGCCGTGCCGCCCTCCGATCGCATTGGCCTCCCGCACCAACGCCACCGGATCGTCGACGCGAACGTCGTTGATGGCGACGGGGCGGCCCGTCTCGAACCGGATTTTGACGTCCTCGGGCTCGATCGCGACGTCGGCATCCCAGAACTTCACTCCCATGATGGGTTCGACCGATTCCAGAGACACATCGAGGTGCTCCAGCGTCTTGGCCTCGTGGGTGGCGCCCCAGATGTTGGCGTCGGTGGAGTAAGCCTTCTCCTGACTGTCGCGATATGGCAACGCGCGGTCAGTGAGCCACTGGCTCATCTCGTGCCGACCGCCGAGCTCGGCCACGAACTCGGCATCCAGCCATGGCTTGTAGATCCGCAGGTCGGGGTTGGCGAGCAGCCCGTAGCGGTAGAAGCGCTCGATGTCGTTGCCCTTGAAGGTCGAGCCGTCACCCCAGATGTCGACGCCGTCCTCGTGCATGGCCCGGACCAGCATCGTCCCGGTGACCGCCCGGCCCAGCGGAGTCGTATTGAAATAGGCGCGGCTGCCGGAGCGGATGTGGAACGCCCCGCAAGCGAGCGCAGCCAACCCTTCTTCCACGAGCGCCTGCTTGCAGTCCACCGACCTCGACAGGTCGGCGCCATAAGCCAACGCACGGCCTGGCACCCCTTCGATGTCCGGTTCGTCGTACTGCCCGATGTCGGCGGTGTAGGTGCACGGGATCGCGCCCTTCTCCCTCATCCAGGCGACCGCAACAGAGGTATCGAGACCGCCGGAGAAGGCGATGCCGACCCGTTCGCCGACGGGAAGGGACGTGAGAACCTTAGACATAGGAAGAGTATGCAATCGCCTGTATGTTCATGCAAGTTGGTACCTGCGAGTTCACAGCCTGCACACATTCCGACGACAGCTCCTTGATACCCCTAGGGGTATTCTTGATCCATGAAGTCCAGCCACCCTCGTCGGTCCCGAACATCCCGACCTCGCCTCGCGATCATCGTCACAGCGGCTATCGCCGCCGCTGCAGTGTTCAAGCGGCTGCCAGGCAACTCGCGACAGCCCAGCCGCCGCGCCGTCCGTGACGGCAGCCGGCGGAGGCGACGACCCCGCCGCGATCGCGCTGGAGGCGCTCACCGGCGCAGACGGGGAGTACGCCGCGGTAGCGGCCTATACGGCGGTACTCGATCGCTACGGCGCCGAGGTCGAACCCTATGCCTCGATCCTCACTCAGGAGCAGCGCCACGTTTCCGCGCTGTCCCGGCAGTTGCAGCGGTTGGGTGTCGAGGTGCCCGCCAACGACTCTCTCGACACCATCCCGGCCCCGAACAACCTGACGACCGCTGCTCAGGCGTGGGCAGACGGGGAGGTCGCCAACGTTGCCATGTACGACGACCTGCTCTCACGGTTGGGGGATCAGGATCCGATGCTGACCCGCGTCCTGACCAACCTGAGCCGCGCCTCGGAGCAGGTGCATCTGCCCCTCTTCAGCGAAGCTGCGGCCGGCGACGGGACCCTGTCGCCTGAGGCGATGGCGGCGTCGCACCCCGGGTCGATGCGTCACGGCGGCGGGTGACCCACACGGCGATGGCCAGATTGGGCATCCAAGAGAGCCACGCGATGGCGGCGTATGCCGTCTCGAACTCCAGTGGCAGTCCGAGCGCTTGGAGGCCCGCGGTGGCGCCCAGCATCAGTCGAAGGGTGACGGCGGCGAAGATCAACGAGCCACTGCGGATCATCCAGCGTCGATGTTCGTCCAGGTCGCCTCTGCGGATCGCCATGAACCCGAGCGTGGTGGTCACGATGGTCAGTACTGCCAATGCGATGAAACCCGGCTGACGCCACCGGTCCCGAGAACGCCGTGGGGGCCAAGCAGCAAGCCACCGACTCCGCCCGACAGCGCCCCGACGACATAGACCCGGCCCGACCAGCGATGCACGCGCCGCCACTTGCGCCGCACCCCGGGCGAGGCCTGGATGCCGAACGTGATCAGCGCCAGCAGAGCGCCGCTGATGTGAAGGTAGAGCGCGAACTGATGCTGGAGATAGACCGCGCGCTGGAAGTAGACATCCGGGTCAAAGGTGAAGTAGATCGCTGCGGCGAAGCAGACGATGGCGGCGGCGAAGGCGGCCAACGTCCACCCGACTCGAATCAAGATGCGATTGATCACAGTTTCCAAGCTAAAGCCCTCGCCCCTGCCTCGCCATCGGGTGAACCCCGTACCTCTCCCGGAGGTGACCGGTCGTCACCCAGCCGCCTGCTTGACTGGTGGGATGAAGACGGGCCGCGGCGCGACGCTGGCGGTCGCGGTGACCGCGGCGCTGAGCGGCTGCGGGCTTAGCGGCGGCGGGCAAGGCGCCGACCCTGATCCGGCGGCGACCGGCAAGCCGCCCTCCAGAGCGGCCACCTCGGCACCGAGCGCGCCCCCGTCCACACGCGCGGCCGTCCCCGAGCCCGGCCCCTCCACAGACGAACCGACCCTCTCAGCAGCCGAAGCCATCCGGCTCAATCGGGCGCTGGTCGACGCCGCTTGGGCCGATGATGTGCCCCGCGCCCGGCGCCTGATCGCTCGCGGAGCCGACGTCAATTGGCGTGATGAGACCCTGCAGAGCGCCCATCTGATTGCGACCAGCGAGGGGTATCTCGACCTGCTCGATCTGACGTTGGCCCGGGGGGCCGACGTGACGGTGCATGATCGATTCGACGGCACCGGGCTGATCCGTGCCGCCGAACGCGGCCACTGGCACATCGTCGGACGGCTCCTGCAGACCGAGGCTCGACGCGACGTCGATCACGTCAACAACCTCGGTTGGGTGGCCCTGCACGAGGCGATCATCCTCGGCGACGGCACAGCCGACTATCGGGCCACGGTGCGCGTCCTCGTCGCGGGCGGTGCCGACCTGCGCATCACTTCCGCGCGCGACGGCATCGCGCCCTTAGAGCACGCTCGACGTCGGGGTCAGGAGGCGGTGTCGCAGACGTTGCGCCGGGCGCAGGACGATCCACCGCCAGCACGGCCGGATGCAGCGCTGCTGCGCGCCGCCACATCCGGAGACGCCGACGCAGCCACCGTGGCCCTGCGGGCCGGCGCCAACCTCGAGTCCCGTGACGACCGCGGCCGCACGCCACTCCTGCTCGCCGTCACCGGCGATCACCTGTCGGTGGCGCGACTGCTGGTCGCGCTCGGCGCCTCGCCCGACGCCGTCGACGACCAATCTGACACGCCGTGGCTGGTCACCGGAGTGACCGGGTCGGTGCCGATGGCCGAGTTGCTCCTCGCCTACGAACCCGACCTGACCCTGCGCAACCGCTTCGGCGGACTCGCGATCATCCCGGCGTCCGAGCGTGGGCACGTCGCCTACGTCCGGAGGGTCGCCCGCACGGCGATCGACATCAACCATGTCAACGATCTCGGCTGGACGGCGCTGCTCGAGGCGGTCATTCTCGGGGACGGGTCGGCGGCATACGTCGAGATCGTACGAATCCTGCTCGACGCGGGTGCGGACCCGGCGATCGCCGACGGCAACGGTGTCAGCGCCGAGGAGCACGCCCGGCGAGCCGGCTACGCCCAGATCGCGCGTTCCCTGCGAGCCGCCAGCCGCTAGCGCGCCCGGCCATCAGCCCCCGAGTGGCCGGTCGGGAGTCCGCTCGTGGCCGGCGTCGATCCGCGCGGCGTCGTGCCGCCGATGGGCCTCCTTGACCCGCGCCAGGAACTGGTCCTCCCGCCGGATGAAGCCGGTCAGCTTCTCCGGGAGTTCGCGGATCGCTGCCTCCTCCGAAAGCAGCTTCTGATAGACCCGCTCACGCTCCTCGATGTCGGCGGTGTAGCCGAGGTAGAGGTACTCCTCGACATGGCGCTCGGCGTTGCGGATGGCGTTCTTGGCGCGACCCTTGGGCGACAGCAGCGACATCAGGATGGTCACCACGAGGACCCCGATGATCACCGTCAGCGACAACTCAGTGCTGATCTCGACGACGCTGACGTGCTCGCCGTCGTTGATGAAGGGCAGGTTGTTCTCGTGGAGCGCGTGCAAGATCAGCTTGATGCCGATGAAGCCCAGGATCGCGGCCAGCCCGTAGCTCAGGTAGATCAACCGGTCCAGCAGACCGTCGAGCAGGAAGTAGAGCTGACGGAGACCCATCAGCGAGAACGCGGTGGCCGTGAACACGATGAACGTGCTCTGGGTGAGTCCGAAGATGGCCGGAATGGAGTCGAGGGCGAACAGGATGTCGGTGCCACCGATTGCCACCATCACCAGCAGCATCGGCGTCATCATCCGTTTGCCGTCGACGTGGGTGAACAACTTGTCGCCGTCATAGATGTCCGTGGTCGGCAGCAGCTTCTTCGCCAGCCTGATCACGAAGTTGTCGGCGTCGTCGCTATGGTCGTCGCCCTTGAGCATGTTGCCCGCGGTCAGCAGCAGGATCAGCCCGAAGAGGTAGAACACCCAGGCGAAGCGGCTGATCAGCGCCGCGCCGATCAAGATGAATCCGGTCCGCGCGATCAGCGCGAAGACAATGCCGAAGAGCAGCACCTTTTGCTGATCCTCGCGCGGCACCTTGAAGCTGGCCATGATCACGAGGAAGACGAACAGGTTGTCCACCGACAACGCCTTCTCGGTGATGTAGCCGGCGAAGTACTCCCCACCTGCCTGACCGCCACCGAAGAACAGGACTCCAAGTCCGAATACAACCGCGATGCCGACATAGATCGCCGACCAGATCGACGCCTCACCCAGGGTGGGCACGTGCGCCTTGCGGACGTGGAAGAAGAAGTCGAACAGGAGCAGCGCCGCAATGGCGACGATCGTGATCGTCCAGATCAGCGGGGTTACTTCCACGGCCGCGATCCTAGCCAGTGGCCCACTGTGAGACAGGTCACGGCAGGAGTTTGGAATGCAATGGACAAGCGCCGACGTTACGTCGAGTAGTTGCATCTTCAATTACCTCACTCCAAGGAGCTCTCATGACCCAGCAGACCGACTTCGATACCGCAACGGCCGCGCTCGCTGATATCGCCGGCAACTACACCATCGACGCCAGCCACAGCCGCCTCGGCTTCACCACCCGCCACGCCATGGTCACGAAGGTCCGCGGCCAGTTCGCTGAGTTCACCGGTGCCGCGCGCATCGACACGGAGACGCCGGCCAACTCCGAGGTCGGTATCGACATCGTCGCCGCCTCGATCACCACCGGTTCGGCCGACCGTGACGGTCACTTGGTGTCCGCGGACTTCTTCGACGCCGCGAGTTTCCCGACGATCACCTTTCGGTCCACCGGCGTCGAGCGCGACGGCGAGACCTGGACCATCACTGGCGACCTGACCATCAAGGACGTCACGAAGCCGGTCGCGATCGACTTCGCGCAGGTCGGCTCAGCACGCGATCCCTTCGGCAACCTGCGAGTCGGCTTCGAGGGCGGCACCACCATCAACCGCAAGGACTGGGGCCTCACCTGGAACGCAGCGCTCGAGACCGGCGGCGTCCTCGTCTCGGAGAAGATCAAGCTGGAGTTCGACATTTCCGCCATCCAGGGCTGACGCCTCACCCGCCAGATGTGACGTTCCGCCCGCCAGATGTGACGTTTCACCACCCAGGAGTGACGTCTCGGCGGGGTGGCGGGGACCCAGAGGTCAGTCGTGCCGCTTCGTGCCCTTGTAGCCGCCGATCTTGTGGCCGCCGCCGGTCTTGTGGCCGCCGCCGCTCTTGTGGCCGCCGCCGGTCTTGTGGCCGCCGCCGGTCTTGTGGCCGCCCTTGCCGCGGGGGGCGCCGGAGTCGGGGGTGAGCTCGATCAGCTTGCCGGAGATCCGCGTGGACTTCAGGGCGTCCCAGGTGCCGGGGGGCAGGTTTGCGGGGAGTTCGACGAGCGAGTGGTCACCGCGAATGTCGATGTGCCCGAAGTCGCCGCGCGAGAGTCCGCCCTCGTTGGCGAGCGCACCGACGATCTGGCGCGGCTCGACCCGGTGTCGGCGCCCGACCGAGATCCGATAGGTCGCGAGGTCGCCCGACGGCGTACGCCGTTGCCCTCCGCTCCGTCGCTCGGGTCGGGCCGGACGGTCCTCGGCGAACTCGGCGCGCATCGGCCGGTCGGAATCGGGGTCGAGCAGGAGTGGCTCATCACCTTGCACCACGAGCGCCAGAGCGGCGGCCACGTCGACCTCGGGCACGTCGTTCTCGCGCGAATAGTGCGCCACCACGTCGCGGAAGAAGCTCACCCGCTCCGAGCTCAAGGCAGCAGTGATGGCGTCGTCGAAGCGCGCCAGCCGCGTGGAGTTGACGTCGTCGACGGTCGGCAGGGTCATCTGGGTCAGCGCTTGCCGGGTCGCCCGCTCGATCGCCTTGAGCAGGCGCCGTTCGCGCGGGGTGACGAAGGCGATCGAGTCGCCCGGGCGGCCGGCCCGACCGGTGCGGCCGATCCGGTGCACATAGGACTCGGTGTCGGTGGGGATGTCGAAGTTGACCACGTGACTGACCCGCTCGACATCGAGGCCGCGGGCAGCGACGTCGGTGGCGACCAGGATGTCGAGGTCGCCGTCTCGGAGCGCCTGAACCGTGCGCTCGCGCACGTTCTGGACGACGTCGCCGTTGATGGCCACCGCGGAGAAGCCCCGCGCGCGTAGCCGCTCCGCCAACTGCTCGGTGGCCTGCTTCGTGCGGACGAAGACGATCATCCCCTCGAAGTTCTCGACCTCGAGGATCCGGGTCAACGCGTCGACCTTCTGCTGATGGGCGACGATCAGGTAGCGCTGGGTGATGTTGCTGGCGGTCGTGGTCTTGTTCTTGACCGTGATCTCGACCGGGTCGTTGAGGTGCTTGGCCGAGATCTTGCGGATCGCACTCGGCATGGTGGCCGAGAACAGGGCGACCTGCTTCTCCTTCGGCGTGTCGGCGAGGATCGAGTCGACGTCCTCGGCGAAGCCCATCTTGAGCATCTCGTCGGCCTCGTCGAGCACCAGGAAGCGCAACTGCGAGAGATCGAGAGTGCCCTTGTCGAGGTGGTCCATGATCCGACCTGGGGTGCCGACGATGATGTGCACGCCGCGGCGCAGGGCGGACAGTTGAACGCCGTAGCCCTGACCGCCGTAAACCGGGAGGATCCGCACCCCCGGGCTGGCCCCGGCATACCGCTCGAACGCCTCGGACACCTGCAGTGCGAGCTCTCGGGTCGGCGTCAGGACCAGCGCCTGGGGCGCTGATTGGCGCAGGTCGAGATGCGACAAGATGGGCAGGGCGAAGGCCGCCGTCTTGCCGGTTCCGGTCTGCGCGAGGCCCACCAGGTCGCGGCCCTCGAGCAGCGGCGGGATGGTGGCGGCCTGGATCGGTGAGGGGGTCTCATAGCCGACGGCGTCGAGCGCGGCAAGAACCTGCGGGGCGAGACCGAGGTCGGCGAAGGTCGCGGGGGCGCCGGCGGACGGCTCGTCCGTGGGCGTAGAACGGGTGTCACTCACTGTCGAAGAGTAGTGCCGATGCGCTAAATCGCGTGCTTTCGTGGGGCTGAGGGAGTTCAATCGCGGCATGGTGCTACCGCAGGGGGTGACCACGCGGGCGCTGGGCGCAGCCGATGCCCGCGCGGTCTATGAGGTGATGGCGGCGCAGGAACGCGCCGACATCGGTCGCGTGGAGATCGAGGAAGCCGACATCATCGGCGACTGGCAGCGACCGTCCTTCGATATCGCCGCATCGACGGTCGGCGTCTTCGAGGGCGAGCGCCTGGTCGGCTATGCCGAACTGTCCGGCGCGGATCGCGGCGACGCGGCGGTGCACCCCGATGCTCGCGGCCGAGGAATCGGCCGTTGGCTCGCCAACTGGATGCAGGAGCGGGCGGCCGCACGGGGGCTGACGATAATCGGGATGCCGGTGCCGCAGGGCTCGCCGGGTGACCTGCTGCTGGCGTCGTTGGGTTATCAGATCCGCTGGACGAGCTGGGTGCTGCAACTACCGGCCGGCGCCGACGTCGCCCCCCGGGAGCTGCCGGCCGGCTATGCCGTCGCGGAGGCCCGGCCGGATCAGTACCACGCAGCACACGAGGTGGTGGAGGACGCCTTCTTGGAGTGGTCGGTCCGCGACCGCGAGACCTTCGAGGACTTCGCAGCAGGGGTGATGGAGCGGCCCGGGTTCGCGTCTTGGAACGTGCGCGTGGTCACCGACCCGGCAGACGTTGTGGTCGCGGTGGCCGTGGTGATGATGGCCGAACGCGAGGACCAGCCCGGGGTGTTCGAGGCGTTCATCTCCCGGCTGGCGACCCGCGCCGACCAGCGTCGTCGCGGACTGGCGCAGGCGTTGCTGGTCGATTCTTTCGCGGTCGGACGCGCCCACGGAGCGACCACCTTCGGCCTGTCCACCGACTCGCGGACCGGCGCCCTGGGACTGTACGAGAAGGTCGGCATGCACGTCGTCGACGTCTGGGTCAACCGCGCCATCTCGACATCAGGTACCGGGTCGGCGAGGTAGGGCGACAACGAGCGCCGGGTCGGTGAGGATGGCGTGATGAGGGTGAGTGTGTTGGGCGCGGGAAGCTGGGGGACCACGGTCGCGCATCTGGTGGCGCGGCGACACGACGTGGTTCTCTGGGCCCGCAGCGCCGAGGTTGCCGACGAGCTGAATCGGCAGCACACCCATCAGCGCTACCTACCGGGCTTCGACATCAACCCCAAGCTCCGCGCCACCGATGACCTCGAGGAGGCGGTCGGCAGCGCCGAACTCCTGATCATCGGCGTGCCGACCACCGGTGTCCGCGACCTGATCACCACCGTCAGGCCCTGGCTCCATCCGTGGATCCCGATCGTCAGCCTTGCGAAGGGCTTCGAGCAAGGCAGCCTGCTGCGGATGACCGAAGTGATCGCCCAGGAAGTCCCCGATCACCCCGTCGCCGCGCTCACCGGACCCAACATCGCGCGCGAGATCATGGCCGGCCAGGCTGCGGCGAGCGTCATCGCCACCGCCGACCGCCATGTCGGTGAAGCCCTCCAACGAGTGCTCACCCAGGGGCTGTTCCGGGTCTACACGAACCACGACGTGATCGGGTGCGAGCTGGGCGGCGCACTGAAGAACGTCGTCGCCATCGCGTGCGGCATCGCCGAAGGACTGGGCGTCGGCGACAACACCCGCTCCCTGGTGATGACCCGCGGGCTGGCCGAGCTGACCCGGCTCGGGGTCGCGATGGGCGGCGAGGCCGCCACCTTCTCCGGGCTCACCGGAATGGGCGATCTGGTCGTCACCTGCATCAGCCCCAACAGCCGCAACCGAACGGTCGGCGAGCGGCTCGGCCGCGGTGAGTCCCTCGACGACATCATCGCCAGCATGCGGATGGTCGCCGAAGGCGTGAAGACGGCCGCCACCACTCACGCGTTAGCGGAGAAGTACGACGTCGCGATGCCGGTGCACGAGACCATCCACCAGGTGATCGAAGGTCACCTGGCGCCGTCCAGCGCCTACCGCGGACTGGGCGCCCGCCCCGGTCACGAGAACGAGCCCGGCTGACCTCCGTCGCCCGAGGAGTCGACGACCTCGCCGATCAGTACCTCGATCACATCCTCGAGGAACAGCACGCCCACTGTTTTTCCTGCGCCGTCGACGGTGACAGCGAGGTGGCTCCCCCGCGCCCGGAGCAGAGCGAGGGCGTCCTCCAGTTCGGTTTCCAGCGGCACCGTGGGTAGTCGTCGGATCCGCTTCTCCGGTACCGGCCGGGTGAAGGCGTCGCCATCTCGGTCCATCACGTCCTTGAGGTGCAGATAGCCACGCGGCCCTCCGGCTGCGTCGAGCACGACATATCGCGAGTGCCCTTCGTCGACCACCGCCGCGTGCACCTCAGCCGGCGTCGGATCGGGTCCGACCGACCGGATCTGCGACCAGGGCACCTGCACGTCGGACACCGACTTGTCGGTGAACTCGAACACGCCGGCGAGGGTGCCCGCATCGTCATCGAGGGTGCCCTCGCGACGCGACTGCTCCACGATGCCGGCGACCTCGTCCAAGGTGTAGGTGCTGGCCGCCTCGTTCTTGGGCTGGACCTTGAAGATCCGCAGGATCGTGTTCGCGGTTCCATTGAGCACCACGATCACCGGATGCACAGCTCTGGAGATCCAGACCAGGGGCGGGCCCAGAATCAAGACCGCCCGATCGGGAAGCGAGAACGCCAGGTTCTTGGGCACCATCTCGCCGAAGACGACGTGCAGATAGGTCACCAGCACGAGCGCCACCACGAACGCCGCGACGCTGATCGCCTCGGGGCTCAACGCGGTCAGTCCGAGCGGGATCTCCAAGAAGTGGTGGATAGCGGGCTCCGACACGGTCAGAATCAGCAACGAGCACACCGTGATGCCCAACTGGCTCGTGGCGAGCATGGCCGTTGCGTGTTCCATCGCCCAGAGCGCGGTGGTGGCGGCCCGACTGCCTTCGGCCGCCTTGGGTTCGATCTGCGAGCGGCGGGCCGAGATCACCGCGAATTCGGCTCCGACGAAGAAGGCGTTGCCCAACAGCAACACCACCAGCCAGCCGATGCCCGGGAGATACTCAGTCATCGTCGGCGGCCTCCTCGGGGTCGTTCGCCTCGGGCGCCGGAACGAAGACCAGCCTGGTCACCGCATGCCCGTCGACCCGTTCCACGCGGAGGAGACCGTCGGTGATCGGTACCTCGTCACCGGCCACCGGCACTCGACCAAGCTCGGCGACCACATAGCCCGCGACGGTGTCCCAGTGCTCACCCGTCGGGACGGTGACGCCGACCCGGTCGGCCAACTCGTCGGGCCGCCAGGTGGCGTCGAAGGAGACCGCCTCTCCTCGCATGGTGAAGCCGGAACGCACCCGGTCGTGCTCGTCTTCCAACTCTCCGACGATCTCCTCGACCAGGTCCTCGAGGGTGACCAGGCCGGCGGTTCCACCGTACTCGTCGGCGACGATCGCCATCTGCAGCCCCTCGGCGCGCAGCAGCGGGAGCAAGGATGCTGCACCCAGTGAGTCAGGGACGACCGTCTGGTCGACCATCAGCTCCGACACCGGAACGGTGCTGCGCCGGTCCGGATCCACGGCGAAGGCTCGCTTGACATGCACCACACCGACGACGTCGTCGGGGCCGTCGGCGACCACCGGCAGCCGTGAGTAGCCCGACTTGCGGGCCGCCTGCAGCACGTCGGCCGCCGTCGCGTCGGCATCGACCGACACCATTCTGACCCGGGGGGTCATTAACTCGGAGGCGTCATAGCGGCTGAAGCGCAGGGTCCGCCGGAGCAGCGAGGCGTCGTCCTTCTCCAGCACGCCGGACTCGGCGGAGTGCCTGATGAGATAGCCGAGCTCGGTCGAGGAGCGAGCCCCGCTCAGCTCCTCCTGCGGCTCCACGCCCATCATCCGGATCAGTCCGTTGGCGGTGTTGTTGAGGACGGCGACCATCGGCCGGAAGGTGGCGGTGAAGGCCGCTTGGAAGGGCACCACGACACGCGCTGTGGCCAGGGGCACCGCCAGGGCGAAGTTCTTCGGGACCAGCTCACCCAGCACCATCGAGATCATCGTCGCCACCACGATGCCGCTCACCGCGCCGATGGCCGGCACCGCCGCGTCGGGAAGCCCGACCCCCTCCAGCGGCGTGCGGAGCAACGCCGACAGCGCCGGCTCGAACGTGTAGCCCGCGAGCAGGGTGGTCAAGGTGATGCCGAGCTGTGCGCTGGACAAGTGAGTCGAGGTGATCGCCAGCGCTCGGATCGTCGGGCCGAGACGTTTCTCGCCGCCGTCGCGGCGGCGTTCGAGCTCATGCCGGTCGAGGTTGACCAGCGCGAACTCGGCCGCAACGAAAAGACCGGTGCCAACGGTCAACACCACGCCCACGGCGATGCCGAGCCAGGGATTCAACTGCGCCTCACATCCAGTAGGCGACGAGGGTATGCAGGTGTCGCTCGTACATCTCGTCGCGCTGCGTCATCGGCGCGTCGGGCCAGACCGCCATCTCCAAACCGACCATCCCGTGCACACCGGCCAACATCGCGATCGCAACGTCGAGCGGCTTGTCGCGGCGAAGGAAGCCGGCGTCCATCGCCCGCTCGATGCCCAGCAGCAGCGGCTGCAGCACGTCATCGGTGAGCGGGCTGGGAGCGCCGATCATGGCGGGGTCCGTCCTGAGGCGACCGCCGAAGATCACGGCGTACAGCATCGGTTCATCCAGCGCCCAGCGTCGGTAGGCCCACGCCTGTGCGTGGAGGTCGCCAACGGCGTCCGCAGTGATCGGGACAGCGGCGATCGCCGCGGAGAACGAGCTGACCGCGTGGCTGGCAAGTGCCCGTACGAGTGCGTCGCGGTCGGGGAACAAGGACTCGATCGCAGCCCCGGACACCAGTAGTCGACGAGCGACCTCGCCGACGGTCAGTGCGGCCGCACCCTGCTGATCCACGATCGTGGCGGCAGCCTCAAGCGCGGCCTGCCGCAACTCCGGATCGTCACTCACGCGGTCCAGGCTAGTGGGTCACCCGCGCGACCCGCGGCGCAGGAGAAGCCAGAGTGCTCCGACGACCACGACGATCGGCAGATTGGCGGCGATCATGGCCACCAGCAGCACGACCAGGGCCACCTGGATCGCGGTGGGCATGCGGGTGATGCACGGCCCTGCCCGGCCGCGCTGTACCGGAACCGAAGGCACCCGCTGGGCCACCCAGGGGACGGGGCGGACGCCGCCCGACGAGCTCCAGCCGTTCGGCCGTCCGACGGAGCCCATCGGTCGGACTGGGCCCATCGGTCCGACTGGGCCCATCGGTCCGACTGAGCGGATCGGCGGCGGTTGGTAGTAGGCCCCCGGCAGGTCGACGAAGGCGGCGCGCAGTTCAGAGGCGGTACGGGCCGCCCAGATCTGGTCGAGGCGGCGGGTGTGCTCCTCGTAGTCGATTCGACCGACCGCATAGTGCTCGGCGAGTTCGGTGGTGGCCGCATCACGCTCGGCGTGCCCGATGCGCAACTCACGTGAGACCGGCGAGTTCACGATCAGGCGTCCGGGTCGTCGTGAGCGTCAGCGACGTCGCCACTCGCCACGTCCTCGGCCGGGAGCCCATCAGCCGACCCGGACTCCGACCCTGACTCCGGCGGGGACTCCGGCGGGGACTCCGACCCTGACTCCGACGGGGACTCCGGCTCGGCGAGGAGGGCGTAGAGCCGTCGGCGGGTCTCGCCCAGGATGTCGATCGCCTGCGCCCGCTGCGTTTCCGACCCGTGGGACAGGACCTGCCACAGCGCTCCGGCGAGCTGACCCAACTCCGGCTTCAGCCGGGCGAAGTCGGTGCCCGCCCAGGCGCTGGACGGACCGGCCGGCTCGAAGGGCGCCCACAGCGCGGCGAGCTCGTCGGCGTGGTCGGCCACCCACTCCTGCCCCTCGGGTGAGAGCCAGACGACGCGTCGCCCCTGGTCGTCCTCACCGGTCACCAAGCCCTCGTCCTGGAGTTGCTGCAGGGTCGGGTAGACCGACCCCGGACTGGGCTTCCAGGCACCGGCGCTGCGCTCGGTGATCAGCTGGATGATCTGGTACCCGTTGAGGGGCCCGGCCGACAACACGTCGAGGATCGCCGAGCGGACGTCGCCCCGGCGCGCCTTCTGCCCGCCCCGGCCGGGGTCGGGACGTCCCTCGACAAGGCCGAGCAGGCCGGAGACCCACGGCGGGGGGGAGCCAGGTCCCGTGCGATTGGCACGGCGGTGGATCTCCCCGAGCCACTCCGACACCCAATCCCCGCCAGATCCGCCTCGGCGTCCACCGCCGGGAGCGTCATCGGAGTTCGGGGGCCAGTCCGATGGCCACGATCCCATGGGTCCTCCTCCGGTCGCTGGCAACCGACCCGACCGGTTACCGATATATCGCGACATTACGTCGACCGTTCGTTCGGCGCAAGAGCGATCAGGCCCGCATTGTCAGGCCAGCGACAAGAACAACTTCTCCATGGTCTTGAGGTTCACCGAGACATCCCCCTCGGCACCTTCGGTGAGGCACTGCTGAAGGCCACTCGCCACGACAGCGAAGCCGGCGCGATCCAGCGCCTTGGAGACCGCCGCGAGTTGGGTGACCACGTCTTCACAGTCGCGGCCCTCCTCCAGCATCCGCAAGACGCCGGCGAGTTGCCCCTGGGCGCGCTTGATCCGGTTGATCACGGGCTGCATCTGCTCGGGATCCAGTTGCACGGGACAACCTCTTTCTTGCGGGGTGGGCGTTCAATCGGCTGGTGCGGAGATGGAACGCGACTGGTTCAGTCGCCGGCGGGGGCGTCAGCGGCCGCCTGGGCCGCCATCTCGCCCCTGATCTGGTCCATGTCGAGGCCTTTGACCGCGGTGATCACCTGCTCGAGCGCGGCGGCGGGCAGCGCACCGGGCTGACTGAACACCAACATGCCCTCTCGGAACGCCATCAGCGTCGGAATCGAGGTGATGTTGGCCGCAGCCGCGAGCGAACGCTCGCCCTCGGTGTCGACTTTGCCGAAGACCACGTCGGGATGCGCGGATGAGGCCTTTTCATAGATCGGAGCGAACATCTTGCAGGGGCCACACCACGAGGCCCAGAAATCCACCAGCACGATGTCGTTGGAGGTCACGGTTTGCTCGAAGTCCGCGGCGCGGAGGTCAACGGTTGACATGAGATCCCTTCCGGTTGATCTTCCTAGAATACCCCAGGGGGTTTGTCCACCTGCTGTAACCACCCGGAGGGCGCGTGCATTCCTGGTTGAGCGGGCTGGTGAGCGGGCTAAGGTGAGCCGCGTGAGCATTCGGCTGGCGATCGTCAACGACTACGAGGTCGTCGTACGCGGACTCGCATCCATGCTGGCGGCCGTGCGGCACGATCTCGAACTGGTCGAACTCGTCGCCGACTCACCGGTGCGGGCCCCCGTCGACGTCGCCCTCTACGACACCTTCGGCCGCCCCCAGTCGGACATCGAGCGGCTCCGAGCACTCAACAGCAATCCGCAGGTGAGCCGGGTCGCCGTCTACACCTGGAACTTCGAGCCGTCCTCGGCAGCGACGGCTCTCGCCATGGGCGCCAGCGGCTACCTCGCCAAGAGCCTCAACGCGCCGCAACTGGTCAACGCAGTCCGCGACATCCACGCGGGCAACCTCGTCGTGTCTCCTCCGGCGCCGCGCGACCGCACTCCGCTGGCCGGCGACTGGCCCGGCCGCGCCAACGGGCTCACCCCCCGCGAGTCCGAGGTGATCGCGCTGATCACTCAGGGCTACACCAACCAGGAGATCGCCACCAGCACCGGCCTGTCGATCAACTCGGTCAAGTCCTACATCCGTTCCGGCTACGGCAAGGTCGGGGTCCGCAACCGGTCGGCGGCGGTCCGGTGGGGCATCGAGCACGGGTTCCTGCCCGACCAGACCCGCATTCGTCACCCAGTCGGCTGATCCGCACCGCACTAGCGCGCGGTCTCGCGCAGACTCGCTCCATCCGCGCCGCGCACGGTCGCCAGGGCGCCCCCCACGGCGATCAACGTCATCGCCACCCCGCACGCGAACGCCAACAACGCCACCGAACCGACCTGGACGTCGACAGGCGGGCGGGGCGCGCTGATGTCTTCGACGATGCCGAGAGTCAACGTGCTCAGCACCAGATACTGCGCCAGGGCGCCGGCAGCCAGACCGGCGACGACCGCGCTGGTCAGCACGGCCAACGACTCCCAGACCGTGGCCCACACAAGCGCACCGCGCCGGACCCCGACGACCCGCAGCGCCGCGGCGTCGCGACGCCGCGACGGCAGTTGCACCGCCATCGTGACCAACAGGCTGGCCAACGCCATCAGCAGCACCAGCGCCGCGACGACGCCGTACAGCCGCAGGACCAGCGCGTAAGCCGCCTGGTCGAGCACCTGCCTCTCGGCCGATCGGGTGGTCTCCACGGTCATGCCCGCCTTGCGAAGCTCGCGCGTCATCGGCTCCGGGGTCGCGCGATTCGACACCACCCGAACCGTGAAGACGTCCTCGAACAATGGTCGGTCGTTGGACAGCATCGTGAAGTCGATCAGGACGCCCTGCCGGCCGATCAACGGCAGGCTCCCGGAGACCAGCGCCCGGTCGAAGGTGACCTGGCCCACCTGTGAAGCGCCGGTCCCGTCGGCGAGGTCGACGACCGTGTCGACGGAGTCCTCGCCGACCACGACAGGCCGGAGCACCGGCAGCCCGCCGGAGCTGAGTCGGATTCGCGCGCTTGCGCCGGAGGCGTCGACCGGCGCCTCGTCGGTCGACGCCTCGTCAGGTGCCAACTGCACGGTGATCCCCTCTCCGGCCGGCGTCACGTCGACCGGCGACGAGTCTCCGAGGTCCAGATCCGAGCGGTTCCACCCGGCGTCGACGAGGGCGCCCGGAATCTCCCTGTCATCCACGCGCACGCCGAGGAGGTCGACCGCTCCCGCCATCGGGATCGCACGGGCACTGCGACCAGCGATCGTGATCCCGGTCCAGCGGCACCCTTCGGCACACCGACTGATCTCAGCGGACCTCGACGATTCGCCGGGGCCGAACGGACCGACGTAGGCGAGCACCGGACTGCCCCCGGGGGGCTGAAACCGAAGCTCGGCGAAGACCGGATCCGTGGTCACCAGGTCTGACCGATCAAGTGTCAGCGACACGCGAGAGCCGACGATCTCCGGAACCTTCCCGGAGGGCGCCAGGAGTTCGGCGACCCTGGCGGCGTCCACCCCTGGAGTCCACTGATCCGGCCAGTCGGCCACAGCGGCAAGGCGTTCGGTGTCCGCCGCCACCACCCGCACCCCGACACTCGGCACGATCGCCAGGGCCATCAGATGCCGGCCGTTCGGGTCGAGCCGGTGGGTGAGGTCGACGGATTCCGACATGGTCAGCGGGCTGGACCACACGACTTCTCCGGGCGCGATCGTCACAGCGACCGATTCCCGCCAGGCGGCTGCGGCACCGAAGACCCCGGCGGCGAAAACCGCTACCGCGATCGCCACGCTGAGCGGCAGCACGATCACCGTGGCCTCGGACCGCCGGGAGACGGCCCGCGAGGCCACCCACCAGGGGATCCGACGGCCCGAGCCGGGACGATCGACCCACCACCTGGCGGCGGTGGTCACGGCAGCCGTCGCGACCAACCCGGCGGCCAGCGCCACGAGAACCGGCAGCGCGAGGGCCAACGCGTCCGGGCGGGCACCGGGCGGGACAGCGAGTTGGGTGACCACCGCGGCGACGGCGACGGCCAGGACGACGAGCCGTGCCGCCAGGACCACCCGGCCGCTGGCCACCGGCCGGCGGGTGCCGGCGAGTTGCCCAGCCAGGGTCTGCCTGATCACGGCACCCACCGCCACCACCGCGACCGCGATGCCCGCGGCCATGACGAGGCCCGCCCACACCCAGCTCGCCGGCGGCAGCGTGATGTCCAGACCTGGCACCAGCCACAACCGGGTCAGTCCGGTCAGACCCAGCCAGCCGGCCACCACCCCGATCGGCGCGGCGACGGCGAGCACGGCGAGTGGTTCGGCCAGTCCGAGCAGCCACAGCCGCCTGGCGGCAAGCCCGCGCAAGCCGGCCAGGGCCAATTCGGCGCGACGCTGTTCGGTGGCGGCCACGGTCAGCCGCAGCAGCAACGCGAGGGCGACCAGAACCAGCGAGATCACCGAGGGCTGCACTGTTGCCCCGGCGACCTCTCGCTGCCGTCGTACGTCCTCAGCGATGCCGGGCAGATCGTTGATCCCGACCGCTCGCCAGGTGCCTTCGGGAAGGGAGACCGGTGCTGTCTGTAGCTCGGCGGCCGTCGCTGCGGCCAGGTCGAGCGCGGCCGCGTCGGCGGAGCCGGGGAGGTCGATTCGTCGATCGACCCGGACCTGCCACAGCGATGGCTCGACCAGGGCGAACGTGGACAGGTCGGTCAGAAACGGCGCGGGGCGATAGGGCAGATCGGGAACGTTCGGCGCACGGGAGGGCATCTGCGGCCGCGAGGCGAGACGGTCCAGATCGAACCAGAAGGCCAGTTCGGTCTCGGGCACCGTGTACGACCCCACCACCTCCAGCGGCGGAACATCTGTCGACGTCGAGGAGATCAGCTGCCCGATCTGCAGGCCAGTCGTCTCGAGATCGTCGTCAGCCACCAGCACTTCACGGGTGTTCGTCGGGCAGCGGCCTCGCACCACGACGTGGTCGCAGGCCCCCTCCCGAGCCATCAGCATCCCGGCACCCCCCAGTAGGGGGAAGCGCGCCGTTTCGATGCTCGCCTCCGGGGGCGCGAAGTCGCCCGTTGCTTCGGCGGCCCGCTGCTCCGCCACGTCCACCACCGCCTGCGCTCCACCGCCCGCCGTCGCCGTAGTGGGGTCGAAGCTCCAGCTCAAGCCCGTTCGGATGGCAGGAGTCGCATCGATCCGCGAGACCACGTAGGAGCGCACGACGGAGGCCTGAAAAGCAGGCCCGAGCACGGCTGAGGCGACGGCCAGCGCCGTCAGGATCAGCGCGCCGGCCGAGAGCAGCCGACGCGAAGCGATGCCGCGCAGCAGAGCGCCGGCGATCGCACCCCACGAGGACGAGTCCGGGGAGGACCACCGAGCAGCGACGGACCCGCCGGAGCGCCTCCCGCTCATGACCCTCGCTCCCGCAAGAGGGCGGGCCGAGTGTCGGCGTCGCCTACCCGACGTGACCAACTGCCCAGCACCACGATCGCCACGGCCAGCGCCGCTCCCACCCACGCGAACGGCTCCGGGCGCAGGTCACCATCGAGCGGCACGGAGAACGGTCCAGGGTCGATCAGGGGCAGATCAGGCAGGGTGGCCGGCACAGCAATCAGTCCGGCCAGCCACACACCGGCCACGACGAGGACCACCAGCAGGGCCACCTCCAGCCGAGCCGCCCGACGGATCTGGATATGGGAGGCGGTGACTGCCCTCAGCGCGGCCACCTCGTCCCGATACGCGCGGCGCTGGCGGGCGGCGGTGGCCGCCATGACGACGACCGCCATCAGCACGCACGCGGCGCCGAGCAGCAATGCGACCCATGCCTGGGCGGCCCCGGCTCCCGCACTGACCGAGCGGCCGACGTCCGCCGCGTCGCGGGGCTCGCCGCCGCCGGACCGCTGCAACCGGTTCAGGACAGCGGCGGGCGTCTCCGCCACGGCGATCACCACCACCTCTGCCGCCGGGATCGTCGGGGATGACGTTCGCAGGGCGAGGGTCAGGTCACCGAGGAGGCCGACTCCTTCCACGAGCGGCAACGCGTCGACCGATCCGACGATCCGCCCCGGATGGTCGTCGCCGCCGGGAGTCTCGACGGTGGGACCGCTCGGCCAGGCCACCGCCCCGTTCCCGGCCCGCCGGGTGGCGATCACCGGGATCGTCTCCGCGAGCACCCCGCGAAGGTTGATGCCCCCGGCGTCGGGAAGGAGGAAGCCGAGCCCGGTCTCGGTCTGTTGTGCGGTCGCGGGCCAGGTGAGCCCATCAGCGCCGACGAGTTCGAAGTCACCAAAGCGCACGCTCTGCACGTGAAGCGTCGGCCGGCGATCACCCACGGCCGAATCGTCTCCGGCCGGCACGACGTCGGTCACCACCTGCAGTCCCCGGACCACGCACTGCTCGCGACAGTCGGTCACGTCGGCCTCGGCGGCTCGTTGCACGCCCTGCTCGGGTAGGTCGACGTCGACCTGTCGAGGAAGCCCTGCATCATCGCGATAGTCCACCGTCACCCGCAGCGGCCTCGGGGAGAGGCGAACCGGGATGCGCAGCCGAACCCGGACCCGATCGGCCGTCACGGTGGGAGGTGAGATCGCCAGAGCTTCGGCCGACGCGGACTCGACTCGCTCAACCGATGCCGAGACGTCACCCGCGGTTCGAGAGTCGAGTTGCGTCACCGACGACGTCGCCATAGCGAGGCGTGTCGACGAAGACGCGGCGCCGCTCCGGCTGATCGTCCCGCACGACGACCGCAGCCATCAGCCACTGCCCTTCCGGGTCGATCTCGTGGGTGAGCCTCAGGGCAGCGGTCGCGTCAGGGGGCATCGGCACGACGAGTGCTCCGACGGTGCGCAGTCGTGCGGTGGATACCACCCAGTCCTGCACCGCGTAGGTGCCGTGGAGGGCGACGATCGCGATCACTCCGGCTGCGATCAGCAACTGGAGGGAGGGTAGGGCTTGCCCGCTGCGCCCCAACCGGCGCAACGCGAGGAAGCCCGGAAGGCGCTGTCCGGAGCCCAGGCGTATCGCGAGGCGCGCGGCAGCGCCGACCCCCCAAGCCGCGACGAGACCGGCGGCGAGACCGATCAGACCCGGCCCCGCCAACACCAGCCAGTCGGGTCCGGCCACCTCGTCGGCCGACAACCCGCGGTAGATCGCCAGCGCCGAACTCACCACCACGAAGATCCCCGCGAACCACTGCAGACGCGTGGCCGCCCGCGGTCGCTCGGCGATGCTGACCTGAGTCGCCAACTCCTCCGCCACAACGGTCGACATACCCGCCACGACGGCCGCGACGGCGACGCTCGCCACGACTCCGATGGTCACCAACGTGGTCCACATCGGCCACCAGGGCGCCGGCTGCTCCAGCCACCGGTCGGCCGCCAGGCGGGTGACCGCCGACCCCAGGGGAAGTCCGATCAGGACACCCAGGAAGATTGCGGCCAGGGGCTCACGGGCCAGCCGGGTGACCAAGCGGGTGCCCTCCAGCCCGCGGAGCCGGGCCAGACCGACCTCCTCGCGTCGGGCCCGTGCAAGTTCGCGACCCAGGGTGGGGAGTGCGATCGCACCGAGCAGCACCAACGGCGTCGCGATGGAGGGCGGCCCGCCCGCGGCCGTCGCGACCTCCAGCACCGCCACCAATGCCGCCGCGGTGAGGGCAGCGAGTGCGATCAGGGCGACGAGCAGGCCTCGATGGACCCACACCCCTCTCCAGCCACCGGCATGGCTCACGGGTCATCCGTCGGACGGGCGAACGGTGAGACCGAGCGCCGCGGCGCTGCGGGGGCCGCTGAGGGAGTTCGCGCCGCCGCCTGCGCCGGAGCGCTTCGGTGTCGCGGCATGGCGGCCACAGCGAGGCCGAGCGGGTGCGCCTCCGGTCGACACGACGCGACCCTCGTCGAGAGCGATGTGCGCATCGCAGGCTTCCACCACGAGCGGGTCGTGCGTCGCAACCACCACGACCGCCCCACGGTCGGCCTCCCGGCGCAACTCAGCGAGAACCAGATCACGATTGATCTCGTCCAACTCGCTGGTGGGCTCGTCGGCGAGCAGAACCTCCGGCTCGACCACCAGGCCCCGGGCACACGCAACCCGCTGCATCTGACCACCGGACAACTCCTCGACCTGCCGGGCTCCCAAGTCGGCGATGTGCATCCGCGCCAGTGCGGCTTCGGCCCGCTCGTCGGCTTCGGCGGGGTCGACGCCGCGCGCTCGCAGAGCGATCGACACGTTCTCGCGGGCCGACAGGATCGGCACCAGTCCATAGACCTGCAAGATGAAGGCGACCTCGGGCCGAGGGTCCCCCGACCCATCCCACACAGGGTCGTCGCCGTACCGGACCTCGCCATGGGTGGGCCGGAGGAGGCCGCCGGTGATGGAGAGCAAGGTGGTCTTGCCGGAGCCCGACGGCCCCGAAAGAGCAGTGACGCGGCCCGGTTCGAAGGTGACGGACACCTCACTCAGCAACGGTCGGTCGAGGACGAAGCCAACCGAAGCCACCTGCACCTCGCGCGCCACCCCGGACCTCACTCGGAGTCACCGGGGCGTCGGACACCCTCGGAGTCGAGATGACTGATCACGATCCGTTCGTGGTCGCCGGATTCGACCTTGACCAGCGTGCCCGCCGGCCACTCGGCTGCCAGAGCAGCCGGCAGATGAAGCACACCCTCGTGACCGATGACGACATACTCCGAGCCCGCCCGGCCTTCGCCACCCACCCGTCCCCCCTTCATCGTGATCGTGCGCTCGAAGCTCGCTGCGACCTCGGCCTCGTGGGTGACCACGATGATGGTGGTGCCGAGGTCATCGGCGAGGGAGTGCATCAGGTGCAGCACCTGGTCCCGATCGCGGTGGCTGAGCTGGCTCGTGGGTTCGTCGGCGAGCAGCAGTTGGGGACCGATCGACACAGCACACGCAAGCGCCAACCGTTGCCGCTGCCCACCAGACATGGTGGCGACCCGCTGATCGGCCTGGTCGAGGAGTTCGAGGCGGGCGAGCAAGTCCTCCTCGGGTATCGCCTCGCCACCGGTCACGGCCAAGCGAGCGAACGCGATGTTCTGCCGGGCCGTGGCGTAGGGAAGCAGGTTGCGGGTGGCGCCTTGGAGCATCGTGGACACCCGGGTGGCCCGTACGGCGGCGAGATAGGGCGCACTCATCGCACTGATCTCGTCCTCGCCCAGAAAGATCCGGCCAGCTGAGGGGCGTTGGATGCCCCCCAGCAAGGTGAGCAGGGTCGACTTCCCCGACCCGGACGGCCCGAGAAACGCGACGCGCTGGCCCCCCTCGATGCTGAGATCGACGCCCCTCAGCGCCACGACGTCATGGCCCTCGAAGGTGCGGTAGAGATGCACCACGCCCTCGCAGCGCACCGGGAGCCCCGCACGCCGGACAGCTCCGAGGTCGACACCCGGGAGCTCATCGGAAGTGATGCGTCGTGACACCGTCTCAGACAACCGGCCGCTCGACCCCTGCGCAAGTAGCTTCGCGCATCGTTAACAGCCCGCAATCTGGCCCGGTGGACCTCCCCGAGACGCCGATGCCTGGGCCCGGTTGTTCGGGCCAGCAGCGCCCCAATCGTCGAAGTTGGCAAAAGTTGCGTCATATTCCTGCGGGAAGCCCGTTTCTTAGGTAGTCACACCCACCCGACGACCCGTCGCCCGCACTGAAGGAGGTCCGCTATCACCAGCGTCACCCCTTCTGAGCTTCTCGCCCAGATCAGCCAGCGCTCGGCGGCCGACCCAGGGCAGCGCTGGCAGACTGTGGTTGGCGAGGGCATCCGGATGTCCCTTCTGATCCTCGTCAGCGTGGTCTTGGTGTCGGTGCCGATCATCATCTCGTCGACCGTCCGCGACACTCCGCAGGCGTGGCTAGGGCTCGGTCTCCTGACCATCAGCCAGTTGGTTCTCGCTGGAGCCGTGTGGTGGCGCCGACAGTCGACGGCGCTCTCCCTCCTCGTTGCGGCCAGTTTCGCCTTCGCCCTGTTCTTGGCGGCCCCGAGCACCGTTACCGGCAGCACGGGCAGCTGGTGGCCCAGTCTCAGCGCGATCGCCACCACCGCTTTCGTTGGCGTCACCACCCGCGCTCGCTGGGGCTGGCTGCTGGCCACCGCGGTGATCGGCACCAACGCAGGCTTCCGGTTGGAGTACGGCGTGCCGTCCGCGGATGGATCACGCATCGATCTCGTGGCGGTCGAGACCGCGCAACTGATCGCTGTCACCATCGCCGCGGTGATCGGGACCCGGATTCTCTACGCAGCGGCAAGAGCGACCGATGAGGCGGTCCGCCTCGAGCGCGTCACCCATGCCGAGTTCACCCGGTCACGTGACCAGTCGCTGCGCGCCCGCGAGGTCGACCGCTTCGTTCACGACGAGATTCTGCACACCCTGCGCACCCTGGCCATGGATGCCAGCGTGGTCAACCCGACCAACGCGATCATGGCCGCCCGCGGCCTCAGCTTGACCCTGTCCTCGCGAGAAGCGGACTGGACCGAGCTCGATCCGATGGACGACCGCGGCCTCTTGATGCGGCTACGTGAGACCGCCAACGAGGTGGCTGGTATCCGGACCCACGTGACCGGTCCACGCGGCCTCGTCGTCCCCAACCAGGTCGCCCAGGCGTTCCAAGCTGCGGTGCGAGAGGCCCTGCGCAACGTCGAACGCCACGCCGGTGTCGATCTGGCGACCGTCGCGATCAGCCACAAGGGGCTGGCCGTCACTGTGACCGTTGACGACCACGGGCGAGGCTTCGACACCGCCTCGACCGGCGGGGCCAGCGATCGACGCGGGGTTGCCGATTCGATCCTCAAGCGCATGAACGACGTCGGCGGCCACGCCCAGATCGGCTCTGCACTCGGGCGCGGCACCAAGGTGTCCCTGGGCTGGGAACCGGCAGTGGCCGGGCTCGACCGCTCGGGAACGATCACCAGCGGGGTCGCGCCGCGCTTCGCGCCGGCGCTGGCGTTGATTGCGGCGCCGCCCCTCGTCGCGAACCTCTGGCACCCGCTGTGGTTGAGCCGCTACACCGATTGGCCCAGCCTGGTCACCGCCGCATCGGTTCTACTGGTGGTCACGGGGCTCGCCCTGACTCTGCGAGGTCAACGCGGCCGCATCCCGGCCTGGGCGGCCTGGGGGGCCGTGGCCATCGGCTGGACCGTTTCGTTGGTGGGCGGGTTGGCACTCACCCCGGACACGACCAGCGTTTCCTACTACTGGCTCTCCGTCGGAGCCGCCTACCTCGCGGTCCCGCTGGCGCTGTTCCGAAGCAATCACGCCGCATTGGTGCTGGGCGCCGGCCTGGTGGGCGTGAGCACTGCCACCACCCTGCAGGTAAGCCCGACACTCGACACCTGGTTCGGCTTCTTGCCCGCCATCACCGCACCGGTGGTGGTCACCGCCATCGCGGTGCTGATCCGGCAGTTGGGCGACCGGTTCGCCTGGGAGGTCGTCCGCGCCGAAGCCGACGCCGTGGCCGACTCGGCGGCGCTGTTGGCCGACACCGAGTTCCGTCAACATCTCCATGAACGACTGCAGGACCGGCGCGCGGCGTTGACCGCCTTCCTTAATGGTGTGGTGGCGCGCGGACCCGAAGGGCTGGATGAGCGGGTGCGCTCAGCGGCGGCCCGCCTCGAGCGCGCCGTACGTGAGGACTTGGTCGTGGATGGGCAGCGAGGCTTGGGGGACAGGGTCGAAGAATTGCGCGGCGAGGGCTGGCGGGTCACCGTTCGCTGCGGCGAAGGCCTACCCGAAGAAGCGCAGGCCGAGATGGTGCGCGCGCTCCACCATCTCGCCCCCAGCACGGCGCTCCCCGCAGGCCTCACGGTGAACGCCGTCCCGAAGGTGTCCGGATGGCGGCTGTCGCTCCTGGCCACGGGACCGGTCGCTCCCGCGTCCTCCGGGGCATGGCAAGCTCTCGGCTGGGAGGTCAGTGTGATCGACGACGAAGTCCACGCCGTTCGCCTGAGTGCGCTGCATGATGAGGTCGAGCGCTCCGCTGTTCACGCAATGGCGTGACCAGCAACGAGCTGAAGAGCAAGAAGGGGGATCAGGTGCCTGAGAAAACGCGCGTCGTCGCCGTCGACGACCACCCTGTGGTGGTCGAGGGCGTCATGGCCATGGTCACCAGGGAGAGCCCCGACATCGAGTTGGTGGGGAACGCAACCACGTGGGAAGGACTCCGCAAGGTCTTGGCCGGCACCGACCGAGCCCCCGACCTGGCCCTGGTCGACCTGCACCTGGGCGACGGCTCCGATCCCAACAACTACATCGCCGAGCTCACCGAACGCGGGATCAGAGTGGTCGTCTTGACCTCGGAGATCCGTCCGATCCCGATCCGGCAGGCCCTGGTCGCGGGGGCGGTGGGCCTGGCGCTCAAGTCCGATCCTCCCGACCAGATCGTGCGAGTGGTCAGGGCCGCGGCCTCAGGCGACTTCGCCGTCTTCAGCGATCTGGCCTTCGTCTTGATCACCGACGCCGCGATGGCGGCACGGCTGGCCCCCCGAGAGATCGAAGTGCTCTCACTGCTGGCCGACGGCGTCCCCCGCAAGTCAGTGGGATCACGGATGGACCCGCCCGTGTCGACGTCGACCGTCGTCACCTATCTCAACCGGGCGTGCGAGCGCTACCGAGAGATCGGTCGAGAGGTCTACTCCTCGGGCGACGCGGTTCGCGCGGCACAGGCCGACGGCTTCCTCAAGTCGCCCCACGAGCGCTAGTCCGGGCGTGGCGTGAACTCCGACCGGAGCCCTGGGTTCACGAACTGATCCGGTAGCGAACGAAGGCCGGCACCGCCAGCACCGCCACCAGCGTCGCCGCGATCACCAGGATCCCGCCGCCCGCGGCCGCCACCGTCGTCCCCACACTTGCAGCCACTGCTCCATGAACGACATCGGCGACCCTCGGCCCGCCCGCGACAACCACGATGAACACGCCCTGAAGACGCCCGCGCACCTCGTCGGCCGCGGCCGATTGGAGCATCGCGGTTCGGAACGCTGCAGAGATCATGTCGGCAGCGCCACCGAGCATCAGCAGTCCACACGCCACAACCAACCAGACCCCAACGGACGCCTCGTCTCGGCGCGCGAAGCCGGCCGCGAGACCGAAGCCGGTCATCGCCACCCCCCAGACCAGGATCGACACGACCACCGCGACCCCCTGTCGGCTCACCCTTGATACCCAGCCGGAGAACACGCCGCCGAGCACGGCGCCCGCGGGGATGCCGGCGAACAGCAAGGCGAACGCGAGGCCTCCCTCAGGGCCGCCGCCGAAGCTCTGGTCGGCCATCTCGGGGAAGAGCGCCCGAGGCATCCCGAACACCATCGCGATCAGGTCGACAACGAAGGACATGAGCAAGACCGGATGGTGCCGCAGATAGCCCAGCCCGGCGATGACCGAACGCAGGCCGGGAGCCACCACTGTGCCCATCATCGGGAGCTTCGGCAGCGCGAGCGCCGCCCCCAGGGTGGCGAACAACGAGGCTGTGTCGAGGGCGTAGAGCCACGCGAAGCCGACGATCGGGATCAGCACTCCCGCCAGCAAGGGGCCGATGATCGCGCCCGCCATCGTGACCGTCATCCATAGTGCGTTGGCAGCGGGCAGCAGTTCCAGCGGGAGGAGACGGGGCAGAATCGCACTTCGGGTGGGGTGATTGACCGCGAAGCATGCCTGTTGCGCGGCGAACAGACTCAGCAGCACCCACACGTTCTGATTGCCGAGAGCAGCCTGGATCCACAGGCCCGCACTCGTGGCGATCAAGCCGATGGTCGACAGGACCAGCACCGTGCGGCGGTCGAAGGCATCGGCGAGTGCTCCTCCCCACAGTCCGAAGACGACCAACGGGACCAGCCCGAAGACGCCGGTGAGCCCGACGTAGGCCGATGAGCCGGTGATCAGATAGATCTGTGCGGGCACCGCGACGACGCTCAACTGCGCGCCGATCACTGTCACGACAGTGGCGATGAACAACCGCCGGAAGGGCCGGTTGGCGAGGGGTCGGGTGTCGGCCAGCAGCCCCCTCCACCGCCCGGTCACAGCGCCGACCCTAGTCCCGGATCTGCGGCGCTCGGGAAGCCGTCCAGACGGTCACCGATCCCCGTCCATTCGGCCTTGCGCAAAGATGTCCTCATGCGTGCCTTGCTGAAGACCCGGCCCGGGCCGGGCCTCGAACTGGTGGACGTCCCCGAGCCGACCCCAGGTCCCGGCGAGGTCAAGATCCGCGTACTCCGAGCGGGGCTGTGCGGCACCGACCTGCACCTCTTCCGGTGGGATGACTGGGCCGCCTCCGCGGTGTCTCCGCCCCTGATCGTGGGTCACGAGTTCAGCGGCATCGTCGCCGAGGTCGGCCAAGAGGTCGGCACGGTCCAGGTGGGGGACCTGGTCTCCGGCGAAGGGCACATCGTGTGCGGCGACTGCCGCAACTGCCGCGCCGGTCGACGGCATCTCTGCATCAACACCGTCGGCATCGGCGTGAACACCGACGGGGCGTTCGCCGACTTCCTGGTGCTGCCCGCGGGCAATGTCTGGGTGCACCCGCCCCACCTCGATCCGGATCTCGCCGCCCTGTTCGACCCCTTCGGCAACGCCACCCATACGGCCCTGTCCTTCCCGATCGCCGGCGAGGACGTGCTGATCACGGGTGCGGGTCCGATCGGAGTGATGGCTGCGGCGATCACCCGCCATGTCGGGGCCCGCTACATCGTGGTGACCGATCCCAGCGCGGCGCGCCTAGAGCTGGCTCGCGCGGCTGGCGCCGACCTGGCGATCGATCCGACCGAAACGACCCTGACCGCCGCCATGGAACACCTTGGGATGCGCGAGGGCTTCGATATCGGGCTGGAGATGTCTGGCGCGCCACCGGCGGTGCGCCAGATGCTGACAGCGATGACCCACGGCGGGCGCATTGCCATGCTCGGGCTCCCCTCCGACGAGTACGCCGTCAACTGGGGCCGCGTGATCACCCACATGCTGACGATCAAGGGGGTCTACGGCCGCGAGATGTTCGACACCTGGTATGCCATGAGCGCGATGCTGCATACCTCCACCGCGCTGCAGGATGCCCTGCGCTCGGTGATCACTCACCGCTTCGCCGTGGACGACTTCGGCCAGGCCTTCGACACCGTCGCAGGGGGCAACTGCGGCAAAGTGCTCCTCGACTGGAGCTGAATAGGAGAACCGATGTACGGCGCCACCCAGCACCGGCTCCAGGCGACCCTCGACGAGATCTCGGCGGCCGGCCTCACCAAGCACGAACGCAGGCTCACCAGCCCGCAAGCGGCCCACATCGCCACCGAGAGCGGCGCGGCGATCAACTTCTGCGCCAACAACTACCTCGGTCTGGCCGACCATCCCGACGTGGTGGCAGCGGCCCACGACGCGCTGGACACCTGGGGCTTCGGGATGGCCAGCGTGCGCTTCATCTGCGGCACCCAGGAAACCCATAAGCAACTGGAGCAGGCCCTCTCCGACTATCTGGGCACCGACGACACCATCTTGTTCTCGTCCTGTTTCGACGCCAACGGCGGCGTCTTCGAGACGCTGTTCGGCGCCGAGGACGCGATCATCTCCGACGCTCTCAACCACGCCTCCCTCATCGACGGCATCCGGCTGTCCAAGGCGCAACGCTTCCGCTATCGCAATGCCGACCTGGCGGACCTCGAAGCCCAACTCGTCGCGGCCCAGAGCGCACGGAGCCGGTGCATCGTCACCGACGGGGTGTTCTCGATGGATGGCTTCTACGCGCCCCTTGCCGAGATCTGCGACCTGGCCGACCGCTACGACGCGCTCGTCCTGGTGGACGACTCGCACGCTGTGGGCTTCGTGGGCGCGACCGGCGCCGGAACTCCCGAGCACTTCGGGGTGGCCGATCGCGTCGACATCGTCACCGGCACCCTCGGCAAGGCGCTGGGCGGCGCCTCCGGCGGCTACGTCGCCGCTCACCAGGAGATCGTCGACCTGCTGCGTCAACGCGCGCGGCCCTACCTCTTCTCCAACGCGGTGGCGCCGTCGGTAGTGGCGGGCTCGCTGGCAGCGCTACGGATCGCCTCGACCTCCGACGCCGCGCGTTCGCAACTGTGGCGCAACACCGCCTTGTTCCGCGAACTGATGACCGAGGCCGGCTTCGATCTTCTGCCCGGCGAGCACGCAATCGTGCCAGTGATGTTCCCTGGCGAGGACGGCGCCCGAGTCGCCTCCGAGGTCGCGGACGCGATGCTCCGCCTCGGCGTCTATGTGATCGCCTTCTCGTTCCCGGTCGTGCCCAGGGGTGAGGCTCGGATCCGGGTGCAACTCTCCGCGGCGCACTCCGAGAACGACGTCCGCCGCTGTGTGGATGCCTTCCGCGAGGCCACCGCAGCTAGGGCAGGATCAGCGCATGGCCGCTGAACAACCGCCCGAGGAGCTGAACCGGCTCCGGGCCAGCATCGACAACATCGATGCGGCGCTGGTTCATCTGCTCGCCGAGCGATTCAAATGCACCCAGCAGGTCGGGACCCTCAAGGCCGACCTCGGGATGCCGCCGGCCGACAAGGCCCGTGAGGAGAGCCAGGTCACCCGCCTCCGCGGTCTGGCCGTGGACGCGGGCCTCGATCCGGTCTTCGCCGAGAAGTTCTTGAACTTCATCATCGCCGAGGTGATCCACCACCATGAACAGACTGCCGAGCGCTCTTGACCGACTCGATCATTCAGCAACGGCTCCGCACCCAATGGGTGCGGAGCCGTTGTTGTGGAGATGCGTGACGTCAGCCGGCGACAGCGCTCTTGAAGCCGGCCGCCGCCTTGAAGCCGACGACGGTCGTCGCAGCGATCGTCATCGACTCACCGGTTGCGGGGTTGCGGCCCTCGCGAGCGGCGCGGTCCCGGGGCTCGAACGTGCCCAGACCGGGAACCTGCACGCGGGCCCCGCCTGCGACAGCGTCGACGACGCTGGCGACGACGGCATCCAGCGCAGCACCCGCGTCGGACTTGGTCAAGCCGGACTTGCTGGCAATGGCGTCGACGAGTTCAGCCTTGGTCATAGGGGTTTCCTCCGGCGTGGCGATGATGTGTCCGAACGCCGCCCACCACGCGGGGCGACGTCGGTCTTGTCCGATCAAGCCTAACAGTGAGAACTGTTCTCATTTTCGGTGGGTGGGCGGCTGAGACGGCGCTCGAACGCCGGCGACAATAACCTTCGACAAAGTCTCGACACGCGCCGGGTTCTGTGTCATGGTAAAGACATCCCGTTGGCAGTTGATCCCCCACAATGCACCGACGGATGAGGGCTCCCGCGATGTCCCCCGGAGTCCTGGCCAAGCCCCGCCCGTTCATCCGGTGCGGGGCTTGCGTTCGCCCTGCGTCCCCGCTGATCAGGAGATCCGCATGACCGGTACCGGCGCCGCCCACATCGCGTCCGTCTCCCCCGCCGCCGATCTCCGTCGACAGGTGGGAGTCACCGCGGCTGAGATCTTCTGCGTGATCGGCACCCTGGTCGGCGTGGGGGCCTTGGGGACCCGGGTCGAAGAGTCCTCGGGCGGCGCCCTGGCTGCGGACGCGACGCTCATCGCCCCCGCGGGTCCGGCGTTCTCCATCTGGTCGGTCATCTATCTCGGCTTGGCGGCCTACACCATCTGGCAGTGGCTCCCCTCGCAAGCAGCCAGGCCCCTCCACCGGCGCATCGGCTGGCTGGCAGCCACTTCCATGGTGCTCAACGCGAGCTGGCTGCTCGTCACCCAGCAGGGTTGGTTGTGGGCCAGCGTCGGCGTCATCGTGGCACTGACCGGCGTCCTCGGAGTGCTGATGACTCGACTGGGATCGCCCGGCGACGTCGACCTGGTCGACGGCCTCATCGTGGATGGAACCTTCGGGCTGTATCTCGGCTGGGTCACCGTGGCCACCTGCGCGAACATCACCGCCACCCTGGTCGCCAGTGGCGTCGATCCGGAACCGCCGTGGTCGATCGCAGCCGCCGTAGTGGTGCTCGCCGTCGCCGCCGGTGTCGGGGTTCTCTTGGCCCAACGGCTCGGCGGACGCTGGGCCGTCGCCGCCGCCATCGCCTGGGGCCTCGGCTGGATCGCCGTTGGCCGCACGACCGACGAACCTCGCTCGCTGGTGACCGCGATCGTCGCCGCGCTGGCGGCGCTCGTCGTCATCGGCGCCACTGCCCGGGTTCGACGAGGTGCGGGCTCGCTCAGCCGGCGGTAACCACGCGCTCGATGCGTTCCAGCGTCTTCTCGATGTTGCCGCGCGTTGTATCGGTCATGGTCAGTTTCACGAGGGGCCGCGATAACACTGCCTCCGAGCGCAGGTCCCAGGTCTCACGCACCAGGGTCCCCCCGTCGCGCGGTTCGAGTTCATAGCGCCAGATCCGGCCGGTCGCGATCTTGTCGAGGGGGGCGGCAGCCAGTGTCTGCCAGGCGATCACGCGGTTCTCCTCGAGCTCGACCACGACGTTCTTGGTGCTGTAGGCGATGCCCAGCTTCATATCCATCCCGAAGCTGTCTCCCAGGGCGAGACGCCGTGCGCCGCCACGCGACTTCTGCACCGATCCGGAACCGTCGATCTCGGCGTGCCGGTCAGGGTCGGCCAGCAGATCGAAGATCGCCTCCGGCGGCGCGGGGATCAGCCGCTCGACGCTCAGTTGGTTGTTGGTGAGGCGGATCTTGGCGCTGGAGGCAGACATGGGGCGAAACCTACCAGCCCGACCTATACCCCCTGGGGTATGTTAAGGTGAACCGGCGCGACACTGCGCACCCCGTCTTCGAAGGAGTCCATCATGTGCCGAGCCGTCAACTGCCGTCAGTGCGGAAAGACCACCTGGGCCGGCTGCGGCCAGCACGTCGACCAGGTGCGCCGCGGCGTACCGGCCGGAGACTGGTGCAGCGGACAGCACACCGCCACGGCCTCCGCCGGCGGGTCTTCCTCGGGCTGGCTCGGCCGACTGCTCGGCAGGGACTGAACGGTTCAGAGCTCGTCAGAGCTCGGTGGTCGGCTGCAGCGCCAACTCTCCGACGATCGTGATCAACACGCCCAGCATCTGCAGCGGATCGCGCACGGCCACCGCGCGGCCACCGGTGACGTCGGCCACTCGCTGGAGCGCGGGTAGATCTGCCTGGCCGAAACCGACCCCCACGAACAGCACCGGCTTCGCCGGGTCCTGAGCGGCCTTCAGTTCGGCGAGCATCTGCTTCTGGCTGAGACCGACCTCGTCGTCGTTCTTGCCATCGGTCATCACGACGAGCGAGTGCACGGCACCCGGCTCGTAGGTGTCGAGCACCTCCCGATAGCCAGCGGCGATGGTGTCATACAGGCCGGTGCCCGAGCCCGGAACGGGTCCGATGGTCTCGACGCGTTTGAGCAGGACCTTGCGGTTGACCTTCAATCGACGAATCGGCACCACCTCGCGATAGTCGCGGCGACCGTCGAGTTCCGCGCCGAAGGTCCACAATCCGATCGCGGTGTGGTCGTAGAGCGCCGACATCGCCAGCAGAGCGGTGCTGCGCACGGTGTCGAACAGGGTGCCGCCGTTGGGCAGCCTGGTCGCCATCGAGCCGCTCACATCGAGGGCCACCAGGCTGCGGCCGCGGGCCGACCCAGACGCGCTCAGACCGTAGAGCCGCACGGCCGTTGCTCGATTGGGCTTGCGCATCGTCGTACCCGCTTCGCCCAGACCCGTCGTGTCGAACTCTGCGGTGCCGTCGGGGTTGCGCAGGCGCAGAGCCGCGCGGTCGGCGGCGAACTCCGAGGAGGCGAGGGTGGCGATCAACTGCTTGACCGGCTGCTCGGCCGATGTCCCGGACGAGAGGTTGAAGGCCGGGAAGTCCATCGCCGGCTCCGCGTCGGCGCGCAGCACCGTCGCCTCGGGGCCGGGGACGACGGCATACTCCCCGCCGAAGACGAGTTGCTCCGGACCCGGCCTACTCACCCAATCGGTCGGGATCGTGATCGGGTTGGTGAGCGCCGCCGATGTCAGCGCAAGGGGACGCCAGGCCGTCGGATCGGCGGCTCGCTGCGCCTCGAGCACCGGATAGGCCGCGAGCAGACCGCTCGCGGTGCCGGCAGGATCTTGGAAGCCGAGGAAATATTCCTTGCCGGTCACCAAGAGGGCGTTGTAGTCGAGTCTGCCGTCGGGGCCGACCCGGTCGGCGACGGTGGGCTCAGCCACCGCGACCACCGGACTGGAGGCGATGCTGACTCCCTTGCCGGCGCTGTCCGAGCGCGCCAGGGTCCACAAGGAACTGTCGGTGATCCAGAGCCCGACGCCTTCGGCCGCACTCTCCGTGGCGCCTGCTCGACCGTCGGCCGCGACCACGTCGAGATCGACGCATTCCTCGGCCGCCCGCAGGCGGACCGGCTCGGCCATCAACGTCGGGACCACCGCGCGCACCTTGTGACTCTGCTCGCAAGCGGCCAACAGCGCCTCGGTGGCGTCGTCGGCGGCCGCAGCGGCCGCGGACGAGTCGGCGTCCGAGTCGACCGATCGGTCGTCCGATGGCCCACCAGACGGGCCGCCCGCGCTGGCATCGGCCTCGCCGGAGTCGCGGATATTGGTGATCAAAACACCGCCCACGACCAGAACCGAGACGGTCAGTGCGGCGATGAACCACCACAAGGACTTGACTCGGCGTCGATGCGGATTGGCATGACGTGCCATCGTTGCGAACTCCCCCGTTACACGAAGCCCCCGTGACTCCGCACCCGTATGGCCGCGCCAGGCTGCAGCCTCATGGATTGTAAGCACAAGTCCCCGGCAGGACGAATAGTCAGTCCAGGCCATTTGCTCCCGGTGGCTTGCTCCTGGCGGCCCGACTCGGGTCCGCTGCCCTCTCAGCAGGCCTTGTCGTAGGTCCCTTTGACCAGCCTCGGCGCGGCCGTCGACTTCTGGTTCGGCTTGCGCAGCGTCCAGTAGCGCAGCCAGTCCATCTGCATCCGGCTCGGGTTCATCCGCTTGCCCTTCTTGGCCTGCATCGTGAACCGCACGGTCAGCGGCACCCCCGATAGTGCCTCGGCGCGCTTCTCGGTGCGGATGACGTGGGCGTCGACGAACCACGAGATCCGCTTGCGGGTCACCTCGACCGCGAAGGTGTGCCAGCGGTCGTTGCGGATAGCGATCGGCTTGGCACCGGTGAACTTCACATCGGGGAGGTTGCGGATCGAGAACCGGGCCTTCTTACCGCCGAGCTTGTAGCTCTCGAGCAGGATGTTGCGGGCGCCGCACCGCTGATCGCGATCGCCGGCGGGGATCAGTTCGGTGACCACCTTGTAGTTGGTGTGTGCGGTCGAATAGCGGCGCGACCGGAGCCGGATCTCCCAGCGGCCCACCTTGTGGCCCTTGCGGTTCAGGGTCGCGCTGACCGTGCCCCGCTTGGCGGTGTTGAGTGTCAGCATGCCGTGCTGGTTGCGCACGACCCCGGGTCCGCGGACCTTCCAGTAGGACGCGAGCCCGCCGATGAACTTGTAGTCGATCGCCTCGAACCCCCAGCCGAAGGTGGAGTCGGCATTGACCGGGCCAGGCGCGTTGCCGGCGTGATCGGCCCGGGCCGGCGCTACCGCGTCGGGGATCCCGGCGGTGAGCGCGCCTGCGACGACGAGTGCGAGCGCAGCGGCGAGCAGGCGGGGGATCCCACGGGCCGGACGCCTCGAGCGGCCGGAAGTCGGACGAGCAGGTGAGGGAGAGGAGAACATGACCGACCAACCTACGCCGAACCCCGCGACCCGTCACATATTGCCGGCGACACGTCAGCCCCGGCGGGCGAGAAGTCACGTATGGCGAGCGACAGGTCACAGATTGCGCGCTGGGTCGGGGATTTGCACAGGCTCCTCACAGCTGGTGCCACGACTGCTCCAAAGCTGAGCGATCAAGATCGGTCTCACGATGCTGAGCCCGCGCCATCGCTGGATCGGGCCGATGACCGAACCGAGAGGAACCACCGATGAACGACAAGCAGCCCCCGGACAGTTCGGTGCCGGATCGCGCACCTGAGCCATCGCCGGACGATCAGGTCACCCAGGACCTGAGCGGCTCCCGTTGGGAGTCCACCGACCAGCCGGCACCGGCCGAGGAGCCCGTGGGCAATGACCAAGCGGCGATCCCACCGCCGACCGCTGCCGGGCCTGCTGACCCAGTCGCACCGGCCGCAACGACTGAACCGCAACGGCCCTGGTGGCGTCGTGCCCCCGCGATGATCGGCGGGACTGCCGCGGCGGCCCTGTTGGTAGGCATGCTGGGCTTCGGCGTCGGGTATGCCGTGGGTGACCACGGCGACGACGACGGCGACGGGCGCCGCGGCGACGGCGACTTCGGCCGTGGCCACCATGGACCCGGTGGCTTCGGCGGGCAACAGGGCCAGCGCGGCCAACTGCCCCCCATGGGCCCTGACGGACAGTCTGATCAGGACTCCGACAGCAGCGGCCAGTCCGACGGTTCGACTGAGTCAGGTATCGCGTCGTGACCGACGTCCTCGCCCGCCCCGACCTGCCCCAGGACGGGGGCCGGCGGCGCTTGGGTGACCCGGCCCTCGTCGTCCGCCGCGGGTCGCGGGCGCGCGTGGACGCACTGGTTCGCCATCTCGCCGAAGGCGCCCTCGGCGCCTCCTTGGCTCTGATCACCTGGTGGTGGGCCTCCGGAGGCGGCGTGATCGACCTGGCCGGATGGACCACTGGGCTCACCTCGTTGGGTCGCCTGACCGGGCTGGTGGCGTCGCTACTGCTGCTGGTGCAGGTCTTGCTGATGGCCCGCATCCCGGTCCTCGAACGGGCCTTCGGCCAGGACCGCCTGGCACATCAGCATCGCCTGGTCGGCTTCACCTCCTTCACGTTGATGCTGGCTCACATCGGCCTGATCACCTGGGGGTACGCCGCTGGCTCGCTCGCCCAGACCCCCGGCACCCTGTGGGACCTCACCATCAACTACCCCGGCATGTTGCTCGCGGCTGCCGGCACGGCCAGTCTGGCGATGGTGGCGGTCACCAGCATCCGAGCTGCCCGGGCCCGGCTGCGCTATGAGTCCTGGCACCTGCTGCACCTCTACGCCTACCTCGGCGTCGGCCTGGCCCTCCCGCACCAGCTCTGGACCGGCCAGGAGTTCCTTGCCTCGCCTGGCGCCACCGTCTTCTGGTGGTCCTTGTGGGGCGCGGCGGCCGGCGCGATCCTCTTGTTCCGCGTGGTGCTTCCGGTGGCGCGCAGCCTGCGCCACCAACTCCGGGTGACCTCCGTCGTCGACGAAGGCGACGGCGTCGTCTCCGTCTACATCACCGGCCACCAACTGCACCGCCTCCCCGTAGAGGCCGGCCAGTTCTTCACCTGGCGCTTCCTCGACCGCCACGGCTGGACCCGCGGCAACCCCTATTCGCTCTCGGCCGCGCCAGACGGCAGCAGCCTTCGGATCTCGGCCAAGGACCTAGGCGACAACAGTGCGTCGTTGCGTCACCTCCATCCCGGCACGCGGGTGCTGGTGGAGGGTCCCTACGGTCGCCTCTCCGATCGCGCCCGTTCCGGCCACGGCGTCGTGCTGATCGGCGCGGGCGTCGGCATCACCCCCCTACGCGCGCTGGCCGAGGGCCTGGACTACCGCCCCGGCCAGGCCACTCTCCTCCAGCGCTATTCCGGGACCCCTCTCTTCGAGAAGGAGTTCGCCGTGTTGGCCCGCGAGCGAGGCCTCCAGGTCGGCCGGCTGCCCGGGCGCCGGCGCGCCGCCGACTCATGGCTGCCCGCCGACGACCGACTGGAGCGCTTCGACGACACCGAGGCGCTGCTCGCCTGGGTCCCCGATATCGCCGACCGCGACGTTTTCGTCTGCGGGCCACAGCCCTGGACCGACGCCGTACGCCGCGCAGTACTGGCCGCAGGGACGCCTGAGCGTCGTCTGCATATCGAGAAGTTCGGATGGTGAGGACATGACCGGAATCGCACGCATCGTCACCTGGTTCGGCGGCACGCTGACCGCGGTGATCCTGCTCTTCGGCTATCACACGTCAACGAGTGGGCCGGCCTCGACCGCTACCTCGGAGACCGTGATCAGCGGCAGCTCGACCACCGGGTCGGGCTCCGGCAACGCGTCCGGCACGGGGTCTGGGTCCGGCTCGGCCTCCGGATCGGGCAATTCCGGCAGTTCCACCACAACCGTGACCGGTGCGGCCGCGCAAACCCGCTACGGACCGGTGCAGGTTCAGATCGTCACCGACGGTTCGACCATCTCCGACGTGCAGGTCACCCAATACCCCTACAGCAATAGCCGCGACCAGCAGATCAACTCCTACGCCTTGCCGATCCTGATCGACGAGACCATCCAGGCCCAGAGCGCCAGCGTCGACATGGTGTCGGGTGCCACCTTCACTCGATGGGCTATCAGGAGTCGCTGCAGTCCGCTCTCGACCAGGCCGGGCTGTGACCGCGACGACCGGCTCCGCCACCACCTCGGCCGGGATGGCGCCAACAGGTCGCTATGTCGAGCAGGTGATGGGGATGCCGATCAGTCTGGCGCTCCGTGGACGGCACCGCGACGACGCGCCGGCCCGCGCAGCGTGGGCAGCGGTCGTGGCCGAGCTCCGCGCGGTGGAAGCGACCTTCAGCACTTGGCGCGACGATTCGTTGATCTCTCGCCTCGGCCGGGGCGAGGTCGCCCTGGACGACTGCCCAGTCGAGGTGCACGAGGTGATGGCGTTGGGCGAGCGGGCCCGCATCGAGTCGGCCGGCGCCTTCGACATCAGGCGCCCGGATCCGAATGGTGCCGGTGGACCGCGCCATCTCGACCCGAGCGGCGTGGTCAAGGGATGGGCCACCGAGCGCGCAGCGCGGCGCCATCTCTTCGCCTTGCCGGACACCGACGTGTGCCTCTCGGCCGGTGGCGACATGGTGGCTCGCACCCTCGACCCCAACGGGCGCGGCTGGTCGATCGGCATCGAGCATCCGCTCGATGCCAGCCGGCTGGTCGCATTGGTTCCGCTGCACAACGGCGCGGTCGCCACCTCTGGCACGGCCCATCGTGGGAGCCACGTCGTCGACCCCCGCACGGGGGCCGCTGCAACGGCGCTGGCCTCGGTGACCGTCGTCGGCGACTCCCTCACCTGGGTCGACATCGAGGCCACCGCCGCGATGGCGATGGGTGACGACGCCCTCGCCTGGCTGCGCACCCGCCCCGATCGCACGGGCCTGGTCGTCACGGCGGACGGCACGGTGACGACCTACGGCTAGGCCCACCGGGTGAGGCGGTGGATCAGTCCGAACCCTCGGGGACGTGGTTGGTGGTCCACGCTGCGCGGATCAGCTCGGTCAATGCGGCTTGATCGACATCGTCGAGCCGCTTGATGTAGAGGCATCCCTTGCCCGTGGTGTGGGTGCCGAGTTTGGCCAGCAGGTCCGCGTTCGAGCCGTAGTACGTGAGCCCGTAGAGGGTCAGCGCTGCCTTGCGGGGCGCGACCCCGATGGCGAACCACTCGCGCTGCTTGCCGTCGGCGGTCGTGTACGGCTGGCGTCCGAAACCGATGACCGACGTCCCCCACAGCACGGGCTCGACGCCGCTGACCTCGCGCATGAGGGCGACCACCGCTTGGGTGTCCGCGGCCCGTCGCTCGTCGGTCACGGTCGCGAGAAAGCTGTCAACCTTCTGGTCCGTGGGTCGGGTCAGGCGATCATTGCTGTCGGCCATCCTTGGCTTCTCCTCGTGAGTGAGCTGCGCGATCAGGTTCCGCAGAAGGTCACGTACGACGCGTCGTACCCCTCCGGGGCCGGGGACTCCAGACCGTCGAGTCCGTCCTGCCGAGCATAGGGCGAGGACACCGCCGTGAGTAGCCGCTCGAACGCCGCGAGGTCGCCCTCGTTCGCGGCCGCCAAGGCCCGCTCGACCAAGTGGTTGCGGGCGATGTACAGCGGATTCACCAGATCCATGCGAGTCGCTGCGGCCCGCTGCTGGGCACGGTCACCCAGTTGGGCCACCCACCGCGCCCGCCACACGTCGTACGCCGCGGGGTCGCGGAGCAGGTCGCGGGCGGCATCGCTGCGATCGTCTGCCGGCGGATTGTCGACCTCAGGACGGTCGGCTCGAAGACTGTCGGCCAGCGCCCTCCACCACGAGGTGAAGTCGACCCGGGGCGCACCGGGCGGCGCCTGCAGCACCGACAGCGCTTCGCCGACCAGCCCTCCAGCGGTGCCATCGGCGACCGCGCTCTCCGGTAGACCGAGCTTGGCCGCGAATCGTTCGGTCCAGGCGCGGGTCATCGCGGGGCCGAACCCCTCCACCGTCGTCGTCGCGATCTCGACCGCGCGGTCGGGGTCGGCCGCGTCGGCGAGCAGCGGCAGCAGGGTCTCGGCGAAGCGGGACAGGTTCCACACCGCGATCGGCGGCTGGTTGCCATAGGCGTAACGCCCCGCGTTGTCGATCGAGCTATAGACGGCCCGCTCGTCGTAGCCCTCCATGAAGGCGCGCGGGACCGTAGTCGATGGTCTCGCCCGAGATCGCGACGTTGTCGGTGTTCATCACCCCGTGGATGAAGCCGACCGAGAGCCAGTCGGCGACCAGCGCGGCCTGCCGCTCGACCACGCGCGCCAGCAGCGCGGCATACCGCTCGGGCCCGGACAGCGACTCGGCATCGAGCTCGGGGAAGTGTCGAGCGATCGCATAGTCGGCGAGCCGACGCAGCTGCTCGGGGGTGCCACGGCTCGCGACGAACTGGAAAGTACCGACCCGCAGGTGGCTGGCCGCGATGCGCACCAGTACAGCCGCCGGTTGCGCGCCCTCGGTGAGGGTGTTGTGCCGCACGATCCGCTCTCCGGTGGTCAGTGCCGCCAGCGCCCGCGTCGTGGGGATGCCGAGGGCGGACATCGCCTCACCCAGCAGATACTCGCGCAACACCGGACCCAGCGCCGCCTTGCCGTCCCCACCGCGCGAGAACGGAGTCGCGCCGGACCCTTTCAGAGCGACGTCGCGCCGCTCGCCATGAGCGTCGACCAACTCGCCGAGGAGCAGCGCCCGGCCGTCGCCGAGCACGGGAGAGAAGCTGCCGAACTGGTGACCCGAATAGCCCTGAGCAAGCGGGTCCGCGTCAGCCGGGACCGCGTTGCCGACGAGCTCCGCCATGCCGCTCTCCGTGCGCAGTCGGTCCGGATCCAGTCCCAACTCGAGCGCCAGGCCTTCGTTCAACCCGATCAGGCGTGGTTCGGGCGCCGCGGCGGGCTGCCACGGCACGTAGAAGCCCTCCAGCGCGCGGGCATAGGAGTTGTCGAACCCCCACGCTGCACCGCTGGCGCGGGCCGGTGTTGCCTCCTCGAACCCTGGTTCGGTCATCCCTCGACCGTACTCCGGCGCCACCACTCTCGCCGTGGGAGCCGATTTCCCCTAGCGTGTCGAGAAACAGCCATCGACCGATCGGAGACCCTCGTGGCCGACAGAGCAGACCCAGAGGCTGGCGCCCCCGTCACGACGTCCTCATCGACCGGTGGCCTGCGCATCACCTGCCCGCAGGTGTTCATTCCCGCCGCAGGCATGATCATCTTCTTCGTCGCTCTGACCCTGATCCTGCCCGAACGGATGGGTGAGTGGTTGGGGAAGGCCAACGGCACGATCGTCGGTGACCTCGGCTGGTACTACGTGGTCGTGGTGAGCACGTTCGTGTTCTTCGCCGCCTGGCTGGCGTTCTCGCCCGTCGGCAACCTCGTCCTCGGTAAGGACGACGACGATCCGGAGTTCGGCCTGGGCTCATGGTTTGCGATGCTCTTCGCCGCCGGCATGGGCATCGGGCTGGTCTTCTGGGGGGTGGCCGAGCCGCTCAATCACTTCGCCGCGCCCCCGCCGGGCACCGGTGAGTCCGCCTCGGTCCGCGCGGACACCGCCTTTGACATCACCTTCTTGCACTGGGGCCTGCACGCCTGGGCCATCTACGTGATCGTGGGCCTCTCCGTCGCCTATGCCGTGCATCGCAAGGGCCGGCCGATCTCGATCCGCTGGGCGTTGGAGCCGCTGCTCGGCGCCGATCGGGTGAAGGGCCGGTGGGGCGATGCGATCGACATCATCGCGGTCGTGGGCACCCTGTTCGGGGTCGCGACCTCGCTCGGCTTCGGCGTCAAGCAAGTGGGCGCCGGACTGGTGTTCCTCGGCGTCTTCGAGGCCGATGCGGAAACCGGCGAGCCGGCCAAGTGGATCCTGCTGGTGCTGATCATCGCCATCACGGCCTTGGCCACGGTGTCGGTCGCGACCGGCGTCGACAAGGGCATCCGGATCCTGTCGAACATCAACATGGGCCTCGCGGGCGTGCTGCTGCTCGCGGTGTTGGCGCTGGGCCCGACGGTCTTCTTGCTCAGCGACTTCGTGCAGTCGATCGGCTCCTACATCCAAGCGTTCTTCCGGCTGTCCTTCCAGACACTCGCGTTCCAAGGCGACGACGGCAAGGCCTGGCTGTCTGGCTGGACGACGTTCTACTGGGGCTGGTGGATCAGCTGGGCACCCTTCGTCGGCGTCTTCATCGCCCGCATCTCACGCGGACGAACGGTGCGCGAGTTCGTGGCCGGCGTGCTGTTGGTGCCGACGCTGGTGACCTTCTTGTGGTTCTCGGTTCTGGGTGGCACCGCGCTGCACCGCGAGATCTTCGGTAGTGGCGGCCTGATCGACGACGAAGGTGGAGTGAGCACCACCTCGGCGCTGTTCCAGATGCTCGACGGACTGCCCGGCGGAACTCTCCTGTCGGTGATCGCGATCTTCCTGATCGTGGTGTTCTTCGTGACGTCGTCCGACTCGGGGTCCTATGTGGTCGACATGCTCGCCAGCGGCGGCGACCCCAACCCGCCGGTGTGGAGCCGGGTCATGTGGGCGGTGCTCGAAGGCCTGGTGGCGGCCGCTCTGCTGCTGGCCGGAGGCGCGGCCGGACTCGGGGCGCTGCAGACGATGGCGATCCTCCTCGCAGCGCCGTTCAGCATCGTGATGGTCTTGATGATGTTCTCGACCGCCAGAGCGCTGTTGCTCGAGCACGGCATGCGAGAGCGCACCGAACGTCGGCTACTGGCCGACGAAGTGGCGGGCGAGATCGTGCGCCGTCGCGAACTCGACCTGCCCCCCGCGGACAGACCCAATACCTAGCCCCGGTCCAGGGCGTCAGCAGGCGTCGACGAAGGTGCCCTTCTCGGGGCGCGGCGCCTTGGTCGACTTCTTGTTCGGGCTCTTGAGGTTCCAGTAGCGCAGCCAGTCCATCTGCATCCGGCTGCGGTTCATCCGCTTGCCCTTGACGCCCTGCATGGTGAAGCGCACGGTCATCGGCACACCCGAGAGCGCCTTGGCACGCCGCTCGGTGCGGATCACGTGGGAGTCGACGAACCAGGAAATCCGCTTGCGGGTCACCTCCACGGCGAAGGTGTGCCAGCGCTCCTTGGCCCATACCCCGCGCTTGTTGGCGGTGAACTTGAGTCCGTCGTTGCGGATGTAGAAGTCGTTCCAGCCGCTGCCGAACTTGAAGTTCTCCAGGGCGATGTTGCGCCCGCCGCAGTGGTACGGGCGACCGACCGCGGGGATCAGCTCGGTGACCACGCGATAGTTGGTGTGCTTCAGTTCGTAGCGGCGCGCGCGGAGCCGGATCTCCCAGCGGCCGGTGCGGTGCCCCTTGCGGTCCAGGGTCGCGCTGACCGTCCCGCGCTTGGCGGTGTTGAGGGTGAGCATGCCGTGCTGGTTGCGCACGATGCCGGGGCCGGCGACCTTCCAGTACTTCGCCTTCGGACCCACGAACGTGTAGTCGATCGGGCGGCCGGCGGAGTACCAACCGAACGTGTTGCCGGCGTGCACGGGGCCGGGCGGCTTCGCGTGGTCGGCATATGTCGGCGCCGCGAGGCTGGAGGCGGTCAGGCCGGCGGTCGCCACCAGAACAGGCAGAAGGGTCCGAAGTCGAGGGCTGATCATGGGGCAGCACGCTAGCCCGTTATCGTTCTGTGACCTAACCGACGCCGGGAGACTCCGATTCGTCTGTGTCGGCTGAGCGTGAATTAACCGGTCAACTCGCAGACGAATCGGAGTTGGCCACGGACGCGATGGCGGCGACGATGCCGTCGTAGCCGGTGCAGCGACAGAGGTTGCCGGAGATGCCGATCCGGATCTGGTCGTCGGTGGGCTGCGGGTTGCTCGCCAGCAGGGCGACGGCGGAGATCAGCATGCCGGGTGTGCAGAAGCCGCACTGAACCCCGCCCTTGTCGAGGATCGCCCGCTGCAGCGAGGAGAGCTGTTCCCCTTCGGCGAGGCCCTCGACGGTGGTCACCTCGGCGCCGTCGGCCTGCACCGCGAGGTAGGAGCACGCGTTCACCGGACGGCCGTCGATCAGCATCATGCAGGCGCCGCATTCGGAGTCGTCGCAGCCTTCCTTCGAGCCGGTCAGGCCGACCTGCTCGCGAACCGTCGTGAGCAGGCTCGCGTGGGCATCGACGTCGATCGGATAGGACGTCCCGTTGACGTGAAGGGTGATCGGCTGACTCATCGCTGCTGTCCTTCCATCGGAGCAACGCTCCAGTCACTGGCGGGCACCGAGACCTGCTGGCCGCGCGCACGACGTACGGCGGCCTCGACGGCCCGACGGGTCATCACGGCCGCCATCGCCGAACGGTAACCAGCCGACCCCCGCACATCGGAGATCGGGGTCGCCGCCGCCGCCACCGCCTCCCCCGCCTCGCGGGCCGCCGCGGCCGCCCTTTGGTCCCAAAGGGCGGAAGCAGGCGGCTCGGAGGTGTCCTTGGGGACCAAAGGGCGCCCGATAAGGGCTGCCTCGGCCGCGGGGATCCGCTTGATCACGGGGGCGAGGGCGGTGATGGCGACGCGGGCCACCTGCACTACTCCGTCGGCGTCGAGTTCGACGTAGGCGCCGACGCCGACCACGGCGATCTCCATCTGGCGGCGATACTGCAACCGCACGTACGCGCTGCCGGACCCGTCGGGCGGAGCGGGCACCTCGATCGCCTCGAGAAGTTCGTCCGGCGCCGCCGTGGTCGTGCCCGGGCCCTCCCAGAGGTCGTCGAGGGACACCCGCCGGGTGCCGCCCGGTCCGGTCAGCACAGCCACCGCGCCGTGGCACAGCAGCGGCGCACCGGTGTCCATGGCCGGCGAGGCGTTCATGACGTTGCCCCCGAGGGTGCCGTTGGCCCGGGTGGCGTGCGAGCCGACGATCGCCGCGGCATCGAGCAACCCCGGCACCCGACTGCGCAGTAGCTCCGACTCGATGATCGCGGCGTGGCTGACGAGCGCGCCGATCGCGATGACATCGTCTCTCTCGGCCACCTCGGCAAGACCGGGAATCTTGTGGATCCCGACGATCTGCTCGGGCAGCGCCTTCTTTCCTGAGCGGGCGCCCACGACCAGGTCGGTGCCGCCCGCCACCGGCCGCGCGCCATCGGCGAGCGCTGCCACGGCGCTCGCCACGTCGGTGGCGAGGGTGTAGCCGCTCATCGGTCCTCCTCCTGCAGGTCGATGCCGTGCGCGGTGGCCCAGACCCGCTCGGCAGTCATCGGGAGCCGAGTCACGTGACGGCCGATCACCTGAGCGATGGCATTGCCGATCGCGCCCGACGTCGGCACGCTCGGAGGCTCGCCGACCCCCTTAGACCCCTTGGGCCCGGCGCCGGGAGTGTCGATCTCGATCCAGCGGATCTTGATCTCGGGCCCGTCGCTGGCGGTCTGGAGTTTGTAGTCGAGCAGCCCCGGGTTGCGTTGCCTTCCCTCCTCATCGAAGTAGGTCGCCTCCGACAGCGCCTGCCCCACCCCCATCAGCACCCCGCCGTAGACCTGCCCGTCGGCGCCGATCTTGTTGATGATCACGCCGGAGTCGTGGGCGGCCGCGAAGGCCAGCACCCGCACCACGCCGGTCTCCTTGTCGACCTTGACCCGTGCCGCGTGGGTGATCAGCTGCGGCGCGAGGAAGGAGTCCAGCCCCAGCCGCCCCACACAGGCCGACGGGATGTCGGTGGCGGGATTCTCCGGCAGCTCGCCGGCGCCTTTGCCGATCAGCGTCGTCCCGGTGCCGGTCAGCTCGGCGATGCCGACCGACGTCGCAGGCGCCCCGGCCGCGCGGACCGTGCCGTCGACCAGTTCGAGGTCGGCGGCGTCGATCTCCAGCTTCTCCGAGGCCAGCCTGAGCAGTTGCTCGCGCACCTCTTTGGCCGCTTCGACCACGGCTCGGCCGTTGTTGAAGGTGGTCTGCGACCCTGACGCACCCATGTCCCACGGACCGGCGTCGGTGTCTTGGTAGAGGATCGAGAAGTCCTCGGGCCTCATCCCCAGTTGCTCGGCGGCCAGGATCGGCAGCGCCATCACGGCGCCCGTCCCGCATTCTTGGGCGCCGGTGACGATGGTGCCCGTGCCGTCGCCGTTGAGTTTGACGTAGGCGCCCGACGGTGACGCCATGCTCGGCCACCAGCCGCAGGCGAAACCGATGCCTTCATCGTCGGGAAGCGGTTCGCCGTAGCCGATCATCTCCAGCGCGGCCTCGAGGGTCTGTCGCATGCCGATGTCGTCGAAGACCTGGCCGGTTGGACCGTGGGAGCCTTTGTCGATGAGGGTGCGCCGCCGCAGCTCGGCGCGATCGAGGCCGATCGCATCCGCGACCTCGTCCATGTGCGACTCCAAGGCCCAGCAAGCCTGTGGCGCTGTTGGCGCCCGGATCGAGGACGACGGCTGGTTGGTCGAGTAGGTCAGCATCGCCTCGACCGCCACGTTGTCGAGTTCGTAGGGCCCGCACGCGTGCATGGCCGCCAGCTGAGCGAAGAAGCCGCCCTCGCCCGTGTAGGCGCCCTTGTCGAGGTGCAGCGTGGCCCGGCGCGCCACGAGGCGGCCGTCGTTCGTCACGCCCGTCTCGAGCTCCACCACCATGCCCTCACGGCGATGGTCGGGCGCGAGAAACTCCTCGCGCCGGGTGAAGACCAGCTTGACCGGCCGACCCGCGGCCTTGGCGAGCGCGGCGACGTGTGCTTCGAAGTGGAAGTCGCACTTGGACCCGAACCCGCCACCGAGGAGCGGCACGATCACGCGCACGTGGGACTGCGGGATGCCGAGGGTGTGGGCGACGCCGTCACGGGCGGCGAAGGGGACCTGGGTGGAACTCCAGACGGTCACCCGGTCGCCGCTCCACTGAGCGAGCAGCGCGCGAGGCTCGATCGGCGCGCCCTGCGAGGCATCCGCGACGTAGCGGCTCTTCACGACCACGTCGGCCGACGCCATCGCGGCGTCCGCGTCGCCTTTGGCGATGGTGGAGTGGCCGACGACGTTGCCGCTGCGTCCGAGGTCCTCGTCGGCGGAGTAGTTCTCCCACTCCGGGTGGACGAGGGGCGCCCCCGCTGCGGCGTTGGCCACGAAGTCGGGCAACGCGGTCAGGACGTCATAGTCGACCTCGATCGCGGCGGCGGCGGCCCGGGCGATGGCAGGGGTCAACGCCGCGACCGCAGCGACCACGTCGCCCTCCCAGCGCACGGTGTCCTTGGCGAAGAGCAGCCGGTCTTGCACCATTCCGCCATAGAGGTTCTCCGGCACGTCCTCGTGGGTGACCACCGCGAAGACCCCTGGCATCCGGCGCGCCGCTGAGGTGTCGAGCCGGGTGATCCGCGCGTGCGGGTGATCGGCGAACCGGAAGGCCGCATGCGCCTGCCCGGTCAGATTGAGATCGGCGGTGTAGCGCCCGTTTCCGGTGACCTTCTCGATTCCATCGGGCCGAATGAACTTGCCACCCCGGTCGCTGATCCGGTCGCTGCTGGCATCGCTGGTCGCGGTCATGGGCCGATCGTAGAGCGCGCCTCACCTCGGCGCCATGGCCGAGGTCGAGGCGTCGCCGTGACCCGGCTCAGGCAGCGGCGGCGAGCAGCGGCTCGACCAACTGATCGATCAGCGCCCTGACCGCCTGGTCGTGACCCGCGTCGACGAGCCGACCTTCCGCGAAGGCCTCCCCGGCCGAGCCGACGCCCACGGTCTCTTCAAGCACCTCGGCTCCGGCGACCGTGAGGACCTTGACCGCGTCCTCACGAGCCCACAGGCCTCCGCGCGGCGACGCGCTGGCGGCGAGCACGGCTGTGGGCTTGCCCGCGAGGGCAGCCGAGCCACGGGGCCGCGACACCCAGTCGATCGCGTTTTTGATGACGCTGGAGACGGAACCGTTGTACTCCGGGGTCGTCACGACGATCGCGTCGGCGGCCGCGACGGCCTCGCGAAGTTCGTTCGCGACCTGCGGAACCGAGCCTTCTGCGTCGAGATGCTCGGCATAGTGCGGGAGTTCGCCGAGGCCGGCGAAGACGGTGACCTCGGTCTCCCTAGGCAGGTGTCCGGCGGCCGCCTCGGCCAGTTGGGCGTTGAAGGCGCCCGGGCGAAGGCTCCCGACGAGAACGAGCACGTGCATGGCGATCTCTCCCTGCTGCAGGTGGACGCGGCTGGGCCGCCGCGAGGTTTCGTGGGGGACAACAACTTGACGCGTCAACATATTCCGGGTCACCACCGCTCGCAGCCGAACGAAACACGTATCACCAACCCGTTTGCCCCTACCTGTTGGTAACATGAATGGTGGTACAGGGCGTTGTCGGCTTCCGACAATGCTCGTAGCCGAAGAGAGGTGAGGGACGCATGACACGGACCGCTCTCGTTCTGGGTGGTGGAGGTCTGACCGGCATCGGCTGGGAGATCGGCATGCTCAAGGGCCTCGCCGACGCGGGCCTCGACCTCTCACTCGCCGACATCATCGTGGGCACTTCTGCTGGGTCGGTGGTCGGCACCGTGATATCCACTCACGGCATCGAAGAGGCCTTCGCGACCCAGCTCGAACCGGGCGAGAAAGAGCTCGGCGCCGAGTTCGGCCCGATGACCATGTTGAAGCTCGCGCCGCTGGTGTTGATGCCCGGCTCCGGCCGCAGGAAGCGCCGGCGGATCGGGGCCGCGGCGATGCGCGCCCACCGGCCCGGTGGTGAAGAGCGCATCGAGATCATCTCCTCGCGGATCGACGTCACCCAGTGGCCCGATCGCGATCTCCGGATCACCGCGGTGGACGCCGAATCCGGCGCCTTCAAGGTGTTCGGACCCGACAGCGGCGTCGACATCGTCCGTGCTGTTGCGGCCTCCTGTGCCGTACCGCTCATCTGGCCCAGCGTCGCCATCGACGGCCACCAATACATCGACGGCGGAATGCGCTCGACAGCCAACGTCGACATCGCCTCCGACGCCGACGTAATCGTGGTGCTGGCCCCGCTGCCGCAGGCCTACAGTCGATCCTCGACAATCGGCGCGCAGCTCGCTAAGACGCACGCCCGCGCGACTGCCGTGATCACCCCCGACCGTCCCGCTCTCACCGCGTTCGGCTCCAACCTGCTCGACGCGAGCAAGCGCACCGACGCCGCGTGGGCAGGGGTTCTCCAGTCCGCCGAAGAGGCGGACAAGATCCGCCAGATCTGGCCGGCGACCCAGGCCCGGTCGGCCTGAGCGAAGGGGTGCACAATGAACGATATGGGACGCGAGGAGTACGACGAGTTCAGCATCGACGACGAGACCCAGCTTCAGCCAGAAGACACCCTGGAGCAGGGCGGGGTCGCGGATGTTCTCGATGAGGGGATCGTGACGCACGACAGGTGGTCGCCCGGCCAGGGCTATGGCAACACCGCGACCGAGCAGCACGACGGCGAGTCCTTGGAGCAGCGAATCCGCCAGGAGGAGCCCGACTACGACCCGGACACGGACACCTGGACCGAGGACGTCATCGATGACGACCAGGTCGGCGACGCCCGCTCGGGTCGCCTCGTGGCCAGCAGCGACGACGACGACCGGTTCGTCCAGGACGTCGGTATCGACGGTGCCGCCGCGACGGCCGAAGAGGCTGCCATGCACGTGATCGACGACGACGCCTGAGGCTCTACTCTCACAACGAAGCGTTTCCCGGGGCCCGCCGGGGTTGGCGGCGGCCCGGTCGAGAGTCATGACCGCTGGTGGCGCAGTCTCGGAGGCGTGGGAAGGGTCCTGCTCGTGGTCTGACAAGCTGGCAGGATGACTGAGTCGAACATCTCTGCCTCTCCCGTCGTCGTGGTCACCGGAGCCAATGGTCTGGTGGGAGCGGCGGTGTGTGCTGCTCTCTTGGAGCGAGGTGCGACAGTGCGCGCCGTCGTCCGTCGTCCGGGAACGGCGCCAGCCCTGGCGGGCGTGCAAGAGAAGGTGGGCGACTTCTTCGACCCGCAGCTGGCGGCCCAGGTGGTCGAGGGCGCCATGGCGGTGGTGACTACGGTGCATCCGATGGGCAGCGACCGCGCCACCCAGCAACGGATCGCCGTCGAGGGCACCCCGGTGCTGGCTCGCGCCGCCCGGGACGCCGGGGTCGAGCGACTGGTGCACGTGTCGACGACCGCGGTGTATGACCGATCGCCCGCCGTGGGCGACATCGACGAGTCCTCGTCCTTGGCCGGCGACGACGCCGGGGCCTATGCCGTCACCAAGCGCGAGACCGACGCCGCCCTGGCCGAGGTCGACGGGATCACTCGGGTGTTGGTCCGGCCGCCGGCGATCCTCGGGAGTGGCGCCAGTTCGGTCTGGAACTCTCGGCGACCGGCGCAGCTCCGCGACGACCCCAGCCAGCGGCACGCCGTCCCCGAGGAGACCTTCGCCTGGGTGCACCTCGACGACCTGGCGGCGCTGATCGCCGATGTCGCCACCGGCCGGGTGGCGGCGTCGGACGACCCCGAGCGGGGCCCGATCGAGGGCGGTTGCACCATCGTCAACGTGGCGGCAGAGCCTGCCACGCAACGCGACTACTTCGCCACCGTCGGCCGCGCCCTCGATCTCGACGTCGAGTGGGACGAGGGGACCGTGTGGACCGGCCGAATCGTCGCCGACCGGGCCCGCGCGTGGGGGTGGGCGCCGAGGGTCGACCTGGAGCGGGCGCTGGCCGAGATCGCCAGCGACCTGGCCAGCTAGTGCGACCTGCCAGGCTCAGCTCCGGCTGGATCACCACGGCCTGGGTGGCGGCCGTGCTGGCCACGGCCCTGAACGGCGTCGCCGTTGGGTACGGCGCGGTCTGGTTCCAGCTCTTCGGTGAGTCCGCGGATGCCGAGGACTATCTGGTCTCCGCGGGCGGGTACGGCGCCGCCGCAGTGGTCCTCCTGCTGGCCATCCCCGCGATCCTGACTCATCGGGCCCCACGGTGGCTGGTCGTGCCCACCGGTGTGGTGGCAGGGGTGCTGGGTCTGATGGCGATCGGCTCGGTCGGCTACTCGGTCGACGCCGAGGCCTCGCACATCGTGAGCAATAGCGCTTGGGACGGCATCGGAGGCGTGCTCTGGGCGCCGTGGGCGTGGGCCCTGGTCGCACTCGGAGTCCGCGGGCTCTACCTTCTCGCGCGCGATCGACACCGGGCCACGACGCACTAGCCGGCGCGACCCTCGGGGTCAGCTCGAGGCGACGTAGACGGTCGCCGTCGACTCCCCGCGGGTCAGGGGGTTGGGGAAGGCGATGACCTGGGCCTCGGACCTGACGAACGCCTCCTCCAGTGCTTCGACGAAGTCGGCGTCCGGGGCATCGTCCGACCACAACGCGAAGACCCCATGGGGCTGGAGATGCTGCTGCAGCTGTCGCAGTCCAGCAGCGGTGTAGAACGCCGCATGGCTGGGATGCAGAACATGTCGCGGCGTGTGGTCGATGTCGAGCAGGATGGCGTGGAAGCGGTCCGGGCTCGCTTCGCCCACCTGCGCGTCTCCCCGCATCATCGCGAAGAAATCACCTTCGACCAGGCTCGTGCGCGGGTCGGAGATGAGCTCCGACGCGTCGGGGAGCAGGCAGCGCCGATGCCAGCCGATCACCTCACCCAGCGCATCGACCACAGTGAGCGAGCGGACGCGGTCGTCCTGCAACGCGGTCACGGCTGTGTAGCCGAGGCCGAGTCCCCCGACCAACACGTCGAGATCGTCGCCGGAGGCGGCGTCCAGCCCCAGCCGCGCGAGCTCGCGCTCGGCGACGGTGAACAGGCTCGACATCAAGAACTCCTCGCCGAGCTTCACCTCATAGATCTCGACCTGGAGTTGAGGGTCGATCCGGCGACGCAGGCTGATCGGCCCGAGCCGCGTCTCCTGCCAGTCGAGCTCTTCGAACCGTCTGCTGATGGTGCGCCTCCCTACGGCTGCCCGTGACCCGCCGTGGTGAGACGGGACGCGCCCAGTGTGGCCCATCCCGAGTCGACCGGTCAGGCGAGGAACTCAGCCAGCGGCACCTCGGTCACGAGGAGGGCGGTCTCGAGGTCGAGATAGCGGGTCACCGCGCGAGGCGCTCCAGCAGCTTTCCCGTCGACTCGGCGCTTCAGACCACCTCTCGCAACTGCCGGGCTCAAACTCGGAGGCGTGGGCTCGCCGCGATGGTGGTGGGCAGGTGTTCGGTCATGATCGGGATCGGTCGTTCAGCGTCTGGTGTAGGGCGCGACGCTGCGCGCGAAGTCGCTCGATCACGACCTTGCGTTTGGCGAGCCGCTCGCGGAGCCGCTCGATCACGACCTTGCGTTTGGCGAGCCGCTCGCGGAGCCGCTCGATGACGGCCCTCCGGGCGGCCAGCTCCTCGCGAGCTGCGGCCAGAGCCTGGCCCTGCGCGATAGAGGCATCTCTGACCGTGGCAAGGTCCCGCGCCTGCTGCTGGCGCACCTCTCGAAGCCAGGCGATGGTGCGGCGGTCCTCCCCCAACTGCTCGATCGCGCCGAGATGACAACGACGGTCGATCTCCGCCTGCCCCCCGGGCGCGGTGACCAACGCATGCCACGGCACGAGCTCGGCCAGCCGCTGTTCGGCGGTCCAGGCGTCGCGTCCGTCGCCGCTCGTCGGGAACTGCAACGCGGTCATCCGCGAGGAGGTCGCGCCTCGGTAGGACGGATGCCGCATCAGCTTGCGGAACTGGTGGTGATCGGGCCACCACCCAGCTGGGGTGGTGTCCCAGCGGTCCCCGACTTCTTCGTAGAACTCCCGGCTGTGAGCGGTTCCGGTGATGCTGACCGAGTTGAAGCGGAGGTCGTCGCGCAGGTGGAACGCGACCGTCTCCGGGTCGGCGAGGTCGGCAGCGTAGAACCGCACCGATCCCGCCGCGGTGATAGTGAGTGGGGTGTGTTGAGTCAGGGTCGGGAGTGATGGGCGGGGAGGTGTGTCGCAGAGGTGTGATCGCGTCGCTGCGGGCAGCCAGGATCGCGTTGTGGCGGTACGCTCTCCGTGGTGGGGCCCCTTCGTGAAGTCCAGGAAGCGCACCCTGTCGTCGGCCGCGGTGAGCCGCTCGCGGAGCCGCTCGATCACGACCTTGCGTTTGGCGAGCCGCTCGCGGAGCCGCTCGATGACGGCCCTCCGGGCGGCCAGCTCCTCGCGAGCTGCGGCCAGAGCCTGGCCCTGCGCGATAGAGGCATCTCTGACCGTGGCAAGGTCCCGCGCCTGCTGCTGGCGCACCTCTCGAAGCCAGGCGATGGTGCGGCGGTCCTCCCCCAACTGCTCGATCGCGCCGAGATGACAACGACGGTCGATCTCCGCCTGCCCCCCGGGCGCGGTGACCAACGCATGCCACGGCACGAGCTCGGCCAGCCGCTGTTCGGCGGTCCAGGCGTCGCGTCCGTCGCCGCTCGTCGGGAACTGCAACGCGGTCATCCGCGAGGAGGTCGCGCCTCGGTAGGACGGATGCCGCATCAGCTTGCGGAACTGGTGGTGATCGGGCCACCACCCAGCTGGGGTGGTGTCCCAGCGGTCCCCGACTTCTTCGTAGAACTCCCGGCTGTGAGCGGTTCCGGTGATGCTGACCGAGTTGAAGCGGAGGTCGTCGCGCAGGTGGAACGCGACCGTCTCCGGGTCGGCGAGGTCGGCAGCGTAGAACCGCACCGATCCCGCCGCGGTGATCAGTCCATTGAGGCTCTGGACGAACGTGTGCTCCTCCAACAGATCCAGAAGGTCGGCGACGTGATCGGGCAGGAGGAGGTCGTCGTCGCAGAGGTAGAAGATCGCGTCGCTGCGGGCAGCCAGGATCGCGTCGTGGCGGTAACGCTCTCCGTGGTGGGGCCCCTTCGGGAAGTCCAGGAAGCGCACCCTGTCGTCGGCCGCGGTGAGCTCGCCGACCACCCGGCGCACGTCGTCGGTGACGCCGTCACCGATGAGCAGCACCTCGACCTCGGACACCGACTGACGCAGCACGGTGTCGACGGTCAGCGGCAGGGTGGCGGCCTTGTTGTGGATCGGGATCAGCACCGACGCGCGGGGGATCACGGCCTCTCTTCCTCCGGTGCGTACGGCGCGTCTGCGAGCACCATGATCACCGATCGGTCGTCGCGCAGCGTGTAGCTCAGCCAGCCGGGCGGGGCGACGTCGAGGGCCGTGCCGGGACGGTCGAGCACAAAGGTCCGATCGAGCTTGCCGCCGGCTTCTGCGACCTGGATCTCGGCCGCGCCGGCGACCAGCACGATGAGCTCCCGACAGGTCAGCGCGTGGTCGCCCCGACGTGCGCCTCCGGGAGGTCCGACGACGGTGAAGACCCGGCGGACGGCGAAACCTACATCGTCCAACTCCAGCGGTAGCAGGCCGCCGCGAGCGTCGACATACGTCGGCAAGGTGCGTTCGACGGGGGTCACCGGGCCGCCAGCCGGTCCCGGAGCTCGGCGGGCGCCATGGCCCGTCGGCCGTGCAGGTCCAAGAGCGCGTGCACCCGCTCGACCAGACCGGGGTTGGTGGCCAACTGGGTGCGCGCTCGATCCAGGTAGATGCCGTCCTCGAGCCCCACCCGGACCCCACCGCCAGCGGCCACCGAGAGCGCCTGGGCGGTGAACTGGAAGTCGCCCAGCCCGGCTCCGGACCAGATCGCGCCGCGCGGGAGGCGCTCGGTGGCCAGGCCGACCTCTGCGAGCGTGGCCTGCATGCCCGCGATGTTGCCGAAGAAGAGGTTGGCGACCGCTGGATCGGGCAGCAAACCCTTGCATGACAGCACCTGCGCGTAGTTCAGCATCCCGAGGTCGAAGATCTCGAGCTCAGGAATGATCCCGCGGTCCCGCATGATCGTCGCCAGTCCCACGATCACGTCGGGCGGGTTGACCGAGGGGCCGGTGAGGAAGTTCAACGACGACAAGGTCAGCGAGGCCAGGTCGGGCTTGAGGTCGCCATCGAGGGCCAGGCAATCCGCGCGCTTCTCGAGCTCGGACCAGGTGCGGCCGCTGGTGCTGACGTTGATGACGACGTCGGGCGTGCTGTCGCGGACGGCACCGACGATGCGCTCGTACGTCGCCCGGTCCCAGGTGGGCGCACCATCCTCGTCACGGGCGTGCAGATGCACGGAAGTGATACCGATCGCTGCGGCCGCCGCCACGTCGCGGGCGATTTCGGCGGGCGTGATCGGCACGTGCGGAGTCATCGCCTTGGTGGGGACCATGCCGGTCGGGGCAAGGACGATCGGCGCCGGAGAGTCGAGGGCGCTCAACAGTGCGGACATTGGGTCTCCGATACTGAATCACGGCGACGAACCGGCCGCGCCGGGTTGCCAACGACGACGGTGTGGTCCTCGACGTCCTTGGTCACCACAGCACCGGCGCCGACGACCGCGTGACGGCCGATACGTACGCCGGGCAGGACGGTGGCCCCGGCGCCCACGAAGGCCCCCGCGGCCACCTCGACGTGGCCCGCCAGCACCGCCGCCGGACCAAGGGATGCGGCGTAGCCCACCCGCGCATGATGGCCGACGCTGGCCGATCGATTGACGTGGGAGTGGCAGCCCAGATTGGCCTGCGAGCCAACCACCACCCCTGCGTTGAGGTAGGCCCCGTGCGCGACCGTGACGGTCGAGGCAACGACGGCGGTCGGGTCGATGAGCGTGACCGGCTCGGTGAAGCCCGCCGCCCGTGCCGCCTCGGCGGCGAGGCCACGGTGGTCGGCGGAGGCCAGGCCGACGACAAACGGCCCCCGAGGTGCACCGTCGATGCCGTCGGGACCCACCAAGCCGGGAAGCCCGGCGTCGGCGCCGCCCAGGTTGTCCACGCAGTTCACCCGCAACCCAAGGCGCAGGGCGCTCTCCACGACGTCCCAGGCGTACGGCGAGCCCACCGCGAACACGGTCAGGCTCCCCCCATTCATGCCGGGAGCGTAGCGGCAGCGTGGGAGTCCCGGTTCTCGCGGACTCGCCGCCCGGGAGTACCGCGACCCGCCGCAGCCGCGGGACGTCATACGGATGGAGCCCTAGAGGGTCCCCTCCGTATGACGTTCCGCGAGTTTCTCGACGATCAGGCCACGCACGAGCGCGCGTAGGCCTCGATCGAACATCTCGTCCCAGCCGAGGTAGCCCGCTTCCTGGATCGCCCGGGACAGGTGGGGGAACTCCTCTGGAGCGATCCCGGTCTCTCCTCCGGTCTCCGGTACGTCGGGCGCCTGGTCCTCTTGGGCCAGGCGACTGACGTAGGCGAGCGTCGTACCGAACACGAACTGGCCGACGATGTCGACCACCGCGATCGCGTCGTTGGGTTCGAGTCCGATGTCGTAGAGGATGCCGAGCATGACGTCGACGGGGCGTAGCTGACCGGGTGTGCGGGCCGGTCGGCTCAGCGTGATGGGCACGGTGTTGGGGTGGGCGAGCAGCGCCGAGCGGAGTGCGTAGCCCATCCGAGTGGCTCGCTCCTCGACCTCGAGGTCGGGGTCGTCGCCCGAGAAGTCCACCTCACCCAGGACCGCGTCGAAGATCAAGTCTTCAAGCGCCGCCCGGTCGGGCACGTGGTAGTACAGCGACATCGGGCCGACCCCGAGCTCCCCGGCGAGACGACGCATCGACAGAGCCTCCAGGCCCTCGCGGTCGACCAGGGAGATCGCCGCGGCGACGATCTGCGCCCTGGTCAGGACCGGCGTATTCGCCTTGCGGGGGCTCATGCGACCAGTGTCCCCGACGAGCCGACCGACTCCGAGGACCGCTCGATCAACGCCTCCTCGTCACCGGCCATCAGGACGGTCGTGACGCCGGCGCTGCGGCTGAACATCGCCCGACGATTCACGACGAGTGCGGCCACGGCGATCGTGGCGAAGATGAGCGAGTCGTAGGGCTGGGCGTCCGGCCAGATCGGGTTGTTCATCTGGAAGTGGTAGATCGCGGCGACGAGGATGCTGCCGCCTGCGGCGTTGAACAGCGGCGTCAGGATGAACGAGACCGACACAACGCCGATAAAGAACGCCGGGAACGACCACTCGCTCTGCGGGGTGCCACTGAGGAAGAAGGCTGGCAGGTGCCAGATCGCCCACAGGGACGACAGGATCAGATCGGCCCAGATCGGGCGGAACCGGCGTTGGAGAAGCGGCAAGGCCACGCCTCGCCAGCCGAACTCCTCCATCGGGCCGAGCGCCAGCATCAGCGCCAGCGCCGGGACCACGGCGTACCAAGGAGCGAACGGGAACTCCAGCGGGCTGCCCTTGATCCAGGCGCCGAGGTAGAAGGCGACCGGGATTCCGAGGGTGAGGTAGGCGGCCCAGCCGAGCGGCATCCGCCACAGACTCAGGCGCCGCAGGTAGCTGCGCAGCCCGCGGACCCCGTAGTGCCGAAGCACCAGACCGATGCCGGAGATGGCAGGGGCATAGACGGCAATGAAGAACAGCGGGTTCGTGAGCCCGATCGGCCCGAAGACCGGCTCGAGCTGCTCGGCGAAGACGATGGCGATCGCTGCGACGCCCCACGACAACCCGAACGCCATCGCAAAGAACGGAACGACGGTGCGAATAGTCATCGGCTTGATGCGAGTGGTTGCGGTGTACATGTGCCTCCCCTTTCAGGCGGCGGGCCTCGGCCCTTTACTAGGTATCGTACGGTGTACTAAAACAATATCGTACGCCGTACCATAAAGCAAGTTTGGCGTGGCAGGGCCGTGGGCGTGGCAGGCTGAGTCGGTGGCCACCGACGACACCTCCCGGGACGACTGGTTGATCCGAGGCGCGACGGATCCCGGCGAGGTCGCGAGTCGGTACGACCAATGGGCCGAGGGCTACGACGACGACCTCGCCTCGTGGTCCTACCAGGCTCCCGCGGTCGTCGCCGAGACGGTGGTGACCCGCCAACCAGACGCGCGTTCGGTGCTCGACGTCGGCTGCGGCACCGGGCTCGTCGGCAAGGCGCTTCGGGCGCGCGGCTATGTCGGAAGGCTCGCGGGGCTGGACATCTCGCAGGCGTCTCTGCGCGTCGCCCGCCAAACCGGCGTCTACGACAGGCTCGAGACGGCCGACCTGCAGCAGCCGCTCGACGTCGAAGACGACAGCGTCGATGTCGTCGTCTGTGCCGGCGTGATGACCTACCTGCCCGACGTCGAGGCGGCGTGGCGGGAATTCGGCAGAGTCGTGCGGCCGGGTGGACTCATCGTCGCGACGCAGCGCGAGGACCTGTGGGAGCCACGCAGGTGCCAACAAATCATCGACCAGCTCGCAACCGACGGCGTGTGGACACCCCTCGACGTCAACGGCCCAGCGCCCTACCTCCCGCACGCAAGTGCCGGCATGGCCGAACAGGGCTGCTACTACCTCACGGCTCGGATCACCGACCCCAAGCGGGCCAAGGACGAGCTGATGGAACTGACCTCCACCGACCTCGCCCACCTTCGTCGCTGTGTCGACCTCGCCCGCCAGGCGCTCGCGGACGGAGACGACCCATTCGCATCCGTGCTGGTCGGCCCCGATGGTGCCGTCTTGCGCGAGGACCACAACCGCACCTCCGGCGGCGACCAGACCCGCCACCCGGAGTTCGCACTGGCCCGCTGGGCGGCGACGCACGTAGCGGCGGAGGTTCGGCCCGCATGCACCGTCTACACCTCAGGAGAGCACTGCCCCATGTGTGCGGCCGCGCACGCCTGGGTGGGGCTCGGCCGGATCGTGTACGCCGCCTCGACCGCCCAGCTCACCGAGTGGCGGCGGGGCTGGGGTTGTCCGGCCCCAGCTGTGGCGCCGCTGCCGATCAAAGCCGTGGCCCCCGGCCTGATGATCGCCGGACCGGCACCCGAGTTAGCCGACGAACTCCGCTCCTTGCACCAACAGCACGCCGAACGCGAGGTCGCCTCGTAAAGCCTCGTAAAGCCCCGGCGAGACGTCACATCCTGCGGGCGAGACGTCACACCCTGCAGCCCAGGCGCCACATCGTGCAGGCGAGGGGTCACATCTTGCGGGCGAGGCGTCACATTCCATCTCGTTTCGGCGGGAATCTCGCCTCCAAGGCTGAGCCGTGGTCAGTCCAGAGCCAGCGCCGCCGCCGCTGACAGGACGTCCGGCAGCCGGGACAGATCACCTCGCGGGTCGACCACCAGGTCACCGGGATCGAGGCGGTTGGCGGCCAACCGGCAGAAGCCGATCGCGTCGGTCACGACCCCGATCTCGGCGGGGGTCCCGCTCTCGGGTCCGAGGCGCACCGTCCAGGTCCCGCCACCGGGACCGGTCAGGACGAGGCGGAGATCGACGGGTGTGCGCAACTGAGTGCGTGCTGCCCCGAGGGGCAGCGATCGGGCCGCGAGGTCGGTCATCAGGGTGAGGGTGGAGTCGTCGGGGACCGAGGAGTGCTGTCCCGTCGCGTCGGCGGATGTCGTTCTCGTGGGCCCACAGCTCGAACGTCCTGGCCAGCATCAGCGAGCCGGCTCGGAGCCTCATCGTGTGCAGGGCCACAGGGCTTTCGGGGTCCACTGACCGGAAGGCGGCTAGCGAGCGGGCCACCGCTTCCCGCCAGGCTCGCAAGGTCTCGGCCGGCGGCTCGCCGAGCTGGCTCTGGGCGGCGGGCTGTGTCGAGCCCACGTGGTCTGCGTCAGCCACATCCGGGTCCCCTTGCAGGCTTCGCTGGACGTCGCCTTCGACGCCGATCAGGTGCCCGACGAGGCCCTGGATGTCGAGATCTCGCAAGACGGGCAATCGCCACTCGTCGTCGGTGAGGGCCGCGAGGACGCTCCCGAACGCCTCGCTCCCCCTGGACAGCGCCTCCAGCGGGGTGATGGGCGGCGGGGCAGGGGTGTAGCGACCTGGCGGCCGCTTGCCCAGGGAGGCGTCGAGAACGCGGCGGCGCAGCTCCGTCGGCAGGCTGCCGGTCTCCGGCGAGCCTGGCGAGGTGGGTGGGCTGGTCATGGTTGCTCCAGAAGATCGCGGTCCAACAAGGTTGCCAGCTTTGCGTGCGCCAGCCTGATCCGAGACTTGGCCGTGCCCTCGGGGATCCCTTCGGCGATGGCGACCTCCCGATAGCTGAGGCCTTCGAAGTACGCCAACTGAACGGCTCGCCGTTGATCGTCTGGCAGAGCGGCGATCGCGCCGCGCACCAGCCGAGCGGACTCGGTGGCGGCCACGTCGTCGGCCACCGACGCACGTGGCTCGGCCGAGCTGAGTCGTGCCTGCCGTTCCTGGCGCGCCCTTCTGCGCAGCTCGCTGCGCACGAGGTCCAAAGCACGGCTTCGAGCGAGCAGCCCCAGATACGTCGCCAGGGTTCCCGCGGAGTCGTCGTAGCGTTCCGGGTGCATCCACAGGCGAACGAAGACGTCCTGGACCACGTCGTAGGCCAGGGCTTCCTGCCCGACGATGCGCCGGGCGGCGCTGTAGACCACCGCCGCGAGCTCGTCGAAGATCTCGGCGAGCGCGTGGTCGTCGCCGGCCGCCAGTCGCGCCACCAGTTGGGCGTCGCTGCTGCCCATCCTCGTCACGCTAGGCGGTCGATGACCCGACCGCGCAACGGCGAGACGCGGGTGGATCGGAGCGGCCTCGCAGAGACGCCGGGTGGCACGGAGCCGCGGTCATCAGCGTGGCGATCACACACCTCCTCCAGCGCCAGACAACGAGACCTCGTGCCCCGTCACCAGGAGTACGCCGCCGGGGGCGGCCGCGGATCACCCGGGGCCGCGCTTTTCAGATCTTTCGGATTCGCAGTGATCCGCCCACCGGACCTGCGCCGTAAAACAACCAAGCGGGTCCGCTGTGGACCCGGACCGACCAGAGGTGACATCGATGCCTGCACAGACCAGGACCGTCGCACCGCCCGCGACGCCGGAGATCGCCGCGGTGCTTGAGGCGCTCGACGCCGTCCAACGCGAGTTCGAGGCCGCCGAAGACCCGCGGCGGCACTTCGTTGCGACCTACGCCCGGACCACCGCAGCGGTCGGCGACGCCGTGCGCAACGGACGCTTCGAGGACCCCGCGTGGGTCGACCGCTGGGACGCGGAGTTCGCTCAGCTCTACCTCGACGCACTCGCGGCGTTCGAAGCGGATCCTCGGTCGGCGCCGCGACCCTGGCGCGCCGCCTTCAGGCTGGACGAATCTCTGCCTCCGCTGCGCCTGGTCCTGCTCGGCATGAACGCCCACATCAACTTCGATCTCCCTCAGGCGCTGCTCGCCGTGATCAGCGACGACGGCTTCGCCGACCCCGGGCTGCTGGCGAGGCGCGCACGAGACCACGAGCGGATCGACGGAGTCCTCGCGGCCCGCGTCGCCGAGGAGGACCGGGTGCTGCCGTCCGAGGTCGGCCGGAGCCTCGGTCGGTCCCTGCTCGATCGAGCGCTCGCGCCGCTCAACCGGGCCGCGACCCGGAGACTGCTGGCCGAGTCTCGCCGCAGGGTCTGGCACAACGCGAGGGTCCTGCAGGCGGCCCGGCTCCGCGGGCACGACGAGTACCGGCGGGTGCTCAGCGAGCTCGAGGTGCTCAGCGCCTCCCGGATCGCCGACCTCGTCGCACCCGGTCCCGTCCTGCTCAAGCTTGCCGTCGGTGGCTTCGGCGTCACCCTGCCCCCCGAGTGAGCCACGCCCATCCCCAGGAATCCACACCAATCCACGCAGGCCCATCCCTTCCGCAACCAACCATCTGGAGTCGACATGTCCGTGATCCCGTTCCACCGCCCCACTCGTTCCGCCGCGAGCGGCGCATCACCCGCGACCGGCCGGGCGCTCGTGCTCGGCGGCAGCCTTGCCGGACTTCTTGCCGCGCGCGTCCTGGCCGACCACTACGCCGAGGTCCTCGTCGTCGACCGTGACGACCTTGACGCCCGGCTCGACGCGCCACGTAAGGGCGTCCCGCAGAGCAAGCACACCCACGGCCTGTTGGTCCGGGGCGCCGAAGCCATGGAGTCGATCCTCCCCGGGTTGACCGACGGCGTCTGCCGGCGCGGCGGGCACCGAGCCGACATCATGAACAGATCTCGGTGGACGCTCCAGGACAACCAGCTGAGCAGGGGTGACTCGGGCATGGTGGGTCTCCTCTCGTCGCGCGTGCTCCTGGAGTCGGAGGTCCGGCGGCGCGTTTCCGAGACGCCAGGGGTGCGCTTCCTCGGCAACCACGACATTGTTGGACTTCTCGCGTCGCCCGACCGCACGACCGTGACCGGCGCGCGGGTCGCACCGCGCAAGACCTCGGCCGGCCCGTCCTACGTCGATCTCGACGCCGCGTTGGTCGTCGACGCGACCGGGCGAGGGTCCCGGGCCGCGGTGTGGCTGCGCGAGCTGGGGTACGACGAACCCGAGATCACCACCGTCGCGGCCGGGGTCCGCTATGTGACGCGCCTGTTCCACACGCGGCCGGGGATCCTCGACGACCTCGATGCCGACGTGGTCGGAACTCGGCCACCGAACGGACGGTCCGGCGTGGCCGCCCGTATCGAGGGCGACCGATGGACGGTCACGCTCTCGGGGCAGAACGGCGAGGAGCCGCCCACCGACCTCCCCGACTTCCTGGCCTACGCGCGGACCCTTCCCACCCCGGGGATCGCCGAGATCATCGAGAGCTGCGAGCCGATCGGCGAACCGGTGCGCTACCGATTCCCCGGCAGTCGCTGGGTTCGATGGGAGCGCCTCGAGCGCCACCCCGCCGGGTTCGTCGTCATCGGCGACGCTGTCTGCTCCTTCAACCCGGTCTACGGGCAGGGGATGAGCTCGGCCGCCCACCAGGCCTTGAGGTTGCGGGAGCTGCTCGACGCAGGCCGGCACCGGGTCGATCGATCGAGCGAACCCCGAAGGCCTTCGCGGCTGTGGCGGCGACCCCATGGGCACTCGCGACCGGCAGCGACCGCCGCTTCCCGGGCATGGATCGCAAGCCCTTGCCGGAGCGGGTGCTCGACGCCTATGTCGACCGGCTGCTCGAGGTCGCGACCGGCGACCATGACGTGGCACTCGCCTTCGCCCGGGTGCTCAACTTGCTCGCTCCGCCGCCCAGTCTGCTCGCGCCTCGGATCGCGTGGCGCGTCCTGGGCCACGGCTCGGCGGCCCGCGTGCGTGACGCGCGAGCCCGCAGATCGGCCCGCGCCCGGACCGGGGCGGAGCTGGTCGGCGAGCGGCATGGGGTGGTGACCGCATGAGGCGACGCCACGCGTCCCCGTCCCCGGTGGCCTTCGACCCGATCCGGGTGGCGGGCGCCGAGTACGCCGCGTGGGTGGCCTACTACCGACGGGACTGGCCACGCGTGCTGGCCGCAGCGGTCAACGCGGTCAGATTCGGCTTCGGCATGGGCTGGCTGCCGACCCTCCATGGCGCCTGGCTGGTGCTGCGCGCCAACCAGGCCTGGGCGCCGTACCCCGACAACGACCCGCAAGCCGCCCGCGCGCTGATGACGGCCTTCTACGCGCTGGTCGCCCGCAAGCAAGAACTCGACATCGACCCCGCCAAAGCCGCCGAGTTCGAGGTTGACTGGTGGCACGAGCACCGCATCCTGCAGCGCGAACGCACCGAGGCCGACGAGTCTGCCCTGGTCGGATCGCTGACCCGGCTGTACGCCTACGTCTATGCCAGGCCCGCCGAGGCGGTGCGGGAGGCCGCCAGCCTTCGGGCCCGCGCGATGCGTACCTCCGACGACTGGGTCGCCGACGGCTGCCGCCCCGACGACCCGCGGCTCATTGAAGAGCGGGCCGACCTCGAGCTCTCCTACTTCAGTCTGCTCCGGGCCGTGGAGCCTGCAGGCCGCTGATCCGAACGCTTGGCAACCCCCGGGACAGTCCAGCTCCGGCGGCGTGACGTGCCCGAGCCGTACTCCTGCCGGCTAGAAGCGCCAATCACACGTCGTTCCGGGGTGCCGATATGGCGGCTTCAACGGCGACCCCGCGCCGGCCCACGTGGTCGGAGTCAGCTACAGGGCGGCGGTCGCCCTCTGGCTTGCCTGCGCCAACCCAGAGCCGGTGCACACCTTGAGCGTGGTCGAGCCTCCAGGGACCCGGCGGTTCCCCTGCCCAATGAGGGACGACACTGACGCCGTTCCAGTGGTGGTGGTCAGGGACGGGGTTCGATGCCGCCGAGTACCTCCTGGGCGACGTCGACCAGCCTGCGTTGGTTCGATCTGGCGACGTCGCGTAAGAGCTTGAAGGCCGCATCGGGCGTGATCCCCCGCTGCTGGGCGAGGGCGCCTTTCGCCTGCTCGATGACAATGCTACTGTTGAGTGCACCCTGGAGTTGTTCGGTGAGCGAGTCCGCGCGCGAGATGGCTCGTTCCTGCAGCAGCGCAATGGTGGCAATGTCAGCCAGGGCTTGAACGATTCGGACGTCATCATTGGCGAAGGCCACGTCCGCGCTGCTGAAGAGGTTGAGGGCGCCGATGGTTTCGTCGCGCAGTCGCATCGGGAACGCGTGTACGGAGTGGAATCCCGCTGCCTCCGCTGCCGGCGCGAAGCGGGGCCAGCGGTTACCGGCGCGGGCGAGATCCTCGTTGACAACGGGTCGCCCGGAGGTGAAGCAGTCCAGACACGGTCCCTCGGAAACCTGGAGCTGGAACAGCTCGAGCATCTCCCCCCGGTCGTTCGAGGCGGCCATGAAGCGGAGCTGCCCGTGGTGATCAGCCAGCATCAGCCCCACGGCGTCGGCGCCGCTGACGGCGGCGGCGTGGTCGGCGAGGTTATGCAGGAAGGCAACGAGGTCGAAGTCGGCGACCAGGGTGTCTGCGACCTCCACAAAGACATCGGTCAGGCGTTCGGTGGAGATCATCGTCCTATCTCTTTCTCGGTGAGGGTCAGGACGCCTGCCACGATGTCGAGGGAGACGTCATGGAGTGTGCGATCTGTGGAAAAGGAGTGGGCACGCATCCGCGCCAATGCGTCGGGAAGGTCAATACCCAGAGCCGTCATGACCATCCCCTGCGCCTGATAGATCTCACTGCGGAAGTCGAGGGCGGTCTCGAGGTCGGAGTCCAGGCGGCCATCACCAACCCCCGATGCAGCGCAGCGCAACAACATCTCGGTCGCCACTTCGGCCACTGCCAGGCACCGCGCGGTCCGCAACCGATCCAGCCGCTGGGGAGAGTCAACGAACATCGTCAACACCCCGAACTTCGTGGCGCCCAGGTGCAGCGGAAAAGCGAACACCGAGTGGATGCCCATCTGCAACGCGGCTGAGGTGTACCCCACCCAGGGCTGATCAGCGGGATTGCTCACATCGGCGACAAGCACCGGCCGTCCCCCGTGGAAGGCATCGCGCGACGGCCCTTCGCCCAACGTCAACTCGAGTTCCGCCGCCGCCAGGCTTGCTGCGTCCGAGGAGGCTGCAACAGCCTCCGACCCTCTCGCCGATCGGAGGCTCACAACCGCTCCCGACATCCCGAGCCCGACGACGCAGGCCAGACACACCTGGTGGAGACGATCGCCGATCGCGCCCCCGTCGACCGACGGCTGCGCCGCGACAAGCGCCCGCGCCCACTCCCGAACGCTCTGCTCGGGTTCGACTCTGTCAGCCAATGACACAACCTTCGTCGGTCACGAGGCCCGCGATCGCGGACGATGCTGTCAAGGCTACTCCGGCTCGAGTGCGTTGCATCTCCCAATCGGGGCCCGCACTGCGGCCCCAGGGATGCCCCTCACCTCGGGCGAGGGCGTTGTCCCGGTACTCGGGAGCGGATATTCTCGAAGGTGCAGCCACAGTCGTGGCGCTGCCCCAGACCCCGGTAGCTCGTGTGATTCTGCCGGAGACGTGGGCCCGAGCATCCCTCTCTTCCGCGCCCTGGTAGCTCGTTGTGAGAGAGGTGCCGACATGAACGATGCTTTGGAGCGCGGACTTGCCGCGGTGAACGAGTTTCTGCCGGACTTCATGGCGGGCCATGCCGGCCGCATGGCGGTATACGCCTATGGACCCGAGGGTGGCGAGCCCCGCATCGTGTCCTACGACATCGGCGTGCACGAGATAGACGGCGCGGACGCAGCTGAGTGGGTCACCGAGGGCGCAACGATCGTCATCTCCATCCAGCGTCGCCGTCGAGCTGAGGCTGCCGTGGGCCCGTCGACCAGCGGCGCCTCCGAGCGCGATTCCCGAGGGGTCACGGCCCAGTTTCTGCCGCACGCTCTAGAGACGGAGCCGACTACATAGCCTCCGGCAACGCCCAAGCGAATGCTGGAGCGCAGCGTGGCGCCGCGGAGCGAGGAAGCGCCGAGCCGGCGGAGGCCCGCCTCAAGCGGTCCACCGCCCGATCCGCCCCCGCAAGCGCGTCAAGGGTGTCGTGCCACGCATGCCGCTGGCACCCGGCGTCGAGCGGTAGGGCCGGCAGGCGCCTTCACCCGTACGTAGCGAGGGGCCACAGAGCGAAACTACGCCAGCCCGGCCATCAACGCGTTGCGAACCGCGTCGATCGTCGAGTGGGCCAGGGCGGGTCCGGCGAGGTTCCCGCTGCGGCGCCAGGCTCGGGAGAGCAGGAGCCCGACGAGGATGTGCCAAGCAAGCAGTTCGACGACGAGGAGGGGCAGGGGCAGCCCGCCTGAGACGGGCAGATGCCACAGGCCCCAGAGTGCCGAGACGAACCAAGCGGAGCCACGAGCGTTTCTGCCGTCGTCCACATGAGAGTCAAGGCAGCCGCGGAAGGTGACCTCCTCGAGCACGAAAGTCACCGGGAAGTAGAAGACGACGTACTTCGCGATCGTTCCGACCACGGCCAGCGGGTCCAGCGCGCTGCCCACGACGATGTGCGCGGCGCCATAGAAGGACGCCATGCCGACAGCCCCGATGACGGTCGGGAGCAGGGCCGACCCCAGGACGGCGCGAGGGGTGGTCGTCCGCAGAGCGAATGCTGCGAAGCCCGCTCCAGCGACCGCGCACAACCACCAACCGGCTGCGGTCCCGTTCCCGTCCCTCAGAGCCTGAGCAACGTGCCAGGTGGGTGCCGCGGCAAGCAGCCCGGCCATCAGCCAACCACGGCTGTCGAGCCGGAAGGACAGAGCGTTCCGGACCCACAGTTCGCGCAGTGGGCGGCGCCGTACGCCGATCTGGAAGGCGATGGTCAGGGGCACGCCCAGCAGAAGGTAGGCGTCGCTGCTGACCGGAAGCAGGTAGCCGAGCAGAACCCAGGCGGCGACGAAACCCGTGGCCTCGGCGTACCGTCGTCGACCGCCGGAGGAATGTGCCGCCGAGCGGCTGTCGCCGATGCGGGACGGGAGCATGCCGAGCATGACTGCCTCCTTCTGTGGTGCAGACAACGAGGTCAACGGAGCGGCCTGCCGGTGCGGACGCTGGAGACGACTGCGGTGATGGCGTCGGACGACTCCGCGGCGACGCGGTCATCGGCGACCATGCCTTCGTGGCTCGACTGGACCGTGTTGGCGACATGGTCGGCGGACAACTGAACGAGCTCGCCCTGCGCGGCCTGCCAGCCCTCGATGTCCAGGGACTCCGAGGCGGTGAGGACGAAGAGGGGTCGGCCGTCGAGGGAGGTCAGTGCCTGCGACTGCTCGAAGAGTGTCGGGACCATCGAGATCTCGTCGCGGCCGTTGCGTAGCGCTCGGGCGGTTCCGGTCATCGCGACGGTCTCGGCGGCGGCGTCGCCCGGGAGGCCGGAGCCGGTGCTGAAGGCCCGACCGAGGCCGATACGCGCCAGGATGGGCAGGACGGCGAGGCCGCGCCGCATGACCGCGTACTGGCCCGGATAGGCCGGGATCGCGGTCATCTGCTCGGGGCTCGAGCTGTCGAGAAGCACCAGGCCGGCGACCTGAGCGGGATAGCGGGCCGTGAAGACCATCGCGTAGGGACCGCCGATCGAGTGGCCCGCCAGGACGAAGGGGCCCTGCTCGCCGGCGGCGGCGAGCAGTGCGTGGAGGTCGTCGGCGGCCTGGATCCCCGTCTCGGGAGTCGCGACGTCCTCACTCCAGGCCTGGCCGACGCGGTCGTACGCACACACCCGGGTGGTGGACTGGACGCGTTGAGTGATGTGCGCCCAAGAAGTGGAGATCTCGCCGAGGCCGCTGAACAGCACGACCGTGGGGGTGCCCTGTCCCTGGCACCACAGGTGCATCTGGTGGCCGTCGACGTCGTACATCGCGCCCGGCGGCGCGAAGTCCCGGCGTACCTGCGCCTCGGAGAGGTTGGCGAACGTCGCTCCGACCGAGGCGGCGGCGAGGACGGCGAGCGCTGGGTAGAGCAACCACCTGCCGCGCCCGGTCAGGCTCCGGCGCACCTGGACGAACGCCCAGCCGGCGAGGCCGATCATCAGCGGGGGCCACACCCAGTTGAGCTGGCCCATGAGCGCGTCGCCGGGCGCGAAGGCCACCAGGGCGAGGCCCGCGGCTGCCATGGCCGCCGCGGGTACGGCGGCCCAGCGCTGCGGCTGGCTCGTCCGACGCGCAGAGAGCACGGCCAGCATCGCCCAGCCCCAGCCGGAGCCCAGCAGAACGGAGCCGGCAATGACGCTCTCGGTGGCGCCTGGGAAGACGACGATGCTGAGCACGAGAGCAATCGCGGCGCCGGCCGCCAGCGATCCGGCGACGATGTGGGTGGCGGTCTTGTCGGTCATGGCTGCCTCGCTCGGGAGTCGGTGGTGTCCTGCTCTCGAGCGTGGCGTCGGTCGGGTTCCGTCGCCCCGGTCAGATGACCAGGTTCGTCTTCGCCACGGCCTCGCGCGCCGCCGACTTGCCTCAGCCCAGGTTGAGCCGGGAGAGCTCGCCACGCGAGGTAATCCCCGCCTTGGCGAAGACGTTGCGCAGGTGGAAGGCGACGGTCCGGGGCGACAGCCAGACGTCGCGGCGACGTCCTTGTTGGACATCCCCGTGGCCACCAGCTGGGCGATCTTGAGCTCCATGGGGGTCAACTTGACCAGCGTGGAGGGGTCCCGCTTACGGGCGGTCTCTCCGGAGGCGCGCAGCTCCTGGGTGGTGCGCTGCACGAGGGGCTCGGCTCGCGCGTCACGGAAGCTCTCGAGCGCGCGGCGGAGGTGGACGCGCGCGTCGACCCGTCGACCCGCCCGGCGCAGCCACTCGCCGTAGGCCAGCTGGATGCGCGCCTCGTCGAGCGGTCGTCGTGCCGCCCGTTGGTGGGTCAGGGCGGCTTCGAACAGGCCCTCAGCGTCACTCGCGGAGGCGGTCGTGACCGCGCGGCCATAGGAGAGGGCCGCCAGCGCCCACGGATGTCCGGTCGCTTCAGCGAAGTCGGCGAGCTCGTCGACCAGCTGGACGGCGGTCTCAGGTTCGCCGGCGCGAACAGCGGCGTCGATGTGCTGCACCGTCGCCATTCGGGCAAGGCCGGACATCCGGAACCGCCCAAGATGGTGCGCCGCGCCGCTCAGGTCACCGACGGCAGCGGCCCGGGTGCCCTTGGCCCATCGGCCCAGGTCGTGCACCGGGTCCGCCAGAATCCCCAATGGAGCCTGCGCGACGCCATCGTCGACCGCGCGAAGGAGGTCGTCGTAGTCGTCGGCGCCTTGGAGCGCCGCGAGCAGTGTCAGCCATGCCCGGGGAGGCGTCGTCATCGCGGACTGGTGCAGCGTCTCCCCGAGGGCGAGCGCCTCCTCGGCGTTGGTGCGGACCGCGAGCATGTCGCCCGCGACGAAGTGACTGAAGCACAGCCGCTGCAGCGCATACACCACCGCGGTCACGGCGCCGGCGTCCCGCGCCCGGGACAGGGCGAGGGAGTAGTACTGCAGCTGGACGTCGTCGTTCCCCAGGTGCAGGGCACAGTTGCCGACGTTCCACAGCACCTCGCGGTCGTCGACATCGGTGCCGATGGCGGCGGCGGAGGTCAGCGCCTGGCTGGCTCCGCGCAGGTCCCCGTCTGCGGCGTGGGTCATCGACAGCAGCAACTGTCGCAGGCACGCGGTCCTTGCCGGCTCATCCCGCACGGGATGAGTGAGCACCTCGGCCTCGGGCAACCGCGTCCCGCTGTCCGCACCATGGGCGCGCATGATCGCCGCGAGCGTGGCCAGCTCGAGCGCACGCTGGCCGTCCGTGGGCAGCACTTCGGCAGCCGCCTCGACGAAGATGCGGTGGGCGAGGTCGGGGGAGCCCAGGTTGACCTCGATGTGCCCGCGCAACCGAGCCAGGTCCGCGAGCAGACTCGGCTCGCCGCCGATCCGGGTGGCCTCGGTGATCAGGTCCCGGGCACGCGCCGCCTCTCCGGCCGCCCAGGCGCTCCGAGCGGCCGCAAAGGTCAGTCCTGCCCGCTGCTGCGGTTCCGCAGCCAGTTCGGCCGCCCGCGCGAACGCGGCTCGTGCGGCTGTGTGCGCCCCGCCCCGCTGAGCACGCTGTCCGACCCGCTCAAGTGCTGCGACGACCTCGGCGTCCGGCTCGACGGTGGCGGCCGCGCGGTGCCACGCGACTCGATCCTGGCGGCCGAAGGTGTCCAGGGCCGCGGCCAGCGCCGCGTGGGCGCGGCGGCGTTCGTCGTCGGCGGCCGCTTGATAGACGGCGGACCGCACCAGCGGGTGGCGCAGTGTCATCGCGTCGCCGTCCGCGGTGACCAGCCCCGAGCTTGTCGCGGACGCGATCGCGTCCGATGGGAGGCCGAGGCGGCTGGCGGCCGTGCGCAGCACCGCGAGCTCCCCGGTGTCGTCGGCGGCGGCCAGCAGGAGGACAGCCTGGACGGCGTCCGGCAGCCGCCTGACCCTGTCGAGGAAGAGGCCCTCCACCCGATCGGTGAGCCGCAGCTGGGGCGGCAGGGCCACGGCGCCGTCGAGCTCTTCCGGGCTCAGCGCCCGCGGGAGCTCCAGAAGCGCTAGCGGGTTGCCGTGGGCCTCCGCGAGGAGCCTCTCCACGACGTCATCGGCCGTGACGCCCGCCAGGGCGAGGTCGAGCAGCTCACGGGCTTCGTCGGCTGCAAGACCCGTCACCGACAGCTCTGTCAGTCGCTGCCGTTCCATCCGGCTGGGTACCCCGTCGCGGACCGAGAACACCATGGCGACGCGATCGGCGGCGATACGCCGGGTGCAGAACAGAAGTGCGTCAGCACTGGCGTCGTCGAGCCAGTGCGCGTCGTCGACGAGGCAGACGACGAGTCGCTCCTCGGCTGCGGCCGTGAGCAAGCCCAGCGTCGCGATCCCCATGAGGAAGGGCTCGACCGGGGCGCCGTCGACCTCACCGAACGCCACCCTCAGGGCCCGCGCCTGCGGGGCGGGGAGGCTGTCTATCCAAGGAGAGGACAGGCAGCAGGAGGTGGTGCAGGGCCGCAAACGCCAGGGGCGCCTCGACCTCGAGCCCCTGGGTCCGCAGACACCGTGGCCAGGGAGGTCTGCGCGGCCAGCTGATCGAGCAGTGACGACTTGCCCACACCCGGATCGCCCCGAAGCACCAGGCTGCCCGCAGCGCCCTGGCGGGCGGCGTCCACGAGGTCGGCCAGGCTTGCCAACTCACTGTCGCGGCCGACCAGCACCTACTCAAGGTACAGGCGCCGACGGGATCTCGACCCCGTCCAAGACCTGGCACTTTGACCGGGGCGACGGATCGTCCTGGCGCGGACGCTTGACGCATGATCACTCACAGCACCGATACCAGCTCCAGTGCCCCGATGACCGCCACCCGGCACATCGGCCTGCTGCTCTTCGACGGGGTCGAGGAGCTGGACGCCGTAGGTCCGTGGGAGGTCCTGGCGCATTGGACCCAGACCTACCCTGAGGACGGTTGGTCCGCCTCGTGCCTGTCGGAGGACGGGTCGCCCGTCACCGCTGCAAAGGGCCTGGTGATCGGCGCTCACCACAGTCACCAGTCGACGCCGCCCCTCGCCGTGCTCATCCATCCCGGTGGACCCGGGGCCCGACGGCTCATGCGCGACCCCGCCCACCGCGATTGGGTGCGAGCCCAGCGCGCCGCGGTACCGGTGATGGCGTCCGTCTGCACCGGCAGCCTGGTCTACGCCGCTGCCGGCCTGCTGACCGGCCGCCGGGCCACGACCCACTGGGCCTCGCTGAACCTCCTGTCCGAGACCGACCCCACGGTGATGACCGACGTCGACGCTCGGTACGTCGACGACGGCGACCTCGTCACCAGCGCCGGCGTAAGCGCCGGCATCGACATGGCCCTGCACCTGGTCGCCCGGTTCGCCGGCACCGAGCGGGCCCGCGCCGTCCAGCGCGAGATCCAGTACGAACCCGCCACTCTCTGACGCCCCGAGCGCCGACCACCCACCACCGAGAAGGAACCACCATGACCAGCCAGCCTTCTCAGCAGCACACAGACACGATGCGCGCCGTCGTTCAGGACCGGTACGGCGACATCGACATGCTGCGCCTGGAGCAGACCGCGCGACCCACGATCGCCGACGACGAGGTGCTCGTCCACGTTCGCGCCGCCGGCCCCAACCGCGGGACCGTGCACCTGCTGACGGGGAAGCCCTATCTCATGCGCATCCTGGGGTTCGGCTTCCGCGGCCCCAAGAACCGCGTCCCCGGGCTCGACGTCGCGGGCGCAGTGGTCGAGGTCGGCGCGTCCGTGACCCGATTCGCCGTCGGCGACGAGGTGTACGGGGTGAGCCGCGGTTCATTCGCGGAGTACGCGCGCAGCGCGCGAGGACAAGCTCGCCCTCAAACCGCCGAGCCTGACCTTTGAGCAGGCAGCGGTCGTCCCCGTGTCGGGGCTGACCGCGCTGCAGGCACTCCGCGACGCCGGTCGGCTCGAGCCCGGTCAAAGCGTCCTCGTGATCGGCGCCTCCGGCGGCGTCGGCAGCTACGCCGTCCAGATCGCCGTCTCGATGGGTGCACACGTCACCGGCGTCGCGAGCACCGCGAAGCTCGACCTGGTGCGCTCGCTCGGCGCCGAGTGCGTCGTCGACTACACCTGCGAGGACTTCGCCGACAGTGCCCGTCGCTACGACCTGATCCTCGACATCGGTGGCAACTCGCCGCTGTCTCGTCTGCGTCGTGCGCTCACCCCGCGCGGAACGCTCGTCATCGTCGGCGGCGAGAGCGGCGGGAACTTGACGGGCGGTATCGACCGTCAGCTCCGGGCGGTCTTGATGTCGCCGTTCCTTCGGCAACGGCTGACCATGCACACCACCAAGGAGCGTGCCGTCGATCTCGCTCCCATCGCCGAGCTAATCGAGGCTGGCCGGGTGACGCCGAGCCTGGAGCGGACCTACCCCCTTGACCAGGTGCCCGACGCCCTGCGGTCGCTCGCGTCCGGTGCCGTGCGCGGCAAGGTGGCGATCGTGGTGTGACTGGGTTCCGCAGGCATGACCCTCGTCGAACCCGCGCTCGCAGCGGCGTGCGCTCGGGCGACGAAGTGGGTCACTGTCGGCCTCGTTTCGTCCTGGTCGCCGGGAACATCGCTGAGCCGAGGGCTACATTGGGATGCCCCTGGACATCGCCAGGTAGCGGGAGAGCCACGGATGACTGACAGCGCACAGTTCGCACGGCTCGACCGGACGATGGTGGATCACTCCTCCGTTCAGTGGCCGTCCTGGTGTCAGGACGCCACGGTCTCATCGGTCCCGTCGGACACCGCGTCATCGCACGCAACTCGGCATACTGGACGGCGATGACTCCAGACTCCCCGCAGAAGTTAGAGATCGACTGGCTCAAGACGGCCGGTGGAGCTTTCGCGGCGGTCTCCTCAGCGTTTCTCCTCTCGACCCTCGGTGCGGCCGGCACCATCATCGGTGCCGCCCTCGGTAGCGTCATCGTGACGGTTGGCGGAGCGCTCTACACCCAAGGCCTGGCCCGCAGTCACCAGCGCCTGGCTCGGGTGCAGTCCCTCGCGGTGCGCAAGGTGGGGGTCACTCAGGCCGAGGTACGGCGGGCCGCCCGGAACAGCGGCGAGGGTGACGCCGTCGAGACCAACTCGCTCAGGTTGAACAGCGCCTCGATGACGCGAAGGACGACCTTCGCTCCCTGGCCGACGAGCCACCCGGCCCGGGTTGGCGAGAGCGCTTCGTGGTGCTGCCGTGGAAGCGGATCGCGCTGATCGCCGCTGGATTGTTCGTGGCGGTCATTCTGGCCATCACCGCGTTCGAGCTCGTTGCCGGCCGGAGCTTGTCGTCGATCACCGGCGGCAGCGATGGAGAGGGCCGCACCACGATCGGCCGCATTAGCGGAGGTTCCGGGGACTCGTCAGAGAAGGACGACACGGTCCCGAAGGACAACGAGTCACCGTCCGATGCACCGTCGGGAGACCCCTCTGACCAGCCCACGCAGACGGCCGAACCGACCGGTGAGCCGACCCCCACGGTGCCATCCCCGACTCCGACGTCCACGCCATCGGAGACCGCACTGCCCACCGACCCCGCAACGACGTCTCCGACCGGCTGATCGCACCAACATCATCCGCCGGAAGCCGCGATCACTGAGATCGCCTTGGCGGTAGAAGGAGGCGCGGTCGCTGGGGATGACTGGGGGATGCCGGGCGACTAGGTTCGGCTGGGTGATCACTCATACGTGAGCCTGAGGAGGAACCATGAAGGTGAGAGCGTTTGCGGCTCTATCCAGTGTGGCTTTGGCAAGCACCTTGTTCGCGTCACCGCCGGCGTCTGCCGACAAGCCAACTGAACCGGCCGAGTCAGGGGTTGTTGAGCGCTTCGACACGATTGGAGGTCACCAAGTCGGCCCGGTAATGACCGACGTGGGGGGAGCAATGCTCCCGATACTTGTCGTCGTCGGTTGGGATGACGCGGTGACATATTGCACTGACGGGCCGCCTGTGTTCAATGGGGTGGAGCAGGACGCGGTCGCACCGTCGGGCAACTTGACGGTCGTGGTCCACAACAGCGACATCCCGATCCTCGTGTTCGACGTATCGGCCGCGGCCAGCGAAGAAGACTTCTTCGAGAAATGCGCAGCCGTAGAGATCGTCCCGCTCGCAACCGGCACGGCGAAACAGCGCCCGATCATCAATGTGACCGAAAGCGCGATCAACTTGAAGGTGAAGTCGCGCGGTGTCGTCACTGACGCGACCGGGCAGGACTGGACAATGCAAGCTTTCCTAAAGTTCCGTGAGGTTTTCGGCGCGGAGGACTTGCAGGTGCTCAATGAGTGGGTGACACTCAACGCTCTCTGACCGTTCGGGCGGGCTCGCCGTCGCCGCCGCCGCCGCCGAAGTCTGGCCCGGATTCCGCAGCGCACTGTGACAGCCATATGGCCCACCGCTTCCGCAGGAAACTCAGGCGGGACTGCCCAGACTCTGGTTGCCACGCGGGGTGGGCTGTTCGCAGGCCTCTTCTGCGGCTGATTAGCTCGTCTCAGACTCGGTTGCCATCGGGCGGGAGGCCGCATTCTCTGCCTTGCGGCGGATAGACGTGGGTCCGGGTTGGTACTCAGCTGTCTCGTATGGGGATCCATCAACGGTCGAGTCGCCCATGGAGATGTGACGCTGCATCACGACGCGGGGCCACTTGTCGAGGCCGAGCGTAGCTTCATACTTTCGGATGCGTCGCTGGCCCGGTGTCCACTCGTTCTCTGGAACAACCTGGAACCCAAGACGGACGTAGTACGGCCGGTTCCACGGTATGTCGGTGACGGTGGTCAGCGTCATCACTTTCAGCCCTTGCTGTCGGGCCCACGCTTCCGCTGCGTCCAACAACCGGCGTCCGCGTCCTTGGTGGGCATAGTCAGGGTGAACCGAAACTTGCTCGACGTGTGCCGCCTCATCGACAACGAGAGGCACGCAACGGTGCAGCGTCTTCGCCCCACTTTTGCTCGTGAGGCTAGGGCAGCAGGTCCAGGTACAGAACGACCGTCTCCAACAGCCGCGCGTTGGTGTCGAACCCGAGTCGCAGTTCCCCCTCTGGCGGGCAGTCACCATCGAGCGGTTCGATCCAGAGCGACCACTCAGCTGCCTGTACGGCGTCCTCGGTCGAGGCTCCGTGCTTGAGCGCGCTCGGGTGGACCTTCACGCCCCGAGACGGGCCAGTGCAGCCCGGATGGCCTCGGACCTGCTCATGTTGTTCTCGGCTGCGGCCGCATCAAGCGACTCCAACTCCTCGGCGGTCAGCCGGACAGCAACCACCTGCATCGGCTCGGCTCCGCGTCCAGGACGACCACGTCCGCGCCGTCGCAACTCGTCGACGTCGTAGCCGGACTCCGCCTCGTCCGCCCAGTCTTGGATCGGTCACCTCGTGCGCTTCACCTTCAGCGATCACCGGCGAAACGGCATCATCCGTCGTGATCACGACACCCGGACCGCGTCGAATGTTGGCGACCTTCCGCGACCGTGGCCCCGAGGAGAACCAGACCCGGTCACCGATGAACACCGCCCAGACCGGCATCACATGCGGGCGCCCGTCAGGGCACACCGACGCCAACCAGTAGCCCCGGGAGGACGAGAGTCGGCTCGCCGCCCAAGCCCATTCCAGGAGGCCGGTCCCCTGGTCCTCCGGGAGAACGCGGATCGGCTTCGGGACGCGAGTCGAGTACTGCGAGCGATCGCTCGTGCCGCACCGATGGCCGCTCCCCCTCCGGAACGACCACTGGTTCTCCGGCTGCGTAGGCTGGCCAGTCCCGCCCGCCGTACCGAGGAGACCAACGATGCCGTCGTGGACCGACCACGTGATGTGGTGGCACGTCTATCCGCTCGGAGCCGTCGGCGCCCCGATCCGACCCGCCTCCGGCGACTCGCCGCTCGGCGGCCCCGACGAACCGATCGTGCACCGGCTGGGCCGGCTCGAGGCCTGGCTCGACCACGTCCTCGACCTGGGGCTCAACGGCTTGCTGCTGGGGCCGGTCTTCGCCTCGGCCACGCACGGGTACGACACGGTCGACCACCGTCGCATCGACCCCCGCCTCGGCGACGCCGCCGACCTCGACCGGCTGGTCGCGGCGGCCCACGAGCGCGGGCTGCGGGTGCTCCTGGACGGCGTTTTCAACCACGTAGGTCGGACCCACCCGGCCTTCCAGCAGGTCGAGGCCGAGGGCCCGGACGCCGGGACCGCGTCGCTGTTCCGCATCGACTGGAGCGGCTGGAGCCCCGGCGACCCGGTGCGCGCCGACGTCTTCGAGGGCCACGAGGCCCTGGTCGCCCTCGACCACGACTCCCCGGCGGTCGTCGACTGGGTCGCCGACGTGATGGATCACTGGCTGGCCCGGGGTGTCGACGGCTGGCGCCTCGACGCGGCGTACGCCGTCCCGCCGGCCTTCTGGGCGCAGGTGCTGTCGCGGGTGCGCGAGCAGCACCCCGACGCCTGGTTCCTCGGCGAGGTGATCCACGGCGACGCCGCGCAGGTCGTGCGCGAGTCCACTATCGACTCGCTCACGGCCTACGAGCTGTGGCAGGGGATCTGGCACGGCATCGCCGACCGCAACCTCTTCGAGCTCGCCCACGCGGTCGAGCGCCACTCGGCGCTGCTCGAGACCTCGGTGCCGGCCACCTTCGTCGGCAACCACGACGTCACCCGGATCGCCTCCGCGGTAGGCGCCGACCTGGTCCCGCACGCGCTCGCGGTCCTCTTCGCCGTCGGTGGCGTGCCGAGCGTGTACGCCGGCGACGAGGACGGCGCGATCGGCGTCAAGGAGGAGCGGCTCGGCGGCGACGACGCCGTACGGCCCGAGCTCGCGCCCACCCCGCCCCGCGAGGACGAGCTCGACGAGATCGCCCGCCGCACCCGCCAGGTGCACCAGCAGCTGATCGGCCTACGCCGCCGCGAGCCGTGGCTGGTCTCCGCCCGCGCCGACGTCGTGCACACCGCGAACGAGCAGCTCGTGCTGCGCTCGGGTCGCGATGACGCCGCCGTCGTGGTCGCGCTCAACCTCGCCGACGAGGAGGTCACGCTGCCCTGCGCCGACGCCACCGAGGTGGTCGCCGGCGCCGGGCAGATCGACCCGGCCGCGCAGCAGGTCCGGCTGGAGCCCCGCGGGTGGGCCGTGCTGTACCGCTGAGTCCCAGCGGTGGACCCGCCGGTCACCCCGGTCGCAATGCTGCGAGGGTGGCGGCGCGCGCGGTGCACGCCCATCGAACTGAGGTAGTGCAGGATCCGCATGGTCCATTCGATGGCTTCCACCACGCATGCGCCAACCGAGCGCGGGTGCCGCGGATGGCCCTGTACAACCTCCACCTCTGCAAAGGCTTGACCATCACGTTTCCTCGCTGGTCCGTGACAGCGAGCGGTTGATCTCGCGACCATCGCGAGAAACCTTGAGGTGGTTGCCCGGCACTCGGTAGGTGAACGGGAGGCCGGTCGCCGTCGTGAATGTCTCACCAGCATGCCTCTCGATGCGGGTCCAGGCGTGGCCGAAGTCGGCCATGAAGAGTTCTGCGGCAAACCGGAAACAGTGCATCGCCAACCTCCTCCCCGGCCGGCACGTGCGGCGGCCGGACTCACCGTGTCTTCCGAAGCGGGCTACGAAGCAGTCCTTCACCCTCCACAGCCCTCTCCATCCTCGGACGTCCTGACCCAAGATCTCGAATGGTCCGGGTCCATGCAGAACACTCCTGGGTGCCGGCGCTCAGCGCCAGCGATCGGTGGATCAGGGCAGGGCTGGACCGCCGGCAACCCGCCCCCGCTACGGCAGACGTGCGAGCGCGGCGTCCATGGAGTCGGCGAGCGGGTCACCTTCGTAGTTGGCGTCCTGCCCGGTCAGGGAGAACCCCACCATCGTGGTTGCTGCACCCTTCGAGGCGAAGCCGAGGAACTCGAAGCGCATGCATTCGGGGCATGCGCTGCTCAGGTCGGAGGCGGCGGCGGTCCAAGTCGAGCCGGTCGGCAGGTCGCTGATCCGGAAGCTCTGGACGTTGGTGAATGAAGGTCCAGGGGTGCAGCCCCGCGTGGCGTCCTCCCAGGCTCCGACCGCCGCGGCAGCCGCGGCCTTGTCGGGAAACTTGGCCACCTCGTTGACAGCGTAGGACGCGGGCCACCCAGGATCGGATGTCGTCCCGGGATCCTCGACGCCGGCGGCCTGGAAATCACGCGTCAGTACCTGGAGGGCACCCAGGGATTCGGCGTTCGGCAGCACGCATAGCTTCAGGGCGCTGACCCCGGGTGGGAGCTGCTGCTCGACCCAACCCATCGCCTCGTTCCAAGCCGGCACCTGCGCAGCCGTCAGCAGGGCGTCCGGTGACAGCGGGACCGCCGCAGGTGCGGTCGTGGCAAGGATTGAGGGAGCGGACGCGGGGCTCGCAGGAGCGGTCGTTGAGTCCGTGGCGCATCCGACCAGAGCCACCAACAGGGCCACCGACCCCGCGGCGACCGCCGATCGGGTCCGGTGCGCTCGGGCACACCCCGTGCCCACTTCCCGCGACCCCGGCGTCGTCCTAGCCAGGAAGCCTCCAGAACTCCTCAGCATCACCGGACTACCTCCCCATCACCTTCATGGTGCCCGGCCAAGGGCAGGACCACTAGGGCCAGAAGCCCTCGCCGCGACACGGTGGCCGGGGATGATTAGGCCCGGCGGGCACAGAGACGCTCGGGCCGGGTGCGCGGGACGCTGCCATCGGGTGCGCCGAATACGCGGCGAAGTGGGGCAGCCTGGCAGAGCATTGACTCCGCTTGGGCCATCAGCGTCTCCGGCGCGCACCGCGATCCCACCAGTCGCTCGGGTGATCATCACGAATCATCCGGGCAGTTACTTCCACATGTCCGATGTTGCAGAACTTCCAGAGTTCCTTCGCTGCTCGCGAGTACTGGAAGATCAACTTCGTCGACGGCGAACGCGTCGATCTCACCCGCCTCATGGCGTTCGACGGCCAGCCTGACGTGGCCGACGAGCTCACCGAGTTGCTCCTCGTGGTAGGCGCCGACCGTCTCGCGGGCGGCCCGACGATCTGACTTGGAAGACACAGACTGAGGGTAGACGCGCCCGGCCGTCCTGACGTCTGGCACCTCGGACGGCGGATAGAGCCCGCGCAGTCTGACGGCGGTAGAACCTGGCCGCCTTCGCGGCGATATGCCGTAGCCACCTGCGCGGTGGGATGCGGGACGCCTGGCCAAGGGACGGTGCCGAGGTGGGACGAAGGTGGTACTCAAGGTGGCGTGTGGTCGCCTGTTCTGTGCGTGCAGCCCTTGTTGACGCGGCACAGAGTTGACCCCTAGAACCTGAATCCTGCCGAAAAGGGGCCCGTTTCACTCGTCGTTGACACCGTCCAGACGTTCAGGCGGCTTTGCTTCCGCGCTGACGTTCGCCGTGGCCTGGGGCGGCCGCGCTGGCATGGGCGATCCGCGACCGTTGCTGGGCCAGTGACCGTGTCATGGCCGAACAGCCCAAGTTCATCTGAGAAGGCGATTCCAGGCCGGCCCCGTCTACGCGAACAGCCGATACCTTGCTGATACCGCTTTCTCCCAGCCTGGTCGCGAGGGGTGAGGCGAAGTCTCCACCCGGAATGGAGTTGACGATGAGATCGATCAAGCGAGTCACCGCGACCGCGATTCTGGGGCTGGTGGTGGCGCTTCTTGCCTACGTGCCAGCCTCGGCGGATGGGCCAAGGTCTGGGGACGGGCACGATGGTCAGCACCACCAGCTCGCGCAGATCCGACGCGCCACCGCCGCCTACCACCGGTTGGACGTGGCGATTGCAGCGGGATACCAGCTCGGCTATCGCGGCCTGGTCACCGGATGCATCTCCCACCCGACGGATGGCGCCATGGGCTACCACTTCTTCAACGAGGACCTGATGGACGACGCCAGGGAGGATCCGCTGCGGCCCGAAGGGCTGGTCTACGCGCCCGGCCCGAACGGGCAGCTCCGTCTGGTGGGCGTCGAGTGGGTGGTGCCTCCGGATGTCTGGGAAGCCTCGGGCAACCCGGGGGTGCCCTCGGTGCTCGGCATGGACATGCACGTCCTCAACCCCGCACTCGGCTGGTACATCCATCACGCGTGGATCTGGAAGCACAACCCGTCCGGTGTCTTCGCGGACTGGAACCCGAACGTGTCCTGCCCCTGAGAGGCGAAGCCGACCGCCGCTCACGGGCGGGCACAGTGGAGTCGCAGTGATGGATGCCGTGCCGGCGATTCGCTAGGCGGCACGGATTGGGTAACCGCGAGCTGTCGATTGCACCGATACAGCCGGAAGGCACGATTGCCGCTGCCGCCCCGCTGCAATGAGCATGACGTGCGGTCAGAGCCTAGCCTCGAGTTGCGTCTATCTGG
>CAWAGO010000006.1:0-196097 GCA_963781605.1 uncultured Actinomycetota bacterium
GACCCCATGAACTGGTCCACCCGTTATGAGAGTGCTGGTTGGGTTGGGCTGGTCCAGGTGGCTGCGTACTCGGCGGGGGTGAGGTCCCTCAGCGAGGAGTGCGGCCGGTAGGTGTTGTACTCGGTTCGCCAGGCCTCGGTGAGGACCTGGGCTTCGTGCAGGGTAGCGAACTCCTCGACGTTGAAGTGCTCGTCGCGGGCCCGGCTGTTGAAGGACTCCACGAAGGGGTTCTCCCACGGGGAGCCGGGTTCGATGTAGGTGGTCCGGACGCCGGCCAGTCGGCAGTAGTCGCGGATCGCCCAGGCGATCATCTCTGGGCCGTTGTCCATCCGCAGGTGCACGGGCGCACCGCGGAGGGCGACCAGGGCGGTGATGGTCTCGACGACTTCATCGGCGGTGCAGGAGCGACCCACCCGCATCGCCAGGGCCTCTCGGGTGTGCTCGTCGACCACGTGGAGGGACTTCAGCTGACGGCCGTCGTTGGTGGAGTCTAACTGGAAGTCGATGGCCCACACGTGGTTGGGGTGGACGGCGCGGAGCCGTTGGGAGTCCTCGGTGCGCCTGCGGCGGCGCTTGCGGGTGCGGACCGGGCGACGGAGCCCTTCCTCGCGCCACAACCGCTGGACGCGCTTGTGGTTGACCGTCGTCCACGGGCTCGTGGTGTCGCGACGCAGCAGCCGGTAGGCCATCCGCCAGCCCCACCGTGGATGCTTCCTGGCGATCCGTCGGAGCTCGGCACGAAGCCGGGCCTCCTCATCGGGCCGTGGCCGGGCCGGAAGCCGACACGTCGATCGATGCGTGCCAATGACCCGGCAGGCTCGTCGTTGGGAAACCCCGAACCGCTGCTGCAGATGGCCTGCGGCTCTGCGGCGACGGTCCGGGGTCAGAAGTTTCCCTCAGCCAGCTCCTTGAGCATGTCGATGTCCAGGGCCTGGTTCGCGACCAGCTTCTTGAGCCGGGCGTTCTCGGCCTCGAGCTCCTTGAGCCGCTTCGCCTCGATGCCTTCATCCCGCCGTACTGGGCCCGCCACCTGTTCCAGGTCGCCTCGGAGATCTCCAGAGTCCGCAGGACAGTAGCCAGGTCGCCTCCGCCGTTGAGGATCCGCTCACCCTCGGCGAGCTTGCGGACCACCTGCTCAGGGGTATGCCGGTGACGTTTCATCGTGATCATCCTCCTCGCCCAATCATGGGCTCTGGGACTCTCACATCAGCTGGACCACTCCACGGGGATCACGCCACCCGCAGGAGGTCAACTTCCTTGCGGTCGAGTTCAACGTCTTGCGACCGCTGGCGCGATGTCTGCGGGCAATGTCCGGAGGTCTCCTGTCGCGATTGGACCGGTGAAGGCCAACTGAGGCCGTGGCTTGTTGGTAGAGGGTCAGCTAATTCAACGAGTCGGTCAATGCCACGGGTCGCGCTGCCCGTGAGAGACGCGGCCGCGGCGGGCGCCCTCAATCCATCTTGATCGATCCGAACTCGCGCCATCTCTTGACCATTTCTCGGGCAGCCTGTTTCGCCGCCGCACGCTTTAGGCCCTGACCGCGAAACTCCCGCGTGAGGGATGCCGGAAACAGACGTTCCCACTCCTTTTCGAAACCTGTCGGTGGAAGCTCGATCACAAGTCTCGCGTTGCCCATTGTCGTAGACATCGTGTCGCCCTCGACGCCGTGTTGCAGGTAAACCGCCCTGGCCGAAATGACCTGGTCCACCAAGTCAGCCTGTCGAGGAAGTTCGAACGCCAGGCCAATGGCCAGTTCGATCGGCCGCTCGAAGCGCAGGCGCAGCACCAAACGGTTGCCCGTCTGTGCCCACTGCGAGAAGCAGTCGCCCATGCCCAGATGCTCGTGAACGCGCACCAGCTCCGCCACGTCAGGACGAACTGTCATGTCGACCATGACGACGGGGACCAACCGCCCTCCGACTTGCCCCCTGATTGCCAGCGCACCGTCAGCCACGACTGGCATGACGATGCTGAGCGGGATGCGCTCCTTCCGCTTCTCAGTCACCTGTCTCCTCTACGTGGGATATGCGCTCTTGAACGAACTCTGACGGCAGGGTAAAGGCGGTCCCGAAGGTGTCTGTAAGGACGAGCTGCAGCCGCTCAATGGAGCGTCCCTCGACCAATGCCTGCGCCACGGTGATCTGCAAGGAACCCGCCTCGGATCCGTTCGCGGCGAGAGCAATCGGCAGACTCAACTGGCCGGAGGGCGGAGCAGATCAGCTCGGAAGCCAGGGCGCTTTGACGTTCAGCACAGAGCCACCGACGTTGTACTCAAGCCACAACTCAGCCTCGGCAATTGAGTTTGCCCTGTCCGACGGATTCCGTATCACTAGGTCGTATACGTAGGTCCGCTCATCGTCGTTGATCTCGCAGGTGGCGGAGATTAGCCGGATGTCCAGGAGCGCCTCTCGCCGTGCCTCCTGACGCTCCGCCAACGCTAAGGAACGGCGCGACGTCTTGGCACCACGACGATTCACGACGTAGCCGAGCACGGCAAGGATGGCCACGCCGACGGGGATCAGCGCCAACTTCGGACTCGCAGCTGCGCCATCGAGGAAGTCACCCACCTGATTCAAGAGGTCGCCCATGCCACGGGATCATTGCAGGAACTAGCCTCTGACGACCGCTCCGCCCGTCGACCGAAGTCGTCGAGTGCCACGCAGCGTCATATCGCCGCTACAGTGGACTGGGATCTGATCCCGGCGCCCCGTTGCCTTAAGCCACGCGTCAAAATCTCGAAGCCTCCGCGCTGAACGCTCGCCATCGCCCCATCTGACGATCGCGTCGAGCACGTAAGTCAGGTACTCGTCCGCAAAGTCCTGCCATTTGAAGTCCGGATCTGCCAGAGGATAAGCAGCCATACCCGGTCGTAGGTCGGCCATCACGACGCCACCGAATACCTCGCCCACCGCGGCTCGAACGCTACGGCCCGCGTGCCGCCACTCCACGGGTAGTCGATGACCTTGCCGATCGAACGCCTCGGACCAGGCGAGTACGGCCGAGCCGACTTCGCCCTGAGCGACCTCGACGCGCCCCCATCGGCGAGTCATGCTGCGCAGGTCTCGAATGGGCGCGCTCAAGTCAGCGGCTGCTTCGCGGCAGACGGCTCGCGACTGGGCAGCACGCGAAGCGCGGCCGGACAAGCGGTAGCCGGCGTAGCTGCCGACCAGGCCGGAGAGAACGCCTGGCAGCACGGTGATCAGTAGTTCCATGCGTAGAGCATTGACGAGACCTCCGACAACTTCATGGAAGGCACGGATGTCAGTGTCAACCCTGCGTCATACCGCCGCGAAACGGCCACTGCGCCCCGCCGCGAAGCGGCTGTCCTGTGGCCGCAAGGCGGCGAACGTCATGCCGCCAAGCGGCGTGGGACCTCGAGTGTCGGACTTGCGACGGCACGACAGGGCCCGTGCGTCGATCTAACGTTGGGTTCATGTCTGACGCGTGGAACGTCTCCGAAGCCGAGCTCGATGCCTTCCTTGATGAGTGGGAGGCCGTCGATCGCGCCGCAGCCGAATATCTCGCCGAGCGAGTGCCCGGCGTTCGCGGCAGCCTTGCTGACGACGACGCCCGCTGGGTCGGCCAACTCGCCGAGACCATCTCGCCTTCTGAGGATCCCGAGGAGCATGAGGTCGAGGCGGTGTCGGCGGTGATGGCGCTCCAACACGCCGACTGGCTCGGACTGGCGCTCGGCGCCGTACGCCGTGGGCCAGGCACTGTCCTAGATCCTCGACGCGTGCAGACGGACGTCGACCTGCTGGATGACATCGAGGGAGAGATCGAAGACCGCGAAGGTCACCTGAGCGTGCTCGAGATGGCCCTTCTCCACCTGACACCGCTATGGCAGGACCTCGGCGTGCTGGACGAGGACGACCGGCTCACAGAACGCGGTGTTTGGGGGTTGCCAAGGGCCCTCCACCGGGCATGGAGCGAGTGCCGATCGACTAGGTCGCCGCACAGTGACGCTCGCGAGCATCAAGCGGTACCGTGCCAGTCCTCCAGTTGGTAGTTGGTCGCGCTTAGATTCTGACGCCTCGACCCTGAACGGTGGACGCAGCAGCGACGAGGACCGGTCCACTCTGCGTGCAGAGAATCTGCAACTACGCGAGGTCATCAGTCGGTTGCAACTCGTGCGCGAAAAGGAAGCAGCGGCTCGACGGGCTGATGTGGCGGCCGGCCGTCACCTGAGGCGGGCTCTTAAGAAGCAGGGGGAGGCCACGGATCTGACGGCAGCCGCCGCGGCCGAACTGGACGAACTACTCACCCAATTCTTAATCCCAGACACTGTCGAAGGGGCTGAGTAGTCGGCGCGGCGTCGCGCTCGCCGAAGACTTGCCGGTGGCGCGAAGTCCGCCGTGCCAGTTCGTGATCATGCCCGAACGTGACACCGTCGGAGTGGACAACCGGATGCTCTCATCGCCTTCAGCGGTGGAGGGGCCCGCGCGCTTTCCCCACCAGTCCCCCTAGAGGCGAGCCACGAGGTCGACCGGAACACTTCAGAAAGAACAAAACCCCAGGCTGACCTGGGGTTTTGCTGGTGGAGCCTAGGGGACTCGAACCCGCAACCCCCTGCTTGCAAAGCAGGTGCGCTACCAATTGCGCCAAGGCCCCCAGGTGGTGCTGAATGGGCGCTGGGATCAGCCAGCGGCCGGGAGACGCTCAGTCCTGTGAGACCGGGTCGGTTGCCTCGGCCCACAGTGCCTGTTCGGACTTGCCGGCGTCCATCTTCTTCTTCGCGTAGACCGCACCGGCCGCCGCGAGGATGACCAAGATCAGCTTCTTCATCTGCCTGCTCCTCGATGAGGTCCAACACGTGCACTGACGTTCCGGGGTGGGCCTAACAGGACTTGAACCTGTGACCTCTTCCTTATCAGGGAAGCGCTCTAACCGTCTGAGCTATAGGCCCGGGTCACGACGACGCCGAAATCTACCCCACCACGCGCGCGCCCGACAAAACGACCGGGCCACCCCGCCATGTGTCGCGGCCGGGCCAGGCAGTGAGGCTCAGCGCTGGTCCTCGGCGAGCGTCATCTCGATGCCTCCGAGCAGGGCCGCAGCCATGTTGTAGAGGAAGGATCCCAGCGTGGCCAAGGCGGTGATCAGGACGACGTCGGTGATCGCCACGAGCGTGGTCACCCCGAGCACACGCGAGGTGTTGACGTAGTCGGTGACGTCGAAGTCCGAGGACGCTTCGCTGCCGACGACCTGGCGCACGGTGGAGTTGATGGAGTCCCACACCCCTGCTGCGTCGAGAACCGTCCAGACCACCATGACGGATACCAATGTGGCGATGCCGAAGGCGATCGAGAGCAGCAACGACGTCTTCATCACCGACCAAGGATCAATTCGGGTCAGCCGCAAACGTGCGCGGCGCACCTGGCGCGCCGGGCGCGCTGCGGGCCGAGCGACGGGCGTGGCTCTGGGCCGATCCTGCGGCGGCGCGGCGGCGGTCTTCTTGCCCGGCATCCGAAACCCGGGCGCTGAGGCTGCGCCGGCGGTGCCCGCGGCTCGAACCTGAGTGTCGGCTCCTGCCGCAGCGGCAGCGGAGGTCCGCTGCGTTGCGGGATTCGACGTGGGGGTCGAGGTTGGCGGCTTCGGTGCCCCATCCTTCAGCCCCTTCGCCTTGGCGCTCGCGGCCCCGGCGGCCTCCGCGAGCGGCTCGGTCTTCGGTCGCGCTGCCTCTGCGGCCTCCGCGCGCCCGACCCGCGAGGTCGCCTCGTCCTTCAGCCGCGTGATGGAGGTGCGGAAGGCGGAGGTCCGCTTGGGCTTCTCCGGTGCGGGAGGAGGCGGCGGCGGCAACGTGCGCTTGGCCGGTTTGGCCGGCTTGTCAGCGGCTTCGGGAGCGGTAGGGGCGGTCTTCGAGGGCGCAGCCGCAGTGCTCTTCGCGGGCGCTTGCTCGGTGATCCGGACCTTGCGAGTGGCCTCGCCAGGGTCGGCCTTGCCAGCACTCGGGCGTGGGGTGGCCTGAGTCGGCTGTCCCGGCTGTGCGGGGCGGTCGTTCATGGCATCTCACTTCCAGTCCTCGTCGGCGGTCAGACGTCCTCGGAAAGTTCTCCCGCCGACGCCTCACCATCGTCACCACCGTCGATTGTTGCATCCGAAGTCGATTATTCGGATTCGGTCGTCTCGCCCGCGGACTCAGCGACCGGTTCAGCCACACCTTCCTCGCCCGGCTCGACGGCCACGTCGTCGACCACGGTGACCTCGACGGAGCGGGTCACGACCGCAACGGCATCGCCGGACTTCGGAGTGACGAACTTGACGCCCATCGTGGATCGCCCGGTGGGTCGGAAGTCGGCATTGATCGGGCTGCGGACCACCTGACCGTTCTGAGTGATCGACAAGATCTCATCGCCGTCCTCGACGATGAAGGCGCCGACCAGCCCACCACGATCCTCGTTGGTGAGCGCCATCGCCTTGATGCCGAGCCCGCCGCGCGACTGCAGGCGGTACTCCGAGATCCGGCTGCGCTTGGCGAATCCGCCGTCGGTCATGGTGAAGACGAACTGCGGTGAGACCGGCGGGGTGGTCTCGACAAGCTCGACCGACCCACCGGCTCGACCGACCCACTCGGCTCGACCGACCCACTCGGCTCGACCGACCCACCCGACTCGACCGACCCACCCGGCTCGACCGACCCGGACTCGGCCGCCTCTTCGGCGGCCACCTGGGCGGCGCGGATCACCGACATCGACAACACCGAGTCGCCGCCGCGGAACTTCATGCCGGCGACGCCGGAGGTCGCTCGACCCATCGGCCGCAACTGGGTGTCGTCGGCGCGGAACCGGATCGCCTGCCCTCGGCGTGAGACCAGCAAGATGTCGTCGTCGGCGTTCACCAACTCGGCGCCGATCAGCTCGTCGTCGTCCTCGCGGAAGTTGATCGCGATCACGCCGGCTTGGCGCGGGGAGTTGTAGTCGCCCAGGCGGGTCTTCTTGCACAGGCCGTTCTTGGTGGCCAGCACGAGGTAGGGCGCCTGCTCGTAGTCGCGGATCGCCAGCACCTGCGCGATCGACTCGTCGGGCTGGAAGGACAGCAGGCCGGCGACGTGACCGCCCTTGGCGTCGCGCGAGGCCTCCGGCAGGTTGTAGGCCTTGGTGCGATAGACCCGCCCAGCGGTGGTGAAGAACAGCAGCCAGTGGTGGTTGGTCGTCGCCATCAGGTGCTGGACGACGTCGTCGCCGCGCAGGGTCGCGCCGCGCACGCCCTTGCCGCCGCGCTTCTGGGTGCGGTAGGCGTCGGCGCGGGTGCGTTTGGCGTAGCCGCCGCGTGTGATCGAGACGACCAGCTCCTCATCGGGGATCAGGTCCTCCATCGAGAGGTCGCCGTCGGCCGCGATGATCTGGGTGCGGCGTTCGGTGCCGTACTTGTCGACCACCTCGGTGAGCTCGGTGATGATGATCTGCCGCTGCCGCGCCTCGTTGGCCAAGATGTCCTCGAGGTCGGCAATGACCACCTCGATCTTCGCCAACTCGTCGATGATCTTCTGACGCTCGAGCGCCGCCAGCCGCCGTAGCTGCATGTTCAGGATGGCGTTGGCCTGGATCTCGTCGATCTCGAGCAATTCGATCAAGCCGGTGCGGGCGTCGTCCACGTCGGGCGAGCGGCGGATCAACGCGATCACGTCGTCGAGCGCGTCGAGGGCCTTGACCAGCCCGCGCAGGACGTGCGCCTCTTCCTCGGCCTTGCGCAACCGGAAGCGGGTCCGGCGCTGGATGACCTCGATCTGGTGGGTCACCCAGTTGCTGATGAACTGGTCGACGCTCAGCGTGCGCGGCACGCCGTCGACGAGCGCGAGCATGTTGGCTGAGAAGTTGGTCTGCAGCTCGGTGTGCTTCAGCAGGTTGTTGAGCACCACCCGGGCGACGGCGTCGCGCTTCAGCACGATCACCAGCCGCTGGCCGGTGCGGTCGGAGGTGTCGTCGCGAACGTCGGAGATGCCCTGGACCCGCCCGGAATCGGCGAGTTCGGCGATCTTGAGCGCCAGATTGTCCGGGTTGACCATGTAGGGCAACTCGGTGATCACCAAGCAGGTGCGGCCCTTGGTGTCCTCGTCGACCTCGATGACCGCGCGCTGGGTGACCGAGCCGCGTCCGGTGCGATAGGCCTGCTCGATGCCTTGGCGGCCGACGATCAGCGCGCCGTTGGGGAAGTCGGGGCCCTTGATCGTCTCGATCAGGGCTTCCTGCAGCTCCTCGCGGGTGGCGTCGGGGTGCTCGAGCGCCCAGATCGCCCCCGCCGCGACCTCGCGCAGATTGTGCGGCGGGATGTTGGTGGCCATGCCCACCGCGATGCCGGCGGAACCGTTGACCAGCAGGTTGGGGAACCGGGCCGGCAACACGACCGGCTCCTGGGAGCGGCCGTCATAGTTGGGCTGGAAGTCGACGGTGTCCTGCTCGATGTCGCGGACCATCTCCAGGGCCAGTGGCGCCATCTTGCACTCGGTGTAGCGCATGGCCGCGGCGGAGTCGTTGCCCGGGGAACCGAAGTTGCCCTGCCCGTCGATCAGCGGCGCGCGCATCACCCACGGCTGCGCCAGCCGCACCAAGGTGTCGTAGATCGCGGTGTCGCCGTGCGGGTGGTACTGACCCATCACGTCGCCGACGACGCGGCTGCACTTGGAGAAGCCGCGGTCGGGACGGTAGCCGCCGTCGTACATCGCATAGAGCACTCGGCGGTGCACCGGCTTGAGGCCGTCGCGGACGTCGGGTAGCGCGCGCCCGACGATGACTGCCATGGCGTAGTCGATGTAGGCACGCTGCATCGACGTCTGTAGTTCGACCGGCTCGATCCGACCGCCCAGGGGGGTGGCGCCGTCGGTGGGAGTCTCCGTCACGGTTTCTCTCTTCTTCTACGGGAGTCTAATGTGATCGCTAGATTCTTAGATATCGAGGAAGCGAACGTCCTTGGCGTTGCGCTGGATGAACGAGCGCCGTTGCTCGACGTCCTCGCCCATCAGGATCGAGAAGATCTCGTCTGCCTGCGCGGCGTCCTCGAGCGTCACCTGCAGCATCAGCCGCTGGCTGGGGTCCATCGTGGTCTCCCACAGCTCCTTGGCGTTCATCTCGCCCAGACCCTTGTAGCGCTGGACCGGGTTCTCCTTGGGCAACTTCTTGCCCTGCTCCAACCCGTCGCGGGTCAGCGCCTCGCGCTCGGCGTCGGAGTAGACGAACTCGTGCTCGGCCGGCTTGTTCCAGCGCAGCCGGTAGAGCGGCGGCTGGGCCATGTAGACGTTGCCGTTCTCGATCAGGGGCTTCATGAAGCGGAACAACAGCGTCAGCAGCAGGGTGTTGATGTGGTGGCCGTCGACGTCGGCGTCGGCCATCAGCACCACCTTGTGATAGCGCAGTTTGTCCTTGTTGAACTCTTCGTGGATGCCGGTGCCGAGCGCGGAGATGATCGCCTGCACTTCGTTGTTGCCCAGCACTTTGTCGATCCGGGCCTTCTCGACGTTGAGGATCTTGCCGCGGATCGGGAGGATCGCCTGGATGCGGGGATCGCGCCCCTGCCGGGCGGACCCACCCGCCGAGTCACCCTCGACGATGAAGACCTCGCACTCCTCGGGGTTGGTCGACTGGCAGTCGGACAGCTTGCCGGGCAGACCGCCGCCACCGAGCAGCCCCTTGCGGTTGCGGGCCAGGTCGCGCGCCTTGCGGGCGGCGACGCGCGCCGACGCTGCGGCCTGCGCCTTGCGGACGATGTCCTTGCCTTCGGCGGGGTTCTGCTCCAACCAGGCACCGAGTTGGTCGTTGACGATCCGCTGGACGAAGCCCTTCGCCTCGGTGTTGCCCAGTTTGGTTTTGGTCTGCCCCTCGAACTGCGGCTCGCCCAGCTTGATCGAGATGATCGCGGTCAGACCCTCGCGGATGTCGTCGCCGGTGACCCGATCCTCCTTCTTCTTGATCAGGTTCCACTGCTCACCGAAGTTGTTGATCAAGGTGGTCAGCGCCGCCCGGAACCCCTCTTCGTGCGTGCCGCCCTCGTGGGTGTTGATGGTGTTGGCGAAGGTATGCACCGACTCGGTGAAGGTGGTGTTCCACTGCATCGCCATCTCCAGCGACATGTGATTGCCGCTGGCGTCGGGCATCTCGGCCTCGAAGTTGATGACCGTGGGGTTGGCGTGCTCCTTACGGCGGTTCAGGTGCTCGACGTAGTCGACGAGCCCCCGGTCGTACTTGAAGACCCGCTCGATCCCGCCGGTCTCGCCCTTGCGGATCGCATCGGCGCCGGCCTGGTCGATGGCGTTGTCGATGGTTTCGTCCTCGACCGCGGCCAGGAGTTCGTCGGCGACCGGGCGCTCGTCACGGACCACGATCTCCAGGCCCTTGTTGAGGAAGGCGTATTCGCGGAACCGGTGGGTGATGGTCTCGAACGAGTAGTGGGTGGTCTCGAAGATGGTCTCCGAGGCCCAGTAGGTCACCGTGGTGCCGGTGCCTTCCCCCGGTTCGAGAGGCCGTACCTGCTGGAGCTCGCCGTCGGGGACGCCGATGGTGAAGCTCTGCCGCCACAGGTGGCCGCGGTTCTTGACGTCGACGATCAGGTGGCTTGCCAACGCGTTCACGACCGAGACGCCGACACCGTGCAGGCCGCCGGAGACCTTGTAGCCGCCTCCGCCGAACTTGCCGCCCGCGTGCAGCATGGTGAGCGCCATCGTGACGGCCGGCATCTCTTGACCTGGTGCGGTGTCGGTGGGGATGCCGCGACCGTTGTCCTCGACACGGATCGCGCCGTCGGCCATCAGCGTCACCACGATCCGGTCACAGTGACCGGCCAACGCCTCATCGACGGCGTTGTCGACGATCTCCCAGATCAGGTGATGCAGGCCGCGCTCACCGGTGGAGCCGATGTACATGCCGGGGCGCTTGCGGACGGCTTCGAGGCCCTCGAGCACCTGGATCGCCGAGGCGTCGTACTCTGCCGAGACCGCGTTGGACGTCAACGTCGACACGGGAGCTTTCTCCGGAGCTGTGGCGGCGGAACTGGTCGGGGGAGGAGACGCGGTGGTCTCGCTGGGAGTTGGCTCGCGCTCGTCGGCCACGGACACCCTCTTCACTTCGGCTGCCTTGGAGTCAGCAGGGGATTCGAACACTCACGATGATCGGTCGAGACAGATCGAAGGTCGCTGCTCCGGGAGCGCGCGACCGGTCTCCATGATAGCCCCTCAGAGGCCGGAAACCACGTAGTGGGTCGGGTGGATGGGGGGATCTGTGGACAAATAGTGCCCTCAGCGGCCCCTGGGGATGCTTTGTGGCCCCGATGAGGGGGGCGAATGAGTCCCTATATGGTCGTGACCCGCTCAGATCGCCTCAGCCGTAGGTGTCACGCGGACCGCGAGCCCCTCGCACCGATAGCTTGCCCTTCTTCCAACTCGGCCCCTGCGGGCCGACCACCTCCAGCAGCGTGATCGTGCCGTGCCCCAACTCCTCGTTGAGTCGGCGCACCACCGTGGGGGCTAGGAGACGGAGTTGGGTAGCCCAAGCGGTGGAGTCCGTACGCACGATCAGCTTGCCGTCGGCATACGACTCCGGGGCGGCGTGGTCAGCCACCTGGGCGCCGACCAACTCTGGCCAGCGGGCGAACAACCCACGCACCCTCAGGTCGTCGGCCCAGCCGTGGTCCTCGATCATCCGCGCGACGACGCCGTCGAGCAGTTGCGGATCGCGGTCGTCGGGCCGGGCACCCGACACCCGTGCCCTGGTCCGCCGTGGCCGGTCGCCGAAGGGACGCGAGGAACGCCGCCGAGGCGCGGCCGTACTCGCGGTGCCTCGAGTGAGGGCGCGGGCCAACTCGAGGCCGTCGTCGCGGTGCGCATCGATCCGCGGATCCGGAATCGCCGCGGCGAGGTCCGCGTCGGACGGCGTGTCCGGGTCGGCGGGCTCCGACGAATCAGTCGACACGGGTCACCCTCCCTCCTGCGACGTCATACCGGGCGCCGCGCAGCGCCTCGGGCACATCATCCTCCACGGCGGCGGTCACCAACACCTGTTCAGCCCCCACCACCAGGGCGGCCAACTGGGCCCGGCGACCCTCGTCGAGCTCGGCAAAGACATCGTCGAGGATCAGGATCGGATGGTCACCTTCCTCGCGCAACAGCTCGTACGACGCCAAGCGCAGCGCCAGCGCGAACGACCACGACTCCCCATGCGAGGCGTAACCCTTCACCGGCAAACGGAGGTCGTCGTTGCCGAGGGTGAGCACAAGGTCATCGCGATGCGGCCCGACCAAGGTGATGCCCCGGTCGAGTTCGTCCCGGCGCCGGCGCTCCAACTCCGCGGTCATCCCCTCGGCCAGGGCGGCCCGGTCGGTGGCCGGTCGGTGGCCCGGTCGGTGGCCCTGTCGGTGGCCCGGTCGGCCAGCGCGTCCGGAAGGCGGTAGGAGGCGGTGGCGTCCTCCCGTCCGGCGCCGCGCGCCACTGCGGCATACGCCGTGCCCAGGTGCGGGCGCAGTGCGTCGACCAACGCCAGGCGCTCGGCCACGAGCTCGCTGCCCGCGGCCACGAGTTGGCCGTCCCAGACCTCGAGCGTCGACAGTGCCGAATCGAACGAGGACCCGGAGCGCTGGCCCCGCAGCGACTTGAGCAGCGTGTTGCGCTGTCGCAGGATCCGGTCATAGTCCGACCGGACTCCAGCTAGCCGCGGCGACCGCAGCACCAGCAGATCGTCGAGGAAGCCGCGCCGCTCCGAGGGGTCGCCCTTGACCAGCGCCAGATCGTCGGGGGAGAACACCACGGTCCGGACCAGCCCGAGGAGTTCGCGGGCACGTGGCAGGGGGGACTTGTTGATCCGCGCTCGATTGGTGCGGCCAGGGTTGATCTCGACCTCGAGGGTGGCGGTGCGCCCGTCCTTGACCACGGACGCCCGGATCAGCGCCCGCTCACACCCGGCTCGCACGAGTGGTTGTTCGCTGGCCACCCGATGCGAGGACAGCCGCGACAGATAGTCGATCGCCTCGACCAGATTGGTCTTGCCCTGACCATTGCGACCGAGAAACACCCCCGCACCCGGCTCGAGCGCCAGGTCGACGTCGTCATAGGAGCGGAAGTCGTGCAGCAGAAGGTGGGCGACGTACACCGCTCAGATCCGGTCGGACATCAGGGTCGGTCAGCCCTGCTCGGAAGGTTCCGTTGCGTCGGCCGGGGAAGTGGCCGCCCCCTCGACCGCGTGGCCGCCGAACTGGTTGCGCATCGCCGCGATCGCCTTCATCGCGGGCGAATCGTCTTGTCGCGACACGAACCGCGCATAGAGCGCGGCGGTGATGGCCGGCGTGGGCACCGCGTTCTCGATGCCGGCCTCGACCGTCCAGCGGCCTTCACCGGAGTCGGAGGCATAGCCGCGGATCTCAGACAGGCCGGGGTCCTCGTCGAGGGCGCTGACCAGCAGGTCGAGCAACCACGACCGGATCACGGTGCCTTCACGCCAGGAGCGGAACACCTCGGTCACGTTGTCAACCAGGTCGACTTTCTCCAGCAGCTCCCAGCCCTCGGCATAGGCCTGCATGACGGCGTACTCGATGCCGTTGTGCACCATCTTGGAGAAGTGCCCAGCACCGACTCCGCCAGCGTGCACCGAGCCGAACTCGCCGGGGGGCTTGAGTGCATCGAACGCCGGCTGCACCTTGGCGATGTCGCCTTCGGCTCCGCCGTACATCAGCGCATAGCCGTTCTGAAGGCCCCACACTCCGCCGGAGACGCCGCAGTCGACATAGCCGACCTTGTTCTTGGCCAGGGATTCGGCGTGTACGAGGTCATCGGTCCAGCGCGAGTTGCCGCCGTCGACGACCACATCACCTTCGCCGAGAAGCTCCCCGAGGGCGTGCACCGTGTCGCGCGTCGGGTCGCCCGCGGGGACCATCACCCACACCACCTTGGGGCCGGGCAGTGCAGCCACGAGCCCCTCGAGGGTGTCCACGTCGCTCACATCAGGGTTACGGTCGTAGCCGGTGACCGTGACCCCTCCCTGGCGCAGGCGTTCGCGCATGTTGAAGCCCATCTTGCCCAAACCGATCAGCCCGATGTGCATCTGTCCTCCTGGAGGATGGGGAGAGAGTGACGCCTGCTGTGCGTTCGGGGGCGCGCGCCCTGTCAGGCGCCCGGTCAGGAAAGCAGGCGGCGCGGCATCAGCAGATAGCGGAAACCTGGGTCGTCGCCGCCATCGGCTGCGGAACCGCTGATCACCACCGGCTTGGACGCCTGCGTGAACGCCAGCTCGACCACGGCCTCATCGATGGCGGTCAGGCCGTCGAGCAGGAACTGCGGGTTGAACCCGGTCGTCAGGTCCTCACCGTGGATCGTCGCCTCGATCGACTCCGATGCCTGGGCCTCATCGCCAGAACCGGCGTCGAGCGTGAGCACACCGTCGGCGAAGGCGAGCTGCACGGCGGTATTGCGCTCGGCGACCAGCGACACCCGCTTGACCGACTCGATCAGGGCGGCCTTGTCGACCGTGGCCGTGGTGAGGTGCTCACTCGGGAACAAGCTGCGCACCTTGGGGAACTCACCATCCAGCAGCCTCGTCGTCGTCCGCCGGGTACCGCCGGAAGCGGACCCTTCGAACCCGATGATCCCCTCGCCGGCAGACCCCGCAGAGAGTGCGATCGTCACCTCGGCGCCAGCGGTCAGCGACTTGGCGGTCTCGGCCAGGACCTTGGCGGGCACCAGCGCAGCCATCGACTCGTCCGGGGTGCGGGGATTCCACGACAGCTCGCGGTGCGAGAGCCGGAACCGGTCGGTGGCCAGCAGCGCGATCATCGAGCCCTCGATCTCGATCCGCACGCCGGTCAGCACCGGAAGCATGTCGTCGCGCCCAGCGGCCGTCACGGCTTGAGCAACAGCGTGGGCGAACAAATCGCTGGCCACAGTGCCCGTCGCCGTGGGCATGTCGGGGAGGCTGGGGTAATCCTCGACCGGCATCGTCTGCAGACTGAACCGCGCGGCGCCGCAGGTCAGCGACACCCGCGAACCGTCGAGCATCATCTCCACCGGCTTGGCCGGCAGACTGCGGCAGATATCGGCCAGAAGTCGCCCGGAGACCAGCGCCCGGCCCTCGTCGGAGACGTCGGCAGCCAGCGTGGCGCGAGCGGAGGTTTCGTAATCGAAGGTCGACAAGACAAGCCCGTCGTCGCCGGCCTGGATCATCAGCCCGGCGAGAACCGGGACACTCGGCCGCACCGGCAGACTGCGGGCCGCCCAGGCCACGGCATCCGCGAGAGCATCGCGGTCAACACTGAACTTCACGAACAACCTTCCTATCGAACGCAAGCCGAGCACCGAGTCGTGCGTGAATCCTGCCACGCGGTAGCCGCAGGGGGGAGACCTGGGCCTGGCTCGGGCGTGGTTTTCCCCAGGTCGGGGCGTGGACACACGTTGGTGGGGAGGTGTCAGTACGTAGAAGGGGTCGTAGTAGTAGCGTCGGTGGAAACTGTGGATAACTCCGATTCCTGCAGGTCAGCGCCGCGAGTCGACGTGCACAGGGGCTGTGGACGGTCACCGGACGCGCCGCTCGCCCCTGTGGAGGAATGACACGTTCGTCGGGTTCGTCCCGCGTTGTCCACATGCTGTCCGCTCCGCCGGGCCCTTGGTGCACAGCGTCGTACACACGGTGGGGCAGTCGCGAACGCTGCGCCGGTTCGATCCGCGACCTCATTGCTGGCGGGCGGCGAGCTTGATCCGGTTGGTCAGCTCGGCGACCTGGTTGAAGACCGATCGGCGCTCGGCGAGGAGCTGGTTGATCTTGCGATCGGCATACATGACGGTCGTGTGATCGCGGTTGCCGAACTGGGCGCCGATCTTGGGCAGCGACATGTTGGTCAGCTCGCGACACAGATACATCGCGATCTGCCGCCCCTGGACCAGGTGGCGGCCGCGACTGGGGCCGGTGAGGTCTTCGATCGAGACACCGAAGTACGCGGCGGTCTGGGCGATGATGAGCGGGGCGGTGATCTCGGGCTCGGCACCCTCGGGGATCAGATCGCGCAGCACGATCTCGGCCAGCGTCAGGTCGACATCTTGCTTGTTGAGCGCAGCGAAGGCGGTCACCCGGATCAGCGCACCCTCCAACTCACGGATGTTGGTGGGGATCTTGGAGGCGATGAACTCAAGGACGTCGGGCGGGGCCACGAGTCGGTCGGTCGCCGCCTTCTTGCGGAGGATGGCGATGCGGGTCTCGAGGTCGGGGGGCTGAACGTCGGTGATCAGCCCCCATTCGAACCGGCTGCGGAGCCGGTCCTCGAGGGTGGCGATCTGGCGAGGCGCGCGGTCGCAGGTGAGGACGATCTGTTTGTCGGCGTTGTGCAGGGTGTTGAAGGTATGGAAGAACTCTTCCTGGGTCTGGGTCTTGCCTTCCAGGAACTGGATGTCATCGATCAGCAAGACGTCGACGTCGCGATAGCGCCGCTTGAACCGGTCCTGCCGGTCGTCGCGGATCGCGTTGATGAACTCGTTGGTGAACTCCTCGCTGCTGACGTAGCGCACCTTCACACCGTCATAGAGGCTGCGGACGTAGTGACCGATGGCGTGCAGCAGGTGTGTCTTGCCGAGCCCTGAGTCGCCGTAGATGAGAAGCGGGTTGTAACTGCGACCGGGTGCCTCCGCGACCGCGACGGCGGCGGCGTGCGGGAAGCGGTTGGAGGAGCCGATCACGAAGGAGTCGAAGGTGTACTTCGGGTTGAGTCGGGTTTCCGGGACGTGGGGTTTGGGTGGGGTGGAGTGGAAGCCGGCGTCGTAGGTCGGTGAGGAGGGGGGGATGACCGGTGGGGTTGCTGACCGGTTCGCCGGGTAATCCTCCGGCGGAGCCTGTCGATTTGTCGACTTATCGTCAGATTGATAAGGAGATTCTTCTGGAGGTGTCGTTTCACCGTGCTCCCCGGCCTCGAGGGGTCCGGGCGTGATGCTGTCCTCGAGGGCGGAGTCGACCGTCACGGCGACTCGGATGTCGCGACCGAAGGCCTCGCTGAGCGCGTCTTCGACCTGGGCACGCAGCCGGCCCTCGAGTTGAGTGCGGGTGAAGTGGTTGGGGACCGCGATGATGGCGACCCCCTCGTGCAAGGTCACCGGCTGACTGGTCTCGAGCCAAGCACGCTGGTGCGGCTGCAGGTCGGCGAGCACGCTGCGCCAGACCGCGGCCAGGGCTGACGGTGGTTCGTGGTCCATGGTTCGCCTCACTGCTGGCCCTCGGGGGAACCGCCGGACGTCGCCGAGGGCCGGCGAACTGGGCTTGCTCCACAAGTTATCCACAACTGTGTACCACGCTGGCCCGGCCCCTGACAGGGGGTGAGCAACGGATGGACGCCGAGAACAAGGTGCGAACCACGGCTGTGGAATGGCGGTGAACCTAACAAGGCGGGCGAGCGGGGATCAACCCTCTTTCCACAGGCTGTTGCTGACCGATCGAGGCCGAATTGACCCTGGAATCTGACCTCGCGTACCGTTGGTCAGTCACCCGGTGTCGACCGGTGCCGCATGCCCACACATGGATGTGCCCCCAGGGGTCCTCTGCGATGTGGGTGAGCGGTCTGGCCGACGTGCACGATCGGCTGGCGAGCGACGGCTTCGACAGGGGCCACCATTGTCGCCCGTCACGCGCGGTTGTCAGCGCATCGCCACGCCGGGAGACCACCGATCGTCGTCGAGTAGAGAGCCGAATCCGTGAGCAAGCGTACGTACCAGCCGAATAACCGCCGCCGCCACAAGGTCCACGGTTTCCGACTGCGCATGCGCACCCGTGCGGGACGGGCGATCTTGTCCGCGCGTCGCGGTAAGGGTCGCAAGAGCCTGGCGGTCTGAGACGCCCGCCTCGGCGTCTCCCCACCATGTTGCCGTCGCGGCATCGCCTGACGTCTCCGGAAGATTTCTCACGCGTCGTCCGGCGTGGCCGTCGTGCGGGTTCACCGACGGTCGTCGTCCACTGGGCCGGTGCAGATTCGGACGCTCCGATGACCGAGCACCCGGTGACACGGGTTGGTTTCGTGGTCAGCAAGCAGGTAGGGGGTGCCGTCGTGCGCAACCGAGTGAAGCGCCGGCTGCGCCACTTGATGGCCTCGCGCGTCCACACGTTGCCGATGGTCGGTGACGCGGTGGTTCGCGCCCAGCCCGCGGCCGCTGATCACTCCTCGGCCGGACTCGCCCAGGATCTCGATCGTTGTCTGATGAAGGTGACGCGATCGTGAAGTGGATCCTGATCGGGCTGCTGCGCGCCTATCGGCTGCTGATCTCGCCGCTCTATGGACAGGTCTGCCGCTATCACCCCACCTGCTCGGCCTATGCACTCGACGCCGTCACGCGGCATGGAGCGGCGAAGGGGAGTTGGCTGGCGGTGCGTCGAGTCGGGCGCTGTCACCCGTGGGCGGCGGGTGGCTATGACCCGGTGCCCGAGCAGTTCGTATTCTCGGTCTCAACCAAGCGCACAGACGGTGACCAGCCGGCGGTCGCGCAGGACGCTGGCCAGCGCGGCCGACCCTCGAGCTAGGAGTCATCTGTGGGTTTCTTGTCGGATCTAGCCGGGTTGATCATGGGCCCGTTGTACTGGGTCATCTCTGCGGTGCTGCTGGGTTGGCACGGACTCTGGAGCAGGATCTTCGAGCCGGACAGCGGTGCCGCCTGGGCGCTGTCGATCGTCGGCCTGACCGTCGTGGTCCGCGCCGCGCTGATCCCCCTGTTCGTCAAGCAGATCAAGTCCAGCCGCAACATGCAGTTGCTGCAGCCCCGGGTGAAGGAACTCCAGGCGAAGTACGGCCACGACCGGGAGGTCTTGGCCCAGAAGACGATGGAGCTCTACAAGGAGACCGGCACCAACCCCCTGGCCTCGTGTCTGCCGATCCTGTTGCAGATGCCGATCTTCCTGTCGCTCTTCCGGTTGCTCGACCAGGCCGCCAAGGGCAACGCCCGAGGCTTGCTGACTCTCGAGGACGCCCGCAACCTGCGTGATGCGCAGCTCTTCGGAGTGCCGATCTCCGACACGTTCATGAAGGCCAACGGCGACGTGGGTGTGATGGCGCTCGCCGCGGTGCTCGTGGTGGCGATGACCGTGACCACCTTCTTGACCCAGCGCCAATTGATGGCCAAGAACATGCCGGCCGATGCCCTCTCGGGCCCCTACGCCCAGCAGCAGAAAATCCTGCTCTACGTCCTCCCGTTGGTGTTCGCGGTGGGCGGCGTGGCGTTCCCGATCGGCGTGCTCCTCTATTGGACGACGTCGAACCTCTGGACGATGAGCCAGCAGTTCTACGTGATTCGCAACAACCCGGCCCCGGGTACGCCCGCCTTCGACGCGAAGGCCGAGCGGGACCGGAAGAGGCGGGAGCGCAAGGGGCTCGCCCCGATCGAGGAAGAGATCGTTGAACCGCCGCAGCCCGAGCCCGAGGCCCCGGTTCGCCAGCAGCCCAAGAAGAAGTCGCGACAAGCGCGCAAGAAGAAATAGACGTTGATCGCTCCGTTGCCGCCATTGTGGTGGCTGCGCGAGGCGAGTGAGAAGGGACGAGAACCATGAGCGACGAGATGACCGAGGACCGAGTCGAGATCGACACCGAAGGCGCCGACCTCGCTACGAATCCTGAGACCGATCCCGAGGCAGACCCTGTGACCGATCCCGAGACAGTCCTTGAGACCGACTTTGAGGAGGGATCGGCCGAAAGTACCGCTGACCCCACCGCTGACCCCGCAGACGATCCCAACGGCGAAGCGAGCGAGACAGACACGGACGCCGGAGAAGCCGATTCACCGGGGACCCGGGTCCAGCGTCTTGAGGCCGAGGGCGAGATTGCCGCGGACTACTTGGAGGAATTGCTCGACATCGCCGACCTCGATGGTGACCTGGACATGGACGTTGAGGGTGACCGCGCGGCCGTCTCGATCGTCGGAGCCGATCTCTCGCAGTTGGTCGGTCGCGACGGAGACGTTCTGGACGCGCTGCAGGAACTCACCCGTCTGGCGGTCTACCGCGAGACCGGCGAGCGCTCGCGCCTGATGCTGGACGTGTCGGGCTTCCGGGCCAAGCGGCGCGAGACGGTGGAGAAGTTGGCAGCGGAGAAGATCGCTGAGGTGCGGGAGACGAGTTCGCCGGTTGCCCTGGAGCCGATGACCTCCTTCGAGCGGAAGGTCGTCCACGATGCCGTGGCTGCGGCCGGCCTCAACTCGGAGTCCGAGGGAGCCGAACCGCGACGTTTCGTCGTGATTCAGGCGCCCTGATTCGTTTGTCGATGGCCGAGCCTGAGGTTGCGGATGTTTCACGTGAAACCACTGAGGTGGTTTCACGTGAAACGCCACCCCAAGCGGGGCTGGTCTTCGGCCCTGAATCGCTCTCGGTCCTGGAACGCTACGCCGCGGCGCTGGCTACGGACGGGGTGGTCCGCGGTCTGATCGGACCTCGCGAGGCGGGTCGGATCTGGGATCGCCACTTGATCAATTGCGGACTGTTGGAGCGGCTGATCCCGGACTCGTCGACGGTGTGCGACATCGGGAGCGGCGCCGGTCTCCCCGGCCTGGTGCTGGCGGCGTCCCGACCCGATCTCCGCGTGACGCTCGTGGAGCCATTGCTGCGGCGCACCACCTTCCTCACTGAGATGGTCGACCTTCTCGGGTTGGACAACGTCGAAGTCATCCGGGGCCGAGCCGAGGTCCTCCATGGCCGGCGAGTGTTCGACGTGGTGACCTCGCGAGCGGTCGCCCCGCTTCCCCGCTTAGTGGAGTGGTCGATGCCGTTGGTGACGTCGGTGGGCGTGTTGGCCGCCATCAAGGGGTCCGGCGCTCAGACCGAAGTCGACCAGGCGGCGAGCGATGTGCAGCAGTGGGGAGTGAGCAGACCGGACGTGGTCGAGGTCTGCGAACCCGAAGCGGGGGCCGCGATCACCGTTGTCGTGATGGGGTGGGAGGATCCGGAGCGCCCGCGCCTGCGTCGATCGGGCCCGGATCAGCGACCTAAGGACGGACGTCGGCCCCGCGGCACCAACCGCAGACAACCCCGATCACCAAAGGGAGGAACCCGATGAGCACCTCGCTGGGATGGCCGGAAGACTCGTCGGACGAGACGTCGGGGGCCGAGGGCGGCGCCGCGGCCTCAGCGTCCATCTCGTCCATCTCAGAGTCCACCTCAGAGTCCACCTCAGAGTCCACTGGAGGGTTATCCACCGGTCTGGGGTGGCCCGCTGAGCGTAACTATCCACAGGAGGACGATAGTTCTCCACAGGCCGGCCCGCCGGAGACAGCCATGCCAGACGGACCGAGCGAGGATGTTTCACGTGAAACCGACCCAGGGAAGCAGCCTCCTGTGAAGCCTGCGGCGTTCCGCGTGAAGACGGCCGCGGAAGTGGCCGACGCCGCCCCGGTCACCGTGGAGACCGATACGCCGCTGGCCCGAGCGGCGGAGCACTCCATGCTTGCGCGGGAGGGCACCCGGATGCGCGCACCGGCGGCCCGGCCCCGGCGTACCCGGGTCATGATCGTCGCCAATCAGAAGGGTGGGGTCGGCAAGACCACCACGACCGTCAATCTGGCGGCCTCGTTGGCGCAACTCGGTCAGCGCGTGTTGGTCATCGACCTCGACCCCCAGGGGAACGCGTCCACTGCCCTCGGTGTGGAACACCATCGCGGCGTGCCGTCCACCTATGACCTGCTCGTCGACGGCCGGCCATTGGCCGAGGTCATCTCGACCTGCCCCGACGTCAAAGAGCTGGCCGTCGTGCCGGCCACCATCGATCTGGCCGGCGCCGAGATCGAGCTCGTGTCCGTGGTGGCGCGGGAGAGCCGGCTACTCCGGGCGCTCCAGGCACATCCCGAGATCGGCGAGCAGGACGATCGTTACGACTACGTCTTCGTCGACTGCCCGCCCTCGCTAGGGCTGCTGACACTCAACGCCTTGGTGGCCGGCGCGGAGATGTTGATCCCCATTCAGGCGGAGTACTACGCCCTCGAGGGCCTCGGCCAACTCTTGGAGACCGTGGAGATGGTCAAGGCGCACCTCAATCCCGCGCTGGACGTCTCCACGATCCTGGTGACGATGTACGACGCGCGCACCCGCCTCGCTTCCGGGGTCGCCGACGAGGTGCGCGAGCACTTCGGGGATCAGGTACTTCGCACGACGATCCCGCGTTCGGTCCGGGTCTCCGAAGCCCCGTCCTACGGACAGACCGTGATGACCTACGACCCCGGCTCCCCGGGGGCGCTGAGCTATCTGGAAGCCGCTCGGGAGATCGTGGCGATGGGAGCCAAACGATGACCGACCGACCGCAGCGCAGAGGCCTCGGACGGGGTCTGGGGGCGCTGATCCCCACGACAGCGCCCGCTGCCGCCCCTGATGCTCAGACGCCCTACAGCGGTTGGGTGGGCGACCGAGGGGACGACCAGGCGGAGACGCCAGGCGGACCCGGGCACGCCAGGGGGCCATCGGGAGACGCCGGCGGGTCACCCGATGCGCAGACCGGCGGCCTCGCGCCCGTGGCGGGCGCACACTTCGCCGAGATCCCGGTCGGCCAGATCGTCCCTAACCCCCGCCAACCTCGCACGGTCTTCGAAGAGGAAGCCCTCGCGGAGCTCGTGTACTCGATCGGCGAGGTCGGGCTCCTGCAGCCGATCGTCGTTCGTCGGACCGGCCCGGAGACCTATGAGCTGGTGATGGGGGAGCGGCGCTGGCGCGCCTGCCAGGAGGCGGGGCTGGCCGCGATCCCGGCGATCGTCCGCGACACCGGCGACGACGCCATGCTGCGCGATGCGCTGCTGGAGAACCTGCACCGCTCGCAGCTCAATCCGCTGGAAGAGGCGGCGGCCTACGGCCAACTCCTCGAGGACTTCGGCTGCACCCACGAGGAGCTGGCCACCCGGATCGGGCGATCGCGACCGCAGATCTCGAACACGCTGCGACTGCTCAAGCTCTCACCGGCCGTGCAGCGTCGGGTGGCCGCCGGGGTCCTGTCGGCGGGCCATGCTCGCGCCCTGCTGGCGGTTCCGGACGGCGACATTCAGGACCGGTTGGCCCAACGCGTGGTGGCGGAGGGGATCAGCGTGCGCGCCCTGGAGGAGATCGTCTCCCTGGGGCCCGACGACGCCACCCCCGCGCGCCAGCAGCGGCAACCGACCGGTGGCCCCGGGCCTTTCCGATCTGGCGGATCGGCTGGGTGACCGCTTCGAGACGCGGGTGAAGATCGACCTCGGCAAGAGCAAGGGCAAGATCGCGGTGGAATTCGCCACCCTCGATGACTTGCGGCGGATCGTGGCGCTGATGGACCCGGACGGCGAGCCCTAAAGCCATTCATCGATAAGTGGCTTTGTCGACAAAGCCACCTAGCTCTTCTTGGTCCGCTTGCCGGCTCTCTTGGCGGCCCGCTTGCGGGCGCGCTCCCGGCGCTCGGCGGCGTCCAGTTCCACCGCCTCTTCGAGGGTGGGGGCGGATCCACCCAACCGCGCCGGCACCCACCACGAGCCGGGCGGTTGCTGATCGGCCGGATAGGCACGGATCGACTCCTCGACCAAACCCTGCATCGCCGCGTGGAGTCTCTCGGTTTCTTCCTCAGCCCGCTGCCCACCCTTCGGGTGCAGGGGCTCCCCGACCCGGATGATGATCTTCATGCCCCGACGCAGGCTTCTGGGGTGGTCCTTGGTCATCAGCCGCTGGGTCCCCCAGACGGCGACCGGAATCAGCGGCACCTTGGCCGACGCGGCCAGCCGCACCGCGCCACTCTTGATCTCTTTGACCTCCATGGCGCGCGAGATCGTGGCTTCGGGGAAGATCCCGACCAGCTCACCGCCGCGCAGCGCCTTGAGCGCCTCGCGGAACGACGATGCGCCGGACGCGCGGTCGACGGGGATGTGTTTGCAGCCGCGCATGATCACGCCACCCACGGGGTGGTCGAAGATCTCCTTCTTGGCCATGAACCGGATCAGCCGCCCGCCGGCGGGTTGGGCCGCCAGCCCGACGTAGACGAAGTCCACATACCCGATGTGGTTGGAGGCGATCAGTGCCGCGCCCTCGCGGGGGATGTTCTCGGCCCCGATCACCTCGATCTGCTGTCCGAGGGCACGGAAGGCCACCTTGGCGGTGCCGACGATGCCTCGATAGATCGGTTCGCGATCAGCCATTGGTCGCCGCCTTGATGCGCAGAGTCACGAGTTCGGCCATCACGTCGCCGAGGTCGAGGTGGGCCGACTGGAGCGAGAGCGGCACCAACGAGGTCTCGGTGAGGCCGGGGGCGACATTCGCCTCCAGGAACCACACCGTGCCGTCGCCGGCCACGATCAGGTCCGACCGCGAGAGGTCGCGCAGGCCGAGCGCCCGATGAGCGGTGACCGCCACTGCGGCGCAGGCGTCGGCTACCTGTTGGCTCAGATCGGCGGGGACAATGAACTCGGTGGCTCCGGCCGTGTAGCGGGCGGTGTAGTCGTAGACGCCCCCGTCCGGGATGATCTGCACTGCTGGCAGCGCCTCCGGGCCGTTGCCGCGGTCCAGAACCGGCACCGCGACCTCGACTCCCGTCACGAACTCCTCGATCAGCGCGACTGCGCCATAGGCGAACGCGGCCACCATGGCCGACGGCAACTCTTCGGGGGTGCGGACGACGCTGCAGCCGAGCGCCGAGCCACTGCGGGCCGGCTTGACCATCAGCGGCAGCCCCAACCGCTTGATCACGGCCCGCATGACGGTCTGGGCCCCCAACTCACGGAAGCTCTCGTGCGGGAGGCAGACCGACGCCGGCGTAGCGACCCCTTCGCGGGCCAGGATCGACTTGGCTACGGGCTTGTCGAACGTGGCGCGACAGGCCGACGGCGTGCTGCCGACATACGGCAGGTCGATCAACTGAAGGATCTCGCGGATGGCACCGTCCTCGCCGCTCTCGCCGTGCAGGAGAGGGATCACGCACGCGGGCCGCTCGGCGGCGAGGCTGGTGAGCAGCTCGGAATCGGCGTCGTACTCGGTCACCTCGACGCCGACATCGCGCAGGGCCTCGGCGACCCGACGACCGGACCGCAACGACACGTCCCGCTCGTGGGAGAGACCCCCCGCGAGGACCACAACGGCATCACTCACGGTCGACTCCTTTGGCTGGACTGCTTGGACTGGGGTGGCTGCATGGGGCACATCAGGTCAGGTCGGTGCCGGGCAGGTCGTAGTCGCTGCGGGCGGCGAGGCCGCGCTCGGGGGCGTCGGCGCCGAAGACGTGGCGCAGCTCGGTCTCCTCCTCGAGCACGGCAGCGAGGCGGCGTACGCCCTCGCGGATCCGCTCGGGCGTGGGGTAGCAGAACGAGAGTCGGAGGCTGGAGGAGCCGAAGCCGTCCGCGAAGAAGGCGGTGCCGGGCACATAGGCGACCCGGGCGGTGACCGCGCGTGGCAGCATCGCCTTGGCGTCGATGCCGGGCGGTAGAGTCACCCACACGAAGAACCCGCCCGCGGGTTTGTTCCACGAGCAGCCGGGGGGCATGAAGTCCTCGAGCGCCTGCATCATCGTGTCGCGACGCTCTCGATACATCTCGATCAGTTGTTTGATCTGGCCCTGCCAGTCGTGTTGGCGCAGGTACTCCGACACCACCATCTGGTTGAACGCCGGTGGGCAGAGCGTGGCGGACTCCTGGGCCAGCACCAGCTTCTCGCGGACGGCGTGCGGTGCGAGCGCCCAGCCGACCCGGATGCCCGGTGAGAAGGTCTTGGAGAACGAGCCGAGGTAGATGACGCCCTCGGCCTCTTCGGCCCGCAGCGCCGGCACGGGATCGCCGTCGAAGCCGAGGAGGCCGTAGGGGTTGTCCTCGAGAATCAGAACGCCGGCGTCGCGACAGATCTCCAGCACCTCGGCCCGGCGCGGCAGCGACATGCTGACGCCGGCCGGATTGTGGAAGTTGGGGATCGTGTAGAGGAACTTGATCGTGCGGCCGGACGCTCGGACCGCGGCGATCGCTTGGCGCAGAGCGTCGGGGACGAGGCCGTCGGCATCCATGGCGACGTGCACGATGTCGCATTGGAACGACCGGAAGACGCCGATCGCGCCGACATACGACGGGGCCTCGACGAGAACAACATCGCCGGGGTCGCAGAACACCCGGGTGACCAGGTCGACGGCCTGCTGAGAGCCGACGGTGACCACGATGTCGTCGGGGTGGGCGGTGATGCCCTCCGGCGCCATCACCTCGGTGATCTGCTCCCGCAGCGCCGGGACGCCCTGGCCGGAGCCGTATTGCAGCGCGGTCTCGCCGTGCTGCGCCATGAGGTCGGCGATGGCGCCACCGACCACGTCGAGGGGGAGCCCGGAGATGTTGGGCATGCCGCCTGCCAGCGACACGACTTCGGGGCGGGAGGCCACGGCGAAGAGGGCGCGGATCTCCGAAGCGGTCATACCGTGCGTGCGCGCGGCATAGCGATCGACATAGGAGTCGAGACGGGTGCTGATGGGACGCTCCATCATCCCCCTAGCATGAAGGATAGGCGGGCCGCCTGTCGCATCGGGCTCGCGCGCGAGACCCGCGCCGGACTGGGCGGGCACGAAACGAGGTGTTGCGATGTCACGCACGGTGACCCGGCTGACGGTCGATCATCTGGCCGCGCTGCCCGAGGGCTGCCCGCACTGCGTCTTCTGGGAGCTCGACCCGGTGCGGCGGCGGCGAGTGCCCACAGGTGAGGAGCTGGCCGAGCGCGAGACGTGGGTGTCGACGGTGCTGCGCGAGTGGGGTTCGTGCGGACGCACCGTGTTGATCGACGGCGAGGTGGCGGGCTATGTGATCTACGCTCCGCCGGCCTTCGTGCCGGGCGCGGCGGGCTTCGCGACGTCCCCGGTGTCGCCCGACGCGCTGCTGATGTCACGGCTGGCGGTCGCCACCGCTCACCGCGGCGGCGGTCTGGGGCGGATCCTGATCCAGGGAATGGTCCGCGACCTCGTCGAGCGGGGTGACATCCGGGCGATCGAGGCGTTCGGTGATACCCGCGGGGCGGCGTATGGCGGGTGCGCGCTGCCCGCCGACTTTCTGCACGCGGTGGGTTTCAAGACTCAGCGGGCGCACAGCGTGACCCCCCGGATGCGCATGGAGATGCGCTCAGCAGTGTCCTGGAAGACCGAGCTGGAGATCGCCCTGGAGCGGATGCGTGGCGTCGTCCGCCCCGCAGCGCACAAGCGCCCCGCCCCCGAAGCAGGCCGCTGGGGGGCGAGGCGCCAGAAATAACCGGTGAGGCGTCACATCTGGGACGGTGAGGCGTCACACCTGGGTGCTCAGACGTCAGAACTGGCGCCCGGCATGCGGCTCAGATGAAGTCGGACAGCTCGTTGAGCAGGGCCGCCTTGGGGCGGGCGCCGACGATCGACTTGACGACCTCGCCACCGAAGTAGACGTTGAGCGTCGGGATGCCGGTCACGCGGTAGGTCGAGGGCGTCACGGGGTTCTCGTCGACGTTCATCTTGACGAAGGTCATCTTGTCGCCGTGGGTGGTGGCCAGCTCGTCGAGGATGGGGGAGACCTGGCGGCACGGACCGCACCACTCGGCCCAGAAGTCCACGAGGACGGGCTTGTCGGACTTGAGGACCTCGGTGTCGAAGTCGGCGTCGGTGACGGCGGAGATGTTCGCCACGGTGTTTCCTTTCATCTGGCCGGGCCTGAGGCCTAGCTGGTGTGGGGGTCTGATGCGTGCTGAACGGCTGAAGCCGGTGGTGCGAGCGGTGCTGGTGGTGGGGGACGTTACAACGCCTCGGCGACAGCCTCGGTCTCGTCGACGGAGCCCGCGGTGGAGGCCTCGTGGTGGCGCGCAGCGACGAAGCGCTCGGCGTCGAGGGCGGCCGCGCAGCCGGTGCCGGCAGCGGTGATCGCCTGACGATAGGTGTGGTCGACCAGGTCACCGCAGGCGAACACGCCGTGCACGTTGGTGGCGGTGGTGGGGGAGTGCACGAGTACGTAGCCCTCGTCGTCGAGGTCGACCTGCCCGGTGAGCAGCTCCGAGCGCGGGTCGTGGCCGATCGCGATGAAGAGGCCGGTGACGCCCAGGGGGCGGGTGTCGCCGGTCACGGTGTCGCGCAGCACGATGCCCTCGAGCCGGTCCTCGCCCTTGATCTCGGCGACTTCGGCGTTCCAGACCATCTCGAGCTTGGGGTCGGCAAAGGCGCGCTCCTGCATGATCTTCGAGGCGCGCAGCTCGTCCCGTCGGTGGACGAGATAGACCTTGGAGGCGAACCGAGTGAGGAACGTGGCCTCCTCGACCGCGGAGTCTCCGCCGCCGATGACGGCGATCTCCTGGTCGCGGAAGAAGAAGCCGTCGCAGGTCGCGCACCACGACACGCCACGACCGGACAACTCGTCTTCGCGGGGCAGGCCCAGCTTTCGGTAGCCCGAGCCGGTCGCGAGGATCACCGACTCGGCGGTGTAGGTGTCGGTGGCGGTCTTGACGACCTTGGGGGTCGCCGTCAGGTCGACCTCCACCACGTCGTCTGCCACGAGCTCGGCCCCGAAGCGCTCGGCCTGCGACCGCATCTGGGTCATCAGCTCGGGACCCATGATGCCGTCGGCGAAGCCGGGGTAGTTCTCCACCTCGGTGGTGGTCATCAGGGCGCCGCCGGCGGTCACCGAGCCCTCGAAGACGAGGGGAGCGAGGGCCGCGCGGGCGGCGTAGACCGCGGCGGTGTAACCCGCGGGGCCGGAGCCGATGATGATCACGGTGCGGGGGGTGCTGTCAGCCATGCTGTGCGAACTCCTTGGGCGGACTCGTGGAGACCACCGGGGTGGTCGACGACGTACGACGATCGCGAAGCCTGATCAGCACCGCTCTCGTGATTGTGCCAGCCAGACCTTGGTCTCACGGGGCACGTCCGGGGTAACCGTGGTGTGGCGGGAGATATTCCCGGCTAGGTAAGGAGCAGAGAGTTACAGAGTCCTTACGCACGCGCCTCCGTGAGGCCGCGTTGCGCCCTGCCGATCTGAGGGGGCGATTCCCGCCACGCTCAGGGAAACGACCGTGGGGGCCGATCGAGGCGTCGTACCCTCGTCGTGATCGTCGACCCGACCCGGAGGAACTCACCGATGCAGATGTCGACGCGCGCGCGCCTCGGCGGGCGCCGCCATGGCGCTCACGCTCATTGCCACGCTCGGGGCCGTCATGGGCACTCCCGCCACGGCCGGCGCGAGCCTCGCAGCGGCGTCGGCGGGCCCGACGACCATCTCGGCGGATCCCACCCCGTTGTCGAGCACCGTCGCGAAATCGTCCAAGCCCAAGAAGCGCAAGGGCTGGCTGCCGAGGCAGGGTCCGCTGTTCAACAATCCCTTCGCGGGCAAGAAGGCGAAGAATCGGCTGGCCCGGCAGGTCAAGCGCGCGATCGACGAAGCCAAGAAGAATTCGGTCATCCGGATCGCCGTCTACTCCTTCAACCGCCAAGAGTTGGCCAACTCGCTGATGGCCGCCTGCCGACGGAAGGTGGCCGTGCAGATCGTGGTCAGCGACGCCAACATCACCCGGCAGATCAGGAGCGTGCGGCGCGCCCTGGGCAAGGGGACCTCGCCCAAGTGGCGCGATACCTGCCACCCCCGGAAGAAGAGCAAGAACCGCAATCGCTACCCCGACCCCAGTTTCTTGGTGGTCTGCCGCGCCTCGTGCCGCTATCGCAACCACAACGGCTATCAGCACATCAAGATGTTCCTGTTCTCGCGCACCGGCCGCGCGCGCAACGTGGTGATGACCGGCTCCAACAACATGGCCACCTACGCGGCGCACGTGCACTGGAACGACCTGTTCACGCTCCGCGAGAAGCCGTCGCTGTTCAACGACTGGTCGACGGTGTTCAAGCAACTGTCCAAGGACCGGCGGGTGCAACAGCCGTACGCCGTTTTCGAGGAGCCGCCCTACGTCACCGAGTTCGGCCCCGCTCACAAGGCGCGCGGCAACAAGGACCCGATCGCGCGCCGCCTGAAACGGATCGACTGCAAGGGTCGTGATGCCAGGGGGGCGAGGTTCCGAACCGAGATCAAGGTGACGATGTATGCCTGGGTCGGCACCCGCGGTGTCGACCTCGCCCGGCGGATGGCGAAGCTGGCGCGCGAGGGCTGCAAGGTGAAGACGATCCTGAGCAGCCCGGGCGCCCGCGTCATCAACACTCTGCGGTCAGCAGGCGTACAGATGCGCAGCGCCGACCTCAACCTCGATCGCAAGGAGGAGACCGGCTTCGACGAGACCCCGTGGGAGAAGTTCACTCACGAGAAGTGGCTCAGCGTCCGCGGTGGGTATGACGGTCGGGTTGGCCACTGGACCTGGACCGGCTCGGAGAACTGGGCCAACAAGTCCTACTCCAACGACGAGATGACCGTGCAGATCCCCGGCCGCAAGACGTGGCGGCAATATCGCAGCCACTTCAACTTCGTGTGGCGGCACCACACCCGCAGGGTCGGTGCCCGGTATGCCCGCGAATTGCAGCGCTACTGGGAGCGCCAGGCGCTACGCGACCCGCTGGGTGCCGATCGGCTGGGATGAGACTGGGCCCGGATGGATACCGCCATCCGTGTGGATAGTCTCGAGGCAAGCACACTCCCGGTGGACCCGCCGGTGTACTCGACGACGGTCTGACGCAGTGTCAGACCGCCGACGGCTTGCCCACCATGAACGCCTGCGCCCCTAGCACCTTCCACGCGAGCGGCATCTTGAGATAGAGGCGGACCAGCTTCGTGGTCTGCGGCAGCCTGCTCTTGGTTGTGTACGGCAGGAATCGCGGGTAGCAGGTCTCGACTTCGAAGCCGGACTGGATGAACGCCTCAGCCAGCGCGCGGTCGTCCACAGGCGTGATGTGGTCGAAAAACATCCAGTAGTCCTTGGCGCAGTAGCGCACGTTGGGTTGAAGGACCAGCAGCCGACCGTCGTCGGTGAGCACCCGACGTACCTCACGCAGCGTGCTGAGGATGACGTCGCGCGGCACGTGCTCGAAGAAGTTGCTGATGAAGACTCGGTCGACCGATGCGTCGGCGATCTCGGTCATCTCGTCGGACCGGCATTGGATGGCCTCCACGCCATCCCCGGCGCGGAGCTTCACGTCGGGGTTGAGGTCGACCGCTATCCGGCGGCGCGCCGAGATGTTGTTGATGAACTCGCAGTGGCCAGCCGCCAGGTCAAGAACCGTCGAGGACTCGGGCACCCATCGCTGGAAGAATTCACGGGTCAGGACCTGCCAGAGGTCGGTCCGCTGCTCGCCCTCGGTCCCGAACCGTTCGGCGTAAAGCGCGCGGAGCTCTTCTGAGTCGGAGTCCATCGAGTCCCTCGTCGATCTGGTGCGTTCCATCCCTGCCCGTCGCTTTGGGTCGACGTGGCTGTGTGACCCGCGGGCGCGGGGAAAGGCCTCGGTCACCTTACACTCGGCCACACATTGTCTGCGGTTCGAGGAGTTGTCAGTTGTCCACAGGAGACAAGTTCGAATACGACGTCGTCGTGGTCGGAGGCTGCGGGCACGTCGGACTCCCCCTGGCCTTGGCGTTTGCCGCTCGCGGCCTCAACGTCGCTATCCAGGACATCGACAACCAAGGTGTCGAGCTGGTCAAGTCGGGTGCCCTGCCCTTCCGTGAGGACGGCGCGCTGGAAGTTCTCCAGAAGGCCCTGGCTGAGGATCTGCTCCATGTCACCACCGACGTTGCGGTACTCGGGAAGGCCGAGAACGTCGTCGTCGTCATCGGCACGCCCGTCGACGAGCACCTCAACCCCGACCCACGGGCGGTCAAGAACGCCTTGCTGACCAGCTTGCCGCAGTTCCGCGAAGGTCAGCTGCTGGTGCTGCGCAGCACCGTCTACCCCGGGGTCACCCGGACTGTCGAGCACATGTTCGTCGAGGCTGGCATCGACATCGACGTCGCCTTCTGCCCGGAGCGGATCGCCGAGGGCAAGGCCATGGAGGAGTTGTTCTCGCTACCGCAGATCGTCTCGGGCCGGACCCAGAAGGCGCGCGACCGGGCCGCGGCGCTGTTCAAGAACCTGACCGACTCCACGGTGGAGCTTGAGCCCGAGGAGGCCGAGCTCGCAAAACTCTTCACCAACACCTGGCGCTACATCAAGTTCGCTGCTGCCAACCAGTTCTACATCATGGCCAACGACCATGGTCTCGACTTCGACAAGATCCGCAAGGCATTGGCCCATGACTACCCTCGGGCCGCCGATATGCCCGGCGCCGGCCTCGCCGCAGGACCATGCCTGTTCAAGGACACCATGCAGCTGGCTGCCTTCACCGACAACAGCTTCCAGCTCGGACACGCCGCGATGCTGGTCAACGAGGGCCTGCCGCTCTACATCGTCAGCCACCTCGAGCGCGTTCACGACTTGGCCTCGATGAAGGTCGGCATCCTCGGAATGGCCTTCAAGGGCGAAAGCGACGACGTCCGCTCCAGCCTGTCGTACAAGCTCAAGCGAATCCTGGAGTTCCGGGCAGCCGAAGTGCTGTGCACCGACCCCTACGTCACCGTGGACCCTTCGCTCGTGCCCCTGGAGACCGTGCTTTCCGAGTGCGACATCCTCATCCTGGCCGCGCCGCACCACCCGTATCGCGACCTCGAGACCGAGCTCCCCGTCGCCGACGTGTGGAACTTCCTAGGGCGGGGCAGCGTTCTATGAGCCTGGCGGTCTCCGTCGTCATCCCCGCCTTCCAGGAGGGGGACGCGATCCTTCGGGTGCTGAATCGGCTCTTTGCTGCCGTCGAGCTCGACTGCGAGGTGCTCGTCGTCGTCGACTTCGAGGAGGACACCACCATTCCGGTGCTGCGCACGTACGCAGCGGAGGAGCCGCGCCTCAAGGCCTTGGTGAGCACCTACGGCCGCGGCCCGGCGCAGGCGATCCGCTACGGCATCGACCACGCCCAGCACGAGGCGGTCGTGGTGACGATGGCCGACGGCAGCGACGACCCGCGGCAGATCGATGACCTTGCCCGCCTGATCGACCGAGGCGTCGTGGTGGCGGCCGCCTCCCGCTACTCCTCGGGCGGCCAGCAGGTCGGCGGCCCCATGGTCAAGGGCCTGCTCTCGCGTACCGCCGGCACCTCGCTCGGCCGGTTCGGCCGGGTGGGCACGCGCGATGCCACTAACAGCTTCAAGGCCTACTCCACCGAGTTCCTCCGGGAGGTCGGAATCGACAGCCGCAGCGGATTCGAGATTGGGCTCGAGCTCACCGCGAAGGCGCGTCGCCTGCGCCGCCCGGTTGCCGAGATCCCCACCATTTGGCTCGACCGCACCGCTGGCCAGTCCAACTTCGATACCCGGGCCTGGATTCCCAAGTACCTGCGCTGGTACCGCTTCGCCTTCGGCCCGCAGCTCACGTTGGAGGAGCTCAAGCGACAGAGCGCCTCCATCGCCCAACGCAACGACAACACACCAGGGAACGGGTGACGCGCGCATGGCTGAGAGCAACAAGGCGCCCAAGGAAAAGGTGCTGGTCTCGGGATCGGCTGGCTTCATCGGCGGCTACGTCGTGGAGGAGCTGCTCGAGCGGGGGTACTCCGTGGTCGGCATCGACAACTACTCCAAGTACGGGCCGGTGGAGAAGTCCTACGACAACCACCCGGACTACTACTTCGTCGAGGACGACGCCCGCAACGTCGACGTCATGGTCAAGCTGCTCTCCGACTGCGAGCACTTCGTTGCGGGCGCGGCGCTGATCGGCGGCATCTCCTACTTCCACGCCTACGCCTACGACCTGCTCGCCACCAACGAGCGGATCATGGCCGCGGAGTGCGATGCGGCCATCGAGGCCCACAAGCACGGCAAGCTCCGGAAGGTCACCTACCTGTCCAGCTCGATGGTCTTCGAGTCCACCGAGCACTGGCCGTCGAAGGAGGGCGACGAGCGCAAGATCCCGCCCCCCCTGTCGTCCTACGGCTTCCAGAAGCTGGCGGTGGAGTACTTCGCCAAGGCCGCCTGGGAGCAGTACCAGCTGCCTTACACGATCGTGCGCCCCTTCAACTGCGTCGGCATCGGCGAGGGCAGAGCACTGGGCGACGTCGAGATCGACTCGGGCAACGTCAAGCTCGCGATGAGCCACGTGGTCCCCGACCTCGTCCAGAAGATCGTCAAGGGCCAGGACCCGCTGCACATCCTCGGTGAGGGCAACCAGGTCCGGCACTACACCTACGGCGGCGACCTGGCCAAGGGCATCGTCGAGTGCATGGAGCAAGACGCCGCATACAACGACGACTTCAATATCTCCACACCGGAGTCGACCACGGTGACCCAGCTCGCCGAGGTGATCTGGCGCAAGATCAAAGGCGCCGACGTGCCGCTCAATATCGTCAGCGACCCGGCCTACGAATATGACGTGCAGAAGCGCGTGCCCGACGTGACCAAGGCCAAGAACGTCCTGGGCGTCGAGTGCACCACCAGCCTCGACGAGATGCTGGACGAGGTCATCCCGTGGGTCACGCAGGCCGTGGCCGACGGGAAGCTCTGACAGCGTCAGCATGAGCACTGTGAAGAGCACGCGTTCACCCGACCAATCAGACTCGCGTTCGATCAAGCCGTCCGAAGGCATCTGGCGGATCGCGCCTCGGGAACGAGCGGTCGTCCTACTCAACCTTGGCACCGTGATAGTGCTGGCAGGCAGTCGGGGAAACCTCCCCTATGCCGGCCAGGAGATCTCGTGGAAGGTCGTGCTCAACGCGACTCGGCCCGAGGGGCTGGTCTATGGCCGGGACATTCTTTACACCTACGGCCCCTGGGGATTCCTGGACCACCCGCTGACGCTGAGCTACCCGCAGTACGTGGCGAGCGTGCTGTTCGGCATCGGGGCTCTGATCGTCTTCTGGATGCCGCTCTACCTGGCGTTGCGACGTCCTTACCCTCCGCACGTTGCGGCGATCGTCGCCACGGTCGCTACCGTCTCGTGCGCGAGAGTGCCGGAGACGAGCAGCTTCCTCCTCACCGGGATGGCTGCCTGCGCGATCCTCTGGCTCGGAACACCACGAGCATCGACCCGCCGATTCCCCGTCAACACGGTGGCGGTCGCCGCAGGTGCGGCAGCCGGACTGATGCTCCAGGTCAAGCTGTCGGACGGCATCGGCGTGGTGGCTGTGGCACTCGTCGTGGCGGCTGCGGCACCGACGTGGAAGTCGGCGGTCCTCGACGTGGCGGCCACGATCACGGCACTGGTCGTGAGCTTCCTGGGTTTCTGGACCCTCGCCGGCCAGCCGATCGACGTCATCCCCGCCTGGGTCCGTGGGTCGATCGAGATCGTTATCGGCTACTCCGAGGCTATGGGGATTGAGCGCGACGACTGGCTGCTGGGCTATCTCGCCGCCGGACTGCTGGCTGGGACCCTGGCGTGGTGGGCGACCTATCGCGTTCGCGTCCTGCCGGGGATCGATCGGATCGCCATCGCAGTGCTCACCTTCACCATCCTCGACCTCTCGTTCAAGGCCGCGTTCACTCGGCACGACAACCACGAGTTCGCCTTCTTCGTCACGACGACAGCCTTGGTCATCGTGATCGGCGTCGTCGCCGCTCGTCGACGCGTGATGGTGGCAGCCCTGGTGCTGTCGCTGTTCATGAGCACTCAGGGTCTGGCACTGCTCGACGTCAGTGCATTGCGCGACCAGTGGCGGCTGACCGCTCAGAACATGCTGATCCCGGCGAGCGCCGCCTCCACGACCAGGCAATCCCGGGTGGACGGGGTCGCTACGTACGCGCTTCCCCAGGAGTTCCTGGATCGCATCGGCAGCCACCCGATCGGTATCGATCCGTCCGAGGCGGCGCTCGCGGTGGCCTACGAGCTGAACTGGAATCCCGTGCCAGTCTTCCAGGCCCACGTCGCCTACACCTCGTACCTCGACCAACTCAACGCTGATGCGGCTCGCGAGGCGCCGGCAGATCAGCTCATCCTTCGGTTGCCGGACGGGACCATCGACGGCCGCAACGTGCACTGGGAGACGCCGCGGTACCTTCTCACCCTGGCCTGCGACTACACCCAGGTGCTCAGCGACGAGACGTGGAGCCTGATGGTTCATGACACCCCTCGTTGTGGCGAGCGACAAACCTTTGAACCCCAGCACCTGGACGCCGACGAGGGCATCGCCGTTCCAGACGGCGACTCCGACACGATCGTGGTCGCCAGCTTTGAGCCGGACCCTGAGGGAATCGTGACCCGGCTGTCCCACGCTGCCTTCAAGGACTGGTCCGGCTTCGTCGCGACGGCGGATGAGGTGCCCTACAGGCTGCCCGAGCGCCTCGCATCGGGGCCGTTGTTGGTGGACTACCCCGGCCGCGGCAACCGGGGGCTCTACCCCGCGTTCCGCTACGAGAAGATTTCGTTCAGCATGCCGGGCACCGTGACCTTCGCGACGATCGACTTCGACCGCTGAAGGGGCACAGCGAGCGAGCGATCCGACCGTGCCCCGGACGTCATACGAATTGCGCGCTCTATGGCTCGCCCCGTATGACGCAACGACCGGGGTCGAGGCCTCGGCGGGCGCGGATGACTGAGCTCAACGGATGAACAGGGCGATCGGCAGACCATAGACTGCTGAGAGCACAAGGCCCAGCGCGACGGACAGGTGCCAGCGTGCACCCGTCACGAGTCGCGACGTGATCGAGAGCAGGGCGACCACCCATAAGACCCCCGCCAACTGATAGGTGGAGGCAAACCACTCGCCCGACCCCGTCAACCAGCCGAGTGCGGCATCCGGGGTGACGAGGCCGACGAGCACCAGCGCCGCGACAACTGCCTCGACCAGCATGGTGGTCAGGGCGAAGGGGACGGTGGTGGCGAAGCTCACCTGAGCGAAGATCACGGCGTAACCCTCGGCCGACGACCCGTCCCCCCGGGAGATCTTCCCCAGAAGCCAGGCGAGGACGGCGGTCATCGCCAGGAACAGCGGCCCCTGGTACCAGATTTGATAGGCGTACTGCTCCTCGACGGTGAGTGGCAGGACCGATTCGCCGACCGCCGGGTAGTCCCGGAGCAGGAACACCGCCAGGATCACGGTGTAGGTGCCCAGGACGAGCGCGAGAGCTGCCAGTCCATCACGCAGTGGTGAAACGGCCCGGCTGACCGCTGCGAGTCCCCATGCCGGACGTGTCACCACCGCAAACCACAGCCCCCAGAAGCCCTTCAGGTCGTCCATCCGGTTCTCCTCCTCTGCGCCGGCGTCGGGCCCTCAGGCACTACCCTGCCCCCATGACAGCGCCCGCGGCATCCCGAGCGCTGTCGTTGCCCCTACGGGTGCGGGCGGGTTATGGCGCGGGGTCGGTCGCCACCGGTGCGTTCGGCACCATTCCGGGGCTGATGCTGCTGCCGTTCCTGACTGACTCCCTCGGCATCGCCGCGGGGATCGCCGGCGTGATCGTCTTCGTGCCCAAAGCCTGGGACGTGGTGCTCAACCCGATCGCTGGCCGGATCAGTGACCGCACCGTCGACCCCCGCGGCGCCCGCCGACCTTGGCTGCTGCGTGCCGGCATTCTGCTGGCCATCGCCTTCGCGCTGATCTTCGCCGGCCCGGACCTCGGCTCGAAGATGCTCGACGCAGCCTGGGTGCTGGTGTTCTTCCTCGCCGCCGCCACGGCCTACGCTTTCTTCCAGGTGCCGTTTGTCGCGATGCCCGCCGAGATGACCGCCTCCTACGACGAGCGCACCCGACTGATGACCTGGCGGGTGGCGCTGCTCGCACTCGCCATCATGGCTTCGGGTGCCACCGCGCCTCTGATCCGCGACGCCGTCGGAGGCCGCGACGGCTACCGCGTGATGGGGGTCGTGATGGCGATGCTGATCCTGGTGGGCGCCCTACTCTGCTACCGACTCACCGCCGCCGCCCCCACCGGAGTCGCTGCTCCCGGCCCCGGCAGTCTGCGTGATCAACTGCGCATCGTCGCCGATGACCGCGACTTTCGAGCGTTGCTCACGACGTTCGTGATCCAGGCCCTCGCCACGGCCAGCATGCTCGCGGGCGTGAACTACATGGCCGAGAGGGTCCTGGACCGAAGCGGTGCAGCGACCATCCTCTTCGTCTGCTTCGTCGGTCCCGCGCTCGTGCTCACCCCGCTATGGGCCGCCGTTGGCGCCCGGATCGGCAAGAAGCGCGGCTATGTCATCGCCTCGCTCGTGCTCGCCACCGCTGCGGCGCTGCTCTCCACCGCCCGGGTCGCCCCGGTGTGGGTGGTGTTCGCCGCCACGGCCCTCGTCGGGGTGGGGTATGCCGGCTGCCAGGTCTTCCCGTTGGCGATGCTGCCCGACGCCGCCGCGGTCGACGCCCGCCGCACCGGCTCGAGCCGGGCCGGGGTCTACACCGGCGTCTGGACCGCCGCCGAAACTCTCGGGCTCGCCCTGGGCCCGGGTGCCTTCGGCCTGTTGATCGCCGTCGGCGGCTACCGCTCCTCGACCACTGGGGATGTCGCGCAACCCGACTCCGCACTGACCGCCATCGTGGTCGGCTTCTCGGTCGTCCCGGCCGTGCTCACCCTGGCCAGCCTGTGGTGGCTGCGCCGCTACTCCCTTGACGCCGAGGAGGTCGACGCATGACGTCGCGCGACGAGATCGCCGCCCGGCTGCGCTCGCTGCAAGCCCACGACCTGCCCGTGCACGGCGGCCGCACCCTCGCCTATGTCTATGACTCCGGCCTGCCCGACGTCGACGCCATCGGTCGCGACGCCGTCGCGGCGTACGCCGGCGCCAACGGCCTCGACCCCACCGCGTTCCCGTCGCTGCTCACAATGGAGAACGAACTGGTTGGTTTCGCCTGCGACCTGGTGGACGCTCCCGCCGACGCTGTCGGCACCGTCACCTCCGGCGGCACCGAGTCGTGCCTGCTCGCCGTCCAGGGGGCCCGCGACGCCCGCCCCGAGGTCGCTACGCCCAACCTGGTGATGGCCGACACCGCCCACGCGGCCTTCCGCAAGGCCGCCCACTATTTCGGGGTCGACCTGAGGGTGCTCCCCACCGGGCCCGACTTCCGCGCAGATGCGGACGCGATGGCGGCGGCGATCGACGACGACACCGTGTTGGTCGTGGCCTCGGCGCCGTCCTATGCCCACGGCGTGATCGACCCCGTGCCGGCGATCGCCGCCGCTGCCGCCGCGAAGGGCATCCGCTGCCACGTCGACGCCTGCATCGGGGGCTGGGTGCTGCCGTATGCCGCCCGCCTCGGCCGACGGGTGCCGCCTTGGACCTTCGCCGTCGACGGCGTCACCTCGATCTCCATGGACACCCACAAATACGCCTACGCCCCCAAGGGCACCTCGATCCTCCTGCACCGCAGCGCTGCGCTGCGCCGGCCGCAGTACTTCGCCTCCGCCGACTGGCCGGGCTACACCATGCTCAACTCAACGCTCCAGTCCACGAAGTCGGGCGGACCGCTCGCCGGCGCCTGGGCGGTGCTGCAGGCCCTCGGCGACGACGGCTACCTCGAACTGGCGCGCGCGACCTTCGAGGCCGTCGACCTGATCATGGCCGGGCTCTCCGCCGTCCCGGGCCTCGACCCACTGGTCGGCCCCGAGTCAACCCTGATCACCCTGCTTACCGGCGACAGTTGCGACCCGTTCACGGTTTGCGACGAGATGGCCGTCCGCGGCTGGTATGTGCAGCCCCAGCTGTCGTATGCCGGCTCTCCGGCCAATATCCACCTCTCGGTGCAAGCCGGTACCCGGCCGCACGTCGCAGAGCTTCTGGACGCCCTCGGCGAGGCCATGGCCGCGGCCAGCGCGGCCGGACCGGTGCTGGTCGACGAGAGCGTCGTGGCATTCATCGAAGCCCTCGACCCCGCCGCGCTCACCGACGCCGACTTCGACGGACTACTTGCCGCCTCCGGCCTCGTCAGCCAGAACGACTCGGGTGGCCTGACGCTGCCCGAACGAATGGCGGAGGTCAACGCCATGCTCGACGTCGCCGCGCCCGCCATGCGCGAAGCGCTGCTCATCGCCTTCCTCGACCGGCTGGCCCGCCCGGCCCGCTGAGGGTGCCGTCCCTACCGGTGCCCCACCGGCATCACCCAGCGGAACGCGCTGAGGAGCGGCGTCTGGCACCAGCACGCGGACGTGCACTCGCAACGACGGAGCCCGGCCGACTCGGCGAGGCGGGTGGCCAAGGCGGCGCCCAGATAGAGGGTGCCGACCACGATGAGCGACCGTCGCATCCCAGCAGCGTACGCCGGACAGCGCCCGGGGCGAAGGCCCACGTCAGGGGGCGGTGAGGGTGACCGAGCGGATCAGGTCGCCGGTCGAACAGACATAGAGCCGGGCCACCCGCGGAGTGGCGTCGGGATCGGTCGGCGTGATCGCCAACAGAGCGGGTGTTTCGGTGTTCTTGACGACGTAGGTCACGGCTATCGTGAGCGCCGCAGGATCAACCTCGGCGGCGCACCCGGCCAGAGCGCCGAGGTTCGCAGTGTCCGAGGCCCGGGTGCCGCGGTCGAGCTTGAGAACGTCGCGACGGAACGACGAGGCGCGCACGCTGGGCGGCGATTCCGCAGCGTAGGCCGAGTCCTCCTGAACGCGGCTCTCTGCCTTGCCGCTCGCCTCGGGAGCCAACTGGGCCGCCGCGGGTCCCTCGGCTCCCGCCTCGCCCGCCCCAGCCCCGGAGTCGGCCCCGGAGTCGGATTCGACGCTCGCGGTGGTGGCGGAGTCGTCTCCGCCCATGGGCCCGATCACCTGCCCCACGAACTGCGGGACGGTCACCCCGACCGCCACGACGGCCGCGGCTGCGACCAACCCCTGGGTGAGCCGACGCCGGCGGCGACGGGCGTCCAGGTCGATCACCGAGTCGTCGCCGGCAACCTGCTCGGCGGTCCGCTGGGCCGTCAGCTCAGCCAGCACGCCGTCCAGTCGCGCGCCCACGTCTGGGGGGATCGGCTCGTCGTGTCGTGCCTGAGCCAGGGCGCGCCGAACGGCCGCCTCTTCGGCGGCGGTCAACGGACGCTCCGACTCGGTCATGGTGGGTCATCGCTCCTGGGTAGGTCGGGCTGGGACGGTGAAGCGCAGGTCTGGGGGTGGCTCAGCTGGTGGCTTACGCGGAGGTCGATGGGGGGCCGCGTTCCTGAGTCGTGGATGAGACGGACGAGGTCGGCGTCGGGTTCCCGGTCGCGTCGGGCGTGGGCCCCAATCCGAGCATTCCGAGGCGCGCGGCCAGCTTGGATCGCCCGCGCGCGCACCGCGACTTGACCGTGCCGACCGCACACTCCAGCATCTCGGCCGCCTCGGCCACCGAGTAGCCCTCCATGTCGACCAGCACCAGCGATGCGCGCTGCTCGGCGGGTAGCTCGGCCAGCGCCGCGAGTAACGTTTGCCGGCGATCGGCCGCCACACTCGCCTCGGCCGGGTCCACCGCTGCCGCCGGGGCCACCGCGCCATGCGGCTCGTGCCACTGGTCGGCGTCGTCGGGCAACGAGTCGTGGGCGCGCACCTTCGCAGCCCGCAGCCGGTCGAGGCAGGCGTTGACCACGACTCGGTGCAACCACGTCGTGACCGCCGACCCCCCGTGGAAGGTCTCGGCCCGGCGGAACGCCGACACCATGGCGTCCTGGAGCCCGTCGGCGGCGTCCTCGGGGTTGCCCATAGTGCGCAGCGCCACCGCCCACAACCGATCCCGGTGGCGGGCGAAGAGCTCGCCGAAGGCCTCGGACTCGCCCGCGACGTGCGCCGCCAGCAGTTCGGCGTCTGACCGGTCCGAGACGACCCCGGTCACCCGTGCCTCACTGATCCGACCGGACGCCGAGCACCTCGACCTCGGCGACCTTGCTGCGGAAACCCCCCGCGACCTTGGGCAACGAGGTCAGCCACACCGCGACATAGCGACCGGTGACCGGGGTCTCCAACGCGAGCTCGAGCTCGGTGCCCTCGGCCACGCCCTCGGCGAGCGGTCGGCGACCGGTGAGCTGGGTGACCTCGTCGTCGCTGACGTACAGGCGCACCGTGGTCGGCGCGCCCTCGAACTGAAGTCGCACCGCCGAGATCTCCGCCGCCGAACCGACGTCGATCACCAGGCCCACGCCGGTTTTGATACCACCGGGGCCGAGTTGCTGCTTGTAGATCTGGGTACGCCAGGCGGTGTCCGGGTTGCCGTCGACGGCCAGCGGCGCCACGTCGGGGTTCTCCTCGGGGGGATCACCCTGAGGATCGAAGTCGGTGGCGACCAAATCGCTCAATGGTTCCGCCGCGGCTGCTGCCGCGCTCGCTGAGGCCGACGATTCGGCTGGCGTCGGTTCGCCGAAGTCGAGTGGGTTGCGGCCCTGGCTCAGGCTGTAGGCGGAGGCGATCGCGAGCACCACCAGCGCGCCGACCGCGACCACCATCGCCAGCCGCAGCCAGTTGCGGCCCGGCACCTCGTCCTCGGGGTCGACGATCGCGCGCAGATAGCCGCGGCTACTCGTGGTGGAGCCGCCGAAGGTGCGGCCGGCAGCGCCAGCGGCGCGACCGGCGCCGGCCGCTGGGGCACGACCCCCGTTCGTCGGGGCGGCCCGCGGTGGAGCTCCGGGCGAGCGGGGCTTTGCGGGCGGCGCTTCGCTGGGCGCCTCCGCGTCCCACGGCCAGTACGGCCGCTGTCCCGCCGCGGCGGTGCCTGGCCGGGGTGTGCGCGCCGGTTCCCCCGCCGCCGGCTCGGGAGCGAAGAGCGGCTTGGCGGCGCCACCAGGGTCTTGGCTTCCGACCCAGGAGACGTCGTCGCCGCGGAAGACCGGCATGCCGGCCTGCGTGGGCTGATCGTCGGGCGGCGGCGTGGCGGGCGTCCGGTCCGGAGGATCGGTCTCGAGTGGGTCGGCAGCGGCCGTCGGCCTGGGCCGCCTCGATCTCGCTGGGGTCCTGGTAGGGAGGCGCGGCCATGCTCGGCAGAATCGCGGTCACCTGACCGATGGGGTGGTCGGCGTCGACGGCTGCGTGGCGCTGTCGCTCCGCGGCGGCATACTCCTCCGGGTCGCCTACGAACTCCACGAGCGCCTCCGCGATCCCTGCGGCCGTCGCGAGGTCGTAGCGCAGACGTGCGTGCGCGCCGCCACGACCACGGTTGAGCACCACGTCGCAGAGGTCGTCGAGAAAGCGGGGGATGCCGGCCCGCACCCGCCGCGGCCGGAGCACTCGGCCGCCCTCCACCGGAGCAGCGGCGATCGACGAGCGGGGTGAGCCCGGCCAGCGATCCGTGAGCGCGGCATACAGCAGAGCCGCGAGGTCGTGAATGTCAGCCGCGCGCTGACCCGCAGGAGCACCGTGCAGAGCGGCGTCGACGGCGAGTCCGATCAGCCGCACGTTGCCGTTGTGGTCGATCAGAACGTTCTCGGGCACCAGCCGACCGTGCTCGACGCCGCAGTCATGGGCGACGGCCAGCGCGCCCGCGACCTCCGAGATCAGCCACGCCGCGCGGGTGGGCTCCATCGGTCCTTCGCGGGTGAGCAGGATGTCGAGGGACTCGCCGGCGCCCCATTCGTTGATGACGTAGCAGATCGAGCCGATGGTGGCGGTGTCGAGCACCTGCAGGATGCGGTGGTCGCGCACGGTGGCGCTGCGCCGAGCCGCTTTCATCAGCAGTGGCGCGCGCGGGTCGGTCGCGCCGATCACGTGGACGGCGACCGATCGCGACAACACCAAGTCACGGGCGCGCCAGAACAACCCGCCTTCGCTCTCCACGAGAAGGTCGGCAAGCTGATAGCGGTCGGCGAGGATGTCGCCGGCCCGGACCGATTGCGGCACCACTCCCCTTCCCTGGGCGCTTACCTCGCCTCTCGGGACCCATCGTACGAGGCGACCGGCCGCAAGCCGCACTCAACTCTGGGCAGGGCTGCGACGACGGGTGAGGGTGGCCAGAATGTCGGACACTTCGCGCAGTCGCAGGAGCTGGGCCAGGCCAAGGAAGAGCGCGACATCGAGCAGCCCGAGCACCCCGAGCCGCACTGCGGCGCCCATCACCGACGTCGGGAGATCGCCACCGGCGGCCCGGGTCCACGCCCAAGCGACGGCCACCGTCACCCCGGTGCTGACCACGGTCACGATCAGCAGCCGCACGCCGAACCGGATCAGCCGCGGCGTTTCGAGGCCACCCAGCTCGCGGCGCAACACGGCGTATGACAGTGCGCTGCCGACGGCGTAGGAGGCCGCATAGGCGATCACGAGCGCGGGGGCGGTCTGCTCGGGTGTCGCGCGGCCGACCAACACCAGGGCCACGGCGATGTTCGTGGCCGCGACGAAACACTGGATGAAGAAGACCTGCCGGGTCTGCTCCAAGGCGTAGAAGCCGCGCAGCATGACGTAGTGCAGCGTGAAGAACATCAGTCCGATGCCGAACAGGCTGAGCGTCGGCACCGCCAACCCGTAGTCGGCACGACCTGCACCGTTACCCCAGACCAGCCGGGCGATCTGGGGCGCGATCACGGGCAGCAACGCGGCGAATGGCACGATCACCGCCAGACTGGTGCGCACCACCTCGGCGAGCGAGCGAGCCGCGTCGCGACGCTGGTCGGCGGCGGCATACGCCGACAGGGTGGGGAGCACCGCGGTGGCCAGCGAGACGGTGATCACGGAGTGCGGCACCATCACGATCAGGAACGCCTGCGAATAGATCGTGTAGCCGGTGCCCTGCTCGGCGGAGGAGTCGAGGGCCGCCTGGGCGGTGCCCGAGGAGGCGAGCCGGACGACCACGAAATAGGCGATCTGGTTGACGATCACGAACAGCACCGTCCACAGCCCCAGGCGCAGGGTGTGTCCGAGACCGCCGCCACGGAAGTCGAAGCGGGGTCGCAGGGTGAAGCCGGCCGAGCGCAGATAGGGCAGCAACACCAGGAACTGGACGACGATCCCCGCGGTCGACCCGAGCCCCAGCAGCAGCTCCGGACCGGAGTCGAACGCGGCTTCGAGTTCGGGGCCGGTCGCCTGGCCGTAGACGATCAGGTAGGTCACCAACACCCCGATAGCGATCACGTTGTTGGCGATCGGCGCCCACATCATCGGCCCGAATCGCTGGCGGGCATTGAGGATCTGCCCCACCATCACGAACATGCCGTAGAAGAAGACCTGCGGCAGGCAATAGCGCATCAGGTTGATCAACGACTGGCGCTGCGCGTCGAGTTCGGGGGCGGAGTACTTCGGCGCCACCAGATCGACCAGCAGGGGGGCGGCGACCACGAGCAGCACCGTGATCGCGGCCAGGAAGAGGGCGGCGAGAGTGAACAACCGGTTCGTGTAGGCCGCGCCGCCGTCGGCGTCGCGTTGCAGCGCCCGCACCAACTGAGGGACCAGCACCGCGTTGAAGATGCCGCCGGCCACCAGGATGTAGATCGCGTTGGGGATGGTGTTGGCCACGCTGAACAGGTCGGCTCTCAGGGTGATGCCGATGGCGGAGGCCAGCAGCACACTGCGGATCACCCCACTGAGGCGCGACACCGTGGTACCCGCCGCCATCACCACGGTATGGGCGAGCAGGGGAGATCGGCCACCGCTGGGCGGCGTCGAATCGCTCACGCCGGACCCGACTGCTCGGCTGGTTGGACGTCGGCGTCCTCCTCGGCGCGGCGCGCCCGCAGGCGGCGAATGAGCCGCAGGGCGATCGCCCCGATCAGCAACCCGGCGCCCGCGACGATGACGATCCAGATCACGGCGCTTACCTGGGCCACACGCACCGGCACGACGTCGCGGGTGCCGATCTCGCGGCCGGTCGGGTCGAGCAGCAGCAAGGTGACGTCATAGAGGCCGAGTCGGTCGGCGGTCACGTCGAGGTTGACGACGAGTTGCTCGCCGGGCCCCAGGGTGACTGGAACGTCGGCGTCCACGCTGAGGCCCCTTTCGGCGCGCGCCGTGAGCACTACGCTCACCGGCTGATCGAGCGAGTTGACCACCAGGGCTTGCAGCCGTCCGCGCTCGCTGGAGAGGGTCAGGCCGCTGGGACCTGAGGCGCCGACACCGTTGAGGGCGGCCGCGAGGTATCTGCGCTGCGCACCGAGTTCACCACGGGCGGCCACCGGCCGGCGACGGCTTTGGAGAGAGAGGGAGTTGAGCGAGTTCCCAATGGTGGCGGCGGCGAGGCGGTCGTTGCGGACCAGCGCCGCATCGACCCCGGTGGCCACCTGGGTGAGCTGGTCGGCGGCATCGAAGACGTCGGCGTCCAACTCATAGCGTTCCTGGAAAGCCGAATAGGCGATGTCGTCGGCGTCGAGCGCGGGCGGGGTCGTCGCGGTCAGCACCGAAAGGTCATCGAGCCGGAGGAAGTCGACGTCGAGGCCGCTCCAGAAGGCCTGGGGGTCGGCCGGCACCCAGCCATTCGGCAGCGCCACGACCAGTGGCTCTCGCTCGTCGGAGAGTTGCCGCAGAGCACCGTCGGCGAGAATCTGCTGGCGCATCGCGACGGCGCCCATCGGGTCGTCCGGGCCGGGCCCGCCTCCGACGGCGAGGGAGGACGTGAACACCACGCGCCGTCCGTCGACGTCTCGTGTGGTGGGCACCGGGCCGCTGGCATCGCCCGCGTCGACGAAGGCGTCCGAGGCGAGACTGAGGGTGGTGTCGGCGAGTTCGCTCAGCCCCGGGGCCCACACGTTCCCGCTGGGCGACGCCGTTGCCGGCACGCCGGGAAGTCGCCAGGGCGGCAGGGTCTCCCCGGTGCGCGCCTGGGCGGTCGTGATCCAGTCGGGGGAATGGCGGGCTGCCGCAGCGACATCGAGGTCGCCGTAGGGCAACAGCAGCAACTGGCGCCCGGTCAGGGCCGTCTCGGCCCGGGCCAGCCACGAGGCGCCTTCGAGGGCCGCCTCGGCTTCCTCTGCCGACGGCTCGGCGGTGGGCGAGGCCTCGGGGGTGGCACTCGACCCTTGAGCGGACGACTCGGCGTCGCTGGGGGTGGTGGGCACATCGGTGCCAACCGGGGGAGCCGGGCTCCCGGAATCCGTGGGGGCCGGTGACTCCGAGACGTCGGGTGCCTCGACGCCGTCCGGGGGCAGGTTGGTTCCGAGCGGGAGCCCAGGGTTGCCGCGAGTCAGTTGTCGCACTGCCGCGGGCACCGCCGGGTCGACGAGCCAGGTGATCCGCCGAGCTCCCGCCGCCGCACCGAAATCGACGGTGGCGCGCAGCCGGCCACCGACCGCGGCCAGATCGGTCGCCCAGTTGCCGGCGTTGGCGATAGCCCCCTCGGGGGTGCGGCGTACGCCGTGCCGCAGCGGCAACACCACCGCCAACGGCAATGCCTCGGTGCGGTCGCGGGGCTTCTTGGGCATCTTCGCGATGAAGGTGCGCGCCCGTCCGTCGGCGACGAACTGCGGATCGCGGCCGGAGTCGTCCGCGCCCAGCGCATGCACGCCGATCCAATAGACGCCCGCCGGAGCGTTGAGCGGGATGTTCTCGGCCAGAGCCGACCGCGGCACCCTGACGGCGTACGCCGCGGAGTCGCCAGGGCGCAGTTCGGTGATCCGGTCGGACACCGACAACAGGCGTTCACCGATGGGTTGGTTCGGCTCGAGCGCCATCGCCTCGGCCAGCTCGGCATGCGTGGTCAATGGCGTGGTGCCGGTGAGGGGATAGATGTTGATGTCGCGCCACACTTGGTCGCTGGTGTTGGTGATGACTCCGCTGAGAGTGATCCGGCCCTTGGCCGGGATGACCGACGGACTGAGCGTCTCCACCGACATCGCCAACGGGTCGTCGCCGGCGGCCGGCCCTGTTGCTCCAAGGTTCGCTTTCGCTGGGGCTGTCGCTGGGGCCGTCGCTGGGGCTGGGGCCGTGCTGGCGGCCCCGTGAAGTGGCGCGGTGGCCAGCGCCGGACCGGTCAATCCCAGCGCGGCCGCGACGGCCGCGCCGACCAGCCGGAAGGCCGCCCGTGGTCGGGTGGAACAGACGGGGCGGCGCACGCCCCCGACTCTAGTGCCCGCGTGTCAGTAGGATCGCTGGTTGTGTCCGAGTCGCGTTCGCCGGTGTCCACTCCCGAGCCGGGTTCCCCTCCCATGACCCCTCTCAGCCTGGTCGAGGTGCAAGAGCGAGTGCGGGCGGAGCTGGGCCGGATGGATCCGGTCATCAAGCCGTTGGGCCAACGGTTCGCCGCCGCGGGGCACTCGCTGGAACTGGTGGGTGGTCCGGTCCGCGATGCGATGCTCGGCCGGTTGCACAACGACCTCGACTTCACGACCTCCGCCCGCCCCGACGACATCGAGCGACTGGTCTCCGGCTGGGCCGACGCGGTCTGGGACATCGGCAGGGAGTTCGGCACCATCGGCTGCCGCAAGGGCCCCTGGCAGATCGAGATCACGACCTATCGTTCGGATGCGTATGACCCGAGCTCCCGCAAGCCCGAGGTGCGCTTCGGAGACAGCCTGGACGGGGATCTCGGACGGCGTGACTTCACGGTCAACGCGATGGCGCTCACGGTGCCGGGCGGCGAGTTCCATGATCCGCACGGCGGCGTGGTCGACCTTGCGCACCGCGTGCTGCGCACTCCCGCCACCCCCGAGGAGTCGTTCTCCGATGACCCGCTTCGAATGATGCGAGCCGCCAGGTTCGCAGCGCAGTTGGGGTTCGCCGTGGCGCCGGAGGTGGTCGCTGCCATGACCGACATGGCTTCTCGGATCGAGATCATCTCCGCCGAGCGGATCCGGGACGAGATCGTCAAGCTGGTCTGCGCGCCCTACCCGCGCTTGGGGTTGACGCTGTTGGTGGAGACCGGCCTGGCGGACATCGTGCTGCCGGAGTTGCCGGCGCTGGCGTTGGAGCGCGACGAGCACCACCGGCACAAGGATGTCTACGAGCACACCCTGACCGTGCTGGAGCAGTCGATAGAGCTCGAGCGCTCGCGAGGCGGGCCGGATGCGCCGCCGGACTTCGTGGGTCGGTTCGCGGCCCTGATGCACGACGTCGGCAAGCCGAAGACCCGCAAGTTCCTGCACGGTGGCACGGTCACCTTCCACCATCACGATGTGGTCGGCGCCAAGCTGACCCGCAAGCGAATGCGAGCGCTTCGATTCTCCAAGGACGTCACCGAGGCGGTTGCGACCCTGGTCGAGCTCCATCTGCGCTTCCATGGCTATGGCTCGGGTGAGTGGACCGACTCGGCGGTGCGACGCTACGTCCGCGACGCCGGCGACCAGCTCGAGCGGCTGCACATCCTGACGCGCGCCGACTGCACGACCCGCAACCAGCGCAAGGCCGACCGGTTGCGGCGTACCTATGACGACCTGGAGGTGCGGATCGCCCGATTGTCCGAGGCCGAAGAGCTTGCCTCGATCCGGCCCGACCTCGACGGGAACCAGATCATGGAGATCCTCGGTGTCGGACCCGGCCGCGAGGTCGGCGCGGCCTACCGCTTCCTGCTCGACCTCCGCCTCGAAGAGGGCCCCAAGACCTACGCCGAAGCCCGCGCCGCCCTCGAAACCTGGGCCTCCTCCCCCCACTGACCCACCCGCCCCCCGCCCCCCAGGCCCCAGGCTGGCGCCTGGCCGCCCTTTGGGACCAAACGGCGCAGAACCCGGCTCTGCGCCTGTCCGCTGTGACCAATCGGCGCGGCGCCGCGGTATACCCAGGTGGCGTCTGCCGCGTTGGTTGCTGAGCCGGGTGGTTGCTAGACCAGGCTGGCGCCTGGTCGTCCTTTGGGACCAAAGGGCGCAGAAAGGCGGCCTCAGGTTGTCTTTGGGGACCAAAGGGCGGTGGTGGCGGAGCCGCCACCTCGCACGTCCAGCGAGCTTTTGGTGGTGGGGTTAGTCCGCCTTTGTTGCGCCCCAGCCGTGCCACCGTTCGATCTCGAGCCACGCGCTCACCCGGGCTCGGCTCCGCTCGCGATACTCAGCGCCGGTGTAGTGCCGAGCCAGACGGTCGATGTCGGCCATCGCTCGGGTCTCATCGTGCTCCCACCGGATGATCGAGCCGCGCACCGACACGTGGGTGTACCACTCGCCGTCCTTGAGCACCGTCAGCGAGACCCGCGGCCGCGCCTCGATCCATTTCAGACGCGCCCGCTCGGCGTCCATGTTGAGCAGAATCGTCCCGTCGTCCTCGAGCAGGTACCACGTCGCCACCGACATCGGCGCCCCGCTCGGGGTGAGCACGGCCACGACGGCCGGATTCGGCTGGCGCAGCAGCGCCACGACGTCCTCGGGAAGGGGCGGTTTCGGCATCACGGACTCCTTGGGTCGGTGCCTCGCAGGTTAACGCCCTTCATCCTCCGCGCGCAGGGCCGCGCGGACGCCCGCTTCGATGGCCGGATCCGCGCAACCGAGCGCTCGAGCGCGCACGACGTACGCCGCGGCCAACTCGCGCAGCCGGTCGTCCGGGCGCTCCGACTCGGGTCGCGCAGCCACCCGCGTGCCGGCGCCACGGCGCGAGCGCAAGAGCCCGCCGCTCTCCAGTTCGCGATACGCGCGGGCCACCGTGCCGACCGCCAGCCCCAGATCACCGGCCAACTGCCGCAACGGCGGCAGCCGTTCCCCCGAGCGCAACCGCCCCGTCTCGATCAGATCGGCGACCTGGCGGCGTACCTGCTCATACGGCGGCGTGGGGTCGTCCGGGTCGACGACCAGGACCAAGCTCACCGGCCGGCTCCCACGAGGGCCACCTGACGCACGGCCGTCCCTGCGGTCAACAAGATCACGACCGACCAGCTGAACACCACCACCGCCACCAGACCGTTGGCGATCAGCAGCCAGCCGACTGGGACGAACCAGCCCGCTTGGCAGCTGATGCCGAGCAGGGCCATTCCCGCGATGAAGCTGACACCCGCCAGGGGAGCGGTGATCGCGATGCCGAGACCGCCGGCGACCGCCGAGAGCGAGCGCCTGCGAAGTGCGTCGTCGCCGGTGTCCGGGGCTGCGCCACGGGGCCGCAGCACCACCCGTCGCGCGGCATACGCCGCTGCTCCGAGGCTCAGCGCCAACCCGATCAGTAACGGGAGGCTGTAGTAGCTGCCGGGGTAGGGACTGCGACTGGCGCCCTCGGAGGGGGAGCAGGTGTGGGACAACAGTCGCGCCGCCCCGCTCAGTTCGTCGGTGTCCGCGGTCGCGGTGGTGAGGGCGAGAGTGGCGCCCGCCGCCACGATGCAGAACGCGAGCGCGGTGGCATACCCGGTCGGTAGATAGTCACGCACCCGACGGGTGGCCAACGAGGCCTGTCGCGGTCCGGAGGCAGGGGCAGGCCGGGCCAGCAGTTCACCGCCGATGATCCCGAGCAAGGTCGCCAGCCCGAATCCGACCGGCGCCAGCATCGGGCCGCGGCCCATGGCCAGGTCGAGGCCGAGGAACCCGGGGGCCGTGACCAGCACGATGGCGAAGGCCAGACCCACCGCGACGCCTGCGAAGCGCACCAGCATCACCAGCCATCGTTCGCGCGCCAACGTCGTCGGGGGCGACCCCTTGCGCACGACGGCGATCAGCGCGACCAACCCACCGATCAGCACCAGCGGTGCACCGACCGCGATCAGGATGAGGAGAATCGTTAGGTTCACAGCCAACCCCCGCCTCGGACTTGTGTCACACGCTTGTGACAAAAAGAAGTGTTGGGCAGGGTGGGCCCTTGTGTCAAGGGTTTGTTACAAATAGCGACTGCCGCGGACCAGAGGCCCGCGGCAGTCGCGTAAGAAACCGACGGCCGGCGGGCGGTCAGTCCTCGCCGCGGATGAAGGCCTCCACCCGGGCCCGACCCTCTTCGTCCGGCAACTGCACCGGCGGGCTCTTCATCAGGTAGGACGACGCCGAGATGATCGGGCCGCCGATGCCGCGGTCCTTGGCGATCTTGGCGGCTCGCACGGCGTCGATGATGATGCCGGCGGAGTTGGGGGAGTCCCAGACCTCGAGCTTGTACTCCAGGCTGATCGGGGCGTCACCGAACGCACGGCCCTCAAGGCGGACATACGCCCACTTGCGGTCATCGAGCCAGGCAACGTAGTCGGACGGGCCGATGTGCACATTCTTGTCGGACGTCTTCCCCGCCAGCGAGCCGGTGAGGTTGGAGGTCACGGACTGGGTCTTCGAGACCTTCTTGGACTCCAGCCGGTCGCGCTCCAACATGTTCTTGAAGTCCATGTTGCCGCCGACATTGAGTTGGTAGGTGCGGTCGAGGGCGACGCCGCGGTCTTCGAAGAGCTTGGCCAGCACTCGGTGGGTGATGGTGGCTCCGACCTGGCTCTTGATGTCGTCGCCGACGATCGGCACGCCGGCCGCCTCGAACTTCGCGGCCCACTCGGGGTCGGAGGCGATGAACACCGGCAGCGCGTTGACGAAGGCCACGCCTGCGTCGATCGCGCACTGGGCATAGAACTTGTCGGCCTGTTCCGATCCCACGGGGAGGTAGGACACGAGCACGTCGACCTCGGCGTCGCGCAGGACCTGAACCACGTCGACCGGCTCCGCGTCGGACTCCTCGATCGTCTCGCGGTAGTACTTGCCGAGACCGTCGAGCGTCGGCCCGCGCTGCACCGTGATGCCGAGCGGCGGCACGTCGGTGATCTTGATCGTGTTGTTCTCCGACGCGTGGGTCGCCTCGGCAACGTCGAAGCCGACCTTCTTGGCGTCGACATCGAACGCGGCGACGAACTCGATGTCGGAGACGTGATACTCACCGAACGCGACGTGCATCAACCCGGGAACGGTGCCCGTCGGGTCAGCGTCTCGATAATAGTGAACGCCTTGGATCAGCGACGTCGCGCAGTTGCCGACGCCGACGATGGCTACTCGAACCGAACCCATCGGGGCTCTCCTTCTTCCTCGTGGTTACTGCTCGCCGATCGGGCGAGCCGGTGGGGTGGTGCGACCCGGGGTGGGGTCCTCTGTCTTGTCATTCTTGTCATTGCTGCGCTCGGCGTTGATCAGGTCCGAGAGCCAGCGGACCTCGCGCTCGACCGACTCGACGCCGTGTCGCTGAAGCTCCGCCGCATAGCGGTCGACCTCGGCCTGGGTGCGCGCCAATTGGGTCTGGACTCGATCTAGGCGCTCCTGCAGTCGCGTACGTCGTCCCTCGAGCACGCGAAGGCGGATCTCCATGTCGGTCCGCGAGAAGAACGCGAACCGGATGTCGAAGTTGTCGTCCTCCCAGGCGGTCGGCCCGACCTCGGCCATCAACGTCTGGAAGTGCTCGTGGCCGATGTCGGTCACGCGGTACACGATCCGGGGGCGGAGGGTCACGGTGGTCTCGGTCGACGGCTCCTCTTCGATCAAGCCGCCCCGCAGCAGCTTCTTGAGGGTCGGGTAGAGCGAGCCATAGGACAGCACTCTGCTCCAGCCGAGCATCAGGTTGAGCCGCTTGCGCAACTCGTACCCGTGCAGCGGTGACTCATGCAGCAGTCCGAGGACTGCAAGCTCGATGGTGTCTCCCCGCCGTGTCATTAGACCTATCGTAGCGATATATCCACCGGTTACGAATCGGTGACCCCTCCGGTTCGCCACGAGGACGCCGTCGATCCGCGCATCTGCCCAGGTTCTGCGTAAACTCGGCGCAGCCACGATCCACCAGATGTCCCCCGAGGAGACGCGTGAGCGCCAACCGCCGGGCCAAAGCCCCCGCGAAGAAGCAACGACCCCCGACCAAGGGGGCGAGGGGGCGTACCCCCAAGGGCGCCAAGGCGCGGGCCAAGCGCGGCTGGCGATCGCGGGTCCGGCGGGGGTTCGTGGCGCTCCTGGTGCTGGGCTTGATCGGCGCGCTGGCCGGGCTCGCGTCGTTCGCCTATCTCTACCGGATCATCGATCTGCCCGACCCCAACACCGACTTCCGTACCCAGACCACCGCGATCTACTACGCCGACGGTGAGAGCGAGCTGGGCAGCTTCTCGACGCAGAACCGTGAGTCGATCCCGCTGACCCAGATGCCGCAGACGCTGCAGGACGCCGTCGTCGCGGCGGAGAACCGCAGCTTCTGGACCGACCGCGGCATCGATCCCCGCGGCATCCTGCGAGCGGCGTTCAGCAACGCGCAGGGCGATGTGCAGGGCGCCTCGACGATCTCGCAGCAATACATCAAGATCCTCTACTTGACCCAAGAGCGCACCCTTCAGCGCAAGGTCAAGGAAGCCGTGCTGGCGCTGAAGATCCAGAATCAGATGACCAAACGGCAGATCCTCGCCGACTACCTCAACACCATCTACTTCGGCCGGGGCGCCTATGGCGCGGAGGCCGCCGCCGAGGCGTTCTTCAACAAGCCCGCCTCGCGGCTCAACCTCCGGCAGAGCGCGGTGCTGGCGAGCGTCATCAACAACCCGACCCGTTTCGATCCGGCCAATGGCAAGGACAATAAGGCGGCCCTCAAGGAGCGCTACGGGTACACGATCTCGGGTATGGCCACGATGGGCACGATCACCGACGAGCAGGCCGAGAAGGCGCTCAAGCGGCTGCCCGCCTTCCCCGAGATCCCCGCGCAGAGCCAGAACGGCGGCCAGCGCGGCCACATGCTCGCGATGATCCGCAACGAGCTGCTGCAGCTCGGGTTCACCGACACCGAGATCGACGGTGGCGGCCTCCGGGTGACCACGACCTTCACCCCCGAGGCGATGAAGGCCGCCGCCGACGGAGTCGTCGGTGAGCGCCCCGAGGGCTTCAAGGACAAGCAACTGCACGTGGGCGCCGCCAGCGTGGAGGTCGGCACCGGGAAGCTGCGCGGCTTCTACGGCGGACAGGACTTCCTGCAGTCGCAGATCAACTGGGCGGTTGCCGGCGGGATGGCCGGCTCGACGCTCAAGGCGTTCACGGTGGCCGCGGCGATCGAGGCGGGCTTCTCGTTGCGCGACACCTTCGAGGGCAACTCGCCCATCGAGCTGGGCCCGAACCTCGACTTCGAGAACCAAGGGGACACCGACTACGGCTCGGCGATCAGCATGGTCGACGCCACGGAGAACTCCGTGAACACGGCGTTCATCGACATGGTCGACTCGATGCCCGACGGCCCGCAGAAGGTCATCGACATGGCTGAGGCCATGGGCCTCCCGGGCAACGAGCCCGGCGACTTCGGCATCCCCCGGGCGTCGGTCGACTTCCAGCCCAACGTGGGCGTCACCCTGGGCACCGCGCAGGTGAGCCCGATCAACCTCGCCAACGCCTATGCCACGATCGCCAACGGCGGGGTGCGGATGCCGGTCCACGTCATCGAGTCGGTCGATGACGCCGACGGCAACCAACGCTACGTCTTCGAGGGCAAGGGCCAGCGGGCGGTCAGTGGCGATATCGCGGCCGATACGTCCTACGCGTTGCAGCAGGTCGTGACGAGCGGATCGGGTCGCGAGGCGCTGAGCCTCGGGCGCCCCGCTGCCGGTAAGACCGGCACGGCGACCAACGATCTGGGCCAGGTGTCGTCGGCCTGGTTCGTGGGCTACACACCCCAGATGGCGACCGCCGTGATGTACGTCCGGGGCAAGGGCCGCGGACAACTCGACGGGTGGTTGCCGGAGTTCTTCGGGGGCTCCTATCCCGCACGCACCTGGACCGCGATCATGTCGGACCTGATGGAGGGACTGGACGTCGAGGACTTCCCGGAGCCGGTGTACGTCGACGGCGACGCGCCCGACGAAGGGCACGCGAGCGCGCCGCCGGCCCCCGCCCCAGCCCCGCCGAAGCCGACCAAGAAGCCGACCAAGAAGCCCGAACCGACGGTCGAGCCCTCGCCGGAGCCCACGCCGACCCCGACTCCGACCCCGACTCCGTCGCCGACACCTCCGCCTTCGCCGACGCCAACGGCACCGAGCCCGACGCCGACACCCCCGGCTACGCCGCCCGCCTCGCCCAACGCGTCGGCGACGTCGCCGGCGGCTCGGCGCTGAGCCATGGCTCGCTCGGGGGAGCCGGGTCCGGTCGCGCCGAGTCGCGACGACCCGACCGTGGCCGCTGTCAGCGACGGTATCGGCGGCCCGCTCGGCACCCGATCGGCGGGGCATCGCTGGTGGACGCCCGTGCGCGTGGTGCTGGCGATGGCGGCGGTGTGCATGGCCCTGGGCATCGTGCAGAAGGCCCCCTGCTACGCCGAGAACTGGTCGGGTGACTCCACCCGCTACACGCACATGTGTTACTCCGACCTGCCCTATCTCTACACCGGACGCGGGTTGGCCGACCGCGCGTGGCCGTACAGCGACGACCCAACGGTCCGCGCCCGCCACGAGGTGATGGAATACCCGGTCGGCATCGCGTACTTCGCCTACGCCGCCGCGTGGGTCACCCAGGTCGCGGTGGGGTCGCCCGACCTTGAACTGCGCCGGATCTCCGACCCCGGATCGCTGTGGGGCACCGACGAGGGCCGGCACGAGATCATGGTCTTCGTTGCGGTCAACGCGGTCGGGTTCGCCGCGCTCGGGCTGCTGGCTGCCTGGTTCCTCACTGGGGTGAACCCGCGTCGGCCTTGGGACGCGGCCGCTTTCGCGCTCTCACCGGTGCTGGCGTTGACCGCCCTGGTCAATTGGGATCTGCTGTCGGTGGCGCTGGTCGCCGCCGCTTTGTGGGCCTGGGCCCGAGAGCGACCGGTGCTGACCGGGCTACTGATCGGGCTCGGTACGGCGGCGAAGCTCTACCCGCTGTTCATGCTCGGTGCCCTGCTGATCATCTGTTGGCGGGACCGCCGGATGCGCGACTTCGGTGCAGCAGTGCTGGCTGCCGTCGCCGCGTGGGTGGTCGCCGATCTGCCGGCGCTGCTGTCGAGTGTCGACGCGTGGCTGCACTTCTGGAGCTTCAATTCCGAACGCGGCCCCGACCTCGGATCGATCTGGTTGGTGATCGCCCAGGCCGGAGACTTGTCGATCAGCCCCGACACGGTCAACCGCGGGTCGTGGGCCTTCTTCGCCATCTGGTGTCTCGGCGTGCTGGCGATCGGAATCAAGGCACCGGTGACGCCTCGCTTCGCTCAGCTCGCCTTGCTGATCACGATCGGTTTCCTGCTGATCAACAAAGTCTATTCGCCGCAGTACGTGCTGTGGCTGCTGCCACTGGCGGTGATCGCCCGACCCCGCTGGTCGGATCTGCTCTGGTGGCAGGCCGCCGAGGTGTTCTACTTCGCGGCAGTGTGGTGGTATCTCGCCGACCTGCTCGCGCCGGGTGCCGGCGGCGACGCCGCGACCTACTGGGTGGCGATCGTGCTTCGGATGGTGGCCGAACTCGCTCTTGCCTTCCGCGTCGTCCAGGACATGTACCGCCCCGATGAAGATCCAGTCCGCCCTGTCGAACCGGATCCCGAACCACTGAGCCCCGACCCGGTGGCGGTCAGCTGACCTCGACGCGGTCGACGGTGGTCGCGGTGAAGCGCACCCGAACGTCGACCCGATCGCCGATCGCGGGGACTCGCGCTCCCGCGGGCAGAAACAACATCGATACCTGCATGTGCGGCGGTTCGGCGAAGAGCCGCTGCTTGCCGTCGATCGAGAACGGTGAGCGCACGAGGCCCACCGCGTCCAACCCACCACGAGCGAGCGCCGCGGCCCGCGCCTTGAGGTCCGCCGAGCCGGTGGGAGCTTCCAGGCCGATGCCGTGGGCGGTGCCGCCGCTGACGATGACGAGGTGTCCGGAGCGCGGCGCTCCCCGGCCGCGATAGCCGTAGGCGTCGCCGCGCTCGACCGGGTGCACGTCGAGGACGGTCGCGCTCACCCGGAGGGCGCCGCGGTCGCCGAGCCAAAGGTCGGTGCCCACCCGAGGCCGGATGGTGAAGTCGGCGTACGCCGCCCGCAGCCGAGCGAGTTCGTTGGAGGTCAGGTGTGAGACCCACAGTGTGCGCGTGGGCAGCTCAGCCGCCACGAGCTCGTCCACGATCCTCTGCACCGCGGCCAGGTGCGAGCCGCCCGCCAACGGTAGATGGACGGCGACGCCGGCGAGGAGGTGATCGGCTCCCCGGTGTTGCCTGAGGCGCTCACCCAGGCTCCGAAAGGTCGCCGCGTCGAACCCGTGTCGACGCATCTCGGTCATCCGTTCCAGGACGAACCGACTGGGCGCGCCCGTGGCCCGACCGTGATCGATGACGCCGTCGAGGTCCTCCACTCGGCCGATGGTGTGGATCACTCGCGACGACAGGCTGTCGGCCAGGTCGATGCCCTCGCCGAAAGGGCGCCAAGGGGTGAGCACCAGCAGATCACCGGAGAACCTCGACGACACCTCGGCCAGCTCGGCATAAGTGCCCACCGCGAGCGTCTGGATGCTCGGCTCGCGGCCCCGCAGCCACTCGGTACGGCGCGCCAGCCGGCCCAGCCCGAAGCCGTAGCCGTTGCCCTTGACCACCGGCACCAGGCCCGGATTCGCGGCGGCGTACGCCTGCAGATGGCGCCGCCAGCGCGGGCCGTCGACCTGCAGGACCAAGCTCATCGACGCACTCGCAGATAGGTCTCGAAGGCGCGATAGAGCAGCGGCCGAATCGGCAGGTCCCACTCGCCGGCGTACTCCACGACCTCGCCGCCGGTGCCGACCTTGAACTGGATCAACCCCAGGTGCGGGTCGTCGGAGGCGAGGGTCGGGGTGATCCCGCGCAAGTCGTAGACCGCGGCGCCCGCCGCGATCGCGTCGCGGATCATTGCCCACTGGACGGCGTTGGACCCGCGCACCTCACGCTTGTCGCTCGAAGAGGCGCCGTAGGAGTACCAGACATGCTCGCCGACCCGGATGCCGATGGTGGCGGCGATCAGGTCGCCTTCGTGGTGGGCCAGCCACAGCGTGATCCGGTCGGGGTCCTCGGCGCTCAGGGCTCGCCACATCACCTCGAAGTAGGGGAGCGGCCGAGGGGTGAAACCGTCGCGCTCGGCGGTGTGGGCATACAGAGCGTGGAAGGCGGGCAGGTCGGCCGCAGCGCCGCGGGTGACGATCACGCCGGACTTGTCGGCCTTCTTGATGTTGCGCCGCCACAGCTGATTCATGCCGCGTAGCACGTCAGCCTCGGTGCGCGCGGCGCCGGACTCGTCACGTAAGGGCAGGTGGAAGTTGTGGGCAGGCTGACCGACCGCGAAACCTTCATCGCCGCCCTGTCGTCGCCAGCCGAGCTCGGTGAGGGTGGTGGTGACCCGCGCACCCGTCGGGGATCGGTGACTGGGCGCGACGTCGTCGAGGCGACGCACGTCATCGTCGGCGATGCCGGCCTTGATCCCCTCGGCCGACCAGCGCCGGGTGACCACGGGAGGGCCCATCCGCACACCGAAGGCGCCCTCAGCCCGCAGATAGCTGACCATCGGGGTGAGGAACTGGCCGAGGTCAGGGGAGTCCCAATCGAGCACCGGGCCCTCGGGCAGATAAGCCAGGGTTCGCCGCAGCCGCGGCAGTTGTCGATGCAGCACCAGCCCGGCGCCCACCAGTTCATCGCCGTCGAACCAGCCGAGCGATTCGGCCCGCCATTCCCGTTTGACCTCACCCCAGGCAGGGGTTTGCAGGAAGCTGACGCTGGGGCGCCCGGCGTTGAAGGCCCGATGCTGGTCGGCTGCGATGCGTCGTACGTCCACGGGGGCGAGGCTACCGGTCGCCACGCACCCGCAGAGTCGAGCGCCTCGACCAGCCCCCGGCCACCGGTCGAATTGCCCTGGCTCAGGCCTGTCCGCTCAGCCGGCAGCCGAACACTGGGAATATGAAACTATGTGGAGAAGTCGCCTCGCTGGCCGAGACCAGGGTGCGGTTCGGCGCGAAGTTCGGCAGAGTAAACCACGAGTGACGCCGTAAGGGGGCCGCCGAGGATGCTGACAACCAGTCGAGAAATGATCGGCAGTCTGGTATCAGCAATCGACGAGGCCGCTCCTAAGGGCCGTGACGACGACACGGGCGGTGACGATGAGTGACCCTCCTCTGAACGCTTCTCCGACCTCGGGCCAGGTGTGGGCCGTCGCAGCCGACTGCTTCACCCGGTGGCAGGACGGCGACACCGAAGCACTCGATGACCTGGTGGCCACCATGACCCCGGTCCTGTGGCATGTCGTGCGCTCCTATCGACTCGAACAAGAGCTGGCCGAAGACGTCATCCAGACCACTTGGTTGGCTTTCGTTCGCCGGTCCGGCTCGATCAACGACCCGGTCGCCGTCGGATCGTGGTTGACCACCACGGCCCGCCGCGAATCCTGGCGGGTGGTGTCACGCAGCCGACGCGACATCCCGACCGATGACGAGACCCTGACGTTCCAGGCGCCGGCTCAACGGTCGGCGGAGCAGAGCGCGGTCGAGGGCGATGAGGCCCGTCGGCTCTGGCAGGCGGTACACACGCTCGACGACCGCTGCCAGAAGCTCCTGCGGATCGTGGCCTTCGACGAACGCCCGGATTATCAACGGATCGCGGGCGAGCTGGACATGCCGATCGGCAGCATTGGTCCCACCCGGGGTCGGTGCCTTGACAAGTTGCGCGGTGCCCTGGCGTCGCCAGTCGCACCAGACGAGCGCAACCCGAATGTGGGAGGACTCCAATGAGCCGCGACGAGTTGTATGGCCAGCTCCGCGATCTGTGGACAGAGGCGGACCCGGTGCCTGACGGCCTGGTGCAGCGCATGCGCGCCGTGGTGTCGGCCGAGGCCGCCCTCGATATCGACTTGGACTACGAGCTCATGCAGTTGCTGGAGAGGTCGGCCGAACTGGCCGGAACCCGCAGCAGCGGCGATACCTCCGCGTACACCTTGCGGTTCGCGCTCGAGGGAATCGATCTACTGGTGCGCGCCGCCGGCCACGGGGGTGCCGGCGGCGCGACCAGGATTGACGGGTGGGTGGTGCCACCCTCACCGGTGACCGTCAAGGCGACGGAGGTGGGCGGTGCCGAGCGCAGCTTCAGCACCGAACTCGACGCCAACGGACGCTTCGAGTTCACCGATCTGCCCGCCGGGCTGATCCGTCTCTGGTTGATCCCGGCCGACGGCGGTACCCCGTTCGGCACCCCGACGTTCGAGATCTGAGGGAGACTCAGTGGCGGTCAGCGAGGAGCCATCGCAGAAACCGACCAAGGGCACCGACAAGCCCGATCAGCCCGACCGGGAGCCACCGAGCATCCCGATCCCGGTCGACGATCAGTTCGTCAGCCGCGAGCCTCAGCAGCCGCCCACGTGGGCGATCGCCCCGGTCGAGGGCCGGTCACTCGACCCCGCCACGGCGCTCGTCGTCGAGGGCGTGGCACCGCGGCCCACGGTCTATGTCGGGCCGCGGTTGCTGATCTACGGCCGACCGGGTCCCACCTCGCTCGCGGAGAAGTACGACCTGCTGACCAAGGTCGCCAAGGAGTTGCACTGGAAGATCGAGCCTGATCGCAAGCTCGATCTCAACGACGACACCGTTGACCGGGACCCCTTCCCGTTCGTGCGGGTCAACATCAGCGTCGCCTCCTCGCACGCCACCTCCGCGCCCGACGCCTGGGTGCTCCTGCAGACGGCGCGAGCGCGCTACGGCATCAACCGGCTCGCCGGGGTGGGGTTGGATCACGTGGTGCTCGCGAAGGCGATCACGGCGAGCAACCCCTACGACTCCTCGCATCCCTACGACTCGAGCCATCCCTACGACTCCAGTCACCCGTACGACTCGTCCCACCCCTACGACTCGTCGCACCCGTACGACTCCAGCCATCCGGCCGGTGGTCCGTCGTTCGCCGTGAGCACCTACGGAATCCCGGGCAGTGGAGGCCGGCAGCCGGTCAAGTTCGTCGGCCCGGCGCCGCACCGCCATTCCGATCAGGAGCTCGAGGGCCGGCGGCGTCCCGTCGTAGCCATTCTCGACACCGGCTGTGGGCCGCATGAGTGGCTCGATCCGGTGGTGCGCAAGGACGTCAAGCTCGATGGGTCGGCGGTCGGGTACGACGACCCGGCGACGGCGCCGGAGCTGCGCCCGGACCAGAACGGTCCGCTGGACGGGTCGATCGATCCCTTGTCGGGTCACGGGACCTTCATCGCCGGGCTCGTGCACCAAGGCTGTCCGGACGCTGACATCGTCTCCTGGCGGGTCGTGCCCAGCTCCGGTCCGCTCGTGGAGTCGGATTGGGTCCAGGCGCTCAAGGACATCGCCACCCTGGTGCGGCGCTATCGCGCGGGTCGCGACGACGGCGCGGCGATCGACGTGCTCAGTTTGTCGATGGGTTACTACCACGAGACGCCGGAGGACGAGCAGTTCGACCCGATCCTCTGGGAGGTGCTCGCCGACCTCAGCCGCAACGGCGTGATCGTGGTCTGTTCGGCGGGCAACGACGCGACCGACCGGCCCACGTTCCCCGCCGGCTTCGCGCCCTGGACCGATGGCGCCGGTCCGGTGAAGGAGACCGACGACCTGATCCCGATGGTGTCGGTGGGCGCACTCAATCCCAACGGTCTCACCGACGCGTTGTTCAGTAACGCCGGTCCCTGGGTGCGCACGCACGTGCCCGGCGCCGCGCTGGTCAGCACCATGCCCCCCTTCCAGGGCGGATTGATGCCGATGGCGCGAACCATGGTGCGTGGTCGCCTGCGCGAGTCGATCGACCCGGACGATTTCCGCGGCGGCTTCGCCGTGTGGAGTGGTACGTCGTTCGCGGCGCCCTACTTCGCCGGGATGGTCGCGGATGCTCTCAGAGAATCGATGGAGCCGGCCTCGACGTTGCTGCCGGCCGGCGACGCCGTGCAGCGAGGTCGCGAGGCGGTCGCGGCGTTGACCGACATCTTCATCGACTGATCCAGCCGGTGCGCCGGCGGTTACGCCGGTCGCGGCTTCCGTGACGCGCCTGGGTCGGCACGCCATGATGGCGGAGTGCTGTCGGCCGAGGAACTGCATGAGCGGGGGGTGGCCGCCATCAACAGCGGGCGGGTCCGCTCTGCCGGTCGCTTTCTCAGGTCGGCGCGCGATCGCACCGACGATCCGGATCTGCGGTCGCGGATCGATGCGAGTCTGGCCTACGTCGTCGCCGACCTTGGCGACCCTGACGCGGCTTTGACGATCTGCGACGACGCGCTCGGCCAGCGGGGCCTGGCCCACGAGACCCTCGGGGTGATCCAGAGCCAGCGAGCGTTGCTGCTGATGCGGCGAGGTGAGACGGCCTCGGCCCTGACGGCCTTCGAGGACGCGATCGAGGCTCTCCAGACCGTGCCGGCGGAGCTCGGCCGCGCCGAGCTCAACCGCGGCGGGGTGCACTTGCAGCAGGGGTCGGCCATCCTGGCGGCCCGCGACTTCGCGGCGGCCGCCACCCACCTCCGCCAGGCCGAACTCGCCGAAGAGGCGGCCAAGGCTCAACACAATCTCGGCTACACCTATCTCCTCACCGGCGATCTGGTGGCGGCCCTGACCCAGATGAAGCAGGCGTCGCGGGTGTTGGCGCCGTTGTCGCCGGTAGCGAGGGCGATCGGTGAGGCGGATCGCGCGGAGGTGCTGCTGGCGGCCGGGCTGACCGGCGAGGGTCAAGCCGCTCTTCGCGAGGCAGCGCGGGCGTACGGGCTGCGCCGGCTCCACCAGCGACGGGCAGAGGCCGAGCTCACGTTGGCCAGATCGCTGCTCCTGACCGATCCTTCGGGGGCGCTGACCGCGGCGCGGGCGGCCCGCGACCGGTTCTCGCGCGTGGGCAGTGACGCCTGGCGGGATCGGAGCGAGGCGGTCGTGATCGCCGCCGAGGTCGAGGTGGGCCGCTCCGGGCCGGGACTGTTGCGTCGCGCAGACGCCGCCGCGATCCGACTCCTCGAACTCGGGCTCGACGAAGGGAGTCGCTTGATGGAGCTGCACGCGTCCAGGGTGCTGATTCGCAGAGGCGACCTGATCCAGGCGGCCGAACGCGTCCGCAGCGTGCCGACCGGGCAGGGGAGTCTCAACCTGCGCTTGCTGGCGCGGCTCGCCCGGGTCGAGTTGCATCGGGCGCGCGGACAACGCTCCCGTGCGCTGGATGACGTGCGCCGCGGCCTCGACGAACTGCATCGCTGGCAGAGCACCTTCAACAGCCTCGACCTCCAGACCTCGGTGGTCGCCCGCGGCTACCGGCTGGCCGGGCATGGGTTGGAGCTCGCGCTCGAGAAGGGCGACCCCGCGGTGGTCCTGGAGTGGTCCGAGCGAGCGCGCACCCTCGCCAGCAGAGTGGTGTCTGTGCGACCGCCCGTGGATTCGGAAGCCTCGGCCGACCTCGCCGAACTGAGGCAACTCACGTCCGGAGGCATTGAGCTCGAACGGTCCGCGGCGCGCCGGGCGGACGAGCTGCGACAGCGGATCCGGGAGCGGGCCTGGGGACAATCCGGCTCGGGTGAGGTAGCCGAGGCGATCAGCTTGGCCGACATGCAGGCCGCGCTCGGGCCGGACACGGCTCTGGTGGCCCACATCGCCGCCGGGGGGTCGATGTCCGCACTTGTGGTCACCGACACCGACGCGACCGTCGTCCCGGTGGCAGCCCGAAAGGACGTGGCCGCATTGGTCCGAGGCCTGGTGCCGGACCTGGAGATGTCCGCGACAGAACTCGGGACGATGAGCGGGGCTGTCCGCCGCGGGCTGCTCGCACGGTTGGCGGCGTGCGAAGCGGCTGTGGTGGCTCCGGTGCTGTCATCGATCGGTGACCGGTCGCTGGTGCTCACGCCGTCGGCTGCGCTCGCCGGGATGCCGTGGACGCTGCTGCCGTCGCTAGTCGGCCGACCGATCACCGTCGCGGCGTCGGCAACGACCTGGCATGCCGACCGGGGCCCGTGGCAGGTCGGGCGGGCAGGCTTCGTGGCCGGCCCCGGTCTTCAGCACGCGGGCGCCGAGGTCGAGGCCGCGGCGCGGGTATGGGACTCAGCCCGTGGTGCTGGCCAGGCGACGCTGCTCACCGGAGCCTCGGCGACCACGGAAGCTGTGGCGAGAGTGGCGAGGGAGGTCGACGTCCTCCACCTCAGTGCGCACGGACGTCACTCGGCCGACAACCCGCTCTTCTCCGGCGTCGAGCTGGCCGATGGGCCCTGGTTCGGCTATGACATCGACCGGCTGGAGCGAGTGCCGTCGGTGATCGTGTTGTCATCGTGCGAGGTAGGGCGCTCGTCGGTCCGCTCCGGCGAGGAACTGATCGGGATGACGACCGCTTGGCTGCATGCCGGGGCGCGCTGCGTGATCGCCTCCTCGGCCGCGGTCAACGACGCCCAGGCCGACCACACGTTGCGTGAGTTCGTTGGCCGGCTCGCTGAGGGCGTTTCGCCGGCACGCGCGTTGGCCCACGCGCTCCCGACGGTCGACGAGCACACACCACCTGCGCCGTTCGTCTGCTTCGGTGGCGGGTTGTGACAACGCCGATCGTCGGCTGACTCGCCGCTAGAGACGGTCGCGCAACCAGGCGAAGTCGGCAGCGTGTTCGTCGGCGCCGCCGGGGGTCTCGCACACGACCGGCGCCCCGGCCGCGCGCACGACGCCGGCCAAGAGCTCAGGGTCGATCTGGCCGGCACCGAAGTTGGCATGCCGGTCGGCGCCGGAGTCGAAGGCGTCGCGCGAGTCGTTGCAGTGCACGAGGTCGATCCGGCCGGTGATCGCGCGGACGTCGTCGACCACGGTTTCAAGTGAGTTGCCGCCGGCGTGCGCGTGACAGGTGTCGAGGCAGAAGCCGACCTGGTCGGCGCCTTCGGCGGCGGCGATCGCCTCCCAGACGCCGGCGATCCGCTCGAGGTGGCGGGTCATCGCATTGTCGCCGCCCGCGGTGTTCTCGATCAACAGCGGAATCGTGAGGTCGGTCGCCTCGATCGCCTTACGCCAGTTGTCGAAGCCGACCTGGGGGTCGTCGGTCTTGTTGACGTGACCGCCGTGCACGATCAGCCCCTTGGCGCCGATCTCGGCGGCCGCGTCGAGGTGTTTCTGGAGCAACTTGCGCGACGGGATCCGGATCCGGTTGTTGGTGGTCGCCACGTTGACGATGTAGGGCGCGTGCACATACAGATCGATCCCGGCGGCCTCCGCGTCGGCACGCAGGGCGGCCGCGCCACCGGCGTACCGGACCTCAGGCCCCTTATAGCCCTGCGGATCGCCGAGGAAGAACTGCACGAGCGGCGCCCCCCGCGCCACCGCCTCCGCAATCGGGTCGGTCTGGTCGACGTGCGCTCCGATGGCGATGGCCTGCATCCCCCGAGTCTAGGCAGGTCCGCTGGACCTGCCCTTGGGACCAAAGGGCAGGAATCCGGGGCGCCTGCCTGCCCTTTGGGACCAAAGGGCGGCCCTGGGGATGACGATTGGGGTCGCCCGGCTCGGGGCTGATAATCTCAGGGGTCGCTCGACCGACCGGGTCGACCGACAACAGATTCATCCTCCTGCCACGGGACGTCCGTGGCCGCCGAGTCCGAAGGAGGTAGCCACGCTGATGCGTGCCTACGAAGTGGTCATCATCCTCGACCCCAGCCTCGAAGAGCGCACGATCGAACCGTCGCTCGACAAGTACCTCAACGTGATCCGCAAAGACGGCGGCTCGGTCGAGACCGTCGACGTGTGGGGTCGCCGCCGGTTGGCGTATGAGATCCAGAAGAACGACGAGGCGATCTACGCCGTGGTCAACCTGACCGCCGAGCCCGCCACCGTGAAGGAGTTCGACCGTCAGCTCACGCTGAACGAGTCGGTCCTACGCACCAAGGTCATGCGCCCCGACGCTCACTGATCGCCTCAGCCCGCCACGGCTTGCTTCGAGCAGCCTGTGGAGAGGGCCTAGCGGATGTCGGTCGCCTCGGCGACGATGGCACCCGACCGACCGATAGCTCAGACCAGGAGAACCCATGGCAGGCGAGACCGTCATCACCGTCGTCGGCAACCTTGTCGACGACCCGGAGCTGCGCTTCACCCCCTCGGGTGCGGCCGTGGCCAACTTCCGGATCGCGTCGACTTCGCGCACCTTCGACAAGCAGACCAACGAGTGGAAGGACGGCGACGCTCTCTTCCTGTCGTGCGCTGTCTGGCGGCAGGCGGCCGAGAATGTCGCCGAGTCGCTGACCAAGGGCATGCGCGTCGTCGTGCAGGGGCGGCTCAAGTCGCGCCAGTACGAAACCCGCGAAGGTGAGAAGCGCACCGTCTTCGAGATCGACGTCGAAGAGGTCGGCCCCTCGCTGAAGTACGCCACCGCCAAGGTCGCACGGGTCCAGCGCTCGGGCGGCGGCGGGGGTTACTCCGGTGGCAGCACGGGCGGCGACGACCCGTGGGCCAGCCAGCCCGCGGCCGGTGGCGCCGCTGCCGGCGGCGGCTACGGCGGCGGCCAGGGTGGCCAGGGCGGCCAGGGCGGCGGCTACGGCGGCCCGCCCGCCGGTGGCCAGGGTGCCCCGCAAGGCGGCGGCCAGGCGGCGCCGGCCAACGATCCGTGGGCCACGCCCGGGGTCGGCGGCGACGAGCCCCCGTTCTGACGCCCGCCCGAGCGGTGTGAGCCGCTCAGGTTCCCCACCAGCACAACTCCATAGCCCATCCAACAGCCACCATTCCGGCGCGAGCCGGGCTTCGAGAAAGGGAGCACCACAATGGCCAAGGCAGTGATCCGCAAGCCGAAGAAGAAGGTTTGCCAGTTCTGCAAGGAGAAGGCAACCGGTGTCGACTACAAGGACACCGTGTTGCTCCGCAAGTTCATCTCCGATCGCGGCAAGATCCGCGCTCGTCGGGTGACCGGCAACTGCGTCCAGCATCAGCGCGACGTAGCGATCGCGGTCAAGAACGCCCGCGAGCTCGCCCTGCTGCCCTACACGTCGACCGGCCGGTCCTGAGCGGAGGAGGAACCATCATGAAACTGATCCTCACCCAGGAAGTGTCCGGTCTCGGTTCGCCCGGTGACGTCGTCGAGGTCAAGGACGGCTACGGCCGTAACTACCTGGTCCCTCGTGGTCTCGCGACCCGCTGGACCCGCGGCGCGGAAAAGACCGTCGAGTCGATCAAGACCGCTCGCGGCGCCCGCGCCGTGCGCGACCACGACCACGCCGAAGAGATCAAGACCAAGCTGGAGTCCGCTCCGATCAACGTATCGGTCCGCTCCGGAGCCGGTGGCCGGTTGTTCGGCGCCGTCACGGTCGCCGAGATCGCCTCGGCGCTCGAGGAGACCAGCGGCGAAACCGTCGACAAGCGCACGATCGCGGTCACCAACCCGATCAAGACGCTCGGCGCCCACGAGGTCACCGTCAAGCTGCACGACGGCATCTCGGCCTCTGTGTCGCTGAACGTCATCCCCGCCTGACGAAGCTCTTCCGTAGCGGCCCGTCCCCAACCGGGGGCGGGCCGCTGTGCGTCGCAGGCGGCTGATCTCGCTAGCGGGGAGCTTGCGGCCTGCCAGCCACACCGCACGCTCCCGGCTGCTGGTCACCGCGTCGTGAGGCGGCAGCTGGGTCCGCATCGGCGAACCTCCCCTCGCCAGCCACCGAGGCGAAGCAGTTCGCCGATCCGCACAGCCGTGAGGCACGGCCGCTCGAAGACCTGGCCCCAGCCGATCCGCACCGCCCGCAGCGTCGAGACCATGGCATCGAGATCGCGGTCAAGGTCCAGGTCGTGGCGGCCAAGCTCGGCATGGAACGAGCGACCGTCCAGCTCGATGACCAAGCCGAACTGCCGATAGAGAACGTCGCGATAGACCGCACCGAGGCTGGACCGGTCGCGTTGCTGGCGCGCGCCCCGGGGCAAACCGTGGCAGCGCTCCACCCGATGAAGATAGCCGTGCTCCAGCACCGAGCAGGCTCCGTCGTGAATGTCGGCCAGGACGCCGATCAGCCAGCGCCGGCCGAGGCAGCGTCCGCGGGCGTCGAGTGCGCCGGCGAGGCGGCTCGGTGTGGTGAGGCGGGCGCGGCATACGGCTGCGAGCACCTCGATCGCGACGAACTCGCGGCCTTGGCGAAGGGCGGCCGTCGCGGCATCGAGAGCGGCGTCTTCGACGCGCAGCCGCGGCGGGGCGGTGTGGGCGAGCACCTGGGTGTCGTAGTTGACGAGGCGGCGCAGTCGCACCCCGGCAGGGGGCGTGATCCGCCGAGTGTGATCGATGACCACGGCGACGGCCTGGCCGGACGGCACGGTGCCTGCGGCCGGCTCGAGGCCGGCGGCCCGCAGGGCGTCGTGACCGTCCAGAGCCGCCGGACCGCAGCACAACACCGCCGCCCAGGCGCGGGTCGCCCATCGTGGAGCGCCGGTGTGGTCCCGGTAGATGCCGGGAGACATGCGTACCCATTCGCGACGGCGGAGGTGGCGCTCGATGTCGTGGCGCTGCCCGCCGGCAGCGTGCACCTGTTGGCGGGTGATCACGCCCGATTGGCGGGCCAGAACCGCCCGGATCGTAGCGCTGTCCAAGGCGTTGCTCATGAGGCGACCCTGCCGATCAGCGAGCCGAGGCGAGTCGCTCATCCACAAGTCCCCGGCTGAGGCAAGAAGCCCCGGAGTGTGTGGACGCGAAGCGAACCAACGAACAGGGAGAAGTTGGTCCGCTGCGTGAACCGGGTCCTCCCGTTAGCGGGCGCCGGTCACCATCCAGCGGTCGCCACGTTCGCGCGCGATCAGCACCACGGCACGGGCCGCCATGAAGACGAAGGAGAAGACGATCCAGATGGCGGTCAGGGTGCCGATGGTTGCAGCGGTGAGCAATACGACCGGCACGTAGATGGCCAGCACCGCCAGGCCGGCCCAGGCCAGGTAGGGCCCATCCCCAGCGCCGATCAGGACGCCGTCGAGGACGAACACGACGCCGGCGATCGGCTGTCCGAGCGCGGCGACCAACAGAGCCGGAAGGAGCAGAGCGTGTACGGCCGAGTCCGGGGTGAAGAGCGGTCCCACCCAGGCCGCAGCCGCCGCGAGCGCTAACCCCGTGACCAGTCCGCTCGCCAACCCCCACTGGATCATCCTGCGGGTGACCGCCCGGGTCTCGCGGACCTGGCCGGAGCCGAGGAAACGTCCGGTGATCGCCTGCGCGGCGATGGCGATGGCATCGAGCACGAACGCGAGGAACGACCAGATGGTGAAGGCCAACTGGTGGGCGGCCACCTCGGCGCTGGTGCCGCCGGAGGCGGAGGTGACGGCGTACACGGTGACCAGCAGGGCGGCGCGGAGGGTGAGGGTGCGGACGAAGAGCGGGACGCTGGCTCGGCCGGCGGCACGGATGCCGGGGACGTCGGGGCGCAGCGATGCGCCCTCACGACGCGCGCCGCTGACGACCACCGCCACCAGCGCGGCCGCGGCACCCGCCTGAGCGAGTACGGACCCCAGGGCCGACCCGGCGATCCCGAGGCCGGGGATGGGGCCCAGGCCGTAGACCAGGATCACGTTGAACACGACGTTGGCAATATTGGCGGCGACTGCCACGCGCAACGGCGTGCGGGTGTCCTGCAGCCCCCGAAGGACGCCGGTCGCGGCCAGCATCAACAGCAGCGGGGTGACCCCGAGCAGCGCGATCCGCAGGTAGGTCGCCGCGTGGTCGGTGGCATCCGGTGCCGCGCCGAACGCCGCGACAAGCGGACCGGTCGCCGGGATGCCGATCACGGTGGCCAGCACCCCGATCCCCAGAGCGAGCCACAGTCCGTCGACCCCCTGCGCCAGCGCCCCGGCCCGGTCGCCGGCACCGAGGGCGCGCGCCACACTGCCGGTAGTGCCGTAGGCGAGGAACACGCACAGGCCGACAATGGTCTGCAGGACGGCCGCAGCGATGCCGAGGCCGGCCAATTGTGGTGTGCCGAGGTGGCCCACGATGGCGGCGTCGGCGAGCAAGAAGAGCGGTTCGGTGATCAGGGTCAGCAGGGCGGGAAACGCAAGCCGCAGGATCTCGCGATCATGAAGCCGATCGTGAGGCTGGCCCATGCCCGGAGTGTAGGAGACCGCGTTTCGGATTCAGTGGGAGGCATCCAGCAGGGTGAAAAGCGAGACGCGAGCCGCTGACCTGCATTAACACCGAGGCAACCCCTGGACTAGTCCGGTGGGGAAACCCTGGCCTGTGCATGAACGGTGGATAGCGGACACCGACAGGTCATTGTCGACAAACCGCCAGGTAAATCTCAGATGTCGAAAGCGTAAACGGGTTCACAGCCTGGTGAAATCGCGTCCACATGGCAATGCGACTGTTTCCGCAGGTCAGCGGCACATTGGCGCTGAAGAAAGTTTCGCTGTCCACATCTTTTCCCCAGCCTGCGCACAACGCCCCGCGTGTCATCCACCCTCGTCCCAGGGTTATCCCCAGGGCCTGTGGATAACTTCGCTGCCGGCACTTGCTCGGCGCGCCGGAGGGCACGTAGTTTCCCGTGAGTAGCAGTCGCCACGGGGGTCCCTCCGAGCGCCATGAGCGTCGGACCGGTGATGTCGGTGCCGCGACCTACGGTTGGTCTATCAGTAGGCCGAGAAGGGTCCGCGAAGACTGACGACAGGGGAGGCCAAGCGCTCGTGAGCATCGCCGAGACCGACGCCGCCGAGATGCCGGAGCCGCCGTTCGACGACTCCTTCGGTGAGTGGGGCGACGGGCCGGTCGCCTACGAGCCCGGTGAACGTCCGCGACAGCCGGGGGATCGCACCCCGCCGCAAGACATGGCGGCCGAGCAGAGCGTCCTGGGCGCGATGCTGGTCAGCAAGGACGCGGTCGCGGAGGTCACCGAGACGCTGCGCGGCATCGACTTCTACCGGCCGAGTCACGAGACGGTCTACGACGCGATCATCGACCTGTTCGGTCGCGGCGAGCCGGCCGACCCGATCACCGTGTCGGCGGAGTTGGAACGGCGCGGCCAGTTGGTCCGGGTGGGTGGCGCGCCCTACCTGCACACCCTCGCTCACAACGTGCCGATCGCGGCCAACGCCGGCTATTACGCCGAGATCGTCCGCGACAAGGCCATTCTTCGCCGTCTCGTCGAGGCGGGCACCAAGATCGTGCAGATCGGCTATGCCGGCGAGGGCGATGTCGACGACGTGGTCGACCAGGCGCAGGCGGAGGTCTATCAGATCACCGAGAAGCGCGCTCACGAAGACTATGCGCCGCTGTCAGCGATCATGGACGGCGTTCTCGATGAGATCGAGGCGATCGGTAACCGCGAGGCCGGGCTCTATGGCGTGCCCACCGGCTTCTCCGACCTCGACGACCTCACCAACGGCCTACACAAGGGCCAGATGGTGATCGTGGCGGCCAGGCCCGCGATGGGGAAGTCGACGCTGGCGCTCGACCTGTGCCGCGCCGCGAGCATTCAGAACAACTTGTCGAGTGTCTTCTTCAGCCTGGAGATGACGCGCTCGGAGATCACGATGCGGCTGTTGTCGGCGGAGGCAAAGGTCCCGCTCAACCACATCCGCAATGGCCAGATGAACGACGACGACTGGGCCAAACTGGCCCGCAAGATGGGCGAGATCTCGTCGGCGCCGATCTTCATCGATGACAGCCCCAACATGACGATGATGGAGATCCGGGCCAAGGCGCGGCGGCTGAAGCAGCGCCACGACCTCCGGTTGATCGTGATCGACTATATGCAGCTGATGACCTCGGGCAAGAAGGTCGAGTCGCGGCAGTTGGAGGTCTCGGAGTTCTCTCGGCAGATCAAGCTGCTGGCCAAGGAACTCGAAGTCCCGATCATCGCGCTCTCCCAGCTCAACCGTGGCCCCGAGCAGCGCGGCGACAAGCGGCCGATGATGAGCGATCTGCGTGAGTCCGGCTCGTTGGAGCAGGACGCCGACATGGTGATCTTGTTGCACCGCGACGACGTCTACGAGAAGGAGTCGACTCGCCCGGGCGAGGCCGACCTGATCGTCGCCAAGCACCGCAACGGCCCCACCCGCGACATCATCGTCGCCTTCCAGGGGCACTACTCACGCTTCGTCGACATGGCTCACTAATGCAGCGCGAGTGTCGAGATGCAGCCTACTTTGAAAGTTTGGGGTTGTTCTTTAAGAACTGACATTATGTCAGGCTTCGTGCCGCGGATGTTCCCCTCGGAATCCGCACTCCCGTGAGGCGATCGAGTCACAGCGTGAGCTTCGCTTTCGAAGTGAGGTCTCGCAGTCCTCAACGGCCCATGGATCTATCACCGCACCCGACAACGCCAACCGGCCTCCCCCGATGCGACCCGAGTGGCGTCCTCACGGTCTGCCCCACTCGCACTCATCGGCCAAACAGCAAGCCTGGCAAGAGGATCACCTTGCCCCAGATCTCCAGGGTGGCGCCGGAGTCCGAATGCCCACCCAGCTCACGGGCATGAGCGTTGGCTTCACCCACTCTCAAGCGAGCTGATCGCGGCAGATCCGGTAAGTCACCGCCGGATCTCGGCGGTTCAACTCGGTCGCGAACCAGAGGCCACTGGACGTGGGAAAGGACCCGTCCCAGAAGCCGAACTGGCACTGGCGGCGGAATGGGTCACCCTGTCGGACGGGCGGGTCACGGCTGGGTTTCGGCGGTGCACGCTATCCGCGTCTGGACCTCAGGTTCACGGTCGCCGCCGTTGTTCCACCCTGCGTGGTTCTTCAGCAGACGTCGACGCTGCGGCGGTCGGCCCTGCGGTACCGCTTCTGGCGCGGGTGTCGGTCGTAGCCGTCCCGCCCGTCGTAGCGCGCCTTCGCCAAGCCCTTGCGAATCAGCGCAAGACCGGTGTCCCGGCCGGAGGCATGCACGTAGCGCAAGAGGCGGTCGTAGGCGTCCTTGTTGTCGACGCCGGCTGGGTTGACCAGACGGGCCTGGTCCCCGACCCATTTGTCGAGCTGTTTCTTGGCCTTCCCGTAGCCGCACTCGCCCACCTCGGGCGTGTCGATGCCGATGAACCTCACGTACTTGCCGGAGTCGAGCCGGATGGTGTCGCCGTCGACGACGTAGGCGACGTCCTCCGCCGCGACAGCCCCGGCCGGGGCAGCAGCCCCGACGAGGCAGAGCAGCGCGGCGGTCACGGCGCCGGCGAACACCATGTCGACACCTGTGGTCCGAGTCCTCGACATCTCTGCTCCTCCTCGCGGCCCTGCCCGCGCAGTAACTCCGAACACCTCGTGACCGCCGAGCCGGCGATGCCGCAGATGGGCTGGGTCTGGCGCCGTGTTCCGGCGCCCGCCCGCGGTCAGCCTGTCAGGCACGCTGGGTCACCGGGCCGGAACCGCCGAAATCGATCCCTGGACTTACGGCAGGCGTTCCCGCATCCCAAGGGGAGCCGGTATGCGCTCACGCTTCGAGGCGGGGACACCGCTACTCGTGCGCGGGGTAGCCGTCGTCAGAGGCACCCGGCGCACATCCGGCGCGAAGGGCGTCGAGCGTGCGCTCGACGTCGGTGTCGGTGGTCGACCAGTTGCTCACCGAGATGCGCAGCACGGCCCGCCCATGCCAGACCGAACCGCTGGTCCACGCGGTGCCGTCGTCCAGCATCCGGCGAACGACGTCGCGGGTGCGGGCGTCGTCCCCGAAGGCCGCGCAGACCTGGGTGAAGACCACGTCGTTGAGCACCTCGGCACCCTCGATGCCGGCGATGCCGTCGGCGAAACGCCCTGGCATGGCCCGCCAGACGTTCGACGAGCTCGGCGACCCCGCTGCGGCCGAGCGACCGCAGCACCGCCCACACGGTGAAGGCGCGGGCGCGGCGAGACAGCTCGGGGACTTTCTCGAACGGGTCGCCCGCGGCGTCGTGGATGAGGTAGTCACCGTGCATCGACATCGCCGCACGCAGCGCGCTCGGGTCGCGCACGATCGCCAGCCCGCAGTCGTAGGGCACGTTGAGCGTCTTGTGGGCGTCGGTCGCCCAGGAGTCGGCGGCCTCGTAGCCGTCAACGAGGTGACGGTACGCCGGAGAGGCGCCGGCGAAGAGCCCGAACGCGCCGTCGATGTGCACCCACGCCTCGTGCTCGTGCGCCGCCGCGATCGCCTCTTCGAACGGGTCGAAGGCCCCGGAGTGGATGTTGCCTGCTTGGAGGACCACCATCGCGGGCCGATGGTCGTCGCCGGCGAGCATCTCGCGGAGTGCGGCCGGATCGATCCTGCCCTGCTGGTCGACCGGGACGAGCTTCGGGCGCACCGAGGCCGAGGTAGCGCAGCACCAGATCGACCGAGTCGTGACGCTCCGCACCGACCAGCACCCGAACCCCCGGCGATCCGACCAGACCGTTGGCTCCGACGTCCCACCCGGACCGGGCGAGCACCGCGTCGCGGCCGGCGGCCAGGCAGGTGAAGTTGGCCATCGTCCCACCGGTCACGAAGCCGACGGCGCTGCCCGCGTGCAGGCCCAGCAGGTCGAGCACCCACGCCTCGGCGACGTCATCGACCGCGGTCGCCGCCGGCGTGACCGTTCGCAGCCCGGCGTTCTGGTCCCACGCCGACGTCAACCAGTCCGCCGCCATCCCCGCAGGGTGCGTGCCCCCGATCACGAACCCGAAGAAACGACCCGACGGCATCGCCGTCAGTCCCGGCTCCACCGCCTGGGCAAGCAGGTCGACGACCGCCACCGGATCGGTAGGACCGTCGGGGAGCTCGGCGCCCAGGGCCGCAACCACCTCAGCGACCGACGCCGCCGGAGGTACGGCGCGGTCGGGCAGGCTGGACAGCCATGCCAAGGCGTGTTCGTGCGCGCGGGCGAGAGCCTCCGCGGCGTCGGGTGTGCGGCCCACCGCGTCACGCTCCTTTCATGTCAGGTCCGGAGATCGCCAAGAAGACCCACAACAACCTGGCGAGGTCCACACGCCGGGACCGTGCCAAAGACAGGGGAGGTTGGTCACCAGATCAGACTAAGACCTCCCAGTGCCGGTCGCACCGGTGATTCGGACCACCGCCCGGCACCGCCCGGCACCGCCAAATGGCACCTCCGAGCCGCGCTTGCTGAGCGTCATAGCGGGCGCAAGGACGCAGGTTTGCGGTCCCCTGAGCCAGGCCGTCCTGCACGATGAACCTGCGCTGGCAACACCGCAGGTTGGCGAACCTACGGCGCGATCGATGCCCGCGTCCCGTCCCGTCCGGTGGCGCGTGTGCGTCGATCGATAGACCCCTGGGCCCCCACCCGGACCAGGTGCGCTCCCCTAGTTTGTCGAGGTCCACCGATTGCCTGGGGTTCGTCATGGAAGAGATCGACGTCCGTCAAAGTCGCCCGCGTGGAGCTCGTCACTCTCGGCCGCATCTCGACACGCGAGCCGCATGCTCGGTGATGTGAGATCGGTCGGGACTGGCCCGACTCTGGTGGCGCTTGTGGTGCTCCTGGCTGCCGCGATCGTCTTGGCATATCTGCATGGTCGGGCGGGGCGCCTTGGCCGTGGGTTCTGGTCGCACCTGGCCGCCTACGCTTCTGTGGCCCTGGTGGTGGCAGTCACGCTGCTGCGGGACGGGTGGCCGCAGGGGTTCTGGCTCGGTGGCTTGGCGGTGTGGTCGGCCGATGGGTGGCAGCGGTTGTCCTCGGATCCGCTGTCCAGTAGCCAGATCCTGCTCAATACGGCGTTGTTCGTCCCTGCAGGATCGTTCTGGACGCTGCTGACCGGGCGTCCGTGGCGGGTACTCGCGACGCTGTTCGGGGGTGTGCTGTTCATCGAGTGCGCCCAGGCGGTGTTCCGGGTGGGCGCGGCCGACGTCGCGGACCTGGTCGCCAACTGGGCGGGTTCCGCGCTGGGGGTGCTCGGGGGAGCCCTCATTCTGCTCGATCTGGCCGCACCCACGATTGCCCCGCCCCTCCTGGGGGCGGGTCGCCGCCACCGTCGTGCTGCTTGCCGCGATCTGCGCAAGCATCGTCATCGCGGCCCATGTCGGTGCGGCGCAACGCCAGCAGTCGCTGGTGGCACAGGCGGAGGCGACTTTCGCTGGGACCACCCTGGATGACTACCGGCAGTGGGAGGCCGCCGGTTCGCTCTACGAGGAGGTGTTCGCCGCCTTGCCGGTGTTCACCGACGGATCTCGGTTCTCGGACTCCTCGGTCGAGGTTCGCTATCCAGCGACTTTCTTCGGGGTGCGTCGATGTGTGTTCGTGCTTTGGTCGGACAAGGAGGTTGTGGTCCGACCCGAGTCCGGCCGTGCGTGCGTGGAATTCATCGGCTGAGAGCCGATCAGTCGCCCTCGGAGTACTTCGCGCGCTTCACGACCATCGGGTCGGGCGGGTAGACCACGTCATGGTCCTTGCCCTCGTAGTCGAACTGGTGCAGGAAAGCGCGCATGGCGTTGATCCGGGCACGCTTCTTGTCGTTGCTCTTCACCTGCATCCACGGCGCGCGCTTCTTGTCCGTGTTCGTGATCATCTCCTCCTTGGCCGCGCTGTAGTCCTCCCAGCGGTCGAGGCTCTCGAGGTCCATCGGTGACAGCTTCCACCGGCGGACCGGGTCGATCTGGCGGATCGCGAAGCGGGTGCGCTGCTCGCTGCGCGTCACCGAGAACCAGAGCTTGGTCACCGTCGTCCCGGAGTCCACCAGCATCCGCTCGAACATCGGCGCCTGGGTCATGAAGGTGTCGTACTGCTCGTCGCTGCAGAAGCCCATCACCCGCTCGACGCCGGCGCGGTTGTACCAGGAGCGGTCGAAGAGCACGATCTCGCCGGCGGTGGGCAGGTGCTGGACATAGCGCTGGAAGTACCACTGTCCCTGCTCGTTGCCGGAGGGCTTGGTCAGCGCCACCACGCGGGCGCCGCGCGGGTTGAGGTGCTCGATGAAGCGCTTGATGGTGCCGCCCTTGCCGGCTGCGTCGCGACCCTCGAAGACGATCACGTGCTTGGCGCCGCTGTCCTCCGACCAGTACTGGAACTTCAGCAGCTCCACCTGGAGGCGGTATTTCTCCTCCTCGTATTCCTCCCGGTCGAGCAGCTCGTCGTAGGGGTAGTCCTCCCGCCATGTCTCCACTGCGCTCCCATCGGGAGCGATCAGCATGGGGTCCTCGCCCCTGCTGCCTTCGACGGTGTAGCCCTCCACACGGAGGTGGTCGATGTACTCGCGGAGGTTCATCTGCTGCGCCATACCCCGTTCCTAGCGGATCAAGGTGAACGGCGTTGCACCGGCCCCTGCTCGACACCCCTTGCCCGCCGATCCGACACTGCCTTCGGGCAGGCTCGCTTAGGAGGGAACGACCAGCCCTTGCCCCTGACGTCCGGTCCCGGCCCTGGCGGCGGCGCTGGTCGCGGCCAGTCGGTGAGCACCTGGTCAAAGCCCCGCAAGCCGAACCTCGAATGGGCGCACGGACGGCATCCGGCTGCGCTCGGGGTTGGCGCCGGTTGATCCTCGTGATTGAGTGAATGACGGGCGCTTTCCGCCTGATGCTCGGTTCCGTTGCGTTTGTTCGCGTCGGGGTTGTCTCCGGGTTTCGCGTGAGTCACCCAAAAGGAGCCAGATCATGCCGACGATCCCGCGTCTCTCTCCGCGTACTGCCTTCGTTGTGACACTTGTTGCCGCGGCCTTCGTGCTGTTCGGCACGTCAGTCGCATTCGCGCAGGACAACAGCCTTGGCGGAAAGGTCCGCAGTGGCCAAGATGTGGTGGTCCCTGCCGGGCAGACCGTGGAAGGCAACCTGTATGTGTCCGGCGGGACCGTCCGCGTCGAGGGAACGGTTACCGGGGACCTGGTGGCGGCCGGCGGCCAGGTGGAGGTGTCGGGTGAGGTCAAGAATGATCTCCTGGCCACCGGCGGGACAATCGACGTCTCCGGGACGGTCGACGGTGACGCCCGACTGGCCGGCGGCCGGCTCACGGTGAGCGGATCGATCGGCCAGGATCTCGTGCTCGCGGCCGGGCAGGCGACAGTGACGTCGTCCGCTCAGGTCGGGCAAGACCTCGTGTTTGGAGCCGGGCAGATGACGCTCGACGGCGGGGTCAAAGGCAGCGTGCTGGGTTCCACCCCGAACTACACCAAGAACGGCACCGTCGGTGGCACCGAGAACGTCACCATCGCCGAACAGGGCACGAAAGCAGAGCCCACTGCCGCGTCGCGGCTGATCGACGGACTGCAGCGATGGATCGGCATCCTCGCGGTCGCGGCACTGGCCTTGTGGCTGCTTCCCCGCATCCTGCGAGGGACCGCCGACAACGTCCGTCGCCGCCCGCTGCCCAGCCTGGGATTCGGCGTCCTCGCGATCATCGGCCTGGTCGTTTTCTTCGTCGCCGCGCTGATCGTGGCGGTCTTGCCGGCAGTGGTCTTCGGGTTGCTGGGTCTGGGGGATCTGGTCGCACTCGCGCTGTTTGGCGCTCTGACCCTCATGGTCATTGTCGGTTTCCTCTTCTTCGTTATCGTGACGTTTCTCGCCCCGGCAGCGGTCGGCCTAGCGCTCGGCGCCCTCGCACTCGGCGACGAACCGCGGAGTCGACGCTGGTTGGGACTGGTACTCGGCCTACTCGTCGTCGTGATCCTCACGTCGCTGCCCGTGGTCGGCGGCTGGCTCGGCGCGCTGGTCATGCTCCTCGGTCTTGGTGCAGCCGTCCGCCTCGCATGGTCACGGCGGCGACGCCCCCCTGGGAAGGTGGCCGTAGAACCTGCGGCAAGCTAGCCGATGGCGAGAGTCCGATGGAGAATCACCGGTCGCCGGAGGCTTGGTCCCCCGCGCTGCAGCCGGTCCGCGATCCAACGCTGAGTGAAGCGATCGAGGTGTAGGAGTCCCGCGACGCCGCCCGTGTGGCGATTCTGGAAACGTGCCTTCGGGGCCCGCGGTGGCATCGATCAGGTCGGCTAAGGGTGATTCGAGTGAAGTGCGGGGTGTAGGTCTCATCAGATAAGCGCAAGACCCCGGTCACACGCGCTGCTCGGCACCTGCCCTACCGACCTGGAGGTGCGCCCGCGTCGATCGCCGGGTGAGCGCCGGGTCGCTCCATGTAGGTGCCGTCGGGAGCCCCGAAACCGAAACGTTCGTAGAGCCCGTGAGCGTCGGCGGTGTGCAGGGCCCAGCGGAAGTCGGCACCCGGCCCGACGTCGATCATGAAGCGAATCAGCTCACCGCCGACCCCGCGGCCGCGGACCCCTTCGTCGACGTAGAGATCTGCCAGGTAGGCGAACGCCACGCCGTCCGAAACGGCACGAGCGAAGCCGACCATCTCCCCTTGACCCGTCGAGTAGGCACCGACCACGCGCCATGCGCCGCGCACCTGCGCGGCGACATGGCGGCGTGATCGCCAGCGAGCCCAATAGGCGTGCTCAGAAAGGAATGCCCACACCCGGTCAAGATCGATCCGGCCCGGATCGTCATCGAGCTCGAAGTCGCCGGCCTGCTCGCGCACGAGAGGAGTCTGCCACGTCGGCGAACATAAACTGCACCGCGGAGAGCGGTCCCCATCAGAGTCAGATCGGTATGAGCGAATCCCCGGCCATGCTCGCTAGGGTGAGCCTGTGAACCGGAGGCTGGTCGGCTGGTTGTTCGTGGGGGCACAGGTGGTGCTGCTCGTTGCACTGGTGCTCCTCCCGACGGGCACGGCCTGGCCGATGCCGCGGGCGCTCCGCGTGGTCTCGATCGGTCTGACGGCAGCCGGTCTGGTCGGCATTCTTGCCGCGAGCCTCGCCCTGGGCCGGGCGCTCACCCCCACCCCGCTTCCGAACGGCCGCGGTCACCTGCGCATGGATGGGCTCTACCGCTACGTGCGGCACCCGATCTACACCGGCGTGCTGGCGGTGGTTGTGGGAGTCACGCTCGGCACCCGACAGTGGGCCGGCCTGGTGCTGGGAGTTGTGACCGTGGTCTTCTTCGCGGTCAAGGCCCGCTGGGAAGAGGCGCGGCTCGCCGAGATGTTTCCTGGCTACGCCGACTACGCGGCAAAGACGCCTCGGTTCGTCCCCTTTCGGTTGGGGACCAGTGGGCAGTTGCAGCATGATTGACCGATGCCGATCCTGAACAAAGACATGTCGTTGTGCATTTCGCTATCGGGGCGCCCGTCCAACCTCGGCACCCGCTTCCACAACTATCTCTACGACGAGCTTGGCCTGAACTTCATCTACAAGGCGTTCTCGACCGATGACATCGTCGGCGCCATCGCCGGCGTTCGAGCACTCGGCATCCGCGGCTGCTCGGTGTCGATGCCGTTCAAGGAGGACGTCATCGCGCTGGTCGACAGCATCGAGCCTTCTGCCGCGGCCATCGAGTCGGTGAACACGATCGTGAACGACGAGGGCAGACTGACGGCGTCGAACACCGACTACGAGGCGGTGGCCGCGCTCCTCGAACGCCATGCCGTCGATCCGTCCCTGTCGGTGCTCGTGCGCGGTTCGGGCGGCATGGCCAAGGCGGTCGTCGCCGCTTTCCGCGGGGCCGGCTTCGACGACCTGACCGTGCTGGCCCGCAACGCCGAGGCGGGCGGCGCCTTGGCAGCCAAGTACGGCTATCGAGCCGTTGTCGAGCCTCCCACCCCGGGCCACGCCGTCATCGTCAACGTCACGCCATTGGGAATGCAGGGTGCCGATGCCGACGCCCTTTCGTTCCCGAAGGCCCAAGTCGATGCTGCCCAGGTGGTGTTCGACGTCGTCGCCTACCCGTCCGAGACGCCACTGATCCGCGCCGCCAGCGCGACGGCGACGCCGACCATCACCGGAGCCGAGGTGATCGCCCTCCAAGCCGCACGCCAGTTCGAGCGCTACACCGGCGTCGTCCCGACCGACGATCAGATCGAGCGGGCGTCGGCCTTCTCCCGCGCCTGATCGCCGGGTGCCCACTCACCGGTCACTCGGATCTAGCGGGAGCTCCCGGTTCACCCGGCGGACCAACTTCTCCCTGTTGGTTGGTTCGGTTCGGTGGTTCGCTTCGCGTCCACCCATGAGCGACTCGCTTCGGCTCGCTGATCGGCGCGGAGCGCTAGCCTGCTGGCGAAGGGCGTACCGCGCCCTTGCGGCACCGGCCGCGGACTCGAGGAGACGCACATGTCAGCAGTACTCAACCCGTATCTCACCTTCGCCGACTCGGCCCGGGCCGCGATGGAGTTCTATCGCTCCGTCTTCGGGGGCGACCTTTCGATCACTACCTTCAGCGAGTTCGGCATGGGCGACGGTGCTATCGCCGACATGGTCATGCACTCCGCGCTCGAGACCCCGCAGGGCTTCACCCTGATGGCCTCCGACAGCCCTCCTGAAATGGGCATGCCCGCGAGTTCGGGAACCTGGATCAGCCTCAGTGGCGATGCGGACGCGAGCGAGGATCTCCGCGGCTGGTTCGCCGCCCTGGCCGAAGGCGGCACCGTGCACACGCCACTCGCGGTCCAGGTGTGGGGCGACGAGTTCGGCCAGGTCACCGATCGCTTCGGTACCGGGTGGATGGTCAACCTCGCGAGCGCCGGGGGCGAGTGACGCAGGCTCACTCTGTTCGCCGCAGGAGGACCACGCGGTACTGCCCTCGCAGGATGCTGGGTTGATCGCTCACCACCTCGCAAGGGGCTGTCACGAGGAGTTCGGCGAGCCTACGGTCGACCTCGGTCCCGAACAGTTTGGTGATGAGGTTGGCTCCCCGTCGGGTCACGGAGGGAGGCCGGTCGGCCGGCGCGAACTTGTCGAAGATGACCGCCCTCCCGCCTGGGCGAAGAGCACGCATCGTTTGTGCGATGACGGCGACAGGGTCAGGGACCACGCTGACGATCAAGCTGAGTATCGCTGCGTCGAACGAGCCGGTCGGTTCGTCGAGTTGTCCCGCATCCCCGCGGCGCAGCTCGATAGCGGCAGGCACCTGACGAGCGCGCTGGCGAGCCCGTTCAAGCATCTGGGCGCTCAGGTCGACACCGACCGCGCGAACACCACGGGGCAAGAAGGGCAGATCCTGACCGGTGCCAACCCCCACCAACAGCACCCGCTCACCCGGCTGGAGGGCCAATGCACGCGCGGCCGCAACGCGGCCGGGTCGAAAGAAACGCTCAAGAAGGCGGTCGTAGACCGGCGCCCATGCGCGATAGGCGACCTGGTTCCACCGGTTCGACGGCACTGCTCGATCTTGGCAGACAGTGCGGCACTGAGTGAGCAGGGCCGCTGCGGCCGGCCGCCGGATGACGCGCTTTGCTCGCGAGAGAGCATGGATTCGTGGACGCGGATGAGCTGGGGCCGGACGAGTTCGATGACTTGGTCCGCGAGGCGATGGACCAACTCCCCGACGAGGCCGCTCGCTTCGTGGAGACGCTGGCGGTGGTGGTGCGCGAGGAGCCGGACGCCGCGGAGGTGGCACCCGGCACTCTGCTGTTGGGCAGCTTCCGCGGGTTCGATCGCACCAAGGTAGGTGACCGGGTCCCGGGAAGCCTGCCCGGTCTGATCACCTTGTATCGCCGGCCGATCCTGTCCGTTTGTGGCGATCGCGACGAGGTGGCTCCTCGGGTGCTGAAGGTGCTCGGCCACGAGGTGGGCCACGCGTTCGGACTTAGTGAGGCGCAGCTGCGCGCCTACGGTTGGTATTGATTTCGTCGGGCGTTCCCTGCGAGCTAGCTCGTCGGAGCAGTGAGAGACGCGTTGACGCTCACGGCCGCGGACGCTTCCGAGTGGGTCGACACGGCGACGTAGGGCGAGGTCATCGCCCGCAGCAGGCAGCTGTAGTCGACCCCGAAGCTGACCTCGTCTCCGGCGGCCATCGCGTGATCCCCGGCATCGATGATGAGGTGATCGCTGCTCATCGCCAACACCCGCATACCTGCCGGCGCAGTGAGACCGACGGGGTCGGCATCCTGCCGCCCCAAGGCGAGGACCACCTGATTGACCATGCGGTCAGTCCCCTGGTCCGCCTCCGCGGGGGGAGCGAGCCCGAAGGCGGTCTGAGCGATCCGACCCCACGGCAGCGCGGGCTTATGGCGGGCTTCGATGACCTCGGCAACGAGGGTGAAGGCGTCGGTGCGGAGGCCGGGCAGGGGGGTCCGGTGCAGCGGCTCTACCCCGAGAAGGATGGCTTCGCCGAGGCGCAAGTCGTTGACCCGGCCGGAATGACCCGGGCCGAGCGCCCATGCGAGATTGGCCGAGTTGCCGCCGGACACCACGTCCAGGCTGATGCCGCACGCCCGCTCCACCTGCTCCACCAGGCGCGACAGCTGATCCATCTTCTCTTGGTTGGGGACCACACCGCTACGGCAGGCGAGGTTCGTCCCGAGCCCGCGCAGGCGCACTCCAGGCAGCGTGGCCACGCATCGTGCGGCATCCAGCACGTCGGTCGCCAGCAGCCCCTCGCGCAGGTCGCCGAGCTCGACCATCAGCACCACGTCGTGGATCCGGCCCTGCCTGACGGCGGCAGCGGCGAGCGCGCCGACGACGGCGGGCTCGGTGTTCAGACTGGTGTGGGCGGTTCGCACTACCCTCGGCGCCTGGCTGAGCATGGGCGCGCGGACCAGGGTGAGGGGAGTCGACAGGTCGGCGGCAGCCAAGGACTCGAGGTTCTGAACCCGTGAGTCCCCGAGTCCGGTGACACCGCCCTGCAGCATCGCGCGACCGATTGCCGGGGAGCCCAGGGTGGCTTTCACCACGCCGGTGACCGCGATCCCCCTGTCGCTGAGACGGTCCACCAGGATGCCGGCGTTGTGCGTCACCGCATCCAGATCGACCAGGAGGCGAGGCGCGTTCACCTTCCCGCGAGCTGGGGGCGCCGACGCACGGCGGCCAGCTCGGGAAGGCCGGCGACAACCATCTCGACGAGCCGCTCCAGCGGGCGGGTCAGCGCGTCGGTCACCGGGATGCCCAGATCGCGCTCGTAGTCCACGATGGTCGCGCTCACGTCGGCGTCGTCCATCTCCTCGTGGTTGATCGTAACTCCGATGACTCGGGTGTCGGCGAACGCTTCGATCATCGCGATTTCACTCGCGACCGTCGGCATCGCCACCATCGGGAAGTCGCCGAGCACCCGGCGGCCCGGCGCGTGCTGGACGATCACAGCAGCCGGACGAGAGCCACGCAGAATGTGGGCGCTGGTGAGGTAGGCCGGGTGGCTGAGCGCTCCTTGGCCCTCCACGATGATCACGTCCGGGTCCTCGCCCTCGAAGGCGGCGACCACTTGGTGCTCGACCTCGCCCGAGCAGAACTGCGGGACGTGCGCGTCGAGCGCGACGCCATACTTGCCGCCCTGGATGAGGGTGGTCTGGCCGGTGCCGACCAGGACCGCCTTGATGTTCTGTTCGGCCAAAGCCTGCACCAGCAGCGTCGCCGTGGTGCGCTTGCCGATCGCGCCGTCGGTACCGAGCACTGCGATACGGGGGCAGGTGACGTCGAAGATCCGACCCGAGAAGAGATGCAAGTCCCTTGTGGGCTTGGGGCGGCGGATGTCGGTGATCGTCACCCGGTGCAGCAGCGCGGCCGCCACGAACTCGGCGTCGTCGTTGAGGAATTCGTGCAGTCCGTTGATGATATGCATCCCGCGAGCGATGCCGTCGAGCAACGCGGTGCGCTGCGCAGCCGACAGCATTCCGTCAGCAGGAGCGAGCCCACAGATGAGGTAGTCGGGGATCCGGCCGGCGTGGGAGATGGCCTCGTCGAGACTCGCCAACAGCGGGATGCCGTTCGGTGCGCCGTCGAGCAACTCGCCGGCGTCGTGGCCGACGAATCGACTGTCGATCACGCTCGAGATGGCGTAGCGCTCGGAGTGCCGGACCAGCCCGTTGGCGGTCTTTCCGTCCTGCTCGCCGAACTGGCCTTCGCACAAGATCACGGACAACGAGCCCGTGGGCAGGGCCGGTAGGGCGGGCAGCGCCGCGGTACCGGTCGCCGCCCGCACCGGATCAGCGTGGGGGAGGTGGGCGGTGAAGGAGGGACGGGTGATGGCAGGCGTGGTCAAGGGAGTCCTCTGTGATGGATCAGAGGAGGCGACAAGATCGTGTCGGGCACAAAGTGCCGACGATGCGGGGAGTCTTCCCTGAGGCCCGACAAGATGCCGGAACATTGGCTACGTTACCGCAGGCAGCCCACAAGCCCGCCAACGTTGAGACGAACTGGGGGCTCGTGACCACGAGTCCACCAGAAGATGGCCGTGGATCGCAGTCACCAGGTGACTGCGATCCACGGCTCTCGTATCGGACGAAACCAGGGCTAGCCTCAGGCGTGGGTCAGACGTCGAACCGGTCGTTGTCCATGACCTTGGCCCACGCGGCGACGAAGTCGTGGACGAACTTCTCCTGTGCGTCGTCGCTGGCATAGACCTCCGCCACCGCACGCAGTTCGGAGTTCGACCCGAAGACCAGGTCCGCGCGGGATCCCGTCCACGACTGCCCGGCGGCGCCGCTGCCCTCGAACCGGTTGTTGCTGCCGGCCGGACGCCACGACGTACCGAGGTCGAGCAGGTTGACGAAGAAGTCGTTGGTCAACTGGCCGACCCGATCGGTCAGTACGCCGTCGGCCGAACCACCGCTGTTGGCGCCCAAGACCCGCAGTCCACCGATCAGCACGGTCATCTCGGGAGCGCTCAGGTTCAGCAGGTTGGCCTTGTCGACGAGCAGGTACTCCGCCGGCAGCTTGCTGTCGGCGCGCTCGAAGTTGCGGAAGCCATCGGCCCGCGGCTCCATCCACGCGAACGATTCGACGTCGGTCTGCTCCTGAGTCGCGTCGCCGCGGCCCGGAGTGAACGGCACCTCGACGCTGACGCCCGCGGCCTGGGCCGCTCGCTCGACGCCGAGATTGCCGGCCAGGACCACTGTGTCGGCGAAGGTGAGTCCGCTGTCGTCGGCGACCCCTTCGAGCACGCCGATCACCTGCGCCAGCTCCTCTGGGTCGTTGACCTCCCAGCTGCGCTGGGGCTCCAGACGGATCCGGCCGCCGTTCGCGCCGCCGCGCTTGTCCGAGCCGCGGAACGACGAAGCCGCGGCCCAGGCGGTCTTGACCAGCTGCGTGTTGGTGAGACCGGTGTCGGCGATCTTCCGCTTCGCCGCCACGATGTCGCCGGATGACGGCACGGTGGCCGGCGTGGGGATCGGGTCCTGCCAAAGCAGCTCTTCCGACGGCACCTCCGGACCGAGATAGCGCGCGACCGGGCCCATGTCGCGGTGGGTCAGCTTGAACCACGCGCGGGCGAAAGCGTCGGCGAACTCGTCGGGGTTCGCCATGAAGCGGCGCGAGATCGCCTCATACGTCGGGTCCATGCGCAGCGACAGGTCGGTGGTGCACATCTGCGGCTGGTGCGACTTCGACGGGTCGTGCGGGTCAGGCACGGTGCCGGCTCCGGCGTTGTCCTTGGGCTTCCACTGGCTGGCGCCGGCGGGGCTCTTGGTGAGTTCCCACTCGTAGCCGAACAGCACCTCCCAGAAAGTGTTGTCCCACGTGGTCGGGGTCGGAGTCCAGATCACCTCGATGCCGCTGGTGATGGTGTCGTTGCCCTTGCCGGTGCCGAGCTTGTTCGCCCAGCCCAGGCCCATGGCCTCGATCGGCGCAGCCTCGGGCTCCGGACCCACGTTCATGTCGGGATCACCGGCTCCGTGGGTCTTGCCGAAGGTGTGGCCGCCGGCGATCAGCGCGACCGTTTCCTCGTCGTTCATCGCCATCCGGCCGAAGGTCTCGCGGATGTCGATGGCGGCGGCGATCGGGTCGGGGTTGGCGTTGGGGCCCTCGGGGTTGACGTAGATCAGGCCCATCTGTACGGCGGCAAGCGGGTTCTCGAGATCGCGCTCACCGGTGTAACGCTCATCGCCGAGCCATTCGGTCTCGGGGCCCCAGTAGACGTCGTCGTCGGGCTCCCATGCGTCGACGCGGCCGCCGGCGAAGCCGAAGGTCTCCAGCCCCATCGACTCCAGCGCCACGTTGCCGGTGAGGATGAGCAGGTCGGCCCACGAAAGGGCATTGCCGTACTTCTTCTTGACCGGCCACAGCAGTCGGCGGGCCTTGTCCAGGTTGCCGTTGTCGGGCCACGAGTTGAGCGGGGCGAAACGCTGTTGGCCGGTGCCGCCGCCGCCGCGACCGTCCTGCACCCGATAGGTGCCGGCGGAGTGCCACGCCATCCGGATCATGAACGGGCCGTAGTGGCCGAAGTCGGCTGGCCACCAGTCTTGCGAGGTGGTGAGAACCTGCTCGATGTCCGCCTTGACGGCCGCGAGGTCGAGGGTGTTGAACGCGGCGGCGTAGTCGAAGTCGGCGCCGAGGGGATTGGCGACGGCGGGGTTCTTGGCGAGGATCTTGAGGTTGAGGCGCTCGGGCCACCAGCCCTCGTTGGCCGTGCCCTGCGTGGGGTGCGGGAGGCCATGCATGACCGGGCAGCCCTCTGCTGTGCTCTCGTTCATGCCTTTGACTTCGGCGTCGTCGGTGGGTGACATGGCTTCCTTCCTTCGGTGACTCTGATCCCTGGTGGGTTCCGTGGTTTTCAGTTGTTAGGTGGAGAGGCCGCGCGTCACGTCGTACGCGCGGAGCAATCGCGGCACACGCCCCAGTAGGTGACTTCGGCCACGGCAATGGTGAAACCGTGATCCTCGGCCGCGGTGAGGCAGGGGGTGTCGCCGACCGCGCAGTCGACATCGGCCACCGCGCCGCAACTGCTGCAGACGACGTGGTGATGGTTGTCGCCGGTGCGAAGTTCGTAGCGCGCCGTCGACCCGGCGGGCTGGATGCGGCGCACGATCCCGGCGTCAGTGAGCGCGCTGAGGCAGTCGTACACGGCCTGATGCGACACCTCGGCGGTGCCTGAGCGGAGGGTGTCGATGATCGCGCCGGTATCGGCGTGCGGGTGTCGCTGCAGCGCCGACAACACGGCGATACGAGGCTTCGTGACTCGCAAGCCGACCTCGCGCAGCATGGCTTCGAAGGACGGACCAGCGTGAGACGACATCGCTCGTCAGTCTGACGCCTTTTCTTGAATCAGTCAAGATTAGGCTCCGGGTGGCCACGCCCTGGCCACCTCAGGGTCGGATCAGGGTGCGCACCGGCACCTTCCCCGATGTGGTGAGTTCCGCCGCCTGTCACTCTGGCGGTCATGATCACAGTTTCCTCCCTGACCAAGACCTACGGCGCCTTCACCGCCGTCGACGACGTGTCGTTCACGGCGGCGCCGGGCCGCGTTACTGGCTTCCTCGGCCCCAACGGCGCCGGCAAGTCCACCACCATGCGGATGATGGTGGGGCTCACCAAGCCGACCTCGGGCGAGGTCACGATCCACGGTCGCCACTTCGTCTCGATGCCCAACCCCGGCCGCGAAGTGGGCGTCCTGCTCGACGCCTCCGCTCAGCACGCCGGCCGGACCGGTCGTGAAGTCCTCGCCGTCACCGCCCGGACGATGGGCCTCCCCGCCAGCCGGGTCGGGCCCTCGCTGACCCTGGTGAGTCTGACCGAGAAGGAGGCCGATCGCCGGGTGCGTGACTATTCACTCGGGATGCGCCAGCGGCTCGGGATCGCGGCTGCGCTGCTCGGCGACCCCGACACCTTGATCCTCGATGAGCCCGCCAACGGCCTCGACCCCGCCGGCATCCGGTGGATGCGCGACCTCTTGCGTGGGTATGCCGACCGCGGCGGCACCGTTCTGCTCTCGTCCCACCTGCTGCACGAGATCGAGGTGATCGCCGACGACCTCGTGGTGATCGGGCAGGGCCGGATCGTCGCCCAGGGCACCAAGGCCGAGTTGCTCGCCGGCGCGGGCACGATGGTGCGGACCCCGTCGGCGGACGCTCTGTCGCAGGCCCTCACGGCCGCCGGCCACACCGTGCACGCCGCGGGCGACAGCGCGCTACGCGTCGAGGCGGAGACCGCCGCCGTGGGCCGGATCGCGCTCAGCGCCGGCGTCGCTCTCACCGAACTCCGGACGGCGGACGGCGCCGGGCTGGAGGAGATGTTCCTCCAGTTGACCGCCGACACCGATCGCGATCACGACCACGACCGCTCGACCACCGAAGGAGCAGCGGCATGACCGCCACGACCCAAGCCCTCCCCGACACGCCGACCGTCGCCACCGACGCCCGCGGCGGTCGCCACACGACCTACGCACCGATGTCGCTGGCCCATCTGACCGGGGTGGAGTTGCGCAAGATGTTCGACACCCGGGCCGGGCTGTGGATGCTGATGAGCATCGGAATCCTGTCGGTGCTGGCCACCGGCGCCGTGATCGCCTTCGCGCCCGACGCGGCCATCACCTATGACAGCTTCGGCGCGGCGATCGGGATCCCGATGTCGGTGATCCTGCCGATCATCGCGATTCTCTCTGTGACCAGCGAGTACAGCCAGCGCACCGGACTGGCCACGTACACCTTGGTTCCGAAGCGCGGCCGGGTGATCACCGCCAAGGCGGCCGCGGCGTTCATCGTCGGCGTCGTCGGCATGGTCGTCGCCCTCGGCGTGGGTGCGCTCGGCAACCTGCTGGGCGCCGCGATCGTCGGCGTCGACCCCACCTGGAACATCGCCGTAGGTGTCTTGGGGCAGCTGGTGCTTGCCAACCTGCTCGGGATGGCGATCGGCTTCATGCTGGGAGTCGTGCTCCGCAACTCGCCTGCTGCGATCGTCGGCTACTTCGTGTTCTCACTGGTGCTGCCGGGAGCCTTGGCTCTGCTGGCCGCCTTCCAGCAGTGGTTCGCCGACCTGCAGCCGTGGGTGGATGTGAACTTCGCGATGGGCCGCCTCTACGACGAGACCTTGACGAGCGAGATGTGGGCCCAACTCGGCGTGTCCGGGGTGCTGTGGATCGCGCTGCCGATGGCGATAGGGCTCTTCTTCACGATGCGCGCCGAGGTGAAGTAGCCGCAACGCCGCATCCGGGCCAGGATCGCCTTCACAAGGCGTCTTGGCTCTGCCCGGCAACCAACGTCCCGACTGGGGCGTCTCAGAAGTGACTCAGCTGGGAGGCAACCTCAGGGGGAGAACCGGCGTGTATGGCGATATGAACAGCGCGACTCGGGCGGCCGACCGCACCCCAGCCGATCCGCCCAGCGACGCGACCGGTGACTTCGATGACTACGTTCGCGCCAGCCAGCGACGGCACAAACGATTGGCATTCCTTCTCACCGGTGACCTGGACTCGGCGGAGGATCTGCTGCAGGCGGCCTACGCCAAGGTGTATCCGCGTTGGGATCAGGTGCGCACCTATGACGTCCCCGACGCCTACCTACGCAGAGTCATGGTGTCGCTGCGCACCTCGTGGTGGCGGCGGCACCGCAACCGGGAATGGTCGACGGCCGACCTGCCGGAGCATGGATCCGGACCGGACGCCGCGACCGGCGTCACCGAGAGCCAAGCGCTCCTGGTCGCGTTGCGGCGACTCCCCGATCGGCAACGGGCGGCCGTCGTACTGCGGCACTGGTGCGACCTGTCCGAGGCCGACACCGCGGCCATCATGGCCTGCTCGGTGGGCACTGTGAAGAGCAACACCAGCAAAGGCCTGGCCCAGCTCCGCACCTCATTCGACCGGGTCGAAGGAGACGAATCATGACCATGCAGCGCGATCCGATCTTCGTCTCCCTCGACCAGCTCGCCGGACTCGCCGACGCCGACTCGGTCGCTGACCGGATGCCGGACATCCGCCGCCGGGTGAAGGCGGCGCGCCGCCGGAAGACCGCCGGTGTAGCGCTCGCCGGCGCCGCTGCCGCTATCGCCGGCGCCGGAGTGTGGCAGACGTTGCCCGAACAGAGCACCGCACCCGACGTGACAACGCCCGGCGACAAAGCCAGCCAGACGGTGGAGATCCAGGCGCAACCGATCGGCGCGGACCACCTGTGGATCTCGTTCACGGCCACCGGCCGGTCCAGCGGCTACGTCGCCGGGCGCGCGGAGGCGCCCGCCGCACAGGAGGGCCGGCCGACGGCCGAGTACGTCGGGCCGATCCGCACCGAGGTCAGTCTTGACGGGAAACAGGTCTTCGGTTCCGACGCGGGCTTTCTGGAGTGCACGGAAGGCACCGCCCTAGCGGGCTACCGGATGCCATTCCTCACCGACGAGCCGTTCGTTCTCAAGGTCGAGGAGGGGGTGCACGAGATCACCGTGCGTGCGCCCTACTGCGACGGCGGGCGGCTGGTGGACGAGCCCACTCAGGTCACCGTCGACACAAATCAAAACCTGCCCGACAGCGGATCCAGCGTGACCGGCGACGTCGACGGGGACGGGGCGGAGGACACGGTCACATTGCTGGACTTCAAGGGCGCCGGGGTCAGGCAGTGGCTCGTGGTTGATTGGGGAAGCGGCAGCGTGTCGGAGACTTCGTCGGCCATGGCGATGCCTGCCGACAGCCGCGTTCAACTCCGGGGCCTATCGGACCTCGACGGGAACGGCAGCAGCGAGATCCCGTTGGACCTGGGGGGCGGCGACACCGCAGCCTGGCGCGTCATCCTTGCCGACAAGGACAGGCAACTGGTCGAAGCGCAGACCGTGGACGCGCGCGTCGGCGGAGCCGTACTCGCGGCCGACGCCTTGGAGAACGTCCCGGATCCGTACGCCGTCTGGAGCACCGCGCTTCTCAACCCCAACCGGGAAATCGCTGCGCGCAGTTTCGTGGCCTATCGCTTCACCCGGTCCGGCGGCCTGGTGGCGCCGGCGCCGGTCGAGGTGCGTCGGTGGGTACTCGAGGGGACGACGCTCACCCTCAGCGAAGCCACCACTGAAGGGTGCTGGGTCGAGCAGGGACAGCAGTTCGGGCTCAGCGAAGACCCCTGCTGAGTGGGAGGGGTCGAGATCGCTTGGGTGGGAGAGCACCGCTCCGACTCCGCCCGAGGATCAGTCCCGGTGTTGCACGATGTTGATCACGGTGCCGTCGGGGGCCCTGACGAAGAAGCGACGCACGCCCCAGGGTTCGTTCGTCAGCGGGTGAACGATCTCGTAGCCGCCGCGTAGTGCCTCGTCGTGGGCCGCGTCCACGTCGTCGACGTGAATAGAGAGCGCCGAGTCCTGCGGTGCGGTCGCGTCGCCGGCGACGAGTTGCACGTGAGCGCCGGTCGCGGTGTCGGTGAAGCGGGCCACCCAGCCCAGGTTGAATTCCTCGGTGGTGAGCCCGAGGAAGTCGGTATAGAAGCCCTTGGCCGACTCGATGTCACCGACGTTCAGGTTGGGCGTGATCCGTTGAGTACGCATGTGGCAGTCCTCCCTGTGCGGTCCACGTCGAGGATGTGCGGTCCACCTTGAGGATGGTCCGCCCGTCCGCGACTGTCCAGTGGGCATAGACGGTCGGCGTGAGGTGTTGCCGAGAACATGACCACAGACGACGCCCTCGCTCGCAACAAGTCGAACGTCACGGCGTTCTACGACCTGATGTTCAATCAGTGCCGCCCCGCCGAGGCGATCGAACGCTACGTCGGCGCGACCTACATCCAGCACAACCCAGAGGTCGGTGACGGCAAGCAGGCGTTCATCGACTACTTCGAACGGATGGCCCGGGACTACCCCGGAAAGCACGTCGAGTTCGTCCGTGTCATCGCCGAGGGGGACCACGTCGTCCTGCACTGCCACCAGACGTGGCCAGCTGACCAGGACTATGCGGGGATCGACATCTTCCGGCTCGACGCCGACGGCAAGGTGGTGGAGCACTGGGACGTCCTTCAGGTGGTGCCCAGCACCTCGGCCCACGACAACGGCATGTTCTGACCTCGCAGTGAGGGGCGTCGTACGCCGCGAAAACCAGGCGACGTGGCGGGTGCCCACTGGGAGCATGGTGGGCGATGTTCGCGATCCTGGCCCAGTACTTCCGGCCGCCTTCCCCGCTCGCCGGGAGGCTGTCGGTGCAGTCGCTGCTGTTCGCTCTCGGCGACGGCACCTTCATGACCGGGTCGGCCGTCTTCTTCACGCAGATCGTCGGCCTCAGTGCGCCGCAGGTCGGGCTCGGTCTGACCATCGCCGGCCTGGCCAGCTTCGTGGCGGCCTGGCCGATGGGCAAACTGGTCGACCGCTGGGGCGCCCAGCGGATGTGGTCGGTCAGCGCGGTTGGGCAGGCCAGTCTGTTCTCCCTGTGGCCGTTCATCGAGAGCTTCGGCGGCTACGTGGCGATGGCCGTCGCGATGGAGGTCATCGGCACGCTCGGCGGTGCTGCGCACGGCGCCTACACGATCGACGTCCTGCCGCCTCACGAGCGGGTGAAGTCGCGCGCCTACATGTACTCCGCGCTCAACGTGGGCTTCACCGTCGGCTCCATGCTCGGCGGCATCGCTCTGGCCTTCAAGTCCAATGACGTGCTGCACGCCCTGCCGTGGTTCACCTCGGCGGTGTTCTTGGTCAACGCCGTCGCGATCATTCGGTTGCCGAGGGCCTCTCACGACCAACGCACGCCGGAGCAGCGCAAAGCCAAGCTGCCGGGGCCGGGCCCGCTTCGCAACGCGGGCTGGATGATCAGCAACTTCTTCCTCGGTGTGCTGTGGACCAACCAGGTGCTGCTCAACCTGGTGATCCCGCTGTGGCTGGTGGAGAAGACCGACGCGCCGCGCGTGCTCCTGGCCTTCCTGTTCGGAACCAACACGGTGATGTGCATCTTCCTGCCGATGGCCGCCGCCCGGGGAGTCAAGGACGTCACCACCATGTTGCGGGCGATCCGGGTGTCGACGGTGTTCTTCGTCGCCTCCTGCTTGATCACGCTCTTCACCCACGAGACCGTGGGCTGGCTGACAATCGCGCTCGTCTGGGTCGGCCACGTCACTGTCACCGGAGCGGAGCTCTACCTGTCGGCCGCGTCGTGGTCCTTCGAGGCGGAACTGATGGACCCGCGCCGGCGCGGCGAATACCAGGGAGCCGCTGAGCTGAGCGGGACTCTGGGTCATGTTTGGGCGCCCGCGCTGTTCACTTTTTTGGCGCTCGGCTGGGGGTCGACCGGCTGGCTGCTGATCGCGGCGATCATCGTGGTGGCTGCCGCGGGTCTGCATCCGGCGGCGCGGGCGAGCCAGCGGTTCCTGGTACGCCACGGTCCGGTCCCTTCCGACGACGACCCTCTCGACCAGGCTCCGCCGCCGGTCGGGCCACCGACCCTGCTCGAGGACCCGCCCCTTTCGCCGACGATCGACGGCCCGGGGCCGCCCCGGGTGCCCGAGGATCGGTAGGCGCCGGGTGGCGACCGACGAGCGGGTCGCAATCGTGCATGGTGCACGAAAGTGACCCGGAATCAGGCCGCCCGAGGGTCGCAATCGTGCATGGTGCACGAAGTCGCTTCGGGAGGCGGCGAGTCGACCCGCGTTCCATCAGGTGTGCGCGCAATACGTCTGTCACACGGCCACCCGCACACTGGTGCCCATGACCGAGCAGACGCACCGCAGCGCTGAGCAATTGATCCAGGCGGATCGCCGGACCCCGGACGTCGCGCAGTATGCCGGTGGCGTCTCCTCCGACGCCCACCACGCGGCGCTGCGCGCATCGGTGAAGCTGCTCGGCAAGCTGCTCGGCGAGGCGCTCGTTCGGCACGAAGGTGAGGAACTTCTCGCGCTCGTGGAGCGGGTCAGACGGCTGGCCCGCGAGGAACGCGACGAGGAACTGCACGCCGCGCTGACCGACGTTGATGACGCGACCGCGGTGCGCCTGGCCCGCGCTTTCACGGCCTACTTCCAGCTGGTCAACATCACCGAGCAGCTCTATCGCTGGCGCGAGCTCGCCGGTGGCCCCCAGGGCCCCCTCGCGGCAACCGCCGGCCGGATCGGCGACGCGCTCGGCGACGGCAGTCTCAGCGCTGAACTGCTCACCGACGTGCTCGCCAGGGTGGAATACCGCCCGGTGTTCACCGCGCACCCGACCGAGGCCAGCCGCCGGTCGGTGCTGGAGCTGCTGCGCAAGATCGCCGACGGGGTGGCCGACCTGGGCGACCCGCTGCGCTCGCCCGCCGACACCCCGCGAGTCGAACGTCGGCTCGCGGAGCTGGTCGACGTGCTCTGGCAGACCGATGAGCTGCGGGTGGTCCGGCCCGAGCCCAAGGACGAAGCGCGCACGGCCGTCTATTACCTGGAGTCGTTGACGGCGCAGGTCGTGCCGGACCTGCTGGAAGAACTGGACCGCACCCTCGGGTCGGTCGGCGTCTCGCTGCCGGCAGATGCCCGCCCGCTGCGTTTCGGCAGTTGGGCGGGTGGCGACCGCGACGGCAATCCATTCGTCACGCCCGGGGTGACTCTCGACGTGCTGGGCCTGATGCACGACCACGGACTCCGAGCACTGGGCGAGGCGGTGGAGGAGCTGCTTGCCGAGATGAGCTCGTCGACCCGCGTGGTGGAGGTGACCGACGAGCTGCTCGTCAGTCTCGGTCGCGATGCCGAGGCGCTGCCGATCACGCACGCCACGATCAGAAGGCTCAACGCCGAGGAGCCCTACCGCTGCAAGCTGACCTATGTTCGGGTCCGGCTTCAGCGCACCCGCGACCGGCTGACCCAGGGGACGCCGCACGAGCCGGGCCGGGACTATCTCGGCCTCAGCGAGTTGATCGACGATCTCACCCTGGTGCGAGAATCCATGCGCGCCAGCGGTGATCTGCTGACCGCCGACGGCGGCATCCTCCGCCTGATCCGCACCGCCACCGCGGTCGGCCTGGGTCTGGCCACCCTCGATGTGCGGGAGCACAGCGAGAAGCACCACCACGCCCTGGCCGCCCTCTATGACCGCATCGGCGAACTCGAGACGCCGTACGCCGACCTGGACCGCGCCGGCCGGACGGCCCTGCTCTCACGCGAGCTCGCTTCGCGCCGTCCACTGCTCGGTTCGAACCGGATCGACCTGCCCGACGCAGCAGCGGCATCGATCAACCTCTTCGGCGCGATCCGCGAGGCGTTGGACCGTTTCGGCCCCGACGTGATCGAGACCTACATCGTGTCGATGACGCACGACGTCGACGACATCTTCGCCGTCGTGGCTCTGGCCCGTGAGGCCGGTCTCGTCGACACCGGAAGTGAGACCCGACCGGCCGCGGCTCGCATCGGGTTCGCCCCCCTCTTCGAGACCGTCGCCGAACTGGAGCAGGCCGGGGCCCTGCTCGACGCCATGCTGGCGGACCCGTCGTATCGCCGGGTGGTCGCAGCCCGGGGCGACGTGCAGGAAATCATGCTCGGCTATTCCGACTCGTCCAAGGACGCCGGCATCGCCGCCTCGCAATGGCAGATCCACCGCGCCCAGCGAGCACTGCGCGACATCGCCCGCGAGTACGGCGTGGTCCTGCGGCTGTTCCACGGCCGAGGTGGTTCGGTGGGACGCGGCGGGGGGCCGACCGGTGAGGCGATCATGGCGCAGCCCAACGGCAGCCTCGACGGGCCGATCAAGATCACCGAACAGGGGGAGGTGATCTCCGACAAGTACACCCTGCCCGGACTGGCCCGGTGGAACCTCGAGAACGCCCTGGCCGCGGTGCTGGAAGGTTCGGTGCTGCATCGGGCCTCGCTGCTGCCACCGGAGGTCCTGGCCGGCTGGAACGACACGATGGACGTCGTCGCCGAGGCAGGCAAGACGGCCTACCGCTCGCTGGTCCGCGACCCGGCTCTGGTCTCGTTCTTCATCTCCGCGACGCCCGTCGAGGAGCTCGGCAAGATGAACATCGGGTCCCGGCCCGCGAAGCGACCGGGCGGCAGCGGCGACCTCAGCGACCTGCGGGCGATCCCCTGGGTGTTCGGCTGGACCCAGTCGCGGATCATCCTCCCCGGTTGGTACGGCGTGGGCTCCGGCCTCGCCGCCGCCCGCGAGGCGGGATGGGGCGAGAGGTTGCAGGAGATGTACGGCTCGTGGCCGTTCTTCCGCACTTTCCTCTCCAACGTCCAGATGACCCTGACCAAGACAGATCTGGACATCGCCGCGCGCTACGTGCGCGAGCTGGTGCCCGAGGCGTCCGCGGGGTTGTTCGACGCGATTCGTGCCGAACACGAGCGCACCGTCACCGAAGTCCTGGCCGTCACCGGGCAGCAGCAGTTGCTGGAGTCGGCGCCGTTGCTGCGGCGGACGTTGCGGATCCGCGATGACTATCTCCTGCCCCTTCACGCCTTGCAGACCTCGCTGCTGCAGCGGGTGCGCGAACTCCCCGAGGACGCGGCCGCCGACAGCGACCTCCAGCGAGCCCTGCTGCTGACCATCAACGGGATCTCAGCGGGCTTGCGCAACACTGGGTGAGTGGTGGACTGGCAAACCCATCCGGTCACCCCCGACCGGTTCGACGACCTCGCCGACGTGATCAACCCCAATCGCCGCGCGACGCACTGCTGGTGTCTGTCGCATCGGCTGCGCCTCAAGGACATCGAGGAGCTCGGCGGTGACGGACCCGACGCCCGGGAACGCGCCATGCGTGCTCTCTGCACGCGCGAGCACCCACCGGGAGTCGTGACCTATCGCGAGGGCATCCCGGTCGGGTGGTGCAACATCGGACCCCGAGCGGAGATCCCCCGACTGAGCGCGTCGAAGTTGATCCTATCGGTTGACGAGGTCCCGGTCTGGAGCATCGTCTGTGTGGTGGTCCGAGGCGGCCACCGCAAGCAAGGCGTCACCCAGCAACTGATCGAGGGGGCCGTCGCCTATGCCTCGGCGCACGGCGCCCCGGCCGTCGAGGCGCACCCCGTAGATCCGCCCGGTCGGATGGATACGACGATGGCGTTCGTCGGAACCCGAGCGATGTTCGAGCGCGCGGGCTTCACCGTGGTCGGCGTGACCGACGCAGTCGCCAGCAAGTTGCCGCGTCTGGTGATGCGCCGCACCCTCTGACTGACGGTTGGGGTGGCCGACCGACGGTTGGGTTGGTCGCCCGACGGTTGGGGTGGTCGCCCGACGGTTGGGGTGGTCGACCGACGGTTGGGGTGGTCGAGCCTGTCGAGACCCGGTGGCCCAGGGCTCGTGCGTGGTCTCGACAAGCTCGACCGACGGCTCGTGCGTGGTCTCGACAAGCTCGACCGACGGCTCGTGCGTGGTCTCGACAAGCTCGACCGACGGTTCTGGCTCGACCGACGGCTCTGGTTCGACCGACCGAGGGTTGGGGTGGTCGCCCGACGGTTGGGGTGGTCGAGCCTGTCGAGACCCGGTGGCCCAGGGCTCGTGCGTGGTCTCGACAAGCTCGACCGACGGGTGGCTCCCGACCGACGGCTCTGGTTCGACCGACCGACGGCTGTGGCTCGACCGACGGTTGGGGTGGTCGAGCTTGTCGAGACCCGGTGGCCCAGGGCTCGTGCGTGGTCTCGACAAGCTCGACCGACGGGTGGCTCCCGACCGACGGCTCTGGTCCGGTCGGCTGAGCGCGGGGAACGTCACCGTGCTGTGTAACCATGGGACGGTGACGGAGACGGTCGGGGAGCTGTCAAGCGAGGCCACCGACGTCTATCGGGTGCTAGCCGATCGTGGAGCGCAGCCCGCCGACGCTTTGGCGCAGACGTTGTCGCTCGCCGTCGGCGACGTCGACGACGCGGTCGAGGAGCTGGAGAGCGCGGGGTTGGTCGAAGCCGCCCCAAGTGGCGCCCCCGACATCCGGGTTGGTGAAGAAGCGGCTCTGCATGGCTTGTTGAGCCGCCGGTCGCCGCCGCTCGAGAGCCGGGCGCTCCTGCATGCTCGTCGCTCACTCGACCGGGTCCTCCTCGCGCCGGACGCTGAGAGCACGGGCCTGGAACGGATCACCGACCTGGGGGCCCTGATCGACCGACTCGGTCAGCTGATGGCCCAGAGCCGCCGAGAGGTTTTCAACCTGCACGCCGGCGGAGTGCCCAGCCAGCAGGTGCTCGACGCGGCGATGGATGACGACCTTTCGCTACTGGACCGCGGGGTGGCGCTGCGGACGGTGTGCCCTCACGAATTCATCGAGCAGGAGCGGTGGCGCACCTACGTTGAGTTGATGGGTGAGCGGGGCGCGCTCACGAGATTCGCCGACGGGGTGCCCCACCGGATGCTGGTCTTCGACCGGCACGTCGCCGTGCTGCCGATCCGCCCGGAGGAGCCACAGGCCGGCGGCATCGTCGTCCGCCACCCGGTCGTGGTGCGCGCCCTCCACCAACTGGCGGCCACGATCCTGCGCAACAGCAAAGCGCTGTCGGAGGCGGTGGCCTCGACGGAGCGGCCGACGGAGCTCGACCGAAAGGTGTTGCTGTTGATGAGTGCCGGGCTGACCGATGCTCTCTCGGCTCGCAAGCTGTCGGTGACCGAGCGGCAGTTCCGCCGCTACGTCGCCCGCGTGCTGGAGCGGCTTGACGCTCAGAGCCGCTTTCAGGCCGGCGTGAAAGCCGTCGAGCGCGGCTGGCTGTGACGGGGCGGGGTCACCAGCACTTCACGCAGCGGGTGGGGCCGTCGAGGACGGTTCCGGCCGAGGCGCCCGGCGCCGCGACGCAGACGGACATGACGGCGATGAGAACAGAAGCCGCGATTCTGCGAGCCATGGGAACCTCCAAGTAAGGAGCCTGGTCGCCAATCGACCGCGGCTGAGGCAGATCTTCTCCCTGCTGGGCGACCCGCGACAAGGGGTTGGCCGCCCCCAGGTCCGGTTCAGGACATCCCGGCTTCAAACCCTTGCCGCCGGGGGTCTGCGCGGCTGACGGTTCTCTCGATCGCAGTGCCCATCGAGCTGGCCGCCAGCGCGGCCAGACCGCCCCTCAGGAGAACCCCATGTTGAAGAACCGATCCCGAAGCGCCGTCATGGTGACGGCGCTCGCGGGGCTCGTCCTCGGACTTGCCCCCTCCGCTCTCGCCAACGTCACCGGCACCGCCAACCCCGGGGTCGGTGAGACCCTCCGTGTCCGCAGCGCACCGAACACCACCGCCACCATCGTGACCTCGATCGCCCACGGCGCCAGCCTCTCGATCATCTGCAAGACGACCGGAACGGCCGTCAACGGCAACACCCAGTGGGACAAGCTGAGCAACGGCTACGTCGCGCACGCCTTCGTTTCGTCCTCAGCCACCATCCCCGCTTGCAGCACCGCGCCGGCCCCCACCACCCCCCAGGGCAAGGTCAACGTCGCGGCCGGCGACACCCTCAAGGTGCGCAGTGCTCCGAACACCACGTCGACGATCGTCACCCAACTCGCGGCCGGCACGGCGATCACCATCGAGTGCAAAACCACCGGCACCTCGGTCAACGGCAACACCCAGTGGGACAAGCTGAGCAACGGCTACGTCTCGCACGCCTACGTGACGATGACCAACAGCGTGCCGATCCCCACCTGCACCTCGACTCCGGTGCCGCCGCCCGCAACGGGCGTCCGTGCCACGTTCATCGCCCGAGCCGACTGGTGGCATCGCGCCAGCAACGGCCAGATCTCCGGAGTCGCCGGGTTCGGTCGCAACCCCAGTCTCACCGCCACGGAGCCAGCACCAGGCACCGCCAAGTACCGTCGCGACTGCTCCGGCCTGATCGCGATGGCGTGGCAACTGGGCGCCGGCAACCAGCCGTCCAGCCAGGGGCTCAACAGCTCGGCCTACACCCGGGCCGTCAATGTCACCAATCTGCAGGCCGGCGACATTCTGACCACCAACCAGTCCTCGGGCGGTCACGTGACGATGTTCGAGAAGTGGGCGAACAAGTCCCTGTGGCAGTACTACGCCTACGACTTCGGTGGCGGTAGCGGCGGTGCCGGCCCGATGGAGCACAAGATCTACACCTTGACGGGAGTCAGCGGAAACAAGGCCAAGCGGGTCAACGACTCTCGGCAGTACTACGCCTACTCGTCGATCAAGGCGCCGTGAGCGTGAACTGAGTCTGCTCCTTCGACCGATCCACCCGCCGCCGCACTCTCGGGGGCGGCGGGTGGATCTGGTCGAGAGCTCGCAGTACCGTCCCCAATTCGTGGCTTCTGACCTGGTTCCGACTAGGGTGGGGGCCATGATTGGATTTCTCGTAGCCGGCCTCATCATCGGTGCCCTCGCTCGGCTCATCAAGCCTGGCAAGCAGAACCTCGGCATCCTCGCGACCCTGGGCCTCGGGCTCGTCGGATCGTTGATCGGTGGCCTGATCGCCCAGCTCTTCGGCACCGGCTCCATCTGGGAGCTCAACATCATTGGCTTCGTGCTCGCCGTGGTCGCCGCCGTGCTGTTGATCGGCGTGGCCGAGGGCGTCGCGGGCAACAAGAAGACGACCGTCTGAGCCTCGTCCCAGCTGACTTGAGCCTCACTCGGGCAGCAGGTCTCCGCGCGCGCTGACGGTGGTCGCCGTCGCGGTGAGCCGCCACGCCTCGAAGATCAGCTCGGCGAGCTCGTCGCGCTCGACCCTCTCGAGATGCGCGACCACCCAGCCGAAACCACCTGCGGTGAACTGGACTTCGAACACGTCGGGTCGCTCGCCGACCAAGTCGAGCTGCTCCGACACTGTTTGCTTCAGGCCCACCGTCTGGGTGGGCTCCCAGACGTAGCCGAAGGTGCGCCCTTCCACGGCCAGGCGCCAGTAGCGCTCGTGGTCGCTACGCCCGGTGCCCGGCAACTGGTCGACGAGAGCGAAGACGTCGGAGGTGTCGCAGCCAGCCATAGCTGGATGGTGACACGAAGTGCGGACGGCTCTACGGCGCTTACGTCGGACGCTCCCAGATCACCTCGAGCTCGTCTCGTGTGCCGAAGCGCTCGAGGTGGTCCTTGACCACCTGGGCGAACTGGTCCGCGTCGCTCTCGTCGGGAACCGCCGCCTCGATTCGCAGCATGCCGGGCTCAGTGCTCAGCACGACCACCTGGCCCGTGTCGAAGCGGATAACTGTGCGGCCGTGCTCTTCGTCGGCACTGCCCTTGCGGGCCCAGTGCCCGGCGAGCTGTTTGGCATAGCGCTCGGGGCGCTCGGTGGGCATCGATCCGTGGCGGGTCTGCATGGTCTCGGTCTCCTTGAGGGCCCAGGGGTGTACCTGCAGCGCGTCGTCGGTCCAGCGGCAGGCGGTGAGGTTAGGGATGTGGTGGTCGATAGCGGAGTCGCGCACACGCTCACCGACGCCGATGACCCGGCGTACGCCGGCCTCGCGGGCACCGGCGATCCCGGAGCCGCCGTCCTCGATGACCGTCGCGGTCGCGATGTCGGCACCGAGCAGGGCCGCCGCGGCCAACCAGCCCTCGGGAGCGGGCTTGCCGCGCGCGACGTCATCTGCGGTGATCAGGTGCCGAGGCCGGGGGAGTCCGGCGCTGGCGATCCGGAACTCCACGAGCGGGCGGATGGCGGAGGTGAAGATCGCCCAGCGCTCTGGAGGCATCGAGGTCAGCAAGGCCTGCGCGCCGGGCATTGCGGCGACGGGAGTGTCATCTTCCAGTTCGAGACGGTGAATGAGTTCGGTGGCGTCGGGGCGCTGCTCGGGCGTGACCAGCGCGGCGACGGTGTCAGCCGCTGGGCTGGAGCGCGCGCGTTCCACGACCTCGACGGGGTCGAGATCATAGGCCTCGGCCCACTGCGTCCAAGCGCGCGCGACGCTTGCGTCGGAGTCGACCAGCACGCCGTCGCAGTCGAAGAGCACGACTTCGGGCGGATCGGTGGGGGAGCTGGGTTCGGTCACCCAGCGACCGTAGCGCGTGGCGACCGATTGCTACGGGAGTAGATTCCGCACGTGAGTGCCCAGGCCCCGTCCACCGTCATCCTGATCCGTGGTGAGCGGTTCATCCCCAATCCTGCAACCGCGGCCGACAACGCGTTTCAGCGCCAGGTCCTGGAGGGGCAGTCCGACGAGGCGACCTCGACCAAGGCGGTGGCCGAGATGGATGCCGTCGCCCGAGCCTTGCGGGACGCCGGCGTGACCGTCCACGTCTTCGAGGACGAGGACCATACGCGCCCCGACAGTGTCTTCCCCAACAACTGGCTCTCCACTCACGCCGGCGGCAACATCGCGGTCTACCCGATGTATGCCTCCAACCGCCGTCACGAGCGTCGCGCCGACGTGCTGGAGATGCTCAAGTCCGAATATCGAGTGCAAACGATCATCGACTACTCCGGGCTCGAACCAGACGGCATCTTCCTCGAGGGCACCGGCGCGATGGTTCTCGATCACGTGTCACGCGTCGCCTACACAGCTCGCAGTCACCGGGCCGACACCCACGTCCTCGAGCGGTTCTGCACCGACTTCGGCTACGAGCCGATGGCCTTCGACGCGGTCGATTCCGAGGGGGTGCCGGTCTACCACACCAACGTCATCGCCTGTATCGGCACCGACATCGCGATGATCGCGTTGGAGATGCTCCCCGACCTCGGTCGGCGTGAAGAGGTCCGTGAACGCCTCTCGGTGAACGGCAGGGTCGTCATCGAGCTGACCGAAGACCAGATCCGCGAATTCGCCGGCAACGCTGTGGAGCTGTGCGGTCACTCGCCGGACGGTCGGCGCCGGTACGTCATGGTCATGTCGGCGCGCGCTCGGCGGAGCCTGCGGCCGGACCAGGTCGCGGAGATCGAGAAGTCCTGCGAGATCGTCGCCATCGACATCCCCACGATCGAGCTGGCCGGAGGTTCGGTGCGGTGCATGATCGCCGGCGTCCACCTCGACCGCCGCCCAGCCATCGAGCCGGAGCCCACCGCTGCCACGGAGGCGATCGACGAGAATCCACACACGGCCGACGGGCAGGACGTCGCGATGGGCGACATCGCTGATTGAGACGTGGGAGGGAGGACGCCACGGCAGACGGCGCCCGCGCTTGCTAGCGTGGCACGCACACGGGGAGAGCCGGACCGGTCTCGGGTCGATCGGAAGGCGGATCAATGAACGGCGGGCATAGCGCCCATGTGCAGGCTAAGCACCTGGAGAAGACCAGACCACGCCCATTGACCGTGCTGCTGCTTGCGGCGTTGGTGGTCGGCATCGCGGTGGCCGCCGGGTTTGCCGTCGGTGTGCTCGGCGACGACGAGAGTCCGGAAGCCGCAGCCTGTGGCGGGGCTCCCCAGGCGCGGATCGTGGTCGTGAATCAGGCCGCTGCGTCTGTGAAACAGGCCCTGGGCTCGCTGACCGGCGACAAGCACGGCACCTGTCCGCGGGTCGAGCTGGTCGCGGTCGAGCAGGGGGAGCTGTCCTCGGCCATCGAGACCTCGGCCGGTCCGCCGCTGGTGGGCGTTGTAGCCGGCCCTTCGGACGCGGCCACCTTCGGGGCGAGTATGTCCGACCGTTTCGGCAAGCCAGTGGTCGTGGCGAAGACGATCGATGTCGTCGCGATGCCGACTCCGCTGGTCGAAGCCATCGGCTGGGACGAAGCCCAGCCGGATTGGAAGGCCATCGCCGACGTCGTCCTCAACACCAACGCCTGGTCGGCCCTGGGTCGATCGGACCTCGGTGACTTCTCTTTGGCGATGGGTGACCCGGCCACCTCCGTCCCGGCTGCATGTGCGATCACCAGCCTGGTCGCCACGAATCTCGGCCAGGCGCCGGCCGAACTGGCGCCCCAGGATCTCGGCGACGCGCGAGCCCAGGGAACGTTGCTGGCGCTGGACCGGGTGGCTGGTGTCCGGGCCAACTCGACGGAGCAACTCCTGTCGATGCTGGCCAAGGCCGATCAGCGAGAGCGTCTCCTCGACATCTCGGCGGCCTTTCTGGATGAGCAGTCGGTGTGGGCGTTCAACCAGACCGACCCTGACGTCACCCTGCAGGCGATCTATCCGACCGATGGCGTGGCGACGGAGGAGATCAGCTTCACGCCGTCCGGCGACAGTGAGCGGACCGCTTTGGTAGAGGAGGTGTCCGCCGCGCTCACAGGCGCGAGAGGCGTCGAGGCATTCGAGCGCGAGGGCTTCCGCCGCCCGGATGACTTGGGGTCGACGGTACTGGACCCGGCCTCGGGCGTGCAGGAATCGGCGGCAAGCTCGGCCGTGGCGGCTCCGGCAGCCCAGGTTGTGGGCGGGGTTACCCAGGGGTGGGGTCGCCTCGCCAACCCGGGCCGGTTTTTGGTTGTGATGGATGTATCGGGCTCCATGGCCGATCTGGTCCCGGGCACCGGCCGCAGCAAGCTGCAATATGCCCAAGAGGCTGCGATCACCGGGATGCGTCTGGTCCCCACCGCCGCGGAGATCGGCTTGTGGGAGTTCTCCACCCCCCTCGATGGACGGCGCGACTATCGCGAGCTCGTGTCGTTGGGTCCGGTCGCGGAGACCAGCGGTGGCCGGACCCGGCTCGACGATCTGGTGGCCGGTGTCCGCGGCCTCTCCACCGTGGACGACACCGGCCTCTATGACACCGCGTTGGCGGCGTTTCGGTCGGTGCAGAGTGACTATCAGGAGGGCGAGCCCAACGTCGTCGTTTTGATCACCGACGGCCGCAACGAGGACCCGCGTGGCATCTCGCTCGATCGTGCACTCGCGACGCTGACTCGGGAGCAGGACCCTGATCGGCCGGTCCGGCTGCTCACGATCGCCTACGGCGCCGACGCTGATGCCGCCGCTTTGGCGAAGCTGAGCGGGTCCGCCAGTGGGTCGGCTTACGTCGCCCCCAACCCAGCCGACATCGGTCGGGTGTTCTTCGAGGCCCTCACCCAAGCCTGAGTATTCAAGGGCAGCGGTCAGCGCAGCTTGGCCGCCGCCGCCCGACCCAGTTCGAGGACTCCGGCCTTGCCGGGCCGAACGTCGTTGAAGTCGACGTCCACCACCGACACGGTGCGCCCGACCCGCACGGCCAGGACCCGTCGCCAATCGCGGCCTCCTTGCGAGAACCAGCCGAGCAAGAAACCGCCTGACTGGGCACCCACTCGAGGCGGAACCCAGCGGCGGATCTTCAGGGTGACCGCGCTACCTTCGCCGTCGTCGGTGTGCTGGTTGCCCTTGCAGACCCGGCCGAAGTGGCGGTAGCGACGGACGAGTTTGCGCGCCGCGCGCTTGGTCGGCAGTCGGACGACACTTTGGTCGATCAGAGCGACCGAGTTCTTCTTCGACGTCATCGAAACGCTCCCGTAGATGCGGTTGCGGCGCCGACTGGGGACCAGGTAGCCCTGGTCCTCGCATTGCTTCGGAGCGAAGAGCGAGTAGCGACCAGCGATGCGGAAGGCGTCCTTCATGTCCGGATAGACGGCGCGGTAGTCGGACATGGTCAACAGCTCCGAGCGAGTGAGCGGGCTGGGCCGGGCATCGGCCGACGCCGCCGATCCGAGAATGAGACCGAATGCGACTAGCAGAGCTGTCAGTGTCCGCATCGCTCGCTCCTTACGCTGGTCCGTGAGATCAGAGTCGAGCAGGGAGAAGCGCCTTGTCAATCGTCGTTTGAGCCTGCGAGCAATTTGTGGAGGAGCGGTTGAGGGCGTCGGCCGGTAATGCTATGATCGAACACATGTTCGATAGCTCGCCGAGAGTCTCCTCTCCAACACCCCCAGTGGCGCCGCCGCGAGCGCCCAGCGCGGCCGAGGTTCTCGCGTGGGCGGAGGCCTTGGGGCGGACCGCGACAGCCGCTGACGACGGCGAGCGGGTGGAGCGGCTGGCGGCGATGGAGACGCTGAAAGCAGCGGCCGCGGCGGCACAGGCCAAGATCAGCGTCGACCTCGCCGAATCACAGGAGGCCGCACAAGCGTCTGTGGGCCTTCCCGCGCGACAGCGGGGAGTTGGGGTGGCGGCTCAGGTCGCTTTGGCCCGGCGCGAGTCGCCACACCGCGGCGGCCGGCTGCTCGGCTTGGCTCGTGCGCTGGTCCGGGAGATGCCGCACACTCTGGCTGCGCTCGAGACTGGTCGGCTGAACGAATGGCGGGCCACCTTGCTGGTCAAGGAGACCGCGTGCCTGTCGCGCGCAGACCGGACTCAGGTGGACGCCGAGGTTTGGTCCGATCCCGAGCGAGTGGCCACCATGGGTGACCGGGGGTTGGCCCAGTTCGCCAGGAGCGTGGGCTACCGCCTCGATCCGCATGCAGTGGTCAACCGCTCGGCGCGCGCCGCGGCCGAGCGCCACGTCACGTTGCGTCCGGCGCCCGACACCATGACCTACTTGACGGCATTGCTACCCGTCGCCGAGGGCGTCGCGGCGTACGCCGCGTTGACCCGCGCAGCCGACGGCGCCCGAGCGACCGGCGACCCTCGCGGGCGGGGCCAGGTGATGGCCGACACCCTGGTCGAGCGAGTCACCGGCCGGGCCGTGACCGAACCGGTGCCCGTGCGCGTCAGCCTCACGATGTCCGACTCGGCACTGTTCGCGGGCGGCAACGATCCGGCGCATGTAACCGGATTCGGGCCGGTCCCGGCGGGGGTGGCTCGGCGTCTCGTCGCAGACGCGGCCGGTTCCGGCGCCGCCTGGGTGCGGCGTTTGTACGCGCGGCACGGACGGCTGATCGCGATGGAGTCGGGCTCGCGCAAGTTCCCACGCGGCCTGGCCGAGTTCATCGACGTCCGCGACCAGGTGTGTCGCACGCCCTGGTGTGACGCCCCGGTGCGCCATCACGATCACATCCGTCCGCATCAGGCGGGCGGTGCGACCAGCGCCGAGAACGGGCAGGGGCTGTGCGAGGCATGCAACCACGCGAAGCAGGCACCGCGATGGCGAGCAAGTCCCGATCGAGATGGCACGGTCGTGATCACGACGCCCACGGGGGCGACCTACCGATCTCGAGCCCCCGACCTGCCCGGCGTGCCGGCCGCTCCTCCGCGCGCCGAGCTGATGTGGGGCTTTCCGCTCGACTACGCCGCCTGAGAATGCGCTCGGGTCGGTGTCAGCCCTGTGGGATGTCCAGGGTGCTGCCCTCAGCGAGTGCCGTGGCGAAGGGACGCATCACTCGTTCCAGGGTCGCCGCGTCAGGGATGGAGCCGTCGGCGGGAGTCCACGTGACGTACAGGCTGTGCTTCTTGCCGGCCGCGTCGGTGCCGCGCATGGCGATGGCCGAGAGCCAGTTGCTGCCCACGATGACGTCCCACTCGCCCATCTTCTCGATCGGAGCGTCGCCTTGGTCGATCGCCAACTGGAAAGTCTCGGGGCCGGAGTTCATCCCGATGGTCAGGCCGTTCTGGCCGTCGCCCACGTCTTCGGTGATGTTGCAGATGAAGCCGAACGTGTTGTAGGTCGACGCCTCGTAGGCGCTGTTGCTCTCGACAGTGGCGTTCGTGGAGGACAAGATCCCGTAGCTCACCAGGTCATCGAGCGACACCGCGCCGTTCAAGGGCTGGTTGCCGGAGCACAGGTCGGCGAGGATCACGCCGTTCCCGTCAGGTGCGCTTTCGCCGGGATCGCTGTCGTCGGTCGGCTCGGCGCTCGCTGCGCCGTCGTCGGTCGTGGCTGCCGCCTCGGATTGCGTAGCGGTGTCGGCGGGCGCCTCGTCCGAACCGCCCCCACAGGCGGAGGCGGAGACGCTCACCACCAGGGCCAGCAGCGCGCCAGTGATCCGTGACTTCTTGACGTCCATGTCGTCCTCCCCCAGTGACCGGTCCCGCGACCGCGCCTCGTGGCCACAGACCTTAGCGGGCTGGCTTGCCAAACTCGCGGGGAGTCACCGACGTGACCACGCGGGGACCGACTGGAAGACGGGCAGACCGGCCACGGCGAACGATTGAGGTTCGGTCTCGCCGGCGGCGTCGATGATTCGTAGCTCTTGGGCCTTGCCCCGCGCGCCGGGTTCGATGTGACCGTAGATGATCTGGCTGCCGTCGGGGGAGAACATCGGATCTTGATCTCGGCCGGCGGAGGTGACGATTCGTCGCGGGTTGTCGAGCCGGGCCCGCGCCACGTCAGCGACCGCGATCTGGAAGTCGCCGCCGCCTGCGTCGTCGCGATAGGCCAGCAGCGTGCCGTCCGGCGAGAAGGCTGGGTCACTGAACTGTTGGCCGGTGCCGGACAACACCTTGAGCCAGTTGCCGGTGTTGAGATCGATCGCGTACAACGACCCGCCCCAGGCTTCGGCCTCGGGGTTTCCCCACACGATCACCGAGCGACCGTCGGAACTCACCGCGGGGTCGCCGAATGACCCGACCTCGGACGGCCCCGAGCCCAGCCGCTTGATCACGTTGCCAGAGGCGTCGAGAACCACCAGCCGGTTGACGCCATCGGGGTCGATGCACCGCGCCACCAGTTGGCCGCTGTCACCCGGCAGCCAAGCCGGCCGAGAGATGTTGCGTCGACACAGCTCAGGCACCCCGTTCTCGAAAAGCCTGCGCTCGTCCGATCCGGTCGCCGCCTGCGCGACCCAGATCTCGAACGGGGCCGCGACGCCGGCGTCCGCGCGAGAGAACGCCATGGTCCGCCGGTCGGGGCTGAGAGAAGGCAACCATTCGCGGCTGGCGCCGGTCGTCAACCGAACGGCCGCAGAGGGGTTGTCGACGTCGACCAGCCAGATGTTCTGGGAATCCGGGTCGTCTCCCGCGCCCATCAGTATCTGCGAGTCGCGCAGCGGCGCCGACCGCGGCAGCCCAGATGACCCCGTGGTGGGTGACGGGTTCGGCGGATCGGTGGTGGAACCGGCGCCGGTGCTGGTCGGTGACGGGGTGGGATCGTTGGGTCCGCGACCGTCGTCGAACAACTGCGGGAGGAGCCAGGTGGCACTTACGGCGACCAGCACACCGGCGAGCCCGGCGGCCACCAGCGGCCAGGGTCGCCGCAGCCAGGCTGCGAACGACGGCGCGTCGTCCGACCCCGATTCGTCGTCATCTCGAGCCACGTCCGTAACCGGCTCGTCGTCGGCACCCGCCGCGACGGTCGGTCGGTCGGCTTCTTCGTCGGGATCGACCGGCACCGGTTCGGGGGGCGGGGGTGGATTCACGACCTCTGGGGCGGGCTCGCCGGAGTCAGGCAGTGCGTGAACGTTCTCGAAGATGTAGCCGTCGGGTGACCGCATGAAGAGGACGGGGGTCGCCCATTCGTCACTGTGGTCGGCGAGAAGCGCCTTTCGCGCACTGCTGGCCGCCTGGTCCACAGGGAGTCCGTCGACCAGCGCTCCGTAGAAGGCGCCGGTGAACGACACGGCGGCGCGGTCGGTGATCGGGAACTGCATCGCGAGAACGGCGGTCGCGTCCTGCTGCACGAGCCCCTGCGCCATTCCGCCGAACGGGTCCACGGCATCGGTGCGCGCGGATCGGCAGGCATTGAGCACCACCATCCGCAGCGGGTCGTGATCGCGCAGGAACGGGCCGAGCACCGAGGAGGTGACCGAACTGCTCCGCCCGTGCCGGTCCTGGAAATAAAGCACGCCCTCACCGAGGCTCTGGCTGAAATCTCCGTGTCCGACCATGTGGATGACGTGAGTCTCGTGTTGCCGCAACCACACTCCGAGCGCGGTCACCGATGCCTCGGGTAGGCGGTCGAGGACGACGAGTCCGGCCTCGATTCGGGGCGCGAGCGCCTGTTGAAGCCGCTGCCACTCACCCTCGACGTCTAGTGGCTCCAGATCGGCGGGGGAGGAGATCACCACGAGGATTCGCAGCGGGCCGTCGACCGACATCGGGCGAGGAACCTGCGGAACTTCGAGGAAGCGCACGAGTGGAGTTCGCTCCGATTGGGCGAGGAAGCAGTTGGTGCGGGCGTCGTAGAGCAACTCCCAGGGCAGCCCAGCGATGGCGGGGGCGTCGGTGAGCCGCAGCCGCAGGCGCAGGCCGGCGCCCTCCTCGCGAGCGGCGTCCATGCTGCGCGTCCAGGCGATGAGCAGGCTTTCGCGGAAGATCGCGTTGTACAGCGGACCACCGAAGTCCATGGCGGCCTGCTGCCGACTGTTGCCGCCCACGCGGCGGGTGCCCGACCGGCCGGGGTCGAGTTTGAGGAGAAGATTCTCCAACGTCGTGGCGTCGAAGGGCAGCTCGAACCGGACACTGGGGGTCTCGCCGAGCGGCGAGCCGGTCACCAGAGCCTGATAGTGCCCATCGCCCTCCTGATCGAGTAGGAGGTCGAAGTTGAGATATCGCCTGGGAGCCATGGTGCGGTCCTTCGCATAGTGAAAGCCGTCACCCAGAAGGAGCCGTTAAACACTTCGACGATACACGCGAACCGCAGAAAGCGACATGATGTGTGTATCCCCCGCCAACGCGGGCGGCTCCTGACCCACGGGAGGTGGCATGAGCACCGACGATGCGTGGCAGCAGCTCGCCGACAGGGTGGCTGCCTGCCCCCACCCGGAGGACCGCAGCCGGCTCGAAGCAGCCGTGACCGCGCTGCGCGCCTCGGAGATGACGTATGCCCCGCTGCCCGACTTCTCCGACGCCGAACTCGATGCCGCTCTCGCAGCCGCGGCTCAGGTCACCCTGATCGACGAGGCCGCCCCGGCTTTGCGGCAGCAGCTCGCCGCGCTGCCGCACGACCACGCCGGGCGCCTGGTGACTCAGCTGCTCACGCAGGGCAGATACGAAACTGTCGCCTGGGTGACCATCGCCGTGGCGCCCCATCGCTTCCCGGTCGTGCCGTTGCTGCTGGCCGCCGAGGCGGCCCCCGAGGGGAGACGCCGCGAGCTGCTCCGCGCCGCGGCCCTGACGCCCACGATCACCCTGGTCCGTGGCATCACCGACATCCTCGACGACGGCAGCGTTGCCGACGGCGACGTCGGTCGCCTCATCGACGAGGTCGCCGCGATCCGCCACGCCATCGACGCAAGTGGAGAGCCCTACCGCTGGTGGGGAGAGCCCCCAACCGCTGACCCGTCACATCTGGGCGCCGACCCGTCACCTGTGGGCGCCGAGCCGTCACCTGTGGGCGCCGAGCCGTCACCTGTGGGCGCCGACCCGTCACCCGTGGGAGCCGAGCCGTCACCCGTGGGAGCCGAACTGCCACGTTACGTCGACGACGGCGGCGACGTTCTGCGCGGTCCGGGCGAGGCGCAGCGGAGCGCGTACCCTCGCCTCCACGTCGAGACCGGCACCGAGCGCCCGGACGTCGTCGTCGTCGACCAAGCGTTCGAAGTCTCGGTAGGTCTTCAGCAGCGTCGCGACAGCGGGCTGGTCTCCAGCTCGCCGATCCCGTTCGTCAGCGGCGAGGTCGTGGACCTCGAGGTCGTGCTGCTCTATGACCCGGCGTCGATCGAGGTCACCGGCAGCCCGCGCGGCGCCATGACGGTGAGCGACGCCGATCCGTACCCTTCGCTCACTTTCGAGTGCGTCGCCCGCTGGGTTGACCGGGTTGGCCACCGCCGACTCGGCCTTCAGTTGCTGCGCGACGGCCAAGTGGTGGGCGTTGCGTGGCGCACTCTCACCGCCGTCGACAGCCCCGCCGAGGTGACCCGGGCAGACGCGCCGCCCGACCGCGAGGTGGAGTTGCTCGAGCTCGACGCTCTGCTCGGCGACGAGCCACCCGACCTGATCGTCTCGGTCTGTCGCGCCGACGTTGCCTCACCCACGTTCGTCTGGACGGCGTATGCCGCCGATCCGACCGTTGCGGTCCCCGATCTGCCCAGTACGACGACGCTCGATGACGACGTGGCGGCGTTCGCGCTGGAGACGCGGCGGTCGATCCAGTTCTCGACCGACCCCGCAAAGGACTATCTGGGCCTCGCCGGGCGAGCGGTCCGGATCGGCCGCGCCGTTCCCGAGGGAATCCAGGCGGCCGTTCGTCGGGTCGTGGAGGCGCCGGGACGCACCGCGGCACCGGCGATCTTGCTGCTCACCGAGGAGTTGAACGTCCCCTGGGAGCTGGCGTCCTTCGCCAGGCCACTGACCGACAGTTGGGGCGGCACATCGCCGTTCCTGGGGGCACACGCCGCGCTGTCGCGATGGCCGCTGACGGAGCATCGGCCCCGGCCGCGCCCACATCCGAAGGTGGCGGTGCGGTCCGCCGCGGTGCTGACCGCGGACTATCAGGGCGTCCCCGGGTGGGGCCGCCTGGAGAGCGCCGTCGCCGAGGCCGCCGAGGTGGCGACGCTGTTCGACCCCGAGGCCCAGCGGATCGAGCCCGACCTCTGGACCGTGATGAACCTGTTCCGCGGCACCCCGGAGGCCGATGTCGTGCACGTCGCCCTGCACGGGCAGTACGACGCCCAAGGCGATCAGGAGGGCCTGGTACTGCTCACCAAGAGCCCTGCCGGCGGGTCCGTCGCCCAGTTCATCTCGCCGATCGAGTTGGAGACCGGGCGACTCGAGCACGGCCCCTTCGTCTTCCTCAACGCCTGCCAGGTGGGCTCCGACGAGCGGGTGCTCGGCGACTACGGCGGCTTCGCCTCCACCTTGCTGCGGATCGGCGCGACCGGTGTCGTGGCTCCATTGTGGAATGTGAAGGACGACATCGCCGCCGAGGTCGCCAGAAGCTTCTATGCCGCCACCCTGACCAGCGCGCAGCCGGTGTCCGCGGCCGAAGCGATGCGTGCGGTGCGAGCGACCTACACCGAAGACGGCGTCCGCGCCGGTGAACCCGGCATGAACGCCACCCTGATCGCCTATCAGGTGTTCGGCCACCCACGGCTGACCCTGACCAATTGACCCCACCAAGCAGTACCGCGCCCCTTCCAGGAGGACCCCATGGCTGAAGCACTACGACCCGAGGGCATTCCCGTACCGGTTCAGGATGTCGTCGTCACGACACCGGGACTGGCCGGCCAGGTCGAGGTCTATCGCGCGGGCAGTGCCGGTATGCGGGGCGAGGAGCAGAGTTCCGCTGACTTCCAGGCGGCGCTGGCGGCGTCGGACCTGTGCGAGCAACTCTCGGTGGTGATCTCCGGCCAAAGCGAGCTCACCGCCGGTGGCGGCACGCGCGCGAGCGGGGGCTCCGATGACATCGTCGTCGAGGTGCCGGCGCCGGGTGACGGCAACGGCCAGCTGTTGCTCTACGCCGCCGAGGACGGCTCGCTGTCGTGGCATCTGCCGGAGGACGTCGCGCCCGAGGAGGTGCCGACGCGAGGAGGCGAGCGGCGTACCTATCGGGTACCGAGGGCGGTGGTTCCGGCCGACGAACGGGATCCGGCCGGTCAGCGCGGAGTGCTCGGCGCGGTCGGGGTCAAGGTGCTCAAGGTGCTGGTGTTTCCGCTCGTCGATCCGCTGCTGGGGAAGGTGGGCGACTTCTTCGCCCGCCGATGGGAGGCCACCCATCGGCCAACGCGGGTGCGTTGGATGGGGGTCGACGACTACTCGAGCGGAGACGTCGCGTCGTTCACCGACGCCGACTGGTCCCGGGCGGGCGAGGGGCCCGCGCTGTTGTTCGTGCACGGCACGTTCTCCACCGCCCACGGCGGATTCGGCCGAATCCCACGCGCGACGATGGCGACGCTCCACGAGCGCTATGACGGTCGAGTGCTGGCGCTGGATCACCCGTCGGTGTCGGTGACTCCCCCTGAGAACGTGGACGGATTGAGGACTCTGCTGCCCGCTGGCGTCACGCTCAACCTGGACGTCGTCACCCATTCCCGCGGCGGTTTGGTCGGGCGCGAACTCGCCGCCAGCGACGCCGTCACGGTGAGCACCGTCGTGATGGTCGCGGCGCCCAACGACGGGACGCCGCTCGCGGACCGCAAGCGATTGTCCGACCTGCTCGATCGGGTCACCGACCTGGCGCAGTTCGTTCCTGACAACGGCGTGACCGACACCCTGGGGGTGGTCTTCGCGGTCCTCAAGCAGCTGGCGGTCGGAGCCTTCGGCGGACTCGACGGGATCATGGTCATGAAGCCGGGCGGGCCCTACCTCGCCGAACTCAACGGCCGCCCTGCCCCCGGTGCGCGCGTGGCGGCCATCGCCGCGGACTACGAACCGCCGCCCGGTGCCCCGCTGGCACGGGTGGCGCGAGACGGGGCGACCGACCTGGTCTTCGCCCACGATCCCAACGACCTGGTCGTCCCCACGCTGGGCTGCTACAGCGTGGATGGAGCAGCCGGCTTTCCGATCGCTGATCGTCTGGTGATCGAGGCGTCGGCCGGTGTCGAGCACAACTCGTTCTTCGCTGTCCCAGAAGTCAGCGAGAGTCTGCTCGAGTGGCTGACCCCGAGCTGACCTCCCGGCGCCCCGCGTCCCGCGAGGCGTGGCAGGCCTGGGTAGCGTGGCGAGATGACGTGGACCGCTGCTGACCTACCTGACCTCACCTCCACGACCGCGGTCATCACCGGCGCCAACTCGGGCATCGGTCTGGAGGCGGCCCGCGCGATGGCGGCCAAGGGCGCCGATGTCGTGATGGCCTGCCGCAATGTCGGCGCGGGTCGCGCGGCTGCGGCCGAGCTGACCGGATCGGTGCGCGTGGAGGCCCTTGACCTGGCGTCGCAGGAGTCGGTCGCGGCGTTCGCGGATCGCTGGGACGGCCCCCTCGACGTGTTGGTCAACAACGCCGGAGTGATGACCCCGCCGCGTTACGCCGAGACCGCCGACGGCTTCGAGCTCCAGTTCGGTACCAACCATCTGGGTCATTTCGCGCTGACGGCGCGGCTGCTCCCAGCCTTGCTGTCTGCGGCAGCCCCGCGGGTGGTCACCGTCGCTTCGATCGCCCACTTCGGCGGCGACCGGGGGGTGCTCGACGGCAATCCGAAAGCGGGCTACGACTCGTCCAAGAGCTACTCCCAATCCAAGCTGGCCAACCTGCTCTTCGCACGTGAACTCCAGCAACGGGCGACCGCTGCGGGCTCGCGCCTGACCTCGACCGCCGCCCACCCGGGCGTCTCGGCGACCAACTTGGTGGCGTCTCCCGACGGGCTCGGCTCGCTGCCGCTGGTCTCCCGGCTCGCGCCGCCGGTGATGCGGCTCGCGTTCCAGTCGGCCGAGGCCGGTGCCCGGCCCACGCTCTATGCCGCGACCATCGCCGACCCCGGCTCGTACACCGGGCCGCAGCGCTTCTGGGAGTGGCGAGGGCCGATCGGTCCGGCGAAGCTCAGCTCCGATGCCGCCGACCCCGAACTCGGTCGCCAGCTCTGGGAGGCCAGCGAGAAGTGGACCGGCCTCACCTTCGGCCCCTTGGACGTCGACTGACGCGACCACTCGCGCGCCGAGGCGAACAGGGCATCAACGAACCCGGTGAGGGCGGCGAAGAACCGCCGGCAGGTAGGCGGCCCCAGGGGCGCCGTCGCCGGTCGCGGCGATATCACCGGGGTTGGAGAAGGCGCAGCGTTGCAGCGACAGGCAGCCGCAACCGATACAACTGTCCAGACCGTCGCGGAGGCGTTCCAGAGCCGCCACCTGCTCGTCCAATCGTCGTCGCCAGTGCCGCGAAATGCGCTGCCAGTCAGCTTTCGTGGGGGTGCGCCCGGCGGGTAGCTCGGCTAGCTCGCCGCGGATCTCGTCCAGGGTCAACCCCACGTTGCTGGCCGCTCGGATGAAGGCCAGGCGGCGCAACACGCTGCGCTGGAAACAGCGACGCCCACCCGGGGTCCGGTCCGCTTCGATCAGTCCCTGGGCTTCGTAGTAGCGCAGCGCCGAGGCGGCGAACCCGGAGCGCTCGGCGACCTCGGAGATCGTGAGCAGGTCGGTCCTCTTCATCGACGTCCACCCCTCCCTTGACTTCAAGTTAAGTTGAACTTCAACACTGTATTCATGACAACGAACACAAGCAACCACGAGCGCGTCGCGCTGGTCACCGGCGGCTCAACCGGCCTGGGTCGATCCCTCGTCATGGCCTTGGCCGAGGAAGGCTGGAGAGTCGTCACCGACGCTCGCGGTGCCGATCGGCTGGCCGAGCTGTCCAACGACAGGGTCGTCACGGTTCCCGGCGACATCACTGACGACGGCCACCGTCACGATCTGCGCAGTGCGGTGGAGGCGCTGGGCCGGCTCGACCTGCTGGTGCACAACGCGAGCACGCTCGGGCCCACCCCCCTACCGGCGTTGGCCTCGGTGACCGTCGATCAGTTGCAGCAGGTCTGGCGCACCAACGTGAGCGCCCCACTCGTCCTCACCGGCGCGCTCCTGCCACTGCTGGTGGCTCGTCGCGGAGTGCTGATCTCGATCAGTTCCGATGCGGCCGTCGAGCACTACGCCGGCTGGGGGGTGTACGGCGCCTCGAAAGCCGCGCTCGACCACGTGACCCTCACGTTCGCCACAGAGCACCCGGAGCTGGCCGCCTACGCCGTCGACCCAGGAGACATGCGCACGGAGATGCACCAGGCGGCCTTCCCCGAGGAGGACATCACCGACCGGCCGCTGCCCGACACCGTGCCGCCCCGGCTCCTGGCCTTGCTGCGCGCGCGCCCGCCCTCGGGTCGCTATCGCGCGTCGGACTTCGACGCCCAGGGCGGCACCGAATCGGCTCGCCTGACGGGAGCGGTGCGGTGACGGTGATCGGAGAGCGACCGGCCACGCGTTTCGTGGCGGGCGACGTGGCCTTTGCGGACGCCCCGCCCGAGCTGCGGGGGTTGTCGCGCGACCAGGGGCGGCTATTGGTCGCGGAGCCTGGTGGAGTGGCGCACGAGCGCTTCACGGCGCTCGCCGACCACCTGACGCCTGGCGACGTTGTCGTCGTCAACGACTCGGCGACCCAGGCCCGCCAGTTGGACGGCGTTCTCGACCGGAGTGAGGGGGTGAGTCATGCGGTCGTGCTGCACCTCGCCACGCCGTTGGACGATGGCACGTGGGTCGTCGAACTGCGCTCATCGCCAGATGCTCAACGGGCGGTCTTGGACGCGCGTAGAGGTGACGTCGTGCGCGTGGGTGGGGTGTCGCTGACGCTGCTGGAGCCCTATCCGTTCCGCTCCGCTCCGACCGTCTCGGGCAATCGGCTGTGGCGGGCGGCGGTTGAGGGCCCGCTGCACGAGGAGTTGGGTCGACACGGTCGCCCGATCGCCTATGGCTATCTGCGCCGTAGCTTCCCGCTGAGCGCCTATCAGACCATCTTCGCCACCCAACCCGGCAGCGCCGAGATGGCCTCGGCGGCAAGGCCTTTCACTCCTGCGGTGGTCGGGCGGCTGCGCAGACGCGGCGTCGAGATGGCCAGGGTGACGCTGCACACGGGCGTCTCCTCCCAGGAGGCGGGCGAGGGACCCCAGGCGGAGCGGTTTGCCGTCCCGGCCGCCACCGCGCAACTGGTGAACCAGGTGCGGGAGAGGGGTGGCCGGGTGGTGGCTGTCGGCACGACCGTGACGCGGGCCCTGGAGTCGGCGGTCGACGGAGCAGGCCGACTGTCGGCCGCCGCTGGTTGGACCGACCGGGTGGTGACGCCCAGCGACCCCCCTCGGGTGGTGACCGGGCTTGTCACCGGATGGCACGACGCCGGGGCCTCCCACCTGCTGCTGGTGGAGGCGGTCGCCGGACCCGGACTCACCCAGGTCGCCTACGACGCCGCACTCGACGGCGGCTATCGGTGGCACGAGTTCGGTGACAGTGCCTTGCTGCTGCCCGACCGGTCAGCTGTCTAGCGCGGCACGACGACCCAGGAGCAGCTCGCGGTCGCTGTCGTTGCACTCGCACTCCAGGGCGCGGTCGAGGTCGCTGCGAGCCGCCACCAGGTCGCCGGCGCGTCGAAAGAGCTCGGCGCGAGCCGCCCAGTAGAGGTGCCAGTGCGCCACGGCGTCGACGGACACGTCATTGAGCGCGGACACTCCCGCAGCAGGTCCGCGCTGTTCGCCGACCGCCACGGCTCGGTTGACCTGGATGGGAGCGCTCGGCCACCGCCGCATCAAGACGTCGTACAGCTCGACGATCTCGTCCCAGTCGGTGTCGGCGTAGCTGGGTGCGACCCCGTGCACGCAGGCGATCGCGGCTTGCAGCTGATAGGGCCCCGGACGGCGATGACGCAGCGCCCGTTCGATGAGGGCGGAGGCCTCCTCGATGAGCGGACGGTCCCAGCGAGTCCGGTCCTGGTCGGCCAGGAGCACGGCCCTTCCCCACGGATCTACCCGCGCGGCCCGGCGGGCATGCGTGGCGAGCATGAGCGCCAGCAACCCCGCGCATTCGGCCTCCTCCGGCATCAGCTCCATGAGCAGGCGGCCGATTCGGATCGCCTCGTCCGCCAGTTCGACTCGCGAGTCGAACTGGCCTCGGGGCGCGTGGTGGCCGGCGGTGAACACGGCGTACACCGTCGCCAGCACCGGGCCCAACCGGCGCGGAAGGTCGTCGGTTGATGGGACGCGGTAGGGGATGCCGGCGGTGGAGATCTTCTTCTTGGCGCGACTGATCCGCTGGCCGATCGTGGTCTCCTGTTGGAGGAACACGCTGGCGATCTCAGGGGTGGTGAGCTGGCAGATCGTGCGCAGCGTCAGCGCCACTTGCGACTCCGGCGAAAGCGCCGGGTGGCAGCAGGTGAACAGCAACCGCAGCCGGTCGTCGCCGGGCGGTGCAGGGGCCGCGGCCACGCGGTCCGAGAGCAACAAGCTGGCGGCATACTCGCGCTGGTGGCGGGTGGCCTCGCGACGTAACCGGTCCACCGCCTTGTTGCGCGCGACCGTGGTCAGCCAGGCTCCGGGATTGTCAGGTATGCCATCCCGTGGCCACGCCTCGGCGGCAGCGAGGGCAGCGTCCTGCAGCGCGTCCTCCGCGCGATCGATGTCTTCGGTGAGCCGGATGAGGGTGGCCAGTACGCGGCCACCCTCCACCCGGATCAGCTCAGCGAGTGGATCGATCTAGCCCTCCTGAGGGAACTCGATCAGCGGCCGAACCTCGACCCGCCCGTGCCAGGCTCCGGGGATCCGCGCCGCCCAGCTCAACGCCTCATCGAGGTCGGCGCACTCGAGCAGGTAGAAGCCGCCGAGGACTTCCTTGGTCTCCGCGAACGGGCCATCGGTGATCACCTGTTCGCCACCCGGACCCCCGCCTTTCACGTGGACCGTGGTCGCGGTCGCAGTGCCCTGGAGGGCTTCGCCGCCGCGCAGGACCCCTGCCTCGCCGGCTTCCTTGCCGAACTGGTTGTAGGCGGCCATGACGGCCTCCCACTCCTCGGGCGAGGTCTCGGTGGTGGACTCTTCGCTGTAGATCAATGCTGCGTACTGAGGCATTTCGACTCCTTGGTTGTGAGGCCCACGCGGGGCCAGTTTCACACTAGCGACGAACGGCTCTCGCGATTTTCGACATGGATAGCGGATTTCTGGGGCCTGGGTTTCGCGTAGCGTGATCGTTCATGTCGATTCTCGTCGTGGGCGCCAGCGGATATCTGGGCGGCGAAGTGACCCGCCAATCGCTGACGGCAGGGCTAGCGACGACGGCGACTTACTTCAGCAGCCCCGACGATGTCGGCGGTGCCGCCTGGCGGGCGCTGGATGTGTGTGATCGAGAAGCGGTGGCTCGGCTCGTTGGTCAGACGCGGCCGACGGTCGTAGTCAACGCGGCCTATCGGCAGAGCGAGTGGGCTGTGACGGCCCAGGGCGCGGTCAATGTGGCACTGGCCAGCGTGGCGGTGGGTGCGCGACTGGTGCATGTCTCCAGCGACGTGGTGTTCTCCGGCGAGGCGGTGCACTACCCCGAGACGGCGCAGCCCGACCCGGTTTCGCCGTACGGTGCCGCGAAGGCTGCCGCTGAAACGGCCGTCGCGGCGATCGATCCGAGCGCTGTGATCGCCCGCACCTCACTCATCCTCGGTGACGGCCGCTCGGTGCAGGAGCGCCGGGTGCACGCGTTGGCGACCGGGCAAACCGCAGGAGTGTTGTTCACCGATGACATCCGGTGTCCGGTGCACGTGGCCGATCTGGCGGCGGCGCTCCTGGAGCTCGCCGCATCCTCCTACGAGGGGATCCACCACGTGGCCGGAGTCGACGCGGTCAGCCGTCACGAGCTCGGTCTGCTGATCGCCCGCCGTGACGGTTTGGACGAGGGCGCGTTGAGTACCGGGCGCCGGGCCGACTCCGGCTTCCCCGGGCCGCTCGACGTGCGCCTCGACTGCTCGATGACCCAGTCGCGTCTTCGCACCCGCCTTCGCGGCGCCCGGGAGTTCCTCGCCTGAGGCGGTTGGTCGAGTTGACCGAGACCCGTCGAGTCACCTGGGGGCTCCCCCTGGACGCCGGGACCCGGCTACTGCAAGGTGGCAGACATGAGAATTGCGATGGCCAGTGATCATGCGGGGTACTCCCTGAAGGAGGAACTCAAAGCGCTGCTCGGCGACCAGGGCCACGAGGTCGTGGACTTCGGCGCCCCGGACGAGACCGCGTGCGACCTGCCGGACTATGTCTACCCGGCAGCCCTCGCCGTCGGTCGCGGCGAGGTCGATCGCGGCATCTTCGTCGACGGGGTTGGCTACGGCAGCGCGATGATCGCGAACCGGATTGCCGGCGTCGACGCGGCCGTGTGTCAGGATCCGTTCTGCGCCGGGCTGGCCCGCTCGCACTCGAACACCAATGTGCTCTGCATCGGCGGCAAGATCATCGGCTCCGCACTCGCCGTCGAGGTGGTGCGTACCTGGATGTCGACCGACTACCTGGGCGGCGAGGAGAAGAAGTACGCCCGCCGTGTCGCCAAGGGCCACGAGATCGCCGAGCGCCACCTGCGACCGCTCAGTGAGCTCTAGCAGGCGCCGAGGTCGCGGAGCGAGGCAACGAGGGCGTCGACGAAGACCGGTACTTCGCGCTCGGTGAAGGCCAGAGGTGGCCGGACCTTGAGCACGTTGCCCGCCTCCGCGGTGGTGCCGACGAGAACGCCGTGGCGCTTCAGCGAGTTCTTCAGCGCGGTGGCGGCGGCGCGATCGGGTGCCCGCGACGCTCGATCGGTGACGATCTCGATGCCGTTGGCCAGGCCCACCCCTCGGACCTCGCCAACGCAGTCGACCGACGCAGTTGCCTCGCGCGCGGCCGCGCGCAAGGCCGCCCCAGCCCGCGCCACCCGTGGGAGCACTCGCTCGTCGGCCAGCACGTCGAGGACAGCGATCCCCGCCGCGGCCGACACGGGGTTGCCGCCGAAGGTGGAGAACAACACGCTCTCCTCCGCGAACCCTTCGAGGAACTCCCGCCTGGTGATCACGGCCGCCACCGGGTGACCGTTGCCCATGGGCTTGCCGAGCGTGACGACATCCGGCTCGATCCCGAATCGCTCGAACGACCACAGGTGATCGCCGGTTCGGCCGTGCCCTCCCTGGACTTCGTCGGCGATCCACAGCGCGCCGGCTGCGCGTGTGCGGCGCGCCAGATCCGCAACGTAGGCCGGCTCCAGCACCTCGACGCCATCGCTCTGCATGACGCCGTCGAGGAAGGTCGCTGCCGGTGCGAGACCGCGCCCGTTCAGTCGCTCGACGGCCGCTGTGAACTCGGCGGAATCGAGATGCCGCCCGCGGTAGGCATCGGGCGGTCGCCAGCGCTCCACATGCGGCGGGGTCTGCCCGGCCCGGTGTCCCTCTGGGGAAACAGCCGCGATCGCCTCGGAGATCCCGTGATAGGCGAACCGGGTGCACAGTGCACCGGTGTTGCCGGTGACGTGGGTGGCGATCCGCCAGGCGAGGTCGTTGGCTTCGGTGCCGCTGTTGACGTACAGGACGGTGTCCAGCCCGGGCGGGCAGGTGGTGATCAGTCGCTCGGCCAGGTCAATCGCCAACGGGTGCAGATAGCGCAAGTGGGTGTTGACCAGCCGCGATTGCCGGGCGATCGCCTCGGTCACCCGGGGATGGGCGTGACCGACGCACGGCACGTTGTTGTAGGCATCGAGATAGCGCCGCCCGTCGACGTCCTCCATCCAGACACCGCGCGCGCTCGCGACATACAGCGGCTCGTCGTAGGTCAGCGGCTCCATCGCCGGGCCGAGTGCGGCCGCCCGCCGCCGGGTCAGCTCTCCGCGCTCAGGCAGGGGGGCAATGCCGCCGACCTGTGCTGCAGCTTCGTCGAAGCCGGTGTCGATCAGGTGCGCGAGGATCGGGTAGAGCTTGTCGAGATCGCGTTCGGCGAACTCCGGATCGCCCAACCCTTGCGCGCTGCGCCACGACGGGATGGCGAGTCCAGCGGCCGCTCGGGCCGCCCAGGCGTCCGAGATCAACATGAGCTCGTCGGGCTCCAGTGGGGTGACCCGTTGATAGCCGTCGAGGATCAGCCGCGCGACACGGAAGACGTCGCCGACGTCTCGGTCCAGGACCAGGGAGTCGACCACGGTGGCAAGGTCGGCGATCAACGCGGTGTGAGTCATGTCACCGAAGTCGATGATGCCGGTGACCGCTCCATCGGGGCCGACCAGTGCGTTGTCGATGTTGAGGTCACCGTGCACCACCTGGGCGCGCAGCGACGCCCAGCGGGGAGCGATGGTGGCGTCGTAGCGGTCGAGGGCCGCGGTCGCAGCGGACCGCAGCTCGGGACGGCGAATCGTGGGCAGCATCTCGCGCACGAGCGACATCGACTTCAGGTCCCAGGGGAGTGCCCGGTGCGCGCTGGGATGGGAGAAGCCGCGCATCGCCTTGGCCAGTCGGGCGACGGTCTCGCCCCATCCGGCCAGGGCTCGATCATCGAGGGAGGAGGGTTCGGACCGCATGGTTCCCGGCATGACCGGGTAGATCCGCGCCCAATGCTCCGACTGCTGTCCGGCGCTGTCGACGCCGCGGATCCGGGCCCGGTAGGCCGCCGCGCCGGCGAGGTCGGAGGCATCCCGGCGCGGCATCGGCCGGGCCACCGGCAGGGTCGGGTCGACCACGCTGATGTGGAGCACCGCGAGAGCCTCCATGTCGAGCGTGTCGACGCTCTCGGCGGCGTTGGAGATCTTCAGCACCGCTGTCGGATCGTCGCCGTCGCTGAGCAAGAAGGTCTGGTCGCGCTCGCTGCCGAGGCTTCTCGCACCGTTGGAGGCGATGCCGAAGTGACGCGCGGCTACCTCGGTGGCCGCGTCGGCGGTGAGGTCAGGTGCTTCGGCGCCGAGCACCGGATCAACGGCTGACATGGCCGGAGTCTAGGCCCGCTGTGGCGCTCGCAACTGCCCTGCTGACCGAGGCTCGTACGGCAAAAGAAATCGGCGCGGTTCGCTCTGCGGCGAGAACAGGAGCATACTCAGGAGTGATGACAAAGCCTCCCGCCAAACGGCGGCACCTCGCGAGCAGCCCCTTCAAGCCCGACCCCGAGCCGATTATCGAGATCTTCGAGGTCGACGACGTGGTCTCCCATGACTCCTACGGCCTCGGCAAGGTGGTCACGGTTGACACCAGCGCGGTCATGGTCGACTTCGGCGCCCAGACCGTGCGCGTGAAGAGTCCGTTCACCAAGATGGAGAAGCTCTAGGCGAGAACTCAGGACTCCCGTCGAACAGTCGTCGACGGGAGTGCTCTGCGTGCCGGGCGGTCTTCTCGGCGTCCCGCGCCCCGGGGCGTCATACCGACGGAGCCTTCTAGGGCTCGCGGCGTATGACGCTAGGGGACCGGAGCGGGGTGGGCTCGCCGGGACGTCATACGGACGGAGCCTTCTAGGGCTCGCGGCGTATGACGCTACGCGCCTCGGACGGGACTGCGGCGTCCCACCTGGGCGCTTACGAAGGAACGCTCGCGTTCGACGTTATTGTCGCGACGACGCTTGAAGTGGCGGGCAGTTCCGACCGTCGCTGAAGCCGTCCGGTTTCAATCAGGTGAATTCTTCGCGACCTTGCAGTATCGTCGATATTCAATTACTTATTGGTAAAGGCGCCCGCGTTGGCTGGCAACGATCTGGGCGGCTGCCTTCGGGGACGCCGAGATCTGGCCCGGGCCGCGGGCTCTCGATGGCATTCTCCCAGGTCAGCCCGGGAATCGTGAGCATTGGGCGAACCGAAAAGGGCGGGAGCGGGGTCCGGCCGCTGACGAGCGAGCGCGGGTAACGACCGCGTCGCAGATGTCATTCGGTTGCCCTCGAATGCGGACGACGAATCGCGCCCACTTTTGACTCGACTGCTCGCCACTGCTTAGCGTGGATAACGTCCACTCGGCACCTCGGGAATACGGCCTAGTCGACCAGCACCGTGAAGCATCCTCCTCGGAGAATGAATTCAGGGCGATGGTAAAGACCCGAAGGGAATCAGCGCTGATCCGCGCCGAGCGCGTCTCATCAGACGTCCCACGGGCCTTCGGTCCGCCACGCCTTCTGCAGGGGATCCAATGACCACCCTTCTCGATCGAATTGTCGCGCCCGCAGCTGTATCCGCGGATGCGTCCAATGCCTTGCCGCAGCCGCCGGACGAGGCGGAAAAGTACTCCTATCTTGGGCCGCAGCGCCGCTGGCTGCTCGCCCTCCAGGCGGTCTCCTTCGCGCTCATCGCCTATAGCGTTGCTCGATTCGCCACCGCCGACGTGAGACTCATCGTGTTCTTGGCACCGATGAGTCTGTACGCCGTCACCCTGCTGATCTCGCTCACCAGCGGAAGCAGGCGGCGTCGGATCGATCGAGCTGACCACATCGAGCGGGTCGAATCCTGGCACCCGGAACGCCCCCCGTCGTTCGACGTGTTCCTTCCGTCGGCGGGCGAATCGCTCGACGTTCTGGCGAACACCTTCGGGCACGTGGCCAGACTCGAGGCCCCCGGCGCCGTGGACGTTTGGGTTCTTGATGATTCAGCCCGGTCAGAGGTCGAGGAACTCGCCCGACGCCACGGCTTTCACTATCGCTCTCGGCCCGATCGCGGCTATCTCAAGAAGGCGGGGAACTTGCGCTATGGGTACGACGGAAGCGCCGGAGACCTGATCCTGGTCTTGGACGCCGACTTCGTGCCGCGTCACGACATGCTCACCGAACTGGCACCCTATTTCGACGCTCCTGAGGTCGGCATCGTCCAGTCGCCGCAGTACTTCGACACTCGACGGCCGGGAATGCGTTGGCTCGAGCGGACAGCCGGTGCGACTCAGGAACTGTTCTATCGCTTTATCCAGCCTTCGCGCGACAGCGTGGGTGCAGCCATCTGCGTCGGCACCTGTGCCATCTATCGGCGCGCCTCTGGAGCGGTCCGGCGGTTTCGCCCAGATCGGGCATTCCGAAGACGTGCATACGGGCGTGAAGATTCTCAAGGCCGGAATGGCAGTGCGTTATGTGCCGATCGTGGTGGCCAAGGGCCTCTGTCCCGATCAAGCCAGCGCGTTCCTCAATCAGCAGTACCGCTGGTGCACCGGGAGTATGTCGCTCTTGGTGGACCGGAGCTTTCATGAGGCAGGCGAACTATCGACCAGGCAGAAGCTCTGCTTCTGGGCCGGGTTTCTCTATTACATCGCGACTGCCGTGAACGCGGTGGTGGCCCCGCTCCCCGCGATCGCGATGTTGTGGCTGCTTCCGGAATGGATCGAGCCCATGAATTCGATCTGGCTGGTGGGCGCCTTGGTGCTGTGGTTCGTGATCCTGCCAACGGTGATGAGTGGACGGTGGCGCTTCGAGGTCCTCCGCGTGCAGCACCTGTATTCCTTCGCGCACCTGGTGGCCATCTGGCACGTGCTGACTGGCAGGACCAAGGAGTGGGTGGCGACCGGCACCGGCGGGGCCGGTACTCCCTTGGCCGTCACCATCGGCCGCGCAGTGAAGATCTTTGTTGTGGCCAGCCAGCTAGCCATCTGGATCGGCCTCTGGCGGGGCGCGCAGACGTTCGGGCTGGGGGAGTACTGGGCGATGATCGGCCTCGCGGTGCTCGGTGCCTACATCCAGTTGCCGCTGCTCTTCCTGCGCACCGGCCGCCGCCCGGCGAAGGCCGCCGCGAAGACCCCTGCGGCTTCTAAGGTCAGCCTCGTTGCTGGGCTCGGCGCCGGACTCGTGCCACCACAACCTCGCGGCGTCCGGATCGCACCCGCGCTGCGGCAGTTCCGACCTGACATCCAGGGCATGCGTGCGGTCGCCGTGCTGCTGGTGGTGCTGTACCACGCCCACGTGCCCTTCGTTCGCGCTGGCTATGTGGGCGTGGACGTCTTCTTCGTCATCTCGGGATTCCTGATCACAGGCCAATTGATGCGCGAGGTGGAACGGACCGGGCGGGTGTCGCTCATCGGCTTCTACGGTGCCCGCATCAGGCGGTTGTTCCCGCCGGCGGCTCTCGTGGTCGTGGTCACGCTGGTCGCGGCTCGGGTGTGGGACTCGGTCTTCCACGTGCGCACAGTCACGGTGGACGCGCTGTTCACCCTGGGCTATGCGATGAACTATCGGCTGGCCGCTGAGGGCGTGGACTACCAGAACGCCAATGGGCCGGTGTCCCCGTTGCAGCACATGTGGTCGTTGGCCGTTGAGGAGCAGTTCTACGTCGTCTGGCCACTCATGATCCTGGGATGTGCGCTGGTCGCCCGGCGTCGAGCGCGGGCGGCGGTGATCGCGGTCTTGCTGGTCGGATTCGCGTTGTCCCTGGCTGCGTCCATCGATCAGACCGTGGCGAACCCCACCTACGCCTATTTCGGCCTGCACACCCGAGCCTGGGAGCTCGCTCTGGGCGGCCTGATCGCCCTGTCCGCCACCATGTGGGTGAAACTCCCCAGCCTGCTCGCCGCACCCCTGTCGTGGGCCGGGCTGCTGGCTATCGTCTGGTCGGCGTTCGCCTTCGACGACCAGACGCCGTTCCCGGGGGTAGCCGCCCTCGTGCCGACGCTGGGTGCCGCAGCTCTGATCGCGGCGGGCTGCCGCGCGCACCGCGGTTCCGCCGAGGTCGTGCTGGCCCTTCCTACTGCACAGGGGATCGGACGCTTCTCCTATGGCTGGTATTTGTGGCACTGGCCCATGGTGACGTTGATCCCGATGGCCGTCGGATACGAGCTGGCATGGCCCTATCTGGTCGAGATCTCCCTCTTGTCGTTCTGGTTCGCGGTGCTCACCCACTATCTGCTGGAAGCGCCGTCCCGGCGCAGCCGGTTGTCGATGACCGGGTGGCTGGGTGGCGCGGCGGTCGGATCGACGTCGGTCGCAGCGGTGGCCGGCGTGGTGTTCTTGTCATTGCCTGCGTTCGTCGGTACCGGGGCGGCGGCCAAGGGGATCGAATTGAGTCAGACCGATCCGGCGAAGGTTCAGCGTGCGCTGGTCAAGGGCCTACAGGTGACCGAGGCCCCGCGCAATCTGAACCCCTCGATCGAGAATGCCTCCATCGACCAACCTGAGTCGACGAAGAACGGTTGCCATGCCGACTATCTCGTCGTGGGTCAGGGCGCGTGTGTCTACGGCAAGAAGTCCGCCAAGCGCACGATGGTTCTCTTCGGCGACTCGCACGCCCAGCAATGGCTTCCGGCTTTGGATCGACAGGGCAAGCGCATGGGTTGGAAGGTGGTCGCCTGGACCAAGGCGGCCTGCCCTGTGGCCGACATCGCGATCGTCAATGACGAGCTCCGCCGCGAATTCAGCGAGTGCTATGACTGGCGTGATCGAACGATCCGGCGGATCGCTGCGCTCGACCCCGACATCGTCGTGGTCTCGCAAAGCGATTCGGTGCCCGGTGAGCAGGTCGGTAACACGAGCTGGGCGGATGCCACCGCGGCGAGCCTCGCGAGGCTGCAGGCCGAGGATATCCCGGTCGCCTACGTCCTCGACACTCCGATACCGTCGCGCGACATCCCCGACTGCGTGGCCACGCACCTCTCAGACGTCGGTGCGTGCAATCTGGACCGAGCGACAGCGACACGCTATGCCGGACGTCGCGAGGCTCTCGACGAGACGCTGAGCCGACGGGGCATCACGGCCTGGGATCCCGCCGAGGTGCTGTGTACGTCGCAGTCGTGTCCGATCGTGGTCGGTGGCTTGCTGGTCTATCGCGATGCCAGCCACCTCTCGGCGACGTTCAGTGAGTGGCTGGCCCCGATGACCGAGCCGCTCTTCGTCCGCCGCGAGGGCAAGGAGGCGACGGCGTGAGTTGATCGGGGTCGGCTCAGCCACCTGGGCACGGTTCACGGGCAGGAGTGGCCTATCTCGGCCGCCGGAGGTCGAAGCGCTGGGCCTCGGTGACCGTGAAGTAGGCCGACGGCCCTCCCGCACGCAAGACCGGCTCGGCGAGGGCGGTGGCATAGACGCCGTCGATCAGCAGGGTTGCGTCGATGTGGACGCCGACTACTTCGCCCAGGGTCAGCCAGGTGTCGACGGGCTCACCAGCTGTGTCAGTCAGCCTCAGCCGCTGGGTCACCCGACACTCGAAATTCACCGGCGACGCCGCCACCCGGGGTGCCGCGATCTCCACCGACTCCCCTGCTTCGAGTCCGGCGAGCTCGAACTCGTCGACGTCGCTGAGAGTCGAGGTGGCATTCATCTGGTCGGCAAGACCACGGGTGACCAGGTTCCAGGTGAACTCGCCGGTGGCCTCCAGGTTGGTGACCGTGTGCTTGTGGCCGATGCTCGCGAAGCCGACGATCGGCGGTCGATAGTTGAAGGCGTTGAAGAAGCTGTACGGCGCCAGGTTGCGGCGGCCGTCGGCCCCGAGCGTGCCGATCCAGCCGATCGGTCGAGGAGCCACGATCGCATTGAACGGATCATGCGGGAGTCGATGTCCCTCACTCGGCCGGTAGAAGTGCTGGCTCATGACCCAACGCTACTGGCCCTCCGCGACCTCTCGGCGCAAGGGGACGCGGATCGTCCGCAAGCGGTCCTAGAGTCGGTGTTGACCGTGATTGATTCCTATGACGAGGGGGCCTGACGTGGCCGAGATCCTGCTCTTCCACCATGCCCAGGGGCTCACGCCAGGGGTGGTTGCCTTGGCGGACACACTGCGCGAGGAAGGCCACACGGTGCATACGCCCGATCTCTATGACGGGCAGGCCTTCCCGACGCTGGAGGAGGGCATGGCGCATGCGCAATCGGTCGGATTCCAGGCGCTGCTTGAGCGTGGCGTTGCGCAGGCGGCCGAGCTACCCGAGGCGCTCGTCTATGCCGGGTTCTCATTGGGCGCGATGCCGGCCCAGAAACTCGCCCAGACCAGGCCCGGCGCCCTGGGGGCGCTGCTCTTCCATGCCGCCATCCCGATCAGCGGTGAGTGGGCGTTCGGGCCGTGGCCGGACGGCGTGCCGGCCCAGATCCACGGGATGGATGCCGATCCGATCTTCGTCGGCGAGGGCGACGTCGACGCCGCGCGTGAGATCGTCGCGGCAGCCCCGGAGGCCGAGCTGTTCCTCTACCCGGGCGACCAACACTTCTTTGCCGACAACTCGCTGCCGTCGTATGACGCCGAGGCGACCGCGCTGCTGACCGTTCGGGTGCTCGACTTCCTCGATCGCGTCGATCGACCCTGGGAGCCGCCCCTCGCGGGCACCGAGCGAGAGCATTTGATCGGCGCCCTGGACCGGATGCGGGCGACGTTCCGTTGGAAGGTCGACGGGCTCGATGCCGCGGGGCTCTCGCTGAGGGCCGGTGCCTCCACGCTGACCTTGGGTGGCCTGCTCAAGCACCTCGCACTGGTGGAGGACTACTCCTCCACCAGCAAGCTGAGTGGCGCGCCGCTCGGCGAGCCGTGGCCGCCCGACTCGGCCGATAGCGCCGACGAGACCTGGGAGTTCACGTCGGCCGCACAGGACAGCCCGGCCGAGCTCTACGCGCTGTGGGACGGGGCGGTCGAGCGCGCGCGCGCCCGCTTCGCCACTGCCCTGGCCGAAGGGGGACTCGACCGACCGGCTCACGTCGCGGACGGTCATGGACGCCACGCCAGTGTGCGGCGACTCCTCTGCGACCTGATCGAGGAGTACGGCCGCCACACCGGGCACGCCGATCTGTTGCGTGAGGCCGTCGACGGACTGGTCGGCGAGGACCCGCCGCGAGGCTGGCGCCCCGAACGGGGCTGAGTTCCGGGGGTCCACGTCGTCCATCAACCAGGGTCGTCGACGCGAGTCACTCCCAACCAGGCGGCCAGGTCGGCGATCTCGCGGTCGACGGCGTCGATCATCGCTTGGCTGGGGGACACGTCCCAGTGCAGCGTGCGGACTCGGAGCTCCCCCTCGGCCGGCTCCGCCGTCGCGTCGAGCTTGCCGACCAGCCGATCGCCGTACAGAACCGGCAGGGCGTAGTAACCCCACCGGCGCTGCGCGACCGGCTTGAACATCTCGAGGATGTAGTCGAATTCGAACAGCTCCGCCACTCGCCTGCGGTCATGCAGCAACCGGTCGAACGGCGAGAGCAAGGCCGCTCGACCGCGGAACGGCTGCCCGAGCTGCGTGGGGTCGACCCGCCACTCACCACGCACGCCGTCCACCACCGCGGGCTCTCCGGCCGACCCGGCATCGAGCGGCTCGACAAGTGACTGAGCCGCTCGCTCGCGCGCGATTCCAAGAGCTCGGAGCCGTCGCTCATCGCGCAGCCTGGCCGCCTCGGTCACCGACGGGATCGGCTCGTCGGGGTAGACGCGCTCGGCGAGATCCCACAGCCGCTCCCGCCCCTCGCGCCCGGCGACGGCGACTTCGCCGCGCTGCACCATCAGGCCGAGAAGCTGGGTGACGTTCTTGTTGTTCGTCCATCCCGTCGAGCGCCATGGCCGCTCGCAGGTGTCCGGCAGATCGCGCGACAGGAGCGGCCCGTCGGCGCGCAGCCGGTCGAGGATGTCGCGGCGACAGCCGTCGTTCGCCCGCACCCACCGCTCCAGGCTTTCCTGCCACTCCTTGAGCCGGCCATCCCCCGGCCACGCCGCCATGTCGGCGCGATAGAGCACGAGATCCTCGGCCGGTCGCAGCGTGCCGCGATACTCCAGCACGGCCTGGGTGTCGATGGCCTCGGCGAGGCCCTCGCGAGAATAGGCCGAGCCCAGACGGCTCCAGAGCACCAGATCTGCGCTGGGCGCGATCGCTTTGGTGGGATCGATCTGCAGCAGCGACAGTCGGCGCAGGACGTCGAGCAGATCGCGTGGGCGCTTCGCCGACAGCGCCTGCGCGCGGACCGCGATCCGGCGCGCGTCGCGTCGCGAGAGCCGATGCACTGCCGCCATAGAAGTGCAGCGTAGGCCGCCCCGCCGCCCGCGTGAACCAGCGAGATCTTGAGACTCAGAGGGTGACGGACTCGATCAGTTCGTGCTGCTCGATGGCGGACGGCGCCTGCATGCCGGGGGCCTGGCGGTCGCTATGGGCGGCCCTGAACGAGTCGGACGACAACCACGCTGTGAAGTCGTCACGGGTGTCGAACTCCATCGTCGAGAGGTAGGGCACTCCCGGGCTGGCCGGCCGTTGCAGGGTCACCCGATGCAGGCCCGGAACTCCCTCCAGAGTCGTGCGCATCGACTCGATGAAAACTCGCTCGAAGGCCTCGGCGTCGGCAGGATCGTCGGGCACGTCAATCCGGTTGGAGACGATGAACATGCCGGCAAACCTAGCGCGAGATTCGCCGAGCTCAGCGAGCAGAGTCGAGCCGGTCGGGCCGGCCGACTTCGTGCCCGGGCCTCAGAACTGGTCGGCAGTGACCTCGGTCTCGGCGTTCTCGATGGCCGCGACGATGCGCTCCGCCACCCGGTCGGGGTCGAGCCCGGTGGGCAACGAGGGCGCGTTCCCGGCCAGCGGTCGCCCGGCCAGGCCGGTCTCCGTGTGCGGCGGCCGGAGGTCCTGCACGGTGACGCCGACGCGGCGGAGCTCTCGCACCAGTGCAGTGTCAGCCGCTGTCAGCGCGGCCTTCGATGCGGCGTAGGCAGCCATGCCGGGCAATGGCTGGTCGGCGACCACGGCAGAGACCTGCGCGATGAACCCGCGGCTCTCGGCCAGCATCGGCTGGAGCCGTTTGACCAGCCAGAGCGGCCCGAGGGCGTTGACCAGGAACACGTGCTCGATCACTTCATCGGGGGTGTCGGCGAGCGGCCCGAACGCCACGACGCCCGCGGCGTTGACCACCCCGTCAAGGCGCCCGGACGATGATCGGGCGGCGTCGGCGACGGCGTCGCCGCAACCGGCGTCGGTCAGATCGGCCACCACCTGCATCCCCGGGAGCCCGAGCCCCGCGAGCTTGGTCGCGTCGCGGCCGACGAGAATCAGGCTGGCGCCGCGCTCGGCCAAGAGCCGGGCGATCCGGGAGCCGAGCTCGCCGGTGGCGCCGATCACGGCGATGACGGAGGAATCGAGGGAGACGCTCACACTCGCGAGGCTAGCCGCCGGACCATGAGCCCAGAGCGCCGAGGGCAGCGATCAAGGCTCCTCTCAGCCGCACCCGGTCCCAGCGGATCAGGCTGCCGATCAGGGCAGGGTCGTGGCCCTTGCCCAGGCGACCATGCAAGGGGGCGGCGCGCGCCGCGGTCGCGCCCATCGCGATGCCGGCTCCCACGGCGGCCACCACCACCCCCGGCCCCGCATCGACCCACAAGGCCCGGGTCACGGCGCCCAGGAGAGCGGCATACACCACCACCACGACGGGGGTGATCCGGCGGCTGTGCGCGTCATGCGCCGTGCGCCCAACGATCTGGCGCGACGTCGGCCAGCGCGGGATAGGTGACCACCGTGATCGTCAGCTGGAAACCGAGATGGAGCATCGTGGCCGCCACCAGCGTTGCCTGCCAACTGCCCAGGGCGGTCATCGCAGCCCCAACTCCGCCCCGCCGCGGCGCTGCAGGATCCGTGCGATCGCCAGGCTCATCACGAACAACGCCACCGAGGCGGCGAAGACGCGCGCGTCGAAGCCCGCCGATCCGGCATCGACCCGCTCCACCGACGCACCCGCCAACACGAAAGCGACCGTGGCCGGAAAGGACCCGATGGCGGTGGCCACCAGGAACGGCATCGCGGGGATGTGCAGGAACCCGCACAGGTAGTTGACGAGATCGTAGGGCAGCAGCGCGAGCCGCATGATCATCACGGTGGTGAAGCTACGCTCACGGAGCCGCCTCGACCAGCGCGCCCGGAAGCTGGCCTCGACCTCCGCGTCCTGCGGCGGGCTGGCGATCCCACGGGCGAAGCCGTAGGCCACCATCGCGGACAAATTGGCGGCGACGACCGTCAGGGCGATACCGGCCACCGGCCCGAACAGCACCCCGCCGGCGACGGTCAGCAAGGTCGCGGGGAAGAGGATCAGCGGTCGAATCGCATAGATCGCCACGAACGCCGGCGCTGCCCACGGGCTTCCGCGCAAGGTATCGACCAGCGCCTGTGCGGAACTCGCCGGAGAGGAATCGGTCGTGCTCAGATAGCCCACCCAGACAGCCACGAGTGCGAGCAGCACCCCGATCGCCACGGCCCTGCGGACTCGTCGAACACCCGGGGAGATCGGGGGACGCATCGGTGTGCTCATGCCGGCGTCTCTCGTCGAGACAGCATCGCTATGCCGCTGCCGATGCGATGAACGATCGTGACGGACACGAGTAGCGCCATCACCCACATCAGCTCGGTGGCGGCGCCGGGAAAGGCCAGGAAGGCGGTGAAGAAGATGACGGTTTCGGTGCCCTCGATCAGCGACGGCGGCATGGTGACGGTCGTCCGCTCGCCAGTAGCCCCACTTCCCGCGCCGCGCTTCTCCAGCACCGCGGCGAGGGTGAGCAAGCAGATGGCGTTGAGATAGAAGGTCGCGAGCAACACCGCCGCGGCGACCCAGGTCGCCCTCTCATTGGCCCCCACGGCGACCCCGAGCGGAATGGCGGCGTACCCCACGGTGTCGGCCACGAGATCGAGATAGCCGCCGAGATCGCTGCTGGTTCCGCGGTGGCGCGCGACCTCGCCATCAAGGCCGTCGAGGACCCGTCCGAGCAGCCATCCGAGCACGGCCAGGCCCGGCTGCCCCAACGCCGCGGCCACCGCGGCCCCCAGCGTGACGATCAGCCCGAGAGCCGTCAGCGCGATGGGCGGGAACACCACGGAAACCACACCGACGATCGGCCGTAAGACCCGTTCCTTGACGCCGCGAAGCGACTGATCGAGCACGCTGGCCTCCTTGGAACGGGGCTAGGAGACGCGGGGGAATTCCAGCATCGCGTGGTCGGCGATCTTCTTCATCATGAAGGCATCGAAGCCCCCGCCCACTGCGCCACCCAGAACCGGCACCGCCCGACCGAGGCGGGAGAAGAGCTTCGCTCCGACGCCACGAAGCAAACGGAAACCCACCGCCTTGTTGACCATCATCAAGGCGGCAGGTGGCAGTCGGCTGAACGCCAGATTGGTGGCCCGGCTGGCGCCGGTGCTGACGCCCGCCTGCTCCAGCACGTCCTCTGCCTCGGAGCCCACCATGGTGAGCAAGATCGCCGTCCTGATCTGGGGGTCGTCGATGTCGTAGCCGCGAAGGCTGGCGATGGCACCGACCATGCGGGTGGCTTGAACGTAGAACTCCAGCACGTTGATCGGCAGAGCCACCGGCATCGTGATGAAGCCGCCGAGCCCGGTGGCGAAGCCGCCGACAGCGCCGCCGATGAGTGCCTTGCGGCCGACCCGACCCACGGCCGCTTCGGACGACCCCACCTCCCGCTCTGCCTCGTCCGCCATCTGCTGCGCCGAGCTCAGCGGGCCGATGCCGTCCACACCGGCATTGAGCAGGATTTGGACGACCCGCCCGATCGCGCTGTCGTCGGCCTCCCCGTCGCGGGCTGCCTCCAAGGCAGAGCGGGTGCTGGCGACGGCCTCGTTGTCGGGCTTCAGCAGGTCGAAGACTCCCATGGGTGACTCCTGGCTCGGTGGGTGATCGCTCGAAGAGTTCGGCTGGTCAGGCTCCGGCACACCCTGCCATGGTGCAACGCCGATCGACTACCTGCCGTGAGGGATGGAGCTCACAGCCGGCTCCCATGGCGTTGTGTAGGCCGCCGTGCCAGGCTGAACATATGGAGCTTCGCGGCAAGGTCTTCGTCGTCACCGGCGGTGGCAACGGGATCGGGCGAGAAGTGGTGCTCGGCCTCCTCGCCCGAGGCGCCCAGGTTGCGGCGGTCGACGTCAGCGCCGAGGCGTTGGCCGAGACCACGGCGTTGGTCACCTCAGGCTCGGCCCGGCTGAGCTGTCACACCGTCGACATCACCGATCGAGCTGCCGTCGATGCGCTGCCCGATCTGGTCGTCGCAGAGCACGGCCAAGTCGACGGACTACTCAATGTGGCCGGCATCATCCAACGCTTCGTTCCCTTCGCAGAACTCACCATCGATGACATGGACCGGGTGCTGAGCGTCAACCTGTGGGGCGTCATCCACACCACCAAGGCCTTTCTCCCGCTGCTGATGGCGCGCCCCAGCGCCTGCATCGTCAACGTCTCCAGCATGGGCGGCCTCGCCCCGGTGCCCGGACAGACGGTGTACGGCGCCAGCAAGGCGGCGGTGAAGCTACTGACCGAGGGCCTGTACAGCGAACTCCGCGAGACCAACGTGGCCGTGACGGTCGTGTTTCCCGGCGGGGTCTCGACCTCGATCGCCGACAACTCCGGGGTGTCGATTCCCGGCGCGGCGGCCGAATCCGAAGGGGCGATGGCGGCCACCACTCCCGCCGCGGCCGCCGAACAGATCATCGACGGGATCCGCCACGGCAGCTTCCGGGTCGTGATCGGCAAGGACGCGCGGATGCTGGACCGACTCTCACGAGTGGCACCCAAGAAGGCGACCGACCTGATCGCCAAGAAGATGAAGGCGCTCCTAGGCTAGGGCGGCTCACCCGTTGTCCGGCACCGCCTACGCTCGGCTGGTGCACTGGGACCTGACCTATCGGCTGACCGCGGCGTGTCTGCGGGCGGTGATCGCAGTGCTGGGGCTGCGGATCGACATCCGCGGCGCGCACAACGTGCCGGCCCACGGCGGTGCCGTCTTGGCGGCGAATCACATCGGGTATCTCGACTTCGCGCTGCTCGGTCTGGTGGGCCGCGAACGTCGACGGTGGGTGCGCTTCCTGGCCAAGTCGGGCGTCTTCGAATCACCTCTGGTGGGCTGGGCGATGCGGGCGATGCGGCACGTCCCGGTGGATCGCGAGCAAGGCGCCGGCGCGGTGCGTCAGGCCGAACGCCTCCTTGCCGAGGGCGAGGTCATCGGCGTCTATCCCGAGGCCACCATCTCACGATCGTTCTTGGTCAAGCCGCTGGCGCGCGGGAGCTGCGGCCATGGCGATCGCCACGCAGGTGCCACTGGTGCCGATCGTCATGTTCGGTGCCCACCGAGTGCTCACCGTCGACGGTCAACGCGGGTGGCGTCTCGGCATTCCGGTGCTGGTGCGGGTGGGCGAGCCGCTGCATCCCGCTGCCGACGCGGACCCCGAGACCGTCAGCGCCGAGCTTCGACGACGACTGCAGGGTCTCCTCGACGAGGCTCTCGAGGAGTATCCGCGCGAGGGCGCCGAGGACGCCTGGTGGCTGCCTCAGGAGTGGGGCGGCGGGGCGCCAGCGCCGGCTCTCGCAGCGCGTCTCGACGAGGAAGGACTGGCGCGGGTCGCCGAGCGACGGGCCCGGCGTCGCAAGCGCTAGGTCCATTATCGCGGTGTGCGGGGAGGACCGGATTGAACCGGTTCGACAGACTGTGCCCATGCAGCAGTCATGGCCCTCGTGGACGACGATCGCACCCCCGGTAGCTGTGATCTTGCTGGCGCTCACGTGGAGTGGCAGCCCCGGCGCTTGGTTGATCGGATTGATCGGCCTGGTGTTGAGCGCCTCGGTGCTCGCGGCCGTGCACCACGCCGAAGTGATCGCGCACCGAGTCGGCGAGCCGTTCGGCTCACTGGTCCTCGCCGTGTCCGTGACGGTGATCGAGGTCGCGCTGATCGTCACGCTGATGGTGACCTCCGCCGGCGGCACGGAGACGCTGGCCAGGGACACCGCCTTCGCTGCGGTGATGATCACCCTCAACGGTCTCGTCGGGTTGGCGCTCGTGATCGGTTCACTGCGCCACCACCTGGCCGTCTTCAACCCCGAGGGCAGCGGAACCGCGCTGGCTGCGGTGATCACCCTCGCAACGCTGTGCCTTGTGGTGCCGTCGTACACGGTCTCCGAGAGCGGCCCCGAGTTCACCCCCGGCCAGCTCGCGTTCGCTGCCGTGGCCGCGGTGGCCGTCTATCTGATGTTCGTCTTCACCCAGACCGTGCGTCACCGCGACTTCTTCCTGCCGGTGAAGCAAGGGGATGACCTGGACGGCGACGGCCACGCCGATGCGCCCTCGGCGCGCGCAGCGCAGATCAGCCTGGGGTTGCTGATCGTTGCGCTCGTCGGCGTCGTGGGTCTCGCGAAGGTGCTGTCGAACCCACTGAAGGACGGCATCGCCTCGGCCGGGCTTCCCACCAGCTTCGTCGGCGTCATCATTGCGATGCTGGTGCTGGCCCCTGAGACGCTGGCGGCCGGCAACGCGGCCGCCCGCGACCGGGTTCAGACCAGCCTCAACCTGGCCTATGGCTCCTGCCTGGCCGCCATCGGGCTGACCATCCCGGTCATCGCCGTTGCCATGATCTGGATCGACGGACCGCTCTATCTCGGCCTCGAGCCGCTCCAGGTCGTTCTGCTCGGCGTCACCGCGATCGTGTCGGTCCTCACCGTCGTTGCCTGGCCGGGCCAAGCCGCTTCAGGGCGGGCTGCATCTCACGCTGTTCGCCGCGTTCATCGCGCTGTCGCTGCAGCCCTGACGACACTTGCCGTCATGCTGAACGTATGTTTAGACTATTGATCATGCGTTCAGCCATGCTCGACGCCACCGATCTCTCCCCAGGAGGCACCCGATGACCGACGACCCCGCCGTCGCACCGACGGAGGCCGAGGAACTCATCGTCGACGTCAGAGGGCTGGTCAAGCGCTTCGGTTCGACCACCGCCCTCGACGGGCTCGATCTGAGCGTCCGGCGCGGGGAGGTGCACGGCTTCCTCGGACCCAACGGATCGGGCAAGTCCACGACCATCCGGATCCTGCTGGGACTGATGCGCTCGAACGGCGGCGAGGCCCGGTTGTTCGGCCGCGACCCCTGGCACGACGCGGTGTCACTTCATGACCGACTCGCCTATGTGCCCGGTGACGTGACCCTCTGGCCCGGACTCACTGGCGGTCAGTGCATCGACATCCTGGCCCGTGCGCATGGTGGCATCGACCCCGCGCGGCGGGCGGACCTGATCGAGCTCTTCGACCTCGACCCCAGCAAGCGCTCACGTGACTACTCCAAGGGCAACCGGCAGAAGGTCTCCCTGGTGGCGGCCCTGGCCGCCGATGTCGACCTGTTGGTGCTCGACGAACCCACCTCGGGCCTCGACCCATTGATGGAGGAGGTCTTCCAACAGATCGTGCACGAACGCAGGCGGGAGGGCGTCACTGTACTGCTGTCGAGTCACATCCTCGCCGAGGTGGAGGCGCTGGCGGACCGGGTCTCGATCATCCGCGCCGGGCGCACCGTGACCTCGGGAACGCTGACCGATCTCCGCCGCAGCACTCACAGCGCCGTCCGCGCGGTCGTCGACCAACGACCGAGCGGTCTGCAGCACCTGGCAGGGGTCTTCGACGTGAAGATCGTCGACGCCGAGCACGGCCGCACCGACGTCCACGCCGCGGCCGAGCCCGACGCGGTGGGGCCGCTGGTGGGTCTTCTTCACGACGCGGGAATCCACACGTTGACGGTGACTCCACCCAGCCTGGACGACCTGTTCCTGCGGGCCTATGAAGGCGACGCGTTCGAACAGGAACCGGAGGCGGCGCGATGAACGCCCGCGAGAGCGCCGGGCTGGCCACCATGACGCGGATCGATGTGCGCACCGGGTGGAAGGGGCTCCTGGGCTGGACGCTCGGGCTGATCGCCACCATGGCCATGACCGCGGTGTCGATCAAGGCGCTCTACGACACCCCGGAGAAGCTGCAGGGCTACGCCGAATCGATCACCGGTGGTGCCCTGTTGGTGATCAACGGCAAGGTCGCCGGTGTCGGGACGTTGGGTGGTGTGTTCGCCAACGAGTTCGGTTTCATCCTCAGCTTCGGGCTGCCGATCATGGCCATCGCGCTCACCTCTCGAGCCACCCGCAAGGACGAGGAGTCCGGGCGGATGGAACTTCTGCTCGCTTCCAGTATCGGACGGCACGCGCCGCTGCTCGCCGCGGTGATGGTCGCCACTGCGGCGCTGGTCGTGACCGGCCTCGGCTGCGCCGTGGCGATGGCCGCGGCGGGAGCCGACATCGGCGGTTCTCTCTTGTACGGTGCCGGGATCACGGCCCTTGGCTTCGTCTTCGTGAGCATCACCGCCGTCGTGGCTCAACTCGTCGAGCACCAGCGAACCGTGTGGGGGATCACGCTCACCACCGTGCTCGCCTGCTATCTGTTGCGCGGGCTTGGCGCCGTCTACGACAACTTCCTGCTCTGGCTGTCCCCCCTCGGTTGGGTCGACGAGGTGCGGGCCTTCGGTGACGCCCGGGGGTGGCCGTTGCTGATCGCCGCCATCGCCGGCCTTGCCTTGCTGGCGCTGGCTTTCTGGCTTACCGGCCGCCGCGACGTCGGCAGTGCGTTCATTCAGCCGCGTCCATCCTCCCCCGAGGCATCGGCGCTCCTGAAGTCACCGGTCGGCCTGGCCTGGCATCAGCACCGCGGCTCGATCATCGGCTGGTCCGTGGGCGCCGCCACCCTGATGGGGGTCTATGGGTCCCTCTCGCAGGAGGTCCTCAACGCCATCGCCAAGAACCCCGATCTCGCGGTGATGATGGGCGCCCAGATCGATGCCGCAGCCGATCAGCTCCTGCGCAGCGTGATGTCGATGTTCTTGATGATGCAGGCGATGGTCTCCGCGGCTTTCGCGCTGATGGCGGTGGGCTCACTGGCTGCGGAGGAGGAGGCCGGCCGACTCGAAGCCGAACTCTCCGGCGATCGCCCCCGGTGGAAGTGGCTCGGGACGCACGTGGCCGTCGTGTCGCTCGGTGCCTTGGTCGTCGCCCTCACCGGTGTGGTGTCCCTCGCGGCGACGAGCGCGGTGTCCACCGGCGATTCCGCCTGGTTCGGCGACATCATGCGCGGCAGTGCGCCGTACCTCGCGGCGGTCGCGCTCTTCGGGGCGCTCGCCGTCGCCGTCTTCGGGCTGGCCTCGAGACTGCGAGGACTGGGGTGGAGCGTGTTCACCGTCGCGGCGCTCGTGGCCTACCTCGGACCGGGGTTCGACTTCCCGGCCTGGGTGATCAATGCCTCGCCGTTCCAGTCGGTGGGTGCTGACGTACTCACCGACGGCGCCGACGTGACCGGAGTGGTGACGCTCTCGGTGATCGCGGCGGCGCTGGTGGTGCTCGGATTCGTGGCGTTCCGCCGCCGCGACGTCCCCGTCGCCTAGCGGCTGCAGACGCGCGGGGGTGGCGCCGGCTGGCTGCTGTCAGCGGCCCATCACAGGTCGCGGTGGATCTCGTCCAATGCCGGCGGCTCGTGCCGGCGGAGATTGATCACGGCCATCACCAACCCGCCCCACAGCACGAGCATGGCCACCAGCATCATCGCGATCGCTGCGCCGGTCATCTCAGAACTCCTCTTCGTCGGCCACGGTCAGCGGGGTGTCCTGGCGCCATCGAACCAGGCTGAGTGCCACGGCGATCACCATCACCGCGACCACCACCCCCCAACCGAAGACGGTCAGCATCCACGTGGGGTACTCGCCATACGGCGCCCGGACGACGTCGAGGAACTCCTGGATCAGGATGAACGTCAACACCGCAGGCGTGATGCCCGCCAACATGACGACCCACCAGGTGCCGAGCGGGACCGAGCCATCGCGGTTCAGGTGAGCGGCGAGCGAGGGGAGAGCCCGGAGCGCCCAAGCGAGCACCAGCATGCTCACCACAGCGACCAGCAAGATGCCGAACCGATTGATGAAGTGATCGACGATATCGAGAACGTAGATCCCGCTCGTGGTGCTGAACATGATCAGGCTGAGCACCGTCGTTGGGACGCCGACGGCGAGCGTCGCGCCGAGCCGGGTCAGTTCGAACTTGTCGCGCACTGCCGAGATCACCACTTCGATGACGCTGACCAACGACGTGAGGCCGGCGAACACCAAGCTGCCGAAGAAGAGCACGCCGATCAACGCGCCCCCCGGAGCCTCGCTGATGATGGTGGGGAAGGCGATGAACGCGAGGCCGATGCCGTCGGAGGCGACGTCACCGACGGCGACGCTATTGGCTTGCGCCATGAAGCCGAGCGCGGCGAAGACGCCGATACCGGCGAGCAGTTCGAAACTCGAGTTCGACAGGCCCACCACGAGACCGGAGCCCGTCATGTCGGTGCGCCGCCCGACGTAGGAGGCGTAGGTGATCATGATGCCGAAGCCGACGGACAGCGAGAAGAAGATCTGGCCGAAGGCCGCGGCCCAGACTCCCGTGTCGCCCAACGCCGACCAGTTGGGGGTGAACAGTGCGTTGAGACCCTCTGCGGCGCCAGGGAGGAAGAGCGCCCGGATGACGAGTACGAGGAACGCCGCGATCAACAGGGGGATGAACACGACGGCGCTGGCGCCGATCCCCTTCTCCACGCCGAGGGCCATGATGCCCAGCACGATCAGCCACACCGCTAGCAAGGGGAGGGCCACTCCGGGCACCAGATCCGCCGTGACGCCCGGGTCGCCGACCTTCAGAAAGGAGGTGAAGAAGAAACCCTCCGGGTCGTCACCCCACGCCTGGTTCACCGAGAAGAAGGTGTAGCGCACCGCCCAGGCGATGACGGCGGCGTAGTAGACCGCGATGACGAAGCAGATGCCGACCTGCCACCAACCGATGGGCTCGGCGCGACGGCTGCTGCGGGCAAAGGACAGCGGAGCGGAGCCGCGGTACTTGTGGCCCAAGGCGTAGTCCATGAGCAGAAAGGGGAGACCGGCGACGAGCAGCGCCACGAGATAGGGCAGGACGAACGCGCCGCCGCCGTTTTCGTAGGCGACATAGGGGAACCGCCAGATGTTGCCCAAGCCGACCGCGGAACCGATGGCGGCCAGGATGAACACGCTCCGCGACGAGAAGGCGCCTCGGGTGCTCGGGTCGGAGGTGCTGGGTGGCGTAGTGGCAGACATCGGTCCTCCTGTTCCGGGTCCTGCCGACAGCATGCCGCGCGCGGAGCGCACCCCGCCAGCCCCCGTTCGAAACCCGGGTCGAAACCCCGGTCGAAACCCGGGCCGAACCCCAGGCGTTCCCGCGTTGCTTGGGTGGTGGAATCGGGCTTCGACCAGCTAGAGCACCTTCGAGAGAAAGGACTGTGTCCGCTCGTGCTGCGGATTGCCCAGCACCTCGGTCGGGTCGCCCTCCTCGACGATGACGCCGCCGTCCATGAAGACCAGCTTGTCGCCGACCTCCCGGGCGAAGCCCATCTCGTGGGTCACGACCATCATCGTCATGCCCTCCGAGGCGAGGTCCTTCATCACCGCAAGCACGTCGCCGACCAGCTCCGGATCGAGGGCCGAGGTGGGCTCGTCGAAGAGCATCATGTCGGGCTGCATGGAGAGCGCACGGGCGATCGCGACCCGCTGCATTTGACCGCCGGAGAGGTGCGCCGGGTAGGCGCCCTCCTTCTCGGCGAGGCCCACCTTCGCGAGGTTGGTGCGAGCGATCGCGATCGACTCGTCCTTCGCGCGACCGGCGACCTTCTGCTGCGCGATCGTCAGGTTGCGCAGCACGGTCATGTGCGGGAACAGGTTGAACTGTTGGAAGACGATGCCGATCCGCGAGCGGAGCTTGTCCACGTCGGCGTCAGGGTCGGTGATCTCCACTCCGTCGACGAAGATCTTGCCCTTGGTCGGGGTCTCCAGCAGGTTGACGCAGCGCAGCAGCGTCGACTTGCCAGATCCGGACGGGCCGACCACGCAGACCACCTGGCCCTTACCGACATGGAAGTCGATGCCCTTGAGGACCTCGTTGTCACCGAAGTACTTGTGTAAGTGCTGGACGTCGATCGCGGCGTCGCTGCGCTTGGTCTCGTGGTTGTTCGGGGTGGTGGTCATCAGCGGGCCCTCTCCGAGCGGCTCTCCATACGGCGTACAACGATCGACAACGGCACGGTGATCAGCAGGTAGCACAAGCCGATCACGATGATCGGGGTCAGGTTGGCGGCGGAGTTCATGCCTTCCCTGCCGAACTTGGTCAGCTCGTAGTCGCTGAGCGAGAGCCCCAGGATGTAGACGAGGGAGGAGTCCTTGGTGAGCAAGATGAGCTCATTGGTCAAGGGCGGCAGAATGATCCGGAACGCCTGCGGCACGACGATGCTGATCATCGCGCGACCATGCGACATGCCGAGCGACCGCGCGGCCTCCATCTGTCCCTTTGGCACGGCTTGGATCCCCGCCCGGATCGTCTCGGCCATGTAGGCGCCGCCGACCAGTCCCAGGGCCAGGGTGACGATCCCTAGGTTGCCGAACGGGATCGCGTACTGGGGGAAGGCCAGGCTGAAGCCCACGCTGAGCGCGATGAAGACGACCAGCGCGGGCAGCCCGCGGAAGAGCTCGATGATGCCCGTCGCGATCCACCGGTACGGCCCCACGCTCGAGAGGCGCATCAGGGCGAGGACCAGCCCCAGCGCCAATCCGAAGGTGAAGCCGCACGCGGTGTAGATCAACGTGTTCTTCAGCGCGATCGTCAGGACACGGGGGAACTGTTCCTGGACGACTTCCCAGTTCCAGAACGCCCGCTGGATCTGACCCCAGTCGGCGATGAAGTAGATCGCCACCACAACGACCACGAGGACGGCGTACTGGACGTAGCGCCACCTCGCGGCACGCTGGCGTGGACTCGCCATGACTCACTTCACCTTCGTCGGGGGATCGGATCTGGGCTGGTGCGTCAGCTGGTCGGGGCGGTGCCGAACCACTTCTCGTAGACCGTGTCGTACTCGGGGCTGCCGATCGCGTCGTTGATGATCGTGAGCAGGTCGTCGTTGGCGTCCTTCTTGACCGAGAAGCCGTAGCTCTCACCGGTCTTGAATTCGGTCGCCACCTCTACCTCCGGGTTCTGGCTCACGAAGTAGTTCAGCAGTCCGTTGTCGTTGACGCCGGCGTCGGTCTTGCCGGTCTTGACGGCCTGCTGCATGAGAGCAGCGTCCTCGAACGAGACGATCTTGGTGTCCTCCGGTGCGTTCTCGCGAACGTAGTCGGCGCCGGTCGTGCCGTCCTGGACGGCGACGGACTTGCCGGCCAGGTCGTCCAGCGAGGTGATCCCGGCGCCAGCCTTCGTCATCAGAGCCTGGGTGGCCTCGAAGTAGGGGTCGGTGAAGTCCATGACGGCCGCACGCTCGTCGGTGATGGTCATGGCGCCGGCGGAGACGTCGCACTGGCCGGTGTTGAGGGCCTCGCCCGACACGATGGTCTCCCAGCCGATGTCGACGACCTTGGTGTCCCAGCCTTCCGCGTCGGCCGCGAGCTTGAGGACGTCGGGGTCGAAGCCGACGACCTCGCCGCCGTCGGTGAACTCGAATGGCTCGTAGGGCAGGTGCGTGCAGATGGTCAGGGTGCCCTCGGAGATGAGCGTGGCACCGGATTCGGTGGTTGTGGAGGTGTCTTCCTTCGCACATCCGGCGACGGCGAGAGAGAGGGCGACGGCGCAGAGGCCCGTGGCAAGAAGTCGTGAGGTCATGCCTGAACCGTAACGCGTGATGGTCCTGAGCGCCGGGGAGGATCCTGAACCGCCGTGGGTCGGTCGGACCCAGGTAGGTGTATCGGCGCGACCGTGTGATCGCTCATTCCTGAACAGTCCATCGCGGAGTCTGGGCGGCGATTCGCCGTCCCCGCAGGACGCGTTCGCTAGGAGGCAGCATCATGACCGCAGTCGATGAGATCGGGATCCAACTGGGTTCCCTCACCCCCGTTTTCCAAGGGCCGCACACGATCCGGCAGGTCAGCAACGGCCGGTTCGTCGACGCTCACGAGCACGCTGGCCAGGACTTCCGGCTGGTGACCCGAACGGCTCAGAACAACGACACCCAACGCTGGATGTTCGCTCCCGTCGGCATGGTGGTGACCATGCAACAGGTCAGCAACAACCGGTTCGTCGATGCTCACGAGCACGGGGGTCAGGACTTCCGGTTGGTGACCCGTACGGCTCAGAACAACGACACCCAGCGTTGGGTGCTGGTCTCGCACCCCGACCAGCTCGGGAGCTACACCATCCAGCAGTTGAGCAACGGCAGGCTGGTGGACGCCCATGAGCACAGCGGGGAGGACTTCCGCGTGGTCACCCGGGAACGGCAGAACAACGACACCCAACAGTGGCTCGTCAGCGACGCCGGCGGTGGCAACTTCCGTCTGCAACAGCGCAGCAACGGGCGGTTCTTGGACGCTCACGAGCATGCCGGCGAGGACTTCCGGCTGGTCACGCGGGCGCGGCAGGAGAACAGCACCCAGTTGTGGAGGCTGACGCAGATCGGTCGGGTCTACACGATTCAGCAGCTCAGCAGCGGACGCTTCGTCGATGCGCACGAGCATGCCGGGCAGGACTTCCGGCTGGTCACCCGTCCCGCTCAGCTCAACGACACCCAGCGGTGGGTGGTCTTGCACCAGGGCAGCCAGAGGTTCACGCTGCAGCAGCTGAGCAACGGTCGTTTCGTCGACGCTCACGAGCACGCGGGCGAGGACTTCCGTTTGGTGACCCGCACGGCTCAGAACAACAACACGCAACGCTGGCTGATCAACCCCGGCGGCTAGCTCAGCCGGAGAAACTCCAGGTGCCGTTCGTACTGGTCGAGACAGTCGTGGATCACTTGGGCGGCCGAGTAGCCCATGACGTCGTAGTCCTGTCCGCCGCCGACGGTGTGCACCTCGAGGCGGGCGTACCGATCGCGGTCGCCGATCATCCGCCCGCCATAGGTGGGCACAGGAGATTCGCACACCTGCACGCGGTAGATGAACTGATCATCGTCGGCCACAGAACGGAGCTGCACCCAGGGCAGGTGGGTGTCGGTGGCCTCGTCTTCGGGGTCGCCGACACCGGTGATCACGTCGGCCGGCACACCGCGTTTCTCGAGCTCGACCGCGACCTCTGAGAGGGCCGGCCGAATCACCGCGTCGAGGTACTCGGTGGCGTCGGTGAGGTCGACGAAGTTGACCGCGCGAGCCAATCGCGCCTTCCAGGAGGCCCCCAGGTCGGCTTCCTCGATGCCCGCCCCACGCGCCGAGAGCATCAGTGGCAGGGCGTGCAGGCCCGAGTCGGCGCGGCGCCCTTCGATCCGAAGCGCCTTCCAGAGGCCGAGCATCACCAAGACCACGACGAACGCGAACGGAAGGCCGAAGATGACCGTCGCGTACTGCAGGGCGTAGATCCCGTTGACCGCCAGAACGGCGATGGTCAGCAAACCCGTGGTCGATGCCCAGACGATGCGCAGCCACGGCGCCGCGTCGTCCTGCACCGATCGGAGTTGGGAGGAGAGATTGCCCATCACCAGGGCGCCGGAGTCAGCGGAGGTGACATAGAAGAGCAACCCGACGAAGACCGACAGCGCGATCACCGCCCCTGCGAGCGGATAGTCCTGCAGCAACGCATAGAAACCCGCCTCGGGTGAGGCGAACGCTTCGTCGGCGAAGGCCCGGTCACCGGAACGGATCCGGTCAAGGGCCGCGTTGCCGAAGATCGAGATCCACATGACCACGTAGCTGAACGGGATGATCATGGTGCCGGCGACGAACTGCCGGATCGTGCGACCACGCGAGATGCGGGCCAGGAAGAGGCCGACGAACGATGCCCAGGCGATCCACCAGGCCCAGAAGAACAGGGTCCACAGCGACATCCACTCGCTCGCGCCCTCGAAGGCGAACGTCTCCAGGGTCTTGCCGGCGAACGACTGCGTGTAGTCGCCGACGTTCATGACCACTGCGTTGAGGATGAAGCCGGTGCGCCCGGTGACCAGTACCCAGGCGGCCAACCCGAGGGCCAGGATCACGTTGAGCTGCGACAGGATGCGGATCCCCTTGTCGACTCCGGTGGTGGCCGACACGGCAGCCATCACCACCGCGAGGACGACCAGAGCGATCTGCGCGCCCAGCCCGACGGGTACGCCGAAGAGCACATTGAGCCCTTCGTTGAGGAACACGACGCCGATGCCGAGGCTGGTCGCCACTCCGAAGATGGTGCCCAGCACAGCGGCTGTGTCCACCGCGTGCCCCAGCGATCCGTCGATCCGGCGGCCGAAGATCGGATAGAGCGCCGAGCGCACCGCTAACGGCAGGCCGGCCCGATAGGTGAAGTAGCCCAGCGCCATCCCCATCAACGCGTACAGCCCCCACCCGGAGATGCCGTAGTGGAACAACGTCCAGACGGTCGCTTCGCGGGCTGCCGCGACAGTCTCGGGATCGCCAGTGGGCGGCGCGAGATATTGACTCACCGGCTCGGCGACGGCGTAGAACATCACGTCGGTTCCGATGCCGGCTGCGAACAGCATCGACGCCCAGGCGAAAGTCGAGAACTGCGGCTTGGAGTGATCGGGACCCAGCTTGACGCTCCCGTAGCGCGACAGCGCGAGAAAGAAGACGAAGCCCAGAACCGCGGTCGTCAGCACGATGTAGAACCAGCCGAACCAGTCGACCACCCAGCCGACCCCCGTGCCGATGACCGACTCGGCTTGAGCCGGCGCGGCGATCGCCCAGATCGCCATCACCAGGACGCCGGTCACCGAAGAATAGAAGACGGGTTTTCTGAGGGGCGGCCCGTCCAGCAGAAAGGCCCATCGGCGCGGCGGGGCCGACTCTATCGCGGACGTGTCGGTGGCCATGGGGCTCCTCTCCCAGCGACGCCGACCGGCACCGCCGTAGTCTTCCTAGCATGGTGTCGCCTGAGCCGGAACCCCAAGAGTCGGTCTGGGACTACCCGCGCCCACCGGCGATCTTCGAATCAGCCGAGCACCTGGAGATCTGGTTGGGGGGCGAGGTGATTGCCAGCACCGACCGCAGTTGGCGCGTTCTCGAGACGAGCCATCCGCCCACCTACTACCTGCCGCTCGACTGTTTCACCGACGGTGTGCTCATCCCCGTTTCCGGTACCACGGTGTGTGAGTGGAAGGGGCAGGCGTCCTATTTCGACCTGGTGGTCGGAGACGTCGTGGCGCCCCGCGCGGCGTGGCACTACCCGACCCCGTCCCCGGCCTACGCCGCACTTCGCGATCACGTCGCCGTCATGCCGTCGGCGGTGGAGTCCTGCTGGATCGATGGCGAGAAGGTCACCCCGCAGCCGGGTGACTTCTACGGCGGCTGGATCACCTCGCGTGTCACGGGTCCGTTCAAAGGCAGCCCCGGCACCCTGGGTTGGTGAAACCTTGCGTTGGTGAAACTTTGCGTGTGTGCAGCCCCGAGGGTGTGGTGAAGTAGGCGCCGCCCTGCTCGACGCGAGCTAGTCTGGAAACACCGATCCGGCTGTCATTTGGCCTGGGACGTCGGATTCGATGGACGGGCTTCGGGGGACGCCATGAGACGCGGAGCGAGTTCTGCGTTGCGCGCGCTCGGTCTGTTGATCGCGGTCGTTTTGGTGCTCGGCCAGACGTCCAGTGTCAGCGCCATCGGGACTGCCCGGATCAGTGGCAATGTCACCGACTCCCAAGGTGTGCCGGCCCCTGACGTCGACGTCCGCGCCTATGTGGCCGTCGCGTGACGCCTGGCTTCCGGTCGCTACGACGTCCACCAACGCCCAAGGTGACTATGAACTGGCCGCCCTCGACGCGGCCTCCTATGCCGTGGAGTTCGCCGACCCGCACGGCGCACTGGTCTCCGAATGGTGGGACGACACGGTAGGCCCGACCCCCGTCGATCTCGTGGTGGTGGGTGAAGGCGCTTCCGTCGAGGGCATCGACGCGGCGCTGGCCGCGCCTGCCCGGATTACCGGCGTGGTCACCGAGGACGCCACCGGCGACGGGGTCGACTCTGCGTCGGTGTCGGCCTACGCACTCGAGGCCGGCAGTTGGGAGCCGACGCCCTACAGCGTCGGCACGGGGGCGGACGGCAGCTACGACCTCGGTGGGCTGCCGGCGGGCACCTATCGCCTCGAGTTCTACGACTTCGCCGGCGAGTATGCCCCGGAGTTCTTCGACGATCGGTCCACCATTGGCGCAGCGACCGACATCGTGGTCGCGGCCGGCGCGACGGTGAGTGGTATCCACGCAGCACTCGCGGGTGCGGGCCACATCACGGGTCGCGTTCTCGACACCGGCGATGCCGGCGTCCCCGAAGTCGCGGTCACGGCCCTGAGGCGGGTCGCCGGCCAATGGGTGCCGGTTGCCGACTCCGTCACGGACGCCTCGGGTGACTATGACGTGCCCGGGTTGACCAGCGGTGACTACCGGGTGGAGTTCCGGGACTTGTCGGCTTCCTATCCGATGCAGTTCTACGACCGGCAAGCCACGGTCGAGAACGGCGCCGACGTTGCGGTGTCGAGCGGAGCGACAACCTCGGGGATCGACGCCTATCTGGGTGCGCCCGTCCCCACACCGACTCCCACACCGGCTCCGTCGCCGGCTCCCACACCGACCCCGCCGCAGCCCACCCCCACGACCGGTCCCGCCCCGCTACCGAAGGTCGATCGGGTGACGCGACCGAAGATCAAGGGCGCGTTGAGGGTGGGTCGCCGCGTGCGCGCGACGAAAGGCGTCTGGTCGCCGCGGCAGGTGCAGGTCCGCTATCAGTGGTTCGTCGACGGGAAGAAGATCCGCGGCGCCACGTCGCGACGGCTGCGTCTCGAGGGCCCTTGGCGCGGCGATCGACTGACGGTCAGGGTAACCGCCTCGGCGTCGGACCACCGCCCCCGTAGTTGGCGGGCCAAGTGGACTCGTCCCATCCGGAAGGCGGCGGCTCAATGACCGGGTTGCAACCATGGCTCACGGCCCTTTTCGCACTCGCGCTGATGATCGGTGGCGCCGGGTGTGCGGCGGATCAGGCGAGCGACGAGTCGGCGACGGCGACGGGCGGGCAGAGCACCAGTGATCAGCGCTTTCCAGACATCCTCGAGGTGCAGCTCGTTCCGAAGGAGGATCGGGTGTTCGACGTTCAGGTGACGGTCTCCTCGCCCTACGACACCCCCGAGCGCTATGCCGACGGGTGGCGGGTGCTGGCTCCCGACGGGTCGGTCCTCGGTGAGCACACGCTCACCCACGACCATGCCGCCGAGCAGCCCTTCACTCGCACCCAGCCGGGGCTGACGATTCCCGACGGCGTGACCGAGGTGACCGTCGAGGGGCGCGATCAGGAGTTCGGCTACGGCGGAGGCACGGTCACGGTCGAGGTTCCCACGAGCTGAACCAGCGAGTGAACCGCCGAGTGGAGCGGCTGATCAGCCGTCGCGCCACTTGATCGAGCAGCCCATGCTGGGTCGGTGCGGCTCGGGAGCGGGACGCCCCGCCAGGACGTCGGTGATGGCGGCGTCGAGCAGGTCGCCGGAGGGGGCGATGTTGTTGCCTGGCGACGATGCGTCCATGGCGCCGCGATAGGCGAGCAGCCCTGCGGCGTCATAGAGGAAGAAGTCGGGGGTGCACGCCGCGCGGAAGGCGCGCCCGACGTCTTGGGTCGCATCGACGAGATACCGGAAGTTCCAGCCCGCTCGGGCGGCCTGTTCGGCGAGCTTGACAGGGGCGTCCTCGGGGTAGCCATCGGCGTCGTTCGTGCAGATCCCCACCACGGACAGCTCGGGATGCCGCCGCGTCAGCGCGCCGAGAGCGGTCTCGATGTGAACGACATACGGGCAGTGGTTGCAGAGGAAAGCCACCAACAGGGGGCGACCTTCGAAGTCCGAGCTCGCCACCGGCAGCCCGGTCACGTCGGGCAGTTCGAACGGCGGCATGGGTGACCCGAGCGGCACCATGGTTGAGGGCGTTGCCATGGGCGAACTCCTAGCGACGGGCCGAGGGGACGCGGACGTCGACCCACACGAGACGGTGATCGCTCGACGGGAACGGGAAGACGCCGGTGAGCCGGGAGAGCGGATTGTTCTGGGTCGGCCAGAAGACCGCCGAGCCGGAGATGCGCAGGTTCTTGCTCGGCAGCACATAGTCGGCGCGGAGGTTCCCCGGGGGCTCCGCGAAGTCGGCGGTGTCCTGGGCGGCAGGCGAGACGTGGCTGAGATTGATGCCGCCCTGCAGCGCCGACGCCTCCACGGCCCCCTGGCTGGTTGGCACCGAGGCGGTGTTGATCCGGGGGCTGTGGAGCAACTGCTGGATCGATCCCGGGATCGAATCTCCGTCCTCGGGGTCGGAGTTCTGGTCCCCGGCGATGACGAACGATGCGCCCCGCTTCAGGCCGCCGCGGCGACCCTGGTCGTCATACACATAGGCCGAGGCGCGGCGTGACCGAACGTAATCGGCCCAGAAGCGGATCTCGTCGTGATTGCGGGTGCCGTTGCGGTCCTCGGGCCCGTCGAAGACAGGCGGCGTGGGATGCGAGACCAGGAAGTGCACCGGATCGCGCCGGCCGGGCACCTCGATCGGGACATCCCAGTGGGACTTGCTCGACAGCCGGAACTGGGCGAGTTCGGCGGGCGAATACCAGTCGGCGGGCGCAGCGGTGGCGGGGTCATCGGGAAGCAGTGCCCCCGGCATGTCGGCCCACAGGAACTTCTGGAAGGTGCGGACCTGGTCGGCGTCGATCGGGAACTTCGAGAAGACCACCATGCCGTATTGGCCCGGGAAGAAACCGAAGCCGAAGGCGTCGTTCGGGCCGCCGACCATGCCGTTGTTGTCGAGGTCGAGCCCCGACGCAACCCCCGTGTTGACCGGGGCCGTGAAGTAGTAGGGGTAGTCGACCGCGGCGGCGCCGTTGTGCGGCAGCGCGAGGTAGTTGTCGCGGAAGAGTTCGGCGGCCGCGCCGTCGGCGACGAAGTCGAACTCGTTGATCAAGATGACGTCGGCGTCGGCCCGCTGGATGATCTCGGCGACTGCGGTCGCCTGCTGGTTCCCGGGCTCGGAAAGATCGGCGACCAAGTCACCGTCGGCGGCTCGGTTGAGGGAGGCGTTGAAGGTGGCGAAGCGGACCGGATCGCGGTCCCTGGCGTGGCCCTGCCGGGGATCGGCCGCGGCTGTGCCGGCGATGCCGATGAGGGAGCAGGTCAGGAGCAGGCTGGTCACGATCTGACGCGTGCGCATAATGCGACGCTACTGCGGTGGGGCGTTTCAGCGGCACGGGGGGTCGAAAACCGTTGGCAGGCGACGGCGGGACCCGGCTAGCCTGTTCGGGTTGATCGTGGAGCGTGACGCACTCCCCGGACGACCGGGATCCGCGGGGTCGCCGGCCGCTCGGAGCGGCGATCGGCCGCGCGTTCGGCGGTTCCGACGAGAGGCCGGAACCGACCGGCGAAGGTGTGGTGGCACCGCGACCTAGCCCCCGCCCACACCTCCAGGGCCCACGACCCGGAGGTGATGGACCCATGCAACCGACTGGACCCGCTGGCCGCACCCTTTGCGCCGACCTTGAGCACGTCGATGACGGAGTCGAGGTGCGACTCCAGGGCTGGGTGCATCGGCGTCGGCAATTGGCCACGGTGGCCTTTCTGATCCTGCGCGACCGCAGCGGTCTGGCCCAGGTCGTGGTTGCTGCGGGCGACCGAGATGGGACGGACCTGCCCCCGGAGGAGACGACGGTCGAGGTGATCGGGACGGTGACCGCCAACGCTCAGGCGCCCGGGGGTCGTGAGATCACCCGACCCCGGATCACTCCGCTCACCGAGCTGGCTCTCACCCCGCCCGTGGAACTGTGGCGCCCGACCCTCGCGGCGTCGCTGCCTGCGTTGCTCGACCATGCGCCGGTGACCTGGCGCCACCCAGCGCAGCGGGCGCGCTGGGAACTGGCCGCCGCCGCCCTTCGCGGCTTCCGTACGACGCTCGCCGACCTCGAGTTCACCGAGATTCACACGCCGAAGCTGGTGGGCAGCGCGACCGAATCGGGATCGGCGGTGTTCGCGGTCGACTACTTCGGCGACACCGCCTACCTGGCCCAGAGCCCGCAGTTCTACAAGCAGCTGCTGGTCGGCGTCTTCGAGCGGGTCTACGAGATCGGTCCGGTCTTCCGTGCCGAGCCCCACGACAGCTCGCGACACCTGGCGGAGTACGTCTCCCTCGACGTCGAGTTCGGTTTCATCCGCGACCATCGCGACGTGCTCGGCATGCTCCGTGCAGTGTTGGCCGGCATGGTCGACGCCATCGAGACGCACGCCGGGGACGCCGTGATCCGGGCCGGAGCCCAGTTGCCGGAGGTGCCCGCGCAGATCCCGATCGTGCACTTCGCGGAGGCGCTGGCCCTGGTCGGGGCCGCCGCTGGCGAGGCCGACCTGGCTCCCGAACACGAGCGGGCCCTGGGTGAGTGGGCGCTGCGGGAACACGGCAGCGACCTGGTCGCCGTCGAGGGCTATCCGTTGGCCAAGCGCCCGTTCTACACCCATCCGTGGTCCGAGCCGGGCCAGCCGACAGACCTCAGCGCGCGCTGGAGCAACAGCTTCGACCTGTTGTTCCGTGGCGTCGAATTGGTCACCGGCGGTCAGCGACTACATCGGCCAAGCGACTATCGAGCCGCGCTGCGGGCCCGGGGCGAGGATCCGGCCGACTACGCCGCCTATCTGCAGGCATTCGACCACGGGATGCCGCCGCATGGTGGCTTTGCGATCGGCTTGGAGCGCTTCGTCAGCCGCTTGGTGGGCGCGGGCAACATCCGGGAGGTCACGCTGTTCCCGCGAGACCTGCACCGGCTCAGCCCCTAGGACACCGTCATGGGTCGAGGATCGGCGGCGGCCTCAGCCCGCAGGGAGCCCGCGGATGCCGCGGGTCAACGCGGGCGACAAGTGCTTGCCCGCGCGCACGACCGAGACCCTTCCCCGCGGTTCGAGAATCACTAGGTCGACGTCGGCAAGGTCGCGCACGCCGTGCAGGCGCAGCTCCGAGAGCAGTTGCTCCTCGGTCATCCGGCGTCGGGTCAACTCGCGATGCCGGATCTGCCCCTGGGCCAGGAGCACCACTGGAGACCTGGTGGCCGCCAGCCGCCTGCGCGGGAACAGCGCCGACCAGCGGCCGAAGGTCTGTTCCAGAACCAGCAGCGTCGCGATCGCCACCAGCCCTCCGAGCAGTGTCGGTGACTCACCCAGGGTGGCCCGCGCCGCGATCGACCCGAGCAGCGTCAACAGCGCCAGGCTGGCCGTGGACGAACTCGCTCGCAGTCGCTGGCCCCAGGCCTGCAGCACGAGAGCGATGACGCCATACAAGATCACCGTCGCGATGGTCACGCTGACGATGCCGGTCAGGGAGATGCCCAGGTGGCTCCAGAGTGCGTCCATGAGGGCATCGTCTCGCACGCCCCCCGACCCGCAGTCCAGTTGTGCGGGGCGTCGGTCGCTCATGACACGCTGGCGGGGTGCGTCAGGTGCTGATCGTGGATGGGGCGAATGTGGTCGGAGCGACCGCTGACGGCTGGTGGAAGGACCGACCGGGGGCCGCTGATCGCCTGCACCAGCGGTTGCTGGTGGCGGATGTTCCCGCTGACCGGATCGTCTTGGTGTTGGAGGGCCAGGCCAAACAGGGCGTGCGGGCAGGCGTCGACGCCCACGTCGAAACGGTTCATGCGCCGCGCGATGGGGACTCCGCGATCGTGGCCGCGGCCCGGCGCGCCGCCGCGGCGGGCGACCAGGTGCGGGTGGTGACCGCCGACCGGGCCCTTGCCGCCAATGTCGCCGCCGCCGGCGCGCAGACCGTCGGCCCGAGCTGGCTGCTGGAACGTCTGCTCTAGGCGAGCGGGAGCCTGCTGACCCCGCCCTGATCCGGTGCTGATCACCGCCCAGTGCACTGGTCCTCCATCAACCGATGCCGGGAGCGGATCGTCGCACCGGCATAGCTAGGAGGAAACATCATGACAACGAAGAGAGTGACGCTGATGATGGCCGGCGCTGGGCTGCTGGCCGTGGCCCTGCTGCCCGGCACGGCGACGGCCGACCCCGCGGACGAGGTCTGTGACGTGCAGGGGCAGGTGATCATGGGCAACGGGATGGCCAACAACATCGTGGGGACGCCGTTCAACGACGTGATCTACGGCTACGGCGGCAACGACACCATCGACGGCGGTGGCGGCGCCGACACGATCTACGCCGGCCTGGGCGACGATCGAGTCACCGGTGGGGCCTGCGATGACAAGATCTATGGCCAGGGCGGCGACGACCGACTCCGCGGTGACACCGGCGACGACGAGCTGCGGGGCGGCAACGGGGACGACCTCCTGTGGGGCAACCCCGGGGACGACTTCCTCGACGGACAGGCCGGCAACAACTCCGCCGACGGGGGCCCCGGCAACGACGTGTGCCTCAACGCCTTTCCGGTGGTGAGTTGCTGATCGTGGTCGACCCATCGCGAAGGTCCGGACCGAGAATCTTCGGTCCGGACCTTCGGATGTGCGTGTGGCTCGCGACTACCAGGTGATCGTCGCGATCGTCGTCCGAGTCTCTTTCGTCAGCGGCATAGTCAAAGTCCGGGAAAGAGTCGGCGTCTGCTTGGCCGAGAGGAAATCCCCATCCGGCTCCGCCGTAGATCGTGTCGGCGCCGGGTCCGCCATAGACGGTGTCCTCGCCAGATCCGCCATACACGACGTCGTTGCCTTGGAGCCCGTAGATGACGTCGTCTCCCCGCGAATCCGTAGATGACGTCTCGGCACTGGGTGCCTCTGAGGACATCGTCATGATTCGTGCCGAGGATGACGTTCGGGCCGAGACAGTCGAAGGGACCTGCGTGCGCCGGCGCGACCCCCCAGGCGACCGGGATCGAACTGGCGAGGAGGGCAGTGATGATCGCGTACTTCTTCATGGTGGTTCCTTTCGTGGAGCCCGCGACTCGGGGCGTGTTCAAGTGGGTGATGCGAGAGTCTCAGCGGGTGATCAGCGTGGGATCAGAACGCCGTGGCACAGCGAGGCGGGGTTGCGGCACCAGCACCTGGGGATCGGGCGCGGTCACGTCGACCTCTGCCATGGCTTGGGTCCAGCGATCGAAGGCCCGGCGGGCCTCGCCGTGGCGGCCCGCCTTCACCAGCGTGCGCACCAAGCCCAGGTGCACGCGCTCGTCGTAGGGGTCCGCGCTCAGCAGCCGCACCAGGATCGCCGCGGCGTCGTTGCTTCGGCGTTGGCGCGAGGCAAGCGTGGCCAGGTGTCGCAAGGAGCGCAGCCACGCCCCGCGGACCTCATCGCGCAGGCTGATGGCCCAGTCTTCGTAGAGGTCGTCCTCGAAGGCGTCGCCGCGACAGAGCCCATCGACGACCCGCAACGCTGCGCTGGCCTCGTCGTCGCGTCCCTCAGCCAGCAGTTCGGCGCCGTGCTCGGCCTGGCGGATGAGTTCATCGGCGTCGATACCGACCCGCCGGAGATCGAGCCACACCCCGCGGTTGTCGGATCCGAGATAGTGATCGGAGGGCCACGTCTTCTCGGCATCGAGCACGCCGCGCACGGTGGTGAGCAAGACCGAGAGACGATGCGAGGTCTTCGCCGGATCGTCGTCGGGCCAGAGCTCTTCGCACACCCGCTGCCGGCTCACGGGTCGGCCTCGGTGGGCGGCGAGGAGCTTGACGAGAGTGCGTGCCTGGCGCGACTTCCATGTCTGCATCGCCACTTCGCGGCCGCGCACCCGCACCTCGAAGCCGCCGAGAACCCTGATGCAGATGTCCTTCGACATGGGGTCGGCGCCGATCGGCCGCCCATGGATGCGGGTGACGCCGAGTCGCTGGAGCTGCGCCGCGGCTCGGCGGCCGCGATCCTTGGTCGGTTGGTCGGCGTCGTCGAGCCTGGCGATCAGGACCTCCACGCGGCACGCATCCGGGCCCGCTTCCGCCGCGCTCCAGATCGAGAGTGCCTCCCTGAGCGCATCACTCGCCTGCTCCGGGTGATCATCGGTGCGTGCGAGAGTCTCGAGGGCGTCGGCGAGGAGCGCCGGTGTGTGTGCCTCCCGAGCTGCCGCGACCGCTTGTCGCGCGAAGTCGGCGGCGGCACTCGTCGCGCCCTCCACCTGGGCGACCAGCGCCAGGGCGATCAGGGGGTGCGCTATTCAGTGACGCCGGCGCCAGCCGTAGGGCCTCCTCAGCGAGGGCACGCGCAGCGTCGAGATCATCGGCCAGCCTGGTTCGCGCCATCGCAGCGAGTGCGGGGATCAGGAGTTGTCGCTCCCCCGATTCGCGGGCGAGTGCGATGGCCTCGTCATACGCGAGCAGGCTCTGTTCTCGTTCGCCCAGTGCACGGTGGAGGTCGCCCAGTGCCACCAGGGTGGAGGCCACGCGCCCTCCGACTAGGTTGCGGCTGAGGCGGAGCGCTCGCCGGAGGTGGCGACGAGCTTCGTCGTACTCCCCGAGCCTGGCGAGCGCTTGGGCCAGGTTGTGCAGGGCCACCACCAGCGCTCCGACCGGCCGGATCATCTCGACCGCCGCCACCGCCTCGCGGCCCACGAGCGCCGCCTCCCTGAAGCGAGCGGTGGTCAGCAACGCGTGGCTGTGATTGCAGAGCACAGCGGCCAGGCCGACGACGTCGCCGGCACGACGCATCTCATCAGCGGCGGAACCCAACAGCGCGGCCATTCGGGACACTCCGCGCACCTTCGCGACCGCTTGGCGGGCGTGTGCCAGCAGTGCAGGATGCGCCGACTCCTCGGCGATGGTCCACGCCCGGTCGGCCAGGGCCGACGCCCCGGCGTGGTCGCCGTCCTGCAGGGTCAAGGTGACCCCGAGGGCACGCCACCTGAGGCCGACCTCGGTGGCGGGCACCTGCTCGTGGGCTACCCGCGCCAAGGACTTCCTGGCGAGCGCCAGGTCACCGCAGGTGTAATAGGCCAGGGCCACTGCATACGACAGCTCAGCGGTCCAGCCGTCAGTGGGGACTTCTCGGGCCAGCGGCCTCAGGGCTGCCATCGCCGCGCCGGAGCGCCCAGCCAGTAGGAGTGCCTGCCCCTGGAGAAGCGTGAGATCGGGATGCTGTGCGACGAAGTCGGCATCTGCATCGAGGAGACCGAGAACCCCTTCGGCGTCACCCTGGTCCAGCATCCGCAGCCCCGACTTCCGGAGCCGATCGCGGACGAGGGCGGTGTCGCCGCACAGCGCGGACGTCAGAGCGCTCGAGAACGGAAAGTCCTGGCGGTGGTACCACCTCGCGGCCCGCCGGCGAACGTCTCGGTGGACCGATGGTCCCCCGGGCACACTGCTGTCGCGCAGCTGCGTCGCCAGCGCGGGGACGAGGCGCGTGACGGGCCGGCGGAGCAGCGTCCAGCGGGGATGCCTCTCGACGAGCCCGATCCGGCACAACAGTGCGTAGTCGTCCCGGACGCAAGGGCTGTCCTCGTCGCCGAAGACGTCGACGACGAATTCTTCGGTGAGCACATCGAACGCCGCGAGGCGAGCCAACAGCTCCAGCGCGCGCTCGGGCAGCGCGTTCAGGACGGTGTGGGTGATCCAATCCGCCCCGACATCACGGTGGTCGTGCAAAAACCGGGTCAGGTCACCCGGGGGCCAATTCGGGTCGTGGTGTGGGAGGCGGGAGAGGCGATCCGCAAACAAGTGGACCAGCATCGGCCAACCCGCGGTGGCCATCCGGATCAGGGCTCCGACCTCGGCGTCGTCCAAGGCGTACTCGCCGACGAGGATCTCGGTGACCTGCCGGTCGGTCAGCCGGAGGTCCGCAGGCCCGCGCTCATGAACCATCGTCGTCAGGCCGGCGCGGACCTTGCCTTCCAGGGGGAGCCGTGAACTCAGATAAACCGGCAATCGCTCGGCGAGCTCTCCGACGGCCCGCACGAGTGCCATCTGCTCGGGAGACGAGAGCAGGTGCAGGTCTTCGATCGCCAGCGCAGGTGGTGGGCGGTCCACGAGTGCGGCGATCTGGCCCGTCGTGATCTGGTTGGCGCGCACGATCATCCCGCCCTCGGGAAGGGAGGTTTCAATCCAGGCCGACTTGCCATATCCCGGCGCGGCGACGAGCAGGGTGACGCCGTGGGCGCGCATCAGCAGGGCCCGTCCTCGCCGCGACTTACTCTGCGGAGTGCAATCGATTCCACAATCCCAAGACGCCGAGCCACAGTCGCCTGATACATCGCGTTATTCACCCCGCCTCTTGCTTGGGCGAGGAGTTGCTGAGGGGCGCCTGGCAGGATCGGCACGTGACCGATCCGCAGAGGACTCAGCGCAGCGAACCGCTGGCATCGAGCCGACAGATTGCGCGACTCCTCGACGACGCGGTGACCGTGCCCGGCACCAAGGTCGGAGTCGGCTTCGACGCGGTGCTCGGGCTGATCCCGGGCGTCGGCGACCTGCTGGGCTCGGCGCTCTCGGGCGCGATCATGTACGACGCGGTCGATGCGCGGGTGCCCATCCCGGTGCTGGCACGGATGGGCTGGAACATCCTCATCGACGCGGGCCTCGGGCTGATTCCCTTCGCCGGCGACCTGGCCGATGTCGCCCACCGCGCCAACCGCAAGAATTACCGGCTTCTCGAACGGGCGTTGGCGGAGTCGTCCGACCCGGCACCGCCGAGCATCGGCTATCTGATCGCGGCAGCGCTGCTGACGATCCTCCCGCTGCTGATCTCGGTCGCCCTCGCGATTGCCATCATCGTGTGGCTGATCACGCGACTCGCGTGAACCGCACCGCGACCTCGAGTTGGGCGACGCCGATTCCGGAGTAGACGCCCTTGAAGGGCGAGACATCGTGGTAGTCCCGACCGCGGGCCACGACCACATGGTCGAGGCCGACGGGCACCAGGTTGGTGGGGTCGGCGGACACCCAGTCGCCCACCCAGTACTCCACCCAGGCATGCGACTCGCCCACACTCGAATCGCCCACCAGGCCGTCGCGCTGCGGAGCCAGGTAGCCGGAGACGTAGCGGGCGGGTATGCCGAGGGTGCGCAGCGCACCCAGGGTGACGTGGGCGAAGTCCTGGCAGACCCCGCGTCGCTCGGTCCACGCCTCCTCGCCGGTACCGTGCACGCCGGTCGCACCGGTCACGTAGCTCATTGATTGGTGGATCCGCTCGCAGACCGCCGCCGCGGCCTCGCCGGGCGTGTCCATTTCCCGCACCCCTTCGGCAAGCTCGATCATCCCGGCGCCGGGCTCGGTGCGTGGCGTGATCATCAGCCATTCGAAACTCCGGTCGCGCACCGCTGCGTCGTCGAGCACGGACCAGCCCAGCGACCCGGTGTCGCCGTTGTCATCGGGAGGCGCCTCGACCGTCGGTTCGCTCCACCGTGCTGATCGCCTCGATTTCGAGCCGATCGTGCTCGAGCAGTGATTCCATCGACGTGACGTGGGTTCCCCAATGGTCGCGGTAGATGTGGCTCCAGGTCATCGGCCGCACCCGGATCCGGTTCTCGAGGGTGACCTGGCCGGGCTCGTTGGCGGGAGTCATCCGCAACTCGTTGTGGGCGGCGCGGACTGGCACGTCATAGGCGAGCGAGGTGGTGTGGACGATGCGGTAGCGGCGGGTGCTCATGCGAGCTCCTCCGTCCAGGCAGGGGTCGGTTCCGACTGGAAGTAGCGCGTGGTCACCGACTCGGACGCGGCTGTCACCGCGCGCTGGACTCGCTGCATCTGGGCGGGCAGATCGGCCAGGATCTCGGGCGTCGCGCGGTATTCGAGCGAGGTGCGGATCCTGCCCAGCTGACGGCGCGCCTCGTCGGAGAACCCGATCCGGTCCGCGTCGGGCTGCAGCGCGATCAGGCGTTGTTCCGCCTCGGCGAGGGCGAAGACCACCGATCTGGGGAACTCGCGGTCGAGCACCAGGAACGACGCCGCACGATCATCGCTGATCACGCCGCGCTGGCTACGAAGGAAGGACTGGGTGGCGCCGCAACTGTTGAGGACACTGGTCCACGATGGTCCGCGCCGAAGCCCGCCGTTCGCGACCAGCCGGGCGGTCATATCCGCCCGTTCGAGGCTGCGGCCGAGCACGAGGAAGTCCCAGGCGTCGTCATGGCTCATCGTCGAGTCGGCGATGCCGTTGACCAGGGCGGCCCGCTCGCGCACCCAGGAGAGGTGTCGGTCGGTGACGCTGGTGCGGCCCATGCCGCGCCAGCGATGCCACGTCGAGTTGATGCCCTCCCACAGCTCCGTGGACAACGTCTCGCGTGCCCGTCGGGCGTTCTCGCGGGCGGCCAGCCAGGCGCCGGTGACCGAACTCTCGTGGGAGCCGTCGAAGACGAGTTGCTCGCCGACCGCGCGGAAGTCGACGCCGTGGTCGGCGTTCATTCCCATCACGACGGACAGGACGCTCGCCGCGGCCACCTCTTCGTCGGCTCCGGGGTCCTCGATCAGCTGCAGGCGGAGGACGTCGACGATCCGAGCGGTGCCGTCGGCGCGCTCGACGTAGCGACCGATCCAGAACAGCGACTCAGCGATTCGGCTCAACATCAGCGGCCACCCGCCTGATCCGTCGACTGGCGTGTGTTGCTGTTGCTGTTGCTGTTGGTGGCTGCGCATCGAGTCTTCGGGAGAGGCGGTTGGTGGCGTCATCACGACCACTTCGCGGGCTTCACGCGACGGAGTCGAGGGTCGGGTCGGGACGCCGACCCGGCCGCTCATCACCCAGGTGTCCTTGGAGCCGCCGCCCTGACTGGAGTTGACCACCAACTGTCCTTCCGGCAACGCGACCCGGGTGAGGCCGCCTGGCAGGACGCGCACCTGATCGCCGTCGTTGACCGCGAAGGGGCGTAGGTCGACGTGCCGAGGCCGAAGCCGGTCGGAGATCGCGGTCGGGACCGTGGAGAGCTGCACAACGGGCTGGGCTATCCAGCCGCGCGGGTCGGTGCGCAACTGTTCGCGCAGCCGGTCGAGCGTCGCCCCATCGGCGTCGGGTCCGATCACGAGCCCCTTGCCACCGGAGCCGTCGACCGGCTTGACCACCATCTCGTCGAGGTGGTCGAGGACATGGGCGAGCACGTCTGCTTGCTCGCAACGGTAGGTGTCGACGTTGGGCAGGATCGGGTCCTCGTCGAGATAGAAGCGGATCAGGTCGGGCAGATAGGAGTAGATCAGTTTGTCGTCGGCGACCCCGTTGCCGACGGCGTTGGCCACACTCACCCGTCCCGCCCGCACGGCCGAGATCAGTCCGGCGCAGCCCAGCATCGAGTCACCGCGGAAGTGGACGGGGTCGATGAAGTCGTCGTCAACGCGGCGGTAGATCACATCGACCGGTTGATCGCCCGTGGTGGTCTTCATCCGCACCTGTCCGCCACTGCAGACCAGGTCGCGGCCCTCGACCAGCTCTACGCCCATCATTCGCGCCAGCAGGGCGTGCTCGAAGTACGCGCTGTTGTAGACACCCGGGGTGAGCACGACGACGGTGGGATCCTTGGTGCCGTCGGGCGCGGATGCTCGCAGGGCCGACAGGAGCATGCGTGGGTACTCGCGCACCGGCCGGATGCGCATGGTGGCGAAGGCCTCGGGGAACACGTTGGCCATCGCGCGGCGATTGGCGATCACGTAGCTGACGCCGGAGGGGACGCGTACGTTGTCCTCGAGAACCCGGAAGGCGCCGTGCGCGTCGCGGATCAGGTCGATGCCGGAGACGTGGATCCGCACCCCGTTGGCGGGCCTGACCCCGGTGACCGCGCGGTGGAAGTGGCCCGACGAAGCGATCAGCCGCCAGGGGAGGACGCCTTCGTGGACCGCGCGCGGGATCTCACCCTCGCGGGAGTAGATGTCTTCGAGCAGGGCCTCGAGCGCGCACACTCGTTGGATCACCCCGGACTCGATGATGTCCCACTCGTGGGCGGAGATCACCCGCGGCACCATGTCGAGCGGGAAGGGTTGCTCCTCGCCGCTGTGGTCGAAGGTGACGCCTTGGTCGAGGAAGCTGCGGGCGAGGTGATCGGCGCGTTCGCGCATCTCCGCAGCGCTCATCGAATTCAGCGTGTGATGCACTCCGCGGTAGGCCGTGCGAGGCGTCCCGTCGGAGTCCAGCATCTCGTCCCAGGCTGCCCCCGCGGAGTAGCCCTCAAAGAGATGGCCGGGTGGTGAAAGGTCGTCCACTCCTTGCACGTTAGGTCCTCCGGGTGTCCGCTGTGAAGCGTTCGTGTGTCGGCCGTGTTTCGTGGCCGGGCGCCCCTCGATTGCGTTGTGCTGGCGGCGAACCCCCTAGCGGCGGGCTGCTCGCCGATCGCAAACTGAGCCTATGCGACTGTTGGTTCTGGGGGGCACGGCGTTCCTCGGACATGAGATCTCGCGGCAGGCCGTCGAGGCCGGCGACCAGGTGGTGTGCCTCGCTCGCGGCGTTTCGGGGTCGGTGCCGCAAGGGGTGGTGCACCTCCGCCGGGATCGCCAGGATCCCGCCTCGCTGGCGTCGGTGGCCGACCAGGACTGGGATGCCGTGATCGACGTCGGGCGGCTGCCGCTCCCCGTGAGCGCGGCCGCGCGGGCGCTGACGAGGCGGGCCGCTCACTACGTCTTCGTGTCCACGGGCAACGTCTACGCCGACACGTCGACCAGGCAGCTCACCGAGGCCGCTGCCAGGCTGGAGCCGCTGCTCCCGGAGCAACCTGAAGCCGCCGACCCGGAGAACTACGGCCAGGCCAAGGTGGCCTGTGAGGACGCGGTGGTCGACGCCTTCGGCGAGGAGGGATGCACCCTGGCCCGCGCGGGCCTGATCGGCGGTCCCGGTGACGTGTCGGGCCGCACCGGCTACTGGCCGTGGCGATTGGCGCACCCATCGAATGACGACGCGCGCGTGCTGGTGCCCGCGGCTCCGGACTGGCCGGTGCAGATCGTCGACGTCCGCGATCTGGCGGCCTGGCTGCTGCGCTGCGCTCGCGAGAGGATCGCCGGGGCGTTCAACGCCGTCGGGAACACCATTTCGCTGGCCGAGGCGTTGGAGGTCGCCGCCGACGGCGCCCGCCGCGAGCTGGTGGCCGCCTCCACCGAGTGGCTCGCCGAGCACGACGTGACGCCGTGGATGGGGCCGCGGTCGTTACCCCTGTGGGTCGGGGATGACGACTGGGCCGGATTCTGCGACCGCGACAACAGCGCCGCGCTCGGCGCCGGGCTCAGCTTGCGGCCCTATGCCGAGCTGTTCCGCGACGCCGGCGCCTGGGAGGTGACCCGCCCGGCCGACCGGCCACGCGCTGCCGGTCTCAGCGACGGCGACGAGCGCGACCTACTGGCCCGCCTCGCTGACGGGTGACCAGCGGTCGCCCCCGGTCTGGGGCGTCATACGGACAGAGCCTTCTAAGGCTCTGAGGGTATGACGTTGCGCGACCCGACGCACTGGGATGGGCGTGGATATCGCGTTATGAACTTCGCTCCAGGGGCTAGCTGAAGCCGCCGGCTCCGTCCCCCATGCCGCCGGGAGGGAAGCGGTTGCTCGCGACCGCATTGCCGCTGTACTTGCCGCACCGCCGGCATTCGTGCCACCGAGCATTGGCATTCACCTTTGTCACCCAACTGTGGATACCGATCCAGCAGCGCAGCGATCTCTCCTGCCCGCCTTGTCCCATCTTGTCGCTCTCCTCGGCGCGACGGTATCGCAGTCGCGTCACAGCCCGACGTAACGGCTCTGGCGAAAGCCGTGCCACGCAACCCGGCGTACGTACCGCCCGACTACGGCTGTCGTTCCGCGCACCGGGCCATCGCGCAAGCCCCGACATCGAGTTGCGTGAACGGGACAGGCCCATCACGGCAGGTCTCATGTCCCTGCGCTGAAGTCAGGCCTGGCCCGTTCGCTTCTGGAGGTAGTCGGCGTTGGCTGTCAGGAAGGCCTTCCCCATATTGGAGCCGCCGAAAGTGCGATACATGAAGCCCAGGAACCCCCGAGCCTGAACCTCGCTGATGACGACCCGCAGTGTGACACCTGAACCGCCGGTAGTGAACTCATCGCGAAAGTGCGACCTCGTCGTGATCTTCGAGCCGGCCTCGTACTCCTCGTCGAGCTCGATGACCACGCTGTCGCTGTCGACATGAGTGGAGATGCTCGTCCTTCTCATGGTCCCTTCGTTTGTCCTGATGGTCACCGAGTCATTCGTCTGGTCGACCAGTTCCACACTCGACATTCCAGGCATGCAGCCAACAACGCCCAGATAGTGCTTACCAAGATCCTGGACGGACTGTTTCACGTCCTCGATGCTGCATTGGATCTCGTTGCTGCCCTCGAACCAGACGGCCATTGTCATCCCCGCTGTCCTGGGACACCGCCGCTGTCCGGGTTCGGTGGCCCCCCATCGAGAGGGGTCTCACGGCGGGGCCTCACGCGTGTCGACACTACTCCGTTGCCGCTGACGCTGGAGCGGGTACGCACGCGGGCTGTCGGGCCACGGGTGCCTACAGGTAGAGCTTCCGCCGATCCAGGCGCTCCCACACCGCCCCGTTCTTGATCACCAGCGCGAGGTACACGTGATGGATCTTGGGGTCCGACAGTGGCGACCAGTCCACCGGGTGGGGTCCCGCGTGGCCGTCGACATCCACTTCAAGCGAGTCCGCCAAGACGGCCTGGTCAAGCTGGTGGTTGAACATGTCGTACGTCGTCAGCCGGAGGCTGACTTCGGTCGTCCGTGCGTTCTGTGCATGCAAGCTGCCCGTGACTCGCGGGGTGACCGTCTGGTTGTCGATGTCCCAGGTGAGGTAGCCCGGCCCGGTGGGGACACCGTTGGCGTCGTAGTCGCTGCTGCCAAAGTGGTGCTCGAGTCCGGAGAGGTTCACCGACTCCTCCGCGCCGCCCTGATCGAAGACGTAGAAGTTGCGTCCGGTGACCCAGCTCCACACCGCCTCCGGACCGACCTCGGGGTCGCTGACGTCGATGACGATGCCGACGTTGGCCCGATGCACGAGTGGACTCGCGACGTCGGCAAACATCCACTGCGCCGCCGACACCTGCTGGTCCTGGCTCTGCACCACCGGCACCCGCTCGATTCGCGAGGACAGCCGGTTGCCCCAGAGGTCGTACAACCGGAGCTGAATGCCGGCGCGCACGCCCGCGGCGTTGAGGTAGTGCATGTAGCCCGATATGAAGGGTGCGAGCTCGCGGGTCGCCTCGTTCGGGTTCCAGCCGAGGATGGCTGAGCTGGTCGGGCTCGCCGTTCGCGAACTGGGATCCGCCGAAGTCCAGCTCCGGGCTGGTCAGCGTGAACGTCACCTGGGAGTCACCCTCGAAGGCGGTGGCGACGACGTCGGCGGCGTCCCTGTCCTTTGCTGTGATCTTGGAGTTGCTGGTGGTCTTGGTCATGACTTCTCCTTCTCGCCCGGCCGGGCCGGGACTGTGGGCATCCGCGCGGGCTATCCGCGCCGATCTAGGAGAGCCAGTGCAGCGCAGGGCGATCAGAGTGGGATCAGAATGAATGAGAGCGCGGTCTCAGCGACGTCGAGGAGTGCGAGCGGAGCCGGCTCGGCCGAGGGCGCGAGCGCCGAGGAGACCGACGCCCAGGACGAGGGTCGCGACGATCACGAACGAGGTCGCGGTGCCTTCGCCGGTCAACTGGCGGAGAACCATGCCAGTCGGAACCGTGGCCGCCCACGCGATCACTCCGGCAGGCAGGCTCGCAGGAGGGCGTCTCAGCCCAATCACAAGGCTCCAGCCGACCGCCAGCCCGACCAGGAACGGCCACGCGGTGTGCAGCCAGCCGCCGAGCGTGAGCCCTTCCTCGTGGCTCAGCCGCCCGACCGCTGCGAACAGCGCCACGACGGCAACATCGATGCCGAGCCAACGCAGCCGTTGCGTCACAGCCCCTCTCCTCCGGCCCCGGCCATCGTGTCGCCGGCCCGCCGCTCCAGGCGCTCGCGTCGCTCGCCGTCCATGTCGTCCCACATCCGCGGCATCATCCGAGCTCGCGGATTGGTCTCGAAGACGTCTCGATGATCGCGCACGAAGGTCCAGTAGAGGGCGTCCCAGGTCTCGGTCCAGTCTCCCGACGGATAGTCCGACATCTTCTTCAGATAGTTGCTGCCGGAGACATACGGCTTGGTGGTGATTGCGGAGGCGGCGGCGTACTGGCTCATCGCATAGACATTGGGCACCATCACCCAGTCGTAGGCGTCCACGAAGAGCGCCATGAACCACTCGTAGACCTCGTCGGGCTCGATCCGCAGCAGGCACATGGCGTTGCCCAGAATCATCAGCCGCTCGATGTGATGCGCCCAGCCGCGTTCGAGCACGCGGCCGATGACGTGGTCGAGCGGGTCGAGCCCGGTGCGGGCGTTCCACCAGCCGTCACCGAGGTGCCGGGTATGCCGCAAAACGTTGCTGACTCGCATCCGCCGCCCGTAGAGGTGATAGGTGGCCCGCATGTATTCGCGCCAGCCGATCACCTGGCGGAGGAAGCCTTCGAGCGACTCGATCGGCACCTTCCGCTCGCTCGCTGCACGTAGGGCGGCGTCCACCAAGTCGCCGGGGTCGAGCAGCCCGATGTTGAGGGCCGGGGTGAGCGCCGAATGGAAGACGAACGGGTGCTGCCGCGTCAGGGCATCCTCGTAGGGCCCGAACTCGTCCAGCCGTTCGGCGATGAACTCCTCGAGGGCTGCGGCTGCGGCGTTGTGCGTGACCGGCCAGGCGAACGACGACGCCTGGCCCGGCGCATCGGGAAACTCCTCACCGACCCACTCGATGGCCTCGGCCACGTCGGCTGCGGCCTCGTCGTCGTGCGCCGCCGGCGACCGCTCGGGCACCGGGTGACCCCGCGGCAGCTTCTTGCGGTTGTCGGCGTCGAAGGACCAGCGTCCGCCCACCGGCTGGTCGCCCTCGACCAGGATGTCGAGGCGGCGGCGCTGCCAGGCATAGAAGTCCTGCATCCGGGCCCGATGGTGGCCGAACCAGTCCGCGAGGTCAGCGCGCGTGGTGAGGAAGTTGGGCGACTCCTCGACGTCGTCGGGCTGCAGCCGGTAGCCGCCGTCGGCGAGTGCGCGGCGACAGTCGCGGGCGAGCCAGTCGTCGACGACGTCGACCACTGTCAAGGAGTCAGGGCGACGCTGCTCGATCAGGTCGGCGAGCCGGCCCCCGCTCGGCTGGGCCGCCGAGGTTTCGATCAGGTCGACCTCGAAGCCAGCCTCTCGTAAGCGCCGGGCGAACGCCCGCAGACTGGCTCGATGCAGCACCAGTTTCTGGGCATGGAAGGGGTACTGCCGCAGCAGCAGGTCATCCTCGACCAGGACGAATCGGGTCCCCTTCGGTGCCGAGAGGTGGCTCTCGAACAACTGGTGGGGGTACACCAGGCGTAGCCGTCGACGGCGGGCGGTCATCTCGACCAACGTTTCTTCGCGGCCATGCGCGCCACGCTACGGGAGCGGCGAAACGGGCCGCGTCGTCGCCGTGGTCTTTTTGCGACCACCTCGCGGCTTGATGACCTGGGCCTTGGACTTGCTGAGCTTCACGTTCTGATTGGCCAGCGTGACGCCGCGAAGCTTCAAGGTACGACGCACGTTCCAGCGGTACTTGAGCGTGGTCTTTCCCGACCTGCTGGTCGACGACTTCGAACCAGGGAGGCGCTTCCACCCCTTCTTGGTCTTCACCTCAAGCGCCACGTATTCGTAGCGGTGACGAACCCATCCGTAGGCGTCCCGCCGCTGGGACTTGATCGTCAGCGCGACGGCTTGGTTGAACCGCGGTCTCCGGTTTCGGACTTTGAGTGTTGTTCGAGACTGCATCTTCTGCATGACAAGCACGCCCTGAGGAGACTCGGTGACGACCTCGTCGTAGTCCGCGTCGTAGCCGGTCAACGTGCCTTCGATGTGGTAGCTGCCTGCCCCCTCGTAGGCGCAGAGCAGAGCATCCTCGCTGCCCGAGGCGGTGCTGCCGTCGCCGTAGGCGTAGTTGCGACAACCGCTGTGCATGATCTGTGGATCAGCGGAGAACCCGGAGTCAGCGGACGCCGCTGTCGGCAAAGCAATTGCCCCCAGCGCCGCGACGGAGAACGCGACAAGCGCCTTCAAAGTCTTCTTCACGCATTGCCTCCCGAAAATAGCTAGCGAGAGCAGACGCGAAGCATCCGCGGGCAACCGACCCACGAACCTGTTTGCTGCTCGAACTGCAGGTGCATGTTAGCGGTCGAGCCGCCCGAGGGTGTTGCCGTTCGGCGGGCTTGAGGGCGTACCTTGGTGTTCCCTCGACCAGCCTTCGCCCCCCAGGCACACTGGCCGGGTGGAACTGACTGAAAGTGGACCGGCCGCACCAGCGGAGGTCTGGCGCCGCTACACGCAGCCGGCACTCTGGCCGACCTGGGCGCCGCATCTGGTAGCCGTCGAGTACCCCAACGAGGCGATTCGACCGGGCACCACCGGTGTCGTTCGCGGCGGCGTCGGCCTGGTTGCGCTGCCCGTCCCGTTCACCATCGACGCCGTCGACGAGACAGCGATGACCTGGTCGTGGACGGCCCGGCTCGGCCCGATCCCCATTGCCTTCGATCACGGCGTCCGCCCCGCCGATCTCGGGGGCGCCACCGCGTGGGTCCGGATCGGGCTACCGCTGCCGCTCGCCGCGGCCTACGCGCCCCTTGCTCGCTGGGCTTTGCGCAGGCTGGTCAGCGACGCGGCCTGACCCGCTCGCCGAGCCAGTGACTACGCTCGCGTCCATGCGTCTGGTCGGCAAGCTGCTCCTTGGTCTGGTTCTCACCCTGCTGGTCGTCGCGATCGGTGCTTACTGGTGGCAGCGCCCGTTGCTGCTGACCGCGACGGGCTATGCCGCCCACAACGCGTGTGCGGTCGAGCGGCTCGCTGGTCGAACCGACCCGGCGGATGACCTGCCACCCAACCCTCTGGTTCCGCTCCTCAGCACCAGCGAGAAGGGCACGACGACCACCGGTTCGCTGCTCGGCGTGCTGGCCAAACAGCGCGTCGGCTATACCCCCGGCTACGGCTGCACCGTCGCCGAGGTCACGCCGTCACTGCCTCCGGCCGCCGAGGTCGACGCGGCCGGCAATCCCTTCGCGGCGATCGCGCCGCCCACCCCGGATCCGACCATCGCAGCCGCGGTGGCGCGGGCCTTCGGCGACGATCTGCCGGCCGCCGACAAGGAGGAGTTGGGCACTCGCGCGGTGTTGGTGCTCAAGGACGGCGACCTGATCGCGGAACGCTATGCGGGCGGCTTCGACGCGGATACCCCTCAGCTCGGCTGGTCGATGTCCAAGAGCGTCACCAATCTGATGGTGGGCCGCCTGGTTGACGAGGGCTCAGTCAGCCTCAGCGACGACGGGCTGCGCCCGGAGTGGACCGACGGTCGCGCCAGAATCACGATCGAGAACCTGATGACGATGACCGGCGGTCTGGCGTGGGATGAGACCTACGACCTGGGCACCCCCATCACTCGGATGCTCTATCTGGAGCCCGACATGGGCGACCTATGTCGCGAGTCAGAAGCTGACGCACCAGCCGGGGACCTATCAGCAGTACTCCAGCGGAAGCACCACGCTGCTGTGCGACATCCTCGGCGAGCGAGTCGACACTCCCACAGCCGAGTTGCCCCGGCAGCTCATCTTCGGGCCTCTCGGGCTCGCCAACGCGACGATGGAGACCGACGGGGCGGGAACGCCGGTGTGCTCCTCCTATCTCTGGGCGACGCCCCGAGAGTGGGCCGCGATCGGGCAGTTCGCCCTACAAGAGGGGGAGTGGAACGGTGAGCGGCTGTTGCCGGCCGGGTGGATGACCGACGCCACCGAGGCTGTGGCGGCCAAGGGCGAGCAAGATGGCTATGCCGCCGGTTGGTGGGCCAACCTGAAGGCTGACGGCAGCCTTGCCGAACCCAGCCTCCCCGAGGACGCCTACTTCGCTAAGGGCCATGACGGGCAGTGGATCGTGGTCGTGCCCTCCCAGGGCCTGGTCGTGGTCCGGCTCGGGTTCACCCCAGTCGCGGACGACGACCGAGTGGTGCGCCTGACCGCGGATCTCCTCGCCTCTTCCTAGGGCACTAGTCCCCTCGGTCGCGATGATTGGCCCGAACTGACCCTGGCCACCGACCGCTTGTCGCGGCTAACGTCGTTGCAGCGGACGCTCGCGTCCGCGAGAAACGGGGGCACACATGTCGAAGCATTCGATCCGCCGCGTCGTGGCGACGGGCATCTCACTGGCCGTGCTGGCCGCACTGGCGCCGACCGCCGCCGCACAGGCGGACGGCGATCGGCCGAGCGATCCGACTACGCGTGGCGGCGAGGGGCCTGCGGAGCCACCCGCCTTGGCGGCGGGCGTGATCGTCACGCTCCGCGCCGGCGCCGACGTGTCCAGCCTGCGCCGCCCGGCGGCCAGGGCGCTTGCGGTCGACGCCGTTCGGGCACGGCCGCTCACGGCCAAGCTCGCCGTCCTCGACGCACCCGAACTGATGCCGCTGGCGCAGGCTCAGGACGCCGCCCGCGAGATCGCAGGGCGGGCCGACGTCGTGTCGGCCGAGCCGAACGTCGTCGTGTGGCCCACCGCCACTACCTGGCCGTCGCCGGTCAACGATCCTTTCTGGCCCCTGTTGCGCAACCTGTGGGACACCCGTGAGGCCAACGACGCCGGAGTCATGGCCGTCGGCGCGACGCCGTGGCCGGCCGGAGGCTACGGCACCAAGGCTCCGTCCCTATGGCGCGCCACCAAGGGGCGGCCTACCGTCACGGTGGCCGTGGTCGACACCGGCGTGCGACCCAATCACCCCGATCTTGCCGGTCAGCTGGTCCCCGGTTACGACTTCGTCGCGAGCACGCTGTCGGGAAATGACGGAAACGGTTGGGATCCCGATCCCTCCGACCCGGGCGACTGGAAGACCGCCAACCTCTGCTACGCAGGCCAGCTTGCCGCCAACAGCAGTTGGCATGGGAGCCACGTCGCCGGAACCGTCGCCGCCACCGGCAACAACGGAATCGGTGTGGTGGGAGTGGCCCCCGGCGTTCGGATGCAAACGGTCCGAGTGCTCGGTCGCTGCGGCGGAACCACCGCCGACGTCACTGCGGGCGTGCTCTGGGCGGCGGGAGTGCCGGTGACCGGCGTCCCTGCCAACCCGACGCCCGCCAAGATCATCAACATGTCGCTCGGCGGCACGAGCAGCTGCTCGCCGACCTTCGCGGCGGCGGTCAGCGCAGCGCGCGCCCGTGGTGCCTCGGTGGTGGTCGCGGCCGGCAACGCGAATGCACCGGTCTCCACCCACTTCCCGGCCAACTGTCCCGGCGTGGTGACGGTCGGAGCGGTCTCCGACTATGGCGACCGGGCGAGCTACAGCAACTACGGCCCCGAGGTCGAGCTCGCCGCCCCCGGGGGCGACGAGTTCTGGGATGGCGTGTCCGTCTACTCCACCATCGACACCGGTTCGACCACCCCGGTCGCGCCCGGGTACGCCTACTACTACGGCACCAGCATGGCCACCCCCGCGGTCGCGGGCGGAGCAGCGCTGCTGGCCTCCCTCGGGAACTTCTCATCCGCCCAGATGGAAACGGCCTTGCAGTCGGCCGTCACCGCCTTCCCGACAAGCACCAACCTCAATTGGCTGCAGTGCTCCACGGCGCAGTGCGGCGCAGGGATCCTCGACCTGACCAAGGTGCCGGCACCGGTGGCCGGGCCGGTGGTCAGCGGCAACGCCCGGGCCGGCAACCGATTGACGACAACGGCCGGTTCGTGGATCGGTCCAGGCACTCCGCTGCTGATCCGGTGGCTGTCGAACGGAAATCAGGTCGGTACCGGCTCGTCCTACCTGCTCCAGCGCTCGGACGCCGGCCACACGATGTCGACGTTGGTCGGACCGGCGTCGGGTGCGTTCACCCCGATCACGACGGCGTCTGCCGGCGTATCGGTGGCGCCGCTCAAGACCGCCAAGGTCAAGCTCAAGGCTCCGTCGCGGGTGCGCGCGGGTTCACGGCCGGTGGTGAAGGTCGTGATCAAGGTGAGTGGCATCAAGAGGCCCACAGGCAAGATCACCATCGTTGAGAAGCGCGGCAACAAGACCAAGAAGCTCGGCAAGGTCACCCTCAAGAAGAAGCACAAGGGGACGGTGAAGCTGCGGCTCAAGAAGCTGAAGAAGGGCAAGCACAAGATCCGCGCTCTCTACCGGGGCAACCTCGTGATCGCCGACGGCACGAGCCGCTGGGTCAAGATCCGCGCCCGCTGACGGCTACGCTCACCGGGTGCGTGAGCTGAGGAAGGTGCCCCGATGAGGCCGCTGGTGATGATCGTCTGGGGCATCGTCCTGGTGGTGTTCGACGTCCGGATCGAGACCATCGATCTGATCCCCGATCCGTTGGGGTGGGCGTTGATCGCGTGGGGGGCCACCCTGCTCAGATCGATGCACGCAGGCGACTCCGGCTTCACCTTGGCGATGGTGTCCGCCTGGGTCGGCGCCGCGTGGTCGGTGCCGTGGATGCTGATCGGACCGCCTTCGTTTCCACTCGACATCGTCGAGAGCTTCCTGCAGACCGGCGTGGTGTGGGGGCTGTGTGTGGGCCTCGCCGCGGCGCTACGGGCGCGCCGACCGGACCTCCTGACCTCGTTCGTCTTGATCCGGTGGGGCGACCTGGTGACGACGGTGATCCTGTCGGTGTTGTCCTTGGCCACCGTGGACCGCTCGGGTGGCTTGGTCGCGGCGGCGACGGTCTTCGTCTCAGCGTTGATGGGTCTGGTGGTCGTGATCTGGCTCTTCGTGCTGCTGATCGTGCACCGCAACGCTCCCGAACTGGGTGGCTCGGCGAAGCCTCAGGTGGCGAGCTGATTCGGCAGCGGCAGGCGACCACGGATGTCGCCGAGCCCGCGGGCGATCACCAGTTCACCCTCGAGCGGCAGCGTCGCCCAGCAGTGTGCCTAACGCGCCGCACCCCAAGCCGTGGCCGAACCAGAACGCCGGCTCGGGGGCGAGCCCGGCGAAGTGGCCGCGATCGCGTTGACCACCACGACCGTACGTCTTGCCGCGGCCGCCGCGGTGCGCACCAGTCGGTCCTGCGCTCCGGGGGACGCGAGCGGTGCAGGTTGATGATCGGCCCCAGCACGAGGTGGATCTCTTCGGCCATCGCCAACGACGACATGCCGATCCGCTCTTCGGCGGCCAAGGTGAAGCCCGAGGGGCCGGCGAGGAGACGCACCTTCGCTAGCAGGGCCAGCGCCGCGTTCGGGTCGTCCGGCTGATTGTCGGTGGCCAGGGAGGTGGGGCGAGTCGGTCACTCTGTCACCGTCTACAAAGGAGGAGGGTGGGTGCGATGAAGACGAGATCGGCGTCGGACGGAGTTGGGGTGCCCCCGGAGTCGCCGCAGGTCGTCGCGATCCACATCGCCCCGGCGACCCGGTTGCCGATGCGATCGGAGACCTCGGTCGTCGCCGAGGCGGGCAAGGGGTTGGTGGGCGATCGGTATCACGGCACCAAGCACCGCCACGTGACCGTGCAGTCGGCGGAGTCACTCGGCGAGGCGGCTGACACTCTGGGCCGTCCGGTGCCCGCAGAGCTCACCCGTCGCAACCTCACGCTCTCACACGGTGTCGTCCCAAGCCGGCCCGGTGACCGGATCCACGTCGGCGACGCCCTACTCGAAGTCGTCCGCATCGCGGCGCCCTGCAAGCTGCTCGACGACCAACTCGGCGCAGGCGCCCAGGGCGCTCTGCGGCGCCGCGGGGGCAGCGTATGCCGGGTGCTCGTCGGCGCCGAGATCCACGTCGGAGACGAGGTTCGATTCGTGATCGGGGCCGCCGGGCCGAGCGACTAGTGACCGCGGGGCAGGTCCACCACCACAGTGGTGCCGGGGGTGTCGGCGAACCGGACCCGCCCGCCGTGCGCCTCGACGATCGCGCGGACGATGGCGAGTCCCAGCCCGCGGTTCGAATCGGTCCGCGCCGGATTGCCACGGACGAACGGCGTGAACAACTCCGCTGCCCGATCTGACGGCAGCGCGGGGCCGTCGTCTCCGACCGTCACCACGACCCGGTTGGCCTCCACATGTACACCGAGGCGCACGTCGCCCTGGCCGTGCTGGAGGGCGTTGTCGACGAGGTTGCTGAGCACTCGGTCGAGCTGATCTTCGTCACCGACGACGACCGGCTCGGCGACCGGCCCGGCAACCGGTCCATTGACCGGTGGCGTCGAGTCGGGCAGCACGTCGATCCGGCGGTCGAGCTCGGCGGCGGCTCCGGTGAAGCGGGCGGCGACCCGATCGACGAGTCGCGCGATCGACACCCGTTCGGACCGCCGCGCGCTGCCGTCACTGGAGGCGAGCACCAGCAGGTCGTTGGAGAGCCGGCTCAGCCGGTCGACCTCGTCGCTGGCCGAGGCGATCGCGTCGTGCAACTCCTCGATGCTGCGCGGCCGGGCCAGGGCCAAGTCGAGCTCTGTACGCAGCAGGGCAAGGGGGGTGCGGAGCTCGTGCCCGGCGTCGGCGACGAAGCGCCGCTCGCGTTGCAGGGCCTCGTCGAGGCGGTCGAGCATGGCGTTGAGCGTCGACCCCAGCCGGTGCAACTCGTCATGGGTGCGCGGAAGGGGAAGCCGATCGTCGACGCTGGTGGCGGAGATCGTCGCCGCGCGCTCGCGCATCCGCTCCACCGGTCTGAGGGCGGCGCCGGCGACGACGTACCCGAGCCCGGCGGCCAGCAGCAGGGCAAGTGGACCGCCGACCAGGAGCTGGGTGCGGATGCCGTCTGCGGCGTCCTCGACCGACTCGAGAGAGGTGCCGACCACGAGGATGTCGTCGCCGGAGCGGCGGGCGAGGATTAACGCCGGCTCGGGTTCCTGCTCGCGGGTCAGCCGGAGCGACCGGACCAGGCTGGTCTCGCCACTCGCGGCCGGGAGATCGGCAGGGGACACCAGGGGAGCGGCCAGCTGTGGGGAGGTCGCCAGCAGGGCGCCGTCGTCGGTGAGCAGCTGACCGAACGACTCGCCGGTCAGCGACGTCACAGCGGCGGCCCGCCCGTCGCGCGGCACCTGGGCGAGCGAGTCGAGTTGCACCTCGAGTCCGGCCTGCGCCTGCGCGCGAAGTGAGGACTGGACCCGGTAGTGCAGGAACGTCCCCAACGCGGCCAGGGTCAGCGCCGCCGCCACCGTGAAGGCGAGGGCGATTCGGAGCCGAAGCGGTAGTCGACTCACCGGCCGGCCGCCGTCAGGCGATACCCGACCCCGCGCACCGTCTCCAGGGAGTGGCAGCCGAAGGGGCGGTCGATCTTCTCGCGCAGATAGCGGACATAGACGTCGACGACGTTCGACCGGTTCTCATAGGCCAGGTCCCAGGCGCGGTCGAGCAACTGCTCACGGGTCAACACCCGCTCGGGCAGCCGCATGAACGCCTCCAGCAGGGTCAGCTCCCTGGCCGACAGGGCGATCTCGCGCTCGCCTCGCCACACCTGGCGGGTGGCCGGGTCCAGGACGAGATCGCCCACCGTGAGCATGGTCGGTCGGGCCACCGGGCCGCGACGTGCCAGCGCGCGCATCCGGGCCAGCAACTCGTCGAACGCGAAAGGCTTCGCCAGGTAGTCGTCGGCTCCGGAGTCGAGCCCCTCGATCCGATCGGCGACCGCCTCCCGCGCGGTCAGCATCAGCACCGGCGCCCAGACCTCGGCCTTGCGCAGACGGCGGCAGACCTCGAAGCCGTCGATGTCGGGCAACATCACGTCGAGCAACACCACGTCGAAGTCGTCGTACGTCGCCCGGACGACAGCGTCCTCACCGGTGCCGACGACCTCGACGATGTCTCCGTGTTCGCCGAGACCCCGCGCCACCAGTCGTGCCATCTTGGCCTCATCCTCGACTAGCAGCACGCGCACCTTAGTCATCCTAGGGATCCGGATGAGAGGTCGATGAGAGCCGCGAAACCCGCCCGATCTCATCGTGGACTCATCTCGGCTTCCTAGCGTGGTGGCTCCCCTAGGAAAGGAGCGCACCATGAAGCGACATGCCACCCGGCTGCTGGGCCTGCGTAGGCGTTGGTGGGTCGCCGGAGCTGTCGTCACGATCACGCTGCTCGGCGGCGGAGCGGCACTCGCGTCCGGCGACGACTCGGGCTCGGACCAGCCGATCACCGGTTCGGCTTATCAACAGGCGGTCGACGCCGCGCTGGCCGAGACCGGAGGCGGTCGGGTCACCGAGACCGAGGACGGCGACGAGGAGAGCCGCTACGAGGTCGAGGTCACCCTCGACAACGGCAGCCAGGTCGATGTCCAGCTGGACGACCAGTTCCGCGTGGTCGGGTCCAAGGCCGACCGCGAGAGCGAGTGATGACTTCCACCCACTCGCCGGGGACGGGGTGGTCGCGTGCAGCCGGCGCGGCCACCCTCCTGGCCGCCCTGGTCGCGGCGACGGCGGGCTGCGCCGGGTCGTCATCCTCGGGCGATTCGGCAGCGGCCGACTGCGGCACCACTGTCGCCTTCGATCCCGACAACTTCGTCGACCCCACCCTCGACACCAACCCCTATCACCCGCTCAAGCCCGGCATCCGATGGGTGCGGGGCGGGTCCACGCTGGTCGGTGGGCGGGAGGTGCCGCACGAGATCATCACGACGATGAGTGACGTCATCCGTGAGATCGACGGCGTCCCGGCGATCGCGATGCTCGACGAGTCGACCGACTCCGGAGAGGTCTCGCAGGTAGGAATGGACTACCTGGCCCTGGACCGCGACGGCAACGTGTGGATCATCGGGGGCTATACCGAGGAATACGAGGGCGGCGAGTACACCAACACCGAGGCCGCGTGGCTGGGTGAGGCCGCGGGACAGCAGGTGGGCATCCTGTCCCCGGCCACGGTCACCATGGACACGCCGCCGTGGTGCATCGAGGCCGCGCCGGACGAGGACGCGTCGGTCGGCGAGCCGGTCGAGATCGGGGTCAGCGAGTGCGTGGCCTTCGGCTGCTATGACGATGTCCGGATCGTCCAGGAGGGCGAGGTCGGAGCCCCCGACAACGAGAACAAGTACTACGCCCCCGGAGTCGGCGTGATCAAGAACGTCCCCCTGGACGCCAGTCTCCACAAGGACCGCTTCGAGCTGCTGAACTTCGTCGAGCTGAGCCGCGCCGGGTTGGCGGAGGCGAGCAAGACCGTGCTCGATCTCGAAGCCCACGCCCGAGAGACCGCCGCCGATGTCTACGCGAATGCCCCCGTCGCGACTCGCGCCCGCTGAGCGCGGGCGGGCGCTGCCCGACGGGCGTGCGGCCGGCCCGGCGCCGGTGGTGCAACTCAGCTCGGTGTCCAAGACCTACGCGCTGCCCGACGGAGGCTCGGTAGAGGTGCTGCGCGACGTCGACCTTCGGTTGGAGCCGGGCGAGCACGCGAGCCTGGTCGGGCCGTCGGGGAGCGGCAAGTCGACGCTGCTCTCGCTGGTGGCCGGGCTGTTGACGCCGACCAGCGGGACGGTCGCGATCGACGGCACGGTGGTCAGTGAGTTGGACGACGCAGGGAGGGCGGGTTTGCGGGCCCGGCGCGTCGGGATCGCGCTACAGGCCGACAACCTGGTGCCGTTTCTCAGTGCGCGGGAGAACGTCGAGTTGGCCGCCAGTCTCGGCGGACAGCCGCGCCGGCAGGCCCGCGCCAAAGCCAGGGAACTGCTGGAGTTGTTCGGTGTTTCGCACCGGGCCGAACGACGTCCGCGGCACCTGTCCGGAGGCGAGGCGCAACGGGTTGCGCTGGCGGTGGCGCTCGCCAACGACCCCGCGTTGCTGCTCGCGGACGAGGTCGTCGCCCAGCTCGACGCCGACACCGCCGGGGCGGTCCTGGGCGAGGTGTTGCAGGGCGACCTGGCCGTGCTGTTGGTGACCCACGACCGCGACCTCGCCGCCCACATGGCCACCCGCTACGAGTTGCGCGACCACCGCCTCGAGCTCTCTCCGCCGGTCGCGCCCCCTTCGTCGGTCGAGCCCCCTTCGTCGGTCGAGCCCCTTTCGCCGGTCGAGCCTGTCGAGACCACCCCTTCGTCGGTCGAACCCCCTTCGCCGGTCGAGCCTGTCGAGACCAGGCCATCCGCCTCGGGAGCGGACATCCTGACCGGCCGGCTCGTCGTCGACTACCCCGGTCCGCTCGGGACGGTACGCGCCCTCGACTGTCCCGGCCTGACCATGGCGGCGGGGAGCAGCGTGGCGATCATGGGGCCGAGCGGCTGCGGCAAGTCCACCCTCCTCGGCCTGCTGGCCGGTCTGGCCGTGCCCACCGAGGGCAGCGTCTCGGTCGGAGGCGAGGTGATCTCGGCACTGCCCGAAGGTCGCCGGCTCCGGTTCCGCCGCGACACGGTTGGCATGGTCTATCAGGCCGACAATCTGCTGCCACACCTCACGGTCGAGGAGAACGTCGGCCTACCGCTGGCGCTCGTCAACAGGCGGCGGGCGCAGACCGGCGCCGACGTCGCCGCGCTGCTCGCGCGCCTCGGCCTCGAGGAGTTGGCCGGCCGGTTCCCCGACCAGCTCTCCGGCGGACAGCGGCAGCGGGTCGCGGTGGCGCGCGCGCTCGCCCACCGTCCGCGCGTGCTGCTGGCCGACGAGCCGACCGGCGCGCTCGACGAGCACAGTGCGCGGTCGGTGGTGGAGCTGCTCATGGAGGCCCAGCGACAGTCCGGAGCGACGCTCGTGTTGGTCACCCACGATCCCGTCGCGGCGGCATACGTCGACCGCGTGGAGTTGCTCGTGCCGGCGGTCGATCGGGTCGCCCCCCAGCACCCGGAGGCGAGCGATGCGCGCTAGCTATGTGCTGCTCGACCTTTGCGCAACCCACGGCGCACCCTGTCGACCGTGGTCGGCGTGGTTGTGGGGGTCGGGCTTTTCTGCGGGGTGCTGTTCTTCGTCGACGGACTGTCGGCGTCGATGACGCAGCGTGCCGTGGAGCCACTGCCGATCGACATGCAGCGGATCCTGAGCCAGCGGCTCGCGTCGGGAGTCCGGCTCACCAGTTCGGTCGTCGGCTCCGATCAGTTGGCTGCCGGTGAACGAACCCGGGTCGTGATGGAGGTGAGCAACTCCGGCGATACGGCGGCCCACGACGTGACAGTGCGATCGGTTCCCGTGGCCGGCCTCTCGTACGTGCCCGGAACCGCTCGGCTCGACGGGCGACGATTGCCGGACGCGGCGGGCAACCCCTTCGCCAGCGGACCCGCGCGGGCCGGACACAACCTGGGCGCCGTACCGCCCGGTGAACGACGCCGTCTCAGCTATCAGGTGGTCGCCTCCGCCGCGGTGATCGTCGACGCGACGTCGCTGCCGACGACGTACTCGAGCCGGGAGTCGGTGAGCCCGATCCGGGCGAACCAGCCCCCACCGGTGCCCCTCGACGAACTGGCAGTGCAACTGGAGCAGGTCGCCGGTATCGCCCAGTCGGCGCCGCTGGCGATCGCCGACCTCGGAGTCGGCACCCTCAACGCACGGGGGCAGACGATCCCGGGGCCGGCCAAGATCTTCGGGTTCGACCAGGCGTATGCCGGCCACGACGACACCATCGACGTCGTCGCGGGGAGCCTCGGCCAGGGGGCGGCGCTGAGCGCCGAGGCGGCCGAGGCGCTCAGAGTCGGGCTCGGCGACCGGGTCACCGTCGAGCTACCCGACGGGACGACATTGACGTTGAAGGCAACGGCGATCGCCGATCTGTCGCGCTCGCGATCGCTCTTCTCCAGCCGTCGGGGTGGCGATCTGGAGACCTTCATCTATGCGCCGTACTCGATCGTCGTCCCGCCGGAGACCTTCGCCTCGACGGTGCTGCCGGCGTTCGAACGCGCCGCCGCGGACGGGGCCGGCCGGCTCAAGGCGCCGCCGATCCAGGAGGTGGATCTGCGGTTGGACCGCGAACTGCTCGCCGCCGATCCGAGCACGGCAGCGCAGCAGACCGAGCGGATCGGTGCCGCGGTGATGGCGGTGGCCGAGCACCAGGACTACCTATTGGACAACATCTCGAACACGTTGCAGGTGGCCTCGGCCGACGCGGCGGTGGCCAAGCGGCTCTTCGTCTTTCTCGGCGTGCCCGGCGCCCTGCTGGCGGCCATGCTGTCGGCCTATGCCGGCAATGTGATGGCCGAGGCGCAACGCCGGGAGCAGGCGATCCTGCGCGTGCGCGGCGCCAGCAGGGCCGACCTGCGGCGGATGCTGGCATTGCGGACGACCGTGCTGACGGGCGTCGGCGCGGTCCTCGGTCTGGTGGCGGGCTATCTGAGCGCGGTCGCAGTGCTCGGGGCGCAGTCCCTGGCCCGGGCCAGCAACGCGAGCCTCGTCGCCTCGGCCGCGATCGGGACGCTCGGTGGTTTCGCCGCCACGGGCCTGGCCCTCTATCTCACCGGGCGGCGCTCCCTCGATCGGGAGATCGCCGAGGACCGCGCTCAGCTGAGCCAACGCGCGCCGCTGTGGCAGCGGGCTCGGGTCGACCTCGTCACCCTGGCCGTGGTGGTCGTCGGCACGGGGGTGGCAGTGACACGACACTCCTTCGATGGCGCGGCCGGCTCGGTCTACTTCGGGCGCGGCGTGACGCTGAGTCTGTGGCTGCTCGTGCTGCCGCTCGCGATGTGGGTGGCGGGGAGCCTCTTCGCTGCCCGGCTGGTCGGACGGGGTCTGGCGGCGGCGAGCCCCGCCTCTACTCCGCACCTCGGCCGCCTGGGCGGCAGCCTGTTCCGGCGAAGCATGGGCCGTCGACCCGGGCCGGTGAGCACCGCGACGGCGGTCGTGGCGTTGGTGGTGGCGCTCGCGTCGAGTCTGGCTGTCTTCACTGCGTCGTACGACGCGGCCAAGGTCGCCGACGCGCGGTTTGCCAACGGCTCGGATCTCCGGATCACGCCGAGCCCCGCAGCGACTCGGACTTTTGGCCCGGGCGACGGCCGCATGTTCGAGACCGCCAGCGTGGCCGCAACGAGCCCGGTGATCTATGGCCTGAGCAACGTGGTGATCCGCAGCGACCGCACCTCCGATCCGGCCAACATCGCCGCCGTCGATCCGGAGTCATTCCTCGACGTCGCGCCGGTCGAGCCCGACGCCTCAGCGGAGCTGCGGCAACTCTCGACGGCTCCGGGCACGGTGTTGGTGAGCCGCGACATGGCGGCGTTCCTCAAGGCGAAGCCGGGCGACACGGTCCATCTGCTGCTCGTTCGGGCGACCCCTGACCAGACCGAGGTGGCGCTGGTGATCGGCGGGCTCTATGAGCGGCTGCCCGGCTTCCCCGACGGTGTCGACGCGGTCATGAACCTGGCGGAGCATTCGGCCGCGGTGCCGAGCAAGGCGCCGGACTTCTTCCTGGCCGCCACCTGGGGGTCGTCCGATGCGGCGCTGAGCGCGGCGGTCTCCGAGCTGCGCAGCGGCCCGGGTACGACCGACCATCTCCAGGTGGACACGCGGCTGAGCACTCTCGACCGTGATCAGTCCAGCCTGGCCGCGCTCAACATCGTTGGACTGGTGGCGCTGGACTCGATGTTCGCATTGGCGATGGCAGTGGTCGCGCTGGCGATCTTCGTCTTCGGGCTCTTGCTGCACCGCCGCCGTGAGTTCGTGACCTTGCGGGCGCAGGGCTTGTCACCGCGGGTCGTCAGTGGACTGATCGGCGGCGAGGCGGCCACCGTGGCAGCGGCCGGTGTGGTGGCCGGCCTTCTGGTCGGCGTGGCCATGGGCGACTACTTCGTGCTCACCCTGCGACCGCTCTTCGTGCTCGACCCGACGCTCACCGTGCGCATCGTGGACCTCGGGATCCCCGCCTCGCTCACGCTGACGGCAGCCGCCGCCTCCGCCGCCCTCGGCTCCTGGCTCGTTCACCGGCTCCGCCCCACCGAACTACTGCGCGACGACTGACCCATCGGTGGGGTCCAGTGGGCAGGCCCATTTGTGGGGCAAGGAATGCGGGCTTGCCGGGAGGGATGCTGCTTTTCGCCCACAATGACAGCTGCGACATACGAGGCTCGACAACTACTCGAGGTACTGCGGTGGGGCCTCCGGATCCCTCCCAAGCGCGATGACGCGGTCCCTACGCACGATCCGTGCCTGGAAATCGCGGGCGTGGAAGTCACCTTCCTGCGGCTTCTCCGCGTAGAGCAAGTAGAAGTAATCGTTCTCGGCCACCTCCTCGCGATCGCCGACCTGAACCACGCCCCAATGCGCGAACGCCCAAGCCTCGGCCGCCGCGAAACTGTCGGCCACCCGGAGCAGATTCGCATGCCGGTCGTAGACGTACCATCGCAGCCGCACATCAGCGCTCGCGTCCTGGTGGTCGGTCATGTCATGGGTCTCCTCAGTCACTGCTACACGGGTTCCGAGCTCCACGATCAGGCTGCGGCGTAATCAGTGCCCAGTCAACCTCGGTGCGGAGTTCGGGACTCGTGAACTGGCCGGCACCGTCTAGCCCAGAATGAAGGGCTCCTGGTGGACAGGACGCTGGAGGAGCAGGTCGGCGCTCGACCGACCCTCCTGGTGTCCGCACCGGTCGGGCGTGATGGACTAACGAGAACCGATCGTCACCTGCCGGGGCGGGGAAGGGCCGGGGATGGACGAGGTGAACGTGCCCCACGCGGTGCGACCGTTCGCAGATCAAGAAGTGGCCGCGACGGACGTCGTCTGCCTGGAGCACTTGGATGCGGAGTACGCCGGCCTGTGTCGCAGAGTGGTCGGCAAGCTCGGCCGGAAGCGACCCTCGCCGCTGACTCGCGGCGACCTGGATATCTGGGCCGCCGGGGTCGTCTATGCCGTTGGCCAGATGAACTTCGTGTTCGACCCTGCGCAGACGCCGCACGCGACCGCCGACCAGCTCAGCGGGTGGCTGGGCGTGAAGAGGACCACGATGGCGAACAAGGCCAGGCTGATCCGGGACACGCTGAGCCTGAGCCACCTCGACGAGGAGTTCATGCGCCGTGTTTTGGTTGATGCCAACCCGTTGACCTGGCTACTGGAGGTCGACGGGATGCTGGTCGATATCCGGCACGCGCCCGTGCAACTTCAAGTGCAGGCCCTCTAGCTCGGGTTGATCCCGTACGTCCCCGGGACTTGCCGATGACAGGCCGTGACGAAGTGGATCGTCTTGTCGAGGTGATCACCGTGGACTGCGACAACCCCTCCGAGCAGATGACGGCTTTCTACGAGGTGTTCGCCAAAAAGGTCCCGCTCCCCACGACTGCCACCGTGGTCGGCGCCACCGTTCGGGTCGTCGCCGGCGCAGTTGAGGCCGCTGTTGCCGCCAATTGCGGTGTCGCGGTTAGGGCCCACGTGGAGGGCATGCACCGGCCCAATGCGAGGGGCATCCGACGCGTAACCAAACACCAAGCGACAACCTGGGATATTCGCGTCCTCGCCAAGACGGATAGTGATTCCGTGCAACGCGCCGCCTCTACGGCAGCGCTAGTGCTCCAAGGGGGTCGACTCCAGGAACTGTACGACGTTTTCCTCCTGGGCGTGAGGGCCACGCAGACGATCGCACCGGTCGTCGGCCTCTGGGCGTTCACAGCGGTGCTCGAAGAAGCTGGTAGTGGGAGGGACAACGTCGATCACGTTCCACAAGTGGCTTCGGAGCTACGGGTGATGGCCCGCTGGACCAGGTCGTGGCGGCCGAGCTGGTCGATTGAGGCGAGGGTGTCCCAGGCGGTGCCGGCCGGTGTCGCAATCGCTGCGGCAAGCATCGCGACGTGTCGTGCCTGGTCGGGCAGCGTTTGACCGAACTGATCTAGGGCGACATGGGCGCCGCCGAGGCTCGGTGCGCTCGCACCAACGCTCCCGCCCGGTCAGGTCAATCACCTGCGTTGGACGATTGCCAACAAGCCGAACAGCTCGTCCTCGGCGGTGACGGGCCGACAGGAGACGGCCCCTTCGTGTCAGACAATGCGGCGTTCGTTCCGACACCGGTCGGCTTCAAGAACAGCCTCGTACGCGTCACCGCTCATCTGACCTGTCATCAATTCCCCGACCAGACGGTCCAACCGGCCTCCGGCACGGTCGCCACGGTCGGGACGACGCTGACTGGTACCGGCACCTCGTTCGCGACGCAGCTCAACCAGGGAGACCTCATCCGTGCCAACGGCGAGGTCAGGATGGTCGCGCTGATCGCCGACAACACATCGGCGACACTGCTCGAACCGTTCTCCGCCAACCTGCCTGCGGGTACCACCTACGAGCGGCTCGACGGCTTCGATTTCACACGCGAGATCCGGCTGCCCCTCATTCAGGAGAAGAAGGCACCCGAGATCGTCGCCTACCTCGACCGAAGCACCTTCAGTAAGGACCAAGTTCAAGCGGTCGCTTCCGGCGGTACCAGCACATTCACGAACTCGTTCTGGGTCGCGCTGCAGGACACGACCAAGCGAGCGGCGACCATCGCATGGCCGCCCGAAGTCGATCCCCGCCTGCGGGGCCTCATCGCACCACCCCTCTACGGCGCCGGCCTCTTCACCGATGCCGACCACCTGCCGGTGGTCGAGCTGCGCCACCTCGACGACAACCCGGTCCCGGGCGTGGCGGTCATCGTGGGGGAACTCGGCACTTGGCGGGACGACTATTGATCGGCCCCCGTCGAGGGCGTGGGGGTGCCTTCGCCGCTGAACGCTCTCCGCACGTAGTCGTCAGAGTAGGGGTACGTGACCAGGTCGTATTCGATGCGTCCGTCCTCGGAGAATTCAGTGAGGGTCAGCCCGGTTAACTCGAACGGGTTCCCTGCGGCGTTCGTTCCGTACCAGATCCATAGGGAGCCTCCTTGCGAGCCGTCTTCTGACACCCACCAGTCGTAGGCGTCGATCCGAGCGTCGACGGAACCCTCGAACAGTGTGGCGTAGAAGGCTGATCGGTAGTCGGCCGCTCCGAACACGTCGTCGTCCATGACGGCGGTGTCGGTCGAGTGCCTGGCGATCGCATCGATGATCTCTTGTTCCGAGCCGAACGCCTCGGGATCATTGAGTATCGCGTTGACCTCGTCGAGGGTGGCCAGCGCCCGGTCATGGCGTTCCTGCCGCTGCGACGCTGCGTCCAATGGTGACCTGTCGTCGCCCTGGGCACACCCTGCGGTACTCACGAGTAGGACGGCGATGACTATTGTGATTGTTGCGCGGAACATGTGGCTCCTTCATGCTTGAAGTGCTTCCATTGTCAGTGGCGGTCGGGACACGGCACTAGAGGCCTTCGACTCGACCAGCCGCGGAGGCCGCACAGAATGCGAGGCTCAGACCGAGGTCGTTGTCCCTTCCAATGTTCACCCCGACGGCTGGAACACCAACTGCGCCGATAGCCCATGGTACGAACCACCGCTCGACATCGATGGAGACCCTCATCAAGTCCAGAGGCCCCGGCATGTGCGGTTGGGCCTATGTCCTGGCCGATGACGCTCACCGGCCGCTAGGGATTGTGCGCAAGCGACCGCACTGTGCGGTGGGTCTTGCACTCCGAGGCGATCAGCACGACGGAGTGAACTGTCAATTGCTCTTGTCCGACCCCGCCGAGGTCCCAAGGACGGTACCGTCCGGGATGCGGAGCGGGTCGGCGCTGTCGTGGTCGATGGTCGCATCGCCGTGCACGGTGACGTTCGCACCAACGGTGACATCGCCGTTGATCGTCAGACTGTCCGCCAGGGCGAGCGATGGAGGGCCGGCTGGAAACCGCGCCTCGAAGTCGTCAAGCAGCTTGTGGTGGGTCGGGTCGAGGTTGACCAGCGGAGCGGCGTCTCGACCACTGTCCAGGCGCGGTCGCGCAATGGCCACCGTGCCCTCGGCGGTCAGCACGTATGCGTCGGAGCGGAGCGCGAGCAGGTCATTGGTGGTCTTCACAGGGAGGAAGCGCGAGCGAGGAACGCGGATGGCGGTGGTCCCGTTGATGACCCCGATGGCCGCACCCATAGCGGTCTCCAGCTGGATGACCGGGGTCGAGGCGGGGTCGGTGGGGTCGGTGGGGTCGACAGTCTTGCGGTTGACGATCATCGGGAGTCCAAGATCGCCTTCACGCCCGGTCAACAGGTTCTGCAGCGCGACCAGGTCCAGCCACAGTGAGTTGGTGTGAAGTACCGGTGCCGGACGGGCGCCCTCCACATGACTGTCGCCGAAGCCCGGCGCTTCCTCGCCTCCGCGAACACCACTACGTCGCGCCCTGCCCAGCTGAAGGCAGGCGAAGAGCGATGACCCGAAAGACCGAACTGCCGACCTACCTCAGCCTCGAAGAAGCCACCGAGATCATGTCACTGTCCACCAGGACCATCCGCCGCCGAATCAGCGACGGCTCCATCCCCGCCTACCAATGCGGCCGACGCCCCATCCGGATCCGCCTCGACCAACTCGAAGCCGCACTCCGCCGCATCCCCTCAGCACGGTGGTGAAGAGTCGCGTTTCAGTTGCTGCACACCGCCCACTAGGACGCACCGCCCCCACGACGAAGCCCCCGGCGCGAGGCGTGGGGTTGCCGAGCTCTCCATCGACTTGCGTCAACAGTCAGCGGGACGTTTGTCCCGCCCTGAGGGCTAGTCGACCCTGGCGACCGACCTAGCAGCGGAGGACTGTCAGATCAGAGAGGTTGTGAGCATCGGTGAAAGCAGCAGAGTTCGCTCGTTCCGTTCAGATGTTCTGAACCGGGTCGACCGGGCTTCGTGAGGCCGTGATCCCGCAATGACGGACGACGGGGAGGTATCTAGGATGAGTACGCGTGAGCTGGTGGTTACCAGATCCCGGATGAGGACGGCTGGGGCGTTGGCGGTCGCAATGGTCCTCGTGTTGAGTTCGTGCGGAGGCTCGGAGGGTGACTCAGCGGGCGGCAGCGAGCGGGCCACTGATACGGAGTCGTCCGTGGACTTGGCGGTGGACGAGGGATTCGCGGCCGGGCCGCCGCGACTGGGCGAGTACCAAGGTTCGGGACGCACCGTGGACGGCCTTGCTGAGGCGACGAGCAGCGGTGACGAGATTCGCCTTACTGTCGAAGCGGGGGGTATGCCATTTGGAGCCATCATCCTGATCGAGGCAGACTGCGCCGGCAGACGATTCAGGGTCCAACCGGAGACGCGACGTCCCGATGCACTTCAGATTGAAGCCTGGGATGCGAATAACGAACCGGTCAGCGCCGTGGAAGACGCAGATTACTTCATCGCCATCGCAAGTCTCTCTGAGCATATCGACGAGACCTTTTTCGATGACGAATTGACTCTGGAAGACATCGTGGGCGATCGGGAACCGAGCCACATCAGATGGAGTGTGATGTGGGGTTCGACAGAGTCTGTGACCATCCGGAGGAGCATTCTTGAGGAGAACGAGGGTCACCAGTGCTGGTGGGATGCGGCCTGGCAGTCCGAGGACTAGCGGCGCGGATTTGAAGTTGTTGGACGGTTGGCAGCATGGGTGTGTCTTTTCCGCCGCGAGTCGGACAGCCACGACGAACGGCGGAAGTTTCGATCGCTCTCACCGCCTGGGTCCGCGAGAAAGTGCCCGTCAGACCCTGCGACAGCGATCCTCGATTGCTGCAACGATGACCCGCTCCTTCTTGGTGGGCTCACCGTCGACTGCAGCAACCCGATTCGCGGCATCGACGATGTCGCTCAGTTCTCCCGCTTCGGCGTTGATGCGCCGCCAGACCTCATCCGCGTCAATCTCAACCACCTGCGCCAGCTGGTCGTCCTTCACCCGGTGCTCTTCCTCCACGATCCTGACTAGGTGGCGAAACAGGAGTGCCTCGTCGTCAGAGATCTTGTTCTCCGCTCTGATCACCAGCCATGCGACCCACAGCATCAACCCAGGGTGAGTGGATGTCTTGGCCAAGCTCTCCGCCAGCTCAAGCACTCGGGCCTCGTTCCGAAATACCGCTCGCGCATGGCGCCCAGTTACCTGTGTCGTGTAGCGGTTGAGCACGAGGCTAAGCGGAATCCCCACAAGCGGGATGCCAATCTTGATTACGTTGCGCTGCAGAAGATACTTCCCCACGATCGGGAGTCCCTTCGCCGCGCTGAGCACACCCTTCGAGTAGAAGCGCTTGACTAGTGGCCGCACGAGCACCGGGACCGCCTTGACCACGCCCTCACGGGCGACTTCACCGCCCTTGATGGTGAAGGCCACCCGGATGAGCTTCCACAGATCGTCGGGGTCGGAAAGGTCAAGCGGAATGCGGTACAGGACGGCGACGTCGTAGGCGAGCCGGAGCTGCAACTGAGTGACGTACACCACGTCGGCCATCACTGTCACGACCGCGGCGGGGATCGTCGCGGGCGAGGCCCCACCGGCCGAACCGATCGTCGCGGCGATGGTGCCCGTGTAGGCACTAGCCGATAACCCGCCCTCGATCGCCGCGTACCGCGACGCCATCTTGATCCGCTGTTCGACGATCGCGTCGGCCGGCACTCCCTCGTACTTCGATTGGAAGTAGTGCCAGTCCACCTTGTTCGTGTAGGCAGTCAGGGACTGGGCAAGCAGCTTGGCGAACCAGCCGCCCGACTTGATGTCGTCTCCGCTCAGTTCCTTGACGAACTTCCGGATCTCGGAGCGCTCGCGCTCCACGAGCTCACGGTCGGCAGCGTCATCTCCGTCGTCCGGTTCGACGGCATCACTCTGCTCACCGGACACGGACGCTCCTCGGGAAGTTTGCCAGTCAGCGGCTTCTACGACACCGGCACCGGCTTCGCCCCGCTCCATCGCTTCGAAGGTTACCGAAAGACTGCGGTTGCGTTTCCCGAACGCTTGTTCATCCTGCGGGTCCGGCCAGATCGACTGCGAGCAGTGCTGCCGGAAGGCCGGTGGGGAGCAAGTCGGTAGGCGCGATGCCCAAGCCCGACCTGCGTCTAACCGCCGCGAAGGCGGCCACGTCCTACTGGTGGTCCAGTTGATGTGAGAGTCCGAGAGCCCATGATTGGGCGAGGAGGATGATCACGATGAAGCGTCACCGGCATACCGCGAGCAGGTGGTCCGCAAGCTCGCCGAGGGTGAGCGGATCTTGAACGGCGGCGGCGACCTGGCGCTGTCCTGCGGACTCTGGAGATCTCCGAGGCGACGTGGAACAGGTGGCGGTCCCAGTACGGCGGGATGAAGGCCACCGAGGCGAAGCGGCTCAAGGAACTCGAGGCGGAGAACGCCCGGCTGAAGAAGCTGGTCGCGAACGAGGCCCTGGACATCGACATGCTGAAGGAGCTGGCGGAGGGAAACTTCTGACCCCGAACCGTCGCCGCAGGGCCGCTGGCCATCTGCAGCAACGGTTCGGGGTTCCCAACGCCGAGCCTGCCGGGTCATCGGCACGCATCGATCGACGTGTCGGCTTCCCGCGCGGTCACGGCCCGATGAGGAGAGCCGGCTTCGTGCCGAGCTCCGCCGGATCGCCAGGAAGCATCCACGGTGGGGCTGGCGGATGGCCTACCGGCTGCTGCGTCGCGACACCACCAACCCGTGGACGAGCGGTGAACCACAAGCGGGTCCAGCGGTTGTGGCGCGAGGAAGGGCTCCGTCGCCCGGTCCGCACCCGCAAGCGCCGCCGCACCCGCACCGAGGACTCCCAACGGCTCCGCGCGGTCCACCCCAACCAGGTGTGGGCCATCGACTTCCAGTTCGACTCCACCAACGACGGCCGCCAACTGAAGTCCCTCCACGTGGTCGACGAGCACACCCGGGAGGCCCTGGCGATGCGGGTGGGTCGTTCCTGCACCGCCGATGAGGTCGTCGACGACCATCACCGCACTGGTCGCCCGACGCGGGGCGCCCGTGCACGTGCGGATGGACAACGGCCCGGAGATGATCGCCTGGGCGATCCGTGACTACTGCCGACTGGCCGGCGTCAGGACCACCTACATCGAGCCCGGCTCGCCGTGGGAGAACCCCTTCGTAGAGTCCTTCAACAGCCGCGCCCGCGACGAGCTCTTCAACGTCGAGGAGTTCGCTACCCTGCACGAAGCCCAGGTCATCGTCGAGGCCTGGCGAACCGAGTACAACACCTACCGGCCGCACTCCTCGCTGAGGAGATCTCACTCCCGCCGAGTACGCGGCCACTGGACCAGCAACAACCAACTAGAACTCTCAAACGGGTGGACAGTTCAGGGGTCCGCCACGAAAGTCGTGCACCGCACGAAAGCGGTACCGGACTGGTACCATGGTGGGTATGGCGATGAACTTGCGGCTGAGTGACGAGGAGAGCGAAGCCCTGCGCGCGAAGGCCGAACAGGAGGGGAGATCGATGCAGGAGGTCGCCAAGACCGCGATCGCCCATTACGTCTCGGACCGCCCCGCGCGACTGCTCGGGGCCATAGAGCGGGTTCGCGCTGAGGACCAGGAGCTCCTCGAGCGCCTGAGCAAGTGACCGAGGAGCAGTTCGAGTTCTTGACTGTGGGCGACCTCCTTGAGATCGCCGCGGGCGTGCTCGACGATGTCGCCGTCCGGGACGCGGGCCTGCTCGCGGCCGCGGCGGCCCGACCCCTGACCACCGTCTTCGGCGAGGACGCCTATCCGTCGTTCGAGGAGAAGGCCGCCGCGTTGCTGCACTCCCTTGTCCGCAACCATGCTCTCGTCGACGGGAACAAGCGTCTGGCATGGTCCGCCTGCCGTGTCTTCCACCTCCTCAATGGACGGGATCTGACCTACTCGGTCGACGAGGCCGAGCAGATGATGCTTTCTGCTGCGGCGGGAGGGATCGACGTGACGGGCATCGCCGAGTGGCTACACCACCACGCTGCGTCATAGCGCCGCCAGTCGGGCGCACTCCTCGAGATGGGCATTCCGCCGCGTAGGGCCGCGTCACACGTGGGGCCCCGTGGCGGCAAAGGACGCGTCTATCAGGTCCCCGAGACGTCAATGCGCAGTGGTTCGTGGAGCAAGTCGTAGGACCAGGTGACAAGCGTGGAGATGAGCGGACGGTGGTGTGACTCCGGACACCCGAGTAGGTTTGATGCCTTGCGTGGCGTCGACGCGATGCCTGCAGCGCTCGGGGAGGCATCATGAAGGTTGCTCGTCGTAGAACGTTCGCCGCGGCGGGGATCGTGGTTCCGTTGGTGGTCGTGCAGCTTGCTGCGGGGTCGGCCGGTGCCAGCAAACCCGAGCCGCCGGGTCCGCTGCAGATCGGCACCGTGCTGCCGGCAACTGGTCCGCTTGCGTTCCTCGGGCCACCGACGATAACCGGGGCCCAACTCGCCGTCGCGGACATCAACGCCGCGGGCGGCGTGTTCGGCCGCCCCGTCCAGCTCACCCAGGGTGATTCGGCGGCCGACCCGGAGGTCGCGAACGCGACCGTCGACGGCTATCTCGCCGGCGACACCCAGGTGATCGTGGGCGCCCTTTCGTCCAGCATCTCAGGAACGATTATCGACAAGATCACCGGTGCCGGAAGAATTCAGATCTCGCCGGCGAACACGGCGGCAGACTTCACCAACTACCCCGATGACGGTTTGTACTTCCGCACGTCGCCGTCGGATGCGGTGGTGGGCACCGTTCTTGCCGAGCAGATCGCCGCCGAGAGCAGCACCGCCACGGTCGCATTTGTCGACGACAACTACGGCATCAGCACCGCTTCAGCGTTCGCGTCGGCGTTCGAGCTGCTCACGGGCAACACGCCGACGATGGTCCCCTACGACGCCGAGGGCCCGTTCGACAGCACGGTCAATGACATCGAGGACGCGGACGCTGACGGGCTGCTGCTCGTCGGCCTTGAGGAGACCGTGCCGATCCTGCTCGGGCTCGACGCCGCCGGCATCGGGCCCGCCCAAGGCGTGAACGTATGGGGTGTCGAGGGGTTCATCGGTGGGATCGGCGGCGTGGTTTCGGCCGACGTGGTGAACGGTCTGCGGGCTACGGTCTACGACCCCGAGGTTCGAGACGCTGAGTTTGCCGCCCGGCTCGACGCCCTCGGCGTCGTCCCGTCGCACTACGCAGGCGAGACCTACGACGCGATCGTGATCGCTGCTCTGGCTGCGGCCATCGCCGGGAGCGACGATCCGGCACAGATCGCCGAGGAAATCGTCGGAGTGACGCGCCACGGTCAATCGTGTTCGTCGTTCGCAGAGTGTGCTGCGCTGATCGGGGACGGCGTGAACATCGACTACTCCGGAGTCGGTGGCGAGTACGAGTTCAACAACTGCGGCGAACCGACGATCGCGAACATGCTCGTCCTGGGCTACGACGGTGGCAGCAATCCCAACTCGCTCGATAAGCTCGCCGGCGTGCCGTCGACACCGGTCGGTGGTCTGTTCGCCTGCGACCAGCCCGACACGCTCTCCGACGTTCTCAACTCGATCATCCCGCAGGGCGGCCCGGGCAGCAGCGGGCTCTACGCCAAGCTGGAACAGGGAAACTACGCCGCGTTCATCAACCAGGTCGAGGCCAAGTGCTGTCTGCCGGCACCGGGCAAGCTGTTCACACGCGAGGAGGCCGACCTCTTGATCGCGATGGCCACCGATCTGCTGTAGCCCAGTGTTGGGCCCGTGCGGGGCGCGACTTCATGTGCATCTCAGGTCCGGCCGGAGCGAGAACCCTCCCCACAGCGCTTAACGTCGATCAGAACAACGCGCTGCAGGACTGGGCGAAGCGGCCCGTTGTGAGGCACTCCGATCGGGCAACTGCCGTCCGTTTGACGATCGGCTTCGTGGGCCTCCTCTGGCGGAACGTGTTCCGGGTGAACCTGCGCACAGATGAACTCGCGTCCTACCGCCACCTGCGGATGCAGTCGGTGCTGGCGTAGCGTTTGTCTGTTCGAGTGCCCCGCCGTGTCGGCGGCGGTGTGGTTGGGGTCGGTTCTGACCCCGCCGCATGAGGTGACCACGATGTCTGCCAGCACTCTCTTGCCGTTCCAGCCGATGGTGATGTCGCCGGCCCAGTTGGCCGCGGTGTCCTACCTGGCCCGCTACTCCGGCCGCACCCATGTCCTGTACGCCCTCCAGCTGCGCCGCTGGTTCACCTGGTGCGAGGCCAACGACCTGGACCCGCTGATCGGGATCCAACGCGCGCACGTCGAGCTCTACATCCGCCAGCTCGGAGGGTCTGGGCTTCAGGACTCCTCGGTGGTGACGATGATGCACGGCGTTCGCGGGTTCTTCCGGTTCGCCCACATCGACGGGACCATCGCCGCCGATCCCGCGGTGTACGCCCGGCTTCCCAAGGTCCACCGCGACGAGTCCCGCACCCAAGGCCTGGATCGCCTGGAGCTGATCCGGTTCCTCCAGGTCGCCCAGACCCTCACGGTCCATCACGGCGCCCTGGCGTTCCTGCTGGGCATCAACGCGCTGCGTGCCTCCGAAGCTGCCGCGGTACGGATCGAGGACTACGCCGAGACGCTGCGCGGCCACCGGGTGCTGCACCTGGTCGGGAAGGGCAATAAGCCCGCCACGATGCCACTCACTGTCCCCGTCCTGCGGGTGTTGGAGGCCTGCCGAGGGGAGCGCACCACCGGTCCGCTGGTACTGCGGCCGGTCTCCGGGAACCCGATCGACCGGCGTGACGTGTATCGGATGGTCGCCCGGATCGCGAAGGCAGCCGGCATCCCGCGGCACATCAGCCCACACTCGCTGCGGCATGCGGCGATCACCAACGCCCTGGACGCCGGCGTGCCGCTTCGTGACGCGCAGATCCTCGCCCGCCACGCCGACCCTCGCACCACCGAGCACTACGACAGAGCGCGAGGCAACCTCGACCGCCACGGCGTCCACTTCCTCACCGCCTACGTCGCCGGCGTCTAGCAACCAGGCCTGGCCCACCAGACGCGTCGACGTCGCCTGATGGGGTCGGGTAGGGCTACAGCTCGAGGACCAGTCGCAGCGCGGCTTCGACCTCACGTAGTTCGTCGTACGCCAGGTTGCCGACGTGGTCGCCGAGCCTGGTGGGGTCGACGGCGGCGGTCTGTTCGACCAACACGCGCGTGCTCAGGCCAGCGACCTCCACTTGCGGTCGAAAGCTCGCTGGCCTTGCCGAGGTCGAGGTTGGTGCGACCAGCAACGTCGACAGCGGCAGGTCATCGGACTGAACGACCACGGCGAAGCGGGGTCCTGCCTGCTCGTGCCCCCTCGCGCTGCGCGGAGCACGCAGGCGGAAGACCTCACCACGCACGCAGCGTCTCCATGTCGCGCAGGACCTGCGCGGCCTCCGCACGGTCCTGCTGTCGGCCGCCACCGCCTCCGCCTCCACGCGCAGACTCGCGCGAGCTCGTTCCCGCGCGGCTGCGATCAACGCCGCGCGCACCGCAGCCGAGACCGGTGTGCCGTCACTGGTCAGCACCTCCAGCGCTCGCTCGGCGTCCTCATCGGGGCGAAAGGTAGTCGTGTCAGCCATACGCCAAGTGTCGCACAAAATGTAAGACATCGGCAGTCGACGCGCCTGCCCGACCCCAAACCCCGCGTGGCGTCTCCACTCGGCCAGTGCCCCCTACGGCCGCGGTCCGGGCACCGTGGCGATGTGCCCGTGAGACACTGCGCTCTTGACCTGGAGGCTGCCACACCCCGTGTGGGGGATCCTCGGGTTCCTTGCCGTGTGGGTAGGCGGAGCGACGCTCATTGTTGGAGTCGGTGTGGGCCTTCCCGAGATGATCGGGCAGACGCTCCTCGCCAGGGGGGCCTTCGTGCTGGCCAGGCGAACCGCGCGCGAACGCGCCACCCCCGCCTGATTCGAACGCGTCGATCCACGTCCAGTCCGAGGGCGCGCGATTGTGCCGCGAAGTCGCGCGGCCAGGAACCCGCTGCATCTTGCCGCATGCGGCCAGGAACCCGCTGCATCTTGCCGCATTGGGGTTCGTTTGCTCACGTCGGGTGGCGTTGTCGCCGGGCCCAACCGAGAAGGCGGGCGGCCACGCTTGCGCTCGCAGGATACGTGGCTTCGTGCTTGTATGGAGCGACCAAAGAGCCAGGAATCCTGCTCCCAGGAGTCCGAGCAAAGAGAACGGGGTCGTAAAGCGGAGACTTAAGTTGGCTAAATAGCTCATCGCTCTTCATCGATTCTCACTATC
>CAWAGO010000007.1:0-184809 GCA_963781605.1 uncultured Actinomycetota bacterium
CGACCAGTGGGGGCGCGCATCTACGTCAATCGGCCAGGTCCGAGCCGGCCGCTAGGCACGGACGGTTTCGGCAACCACGCCGATGCGACGGCTCCGTCGTTCGGGAGATCCTTCCAGTGACGTTGACCCGCTTGCATCACGAGTCAACTGTCGTGGCCACCTACCCCACAATTGGAATCTGGGTGCCGTGGCCGCTGTCCCCACATCCCGAATTGCGCACACCTGCGTCCACAGAACGGAACTCTCATGATCGACCATCTCGCCATCGCTCTCGACCGCACGTCACACGTCATGCACGCCATCAGCGACGACCAGTGGACAGCGCCCACGCCGTGTCACGGCTGGGACGTCCGAGATGAGGCGAACCACCTGGTCGGCGGCCTCCGCATCTACACCGCCCAGCTCACTGGCGACTCCACCGGCTATGACCACGACGCGACGAACTGGCTCGGCAACAACCCAGCGGCGGCGTACGACGCCGCCGCCACGGCCGACCTCGAGGCATGGATGCGACCCGGCGCCATGGACACCGTGTTCGATCTAGCCTTCGGGAGGGTGCCGGCCGAGATGGCGCTTGTCGTTCACATCACCGAAGTGCTGGTCCACGGTCTGGACCTCGCTGTCGCGATCGGTCACGAGGAGCTGGCGGACGGCGAGCTCGCCAGCTGGCTGCTCGGCCTGATGCGTGACATGGGCACCGACTCGTTCCGGGTGCCCGGCATCTTCGACGCTGAGCGGCCCGCAGAACCAGGCGCTCCTGCTCACCGGGAGCTGCTGCGCTATCTGGGCCGCGACATCGCTGCCGTACCGGCCTGACCCGGTTTCCCGGACACGATGGTGTGGTGATCATGCCCGACTTCACCAACCGGCCCGGGTGCGAGCCCGACGAGCCGGAGGTCACGCGCGACCCGCCCCGCCCCGCGCCGAGCGAAGGCGACAGGGACTGGCGGAAATACCAGGTGACATGAGCTATCGACTGGTCGACCGTGTGCCCACGCCGGACGAACACCGGGCCCTGGCGGTATCCGTCGGTTGGGGCGATGCGTTCCGCTGGGACGTCATGCCCGCTTCGCTCCAGGGCTCCTGCTGCGGCGTCGTAGCCATCTCGGACGACGGCACCGCCGTCGCGATGGGACGCGTCGTGGGTGATGGCGCCTTCTTCTTCTACCTTCAGGACATCGCCGTCCGCCCCGAGTCGCAAGGCCAAGGCCTCGGGACTCGGGTCACCGAACGGCTGCTGGACCTCGTCCACGAGAGATCGGGGGGCGATGCCTTCGTAGGGTTGTTCGCCACCGCCGAGGCCCAGCCGGTCTACGCGCGTCTGGGCTTCGATGGCAGGTCATCCATGGCCGGCATGTGGCAGATGCTTCGCCGGCGGCCCTGAGTTTGGCGGTCTGCCCGGCGAGGTTGGGCCACGGGCGGCGTGGCACATCGCGCCCCCGGGTGACGCCGTAGGTGCGTCGGAGTCCGTCGCGGCCCCAAACGCAGAATCGGCCGGGTTCTCTGTGGGCAAAGCGCGCCATAAGCGCGCTTCTAAAGACCTGCCAGTAACTCTCTGGACTGCGTTTCCGCAGGTCAGCGGCGCTCTTTCAGCAGCGCGACACACTCCACGTGACGGTCATCGGGAATAGGTCGAACCCGCGAAGGCGGGTGAGCTGATACCCGAGGTCGGCGAAGGTGCCCAGATCGCGAGCCAGCGCGGCCGGGTCGCAGGCCACGTAGGCCACCGCCCGCGGCTTCCGGGCGACCACCGCGCGGACTATTTCTGCCTTGGCACCCTGGCGAGGCGGGTCCATCACCACAAGATCAACGGTCTCCGGGGCGCTGTCCCGGAGCGCCGAGGCGACCTCTCCGGCGATCACAGTGGCCCGCTCCCCCAGATTGGCAATGGCGTGTGAGCGGCGGTCGAGTCGCCTTCGATCGCCGTCACGTGTCCGGCGGGAAGAACTTGGTCGGCCAAGAATGCCGCGAACAATCCGGCGCCGGCGTAAAGGTCGAGCACCCGCTCACCCGGTCGTGGAGCCAGAGCATCGAGCACCGCTTCCACCAGCACCACCGGGGCACCCGGATGGACCTGCCAGAACCCATCGGAGGCGAGAGCGAATTGGTGCGCCGCAGGTTGGGGTCGCGTGATCTCGACCAGTTCGAGCAGCTCACCGTCCGAGCCCGTCGAGACCCCGAAACGGTTGGTGACCTGTCGAGACCCCCAGACCTGACGCCTCACCGCCCAGACCTGACGCCTCACCGCCCAGACCTGACGTCTCGGCTGGGGTGGGGAGGGCGATGAGGCAGTCGTCGACGGGGATCACGCGGTGGGAGCGGTGGGCGCGCAGGCCCCGACGGCCGTCGTGCGTCGTCGCCCATCGCACCCGTGTGCGCCAGCGCAGGCCTTCCTGGTCGCCAGGGACCGCCTCGACCACCAAACCGGCGACCACCGGATCGTCGACGTCTCGACCACCCAGCCGAACCAACTGCTCGCGCACCACCGCGGCCTTGAGCTCGCGTTGCACCGGCAGGGCGACGTGCTGGAAGTCGCAGCCCCCACAGAGACCGGGGCCGGCCACGGAGCATGGCGCGGACACCCGTCCAGCCGCCGCCGCCAAGATCTCCACGGCGTCGGCTCGCCAGAACCGGTCCCCGTCAGTGCCTTCGGTGATCTCCAAGACCACCCGTTCGCCAGGCAGGGTATGCCGGACGAAGACGACTCGCTGACCACCGGTCCCCTGGTCATCGACCCGGGCCACACAGTGACCGCCGTGAGCGACGGCCCCGACCTCCGCCTCGTAGCGCTCCCCGACGCGCGAGGCGCCCTTCGGTGTCCGGCGCCGCTGCTGTCGGGTCACTCGTCGCGACCGCGGTGGATCTGCAGCCCCGACTCGTCGTCGACGACGCGTCCGCGTCTGAGGTCTCCTGCGTGTGCGCGGAAGTATTCGCGGTCGCCGCGATCCTTGGCGATGATCGACGATTTCAGCTGGAACGGCACCGAGATGACCATGACCCCGGGCGTGAACAGCAGGCGGGTCTTCAGCCTCAGGGCGGTCTGGTTGTGCAGGAGTTGCTCCCACCAGCGACCCACGACGTATTCGGGGATGTAGACCGCGACCACTCCTCGTGGATTGCCCGATCGGATGGCGCTGGCGTAGTCGACGATCGGGCGGACCACCTCGCGGTAGGGGGAGTGCAGCACCTTGAGTGGGACGTCGATGCGTCGCTCGTCCCACTCCTTAAGGAGCGCGTCGGTAGCCTCCTGGTCAACCGACACGTAGACCGCCTCGAGCGCATTGGGTCGAGTCGCCTTGGCGAAGGCCAGCGCCCGCAGCGTGGGCTTGTGCAGCTTGGACGCCAGCACCACTGCGTGGACCCGCGTCGGAAGCACCTTGTCCTCCTCGTCACCGGTCAGTTCGCTCTCGACACCGGCGTAGTGACGGCTGATGCCCTTCATGATCGCGATGAAGCCCGCCATCGCCAGGAGAGTGATCCAGGCGCCGGCTAAGAACTTGGTGACGACGACGATGACCAGCACGACGGCGGTCATTCCGAGGCCGAACGTGTTGATCGCGCGCGACCGATACATCCGGCGGCGTGCCGCCGCGTCCCGCTCCGTGGCGAGATGTCTGGTCCAGTGCCGGATCATCCCCAGCTGACTGAGGTTGAACGAAACGAAGACGCCGACGATGTAGAGCTGGATCAACTTGGTGGTTTCGGCGTTGAACACCTGGATCAAGAGAATCGACATGACGGCCAAGAACACGATGCCATTGCTGTAGGCCAGCCGGTCGCCACGCGATCCGAGTGACCGAGGGGCGAGGCCGTCGTGAGCCAGGATCGAACCCAACACGGGGAAGCCGTTGAAGGCCGTGTTGGCCGCCAGCACCAGGATGATCCCGGTCACGGTGACCACGAAGTAGAAGCCGGGGGGGAACTCCTGGAACACGCCGGCGGCGATCTGGGCGATCACCGTGTGCTGGTCGAAGTCCGCGGGCACCGGAGTGCCGTCGGGTTGGATCAGCCGCTCGAGCTCGTGTGGGTCGACGTAGCGGATGCTCATTTGATGGGCGAGCACGATGACGCTCATCATCATCGACACCGCGATCAGCCCGAGCAACAACAGTGTGGTGGCGGCGTTGCGGCTCTTCGGGCGTTTGAAGGCCGGGACCCCGTTGGAGATCGCCTCGACCCCGGTCAAGGCGGCGCACCCGGAGGAGAAGGCGCGCGCCAGGAGGATCGTCAGACCGATCGTGGTCAGCGGCTCATCCCAGCCCTCCGCGGGCAGGATGGTGAGGTGGGCGCTCTCGGCGTCCGGGAGATTCCCGGCGAGCAACCGCACGATGCCGAAGCCGCACATGCCCAAGATCGCGACCATGAACGCGTACGTCGGGATGGCGAACAAGTTCCCCGACTCGCGCACACCGCGGAGGTTCGCCGCTGCCAGGACGATGACCATGACCGTCGCGACAGTGGCCTCGTGCCCGCTGAGCGTCGGCAGGGCGGCGGCGGCGTATTGCGCACCGGCCGAGATCGAGACGGCGACGGTCAAGACGTAGTCGACCAGCAGTGCGCTGGCGACCGTCACACCGGCATTGCGCCCGAGGTTGACCGTGGCCACCTCGTAGTCCCCGCCACCCGAGGGGTAGGCGTGCACCGTCTGTCGGTAGGACGCCACGACGGTGAGCAGCACCAAGGCGACGGCGATGCCGACCTTCCACGACCAGACATAGGTCGACGCGCCGGCGGCGGCCAGCATGATGAACACTTCGTCCGGCGCATAGGCCACCGACGACAGGGCGTCACTGGCGAACACCGGGAGCGCGATCCGCTTGGGCAGGAGCGTCTCACCGAGCTGCGAGCTGCGAAGCTTGCGCCCAATCAGGATCCGCTTGGAGACGTCACCAACACCCACGATGGGAAAGGCTAGACCCTGATCGACTCAACCGGGTCATTCCTCCGCTAGCGTGTGGGGGTGCACGTCGTCATCATGGGCTGCGGCCGCGTGGGAGCCACGCTCGCCAGGAGTCTGGAAGAGCGCAACCACACGGTGTCGGTCATCGACACCGACCCCGACTCCTTTCGCCGCCTCGGACCCGACTTCAACGGCGACAAGGTCACCGGATTCGGGTTCGACCAGTTGGTGCTCGAGAAGGCGGGGATTCGGCGGGCCGACTCGTTCGCGGCCGTCTCCAGCGGTGACAACTCCAACATCATCGCGGCCCGCGTGGCCCGTGAGACGTTCGGGATCCAGGAGGTCGTGGCCCGGATCTACGACCCCGGCCGCGCCGAGGTCTATCAACGGTTGGGCATTACGACCGTCGCCACGGTCAAGTGGACGGCTGACCAGGTGCTGCGTCGGTTGCTGCCGGCCGGCGCCGAGCCGGACTTCCGCGACCCGTCGGGGACGATTCGGGTGGATCAGATCGAGGTTCCCGATTCCTGGGTGGGCCAGCGCACGATCAGCCTGCAGGATCAATGCCGCAGCCGGATCGCCTGGATCGACCGGCTGGGTGAGGGCATGTTGCCCAGCCGCGACACCGTGCTGCAAGAGGGCGACCTCCTGCACCTGGTCATGCGCGAAGAGAACGCCGGCCGGGCCTATACCGTGCTTCAGAACGGCCCCGAGGAGGCTTGAACCTATGCGCGTCGCCATCGCCGGAGCCGGAGCAGTCGGGCGTTCCATCGCCCGGGAGTTGATCACCAACGGACACCAGGTCCTTCTGATCGACCGGGAGCCAGGCGCCAACCAGCCCGAACGGGTCCCCGAGGCCGAGTGGCTTCTTGCCGACTCCTGTGAGCTGTCCTCCTTGGAGGAGGCGCGGGTCGCCGAATGCGATGTCGTGATCGCGGCGACCGGCGACGACAAGGTCAACCTGGTCACGTCGCTGCTCGCCAAGACCGAGTTCGGCGTCCCTCGCACGGTCGCCCGGGTCAATCACCCCAACAACGAGTGGCTGTTCACCGAGGCGTGGGGGGTCGACGTCAATGTCTCCACCCCGCGGATCATGTCGGCGCTGGTCGAAGAAGCGGTCACCGTGGGCGATCTGGTCCGGTTGTTCACGTTCCGTCAGGGCAACGCCAACCTCGTCGAGATGACGCTGCCGGCGGAGTCGCCGTATGTCGGGACACCCAGCGGTCTGATCCCGCTGCCGGAGAACTGCGCGCTGGTGACGATCCTGCGCGACGGTCAGGTCTACACACCCGACCCCGAGCAACCCGTCGAGGTCGGGGACGAACTGTTGTTCGTCGTCCCGGCCGAGATCGAGGACCAACTCGAGCGACTGCTCTCCCCCGTCGGTCACGGCGGCTAGATCGTCAGTCCGCCGTCGCGGTCGTCGCTTCGCCGACTGGCTCGAGGGGCGTGTGATTGCGGCTCAGCAGCCAGACCATCCCAGCGAGGGTGAGCAACTGCAACGGCCAGCCCAAGACGATCTTGGCGACCCCGAGGATCGCCACCGCGGCCTCCGGGTCGAGGCTGCCCGACTTGCCCGCCAACCAGATAGGCGCCTGCACCGCCACCCGGAGCACGCAGGGCGCCGCGAGCAGCCAGGTCAGAATCCCAGACAATTTCACGACCGCCTTGTCGGCATGCCAGGCCGTAGGGTCTCCGGTAACGCTGCCCACCATGAAGCCGACCAACGGCCAACCGATGAGCACCGTCAAGGCCATCACGACGGCATACCCGGCGTTGTAGAGGATGCCCGGCAGGAAATAGGCCAACGCTTGGTCCTGCTCACTGGCGCCCGACCGGGCCGCCATCGCAACGAACAACCAGCCGATCCCGATGCCGACCAAGGCGTTGACCACGAATTGGATCGATGAGCGCTGCACCAACCGGATGACCAGCAGGACGCTGGCGATCGCGACGCTGAGGACAAGTGCGGTGCGCAGGTCCTTCGCCACCAGCCACGTCACGGTGAAGGTCAGGGTGGGGACGGCGGCCTCGACCATGCCACGCCGGCCCCCCAGAGCCTCGGCCAGCTGCTTGCGGACAAGGGCCTCGACCGAGGTCACGTCCGTGGTCACGGCAGCAACTCGTAACGTGGGTTGAACATCACCCGTGTCCCGTCCTGAACACCGATCCGTCCCTGGACGCGGATGCCGCGTCCGGGGCTGATGCCCGCGATTCGGCGTCGTCCCAGCCAGATCACCACGATGGAGCCGGTACCGTCGTCCAGTTCGGCCTCCAGTGCGGGCACCCCGCCGCGCGGCCGCAAGGTGACGGTGCTGACGACACCGCGCAAGCTCACGGTTTGACGATCGGGGGCGTCGGCGATGCAGTCGTGGCTCTCGTCGGTGTAGGCCTCCCGCAGATCACGGTTGTGCTGATCGGCGGTGTTCGCCCAACGAGAGAGCGCTTTGCGAATCCGATTATCGGACATCTGGGTCTCTATTCGGCTCGCTTGGCATCGGGCGGTAGTCGCAACGGAAGGGGGTCGCCCACCGGCATGGCGCCGTCGCCGCGGCTCACGACGAGCGCCGCCAGGGCATCTTCCCACTCCTGGGCCGAGTCGGGCTCGGTGGCAGGGTGGCCCAAGAGCGTTGCGCGCACCAGCCAACGGGCGCCGTTCACGCCGATCATCCGTGAGGACTGGATGCCGCCGGGCTTGCCGTCGGCCTTGGCTACCGGCACCCGGCACACCAACTCCGGGCCCCAGGGGCCAGTGCGCTCGGTGGCGGTGCCGCCACGCTGGGCGACGTCGGCCGCGAGCTGAGGCATCACCTCGGACCAGAGGTCTCCGCCACGTGGGGCCGCGAACGCGCGCAACTCCATGGCGCCATCGGCACCGGCGAGCAACACCGACTGCACCTCGCCCGACTGCTCGTCCACCTGGAGCCGCAACTCTCGGCCAGGGCTGGGAGCGATCCGGAGTGATCCGAGGTCGACCCGCTGCACCTCGTCGGGCACCGACTCCGCATCGAACGGACCGGTGGGATGCGTCGTCGTTCCCTCGATTGCGGAGGCAGCGGCAGGGGTCGAGTCCGTCGACGACGGGCCCGCTGATGCGGTCGACTTCTTGCGCCCGAACATGTTGCTTCTCTCACTCCTCGGTGGACGGCATCGATGAGAAGCCGCCCGTAGAACCGTACCCGCCATCGCCGCGCTGCGAGGCATCGAGGACATCGACCGCGACGAAGTCGGCCCGCTCGCAGCGCTGGATCACCAGCTGGGCAATCCGATCGCCTCGTCGCAGGTGGATCGCCTCACGGGGGTCCTGGTTGATCAGCAATACCTTGATCTCGCCGCGATAGCCCGCATCAATCGTGCCTGGCGTATTGACGATGGACAACCCGTGCCGCACCGCCAGCCCCGACCGAGGATGGACCAGCGCCACGAACCCCGCCGGAAGGGCGATCGCGATCCCGGTGGGAACCAGCGCCCGCTCCCCCGGCGTCAGGGCGACGTCGATCGCCGCATACAGATCTGCACCGGCGTCGCCAGGGTGGGCATAGCTGGGCAGGGGCAGCTCGGGGTCGAGGCGCTGGACTCTGACGGTCAACGACGAGGAAGGCTCGACCGGCGGGATGATCACGGCGGCGACCCTACCGCGCCGGCTCTCCCGCAGGCGTCGGATCTAGGCTGGGTCCGTGGAGTATGACGAACGTCTGGGTGTGCCGCTGCGATGGTGGGCGCAAGGCACGATGATGGTGGCCAGCCTGTGTCTCGCCTTCGTGGTCGCCTTCCCCGCCGACGCGCTGTGGGTGGTCTGGTCCATCACCGCCGCCGCGGCCGGAATCATTTCCTTGGCGTTCTTGACCTACGGCGCCGCTCGGGTGCAGGTCGACGGCGATGTCTTCCGTGCGGGTCGAGCTCAGATCCCACTCCGCCATCTCGGGATCGCGACCGCCTTGGACCCCGAGCAGTCTCGGTTCGTCGCCGGTCGGGATGCCGACGCACGGGCCTACCTCTTGCTGCGGCCCTACGTTCGCCGGGCGGTCAAGGTAGAGCTCATCGACCCAGCGGACCCCACGCCCTATTGGCTGGTAGCGAGCCGGCACCCCGAACGCGTGGTCGCTGCGCTCGACACCGCCCGCGGGCGGCTCCCCCTCAACGCCTCCGACTAGGGTTGGCCCCACACGTCAGGTAGCGCGAAACTCACGGCAGGAGTGGTGATGGCATCGGAATCCAAACTGTGGTCGGCTTTTTCCCTGGCGGCAGCGCTCGGCGCGGCTGCGCTGGCGAAGAAGGGCCTGAACACGTTCTGGCGTTCCGCGACCGGCAAGAACCCGCCCGCCAATCCGGCCGACCCCGATGTCGACCTGCGCGAAGCGATCGCCTGGGCGGCCGTCAGCGGCACGTTGATCGCCTTGGCGCGGATGCTCGCCACCCGCAAGGCGGCGAACTACTACATCAAGTCGACCGGCAAGCTTCCGGCCGACCTCAACCGGGCCCACCCCGACGCGCCACCTCCGACCACCTGAATCGAACGTGATGGCGGTGGTCAGGCGCAGTCGCGGCAGATCAGCGCGTCGGCGTCGGCCAACTGGCTGCGGTGATGCACCAGGAAGCAGGACATGCAGGTGAATTCGTCTTCCTGCCGAGGACGCACCTCGACGGCGAGCTCCTCGTGCGACAAGTCGGCACCGGGAAGCTCGAAGGCCTCGGCCGCTTCGGCCTCGTCCTCGTCGACCTTTCCGGAGTTCTTGTCGTGGCGCCGGGCCTTGAGTTCCTCGATGCTTTCTTCGCTCTGATCCTCTTCGGTCTTGCGCGGCGCGTCGTAGTCGGTTGCCATCCGATCCTTCCTCCAAAACCAGGGCGGCTAGTCGCCAGATTGTGCACCATTCCCACTCGAAGACGTACACCTGTCCACTTGGTGTCGAATGAACATTGTGCACACCTCTCCTATTCCCCAGAGGGCCCCACTTTCAGGCGGTAGGCGCGACGCCCAACCCGGAGTCGGCAACCGCCGTCGCGAAGGCGTCGAAGCCGTCGGCCGGGGCGCACCAGATCATTTCCCGGCCATGCGCCGTGCGGGTCAGTTCCACCCGGGCACCGGCCTCGCGAGCGATCAGGGCGCCGGCGGCGTAGTCCCAGACGTGGACGCCCTCCTCGACGTAGCCGTCGGCGGCTCCTTCGGCGACCAGGCACAGGTCGAGAGCGGCCGACCCGAGCCGCCGGATGTCGCGCACGTGCGGGAGTAGTCGCCCGATCGCCGCCCCCTGGAACGCACGAAGATCGCCGTCGTAGCTGAAGCCCGTGAGCACCAGACGTTGCGAGACCGGAACCTCTGGCCGCACCGTCAGCGTCACGCCGTCCCTGGTGGCCCCCCTGCCTCGGACGGCGGAGTAGGTGATGTTCTGAGGGACGTTGACCACGACTCCGGCAACCACCTCCCCGTTGAGTTCCGCCGCCACCGACACCGCATACATCGGCTGGCCGTAGAGGAGGTTCACGGTGCCGTCGACCGGGTCAACGATCCAGCGCACCTCGGCCGCTGTCGTCCCGTCGCCCGCGTCGCTCCCGGTCTCCTCGCCGACGAAGGCATCGCCGGGGCGAGCATCACGGAGCATCCCTTTGATCAGCGCCTCACTGGCTCGATCCACCTCGGTGACGACGTCGGTGCCGCTGGTCTTGGTGGCGGCCACAGCGACGTCGCCTCGACGACGCTCGCGGATGAGCGCAGCCGCGGCCGACGAGACCTGGTGGGCGAGGTGGGACAACTCGGTGTCGAGCGAGGTCACTCCTTGCCGCCGATGGTGGGCAACTCGGCGCGCGGATTGGGACAGCACCCAGGCGGGCACCGGTCATGGGAGGCCAGTTGGCCGCCCACGGCTGCGCGGGGAGGGTCTTCACCACGCTCGACGGCGGCCCGCTCCAGCAACAGGTCACGAACGGTCGCGACGAATCGGGGGTCGATGCCGGCGGTGGCGGCGCGCACCGCCTCGACCCCCACTCGCCCTGCCGTGGCCATCGCTTCGGTGTCGAGGTCGTAGACCACTTCCATGTGATCGGACACGAATCCGATCGGCACCATCACCACGGCGCCCGTGCCGGCTGCGGCCAGCGCCTCGATGCGGTCGTTGACGTCCGGCTCCAACCAGGGGACCCGGGGTGGACCCGATCGGGAGCAGTAGACCAGCTCGGCCGGATGCCGGCGCGCGGTGGACGACAGGATCCGGTCGTTGATCTCGGTGACCACGCTGAGGTGCTGCTTGCGGTAGGCGCCGCCCCAGGGCCCACTCTTGTCGTTCATCGAGTCCGGGATCGAATGCGTCACGAACAACAGATGCGCCTTGTCGCGATGTGCGTCGGAGAGTTTCGCGAGGGCGGCCAAGGTGGCATCGGTCGCCGCATCCACGAAACCCGGGTGGTTGAAGTAGTGCCGCAGTCGATCCAGCCGCGGGGCACCCGGCACCTCGGCAGCGGCCGCGGCGAGGTTCTCTCGATACTGCCGGCAGCCCGAATAGGACGAATAGGCGGACGTGACGAAGCAGGCGGCGCGCTGGATGCCGTCGGCGCTCATCTGCCGCAGCGCATCGGCGAGGAAGGGGTCCCAGTTGCGGTTGCCCCAATAGACCGGGAGGTCGAGCCCTGCGGCCTGGAAGTCCTCCTCCACGGCGGCCAGAAACTCGCGGTTGAGGTCGTTGATCGGCGACCGACCGCCGAAGGCGAAGTAGTGCTCCCCCACCTCCTCCAGACGCTCCCGCGGGATACCTCTCCCTCGGGTGACGTTCTCCAGGAACGGGACCACATCTTCGGGTGCCTCCGGACCACCGAAGGACACCAACAGCAAGGCATCGAAGGGCGTGGGATCGACAGCGGCCGGTGACATGTCCCCATCGTAGGGAGCGGTTCCAGGCAGCCGGTCGCGGGTGGGATTGGGTCGCACGGCTCGGGCGGCCCTACGCTCACGCAAATGTTCGCCACCTATCGGCGGGTGCTGTCGGAGCCCGGCGCTCTCGCCTTCAGCGCGACGGGCCTTCTCGCCCGGATGCCGATGTCGATGATGGGCATCGGCATCGTGCTGCTGGTGGCCGGAGCGACCGGGTCCTACACGCTCGCGGGCACCGTCTCGGCGGCCTACATCGTGTCGAATGCCGTCTTCGCGATCGCGCAGGGTCGCCTGCTCGACAGCTTCGGTCAATCGAAGGTGCTGCTGGCGGCAGCGACCGTCTTCGCGGCCGGCTGTATCGCGTTGATGGCAGCCGTCCAGTTGGGCTGGCCCCCGCTCGCGGCCGCCGTCGCCGCGGCCGCCGCGGGGGCGGGATTCCCGCAGATCGGGTCGAGCGTGCGGGCCAGGTGGGCTCACGCGATCGACGATGCGGGGCGACTCTCCACCGCCTACGCGCTGGAGGGGGTGGCCGATGAGACCGTCTTCATCGTCGGGCCCGTGCTGGTCACCCTTCTCGCCACGTCGGTGCATCCACTGGCGGGGTTGGGCGTCGCCGTCGTGGTGGGTACGGCCGGGACCCTGGCGTTCATCTCGCTGCACGCCACCGAGCCGCCGGCGCGAGGTCGTGGTCCCGAGCGAGTTGCCGTGGCGCCCATGCCATGGCTCTCGCTCGCCCCCGTGATCGTGATCATGATCGCTCTCGGCTCGCTGTTCGGCTCTGCCGAGGTCACCACGGTGGCGTTCGCCGAGGAGTTCGGTGCGACCCAGTGGGCCGGCCCCCTGCTGGCCTTGTGGGCGTTCGGCAGCCTGCTGGCAGGTGTCTGGTACGGAGCCGTGCAGTGGCGGCGCGACCCCGGCTTCCGATTGGCGGTTGGCAGCGTCGGCATGATGGTCGCGATGGCACCCTTGCCGTTCATCGGCTCTCTGGGGCTGATGGGGGCGGTGCTCCTGGTGGCCGGCTTCGCCATCTCCCCCACTCTGATCTCCGCGATGTCGGTCATCCAGGTGATCGTGCCCCGTGGGCGGCTGACCGAGGGGATGTCCATCGCGCACACCGGCTTGGCCGCTGGCGTCGGTGCAGGTGCTGCTCTCGCCGGCGCGCTGATCGACCGCTCCGGCTCCACGGGTGGCTACCTCGTGCCGGTCACCTCAGGGGCTATCGCCGCCCTCAGCGGCACGGTGATTCTGCGTCGGCTGCGGCGCGCGGGCCCCCAGGGCTGATCCCCTCCGCCGTCGGCACGCCGCGCGGCATACCCGAGCGGCGGACAGCGCTGGCGTAGGCTCGCCGTTCAGGAGCGATACCTCGGCCAAGGAGCGGCGAGCGGTGACCACGAACCTCACCCTGATGGGACTGAGTGGAGACGGCTCACGGCTGTTGCTGGTCGACCGCGCGGGATCCGAATTCTCGCTTCCGGTAGACGCCAAGCTCCGAGCCGCGCTGCGCGGCGAGCACGCTCGACTCGGCCAGTTGGAGATAGAAATGGACTCAAGCCTCCGTCCGCGTGACATCCAAGCTCGGATCAGGGCCGGTGAGACCCCAGAGCGAGTGGCCCAAGCTGCCCAGACCACGGTCGAGAAGATCATGGCCTTCGCCGGCCCCGTTCTCGCCGAGCGCGCCCACGTGGCGAGCCGAGCGCAACGTGCGTCGGTCCGCCGTCGAGGGGGCGATGTCGGTGCCCGCACTCTGGGCGAGGCCCTGGAGTCACTCCTGCGACCCATGAATGTCGCCCCCGACAGCGTCCAGTGGGATGCCTGGCGCCGCGAAGACGGCAGGTGGCACCTCACCGGAGACTTCACCGCCGATGGGCGTCCCGGTCAGGCCGTCTTCGCATTCGAACTTCCCGGCAACTTCGTGATCGCCGAGAACGACGAAGCCCGGTGGCTGATCGGTGAGGACCCGATGCGTCCCGGCGACGCCCCGGCTGCGCCGGCCAAGGCCCCGCGACGCCGGTTGTCGGCCGTCCCCGCCGAGGACGAGCTCCCCCTGGGCGACGACGCCATCGAACTCGTCCGTGAGGACGACGTGAGCGAGGCTGCCACCACCGAAGTCCCGGTCGTGCGCGCGCCGGTACCCGAGGCGGGGCCCGAGCCCACCGTTGCGGGGGCCCCCGGCTCCCGCGACGTCGGTTTCCTCGACAGCGTGTTCGCCCGCGCACAGCCGGACTCCCCCGCCGAGTCCGCTGTGGCATCGCCCCACGAGACCGAGTCCGTCGCCGATGAGGAACCGCTGGACGCCGACACCCACGACGATCCGCCGCGCCGCCAGGTGCGCAAGTCTCGCGGTCGCGCGTCGGTACCGAGTTGGGACGAGATCATGTTCGGTGGCGGCCAGCAGGAGTGACCGACCGCTGGACCGCTCACCCTTGCGCGATCGGGCGGTCCGGGTCGGCAATCCAACCACTCCAACTACCGGGATACAGCGCCGCGGTGATGCCTGCCACCTCCAGCGCGAGTAGGTCGTGGCACGCCGTGACCCCGGAGCCGCAGTAGACCGCTACGTCCGCGCCGGGTCGAGCCCCGACGTCGGCGTACAGCTCACGAAGCGGGCCCACCGGCAGGAAGTGGCCGTCCGCACCGAGGTTCGAGCTGGTTGGGACGTTGACCGCACCGGGGATCCGGCCGGCGACGGGATCCACCGGCTCGATCTCGCCGCGATAGCGCTCCGCCGCGCGGGCGTCGATCAGGACTGTCACATCGGGTACCTGATCCGCATCGACGACGGGGAGCCGACCCGCCGACGCAACGAAGTCTCCCACCGGCCGTTGAACGGGGGGTCCCGTCTCGACCGGCGCACCTGAGGCCACCCATGCGCTCCAGGCGCCGTCGAGCACGCGGACCTGGTCGTGCCCGTGATGGCGGAGCAGCCACCAACAGCGAGCAGCGGCATGTCCGGCCCAGTCGTCGTAGACCACGACCGGCTGGTGGCGGCGGACCCCGTGGCGGCGCATCGCCGTCGCGAACATCGCAGGGTCCGGCAGCGGATGTCGCCCACCCGGACCGGGCGGCGCCGCTAGTTCCCGCTCAAGATCAACGTAGGCCGCCCCGGGAACGTGTCCGCGCTCGAACTCTGCCAGACCGCCCGGACCCCCCATCCGGTAGCGAACATCCACCACGGTCACCCTCTGGGCGACAACGAGGTCGCGGAGCTCGGCTGCGGCGACGAGTCCGGACAGGCGTGATCGAGGACGATTCACCGGCGGACTCCTCGGTTCCAGGGTCGGACCATGCCATCGTAGGGCCGACCGCTGTGACAGGATCCTCGCGTGGCCGAACTGCTCTTCTTCACCGGGACCATGGACTCGGGAAAGAGCACCCTTGCCTTGCAGACCAATCACAACCACACGGCACGAGGGCGGATAGGGCGCATCTACACCACCCACGATCGTGCGGGCGAGGCGACCCTTTCCTCGCGCCTCGGTCTGACGCACGAGGCGATCGAAGTGGGTCTCGAGTTCGACTTCTGGGCAGCTGTGGTCGATGAACTCATGCGCGGGGTGCGGCTCGATTTTCTGATCTGCGACGAAGCGCAGTTCTACTCTCCCGCCCAGATCGATCAACTCGCCAAGATCGTCGACGAGCTTCAACTGGACTGCTTCGCCTTCGGCATCCTCACCGACTTCCGTGGTCGGTTGTTTCCCGGGAGCGCCCGACTGGTCGAGCTGGCCGACCGCACCCAGGTGCTTCAGGTCGAGGCCCTGTGCTGGTGCGGCCAGCGGGCCACCCACAACGCACGGACCGTCGACGGGGTGATGGTGACCGAGGGCGAAGTGATGGTCGTGGGAGACGTGAGCGAGACCGACCACGAGCCGGAATCTGTCTCCTATGAGGTGCTCTGCCGGCAGCACCACCGACGCGGCATGACAGCCGCTCGGGCCCGAGCCGTGTCCTTGATCGCCGAGCCACTCCCCTTCGACTAGATGACGATCATCGGGATCAGCATCTCGGCCGGCGTCAACGAGCCGTGCATACCGACCAACGTTGTCTCGTAGGGGAAGTCGGCCGAGGACACGATCGCATGGTCGCCCCGAGCGGCGACCACCACGTCGCCGAGGCGCGGACGCACCGACGGCGTCGTCGCTCCGAACCACCCTCGCTCGAGCGCCTCGTCGCGAGCGAGCACGAGGACCCGATGGCCGAGGGTCTGACTCCAGGTGGCGACGACATCCTCCACGGCTCCGCTTCGGCAGTAGAGGTGGCGGAAGCGTGCCTCACCGCCCAGCAGATGGATGCCCTCGCGGAGGGCCGGGTCGACATCGACATCGATGCGGTGCTCGGTTGGCGAGTCGATCATTCCGTGGTCAGCCACGATCAGGAGGCGGGCGTGATCCGGCAGAGAATCGCGCAGTTGTTCTGCCTCGGCATCGATGAAGGCCAACTGCTGGCGCCACTGGTGCGAGGCCACCCCGAAACGATGGCCCGTCCAGTCGAGGTCCCCGTCATAGAGATAGGTGAGCGACGGCTGTGGCGCCGACGAGGCGACCGCCGCCGCGATCCGCTCGCCGACACGGTCCGCCCCGACATACTCCGCGCCTCGCTGGGCGGCGATGGTAAGGCCGCTCTCTCGGAACTCGCGTTTGTTGACGACCGTCACCGCGACTCCGGCGCCCGCAAGTCGGCCGAACGCCGTGGGATGAGGCTGCCAATCGATCGGATCGACCCGGCGATCCCAGGTGAGGGCGTTGAGCAGCCGATCGGTCCCCGGGACCCGACTGGTGAACCCCACCACACCGTGTGCTCCAGGCGGAAGCGCGGTACCGAGGCTGGTCAGTGACGTGGCCGTCGTCGACGGCACTCCCGCCGTGGCAGGAACCTGTCGGCCGAGGTGGTCCGACAAGAACGGCGCCTCATCGGCGTGCGACCGCAACTGCTCGAACCCGAGACCGTCGACGAGGAACACGACGTAGGCGGTGGCGGGCGGAAGGGTGAGGCCGGTCGGGGGTGCCCCTACCGACTGCGCACCCACCCCGAGGGCGGCCGCCACAGCAGGGACGACGTCGGAGATGGAGCGATGCCCATAGGCGGGCTCGCAGAACTCGACGTCCGCCGATGTGGGATCAGGCGCCACGCGTGCGGGCCGAGAGCGACTCGGCGAAACTCAGCAACGTGGTCACGGCCAAGGCCCCATCGGCGGCGGCGGACACCCGGAGCGAGAAATCATCGCCGGCGAGGACGCCGGTGTAGCCGTGGTCGGCATCGCATTGCGGATCACCGCAGGCGGCCGGCTCGAGATCGATCCGGCCCACGCCGCCCCAACTGATGGTGAGAACGGCCTCCGCCGGAGGAGTCGGCCCCGCACTGGGGTTGGCGACCATCCTGGTCACAACGACCGAACGCACGGCGCTCAGCACGATGGCTTCGGTGGAGGTCGACGTGTAGGGAGCGGGCAGCAGATCATCGCCGTCGTGTTCGTCGGTGTGACACACCACCAACCGGCTGGGCGTCAACACGACCACCGTCAGGTGGCGACGCACCTCATCGCGATCGAACGTGGGTTCGTGGTGGACGTAGTAGGCGACGATCTCCTCGCCGGCCACAGCGGTGGCCACCCCGTCGGACACCACATCGGGGTAGTAGCCCGTGCGGTCGATCTCCTCCTGCAAGGTGACGGCGGGGTCGCGATCGTTGGTGGTGGTGCGGCTGCGCATGCCGTCAGTCTGTCACGGGCCTGCGTACGCCCGCCCGGCCAGTCCCGGCGAGCGATCAGGTGCCGGTGTCTCCCGGTACGGCGCTCAGTCGCCGGACGAACCAGTCCGACCGTGGGTCCACGACGGGTTCGATGCGAGCCGAGGCGGAGAGGACGGAGCAGCCCGACACCCCCGCCAGCACCAACGACAGGTCCAGCGACCGCACCTGAGGCAGGTCATTCTGTAGTCGCGCGACCTGCACGATCAGCCGCTCCACCTCTGCGACATCGACGATGTCGGCGCCCCGGTAGCCGAACAGGAGGGGCGAGGACTTGATCGCCCGCACCATCTCGGACGCGTCTTGAAGGTTCAACGGCGGAATGCCGTAGGCGCGATCGGCGAGCAACTCTGTCAGCGGGCCCGCGGTCGAGAAACTGACGACCGGTCCGAACAGCGGGTCCTCCAGACTCGCGATCGCGATCGGGACACCGGGGGGCGCATTGCGTTGCACCCGAAACCCCGCCTCGCGTGGGTGTGACAGCGGCTCGTTGAGGGATGACCAGGCGCTCTTCATTCGCGCGGGGTCGCGGATGTTGCGCCAGACGTGCGTCAGGTCGGGGCGGTTGCGCAGCCGCTCAGCCGTCGCCTTGAGGACGACGTCCCAACCCAACTCCTCACCAGCCGCCAACGCCGCGTCGAGCGATTCGACTTCGCGGGTCGGCTCGAGCCTGATCTCGTAGCACTCCAACAGGCGGGTGAGCTCCTGCAGGTCGAGGTCGCGGCCGTCTGGTGACCGCATCAGGACCTCGTTCACGAGGCGTTTGGCACCCGCCGGGTCGCCCGTATGCGGCTCGGGTGCGCCCCCGCTCGAATGCTGCAGCCACAGGGAGTAGTCGACCACCCGCGCCAGGGCGCGCACCGCTGCCTCCACACCTGGATACGACGGCACCGAGCCGCGACCGGCCTCGCTGCCCGCCAGGTCGGGAACGCGCAGCAGTTCCGGCAGTCCGGCCACCCCCAAGAAGGTGGAGACCAGCGGCTTGTCTGACTGCTCCCCCACCGCCGCGAGGACATTCGCCACGTCGCTACTACTGGTGTTGACCGGTGGCGTGTAGACCGCCACGATGGCGTCGATCTCGGGGTCGTCGATGGCCTCGTCGAGGGCATGCTCGAAGTCCTCACCGCTGGCCTCGGGACCGAGGGCCACCAGCTTGCCCACCGAGAGGCCTTCGGAGGCCGCCGCATCGCCGGCCAGCAGCCCCAGTGCGTCTGAATTCCCCACGACCGCCACCCTCCGGCCATGAGGCAGGGGCTGGTGGGCCAACAGTTGGGCGACGTCGAACAGTTCCTCGAGGTTGTCGACCTGGATCACCCCCGCCTGGCGAAACATGGCGTCGGTCGCCTCCGAGGGGGCGGCGATCTTGCGGACCGCGTGCCCCATCGGAACACCCTGGCTGGCACGTCCGGACCGCACGGCCACGATCGGCTTGCGGCGCGAGACCCTCCTGGCGATGCGCGAGAACTTGCGGGGGTTTCCGATCGACTCGAGGTAGAGCAGCACGACCTCGGTCGCCTCGTCCTCCTCCCAATACTGGAGGAGGTCGTTGCCGGACAGATCGGCCCGGTTGCCCGCGCTGACGAAGGTCGACAACCCCAGACCCCGGTCACGCACCTTCTCCAGGATCGCTCCGCCGAGGGCGCCCGATTGACAGAAGAACCCGGCCCGGCCGCGGGGCGGCATGCTGGCGGCCAGCGAGGCGTTCAGCGACACCGCAGGGTCGGTATTGATCACTCCCAGCGCGTTGGGTCCGATCAGACGTAGTCCGTACGAGCGGGCCAACCCGACCAGGCGTCGTTGCCGCTGACGCCCCTCTTCGCCGGCCTCGGCGAAGCCGGAGGAGATGACGATCAGACCGTGCACACCCTTGGCCGCGCAGTCGAGAACGACGTCTTGTACCGCATCGGCGGGGACCGCGACCACGGCGACATCGACCGAGTCGGGGATGTCGTTGATCGACGCGTAGGCCGGCATCCCGGACACCGCTTGGCTCGAGGGATTGACGACATACGTGCGACCGCTGAAGTCGCCCAGCAGGAGGTGGCGGAGCAGCGTCTGGCCGATGCTGTCGGCCCGGCGGCTCGCGCCGATCACGGCCACCGAGGAGGGCGTGAAGAAGGTGGCGATCGAGAGTGCCTCGGATCGGTGCTCGCGGGCCTCCATGATGCCCAGAGCGGTGTCCGTGGGGTCGATCGCGAACTCCAGAATCAAGACGCCGTCGTCGTATTCGCTCGCGACTTTGTAGCCGGCGTCGCGGAAGGAGTGCACCATCCGATGGTTGTCGGGGAGCACTTCGGCAATGAAGCGCTCGACGCCGCGCTCGCGGCCCGCTTGGGCAAGATGCTCCAGGAGTGTCTCGGCGATTCCCCGGCCCTGATGGGCGTCCTCGACCAAGAAGGCGACCTCGGCCTCGCCGGGCTCGGTCACGTCGTAGCGACCCACCGCGATGATCTGGTTGCCCAAGGTGAGAACGAAGGCAACGCGATCGTGATGGTCCACGTGAGTGAAGCGGTAGATATCACGCTCGGAGAGCACCGGCATCGGTGAGAAGAACCGGTAGTACTTCGACTCCTCGGAGACCCGTCCGTAGAAATCGACGAGCAGTTCGGAGTCGTCGGGGCGAATCGGACGGATGTGGGCGGTGCGACCGTCCCGTAGCAGGACGTCCGCCTCCCAGTGCCGCGGTGGCGGCAGCACAACGGGCTCGTGAGGGGGGTCGGCGTCGGTCACAGCGACAAATCTAGCCCGTGCGGTCCATCCACGAGACCTCTGCGGCGTGGCCAGCGCCGCAGTGTCGCCGCCACCGGGAAGAATGCTCGCCATGGCTCGCCGGTCCACCAATTCACTCCCCCCCGACGACTTCGAGGAACACATCCTCGATATCGACGTCGGCGACGAGATGCGTTCGTCCTTCCTCGAATACGCCTACTCCGTGATCTACGCCCGGGCCTTGCCCGACGCTCGAGACGGCCTGAAGCCGGTGCAGCGGCGGATTCTCTTCACGATGAGCGACATGGGGCTGCGTCCGGAGCGCGGACACGTCAAGAGCGCTCGAGTCGTGGGTGAGGTCATGGGCCGCTTGCACCCCCACGGCGACGGCGCGATCTATGACGCCCTGGTCCGGATGGCCCAGCCGTGGTCGATGCGGTTGCCGATGATCGACGGCCACGGAAACTTCGGCTCACCCGACGACCCCCCGGCCGCGATGCGCTACACCGAATGCCGGATGGCGGCGCCCGCGGTAGCCATGACGGCCTCGATCGGCGAGGACACGGTCGACTTCAAGCCCAACTACGACAGCAAGGAGATGGAGCCGTCGGTCCTGCCCGCGGCCATCCCCCACCTGATCGTCAACGGCGCGACCGGGATCGCGGTGGGGATGGCCACCAACATCGCCCCCCACAACCTGGTCGAAGTCGTCCAGGCGCTGCGCCATCTGATCGTCCGCCCCCAGGCCGGGGTCGATGACCTGATGCGGTTCATCCCCGGCCCCGATCTGCCGACCGGAGGCAAGATCGTGGGGCTCGAAGGCATCCGTGATGCCTACGAAGCAGGGCGCGGCAGCTTCCGGATGCGGGCGACCGCGCGGATCGAGTCCGTGGGTCGACGCAAGGGCATCATCGTGACCGAACTTCCCTACGGCGTCGGCACCGAGCGGGTACAGGAGCGCATCAAGTCACTCGTCCAGGGCAAGAAACTGCAAGGGATCGCCGACCTCAAGGATCTCAGCGATCGCAGCAAGGGCCTCAACCTGGTGATCGAGGTGAAGAACGGCTTCCACCCCGAGGCCATCTTGGAGCAGCTCTACAAGCAGACCCCGATGGAGGAGTCGTTCGGCATCAACAATGTCGCGTTGGTCGATGGCCAACCACGCACTCTCGGCTTGAAGGAGATGCTCGAGGTCTTCCTGGAGCATCGCTTCTCGGTGGTCCGCCGGCGCACGGCCTATCGACGTGGCCAGGCCGCCGACGAGCTGCACCTGCTCGAAGGATTGTTGATCGCGATCCTCGACATCGACGAGGTCATCCAGCTGATCCGCGCCTCCGACAACGCCGCCGCGGCCCGCGAGCGTCTGATCACCGTCTTCGACCTGAGCGAGCTCCAAGCCACCTACATTCTCGACATGGCGCTTCGCCGCCTCACCAAGTTCTCCCGCCTCGAGCTCGAGAAGCGCCAAGACGAACTACGGTCGACGATCGACGAGCTCGACGAGATCCTCGGCGACGACACACGGTTGCGCAGCGTCGTCTCCGACGAACTCGCCGAGGTCGCGAAGACGTTCGGCACCCCGCGTCGCACCGTGCTGCTCGCGTCGGCAGGCACTGCCGTGACCTCCAGCGCTGCGGTCCCGCTCGAAGTCGCCGACGATCCGTGTCTTGCCTTCTTGTCGTCCTCCGGCATCCTGGCGCGCACCACCACCGACGACCCCCCCGGCACGGGCGACGGCCGGGCCAATCACGACGTGATCGTGTCAGCGGTTCGCACCACTGCCCGCGGCGATCTCGGCGTCGTCACCAGCCTTGGTGTGGTGCACCGTCTCAACGCTCTCGACCTTCCGGCCCTGCCCCCCTCGGCCAGTGATCCCACGTTGCAGGGCGGCGTCCCGCTCTCGGCTCTGTTGTCGCTCGAGCCAGGTGAACGGGCGCTCGCCCTCACGTCGCTGCCCACCGACGGTCCCGGTTTGGCGCTCGGAACACGCGACGGCGTGGTCAAGCGAGTGAATCCCGAGGCTTTGTCCAACAAGGACCGGTGGGAGGTGATCGGGCTCAAGGACGGCGACGAGGTGGTCGGTGCCGTGGACCTGACCAGCGGGAGCGAGGAACTGTGCTTCATCAGTTCCGACGCTCAGCTACTCCGCTTCGATGCCTCGACGGTACGGCCGCAGGGTCGCGCGGGAGGAGGCATTGCCGGTATCCGCCTGGCGGCGGGTCAGCGGGTGGTGTTCTTCGGAGCGCTCGACGCAGAGGTCTCGGTCGTGGTCACGGTCTCCGGTTCGGCCACCGCCTTGCCCGGCACCGAGCCGGGATCGGTCAAGGTGACTCCACTGACGGAGTATCCCGCCAAGGGCCGCGCCACCGGTGGGGTGCGCTGTCACCGATTCCTCAAGGGCGAGGACACCCTGATCTTCGCCTGGAGCGGGGCCGCGCCACCGCGTGCTGCGGCCGCCAGCGGTGCACCGGTCGAGCTTCCGGCCGAGCACGGCCGCCGGGATGGTTCGGGAACCCCCGGCAGTCAACCCATCGATGCCTGCGCCGCTCCGGTCGCCGTCTGGCACTCCACCCATATGCGAGGCTGACGTTATGCACCTTTTCACCTCCGCTCGGGCCCGTCGCGGGTTCATCGCTGCCCTGGCCTCCCTCGCGTTGGTGCTTGGTGTGGCCTCGTGCAGTGGTGAGACCTCCGAGGCCAAGAGCCCCACGCCCGGCGAGGTCCTCGCCGCGGCGAAAGCCAGGCTCGATGCCACCTCGGGGGTCAACCTGACGCTGTCCTCCGAGGACCTCTCACCGGATGTCGCAGGCATCAGCGGCGCCAAGGGAGTGATCACCCACGCGCCGGCGTTCGACGGAACGCTGACCGTGCAGTTGGCCAAGCAGAACTTCGAGGTGCCGGTGATCGGAGTCGACGGCATCGTCTATGCCCAGATCCCGCTCACGACGGGCTGGTCCGACATCGATCCAAGCGAATACGGTGCTCCCGACCCGGCCCAACTGCTCAGCCCCGAGCGCGGCTTCTCCTCGCTGCTGCCGGTCACGACCGGTCTCGAGAAGGGCGAGTCGGTGCGCGGCGGAGTCGACAACAAAGAGGTCCTGACCACCTACACCGGGATGGTTCCGGGCCCGGCGATGAAGAGGGTGATCCCCAGTGCATCGGGCGCGTCCTTCGACGCGACCTATCTCGTCAGCGATACCGACGAGCTACGCCAGGCCATCTTCACCGGGGTGTTCTACCCCGACACCGAACCGATGACCTACATCGTGGACTTCGAGGACTACGACACCGAACCGGAGATCTCCGCCCCGTGAGCAACCCGTTCGTGGGCCTGCGGAGGTGAACCCCCGGTTCCTGCTGGCGCTCGCATCACTGGCGATCGCCTTCGCGGCAGCCGACACCTATGTCGTGGTGCTGGCGCTGCCCGACATGATGGGCTCCGTCGGGGTGCCGGTCGATCAGCTGCAGCGGGCAGCGCCGATCATCTCGGGGTTCCTGCTCGGCTACGTCGCGATGCTCCCTCTCATCGGGCGGATCGCTGATCTCCGCGGCCGCGTTCCGGTGCTGGTGATGGCCTTGGTGGTCTTCGCCCTCGGCTCGGTGATCACGGCAGTGGCGTACTCGATGCCGTCGATGGTCACCGGCCGGTTTCTCCAGGGGGTCGGGGGCGGGGGCTTGGTCCCGGCGACGCTCGCCCTCGTCGCTGATCTCTATCCCGTGCAACGGCGCGGGGTGCCCTTGGGTGTGGTGTCCGCGGTCCAGGAGATCGGCAGCGTCCTGGGGCCTCTGTTCGGGGCCGCTGTTCTGGCCGTGGCGAGCTGGCGGATGATCTTCGTCATCAACCTGGTGGTCGGCCTGTTGCTCGCCGCGGCGATCGCCTGGATCGCCCGTTCGCCGTTGGCCGACGCACCCGATCCTCCGCACGGACGCTTCGATTGGTTCGGCGCGGTGATGACACCCCTGTGGCTGGTCGGCGGGATCCTGGTCTTTACCCGTCCCGCCCCGCTCATGAGCGACGTGACGTGGGGTCAACTCTTCATTCCGGTGGCCGGATCGGGCCGTTGGCTGACCCCTTTGGGCTTGATCACCATCGTCGCGTTGGGTCTGTTCTGTCTGCGCTTGGTCACGGCCTCGCGCCCGCTCATCGATGTCGTCGGGTGGGGCCGCAGCTTGGCCGAAGCGGACCTGCCCGGTGCTGCTCTCCTCGCCATCGCCCTGGGTGGCGTGATCCTCGCCTTTGCGACGGCCGACCCCCGCATCGAGGTGTTCTCCGAGCGCGGCTGGTGGTACCTCCTGGCCGCGCTCATCGGCAGCGCGCTGTTCGCCCGACACCTGCGCACCTCCGCCGCCCCGCTCGTGCCCCGCGGAACCATTGCAGCGACGCCGGCGTGGGGCTCCCTGTTGGTGAGCTTCTTCATCGGGGCAGCCCTGATCGCTGCTCTGATCGACATCCCCTTGTTCGCTCGCACCACCATCTATGCCGACTCCCAACTAGCTGCCGCCCTCGTGCTCGTCCGCTTCCTCGTGGCCCTGCCCATCGGCGCGGTTGTCGGGGGCTACTTGACTCGCGCTCTGCCCGCGGGTGTGGTGACGGCGATGGGCATGGCCTGCGCAGCCGTCGGCTTCTGGATGATGAGCGGGTGGCAGCTCAATGCCCTCGAGTCGCCCTGGGCGACGGTGCCGCTCGTGGTCGGCGGACTGGGTTTCGGACTGGCGCTGGCACCGGTCAACGCCGCCATGCTGGCCACCACCGCTGATGCGGTCCACGGTTTGGCGAGCGCGCTCGTGGTGGTCGCTCGGATGGTCGGCATGCTGGTCGGGATCTCCGCGCTCACCACCCTCGGCCTCCGTAGCTATTACGCCGCTCAGGTCGACATCCCGCCGGTGCGTGAGGTCTGCGACGGCAAGAGCCGCTGCCAGGCCTTCACCTTGCTCCTGAAGGAGGCCGGCATCGCCCAGGAGCACACCGTCTTCCTCGGTGCCGCAGTGTGCGCGGTCATCGCGGGGGTGCTGGCTGTGTGGCTGTTCCGAAACGCCGAGACCCGAGCCGTCGCGTCCAGTCTCCCGACGGTCTCGTCGGTGTGACCCTGAGACCGCTAGATTGGCCCGCATGACGAGCGGATTCGACGACCTGATGGCCGCAAATGAGGCGTATGCCGCTTCGTTCTCCGACGCCGATTTCGACGGTGTGGCCCGCGCGGGGGTGGCCATCGTGACCTGCATGGATTCGCGGATCGACCCCTTGCGAATGGTCGGGCTGTCCCACGGTGACGCCAAGATCTTCCGCAATCCGGGTGGGCGGGTCACGCCCCAGGCTTTGGAGGCGCTGGTGCTCGGGGTTCACCTGCTCGGGGTCCGCCGGATCCTGGTAGTGCCGCACACCCGTTGTGCGATGGCCAGCGCCTCCGAGAACGAGCTTCGCGCCCGGGTCGGCCAATCCGCCGGGGTCGACGCGTCGTGGCAGTCCTTCCACGTGGTGAACGACCAGCGCTCAAGCCTGCGCGAGGACGTGCAGAAGGTGCGATCCCATCCGCTCATCGGCGAACGCGCCGCGGTCGGCGGTTTCCTCTACGACGTCGACACCGGCCGACTCTCCCCGGTGGACTGAGAGACTCCTCAGAAGTCGAGTTCCTCCTCGCTGAGATGACCGCCGTTGCTGACGATGAAGTCTTTGCGCGGCGCTACCTCCGAGCCCATCAGCAACTCGAAGACGCGCGCTGACTGATCGCCGTCGTCGACCGTCAGCCGTCGCAACGTGCGGTGGCGCGGATCCATGGTCGTCTCAGCAAGCTGGTCGGCATCCATCTCACCCAACCCCTTGTAGCGCTGGACGGGATCCTTCCAGCGAACGTTCTTCTTCGTCAGCTCGGCCAGCTTGCGCTGCAATTCGTCATCGGAATAGGTGTAGACATACTTCTCCATCCCCTTCTTGGGGTTGGAGAGTTCGATGCGATGCAGCGGCGGCACCGCGGTGAAGACCCGACCCTCCTGGATCAGCTCGGGCATGTACTTGAAGAACAGGGTGGCGAGAAGACACCGGATATGGGCGCCGTCGGAGTCGGCATCGGCCATGAAGATGATCCGGCCGTAGCGCACTGATTCGAGGTCGAACGTCCGGCCCGAGCCCGCGCCCACGACCTGAATGATCGATGCGCACTCGGTGTTCTTCAGCATGTCGCCAACCGAGGCCTTTTGCACGTTGAGAATCTTGCCGCGGATCGGCAGGAGCGCCTGGAAGTTGGAGTCTCGGGCGTCCTTCGCCGTACCCAACGCCGAGTCGCCCTCGACGATGAACAGTTCACTGCGCTCGGTGTCGGTGCTGCGGCAGTCGCGGAGTTTGGCCGGCAGGGCCGATGATTCCAGGGCGTTCTTGCGACGTTGGGTCTCCCTGAGTTGTCGGGCGGCGAGCCGGGTCTTCGCTGCCGCCGCGACCTTCTCCATCACCAGCTTGGCTTGCGCCTTCTCGACCCGTTTGGTCGAGGTGAGGAACTTCTTCAACTCGCCGGCGACGACCCGGCGCACCACGGTTCGCGCCGCGGGGGTCCCGAGGATCTCTTTGGTCTGACCTTCGAACTGGGGCTCGGCCAGCCGTACCGTCACGACGGCTGTCAGCCCTTCCAGGACATCGTCCTTGATGACGTCTTGGTCCCCCACTTTGAGAGCCTTGGTCGTGCGCATGACGTCGTTGAAAGTCTTGGTGGCTGCCTGTTCGAAGCCACTCACATGGGTGCCGCCCTTGGGGGTGGCGATCACGTTGACGTAGGAGCGCACCTCGGTCGCGTAGCCGGTGCCCCAGCGCAACGCAACGTCGACGGTGAGCTCACGCTCGACCTCCTGTGGCGTCATATGGCCCTGCGCGTCGAGCAAGGGCACCGTCTCGGTGAACGTGTCCATGCCCTGCAGCCGAAGCACGTCGGTGACCGGCTCGTCGTGGGACAGGAAGTCCACGAACTCGGCGATTCCGCCGTCGTGGCGGAACTTCTCCTCCACCGGCTGGTCGCCGCGCAGATCTCGGATGACGAGCTCGAGGCCCGGCACGATGAAGGAGGTTTGCCGGGCCCGTCCGATCAGATCGTCGAAGACGAACGTGGCGTCCTTGGTGAAGGTCTGTCGGTCGGGCCAGAAGCGGATCCGAGTCCCGGACGTGCCCTTGGTGACCCGGCCGCCCTTGCGGGACAGACCCGAGCGAGCCGTGAAGGCAGCAGTGGGACTCTCACCGTCGAAGACCCCCGGGTGGCCGCGCTGAAAACTCATGCCCTGGACGGCGGGAGAGCGGGAGACGTCGACGTCGAGACGCGCGGACAGCGCATTGACCACGGAGAGGCCGACTCCATGGAGACCGCCGGTGGCCACGTAGGAGCCGCCACCGAACTTGCCGCCTGCGTGGAGCTTGGTGCAGACCACCTCCACCCCCGGCAGCCCGGTCTTGGGCTCCTTGTCAGTGGGGATCCCGCGGCCGTCGTCGTGGACCTCGGCCGAGCCGTCGCGGTGCAGGGTGACCTCGACGCGATGTGCGGCGCCGGCCAACGCCTCATCGACCCCGTTGTCGATGATCTCCCACAGGCAGTGCATCAGCCCTCGGGTGTCGGTCGAGCCGATATACATCCCCGGACGCTTGCGCACCGCCTCGAGCCCCTCCAGAACAAGCAGGTGGGCGGCGTTGTAGGTGTTGTCGGCGATCGTGGGGCTCCTGGCGGGTCGAGTGAGAACGACTACTCCTGAATCTACCCGCGGCCGCCCCCACACGCGTGGAGGGCGCGCTCGCCTCCGAATCAGGTCACAATCAGGAAACGGTTCGGGGTGTGGGGAATCCGAACACGGGGTCGCTGCGTACAACTAGTATCGAGACGTACCCACCAGCCGCTAGGAACACATCCGTAAGTCTGCCGTCACAGCGGCCGCCTTCGTGGTTGACTGGAGACGTGTTCGACACCACGCCGTGGGCGGGAATCTTGGTCCCGGTCGCTACGTTGAGTCAGACGATGACGAAAGAGAGGCCAGTCGTGACCACTGCCGTTGCCCCAACCGCGAGCGCACTCAGCGCCGCCGATCGCTGCGACCGCTGCGGTGCCCAGGCCTACCTTCGGGTGGAGCTTGAGGCTGGCGGAGAGCTCCTGTTCTGCGCTCACCACGCACGCGAACACGGCGACAAACTCAAGGAGATTGCCGTCACCATCGTCGACGAGACGCACCGCCTCAGCGCGACGCCTGCCGTTGACGCCGACCAGTGACCCACTGACCAGTCACCAACGACACCACCGACGGCCCCGGGCGATTGCCCGGGGCCGTCGGTGTCTTCACTTAGGGTGAGCCCGTGAATGGGGTCGAGATCATCGTCGCGCTGGTCATCGCGGTCGGCCTCGTCGGCATCGTGGTACCCATCCTGCCGGGCTCCGTGTTGATCCTGGCGGCCATCGCCGTCTGGGCCGGGGAGACGGGAGGCCGCAGCGCCTGGCTGATCGCCGCGGTCTGCGCTGTCCTCCTGGTCGGGGGCATGATCGTGAAGTACCTGATTCCCGGCCGCCAGCTCAAAGCCGCGGTCCCGACCCGCACGCTGCTGCTGGGGGCTCTCGGGGCGCTCGTGGGGTTCTTCGTCATCCCCGTCGTCGGTGCGTTGGTGGGATTCCCCGTCGGCGTCTACCTGGCCGAGCGAGTGCGGGTCGGTCCAGAGCAGGCGGCATCGTCGACGTTCGCGGCCCTCAAGGCGATCGGTGTGAGCATCGCCATCGAATTCGCGGCCGCGGTAGCGGCCATCGCGGTCTGGCTCGTCGGCGTCACGATCACCTGACCGGGCCTGGCTGTGGTCGTCGTCTTCGCGGTGGTCGCCGCGCTGTCCTACGGGGTAGCCGACTTCGTTGGCGGCTTCGGCTCGCGGCGAACCAGTCCTTGGTCGGTGGCGCTGATGGCCCAAATCGGCAGCACGGCGTTCGTCCTCGCGTTGTCACCGCTGGTCGGCGGGACGATGACGGGTCCAGACGCAGCGTGGGCGGTGGCCGCCGGGGTCGCCAACGGCCTAGGGACCGTGTTCTTGTATCGAGGCCTCTCGACCGGCCGGATGGGGGTGGTGGCTCCGGTCTCGGGCGTCGGCGCGGCCACACTCCCGGTCATGGCGGGAGTGGCTCTCGGCGAGCGGCCATCGCTGATCGTCTGGACGGGGATCGCGATGGCGCTCCCCGGGATCTGGTGGGTCTCGCGCGAAAGTGCGGAGGTCGGCACCGTGGGTGGGGATTCTCCGACCCGCAGCGGGCTGATCGACGGAGTGCTGGCCGGCCTCGGTTTCGGTGGCCTCTTCGTGTGCCTCGACCAGATCGCGGGCAGCGCAGGGGTGCTGCCGTTGGCGGTCAATCAAGCGGTGGCCGGAGTGGTCATCGTCACTATCGCGGTGGTCACCCGGCGTCCGTGGGTGCCGCGTGAGCGACCGGCGCTGCTCGGGCTCGTGGCGGGCGCACTGGCCGGCCTGGCGACCGCCGCCTTCCTGGAGGCGACCCGCACCGGCTACCTCGCTGTCGCCGCGGTGGTCACCTCGCTGTACCCGGGCGTCACCGTACTGCTCGCCGCTTCTCTGCTGCGCGAGCGGCTCAACAGGCCCCAGCGGCTCGGGCTGGTCCTGTGCTTGGCCGCCATCGTGCTCGTGGCCGCCCCGACTCAGTCGAGGTAGTCGCGCAACACCTGTGAACGGCTCGGGTGCCGCAGCTTCGACATCGTCTTCGACTCGATCTGACGGATCCGCTCGCGGGTCACGCCGTAGACCTTGCCGATCTCATCGAGGGTCTTGGGCTGACCATCGGTGAGGCCGAACCGCATGCTCACCACTCCGGCTTCGCGCTCGGACAGGGTGTCGAGCACCGCGTGCAGTTGCTCCTGCAGGAGCGTGAAGCTCACCGCGTCGGCCGGAACGATCGCCTCGGAGTCCTCGATCAAGTCGCCGAACTCGGAGTCGCCGTCCTCGCCCAGGGGGGTGTGCAGCGAGATCGGCTCACGGCCGTACTTCTGCACCTCGATGACCTTCTCTGGGGTCATGTCGAGTTCCTTGGCCAGCTCTTCGGGCGTGGGCTCGCGGCCCAGGTCCTGGAGCATCTGACGCTGCACGCGGGCCAACTTGTTGATGACCTCGACCATGTGCACCGGGATCCGGATGGTGCGAGCCTGGTCGGCCATGGCGCGGGTGATCGCCTGCCGGATCCACCACGTGGCGTAGGTCGAGAACTTGTAGCCCTTGGTGTAGTCGAACTTCTCGACCGCGCGGATCAAGCCGAGATTACCTTCCTGAATCAGGTCGAGGAAGAGCATGCCGCGGCCGGTGTAGCGCTTGGCCAAGCTCACCACCAGGCGGAGGTTGGCCTCGAGCAGGTGGTTCTTGGCGCGACGACCGTCCTCGGAGATCCACTCGAGTTCCTCGAGGGTCTTGGGCGCGATCTTTCCGCCCTTGGCGAGCTTCTCCTCGGAGAACAGACCCGCCTCGATCCGCTTGGCGAGCTCGACCTCCATCTCGGCGTTGAGGAGAGGCACCTTGCCGATCTGCTTGAGGTAGTCCTTGACCGGGTCGGCGGTCGCACCCGCGACCATGACCTGTTGCTCCGGCTCGTCGGTTTCATCGGCGGCGGAAACGACAAAGCTCGCCTGCTTCTCGTCCTCGACGATGGTTGGATCGGTCGCGACGTCCTTCTCGAACTGGGAGTCGTCGAGATCGGGCAACACCTTCTTGCCGTCGGGGCCGACGACCGCGGTTGCGGCCCCGGGCTCGGCCGTCGCCTTGGCAGCGGCTTTCGCTGCCGCCTTGGTCGGTGCCTTCGCGGGGGCGGCCTTCTTGGCCGGCGCCTTCTTGGCGGGCGCAGCCGCGGCCTTGGCGCTCGTGGTCTTCTTCGCCGCCTTCTTGGTGGTCGTCGCCGCCGCGGCCCGCTTGGAGATCGCATCGATGGCGACGACGACGATTCCTACCGCGCTCAAGTGGGCGATCAACGGTTTGAGCTGCCGCGGCGTCAGTCCGGCAGCGTCACTGGCCTCGCGCACAAGCTCGGGAGAAACCGAACCGGAGGAGCGCCCTCGCTCCACGAGACTGGTGATAGCCGGATGCGACACGGAGTCCGCGGAAAGCGGGCTCAGGGGCTTGGAGGACACACACACCTCTTCGTCGTCAACCAGGGTCGGGGCGCGGCAAGGCCCGGATACGTCAAGAACCGCATTGCCATTGTGCCACGGTCGGGGTGAGCCGGTGGACTCCCCCCGCCAGGTCCGCTCACGACAGCTTCGCCTTGGCGGCGGCTTTCTTCTGCTGCTTGTAGGCGCGCACCTTGAGGAGGGAGTCCGGATCGACCACATCGGCGACGGAGCGATAGCCGTCGAGGGCGTAATCTCCCGCCACTTCCTCCCAGCCGTCCGGCCGGACTCCCCGTTGTTTGGCCAGGAGAGCGACGAAGATCTGCGCCTTCTGCTTGCCGAAGCCGGGCAGGTCGACGACGCGCGCGAACAGTTCGCGGCCGGTGGTCGGCTCGGACCACAGGCGGCTCACGTCGCCGTCATAGGTCGAGTCGACGAGCGCCGCCAGTTCCTGCAGTCGTGCCGCCATCGATCCGGGAAAGCGATGGATGGCCGGAGTTCGACTGCACAGCGCCTTGAACTCCTCCGGATCTGCTGCCGCGATCGCCGCCGGGTCCAGCGTGCCGAAGCGCTCGAGGACCTTGGCGGCGCCGCGAAAGGCGTGCTCCATCGGGTACTGCTGATCGAGCATCATGCCGACCACCAGTGCAAAGGGGTCATCGAGGACAGCATCGGCAGCCGGATCACCGGTGATGGCGATGGCCACGGCGGTCAGGCCTTGACGGCCAGAACCGGGCAACTCGCGTCGAGGAGGATCCGCTGGGCGTTGCTCCCGAGAATCAGCTTGCCGACCGGTGTGCGCCGACGCAGGCCGATCACGATCAGGTCCGCGCTGACTTCCTCGGCGATACCGATCATGTCCTCGGCGGGCTCGAGCCCGCGCACCAATTCGCGAACTTCGTACTCCACACCCGCGGCGGCCAGGGTCGACTCCACCGCAGCCAGGTCTTCTTCGGTCTGCCGGGCGGCGTCGTCCGAGAATTCATCACCTCCACGGTGAGAGTTGACCACGATCAACTTGGCCTTGCGCAACGTAGCCTCGCTAATCGCGCTGGCGAGGGCTGCTTGCCCTTCCGGCTTGGGTACATACCCGACCACGACGGTCCCCATCTGGCGATCCTCCTTCTGAGCGACTCGCATGGTCGCGACAAGGCCACCGTATCCAATCCGGTGCGTGTGCGGCAGCCTGTGGACAACCATCGGACCGGCGAGCCCGCATCGGCACGCTGATGCAGTGCCGATCCTGACCGATCCTCTCGCGCCCCGCTGGGAGCGATCTCTGCGCGATGAGGTACGCGCGCTGCGAGCGGGGCCCCGCGGCGCATTTCCGGTGCTCCTGGTCGCCGGCCGCCCTGCGGGTGTCCGGCTGACGCTGCCTGCGGCACCATTGGAACAGGTCGACGGTGCCCTGCGTGTGGACCTCCTCGACGCCCTGCTCTCTCGCGCCGGACAACGAGTCACCGACCCGTGGGTGTGGCTCAGCCGCCCCGGGACGATCGCGGCCGATGAGCGCTGGGCGGACCGTTGGTGGACCGCCGCCTTCACCCAACTGTGCGGGCAGTCGCCTGAGATCGAGACGACGGCAGCGTTCGTGGTGCTCACCCGCACCGGCTGGTACGACCCCCGCGGCGAGTGCTTCCGCCGATGGACCAGGTTGCGTCGTCAAGTGGCGCCGCGGAGGTGAGCTCACTGCCAGGTGTGTACCGGTTCGTTGGTGTGCATGTTGTCGCGGTAGCGCAGCAGAGTGGCCCGCAACGCGTCGTAGCGATCCTCGTCGGCACGCTCGTTCATCTTGTCGACGAACCACTCGGCGCCGTTGGTCGAGGCGAGACACCGCTGCTCGATGATGCCCAGGTAGTGGTCGCGCTCGGCCGCTTCGACCCCCCATGACTCCAGGCCACGGTGGGCCATCGGCAGCAACCGGCGCAGGATCAGTTCCGTCGCCGGCACCTGTCCCACCCCCGGCCAGTAGATCTCGGCATTGATGCCGCGCTGCGCGGCGACGTGAAAGTTCTCTTCCGCGGCACTGAACGACATCTGCGACCACAATGGCCGCTCGTTCTCGACGAGCGCCCGCACCAGGCCGAAGTAGAAGGCCGCGTTGGCGATCGTGTCGGCGACGGTGGGGCCGGCCGCCAGAACGCGGTTCTCCACGCGCAGGTGGGGTACCCCGCCGGAGATGTCGTACACGGGTCGGTTCCACCGATAGATCGTGCCGTTGTGCAAGCGCAGCTCCTGGAGTTGCGGGGTGCCACCGGCCTCCAGGATCTCGAGCGGGTCTTCGGCCTCGGTGATGGGCAACAGCGCCGGGAAGAAGCGGACATTCTCCTCGAACAGGTCGAAGACCGAGTTCACCCATCGCTCACCGAACCAGACGCGTGGGCGGACGCCCTGGGCCCTCAGCTCGTCACTGCGGGTGTCAGTGGCCTGCTCGAAGAGTGGGATCCGGGTTTCGCGCCAGAGTTCACGTCCGAGCAGGAACGGAGAGTTGGCGCCGATCGCGAGCTGGATCCCGGCGATGCACTGCGAGGCGTTCCAATAGGCCGCAAACAGGTCCGGCGAGGTCTGGACGTGGAACTGGGTGCTGGTGCACGCCGCCTCGGGCAGGATCGACTCCGACGTGGTGTCGAGTCGCTCAGTTCCATGGATCGAGATGGAGAGGTCTTCGCCGCGGGCGTTCAGGATCTGCTCGCTCAGCAGCTGGTAGCGCGGATTGGCGCTGATGGCGCTGGCACTCATGTGACCCTCGGCCAAGGTCGGGAGAATGCCGATCATCACCAAATGAGCGCCGACTTTGGCGGACTTCTCTTCGGCGTCGTTCAGGCTGCGACGCAGCGACTGCTCGAACACGGTCAGCCCCCCCTCGCGCAACTTGGCCGGGTGGGAGTTGATCTCGATATTGAACTGACCCAGCTCCGTCTGGAAGTCGGGATCGGCGATCGCCGCGAGAGCCTCGGCGTTCTTGAGGGCCGGGTCACCCGCATCATCGACCAGGTTGAGCTCAACCTCCAGACCGGTCATCGGGTCGTCGGTGTCGAACGCGGCCTCGCGCAGCATCCGGGCGAACACGTCGAGGCAACGGCGCACCTTCTCCCGGTGCTTGGTGCGGTCGGCGCGGGTGAACTCTTGCGCGGAGACTTCTTCGCCCATGCAGGCACCCTAGAGGCTGTCGCGCCCCTGGGTAAGAGGTGGTCCGTCATCCCAGGTGTGCGGCGGGACGGCGTGGTCGAGCAATTGCGCCAACAGTTCCGCCAGCCGGTAGCCAGGCTCCTCATCGAGTGCTCGGTCGACCGCACACCAGGCCAGCGCTCCATTGCCCGCCAGCCAGGCCGCAAACGCCAGCAGGCTCGCGCTGGCCGCTGCGGGTCGCCCGGCCGGGGCACGCCGAAGCAGACAGGTCCACAGCTCGATGTGGCGAGCGGCGTCGGTACGGCTGATCGCCAGCCAGGCCTGATCCCTCAGGTCGGTCTCGCCCACCGCACGCAACAACCGCACTGCCTCGTCGTCGGCGAGGGGCCGCGCAGACCCGCCGATACCGACAGTCTCGGCCAGCGTGTGTCGCAGCCAGGCGGCCTCCGCGGGCCAGTCGGCGGGTTGCAGCGTCGGCAGGGATCGCAAGGCGTCATCGGCCGCCCCCCGCCGCTCCGCATCCGGATCGAGGGTCGCTGCCAGCTCGGCTCGTGAGCGATGGGTGACCTGCCCGTCGAGCACGGACTGTGCCCGAAACGGGTGACTCTCGTCGTCGTAAGCGCGCCCCTCTGCTGGATGATCCTCGAGACCGGACGGCAGCCGTCCCAGCGCCAGGGGCCACCAACGTTGGCCGTGGGCGCGCAGCGCAAGGAGAGTGTCAACGCCATCGCCCTCCAGCGCGTTCTGGACCGCCCGACCCACCCGGACCGCACGCTCGGGGTCGGCGCAGTAGAGGACCAGCGTCACGGCCCGAACGCCGTGCCGCTGCACCGGGCCGCGCAAGAGGCTCACGACCGTTTCCACCTCGTCGTCGTCGGGCAGATCGACCCGGGCATGGAATGGGCGGCCGGCACCGAAAGTGAGCAGGCAGAGGGACTCCTCGGGGGTGAAGCCGAGAATCAAGGGGACGATGGCGAGCAGGTCCTCCGGCGACTTGGCCACCATCACCGGGGCGTTGGCAGGCCGAAAGGGAGGGACGGATTCAGGTGGTGGTGTCATGCCTGTGTGATTCCCCGTCCTGGGGCGGGCACACCACGTCATCTGAGCCTGTGGACAAACCGTTCGGTAGCGTCCCGCTCATGCGCCGGCCGGAGTTCGCCTGATGCGATCACACGCCTCGGTGCTGCATATCGACCTCGACGCGTTCTTCGCCTCGGTGGAGCAGCGCGACAAGCCCTCCCTGCGCGGCAAACCCGTCGTGGTGGGCGGCACGGGCGGTCGTGGGGTGGTGGCCACCGCATCCTATGAAGCGCGGGTCTTCGGCGTCAGATCGGCCATGTCGACGCGCGAGGCGCGGGCCCGCTGCCCACACGCGGCCTATCTGACCGGGCGATTCCACGCCTACCGGTCGACGAGCGAGCGCGTGATGTCGCTCCTGCGCACGCTGTCTCCGCTCGTGGAGCCGCTCTCACTCGACGAGGCGTTCGTGGACCTTGCGGCTGCCGATCTCGCCGACCTGGAACTCTCGACGGTGCGGTCGTGCGCAGAGCGACTGCGTGCCGACATCGAGGACGTCACCGGTGGGTTGACCGCATCGGTGGGTCTGGCCTCGTCGAAGTTCGTGGCCAAGGTCGCCAGCGATCTCGACAAGCCCGACGGGTTGGTGGTGGTTGCTCCCGGCACCGAACTCGACCTGCTCCGGCCGATGGCCGCCGGCGTGATCCCTGGCGTGGGCCCCGTCACGGCCGAACGCCTGCGACGAGCGGGGATTCACACGATCGCGGAGCTGGAACGGGTGAGCGAGGACGAACTGGTGCGACTCGTCGGCCGAGCCCACGGCGTGAACCTCTATCAGTTGTCCAGAGCGCAAGACGACCGGGCCGTCGTGGCCGATCAGGAGACCAAGTCGGTGAGCGTGGAGGGGACCTACGACACCGACCTGACCGATCGGCGGCTGATGGAGGGGCTGATCAGCCGTCACGCCGGATCGGTCGCGGAACGGCTCAGCGCGAGCGGACTGGCCGGCCGAACCGTGACCCTCAAGGTGCGCCTGCACGACTTCACCACTCTGACCCGATCCACCACGCTGGCCTCACCGACCGATCGTGCGGCGACCATCGCCCGCACTGCCCGCTCGCTGTTGACCGACCTCGACGTGTCCGGCGGGGTGCGTCTCCTGGGAGTTGGCGTCTCCGGGCTGACCGACTGGATTCAGGAGTATCTCTTCGGCGAGGCCGACGACCCTCCCGACGACGCCCTCGCCGAGGAGGCGGTGACGGCAGCGACGACGGCGCTTTCGGTGCGAAATCGCCGCTTCGCGCCCGGGGTCGACGTCGTCCACGCCGAGTTCGGCGAGGGATGGGTGTGGGGCTCGGGCCGCGGGGTCGTCACCGTGCGGTTCGAGACGGCCGAGACTCCCCCCGGGCCGGTCCGGTCGTTCCGGATCGACGACCCCGCTCTGGAGCCGCGCGAGGCGGGGTTATCGTCACCGTCATGACTGCCGTGCCTCCATCGGGCGAGCCCCCCGTGGCCATGCCCCAGCCGACCGCCACCCGCCTGCACGGTCGGGAGCGACACGATGCCTACGGCTGGTTGAGCGAGCGGGACTCCACCGAGGTTCGGTCCTATCTCGACGCCGAGAACGCCTACACCGAGACCCGAACAGCCCACTTGGCAGACCTCCGCGATCGGTTGTTCCAGGAGATCTCCGACCGAACCGAGCACACCGACCTCTCGGTGCCTGCGCGCAGCCGCGGCTTCTGGTACTACGGTCGAAGCTTCGAAGGCCGCGAGTACGGCGCCAGTTGCCGGGTGCCGGTTGCTTCGTCCGATGACTGGACACCACCGCAACTGACCCAGGGTCTCAGCCCCGATCAGCCTGCCCTCCCCGGCGAGCAGGTCCTGCTCGACTTGGACGAACTCGCCGTGGGCCACGACTTCTTCTCCCTCGGCGGCGCTTCGGTGAGCCCGGACGCCGGCCTCCTGGCCTATTCCACCGACACGACCGGCGACGAGCGCTACACCGTGCGCGTCAAGGACCTCAGCACCGGGGAGCTCCTCCCCGACGTCCTCACCGACGTGGTGGGTGGGGCGATCTGGTCGGCCGACAACGAAGCGCTCTACTACACCACCGTCGATGCAAGTTGGCGACCCGACAAGGTCTGGCGGCACACGCTCGGTACGGCGCAGGAGACCGACGAACTGGTTCATCACGAGGTCGATGAGCGCTTCTTCACCGGCGTCGGTCGCACCCGCACCGATCGTTTCGTGTTCGTCGTCAGCTCGTCGAAGACCACGTCCGAGTACCGCGTTCTCGATGCCGAGGATCCCGAGGCCGGATTCTGGGTGTTCAGCGCCCGCCGCGACGGCGTGGAGTACCACCTCGAACACGCCGTGATCGCGGGCGAGGACGTGCTTCTGGTGCTGCACAACGCGACCGGACCCGACTTCGAGCTCGGCACGGCCGGGACTGAGGCGACCCCACCGGAGCGGTGGCAGGCATTGCTGCCTCACGACCCCCAGGTCCGCCTCGAGGACGTCGATGCGTTCGCCACGCACCTGGTGGTGCAGCAACGCAGCCTCGGGCTGACTCAACTGCGCATCCTGCCCCTCGCGGCCGAGGGCGTGGCCGACGACTACCTCGTCGAGTTCGACCGCCCGCTCTACACCATCGGTGGGGCCGGTACGCCCTCGTTCGACTCCCCCAGCGTCCGACTGGCCTACACCTCCTTGGCCCTTCCTCCCTCGGTCTATGACTACGACGTCCGCACCCGTGAGCTGCTGCTGCGCAAGCAGACACCGGTGCGTGGCGGCTTCGACCCCGACGACTACGAGGAACACCGCCTGTGGGCGACCAGCGACGACGGCGCCACTGTCCCGATCTCGCTGGTCGTGCGTCGTGGCCGGGCAGACGGTCACCCCGTGCCCTTGCTGCTCTACGGCTACGGAGCCTATGAGATCTCGATGGATCCCTACTTCTCGATCGCCCGGCTGTCACTTCTCGACCGCGGAGCCGCCTTCGCCATCGCCCACGTCCGCGGAGGCGGCGAGATGGGCCGACGCTGGTACGACGAGGGCAAGCTGGGCGCAAAACAGAACACCTTCTCCGACTTCATCGCCTGTGCCCGCCATCTGATCGCGAGCGGCTGGACCACCCCCGAACACCTGATCGCCGAAGGCGGGAGCGCGGGCGGGCTACTGGTCGGGGCCGCACTCAACCAGGCTCCGGAGGTCTTCGGCGGCGCGGTCACCTCGGTGCCCTTTGTCGATTCCCTCACCTCGATGCTCGACCCGTCCCTGCCCCTGACCGTCACGGAATACGAGGAGTGGGGCAATCCGACGGCGGATCCGGAGGCCTACGCCGCGATGGCGGCCTACGCCCCCTACGACAACGTGATCGCCCAGGACTACCCGCCGATTCTGGCCGAGACCTCTCTTCACGACACCCGGGTGCTCTTCACCGAGCCGGCCAAGTGGATTGCGCGACTGCGGGCGACGGCGACCGGACGCCGCGACTTCCTGCTGCGCACCGAGATGGCGGCAGGGCACGGCGGCGTCTCAGGCCGGTATCAGTCGTGGAAGGACCGCGCCTTCTCCCTGGCCTGGATTCTGGATCGGATGGGGCTCGCGGAGACCCCACCGGCCGGTCCGCCCCTGAAAAGTCCCTGAGAGTTGCGATTCGAGGCAACTATGTGGCCCTCTGCGACGTATCACTAGGTACCAAACCCCGCCGGCTTCGGGGAATCAACCTGGCTCCGAGGTCGTTGCACTGAACGTGTCCGAGGGTGAACCACCGCGAGGCGCGTGAAGGAGAGATGGCAGATGACGACGAGCACCACTGCACGAACCCGCGAGATCGAGGGACGCGACAGCGTTGGGCTGTACCTCGACGAGATCGCGCGCAACCCCCTGCTCGACGCGGCTGCCGAGGTGGAGCTGTCGAAGACGATCGAGGCTGGCCTGATGGCCGAGGCATTGCTCGCCGAAGGCCGCATCGGACGTCGCAAGGGTGGTGCTCCGGGATCGGCCACCCTTGAGGAGCTCGAGTGGCTGGCCGAGGAAGGCCGCAAGGCCGTCGACATCTTCATCACCGCGAACCTGCGGCTGGTGGTGTCGATCGCCCGGAAGTACGGCCGGGCGCAGATGCCCATGCTGGACCTCATCCAGGAAGGCAACACCGGCCTGATCCGCGCCGTGGAGAAGTTCGACTACACCAAGGGCTACAAGTTCTCGACCTACGCCACGTGGTGGGTGCGGCAGGCGATCACGCGCGGCATCGCCCAGCAGGCCCGCGTCGTCCGCCTCCCCGTCCACGTCGTCGAGGAGCTCAATCAGGTCGGCAATGCTCGACGTACCCTCGAGCGCCAATTGGGCCGCGACCCCGACCCGCAAGAGATCGCCGCCGAGCTCGGTCTGGCTCTGGAGCGCGTCCTCGACCTGATGGCGTGGGGCCGTGAACACGTCAGCCTCGACTCCCCCGTCGACGAGGACGGCGACACCTCGCTCGGCGATCTGATGGCGCAGGAGACCTCGCCGAGCCCGGATCTGACGGTGCTCGATGTGGAATCACGCGAACGCCTCGACTCCCTCGTGGGCCAACTCGACGAGCGAGCCGCCGACATCATCCGCGCCCGCTACGGCCTGGTCGACGGTCGCCAGCACAAGCTGGCCGATATCGGCGCCAAGCACGGCATCTCCGCCGAGCGCGTGCGCCAGCTCGAGCGCGAAGCACTCCGCAAGCTGCGGGTCTTTGCCGACCCGGACCTCGCCGCCTGAGCCAAGAGCGGCCTCAGCGGCCCCGCAGCTCCTCGACGACCTTCGCGACCAGTGCGCGGAGGTCGTCGGGCGTTCCCGAGTTGTCGAGCCGATAGGTCGCCGCAGCGTTGCGCTGCTCCCGGGTCGCCTGGGCGGCAACCCGAGCCTCCGCCTCTTCCCGGCTCAGGCCGCGCAACGTGGTCATTCGCGCGATCTGGGTCTCAACCGGCACGTCCACCACGATCACCGCGTCGAAGGCCGCCTGCTGTCCCGTCTCGACGAGCAGCGGGATGTCGTGCACGACGATCGCGTCGGGCGGAGACGCCGCCTCCAGCTCCGCAGCTCGGGCTCGTACGCGCGGGTGGATGATCGCCTCGAGCCTGCGCCGCGCGTCGGGGTCGGAGAACACCAGGGAGCCCACGGCGGGCCGGTCCAACCGGCCGTCATCGGTCAGCACCCCCGGACCGAAGGCCGCGACGACCTCGGCCAGGCCCGGGGTGCCGGGAGCCACCACCTCGCGGGCCAGCAGATCGGCGTCGATGACGACGGCGCCGAGCTCGGCGAGCATCGCGGCGACGGTGCTCTTGCCGGAGGCGACTCCGCCGGTCAGGCCTACGCGTGTGGTCACAGCGGACAGTGTGGCCGATGGGTGGCGAATGGGTGGCCGATGGGGTGGCCACCGGTCCGGGTTCGGCGCACACTGAAGGCATGACGATGATGCTGGTCGCCCTCGGTCTGACCGCAGGGGCAGGCATCGCCCGCACGGTCTACCTACTTATCGCGGGCGACGAACCTCGCGCGGTCCCGGGCTCGCATGCGGTCGACCCGCAGTACCTGCCGCCATCGCTGGGTGGCATCAACCTCCCCTGACCGGCGGGGTCAGGGGAGGTTGGCTGGTGTCAGTTGCCGCCGCCGGTGAGCTTCTCGCGGAGCGCCTGCAGCGCCTCGTCCGAGGCCAGCGAACCGCCGGTGTCGGGCTCGGCCGCGGAGCCCGCGCCGGCGCCGACTTCGGCGTCCTCGGTGGGCGCCGGAGCCTGAGCAGTGGCGGAGTCGGAGCTGTAGGACGTCGCCTCGCTCGCCTCGACCTCGGCCTGGGCGGCCTCGGCCTGCTGCTTCACGTGGGCTTCCCAACGGGCGTGTGCCTTGGCGTACTGCTCTTCCCAGGCGGCGCGCTGCTCGTCGTAGCCGTCGAGCCACTCGCCGGTCTCCGGGTCGAAGCCGTCGGGGTAGATGTAGTTGCCCTGGTCGTCGTAGGACGCGGTCATGCCGTAGAGCGTCGGGTCGAAGTCCTCGCCTTCGGCCGCCGCGGTGGTCTCGTTGGCCTGCTTCAGCGACAACGAGATCCGGCGACGCTCGAGGTCGATGTCGATGATCTTGACCATGACGGCGTCGTTGACCTGCACGACCTGCTCGGGGATCTCCACATGGCGCTCGGCCAGCTCGGAGATGTGCACCAGACCCTCGATGCCCTCTTCGACCCGCACGAACGAACCGAACGGCACCAGCTTGGTGACCTTTCCGGGCACGATCTGGCCGATCTGGTGGGTCCGGGCGAAGTGCTGCCACGGGTCTTCCTGCGTCGCCTTGAGCGACAACGACACTCGCTCGCGGTCCATGTCGACGTCGAGCACCTCGACGGTGACCTCGTCACCCACGGCGACGACCTCACTCGGGTGATCGATGTGCTTCCAGGACAGCTCGGACACGTGGACGAGCCCGTCGACGCCACCGAGGTCCACGAACGCACCGAAGTTGACGATCGAGGAGACCACGCCCTTGCGGATCTGGCCCTTGCCCAATTGGGTCAGGAAGCCGTGACGCACCTCCGACTGGGTCTGCTCCAACCACGCCCGACGCGACAGGACGACGTTGTTGCGGTTCTTGTCGAGCTCGATGATCTTGGCCTCGAGGGTCTGACCCACGTAGGGCTGCAGGTCGCGCACGCGACGCATTTCGACCAGCGAGGCGGGCAGGAAGCCGCGCAACCCGATGTCGAGGATCAGGCCACCCTTGACGACCTCGATGACGGTGCCCTCCACGACGCCGTCCTCTTCCTTGACCTGCTCGATCGTGCCCCAGGCGCGTTCGTACTGGGCGCGCTTCTTGGACAGGATCAGCCGGCCCTCCTTGTCCTCCTTCTGGAGAACCAGGGCCTCGACCAAGTCGCCCACAGCGACGACCTCGGAGGGATCGACATCGTGCTTGATCGACAGCTCGCGCGAGGGAATGACGCCCTCGGTCTTGTAGCCGATGTCCAGCAGGACCTCGTCGCGGTCCACCTTGACGATGGTGCCCTCGACGATGTCACCGTCGTTGAAGTACTTGATCGTCTCGTCGATAGCGGCGAGGAAGTCCTCTTCGGACCCGATGTCGTTGACAGCCACCTGGGGCGCGTCGTAGTCCGGAAGAATGGAGATGGTGCTCGTCATAAGGGAAAGGATTCCTTGGGTGGATGGATGTCGCGTCGGGCGCGCGTAGAAGTTCGTTTCACTACCGGATGGTGAGTGAGGCGGGCGAGAATCCAGCCTCGGGTGATAGCGAGCACGAGTCCGCTCCGTCTGGAACTCAGCAGACTTCACAGCGCATCCGTCAGTTTACGGCTCCGCGCGTTGCCACGTCCAACTCGCGGAGACGCGCGCCGCTGCTGCGACTAGGACGGTGGCGACGCGTGCAGATCACGCGACCCGGCAATGGCCCGCAAGAGCCCCGTCGCCCGCTCGACGATCGGGTGCCGATCGACGCGCCCGGCCAGGTCGATCAACGCCCACAGATCGGCTGCACGCGCGGTCTCGAGAGCCTGCTGAGGCGTGCCCCCTCTGCGCTCACACCAGCACCGGAGGGCTGGTTCAGCGAACCCCGGCGCCCGCTCGAATCGGAGCAGATTGCCCAGGTCCGTGAACGGATGCCCCGCATGGGCGTACTCCCAGTCGACCACCGCGGCGATGCCGAGGTTGTCATCCAGCAGCAGGTTCTTGGGATTGAAGTCGCTGTGCGCCAAGGCGATGCGACCGGACGCGTCGAGCAGGTCCTGTGCCCGATCGGCGACGTCGGCCAGCCCCACACGCTCCTGCCGGGACCACGTCCCGAACACGTGCGCGTGCAGGTCGACCCAATCCGCGAGATCGGTCAGTGGCCTCCCCTCGGGACCACGAAACTCCTCGAGGTGAAGCTCCGGGCCGATGAACGTCCCCGCCGACAGGAACGGCATGCCGGCAAGATCCGCCGCCACCTCCACCAACCGCCGAGCGACCAGGCCCAAGTCATCGTCGTCGAGCGTCGGGAGAACGAGGTCAGCTCGGCGGCCCGCGACGAACTCGGTCATCAGCATCCCGGGCCGCCCGGCGGCGGGATCACCGAACACGATGTCGAGCACGCCGGGAACCGGCACCAACCCGTTGACGAGTCGCAGCACAGCGGCGTGGGCTCGGATCCGGTCGGGATCCTCCTCCGGTGGGAAGAGCCGCACCACGACCGGCTCATCCGAATCCTCGGACAGGAAAGTTCGACCGGACCATCCCCCGGCCAGGGGGACCATGTCCATCACCGAGCTCGGATTCGGATCCTCACGGCGTCGCGCCCGGACCCGTCACGCGCGGAATTGGCCTTGAGCCAGACTTTGTCCACGTCCCCCACCTCAGCCCGCGGCCGCCGGCGGAGGACCAGGCGCACCGTCCATTGCTGCCCGGGTTCCAGGACCGGAGTGCGCCGGCGAAGGCGTTCGGCCTTCACCTGGAAGGCGTTGCCGCGGTGCTTGGTGCGCAACCGGAACCGATCGGCCACGTTCCCGTCGTTGCGAATCCGGACCACGGCAATGACCTTTCGCGCTCCGCGTTGCGTGGTGCGCAACGTCTGGCGGCGGGCGGCGCCGTACTGTTTCTTGCCGACTATGCCTTGCCTGCCCTTGATCTTGACGAAAACGTCTGGCTGACCAACGTCATCGGTCGGTGGCGTCGTCGATGTTGTCGCCACGACCGTGTAGGGCTTCGTGACGGTGGTCCGGTTGCCGTCGCCGTCGATCGCGGTCAGCGTGGCCACTCGATCCCCCGGTGTGGTCGTGTCCAACCCGGAGACCTCGCAGCTGCGCAGCGTCGAGCCCCCCTGGTCCGTGCAGGTGGTCGCGGGGACCACGACCTCGCCCGTCGTGTAGGACCCCGCGCCAGGCAGGCCCAGGGAGGCGACCGGAGCGATCGCATCGGGGACCTGAGCCCAGGTACTGCGGTAGGAGAAGTGTCGGTGCACCGGCTCGGGGTTCGTCAGCTCCCAGCGCACCTCCCCGTTGCGGTCCAGTTCCGTGGCGATCGCCTCGGTGGCGGCGTTCTCGACCGCGGAGGCCCATCCGACCATCAAGCGGCCGCTGGGGAGCTCCTGGGCCGAGCCTGCGAAGATCGCATAGCGTTCGTCCACACTGTAGGAGTCGACCAACTGGGCCGTGCCCAGAGTGTCGGGACTCGTCGGCGGCGTCACGGACCAGATAGCGATCCGACTGGGCACTCTCGCGACGGTCGGCCCGCTGGGGTCGGCCGGGTCGACACAGAGCGGGGCGAGGTTCCACGCACCGTTGTCGAAGACCATGATCGACCCGTCGGCCAGCATTCTGGCGGTGTGCTGAGCACAGGGCCCTCCGCGAGGGTCCGGGCTGCCTGCGGCGTCGGTGAAGTCGAAGTCGCTGAGTCGTCCGCCCAGCCGCCAGATCACCTCACCCGACGCGTAGCCGTCATGATCGGTGACCGCGACGAGCAGAACGGAGCTGAGGTGGCGAAACGACATCAGCAGTCTGGTGCCGCCGTCCACGAGCTGGAAGGAGTTGATGTGCGCGTAGTCGCGGTTGGACCCCAGGTCGACCACGGTCTCGGCGGCAGCATCGACGTGGTCTTTGCTGTTCCACTGCCACAGCACGGTGGTCCCGTCGCTGTCGAGGTGTTGGACAACGGCGTCGACCAGGTTCGTGGCGTCGTCGCGTTCATATGCCATCAGCCACGCCGTGCCGTCCGGGAGCAGGATGGTGTCGTGCTCGTCGGTGTTGAGAAGTCCGGACGTCCGATGCACTCGCACCTTGCGGAACTGCTCATCGAGCTCGATCACGTCGCTACCCGCCGTGGCGTCGAGGGTGTCGCGGGCCACCGTGTAGTTGCCGTTCGGCTGTCGGGCGAGGTCGAAAGACCGGTTCTCGCGGCGTACCCAGGCGGGCACGCCGTTGGCGTCGACGGCGGTCTCGAAGGAGGCAGTGCCCCCGACTTTGCCCAGGGTGAGCAGCACGTGGCCCGGGGTCGGATCATCGGTGTTGGCCGCCGATGCGGGGCGGCGCTCAAGGGTGGGGAATCCGGGCGGCAGATACACCAGGGCGTATCCGGCGGCGGTGCTGCCCTCCCCCACCAGCACCGAGATCTCCTGGCCCGGCTCGAGCCCAGTCAGCGTGGCAGTTCCGTTGGGCGCCGAACTGCCATCGATGCGCACGGGGGCTCCGGCGGCAGCGTCGACCGAGACCTGCAGTGTCCCGCCGGTGGCGTCGGCGGTGGTCACGGCATAGCGTCTGACGTCGGGTCCGAACTCGGGGTACATCCCGACGCCGGTGCCGGTCACGGAGATCGAGGAGGCCGACGCCGAGTCGACCGCGGGCGCGGGCGGCGAGGTCACGATCGTTATCAGCGAAGCAACGAGCAGGATCGGCGCGGAGAGTCGAAGCACGGCGTCACTCTAGGTGACCGGGCACCCACTGTCCTTGGAACTCACCGGTGCGGGAGACTGGGCGGGTGAGCGAACCCGCGCCGCATCCGGTACGCGCCGAGCGCCGGCCGGCCGACGAGACCCAGTCCCGACGGGCGAACGGACCGGACTGGGATCGATACGCCGACGAGTATCAAGCCACTCATGGCGAGTTCCTTGGCGATGTCGGCTTCGTCTGGGGCCCCGAAGGCCTGACCGAGGACAAGGCGCGTGTGCTGGGTGACATCCGCGGCCGGGTGGTCCTCGAAGTGGGCTCGGGTGCCGGCCAATGCTCGCGGTGGGTGCGCAGTCAGGGCGGAATCGCCTTCGGCCTCGACCTATCGATCCGTCAACTCCAGCATTGCCGCAGGATCGACCTCGAGAGCGGGATCGCCGTGCCGTCTGTGCTCGCGACCGCCACTCGGTTGCCGTTCTCCGACGACAGTGTCGACGTCGTCTTCTCCTCGTTCGGGGCGCTTCAGTTCGTGGCCGATCTCGACGATGCAGTGGCCGAGACTGCTCGGGTGCTGCGGAGTGGCGGTCGCTACGCCTTCTCGATCACCCATCCCACCCGCTGGATGTTCCCTGACGACCCCGGTCCCGAAGGCCTGGTTGCCAGTCAGTCCTATTGGGACCGCACCCCGTACGTCGAGGTCGACGACGATTCGGGCGAGCCCACGTACGTCGAGCACCATCGCACGCTCGGAGATTGGGTGCGGGTGCTGGCCCGACACGGGTTCGGGTTGGTCGATCTGGTGGAGCCGGAGTGGCCGGAGGGGCATGACCGGGTCTGGGGCGGTTGGTCGGAGACGCGTGGTCAGTTCACCCCCGGCACCGCGATCTATGTCGCCGACCTTCGCGGTTGACGCCGCTCGTTCGCGTGGACCTGGGTCGCCCGGGTCACTCTTCGGTGGATCGGCGGCGCGCGACCAGGAAGGCGCCGCCGGCCATGGCGAGCAGACCCAGGATCCCGCTCAGGAGCGGAACCAGGCCGCCGAGCGCCGACAACAAGCGCGTGCTCGACTTGCCGTCGGCCACGTTGCCCTCGACCGTCTCGTCCGTGAATGACAGCCGCATGTCGAGCAAGGTCGACCCGTCTTCTTGCTGCCGCACCTCGTGCTGCTCCTGATCGACGATGGAGCCCGTCGCGGGCGCGATCCACACGGTCTTGTCCATGCTGTAGATGCCGTCGACCCCCGAGAGCACCTCGGCAGGCTCGTCGGTGACTTCAATGTGGAATTCGTAGGTCTCGAGTCCGTCGACGTCCTTGATACCGACGTACTCCGCCGGCACCGCGCGTCCCAAGATCCCGTCGTAGAAGTCGTAGGTCTTCTTCTCCACGTCGAAGGGGAACTTGTTGACCAGACCCTCATGCGCCTTGGCGCTGCTCGGGAGATAGTCGGGATCGTTGATCGCCTCGGCCGTGCGCCGGTCGGTCGCGAACACATCGATGCCGTTGCTGATCAGGCGCGGGTCATCATCCTCGAGGCAATCGGCGGGGTCTTCCTCGTCGATGTTGGCGCACGTGGTGTTGAGAAAGACAACGACATCCCCATCGGACTTGTCGTCGTCCACCTTGGTGCGGCTCAAAACGGCGACCGGGACATTCTCGACCTCACCGTTGGCGGGGTTCAGCTTGTCGGCCTCTCCCGTCAGATAGGTGTAGGAGTCGGTCGACAAGGGCGTCCGCTTGATGTTGTCGGGTGCCCACACCAACGCCAGCAATGCCGTGGTGAGCAAGAAGGCACCCACCAGGAGCAGCAGCCAGCCAATCCACTTTCTCAACGTGTGAGCCTTTCGATCGCGCTTCGGAGTCGCCGCACTCTAACAGCACAAGGTACCGACCGGTAGCCGGCGGCCCTATGGCATGATTCCCGCCCGTGGAGGCCGGGTGAACGAGCGCGCGGAGTCCGAGCGCCGAGGAGGGCCCACTCGGGCGCAAGCGGTCGTGGCGGCCGGGCTGGCTCTGGTGCTGCTGCACGCCGGCTTCCGCGGCTGGGCGCTGTTCGGCAGCTGGTTCTACCTCGACGACTACACGCTTCTCCACGATACGACCACCCGCGACCTGTCCCCCGGTCTGCTGTTGGAGCCCTACAACTCGAGCCTGATGCCCGGTGGCAAGTTCCTCTTCTGGCTGGTCGCCCGATCCGGGCCCCTGAACTGGCCCCTGGCGGCGGCCATCGTGTTCACATTGCAGGGAATCGCCGCGCTAGCTGCACTGTGGGCGGTGCTGGTGCTCTTCGGACGCCGCTGGCTGGCACTGGTTCCGCTGACCCTCTATCTCACCAGCGCGATGACTGTGCCCGCGATGATGTGGTTTGTCGCCGCGGTCAACCAGGTCCCGCTACAGATCGCCTTCTTCGTCTCCATCGGCGCCTGGGTCCAGCACCTGCGAACCCGACGGGTCCGATGGCTCGTCGCGACGGTGGTAGCGCTCGGGTTCGGGTTTGTGTTCTACGTGAAGACACTTCTCCTACTGCCGTTTCTGGCCTTGTTCGCGCTGGCGTGGTTCGGGTCGGGTCGTCCCGTTCACCGGGTGGTCACCTTGCTGCGCCGCTACTGGCTGGCCATCGCCGTCGTCACCGTGCTCACGGCTGGCTATGTCGCCTACTACCTCTCGCACGTGACCGGTCCATTCGTCGACACCACGCCCACGGTCGCCGGGAATATCGCCGACACCATGCTCGCCACCGCGTTCGTGTCAGGCATCGTGGGCGGTCCTTGGGACTGGTTACCGCTGGCGCCGCCCAACGCCTTCGCCGCACCGCCCGCCTGGGCCGTACACGTCGGCTGGGTGGTCGTCTCGCTGGTCGTGATCGCCGGCTATTTGACTCGGACCCGGACGCTTCGCGCCTGGCTGTTGCTCGTCATCCATCTGGTGGGGTGCTTTGTCCTTCTGGTGGCGAGTCGTGGCCCCGTCTACGGCGCCGTCATCGGGCTCGAATACCGCTATCTCACCGACGCGGCCGCTGTAGCGGCGCTGTGTGTGGGACTCGCGTTCATCCGCGTCCCGGGTGCCGTGGAGTGCAGCGAGCACCGCAAGCGACCCAAGCTGTCCCTGACCCATGACGGACTGCTGGCTGCCGCACTAATCGTCGTCGTAGCGGTCTCCGGAGTCGCCAGCTCGGTGCGCTACGTTCACATCTGGCACACCCAGAATGCGAGCGAAGGTTACATGCGCACGCTGCAGTCCGAACTGCGGGCCCGGGGGGCAGTCGACTTGGTCGACACCGCCGTCTCGCCGGCGGTGATTCCCCAGGAGTTCGCGCCGAACAACCTGCTGCATCTCGTGACGCCCCTGGTGAGCGATCAGGTCAGCTATCCCGATGCGAGCAACCGCATGGCCACGGTCGGCGCCGACGGTCGACTGTCCAGCGTGCTGATCGTTCCCGGAGTAGCCACCGAGGAGGGCCCGCTCGACGGATGCGGCTACCCCGTGGGGCAGCGCGGTCGCACCATCGACCTCACGAGCCGCGCGTTCGAGTGGAGATGGTGGCTCCGGATCGGATACCTCGCCAGCGATGATTCGCCCCTCACCGTCCGGGCGGGAGACACGGTCATGCAGACAGCCGTGCTGCGCGGGGTGAACAATCTTTACGTGCGGGTGGAAGGGTCTTTCGACGAGGTACGGCTGGACGGGCTGAACCCGTCGGCACGGCTGTGCGTGGATGTCATCGAAGTCGGCCAACCGGCCCCTGGGGAGCCACTTTCATGACGACCACCGGCCACACGGGTTCCGCAGCAACGGTCGACCTCGCGCCCACCTTCCCGGTACTCGACACGGTGCGCGCCATCGGGGCGCTCGCTGTTCTCACCACCCACACCACTTTCCAATCCGGCACCTATCTCGACCATGGCGTCTGGGGGACCTTCATGGCCAGACTGGACGTCGGAGTCGCCATCTTCTTCGTTCTCTCCGGGTTCCTGCTCGCCCGACCGCACTTCGCACGCGCCTCCCGCGGCATCGCCCCCCCTGACCTGGGCCGCTATGCGCTGAAGCGCGTGCTGCGGATCTACCCCGCTTATCTCGTCACCGTGGTACTGGCGCTGACCCTGGTCCCGCGCAACGCCGGCACCTCGATCCGCGACTGGATCGCGACGCTGCTTCTGATCGATCCCTACGTCCGCAAGCAGCTCCCGCACGGACTGACCCACATGTGGAGCCTGTCGGCCGAAGTCGCCTTCTATGCGCTGCTTCCCTTGCTGATGGTCGGAGCCCTGGGGCGCCACCGTACGTTGCGCCCCGCACGGGTCACCGCGCTCCTCGTGGCCATGGTCCTGATCGCGATCTCGTGGCACCTGTGGCTGGCCGTGGAGGTCGACGTCCGATCGCTGGGTGCGGCCGGATTGTGGCTCCCTGGCTACCTCACCTGGTTCGCAGTCGGGATCTGGCTCGCCATGGAACATGTGCGCCGGCAGGAGGGGCGATCGTCCGCGGTCGGGCGGATGCTGGCCTCCTTGGGAGCCATGCCCGGCACCTGCTGGGTCATGGTCGCCGGATTGCTGCTCATCGCCTCGACCCCGTTGGCCGGGCCGGTTCTGTTCCAGGCGGGTACGTCCGCCCAAGGTTTGAGCAAGAATCTCCTGTACACCTTCGTGGGCGCACTCGTGGTTCTCACCGGTGTGTACGCAGACGGCAAGAGCGGCTACTCCCGGGCGATGTCCCTACGCCCATTGCGTCACCTCGGGCACATCTCCTATGGGATCTTCTGCTTGCATCTTGCGATCATCAGCTTGGTCTTCTGGGCCACCGACCTCACCCTCTTCGGTGGACAAGCGCTGCAGGTGTGGCTGCTCACCGTGGCCCTGTCGTTGGTCGCCGCAGAGGTGCTCTATCGCTTGGTTGAGCTCCCCGCGATGGGCTTGGCCAGGAGGCGGCGACCGCGCCAATCGACGCCCCAAGAAGACGCAGCCACAACGGCGACAACCACACACAGCTGAGGCCACGCCAGAATGCCGGCCCATCCTGCCGACCCGCCCCAGGGCCGAAAGACATAGGCCAGGGCCGCTCCGGCGATCGGCATGGTCACCCACAGCAGGCCCGCCTCGGGCGCCCACCGTCGGAGCAAACGGGCGGCAGCTAGGCCCCCGGCCGCGGCAAGCACCCCCGGAGTGCCGGCCAGGACGCCCGCCACCAATGGAAGTGAGCTGAGCAGGATCCAGCCGGGCACCGGTCGCGTGTTCACGGCAGGCGCGCGCGCCAACCTGGAAAGCAATCCGATGAGTGCCACCGCGAGGACGCCGAGAAGGCCACCAAATAGCGCGCCTCGATAGACCCCGTCGGGGTGGAAGCGCGCGGTCAGAGTGCCCGTCTCCGGCGATGTCCAACCTTGCCTCCAACCGTCGAAGATCCGCCCCGCGGCAGGCTCGCCGTCGACGGCGGCAATCCATCCTTCGTTGAAGTTCTCCCGTGTCACCACGGACGCGTCATCAGCGGCCAACTCACGCACCACCGGCCCGCTCAGGGTCGAGTCGTTGGGTAGCGCAGACGCCGCGAACCTGTCGCCGAACACGAGCGAGTCGCCCACGAATGCCTCCGAGGGAAGCACTTCGACGTCGTTGACCCCTTGAATCAGCCGCACGGTGGACCCACCGCACAGCTGCGCTTCCACCGAGTTGCCATGCATCAGGTTGGCCGGGGACACCTCGAGGCGGGTGTCGTAACGGCGCAGCCCGGCGCGGACTTGAGGTCCCTGCCCGCAAGGGACCTTCCTCGCGTCAGTCGGCAGGACGACCGGCAGATAGGGCAGCCCACGCAGACGCAGCTCGCTGATCCCGATCGGTACCTCTGAGGCGGCTCCGTCGAAGCCGAGATTCGTCGCCGGCTCCGCGTCGCCGACCCTGAGCGTCAGCTGCGAGGTCCGGATCACCGGGAAGCGCACCTTCCCGTCGCGAACCCGAACGGTCCGTTTTCCACCCGGCCACCGCATCTCGAACGTCTCCGGAAGCCGGGCCGCCGTCTCCCGCGCCACGCTCACGTCGAGACCCGTGATCGGCCGATTTCCCAGCCATTGGAGCCGGATCTCGGGATGGAGCTCACCGGCGCCGGCGATCCACGTGGTCGACAGGGTGCCGTCGATGATTGCCACCGCACCGGACCGGGGATCGGATACCGCCGTGGAGGACGTCTCGATGGCTACCGGCTGGTCACGCAGAATCAACCGGTCCAGCGCCGCTCCTGCTCGTGGCGACACGACCAGGCGAGCGGGGAGCTCGGAGTAGCTCTGCCGAGTGAAGCGCCGCGCGAAACGCCCTGGTTCCTCCGCCGCCCGGGTCTTTTCTGCGGCGCATCGAATGTCTCCCTCGATGGCGACGCATCCAGAGCGGGCATCGCTCAGCCGGCGCAACACCACGACCTCGGCGTCTCGCCAGCTCCGCGGCGGGTCTGGCAACACCAGCCGACGTCCGACCGTCTGGCCGAGGTCGACCTCGCTGAGGGCCAACTGGTTTCCTGGCCTGCCAGACACGTCATCGACCCTCAGCCACGTCACGCGACCGGGCACCGTCAGCGAGCGGGTGTCGCCACCGTCGAACACCAACGGATCACTGGTCCAATCCTGGGTGGACACCTGCAGCAGCTCATCCTCCCCCGCGGGAACGGTGATCCGCAGCGCGCCTACGTCACGCGACACGTCGAAGTCGATCCGCCACCAGGGCGCGCCGCGACCCAGCCCGGAACGCCACGCTGTTCCGGGGTCGCCATCAACGGCCGCCGGCGGGAACGCGCCGGGCTCGACCGGACCGTAGACGCTGGGATCGGATTGCGAGGTCGATGCCGTGACCGACACCCCACCCTCGGTCTCCGCCACAGTCCGCCAGGCGGCACTTCCGGGCAGCTCGTAGTCGGCGACCCGGCTGGGCAGGGTACGCCGCTCGGCGGAGGTCAGCGTGGCTGAGGTCGCGTCGTGGAGGCGTCCGAAGTTGCGTTCCACCGATCGCAGGCCGTCGGTGAGCACCAGGGGTCCCTCCGGCACCTCGTCGGCGGCCAGATCGGAGGCGAGCCGGACCGGGGCGTCCTCGATCACTCCGAGGTCCGCGAGGTCCAACAGATCCTCCGGGCCGCCGGCAACCACCGGAGCGGCACCGGTGTGGGAGACCGCGAAGGAGGGGCCGGGCACGACGGCATAGACCTCGAGGGCGGCGTACTCGGTCTGCCAGCCATTGTTGACGATGGCTTTGCCGAGTTCGCCCTCGATCCGGGCCTCGCCGCCGATGTCCGGCCCGAAGGCGGCCGCGCGCTCCAGACCTGGGGAATCCTCGATCGCTTGGTGCACGAGCACGGGATCGGGGATCTCCTCGTTGCGTACGAGGTCGTTGCGGACAACGACATGGCTGATCCCCGCCCTGCGCAGATAGGTGGTCAGGCCTGCGGACCCACGACCCTCGGACAGCCGGCGTTCGATCTCGTCGAGCATGCGGATGGTGCCCGGTGGAGTCAACGGTACGGCGTCGCGAACGGCCCATGGTCTGCTCGCGAGGGACTGCATCGGCTCGTCTTTCGGCGTTCCCCAGATGTAGGTGCCGAACGAGGAGCCCGGGACCAGCAGAGCGACGCCCTCGTCCTGCTCGTTGCCGAGCCAGTCGGCGGCCTCGTACCAGTAGTTCGGGATGCTTTCGAATCCCCCCGCTGGGGTGAGCCGCTGGGTGATCACCGGGCTGGCCGCTCCCACGGAGGCAAGCATGACCACGGCGATCATCACCCACGCGGTCCTTCGATCGACAAGACCCTCGTCCGCCGAACCGTGCTCGGCGTCCGCCCGGAATCGCTGGTACAGAGCGTCGACGGACATCGCCAGGCCGACCACCAGGGGTAGCCGAATGACCGGGTCGAATTTGTGGACGTTGCGGAATGGAGCGAGGGCACCGTCAAGTGAACTGCGCAACGGGTCGGCAAACCACCCTTGCACGGCGCCGACATGTCCCATCGTGACCAAGAACAGCCCGAGCACCAGCGATGCCACCAGGAACACCCGGTGTGGGTGGCGACGGAGCGAGATTCCGACGAGGCCGGCCACCAGCACCACGGCACTGTTGAGCGGCAGGTAGAACTCGCGGATCAGGTCGTTCCCCGCGCGAGAGGAGGTGTCGACGTACGGCACCCAGTTCGAACTGCCCCGCAGCGCGTCGAAAAGGGTGGTCGGGAAGGTGGTATTGGCCGCCGACTCGATGAAGTCGAGGAACGGAGGACTGTAGACACCCATCACCAGCAGCGGCACCAGCCACCAGGCGGTGGCGACCACCGTCAGCAGCGGCCACCAGAACATCATCGACCGACGCCGCGGTCCGGGTTCCCGAGTCAGCAGCCACACGACGCCGAGGGGCAGCACCGCCGCGGTGGCGACCGCGTTGACGCCCCCCACCATGGCCACCGCCAACGCAGCGAGCGCCGCTGCACGACGGGGCGAACCTCGACGCGAGCCCACGATGAGCGCGAGAAGCACCCATGGAGCCATCGCGCTCGGCCAGGCTTCGATGGAGATGGGTCCGAGCGTCGTCAGCATGCGCGGGGACAGCGCGTAGGCGAACCCGGCCGTGATGCACGCGAGGTCCGAACGCGCCCCGAGGGCGCGCGACACCAGGGCCGCGCCCACCATCGCCACACACATCACCAGCGCGACCCACAGTCGCTGGACGATCCAGCCGGGCAGGTCCAGCAGCGAACCGAGGGCGAAGAAGGGGCCCATCGGCCACAGGTAGCCGTAGGCCTGATTCTGCAGTTGTCCGAAAGTGCCCTCGGGGTTCCAGAGATGACCCGCGCGGGCGAGCAGGTCCAGAGGGGCCACCGCAAGGTCGAGTTTCGTGTCGGGCACCAGCAGCCCGGGCGACTGGATCATGGCCAGTCCCGTGAGCAGGAGACACGCCGCGAGGAGACGGACCCGGGTCGTTCTCCAGGACGAGGACCCCCGTGCGAACCCGGTCACTTCTTGCGTAGGACCAGGACCAGGTTCCACGTAAGCACCTCCCTCACCAGCGGCACCCGGAGCAGTGGATAGCTCCACGACGGGTGATAGCGAGGTAGGAGCTCAAGGACCTCCGCGCGTGCGGCGACCTCGGGGCTCCGAGCCCAACGCAGGCCATCGCGGACGGTGACAGCGAAGAGTGACTCGCCGTATCTGTTCTTGGGTTCGTGGCCATGTCGCCGGAAATAGCGTTTCCGCGCGCGTCGCCCGCCCAGGTAGTGCCACGGCGCGGTCTCGTGGCCCCCCCACGGCCCCCACCAGACGGTGTAGGAGCAGAAGACGACGCCACCCGGACGCGTCACGCGCAGCATCTCTTCGGCCATCCGCCACGGATCGGATACGTGCTCGAGCACATTGGAGGAGTAGCAGAGATCGACGGCCTCGCTGCGGAAAGGCAAGCGCATCCCGTCGCCGATCACCGTTCCAGACTCGATCTGCCCGCGGCCGGACAGTTCACCGACATCGGCGTCCAGCGCCCAGTACGCCGCACCGGCCCCGCGGAAAGCGTCGGCGAAGTATCCCGGGCCTCCGCCCACGTCGAGCACGGTCGCTCCGTCCATGTCGAGATAGCGAGCCACGTGGGCGACCGAGTCGGCGGCGAGCGCGCCATAGAACCGGTCGGGATCGTCCTGCTCGTGCCGGAACGCGCGGAAGAGCCGCACCGACCGGCGGAGGCTGGGCCGCCACGCCGTGGCCGCGGGTCTACGGTCATGGTGGGGCTGTGGAGGCACGCGCAGACGATAGCCCGAGGGCCCTACTTGCGAGTAGCCAGCCCGCCAAGGACTACCCTCGCTCCCGACATGGATGGTTGCGACGAAATGCTGCTGGCAGGGCGACGCGTCCTGCTGCTCAACTGGCGCGACCTCGGCAACCCCGAGGGTGGGGGCGCCGAACTGTATCTCGACAAGATGGCCGTCGGCCTCGCTCGACGCGGTTGCGACGTCACGTACTTCTCCGCGGCCTACCCGGGAGCGCAAGAAACCGAGGAGCGCGACGGTGTCCGCTATCTGCGTCGTGGCACCAAGCTCACCGTCTATCCCGCTGGCCTGCGTACGATGCGGGCCGACGGACCCTGGGACCTGGTGGTCGACGTCCAGAACGGCATTCCCTTCTTCACCCGGCTGGCGCGCCGGGGCCCCGTGGTGGTGCTCGTACACCACGTGCACCGCGAACAATGGCCGATCGTCTACCCCGGCCTTCCGGGGCGGATCGGGTGGTTCCTCGAGAGCCAGATCTCCCCACGGGTCTATCGCGGCACGCAATACATCGCGGTGTCGCGGGCTACCCGCAGCGAGTTGCAGGCACTGGGCGTGCCGGGGTCCCATATCGCCGTGGTCCACAACGGCACCGCGCCGGTTGTGCCGGTCGCTGCCCGCAAGAGTTCCACGCCCACTCTGTGCGTGGTCGGCCGCCTGGTCCCGCACAAGAGGGTCGAGCACGCGATCGACGCCGCGCTCCAGCTTCGTGCTCGGCATCCAGGCCTGCGGCTTCACGTGGTCGGATCCGGTTGGTGGGAGGAAGAGCTGCGGGGCTATGCCGCCGTCCGCGGAGCGGGAGACACGGTGGTGTTCGAAGGACACGTCACCGAGCGCCGCAAGCAAGAGATCTACGCTCGCTGCTGGGCGTTGGCGCTGCCGTCACTCAAGGAGGGTTGGGGGCTGGTGATCGGCGAGGCGGCGATGCACGGCACACCCGCCGTCGCCTACCGCTCGGCAGGCGGGACCCAGGAATCAATTGAGGACCAGGTGTCGGGGATTCTCGTCGACCGACAAGCTGACTTCACCGCCGCACTTGGCCTGATCCTCGATGACGAGGCGCGCCGGATGGCGCTCTCATCAGGGGCGCGCGAACACGGCGAGAAGTTCACGTGGGAGCACTCCCAGGCAGCCTTCGCCCATGTCGTGGCCGCGGCTATCCGCGGTGAACTGATCCAGGCGGACGACGAGGTGGAGTGAGCGCTGAGAGGTCAGCGCGTGGTGCCGTAGTCGATTGTCGGCTTGCTGACGTCGGCCCCGGTGTTGGCAGGCGAGTTCACCTGGCTGTTCACGAGACCGACGATGGTGACCGCGGCAATGACGCCGCCGACGATCATGCTGCCGACTGAAGCGAGAATTTTTTCCACAGTGGACCTGGCCCTCCTCAAGGTGATCGCGGCGACAGTATCACCGAGAACGGCGAAATCGTGAAACGAGGTGACTCACCAGTAGCGCGGCGGCGGACAACCAGCCCACCCCCCACAGCACCCACCCCGCCACCACCATCCATCGAGTCGCTCCCAAGGTGGCCGAAGCCGGGGAGCCGGGGAGTTCAAAAAGGCTCAACTCGGAGCCGCGCAGGACGCGGGTTCCTGCTCCGGAGTACTCGGCTCCGCTCTCGACCAGCACCCAGCCGACGCCCACGTCCGCAAGGCGCGCAGCCTGTTGATCGGGGTCGTCGTCCGTCAGAGCTGCCGCAGCCGCGGCCACCCGTGGATCCTCGCCCCCCAGGGAACGACCGTCGACGACCAGGTCATCGCTGACCAGGGTTTCGCCGGCCACGGCTCGCCCGGTAGGGGCGAATACCTTGCGACCGCCGTTCCAAGCCGGCGTCCGATAGCTGGTGAGTGGCAGCACCAAGACCGCCCCCTCTTGGTCCGAGCGGGACAGGACCGTGCGGGCCGCGGCGTAGTCGGCTGGATAGTCCGCGGGACGCAGCGCACCGCCGATCCCCCAGGCGGCGTCCGGTAGCACCGCTATCGGCAGCAGGACCGCGCCCGCCGCGAGCGCCATCCGCACGGACGTCGCCGGGACCCGCGACACCAACCACCAAGCGCCCAGTCCCGCCAACGTCGACCAGGCCGGCAGGCAAAGCACCAGGAACCGTGCGCTGTCCCGTAGCAATCCACCTCCCGGCACGGTCGATGCGACGGCGTCCATCGTCCCCGGTGTCAGGGCGGGCGCCACGGCGAACAGAAGCCCGAGTGTTGCAGCGAGCGCGAGGCGTCGGATCAGTGAGCGGGCCCGGTCACCGTCCGGGTCGGCGCCGGTTGCTCTGGGCGCGCGTCGGGCAGCGACCCACAGCCCCACGCCCACTGTGAGCACCAGGAAGCCGAGCCACACGAGCGCCGCCGGCCCCATCCGGGATGGGGGTACCACCTCGGTGTTCCAGATGCCGCCCAAGGACAGCAGCGTCGGAAATAGCGGCAGCAGACCCTCTCCGGCCGGGGCGAAAACCGACGCGCGCGCAGACGTCGCCGAGCCCAGGTGTGCCAGGCCGGCAAACAGCCAGGGGCCGTTCGCGACCAGCACAACGATTGATAACGAGACGACGCGGCGAACGCGTCCACGTCTGGATCCCCGGGCAGCGCAGATCACCAGCAGCACTGCAGTCGCGAGGCCGGCGTTGGCACTGAGACTGCCGATCAAGCACAGCCCTAGCACCGGACCGATGCCCGCGTCGCCCCGTCGCCAACGATCGGTCGAGACGGCCAGCCAGGGCAGCACGGCCACCCCCACCAGGATCGGCCAGTGCCCCAGCCACCAGCGCTCGGCGGTGAGCGGGTTCCAGACCGCGACTGTCGCGGCGACCAGACCGGGGAACCACGGCCAGGGCGCCCCGGTGGAGAGGCTCGGGCTGACCTCTCGTGCAAGTCGGGCGCTACCGACGGCCGCCGCCGTCACGGTGCCGACCAGCATGAGCTTCTGCAGAACCATGCCCGGAATCAACTCGTCGGCGACGGCGACGAACGCATCGGAGGGAACGGCACGCGGCAGCGCCGAGGTCAGACCGAGGGCATCTTGTCCCAGGGCAAGGTCGGGGACCCAGACCATGTCGTAGCTCAGCACGAAGCCCGGAAGCAGCGCGGGCCCCAGCAACAGGATCGTCAAGACCAGGGCGAGGGCGACGGGAGCCCAGCGCATCGGACCGGCGAGGTCACCGCCGACGGGTCTGTGCACGCCGACACCCTAGTCCTGGCTCCCTTCCCCCAATCCGGACTCCCGTGTGGTCAGCCGTTTAGGCTGTCTCGTTGTGACCTCGTCCAACGGCTTCCGTACGCTGCTGCGCAGCGGCTCGGTCGTCGCCATTGCCATGGCGATCATGAACGTAGCCACGTACGGCTTCCAGATGATCGCCGCCCGCACCCTGGGGCCGCAACCCTATGGCGCGCTCGCGGCCCTGATGAACACGTTGCTGGTGTTCTCGGTGATCCAACTCGGACTCCAAGCGACCGCAGCCCGCCGGATCGCCGCCGATCCGGGGCAGACCGACCAGATCGAGCGAATCATCGTACGGGTGACCGGTGGCGCGGCACTCGCTCTCGGTGGGTTGCTGCTGGTGATGAGCCCGCTACTGAACGGGGTCCTGCGTCTGGAGAGCCTGCCCACGGCTGCTCTGGTCGCGCTGGCGGCCATTCCGTTGACCGTGATGGGTGGCCAGGCCGGTGTGCTGCAGGGCGAACGCCGCTGGGGCGCCCTGGCCGCTGTCTACATCGCCGCCGGAGTCCCCCGCCTGATCATCGGCGGCTTGTTCATCGTCGCCAGCCCCACCGAGACGTCGGCCATGCTCGCCGTCGCGCTCGCGGCCTTCGCGCCGGTGTTGGTCGGCTCGTGGGCGCTCCGTCGCCCGCACCACACTCCGCGCGGCCAACAGGGCCTCGACGACGCGATCCATGCCGTCCGCAAGATCCTCGCCGAGACAGCGCACAACTCTCAGGCGCTCTTCGCCTTCTTCGCGCTGTCCAGCGTCGACGTCATCGTGGCGCGCAACGTATTGGACGCGCACGACGCCGGGCTTTACGCGGGTGGCGTCATTCTGACCAAGGCCACCTTGTTTCTGCCCCAGTTCGTGGTGGTGGTGGCGTTCCCGGAGATGTCGAGTGAGAACACTCGCCGACACGCGCTCACCCGCAGTCTGATGTTGGTCGCCGGACTGGGGGTCGCGACCACGTTGGGTACCTGGCTGCTGTCGGATGTGGCGCTGATCTTCGTGGGCGGTGAGCAGTTCGCCGAGATCGGCGGACGCCTGTGGGCCTTCGCCGTCATCGGCACGCTGCTCTCCCTGCTGCAGTTGCTGGTCTATTTCGTGCTCGCGCGCCGAAGCCACCGGTCCGCTGTGCTGCCGTGGATCGCCCTGGTCGTCCTGGTCGTCCTGGGGCTACGGGTCGACACCCTCGACTCGCTGATCCTGGCGGTGATCGCGGTCGATGCAACTCTGTTCGTCCTCCTGCTGGTGATCAGCCTGATCCGGATCGGCCCCGACCGGGCACCCGAACCAGTGTCAATGGGCAGCGTCGTGCCAACTGCGCCCGGTTCCGACTGACACATCCAGGGGCACCTGCAGCGCCGCGGCCGAGCCCATCTGCTCACGGACCAACTCCTGCAGCGCGTCGGCCTCGCCCGAGGCGACCTCGAAGACCAGTTCGTCGTGAACCTGCAGCAACATCCGTGAGGACAGCGCTCGCTGGTCGATCTCTCGCTGGACCGCCAACATGGCCACCTTGATGACGTCGGCCGCCGAACCCTGGATCGGGGCGTTGAGCGCCATCCGTTCGGCCATCTCGCGACGTTGGCGATTGTCACTGGTCAGATCGGGCAGATAGCGGCGTCGCCCCATGAGGGTCTCGGTGTAGCCGGACCGGCGGGCCTCGTCGACGATCCCCGCCAAGTAGTCACGAACGCCGCCGAAGGTCTCGAAGTACTCCTCCATCAGGCCCCGGGCCTCGGCCGGGTCGATGCGTAACTGCTGCCCCAGTCCGTAGGCGGAGAGCCCGTAGGCCAGGCCATAGTTCATCGCTTTGATCTTCGCTCGCATGGCCGGCGTGACGCTCGCGGGGTCGACGTCGAATACCCGGGCAGCAGTGACCGAGTGGAAGTCTCGGCCGGAGCGGAACGCCTCGATGAGCAGTTCGTCGGACGACATATGCGCCATGATCCGCATCTCGACCTGGCTGTAATCGGCGGTCAACAGGGACTCATAGCCCGGTCCGACCACGAAGGCCTCCCGGATCTGGCGACCCTCCTCGGTGCGGATCGGAATGTTCTGCAGGTTCGGATCGGTGCTCGACAGCCGGCCGGTGGCGGCGATCAGCTGGTTGAAGGTCGTGTGGATGCGACCGTCAGAGGCCACCGTCTTCAGGAGACCCTCGATGGTCTGGCGAAGCCGGGACACGTCGCGATGACGCAGCAGATGCAGCAAGAACGGATGCTCGGTCTTCTCGAAGAGCGTCTGCAGCGCGTCGGCATCGGTGGTGTAGCCGGTCTTCGTGCGCTTGGTCTTGGGCATGCCGAGGTCCTCGAAGAGCACCTGCTGCAATTGCTTCGGCGACCCGAGATTGATCTCGGTGCCGATCACCGAGAAGGCTTCCTCGGCCGCCCGCGACACCTCGGCAGCGAACTGGGACTCCAGAGCCTCCAGCCGTTCGGTGTCGACCGCGATCCCGGTCTGCTCGAGGCGGGCGAGCAGGTGCACGAGCGGCAGCTCGACCTCGGCCAGGAGGTGCGTGCCGCCACGGGCGGTGACCTCCTCATCGAGGGTCTCGGCAAGGTCCAGGACCGCCCGGGCATGCAGCATCGCGGTCTCGGGGCCACCGCCATCGGCACCGAGCGAGTCGAAGCTGAGCTGGCCCGCGTCGGCCGATTCCTGTTTCAGCTCGCGTTTGAGGTAGCGCAAGGTCAGGTCGGCCAAGTCATAGGAGCGCTGGTCGGGTCGGACCAGGTAGGCCGCCAGTGCGGTGTCACTGACCAGACCGCCCAGCTCCCAGCCGCGCGCCGCCATGGCCAGCAAGGGGCCTTTCGCATCGTGCAACACCTTTGCCGCCGCTGGCTCCGCCAGCCACTCGGCCAGCGCCTGATCGTCGGCGGCGCCCAGGTCGCCCACGTCGATCCACGCCGCTGCGCCGTCGGGCGTCGCCAGCGCGATCGACCAGACCTCGCCCGTGCCCGCGCGCCACTGCCCCTGCACGCTGACCCCGGTGCGCACGCCCGATTCGGGCGCGGCGTGGGTGGCCAGCCAGTTCGCCACCTCACCCTGCGCCAAGCTGACACCGTCGAGAGAGAACCCCGAGTCGTCGATCTCCTCCTCCGACGTCAGCGTCTCGAACAACCGGTCGCGCAGGACCCGGAACTCCAGGCCGTCGAACAACGTATGCACCTCGTGCCGGTCCCAGGGCTGGACGGCCAGGTCACCGGGACCGAACTCCAGCGGCAGGTCGGTGACCAGGGCGTTGAGAGTGCGGTTGCGGATGACGTCGCCGAGGTGGGCACGGAGGTTCTCGCCGCGCTTTCCGGTGATCTTGTCGGCGTGCGCGATCACGTTGTCCAACCCGTCGTACTGACCGAGCCACTTGGCGGCCACCCCCGGCCCCACCAGGGGAACCCCGGGAAGGTTGTCGGAGGTCTCGCCGACCAGCGCCGCCAGTTCGGGATAGCGCTGCGGCGGGACGCCATACCTCTCTTCGACGGCGGCGGGCGTCATTCGGGCGAGTTCGGAGACCCCGCGCATCGGATAGAGAACGGTCGTTGACTGGTTGACCAACTGCAGCGAGTCGCGGTCGCCGGTCAGGATCAACACGTCCAGGCCTTCGGCGTTGGCCTGCGTGGCCAAGGTGGCGATGATGTCGTCGGCCTCGTAGCCGTCCTTGACCAGGTGCTTGATCCGAAGGGCGTCGAGCACCTCCTGGATCAGCGGCAGTTGGCTGCTGAACTCGGCCGGGGTCTTGTTGCGTCCGGCTTTGTAGTCGGCGTACTGCTCGAGCCGGAAGGTCTGCCGCGACTTGTCGAAGGCCACCGCGATGTGCGTGGGCTGCTCGTCGCGGAGCACGTTGATCAGCATCGAGGTGAAGCCATAGACGGCGTTGGTGTGCTGGCCGGTGGTGGTGGAGAAGTTCTCGACCGGCAACGCGAAGAACGCGCGATACGCCAGCGAGTGACCGTCCAGCAGGAGCAGGCGAGGCGAGGAGGGAGTCACGGACACGATCAGGACTCTAGCCGTGCACAATGACACCCATGACCGACGAGGCGACCCCGAGCCAGGACACGTTGATCGAGGTCGCGACCAGCATGGGCGCCCTGAACGACAAGTTGGGGATCGTCCTGGTCGAGGCCAGCGCGGACCGACTGGTGGCGACGATGCCGGTCGAAGGCAACACCCAGCCGTACGGGCTGCTGCACGGTGGCGCGTCCGTGGTGCTGGCCGAATCGCTGGGATCAATGGGTGCGGCCCTGCACGGATTGCCGGAATCGATCCCCGTCGGCGTCGACATCAACGCCACTCACCACCGCTCCACCCGCTCCGGGACGGTCACCGGTGTGGCCACGGCGATTCACCGCGGGCGCCGGAGCGCGTGCTACGAAGTCGTCATCTCCGATGAGTCCGGCCGTCGCTTGTGCACCGCCCGGATCACCTGTGTGCTGCTGCCCGCGGACGACCGTCAACCCTCGTCGGGGGCCTGACCACGCCGCAGGGTGCGCCGCGCGGCGAGCACCTGCCGAACCGGACGGCGGGGTCCCCTTGATGCGCGAGGTGTCAGTTTGGCGCGGACCGCGCTGGTGGTGTTGATCCGCAGCACCGCTTGGGGGGTCAGCGCCAAGCGGGCGAGGAAGCGATTGGAATCCCTGGCCCCAGACAGCGCGGCGGTCGCGACGTAGCCGATCCCGCGTTGTTCGGCGAATTCCACGGCGGCCTCCACCAAGGCGTGACCCACCCCGCGTCGGCGGTAGGCCGGCAGAACGTGGGGAGATACCGCCATCACCACCGGCTCCTTGTTGATCGGCGTCACCGTGGCCGCCTGCAGATAGACCGCTCCGGCGACGACACCGTCGTATTCGGCGACCACGACGCTGCGATCCGGTCGAGCCACGACGTCGTCGAGCACCGTGCACACATCGGCCACCTGCTCGGCCCGTGACCCCTTGCGGAGCACCAGGCGCCACAGGTCGACCAGAATCTCAGCGTCGGCTACCACCGCGGTCCGCAGGGAAATCGGTGTCCGACTCACTCGCGCCACCCTATACCTGGCGGAAGGCCCGACAACGTGTGGGAATCGTGACCGTACATGCGTTGCATCGTGTCCGTTTGGCCCTGATACTGATGCGGAACCGAAAGCCCCTTGTTCCCGTAACGAATCGCTAACGACACGGCGGTGGGTGCTGCCAGATCGTGGCGGCACCTCCTACCGTGTCAGGGCTGACGCTCGGCCCGACCGTGTCCGAGCTGCGGTTGAAGTGCACCAACTCCCAAAGAAAGGTTCACAACGTGAATCGATCCAAAACCGCAACATGGGTCAAGGTGGTGGCCGGCAGCGCCGTGCTCAGCCTTTCTCTCGCCGCCTGTGGTGGCACCGACGAGGAGCCCGCTGCGTCCGCTTCGGACACCGCTTCGGCCGAGCCGAGCTCGGAAGCCCCTGCCGAGACGATGACCAACGACGAATGCAAGGCGGGCGACACCAACAAGAAGGTGTTCAAGGTCGGCGGCATCCTGCCCCTGACCGGCAACCTCGCCTTCCTGGGACCGCCGGAGATCGCCGGAGTCGGCCTTGCCATTTCCGACATCAATGCCGCTGGCGGCGTCAACGGCGTCATGGCCTGCCACGCGATCGAGGACTCCGGTGACTCCACCGACCTGTCGATCGCCAAGGCGACCGCCGGCAAGCTGATCGCCGGCAAGCCTTCGGTCGTGGTGGGTGCTGCTTCGTCCAGCGTGACGCTCAGCGTGGTCGACGACTTCGCCGACAACAAGATCGTCGAAGTCTCGCCGGCCAACACGGCTGTCGACCTGTCGGGCTACTCCCCCTACTACTTCCGGACCGCTCCCCCGGACACCGTCCAGGGCAACGCGCTGGGCACCTTGATCGCCACCGACGGTAACCAGAAGGTCGCCTTCTTGGTGTTCAACGACACCTACGGCACGGGTCTGCGCAACTCGACCCAGGCTGCCATCGAGGCTGCCGGCGGCCAGGTCGTCTACGGCGCCAAGGGCGACGGCGACGAGTTCCCGGCTGGTCAGACCACCTTCTCCGCCGAGGTGACGGCCGCACTCCAGACCAAGCCCGACGCGATCGTGATCCTGGCCTTCGACGAGACCAAGGCCATCGTTCCTGAGCTCGCCGCCCAGGGCTGGGACATGTCGAAGGTGTACCTGTCCGACGGCAACACCGCCGACTACAGCAAGGACTTCGAGGCCGGAACGCTGGAGGGTGCCCAGGGCACCATCCCGGGCGCCGACCCGGAGCAGGGCTTCAAGGACCGGATGAGCGCGTGGGCCGAAATGGGTCTGGGCGCCGCCCTGACCGACTACGCCTACGGCGCTGAGTCCTACGACGCCACCATGCTCGCCGCGCTGGCTGCGGCGAAGGGTGGGGCCAACGACTCGGCCACGGTGCAGAAGAACTTCGCAGCCGTGTCCGGTGCCACCGGAGGCGAGGAGTGCTCCTCGTTCGCCGATTGTGTCGCCCTGCTCGACGGTGGCAGCGAGATCCGCTACGTGGGTCCGTCCGCCATCGGTCCGATCAACGACAAGAACGACCCGTCGTCGGCGTTCGTCGGCATCTACAAGTTCGATGCCGACAACAAGAACGAGCTCGCCGCCACGGTGGAGGGTTCCAGCTGATCGCGTGACGCACCACTGAGCACGACAAAGGGCCCCGAACCGACAGGTTCGGGGCCCTTTGCTAGTGGTGAGTCTGTGTGGTCAGTGGGCCTTGCCCTCGTCGACATCCTCGGCCAACGTGCCGAGGTAGAGCTCGATCACCTTGGGGTCCTTGGCCAGTTCACGACCGGTGCCGGTGTGGGCGTCGCGTCCCTGGTCCAAGACATATCCCCGGTCGCAGATCTGCAGGCAGCGACGAGCGTTCTGCTCGACCATCACCACGCATACACCGGTCTTGTTGATCATCCGGGTACGGATGAACGTCTCGTCCTGCCGCACCGGCGAGAGGCCCGCCGACGGCTCGTCGAGCAACAAGACATCCGGCTCCATCATCAATGCCCGAGCCATCGCCAGCGACTGTCGCTCGCCGCCGGAGAGGGCTCCGGCCCGCTGATTGCTGCGGTCGTGGAGCACCGGGAAGAGGTCCCACATGGCAGCCAGCCGATCGGTGATCTTCGCGGGCCGCATGAACAATCCCATCCGCAGATTCTCTTCGATGGTCAGCGAAGGGAACACGTTGTTGTTCTGGGGGACGAAGCCCACGCCGCGGGCCACCAGCTTGTTGGCCTTGAGGTTGGTGATGTCCTCGCCATTGAGGGTCACCTCCCCGGAGTGCACCTTGACCAGTCCGAACATCGCCTTGAGCAGGGTGGACTTCCCGGCGCCGTTCGGGCCGATGATGCCGATCATCTCGCCTGGATAGGCGACGAGGTTGCAGCCGTTGAGGATGTTGACGCCTGGAAGGTAGCCCGCCACGACGTCCTTGGCCTCAACGACCGCCTGGAGGTTCTCGCTCATCACTGACCGTCCTTCTCTTTCTCGGCGGCTGCTTCGTCGGCGAGCTGCTTCATGGTGTCGTCGGTGAGCAGGTCGTCGTCGCCGAGATCGGTGTCGTGGTGAGCGCCGAGGTAGGCGTCGATCACGGCGGTGTTCGACATCACCTCGTCGGCGCTGCCCTCGGCGATCACTTTGCCTTCGGCCATCACCACGACCCAGTCGGAGATATGCCGCACCATGTGCATGTCGTGTTCGACGAAGAGGACGGTCATCCCTTCGTCGCGCAGTGACTGGATATGACCCAGCAGCGACTGAGTGAGCGCTGGGTTCACACCGGCCATCGGCTCGTCGAGCATGATCATCGTCGGATTGCTCATCAGCGCCCGCGCCATCTCCAGGAGCTTGCGCTGGCCGCCGGAGAGACTACCCGCGTAGTCGTCCTTCTTCTCCAGCAGGCTGAAGCGGGCCAGGAGCGCTTTGGCCTGCTCCTCGATCCTGCTCTCCTGCTTGCCCCAGAACGGCTTGAACATGCTCTTGGCGAGGTTCTCGCCGGCCTGATCGCGAGCGCCCAACATCATGTTGTCCATCACCGTCATCCGGTTCAGGGCCTTGGTGAGCTGGAAGGTCCGCACCATCCCGGCCAAGGCAACGCTGCTGGCCGAGGTCTTGTCCAACGGCTTGCCGTCGAAGACCCAGTGCGCGCCGGTCTTGGCCGACGTGGGCTTGTCGAAACCGGTGATCAGGTTGAAGAAGGTGGTCTTCCCGGCACCGTTGGGGCCGATCAAGGCCGTGATCACGCCGCGCTGCACCTCGAGGTGATCCACGTCGACCGCCGTCATTCCGCCGAAGGTGCGCACGATGTTGTCGACCGCCAAGATCGGGTCGGGCTTGGCCGATCCGGGCTCACGCTTGACGTCCGCGAGCAGCCTGACCCGTTCGGCCGGATCGGCGAGTCCGCCAGGAACGGATACCTGCTCAGACATTGAACCGCAACTCCCTCTTATTGCCGAGAATTCCTTGTGGTCGGAAGATCACCAGCAACATCAGCAACACCCCGACGACGACGAACGAGAACTGGTCGGTCTGCTGATTGTTCATGACGTTGTTCGGGATCACCGCGCCCGCGACCCCCTTGACTCCGATGCGCAAGGCATAGAACAAGATCGTGCCGAGGACCGGCCCGAAGATGCTGGCCGCACCACCGAGAAGGAGGGCGGTCCAGGCGAAGAAGGTCAGCGAGCGCCCCATCGCATCGGGCTGGACGGTGGATGGCAGGACGTAGATCATGCCGCCGAGCGCGCCGAGCATGCCGCCGATGATCAGCGCCTGCATCTTGACCGCGAAGACGTTCTTTCCGAGGCTGCGAATGGCGTCCTCGTCCTCGCGGATGCCGCGCAGCAGCCGGCCCCAGGGGCTGCGGACCAACAGGTAGGTGAAGATCACGCAGACGCCCACCACGGTCCAGGCCACCAGTCGGGCCCACCAGCCGTTGACGCCGGTCCACTGATATGTCAGTGGGAAGACCATCATCATCAAGATGACGAACAACACCCCAAGGGCGCCGACCACCGCATGCTTGCGGCCGCCGGTGAAGATGGGAGCCCGGCCGAGGTAGATCATGCCTGCGGCCACGCCGACCGCGACGACGAAGGCGACGACCTTGACCGCTCCCCCGCCGGCGTCGATCAAGGTGAGGGTGCCCTCGTTCGGCAGGAACGACAGGTTCTGGAAAGGCGCACGGTAGGTCGAGCCCGGGATTCCCTGGGCGGCCCCGGTGAAGTCGGTCAGCAACGCCGACCGACCGACATAGCGAATGATCTCGGCGGCCGAAATGGTCACGATGGCCAGATAATCACCGCGCAACTTCAGGGTGGGTGCGCCCAGGATGATCGCGAAGATGCCCGCCACGAGGAAGCCGATGAGGATCGCGAAGAACATCGGCACACCTCGCGAGATCGAGATGGCGAAGCCGTAGGCACCGAGCAACATGAAGGCTGATTGGCCCATGTTGAGCAGTCCGGTAAAGCCGAAGTGGATGTTGAGCCCGATGACGGCGATGGCCACCGCGGCTGTGGAGGGCTCCAGTGCCTCGCGAAGCATGCCCGACAGGATCTGTTGAATGACGTCCATGACCGGTCTCCTAACCGACGCGTTCCGCACGGCCGAGCAGACCCTGAGGTCTGACCAGCAGCAGCAAAATCAGGATCAATAGTGCGGTGGCGTACTTGAAGTCTCCCGGCATCCCGAAGACCGGAGCCAGTTCGACGACGAGGCCGATGATCATGGAACCGACGAGCGCACCGAAGGCGGTCCCGAGTCCACCCAAGGTGACGGCCGCGAAGAGCAGCAAGAGGATCTGCATCCCGGAGTCCCACTTGATGCCGTTGGTGACCAGGGCGTACAGCAGACCCGACAGGCCCGCCATCGCTCCGGCGACGGTCCACACCAGGCGGATCACCCGGTCGACGTCGATGCCGGAGGCGGACGCGAGAGCGGGGTTGTCGGCGACCGCCCGGGTGGCCCGCCCGATGCGGGTACGGAGCAGAGCGTAGGCGACGAGGAGGATCATCACCGCGGCGATCGCCATCGCCACCAGCGACTGGATCGTGATGGTCACCGACCCGAAGGACACCACGTCTGGGTTGTCCTGGATGACGCGTTTGGTCTTGGAGCCGACGAGGTACTGCACGGAGTACTGCAAGGTGAGCGACAAGCCGATCGTGACGATCATCATCTGGGTCAGGCCGAGACCCCGGCGCCGCAGCGGCTGCCAGATGGCCAGGTCCTGCGCTGTGCCGAACGCGCCCATGATCACGAAGACCAGCACGCCGCCCAGCCAGAGATTCACGCCGAGCACGTTGATCAACCCGTAGCCCACCATGCCGCCGAGGGTCACCATCTCCGCGTGCGCGAAGTTGGACAGTCCCGTGGTGCCGTAGATCAACGACAAGCCGATCGAGGCCAGGGCGAGCAGCAGACCGAGCCGGAGGCCGTTGACCGAGCTCTGCAGCACGTATTCACCGAAGCTGGTCGTGGAACTGTAGTCGGCGGTTCTGACGTTGAGCACCGCCGCCTGCGTCTTGTCGGGCGCGGCTTGGACGGTCACCTGGGTGGTGACCGGCGCCAGATCCGCGGGAAGGGTCTCCTCGACGATGGAGACGTCGTACTTGCCCGCCTCCGCGATCTCGACATTCCACTTGCCGTCGGCGTCGGTGGTCGTCGTCTCATCGAAGCCGGGGCCGCTGACCGAGATGTCGACGCCTTCCAGCGGGCCGACCTCGGTCTTCAGCGTGCCGGCGATGCAACCGGTCTCCGCGGTGGGCAGGCACAGATCGGCCGCTTGAGTCGGTCCGGCCATCAGCATCGGTGCCAGCAACGCCGCCAGCACGGTCAGCAACATGACAAGGCCACCTGAACGGGACCGAAGCCGGGTTCGAGCTCTCCACCTCGACCTCGTTGGTCCGGTGCCCCCCTGCTCGCCTGCTCGAGTTCTCACTCGTCGGTCCTCCTTCCCCGCGCCGGACGACGCATGCGCAGTGTAGAACGAGCGTCGCGCTTCGCATATGGCGCGGCGACCGGCGTCGCCGGACGTTATCAGTATGTGACCGCTCCGACGAGGGTTCGTGAGCAAAAGCCGGACATTTGACCGGTTGCTGATGCCTACGGTTTGTCTGACATCCCCGGACCGTGGGTGACGACTCCGTCGGCCACCTCGCGCATAGACAGCCTGAGATCCATCGCCGTTTTCTGGATCCAGCGGAAGGCCTCGGTCTCGCTCAAGCCGAGTTGCTGTTGCAGGATGCCCTTGGCGCGGTCGACCGACTTGCGGGCCACGAGTCGCTCCTGAAGATCGGCCACCTCGCCCTCCAGTCCAACGGTCTCGGCAAATCGCGCCATCGCCATCTCGATCGCCGGCACCAGATCGGCCTTGACGAACGGCTTCACCAGATAGGCCATCGCCCCGGCGTCCCTGGCTCGCTGGACCAGGTCTCGCTGCGAGAAGGCGGTCAAGATCACGACCGGGCAGATGCGCTGGGCCGCGATCCGCTCTGCCGCCGCAATGCCGTCGAGGACCGGCATCTTGACGTCCACAATCACCAGATCGGGCCTGTGTTCCTCGGCCAACTCGATGACGCGCGCACCGTCGGCGGCTTGCCCGACGACGTCGTAGCCCTCCTCGGACAACATCTCCGCCAGATCCATCCGGATCAGCGCTTCGTCCTCGGCGATCACCACGCGAGGTCGAGGCTCGCTGGAACTGCTGGCCTGGTTCACGACGACCAGGCTAGTCGCGATAGCGTGTCGCGTGTTCGTCGGCCCCGGTATCCCAACCGGTAGAGGAAGCGGTCTCAAACACCGTCCAGTGTGGGTTCGAATCCCACCCGGGGCACTCAGCGACTTTGACGGCGGTAGGCCGGGGTCACTTCATTGATGGCGTCGCCCATGCGGTGGATGCGCAGCGCGTTGGTGGAACCGGGAATGCCGGGCGGGCTGCCGGCGATGATGACGACCAGGTCGCCCTGCTCGATCCGGCCGATCTCCAGGAGCGCCTCGTCGACCTGGCGCACCATCTCGTCGGTGTGCTCGGCAGCGACGGTCTTGAAAGTCTCCACCCCCCAGGTCATGGCCAATTGCGACCGAGTCGCGCTGTTGGGAGTGAACGCCAGGATCGGGATCGGGCCGCGATAGCGCGCCAGACGGCGGGCGGAATCGCCGCTCGACGTGAACGCGACGAGGAACTTGGCTCCCACTCGAGCGCCCACTTCGGCGGCCGCCTTGGCGATCACGCCACCCCGGGTCGCGGGGTTCCATTCGATGGCGGCTTGCCGGTCGGTGCCGTGTCGCTCGGTGGAGGTGATGATCCGGGCCATGGTCTGCACCGTCTCGATGGGGTACTTCCCGACGCTGGTCTCCCCGGAGAGCATCACCGCGTCGGCACCGTCGAGCACGGCATTCGCGACGTCGGAAGCCTCCGCGCGCGTGGGCGCCGGATTGTCGATCATCGACTCGAGCATCTGCGTCGCCACGATCACCGGCTTGGCGTTGCGGCGGGCCAGCTCGATGATCCGCTTCTGGTGCACCGGCACGTCCTCGAGGGGACACTCCACCCCGAGGTCGCCACGGGCCACCATGATGCCGTCGAAGGCACGCACGATCTCGACCATGTTCTTGAGCGCCTGCGGCTTCTCGATCTTGGCGATGACCGGGAGGTGAACACCCTCTTCGTCCATGATCGCTCGCACGTCGTCGACGTCGGTCGCGCTGCGGACGAAGCTCAGCGCGATGAAGTCGACCGTCTGTCGCAGCGCCCAGCGCAGATCGGCCTTGTCCTTCTTCGACAACGCGGGCACCGACACCGCGACGCCGGGCAGGTTGATGCCCTTGTGGTCGCTCAACCGTCCCCCCACCACGACGCGGGTGTGGACGTCATCGCCGTCGACCTCGGTCACCTCCAGACGCACTTTGCCGTCGTCGATGAGGATCGGGTCGCCGACCGCGACATCGCCGGCCAGACCGGCGTACGTCGTTCCACAGATCCGCTGGTCACCCTCGACCGCGCGCGCCGTGATCGTGAACTCGTCATCGGGAGCGACCTGAACCGGTCCATCGGCGAAGGTCTCCAGGCGGATCTTCGGGCCCTGCAGGTCGGCGAAGATCCCGACCCCGTGGCCGGTTGCGTCCGAGGCCTCGCGAACCAGGCGATAGGCCCGTTCGTGGTCCTCATAGGAGCCGTGACTCATATTGAGCCGGGCGACGTCCATCCCGACATCCACCAACTGGCGCACCGCTGCGGGGCTGCTCACGGCGGGACCCAGGGTGCAGACAATCTTCGCTCTACGCATCATCCGAGCCTACGGCGGTTTTATCGTTCCAACCAAAAATCCGTCGAGAAAGCATTTCAGACGGTGAGCGGCCGGGCCGTCGGCGGGATCGGGGACGGCAACGCCGTCGACCCCGTGAGGTAGGTGTCCACGGCCGCGGCAGCAGCGCGTCCCTCCGCGATCGCCCAGACGATCAGCGACTGACCGCGCCCGGCGTCACCGGCGACGAACACGCCGTCGACCGAGGTGGCGTACGCGTCGTCACGGGCGATGTTGCCGCGCGCGTCGAGGTCGACTCCGAGCTGGTCGACCAAACCGTCCCGCTCGGGGCCGGTGAAACCCATCGCGAACAACACCAGGTCGGCGGGGATGTCCCGCTCGCTGCCCTCGATCTCGGCGAAGCCTCCGTCGCGGAACTCGACGTCGACCAGCCGCAGGGCCCGTACCTGGCCCTCGTCGTTACCCACGAATTCCTTGGTGGACACCGAATAGACGCGATCCCCCGCCTCCTCGTGCGCGGAACTCACGCGGAACGTCATCGGGTACGTCGGCCACGGCTGTCCGGCCGGGCGGTCGTGCGGAGGCTCGGGCAGGATCTCGAGTTGGGTGATGCTGGCGGCGCCATGACGGGTCGACGTGCCCAGGCAGTCGGCGCCGGTGTCGCCACCGCCGATGATCACGACGTGCTTTCCGGCGGCTGAGATCTGGTTGTCCACCGCGTCACCCAGGGCAGAACGGTTGGACTGCGGCAGGAACTCCATCGCTTGGTGCACGCCATCGAGCTCACGACCCGGGACCGCGAGGTCGCGCGGCACCGTCGAGCCGATCGCCAACACCACAGCGTCGTACCGGTCGCGCAGCGTCGCGGCGCCGAGGTCGGCACCCACGTCCACGCCCGCTCGGAACACGGTGCCCTCTTTGCGCATCTGGGTCAGCCGGCGGTCGAGATGCTTCTTCTCCATCTTGAACTCGGGGATGCCGTAGCGCAGCAACCCCCCGATCTTGTCGGCTCGCTCGTAGACCGCCACCGTGTGGCCCGAGCGGGTGAGTTGCTGGGCGGCGGCGAGTCCGGCCGGCCCAGAGCCGATCACGGCCACCGTCTTGCCAGAGAGCCATTCGGGAGGTTGCGGCCGCACGTAGCCCGACTCCCAGGCTCGGTCGATGATCGCCACCTCGACGTTCTTGATGGTGACCGGATCCTGGTTGATCCCCAGCACACAGGCCGTCTCGCACGGCGCCGGGCAGAGTCGCCCGGTGAACTCCGGGAAGTTGTTCGTGGCATGCAGGCGATCCATCGCGCCGTCCCAGTCGCCACGCCAGACGAGGTCGTTCCACTCCGGGATGATGTTGCCCAGCGGGCACCCCTGATGGCAGAACGGGATACCGCAGTCCATACAGCGCCCGGCCTGGGTGTTGATGATCGGGAGCAGCGCGCGGCCCACCCCATCGGGGTAGACCTCGTGCCAGTCCTGGACGCGCTCGTCGACGGGGCGTCGAGCAGCGACCTCGCGTCCGTGGGTCAGGAATCCTCGGGGGTCAGCCATGAAGCACCTCCATGATCCGGGCGGCGGCTTGGTCCTCGGTCAGCCCCTCCGCCAAGGCAGCGGCGCGGGCCTCGAGGACGCGTCGGTAGTCACGCGGCATCACCAGACTGAATCTGCGCACGTTGGTCGGCCAGTCGGCGAGCAGGGCCTCGGCGACCGTTGAACCGGTCTCTTCCTGGTGTCGGGTCACCAGTTCCTTCAGCTCCTCGGCGGCGTCGCCTTCGACGGCGTCGAGGTCGACGAGCTCGCGGTTGACCAGCGTCTGGTCGATATCGAGCACGAACGCCACACCGCCCGACATGCCGGCCGCCAGGTTGCGCCCGGTCGGACCCAGGATGACCACCCGGCCCCCGGTCATGTATTCACACCCGTGGTCCCCGACGCCCTCGACGACCGCAGTTGCACCGGAGTTGCGCACGCAGAACCGCTCGCCGACCTGGCCACGGAGGAAGATCTCCCCCGACGTCGCGCCATAGCCGATGACATTGCCGGCGATGATGTGCTCCTCCGCAGCGAAGCCCGCCGAACGGTCGGGTCGCACGACGACCCGTCCCCCGGACAGCCCCTTGGCCACGTAGTCGTTGGCATCTCCGTCGAGTCGGAGGGTGATGCCACGCGGCACGAAGGCTCCGAAGGACTGCCCCGCCGACCCGGTGAAGGTCACGTCGATGGTGCCGTCGGGCAGGCCCTCGCCCCGATAGCGCTTGGTGACCTCATGCCCCAGCATCGTGCCGACCGTGCGGTTGACGTTGCGCACCGTGAGCTGGGCCCGCACCGGTTCCCCGCGCTCGAGCGCAGGGGCGGACAGCGTGATCAACTCGTGGTCGAGTGCTCGGTCAAGACCGTGATCCTGCTCGTGGGTGCAGTACAGGTCCTGGTCGGCGAACTGGGCCGGAACGTCGGGCCGGTGCAGAATCGGCGCCAAGTCGAGCCCGGAGGCCTTCCAGTAGTCGACCGCGTCGGCCACGTCGAGGGCTTCGACGCGCCCGATAGCCTCCTCCAACGTGCGGAAGCCGAGCTCCGCAAGGAGTTCACGCACCTCCTGGGCGATGTACTCGAAGAAAGTGACCACGAACTCCGGCTTGCCCGAGAACCGCTCGCGCAGCACCGGGTTCTGGGTCGCAACGCCGACGGGGCAGGTGTCGAGGTGACACACCCGCATCATGATGCAGCCGGACACCACCAAAGGCGCGGTGGCGAAGCCGAACTCCTCAGCACCCAGCAGCGCCGCAATGACGACGTCGCGCCCGGTTTTGAGCTGTCCGTCGGTCTGGACCACGATCCGATCCCTCAGGCCGTTGAGCAGCAAGGTCTGCTGGGTCTCCGCGAGACCCAGCTCCCAAGGGCCGCCCGCATGCTTGAGCGAGGTCAGCGGTGACGCGCCCGTGCCGCCGTCATGGCCGGAGATGAGCACCACGTCGGCGTGCGCCTTGGACACGCCGGCAGCGACCGTTCCAACTCCGACCTCCGAGACCAGTTTCACGTGCACCCGTGCCGAGGGGTTGGAGTTCTTGAGGTCGTGGATCAGCTGGGCGAGGTCCTCGATGGAGTAGATGTCGTGGTGCGGAGGCGGGCTGATCAGCCCGACCCCCGGCGTCGAGTGCCGGGTCTTGGCCACCCAGGGATAGACCTTGTTGCCGGGCAGTTGCCCGCCCTCGCCGGGCTTGGCCCCCTGAGCCATCTTGATCTGGATGTCGTCGGCGTTGGTGAGGTATTCCGACGTCACGCCGAAGCGACCGGAGGCGACCTGCTTGATCGAGCTGCGGCGCTCGGGGTCGTGCAGGCGGTCGGCGTCCTCGCCGCCCTCGCCGGTGTTCGACTTGGCGCCCAACCGGTTCATTGCGATGGCGAGTGTTTCGTGGGCCTCACCGCTGATCGACCCGTAGGACATCGCGCCTGTGGAGAACCGCTTGACGATCTCGCTGATCGGCTCGACCTCGTCGATGTCGATGGGAGCTCGGCCGGTCGCCTCGCCGTCGCGGAAGCGGAACAACCCACGCAGGGTCATCAGCCGCGACGACTGGTCATCGACGCGCGCGGTGTACTGCTTGAAGATGTCGTAGCGCTGGGTGCGGGTCGAGTGCTGGAGTCGGAACACCGTCTCCGGGTCGAACAGGTGCGGTTCGCCGTCGCGACGCCACTGATACTCCCCACCGATGGTGAGTTCGCGGTGGCCAGGCGAGATGCCGCCACGCGGATAGGCCAGGGCGTGCCGACGAGCGACCTCCTCCGCGATGACGTCGAGACCGATCCCGCCCAGTTTGGAGGTGGTGCCGGTGAAGTAGCGGTCGACCACGCTCTGCGACAACCCGAGCGCTTCGAAGATCTGGGCACCGGTGTAGGACGCGACCGTGGAGACCCCCATCTTCGACATCACTTTGAGCACCCCCTTGCCCAACGCCTTGATCAGGTTGGCGACCGCCTGCTCCTCCTCGACCGTGACGTAGTAGCCGTCGCGGGCCAGGTCCTCGACCGTCTCCATGGCGAGATAGGGGTTGACCGCGGCCGCTCCGAAGCCGATCAGGAGAGCGACGTGGTGAACTTCGCGGACGTCACCGGCCTCGATCAGCAGGCCGACCTGGGTGCGGGTCTTCTCCCGCACCAGGTGGTGGTGCACCGCGCCGGTCAGCAGCAGCGACGGGATCGGTGCCAGCTCGGCGGTCGAGTGGCGATCGGACAGCACGATCACTCTCGCGCCCTCGGCGATCGCGCGCGACACCTCTGCGCAGATCTCGTCGAGCCGTGCCTCCATCGCCGCGCCGCCGCCGCCGACGTCGTACAGACCGCGTGAGACGTGGGTGATGAAGCCGGGCATGTCGCCGTCGCGGTTGATATGCCGGACCTTGGCGAGGTCGTCGTTGGAGATCACCGGGAAGGGCAAGACCACCTGACGACACGAGGCTGGGGTCGGCTCCAGAAGGTTGGCCTCGGGGCCGATCGAGCCATAGAGCGAGGTGACCAGTTCTTCGCGAATCGCGTCGAGGGGTGGGTTGGTCACCTGGGCGAACAGTTGAGCGAAGTAGTCGAAGAGCAGTCGCGGCTTCTCCGACAACGCCGCGATCGGGCTGTCGGTGCCCATCGATCCGAGCGGCTCGCCACCGGTGTTGCCCATCGGGCTCAGGATGACGCGCAGTTCCTCCTCCGTGTAGCCGAACACCTGCTGGCGTCGGGTCACCGAGGCGTGGGTGTGCACGATGTGCTCGCGTTCGGGGATGTCGGCCAGGTTGACCAGCCCGGCGTGCAACCACTCCGCATAGGGGCGCTCGGCCGCCAACTCGCTCTTGATCTCGGAGTCTTCGATGATCCGGTGTTCCTCGGTGTCGACCAGGAACATCCGGCCGGGCTGCAGACGGCCCTTGCGGACGATCCGGGCTGGGTCCAGGTCGAGAACGCCGACCTCGGATGCCAGGACGACGAGCCCGTCGTCGGTGACCCAGTAGCGCGACGGCCGCAGGCCGTTCCGGTCGAGCACTGCGCCGATCTGTGAGCCGTCGGTGAACACCACGCACGCGGGGCCGTCCCAGGGCTCCATCACGGTGGAGTGGAACTTATAGAACGCCCGTCGAGCGTCGTCCATCGCGGCGTTGTTCTCCCACGCCTCGGGGATCATCATCAAGACCGAGTGCGGCAGGCTGCGCCCGCCGAGGTGGAGCAGCTCCAAGACCTCGTCGAAAGAGGCCGAGTCCGAGGCACCGGGCGTGCAGATCGGATAGAGCCGCTCGAGATCGCCGGGGATCAGGTCCGATTCCAGGAGTGCCTCGCGGGCGCGCATCCAGTTGCGGTTGCCCATGACCGTATTGATCTCGCCGTTGTGGGCGATGAACCGGAACGGATGCGAAAGCGGCCAACTCGGGAAGGTGTTGGTGGAGAAGCGGGAGTGGACGACCGCCAACGCCGACGCGATCCGCTGGTCGACCAGGTCGGGGAAGAAGTGATCGAGCTGGTTGGTGGTGAGCATCCCTTTGTAGACCAGCGTCCGGGAGGAGAACGACGGGAAGTAGACGTCCGTCTCCTTCTCGGCGCGCTTGCGCAGGCAGAAGGCACTTCGCTCCAGAGCCATCCCTGCCATCCGCTGGGTGGCCCCACCCACGAAGAGCTGCACGAAGGCCGGCATCACCCCTCGGGCCGTCGCGCCGAGGACGTCCGGAACGGTGGGCACCTCGCGCCAGCCCAGGACGGCCAGGCCCTCTTCCGCAGCAAGTTCTTCGATCCGCTGACGGCTCTTGGCCACCTGCTCAGCGTCGCCCGGCAGGAGAGCCGTGCCCATGGCGTAGGAGCCCTGCGACGGCAGCTCGAAGTCGACCACCTCGCGGAGGAAGGCATCGGGGATGGCCATCAGGATCCCGGCACCGTCACCGGAGTTGGGCTCGGCACCGGCTGCGCCGCGGTGATCCAGGTTGCGCAGCGCGGTGAGCGCCTGCGCGACGATGTCGTGGCTGGCGACCCCCGTCAGAGTGGCCACGAAGGCGACGCCGCAAGCGTCGTGTTCGTGGCGGGGGTCGTAGAGGCCCTGAGCTGCGGGCGGCGGGAATGCGTGCACGGGCATTCTCCCGTCGTCTCGGCGCCCGGCGGCGGGCCGGGCGGTGGTGAGCTGGATCGAACACATGACGCTGGGACGACGTTGGCCCATGGACGCGTTTGCAGGCTATCACCCACCGGATCGGCCCCGCCGGGCTCGAGTCAGTGGCGAGACGGTGTCAGTGACAACGACGGCGCCCCTTGTCGAGGGTCTCGCCGTCGATGCTCTTGAACTTCCATCGAAACGACGACGGCCGGAGCTTGAGCAGCAGCACGCCGAACTCCTTGTTCTGAACGTAGGCAGACCCGGCGCGTTTCTTGAAGCCGTAGTGCGACGCACCTCCGGCGCCGGACACGAAGGAGGTGATGCCTCGGGCACGGTCGACGCGACCGTAGGCGCGCATCGGCCGGAACCTCTCGTAGAGGTGGTCATGACCGGACAGCGCCACGTCGACGCCATGTTTCATCGCGACCTTCCACGCTTTCGCCATGACCGGGTTGTCGCCGTGCAGCCCGCTTGAGTAGCGAGGATGGTGAAAAGCGATCAGCGAACAGCGGGTCGGGTGCTTGGTCAGGGATCGATTGAGCCACTTCCGCTGGGCGGCACAGTTGGCGACGGTGCAGTTGCTGTCGAGGCGATAGATCCGCCAAGCGCCGACCCGCGAGGCGCCATAGGTGCGCCCGGAGATCCCGAAGTACTGCTTGAAGCCGGCGGCTCCGGATGTGCCGTACTCGTGATTGCCCACGACCGGCAAGGTGATGTCGCGAAGGGCGCCCCAACTCTTGTCGTACGACGCCCGGAAGTCGGCCAGCGAGCCGGCCGGATACTGCAAGTCACCGAGTGCAAGGACCGCGTCGGGCGACAGGCTCCGCACCAACCTGGCCGTCGCGGCCTGCTGGCAGGCGTTGCTGGTCACGGCCGACCCCGGCTCGCAGGCGATGTCGCCGGCAGAGACCAGTCGGGCGCGGTTGGCCGGCGCGGCCAGGTCGGAGGAGCCCGCGGAGGAGTCGATCCCCGCACCTCCCCCACAGCCGGTGAGGATCAGCGAACAGAGGATCGTCGTTGCAGCAATCCGGGGGGCCGTTCTCATGCCAACTCCTCGGCCGGTCGTCGATCATCGTAGACCACTTCTTCGCGGCCAGGCCGGAACTTCGTGGCCCAGGCGAAGTACGCCGCCGCGAGCACGAACAAGACGATCGAGGTCCAGACGTTGAGTCGTAGGCCGAGGATGTCGTTCATCTGCACGGTGTCGATCCGCAGGTTCTCGATCCAGCCCCGTCCTGCTGTGTACGACATCACGTAGAGGGCCGCCACGCGCCCGTGCCCGAGTCGCAGGCGGCGGTCGAGCAGGATCACGAAGGCGAAGGCCGCCAGGTTCCAGCCGAACTCGTAGAGGAAGGTGGGGTGGAAGGTGGCGAACTCGGCGTAGCCATCGGGCCGGTGGGCGGGATCGATCTCCAGGGCCCATGCGACGTCGGTGGGACGACCGAACAGTTCCTGGTTGAACCAGTTGCCCCAACGGCCCAGCGCCTGCGCGACCAGGACCCCCGGCGCGATCGCGTCGAGCATCGGCAGCAAGCGAATGCCGCGGCGTCGCGCACCGATCATCACGCCGACAGCTCCGAGCGCCACGGCCCCCCAAATACCGAGCCCGCCGCGCCAGATATACAGCGCGGAGATCGGATCGCGCCCCTCGCCGAAGTAGAGCTGATAGTCGGTGATGACGTGGTAGAGGCGTCCTCCGACCAGACCGAAAGGCACCGCCCAGAGCGCGATGTCGCCGACATCGCCGGCGGTGCCGCCGCGCGCCACCCAACGGCGTTCGCCCAGCCAGATGGCGACCAGGATGCCGGCGATGATGCAGAGGGCATAACCCCGGATCGGCACCGGGCCCAGATACCAGATTCCCTGGCCGGGACTGGGAATCGATTGAGCCACGGCCTGAGCAACGGCCAGGGTGGGGGCGGCGAACATGTGGGTGCGAGGTCCTCTCGGATGGTGTGGTGCCTCAGGAGCTCAGCAACACACCGATGTCTTCGGCGAAATCGGCGGCCGAGGTTCCCTCGGTCCACACCACTGTCCCTCGACCGCGGTCATCGATGCCAATCACCGGTGTGCTGTGGTCTACTTCGTAGCCGCCTCCGGTCAGCTTCTCACCCTCGGCGATGAAGATGCCGAAATCCTCGCCCGCCGCGACAATCTCGGAGAGGTCGCCGGTGAGCCCCACGAATTCGGGGTCGAACTGGTCGAGATAGGACCGCAAGGTCGCGGGGTCGTCGCGCGCTGGGTCGGTCGTGACCAGCACGACGCCCACTTGGGACGCTTGCTCCTCCGGCAATCGGTTCACGGCGGCAGCCAGCGACGCCATGATGATCGAGCACACGTCGGGGCAGTGGGTGTAGCCGAAGAAGAGCAGGGTGAGGGGCCGGTCGAGATCGTGGGCCAGCGAGAAGGCCGCGCCGTCGGTGTCGGTCAGGGCGAGATCGCTCACCGTGAAGGGGTTGCTCAACGCCGATCCGTGGAGCCCGCCGTTGCCGTTGCCGTCGGTGGGGGCGGTGGTGGTGCAGCCGCCGAACACCACCAGTGAGCAGGCGAGAAGAGTGGCCACCAGGAGTCGGCCTGGTCGCCGATCAGCCACGGCGTACCCCTTCGGCCAGATCACCGACCAGGGCAGCCAGAGCCCGCAAGCCCGCCGCCCGGTCCGCGCCGGCTTCCAGTAGCACTCGCACCAGCGCCGAGCCGACGATCACGCCGTCGGCGAAGCCGGCTACCTCGGCTGCCTGGTCGCCGGTGCTCACGCCGACGCCGACCCCGATCGGCAGGTCGGTCACGGCGCGCGTGCGCCGCACCAACGGCGCCGCGAGGTCGGATGTCGTGGCTCGGGCCCCGGTCACACCCATCACCGCGGTGGCGTAGACGAAGCCACGGCAGGCGGCCGCGGTCATCGCGAGCCGATCGTCGGTCGAGGACGGTGCCACCAAGAAGATCTTGTCGAGCGCGTGTTCATCGGCTGCCGCGATCCAATCGGCGCCGCTGTCCGGGGTGAGGTCAGGGGTGATCAGCCCGGCCCCTCCCGCTGAGGCGAGGTCGGCTGCGAATCGGGCCACCCCGTAGCGGTCGATGGGGTTCCAGTAGGTCATCACCACCGCAGGGGCGCCCATGCTCGACACCGCCTCGACCGTGTGCAGGACGTCGCTGGTGCGGGTCCCGGCCTCCAACGCGACCTGGGCGGCCGCTTGGATCGTGGGGCCGTCCATGACCGGATCGCTGTAGGGCAGGCCCACCTCGATGATGTCGCAGCCGGAATCGACGAGCACCTTGATGGCCTCGATCCCGCCCGCGACATCGGGGAATCCGGCCGGCAGATAGCCCACGAGCGCCCCGCGGCCCTCCTGCTTCGCCGCCGCGAAGGCGGTGGCGACCGTCGCGCTCACTCCGCTTTCCCGTCGCCGGACAGGCCGAACCAATCGATGGCGGTCTCCATGTCCTTGTCGCCACGACCGCTGAGATTGATCAGCACGGTCGCCTCCGGGCCGCGGTCCCGAGCGAGTTCGCGGGCCACGTCGAGAGCACCCGCGATCGCATGCGCAGACTCGATGGCAGGGATGATGCCCTCGGTGCGGCTGAGCAGTGCCATGGCGTCCATCGCTTGGGCGTCGGTGATGGCCCGATAGGTGGCCCGGCCGCTCGCCGCGAGGTGGGCGTGCTGCGGGCCGACACCCGGATAGTCCAGGCCGGCCGAAATGGAGTGGGACTCCGACGTCTGGCCGTCGGCGTCTTGCAGGACGAAGGTCCGGGCTCCGTGCAGGATTCCACGTTCTCCCGCCACGATGGTCGCGGCGTGCCGCCCCGTGGACACGCCGTCGCCCCCGGCCTCGAAGCCGTAGATCGCGATGTCGTCGTCGAGGAAAGCGGTGAACAACCCGATCGCGTTGGAACCGCCGCCGACGCAGGCGGCGATCGCGTCGGGCAATCTGCCGTAGGCGTCGAGGCACTGCTGCCGAGCCTCGTCACCGATGCCGCGGGTGAAGTCCCGCACCATGCTGGGAAATGGATGGGGTCCGGCAGCGGTGCCGAAGAGGTAGGCCGTGTGGTCGACCGAGGCCACCCAGTCGCGCATCGCCTCGTTGATGGCGTCCTTGAGTGTGGCGCTGCCGGACGACACGGGCACCACTTCGGCGCCGAGCAGATTCATCCGAGCCACGTTGAGAGCCTGGCGTCGGGTGTCGACCTCGCCCATGTAAACCGTGCAGTCGAGGCCGAAGTAGGCGGCCGCGGTCGCGCTGGCCACGCCGTGCTGACCTGCGCCGGTCTCGGCGATCACCCGCTTCTTGCCCATCCGGACCGTCAGCAGCGCCTGACCCAGCACATTGCGGATCTTGTGAGCTCCGGTGTGGTTGAGGTCTTCGCGCTTGAGCAGGATGCGCGCGCCGACACGTTCGGACAGGCGGCGGGCTTCATAGAGTTGGCTCGGGATCCCCGCATAGTCATGGAGGACGTCGTGGAAGGACGCGACGAAGCCGGGGTCTGCCATCGCCTCACCCCACGCCGCGTCGAGTTCGTCGAGAGCTGCCACCAGCGCTTCGGGCATGAACCGACCACCGAAGTCGCCGAAATAGCCCCGCTCGTCGGCATCGAAGGATCCGGTCACGGTCATCGGGCGATCTCCTGTTCGCGGGTCAGCAGGGCGAGGGTACGGACGGCCGCCTCGGGGTCGCCGTCCTTGACCAGGGCCTCCCCCACGAGCACCGCACGAGCACCCTCGGCGAGAAAGCGGCGGGCGTCGCCCGCACCCGAGATGCCGGACTCGGCCACGAGCACCGTGTCGGGACCAGCCAGAGGGGCAAGGCGTCCGAAGGTGCTGGGGTCGACGTCGAGAGTCTTGAGGTTGCGGGCGTTGACGCCCACCAACTCGGCGCCCAACGTCAGGGCACGCTCGGTCTCCGCCTCGTCGTGCACCTCCACCAAGGGGGTGAGCCCCAACTCGCGGGCGGCGTCATAGAGGCGCCGCAGTTCGTCACCGTCGAGCGCAGCGACGATCAACAGCACCAGATCGGCCCCGGCGGCCCGGGCCTCGAGCAACTGGTAGTCGGTGACCACGAAGTCCTTGCGCAGCAGCGGCGTCTCCACAGCTGCGCGCACCGCCACGAGGTCGGCCAGGCTGCCGCCGAAGCGTCGCTCCTCGGTGAGCACGCTGATCGCGGTTGCGCCTCCTCGGGCGTAGGCGCGTGCGAGCTCGGCCGGGTCGGGGATGTCGGCGAGCGCACCCCGGCTCGGGCTGCGGCGCTTGACCTCGGCGATCACGCTGCACGTCGTCGCATTGCGCAGCGCAGGCATCGGGTCACGGGGGCGAGGAAGGTCGCGCATCTGGGCGAGGAGGTCCGCCTCGGAGCGGTCGGCCCGGCGGCGGTCGAGATCCTCGCGGACACCGACAATGATCTCGTCGAGCACGCTGGTGGACACGACACCAGCCTCTCATGCGTCACCAATCACCCGGTCTCGGGCCGCCCGCAGATATGGTCTCGCCATGAGCGATCGTCCCCCTCCGCCGCCACCTCCGCCCGGGGACGGCTCGACGCCCCCTCCCGAGGGAACGCCCCCACCCCCGCAGGGCTATGGGCAACCTCCCCCACCCGGCTACGGTTACCCGGCTCACGTCGGCAGCGCGAGTCCCTCCCCGTCGCCCCTGGCGATCGGTTCGCTGGTCACGTCGATCATTGGGCTGTTGTGTTGCAGCGGCTTTTTCGTGCTGAGCATCGCCGCGGTCGTGATGGCCGTCTTCGCCCGCAAGGAGATCGGTGAGTCGGGTGGCCTCAAGACCGGCGACGGTCTGGCGATAGCCGGTCTGGTGATCGGCGGCCTCGGGATTCTGCTCGGGGTGGTGACGTGGGGGCTCCGCCTCACCGGGGCGATCAACTACGGCTTCTCGCCGTTCTGATCTTCGAACAGGTCACGGGGTGAGGACACTCATGCCGGGCAGATTCCGCAGCACGGTGTAGGCGATCATCAGCCCCACCCACGCCTGATAGAACCGAGCATCGGCGAGCCAGCGGGGCAGGAAGTCCACTCCGCGCCAGGCGGCCCGGATCCAGCCGATCATGAAGCTCACCCACAGTGGAATGGCGACGATCAGCAGAAGATTCGACGACACGGCCGACATCACGTCGAGATTGGTCAGATCGTTGACCGCACGCAAACCCCCGCAACCGGGGCAGTAGATTCCGAACACCGCCAGCGTGGGGCAGAGCCCCCACGACCCTGGGGCGTGCGGGTCGCGGAGATGCAGCGCCAGGGTGGCCGCGCCGACCGCCGACAGGCTCACGGCCGGGCCCAGCAATCTCTTGGCCCGATTCACGTTCGGGCTCGCTATCGCTGGAGCACGGGTTCAGTGACCCCCGGCGCCGAGGCTGGTGCGGTTGAGCACCAGGAACAGCGGGAACGCGATCACGGCCATCACGACACCGACCCAGAACAAGGTCATCACGATGGGGTCCAGCATCAGCGCGACTGCACCGACGACGAAGCCGGCCGTGGCGAGCACGACGCCGGTCCATGCTGCCGGGGTATTGCCGTGGTTTGCGGACATGCGCGGTCTCTCCTGTGCTCGATCTCTGCTGGGTCGGAGAGGCATAGCCCCTCCTCAGCTGGGAGTCTATCGGCGGTTCACTGCGTTGGGTCACGTCCCTCGTCCATCGCGCGCCACCAGTCGGGACCAGGGTCCGCCGCATCTGTGGCGCGACCACCCGTCTCGCGGTCATAGCGTTCGCCCATTTCGGGCCACGCGCCGACCCATCGAACGGCGAGCCCGGTGGCAGTGACAGCGCCCAGCGCGCCGACCACTGCCAGGAGGTACCACCCAGTGGTGGAGAACTGGACGGTCGCCGGGTAGCCCGCCTCCGTCAACGCCTCGGTGGCTCCCACCCGTAACCGGCCCGGAGCCGGAAAAGTAACCAGGGCAGCCACGACGGCCGCGACCAGTCCCATCAGTGCCAGGGCGCGTCGCAAGCGCCCGCGAGTCACGATCAAGGCACCCCAGCCGGCAAGGATGACGAGGGAGAGCGCAGTTGCCGCCGGCGAGCCGCCGAGCTCAGCCGCAACGACCCGGTCCCATCCTGGCGTCGTGGGCGCGGTGGCCTCGTCGACCGACAGCCAGGGTCGGGCGGCGGCGAAGGCGAGAGAGCCCGCGCCGAGCGCCCCCAGCAACCACACCGGGCCCATCGCTCGCCACCTGGGCAGGGGCACCTCCGCCTCCATCAGGGGGTGACCTCCCATCGGTCCGCGTCGAAGCAGGTGCGATTCCCGGTGTGGCAGGCGGGCCCCTCTTGCGACACCAGCAAGAGCAGAGTGTCGCCGTCGCAGTCCAGACGCACCTCGCGCACCCACTGCCGATGGCCCGAGGTCTCCCCCTTGACCCAGTACTCGCCTCGCGAACGGCTCCAATAGGTGGCCCGACCCGTGGTCAACGTGCGGTGCAACGCCTCGTCATCCATCCACGCCAGCATCAACACCTCGCGGGTGTCGTCGGCCTGAACGATGGCGGGAACCAGCCCGTCGGGGGTACGCCGCAGCCGTGCGGCCACAGCAGGATCGAGCGACGTCATAGGGCCATTATCCGCCTGTCGCACTGTGCGCCACCCACGACGCGTGCAGGCGGGCATAGACGCCGTGCTGCTCAACCAGTTCGCGATGGCTACCGCGCTGCACCACCCGGCCCGCGTCGACGACGACGACCTCGTCGGCCTGCTCGGCAGTGGACATCCGGTGAGCGATCGTCACCGATGTCCGCCCGCGCATGAGTCGGTCCAGCGCTCTGCCGATCCGCATCTCCAGGGCCGGATCCACGGCGCTGGTGGCCTCGTCGAGAACGAGCAGGTCCGGGTCCGCGACGTGGGCTCGCAACAACGCCACCAACTGGCGTTCTCCTGCCGACAGCGACTCGCCGCGCTGTCCCACTCGCGTGTCCAGATTCTCCGGGAGACCCTCCAGCCAGTCGTCCAGGCCCAGGTCGCGCGCCGAGGCGCGGATCTCCTCATCCGTTGCACCCACCCGGCCGTAGCGGACGTTGGCCCGAACGGTGTCGTCGAAGAGATAGCCCTCCTGAGGGACCAGGACGACCGCCCGGCGCAGGGACGCGTTTCTGATGGTTCTGAGATCGTGGCCCCCCACCAGCACGCGTCCTTCGGTCGGGTCCATCAGACGCGTCAGCAACTTGGCCATCGTGGACTTGCCCGATCCGGTCTCCCCCACCACTGCCACCCGGCTGCCCGCGGCCAGGTCCAGGCTCAGCTCGCGCACGACCGGCGGCCCCTCGGGGTAGGCGTAGTCGACCTCTTCGAACCGCGCCCCCAGGGGTCCGCGGCCCAGTTCGACACCGCCCTCGACGGGATCGTCGAGATCGGCCGGGGTCTCGAGGATGCCGATCACCCGGCGCCATCCCGCAAGGGCATTCTGGGCGTCGGTGAGGATCTGGGTTCCCATCTGCACCGGACCGACGAAGAGCGTCACCACGAATGCGAACGCGATGATCTCACCGGCGCTGAGCTTTCCGGCGACACCCAGCAGGACGCCCACCACGATCACGCCCGCGTTGGCCAGACCCCCGGAGATCCCACCCAGGGAGAAGGAGAAGGCCGTGAAGGCCTGCGCGCGGGTCGCGGCCCGGAGGTGGCGGGCCACCGCTTCGTCGATCCGAGCCTGGGTACGGGACTCGATCGCGTAGGAGCGCACCACGTCGGCGCCTACCACCGTCTCGGCGATGGCCGACAACAGCACGCCCACCTGGCGGCGCACGGTCCTGTAGGCCGCGGACAACCTGAGTTGGAAGAACCGCAACGATGCGAACAGCGGAGCGAAGCACAACCAGACGACGAGGGCGAGTTGCCACGAATACACGACCATGACGACCGTGGCAACGAGCATCTGTCCGATCGACACGATGGCGAGGAGGCCGCCGAACACCAGGAACTGGCTCACCTGGTCGACATCACTCGTCACCCGCGACACCAGGGCGCCCCGGCGCTCGGTGTTCTGGGTCAGCACGGGCAGGTCGTGCACGTGCCGGAAGGCCTTGATCCTCAAGGTGGCCAGGCCCCGCTCGGAGGTGCGAAACAGCCGCGAGGTCATCAGGAACGACGCCGCGCCGGTCACCACGATGGCGAGGGCGGCGGCGATGCCGACGACGACGACATAGCCGATGTCCGGCCCGCCCGGCGCCGCCAGGCCGCGGTCGAGAGTCTGTTGGACGGCGATCGGGACGACCACTTGGCCGCAGGCGGCGACGATGGCGAGGGTCAGGGTGCCCCACACTCCCTCGGTGAGCTCCGGGGACAGCGCGACTCCGCGACGGATGGTGGCCCAGGCCCCGATCTCGTCGCCCGTGCGCATGCTCGCACCGTCGACCCGCTCAGTCATGCGGTGCCTCCGAGGGGGTCGTCGTCTCGTAGGCGGTCACCAGCCGGGCATAGTCGGCATTGCGGGCCAGTAGTTCCGAGTGTGGGCCGCGATCCACGATCCGCCCGCCCTGGAGGAAGAGCACCTCGTCGACGAGAGCGATCGTCGCCAAGCGGGTCGCCACCACGACCAGGGTCGGCGGAGACGATCCGCGCAGTCCCGCGAGGATGCGTGCCTCGACCTCGGGGTCGACCGCCGAGGTGGCGTCGTCGAGGATCAGCAGTCGCGGATCACGCACCAGGGCCCGCGCCAGACAGATGCGTTGTCGCTGGCCGCCGGAGAGAGACGTCCCGCGCTCCCCCAGCCGGCTGTCCAAACCCTCCGGGAGACTGGCAACGAAGCCGTCGGCCTGGGCGGTTCGCAGCGCAGCCCAGATGCGTTGGTCGTCGACGTCGGCTCCCAGCGTGACGTTGCCGCGCACCGTGTCGTCGAACAAGAACCCCGTCTGGGGGACGATCGCGACGGAGCCTGCGAGGGCGCCATGGCGTAGGTCACGGAGATCGACCCCGTCGATGCGGACGGCACCGTCGGTGGGGTCCATCAGGCGCGACAGCAGCGACACCAGCGTGCTCTTGCCCGAAGCGGTGGCGCCCACCAATGCGATCCCCCGCCCCGCGGCGAGGTCGAGGTCGAGGTCAGTGAGCACCGGCTGGCCGGCTCCCGGATAGGAATAGCCGAGCCCGTCGACGCGCACGGTGGCGCCGCCGGCATGGTCGTCCAGGCTCCGTGCGCCGAAAACGGTGGACCCGGTCGCGTCGAGGACCGCCTGCACTCGGCGGAAGCCGACCACGCTGCGAGGGAACTCGCCGAGCAGCCAGCCGATGGCTCTGATCGGAAAGGCCACGATCATCAACAGATAGGCCACCGTCACCACGTCGCCGGCCGCCGACTGCCCGGCGGAGACGCGCGCCGCGCCCAGGGCGAGCACCAGGAGGACGCCGACGTTCGGAAGGCCCGCGACCAGCGGTTCGAAGGCCGCGCGGGCGCGTCCCGCCGCGGTATTGGTGGCCCGCAGCTCATCGGCCGTGGCGGCGAAGCGCTCGGTCTCCTCGACCTCGCGTCCGAGGGTCTTGACCACCAGCGCGCCGTCGAAGCTCTCGTGGGCGACCTCGCTCAGCTGTGCCCGTAGGTGCTGGGCGCGGGTGAACAGCGGCGAGGACACCCGCTGATAGAGCAGGTTGGCGGCGATCACTGCGGGGAAGACCACGAGTCCGATCACGGCCAGGACAACGTCGGCGAGCAGCATCTGGGCGATGGCCACCACCATGGTGACCACCGTGCCGAGGGCCATCGGCAGCGCAGCAATCGGCGCCCAGAGCGCCTCGACGTCAGAATTGGCATTCGAGAGCAACTGCCCGGTCGGGTGGCGCTGATGCCATTCGAGAGGGAGCTCGAGATAGCGACGCGTCACCGCGCGGCGGTCCTCAGCCTGGAGGCGGTATTGCATGATGCCGGCGCCCAGTCGGCGGGCGATGATCGATGCGGCGCGGAGAATGGCGACCCCGACGAACATCGCCACGACCGCCCACAGCATCTCCGGTTCGGCCTGCCCCGTGCGCAGCGCGGGCACGACCGCGTTGTCGGTCGACCAGCCCAGGACCCAGGCGTCGGCCACGGTGAGGGCGCCGAAGAGGACACTCCCGACCGTCGAGACGATGAACACCCGAGGCTGGCGACGGATCCCGTGCCCCAGGACTCTGAACCCCAGCGCCATCGTGGAGGAGTCGGGGGCAGTCACTTCAGCCAATCTAGGGCGCGGCCCCAACTGTCAGCGGACGGGGTGGCCGGCGTCGGCCAGCGCGACCTTGACTGCTCCGACGCTGAGGGTCCCGAAGTGGAACACGGACGCCGCCAACACCGCATCGGCACCGGCGTCCACAGCGGGTGGGAAGTGCTCGGCGGCCCCGGCTCCCCCCGACGCGATCACCGGTATGTCGACCTCGCGGCGCACTGCGGAGATCAGCGCCAGGTCGAACCCGGCCAGGGTGCCGTCGGCATCCATGGCGTTGAGCAGGATCTCCCCCGCTCCCAGTTCGGCAGCGCGGACCGTCCAGGCCAGCGCGTCGAGACCGGCCGACTTCCGACCGCCGTGGGTGGTGACCTCGAAGCCCGAATCGGTGCCCTCGGCCCGGCGAGCGTCGACCGACAGGACGAGAACCTGGTTCCCGAACCGGTCGGCGATTTCGGAGATCAGGTGTTCGCGATGGATGGCGGCGGTGTTGACCGCCACCTTGTCGGCTCCTGCGCGCAGCAGGCGGTCGACGTCGTCGACCGATCCGACCCCGCCGCCGACCGTGAGCGGGATGAAGACCTCCTCCGCGGTGCGCGAGACGATCTCCATCGTGGTCGCCCGGCCCTGGTGCGACGCGGAGATGTCGAGGAAGGTCAGTTCGTCGGCGCCCTCGGCGTCGTAGCGACGGGCCAGCTCCACCGGATCGCCGGCATCGCGAAGCCCTTCGAAGTTGACGCCCTTCACGACTCGACCGGCGTCGACATCGAGACAGGGGATGACCCGGATGGCGAGACTCATCGCTCGCCTCGGGTGAGCTCGAGCGCATCGCTCAGGGTGAATCGCCCCTCATACAACGCGGTGCCGGCGATGGCGCCTTCGACGCCGAGCGGGACCAGCTCCATCAATGCGCGGATGTCGTCAAGCGTCGTGACTCCACCGCTCGCGACGACGGGTCGGTCAGTGGCAGCGCACACGTCACGCAGCAGGTCGAGGTTGGGGCCCTCGAGCATGCCGTCCTTGTTGACGTCGGTGACGACGTACCGGGCGCAGCCCTCACCGTCGAGGCGAGCCAGCACGTCGTAGAGGTCGCCACCGTCGCGGGTCCAGCCTCTCGCGGCCAGGGTGCGACCGCGGACGTCGAGCCCCACGGCGACGCGGTCGCCGAACTCGGCGATGGCCGCGGCGCACCATTCGGGGTGCTCCAGCGCGGCGGTGCCGATGTTGACCCGGCGGCAGCCGGTCGCCATCGCTGCGGCCAGCGACTCGTCGTCGCGAATGCCGCCGCTCATCTCCACGTCGATATCGAGGGTGCCGACGATCCTCGCCTGGAGCTCGCGGTTGTGCCCGCGCCCGAACGCCGCGTCGAGATCGACGAGGTGGATCCACTCCGCGCCGGCCTTCTGCCAGCGCAACGCCGCCTCGATCGGGTCGCCGAACCGCTTCTCCGATCCGGCGACACCTTGAACCAGTTGCACGGCTTGGCCCCCGGCGATGTCGACGGCGGGCAGGAGCTGTAGGTAGTCGGCCACGAGACAAGCCTAGGAGAGGCTCACTACGGCGCCGCCGGGGAGGTGGCCGGTCGTGAACGCTGAAGGCGACCGTCGGCCCGGGATTCGCGCAGCAGGGGAAGGTCGCTCTCGCGGCTCGCGGCCACTCTGGTCGTGCCCCGAGATGCTGCCCTTTGCCCAGAATGACGCTGCTCGAGACCGATCGAAAGTTTTTGGGCCTTCGAATTTCTCGTGGCCGTTGAGCCGGCCGACCCTGCTCCCGTCCGTGCGCAGCGAGTTTGGGTCGCACGACGAGCTCGTCGCCGCCGGTGGGTCGATTGCCACCCTCTGGGAGTCGTGGCACGTGAGGGCTGCCGGTGGCGGCCGAGACGTCGTGCTCCGATCAGGGCAGGTAGCCGGCCGGTGGCCGGTGCGTGCCAACCACAGGAGCCTCGACGCCGCGGCGGATCTCGGTCCTGCAGACGGGCTGTTCCCAGCCCGACACTGTGTTCCATCCTGCGCGGGCCAGGTAGCAGGGTCGTTCAACGAGGAAGACGGAGCCCGAGCCGCCCGGTTCGGGGGAGTCGCTCGAGGGTGCCTCGACCGGTTGTGCCTGCGCGCCGATCAGGGGGGCGATGAAGATGGCGGTCACGGCAGCTGCGCCGATCATGCCCGCGATCGCGCTGGGGTACCACCAGCGATCAGAGTCGGAAGCGATGTTGTAGCGGTTCATGGTGCACTCCTTGGATTCGCGGCCGATCGGCCACTGGTGGGTCAGTTCTCCAGCACCCCGGTACCTGTCGGGCTTTGCCTGGGTATCCATCGGGTATCCGTCTCGTTGACGCCGCCTTTCGGCAGGAGGACGGTGGGCGCATGGGCATCACCGTTCTCGGCCCGGTGACCGTGGACGGCTCGGGACGTCTGGGTCCGCGCGACCGCGTCGTACTCCAGGCTCTGGCCACGCGCCAGGGCCAGCCCGTGAGCTCCGAAGAACTCGTGGACGCCTTGTGGGGCGACCATCCCCCGGCATCGGCCGCCAAGAACCTGCAGTCCTGCGTGGTGCGGCTCCGTAAGGCCCTGGGGCCTGACGCGATCGAGACGACCTCCCACGGATACGCCCTGGTGGTGCCGTCGGCTCGCGTCGACGCTCAGGAGTTCGAGACGCAGGTGACGCGCGCCCGCGACCTGTTGCGGTGGGTGAGAGCGACCGGGTTGCCTTCCTTCTGGAGCAGGCACTCTCGCTTTGGCGGGGTCCCGCGTTCCCCGACCTTTCCGACTGGCCACCCGCCCGGCGAGAAGCAGGCCGACTCGACGAGCTGCGGCTCGAGGCGCAGGAGATGCAGGTCGATGCGATGTTGCGCAGCGGGCGGCCCCGGGAGGTGCTGGCGCAGGCGCACGCGATGGTGCGTGCCGCGCCGCTGCGCGAGCGCCGCTGGGAGCTCCTCGTCCTCGCGCAGTACCAGACCGGCGCCCAGGGCGAGGCTCTGCGTTCCCTGCGTCAGCTCCGTGCCGTCCTGACCCAGGAGCTCGGGGTCGACCCAGCTCCAGAGATGGTCGCCCTGGAGCAGTCGATCCTGAAGCAGGACTCCAGCCTCCTTGTCCCTGAGCCCCGCGGGCGGACGGCGCAGTGCCCCTGGCAAGGTCTCAAGGCGTACGACGTAGGTGACGCCGAGCGGTTCTTCGGCCGCGACCGCGACGTGCAGTCGGGTCTGGACACGCTCGCAACGGCTCTTTTGTAGCCTTCGTCGGCCCCTCCGGCTCCGGCAAGTCCTCGATCATGCGCGCCGGCGTGCTAGCTGCCCTACGCGACCGCGGACACAGGATCGTGGTGATCACGCCAGGCCGTCGGCCGGTCGAGGCGCTGACCGCGTTACCTGGCAACGCCGACGCTCGCACCGTGCTCGCCGTCGACCAGACGGAGGAAGTCTTCGCGCTGTGCGAGGACATCGAGGAACGTCGCGAGTTTCTCGAGCGGCTCGCCCAGGAAGCGGGTCGGCGGCCGGTCCTCCTGACCCTGCGCAGCGATCGCCTGGCGCAGGTCACCGAGCACGCCGGTTTCAGTCGCCTGGTCGAGCGCGGCCTGCAGCTCGTCGGCGCCCTGGACGAGGACGCTCTGCGCGCCGCCATCACCGGTCCAGCGCAGCAGGTCGGGCTGATCCTCGAACCTGGCCTCGTGGACCTGCTCGTCAGGGAGGTGAGCGACGATCCTGGTGCCCTGCCACTGCTATCACACGCCCTGCTCGAGACGTGGCTACGTCGCGAGGGCAACACCTTGACCGTCGACGGCTACCACGCCTCCGGAGAGATCCACGGTGCAGTGGCGCAGTCCGCCGAGCAGCTCTACGGCCGGGTGGACCCCGAGCAACGACACCTGTTGCGCGACCTCGTCCTGCGGCTGGTCTCACCCGGCGCCGCTGGTGAAGCGGTCCGCACCCAGGTCCCGCGCCGACTGATCGCGACCGACAGCCACCACGAGCAGCTGATCGGGATGCTCGTCGACGCGCGGCTGGTGACCAGCGACGAAGGGGTCCTCGAGATCACCCACGAGGCCATGGCCCGCGCCTGGCCCCGACTGCGCGGCTGGCTCGAGGACGACATCGAGGGCCAACGGATCCGCCACCACCTCAGCGGCGCGGCCGACGCCTGGGACACCCTCGGGCGCCCCGACAGCGAGCTCTACCGCGGTGTCCGACTGACCCGTGCGCTGGACTGGCAGTCCCGCACCGAGTCCGCACTCACCGACACCGAGCACGACTTCCTCGCCGCGGCCAAGGCGGCCTCCGACGCGGAGGAGCAGAGCGCCGCCGAGCGAGCACGTGCGCAGGCCCGGCTGATCCGCCGGCTCCGGATCGTGCTCAGCGGCGCCGCCGTGCTCTTGGTCCTAGCCCTTGTCGCCGGCGGTACCGCAGCCATCCAGTCCGAGCGCGCCGATCGCAACGCCGCGGAGTCTCGCGGCGCCGCGGAAGCCGCCCGCCAAGCTGCGGTCTCAGCCGATGCACGGCGGGTCGGAACCCGGGCCCAGCTCTCCGACGACATCAGCCTCTCGCTGCTGCTCGCGACCGCGGGTGTCCGTCTGGACGACTCGCCGGACACCCGCGCCAACCTGCTCGAAGTGCTGGCCAAGCAGCCGCTGCTGGTGCGGTCGGTGCCGCCCGAAGGTGACTACTTGGACATCATGGACGTGAGTCGCGACGGCCGCTGGATCGCCTCGGCAGACGGTCAGTACCGGATGCACCTCTATGACGCCTCGAACAACCAGCTGCTGCGCAGCTACGACGCGGGCCCACCTCCTGAGGACGGGCAGGCGTTCATGATCGGCGGCGTTCAGCCCCGACAGCCGGCAGCTCGCCGTGATCCTGACTGGCCCCTCCACCGAGCCGGTGCGCTTGCTGGACCCGGACACCATGGAACGGGCAGCGAAGCTCGACTTTCCCGGCGGCAAGACGGTGTGGGGGGTCGACCTTCAGTTCAGCGCCGACGGTCGCCACCTGGCCGCAACCGTGCACACCGGGCCGTGTCGAGGAGGAACTTGAGACACCCGGCTACGCACTGGTCTGGGACCTCCGATCTCCATCCAGCCCACCAGAGCGGGTGCCGACCGGCACCGCCTTTCAGTTGATGGCGCTCAGCCCGGATGGCCGAACCCTGTACACCAACTGGCCTCTGACGGCGTACGACGTGGCGACGGGCAAGCGGATCTGGCGACGCGAGGAAGTCGACGTCGTTCCCGAGTCTCGAAGTCAACGCAGAGGGGACCCTGCTCGCACTTCCGGCAGGGTTCAGCCCCACGCAGAAGAACGCGCTCCTGGTCAATGCCTCCACTGGGGCGACGGTCCATACGCTGCGTGGACACTGGGCTGCCGACGACATTCGGTTTTCGCACGACGGGACGCTCGTGGGGTCGGTCTCCAAGGATGGTGAGCTCATCGTCTGGAACGCCGCCACCGGCCGGCCGCTGGAACGCTGGGACACCTTCGACCCGTGGGGTGTCGGCTTCAGCCCGGACAATGACCTGGTTTACGGCGGCGGCGCCGACTCGATGCTCCGCACCTGGGACCTGTCCATGGACGGCACCTATCTGCAGCAGACGGACCCACGGTCGGCGACGCACGAGGAGTTCACCTACGCCGACGTCTCCCCGGACGGTCAACAGGTGGCCTATCGCTGGCTCGACGACAAAGGCACTGGATGGGTCAGGTTCGTCGACACCCTCACAAGGCGAAGCGACACCAGCGACCCGCGTTCCGGTAAGTGAAGGCGCGTTTCCCATCGGCACCTGGCATCCCGAGGGTGGACAATACGCCGCATTCTGCAGGGAGTGCGCGGGGTCCGGCATCGTCAGAGTCCTCGATTCCGCTACAGGCCAGCTGATCTCGGAACGGCGCATGGCTGGGTGGCGACAATGAGCGTCTGGTCGCTGGCCTACGTCGACGAGGGTCGCAGCCTGCTTGTGGGTGACTCGGACGCGCCGGACCCGGATTGTCGATGCCGAGACCCTTCGTACAGCGGGGGGACGCGTTCGACATTGCCCGCGGGCTGCTGCTCCACCCCGGTCGGGGACGGGAGCGCCGCGATGTTCTTCGAATTTTCCAGCGACGGCACCTTCGAGCACTGGCGGGTGATCGACGTCAATACGGGAGAGGTCCAGTCCGAGGGGGACCTGGACCTGCGGGTGTATGCGTCCGCAGCCTCCCCCGACGGTTCGGCCGTGGCCGTCGCCGGAGACACCGGCGAGATCGTTGCGATCGACGTCGGGACCGGAGACGAAGAGCGGCGGTCCATCGGTCTCGGTGCCGAGGTGCTCTGGCTCAACTACTCCGACGACGGGGACCGGCTCGTCACTGGCGCGGCCGACGGCGGGGTCAGCCTCTGGGATGCCACCACCCTGGACCTGCTGGGCACCGTGTACCCACCCCACCGCGGGGATCCGGTTCCTGCTGGAGCGCAGTTCATCGGCGACAGCCACGACGTGGCCATCGCGTCGTACGACGGCGGCGTCTACCGGTGGGAGACCGACCCCGATCGAACCGTCGACTTCGCCTGCCAGATGGCCGGCCGGAGCCTGACCGAGGACGAGTGGGCGGAGTTCCTGCCCACCCAGCCCTACCGGGAGGTGTGCCCCGAGCTCTAGCCGAAAGCTCGGTTGCGGATCTGGAGCCGGGGACGCATCGATAGTCCCCATGCTGTCCGCTGCGCCTCGCAAGGGGGCTAAGACCAGCGTCCGCTGAGCTGGGCCTGCTGACTGGACTTCCGTGATGACATAGTGGTGCAGCGGGGCGTCATGGGCGACAAAGTGAACGACTTCGACCGGGTCGCCGCGCTGCACTTTGACGCGTTCGCATCAGCTGCGGCAGGATTCAGCCGCAGCTGACTGATAATTGCTAAGCACTCCCGCGCGACGCTCGAGATGCGTCTACCCGCCTGTCGGTTCCACTCATAGCCGATGAGAGGACGTCCGGCGCAGCGGAACGGGGAGCCCCCGACCTGCCCTTCCCCATGGCTACCCGGCCTGCTACGGGCTTGGCCTCGCCCAGAAGACCACCGACATTCCGGGCAGCATCAGGACCGGCGCCCCAAGCACGCAGCGGATCCGGGTCATGGGCGGGCCACCACCGGCCAGCGCGCAAAGAGCTCGCGGCCACCGACTGCTAGGAACGCCGCGAGCGTCCAGAGTCCGACCGAGATCGACAGGTAGTGGGCACCGTCGTACAGGTTGTGATGGTCAGGGTCACCGACCGCGTATGCGATAAAAGGCAGAGCCGCGAACCAGAGCGCAGCGAGGACCGGAGCCAACCAGATCGGCCGCCGGTGAGCGAGCGCCCACCCTCCGACAAGCGCGCTGAGAAGAAACACCCCGAGGCCCATCGGGGCTCCCAAGAACGGAACCGCGAGGAGGGCCGCAAGCCGCCAGAGCTTGGAGCGGCCGGTTAGGCGCGCGCCTCGTACCAGTCCCAGCCCCAGCCCGCCGATCGCGGCACTGACGATGATCGCTAGCGTGCCGGACCAGCTGAACGCCTCCGGATAGACGACGATCAGTCGCATCCACAGCCGCGCGAGCGCGCCGACCCAGGCACCCAGCAAGAGCCCGAGCGTGCCCCAGGCGAGCACGGGTCAGGCCACCAGCGCTGGCGCGGACATCATGGCCTCCGACGCGATCGTCGAGAAAGTTGAACTCCTGTGTGGAGCGGGATAGACGCCGAGTGTGAGGACGGCGACCATACGACATTGTCAGCGTCGGCGACGAGTGCAGGCAAGCGATAGGCGTCGGGGCAATGTCAGCACTCACATGCTTGTTGGGAACGTGATCCGCACCGTGCGGAGGTGTCCCATTTCGCCGCTTATGACCTACCCGGCCCATTCCACCCTGGGTCCGCAGTACATCTCCACTCCCTTCGGGGCGGTGACCATGATCTCGGCCTCGGACGGGTCGAGCCGGCGAGTGCCGTCCTGGTCGACCAGATAGACCAAGCCATGCGGGGTCTGCCAGAGGTGGCGGCCTGGCCCGGCCATGCGCGTGCGATAGCCCCCGTGGGTCTTCCAGCGGTGATGTCGTCGTCGGAGTGGCCCAGAGTTGTGGGTGCCAGTCTGGCCAGGTGGACCGTTCGGATCGTAGGGCACGGCGTGATCGAAGTCGACTCCGGCGCGGGTCGCTGTTCGCGGAGAGAACGGGAAGCAGTCGCCACCACTCAGGGTCCACACCTGGTCCTTGACGATCTCGGGGTGCTCGTAGGCGTCGGATCGCGGTCGCAGCCGATGGTCGACCACCGGAGTGACGGTGACATCGGCGTGACCCAGGAGCTCGGCCAGCTGGGCGACCTGAATCGGCCCCACGCCCTCGACGCGGGCCACGCCACGGCCAGTGCGCAGCGCTTCATCGGTGATATGCAAAAACAACTGGCCGCGCCCGCGCAGGGACGCCAGCTGGCGAGCCGACATCGTGGCGAGCCGTTTCGTCGTATCTGCCAGGTGTGGCGGCGCCCACGCTGGTGCCGACGGGTGGCCGCTCTCGTCTCGGGCCCCCTTCTCGTTCTCGTCGTCGGTCGGGGTCACGGTGTGTTCCAACAGCAACTGCAGCAGGTCAGCGGGGCGCGCCAGCCAGCCCATCGCCTCCGAGCGAAGCTCGTCGCGGTTGTTGTCGTGCCCGCGGGTCGGCAACAAGATGTCGGCCACGTGGTCGACCATCGCGTCGATCCACGCGGCGTCGCCGGCGGTGACGCGGGCGATGACATGGCGGTAGCCGAACTCATCCGCGCGGGAGAGCGAGACATAGCGTTGGTGACGGGACAGCTCCCGCTTGTTCGCGTGCGTGACCGGATCGGCCTCGACCACCTTGCCCCGGACGATCTCGAGGACGGTGGCCGGAGCGTGCCGACCGATTGCCCGCGCCACCGCGCGATCGACGAGCCCGATCCGCTCGGCCGGGAGCTCCCTCGACAGCACCGCCGCCTTGCGTGCCACCCACGGCTCACACTCCCCCGCACGCACTCTGGCCCAGGTGCGAGGAAGGCGGTGCACCAGATCGAGCGCGTCGGCAATCAACGCCCGGGTGGTCAGTGCATGGGTCTCGCGTGCCATCGCCAGCTCGGGTATGGCGTACTCGCGCAACTCGGGTGTGCCCTCGCCCCCCGGCGAGACCATCGGGTCGCGCCCGTGGTCGGGGTGGCCGTGGATGACCGCCCACTGAACCGCCAACTCAAGCTCGGCCACTTCAGCGAGCCGACGGGCCCGCAACGCCACCTCGGCCGCCGTCAGAAGCCCCCGGGCGGACAGCTCGTCGACCACTCCGGTCGGACTAGCTTCAAGGGGTGCTGCGGTCATGCCTCATTCTATCGAACACCTGTTCGACACGCAAGCGCCATCCGCACCCTGTGGAGCCTCCCGAAGTAGCGCCCGGCGGACTCCGATTCGTCTGCGCCGCTGAGCGTGAAAAAACCCGTTAACCCGCAGACGAATCGGAGTGGGGGCCGGGTCGGAGCAGCGTGGCCACCCAGTTGCGCAGGAGGACCGCGCCGGCGTCGCCGGACTTCTCCGGGTGGAACTGGGTGGCGGTCAACGGGCCGTTCTCGACTGCCGCGACGAAGCGATCACCGCCGTGTTCGGCCCATGTCACCAGCGGCGCCCGGGTGCGGGTGGTCTGCAGCGTCCATTCGCGCACGGCGTAGGAGTGCACGAAGTAGAAGCGTTGGTCCTCTACCCCGGCGAACAACGTCGATCCGCTCGGGACCTGCACGGTGTTCCAGCCCATATGCGGCACGACCGGCGCGTGGATCCGCTCGACGGTTCCGGGCCATTCGCCGCAACCCTCGGTGGTGACGCCGTGTTCGACGCCGTACTCGAACAGTGTCTGCATGCCCACACAGATGCCCAGCACCGGTCGCCCGCCGGCGAGCCGCCGGCCGATCACCTCGGGCCCGTGCACCGACGCCAGCCCCGCCATGCAGGCCGCGAAGGCCCCGACCCCGGGGACGACCAGTCCGTCAGCCTCACTCGCCGCACGACGATCCGCGGTGAGAGTGACCTCGGCTCCGGCCCGTTCGAGGGCCCGGACAGCCGATCGGAGGTTGCCGGAGCCGTAATCGAGCACGACCACCCGCGGCGCCCCTGAGGTCACAAAGCGCCCTTCGTGGAGGGCACTCCGCCTTCTCGCGGGTCCACGGCCGCGGCGTCGCGGAAGGCGCGGGCGAAGGCCTTGAACTGGGCCTCGACCAAGTGGTGCGGGTCGCGCCCTGACAACACCCGAACGTGGAGCGCGATCTGTGCGTGGAACGCGATCGTCTCGAAGACGTGGCGGGTCAGCGACCCTTGGTAATCGCCGCCGATGGCGACGTAGATCTGCCCTTCGGGCTCGCCCGTGTGGACGCAGTAGGGCCGCCCGGAGAGGTCGACGACGGCCTGCACGAGTGCCTCGTCGAGCGGCACGGTCGCGTCACCGAAGCGTCGGATCCCTTGCTTGTCGCCGAGCGCTTCACGCAACGCCTGACCGAGCACGATCGCGGTGTCCTCGACCGAGTGGTGAGCGTCGATGTGGGTGTCGCCTTCGGTGCGAACGACCAGGTCGACCAGCGAGTGACGCGCGAACGCGTTGAGCATGTGGTCGAAGAACCCGACTCCTGTCGCGACCTCGCCGCGGCCGGTGCCGTCGAGGTCGACCTCGACATGGACGCTGGACTCTTTGGTCGACCGGTCCAGGATTGCCCTGCGGCTCATGCGGTTTCCTCCATCACCTCGGTGAGCGCGTCTTTGAACGCATCCATCTCCTGCGCGGTGCCGATCGAGACCCGCAGCCACTCCTCCGGCCCGGTCTCGCGAATCAACACGCCGCGGTCGAGCAGACCCTGCCAGATAGCGCGCCGATCAGCGAACCGGCCGAACAAACAGAAGTTGGCATCGGTGTCGGCCACCTCCAGCCCCCGCGCTCGCAGCCAGGCAACGGTGGCGTCCCGCTCGGCGCGCAGATCGTCGACACGCGCCAGCAACTCGCTCGCATGCCGGAGTGCAGCCACGGCGGTGGCCTGGGTGACCGCAGACAAGTGGTAGGGCAGTCGCACGACGCGAAGGGCGTCGCAGATCTCGGGAGCGGCGGCGAGGTAGCCCAACCGGGCGCCGGCCAACGCGAACGCCTTGCTCATCGTCCTCGAGACCACCAGGTTGCGGTGCCGCGGCAACAGGGTCAGCGCCGACGGCGTACCGGCGCGGCGGAATTCGCCATACGCCTCATCGACCACGACGATCGCGTCGCCAGCGGCTTCGCACAGAACCGTGACCAGCTCGAGCGGCAGTGCGGTACCGGTGGGATTGTTGGGCGACGCCACCAACACCACCGAGGGGCGGACCTCGCCGATCAACCGCTCGGCCACGTCAGGATCGAGCGAGAAGTCCTCGGCTCGGCGTCCGACCACCCATTCGGTCAGCGCGTTCCGGGCGTATTCGGGGTACATCGAGTAGGTCGGGGCGAAGCTCAACGCCGAGCGTCCCGGCCCGCCGAACGCCTGCAGCAACTGCGCCATGACCTCGTTGGAGCCGTTGGCCGCCCAGACCATGTCGGGGGTCACCCCGTGGCCGAGATAACCGGCCAGGGCGCAGCGCAGGTCGACGAACTCGCGATCGGGATAGCGGTTGAGGCCGGTTGCGGCGACCGCGACCGATGCCGCGATGTCCGCCACTACTGCCGGCGACGGAGGGTACGGGTTCTCGTTGACGTTGAGCTGGACCGGGACGTCGAGCTGAGGCGCACCGTAGGGCGCCACACCGCGCAGATCGTCCCGCAGCGGCGGGAAGGTCATGAGTCGAACCGCACCCGCACCGCCGCCGCATGGGCGGGAAGGTCCTCGGCCTCGGCCAGGGCGATCACGTGGTCGGCAACCTGCGCGAGCGCGTCACGGTCGTAGTCGACGACGTGCACCGACTTGGTGAACGCGCGCACGGACAGCCCCGATGAGTGGCAGGCGCAGCCGCCCGTGGGAAGCACGTGATTGGACCCGGCACAGTAGTCGCCCAAAGAAACCGGGGCGTGCCGACCGACGAAGATCGCCCCTGCGTTGCGCACCCGTCCGGCCCGCTCGGCGGCGTCGACGGTCTGGATCTCCAGGTGCTCGGCTGCGTACGCGTCGACGACCTCGAGGCCCTGCTCCAGATCGTCGATCAGGACGATCGCGGACTGCTCGCCGGAAAGGGCCGTGCGCACTCGATCGACGTGCCGGGTGAGCGAGACCTGCTTGTCGAGTTCCGCCTCCACGTCGTCGGCCAGAGTCAGCGAGGTGGTGACCAACACCGCTGCCGCCAAGGGGTCGTGCTCGGCCTGGCTGATCAGATCCGCCGCCACGCAGGCGGGGTCGGCGGTCTCGTCGGCCAACACCAGGATCTCCGTCGGGCCCGCCTCGGAGTCGATGCCCACCGCGCCCTTGAGCAGCCTCTTGGCCGCGACGACATAGATGTTGCCCGGCCCTGTGATCAGGTCGACAGGGCGGCAGGGACCGGCGCCATAGGCGAACATGGCGATCGCCTGGGCCCCTCCGACGGCGTAGACCTCGTCGATCCCGAGCAAGGCGCAGGCGGCGAGGATGGTGGGGTGCGGGAGTCCGTCGTGCTCCGCCTGGGGCGAGGAGGTCAGGGCGATCGACTCGACTCCGGCCACCTGCGCCGGAACGACGTTCATGATCACGCTCGACACCAGGGGCGCCAGCCCCCCGGGTACATACAGCCCAACCCTGCGCATCGGCACCGCTCGCCGCGTCACCGTGGCGCCGGTCGCCAAGGGCGTGACGAGGTCCTTCTCGAGCTCGGTCGAGCAGGTGATGCGCAGCCGGGCGATGGACTCCTCCAACCCGGCCCGAACGTTCGGATCGAGCTCGGCCAACGCCGCAGTCAAACGCTCTCGCGGCACAGCGATCTCGGACTGCTCCACGCCGTCGAAACGAAACGAGGCCTCGACCACGGCGGCAAAGCCACGCTCGCGCACGTCATCACAGATCGGGCGCACGATCTCCAGGGCGGTGTCGACGTCAAATCCGGCTCGGGGGACCGCCGACCGGTAGTCGATAGGCGCATCAGCGGCCTCGCTAGCGCCACGCAGGTCGATTCGCCGGATCATGGCGCCGATTCTAGTGGGGGGCGGCTAGGGTCGAGCATGTGAGTGACGGCGCTGGACACTCCTCGGTCGGGCATCTGCCGATGTTCCCGCTCAACACCGTGATCTACCCGGGGATGAGCATTCCGCTGCACGTCTTCGAGGACCGCTATCGGGCCTTGATCCATCAACTGCTTCGCGAACCCGATCCCGGCCATCGCTTGTTCGGATCGGTCGCCATCCGCGAGGGCTATGAGGTGGGTGAGCACGGGAACCAGTCGTTGTATCGCGTGGGGTGCCGACTGCAGTTGACCGACGTAGCGGGCAACCCCGACGGCAGTTTCGACGTCGTGGCCGTCGGGCGGGACCGAATCCGCCTCGACCGACTGGACACCTCGGCTGCCTACCCGTCAGGGGAAGTCACGGTGGTGCCCGATCGCGACGACCCGGTCGACGCCGAGCTCATCGACCGCGCCCGAATGACCTTCGGACGGTTCTTGGAGTTGGTGGGTCAATGGCAGGAAGAACCATTCGATGCGGGTCTCCCCACGGCCGCGGCACCCCTGTCGTGGACCTTGGCCGCACTCACCCCTCTGCCGATGCACGAACACCAGAGCCTGCTCGAGGCCGACAGCGTCGCCGAGCGGCTGGTCCTGATCACCGACTTGTTGCGCGAGGAGATTCGCTCCATCCGGGCAGTGCCGTCGTTGCCTGCCAGCGGGCTGGCCCGCACCCGCTGGTCCCCCAACTGATGGCCGGCACCCCGGCGACACGCCTGCTCGCCGCTATGGGCGTCGACTTCACCGTGCATGCCTACGAGCACGACCCACGGGCAGACTCCTACGGGCTGGAAGCGGCGACCAAGCTCGGCGTCGACCCGGCCCGGGTCTTCAAGACTCTGGTGGTGAGCGGCGGCGGCGGGCTGGGGGTGGGTGTGGTGCCCGTCGATTGCCAACTCGACCTCAAGGCGGTGGCCCGGGTGCTGGGCTGGCGTCGCGCCACGATGGCCGACCCGCGGGTCGCTGCCCGCAGCAGCGGGTACGTGGTCGGCGGGATCGCTCCGCTGGCCCACAGGCGACCGCTCCCCACCGTGATCGACGACTCCGCGGAGCGTTGGGAGACCGTCTTCGTTTCCGCAGGCCAGCGAGGCCTCGACGTGGAACTCGCTCCCCAGCATCTGGCCGAGGCCGCTGGGGCGTCGTTCGCCCCCATCGGCCGTTGACGATCAGTCGGTGCTGACCCGCATCTGATAGCGGATCAGGTCGCCATCGATCCACGACGAACCGCCCACTGCCGCAAGTGGCTCGACGTTCTCCAACTCACTGCTGCCGGCACCGAAGTCGCTGGCCCATGAGCCGACTGCGTTGAGGTCGACGTAGAAGATGGAGGCTGCCGAGTCCACCTCGGGGACGGCGTCGGTGAACTGCTTGCTGTCTCCCAGGGATCCGCCGGCGACGAGGGTGCTCCGATAGTCGCTGTTCGGACCGATCGCCACGAGGTCTCCCTCGGTGTCGCTGTCCAGGATCTGGCCCAGCCCCCCGGCGCCCGGGACGCCACGCAGCTGGTCGAGCACCGATTGGATCCCCGCAGCGTCACCTTTGACGAGCAGTCCGGCCGGGATCCCCGAGGGGTCAGAGGAGTTGGCGAGCGCTTCGGCGTCCAAGTCGGAGCTGACCACGAGGGCGGTCGCCTCTCCGAGCAACGTCTCCAGATCGTCAGGGAACGTGAGCCCGAACTCGCTCTCCATCTCAGCTACTCCCCGGTCGACGGTGTCCTGTCCCAGACTCGTCGCCAATTGGTCGAGCACCTGCTGACCCCAGCCCGGCTTCATCGACCAACTGAGCACCGCCGCCGTGTCGGCGGGTAGGCCCGCCGCCAGCGTTCCGGCCTGGGTGCCGACCACGTCGGCGATGGTGTCGTTCGGGAGAGTCGCGGCCAGCGACATCTCCGCGCCGGCATCGGCGAACCGCACGGTGAAGGCTGCGCCCGGGAGGGACTCGAGTTGCTCGAACTGGGTACGCATCTCGTCGGTCAGGTTTCCGGACAGCTCAGGCTGATCGGCCATGGTCGAGAGGCTCTCGCCCAACGACGGCGACACATAGCCGGAGACGAACCCACGATCTCCGGCGGCGTCGAGAAGCCGGGTGTGGTCGGCACTGTTGGCGAGCGAACCCGCAGCGCTCGCCACCGCCTCGGCGTGGTCGAGTGTGTCGCTGACCAGGAGCCAGCCGTCCTTGGCGACGGCGCCGACATCGGAGCATCCGTTCAGGGCAGCGGTCGCGGCGTCCTCATCTCCCGTCTCCAGGACGACAACGGCGACCGGCTCGTCCGCGGCGACGTCGACGGCGGCGACCGCCACGCTCGAGCCGAGCCACGGCTCGATGTCGGCGGCGTAGTCGAGGTCGCAGCCGAGTTCACTGGAGAGTTCATCGAAAAGGCTTTTGCGAAGGTCGTCCTCGAGGGCGACATCGAGCTCGTCGGTGAAGGCCGGGAACTTGCGCAGCATGCGAAGCGCTTCGATCTTCTGCGCGCCACTCGGGTCGAGGTCGACGCTCACATAGGCCAAGGTGGTCGCGGGCAACGCCTCACTCGGTTGCGCGCCGGCGGCGAAGAACGACACCGCGGCCCATGCTGCGGCACCCCCCACGGCCAGCACTCCCGCCCCGACACCTGCCGCGATAGCGGTGGTGGCACGGCGCCCGGGACCTCGGCCACGCGAGGTCACAGAAGCGCTGGAGTCGAGATAGTCAGGGCCGAACGGCTGCTCGCCGGGCGGGAAAGATGTGGACACCGAGCTTCTCCTCAGATGGAACGGTCACGACCAGGTGCGCGCCGACCATCTGACCGAACCCGCCCTACGACTGTAACTGGCGCAGCCGCGTGCCGGGGCGAGAACTGACAACCCGACGCCCACTCAAATAGATCACGACCACGCCGGCCAGTGCGCCCATCGGCGCCGCGAGGTAGGGGCTGAGGCCGACCACCTGCAGGTCGCTGGGGATGGGCGTGAAGTCGCTCTCCCCCTTGGCCAAGGGTCGCGGATCGGGCGGACCCAACCATCCGCCGACCGCGGCGGTGATCGCGCCGGCCAGCAGCGCGCCGACGACGACCCCGCCCAACACCCACAGTTCGTTGCCGCGCACCAGCGCCGCGCACAGGATGCCCAGAACGAGGCCGGTCACAGCCGTGATGATCACGAAAAGACCGGTGCCCGAGAATTCGTTCCCGGCGCCGTCGCTGTCGAGGAACCACTCGCCGTTGACGGCGGCTCCGGTGGGCGGAGTCCACCACCACTCCCAGAGGACACCGCCGATGACGCCCCCCACCGCGAACAGGGCCAGGATGAGGAGCAGTCGCGCCACCAGGCCCCTCATCCGGCCAGGCACCCGGGCCCGAGCAGTTGTTTGAGGTCGGCGAACAAAGCAGGGGTCGGCGTTACTCGCAGTCGATCGTCGAGTCTCATCAGAGTCGTGCCTTGGCGAGCGAGAAGCCGCAGGTGAACCTCGGTGACCCCTGGGTGGGTCGCCAACACCTCGCGCAACTGCTCCACCACCGGAGTGGTGCAGCGCGTCGAGGGCAGGCTGATCACCACCGGTCCACCGCTGCCCTGGGTGACGTCGGGAACGGTCACTTCCTGACCGCGCAACTCGGGCTGATCCTTGTCGCGGGACAGGCTTCCGCGCACTCGGACGATGGCGTCCTCGGTGAGGTAGGGGGCGGCGAGTTGATAGCTGCTGGGGAACAACAGCACCTCGATCGCGCCGTCGAGGTCCTCCAGCGTCAACGACGCCCACGCGTCGCCGCGCTTGGTGATCTTGCGCTGTACGGACGTGATCAGGCCGCTGATCGTGACCGATGAGCCATGCGGCCGATCCTCGTCGAGCATCAGTTGGCCGATCGTGCAGTCGGTGCCCTGCGAGAGCACGTGCTCCAGGCCCATCAACGGGTGGTCGGAGACGTAGAGACCCAACATCTCCCGCTCATGGCCGAGCAGGGTCATCTTGTCCCACTCGTCGATGTCGGGGACGGTCACCGAGATACCGAACCCGCCGCTCTCGTCGCCGTCGTCGAGACCCGCGAACAACGAATCCTGGCCGATCGCTTCGTTGCGCTTGATGTCGACATACTGATCGACGGCCGCCTCGTGGACGGCGACCAGCGGGCGCCTCTTGTGCTTGAGGTCGTCGAACGCGCCGGCCTTGATCAGCGACTCGACCACCCGCTTGTTGCACACGACCGCGGGCACCTTGCTCAGGAAGTCGTTGAAGTCGGAGAAGGCGCCCTCGACGCGGCGAGCTTCGACGACCTTCTCGACGACGTTGCCGCCGACATTGCGGATCGCGGTCAGTCCGAAACGGATGTCGTTGTCGACCGGGGTGAAGGTGGCCTCGGACGAGTTGACGTCGGGCGGCAGCACTTGGATCTTCATCCGACGGCACTCGTTGAGATAGATCGCCATCTTGTCCTTGTCGTCCTTGACCGAGGTCAACAACGCCGCCATGTACTCGGCCGGATAGTTGGCCTTGAGATAGGCCGTCCAATAGGACACGAGCCCGTAGGCCGCCGAGTGTGCCTTGTTGAACGCATAGTCGGAGAAGGGCAGCAGAATGTCCCACAGCGTCTTGATCGCGGATCCGGAGAAGCCTCGTTCGGTCATGCCGGCCGAGAAGTTGGCGAACTGCTTGTCCAGCTCGGACTTCTTCTTCTTGCCCATCGCGCGACGAAGTAGATCGGCCTGCCCGAGGGTGTAGCCGGCCAACTTCTGGGCGATCGCCATCACCTGCTCCTGATAGACGATCAGGCCGTAGGTCTCTCCGAGCACGTCCTCCAAGGCGTCGGCCAGTTCGGGATGAATCGGCTCCACCGGCTCGCGGCCGGTCTTGCGGCGCGCGTATTTGTTGTGCGAGTCGGCTCCCATCGGCCCGGGGCGGTATAGGGCACCCACGGCCGAGATGTCCGCGAAGCAGTCGGGTCGCATCGACCGCAGCAGGGCTCGCATCGGACCGCCGTCGAGTTGGAAGACGCCGAGCGTCTCACCCCGCGCCAGCAATTGGTAGGTCGCGGGGTCATCGAGGGTCAGGTCTTCGAGCACCACCTCCTCGTTGCGGTTGAGGCGGATGTTGATCAGCGCATCGTCGAGGACGGTGAGGTTGCGCAACCCCAGGAAGTCCATCTTGATCAGGCCGAGACGCTCGCAGGTGGGGTAGTCGAACTGGGTGATCATCGCGCCGTCTTGGGGGCGCTTCATGAGTGGGATCACGTCGATCAACGGCTCACTCGACATGATCACGCCGGCCGCGTGCACCCCCCACTGCCGCTTGAGGCCCTCCAGACCCATGGCGGTGTCCACGACCTGCTTGACGTCGTGGTCGGTCTCATAGAGCGAGCGGAACTCACCCCCCTCGCCGTAGCGGTCGTGCGAGGGCTCGAAGATCTGCTTCAGCGGCACGTCCTTGCCCATCACCGCCGCCGGCATCGCCTTGGTGATCCGGTCGCCCATCGCGAAGGGGTAACCCAGGATCCGCGATGAGTCCTTCACCGCCTGCTTGGCCTTGATCGTGCCGTAGGTCACGATCATGGAGACCCGATCCTCGCCGTACTTCTCCGAGACGTAGCGGATCACCTCACCGCGCCGGCGCTCGTCGAAGTCGATGTCGAAGTCCGGCATCGAGACGCGGTCGGGGTTGAGGAATCGCTCGAAGATCAGACCGTGCTTCAGTGGGTCGAGGTCGGTGATCCGTAGGGCGTAGGCGCACATCGATCCTGCGCCCGAACCGCGGCCCGGGCCGACCCGGATACCGTTGTCCTTGGCCCAGTTGATGAAGTCGGCAACCACCAGGAAGTAGCCCGGGAACCCCATCTGGGTGATCACGCCGACCTCGAAGTCGGCCTGCTTGCGAACGGCGTCGGGGATGCCGTGGGGGTAGCGCATCAGCAACCCCTGCTCGACCTCCTTGACGAACCAGGAGTCCTCGTTCTCTCCCTCAGGACAGGGGAAGCGAGGCATGTAGGTGCCGTTGCCCTCGGTGAACTCCACCTGGCAACGCTCGGCGATCAGCAGGGTGTTGTCGCAGGCCTCCTTGAGGCCGAACTTGTGCTCCCACAGCTCGCGCATCTCGGCCGGGGACTTGATGTAGTAGTCGTCGCCGTTGAACCTGAACCGCTTGGGGTCGGCCATCGTCGAGCCGGAGGAGACGCACAGGAGGTGTTCGTGAGCCCCCGAGTCCTGGCGATGGACATAGTGGGAGTCATTGGTGGCGACGGGAGGAATCCCGAGATCCCGGGACAGGCGGAGCAGTCCGTCACGGACCCGGGTCTCGATCGAGAGTCCGTGGTCCATCAGCTCCAGGAAGTAGTTGTCCTTGCCGAGGATGTCTTGGAAGTCAGCCGCCGACTGCCGAGCCTTGTCGTAGTCCCCGATCCGCAGCCAGGTCTGCACCTCACCGGACGGGCAGCCGGTGGTGCCGATCAGGCCGTCGGAGTATTCGTCGAGCAATTCACGATCGGCGCGCGGATTGTAGAAGAAGCCCTCGAGCGAGGCGCGCGAGGACAATCGAAACAGGTTGTGCATGCCGGCCGTTGACTCCGCCAGCAACGTCATGTGGGTGTAGGCACCCGAGCCGGAGACATCGTCGTCGCCTCCGTCGTTCCACCGCACCCGTTTGCGCTCGCGCCGGTCGGTGTTCGGGGTGAAGTAGGCCTCCATCCCGATGATCGGCTTGATGCCGGCGGCCGTGGCCTGGGAGTAGAAGTCGTAGGCGCCGAAGACGTTGCCGTGATCGGTCATCGCGATCGCATCCATACCCAGTTCGGCGGTGCGTTCGAACATGTCGCCGAGGCGTGCGGCGCCGTCCAGCATCGAGTACTCGGTGTGAACGTGGAGGTGGACGAAGCCGTCGGACCGGGCAGTCATCGGTTGCGCTCTGCTCCCCTGCGGGTGCTGGAAACCCTCCGCGAAGGAGGATGGTGCGGACAGGTGGACCGGGGAAGATCGCTAGCCTACGCGACCCCGCCGACGCACTCGCGGACGCCGGGCAGCGATTCTCAGGTCGGGCGTCCCGTCGAACGACGAGGGGCCGGTTGCCACCGGAGCCTGAGGTCGGGCTCGCGTTCCTCGTTGCCGCTTCCGTCGCTGCGCTCGACCACGACCAGACCGTGCCGCGCGTAGAACCGGCGCGCGGGACCGTTCATCTCGAAGACCCAGAGCTCGAACCCGGCCGGGCAACGAGTCTTGATCAGATCGAGAAGCATCGAGCCCACGCCGGTTCCCGCAGCCTCGGGGGCGACGTAGAGGGCCTCCAGGAAGCAGTCGTGCAGATGAGCGAAACCCAGGAGACGCTCGTCGGGGTCGAGGGCGAGCCAGACCTCGCGAGCGCTCCAGGTCCCACGATGCGACCCACGCTCGGTCATCTTCGGCCGTGTGCACAGAAGGCGGCATCGCGGCAACTGCCCGGGTTCGGGTGAAGAGCATCGCCACAGCGTCGAGGTCCTCGATCTCGGCGAGGCGAACCGTCAGGTCAGTGGTCGGCATCGCGAATGACCGCGAGCGCGTGCGCCAAGTCGTCGGGGTACGGCGAGGAGAACTCGACGAAATCCCCTGACTCGGGATGCTCGAAGCCGAGGCGGACTGCATGCAACCATTGCCGCTCCAGGCCGACTCGGCGCGACAGCACCGGATCGCCGCCGTAGGTCAGGTCGCCCACGCACGGGTGATGCAGCGCCGACATGTGCACCCGGATCTGGTGGGTTCGCCCGGTCTCGAGCTTGATCTCGAGCAGACTCGCGAAGCGGTGGGCTTCGAGCATCCGATAGTGCGTGACGCTGGCGCGGCCCCCCGACATCACTGCGTACTTGTAGTCGTGCTTGGGGTGCCGGGCGATGGGCGCGTCGATCGTTCCTTCCCACGGGTCGGGATGACCCTGGACCAAAGCGTGGTAGGTCTTGTCGACCGTCCGGTTGCGGAATGCGTTCTTGAGCACCGAGTAGGCGTGCTCGGACTTCGCGATCACCATCGCGCCACTCGTGCCGACATCGAGGCGCTGCACGATTCCTTGACGTTCGGGTGCGCCTCCGGTGGCGATCCGAAACCCGGCCGCGGCGAGATGCCCGACGACGGTCGGCCCGGTCCATCCCATCGAGGGGTGGACGGCCACACCCACCGGCTTGTCGATCACGACGATGGCGTCGTCGTCGTAGAGGATCGAGATCCCTTCAACCACTTCGGGAACCACGGCCAGGGGGTCGTCTCGACGCGGGATGTCGACGTCGAGCAGCGACCCTGGCACCACCCGCTCGCTCTTGGCCACGGCGTTGCCGTTCATCGTCACGTGGCCCGCGGCCACGAGTTCGGCGGCCCGAGTGCGGGAGAAGCCGAACATCCGGGCCAGGGCCGTGTCGATCCGCTCGCCTGCCATCCCCTCGGGGACGCTCACGACGCGTGAGTCGTGCCCGCTCACGTCTCGGACGCTGCCTCTTCGCGGGTTCCGTCGAGGCGCACGCCGCGCAACGTCTGGACGACGATGACGCCCGCCGCGACGTTGATGCAGATGTCGGCGACGTTGAAGATCGGCCAGTTCGGAAGCTGCAGGAAGTCGATGACATGCCCGCGGAACGGGGCCGGGTCGCGAAGCAGGCGGTCGGTCAGATTGCCGGCCACGCCACCGAGCAGGATGCCGAGGCCGAATCCCCAGAAGAGGCTCTTGACTCGGCGGGCCAGCACGAGGATCACGACCACGGCGGTGATCGCGACGCAGGTCAGGAGCACGGTGAATTCGGTGCCCAGACTGAACGCGGCACCGGGGTTGCGCGTCAGATGCAGGGTGAGCAGATCGCCGATGAGAGGGACGTCGTTGTCGACCAGAGCGCGCAGCGCCCAGGATTTGGACCCTTGGTCGACGAGATAGGCCACCACCGCAGACCCGGCGAACCAGGTCAGGGCACGCCGAGCGGAGTGGGTGCCCCGGGCCGTCTGTTCGTCGCTCAGCGACGCTCCTCGCGCTGTTTGCATGTCAAGCACAGTGTGGCACGCGAAAAAGCCATCACCCTCATCTTGCCGATGGGCTGACCACAGGACTCGCAGATTCCATAGGTCCCGTTCGCGATCCGCTCGAGGGCACGATCGATCTGGGCAATGGTCTCGCGCTCGTTGTTCACCACGACGAGCTCTTGGTCGCGCTCGAAACTGGTGGCTCCGAGATCGGCCTGATCGTGCCCGGCCCCATCGCCCGCGTCGCGCATCAACCCCGCGAGGTCACGTTCTTGATCGCGAAGCAGCCCGAGAGCTCGTTCACGGTGGTCGTGGAGTTCAGCGACGACCTCGTCCAGTTCCGCTTTGGACCACTGGGATTCACCCTTCTTGACCGCGAGTCCGGCGGCCACCGATCGGGTGCTGGCTGTCTTCTTGGCAGTCCTCTTGGCTGGGGCTGCCTTCTTGGCAGTCCTCTTGGCTGGTGCTGCCTTCTTGGCTGGTGCTGCCTTCTTGGCTGGTGCCGCCTTCTTGGCTGGTGCTGCCTTCTTGGCTGCCTTCTTGACCGGGGCCGCCTTCTTGACCGGGGCCGCCTTCTTGGCCGGGGCCGCCGTCTTGGCGGGGCTGCCTTCTTGGCGTCTTCTTGCCGGGCTGCCTTCTTGGCCGCCTTCTTCGCTGGTGCCGCCTCCTTCGTCGGGGCTGCTCGACCTCTGCTCGCGCGCGCCACCACCTTCTTGGCAGCCGCCGCAGCAGAGCCGGCCAATGATCGTGTCGCCGAACGTGGCATGTGGTCTCCAGCCTCCTCGAGAAGACATAAGCAGGGTCTCCCCCGCGATTGCCGCCGAAGACTATCGGGTGGGGACACCGCCCTCAACGACGCCACCCCCCAACTGCTCACAAATCTAGATCGGGCCGCACCCCAAGGGGTGCGGCCCGATCTCAAAGCCTGTCGGTCAGGCCTGTCGGTCTGCCTCTTCGTCGCCCAGGATGGAGCGCAGCCGCTTGGGGGCTGCACCGTCTCCGGCAACCGGCGGGGCCGACGATTCACTCTCGACGTTGGAGTCGAGCGCCTGGAGCTGCTGGCTGAAGTAGCTCTTCAACCGCGAGCGGTATTCGCGCTCGAAGGAGCGCAGCCCCTCCACCTCGGCCTGAAGCTTGTCGCGCTCGCGCTCGAGGTCACCGAACATCACCTTGCGGCGCTCGGAGGTCTCGGAGTCGAGCATCTGAGCACGAGTGCGGGCATCCGCCTCGAGCTGATCGGCCTTGCTCTTGGACTCCGAGTCGAGTCGCTCAGCCTTGGTACGGGCTTCGCCGACGATCTTGTCAGCTTCGTCCTTGGCCATCTCGACCACTTCGTCGGCGTTGCGCGTGGCCAACTCGAGCAGCCTCGCCGCCGCGTTCGACGCTTGGGGCACCGTCTCGACCCGCAACGTCTGCGCGGCCGGCTCGGGAGCTGCGGCCGCAACCGGGACGGGCGCAGGCGCCGGCTCCGGTGTCGGTGTCGGCGGTGCTGCCTCGACCACCGGCTCAGGCGCGGCTTCGGCCGGAGCCGAGTCGCCGGACTGGACAGCGGCGAGCTTCGCGCGTAGATCGCTGTTCTCCCGCGTCAGCCGGGCCAGTTCGGCCTCGACCTCGTCGAGGAACTGATCCACCTCACCCATGTCGTAGCCCTCGCGGAGCCGGACGGGAGTAAAGCGCTTGTTGCTCACGTCCTCAGGCGTCAGCGCCATGACCTCACCCATTCATCTCTTGGTTCGTTGGTGGTTGCTTGTGTGCTCATGCTAAGTCGCAGGACGGAGTGCCCGGCAACCGCGGTTGGTCGTTCCTGGCGGCGCCAAGAACTGCTGCGACCATACTCTCATGTTGTTGTGAGAGTTGTGCAACCGAGCACTCAGCCAAGAAACGCGTCTTTCGGGCATCAACTCTGATTGAAAAAGCCCCCCTCGGCGATCCGCTGCTTGTCCTCGGCGGCCACCGAAACGTTGGGGGGCGACAGCAAGAACACCTTGTTGGTGATCCGTTCGATCGTTCCTCGCGTCGCGAACACCAGGCCCGCGGCGAAGTCGACCAGCCGCTTGGCGTCGGAGTCATCCATGTCGGAGAGATTCATGATCACCGGCGTGCCGTCACGGAAGTTCTCACCCACGGTGCGCGCTTCGTTGTACGTGCGCGGCTGCAGCGTCGTGATCCGGGACAACTCAGCCACCGTCGATGTCGCTGTCGCCGTGGCCGTTCCCGACTTGCGACGGTGTTCGGTCAGGTCCGCGACGGGCGCCGGGCGCGACTCGCGGACTCGTCGGTCCGGGTTGCGTCGCACCGGCTGGGTCGCGACGTCGCGCCCCTCGGTGTCGAACTCATCGTCGTAGTCGTCATACCGGCCGGTGTCCTCGAGCAGGCCGAGGTATTCGCCGATCTTGCGCATCGCGCTGCTCATGACTGTCGTCCTCCGGAGGTCTCGCGTTCGGCCTGATGCTGCGGTAGCCGTCGTCTTGGTGACATTACAGGTTCACGGGCCTCGGACCGAGGACCGCGGAGCCGACGCGCACGTGTGTCGCGCCGGCCACGATTGCTGCGTCGAGATCGCCACTCATCCCGGCCGACAACCAGCTCGCGTCGGGGTGGGTGGCCAGAAACCCGAGACGGATCTCGGCAAGCCGTTCGAAGGCGCTCGCGGGTGCCTCATCGGGTGGAGCCACCGCCATCAGTCCCCGCAGCGCGAGTCCGGGCGCTGCCTTCACCTGATCGCCGAGCGCACCGAGTTCATCAGGCGCTGCACCCGCCCGGCCGGTGCTGCCCGGCGGGTCGAGGCTCACCTGAAGGAAGCAGTCGATCGTGTGGTCGCGATCCAGGGCGCCTCGACTGAGCCCAGCGATCAGCTTGGGACGATCGACCGAGTGGACCACATCGGCATAGCCGGCCACCGCTGCCGCCTTGTTGCTCTGCAAGCCGCCGATGAAGTGCCAGGTGAGGGGCAGATCGGCACAAGTCGCGACCTTCTCCTGAGCCTCTTGATGGCGGTTCTCGCCGACGTCGGTGACGCCCAGGTCGGCGAGGATTCGGAGGTCGGTGATCGGGAAGAACTTGGTTACCACGATCAGCGTGACCGACGCGGGGTCGCGTCCGATCCGATCGCTCGCGACGTTGATGCGGTGGCGCACGGCCGCCAGGCGGGCTTGGATATCGGTCGCGCGACTCATGTCCGCCACACCACCCCAGCCTGCCGTCCCGCCAGCTCTCGATCGCGACGGTGGGAGTGCCAGCGAGGGTCTTCGCGCGTGCAACCGCCCACCGTGCGGACCTCGCAGTCGGTCGCTGCCAACTGCGCACGGACCCCCGCGCCAAGGTCGAGTGACGGAGTGCCCCACGAGGTCTCGGCAGAGGCCTCGGGAACCGCGGTGGCGACGGCTTCGCGCATCGCCTCCGGGACTTCGTAGCAAGCGCCACAAACCGAGGGCCCGATCCATGCGGTGAGCCGACCGGCCCCCCGACCGCGCAGCGCCACGACGGTCTCCGGAACTACCCCGGCGGCGACGCCGGCCCGGCCGGCGTGGACAGCAGCGATCAGGCCCGCGTCGGCATCGGCGATCAGCACCGGCACGCAGTCGGCGGCCCGCGTCAGGAGCGCGCGACCGCGCTGCGCGGTGATCAGAGCGTCGACGCGAGGGTTCCACGTCGCCGACCGCCACTCCTCGACGACCTGTACGTCCGCCCCGTGCACCTGGTGCATGATCAGCGGCTCGGCACCGCTGGCGTCGGCGATGGCGCGCAACGCCGCGGACCGCTCGCGTTCGGGCGCTCGATCGCCGAGATCGTGGCGTCGGTCGGTGAACGCCACCTGGACGGCACCGGCGGCGCCGTCCAGGTGATCGGTGTAAGCGAAGATCGACGAGTCGGTCACTTCAAGAAGTCGGGGACGTCCAGGTCGTCGTCGTCGAGGTCCTTGGGCGTGAAGGTCACCGCGCCGGCCGAGGGCCGGGGCGCGGATTCGGCCGACTCGCGCGCACCCACGGTGACGGGCTGCTTCGCCGGCTGGTCAGACCCTGCGGAAGCGGAACCGACCGAGGAGGCCGAGTTCTCTTCGGTGCGCGCCTTGGGTGTAAGCGACGCGGCGGCCGCACGGGTCTCGGCCTGAGACTGGACGGGGGGCTTGCGTCGAAGCGACGCCCCCTCCTCGCGACGCTTGGGCTGGCCACCATCGAACCCGGCCGCGATCACGGTGACCCGGACCTCGTCGCCGAGTGCGTCGTCGATCGTGGCGCCGAAGATGATGTTGGCATCGGGATGCGCCGAGTCGGACACCAGTGCCGCAGCCTCGTTGATCTCGAATAGGCCCAGGTCGGAACCGCCGGCGATCGACAACAAGACACCGTAGGCGCCGTCGATCGACGCCTCGAGGAGTGGGCTCGACACAGCCATCTCGGCCGCCGCGACGGCACGGTCCTCCCCGCGCGCCGAGCCGATCCCCATGAGCGCGGATCCGGCATTGGCCATGACCGACTTGACGTCAGCGAAGTCGAGGTTGATCAAGCCCGGCGTGGTGATCAGGTCGGTGATCCCGGAGACACCTTGCAGCAGCACTTGGTCGGCCTGCTTGAACGCGTCGAGCACCGACACGTTGCGGTCACTGATCGACAGCAGTCGGTCGTTGGGGATCACGATCAGGGTGTCGACCTCTTCACGGAGACCCGCGATGCCCTCTTCGGCGGCGGTGGCCCGACGGCGCCCCTCGAAGGCGAACGGCCGCGTCACGACGCCGATCGTGAGCGCGCCGAGTGACCGGGCGATGCGGGCGACGACCGGCGCACCACCGGTTCCGGTGCCACCGCCCTCGCCTGCCGTCACGAACACCATGTCGGCGCCCTTGATGACCTCTTCGATCTCGTCGGCGTGGTCCTCCGCCGCCCGTGAGCCGACGTCGGGGTTGGCCCCGGCGCCCAGCCCGCGGGTGAGTTCGCGGCCGATGTCCAGTTTGACGTCGGCATCGCTCATCAACAGCGCTTGCGCGTCCGTGTTGATGGCGATGAACTCGACGCCCTTGAGGCCGACCTCGATCATTCGGTTGACCGCGTTGACGCCGCCACCGCCGATGCCGACGACCTTGATGATGGCCAAGTAGTTCTGCGCTGCTCCCACGCCGACGCGCCTTCCGCTCGTGATCGAAACTCTAACCGTGAACCTGAGGGTTATAGTTATGTCAACCTCAAGATGACTGGAACAGTAGGAACTACACGGTTGTAAGACAAGCCAACACGCCGCGGTCGCCCCAACGAAACGCTTCGCCGACGTGGTCGGTCAGCGGCGTTGGGCGAGGGTGGGTTGGCCGGGCGCCGAAACGTCGATGATCTTGTCTGGGGAGGCAAGCTCCTTGCTGGCCAGCAGCGCCGACACCACCTGAGCCTTCTCGGCCGAGGCGTCGGCGCTCCCCCACTTGACCGTGTGCCCACTGCGCAGGTCAACGGTGATCTGGTCGACCGTCTCCACCTCGACATGGTCGACCAGAGCGGCCAAATCGACCGGCATCGCTGCCACGACCGCGGCCGCCTCACTCAACGCCGCGGTTCCGATTCCAGGCGCGGTCTCGATCCTGGGCAGCTGTGGCGGCGCCTTCCGGTAGGTGCGGAAGAGCACCCCGGAGGCGTCGATGCCACGGAGTCCACCTGAGGTGCCGACCACCGCGACCGCCGTCCGCTCGACCACCGCTACCCGGACGGTGTCGGGCCACTCGCGAGTGAGGGTCACCGAACGGATCGGGGCCAGAGCGGCGATCCTGGCGCGCGCGGCGTCGAGGTCGAGCGTGGCCAACGGCTCGTTCTGGGGCAGCGCCGCCGTCGTGCGCACCTCACCCTGAGACAGCAGCGACGCCCCCGAGACGGTGACCGTGTGCAAGCGGAGATAGCTGCTCGCGAACACCAGCCACCCGCTGCCAACGATGAGCCCGATCAGGACAACGGCGGTCAACAGGTAGCGCCACCTGATCCACCGACGGCGCCATTGGCGGCGGGCGAAGCGCCGACGAGTGCGCCGCGCCGCCGGGTCGTCGCTGGTGAGCGCGGGGTCCGGCCCGTGACCCGGAACCTCCGGGGACCGGCGTGGTAGCGCCAGACGGTCAGGCATCGTCAGGCTCCTGCAGCCGCGCCAAGAGGTCGGGGCCGACCGTGGTGATCGTGCCGGCCCCGAGTGTCAGCACGAGGTCTCCCCGGCGGACGATCTCGGCCAAGCGGGCCGGGGCCTCATCGAGACGAGGAACGTAGCTCACCTGAGTGCGCCCGCGCGGCACCGCGTCGGCCACCAGCGCCCCTGTGATGGCCGGGTCCGGCTCCTCGCGGGCGAGATAGACATCGACCACGACCACCTCGTCCGCGGCGCCCAGCGCCTCACCCATGGCCGAGCCGAAGATACGAGTGCGCGACACCAAGTGCGGCTGGAAGGCGGCGACCAGGCGCCCCTTCCCCGCGATGCCGCGGGCCGCCTCGAGGTCCCCGGCGATCTCGCGCGGATGGTGGGCGTAGCTGTCGAAGACGCGCACGCCCGCGGCTTCGCCTTTGAACTCCATCCGTCGCCCGGAACCGGCGAAGGCGGCGAGACCCTTGGCGAGCGCCTCGAACTCGAAGCCGAGCTCCAGGCCCATGCCAAGGGCGGCGACCGCGTCGAGGGCGTAGTGGCGGCCCGGGATGGCCAGTCGAACCTGACCGAGCAGCCGCTCACCCGCTGCCACGGTGAATCTGGATCCGCTGCCTTCGAAGGTGAGGTCGACGATGCGCAGGTCGGCCGTGGCACTCTCCCCCACCGAGATCACCCGTCGTCCGCTGGCGCGGGCGATCTCGGCGAGCTGCGCCGCCCCGGGGTCGTCGATACAGATGACCAAGAAGCCGGAGCGGTCCAGCGTCTCGACGAAGTCCTCGAACGCCGCGCGGTACGCGGCCTCGGTCCCCCAGATATCGAGGTGGTCGGCCTCAACGTTGGTGATGATGGCTGCGAAAGGTCGGTAGACCAGGAATGCCCCGTCGCTCTCGTCCGCCTCGGCGACGAACAGGTCACCGCCACCCGCGTCGGCATTGCGACCCGTGGCCGAGAGGACCCCTCCGACGGCATAGGTCGGGTCCGCGCCGCAGGAGCGCAGGGCGACGGTGAGCAGGCCGGTCGTGGTGGTCTTGCCGTGCGTTCCAGCGATGGCAAGGACCCGATCACCGTGCATCACGGCGGCCAGACCCGCCGATCTGGGCAGCACCCGCAACCCGCGGCGCACGGCCTCGGCCACCTCGGGGTTGTCCTCACGGGCGGCGGTGGTGACCACCACCGTGTCGGCCTCTCCGACGTGATCGGCGGCATAGCCCAGGTGACAGGTGACCCCCAGTTCACGCAGCTGCGGCAGGAACGGGGTGTCGTTGTCGTCGCTCCCGGTGACCGTCATCCCGCGCATCGCCATGATCCGGGCGATCGCGGACAGCCCGGCTCCACCGATTCCGATGAAGTGCACCCGCCCGAGTTCCTCGGCCGTGGGCAGCGGGTGTGGCACGGGAACCCTCATCGGACCTGCTCCTGGTAGGTCTCGACGATCATGGCCGCGAGCTTGTCGTCGGCATCGAGGGGGATGAGTCCGGCCGCCGAATCACCCATGGCCGAGAGCCGGTCGGCATCGGCGAGCAGGGGGAGCAAGTGGTCGCGGAGCCAGGCGGTCGTGAGCACGGCGTCCTCGACCAACAGTCCCCCGCCCGCCGCGACCACCGGCGCCGCGTTGCGCCCCTGCTCGCCGTTGCCGATGGGGAGCGGCACGTAGACCGCGGGCAAGCCCAGGCCGGAGACCTCGGTCACGGTGTTGGAGCCCGCCCGGCACAACACCGCGTCGGCGGCGGCGTACGCGTAGTCCATGCGATCGACATAGTCGAGAACGACATAGGGCGCTTCGTCGGACCGGGGCGGGTCGGCGACCGGATTCTTGGGCCCGACCACGTGGACGACTTGAATTCCCGCGGCGCTCAGGTCGGGAGCGACACCGAGAACGGCGGCATTGATCCGAGCAGCCCCCTGCGATCCGCCGGTCACCAACAACGTCACGCGATCGGGATCGAGCCCCAGCGCCTGACGGGCCTCCGCGCGAAGATCAGCCCGGTCGAGGGTGGAGATCATTCGCCGAACGGGCAGCCCGACGTAACGAGCGTGGGGCAAGGGGGTGTCGGGAAAACTCGTCGCTACCCGCTGGGTCAGCCGGGCACCCAGCTTGTTCGCGATGCCCGGCAGCGCGTTGCCCTCGTGCACCACGAGCGGCAGGTGCCGCCGACGCGCGGCGAGGTAGGCGGGCACCGAGACGTAGCCGCCGAATCCGACGACCACATCGGGGCGGACCCGGTCGACGATCCTCAGTGCTTCGGTCCGGGCTGCCCAGGCGCGGCTCGGCGTCCGGAAGAGATCGACGCCCACGCGCCGCGGCAGCGGCACCCTCGGCACGATCTCCAGTGGATAGCCCGCTTCGGGTACCAGACGGGCCTCCAATCCCTGAGTCGTGCCCAGACAGACGATCTCGGTGGCAGGGTCGAGTCGCTGGAGGGCTGAGGCTGTGGCGAGCAACGGCGAGGTGTGTCCGGCCGTGCCGCCGCCTGCAAGGAGGACGCGCATCGCAACCGAGCCTACGACCTGACGGGCTGACGCCGAGGACGACGCCGGACCTGGCGGCGCCCCGTCGCGCCGACTCCCGCCGTGCGGTCGCCGCGTCGGGCCGCCAATGCCGCCGCGGCCGCGGGCTCGCGGCGGGCGAACCCGATCATCAGGCCGAGCGCGGTCAGCGAAGGCAGCAGCGCCGACCCACCGTAGGAGACCAGCGGGAGCGGGATGCCGATCACCGGAAGCAGTGCCAGCACCATGCCGATGTTGATCATCATCTGACCAAGCAACCAGGCCACGATCCCGAAGCTCGCATAGCGAACGAACGGGTCGGTGGCGTGGATGGCGATCCGGATGCCGGCGTAGGCGATCGTGAGGAACAACCCCACCACCAGCAGGGTGCCGAGCAAACCCAGTTCCTCGCCCAGCACGGCGAAGATGAAGTCGGTGTGTGCCTCGGGCAGCGTTCCCCACTTCTGTTGGCTGGCCCCGATGCCCTGACCGAACCAGCCTCCGCTGGAGATGCCCAGCAACCCGTGGGCCGATTGCCAGCCGGAGGAGTGGAAGTCGGCGAACGGATCGGTGAAGCTCAGCAGCCGATCCACCCGCTCCTTGGAGGTCGTGGCCAGATAGAAGGCGCCCACGGAGATCACCGAGAGCGCGAGCGCGAAAACGCGCAGCGGAGTGCCGACCACCCATAGCAGCGCCAACACGATGGCGAACAACACCAGCGACGTGCCGAGGTCGCCCGTGGCCAGAATCAGCCCGACGACGACCACCGAGCCGGGAAAGATCACCGGCACCAGCACATGGTGGAGCTGACCGAGTAGCCGGTCCTTCACGGCGTAGACGTGCGCGGCCCAGACCACGAGCACCAGTTTGGACAACTCGGAGGGCTGAATCGCGACCGGCCCGAGCGAGAGCCAGTTGGCCTGGCCGTTGCGCATGACACCCAGTCGAACGGTGATCGCGAGCAAAGCGATGGTCGCCACGAGCGCCACCCACGACAGATGGCGGATCAGCCGAATCGGCAGCCGCGAGGCGATCCATGCCGCTGGGACACCGATCATCACCCAGAGCAACTGTCGCTTGACGACGGCATAGGAGTCGCCGTCGTGGGTGAGGTAGGAGTAGACGCTCGAGGACGACAGGACCATGATCAGTCCGATCACGAGCAGCAGGGTGCTGGCGCCGAGCAGCAGGTAGTAGGCCGTCAGCGGGTGCTGCAGCGAGGAGCGCAATCCTCCGAAGACCGCTGAGAGAGGAGCCCGCTGCTTCGCCGAGTCAGACCGCGGGGGCAGGGTCGCAGTCATCGTCTGCTCCCCTCCCAGGTCAGTCCGTGTTGTCGGCTCCTGCGCCGCCGCCGCGGTGCCGCACGGCCGCCGCGAAGGCGTCGCCACGCTCGCCGTAGTTGGCGAACATGTCCATGGAGGCACAGCCGGGTGCCAACAAGACCGTGTCTCCCGGGCGGGCGAGATCGGCGGCGCTGGCAACGACGCGCTCCATGACTGCCCCAGTCTCGCCGTCGCCGATCTCGATCACGCGCACATCGGGCGCGTGTCGCGCCAACGCCTCGGCGATCAATCGGCGGTCACGGCCGAGGAGCACGACGCCGCGCAGCCGTGAGCCGACCTGGGTCACCAACTCGTCGAACGACGCACCCTTGGCCAGCCCACCCGCGATCCACACCACTGGGTCATAGGCACGCAGCGACGACATCGCGGCGTGGGGGTTGGTGGCTTTGGAGTCGTCGACATAGGTGACCTCGTCGATCACTCCCACCTGGGCGATGCGGTGCCCGTCGGAGCGGAATCCTCGCAACCCATCGCGGACCGCGGCTGGCAGGACTCCGTGAGCCCGCGCCAACGCCGCCGCGGCCAGCGCGTTGGCCACCATGTGCGGCGCTTGCGACGGCAGGTCGGCCAGGGTGCACAGCTCGGCCGCGGCATCGCGGCGCTCCTCCACGAAGGCTCGGTCGGCCAGGACGTCGTCGACCACTCCGACCATGCCCACCGACGGGACCCCCAGCGTGAAGCCGATAGCTCGGGCGCCCTCGACCACGTCCGCCTCACGAACCAGCCGCTCGGTCTCGGGATCGGCGACGTTGTAGACGCAGGCGCGACTCACTCCCTCGTAGATCCTCCCCTTGTCGGCGGCGTAGGCCGACATGCCCGTGGGGCCCGCATACCAATCGAGGTGGTCCTCGGCGAGGTTGAGCACAGCGGCGGACTCGGCCGCCATCGACTGGGTGTAGTGCAGTTGGAAGCTGGAGAGTTCGACCGCGAACACGTCGTACGGGGTCGGGTCCATCACCGCTTCGACGATCGGCCTTCCGACATTCCCGATCGCGGCAGAGCGGAGCCCAGCCGCTTGGAGGATGGCATCGAGCATTTGGACCGTCGTGGTCTTGCCGTTGGTGCCGGTGACCGCCAACCAAGGCGCGGGCGCCTGTGGGTCTCGCAGACGCCAGCCCAACTCGACCTCCCCCCAGATCGGGATGCCTCGGGCGGTCCCTTCGGCCAGCAGGGGCGCGTCCGGGCGCCACCCGGGCGAGGTGACGATCACGTCGACGCTGTCGGGCAAGGTGCGCGCGGCGCCCGGGTCCAGCCGTACCCGGGCGCCCAAGGTCGCCAAGAGCTCGGCCTTCTCGGCCTTCTCCGGAGAGCTCTGGGCATCGACAGCGAGCACGTCCGCGCCGAGAAACAAGAGATTGTCCGCGGCGGCGAAGCCGGAGACCCCAAAGCCCGCGACGACCGCCCGCACTCCTTCCCAGGAGTCGAGGCGGCCGAGCTCCAGCGGTGACCGACCGGTCACGACTGGACGACCCACTCGGCGTAGAAGATGCCGAGCCCGGTGGCCACGCACAAGCCGGTGATGATCCAGAACCGGATGACGACGGTGACCTGCTCCCAGCCGAGCATCTCGAAGTGGTGATGCAACGGAGCCATCCGGAAGATCCGGCGGCCGCCGCTGAGTTTGAAGAAGCCCACCTGGATCATCACCGAGAGCGTCTCCAGCACGAACAGTCCGCCCAGCACGATCAGCAGGCCCTCGGTGCGCGTGAGCACCGCCAGGGCAGCAACCGCGCCGCCCAAAGCCAACGATCCGGTGTCACCCATGAAGATCGCGGCCGGGGGCGCGTTCCACCACAGGAAGCCGAAACAGGCCCCGGTGATCGCGGCAGAGACGATGGCCAGGTCGAGCGGATCGCGAACCTCGTAGCAGTTGGCCGACGGCAGGCCCGCACAGAACTGGTTGTTCTGCCAGATGTTGACCAGCGTGTAGGCGCCGAAGACCATCACCGATCCGCCGGTGGCCAGGCCATCGAGGCCGTCGGTGAGGTTGACGGCGTTGCTGAACCCGGTGACCAAGAAGAAGATCACCACGATCGCCAGCACGGTGGGCAAGGCGAGCCACTCGATGTCGCGGGTGAACGAGATGGCTCGCGAGGCCGGTAGCCGGTTGTCGTCGGAGAGCAGGCTCGGTGAGAGTGCGAACCACCCGAAGACGACGGCGATGGTGGTCTGCCCGATGAACTTCGCCTTCGAGCGCAGCCCCAAGCTGCGCTGCATGTAGACCTTGATGAAGTCGTCGAGGAATCCGACGAACCCGAGGCCGACGAACACCAGCAGCAACAACCACGCCGAGGCCGAGGGCCACGATTGGGCGAACACCTTCGCGGAGAAGTAGCCGATGAGCGCGGCTCCGATGATCACGATGCCGCCCATCGTGGGGGTTCCACGCTTGGTGTGGTGGCTGGTCGGACCGTCCTCTCGGATCTCCTGGCCGATCCCCTTCCGGGTCAGCACATGGACCGCGAACCGGGTGCCCAGCAGCGAGATGAGCAGCGACAGCCCCCCGCCAAGCAGGATCGCCTTCATCGGATGGTCCCCTCACGATCGTCTATGACTTGCTGAGCCAGCACTTCGAGAGCTGCGCCACGTGAGGCCTTCACCAGCACCGCGGCTCCCGGTGCGACATTGTGGCGCACCCACGCCGAAGCGTCGTCGCGGCTGTCCGCCAGCACGACTTCCACGTCGCCGGGGCCGTCGCCATCGTGCACTCCCTCGGCGATCTGTGCCGCGGAGCGGCCGACGAGGACGAGCGTGTCGATGCCGAGCCGCGCCGCGGCCCGCCCAACGGATCGGTGACCCTCCTCCGACTCCTCGCCCAACTCGCGCATCTCCCCCAGGACCGCGACACGTCGACTTCCCCGGCCACCGATCGCGGCCAATGCCTCGAGGGCGGCTCGCATGGAATCGGGGTTGGCGTTGTAGGCGTCGTTAACCACGATCGTGCCGTCGCCACACCGGTGTACCTCCATGCGCCACCGCGAGGACAACCGAGCGTGAGTGAGCGCTTCCGCGATCATCGTCGCGTCCAGGCCGGCCGCCAGCGCGAACGTCGCGGCCGCCGCCGCGTTGAACACCTGATGCGCTCCGGTCGCCTCCAGCCGGAGGGGGTACCACTCACCGTCGAGTCGGAGATCGAGGGCCGGTCGGCCCAGATCGTCCAATCGCATCGATCGCCACGTGACATCGCCTCGCTTGCCGAAGGTCAGCACCCGAGCGCTGGTGCGTGCGGTCATCGCCATCGTCAGCGGATCGTCGGCGTTGAGGATCGCGACTCCGTCGTCGGGGAGGCTCTCGATGATCTCGCCCTTGGCTCGCGCGATGGCCGCCTGGTCGCCGAACTCGCCCACGTGAGCGGTGCCGATGTTCAGCACACCGGCGATCGTCGGCCGTGCGATCTCGCAGAGGTAGGCGATGTGGCCCAGACCGCGCGCTCCCATCTCGACCACCAGGAAACGGGTGTCGAGCCCCGCCCTGGCAACCGTCAACGGAACGCCGAGTTCGTTGTTGTAGTTGCCGGCCGTCGCGACGGTCGGTCCGGCTTGGGCCAATACCTGAGCGAGGTAGTCCTTGGTGCCGGTCTTGCCCTGGGAGCCGGTGAGAGCGAGCACGGTCGTCGACGGCAGGCGGTCGACCACGCCCCTGCCCAGGCGGCCGAGAGCGGCGACCGGATCGGCGACCACGACGGTTGGCGCACTCGTCGGTCGAGTGCCCATCACGGCGACGGCCCCCACCGCACTCGCCGCGTCGGCGAAGTCGTGGCCGTCCGCCCGCTCACCGGCCACCGCGACGAACAGCCCGCCCGGCGGCACCCGACGACTGTCGAGGGACGGCTCAGCGGTGACCATCACTGCCGGATCGCCGACGACGTCGCCCCCGGTGAGAGCGGCGATCTCAGCGAGCGACAGCGGGATCATCGAGGGGTCACCGGAACAACACCGCCACTTCCTCGGCCGCCACCGAGCGGTCGTCGAACGGAAGGATCTGGTCGCCGACCTGTTGCCCGATCTCGTGCCCCTTTCCGGCGATCAATACGACGTCGCCCGGCCGAGCGGAGCCGATCGCTGCCTTGATCGCCTCGCGGCGATCTCCGATCTCGCGCACTTCTGCGCTCCCGGCCTCGGTCCCGGCGAGCACGGCTGCCCGGATCTGGGCCGGGTCCTCGCCTCGAGGGTTGTCGTCGGTGACGATGAGGAGGTCGGCCAACCGGGCGGCGATCTCGCCCATCAGCGGTCGTTTCCCCGGGTCACGCTCTCCCCCGGCGCCGATGACGACGATCAGAGAGCCCTCGGTGAGGGGGCGCAAGGCATTCAGCGCCGCCTCGACCGCGTCCGGCTTGTGCGCGTAGTCCACGACCACGGTGAAGTCCTGTCCCGCGGCGACCAGCTCGAGTCGGCCAGGAACCCCCGGCCCGTCGGCCAGCGCCCGGGCGAGCATCTCGACATCGCAGCCGACCTCGGCGCAGGCGGCGAGGGCAGCCACCGCGTTGGCGACATTGAAGGCGCCGGGCAGGGGCACGGTGACCGGCACAGCCAGAGGCACCCCCTGATCGCTCGACCCTCGCAGCACGCCCGTGGAGCCGGTGGGCCCGGTCGCGACATCGGTGATCGTCCAATCGGCGACGACGCCGTCGCGCGTCGAGAACGTGGCCATCGGGATGGTGGCCTCCTCGAGAAGCCGGCGTCCGAACTCGTCGTCGAGGTTGACCAGCCCTCTGGACGCGCGACCCGGGGAGAACAGCGAGGCCTTCGCCGCGAAGTAGTCGTCGAGATCGGCATGGAAGTCGAGGTGGTCGCGGCCGAGATTGGTGAAGACGGCCAGGTCGAAGACCACCCCGTCGACGCGGCCGAGCACCAAGGCGTGGCTGGACACCTCCATGGCACACACCTCCACGCCGACCTCCACCATGCGTGCGAACAGCCCATGCAGGTCCGGTGCCTCCGGTGTGGTCAGTGCGGTCTTGACGTCCACCCCATCGATGCGGGTACCGACCGTCCCGATCGTCGCCGCGACTACGCCGGCGCGTTGCAGGGCACTCTCGGCCAGCCGGGTGGTCGTGGTCTTGCCCTGGGTGCCGGTGACGCCGATCAGCCGCAGCGAGCGGGCCGGGTGGCCGTAGATCTCGGCCGAGAGTTCGCCCAACAGTCCGCGCGGCTGGTCCACGACGATGGTGGGCACGTCGCCCGGAATCTGGGTCCGGCCGGCCGGATCGGTCAGGACGGCGACGGCCCCGGCCTCGAGCGCCCGGCCGACATAGCTCGCGCCGTGGCTGCGGGAGCCGGGGAGTGCGGCGTACAGATCGCCGGGGAGGACGCGATCGGAGGCGAGGCTGACGCCGCTGACAGCAGGATCACCGACTCCGACGGTCGACGACTGCGGACTGCGCTCGGTCACCCACCGAGCCAGATCGGCGAACGCCGAGACCCGGGGATGCCGAGGCCGCATCGACGCACGCGGATCCTCACCAGCCACGGGCGCAGGTTACCGCCTGAGGAAGGACTCCCCCACCTCCGGCGGTGTTCATCGCTTGGTCCACTCCACCGGGAGTTGGGATGGCTTGGCGCCAGTTGGGGGCACCCGATAGCGCCGGAGCGCATATCCCATGATCTTGGCGAAGGCCGGGCCGCCGATGGAACCGCCGCCGCCGTCGACACCGGGAGCCTGCACCACCACATAGACCGCGAAGCGCGGATCATCAGCGGGGGCGAACCCGCCGAATGACACCGTGTAACTCCCGTCGTAGCACCGGCAGTCGGGAGCGACGCGTTGCGCGGTCCCCGTCTTGCCCGCCACCCGATAACCGGGCACGGCCGCCCGCGGCGCGACACCGTCCTCAGGGTCGATCACCCGCTCCATCATCTTCATCGTCTGGTTCGCCGCCCGATCGCTGACGACCCGGCTCGGGGTCACGGTGTCCGTGCCGACAGGGTCGCCGCTGTCGGTCTCGGCGGCCCCGGCGATGAGACTGGGCGGAACTCGGACGCCGCCGTTGGCGATGGTGCTGATAGCGGAGGTCATCTGCACCGCGTTGACCGACAACGACTGACCGAAGGAGATCCGATCCTTGGTCTGCGGCGTCAGCAGCGCTCCGGCAGGGAGGATGCCGGCGCTCTCGCCGCGCACGCCGATGCCCACGGACTTTCCGAGACCGAAGGCAGTGAGGTACTTGCGCAGGCGGAGCGCGCCGATCTGATCGGCGGCGAGCACGGTGCCGATATTGCTCGACTTCGCCAGCACTCCCGCGAAGGTGAGCTTGAGCGGCCCGTGGTCGAACCAGTCGTTGATCACCCGGTCCTGCCGGGGCAGTTCGGGCGGCACTCGTAGCGGCGTTCTGGGAGTGATGCGGCCACTGTCGATCAGCGCGGCGGCAGTCAGGATCTTCTGCACCGATCCGGGCTCGTAGATGTCGCTGAGCGCCCGCGACCCGAGGTCGACCTCTGGAGAGTCAAGCGGCGCGGTCGCGTCGTAGGTCGGATAGTCCGCGATGGCCAGCAGTTCACCAGTACGCACGTCTTGCACGATCACGATGCCGGACTCGCCGCGCACGTCCTCGACCGTCTGCCGCAACACCCGTTGCACGAACCATTGCAGATCCATGTCGATCGTGGTGGTCAAGTCGTGGCCGTCCTCGGCACGCTGAACCGTGTTCTCGCCGAGCGGCAGTCGATTGCTCTTGCTGTCGGCCTGGAAGCGGGCCACGCCATCTGTGCCGGACAGTCGTTTGTCGAAGGTGCGCTCCAGGCCCGCCAGCGCCTCGTCGGTGCCGACGAAGCCGATCAGGTTGGCCGCGACGTCCTTGGCGGGGTAGTCGCGCACCGGGTCGGGGCGCGTGCTCACCCCCTTGAACCCCAGGTCGGCCGCGCGGGAGAGCACGTCGGTGGCCACCGTCGAAGGCACCCGCCGCGCGACATACTCGAATCGGCTGCCACCTCGGGTACCGCGCAGTTTCTTGAGCGTCGTGACGTAGTCGATATCGAGTTCGCGCGACAGGAACGTCGCCAACTCGGGGGCGACCGGCTCAGTCTGAACCGGGTCCGCGACCACCATCGCGCCGGCGACGGAGGCGGCCATCGGGAAGCCGTTGCGGTCGAGGATGTCGCCGCGAGCGGCTGGGAGCACGACCTCGACGGAACCTTGGGACGCGGCTAGCGCGGCGTAGGAATTCGGATCGACCGCTTGAAGCTGCACCAGCCGGGCCCCGAACAACGACAACACCATCGCGATCACGATGAACCCGGCCCGCAGCCGAATCATCGGCGCACCGCGGAGAACTCCACGCGGGGCCCCGCGGGCTGCGCGAGAGCGACGCCGGGTCATCGGCTATTCCTACCTGCCGACGCACCCTCCTGGGCCGAGGCGCGACTTGTGTCGCGTGACTTCTGTTTCGACGCGCGCTTGTTCTTGTTCTTCGCCTTCTTGTTCTTCTTCGCCTTCTCGGGTTCCGCCACCACGGTGCGGACCTTGATCATCGGTGTCAGGCCGAGCGGCCTGGCCCGCGGAAGCGGACGAATCCTTATGCCGTCGGCGCTGGTCGCTGCGCTCGGCTCACCCACGATCGCCCCGTCGGACAGCCGCAGGAACGCGGGTCGCAACACGGGGACCATTCCCAGCGACTGAGCTTGCTCGGCGACCCGCTGCGGGTCGCGCAGGACATCGAGTTCCATGGTCAGCGTCTGCTGACGAGCCGACAGCGAACGCGCCTGCTGCTCGAGCGCGGTGGCGGCGAAGGATGCCTGTTGCATGGAGGTGTTGAACAGCAACAGCCCGACCACCCCGCCCAGCACGATGAGACTGAGCAGCATGATGAACGGCACCCGTGGCGCAGAAGAACGGGTCAGCGGGACGACGGTCAACTGCACTCTGTCGCGCGCACTCGAGGTGACCCTCGTTCGAAGTGACGCCGCCGCGCTGCGGGCCGGACTCGTCGTACTACTCATCAGGCGACTCCTCGTTCCGCACGAATACGTTCGATGGCACGCAGCCGGACGGAGGCTGCGCGCGGGTTGTGGGCGATTTCGGTGGCGTCGGCCTTCTCAGCCCCACGGGTGACCAAGCGCATCCGGGGCTCATGCCCCTCCGGCACGAACGGCAGGTCCTCCGGGACATCGGTGGCCACGGCGTCGGCGAAGGCTCGCTTCACGATTCGGTCCTCCAGCGAGTGATAGGACTCCACAACCACGCGGCCGCCCACGGCGATGGAATCGAGGGCGGCCGGGATGGCACGACGAAGCACCGCGAGTTCGTCGTTGACCTCCATCCGCAGCGCCTGGAAGGTCCGTTTGGCCGGGTGTCCACCCGTGCGCCGCGCCGGTGCGGGGATCACGTCATAGATCAGTTCCACGAGGCGTGCCGACGTGGTGAACGGGGCGTGGTCGCGTTCGCGCACCATCGCCCGCGCCAGGTGCCGGGCGAACTTCTCCTCGCCGTAGTCCCTCAACACCCGAGCCAGCTCTGCGGCGGAATAGGTGTTGACGACGTCGGCGGCGGTGATCCCCCGCGAGGAGTCCATCCGCATGTCCAACGGCGCGTCGACGGAGTAGGCGAAGCCACGCTCGGCGAGGTCGAGTTGAAGAGAACTCACGCCGAGGTCGAAGAGCACCGCGTCGATTACCTCGAGTCCGCTGTCGGCAACGACCTGGGGGATCTCGTCATAGACCGCGTGGACGGGGACAAAGCGATCGCCGAAGTCGGCGAGGCGCTGGGCCGCCCGCTCCAGAGCAGCCGGATCGCGATCGATGCCGATCACTCTGGCGACCGAGCACTGACGCAGGACCGCCTCGCTGTGGCCACCCAGTCCCAGCGTGGCATCGATCAGAACGGCCCCATCCGCTTCGAGCGCCGGCGCGAGGAGGGCGACGACCCGGTCCAGCAGTACCGGGACGTGACGAGCGTCGGCCATGGCTCAGTGCGCCAGTGCCGACAGCAGAAGAAGGGAGACCGCCAAGCCGCACGAGGTGGCCGCCGAGAAGGCCATCACCGCCACGGCGTCGCGCGCCAGGTGACGCACGCGACGAGGGGCGCCGATCGCCGGTTGCGCTGACGTGCTCATCGTCTCGACCCTGCTCTTCTCAACTGAGTGGTTGCGGATTCATGGCCCGATCGGTTCGTCCGACGAGGTCCCTGCCCGCTCCCTGGAGGGAAGTCGCCATCTGGGGCCGGGGAAGGTGTCCCAGAGGGCGGCCAGTGGAGCGGGCTCGAGACCTCGTCGTACGACGCGATCACGGTGGTGCTGGGTGGAGCGGTCAGACAGGTGGGTTCCATGGACCGGGGAAGAGGTCCTCGCTGAGATCGGCGAATTCGGTCTCCTGGCGCTGGGTGTACTGCTCCCAAGCGCCGGGGTCCCAGATCTCCACGGTGTTCATCGCGCCGATCACCCTCACGTCCTTGGTCAAGGAGGCGTACTCCCTGAGGACACTCGGGATCGAGATACGGCCCTGCTTGTCGGGTTCTTCGTGGCTGGCGGCCGCGAACAACATGCGGATGTAGCCGCGCACCTCGGGCTTGGTCGCCGGAGCGAGCCGGAGCCGTTCGGTGAGCTGCTGGAAATCGGCGGCGCTCCAGACCGTCAGGCATCGCTCCTGCCCTCTTGTCACCACGAGCCCCTCCGCGAGTTGATCCCTGAACTTCGCTGGCAGGAAGAGCCGCCCCTTGTCGTCCAGCTTCGGGGTGTAGGTGCCCATGAACATCGGACCACCTCCCCTTCACGGGCTTCGCCGAGCAATTCTTCCCCACTGCGCTCCACCTTACCCCACTTCGCTCCACCGTCAACCATTTCCCGCGTGTGGCGCCCGCTCCGAACGGCGCCCGCTCGGACAACCACGCGGAATTGCCCCGATCGCCTACGGTGGGGGGAAGTGGTGGACCTCTCGGTCCACCAGCCACTCCGTGGGGAGCGTGGAGAGAAAGGAAGCGGCGTGAGCGTCGACGTCCACTGGCCAGCTGAGCTGGAGACCCTGTCCCGCGTCACGACCGCGGTCGGCGACAACGTTCAGAAAGTGATCGAGGGCAAGCCCGAGGTGGTGCGCGCCGCCCTCGTGGTGATGCTGGCCGAAGGTCACCTCCTCATCGAGGACGTGCCCGGGGTCGGCAAGACGATGTTGAGCAAGGCGCTGGCGCGAAGCATCGACTGCTCGGTGCGCCGTATCCAGTTCACCCCGGACCTGCTGCCCTCAGATGTCACCGGCGTCTCGATCTTCAATCAGAACAGCCGCGACTTCGAGTTCCGCCCCGGCGGCATCTTCGCCAACATCGTCGTCGGCGACGAGATCAACCGCGCCTCGCCCAAGACGCAGTCGGCGCTGTTGGAGTGCATGGAGGAACGCCAGGTCACCGTCGACGGCACCACCTATCACCTCGAGACACCCTTCATGGTGATCGCCACCCAGAACCCGATCGAGATGGAAGGCACCTACGCGCTCCCCGAGGCACAGCGGGACCGGTTCATGGCACGGGTGTCGGTCGGCTATCCCGTCGAGAGTGCCGAGATCGCGATGCTGGCCTCGCACACGGCCAAGAACCCGCTCGACGACTTGGAGCCGGTGACCGACGCCGCGGAGATCCGCAAGCTGATCGGCACCGTGAGCGGCATCTTCGTCGCACCCGCCATCCAGCGGTATGCCGTCGAGATCACCACCGCGACCCGTGGCTCCAACGAGTTGAGCCTAGGCGCCTCTCCGCGGGCGACGTTGCACCTGGTGCGGGCGGCCCAGGCCGCGGCCGCGATGGCCGGCCGCGACTACGTCATTCCCGATGACCTGTCGGGGTTGGCGGTCTCGGTGCTCGCCCACCGGCTGCTGCCCAGCGCGGACGCAGCGATGCGCGGGCGCAGCACCTCGACGATCGTCGACACGCTGGTGGCAGGGATTCCGGTTCCCGACGGCCGCGGCTGACCCGATGAAACGCAGCCATGCCCTGCGGACGGCTCTGGGGTCACTGACGACGAGGGGCCGGGCCTTCGTCGCTGCGGGGTTCACCGCGATCGGTTGCGCGGTGGTCCTTGGCCAACCGGCTCTCACTCGGGTGGGGGTGCTGATGGCGGTGATCCCGGTTCTCGGAGCCATCGTCGTCTCGCGCCACCGCTACCGGCTGGCGCTGGTGCGCACCGTGGCGCCGCAACTGGTCCAGGTCGGGCAGCCGGTGCACGTCGAGCTCAGTCTCGGCAACGAAGGCTCGCGCGCCCAGGGCGTCCTCCTGCTGGAGGAGCAACTCCCCTACGCGCTCGGCTCCCGACCACGCTTCGTCCTCGATCCGCAACCCGACCGCCGACACCGGGTGACCTACACCGTGAGCTCGGAACTGCGCGGTCGCTTCGAACTGGGGCCCCTCAGCGTGCGCCAAACCGACCCGTTCGGCATGGTCGAGCTCGGTCGCAGCTTCCAAACCACCTCGGCGATGACGGTGACGCCACGGATCGTGCCGCTTCCACCGGTCTCGTTCGGAGGCGTCTGGTCGGGGTCGGGCGACAACCGCCCACGAGCCTCGTCCACCGGCAGCGCCGAAGACGTCACCGTTCGTGAGTACCGCCGTGGCGACGACCTGCGCCGTGTCCACTGGCGTAGCTCCGCACGCGTCGGTGAGCTCATGGTGCGCCGTGAGGAGCAGCCCTGGCAGTCGCGGGCCACCTTGGTTCTGGACAACAGAGCCAGTGCGCACCGAGGCGTCGGCGCCGCTTCGTCCCTGGAGGCCGCCGTGACCGCGGCCGCAAGCATCGCCGTCCATCTGAGTCGGCGTGGCTTCCTCGTCCGGCTGGTGACCGCCAGTGGCGACTCGCCGGCCGCTCTCTGGCATGCCCGTGACGACGAGTCCAACACCGGCGCGTTGCTCGAGGCACTGGCCGTGCTCGCTGCCTCACCGCAGGTCAGCCTCGATGCAGGGTGGGTGGCTGACGGCGGCCACGGCGGTCTGCTCATCGCGATCCTGGGCGCCATCGGCGACACCGACACGATTCCGCTGCGCCGGATCCGATCGGCGTCCCCCACAGCGCTGGCGCTGACCCTCGATGTCACCCGCTGGTCGCCGACGGGGTCGCCGGCGTTGGATCCGACGAGTCTGCTGACGCCTCAAGGTTGGCGGGTCAGCAGATGGGGCCCTGGGGAACCGCTCGAGACACCATGGCGCGGCCTCGGACAATCCTCACGCTCCGCGGTGACGGCGTGAGCGGCCCGGACATGGCTGCTCGGGCGACCGCTCTCGCCCTCGGCGCCACGTGGCTGGCGACCTGGTCGTGGAGCGGTTTGACCGAGGCCGACAGCCGCTTCTTATTTCCCTTGCTAATGATCGCGGGCGTGGTGGGGGCGATCGGACTGGGTGGCCGCCGATTCGGCTATCACGTCGTGGCGGTGGCGCTCGTTCAGATCGCCGCCAGCATCACCACGCTGACCCTGCTCTATGCCAGGTCGCTGCCTACCCCCGACGGAGTAGCTGCGCTGCGCGAGATCCTCCAGCTGGCGATCGACTCGTCGCGGAGCTACGCGGCACCGGTCCCCGCCACCCAGGACCCCGGCGTGCATCCGCTGCTGCTCGCCGGTGGCGCCGCCTGCCTGATCGTCTCCGACACCATGATCTCGCTTCGCAAGCCGACGTTGGTCGGCCTCCCGATGCTGGCGGTCTACTCGATCGCGGTCAGTCTCCTCGGCACCGGGGTGGGCTGGCTGGTCTTCGCGATCCCTGCGGCCGCGTACCTCGCGCTCATCGCCGAGAGTGAGAATCGGCAACTCAGCCACTGGGGTCGCCGGTTGGGGCCCCGCCGACGGCCTGCGGCCGTGCTCATCGGTGGCCTGGCGCTGGTGGCCACGCTCCTGCTTCCGGCCCTCGTGCCGGTCTTGCGTCTCGACGCGTTCGGGTTCGGCCGCGGCGAAGGCCAGGGCAACATCCAAGTCACCAACCCGATGACCGACCTGCGGCGCGACCTGGTGCGCGGCGAGGATCGGCCCGTGGTGTCGGTTTCCACGACCGATCCGGAACCGACCTATCTGCGCATCGCCGTGCTCAGCCGCTTCAATGGCGATCAGTGGACCGCCGGGGACCGGGAGATCCCTGTCGAGCAGGGTGCCCGGGGCCCGCTGCCGCCGGTGAGCGGGCTTCGCCCGCAGGTCCCGCGCGGCGAGTTCAGCTACGACCTCCAGATCGACGACAGCTTCGAGTCTCGGTGGCTGCCGACCATGGCGCCGCTGGTGACCATCGACGCGCCCGGCGACTGGCGTTACGACATCACCACCATGGACTTCGTGGCGGCCGGTGATGACCTGACGACCCAGGGCCTCGGCTATTCGATGACCGGAATCAAGCCGCGTCCGACGGCACAACTGCTGGCCACCGCGGGCTCGATCACCGGCACCGTTCCCGGCCGCTTCATCGAGGTGCCCAGCAGCGTGCCCGCGATCGTCGGCAACACCGCGAGACAGGTGACGCGGGACATCGAGACCCGCTTTGAGAAGGCGGTCGCCCTTCAACAGTTCTTCCGACGTACCGGTGGGTTCACCTACAGCCTCGAAGCTCCGGCCGGCAACGGGTCGGACACATTGGAGAGCTTCCTTACCGAAGGGCCCGACGGACGAATCGGCTACTGCGAGCAGTTCGCCTCGGCGATGGCCGTCATGGCCCGCACCCTCGGCATCCCCGCCCGCGTCGCGGTCGGCTTCTTGGAGCCGGAACTGGTCGAGCCCCGCAAGGGGGCGCCGCAGACCTGGGTCTACAGCACGCACGATCTGCATGCCTGGCCCGAGTTGTACTTCGAGGGCGCGGGGTGGATCAGGTTCGAACCCACCCCGGGAGGGCGAGCACAGTCGGTGCCGGACTACACCCGGCAACGTGTCGAAACCGTCCCGACGCCCAGCGCCACGCCGTCCGGGGAGGCAGCAGAGGATCTCCCGGAACGCGCCACGGCGAGCCCGCAGCCCAGTGCACAGGACGCCGCCGACCAAGCCGGGTCCGGCACCGCGTTGCCCTGGGGCTGGCTGTTGTCCGCGGCGGGCGTCGTCGGCTCGGCTGTCTTGGTGCTCACCGCTCCGCAGATGGTCAGGCGGACCCAGCGGCGACGGCGCTGGGCGCGGCTCCCGGCGCCCGAAGCAGCGTGGCAGGAACTGCGTGCCGAGGCCTTGGACCACGGTGTTCCTTGGCCGTCGGGGCTGTCTGCGCGCCGTACGGCAGCACGAGTGTCGGAGTGGTTCGGGTCGGTCGATGACACCTACGACCTTCCGGAGCGTCCCGCCCGTGGAAGTGCTCTGGCCCCTACCGCGGTGGCGGCGTTGGAGCGCATCCAGTTGGCGGTCGAGCAGGGACGCTATGCGCGCGACGGCTCGTCGGCGTCACAAGACCGCTTGCACAGCGATGTCCTCGCGTGCGCCGAGTCGTGGTGGGCTGGGTCGACGGCATCGAATCGGCGATTCGCCCGTTGGTGGCCACGCTCGATCGTCGCCAAGCAGGCAGCCGACGACGTGGTGTCGAGCGTCGAGTCCGATCGCGCCGGCCATCTCGTGGATCACGTCGGCTGAGAGTCAGCGGCGCTTCGTCACTGTTCCGATTCTTCGTGGCTGGCGGCGTGGGGACGTTGTTGACGCACCGAGGTGACCGCAACGGTGGCGGCGGCCAGCATGATGATGAAGCCGATCACCCCAACGACGGTGATGCGGGAGATCGCGCCGGTCATCAAGACGGCAATGCCGATCAGCAGGCCGACTCCTGCCAGAATCGTCCGCTGCCGAGCTACCCGCCTCATGGTGGTGCCACGCAGAGTGGAGGCGAATTTGGGGTCCTCGGCCACGAGTGCTCGCTCCATCTGCTCGAGCATTCGCAACTCTTCCTCAGAGAGCGGCACGGTGCCTCCTTCGTCGGTCAGATCCACCTGTGACGGGGATCGCACCCCAAGTCTAGGCAGGCTCTCCACAGTTCGGTAGCGGGCTCGGGAAAATCGTGATTATCCGGCATCTCGGTGGGCCAGCAGGCTGGCCGGACGAACCGCCGCGGGGCCGAACCGGACGACGGCTCGGTCCATGGCGCGGTCCGCCTCCGCCCAGCCTCGATCTCGCTCACCGAGCACCAACTGGTGCTGCACCGAGGACCGCGGCAACAGCCCTTCCACCCGCACTCCGACCAGACGCAACCGGGCCCTCTGCAACCCCATCGCGTCATACAACCGCACTGCGGAGCGATAGACCTCCTGAGTGACGTCGGTGGCCTCTCCCATGGTCTTGGAACGGGTCACGGTGCTGAAGTCGGAGAATCGGACCCGGATCGTCACCGTGCGACCGGCCAACCCAGCCCGGCGCATCCGGCCGGTCACCTTGGCGGAGAGCCGCAGGAACTCCCGCACCACGACGGCTCGGTCGTCGACGTCACGACTGAAAGTCTCCTCCGCCCCGATCGACTTGTCGGGCTCGTCGAAACGTGGCCGGCTGAGGATGGCGCGACGGTCGACCCCCCAGGCGAGATCGTGCAACTGGCCAGCCTGGGCGGGACCGAGCGCCCGCTGGAGGATCGGCCGCGGGGTGTGGGCGAGGTCGCCCACCGTGAACACCCCCAGCCGGTTGAGGGTGGCCTGGGTCTTCTCCCCCACTCCCCACAACTCCTCGACCGGAAGCGGGTGCAAGAACCCGGTGACCTGGTCCGGGGCCACTCGGAGTACGCCGTCGGGTTTGGCCCGCCGACTGGCGATCTTGGCCAGACTGGCCGAGGCGGCCACGCCGACCGAGCAGGCGATCCCCTGCTCGTCACGAATGATCGCCCGCACCTGCTCGGCGATCTCGACGGCGGAGCCGAGACGGCGAGTGGCGCCGCTTACGTCCAAGAACGCTTCGTCCATCGACAACGCCTCGACCATCGGCGTGACCCGGCGAAAGGTCTCCATCACCGCCGAGGAGACACTGCTGAGCAGGTCGAAATCGGGGGCGATCACCATCGCCTCGGGGCACATCCGGCGGGCCCTGGTCATCGACAGAGCCGAGCGGATCCCGCTGCGGCGAGCGAGATAGTTGGCCGACAAGACGACCCCTCGCTCGCCGCCGCCGACCACCACCGGCACCCCCTCGAGATCGGGACGATCCCTGGTCATCACCGACGCATAGAACGCATCCATGTCGATGTGCAGGATGGGACAGCGTTCGGCCGTCATCGCGGCGTCGAGTCAGCGGTGGGCGACCACGTGCAACTGGGTCGCCAGTGGCAGGTATTCCGGCCGCTCGGCGACTGCTTGCTCCAACTCCGCGAGCGCCTGTGCAGCGCCGGGCTCGACATCGACCAACGCTCCGGGTACCAAGTCTGCGAACACCCGGATCCCGTGCACGGTGTCGATGGTGAGCCCGGCCCCAGCCAGCAGACCGGCGATCTCGTCGCTGGTGAACCGGCGCCCACCCCGGCCGGACACGGGGTCGGGCTGGCCGGTGACGGCCGCGGCCAGGAGCGCATGCGCCTGTTGGAAGTGGCCGGCCATCGCTCGGGTGATGACCGCCGCGTGACGTTGAGCGACCAACAGACTGAGGGTTCCGCCGGGCCTGAGTACGGTCGCCACGCCCGCCAGCGCAGCGGCCGGGTCGTCGGCAAGCTCGAGCACCCCATGGCAGAGAACGACATCGGCGCTCTCGGCGCCGGCGACTTGCGCCACGGAGGACAGGTCACCTTGCTGGCCGGTGACCAGATGAGCCAGACCGTGGTCGTGCGCGCGACGATCCAGCGCGGCCAAGGCGTCGGGGCTGGGATCGATGACAGCCACCCGATGGCCCAGCTCGGCCACCCCCACGGCGAAACCGCCGGTGCCGCCGCCGATGTCGACCACGGTGCCCGAGGGCTCGCAGTCAGCCAGGATCGGGCGCAGCGCCTGCCAGACCACGGCAGTGCGGGCTGCGCTGCGACGCTCACTGGGCCGACCGTTGGCTCGCTCCATGACGCCCACCCTAATGCGTCGTTCACCCTGGGCTCCCTGGGCTGCGGTGCCACAACGACCGGCTCAGGCCGGCGGTGAACGCGGCGGACTCGCCGGCCGGTTTGATGTCGGCATAAGGCGACATCTGGAAGCCACTGGAGTGGGTCAACACGCGACGGTGACCACCCTCGGAGTCGGTGACACCCTCCGGCTTCTGGGCGATCCGGTCGTGAACGGCGGCCAGCCCCTGGGTCTCCCACAGACCGGCCAACGCGGGCAGATCCCAGGCGCCGGTGGCGCGCAGAGACACCCCCCGCCGGCCGGTGCGTCGCAACTCCCCGCGCACGACCAACAGCCACGACCCGAACACCGTCGCGGCATAGGGGCCCTGGGCGTCTTCGAAGAAGGTGGCGTCGACCGGTCCGGTGCCGTCGTCGATGGTCAAGAAGATCACTCGGCGTCCGGATCGGATCGGTGGGGTCTGGGTGGCGACCTTGACCCCCGCTACCAAGAGTTGGCTGCGGCTGCGCTGGTTCAGCAGGTCGCGACTGCGCACCACTCCGAGGTCGGCCAGGACCCCGGCATAGGAGTCGATGACATGGCGGCTGACGTCGAGGCCGAGGATCTCCAGTTCCGCCTGCATCCGCTCCTGAGGCGTCAGTTCCGGCAGGCCGCTGATCTCACCCTCGGTGGGAGCGTCGCCGAGGTCGAGGGTCAACTGCACCGAGCTGACCGGCACAGGTGGGCGGGTGGCTCGTGACTGGGCGGCCGCCTGCCCCCACACTCCGGCCGCCTGCGGCCGGGCCGAGGTCGCCGGGCGGGTGCCGCGGGTCACGGCCCGGGTATGCCGGTCGAGTTCGGCCACCTGCAGTAACAGATCGCGCCGGGTCACCCGTCCTCGGCGGCGGACGTCGCCGGAGGCCTCTCCGATTCGATAGACCCCGTCGAAGCCCCCTGCCAGGACCAATCGCTCCGAGATCGGTCGCGAGACCTGCGCCCGCTGCCAGAAGTCGGTGAGGGAGTGAAAGGGCGCACCGGCCACGATCCGGGCCACTTCCGCTTCGTTGATCCCCTTGACCTCGGCCAGGGCGAGCCGGATGCCGTAGCCGTCCTCCACGCGTTCGACCACATACGACTCCTGGGAGTGGTTGACGTCGAGGCCGAGGATCGTGACTCCGCAGTGCCGGGCGTCGTCGAGCAGGAGCCGTTTGGGATACATCCCGGGGTCGTGGGTGAGCACGCCCGCCAAGAAATGCGCCGGCCAGTGCGCCTTGAGCCAGGCGGACTGGAAGGTCGGCAACGCGAAGGCTGCGGCATGGGCCTTGCAGAACCCGAAGGAGGCGAACGCCTCGATCACCTTCCACACCTTCTCGACCAGGTCGAGGGGATAGCCCCGCCCGAGCGCGCGCGGGAAGAACCAGGTGCGCACCTCGGCCATTCCGTCGGTGTCGCCGAGCATCCGCCGCTTCTCATCGCCCTCGGCATTCGTGACCCCACCGAAGAGCGCGATCATCTCGATCACCTGCTCGTGGAAGACCACGACGCCCTGGGTCTGGGCCAGGATCGGGCGCAGGTCGTCGTGGAGATAGCGGGCCTGTTTCCACCCCTGCTTGGCCTCGAGATAGGGAGTGATCATGTCGCTCTTGACCGGTCCGGGCCGAAACAGCGAGATGTCGGTGATGATGTCGGAGAAGCTCTCGATGCCGGACTTGCCGACCAGTTCGCGCTGGCCCGGAGACTCGATCTGAAACACTCCGAGGGTCTTGGCCTGGCTGATCATGGCGTAGGTCGTGGGGTCCTCGAAGGGCACCTGGGTCTGGTCGTCGAGATCGATCTCGACCTGGTCGACCCGACTGATCTCAGTCACGGCATGAGCCATCGCCGACTGCATCCGGATGCCGAGCACATCGAGTTTGAGCAGGCCGAGGTCTTCGACGTCGTCCTTGTCGAACTGGCTCATCGGATAGCCGGCATACGACGCCTCCACCGGAGTGCGGTCCAGCAGGGCGGCGTCGGAGAGCAACACCCCGCACGGGTGCATGGCGATGTGCCGCGGCAACCCGTCGAGACGCTCGACCAGGCCGAAGAACCGGTCGAAGGCAGTCTCACGGCGCGGGTCGAGCAGCCCGATCGAGCGGAGTTCGGGTAGGTCGCGGATCGCCATCCGGGCATCGCGAGCCCGGATGTGCGGGAAGGCCTTGGCGATCGCGTCGACCTCGCCCGGCGGCATCCCGAGGGCGGCGCCGACATCGCGCACGGCATGCCGCACCCGATAGGTGTCCATCATCGAGACAGTGACGCAGCGCTCTCCGGTGTAGCGGTTCAAGATCGCTTCGTAGACCTCCAACCGACGCGCTGACTCCACATCGATGTCGATGTCCGGCAGGGCGCCGCGCAACGGCGACAGGAACCGCTCCATCAACAGGCCGTGCCGGATCGGGTCGACCCCGGAGACGCCGAGCAGGTAGTTGACCAGACTGCCCGCGCCCGACCCCCGGGCGGCACAACGGATGCCCAACTCCCTGATCAGGTCGGTGATGTCACCGACAGTAAGGAAGTAGGAGGCGTAACCCAGACCGGCGATGATGGCCAACTCGTCGTCGAGCCGCTTCCAGATCACCTGCCGGGGAGTGGTGGCGTAGCGACGACCGATGCCGGCCTCACACCGCTGCCTCAGTTCGGCGTCGGCGGTGCGATCATCGATGCCGGCGAACTCCGGGAAGTGGACCTCGCCCAACCCCAGATCTGCTCGCAGGTCGAGAGCACACCGGTCGGCAACCGCTCGGGTGCGGCCGAGCAGTCGGCCGGCCTCCCGGGCCGACTCCCCCACCCCTGACATCCGGGCGATCTCCTCGGCGATCTCGGCCATCTCCTTGCCCGACTTCATGAACCCTTCGGCGTTGCCGCGGTCGAGGTGGCGACGATCCAACGGCACCAATCGTCGGGCCGCGTCGAGGACGTCGACGGTGGGAGCGGCGGAGCGATCGGCATACCGCACTGCATTGGTGAGCACGCTGGACACACCCGCCCGTCGGGCCACTGCGGCCATCCGCGCCGCCACCGGGGTGCTGCCCGGGCCGTCAGCGACTCGGTGAGAGACGAGTTCGACCAGGAGGTTCTCCGCAGGCACGATCTCGCGCCAGTCGTCGAGAACGGCGAGAGCGAGGTCGTCACGTCGTCGCGCCACAGCGGCGCCGAGTTCGGACCCCGGGCCGAGCACCACCAGCAGTGACCCCGAGGAGACGTAGGGCGCCAATAGATCGAGGGTGGCCACCGGGTCGCCGCGGTCGCCGGCCAAGTGGACCGCCGAGACCGCCCGGCACAGCGCCGCCCAGCCGGCCCGGCCGCCACCGGGGCCGCCAGCATGAGCGAGCAGGGTCACCCTCGGGGTCGGCTGACCGGGTGACTCACGATAGGCACCGCCGCGCAGGGGGGTACGGGTGCGCCGGTTGGGTGGTTGGTGACGTGGCGCTCCGGTCGGCCGATAGGCGAGGTCGACCCCCAGCACCGGCCGGATGCCAGCGCGTTCGCAGGCTCGGGCGAACTTCACCGCGCCATAGGTGCCGTTGCGGTCGGTGAGGGCGAGAGTGTCCATCTCGTGGTCGGCGGCGCGCTCCACCAGCACGTGCGGATGCGATGCGCCGTACTGCAGGGAGTAGCCGGAGGCGACGTGGAGATGAACGAAGCCGCTAGGCGACACCGACTCGGCCCAGCGGAAGCCCGTCATGGGTCGGCGCCCCGAGCAGAGACTCGACCAGCGTGAGGAAGTGGTCGGCATCGCGCACCAGATCGTCGGCCTCGCGCTGGGTGACCGCTCGCCGTGAACCGGCTTCGGCGGCCGCGCGTTTGGCGGCTCCAGCAGCAAAGAACGACGCCCATTCGGTCAACTCGGGAGCGACCTCGGCCAACAACACCCAAGCGTTCTTCTGGCGCCGCCTGCGGGCCGGAGCGGTGGGAGTGGCCCGCGCGGCCAGCAGCGCCGCGGTGGCTCGAAGGGCGGCGACATGGGCCCGGGCATAGCGGGTCGGAATGTCGGTGGTCGTGACCGCTTCATAGAGCGAATCGGCCGCATGGGCGAGATAGGAGTGCGATGCAGCCGGAAGCAGGGGTGCGGGAGCCATCACCGTCACCTCAGTCCACACAGCCGACGAGTTGCCAGCGGCCGTCGGACCAGTCGAAGGCGAGATCGAACACGCCACCGCTGTCGATCGCCCCCCGCCCGGCTTCGACCCGCCAGATCTCTCGCTCGGCAAGCAGATCGGACCCGACCTCGTCGACGGTCCACCAAGCGCCCGTCTCGATCCAGTGAGCCACGATCTGCCGCACCTGCCAGAGCCGCCCGCGCCACAAGAACTGCTCAGGCCCCTCTATCTGGCCACGTCGCACCTCGACCGGATCGTCGTACCGTCTCATCTGCGTGCCCCTTCCCCTCGACACCGACACCGGAACCTCGACCCTGTCGCTCCAACGCGAATCGAACACGTGTTCGATGAATCGAGGTTAGCACCAGTCCCCCGGAAAGCTCAACCCCTCACGGCAGAGTGAGATAGCGCCCGGTCTCGCGACGTAGCACGAGGACCAGCAGGCCCAGGCAGATCGCCCCGCCCAGAACACACAGCACGATGAACCCCAGGGGCAACCCCAAGGTGATGGCGACACCCGAGGCGAAGACGCCGAACACGGCCACCACCACCAGGCTCCATCGTGCCCACGCATGGCCCCCGGCGAAGAAGATCCCCAGCATCCAGGTAAGCCCGGCGAACACCGTGAACAGCGTCAGCGCCAGCGGCACGAACCCCGGGATCTCGATCGAGCTGGCCTCGAGAGCAGCCAAGCCGCCTTGGTCGACCAGTTGCCTGGCCTCGGGGTTGCCGGCTGCCCAGGTGAGGACGAGGTCGTCCCTGAAGATCACCGTGAGAACGACGGCCGCTGCCGCCACCCACACACTCATCCACAGCAGCCGCAGGGCCCACACCACCGACGTCGGTCGGTGGGGATGCTTCGCCACGACACTCCTCCCATTCGTCACTCTCGCTCCACGTCCTCACGCAGCCCGCGACTACCCTCGAGCAGGTGAGCACCGAACACCGCGCCATCACGCAGTTTCGCGACGTGCTCGCCGCCTGCGGTGGCACAGGCGAGATCGTCATCCTCCCATCCTCGGTGCACACGGCTGCACTCGCCGCCGACGCCTTGGGATGCGAGGTCGGGGCGATCGCCAACAGTCTGCTCTTCGACGCCGACGGCGCACCGGTCCTGATCCTGACCTCCGGCGCCCACCGGGTCGATCCGGCGACGACCGCCGATCGGGTGGGCGTGGCCGCGCTGCGACGGGCGAGCGCGGACTTCGTGAAGGAGCACACCGGCCAGGTGATCGGAGGCGTCTCCCCCATCGCCCACCCCACGCCGATCCCGACCTACTTCGACACCTGGCTGCACCGGCACCCCGTGCTGTGGGCGGCGGCCGGTCATCCCGCCGCGGTGTTCTCCAGCACCCCAGCAGAGCTCCTCGCGATGACCGGAGCCCAGGAGATCGCCGTCGACTAGGGTTCCTCCGTGACGCGGGTGGTGGTGGTCGGTGGTGGCCTCGGCGGCCTGGCGACCGCCGCTCGGTTGGCCAAACTCCGCCACGACGTCATCCTGTTCGAGGCCGCCGACCGCCTCGGCGGTGCCGTCGGGGAGATCAGCCAAGGTGACTTCACGTGGGACACCGGCCCGTCCCACACGCTCGTCCCTGCGGTCCTTCGTGATCTGTTCCGCAAGAGCGGACGCCCCCTGGAAGCAGAGCTCGACCTGACGCCGATCGAACGGTTGCGTGAGCATCGCTTCGCCGATGGCAGCCGGGTCGAGGTGCCCGCCGGCTCCCGCGGGCGCCAACATTCCGCCTTCGAGGCTCTCGCTCCGGGCCTGGGGAGCGCCTGGATCGACTACGTGGCCGAATACGCCGCCGACTGGGACCTGATCCGGCGCGACTACCTCGAGCGACCCTTCGCCCCCGACGTGGCCAACCCCGCGGCCCGGGCTCGCCTGCGTGGCCGCGCCACGCTCGAACACCGGGCGCGTCGGCTCCCCGATGCGCGGCTGCGCGCCGTCGCGTCCGCCCCCTTCACCACCGACGGACACGACCCGCGCCGCGTTCCCGCCTGGGCCGGCCTCGTGACCTATGCCGAACAGCGGTTCGGCGCCTGGACGGTGGCCGGCGGCTTTGCCGGACTCGCCACCGCGCTCACGCGCCGCCTGGCGACGCGCCACGTCGAGGTCCACACCGGTGCAGCGGTCGACGACGTCATGATCGCGAACGGACGCGTCACCGGGGTGATCATGCAGGGCGAGCGGGTCGAGGCCGACATCGTCGTCTGCGCGGTGGACCCGCACAGGCTGCCGTCGCTGCGACACCGGACTCGGCGCCTCCGATCGACCACCCTCCCCTGGGTCAGCCACGTGGGCCTCGAGGGCCCGCCCGATCTCGGCGTCGCCGAGGTTCTCCTTCATCGTCGAGAAGGCGCACCCGTCGTCATCCGACCCAGTGGCCGGGCTCCCGACGGCGCGGGTGCGTGGACGGTGTCGCATCGGCTGGGTGAACGGCACGACCCCTTGGACTCACTGGCGGCGGCCGGAGTCGACGTACGCCACCGGGTCGTCGTCAGGATCGACCGGTCGCCGGCCGAGTTGGAGAAGACGTGGGGCGGCTCGCCTCTCGGCGTTCAATGGCGGGGTCGCGCCACCACGCGCCGGAGACCGGGTCCTGCAGGCGCGGTCGAGGGGCTCCTGCACGCCGGGGCGCACGCGACACCCGGAGCCGGGGTGCCGTACGTCGGCCTGTCGGCGGCCCTGGTCGCCCAGGCCGTTGGTCCGGCGTAGGGAGCCTCAGGCGGTGATCCGCAACGCTTGGAAGATCTCGAGCGTGGCGCGCGAACGGTTCAGCGTGTAGAAATGCAGCCCGGGGGCACCGGCCGCGAGCAGTTCCTGGCACAGCTCGGTCGCGATCTGGACGCCGACTGCTCGCACCTCGGCTGGCTCCTCAGCACCGTCGAAGCGGGCCAGCAGTTCGTCGGGGAGCTGAGCGCCGGAGAGCTCGGCCATCCTCTTGACCTGCCCGAGGCTGGTGATCGGCATGATCCCCGGGAGAATCGGGATGTCGACCCCCTGAGCGCGGACTCGCTCCACCAGATCGGTGTAGTCCGAGGCGCGGAAGAAGAGCTGAGTCACCGCGAACTCAGCTCCCTTGCGGGCTTTCTCCGCCAGCACCCAGGCGTCCTGGTCGCGGGAGTCCGAGGCGGGATGCCCTTCGGGGAACGCCGCCACGCCGACGGAGAAGCCCCCGTGCGCCGAGGCGAGCTCGACCAGTTCGGAGGCATAGGTGAAGCCTCCCGCCGTGGGCGTCCACGGGGCCGTCGGGCCCTCCTGTGGGTCCCCACGTAGGGCCAGCACGTTGCGGACGCCGGCCTCGGCATAAGCCTGGAGGACGGACTCGATCTCCTCGCGCGTGTGCCCGACGCAGGTGAGGTGGCCGACCGCGCGCAAGCTGGTCTCTCGCGCGATGCGGCCGGTGATCGCGACCGTGGTGTCCCGCGTCGTGCCACCCGCGCCATAGGTGACCGATACGAAGGTCGGCGCATAGGGCTCCAGGTCGCGGATCGCCTGCCAGAGTTGCTCGACCCCGGCGTCATCGCGGGGCGGCATGAATTCGAAAGAGATCGAGCGTTCACCGCGGCGAATCAGGTCACCGAGCGTCTGCGGCTCCGAGCTCGCGGTCTGCGTCATACGCAACATGGTAGGCCCGGACTTGTTGCTGCGGACGCTGCGTCCGGCCACCAGACGCGGAGCAGACACCCCGGCATAGGCTCACGCGTGTGAACGCCGACCACGTCTGGGACGACACCGCCTTTCGCGACCGGATCCAGCGGGTTCTCGACGCCGCAGTCGACCGGCAGGCCGCACGGCTCGACGCGCTGGGGCCGGACGCGGCCCACCTGGTCGCCCAGGCTCGAGTGTCGGTGGCGGGCGGCAAGCGATTCCGCGCCGCCTTCTGTTGGTGGGGCTACCACGCGATCCGACCCGAGCCGGTCAGCGAACGGGCGCTGGCCGACGCGGCGGCCTCGCTCGAACTCCTCCACGCCAGCGCCTTGGTGCATGACGATCTGATGGACGCATCGGAGTCGCGCCGCGGCCGACCGACCACCCACCGCTTCTTCACCGACGCGCATGAGCGGGCGGGCTGGCGCGGCGATGCGTCGCAGTACGGCGCGGCAGGCGCGATCTTGCTGGGTGACCTGCTCCTCTCCTGGGCCGACGAACTCCTTCGCCGATGCGGTCTTCCGGTCGACGACGTGGCCCGTGGGTTGGACTACTTCGACCTGTGCCGGGCCGAGGTGATCGCCGGGCAGTTCCTCGATGTCTCCGTGCAGGCCCGGGGTCACGCCGATGTCGACGCCGCCATGCAGGTGTTGCGTTACAAATCTGCGAAGTACTCCATCGAGCGGCCACTGCACATCGGCGCCGCCCTCGCCGGGGCCGACGAGGATCAGCTGCGCCAGTTGTCGTCCTTCGGGTTGCCCTTGGGTGAGGCCTTTCAACTCCGCGATGACCTGCTCGGCGTCTTCGGCGACCCCGCGGTCACCGGCAAACCGGCCGGCGACGACCTGATCGAAGGGAAGCGGACCGTGCTGATCGCGTTGGCACTCGACGGCGCCTCCCGCGGGGACGCCGCCCTGCTCGACCGATCGTTGGGGTCGGCGCTGACACCCGGGGAGATCGACCACCTACGCAGGGTGATCGACGCCAGTGGTGCGCGTGAGCAGGTCGAGACCGTCATCGACGAACTCACCGTGCGTGCCCGCTCCGCGTTGGCGCAGTCGGGCTTCGATCCCCTGGCAACCCAGGTTCTCGATTATCTGGCCGAGGCCGCCACCCGCCGGACGATGTAGTGGCGGGCCCGCTCAGTCCAGGCTCGGCAGCGTTGTTTCGGGTCCGTCACCGCGGAGCAGCACGACGAACGGACCTCCGCGCTCTGCGTTGACCCGGCCGCCCAGGACGCTCAGGGCGACGGAGAACGCCCGCTCGTCGGCGTGCGCCAACGGGCCCCAGCCGTCCCAGAGCAGCACAACCCCTTCGGAGTCGCCGGAGCTGACATCGCCGAGGCAGTCGCCGAGAGCATCGAAATTGCGACCGTAGTAGTCCGGGAAGTCCAGTGCCTCGCCGACGGCGGCCAGAAACTCCGCCTTCGACTGGTGCCGCCAGCCGTCGACGGAGGCGAACCGCCAACCGGCGTGCTCCACCGTATGCCGCACGTCCTCCACGTCGAAGGCGGCATGCCACAACCACATTCCCGGCGGGGTGCGATGGGCCAGGACCGACGCCAGACCGCTCATCGCAGAATCCTCTTGAACGACTGGTAGTGGTCGGCTGTCCAGTAGAGCTCGCCGACGTCACCGGTGACGATGCGGCGTGCGCCGCGGGTGTCCAAGCCTGGCGTCGGGACGGTGTATTCGTGGTAATAGCCGACGCGATGATCGGGCAGCAACCCTTCGCGATTGAAGAACACCACCCCGTCGTGCTCGGTGTCGGCGAAGGGTTTCCCACTCTCGATGCGGAGGACCACTTCGACCGCTTCGGAGGGCAGATCGTCCAATTGGACCCACTGCAACCCCGAGGTCTCGTCGATCCACCCCTCTGGATCGGTGGCAGGGGACCCCGTCGACCCCTGAGACCACCACCACAGCCCGAACAGCAGCACCAGGGTGAGCAAAGCTACCCCGGGAGCGCGGGCGGCGATCGACCTCGGGCTCCGCCTCACGATCTCAGAAGGCCATCGCCTGGGCGCGACGCTTGACCTCGGACCCGCGGTTCTCGCGCAGCGCATCGATCGGCCGACCTGGCAGGTCGGCGTCGGTGAAGATCCAGGCGATGCAGCTGCGGTCGTCGTAGCCTGCGTCGTGCAGCACCGTGAGCAGACCGGGCAGGCCTTTCACGATCTGATCCTCGTCGTCGATGAAGTCTGCGGGGATCTGCTGGCCCGCCCCCGGCACGGGCACGGCGGCAGCGAGTTCGTGGGTGCGGATCATGGTGCGCACCTTTCCCACGGTCACGCCCAACCGGCGGGATGCTTCGACCCAGTCGATCCAGGAGGGCACCAGGGTGGAGAGATCGGCCTCGGAACTCGACGCGGTCATGCACCTATGTTGTCATTGCGCCGGTAACGGTGCCATCGCCGCCACGCCGGGGCAGTAGCCGGGCCCGCTCCACGCGCGTTCGTACGATGGGGCTGCGCGCCATCCGGCGCGTGCGCAGTCGAAGGGACCCCGGTGTCGGTAGTGCGCGACCCCCAGCGCGACCCCCAGCGAGCCGGCACAGCCGACCCGCTGCTCGGGCGACTCCTGGACCGGCGTTACCTGATCGGCACCCGGATCGCGCGAGGCGGCATGGCGTCTGTCTATACCGCCACCGACACGCGGCTTGATCGTGAGGTCGCCGTGAAGGTGATGCATGCCGGACTCGGCGGCGATCAGACCTTCACCGAGCGATTCGTTCGGGAAGCCAAGGCTGCGGCCCGGCTGTCGCACCCGAATGTCGTCGGCGTCTTCGATCAGGGGCAGGACGGCGACGTCGTCTATCTCGCCATGGAGTATGTCCCCGGCCGCACCTTGCGCGATGTCATCGCCGCCGATTCACCGATGCCGCCGTCGCGAGCGTTGGCGCTGATCGAGCCGATCCTGTCGGCGCTGGCCGCGGCCCACCGCAGCGGGCTGATCCACCGCGACATCAAACCCGAGAACGTCCTCATCGCCGACGACGGCCGGATCAAGGTCGCCGACTTCGGTCTCGCCAAGGCGATCAGCGCCGACACCAGTCACAGCGTCACCGGCGGAGTCCTGATCGGGACGGTGTCGTATATGGCCCCCGAGTTGGTCGTCGAAGGCACGGCCGACGCGCGCGCCGACGTCTATGCCGCGGGCGTCGTCCTCTATGAGTTGCTGACCGGCCGCAAGCCGCACTCGGCGGAGTCACCGATCCAGGTCGCGTACAAGCACGTGCACGACGATGTCCCGGCGCCGTCGGCGGCGGTCCCGGGAATTCCGCCCTATCTCGACGCGCTCATCGCACGCGCGACCGCCCGAGATCGGAGCCATCGGCCAGCCGACGCCTCCGTGCTGCTGCATCAAGTCCATCGGGTCTCCCACGCACTGTCCGAAGGTGCCGACGACGACGCCGAACTCACCGCCGATCTGACTCCCTTCGTCGGCGCGACCGATCCGGACACTCCGATGCCGGTCGAGACAGAGCCCACCGAGACCGTCGAGGCGAGCTCGGTTGTTCCCGTTGGGGCCGAAGCGCTCGCAGCCTTGCCGTCCGCCAGTCCCGAGGTGATCTCCTCCGACCCCACCCACACCACTCACCCCGCCGGCACCACTCGCCCCCGTCGCTCGCGTCGTGGCCCGATCATCTTCGTGCTCGCTCTGCTGCTCGCGGCCGGCCTCGGCGCCGGCGCGTGGTGGTTCGGGGAAGGTCGCTATACGCAGGTCCCCGGAGTGCTGGGCCTCTCGCAGGCCGACGCCGTGGAGCGACTCACCGAAGCCGGGCTCCAGGCAACGGTCGGTGACCCGGCTTTCTCCGAAACCGTCGCCGAGGGGCTCGTCATCGGCAGCGACCCCGAACCCGGTGGGCGCGTTCTCAGCGGCGGTGCGGTCACGGTCACGGTCTCCCTGGGCAAGGAACGCTACGACGTCCCCGATCTGGTCGGCAAGACCGAGAACAAGGCCCAGGACGCCATCACTGCCGCCAACCTGACCTTCGCGCGCACGGTGCGCGCCTATGACGAGAGCGTCCGAAAGGGCCGGGTGATCAGCAGTGACCCACCGGCCGGTCGCCGGGTGCGAGCAGCCACCGCGGTCACCCTCACGGTCAGTCGAGGACCGCGCCCGATCAAGGTGCCGGACTGGACCGGTCGCGACGCGACCCGGGCGACTCAGGTGTTCACCAAGAAGGGGTTCACCGTCAACCGCTCCGAGAGCTACGACGACTCCGTCCCCGAAGGTCGCGTGATCAGCCAGACCCCCTCCTCCGGCACCTTGTTCCGGGGAGATCAGGTGCGGCTCGTGGTCTCCCTCGGGCCCGAGCTCGTGGAAGTGCCCCGCGGACTGGTCGGCTCGGGGGTCGATGCCGCCGAGGAGAAGCTGCGGAGCCTCGGCTTCGACGTCGACATCCAGCAAAGCGACTCCTACATCGGCTTGCAGTTCGTTCTCCGGGTGGAGCCAGGGAGTGGAGAACTCGTTCCCAAGGGCAGCACCATCACCCTCTATCTGGTCTGAGCGGCGCTGTCGGCTGCTGGACTCCGGCGCCATGGGTCGCCTACCCTGCCTACGCTGATCGGCCGTCGCCGATCCGGCCCGACCACGGGGGTGCGATGGGAGGTTTGATGACGAACTGCACAACCTGTGGACGGTCACTCGGCGAGGCCACCGACTGCCCGAGCTGCGCGCCCTCTGGTGAGACCACGCTGGTCCGAGATGCCGACATGGCGGACTGGCGTACCGACACGGCAGAGCGTCCGGCCGTCAAGGCGTCACCGCCTGCCCCCCGCACCACCGCAGAAAGCGCCACGCCGTCCGAACCCGACGTGGCCTACAAGGCTCGATTCCCGCTCTTTGCCGACGATCAGCCCGCGCCTCAGCACCCCCACCCCCCGGGCGGCGACCAGACCAGCATGGCGACGGCCCCGCCGGCCTCGGGCCAGGTCACTTGGGTCAGGCTGCAACCCTGGCTGCTCGTCGGATTCGCGTCGTTGTTGTTCACGGTCTTCGCGCTCACCCTGATCATGTCGCGTTCCAACGGGGACACGGCCGACTCGGTGGGTACCGGCCGCACCCCGACCCCGTCGGCCGATGCCGCCGACACGGCTGCTTCGACGACTGACACCGCGACCGCTACCCCCGCCGATGTCGTGGCCCAGACAACAGTCACCGTTCCGGCGACCGCCAAGCCCAATGAGGACGTCTTCGGCAACCCGGTCAGCTTCGCCGCCGGCAACCTCCACGACGGCGATCCGGGCACCGCCTGGCGAATGCCCGGCGACGGCACGGGACAGGTGGTGACGATCGAGCTGCCCGCCATGACCCGCGTCACCGCCGTGGGGCTGATCAATGGCTACGCCAAGACCGGCGAACTACCCGGAGGCAAGACGCGGAACTGGTATACCGGCAACCGACGCGTCGACCGAGTGCAGTGGATCTTCGACGGCGGCACGGTCATCGACCAGGACCTGCGTTCGACCCGCCAAGTCCAGTCGATCACGATTCCGCCCACCAACACCGACCGGATCCAACTGAAGCTCGTCGCGGTCTCGGCTCCCGGCACGGGTGTCGCGGGCCGAAACTTCACCGCGATCAGCGAACTGTCGGTCGTCGGCGTCCCCGCCGGCTAGCTGTTGCTCAGTTCGGAGAGAAGGTCCGAGGCCCGCAGGGCGTCGTTCTGACTGACGTCGAGATGCGTGACCAAGCGCAGCGTGTGGGGGCCGACGGCCGCGATGCGCACGCCGCGGTCGGCCGCGGCGGCGACGGTGGCCGGCGCGTGTTCGCTCTCCCATACGACGATGTTGGACTCGACGGTCGCCGCGTCGACTCCCACGGCAGCCGCCAACAGCCGGGCGTTCTCGTGGTCCTCTGCGAGTCGCTCCACATGGTGGTCGAGGGCGTAGAGGCCCGCGGCTGCGAGCATGCCGACCTGGCGCATGCCACCCCCCATCCGCTTGCGCCACACCCGAGCCTCGGCGACCATCTCCCGGGAGCCGAGCACCAGCGAACCCACCGGCGCGCCGAGCCCCTTCGACAAGCACACGCTGAGCACGTCAACGCGGGCGCCGTACTCGCGCAGCGGCGTGCCCGTCGCGACATGGGCGTTCCAGATCCTGGCGCCGTCCACGTGGAGGCCGATGTGGTGACGGTCGATCAGAGGGAAGAGTCGGTTGATATCCCCGGTGCCGAGGACGGTCCCCCCTGCGAAATTGTGCGTGTTCTCGATCGAGATCGCCTTGGTCGGCACGAAGAACGGGCCCAGGTCGGGGGCGAACATCTCTTCGATCGCCGTCAGGTCGATTCCGCCACGCGGATGGGTCCAGGTCCGCATGGTGACGCCGTTGAAGGCCGCGTGGGCGCCGAGTTCGGCGCGCGCTATGTGCGCAGAGGCTTCGCATAAGACCTCCTCACCGGGCGCGACCAAGGAGCGGACGGCCAGAAGATTGGCCATCGACCCCGTCGGGGTGAAGAGCGCCGCTTCCATCCCGAAGAGGTCGGCCACTCGCTCCTCCAGCGCTCGAACGGTGGGATCCTCGCCGTAGACGTCGTCGCCCACCTCGGCGCGAACCATGGCCTCGCGCATGCCGGCCGTCGGCTTGGTGACGGTGTCGGACCTGAGGTCGATCGGTGCAGGCACCGCTTCAGGCCTTGCGCAACATCTCGGCCACGAGGAAGGCGAGCTCCAGCGACTGGACTCGGTTGAGGCGCGGGTCGCATACCGACTCGTAGCGATTGCCGAGATCGATCTCGGCCAGCTCCTCGCCACCTCCGACACACTCGGTGACGTCGTCGCCGGTCAGCTCGACGTGAACCCCGCCCGGCCAGGTGCCCAGCGAGCGGTGCACGTCGAAGAAGCCCTGGACCTCTTCGATCACGTCGTCAAAGGCCCGGGTCTTGTAGCCCGAGGAGGCTTCAAAGGTGTTGCCGTGCATCGGGTCGCACACCCACGCCACGTCGATCCCGGCCGCTGTCACCTTCTCCACGAGCGTCGGCAGGCCGTCGCGGATCTTGCCCGCGCCGAAGCGGGTGATGAAGGTCAGCCGTCCGGGTTCGTTGTCGGGGTTGAGCTTCGCGGCCAGCGCCAGCGCATCGTCGGGGGTCGTGGTCGGCCCGAGCTTGACGCCGATCGGATTGCGAATGTGGCGGAGCAACTCCACGTGGGCGCCGTCGATCTGTCGGGTTCGTTCGCCGATCCAGACGAAGTGACTGGAGACGTCGTAGGGATCCTCGGTGCGCGAGTCGATCCGGGTCAGGGCGTGTTCGTATTCCAGCACCAGCGCTTCGTGGCTGGAGTGGAAGTCGACCCGGTGGAACTCGTCGGGGTCGGCGCCGATGGCTTGCATGAACGTGAGTGCCCGGTCGATCTCGCCGGCCAACTTCTCATACCGTTTGCCGACCGGGCTGTCCCGGACGAAGTCGGTGTTCCAGGTGTGCACCTGACGGAGGTCGGCATAGCCGCCGGTGACGAAGGCGCGCACCAGATTCAGGGTGGCTGCCGAGGCGTGATAGACCTCCACGAGCCGTTGTGGATCGGGGATTCGGGACTCGGCGGTGAATTCGTAGCCGTTGACGGCATCCCCGCGGTAGGCCGGCAAGGTGACGCCCTGCCGGGTCTCGAAGTCCGATGAGCGGGGCTTGGCGTACTGCCCGGCCAGCCGCCCCAGCTTGACGACCGGAACCGAGGCGGCATACGTCAGGACGACTGCCATCTGCAGGATCACCCGCAGCTTGTTGCGGACGTTGTCGGCCGTCACACCCCCGAAGGTCTCGGCGCAGTCACCGCCCTGGAGCAAGAACGCCTCTCCGCGTGCGACCGCGGCCAGCTTCTCCTTCAGCTCATCGCATTCGCCGGCGAAGACCAGCGGTGGCATGGTCGTCAACCGGGCGACGGCAGCGTCGACCGCCGTCCGATCCGGGTAGGCCGGTTGTTGGGCGGCTCCGATCGCGTGCAGATGATCGAGCTCGGGGATGAAACTGTTGGTCACCGGTCCAGCGTACGACCTCCCCCGGCCACCCTCCGATTCGTCTGTCAGTGGTGAGCGTGAAATAACCGGTGAAGCCGCAGACGAATCGGTGTCTAGCCGAAGAAGACGCGGGCTTCGTCGTACTCCGCGGGGCTGACCAGCTTGAGCTCGCCGGTGCCCTCGATGAGGGGGACGCGGACGATGTTGGTGTTGCGGAGCGCCATCATCTTGCCGAAGTCCTTCTCGCTGACCGCCGCAATCGCCTCCAGCCCGAACCTGGTCGCCAGCCACCGGTCGAAGGCCGTGGGGGTGCCGCCACGCTGAACGTGACCGAGCACGACCGCGCGGGCCTCCTTGCCGGTGCGCTTCTCGATCTCATTGGCCAGGTTGTCGCCGATTCCGCCCAGCCGGACGTGACCGAACGCGTCGAGCTCCCCGCTGACCAGCGTCATGTCGCCCCCCTGCTTGGGCACCGCGCCTTCGGCGACGACGACGATCGGCGCGAACATCGACTGGAAGCGCGACTCGACCAGCGCGCACACCTCCTCGATGTCGAAGGGCTGCTCGGGGATCAGCACGATGTTGGCGCCGCCGGCGATCCCGGAGTGCAGGGCGATCCAGCCGGCGTGGCGCCCCATGACCTCGACCACCAGCACCCGGTGGTGGGATTCGGCGGTCGTGTGCAGCCGGTCGATGGCCTCCGAGGCGATGTTGACCGCGGTGTCGAAGCCGAACGTGAAGTCGGTTCCGGACAGGTCGTTGTCGATGGTCTTGGGGACGCCGATCACGTTGACGCCGAGGTCGGCGAGCTTGGTGGCCACACCGAGGGTGTCTTCGCCGCCGATGGCGATGAGCGCGTCGATACCGTCGTTGGCGAGGTTCTCCTTGATCTTCTCCACGCCGCCGTCGATCTTGAACGGGTTGGTTCGCGAAGAACCCAAGATGGTGCCGCCACGGGGCAAGATGCCACGAACCTGCGGCACACCGAGCTCCATCGTGCTGCCTTCGAGCGGGCCCTTCCAGCCGTCGCGATAGCCGACGAACTCGAAGTCGTGCTCCTTGACGCCACGACGCACGACCGCACGGATAACTGCGTTGAGCCCGGGGCAGTCGCCGCCGCCGGTGAGCACTCCGACCCGCATGTGCGTTCCTCCTGACCCAGTGCCTGGTCACCGTGACCGAGGGCTTAGACGGATCGCACACATCCTGACCCGAGGCTCTTCGGACCGCAACTCGGCGCGACCGTCGGTACGCTGCGGCGCATGACGTTCTCGATCGTGGCTCGGTCCGCCGACGGTGAATCCTGGGGCGTCGCGGTCGCCTCGAAGTTCCTGGCCGTCGGCTCGGCCGTCCCGGCCGCCGTCGCGGGGGTGGGTGCCATAGCGACCCAGGCCGAGGCCAACATCGCCTACAAAGCCCTCGCACTGTTTCATCTCGACGAGGGCGCTACCGCAGCGATAGCGCTCCAGCGACTCCTGGAGGAGGACGACGGACGCGATCACCGACAGGTCGGCATCGTCGACCTCGACGGCAACGCCGCTTCTCATACCGGTCCCTCCTGCTTCGACTGGGCGGGCGGCCGCACCGGAGACGGCTATGCGATCCAGGGCAACATCCTGACCGGCCCCGAGGTCGTCGAGTCGATGGTGCGAGCCTGGAGCGAATCCGGCGATGAGGCTCCGTTGGCGCGTCGCCTGCTCGCGGCGCTGACGGCCGGGGACGACGCGGGCGGCGACAAGAGAGGCCGTCAGTCGGCCGCTCTTCTGGTCGTCCGCGAAGGAGCCGGCTATGGCGGCGGTGACGATATCGCGGTGGACCTGCGCGTCGACGACCACGCCACGCCGGTGTCCGAGCTGGCACGCCTGTTGGAGCTGAACGATCTCTACCGGACGGCGTCGACGGAGGCGGAGAAGGTCTATCTCGATGACCAGGCCCGCGCCGAGGTCGACGAGGTAGCTCGGCGCCTGGGTCACGACAGCTTCGTCGGCTGGGTCGGCACCGAGAACTACGAGATGCGGGTCGCCGACGATGCGAGCTGGGTCGACCGGCGAATCCTGGACATCCTGCGGAGCAGTTGACCCACCCCCACCGCCGCCGGCGACGGTGACTCACGCACGATCGAGGGCACTGGCCGCGCGGTCTCTGGCTGTGCGGGCCTTCTCACATCGAGCATCCTGATCTGCCAGCAGCGCCTCCGCTTCGGCGACCTCGTCGTCGACCTCCTCCACGTCGGCCTCCAACTTCGAGAGCCGCCGCTGCAACTCGTCGATCTCCGCCTGCAACCGCAGCCCTTCCGCGCGGTGACGCTCGACGGCCTCAGCCGCGTTGGTGCGATCAGTCTCCGCCTCGGCCAGGGTTTCCTCGGCGGCCTTGAGGGCTTCCTCAGCGGCCCGGCGTGCCTTCGCCTCGGCCTCCGGGTCAGGCACCACGGTGAGTTCGGGCCGGTGAGGATGCGGCGTGCTCGATGACCCGGCCCGTGAACTGGTCCCTGAGCTGGTCCTAGGCGTAGCCGTCACTGCGCCGTGGTCGTCGATGGCGACCGCACCCGACAGGTCCACCGAACCGACCCCTGAGGGAGCCAGCGACGTCAGCAGCAATCCCGACCGCACCGCGCCGGCTGCTTCCGCATCGAGCATCGCGGCCGTGAGGGTGGCCTCGACCTGGTCGGCGACGGCCGACGTGACGCGGATGCCTTCTTCGCCGGCGATCTGGCGAGCCTGAGTGGTCACGGCCGCCGTGAGCTGGCGACGTTGCCTGGTGAGCGCACGGAGCTCGTCGCCGTCCAGACTCGCTTGCGCTTCCCGGAGCGCTGCTCCCACGTCGATCACCTGGCCGATCTGGTCGGGTGCTCGGCGCACGAAGACATTGACCACCCACGCGGCAAGGGTGGGTTTGCGCAAGGCCTTCACCCGAGCAGCGAGGGCCGCGTCCTCCGCCTTCAGCTCTTTGGCTCGCCCATCGCGGGCAGGAGTGAAGTCGGCGAGTGGAAGGGCATACAGCTCATCCGCGATCTCCAGGAGCTCTGCCACGTCGCTCAGCCTAGGGCCGAGGTCTCGCCAGCGACACGGCCAACTCGCACTCCATGGGATGCGGTGGCCAGGGCGCCGGCCGGGTGGTGCCGGTCGTGCCCCAGCCCAGTCGCCGATACAGCTCCTGCGCCCGGTCGTTGTCCTCCAGGCACCACAACCGGGCTTCGGTCGCGCCGCCGGCCTTGATCGCCGACAGCGCCCGCTCCACCCCTGCCTTGGCCAACCCATGGCCCCAATGGTCCGGGTGCACGGCCAGATGGCGCAGCGACCAGGCGTCGTACGCCGCGAACGCGATCAGGCCTTGCTCGCCATCGATGTCGACCACCTCGGTGGTCACCTCGCGGTCGGCCAGCACCAGCGCCCAGCGCGCGAGGACGTCGTCGTCAGGGAACGGAAAGCGTTCGGGCGGAAACACATGCGAAAGGGCCGCGAGGTTGGCGGACCTCTCCAGGTCTCGCAGCGGACCTGCATCACTTGGAGTGGCCAGTCGCCAGACATCGATCGGCATTCCCGATCACTCGTCGTCGTTGTCGAGGCCCTGCGCGATCGCGTAGCGCGTCAGCTCGACACGGTTATGCATCTGGAGCTTGCGCAACGTGTTCTGCACGTGGTTCTGCACCGTGCGGTGTGACAGCACCAGCCGTTCGGCGATCTGTTTGTAGCTCATCCCCTTGGCGACCATCTTGAGGATCTCGGTCTCCCGCTCGGTGAGCTCGGGGGTGTCGGACTCGCTGGCCGAGGGATCGGAGAGGCGTCGGAACTCCCCCAGCACCAGACCCGCCAGGCCGGGGGTGAAGACGGTGTCGCCTTTCGCAACGCGAGTGACCGCGCTGACCAGCTCGTCCCGAGAGGCGGACTTGACCAGATAACCCGTCGCTCCCGCCTTGACCGCTGCCAAGACGTCGGCCTGCTCGCCGGAGGCGGACAGGATCAGGACTCTCGCCGATGGGTCCTTGGAGAGCACGTCCGCGGTTACGTCGACGCCCCCGGGACCGGGGATCTGAAGATCCAGCACGACGACATTGGGCCGCGCGGCCGGAAACCGAGCGATCGCCTCGTCTCCGTTGGCCGCGACGCCGACCACGTCGAAGCCCGCCGCCGTCAGATCCCGCTCGACGGCGTCCCGCCACATCGGATGGTCGTCGACCACCATCACACGGATCGCGGGCAGCTCGGTTGCGCTCATGAGCGCACCCTAATGCGAAGCCGCGACGTAGCGACCTCCCCGATGTACGAGTGGCTCGTCGGCGGCGCCGACCTGCACCTCGTCGATCGTGGCGGTGACCAGGGTGGACCACCCGACGACGCGGGTGTCTTCGACCGTGACGAGGGCCCAGGCTGTTGCGTCGACCAGCCGTGGCCCGTGGTCGGACTGTTCCCAGGCGCCCAGCCGAAAAACGCCGCCCGGCGCAGGTAGCAGCCCTGCGAACGCCTCGGCCAGGTCCCTGTGTCGCTCCGCCAGCACGTGCACCATCGCCCGGCCCGTGGCCGCGAGCTGGTCCGCCAGGTCGGAGTCGGGATCGATCAGCGCCAGAAGTCGGCCCTCTTGACCGGCGGCGACCATGACCGAGGTGACCGGAAGCCCTGCACGCTCTTCTCCCGATCCAGCCGTCCACAGGGTCACCACTCCCCCGAGTCGGCCGCGCAGTCGGCGGACCTGATCGCGGTCACCCTCGGGAGTCGCGAACGGATGCTCGGAGTGGATGGTCACGTGGCCAGGCTACGTGGCGGGCTCAGGCGGGGTCCGCGTCGATCTCCTCCAGGTCCTGCAGCCAGCGGGAGAAGGCGACCGCTTGGCCGCTGAGCGGCTCTGCGTTGTCGGGTCGAAGCAGGTAGTGGGCCTGGCGCATCAGGATGGGTTCGCCCGGGGCCTGGTAGATCCGCCCGTCCTTGATCGCCTGTCGCGCGAAGCGTTCCGGGACGATCGACCACAAACTGCCGGTGGCAACGATCTCGATGGCGGCGATCGAGGTGTCGACGCTGATGGCTGTGGGCGAGGAGACCACGGTGCCGCTGTTCTCGATGCCGTTCTCGACGTCGCTCTCGTCGTCGTTGTCGAAGAGGCGACGCCAGAGGTCGTCGAAACCCAACACCTGCACGCGGGGCTTGTCCCTGAGCGAAGCCCGCTCGACGATTGGACCGTAGTGATCGAGGTAGCCCGGCCCGTAGATCGCGATCGCATAGTCGTCGTGCAGCTTCGAGGCTCGATAGCCCGGCCACGAACCGTTGCCCTGGCGGATTTCAAGGTCGACCTCGTTCGGCAGCAGGGTGTCGGCCCAGATCGAGGTGACCACCTGGAGCTCGATGTGCGGGAAGTCCTCTGCGAACCCGGCGAGGCGGCTGGCGAGCCAGGTGGTGCCGTACGAGACCTGGATCCGGACGGTCAGGGTGGAGTGCGCTGCGGTGCCGAACAGGCCGTTCGTGGCAGCGGAGAGATCCTCGAAGACGTCGCGGACGGCGGGCAGATAGGCCTGTCCGGCTTCGGTGAGTCGCAGGCTGCGTGGCCGACGTTCGAAGAGGTCGACGCCGAGGTGCGCCTCAAGGTTGCGGACTCGTTGACTGATCGCCGACGGGGAGAGATGGAGTTCGGCGCCAGCGGCGACGAAACTGAGGTGACGGGCGCTCGCCTCGTAGGCATGCAACCCCAGGAGTGGCGGGACCCCACCGGCGGGAGCGTGCGCAAGCTTCATGCCGCACATTCTGCACCCCATTGGCCATGAAAGATGCTTTTGACGTGGCCCCAAAGTGGGCTGACAGTGGAGACACAGTCGTACCTCACCTGTTCGGAGGACCCCTTGTCTCGGCACCCTCGGCACCCTCACCACCCAGCACACCGAAGCTCCCGCACCGGCTCGGCTCGCGCTTGCCGATCGCCACCTGACGTTGCCGTTGGCCAGCGGGGGTGCATTCCACTACGTCTGGCTTCGCGACAACTGCTGGTGCGTGGAGTGTCGCGTGACCCAGAGCGGCGAGCGTCGGCTCTTCACCGCCTCCATCGGTGACGACATCGCCCCGACCGCAGCCGAGTTCGTCGACGGGGTGCTGAGGGTCGCCTGGAACGACGGGCACCACTCGAGGTACACGGCGGAGTGGCTGGCCGCCCACGACTACTCCGGTCACGGACGAGAGCGCACGGCGCCGGAGCCGACCCTGTGGGACGCGACACTGCGAGACTTACCGACGTTCGACCACGCTGACGTCGTGGGCACCTCGGCGGGACAGTTGGCCTACCTCGAAGCGATGCGTGCCTACGGCGTGGCGCTCGTGCGAGGTGCGCCCTCGGAGGATGGCGAGGTAGCTCGGTTCGCTGGGGCGATCGGTCATGTCCGAGAGACGGCCTTCGAGCGGATCCACAACGTTCGTCACGACCCGGCCGGCTACAACGTCGCGCACACCTCGTTCGAACTCAAGCCGCACACCGATATGCCCAGCTACCACTGGCCGCCCAGCGTGCAGCTCCTGCACTTCCTGCGTAACGAGGCCACGGGCGGAGAAAGCACGGTCACCGACGGGTGGGCCATCCTGGCGGACCTACGGAGGGAAGACGAGGCCGCCTTCGAGACCCTTGCCCGCGTGCCGGTGGCCTACCAGCTGTTCAGCGACTCCGAGGACACCTACGCCCAAGCGCCGATGATCCAGCTCGACACGCGGGGACGAGTCACCACTTTCCGGTTCTCCAACCAGCTCGCCCAGCCCATCGACGCCTCGTTCGGGGAGATGGAGGAGTTCTACCGCGCCTACCGCAAGCTGGGGAGAATGATCGACAGCGACCGCTACAAGGTGGCCTTCAAGACCGCCAGCGGCGATCTGCTGTCCGTGCACGGCCACCGGGTCATGCACGGACGCCTGCCCTTCGACCCGGGCAGCGGGGAACGGCACCTTCAAGATGTCTACATGGAGTACGACGACCTGATGGCACGACGACGGGTTCTGCTTGGTCACCACAAACCGGTGTCGGCTGAGGGAGTCGCGTCATGAGCGACGTCGTCAGCTTCACGCGTATGGAAGACGGCACCGCGGAGGACTTCGCGCTCCTCGGCCGGATCGAGGCCGAGGAGATGCAGGGCTTCGCCGAGCGCGTCCTCGGGTGGCTGGAGACCATGAGGGACTCCGCGGGATACCGGATCAGCCGGCTCGACCACAGTCTGCAGGCGGCGACCAGGGCCGAGCGGGCGGGCGAGGACGAGGAGACCGTGGTGTGCGCCCTCCTGCACGACATCGGCGACCACCTCGCGCCAGCGAACCACTCCGAGGTGGCCGCCGCCGTTTTGCGCCCCTACGTCAGTGAGAAGAACTACTGGATCGTGAAACACCACGGTGTCTTCCAGGGGTTCTACTACTTCCACCACACCGGCGACGACCGGAACGCCCGTGACCGTTGGCGCGGACACCCCTACTACCAAGCCACGGTCGACTTCTGCGCGAACTACGACCAGAACTCCTTCGACCCCGCCTACGACACCTTGCCCCTGAGCCACTTCGCGCCGATGGTCCGGCGCATCCTCAGCGAAGCCAACCGCCACGGATTCAGCTAGTGGCGATGGTCCCTGATGCGTTGGTTGAGTCAGCCACGATCGGCCGCTGGGACGTGAATGTCTTGATGACCCTCAAGCTCGTCCTCGGACGACTCGCCCTCATCATGATCGTTGGGTGTGGGAGCGTCCCGGGATAGCAGTGGACCGGCGACGAGCCAGCCCATGGCCAGGGCGGTCAGGCCCCAGGCGATCAGGTCGACCCAGGCGAGGCCCAGGAACACAGTGGTGACGAAGTGGAGCGGCTGGGAGATGGTGAGTGCCCAGCCGACGGCAGCTGGCAGGATGCGACTGCGTAGGCAGAGCACGCCGAGGAGCACGGTGCCGAGGACGTGGCCAACGACGAAGATGCCTAGCCCGACGCCGTAGGCAGGGTGCAGCCCGTCGAGCAGCTGTCCCGTGGTGGCCGGTTCCAGGCCCTGCTTCGCTCCGACCCACAGCACCATGTCCCCGCTGAGCAGGATCGGAAGACTGAGGTAGCCGACCAGGGTGAGGCTGAACGCCCACGCCCGCAGCCGACCGGAGGGAAGGGTGCTCCGTACGGCGTACAGGCCCGGGACTAGCGTCAGGGTCGCCACGAGGCCCAGCCACAGCACCGCGCTCTCCTGACCCGGGTGAGCGACGACGGCTCGAGCCGACGCAGTGCTGTCCGCGGCGGTGTAGTAGGGCAGCAGGAAGCGTAAGCCCGCGACGCACATCGGCCCGATCACAGCCAGCAGGACCGTCAGCGGCCGCTTCACGATGCGACCTTTGCGCGGGCAGGCCGTGCATAGAGCACGACCAGCGGGAGTGCGGCGAGGATCACCAGGCCGATGTTTTTTCTCATGTCTGCCTCCTGAGGATTGTCGAGCGTTCCCAGCCTGTGGTGCGGTGCTGCCCGACCGTGAGGCCACTCCGCCTCCGGTCACCGGGCAGCTGCCCGAGCCGCCCGGGAAGATCGCCCGAGACAGCGGGAGCCGGTTGGGCCACACTCGGTCCATGAGCACCAGGGTTGGCGTCTCTGCGCTCGCGTCTGGGTGCCTGCTGCTCGCGACGGCGGCGGCCGTCGCGTGGGCTCTGGTCGGCTGGTCCTTCCAGGAGGCGGTCGACGCGTTCGTGGTGAGTAATCTCGTGATCGGACTCAGCTTCGGCGTCTGTGGTGCGATCGTCGGGTGGTACCGCCCGGCCCATCCAGTGGGGTGGCTCTACCTGGTCGGCGGGCTGTGCCAGACCCTCAGCGCTGCCTGCGCGCCGATGGCCCAGCTCAGCCTCGACCACGGGGACGCGCTATGGCTGACACGGCTGCTCGTCACGAGCTTCACCGTGTCGTGGCCGGTGCACATCGGCATCTGTTTGCCCTTGTCGCTCTACCTGCTTCCCGATGGGAAGCTGCCCTCTCCGCGCTGGCGGCCGTGGTTCGTCCTGTTCGCGGTGACCGCACCGTTGTTCGTTCTGGAGAACGGCAACGGTCACTCGGACGGCACCTTCCCCGACGGCTTCCTGCTCCTACCGGTCGACGGCGCATGGTCACTGCTTTGGTCGGCCAGCGAGGTGCGCTGGGTGCTGTCGATGCTGGTCGGGCTCGGCGCCCTGGCAACCCGCTACGTCAAGGGTGATGAGGTGGTGCGTCGGCAGTTGCTGTGGGTGGTGCTGGCCGCGGGTTTCGTGTTGGCGGCGGTCGCGCCCTGGGCTCTGGTCGCGGGAACTCCGCTCGTCGTGTTGTTCGCGATCCCACTCCTGCCCGCGGGGATCGCGGTGGCGATCCTGCGTCACGGCCTGCTCGACATCCGGCTCGTGCTGGCTCGCGGTGTTGCCTACCTGCTTCTGTCCGGCATGGTGCTTGCCGGGTACGCCGTACTCGTCCTGGTGCTCTCCGGCGTCGCTTCGGCGCTTCTGGTCGCGATGCTGGCACTGCCGCTGCGGGCGCGCTTGCAGACCGCCGTCGAGCGTGTGCTGTACGGCGATCGAGGTGACCCGGCCCGCGTCGCGGCCGAGGTCGGCGGTGCCTTGCCGGACCTGTCCGCCGGGCTCGATGCGGTGCGCACCAGCATGCGGGTGCCCTACGTCGCGATCCGCGACGACGGGCACCAGATCTCGGGTCGTCAGGCTGCCCCGGCAAGGAACTCGTAGAGCTGCCGCTCGGTGATCGAGCCACACTCGAGCTGGGGCTGCGCGCCGGAGAGAGGAGACTCGCGCCCGCCGACGCCCGAGTGATCGCCATGCTGTCCGGCCCACTTGCCGTAGCGGCGTCGGCCACCACGGCGGCCCGCGACGTGCAGCTAGCACGTGAAAGGCTGGTCACTGCCCGTGAGGAGGAGCGGCGTAGATTGCGTCGTGAACTACACGACGGGCTCGGCACCCTGCTCACCGGAGTGGTCCTCTCCGCGGATGCGGCCGCCAACACCTCCACGACCCATCCCGACGAGTCGGCGGCCCTACTCGCTGCTGTACGTGGCGACCTACGCACCGCAGTCCAGGAGGTGCGACGGCTCGTGGACGACCTCCGCCCCGTCGCCGTCGACGAGCTCGGCCTGTTGCCCGCGCTGGAGATCCGGGCCGCGCAGACCGTGCGCCGAGCCGACGGTGCGCCCCTGCATGTCACCGTGGAGGCCGACCTCAACCAGCCACTGCCGGTTGCCCTGGAGGTCGCGGCCTACCGCATCACCACGGAGGCCCTCACGAACGTCGTGCGCCACGCCGACGCGTCGCAAGCCAGGATCTGGCTGAGCGTGCGCGACGGAGTCCTAGAGGTCGAGGTGCAAGACAACGGCCGAGCCGAGCGCTGGGGCAGCGGCGTCGGCACCGCCACCATGCGCGAGCGAGCCGAAGAGCTGGGCGGCACCTGCGAGCGCGGCCCCGGTCCCCACGGCGGTCTCGTGCACGCCCGTATCCCAATCGGGGCGACATGATCCGCGTCCTTGTGGTCGATGACCACCCGGTGATGCGCAACGGCTTGGCTGCGTTGCTCGGATCTCTCGACGGGATCGAGGTGGTTGCCCGAGCCGCCGACGGAGGTGAGGCGCTGCGGGAGGCCACGCTTCATCGACCAGACGTAGTGCTGCTAGACCTGCAGATGCCCGGCACGGATGGCTTCGAGGCGCTGCGCCAGTTGGGCCGATCCGTGCCGACAACCGCGGTGTGTGTCCTCACCATGTTCAGCGACGACGACTCGCTGTTCGCAGCCATGCGGGCCGGCGCTCGCGGCTACCTCCTCAAGGGAGCCGAGCAGGAGGACATCGAGCGCGCCGTACGCGGCGTGGCGGCGGGCGAAGCCGTCTTCGGCCCCGGCGTAGCGCAGCGCGTCCTCGCCCAGCTCACCGCCCCACCACGCCAGGCAGACCCGTTCCCCCAGCTCACCCCCAGGGAAAAAGAGGTCCTCGACGCCCTCGCGGCCGGGCGGTCCCCGCGGGAAGTGGCGAAGCGCCTCGGACTCGCGCCCAAGACGGTCGGCAACGTGGTCTCGAACATCCTTACCAAGCTCCAGCTCACTGACCGCGGACAGGCCGCGATCGTGGCACGAAAGGCCGGCATGGGCGAGTCCGGCAGACCGCCGACCAGCTGACCCGGGCCTGGTCACAAGCTGAGGGCGGTCGACTCGCCGGTGTTCTCGCCCGCCACGCGAAGGGAGTTGGCTGGCTAGGCCGCGGTCACCTCTGCATCGCGGGGTCTTGGGCTGCTGGCGTGCCTCACTCCTTCGCGGGCGGCCGCGACGTCACCCATGGGACGCGCGAGTAGCCCTTGCGCCCACTAGAACGCACGTGTCGGGGCGTTCAGCCGCTTCGGCCGAGGTGGACAACGTCGATCCGGACGACCTGATCGTTGATCTGATACAGAACGCGGTATCGGCCGACGCGCAGGCGGAGGAAGTTGGTGCCACCCCACGGTATCGCTGCAGGCGGGCGTGGGTCGGTGGCCAGGTTGTCCACGGTGTCGAAGACGGTTGCGAGCCCGGTCGGGTCGTCGGCCATGAATGCCTGGGCGGCAGCGAAAGCCTCGTCGGCCCAGGCGATCTCGTAGGTCAAGCGCTCACGGTCCGAGGCGATGACGGTGGGAGCCCCAGCGCTGACCGTGCCTCGGCCTGAGAGACGTAGGTGACCTCTCCCAGTTGCTGGCGCAATTGGTAGCGGGCCAGCGCCAGTTCGTCCTCGAGGTCTTCGAGGCGTCGCACTTGGTCTGTGAGGTAGGCGTGGATGGCCTCGCGAGCCACCTCCTGTTTGCTGCGGCCCTCGCTGCGCGCTCGCTCTGTTAGCAACCGGTCATCCACTTCTGACAGCCGCAGTGTCATCGCCATGGCGTGAATGGTATCGCTGGATACCTTAAGCCCGGCACATGCCAGACACCGGCGTCCGGGATCGAACCCGCGTCCTTGCGACGCCGCTTCACGTGCACCCGGAGCCCTTCGTCGCGCCACAGCCGCTGGACCTTCTTGTGGTTCACCGTCCAGCCCGCGACGCGGGCATCGTGGTAGGCCCGGCGGTGGCCCCATCGTGGATGCTGACCGGCGTAGACGCGCAACCAGTCCCGCAGCGCCTTGTCCGGATCCTCGATCAACGCGTCCTTCTCCAGCTCCGCGTCGGCCAGCAGCCGCTTCAAGGTGGCGTTCTCCCGCTCGAGCTCCTTGAGCCGCTTGGCGTCCTGGGCCTTCAAGCCCCAGAACTGGTTACGCCACCGGTAGTAGGTCTGCTCGGCCACCCCGAGCTGTCGGGCGACCTCCGCGCCGTCAGCGCCACCGGCCAGCAGCCGGTCGGCCTCAGTCCTAGAAACTGTTCCGAACCTCCTGTCTCTATCGCTCCATCCACGGCGAAGGCGTCGGCAATGAAACGCCCGTAGCGTTCGTCCGTGGTCGAGGTCAGATCTCTGGCCCGTCGCTGGAAGAACTCTCCCAGCCCGTCCCCGTACTTGCCGGCCAATGGGTAGCCGATACCCACGACAACGAACTCTGGGATACGGCCTCCGAGCTGCATCAGTCGGGCCAACCCGACCACCGCTTCAAACGCAATGTTCGCGTCGATCGTGTACACGACGGGATAGGCCTGGGTGGGGTGAGAGAAGTACGACCCCGGAAAAGCCAGATAGATCTGATGGACCTCGCCGGTGCGTTCCGAAGGAAGACTAAAGACTTCAGTCGACTGAATGCTCGCAGCAATCACACTGCCTCAACTCCCCGCCTTGGCCTCGCACCATAGGCAACGCGACTGAGACTACGCCGAGCATCACGCGGGTGAGCCCCAGGCCGGGACGCGATCGCTTCTGCCGCGGGAAGCGCGTCACTTCGCCGCGATCGACCTGCCCACTACGCCGGGAGGAACTACCGCTGTAGTTGAGTCGGGATCCGGGGTCCACGATTTCACAGGGAGCCGCCGACGTGCACCAAACGCCATGCCGATCGCGGTGAAGAGCTGGGATGATCTCCTTGTGGACTTGCCCGACTGGATTGCCTCGCCAGTGCCTGACGCAGCGATCGACGAGCACCATGACGCCGTGGCTGATTAGAACGCTCCGACGCCCATGCGTTCAGGGTCAGCGGTGACGTCCATCGCCGACGCGACCGCTTTCGTAGGCCCAAATCACCACCTCGACTCGATTACGTGCCGCGAGTTTGCTCATCAACGCGCCGATATGGGTCTTCACGGTGCTGAGCGAGAGGTGTAGCTCGGTGGCAATCTCGGTGTTGGTCCGGCCGGCGGCGACCAGATCGAGGACCGCCTCCTCCCGCGGGGTCAACGCATCGATTGGTTCAGCTGCTGATCCCGCGGAAGGCGAGGCGAAGGTGGCGAGCAGTCGCGCAGTCACGGCTGGGGCGATGAGCGCATCGCCCTGGGCAGCGGACCGGACGGCGCGCGCCAGCAGGTCGGGGTCGGCGTCCTTGAGCAGGAAGCCCCGGGCCCCGGCCCGGAGTGCGTCATAGACGTACTCGTCTTGGTCGAAGGTCGTGATGACGATGACGGCAACCGGGTTCTCGACTCCGGGCCCAGCGACCCGGCGAGTGGCCTCGATGCCGTCGAGGTTGGGCATCCGGATATCGAAGAGGCACACGTCCGGACGCAGCGAGCGGACCAGTTCCACGGCCTCCAGTCCGTCGCGTGCCTGGCCGACCACGTCGATCGAAGGATCGGCGTCGAGGATGGTGGCGAGTCCGACCCGGACCATGTCCTGGTCGTCGGCGATGAGCACCCGCACCGGCACCGGGGCTGTCATGCTCGCGTCCCCTCGGCCTCCGCGGTGGCCGGGACTATGGCCTCCACGGTCCAGCCGCCCGCGGGATCCGGCCCGGCTCGGACCTCCCCGCCCAGGAGCGAGAAGCGCTCCCGCATTCCGGCCAGACCATAGGAGGGGCTCGCCCGTCGTCCGCGGCCCGGATTGGCCTTCTGCCCGTCATCGTGAACCCGCAGCCGCACGGTCGACTCGTCTCGAAACAGGTCGACTGCCACCACGGTGGGGTCCACGGCGTGCCGTCGGGCGTTCGTCACGGCCTCTTGGGCGGCTCGGAAGAGTGCCGCTCCCAGAGGCGCTGGGAGCCGCTCGACGTCACCGGAGGTGTGGACCACGACCCGCGGGCCGGCGCCGTTGCCACCGGCGAGCATCGGGATGTTGGCGACGCCGTAGGTCGGCGTACGTCCGTGGCCCGCCTCGTCGTCGTGGCGCAGCACCGCGACCATGGCCCGCATGTCGTCCAAGGTCCGCGCGGCCGCATCCTCCACCTCGTCGATCGCCTCTGCAGCGGCGCCGGGGTCGGTCTGGGCCCGGACCTTGGCCGCCCGAGCATGCATCAAGATGCGGACACGTGGTGGGCGACGGTGTCGGGTGGTGATCGCGGGCGATCTGCTCGCGCTCCGCACCTGGATCTCCTCGCGCGCCTGAACCTGAGACCGTGCCCAGAAACGCATCAGTGCGCCGAGGGCCACCGGCAGCATCAGCGCCCCCACCCCCAGGAGTATCGAGGCGCCGCTGGCGTCGTAGAGCGGTTCTCGAGCCAGGTGCACCACCAGCAGGAAAAGGCTGCCGGCCACCACGCCCCGTCCGCTGGCCCAGCGGCCGAACGAGTAGGCCAGCAGCAGCACGACGGCGGTGACGTCGAGGACGCTGTTCGGCTCTCCCGCAAGCGCTGGGACGACCCCGGCCACCGTCTGTGCCCCGTAGGCGAGGATGAGCATCGCGAGCGGGCGGTGGGCCCGGAACAGCAGGGTGGCGACGCAGACGAGCGCCCACGCGGAATGCCAGGCAGGCCAGACCACATCGGGTCGAAGCCAGGCCTCGAGCACCGTCACCGGGACCAGTCCAGCGACCAGAGCCCGATCCCACCACGGTGTCGTCGCGGGCGCGGCAGCTCGCGGCTCCTCCCAGAGCGCACGCAGGGGGCTTGTGACCATCACCCCAGACTAGGACGAACGGGCGCCCGAACGGATGGCACTTTAGGCCGGAACGGGTCGGCCTGCGGGACGAGAACAGTTCGGCCCCCGCTCCGATGTGGCCGAATGCGGGTTCGCCGACAGTGGAGGCATGACACCACACACCGCCACCACCACACCTTCCACCTCCACCACGACCGCCTCATCCCCGGTCCCCGTCACCATGTCGCCCGTTCTCGTCCGCGCCGGAGGCATCGCCGCCCAGGTCGTCGCCGGCACCTACGTCGTCGGCTTCCTCGCCATGGCCGCCTACCTCGTCCCCAGAGGTTTCACGCCACTCATGGAGGATCCGTCGGGGTCGCTGAGCTTCCTGCTGGATCACCAGGTCGAGATGGCTAGCTGGTACTTCGTGCTGTACCTCCTTGGCGGCGCCGCCATGGCGCTGGTCTCCCTGGGAGTCGGCGAGCGACTCTCCTCGGTCCCGGCGCTCGCCAGAGTCTCCACCGCGCTCGGACTCATCTGGTCCGGGATGCTCGTCGCCAGCGGGAGCATCGCCCTGGTCGGGCAACACGCCGCGGTCGAGTTGCACGCGCAGAACCCGGATCTGGCGCTGAGCACCTGGGTTTCGACCAGCGTCATCCAAGACTCCCTGGGCGGCGGCATCGAGGTCGCGGGCGCACTCTGGGCAGCGGCCGTCGGATTCGCAGCCCTGCGTAGTAGAGCGCTCTCGGCCGGGCTCGGCGGGCTCGCGCTCGGTCTCGCGGCCGTTGGTATGGCCACGGTCGTTCCGTTCGCCGCCGAGGTCGCGACGTCGATCTTCGGGCTCGGGCTCATCGTCTGGTTCACCTGGCTCGGACTGGCGCTGCGGCGCCGCTGACGCGCCTGCCCACCGACGACCACTTCACGCAAGGCCTGCTCATGACGATCACCTCCTTCCGCACCTGGTCGATGTCGCCACATCGCCGGTACGCAGTGGCGCTGCTGCGCTCACTGACTTTCGTGGCCGTGGCCGCCTTCCATGTCAGCCTCAGCCTCGGTGCGCCTGTAGGCGATGCGGTCCCCGGCGGCCATGCCACGACCGTGAACGGCGCGCTCAGCCCTCCCTATCGTTGGGCGGCGGCGGGGCAGGCGGCGGTCCTGTTGATGATGGCCTGGTTGCTGCTCGGCCGTGGGCCAGTGTCTTACCCCCGCGAGTAGGGCGCCGGCCTCGACGCCGTTCGAGCGGTGGTTCTTGGACGCCTGGCTTGGTTCTACCCTGAATGGATGCTCGACCCGGACGCGCTCGACGTGGAGGAGATCGCGACCGCGCTCGCGGATCAGACCGGCTACGAGCACCGATGGCTGATCGACCCGCGGACAGGGCAGGTGGCGTTCTGGACTAGCGACACCGGCATCGACGGGGAGAACCCTGTCGAGATCGACGAGCTCGATCTCATCGCCATCGATCCACTCCCGTCCTACGTGTGGTTTCAGGACATGGCCGACTTCGCTGACGGCATCAGCGACGGCGAGGCCGGCCGGCGCCTGACCCGTTCTCTGCAGGGGCGGGGAGTGTTCAGACGATTCAAGAACGAGATCTACGAACACCACCCGAACCTGATTTCGCCGTGGCATGCCTTTCGTGATGCGCGAGCCCAACGCCGGGCCGTCGAGTGGCTCCTTGACCAGGGACTTATCCACCACAGCGCCGCACAACAGTTCGCGAGCGACCACCCAGATCCCAGCCTCCCCTGAGGCCAGCCCACTGGCCGTGGCTCAGGAACCTTCGGCTCCTACACCCGAAACAAGCGCATCGATACGCGCCAGTCGACGCCTGTCGCGCTACCGGATCTACCGATGAGCGGTCGCTGTCTTGTACGACGTGGCACAAGTCATCCGGTGGCCCAACTCCAACTCGAACTCAAGCCATCGACTGTGGCACGCCGCCGCACGACCGTAAGTGGGAACAAGACCAGCGCTATTCCCACTTACGGTGCTAATCTGGAATAGTGGGCCAGGTGTTCCCGTTTAGCCAACTAACCCGCCAACAGTGAGGGTCCAGCATGGACAGGGTCTCCGACGACCGGGCGCCCGGAGCATGGCCGGCACATCGCAGAGAGGTACGGCCATGGCAGCAGACCGTGCGAGGCGGTACGAAGGACGACCGGATGCTGCGCGAAGTCACGGTGTGGCTGCCCCCGCAGATCGCCAGCCGCGACCTACTCATCCCGTCCAAGCTTGCTTCGCACATCGAAGACTGCCTGCGTGAGATCGCCGCGCTGGATACCAGCCACGGGGCCCATCTGGGTGCGCTGGGCACGATGTTGCTGCGCACCGAGTCCGTCGCTTCCTCCAAGATCGAGCAGGTCGAGGCCGACGTCACCGACTACGCCCGCGCACTCCACGGGATGAAGTCGAACCAGTCGGCGACCTCGATGGCCGCCGCCACTGCGGCGTTGGAGGAGCTCATCCATTCCGTCAGCGGGGGTGACCTCACCACGGACGCGGTGCTGCGATCACACCACGCGCTTATGCACGACGATCCGGGCGAGACGGCCTACGCCGGCCGGACCCGCGACATGCAGAACTGGATCGGCGGCAGCGACTACTCCCCACGCAACGCCCTGTACGTCCCGCCACCGCCGGAGACGGTCGACGGCTACATGGACGACCTGGTCGCGTTCGCTAACCGTGACGACCTCTCCGCGATGGTGCAGGCCGCGATCGCGCACGCACAGTTCGAGTCCATCCACCCGTTCACGGATGGCAACGGCCGCATAGGCCGGGCCCTGGTCAATACGGTGCTCCGGCGACGTGGAGTGACGACCACGGTCGTGGTGCCCCTGGCCTCGGCCCTGGTCGCCCGGCGGGAGGCCTACTTTGAGGTACTGACCCGCTATCGCGAGGGTGACCCGGAGCCGATCATCGCCGCGTTCGCGCGCGCCTCGAGCCTTGCTGCGCAGGAGTCTCGAGTAACCGCCGCGCGGATGGCGGAGTTTCCGCTGGGATGGCGCGATGCGGTCGGGCGAGTTCGCAGCGACAGCGCGACCGCGAGGCTGCTGGCGGTGCTGCCGGCAATGCCGGTCTTCTCGGCGGCGGAGATCGAGCCGAGGGTGGGCGGGGCGACCAGTGCGCTGTACCGGGCCGTCGAACTTCTCGTCGAAGCAGAAGTGCTGCGGCCGCTGACCGACCGCAAGCGCAACCAGGTATGGGGAGTGGGCGACATGCTCGACGAGCTCGACGACCTCAGCGTCCGGATCGGTGCGGCCGCACGCGCGGACATCTGACGCACAGCCCGGACCTGACCGGTTCGGTCTTCAACAAACCCGGATCGAACGCCCACATCGGTTGACTGTGCGAGAAGCTCGACGCATTGCGAAGACGCCCCGAGGGGATGAGGAGCCTGCCGCATAGCGTGCGCATGCTGCCATGCGGATCTGCCGCAGATAGCGTGCGCCGCGGCCATCCAGTTCTGCCGCGAGTTGCGCAGTGTTGCCTAGGGCCCGACTGGCATCGTCGTGTCAGATCGTGTGCGAGCATCGGAGCATGCCTGCCGGCCCGGAGTTCGTCCGCCCGCCGCGCGCTCATCGGGGCCCGATCCAACTTGTGCCGTCCGAGCCCACGTGGCCGAGGCAGTACGCCGAAGTGGCCGCTCGGATTAGGCAGGCGTTGGGACCGGGGGCGGCGGTCGTGGAGCACGTCGGCTCCACATCGGTGCCCGGGTTGGCCGCCAAGCCATTCATCGACGTCCTCTTACTGGTGCCAGATCCGAGCGACGAGGCGGCATACGTGCCCGGCCTTGAGGCAGCCGGCTTCCTGCTGCATGTTCGGGAGCCGGACTGGCATCAGCACCGCTTCTTCAGGGCCCATGACCCTGAGGTCCAGATCCATGTCTTCGCCGTGGGTTCCGAGGAGGCGGAGCGGATGCTGTTGTTTCGGGACCGGCTTCGGGCCAACAAGGATGAGCGGACCCTGTACGAGGAGACGAAGCGGCGGCTCGCCGCCCGGAACTGGACGCGGGTTCAGGACTACGCGGACGCCAAGTCCGAGATCGTGGAGGAGATCATCGCGCGGGCCCGCGTGGCGCGGCTGAGGACCCATCGGAGACCCGGCCGCCCCGAGCCAGCAAATCAAGATCTGTTGACCGATGACACGAGTTCGGCCGACCCCTGAGGCAAACGGGCGCACTCAACCGTCTGAGGCTGCCGCGATGAGGACGTCAGTGTGCGCGTCCTTCCGCCGCCTGTCGACCAGTCAGGAACAAGCTGCATACCTCCGTCTGTCGGGCACAGTCGATCGACCGGACCGCGGAGCGTGCGCCGTCCTTCTACATCAGCGGCCACGCGGCGTAGCGTTCGGGCATGACCTGGCTCAGTCGTCGCCCAGACCGCGCAGAGCTCACGAGGCTTCTCCAGGGCAAGCCCCAATTCAAGGTCCGTACATCGAAGAGCCAGGTCGCGGCAGCGCTATGGGACTACGAAGAGGATGACCTTGCCGCCCGGGCCATCGGCATGTCCGATGCAGAACTGATCAGCATCGAGAACATCGCGGCCTGGTACGAGGACCCTGAATATCCGCTTCCCATGAGCGGGCAACGAATCACACACAATCACGTCAGCGCCTTCGCCGCGATCACCCTCTTCGAGGGTCGGGTTAGACCGCTCAGCCGGACTCGTCGACGCCCAAAGAAAGACCGCCCCTCGGCCTACGATCCCCAGCCACCGCGCCTTTAAACCGGGAAGCGGGCCAAGCCGGTTCGCGTTGCGATGCGTTGGCGGGGGGACCTGCGTAGTAACGACCTGAGCGTGATTGATTCGGGGCTCAAGGCATCCCCCTGATGGGGTTGACGGGCTTGGTGTCCCAGACCACTCATCAGGAGGATGCATGTCCAACGTTAGCCGTCAGTTGTCTCGTGGGGACCGCCGTCGCAATGACAGACTCGAGCGTCTGCGCGCGGTCGTCACTCGTCAGAGCGCGGTGCTCGCGTTCGATCTCGCCGCTGACAAGCAGGTATGCGCATTGACCGACCAGGACTCGCGGGTGCTGGCCCGCCGCACGGTGACTGCGAAGGCATGGCACCTGCGCGAGGCGGTCGAGTGGGGGCTGGCCCAGGCCACGGCGGCCGGGTTCTCCTCGGTCGTGGTTGCCTGCGAGCCGACCGGGCACCGCTGGCGGGTGCTGGACCAGATCGCCGCTGAGGCGGGCGTCCGGCTGGTCTGTGTGCAGCCGCTGCTGGTGCACCGCGCTCGGGAGAGCGAGGACTTCACCCGCAACAAGAGCGACGAGACCGACGCGATGATCATCGCCCGGCTGGTCACCGAACTGCGCTGCTACCTGCCCGAGCGCGCCGAACCCGCTTGGGCTCGGCTGCGGCACCTGGGCGCTCGCCGGGCGGGACTGGTCACCGACAGCATCGCCGCCCGCCAGCAGGTCACGGACCTGCTCGAGTGCGCCTGGCCGGCGGCGTTGGAGGCCGCCGGCAAGCCGATGAGGTCCAAGAGTTGGCTGGCCGCGATGACGGTGCTGCTGGACCGGGTCGGCGCCAGCGGCGACCTGAGTGTGATCCGCCGTTGGGGGTGGACCCGGTTCGCCACGGCGGTCCGCCGCGCGCTCGCCCGCCACGGCGCGACCCGCTGGTACTCAAAGATCGTCAGGGCCGTCTTCGACGCCGCGACCGACCCGACTCGGGCCGCGGCCGGCGTGGGCGCCCAACGCGCCGGCGCCCTGGAGCGGACCCGGTTCGCGCTCGCCGACCTGGCCCACGCCCGCGCCGAGACCGCGGTGGTCGAGACCCGCATGGTTCAGGTCCTCGATGAGCTGGGCCTGACCCGGCTCGCGACCAGCATCCCCGGGCTCTCCGCGGTCGGCGCGGCCACCATCCTCGCCGAGGCCGGCGATCCCATCCGGTTCTCCTCCGCCCGGGCGCTGGTCAAGCACGCCGGGCTCTGCCCCCGCGACAACGCCTCGGGCGCCTACCAGGGCAAGACCGGTATCAGCGGCCGCGGCCGCCCCCAGCTCCGGCTGGCGGCCTGGCGGGCGGTCCACGCCGCGTTGCGCAACAACCCCGTGCTCGCCGCCCGATACGCGCACCTGACCGGCCGCGCCGACAACAAGCTCACCAAGACCCAGGCCCGAGTTGCGGTCGCCGGCAGCCTGCTGCGCCAACTCCACGCCGTCCTCACCACCGGCAACGCGTGGGATCCCGCCATCGCCGGCGGCGGCGTCGACCTGGGCGTGAAGGTGGCCGCCGCTGCCGCGTAACCCGCGCGTCCTCCTCGACCGGACGGGGCGAGCCCGCATGTGCGTCGAGATCACATCCCGCGATAGACCATGGGCAGCCCCGCCCGTCTCCAGCAAAGCCCGGATGAAGGCTGTCGGGAACCAACCCGCTTGCACGCTACGTAGGGCAGGAGACGGGCGCGCGGCCCCGTCCAGCGACGAGCGCATCCCAACCCCACCAGAGATCATCAGCCCGCTGGCGAACCCGGCGAGCCGCCAACGCCTGCGCAGCTCAACAAGAACCAAGCTCTTGACTTCGTCCCCATAGGTTGGTCTATCCGCTGCGAAACGGCCATGTCCTACCCAACCAAGCCCCTCGGTGTGCAACAGCCGGGTGCGCGCACGCGTGCCGTGCCTGTCCTACCCGACCAAGACCCTCGGGGTGCAACAGCCGGACGCACGCGTGCGGTGCTTCAGCGCTTGATCCTCGGCAGATCGTAGGCGGTGCCGTCCATGGCGTACGTCGGCGCAATGCCCATCGCCTTGAGAATCGTCGGCATGATGTCGACCGACCTCACCTCGCCTCTCAGGTCCTTTCCGGACAGATCGGCGCCCGCGAAGACGATCGGGATTTGCTGCGTGGTCCTCTGGATGCCGCCGTGATCGCCGAGAACCGAGTACGTCGTGTCGTCGGGCAGCGTCGCAACGAGGTCGGGTCCGTAGTCAGCCGCTTGCGTGTTGATCAGCTCCTCCGCCTTGCGGGCGAACCACGACTTCTCCCCGGCGGACTTCATCCGGTCCCGTCGGATCGCCGAGACCCGCTGGTATCGGTCGCCCTGACGGCGCCATACGGACGTGACGTCCGGAAGGGCCTTCATGGCTTCGGCTGCCTCGGCGACCGATGCTGGCGACTGGTCCTTCAGCCACACGTTGAGGGAGGAGTCGCTGTAAGCGAGCCCGACGTTGCCGGTTTGGATGAGCGGCTCGAGGGCCTCTTGTGGCTGGTCGTAGAAGATGTCGTTCTCGGGATCGCCGTAGTACCAGTTGTAGTAGCCGAAGTCGTTGACCGGCTCGAAGTCGCCGTGCCAGTGCCCGTCCGCCGCGGCGACCGATCCGTGATCCGCAGTGAGCACGACCAGGGTGCTGTCGAGCTCGCCACTCTCCTCCAGGGCGTTCATAATCCGTCCCACCTGCGCGTCGGCGGTAGCCATCGCGAACGTCATGTGGGTCATCGGGTCGTAGCCGGGCGTGGCACCCTCTGGGTCGTTGACCCCGCCCCACATGTGGGCGGCCTTGTCGACACCCGGCAGGCTGACGAAGATGCCGCTCCAGGCGCCCTCCTCGTGCTCCATGATGTCCAGCACGGCATCGGTGGCCCAGATGTCACCGCCTTGGTGGCCCGGGTCGTCGCCCACGACGTAGCGGTCGTCGGTGGCCGGGTAGAGCTGGGCCGGGAACTGCAGCGTGTCGTAGCCCTTATTGCGCTGGACCCAGTAGCGCGAGCCACACGTGCCCGCGATGTACGGCGGCACCGAGATGCCCCTCGGCATCCGCCAGGACACGCCGTTGCAGGAGGGGCCGCTGCCGAAGGTAATCACCGAGGTGTCGTCTGACCCTGGGCCGCTGAGTCCGTAGGCGGCATACCCTTTCGGGCTGACGGTGAAGACCTTGCCGGCGTCGTCGAGGTAGTCCGACAGTTGCGGGTATCCCGCGTGCTTCTGCAGCTTCGACATCTCGTCGTAGCCGAAGTTGCTGGTGATGTAGAGCCCGCCTGGGGGGCCGAGAACCCCGTCGACGTCGCGGTAGCCCTCATTCGTCCAGCCCATGTGCTTGGGAAGCATCCCTGAGGTGATGACGTTGTGGGACACCACGGTCACAGAACCGGTGTGGCCGAGGTAGCCACGCGGCGTGTCGACGCCGTCGGCCATGAGGGCCTTGACGTTCTCCATGTCGTACTTCTTGACGAGCTCCTTGCTGAGGGCGTCGACGACAATGATGACGACCTTGTCCGGCTTTGTCGGTGGCTTCGGCCTGGCTGTTGCACCCGTCTGCAGCCCGGCGACCGCGAGGGCCGAGGCCAAGCTGCCGACAGCGACAGAGATGAGTAGTCGACTACGAGTCATTGCAGGCCCCTCTTGCCCCCGTGACGCCACGTCGGCGCAACCGGTGCAGGCACATTACCGGCCCCGGTGTGATGTACGCCACACTTCACTTCTACCATCTGCGCTCCTGGACGCGGATGCCTGATCGACGGCATCGAAGGGTCCGACCACCGAACGTGGCAGCCCGGCCTTCGCGATCTGGGTATCGGCACAAGCGGGGGGGCCGAATCACCCGGGTTTCGTGAACCCTCGGTCAACTGGCGCCCGCCTATCGACGGGGGATGCAAATGCGTTGATGACTGCCAGGAAATGGGTCATAGCGCCGCGAAACCGCCCCCAGCGCGAGGCGCTCGCGCGGGTCGAGTGCAAGGCGGACTCCTGGCCAGCGCTTTCGTCGAGGGGGTCGGGGGTCGAACTGGCAGTGCTGGGCGGGCCGCAGCCCTCAGCGGCGAAGGAACCGTGCCGGTAGGCGTCCGTCCTCAACCATCCACGCAAGGGTGTCCCGCACCGAGTCCTCGAACGGTCGGGCCGTGACGCCGAGTTCACGCTCCGTAGCGGAGGAGTCGAAGCGGGTGTCGCGCAGGATGATCTCGGTACCTTCGCGGTCGGCGGGGTAGCGCCAGCCCTCCGGCAGCCGCGACTGCACCGCGTCGATCGCGCGCGTCGAAGCGACCGCGAGGCGAGGGGCAAGCGGTACGCGGGGACGGCGTCGCCCGGTGGCAGCGGACACCGCGGCAAACAGCTGCGGCCCATTCACGTGGTGGCCGGGCACGATGAAACGTCGCGGGCCCCGGCCCTTCTCCACGGCGCTCGCCACGACGGCGGCAACGTCGCGGACGTCGACCGAGTGCAGACCACCGGAGGGCCAGAGCGGGAACAACCCCCGTGCGATCCAGGCCAGCCGGGCGGTCTGCTCGCCACGGTAGGGGTCGTGCGGCCCGTAGACGGCCCCGGGATACACGGTCACCACCGGCCGGCCCGCAGCTTGGTGCACGCGGGCGACTTCCTCGGAGGCGACCTTGGAGCGGCTGTAGGGCAGCGGGATGTCACCGAGCGGCAGGTCGGGGCCGGATCCTGCGCGGCGGGTCAGGGCCACCGTGCTCGAGATGTGCACGACCGGATCACAGCCCTGTTCCAGCGCCTTGGTCAGCACGAGCCTGGTAGCCGCGGCGTTCGTGTCGATCATCTCGGCCGACCGACGCGGGTCGAAGGTGAACACCGCGGCTGCATGCACCACCGCCTCACAGTCCTCGAGCGCCCGGGTCACCGCATCGGCGTCCAACACGTCGCCGACGACGACGGCCTCGGGCCGGATCTTGACGTCGTGGGGGGCGAAGGTGGCCGTCACCTGCTCCCGCCGTCGGGCCAGCAGCCGGACATCGTGCCCCCGCTCCTGCAAGGCCAGGACGATGTGGGAGCCAACGAAGCCGGTGCCGCCGGTCACGAGGATGCGCATCGCATGATGCTTGCGGTCGGGGGCGCACCCCGTCAATCGGGGCCTCGACCGAGCTGCGCTACCACTGAGAGCGATTCACCGTTCGGTCACGAGAATCTCGTCATGCAATGCGCCCAAGAAGGGTGCCCCACTTCGCCTTCAGCCTCGTGTCCAGGTCCTTCCGGGAAGGCCAGCCCGGTCAGGGTGATCCCGGCTCGCCAACTCGTGTCGCGCCCTACCGAGCCCGGCGCGATGACCGGAGCGCTACTCCGGGGTGCCGAAGCAACCGCTAGGGACACTCCCGAGGTATCACCCCCGCACAACCCGTGCTCTTCCCCGTATGCGGCCGCCCGGCTGCCACCCAAGGAGAACGCAGATGGCCCTCTTGACAGCACAACCCGTGAGCACGCCGGTCACCCGCACCTACAGCGTCGAGGTGCCCAACAACCCACCTCAGGCGACCATCCCCGCGATCATCGTGTTTCACGGCGGCGGCCAGGACGTCGCGAACATTGCGGCACGCTGGGGGGTCCAGCCGCCGGCGCCGGTCCCTGCGCTCGTGCGGAACTACCTGTTGGTCTTCCCCGAAACCCATCCTCAACTCGACGAGGAGTGGGTGCACTACGGGCCCGGAAACAGCGCCTTCCCGACGCTGGACCTCGACTTCGTCCAGACCCTCCTCGCCGAGTTGACCACCCGCGCCTACGCCACCACCTCGGCCGCGGTGCCCACGGTCACCGCTGACCCGACCAAGATCTACGCGGCGGGGTTCTCCAACGGCGGCGGAATGGTCTGGCAGTTGTTGAACTCCGACCTCAGCGCGTCCTTCCGCGGCTTCGCGGCCGTGGGCAAGGTGCTAGACCCGGAGAAGGTGACCCACTACCGACGGCAACTGGCGGCGACCGGTGCCGTGCCCGCGCCGGCCCCGGTGGCCTACATCCAGGGGACCGCCGACACCGGCTATCGGCCGCCGTTCACCCAGCAGGAGCAGAAGCTGGACGAGACCCTGCCGTCCTTCACGCTGAGCGAGATGCTGAATCGCAACGGGGTAGCAGCCGGCCCCGCCGCGACGACGCTGATCCCGGGCAGCACCGGTCTCACCGAGGTGGTGCTGCAGGAGTTCGCCGGGACCGAGGCCTACCTGCATGGCACGGTGCTCAATGGTGGCCACAACTGGCCGACGCCGACCACCGTGGGGAATCCGCCGGTAGCGACGCACTTCAATGCGACCGAGGCGATCGTGAGGTTCTGGCGGTCGCACGCCGGGCTGCCCTGATCCCCCGGCTCGGGCGCCCGCGATCCCGGTCAGAGTCCCAACTCGCGCAAGGTCACCTGCGCTGGAAGGCTTCCGGTTTCGAACCAATGACGGAACACGGGCGTCACGGTCGCTGAGGTCCACACCTCATGAGGGAACACCAGGGCGACGTGGTCGCTCCACTCAATCTCCTCAGCCGGAGCAGATGCACTCACATCGGTCCGATCACCGGTTGCGCGTCCCAGGACGAACTGCCGGAACCTCCCGCCAACCGACTTGCGTATCTCTGCCGTGAGACGTCCACGGCGGCCGGCCACCTGGAGGTACTCCTCCGGCCACTTGTCGAAGTCAATGCCGGGTAGGCGATGATCGCCATCGAACGGGGTTGGCAGAGGCGCCCAAACCTCTGACCAGGTTCTCTTGCCGTCGAGGTGCTTGAACTTGCTGGACTCCACGAACGGGTTGCCTGGGTTCCACTGATTCGGCAGGGCCATCGTCGATCGTCCGGTGCGACCGTAGTTGATCTTGACGTACGTCGGGGTGGTGCTCGACATACCTCCACCCTGACACGTGGGGAGTCGATGGTGTCGGAATCGCACTCACCTGCCGCACCCCTCCGCGGCACCTTGCTCAGTCGCCGTAGGGCGTCAGGAGCTGGTCGACCGGCGCGTAGTCGTCGGTGAGCACCGGCGCGTCGCCGACCCAGGCCGCAGGCGGCGCCGGACAGGTGGTCCCAACCGGTCCCCCGTTCGGCTATCCGTTCGGTCAGCATCGCGAGGTCGACCGGTGCGGCCGAGGCGACGACGACGAGGTTGCCCCCGTCCGACCCGCGAGCACGTCGGGATCGGCGAGCAGGACGACGTGGTCGAAGTGCTCCGAGATCGTGGCCACGGCTGCGCGCGCGAAGGCCAGCGGTCCGTGGTCGATGAGGTTGGCCACGTAAACGCCGCCGTCGTCAAGCACTCGCCGGATGTCGGCGACAGCCTCGGTCGTGGTGAGGTGCCACGGCACGCTCACGCCGCCGAACGCGTCCCCGACGACGAGGTCGAACCTCTCGGCGTCGAGGTCCTTGAGCGCAAGCCGGGCGTCCTCAGCACGGACGTCAATGCCGTCAGCCAGGTCCCGGCCAAGACGCTCGGTGTCCACCTGCACCACTCCGGCGTCGATCTCGGACACCCGGCTCCGTCGTGCCCGGGCGCACCTCGTCGAGGTAGCGCGGAAGGGTCAGCCCGCCAGCGCCGAGGTGGTAGGCGTTGACCGGCTCGCCGCGGCGGGAAGGCGGTGTCGATCACCGATGCCATCGCCTGCACGTACTCGAAGTCGAGGTAGGTCGGGTCCTCGAGGTCGACGTAGGAGTGGCGCACCCCGTCGAGGACCAGGATGCGTCCGGTGTCCCGGGCGGGGTCGGTCTGCACCGCCAGGCAGTGGTAGGTCGTCTCCACATCGCAGCCACCCGGGGCGGCCACCGCGCCATCCCGGCGAGACCGACGACCGCGGCGGCCAGCACGGCGCGTCGGCCACGGCGGCCGCGCACCTGGACCAGGACCGAAGCGACCACCAGGGCGATGCCGAGCCCGACCAGGATTCCGCTGACCGGCACACGGGAGATGAGCACGAACCCGGTGACAACCGTGCCCGCGATCGCGCCGACGGTGCCGATGCCCGAGAGGCGTCCGACGACTGTTCCGGTCTCGTGCAGGCTGGTCAGCCGAAGCTTGATGGTGACCGGCGTGACCGCCGACAGCAGCGCGCCCGGAACGAGGATGGTCGAGACGGCCGCGAGCAGGAGGAGGTCGGCCTGACCGGTGGCCGCTGCGCCACGGACCAGGAAGGGGGTCGCGGCCACGGCCACGCCGGAGATCGCAAGCAGCGGACCGAGCAGCCGTCGCGGGGGAAATGAGGTCGGCAGCCCGGCCCCCGGCCCACGAGCCCAGAGCGATCGCGGTGAGGGCGATGCCGATGACGAGTGTGCTCGTCTCGAGGGTCAGGCCGTAGTGAGGAGCGAGCAGCCTGAGGGCGACGAGCTCCACGACGAGCACTGCGGCCGAGGATCCGAACACGAGCGCGGCGGCGGCCAGGGACCCCAGCTCCACGAGCGCATCGCCACTGACATGGTCGGTGCCAGATCGGGCGGGCGCACGGTCCCGACCGGGTTCGCCTCCGGACACCGTCATCGAAGACGGTCCGCAGCGAGCCTGCTGACCGGCCTGCCTACGAACCCGGGGTCTGATGGGAGTGCGGTGGTCCTCAGACGATCACGTTCCATCGTTGTGGATCTCCTGGCGGGAAGCGTGCTTCTTCGCCCATTGTGACAGTCTGGGTGAACGCGTGCAGCCCTGGGCATCACGCCCGATGCCGAGGACTGGGCAGCCAGGATCCAAGGGGCCCCGTTTGCATCACCGGTGGAGTACCTGACACCGGCAATCGATGACCGGGCACTGGACAAGGATTCCGAGCTCATCGCCGGCATCACCGGCCAACCCACCGAACGACTTCGCGGTTGATTGCGCATGCCAAGTGCATGCCCCCGCAGGCAGCGCATTCCGCGTTTTCCGTCGCAGATGGCGCGCGCCGCGGCCAACCGGATCTGCCGTAGCGATTGCAAGGCCGCGCCGATGAGCGCGCGGCCTCTTGGTCAGACGGAGATGTGGCCCCGCATCCAGCCACGGAGGTAGTCCAGAACGGTGGGGGCCACCCAAGTCCTGCTGTCGCTCTCGTGGTTCCACACGTAGACCTCGTTGCTGCCGCGCAGGCTCACGAAGAACTGATCGCCGTTGCCAGCGTCTGCGAAGAACACCAGGCCGTCGAACGACATATACAGCTCAGCGAACTCGGTGCTGGACCGAAAGTGAGCGTTGTCCGCGGCGATGCGCTCGGTGGCCCACAGAAGTCCGAGCCCGTACTCGCCCGCGATGCCGTTCGTCTCCCCGAGCAAGTCTTGGAGCTCCAATGGCAGCGGATGACCGAGTTGTGCCTCCGCCGACCGCATCGCCTGCTGAGTCGCCGGTTCGCTGAAGTGGGCCTCTCCCCACTCGCCGATCTGGTGAATACGCATGCCGCCATCATGCAGGGACGCATGACCAACGGAATCGGCTGCACCGACCGCCCGATGAGCGCGGGTGGACATGGGGCGGCCCGGGGATCTTGAGTTCGCAGCACCGATCGTGAACGAGGGCGTGCGGCTGCTGATCCTGGGCGGGATCACCGGGGACAGCGCCACCCTGAAGCCTTCGGCGGCGAGCCAGGCTCGGGCGCGTTTTCGCCGCCGTTCCGCGGAGTACACATACCAGCGATCCCGAAGGTCGGACCAGGGTGTCAGCTCGTTCCAGAAACGGCGGAACGCACCCCGCCCTCCAATGCCCGGGTGAGTCGCTCAGCAAGGTCTGGTTCTGCGACCCCGGCGACGAACAGCTCCATGTCGCGATACCCAGCCCGTGAGCCCTCGCTGACGACCCACAGCCAGCGTCCGTCGTCGTCGAGATCCTCGTCGTCCCCCTCGCTCTCGATCCCGTACTCGAACACCGCCTCGGGCCACACCTCACCGGTGTGCAGATCGATGCGGCCGCCGCCCGCGACCGCGTCTCCCTCGAGCACATCGACGAGCTCGTCGAGATCGACAGGCAAGCTCCTCAACAACGGCGCCGGCCCAGCCCCCAGGCTCGCGGTCAACGCAGCAGCCCGATCCTCGTCGCCCTCCCAGTCCCTCTCGCGCATCTCGGTTACGCACTGGGCAGCCAGCTGGCTCGCTCCACCGATGTTCTGGGCCAGCGCCGCGAGAAGCCCATCACCGATCAACTGGAGCGCGTGACCCGGCCAGGGACCGGACCGGACGAGCGACACCAGCGCCTCTCCATCCGCCGTGAACACAGCAGCGCGAAACTCTCGTAGCCGCTCTCGCTGGGACATGGCGATGACCGGAGCCATTTCAAGCCAGTGGCCGAGGAAGCGTTCAGCTGGAGGTGCGCACCCACACGGCGGCGCGCCCGGCCCCCTCTGGCCGGATCCGGCGGTCCCGCTTGAGCTCATCGAGAACCAGGCGAATGGTGGGGTCGCTGATGCCTGGCAGAGCAGTCCTGATATCCGCGATCTTGAAGATCTGGGGCGCGTTTTCGGTCACGTACTCGCGTACGCGGTCCTGTTTGCTGCCGGCAGAGCGCTCTGCTGAGGCGCCCTGCTCGAAGCGTTCGTAGGCTCCGGCGAGGACGTTGACGAAGTAGGTCAGCCACGGCCAGACGTCGTTGTCCCGGTCGTGCCAGCCGTGCGTGGACTGCAGGAGTGCGGCGTAGTAGTCGTCGGCGGTCTCGGCGATGAGCTGCTCCAAGGAGACGTACTTGCCGATCGTGTAGCCGGCCTGTTCGAGAAGGGCATTGGTCAGGGCGCGCACGATGCGGCCGTTGCCGTCCTCGAAGGGGTGGATCGTGAGGAGGTCCAGCACGAACAGTCCGATGAGCAGGACTGGATGGTGTTGCCGGGCGTCGCTGACTTCGAGGTAGCGGTCTACGAGCTCTGATGTGTAGTACTCGGTTCGGGCAGCCGGCACCGGCACGAACCGGACTTCGACTGTTCCGTCAGGTGACCTGTCCACGACCAGGTTATCGCTCTCCTTGAACCGCCCGCCGGGGGTCTTGGTTTGGGCGAAGAGCTCGCGGTGGAGATGTAGCAGAAGCCCGACGTTCAGTGGCTGCCAGGAGCCCGCAAACAGGTAGTCCAGCGTCGCGCGGTAGCCCGCGAACTCCTGTTCGCTGCGGCTACGCAACACGGCGACCTTGCCGCTGATGATGGCGGCCGCACGTGCCTGGTCGGCGACGACGACTCCCTCGAGGGCCGATGAGGCGCTGATGCTGGCAACTCGCGCCCGGTGAGCCAGTTCTGTCAACAGTTCGGGGAGTTGATTGCGGAACAGGTCCTCCCGACCGCGCCCGCGGTCGATGTCAGCCAGACGCGTCACGACCACGCCCGGCACCATCCCCAGGCACCGGTCAAGATCAACGAACGACTCCACGAACCCCCCAATCGACCCCCTAAACATA
>CAWAGO010000008.1:0-580039 GCA_963781605.1 uncultured Actinomycetota bacterium
TCTCGCCCCGTAGGGGGATCGGCGCGCGGAGCGTGCCGCAGAGCCGTGGCCCGTCCGGTGATCGCGAGCGCCGCTGGCATGTCGCCTCGCGTCGTCCGCCCCATCACCGCTTGTCGTTTGGGCTTGCGGGGCGATCCGCTCCGCTCCGTTGGGCGACGCGGGGCTCACCACACCCGACGAAGCGCTGACCCTGGGCCAATGCTCATCAGCAGGGCGTCAAGCGCCCGCCGGTTGCGCAACTCAGGGTGGGCTACTGCAGGGCGCCACCTGCCCCGCCACGGCCGAAGCCCCACCGCTCCAACTCGCCCTGCGTCACCGTCAACGCCATTCGCGATACACGTGCCGAAGCTTGCCACTGTGAGGCTGCTGCTCGGGCGGCCTGGCATCGTGGACGAGCTGGATATCAACAGCCCCCTGCTCCGACAGGAACTGCAGCACGCGCTTGTCGATGGCGGCGCGGACCACGGCCTGATCAGCACCTGGCTTCGATTCGAGCCGAACGGTGAGCGCCGTGCGACCGGTCTGGATCAGCTGGAACCGGTGGACCCCTGGGATCCCCTCAACCACGGTGCCGATGGCCAAGGGCAGGACTGTCACTGGCGTCCCAGTATTGAATTCAAAGGTGAGTACGTCGTCGGTGCGTCCCTGCACCGTCACAGTCGGCAGCGGGCTGCCGCAGGGGCACGCTTCAGTGCCGATCCGGATCCGGTCGCCAAGGTCGTACCGGATCACCGGCTGCACTCGGTTGGCCAGGTTGGTCACGAGCGCCGAGTGGGACATCGTGCCTGGTGGCACCAGTCGGCCAAGCTCATCGATCGGTTCGATGACGTACCAGTCGGCATTGACGTGCAGGGTTCCCAGGTGGCAGGGGAAGGCCAGCCCGGGCACCTCTGAAGCTGCGTAGCTGGGGATGACGCGACACGGCCAAACCTGCTCGATCAAGCTGTGCATCGCCGGCGTGAGATGTTCGCCGGCCACCTGCGCGAGGACCGGGCTGATGCGGAGCCGCCCTTCGGCCTGCTCCGCTGCGAGCAGGGCGGTTGCGCTCGGGTAGCCGTTCAACATCGTGGGCTGGAAGTCGTTGAGCTCGGCGACGAGGTCCGCCAGAGGTCGCTGTACCGAGAACAGTCGGATGCGGCGAGCGAGGGCTGGAGCGCTTCGCCGGGCACTTTCCACGAGCACGTTGGCGCCGAGGTGTCCGCCCCCAGCGAACAACGCCGCGTCCCGGAAGCCCCGGAGCGCCAAAGCTGCTACTAGCTTCCGAGAGCCCAACGCCCACCGGATGCGCAACCGCATCATGACCATCATGACGTTCCAGGAGTCTTGATCGTGCAGCAGGACCGCCGGCTCCCCGGTCGTCCCGGAAGTCGTCATCGCGTGGTATCGCCCGAGGTAGCGCTCTCCGACCCGATCCGAATCCGCGAGGAAGTCACGCCGCAGGACATCCAGAGTCACGGCCGGATCGGTCACCCACTCGTCGAAGTGCGCCATCAGGTCGGACTTGGTGACAGGCGGCAGCCGGTCGGACTCGGCAAGACCGGTCGGCAGTCCCGCGTACCGCCGCCGGTAGTAGGGGGACGCGGTTCTCGCGAAGCTGACGAGCTCCCGCAGTCGGCGCTCTTGGCGGTCCTCGACGCCGGTGCTGCCAGCACGCTCAGCGCGCAGCGAGTCGAAGACGACATAGGGAGTATGGAGTGCGGAACTCATGGGCACCATCTTCTCCTTCGACACCGTACTGCGAGCTTGCCGGAAGGTCTCAAACAGCCCGAGCCACGTGTCGTCACGCGGTCTGTATGAGGGCCCCCGTGAGGGCTCGTTGATCCATGCGGCCGAGGGCAGCTTGGGTGCCTGGGGTCGGCGGTTGCCGAACCGCTCGGGGTGAGCGGTTGGGCTGCGTCGAGGTTGGCATGGCGGTTCAGTACCGAGCCTTGGGCGTCGACGACTCGTCGGACGAGGGGAGGGGTTCGGCTGCTGGGTAGATTTGATGCGGTTGAGCGTCCTCACGTCGCGGCCAGTCCCGTGAGTACGGCCAGTTCGTCCCACAACCTCCGGCCCAGGGCAGTGTCGCTCATCGCCTTGTCGGGTTTCGCAACTCGTTTCCCCAGCTTGAACAAGGCGCCGTTGATCGCTCGACGATCACGACATGACAGCACCAGATCAGCGATTGGCTCACCGGCCACAGCAGGCGGCCGCGCAAAGAACACGGTCATCAATCGCCAGAAGAAGCCCATGAACCCGCTCGGCCACCGCTCGCGCAGTCTGGGGTCGTTCTTGTCGATGATGAAGGTCGGATTGAGGGCCACCGAAGAGACGCTTCCCGCAGAGCGTCGGGCTAGCTCTCCCGCCACTACCCGATTCATCGTCTTGGTCTTGTTGAAGGCATCACCAGTCTTGTGCCTTTGGAGGCTCTCAAGATCCTCCCAGTCGATCTCCTGATAGAACGGTGCGACGACCGAGACCACCACACCACCTGATCGCTGCATTCGCTCCAGCAGAAGGTTGGTCAACAGAAACGGTCCCATCACATTCGTGGCGAACATCAACTCATGGCCGCTGGGCAAGGCGTTCGGCCCACCCTGGACCAGGGTTCCGGCGGATAGGACGAGCCCATCGATCGTAGGGAATCGATGCAGTGCGTCGACTGCCGCCCGCCTCACTGAATCCATATCGGAGAAGTCGAGCGTCAAGGTATCGATGGCCAGATCCTCGATCTCCAGATCAGACAGCGAACCGCGGATCGACTCCGCTTCAGCTTCCAACGTCGCACGCTCACGACCGAGCAGCACCACGTGAGCGCCCCGCCGTGCCAAGGCAACGGCGGCGCCGCCTCCGATGTTGCCGGTCGCCCCTGCGACGAGAACGGTTGGCCCGCGCGTCATTCTCTTGCTCCCGGAGTCGATATGGATGAGCTCATTCCGTCTCCTGCGGGTGTGGGCGTACGGTATTGCCCGTCGGGATGTCCCAACCTTCGTCGATGTACCCGTCGAAGACCCGCCAGGCGACGATCTCGTTCGAATACGGCCCCCTCGCAGCCCGAACCACGAGGTCCACGTTCGCCTTTAGAGTTGATTGAGGCTGCATATCGGTCCCTCGGTCGCTCAGTCCATGATCGACCGCGGCCGCCGCGCCGACCAGAGTCGAAAGGCCCATCGCACGCGGCGACTCCTGGAGGGGCACCACCTCCTGGCCACGGGGCTGCGGGTGGACGGCCGGTGGGCGACGTCGTTCACCGGCTGCGGTTCCCCTCCCGGTCAGGGCTTCGGCTGATAGTCCTTGACGGCGTCGACCACCTTCGCCAGGACAGGGCGGTTGTCGCCGCCATCGGCCCAGGTCGGGTCCTGCGGCAGCGGGCCCATCGGGTCGGCGTTCTCGGGGGTGGTGGAGCGTTCGGACAGCGAGCGGCGGATCGCGTCGTCAAGCCTGACCATGGTGTGACCTTTGGGAAGTAGCACCTCAGCGAAGTCGTCGTCGGCAGCAACCATGTCGTGGCGGAGGCTCTCGACCAGGGCCTCGACGGTGTTCCGCGGGACGTCGGTGAGGCTGCCCACCAGCGTGCCGACGAGCGCCGTCGGCAGCAGAGGGATTGTGACCTGTGGGCGCTCCAGCCCCGCGTGGGTGGTGTATTCGTCGAGCAGTGCGCTGTAGGCCAGCCGGTCGGGTCCGCCCACGTCGAAGTGACGAGAAGGCCCGTCGTAGTCCAGGGCGCCGACCAAGGCCTCGAGCACGTCGACGACCGCGATGGGCTGCACCTGTGAGTCCATCCAGGTCGGGACGGTGTGCACCGGCATCCGCTCACTGACCTGGCGGATGATCTCGAAGGACGTTGACCCACTACCCAGGAGCACTGCCGCGCGCAGCACGACCACGGTCGCAGGGGTGCCGGTCAGGATCTGCTCGACCTCGCGACGCGACCTGATGTGCTCGGAGAGTTCGTCCTCGGTGACGTTGGGCACGACGCCGGAGAGGTAGACGACCCGACCGACACCGTGGGCACGCACAGCCTCGGCCACCTGGGTGGCTGCTTTCCTGTCGGTCTCGGCGAAGTTGTCCCCGCCCATCCCGTGGATCAGGTAGAACACTGCGTCCACGCCATCGCAGGCCTCCGCAACCTGATCGGCGTCTAGTGCGTCCATGACCACAGTCTCCACCCGGTCTCCCCACCATGGCTGCTCGCGGTCCGGGCTAGATGTGGTGGTGCGAACGTCGTAGCCGCGCTCGAGAAGCAGGGGGACCAAGCGTCCGCCGACGTAGCCCGTCGCACCTGTCACCAAGATCTTCAAGTCGTCCTCAGCTCTCCGAAGCGACCGCAACTGGTCGCCGTCCGACAGTATCGGGCACCTGTTCGCAGAGGCGCCGAGCAGGATCTCCACGGCATGATGAACTCGTGGGCAGTGAACCGGACCCGCACCTCGCAGCTACGAGGCCGCGTGGCGCTGGGTAGCTCTCGAGCCGGCAACCCCGACAGACATGCGACGGCTCCAGCCGCGTCGCGTTATCGAGAGCGGCGTCACCACAAGCCGATCGTCACGCGGAGCGTGACCGTGCGGATCCACTATCGGGATGTGACAGGTGCGGTTGAAGGTCTGACTGGGTCCGGGGTGATTGGCGTCGTCAGGCGCCGAAGCCGAGGAACACCAACAGTCGCCGTTCGAGCTCGACCATGGTCGAGGAGTCGAGCCGTCCCAGGACGTTGTGGGCGTTGCTCCTGCGGACCGTGGTGATCTTCTCGACCATGAGGAAGCTGTCTTGGTCGAGGCCGTTGTCCTCGGTGGCCTCGACCCGCACGCGGATCAACGGTGCATCGAGTTCCAGGGTGGTGAGCGGGCAGACGGTCAGGGAGTCGGTGGCGTCGAAGCGGTCGTCCTGCAGCACCAAGGCGGCGCGTGGCTTGCTCGCGTAGACACCACCGGCGACCGTGACGATGTCCCCGCGCCTCATTCGTCCCAGTCGCTGGAGATGGCCTCGACGAACTCCATGTCGTCGCCAGTTGCGGATGCGACGAGCGCTGACTGTCGGTGCGCCTCGGCGGCGAACTCTGGCGAGCGGACGTCCGGAACCCAGATCTGGATAGGCCTGAGCCCTTGGGCGCGCATTCGCTCCCGGTGCGCCTTCACTCGGTCCTTCACGCTCATCTACCAAGTGTTACATGTAACGCGCTCCAGGCCAAGACTCTTCAGTACATCGGTTCCGATCCCTAAGTGAAGTTTGTGGGCGACGGGCTTTGCTGGCTGGGACCTGCTCGGCCGGCGCTGCTCCCACGCCTGGCTGGACATGCAGGACGGTTGCGTTCCGCGACGTCAGGGTGCGCGCTGGTGGTGTCGGGCGACGTCCCGATTCCCGAGTCGCCCGCGTCCCGCGGTCGCCGGGCCAACCTTGGAGGTGCACCATGAACGCACTACTTGTCGGGTACGCCCGATGCTCCACCGATCAGCAAGACTTGACCGCGCAGCGCGACGCGCTACTCGCCCTTGGCGTCGAGGCTGAGCGCATCTATGTCGACCACGGCCTGACCGGTACCAATCGGGAGCGCCCCGGTCTTCGTGAAGCGTTGGCTGCGTGCCGCGCCGGCGACACCCTGGTGGTGACCAAGCTCGACCGGCTGGCTCGGTCCCTACCCGATGCGCGGGCGATCGCGGACGAGCTCACCACGAGGGAGATCAGCCTCAGTCTCGTTGGATCGATCTATGACCCGACCGACGCCGTCGGGCGGCTGCTGTTCAACGTGCTCGCGATGGTGGCCGAGTTCGAGTCCGACCTGATTCGGCTGCGCACGGTCGAGGGAATGAAGGTCGCGAAGGCCGAGGGTCGGCTGAAGGGCAAGCAGCCCAGGCTCAGCCGTAGGCAGGAAGCGCACCTCGTGTCGCTGGTCCACAGCGGCGAGTACAGCACCCTCGAAGTCGCCGAGTTGTTTAGCGTCGGCCGCTCCACCGTCTACCGCGCCATCCAGCGCCAACGCTTGGCGGGCAAGGCAGGGGTGGCAGCGCGTCGGTGCGTCGCTGAACGCAACCTCGTCGGCGTCCCGCAACCGACGCCCCCAGCGGGACGCCGGCACACGACGCGCTACGCACGCCAGCCAGGAGAAGTGCCGTCCCGACAGCCGTTCGGCTACCGGGCGCCGGATTCTGCTCGCCGCACCGCGGATCTCGCCTAGGATCCTCCAGTATGACGGTCCTGGCCTGCCTCGAGCTCAGGTTCGAGGGCTGCGGGGGCGAGGCGGGTCGATGAGCCGTCCCTCGACCGTGCCGGAGGTGATCGCGCGGATGCGCGCGATCGACGCCGAGCTCGAGCCGTCCGACGGGGTGGCGATCTTCAACCGGATGTACCTGCGCGTCACCGAGCTGATCGAGCAGGTCATCACCGGCGGGTCGGCCCTGCCGCTGTCGTTCGACGACCCCGCGACCATGGCCGACCTCGACGTACGGTTCGCTTGCCTGTGGCTGGAGGCGTACGACGCGGACGTCCTCGGTCGCTCCGTGCCCACGCCGTGGCGTCCGCTGTTCGAGGCCCGTGCCGGCGGACGGTGGCCGATCCAGTACGCCCTCGCGGGGATGAACACCCACATCGAGCACGACCTCCCGGTCGCGGTCGTCGAGACCTGCCGCGCCCGCGGCCTGGAGCCCGACGACCTGCGCGCCGACTACGAGGCCGTCAACGCGATGCTCGCGCAGGTCGAGGCGCCGATCCGTCGGTCCTTCCTCACTGAGGTCGGCCAGGGCATCGACGAGCACGCCGGGCCGGTCGTCCACGTCATCAGCGCCTGGAACATCGACAAGGCGCGCGATCTCTCGTGGATCACCGCCCAGACCATCTGGTCGCTGCGCCGCTTCGGGTTCCTCCAGGAGCGGTTCCTCGACGCGGTCGGAGACACGGTCGCGATGACTTCGCGGACGCTGCTGCTCCCGACGCGGTAGTGCCACGGCCGTTGCGCAGCCGTGACCTCCAGAACCCGCTCCGCGTGCCGATCCCGGTTGACTGCGGCCATCGTGGGCCGCGCGTCGTTGAGACCATGTCGTCGATGGCCTTCCGGGACTACCTCGACGAGCATGATGAATCGCTCGCGCTGTTCGAGCAGCTGCGGCGCGCGATCGTAGAGATCGGCCCGGTCGAAGAGCGAGAGTCCAAGAGCCAGGTTGCGTTTCGGCGTCGCCGGACGTTCGCCCTGGCGTGGGCGCCGGGGCAGTATCTCGGCAAGCGCGGCGCGCCGCTGGTCCTCTCCGTTGTGTTGCCCGAGCGCGACGCCGATTCGCGTTGGAAAGAAGTTGTCGAACCGCGGCCCGGCGTATTCATGCACCACCTCGAGCTTCATAGCATCGACGACATTGACGAACAGACGGAGGCGTGGATCAAGCGCGCCTACGACGCTGCGCAGTAGCCCCTGGCCGACGCCGATCGCAGCTGCGACCTGGTGGCGCAGCAGAACCTCGTCAGCTGCTCCCGTTGATGACTACGGGGACGACGACCGCAGTGAAGATCGCCGCGTTCAGGGCGTCGATGGCCCGCTTGATCGCCGCACCGACGGCGACCTCGTCGGAGGCCTCCTTCACGCGACGCTTGAGGTCGCGTGAGGACATTCCGTGGGACTCCTCGGCGAGCACCTTCTTGGCGACACCGAGACCTTGGAGGATCGCGAGCAGGGTGGCGTCGGTCGCCGAGGGGCGCCCGCCGGCCAGGACGGTGCGTAGTCGCTCGCGGATCTCGCGTTCCGGCCGAGGGTCCAGGGTTGGGCGCTTCTCGGCGACGAGGCCGAGCATCCGCTTGGGCACGACCTCGATCACGCCGCCGTCGACCAGTGTCTGGACGACTTCGTCCTCAGGATTGAGCTTCCTGTCCTGCACCAGCGCCGAGAGCTTCGTGCCGTCCTTCTCGGCGGCGCGAACGAGGACCCTGTCCAGCACCGCGCGGCCAGTGGGCGTCACGTCGACGACGTGAACCCGGGGGTCCTTCCTCTCGTCCAGAGTGATCCGTTCTTCGACCAGCAGATCGGCGATCGTCGCGGCGCTCAGCGCCCAGCAGGTCTGGGTGCCCCAACTCGCCGGGCCACCCTCGTCGTTCGTCAGCAGCAGGAAGATCTCGACCGCGGTGTCCATACCTGCACGATACGAGCCGCCCGAGGCACGATCCGCTAGTGGCCATGGCGCCGCGTTGAGACCATGTCGTCGATGGCCCTCAGGGACCCACCTCGACGAGCATGATGAATCGCGCTCGCTGTTCGAGCAACAGCGGCGCGATCGTAGAGATCGGCCCGATCGAAGAGCGAGAGTCCAAGAGCCAGGTTGCGTTTCGGCGTCGCCGGACGTTCGCCCTGGCTGGGCGCCGGGACAGTACCTCGGCAGCCTTGCCCCGCCGCCGCCCAACGATGGGGAGGGCTGAGCGCCATCGGTCGTGGCATGGCCGCCGAGGACCGCATCGCCTACGGCGCTCCGAGGCCGAGGCTGACCTGGAAGGCAGCCACGGCGACGAAAGTCAGTGAGCCCAGCAGCGCCTCTGCGTACCGGCGACGTGGCGACATCGACCAGGTGCGGGAGGAGGTGATCGTCATGAGAAGGTTTGTGTGAAGTGGTCGTCGTGGGCTGGCGCGTCAGCGGCGCCGCAGCGCCAGTCCGAGCCAGGTGAACCAGACGATGAGTCCGAGCCCGAAGATCGACGTCGCGACCTCGGCGGCGAACGGAACGACCGTGGCCATACCAACGGCCGCGAGACCGAGCGCGAGCCCGCCGAGCCCGGCCGAGAGCGCTCTACTACGCAGGGCTGCGAATCCGACGGCCGCTGCCCAGAGTGCGCCCGCGACCTCGATGCCGCCGCCCAGGGAGTCTTGGATGACGCTGGTCGAAACCCAGGTGCTCAGCGCCAGATCCGGGTTCTGCGCGTGCAACTCGACCGCGGCGTGTTGCCCGACCAGGGCGATGCTCCCGCTGGCGACGAGCATCCCGGACCAGATGAGTCCGAGCGCGGTGGAGACTCTGGCGAGCGCCGGGACCGAGGAGAGTCGCTCGCCGACTCCCAGGGAGACCAGCGCCATGGCGGCGCCGCCAAGGAGGTACAGCGCGAAGTACCAGCTAGCCATCTCGGCCTGGTGATCCAGCAGGAAGCTCAGCGACCCCGACGGATCCTCCATGAGTGGCGTCAAACCCCTGGGGACGAGGTAGGCGGCCATGGCGAGGAAGCCGACGACGTAGGTGCCGGCGACGACCTGGGCGGCGATGCCTCCGGCGCGGACGAGAACGGGCGATATGGCGACGGGGACCGGGGATGAGGCGGTCGTGGTGGAGGTGGAAGGTGTGGTGGTGGCGGTGTGTGGTGTCATGCCTCCATTGTTGGCGAACCCGCATTCGGCCACATCGGAGCCGGGGCCGAACTGTTCTCGTCCCGCAGGCCGACCCGTTCCGGCCTAAAGTGCCATCCGGTCGGGGGCCCGTTCGTCCTAGTCTGGGGTAATGATCACAAGCCCCCTGCGCGCGCTCTGGGAGGAGCCGCGAGTTGCCGCGCCCGCGACGACACCGTGGTGGGATCGGGCTCTGGTCGCTGGACTGGTCCCGGTAACGGTGCTCGAGGCCTGGCTTCGACCCGATGTGGTCTGGCCTGCCTGGCATTCCGCGTGGGCGCTCGTCTGCGTCGCCACCCTGCTGTTCCGGGCCCACCGCCCGCTCGCGATGCTCATCCTCGCCTACGGGGCACAGACGGTGGCCGGGGTCGTCCCAGCGCTTGCGGGGGAGCCGAACAGCGTCCTCGACGTCACCGCCGTCGTGCTGCTGCTGGCCTACTCGTTGGGCCGCTGGGCCAGCGGACGGGGCGTGGTGGCCGGCAGCCTTTTCCTGCTGGTGGTGCACCTGGCTCGAGAACCGCTCTACGACGCCAGCGGCGCCTCGATACTCCTGGGGGTGGGGGCGCTGATGCTGCCGGTGGCCCTCGGCGCACTGATGCGTTTCTGGGCACGGTCTCAGGTTCAGGCGCGCGAGGAGATCCGGGTTCGTGAGCGCGAGCAGCTGGCCCGCGATCTCCACGACACCGTCGCCCACCACGTGTCCGGCATCTTGATGCATGCTCGGGCGGCCAAGGTCCGGGCCCGGACCGACCCCGGCGCCGCTGCAGAGGCGATCGACGGGGTGGAGGAGGCAGCCGCGCGGACCTTGGACGACATGCGGGCCATGGTCGCGGTGCTGCGCCACGACGACGAGGCGGGCCACGGACGTACGCCGACCTACGGCGTCGCCAACATCCCGATGCTCGCCGGTGGCAACGGCGCCGGCCCGCGGGTCGTGGTCCACACCACCGGTGACGTCGAGCGGCTGCCAGCGCCTCTGGGAGCGGCACTCTTCCGAGCCGCCCAAGAGGCCGTGACGAACGCCCGACGGCACGCCGTGGACCCCACCGTGGTGGCAGTCGACCTGTTTCGGGACGAGTCGACCGTGCGGCTGCGGGTTCACGACGACGGGCAGACGGCCAATCCGGGCCGCGGACGACGGGCGAGCCCCTCCTATGGTCTGGCCGGAATGCGGGAGCGCTTCTCGCTCCTGGGCGGGGAGGTCCGAGCCGGGCCGGATCCCGCGGGCGGCTGGACCGTGGAGGCCATGGTCCCGGCCACCGCGGAGGCCGAGGGGACGCGAGCATGACAGCCCCGGTGCCGGTGCGGGTGCTCATCGCCGACGACCAGGACATGGTCCGGGTCGGACTCGCCACCATCCTCGACGCCGATCCTTCGATCGACGTGGTCGGCCAGGCACGCGACGGGCTGGAGGCCGTGGAACTGGTCCGCTCGCTGCGTCCGGACGTGTGCCTCTTCGATATCCGGATGCCCAACCTCGACGGCATCGAGGCCACTCGCCGGGTCGCTGGGCCCGAAGTCGAGAACCCGGTTGCCGTCATCGTCATCACGACCTTCGACCAAGACGAGTACGTCTATGACGCACTCCGGGCCGGGGCCCGGGGCTTCCTGCTCAAGGACGCCGACCCCGACCTGCTGGCGCGCGCCGTCCGGTCCGCTGCACAGGGCGATGCGCTCATCGCCCCAGCCGTGACTGCGCGACTGCTCGCCACCTTCGCCTCGCCTTCCGCCGGATCAGCAGCTGAACCAATCGATGAGTTGACCCCGCGGGAGGAGGCGGTCCTCGATCTGGTCGCCGCCGGCCGGACCAACACCGAGATCGCCACCGAGCTACACCTCTCGCTCAGCACCGTGAAGTCCCATGTCGGCGCGCTGATGAGCAAACTCGCGGCACGTAATCGAGTCGAGGTGGTGATTTGGGCCTACGAAAGCGGTCGCGTCGGCGATGGACGTCACCGCTGACCCTGAGCGCATGGGCGTCGGAGCGTTCTGATCAGCCACGGGGTCGTGGTGCTCTTCGATCGCTGCGTCAGGCACTGGCGTGTCAATCCAGTCGGGCAGCGGTAGTTCCTCCCGGCCTAGTGGGCAGGTCGATCGCGGCGCTAAGACGCGGGTCGCTCGCCGCGAGGACTGCCGTATTTGAGCAAGCGAGCCGCGCTGGAATGGAGGTGCTCGCATGGTCAGGTGGTGCCTGCCCGGTCGCAGACTGGTGATGTGCCGGATCGCGAATCACCCAGGCTTCGGCTCGGCGCGGCGATCTTTGGGCTCGTTGCGGTAGCAGTCCTCTTCTTCGCGGCGGCCGGCTGCCTGCATCAAGGCAGCCGTCGGGCCTGGCTCGGCCTCTGGAGCGTTCCGGTGGTCTTGCTGCTTGTGGGAGCACAGGCGCCGTGGACCCTTCCGGTGCTGGTCGCACCGATCTTGCTCGCGGTCAGCCCGAGGCCCATCGAGGCGCATCCCCTGGCAAGCATTGTCGGAGTGGCGGCCGAACTCGCGGGCAGCGTCCTGGGGGTGTCACTCCTGCCCCGGCCCGCTCGGCGCCCCGCCGTGCCCGCCTACGGTCTGTCAGCCGTCTTCGCGGCGTACTGCCGCGCCTGATGGACACCCGGTTCGCTCATGAGTGGGCGCGCTTCTATTGGAGCTCCACCCGATTCGAGAGGGTGACCGCCGGAGGCGCGTGTTAAGAGGGTTTTGTCCAGTACCCGGTGGTCCACACCGCTACGGCGATCGCTACGCCCCACGCAGCCGTGTACCAACCTGCCGTCGTGCCAACACTGCCTAACAGGTCGGGGTGCCTCGCGCAGAAAATGCCGAACCACACGGCCGAGGCGGCCGGCGGCACGATCGCGAACCACCAGCCTGCCACCCGGTTCCCCAGCGCCCACACGCCAACCGCGGCCGCCACCGCAATCGCGAGCGCGAACCCCGCCTGCACGGGTAGGTGCATCAACCCCCAGCTGTTGTCGTCGGCGGCAGCGCGGCTCCCCGCCGCGTCGAGAGCGTCCCACGCCTGGAACAGCGCAGCCCCAAACGCGAGTGCCACGAGCGCGTCAACGGGCCAGAACGCGGGGGTCGCAACCAACCGGCGGATGGACCACTCGGGCCTCGGACGCCACATCCGCGGAAAAGCCGCGGACGCCGCCACGAAAAACGCCACGAATATCTGACCTGCCGCTACCGCCGCGAGGCCGGCCACCAGCACCGCCGCGGCGACAGCGACGACCTGCGGTCCCACCCATCCAGTCGGCCGGACTGCCCACGCGATCAGCGGCACCGGAACAAGCACCGCAAACAGCAAACCCCAACTCGTCGAGGTGACCGAGGTTGAGGTCCAGTCATATTCGCCCGGGAACTTGGACGGGATGATGCCTACCAGCAGATCGACGATCCCGAAGAACGGCCCAGCCCACCACAACGCCACGACCACCGCACCGACACGCGACCCGACCGCACGGTCGGCGCTCTCCGTGCCAGCCACGATAGCCATCGCATCATTGTCTCACCACGAGACGTCGCCCATGCTCTGATGTCTTTCGATGAGGACCCGCCAGGCACTACCAAGCGCGCTCAACAGTACATATCGGGCACCGCCGGTTCGCGTCCCGGGACGGACGAGCTCCTGAGGTCCGCTGATCGGCCACGACCGCACACTCACCGTGACCAACAGGCGGCGGAGCGACGTACCGCTGCCCCGGCGCGACGGTTGTCCCGGCTCTGGGCCGGTGCCATGGTGGGGGCATGGCAAGTCAAGCCTTCCCGGTCGACGTCCCGTCCACCGAGCTCCTGCGTTGGGTGTTCGACCGCATCAACGCGCACGATGTGGTCAGCCTGCGTCCCTTCTGGACCGACGAGACGGTGGAGTACTTCCCCGATGCCACCTGCCGCGGGGCAGATGAAGTGGCCGCCTACTTCTCTGAAAAGTTCGCGGCGATCGAGGGCTTCCACCTCGACGTCGTGGCGATCGCCGCATCCGACGACGACGTGCTCGTGCGCTGGCGGATGACCGGTCGTCATACCGGCACGCTGCTGGGAGTAGCCGCCACCGGGAGAACCCTTGAGATCGAAGGCAGTGACCACTTCGTGCTGCGTGACGGCACAGTCCTGACCAACGCCGTCGTCTTCGATCAGATGGCCTTCGCACGTCAGGTGGGCCTCATGCCGCCCGACGGGTCCGCCATCGACACCGCGCTCAAGTCGGCCTTCAACGCCAAGACCAAGGCCTTCCAGGCACTGGCCCGGTCACGCAGGTCGAACCAACCCTGAGAGTGTCTCGGCAACGACTTCAGCTCGCTGATCCGGGCGTATGAACGGCGCTCTCATCGGCTGCCCGATCCGTCCGCCCGGCAGGCGGCGGAGTGACGCAGTTGGCGAGCGCGCGGAAGGTGGTGGCATGAGCGAGCGCATGCCATGCATAGCCGTCCGCGGCCGTGGCTCTACCCGAAGGTCAGCCCGTACTTCTCGATGATCGGCATGGTGGCTTCGAGGTCGCCCTCGCAACCGTATGGAGCGATGACCGGGCCGAGGTCCATGTCGTCGGTGGCGGTGTCGATGATGCGAAACGCCTCCTCCAGTCCGCCGGGCGAGATCAGCTCCAGAAGCCGGGCGGGTTCGTCGGAGGCGTTGAAGAAGGTATGCCACTCGCCGCGTGGCTTGAAGACCAGGTCACCGACCTCGGCGACGTGCTCCGTGTCGTTGGCGATGAACCAGACCCTGCCTTCGAGGATGAGGCTGAACTCGTCCTCCTTGGTGTGCCGGTGCAGGGGAGCGGCGATGGCGCGCGGAGCTAGCAGGTGTTCGACCACCGCCAGGTTTCCACCCCAGTCCTTGGAGTCGACCAGAAACCGGTCGCGACATCCGCGAGCGGAGCCGAGGATCTCGCCTTCGCCGGCGCGGATGACTCGTGTGTTCATGAGCCGAGCATCCCGCGGCACACGCCGGTGCGCCATTGCAGAAATCTGGTACGGCGCCCCGAGGTATCTGGTAAGCCATGGGTATGGGTAGGCGCGACCGCGTGATCGAGAAGCTGGAGTCGGTCGCGGGCTCGGGTTCAGACCTGGTCCACCTGTGGCGGGAGACAGGGCCCCTGCTGGCCGAGGCGGTCCCGCATTTCGGGGCCGCGTGCTTCTTCACGGTCGACCCGGCGTCGCTGCTGACGACCAGCCACTTCCAGGAGGGGCTGCCGCAGATCCCGGGCGAGTGGCTGGGCAGGGAGTACGCCGAGGGCGACTACAACTCCATGAGAGAGGTCCTGCAGTCCTCGCGGGGCGTCGGGACGCTGCACGATGCGACCGGAGGACGGCCGGAGCTCTCCCGCAAGTTCCACGAGGAGATGCAACCGTTCGGATGCGACCAGGAGCTGCTCGTCGCGCTGCGGACACGAGATGCAGAGGCCTGGGGGCTGATCGGGCTGTACCGCGAGACTGGTCGACCGAGGTTCTCCGCATACGACATCGAGCTGGTACGCCGGGTCGCGCCGGGGCTCGCCGCCGGTGCCAGGCACGCCCTGCTGCTCGGCCAGGCACGCGAGCCCGACCTTCCGCAGGCGCCGGGCCTGGTCATCCTCGACGAGCGGCTCGCCGTCGAATCGGCGACACCTACGTCACCCGGATGGCTCGCCGACCTGGGTGGGACCATCGAGACGCCACCGGCAAGCGTGCTCGCAGTCGCGGGACAGGTGTTGAGCCAGAGCGGCGGCCCAGCCGGGTCCCGAGTACGTGCTCAGAGCGGTCGGTGGATCGTCTTGCATGGCTCCCGCCTCGACCGCCGCGACGGACGGCGTCAGGTCTCGGTTGTCATCGAGGCCGCGCAGCCGATTCACCTGACATCGCTCCTGATGCGGGCCTACGGCCTAACGTCACGGGAGCAGGAGGTCGCGCGCCTGGTGCTCCGCGGCGAGTCGACGGAGACTATCGCGCGGGCACTGGCCATCGCGGGCGGGACCGTGCAGGCGCACCTGCGCAACATCTTCGAGAAGACCGGGGTCCGGAGCCGACGAGAACTGGTCGCTGTCGCCTTCCAACGTCACTACGAGCCGCGTGTGCGGGACAACGAGCATCGGACGACGGTCGGCCGTCCCTCACGGCACGGCCCGATGCCTGCTTAGCAATGCGCCAACTGTCGATCGCCGTCGGCAGGTCCGGTCATTGAGGCGCGCCGACAGGCGGCGATGTGACGCGCCTTCGGAACGAGCGGATCGCGGCAAGAGCATGCGTCAGCTGAGCATCCGCTTGAGGTCGGTGGTGATCCCATCGACATCCTCGGCCTCGACAACGATCGACACATCGGGAGGGACGCCGAGCGGCTCGATCTGCGCGTTGATCCCCAGTGGTGCTGTTCGAAGTACTGCCGGGTGGAGCACGGGCACTTACCCGCACCGCACATCCACCAGTGTGGGCCGAGGACGTGCTGCACCATCGCTCGTCGCCACGCGTCGGCGACCTTCTTGATCTTGGTCGACTGCGTCCGGGCCCGCTCCGTTTAGTCGCGAATGACGTTCACATGCTCAGTCCGCCGAAGGACAGTCGGCTCAGGGGCTCCTCGAACTGTGGGTAGTGCCCCTGGCACGCGTCGCATAGCGGGGCCAGGCGGGTGTCGCGGCGACGAGAGCGGTCCGCTCAGACCGGGGGTTGGCGTCAACTCCCGGTCTGAGCCCACACGGGGGCAATCTCCTTGCGGTAGCGGCGACCGAAGAGCCCGCCGATGATGGCCAGAACCGGGCCAGGCACGCTCTCGCGCAGCGCCGCCTTCTCTTCGGGGGTAGCAGCGTCCTGCACCCACGCGAAGAAGACACCCGCCTTCGGCGGGCCCGTCCGCCGGCTGAACTTCTTCCCCATCTCCTTGATCACCGGGTCGCCGTGGTGCTGGGTCAGCCTCGACTCGGTCGCCTGCTCCTCATGGTCGAGGTGGCTGAGCGTGGTGGTCTGCAGTCGCGCCATCGCGGCAGCCGCCACGTCGGCGTCGGCACGGGCCGCCGTACCGCTCAGCTTCGACATGGCGGTCCCGGCTGTCGCGAGGTCAGCGGCCATCGTTGCGTGCTCGGTTTCGAACGAGTCGATGGTGACCCCGTCAATCCCGATCGCCTTCATCGCCGGCCAGGCGATCTCGTGCTCACCATCATGGTGCTCGGTGAGCTGGGCATCGAAGTTCATCCACGCGCGGTGGAGCGCGTGGGCACGCTCGAGGTCGCCGTCGGTGAACGCGTCGAGGGCGCGGCGGAACCGGTCGAGATCCCGGCGGACGGCGCAGTGGATCACCTTGTTCATGCTCATGCTCGGAGTGGCCATCTGGATAACCTAGGAGACAGTCCGCGGCCGGTCCAGCAACGTCACGTCGACGCGGTCAACCACGAACGTTGCCGCTTCGCGGCGGTGCACAGCCACGTGCTGCCGGCCGACCTGCGGTACGTCAGGCGCTTGACCACGCTCAACGTCCTGAGAGAGTCTGGCGCGGGCCTATCCGAGGAGATTCGAGTGGCCGCGATGGTGGTGGTCGGCCCGAGCGGCGACTTCAACCCGCTGTCCGTGAAGGCACATGAGACGGGAGGTGATGATTCGGTGCGGACACTCTTGGCGATCCTCGCACTTGGCGTCAGTGTCGCCCTTTCTACGAGTGTGCCGGAGGGATCCATCGACGATTTCATCGACAGCGAGATGCCTGCTTCTGGCGTACCCGGTCTGGCCTACGCCGTTGTGGCTGACGGCGACATCACGTTGGCCGGTGGGCGGGGTGTCGTCACGCTCGGAGAGGACAAGAGGGTCACGCCGGACACGCCCTTCCTGATCGGCTCGGTCTCCAAGAGCTTCACGGCACTGTCCGTGATGCAGTTGGTCGAGGCGGGCGAGATTGACCTGGACGCCGGAGTCTCTGACTATCTCGACGCGTTCTCGGGCCAGCCCGCGGGCGCGGTCACGATCCGGCAGCTGCTCAGCCACACGAGCGGCTTCTCCACACTGCAAGGAAACGCCTCACACACGGACATCACCGGTGGGAAGGACGAGCTTGCGCGGCGCGTCGACCAGCTTTCAGAGGTCACTCCGGGCTACGCACCCGACGAGAAGTGGGAGTACTCGAACACGAATTACCAGATTCTTGGTCGCGTGGTCGAGGTCGTGAGCGGGCAGGAGTTCCAGGCCTATGTCGGGACGAACATCCTGGAGCCGGTGGGTATGGATCACAGCTTCGTCGCCGACGGCGAGGTCCACGAAGACATGGCCACCGGGCACAGGCCGTGGTTCGGCACCAAACGACCGCTGTCCGAGAACACGACCGACCGCGCAACAGCTCCGCAAGGCGGGATCGTCGCCAGCGCCAGCGACCTGGCGCGCTACCTGCAGATGATGATGAATGGCGAGGACGACGTGCTCAGCGCCGCGGGCAAGACACAGATGATGCGCCCGGCCAGCGCAGCATCGCCCTTCTACGGCCTTGGCTGGTACATCGATTCGGGCAACCGAACTGTGTGGCATTCCGGATTGACTCCCGGTGTCGAGACGCTCGCGACGATGGTCCCCGCCGATCAGGACGGGGTTGTGGTGCTGGTCAACGGCAGCAGTGGGCTGGGCTTCGGGGAGACGGCCCACCTGCTCAACGGAGTCACCGCCCGGGCGTTGGGCCTCGACTACGACGGCGAGGGCTCCCGCCTCCCCCAGAAGGCCCTGTTCAGCTCTCTGCTGCTGCTGCCGATCGTCTATCTGCTCAGCATGGTCTGGGCTTGGCGGCACCGGGTCGAGATACGCGCCAAGGCCAGGTCGGGCGTCTTCGGTCGGTTCAGCCTGTGGTTCCCACTGCTCACCACACTTCTCGCGGCATGGGTGATTCTTGGTCTGGTGCCGCGCTTGTTCGGCTCACCGCTCGCCAACATCCGCCTGTTCGCCCCAGACCTCGGCCTGGCGTTGATCGCCACCGCGGTGACGGGTGTGCTGTGGGCCGTGTTCAGGCTCGGGGTGGCCTACACCGACAGATCTGGTCCTGCCTGGCGAGCGAGTTCCACTGGCGGCGATCGTTCGTAGACCTATCTGGGCGGTGTGCGGCACCTCGCAGCCGACCGTGAAGGGATCCCACAAGCCGAAGGTCCTGCGGCGACCCATTTCGAACGACGATGGCGGCTGTCGAGATGAGCCCGCGTCACCGTTTGGCGATGGGCTCGCGGAGCGACCCGGTGCGGGATCCCCGCACGGTCACGCTCCGACGCGACGATCGGCTTCTGGGGCCGGCGAGTTCTATGGCGTCAGGTTGCGCCATGGCCGAGACGGGCGATCCCGTCCTGGTCACATGTGACGATGCGCGAATACGACCCGCAAGAGAACCGGCGTGTGTGCGCGAGGGCAAGGTCCCCGAGATCGGGGAAGCTCGGCACACTGTGCCCATGACCGATGTCCGCGAGTTCCGCATCACCCTGACCGTCGACGACTTCGAGGCCGCGGTCGCCCACTACCGCGACGCGCTCGGCCTCCCGCAACTCGCGGACTGGAGCAGCGATGGTGGACAGGTTGTTCTGCTCGATGCCGGCCGAGCCACCCTGGAGCTCTTCGACGAGGCCCAGGCTGCGATGGTCGACCATCTCGAGGTCGGTCGTCGGGTGTCGGGCAAGGTCCGGTTCGCCCTGCACGTCGACGACGCCGACGCCACGGCCGACCGCCTGATTGGGGCTGGCGCCGAACGGGTAGCCGATCCCGTCGACACTCCCTGGGGAGACCGAAACGCGCGGATCACCTCGCCGGACGGCATGCAGCTGACGCTGTTCACTCCCAGCGCCGAGACGTGACCGCCGGCCCAGTCAACGTGGCTACCCTCAGGGCGCGTGGTGGTGACCGCCTCGGTCCGTGCGCCCAGTACGGGATCCCGGACGGTCATCCGCGACCCGGGTAACGATCGGCTTGCGGGACGAGTGGTCCGTCTCGCTGAGCCGGGCACCGGGTAGCACCTGTGCAGAGCGGGCGCCCTCTCGGAGGCAACTGAGACTAGAGGCCTTGCTGACCCGCCCTGGTCAGGCATCGGTCGGCGTTGTCGCAGGTCAAGGCTTAGATCACCTGGCGGAGGATAGGGGATTCGAACCCCTGAGGGCTATTAACCCAACCCGCTTTCCAAGCGAGCGCCATAGGCCACTAGGCGAATCCTCCGCGGAGCAGGCTACCCGCCAGCCCAGCGGGACACTAAATCGACCCCGAGGGATTCTGCGTCTGCGCATGCGGCCAACCTGCCGGTTGCTTTGGTGCGCGGTCCGCCGCTCGCCTACACTCATCACAACCCCCCGTGTGGCGGCATCTTGTCGAACTCCCCCAGGGCCGGAAGGCAGCAAGGGCAGACGAGCTCTGTCGGGTACGCGGGGGGCCTTTCCGTCTTCGGATCGGTCAGGTTGATGGCAGCTGGCTCGAGTGACCATGGCGCATGGCCCGTGACAGCTTGGTCCCACCGCGGCGCCGTCCCTCCTGGCGTACCGCTGCCGCGGCCACTGTTCTCGCCGGAACTGCGTCGCTGCCCGGGGGCGCGGCCGCCGGCCTGTCGGATTCGCCGACGCTCGCTGTGGAGCAGGGCGACGCCCCGGCTGGAACCGCCATCCGCGTACCGGTCGAAACGCGGTCAACCGCGGCCTCCCGGGGGGCTGGCTCGCACCGTGGGAGCGCCTCCGCCCTGGCCGGGATGCTGGCGGTCGAGTATTCGGGTGCCTTCACCGCCGACGACGTATCCATTCTGGTGGGCTCGGTGGTGGTCGAGCTGTGGCTGGAGCAGCCCGGCTCGGCGCGCGTGCTGCAGACGGCGGAGGCGATGTGTCGTCGAGAACTCACCAATCGGCTGGCCGCCGCCCGGCTGGCCGACCCCGCCCCCGACGACGTCGTTGACGTTGGTTGTCTGAGCGACCACCTTCGCTGACGTCGTGGGGTGGGCGCTGCCAGGATGGCGTGATGCTGACCATCGCGCATCTCAGCGACACTCACTTCGGCGGGCCACCGGCGGCGAGCGAGCGGACCCGTCGGGTTCTCGACCACTTGGCAGCCATGGACCCGCCGGTCGACGTCGTCCTGGTCACCGGCGACATCGCCGACCACGGCACCGCCGACGAGTATGCCGAGGCTGCCGCCGTCCTCGGTTCGTGGACCGGCCCGGCGCCGATGTTGCTCTGCCCGGGCAATCACGATGTCCGCGAGGGGTATGCCGCTCTCCGCGGCCGCCCAGCCGCGGCCGCCGTCGCGGGGCCGGTCAACGAAGCGCACCGGGTGGCGGGGGCGCTCTTCCTCATGGCAGATTCGATGGTGCCAGCCGTCGCCGGCAAGCGGATCGACCACGGCGTCCTGACCGAAGAGACGTTGAGTTGGATCGACGGCGAGCTGGCCGACCGGGCGCCGGGGGAGTTGGCTTTCGTGTGCCTGCATCATCCACCGGTACCCATCCACATCACGCTGATGGATCCGATCCGACTCCGCAACGCGGCCGATCTCGCGGCCGTTCTGGTGCGCCACGACGACGTGGCCGCGGTGCTCACCGGACACGCCCACAGTGCCTGCGCGACGACGTTTGCGGGTCTGCCCATGCTGATCCCCGGCGGTGTGGCCTCGACGGTCACCCTCGATGCCGACGACCTTCCCAGGATCGACACCTCGCTGCCGCCGATGCTCGCTCTCCATCTTGTCGACGAGACGTCGCTCGGCCTCGACGGCGCGGTGGTGACCCACTGGCGGGCGCTCTGACGGTCAGTCGGACCCGGGCGGCTCGGTCCGGGAAGCTCAGCCCGGGAAGGCGCTCGAGTCGTCGTCGAGCCGCGAGACCACACGGTCGGCCAAGGCTCCGAGGGCGGTGAGTTCATCCCGATCCAGAACGTTGATCAGCTTGGCTCGCACACTCGCGACGTGACCGGGTGCGACCTCGACCAATCGCGCCATGCCCGCGTCGGTCAGGGCGAGGAGGGTCGACCGACCGGGCCCGGGGCAACGCCGACGCTCAACGAAACCGCACCGCTCCAGCCGCGAGGCCGTGTGGGAGAGACGGGACAGCGACGACGAGATGCTCTCGGCGAGTTGGCTCATGCGCATGCTTCGTTCGGGCTGCTCGGACAGGATCGCCAGCAGCAGATACTCATGCAGACCGAACCCGGCACTGCGCTGGAGGTCGGCGTCGAGGGTGGCGGGCAGCCGGATCGTCAAGGCAGCGATCGACATCCACGCCGCGAGTTCCTCCTCGTCCAACCACCTCGTGTCGTCCCCCATGTCGCCGAGCATAGCGCGTTGGCTGCCGTTTGTTGACAGATCAACATCGGGGGTTCTAGGCTCTCACTTGAACGATCAACTAATACCTCAAGGAGTACCTGCAATGAGCATCGCCCTCTGGATCGTGGCCACTGTGTTGGCGCTCGTCTTCCTGGCCGCCGGCGCCACGAAGACGACCAAGCCCAAGGAGGAACTTGCCGCCACCATGCCGTGGGTCAACGACTTCAGCTCCAACGTCGTGAAGCTGATCGGAGTCCTGGAGATCCTGGGCGCCCTGGGGCTGCTTCTGCCGGCCGTGACCGGCGTCGCACCGGTTCTCGTGCCGCTTGCCGCGATCGGCTTGGCGATCCTGATGGCGTCGGCGGCGGTCGTCCACGTACGCCGCGGCGAGATGCAGATGCTCATGGTCAACGGCGTGCTGCTGCTGGCCGCTGCCTTCGTGGCCTGGGGACGCTTCGGCGACTACGCCTTCTGAGCCACGCCGTACGCTGTGATCGCAGCCAGACGAGGTGAACCGGTGCGGATCACCGATCCGGCAGGCGATCACCGCGCTGATCGTCGGCCCGACGCCTGGTGCTGAGGCGACGATGCCGTCCGGGTCGGCGTCGGCGTAGAGGTTCGCGATCCGCTCATCGATCTCTTTGATCTGGTCGGTGAGGAACAGCGCCTGCTCGGCCTCGATGGGCGATGTCGGCGGCCAGCTCGACGAAGTCCATCCCGTCGCCGTCCCGGTGTCCACAGCGCGAGGGTCTGCTTCGCTGCAACGATCAGCGCTGCGGCGAGGTTTCGCGCAAGCGCCCGGGAACGGGCGATGAGGAACCGAGTAGGCGCGCCTGGCCGAGCCGGATCACCGCGTGCGGGTCGGCGTAGCGGGCCAGGAACTCCAACGCGGCGATCCCGTAACGGGCGTTGAGGGCCTCGTACCAGGCGGGGCCGAGGAGCTAGGTGAACGCATCGAGCCGGGCGAAGACCGCGGTGCGACGCTTCACCATCGTGGAGCGCTGCTTGGTCAGCCGGCGCAGCGGATCGGCCGGTCCTTGCCCTGAATGGTCCCGTAGCCCCTCGGGATGCAACAGCGGTAGCCGCGCCAAGAGTTCGGAGTCGATCCGGTCGTTCTTGGTGTGCTTGGAGTAGTACTTGCGCAGGTCCGATGACTGCGTGGTCGGGACCATCACGACTGTCGCGCCGCGGCGGCGGAACCACTCCGCGACCGACGATCCACGCGTTCCTGGTCGGCTCGACCACACGGCAGCAGGCTGGATCTCTGAGGTCGAGGTCGGCCCAAAGCGGCTCCAGATCGGCTGGGCGGGTGCAGAACTTCCGCCCCGCCAGATAGTCTTGCCGTCGACGGGCCAGCGTGGCCTGATGAGCGGCGCGACAGGCCAGGTCGATTCCCAATGTCAACGCCATCGGCGTTCTCCTGCACTCAGTCGGATTCTCAGGTGACTGACACGACGGCACGGCCCAGACATTCTCTAGCAGGAGTCCCCACCGGTGTCGGCCTGGGTGGCTAGGGTGCGGGTGTGGAATCCCCGCTCGCGCTCTATCGCCGCTATCGGCCCGAGACGTTCGCCGAAGTCATCGGCCAAGAACACGTCACCGAGCCGTTGCGGCACGCGTTGGCCGGCAACCGGGTCAACCACGCCTATCTGTTCTCCGGGCCACGCGGCTGCGGCAAGACCACCTCGGCGCGCATCCTGGCTCGCAGCCTCAACTGCGAGCAGGCCCCGGTGGCCGACCCGTGCGGCGAGTGCCGCAGCTGTCAGGACCTCGCTCGCGGGGGTCCCGGATCGATCGACGTCATCGAGATCGACGCCGCCTCCCACGGAGGGGTCGACGATGCGAGAGACCTGCGCGAGAAGGCGTTCTTCGCGCCGGTACACAGCAAATACAAGGTCTACATCATCGATGAGGCCCACATGGTCACGACGCAGGGCTTCAACGCTCTGCTCAAGCTGGTCGAAGAGCCCCCGCCCCACCTGCGCTTCATCTTCGCCACGACCGAGCCCGACAAGGTGCTGCCCACCATCCGCTCGCGCACTCATCACTATCCGTTCCGGCTCATCCCGCCGCGGCTGCTGTCGGCCTATCTCGGTGAGCTGTGCGCCAAGGAAGGCGTCACCATCGAGCCCGCCGCTGTTCCTCTGGTGGTGCGGGCCGGTGCCGGATCGGCCCGCGACACGTTGTCGGTTCTCGATCAGTTGATGGGCGGCGCCGGCCCCGAGGGCGTCACCCACCGCCTCGCGACCGGGCTGCTCGGCTACACCCCCGACACGTTGTTGGACGACGTGATCGACGCCTTCGCCGCGGGCGACGGATCCGCCGTCTTCGGTGTGGTCGACAGGGTGATCGAGACCGGCCAGGACCCCCGCCGGTTCACCGAGGATCTCCTGCGCCGCCTGCGTGACCTCGTGATCGTGAGTGCTGTGCCCGATGCGCCCGCGACCGGCCTGATCGACGTCTCCGAGGATCAAGGGGAGCGCTTGGTGGCTCAGGCCGCTCGCTTCGGGCGCGCCGAACTCACCCGTGCCGCGGACCTGGTGGCCCTCGGCCTCACCGAGATGCGTGGCGCCACCGCTCCACGCCTGCTGCTCGAGCTCATCTGCGCCCGCATCCTGCTGCCCGGCGCCGACCACGCCAGCCAGGGCGTGCTGGCGCGCATGGACCGGCTGGAGAAGCGCCTGGCGATCTCCGGCGGCACCCCGTCCCCCCCACCTGCCGAGGCGTCACCCCCGGCGGCCGAGGCGTCACCCCCGGCGGCCGAGACGTCACCCCCGGCGGCCGAGACGTCACCCCGGCGGCGAGCGTCACCCCCGGCGGTCGAGACGTCACCCCCGGCGGCCGAGACGTCACCCCCGGCCGCAGGTTTGACCCTGGTCGACGTACGTCGCCTCTGGCCCGACATCGTCGAGGCCACCAAGTCGATGCGTCGCGTCACCTGGATCCATCTCACCCAGAACGCCCACGTCGTGTCGGTCGACCAGCAGACCCTCACCCTCGGCTTCGCCAATGCGGGTGCGCGCGAGTCATTCACAGCCGGAGGAAGCCCCGAGATCGTTCGCCAGGCCGCGATCGATGTGGTCGGCGCCGACTGGCGTGTGGAGACCCTGGTCGATCCGGGAGGGGGAGCGCCTCCGGCATCCGCGCGGCACAGCGCGGAACCTGGTCTGCCGGTGGGCTCTGCGTCGCCTGACACCCGGCGCTCCGACGCATCGAGCTCCGACGCACCCAGCCACGACAGCCAACCGGCGCCCGCCGAGGCACCGCGGGCCGAGGCTCCGGAACCGAGCCGCTCCGGAGCCGAGCAACCGCCCCAGACCGACGCCGGCCCCTCCGACGAACCACCCTCCTGGGCGGCTCGAGAAGCCATCACCACCACCCGCCCCGAGCCGAGCGACGGCAACGAGCGGGCGGTGCTCGCCGATGAGGCCGCCGACCCCGACGACCCGGATGCCGACACTCACGCCCTGGGGGGGCCTGAACTCCTCCAGCAGACACTCGGGGCCGAGATCATCGAAGAGATCCGCCACGACTGAGTGCTGCAACCCCGAAAAACCCAGGGTCTGCGATCCTGGTGGCTGCGCTCGCGCAAACTGACGACGGCGGGCAGCTCACACCGACACAGAGGAAAGCCCCATGACTGACAACCCGTTCGATGCGCTGGGTGGCGCTGGCGGCTTCGACATGAACGCCCTGCTCCAGCAGGCGCAGGCGATGCAGGAGCAGCTCCAGCAGACCCAGGCCGAGTTGGCCGCTCGCACCATCGAGGGCACCGTGGGCGGCGGTGCGGTCACGGTCACCATCACCGGTGCCGGCGACCTGACCGCGGTGGCGATCCGCCCCGGCACCGTCGATGGCAGTAGCGCCGACGATCTCGCCGACCTCGGGGAGATGATCGTCGCGGCCTTCCGCGACGCCAAACACCAGGCCGACGCGCTCGCGGGCGAAGCGCTCGGTCCCATGACCGAGGGCCTCGGCGGCGGCCTCGGTGGCGGCCTGCCCGGGCTCGGCTGAGCTGCGCACCAGAAGAGACGAGGAGTCCAGCGGTGTATGAAGGCGTGGTCCAGGACCTCATCGACGAACTCGGCAAGCTGCCGGGCGTCGGTCCGAAGAGTGCGCAACGCATCGCCTTCCACCTGCTGCAGGCCGATGCCGACGAGGTGCGCCGTCTCGCCGACGTTCTGGTCGAGGTCAAGGCCAAGGTGCAGTTCTGCTCGGTGTGTTTCAACGTCTCCGAGGAGGAGCAGTGCCGAATCTGCCGCGACCCTCGGCGCGATCCGGCGGTGCTGTGCGTCGTCGAGGAATATAAGGACGTCGTCGCTATCGAGCGCACCCGGGCCCACCGTGGCCGCTACCACGTGCTCGGGGGGGCGATCTCGCCGATCGATGGCATCGGCCCCGAGCAATTGCGGATGCGCGAGCTGATGATGCGGCTGGCCGACGGTGTGGTCACCGAGGTGATCCTCGCAACAGACCCCAACCTGGAGGGCGAAGCGACGGCGACTTATCTCACCCGGATGCTCAAGCCCATCGGTCTACAGGTGACCCGGTTGGCCAGCGGGCTACCCGTAGGCGGAGACTTGGAGTATGCCGATGAGGTCACGCTCGGGCGCGCATTCGCCGGAAGGAGGTCAGCCGATGTCTGAGGAGAACACCGACGCGGTGGTGGAGTCAGTGGGAGTGGTGGTCGACCCGGTCGATCCTGAGATCGAAGAGTTCTCGCAGCAGATCGCCGATCAGGTACAGAGCTTCCTGCTCGCCCTCGACGCGATCGCACGGGAAGCCGACGCCGGCCGCGCGATCTCGCTGCTCCTGTTGGAGGTCAGCCAGGTGCTGCTGGCCGGCGCCCGGTTGGGCGCCCAGAATGACTTCACGCCCAACCAGGAGTATCAGCCCGACATCGGTCCCGAGATCGACCTCGACGACACTCGGATGCGGTTGGCGACGATGCTCGACTCGATCGACACCTACAGCTTTGTGTTCGACCCGTATGTGCCCGAAGTGGTCGACAGTCAGCTTTCTGACGATCTGACCAGCATCGCGACCGACCTCGACAACGGCCTGCGCCACTTCAACAACGGTCACGTCACCGAGGCGCTGTGGTGGTGGCAGTTCTCGTACGTCTCCTCGTGGGGAAACCTCGCCGGCGCGGTGCTGAACGCTCTGCTCACCGTCGTGGCTCACGACCGTCTCGACGTGGAGGTCGACCTTGACTCCGACGTGGTCGCGGTGGCCGATGAGATATTGGACGGCGACGTCGGCACACCCCGGTAGACTCTCCGCCGTGGTCGCCGCGCAGCGTGGCGCGGCCCCGCTGAGGTGTTGCCGCACCGGTCAGCATGGGGTGCTGGCGGCCGTGCTCAAGCAGCCCGAAGGGTGGAGCGTTCGTGGGTGACATCGACCCGAACCGTCCGCAAGTGTCGTTGCCTAGCGAGGCCGAGGTGACCGGACCGACGGCGCCGCGCAACAGCATCGTCGTCCAGAAGTACGGCGGCTCCTCCGTCGCCGACGCCACCGGCGTCAAGCGGGTGGCCCAGCGGATCGTCAACACCCGCAAGGCGGGTCACGATGTCGTCGTCGTCGTCTCAGCCATGGGTGACACCACCGACGAGTTGCGTGACCTGGCCGAGCAGGTGTCGCCGCTGCCGCAGCCCCGTGAGCTCGACATGTTGCTCACGGCGGGCGAGCGCATCTCGATGGCGCTGCTGGCGATGGCGATCGCCCAGTTGGGCCACAAGGCCCAGTCGTTCACCGGGTCGCAGGCCGGAGTCATCACCGACTCCGCCCACGGCAAGGCGAAGATCATCGACATCACTCCGGGCCGCATCGAGAACGCATTGTCCGTGGGGGCGATCGCCATCGTGGCCGGCTTCCAGGGCGTCTCGCAGGACACCAAGGACGTCACGACCTTGGGCCGCGGTGCCTCGGACACGACTGCGGTCGCCCTGGCCGCCGCGCTTGGCGCCGAGGTATGCGAGATCTACTCCGACGTCGATGGTGTCTTCAGCGCCGATCCTCGGATCGTCCCGACCGCACGCAAGCTCGATCGCGTTTCGCACGAGGAGATGCTCGAGATGGCGGCGTCCGGCGCCAAGATCCTGCATCTGCGGTGCGTGGAATACGCCCGCCGCTACAACATGCCCGTTCACGTGCGTTCGTCCTTCTCACAGAAGGAAGGCACGTGGATCGTCCCTGACCCCGCCGAGAGAGACACCATGGAACAAGCCATCATCGCGGGCGTCGCCCACGACCGCAGCGAAGCCAAGATCACCGTCGTCGGGGTGCCCGACAAGGTCGGGGAGGCGGCGCGGATCTTCGAAGCGCTGGCCGCCGTCGAGATCAACATCGACATGGTGGTGCAGAACGTCTCCGCGGCGGCGACGGCGCTGACCGACATCTCCTTTACTTTGCCGCGCGCTGACGGTCAGACGGCGATGAGCGCCCTGGCCCGGATCCAGGACGAGGTCGGCTACGACAAGTTGCTCTACGACGACCAGATCGGCAAGGTATCGCTGATCGGCGCCGGTATGCGGTCCCATCCGGGCATCACCGCGAAGTTCTTCGCGGCTCTGGCGAGCGCAGGCGTGAATATCGAGATGATCTCCACTTCCGAGATCCGCATCTCGGTGATCGTCGACGAGGCCCAGATCGACGCGGCAGTGCAATCGGTTCACACGGCGTTCGAACTCGATGCCACTGAGGTCGAGGCCGTGATCTACGGCGGGACGGGGCGCTGACATGGGCGTGCGAATCGGCGTCGTCGGCGCCACGGGGCAGGTGGGCGTTGCGATGCGACAGATCCTGGCCGAGCGCGACTTCCCTGCCGACGAGATCAGGTTCTTCGCGAGCGCCCGGTCCGCGGGCACCGTGCTGCCGTATGCCGGCGGTGAGGTAGTCGTCGAGGACGCTGAACTTGCGGACCCGAGCGGCCTCGACATCGCCGTGTTCTCGGCCGGTGCGACCGCGTCGCGTCGCCTCGCGCCGCGCTTCGCAGCGGCTGGTGTGACGGTCGTGGACAACTCCTCGGCCTGGCGGATGGACCCCGACGTGCCGCTGGTGGTGTCGGAGGTCAATCCGCACGCCATCGATGAGGCGCACAAGGGGATCATCGCCAATCCCAACTGCACCACCATGGCAGCGATGCCGGTGCTGAAGCCGCTGCACGACGAGGCGGGACTGGTGCGGCTGATCGCCTCGACGTATCAAGCGGTGTCCGGGTCGGGAGTGGCCGGGGTCGACGAGCTCGCGTCGCAGGTGAGCGCCGCGGGCGACAAAGCCCGCGAGCTGGCCTACGACGGCACGGCGGTGTCGTTCCCCGAGCCGGTGAAGTATGCGCGGACCATCGCCTACAACGTCGTCCCGTTGGCGGGTTCCATCGTCGACGACGGTCTCGACGAGACCGACGAGGAGCAGAAACTGCGCAACGAGTCGCGCAAGATCCTCGGAATCCCCGAGCTTGCGGTCAGTGGCATCTGCGTGCGGGTTCCGGTGTTCACCGGGCATTCGTTGGCGATCAACGCGGAGTTCGCGCGGGCACTCACCCCCGCGCGAGCCCGTGAGTTGCTCGCCGACGCTCCGGGTGTGCAGGTGGCCGACATCCCCACGCCGCTCCAGGCAGCTGGCAAGGACCCGTCCTACGTGGGCCGGATCCGCCGCGACCCCGGTGTCGACGGCGACCGCGGCCTGGCGCTGTTCGTCAGCAACGACAATCTCCGCAAGGGTGCGGCTCTCAACACCGTGCAGATCGCCGAACTGGTCGCCGCACGCCGGTGAACTCCGATTCGTCTGCGACTTCGCCGGTCGTTTGACGCTCCCCGGGGGCAGACGAATCGGAGGCCGCCTCTCACACTGGGGTCAACCGGTCTGTGGGGGCTCGCTTCCCGACTCAAGAGATGGTGGCGATGACGCTGCCTTGCACTACCTCCGAGCCTTCCTTGACCCCGGGGTGGATGGCGCCGGACACGGGGGCCAGCACCTCCGCATCCACCTTGTCCATCTGGACCTCGGCGACCAACTGTCCCTCGGCCACCTGCTCGCCGTCCTGGACGAACCAGGTGGCAAGCAGGCCCGTGGCCTCGGCCTGATCGGCGCTCATCGACGGGAACAGGACGTCGGTCATCCGAGGCTCTGCCGTACGGCCGCTTCGATTCGGTCGGGCCGCGGTAGCGCGGCGTACTCGAGCACGTGGGCGTACGGGATCGGCACATCCGGGACGGCGACGCGCCGAGGCGCGCTTCGCAGCAGCCCCGGGTCGACCTCGGCCACCGAGGCAATGACCTCGCCACTCATCCCGAACGAGTGGTAGTCCTCGTCAACGACGACCAGCCGCCCGGTCTTGGCGACCGACGCCAACACCGCCTCACGATCCAGCGGCACCAACGAGCGGAGGTCGAGGACCTCGACGCTGATCCCGTCCGCAGCGAGCTTCTCGGCCACGTCGAGCGCGTGATGGACCGAGAGCGAGATCGTCACGACCGTGACGTCGGTGCCCTCGCGAGCGACGGCTGCCTTGCCGATCGGCACGAGGTACTCACCCTCCGGCACGACGTCGATCGACCGGGGGATTCTTCACCATCCACGGCAGCCCCATGACGCCCTTGTGGAACATATAGACGACCGGGGAGTCGTCGCGGATGGCCGAGGTCATCAGGCCTTTCGCGTCGGCCGGTGTGGAGGGTACGACGACCTTCATACCGGGCAGGTGGGCGAAGGTCCCCCAGAGGCACTGGGAGTGCTGAGCGCCATCCGAGTAGCCGCCGCCGACGGCGGTGGTCAGCACCATCGGTACTTTCACGTTGCCGCCGGACTCGAAGTGGATCTTCGCCATGTGGTTGTAGATCTGGTCCAGGCAGACCCCCATGAAGTCGGCGAACATCAGCTCGGCGATCGGACGCATGCCCTCGGTGGCGGCGCCGATCGCGAGACCGATGAACGCTGACTCGGAGATCGGGGTGTCGAGCACCCGGTCCTTGCCGAACCGATCGAGCAGGCCGGTGGTGGAGGAGAAGATCCCTCCGTAGGCGCCGACGTCCTCCCCGAGGTAGATCACCTCGGGGTTCGCCTCCATTTCCTGAGCGATGGCCTCGACCATCGCCTTGGAGGTGCTGAGCCGACGGGTCTGGGCAGGGGATTCGGTGATGGTCATGCTCGGGCTCCTCACGCGAAGACGTAGTCGAGAACGGTGGCCGGGTCCGGTTCGGGACTGGCCTTGGCGAAGGCGACAGCGGCCTCGACGCGCTCGGCGGCCGCAGCCTTGACCTGTTCAACGGCGGCGTCGTCGAGGATGGCGGCGTCGCGCAGAAGCGCCTCGTAGCGCGGAATCGGGTCCTGGGAAGGTACGTCGGAAAGTTCGGGCCGATAGCCCTGGGCATCGCCCTCGAAGTGCCCCCAGAGCCGCAGGGTCGCTACCTCGATGAGGCTCGGCCCGTCCCCGGCCCTGGCTCGCGCGACGGCGCGCTCGGCGGCGGCGTACACCGCCTCGACGTCGTTGTCTTCCACCCGCTCGCCCGGCATGCCGTACCCCGCCGCGCGGTCGGCGTTGGAGGCGACGGAAGTCGACTCCGACCGCGGCACCGAGATGCCCCAGTCGTTGTCCTCGATCACGAACACGACCGGCAGCCGCCACAGGGCCGCGAGGTTCAACGACTCGTGGAAGGCTCCCTGATTGGCAGCGCCCTCGCCAGTGACGGCGACGGCAATCCGGTCGGTGCCACGGCGTTTGAAGGCGAGCGCCGCGCCCAGGGCGGGCGGGTAGCCCTCGGCGATGATGCCGGAGCAGGAGAAGTGGGTGTCGGGGTCGAAGAGGTGCATGTGACCGCCCCGGCCACGACCGAACCCGTCGACTCGGCCGAAGATCTCCGCGGTCATCTTGGGCAGGTCCATGCCGTGACAGATGGCGAAGTGGTGCGGTCGGTGGGTGGCCGTGACCGCGTCGTCAGAGGTCAGGTGGGCGCAGACGCCGGCGGCGACGGGCTCCTGCCCCGCGGAGAGGTGCATCTCGCCGGGTACCAGCCCCTTGCCGATGTCGAAGCCCGGTCCTTTGTCCGCGTGGTACTCCCTGAGGATGGCCTCTTCGTAGGTGCGACTGAGCACCATCGCCTCGTAGAGGTCGCGCCGAACCTCGTTGCTGAGGTCCGTCGCGGCGCGTGGGGCAGTGACATGAACGGTCATGACAACTTCCTTCGTCCGCTGTGATCGTGGTTCTTCCACTGTCGAGCCCCCCAGGCTGGGCCGCCAGGGCGAGATTTCAGATGGTGACAAGGCTTGGGGTCGGTGGGGCTGCTTCAGACGCCGGCGGAGAAGGCGATCATCCGCGCGGCATCGACGGAGCGCCTGTTCGCCCCCGATGATCACGTCTCGCTTCGAGACTGGCACGGAGATCGCCACCGCCCCGGTCAGCCGCTGCGACGGCAGCGGCACGGCGAGACAGGTCACCCCGACGGCGTACTCCTCGCGGTCGACAGCGAGCTGCGGGCTGTGCTCCAGCTCCGCAAGGAGCCGACGCCGGCTGGTCACCGTGCTCGGTGTCAGGTCGACCAGGGGATGACTGCTCAGGTAGTCGCCCCGAATCTCGGAGGGCAGGACCGCCAGGACGGCCTTCCCCAAAGCGGTCGCGTGAGCGGCGTCCTCGAAGCCCACCCACATGTCCGTTCGTGGCGCCTCAGGGCTGTCGGCAACATCGACCAACCGGATGCAGCCGGCGTCCAGCACCGAGAGGTACGCCGCTGCCCCCAGCTCGTCGTGCAGCTGCCGGAGTATCCGGTGACTGCGCCCGCCTGGATCGGGGTCGTTGCGACGCTGGGCCAGCGCGCTCACCCGGTCACCCAGCACGTAGCCACCCTCGACGTGGTCGAGGAACCCCTCGTGGACGAGGGTGCGCAACAGGTGGTACGTCGTGCCGAGGGGCAGGCCGACCAGCCTGGCCAGCTTCTTCGCGGGGACGGTCGTCGACTGTGACCCGACGGCGTCGAGCAGCGTCAGCGCGCGGACGACTGAGTTGATCAGCGTGGGTTGCCCTGGTGGCTCGGACATCTGACCTCCCGTGCTAGCGAGACTACGGCGCAGCGCTGCCCAGGAGAAGGGCTCGTCCTCACGCCTGGCAACACCGATTCGTCTGCGACTTGGCCGGTCGTTTGACGCTCCGCGGGGACAGACGAATCGGAGTAGCCGGCGGTCACGCGCCCCATTGCCGAACTGATCCGCGGCCGGACCCATCCCGCGACTACCAACCCGGCCCACAACCACCAGGACCAACACCGAGAAACAGCACCGAACCTACTTTCGTAGGTCCGTTGTCCCCGATGTCCTGAGACATCACAAAGTCGGGCTGACAGGATTTGAACCTGCGGCCTCTTCGTCCCGAACGAAGCGCGCTACCAAGCTGCGCCACAGCCCGATCGCGACCGAGGTCGCGAGCACGCAGAACCATACCCGAGCCGACACGGTGCGACGCAATCGCCCCGAGACCGTTCGGGGAGACCCGATCACGGGCGAACGGCGGCCTTGGGTGTGAAGGTGAGGAGGGTGGCCTCGGGGCGGCAGGCCACGCGCAACCGCACGTACGGGTTCGTTCCGATCCCAGCCGACACATGCAGCCATGATGATCCCGGCTCGCCGGGGGCCGAGTCGGCCGGGTGGCGATGCAGCCCTTTCGCGCGCGCCGCCTCCAAGTCGCAGTTGGTCGTGAGCGCGCCGACCCCAGGAAGACAGACCTGACCGCCATGGGTATGCCCGGCGATGATCGCGTCGTAGCCGTCGGCCGCGAACTGATCGAGCACTCTGAGGTAGGGCGCGTGGGCGACCGCCAGCCTCACGTCGGCGGCGGCATCCGCTGGCCCCTGCACGGCGCCGAGGTCGTCATACGAAAGGTGCGGGTCATCTACCCCGGCGAACGCCAGTGCAGTTCCCGCGACGTCCAGCGACAGGCGGCGATTGGTGAGGTCGTCCCAGCCGGAAGAAACAAATGCCGACCGCAACTCGCGCCAAGGAAGCTGGGGAGTGTCGGTCTGGCGTTTTCCGTTGTCCGGCAACAGATAAGCGAAAGGGTTGCGCCAGCCGGGGGCGAAGTAGTCGTTGGATCCGAAGACGAAGACTCCGGGGCGGTCCAGGAGTGCGCCGAACGCGTGCAACAGCGGCTCGACGGCGTCGGGATGTGCGATGTTGTCGCCGGTGTTGATGATCAAGTCGGGCTCGAGTTCGGCCAGCCCGCTGAGCCAGGCGAGCTTGCGCCGCTGGTCTGGGGCCAAGTGGATGTCGGTGATGTGGAGGACCCGCAACGGCCGATGGCCGGGTGGGAGAACCGCGACCGAGACCTGTCGCAGGGTGTATTGGCGGGCCTCCCAGGCGGCGTACGCCGTCACCATGGCGCCGGTGGCGGCACCGGCCAACCCCAGCCCCCCGATAATCCGCGCGATCGCCACGGGGCAAGGCTGCCACAATGACCCAATGAGCGCCTTGAAGGACCGTTTGCGAGCCGACCTAACGACTGCGATCAAGTCTCGGGACGCGGTTCGTTCTTCCACTCTGCGCATGGTGTTGACCGCGATCACCAATGCCGAAGTCGCCGGCAAAGAGCAGCGCGAGCTCAGCGATGAGGATGTGATCGGGGTTCTGTCGAGTGAAGCCAAGAAGCGGCGGGAGGCGGCCACGGCCTTCGATGATGCGGGCCGCTCCGAGCTTGCGGAGAAAGAGGTCGCCCAGGCGGCCGTGATCGCCGACTACCTGCCGGCTCCGCTTTCCGACGCAGAGGTCGGGGTCATCATCGACGACGCGATCGCCGCGTCAGGGGCCGCCGCCGAGGGCATGCGTGCGATGGGCAAGGTGATGGGAATCGTGACGCCACAGGTCAAGGGCCGAGCCGACGGCGCCGCCGTTGCGGCGGAAGTGCGCAGCCGTCTGTCCTGACGTCGGGCCACCCACAAGCTGCGATTTCTGACGCCTCGGCGCCCCGGGTGTGACCTGTCGGCGGCCAGGGGTGACGTGTCGGCGGCCAGGGGTGACGTGTCGCGCTTGGGGGTGGGTTAGCGGCCGTTGCCGTTCCGGCGGGGGCCCTTCTTGGGCTGCTTCGGGGGGGCTCCACTGGAGATGCTGAGCACGATGGTGCCGCCTCTGGGATAGACCGTGCCGGCACCCGGCGTGCTGCCCGCGACCGTGCCGACGCCATACGAGGAGGGCACCGATGAACCGACCACCACATTGAAGCCCGCCTGGCGCAGCAGGGCGCTGGCCTGGTCGACGCCGTAGCCGGCGACGCCCGGCACCGAGGAGGTCGCTCCCTGAATGTTGAGTGGGGTGGGGCGGGTGAAGGTCTCATCGGGCAACCACTGCTGGACGACGTCCATGGCCCCTGCCCACATCGGACCGGCGAAGCCCGAACCCGACGCCGAGGAGCGATAGACGCCTCCAATGACCTGACCGGCCAAGCCGATCGGCTGGCCCTGGGAGTTGGCGCCGGCGATCATGGCCGCGGTGGTCAGATTGGGTGTGTAGCCCATGAACCACACGGCCTTGCCGTCCTGTGTGGTTCCGGTCTTGCCGGCCGATTGCTGCAGGATGTTGACGCCATTGCTGTAGCCGAAGCCCCCGGGCTCCTGGACGCCGCGGAGGATGTCGTTGACGTAGTCGGCGACTCCGGCCTGCATCACCTGCTGGCAGTCGGGGTCGTATTCCTTGATCAGATTGCCCTTGGCGTCCTCGATCGCGGTCACCGGGCGAGCGTCGCAGTGCAAGCCGCGGCCGGCGAACGTGGCGTAGGCCTCGGCCATCTCCAACGGGCTGACGTCAGCCACACCGAGCGTGAAGGACGGCACCCGCTCGGTGGCGGGGTCCGTGAGCTCGACGCCCATCCGCTTGGCCAGCTTGTAGGGCTCGCACAGACCGGTGATGCGCTCGAGCTGGGCATAGAAGGTGTTGACCGACTGCTGGGTGCCCTTGTAGAGGTTGAAGGTGCCGGCACCGGTGGAGTTGCCCACCGTCCAGGTGTCGCTGCTGTAGAAGTTGTGTCCCCCGCAGTCGGGGAAGGAGTTCATCGGGAACTTCATTTCCTGATCCGCACGGATCTGGGTGGAGGGCGGAACCCCCTTGGCGATGGCGGCGGCCAGCACGAAGCTCTTGAACGTGGAGCCGGGCTGGAAGCCGTTGGAGTCGCCGTACTTCTTGTTGACCACGTAGTTGAGGTAGGTCTCGCCCTTCTTCTTCAACCGACCCATGGGACGCGACTGGGAGATGGCTCGCACCTCGCCGGTCCGTGGCTCGACCATTGCCAAAGCGCCGATCGCCTGGTCGGTGGGAAAGACGCTGGACTTGACCGACTTGTCGGCGGCGTCTTGGAAGCGGGTGTCGAGGGTGGTGCGGATGGTCAGGCCACCGGAGTCGAGGAGCCGCTTGCGGGCCGCGACCGTCTTGCCGAGGGATTCGTCCTTGAGCAGGTAGTTGCGCAGGTAGTCACAGAAGAACGGCGCCCGCGAGAACACGCACCCGTTCGGGGTGGGCTGCAGATCCAGACCGAGCTTCTGGCCCTTGAGCTTCTCGGCCTTGGCGTCAGTGATGACCTTGACCTGCGCCAACTTCTCCAGGACCACGTTGCGACGCTCGAGCGTGCGGTCGGGGGCGTTGGTCGGGTCGAAGCCGCTGGGATTCTTGACGATCCCGGCGAGCATCGCCGACTCACGCAGGTTGAGCTCCTTGGCGTTCTTGTTGAAGTAGTGCTTCGCCGCGGCCTGGATGCCGTGGGCACCGTCACCGAAGTAGGCGATGTTGAGGTAGCGCTCCAGGATCCAGTCCTTGGAGTAGTTCTCCTCGAATGCGATCGCATAGCGCAACTCCCTGAGCTTGCGCTCATAGGTGTCGTCGGTGGCGGCGGCTACTTCCTTCTTGTTCTTGGCCTGGGCGATCAGCGTCATCTTGACCATCTGCTGCGTGATCGTGGAGCCACCCTGGACGACGCCGTCTTCAGCCTGGTTGGTAACGAAAGCGCGGAGGGTGCCCCGCAGGTCGAGCGCTCCGTGCTCGTAGAAGCGCTCATCCTCGATCGCGATGATGGCCTTGACCATCTGGCGAGAGACCTGGCGCAACGAGACGTTGATGCGGTTCTCGTCGTAGAAGGTCGCGATCACGTCGCCGCGCGAGTCGACCACCTGGGTGCGCTGCGCCAGCGGTTGGGTCTCCAGCTCCGCAGGCAGTTCCTCGATGGTGGCCGAGGCGCTCTTGGCCACCAGGCCGACCATGCCGGCAAATGGGAGAGCCAGGCAGGCGGCGACGATGCCCATGATGACGGCGACGGCACCCATCACGAAGAGGTGCGAGAACACCCGGGAGGCGGGAAGACGCTCGTCTCTGGGCATGGACATGCGACCAATGTACGGGGCGACCGGTGGCCAGGACCAGTTGACGAAGCCCCGACGGATGGCCCCTACCTTGGGGCTCGCGGTGCCTCAGGCGGAGGCCGTAAGCCGGGCGGAACTGGGAGTTATTCCGGAATGAGGAAAGTTTTTTGAAGTTTCTCCCCAGACTGCCGTCATGAGTGCTAGCTCCAACCGTCCCTCTCCCAGACGAGCAAGGCTAGAACCCGCATAGTCCAAATGGACTATGCAAGATTCAACATAAAGCGGCTTACGCCGATCCAAGGGGAGCTTTACCTTGGTAGCACAGGGGGATGGCCCGCAAGCTTCCGGGGGGAAGCAAGCGGTCACAGCAAGGGACAAGGGTTCACAAGCTTCGGGGGAAGCACGAACCACCGACAATCTGATCACAGTGTGGGGACATCATGTGGGTTGAAGACTGGGCTATGTCGGCCGCGTGCCGCAACGCCGCTCCGGACGCGCTTTTCGTGCGTGGCGCCGAGCAGAACAAGGCTAAGCAAGTATGCACGGGATGCCCCGTGCGGACCGAGTGCCTCGCCGAGGCTCTCGACAACGAGATCGAGTGGGGCGTCTGGGGTGGGATGACCGAGCGTGAACGTCGTGCGCTGCTCCGTCGTCGTCCCGGCACCTCGTGGCGCACCGTCCTCGAGGCGGCCCGCAAGGAGACCAGCGTCACGGTCTGAGCCAGCGAGAGCCAGCGACTAGGCGCGCGGTCCGGTTGAGTCCGGACCGCGCGCTTTCGCTATTTCTGCCCTGTCGGATGGGAGTCGGCGCCAGCCGAGCCGGCCGAGAGGAGACCACCGATCTCGCGCAGACCCGCCAGGTCGTGCACGTCAACCGGGAGTGCGGGAACCACCACCGTGGCCACCTCGGGGTGAGCCGCGGCGAAGCGCCCCATCAGGCCCGCCTCACGGGTCACCATCAGCGATCGATCGGCGTGCAATCGCAACAAGCCGGCCGCCGTCGCCGCATCCCCGCGACCGGAGCCAGCCTTCAGCTTCTCCGCCGCTGCCATGGCCGCAGCCACCGTCAACTCCGCACTGGCCGCCGGACTCGCGCGGTTGAGGACCAGACCAGCCAACGGCATCCGGTCGGCCGTGAGGCGCTCGACGAAGTATTGCGCCTCCCGCAGCGCATCGGGCTCGGGCGCGGCGATCACCAAGAACGCGGTGCCGTCGGTCTGGAGCAGCTCATATGTCTTCTGGGCGCGCTGGCGGAATCCTCCGAAGAGCGTGTCGACCGCGGTGACGAAGGTCTGCAGATCCCGAAGCACCTGGGCACCCAGGATCTTGGTGAGCGCGTTGGTGATCAGGCCGAGGCCTGCGGTCATGAAACGAGCGGGTCCGCGGGCGGGAGCCAGGAGGAGTCGGATGAACCGGCCATCCAGGAAGCTCGACAGCCGTTCGGGCGCGTCGAGGAAGTCCAGAGCTGATCGCGAGGGCGGCGTGTCGACGATGATCAGGTCGGGAGTGCCTTGCGCCTGCGCTTTGCGATGCAGTTGGCCCAGTTTCTCCATGGCCATGTATTCCTGAGTACCGGCGAACGAGCTGGATAGGGCGATATAGAACGGGTTCTCCAGAATCTGCTGCGCCTTCTCAGGGGTGGCCTGGCTCTCGACCACCTCGTCGAAGGTGCGCTTCATGTCCAGCATCATGGCGGCCATTTCGCCCCCCGCGCCGGAATCGACGCCCACCACGGGGCGGGGGGTGTTGTCGAGGGCTTCGATCCCGAGCGACTGGGCCAGCCGACGGGCGGGATCGATGGTGAGAACCACGACGGAGCGGCCGCGCTCGGCCGCACGTAGAGCCAGGGCGGCCGAGGTCGTGGTCTTTCCGACGCCGCCGGAGCCACAGCACACGATGATGCGGGTGCCACGGTCATCCAGCATTGCGTCGATATCGAGTGGCGGAGCGGGGCTGGAGACGGTCGTCAGCGGGCCGACTCGCGAGCGAGACCGTCGCGCATGGGGCCCGGACGCACCGCGAGGGCTGTTCATGCCATCCCCTGTTCCTTGAGGCAGGCCGCCAACTCATAGAGGCCGCCGAGGTCGAGCCCCTCGGGCAGGCGGGGCAGCTCGTAGGTCGGCACTCCGAGCTCGCTGACGGTTTCCCGCTGAGCATCCTCCAACGCGCGGCGTTGGGCGTGATCGCGGGCTTCGGCCAGCAACCCCGCGACCATCGCCTTGGTCGGGCGCAGCCCGCCCGCCCTCAGCGCCACCTTGAGCGGTTCCACGTCCAGTTCGTTGCTGAGGGCTGCCTCCAGAACGTCGGGCGGCAGGTCGCGCGGGCGCACCAGGTTGACGACTACGCCGCCCACGGGTAGACCGGCGGCCCGGAGCTGGTCGATGCCATCGGCCGTCTCCTGGACAGGCATCTCCTCCAAGACCGTGACCAGATGGACTGCGGTCCGTGGCGAGCGCAGCAGGGTCGTCACCGTGTCGGCCTGCGCGCGGATCGGGCCCACCTTGGCGAGGCCGGCCAGCTCGTCGTTGACGTTGAGGAAGGGAGTGATCCGCCCGGTCGGCGGTGCGTCGAGGACGACGGCGTCATAGGTGCGCGCGCCCTTGTTGCGACGGCTGCGCTCGGTCGCCTCATAGATCTTGCCAGTGAGCAGGACGTCGCGCACGCCCGGCGCGATGGTGGTCGCGAACTCGACGACGCCGAAACGGTCCAGGGCCCTGCCCGCCAGCCCCAAGCGATAGTAGAGCCTGAGGTACTCCCACAACGCCTCTTCTGCGTCCACGTGCAGGGCGTACACCGAACCAGCGTGGCCCTCGGCATCGGCCAGACCGGTGGCGATTCGAGTCTCTGCGTGGGGGAGTGGGTCGACGTCGAACATCCGGGCAATTCCCTGCCGGCCCTCCACCTCACACACCAAGACGTTCTTGCCGGTGCTGGCCAGGGCGAGGGCGAGGCTGGCGGCCACCGTCGACTTGCCGGTGCCACCCTTTCCCGTGACGACATGCAGCCGTACTTTCGGCCAATCGGTGGTCTCGGACACGCTGGCCAGCCTAGACCGCGCGCCATGACTAGGATCGCGAGGAGGTTCGGGAAAGGAGCCGTGGTGGACAAGGTGGTGGCGACTGCGGCCGAGGCGGTGGCAGATGTGCCCAGCGGCGCCAGGCTGGCCGTGGGCGGCTTCGGTCTGTGCGGGGTTCCGTCGGTGTTGATCGACGCGGTGCTCGCCGCAGGCATCGATGAGCTCGAGGCGGTTTCGAACAACTGCGGGGTCGACGAGTGGGGACTGGGCAGACTGCTGATGGCCAAGCGACTGCGGCGGATGGTCTCGTCCTACGTCGGTGAGAACAAGGAGTTCGCGCGGCAGTACCTCGCCGGTGAGCTTGAGGTCGAGCTCACCCCACAGGGCACCCTGGCCGAGCGGATGCGGGCGGGCGGCTCTGGCATCCCGGCCTTCTTCACCGCCACGGGCGTCGGTACCCAGGTGGCCGAGGGTGGTCTGCCCTGGCGCTATGACGCCGACGGCAACGTCGTCGTCGCCTCTCCGGCGAAGGAGGTGCGCGAGTTCGAGACCGCGGAGGGTTCGAAGCGGTTCGTATTGGAGTCGGCCATCGTCGCCGACTTCGGATTGGTGCGTGCCTGGAAAGGCGACCGGCACGGCAACCTGATCTATCGCGACTCCGCCCGCAACTTCAATCCGCTGGCCGCCATGTGCGGCCGCATCACCATCGCCGAAGTGGAGGAGTTGGTCGAGCCGGGCGAGCTGAACCCCAACGACGTCCACACACCAGGCGTCTTCGTACAGAGGGTCGTCCCGCTCACGCCCGAGCAGGCCGCCGACAAACGTATCGAGAAACGGACCGTGCGACCGCGACCTTCGGCGGCCGGGACTGGCCCCTGGCGGTCGGGACTGGCTCCTCGGCGGCCGGGACTGGCCCCTCGACTGCCGGGACTGACCTCTCGGCGGTCGGGAGTGACCTCTCGGCGGCCGGGACTGGCCCCTCGGCGGTCGGGACTGGCCCCTCGACGGTCGGGACTGACCTCTCGGCGGTCGAGCCTGTCGAGACCCCCGGAGGTGCCCAATGAGCTGGTCGCGGGACGAAATGGCCGCGCGCGCCGCCGCGGAACTCACCGACGGTTCGTATGTGAACCTCGGGATCGGATTGCCCACGCTCGTTCCGAACTATGTCGCCGACGACGTGGAACTGGTTCTGCAGTCAGAGAACGGCATCCTTGGCGTCGGTGCCTATCCGTGGGAGGGGGAGGAAGATCCCGACCTGATCAATGCCGGCAAGGAGACGGTGACTCTTCGCCGCGGAGCGTCGTTCTTCGACTCCGCCACCTCCTTCGGGATGATCCGAGGCGGCAAGATCGACGCCGCCATCCTCGGGGCCATGCAAGTCAGCAAAGCCGGCGACATCGCGAACTGGATGATCCCAGGAAAGATGGTCAAAGGGATGGGCGGTGCGATGGATCTGGTGCACGGCGCCAAGCGGGTGATCGTGCTGATGGAGCACGTCGCGAAGGACGGCTCCTACAAGATCGTCGACGAGTGCTCGCTGCCTTACACCGGATTGGGCGTGGTGCAGCGGATCATCACCGATCTGGCGGTCATCGACGTCACTCCTGACGGGCTGGTGTTGGTCGAGCTCGCGCCCGGGGTCACTGAGGACGAGGTCCGGGAGAAAACCGAGCCTCCACTGACGAGTAGGGTCGCCTCATGACCAAGTGGGAATACCTCACCGCGCCGATCCTGACGCACGCGGCCAAGCAGATCCTCGACAACTTCGGCGCCGAAGGCTGGGAGTTGGTGCAGATCGCCCCGGGTATGAATCCCGAGAACCTCGTCGGCTATTTCAAGCGCCCGGTTCAGGGCTGATGCCCTCCCCGGAGCAACGTCTGGCCGAGCTGGGACTCGAGCTTCCCGAGATCGTCCCACCGCTGGCGGCCTACGTCCCCGCGGTGCGCTCCGGTGATCTGGTGTTCACCGCCGGTCAGATCCCGATGCGCGACGGCACGTTGGTCGCGACCGGCCTGCTCGGTGGTGCGGTCGCGGACGCCGATGGGATCGAGTGCGCGCGACAGTGTGCCTTGAACGCTCTCGCGGCGATCAAGGCAGAGATCGGCGACCTCGCCGAGATCAAGCGTGTGGTCAAGGTAGTGGTCTTCGTGGCCGCGACACCTGACTTCGTGGCCCATCCGCAGATCGCCAACGGTGCCTCCGAACTCCTCGGCGAGGTCTTCGGTGACGCCGGGCGGCATGCGCGCTCGGCTGTCGGGGTGTCGTCGCTGCCGTTGGGGTGTCCGGTCGAGGTCGAAGTGGTTGTCGAGGTCGAGCCGGCGTCTGGAGCCTGAGCGGTGCGCAAGCCGCCGGTTCCCTCGAAGCTGCTGCGGGTCGCCCGGGAGTACGCCGACGGCGTGCGAACCCCCGCCGAGCCGCGCAACGCCGCCACAGTGGTGCTGCTGCGTGCGGGCGCGACCGACCCCGAGGTCTATCTGCTGCGGCGTACGTCCTCCATGGCGTTCGCTGCCGGGATGAGCGTCTTCCCCGGCGGGGGCGTCGACGAGCGCGACTTCAGCCCCGTGGTGCGTCGGCATTGGGCGGGGCCGACTTCGCAGGATTGGGCCGATCGCTTGGACGCCGACGCACTACTCGCGCAAGCGTTGGTCTGCGCCGCTGTGCGCGAGACGTTCGAGGAGTCGGGGGTCCTCTTGGCCGGAGCTACCGACGGCACGGTCGTCAGCGACACCACGGGGGAGGACTGGGAGGCAGACCGTCATGCTCTGGAGTCGCGCGACCTCTCCATGACCGATCTATTGGAGCGCAGGGGACTGGTGCTGCGCACCGACCTGATGGCCGCGTGGGCGGCCTGGTTGACGCCCGTCTTCGAGCCGCGTCGGTTCCGCACCTGGTTCTTCGTGGCCGAGCTGCCCGCAGGCCAGCTGACCCGCGACGTCTCCAGTGAGTCCGACCACGCTGCGTGGGAGGCGGCGTCGCAAGCGTGCGCCCGTGTCGAACGTGGTGAGCTGAACATGATGCCGCCCACCTATCTCACGTGCGCCGAACTCGCGGAGTATGCCAACCCCGGCGAGGTGTTGGCCGTGGCGCGGAAACGCTCAGTGAAGATGTTCCTGCCCGAGTTGATCGGAAACGACGACGCCGCGACGATGACGGTCCCGCCGGGAGCCGAGGACCTGTTGGCGCGTCGGAACGCGCCATGACGCCGAGTGAACTCTGGTCGGGCGGCCGATTCGGTTCGATCGCTACCTGTGTGCTGGCACCCAATGCCAGCCCGATGACCCTCGACGGCACCAACACGTGGGTGCTGCGCGATCCCGACACCGGGCGCTCGATTGTGGTGGACCCCGGGCCGGACGACGTCGGCCACCTCGACGCTGTGGCCGCCGCGGCGGGTGACGTGCACGTCGTCCTCCTCACTCATCATCATCTCGACCACTCCGAAGCGGCGCGGTCGTTCGCCGAGCGAGCGGGGTGCGGGGTGCGCGCGCTCGATCCGGCCCTGCGACTCGGCGACGAGGGCTTGGGTGAGGGGGACGTGGTCGCTGTGGGGGACGTCGAAGTGCGGGTCGTCGCTACCCCGGGACACACCGCCGATTCGTTGTCGTTCGTGGTCGGGTCGGAATCGGCGGTGCTCACCGGCGACACCGTGTTGGGCCGAGGCACGACGGTGGTGGCCCATCCCGACGGGGAGCTGGGCGCCTACCTTGACTCGTTGGTGCGGCTACGCGAATTGGCGGAGGCGCAAGAACTGGGGGCGGTCTGGCCAGGGCACGGCCCCGTCATCGAGGACGCTCTGAGCGCCCTGGACCACTATCTTGCGCACCGGCGCGACCGGCTGGAGCAGGTGCGCGAAGCAGCTCGACCGCTCGACCCCAGCCGCCCCGACCTGGCCCGCGCAGTGGTCGAGGTGGTCTACGCCGACGTGGACCCCGTGCTCTGGGGGGCGGCCGAACTCTCGGTCCGGGCCCAGCTCGCCTACCTGCATTCCTCGCGGTAGCGCCGACCATTTTCGATAGTCCAGTACGAGATGGCTGCCACACTGGCGGGTACACCACCATCTCGAACTGGACTATCCAGCTAGGGCGGGTCAGCGGCGGGTGTGGGTCTGGGGCAGGTCCGCCTTGTCCGGGGGACCGCGCCGGCGGCGGGACGGCATACGCCAAGAAGACAGGCGCCGTCGACGGGTCACTGCCCAACGCAGACCCAACGCGCCCGCCCCAGCGGCGAGCGCAATCAGCTCCAACCGGAACAGAGCGGACGTCGGCCAGTCGGGCTCGGCGCGCTCCACGGTGAGGGCCCCGTCTGACATGAGATCGGTGGCGATCGTGAAACTGGCGAGCTGGCGATCGTCGACTCGCATCACCCGCGGCGGCTGAGCCTTTGGGTAGCCGTTGCTCCGTGAGGCGACAACTACTTCGGGCTGACCGCGTTCGTCGGTGGAGGCCAAGAACAGCGCTCGCGTCTGGTCCAACCACCCCAGGGGTCGGTAGAACAGAGTGCGGCCAGAGGGGGACTCCTTGGGGAGCGTGAAGCCCTCACGGGCCTCGCCGTCGAGGGCGAACACCCGTGGCGTGGTGTAGTCATAGCTGAATCGCACCGGGCTGGAACCGACAGCCAACTCGCCAGCCGAAGAAATCGCCGCCGTGGTGCCGAAGACCACGCGCACGGGGGTCGGGATCGCTTCCTGCTTCTCGGGAGTCCAGGTACGCAATTCGGTCCCTGCCAGGATCACGACCACCCCGTCGTCGGTGACAGCTAGAGCCCGATCGTGGGCCTTCACCGGAATGCGATCGGCCCTGGCCTCGCCGACGTTCACGCGCACCGCCGGGAGGTCCAGCGTGACGCTAGAAACGCTCCCTCGGCTTCGCGGACTGAACCCGACCAGCCACTGGGAGTTGGGCGACCAAGAGACGGCGCGTACCTCCGTTCGGGGATTAGGGAGGTCGATCGTGGTGACCTGCCCACTCATCAGGTCGACCACACGCACCTCGTAGCCGCCCTCGAACGGATTGCCGGCGCCTCCGTAGGCGAGCTTCCGCCCATCGGGCGACAGTGCGAGCCAGTTGGCGTCGGTGAGTTCGGCGCGATCGATGGCGTCACCGGGGGTCATGCCGGGCAGCTGGAGGGGTGAATAGGAGCCGTCGGCTGCGTCGACCACCACAGGGATGCCGCTTCTCGTGACGAACGCGACCGCCGTGCGGCCCACAGCCAAGTCCTTTTGGAGTCGGTCGCCGGCACGCCAAGGAACCGCATAGATGCGGTTCGGGACACCGAGAGTGGTCGCAGCCGGTGCCGCCACAGTCGGAGCCCTATCCGGCGGCACCAGGTCGGCTGGGCTGGGCACTCGGGCGGAGTCCCAGAGCAATCCGAAGCCGGCAAGGCTCCCGGCCAACACCGTGATCATCGCGAGCACGAGCATCGCTTGGGTTCGTCGGTAGGCGCGGCGCCCGCGTCGCCACAGGTCGGGTGGGAGGGTGAGCTCGGGAGTGGTCTCGCCGAGTCGGGTGAGTTGATCTTTGAGTCGGTCGCTCATGAAACTTCTCCGACGAGTTCGGCTAGTTCTGGGGCGAGGGTGCGCAGCCGGCCGAGGGCTTGCCTGGTCATCGACTTCACTGCGCCGACCGAGATGCCGAGGGTCTCGGCGGTCTGCACCTCGGTGAGGTCTTCGTAGAAGCGGAGCACCAAGATGGTGCGCTGGCGTGCCGTGAGCCGTCCGAGGGCGTCGGCCAGGGTCAGCCGTAGGTCGTTGTCCCCGGTCGGCGCCGCGGCGTCGTAGATCTCCAGGGGCGTTTCGGTGAGCTTGCGGCGGCGCCACCACGAGATGTTCTCGTTGGCCAGGATGCGTCGTACATAGGCCTCGTGGTGCCCGTGGATGCGGTGCCAGTTGCGGGCCGCTTTGAACAGGGCGGTCTGGAGAAGGTCTTCGGCGAGGTGGTGGTCACCGGTGAGGAGGTAGGCCGTTCTGGCCAGGGCTCGACTGCGAGTGTCGACGAACGCCTGGAACGATGCTTCCAGGTCGAGATCGATCGCGGTTGTCGGCACGGGCAGCCACCCCCTTCCCCGAGTAGGACGCGGCTTGCCGCTGCGGCGGATGCCAGTGGCGCGGAATCAGCGGGAGCGGCGGGCCAGCCGTTCGACGTCCATGATCACGACCGAGCGCGGCTCCAGCCGCAGCCAGCCACGAGCGGCGAAGTCGGCCAACGCCTTGTTGACCGTCTCGCGCGAGGCGCCGACCAGCTGGGCGAGCTCCTCCTGGGTCAGGTCGTGGTGCACGTGGATGCCGTCGTCGGCCGTGCGGCCGAACCGGTCGGCCAGGTCGACCAGCGCCTTGGCGACTCGGCCCGGGACATCGGAGAAGACCAGGTCGGCGACGACGTCATTGGCCTTGCGGAGTCGTCCGGCGAGCTGCGCCAACAGGCCGCGCGCGACCTGTGGTCGACCGTCGAGCCAGCGCAGCAGGTCCTCGTGGGACAGCGATGCGAAGTTGGTGTCGGTGACCGCGGTGACCGTTGCCGAGCGCGGTCCGGGATCGAACAACGACAGCTCGCCGAACATCTGACCGGGCCCCAGGATGGCCAGCAGGTTCTCGCGGCCATCGGCCGACGTGCGACCCAACTTGACCTTGCCGTCGACGACCACATACAGCCGATCGCCGGCGTCACCTTCGTGGAACAGCACTTCGCCGCGCCGCAGCCGCGTCTCCGACATGGATCCGCCGAGGGCGGTGGCGGCCTCGTCGTCCAGTGCGCTGAACAGCGGGGCCTGACGGAGTACCTCGTTGTCCACAGCTTGCCTCCCGATCCACGGCCGCGCGTACGTCGAGCGGCTCCGGGCGATCCTATCCAGTGAGATGCGTCACGGGCGACGGGGCACCCCCGCGTGAGGCCAACGGTCGCGAGAATGCGCTGGGCGGCCCGCCGGACGCTGGCGCACCGAGCCTCGGTCAGGTGTGGGTAGGCGCGCGCCCGTACTCTGTAGGCGTGCCACGGACCGCCCCCTCCGCCGCCGCGGCGAGCCTGCAAGCGCCCGAGACCTCCCTCGTACGACGCGCGCGCAAGGTCAACCGAGTGCTCGCCGAGACCTACCCCGACGCGCGAGCCGAGCTCGACTTCGACAACCCCTTTCAACTGCTGGTCGTTACCGTGCTCAGCGCGCAGACCACCGACCGGCGCGTCAACGCCGTGCGGCCGACCCTGTTCGCGGCCTATCCGACGCCGGAAGCCATGGCAGGGGCACCGCGCGAGCACCTCGAGCAGCTGCTCGGGCCGCTGGGTTTCTTCCGAGCCAAGACCGAGTCGCTGCTCAAGCTGAGCCACGCTCTCGTGGAGCGTTTCGACGGAGAGGTGCCCCCCCGGCTCGACGATCTGGTCACCCTGCCCGGAGTCGGGCGCAAGACGGCGAACGTCGTGCTCGGCAATGCCTTCGGCCTACCGGGCATTACGGTTGACACGCACTTCGGCCGACTGGCGCGGCGACTCGGCTGGACGACCGAAGAGGACCCGGTCAAGGTCGAGCACGCCGTCGGGACGCTGTTCCCCAAGTCCGACTGGACCCTCCTCAGTCATCACCTGATCTGGCACGGCCGACGGGTCTGCCACGCCAAGAAGCCAGCCTGCGGTGCTTGTCCGGTCGCGCGCTGGTGCCCGTCCTACGGTGCGGGACCCACCGATCCCGTCGCTGCCGAGGCACTGGTCCGCACCCAGGGGCCGGCGTGAGGCGAGGACTGGTCGGCAGGTTCTTGGCCCCTGCGATGCTGGCAGCCGCAGTGACCGGCTGCACTGTCGGCGGCTCACCGACCGCCGAGCCGCAAACCAGCCCCCGAGTGGCGTCCACGGCGATCGACCCGCTCGTCGACCCCCAGCCTCTGCCCGCGGTCGAGCTGGCCGCTTTCGACGGGTCAGGGACCACCGACCTGGCTACTCTGCGTGGCCCGCTGGTGCTCAACCTCTGGGCGTCCTACTGCGGGCCGTGCGAGGTCGAGATGCCGATCCTCGCGGCGTTCCATGAGCTCTATGGCGACCGGGTCGGCGTGGTCGGTGTGGACTATCTCGACCCTCAGCCCGCCAAGGCGCGCGCGTTGGCCGAGCGGTCGGGGGTCGACTACCCCTTGCTCACCGATCCTGAAGGCGAACTGAGCGGGCGGGCGCCGTTCCCGGTCGTCCGGGGGCTTCCGTTCCTCGTGTTCGTCGACGCCGAAGGGCGAGTCACCCATCAGGAGTACCGCGCACTGACGACGGAAGAGCAGCTCACGGAGTTGGTCGAGACGCACCTGGGGGTGACGCTGTGAGTCCGTCGGAGATCGAGATCCCGGAGTGGCTGCGCGACCTGCGGAACGCTGCCCTGACGATCACGGCAGTCGATCTGACCAGTTTCGCGCCACCTGCGGATGCCGACGCGCGGTCGGGCGCCGTGTTGATGCTTTTCGGCGGACGCGCGCCCGACGACGGACACCTGTTGTTGACCGAGCGAGCCCACCACATGCGATCCCATCCCGGCCAGGTCTCCTTTCCGGGGGGATCTCTCGAACCCGGCGAGACGCCAGTGGAAGCCGCGCTCCGTGAGGCGGAGGAGGAAACCGGTCTCGATCCGGGCGGGGTCGAGGTCTTCGCCGAGCTCCCGCCGCTGTGGTTGCCGCCCAGCAACTTCTCGGTGACAACAGTGCTGGGCTGGTGGCGGCGTCCGGGACCGGTCGGGCCGGTTGACGCTGTCGACCCCGACGAGGTGCACGCCGTCTATCTCGAGGCGGTCGCCGAGTTGCTCGACCCTGACCACCGGGTGACGGTGCGGCATCCGAGTGGCTACCGCGGGCCCGGCTTCGTGATGGGTGAGCGCAAGGAATTGCTGCTGTGGGGTTTCACGGCCGGCATCGTGTCGCGACTTTTCGACCACGTCGGCTGGACGCGCCCTTGGGATGCGGGCCGCCTGCGTGATGTGCCCGCCTCGATGGTGCAAGGTGGTGCGCGGCCCGCAGCGGGATCTCCCCCGGCGGCGCGATCGCAGACGGCAGACCCCGGCAGGAGATCTAGATGAACCTTCTCGACTGGATCTTGTTGGTGCTGGTGGGCACCTATGCGCTGTCCGGCTACTGGCAGGGATTCATTACGGGCGCGTTCGCGACCCTGGGCCTGCTCACAGGCGGCGCACTGGGAATCTGGCTCGCGCCGATCGCGCTCGGCAACGCCAAGCCGTCGCTGTGGGTGTCGCTGGGCGCCCTCTTCATCGTGATCGCCGGCGCGTCGATCGGTCAGGCCCTTCTCCAGTTCCTGGGCGCCCGGATCAGGGCCAAGGTGACCTGGCAGCCGGCGCGCGTGCTCGACGCGTTCGGGGGGGCGTTGTTGAGCGCCTTGGCCTCGTTGGTCGTGGCCTGGGCCCTGGGCTTGGCCGTGTCGGGTTCACGCCTCGGGCCGGTCACCGAGCAGGTTCGGTCGTCGGCGGTGCTGGCCACGGTGAACGAGGTCATGCCGGGCCAAATCAAGGACTTCGTGTCCGGGTTCGACGAAGTGGTGGGCGCCAGTCTGTTCCCGCGCTATCTGGAGCCGTTCGCGCCGGAGCGCATCGTCGAGGTCGAAGCCGGACCCTCCCGGCTGCTCGACGACCCCGACGTCGTCCGCACCGAGGAAGCTGTCCTCAAGCTCTATGGCACCAACCGCTGCAAGAACGGCGTCGAGGGCACCGCGTTCGTCTATGCGCCCGACCGGGTGATGACCAGCGCCCACGTCGTGGCCGGCGTGCGCGACCCCGAACTCGTGATCGGCAACAGCACCGTGCCGGCGACGGTGGTCGTCTACGACCCCGACCTCGATATCGCCGTGCTGGCTGTCGACACCCCCATCCAGCCGTTGCGCTTCGGAGGCGAGGCCAAGCCGCGCGCAGGCGTTGCGATCGTCGGCTATCCACAAGACGGCCCGTTCGACATCCAAACGGCTCGGATCCGAGCAGAGCAACGATTGCGCTCGCCCAACATCTATGGCGAGTCCACCGTGGTGCGCGAGGTTTACTCCGTGCGCGGAAAGATCCGGCCGGGCAACTCCGGAGGTCCGTTGGTGAGCTCGCGTGGACGGGTGCTGGGGATGGTCTTCGCCGCCTCGATCACGGATTCCGAGACTGGCTACGCGTTGACCGTCGATCAGCTCGCGGAGACGGCGGCGGCCGGTATCTCCGCCAGCCAGCGCGTCAGCACCGGCGCCTGCGCCGGCTGAGGCAGCCCGCCACTCGCGTCAGCGCTTGGTCAGCGCTCGCTTGGTCTCCTGCGCCTGCTCGATCGCACGCTCGGGGCCACGGACCTTCTTCACCTTGCGGAGACCGATGAAGCCGAGGATCGCCGCGATCAACAGGTAGAAGGCGAAGACGATCAAGAACGCCCAGTGCAGGTCGAGACCCGAACCGTTCCAGTGGATCAGATAGGCGATGGCGACCGAGAGCATGATGACAGCGAGAATGCCGAACACCGCGGCCCCGGCGAAGAGCCCGATCCCGACGCCGCCGTTCTTCACGCTCAGACGCAGCTCCGACTTCGCGAGCTGGATCTCCTTGTTCACCAACGTGGAGATGTCACGCGAGGCGTCGGATACCAATCGACCGATGGTCGGCTCTTCTTCGATCACCGGTTGTTTGTGCTTCCCTTCGCCCGCCATGAAAATCTCTTCCCCTCGTTGCGGCTGATGGCCGGGTCCGACCTTATCGCGCCCCGGTCCCGGACCGAACCCGCCTCCGGGAGACGCTACGATCGGAGCACTCGTAGACGACCGCTGACGGAGGATGCGCCTTGAGTGACGTGGAACCGAAGCGCAACTTCATATTCCCCGACTACGACTAGCGCGAGAGCACCTTTCTGGGTGACCTGTTCCGTAAGGAAACCGTCGGCGGCGGGGTCGCCCTGGTGGCCGCCGCGATCGCAGTCATCTGGGCGAACTCGCCGTGGGGTGACATCTATGAGGCGCTGCGTGACTACTACATCGGTCCGCTCAGCATCGAGCATTGGGCCGCCGATGGCGCCCTGACGGTGTTCTTCTTCGTGGCCGGGCTGGAGCTCAAGCGCGAGTTCGTTCTCGGTAGCCTGCGCAAACCTGCGGATGCCGCGGTGCCGATCACCGCCGCGATTTGCGGCGTCATGGTGCCTGCCCTGATCTATCTGGTGATCAACCTGGGGTCCGAGGCGGGCCAACCACGCGGTTGGGCGATCCCGGCCGCCACCGACATCGCCTTCGCACTCGCGGTGCTCGCGGTGGTCGGCTCCAATCTGCCATCGTCGGTTCGGGCTTTCCTGCTCACTCTCGCGGTCGTCGACGACCTGATCGTCATCGTGATTATCGCCGTCTTCTACACCGAGACACTGCACGTGACCGCGCTGATGATCGCGCTGGCGACCTTCGCGGCCTGGTATGCCGGTCAACGATTCAATGTGTCGACACCCGTGTTCTACATCCCGATCGCGTTGATCGGCTGGTGGTTCCTCCACGAGTCGGGGATCCATGCGACCATCGCCGGTGTGGCCTTCGGGCTGCTCACCACCTGCACCCGCGACGAAGACGACGAGAGCACGGCGGAGTATCTCGAGCACCTGTTGTCGCCGCTGTCCGCGGCAGTTGCGGTGCCCTTCTTCGCGTTGATGTCGGCCGGCGTCGCCATCAAGGGTGGCGGCGAGCTGATCAGAGACCCGGTCGTGATCGGTGTGGTGCTGGGGCTGGTGCTCGGCAAGCCGGTTGGCGTTCTTGCCGGGGCGTTCATCGTCACCCGGATCACTCATGCCGAGCTGAACGCCGAGATCACCTGGCGCGACATCATCGGCGTGGCCATTCTCGCCGGCGTCGGCTTCACGGTGTCGCTGCTGGTCTGTGACCTCTCCTTCGGGCGCGAGGAGGGCGAGGCCGCCAAGACCGCCGTCCTCGCCGGATCGCTCATCGCGGCCGTGCTCGGCGCTCTGGCGCTGGGTCACCGAGACCGCTTCCACGCCACCCCCTGACGCAAGCCCGAACCGGGGCAGGGCGTCATACGGTGAGAGCTATAGACGGCTCCGACCGTATGACGCAAGCCCGCGACGCGGTGGGGCGTCATACGGGGAGAGCTATAGACGGCTCCGACCGTATGACGCAAGCCCGCATCGCCTGAGGCGTCATACGGTGAGAGCTATAGACGGCTCCGACCGTATGACGCAAGCCTCCGACGCCGCGGGGTGGTGAGGGGGGGCAGGTGGGTTATTCGTCGCCTGGTTTGCCGGAGAGGCCCTGCTGGATCAGGCTCATCACCGAGGAGTCGGCGAGGGTGGTGACGTCGCCGACCTCGCGCTTCTCCGCGACATCCTTGAGCAGCCTCCGCATGATCTTTCCCGAGCGGGTCTTCGGCAACTCCGCCACGACCATGATCTGCCGGGGCTTGGCGATCGCTCCGATCTCCTTGGCGACGTGGTTGCGGAGCTCTTGAATGATGTCCTCCCCGCCGTCGCCGGCCGCCTCGCGCAGGATCACGAAGGCGCACACTGCTTGGCCGGTGGTTTCGTCGGCGGCGCCGACGACCGCGGCCTCGGCGACTTTCGGGTGCGACACCAACGCCGACTCGATCTCGGTCGTGGACAGCCGGTGCCCGGACACGTTCATCACGTCGTCGACGCGACCGAGCAGCCAGACGTCACCATCCTCGTCCTTCTTCGCTCCGTCGCCGGCGAAGTACAGGCCGGGCCAACGCGACCAGTAGGTGTCCTTGAAACGCTGATCGTCGCCCCACAGAGTGCGGAGCATCGCCGGCCACGGCTCCTTGAGCACCAGGTAGCCGCCCGAGCCATTGGGTACCGACTCGGCGTCGTCGTCGACCACGTCGGCGGCGATGCCGGGAAGCGCCGTCATCGCCGAGCCGGGCTTTCCGTGGGTGACGCCTGGCAGCGGCGAGATCATGATCTGGCCGGTCTCGGTCTGCCACCACGTGTCGACGATCGGTGCCTGGTTGGCCCCGATGTGTTCGCGGTACCACATGTAGGCCTCGGGGTTGATCGACTCACCGACCGAACCCAGCAGCCGCACCGAGGAGAGGTCGAACCCCGCTGGGATGTCGTCGCCCCACTTCATGAAGGTGCGGATCGCGGTGGGGGCGGTGTAGAAGATCGTGACGCCGTACTTCTCGATGATCTCCCACCAGCGGCCTTTGTGGGGCGAGTCCGGGGTGCCTTCGTACATCACTTGCGTGGCGCCGTTGGCGAGCGGGCCGTAGACCATGTAGGAGTGCCCGGTCACCCAGCCCACGTCGGCGGTGCACCAGTAGACGTCGGTCTCGGGCTTGAGGTCGAACACCGCCCAGTGGGTGTAGGACGTGCCGACGAGGTAGCCACCGGTCGTGTGCAAGATGCCCTTGGGGCTGCCCGTCGTGCCGGAGGTGTACATGACATAGAGCGGGTGCTCGGAGTCGTGGAGCTCCGCCTCGTGCTCGGTTGACTGGGTGTCGACCACGTCATGCCACCAGTGGTCGCGGTCGTCGTTCCACGTGTTCTCGCCGAGGTCCTGGCCCGTGCGCCGCACGACCACCACCTTGAGGTCGGGGTCCGCGACCTTGGCGCACGCCTCGTCGACGGCCGGCTTCAGCGCGGAGGGTGAGCCGCGACGGTAGCCGCCATCGGAGGTGATGATCAGCTTCGCCTGGCAGTCCTTGACGCGCGAGGCCAGGGCGTCTGCGGAGAAGCCACCGAAGACGACCGTGTGAGGAGCGCCGATGCGGGCACAGGCGAGCATCGCCACCACCGTCTCGGGAATCATCGGCATGTAGATCGCAACGCGCTCGCCCTTGGTGACACCCAATTCGAGCAGGGCGTTGGCGGCCTGGCAGACGGCGTCCTTGAGGTCGGAGTAGGTGAGGTCGCGGGTGTCGTCCTCCGGCTCGCCGATCCAGTGCAGGGCGACTTTGTCGCCGTTGCCGGCGTCGACGTGCCGATCCACACAGTTGACCGCGGCGTTGATGGTGGCTCCGGTGAACCACTTGGCGAACGGTGGGTTGGACCAATCGAGGACCTGGTCCCACTTCTGGCCCCAATCGAGGCGCTCGGCGGCCGACTCCCAGAAGCCCAACCGGTCTTCGGCCGCGCGATCGTAGGCCTCGGCGGTGACGTTGGCGTTGGCGGCGAACTGCTCCGGGGGAGCGAAGCGGCGCTCCTCGTGCAGGAGGTTGGAGAGGGCGTCCGGGGACTGGTCGTTCACGGTGGGGTTCTCCTCTGTCTGAGTCCGTGGTCGCGAGTGGTCGAACTGTGCGGCGCGCCGAGTGTGGTCGAGTTTTGTCAGAGTATCGGCTCGGCGCGAGCCGCGAGCGGGCTGACGGGGCGCCCCGAGTCGGCGCGCCCCGTCAGCGAATCAGTGCAGTTCCTCACCTTCGGCGTGCTTGGCCACCAGTTGCGTGTGACCGGGGTAGCGGATCTCCTCGACCAGCTCCTGCATCACCGCAGAGGGTTTCGTGGTGAACTGCGAGACGATGATCGTGACTGCGAAGTTGATCAGCATCCCGACGGTGCCGAACCCGGTTTCCGGGATGTCGAAGAACCCTGCGCCGTCGCCGTAGATGTCGATGGTCCACAGCATGTAGCTGAGCGTCACCACCAGACCGGTGATCATGCCGGCTGCGGCTCCCGACGCCGTGCAGTTCTTCCAGAAGATGCCGAGCACCAGGACTGGGAAGAAGCTCGCGGCGGCGAGTCCGAAGGCTAGGGCGACCACCTGCGCGACGAATCCTGGAGGGTTGATGCCCAGGTAGCCGGCCACCAGAATCGCGCCGGCCATGGCCATCCGCCCGACCATCAGCTGACGTGCCTCGGTCGCCATCGGGTTGATCTTCTTGAAGTAGACGTCGTTGGCGACGGCAGACGAGATCACCAGCAGCAGACCCGATGCCGTGGACAGCGCCGCGGCCAGGGCGCCTGCGGCGACCAGACCCACGATCGGCGCGGGCAGGCCGCCGACCTCGGGAGAGGCCAGCACGATGATGTCGTTGTTGATGACCAGTTCGTTGAGGGCCGGGTCCGCGACGTAGTCGATGAGACCGTTGCCATTGAGGTCGTTCACCGACGCGAGACCGACATCACTCCAGGTGGTGAACCAAGCGGGCGTGTTGGCGATCGGGGTACCCGAGAGTTCCTTGATGATGTTGAGCTTGCTGAACGCCGACACCGACGGAGCGGTGGTGTAGAGCAGCGCGATGAAGAACAGCGCCCACAGCGCGGAGAAGCGTGCGGCTCGCACGCTCTTGGCGGTGTAGAAGCGAACGATCACGTGGGGCAGGCCGGCGGTGCCGAACATCAGCGCCGCCGTGATCAACACCATGTTGAGCATGCTGGTCTGGCTAAACGCCTGGGTGTATTCGGCGAACCCGAGGTCGACCTGGAGGCCGTTCAACTCTTCGAGGATCTGGCCGAAGCCGATCTGCGGAACGGGCACGCCGGTGACCTTGGTGGACACCGCGACGGCCGGGATCATGTAGGCCACGATCAGGACGGAGTACTGCGCCACCTGTGTCCAGGTGATGCCCTTCATGCCGCCGAGCACGGCGTAGAAGAACACCACCGCCATGCCGATGATGATTCCCCAGGTGTTGGTGACGCCGAGGAAGCGCTGGAAGACCACGCCCACACCGGCCATCTGGCCGGCGACATAGACGAAGGACACGACGATGGCGGCGAGGACGGCGATCAGGCGCGCGGTCTCGTTGTAGCGGTCACCGACGAAGTCCGGGATGGTGTACTTCCCGAACTTGCGCAGGTAGGGCGCCAGCAACAGCGCGAGCAGCACATAGCCGCCGGTCCACCCCATCAGATAGACCGAACCGGCATACCCGTTGCCGGCGAAGGCCACGATGCCGGCCAGTGAGATGAAGGACGCCGCGCTCATCCAGTCGGCCGCGATGGCAGCGCCGTTGGCAGGAGCCGGGATGCCGCCGCCCGCGACATAGAAACCGGCCGTGTCGGAGACCCGGCTGGCGTACGCGATGTAGATGTAGACCGAGAAGGTGAGGACCGCGAAGATCAAGGTCCAGAGTTGGATCGTGGTCATGAGTGGTGCACCTCCTGCTCGTACTCGTCGATGCCGTAGCTGGCGTCGAGCTTGTCCATGCGCCAGACGTAGATGGCGATCAGGGCCACGAACACGAGGATCGAACCCTGCTGGGAGAACCAGAAACCCAGTGGGAATCCTGCGATCACGATCTTGTTGAGCGGCTCCACGAACAAGATCCCCGCGCCGAAGGACACGAGTGCCCACACGGTGAGGAGTGCTGCCATGAGCCGCAGGTTCTTGCGCCAGTACTCCTGGCGCTGCCTCTGATCCATTTGGTGGTCCCTTTCTCGGCGTCGCGATGACGGACGGCGCTGGCTTGATCGATCACCCGAGGGGCGGCCTGCACGTGGCTTGAAGGCAACCGTGCGGGCTCGGGAAGGGTCAAGGTCTCCGTGTGACTGCGGTCATATATTGCGATGAGCGGTCACGTGGGAACGACGAAAGGTCGGCCGATCTCGGCCCGAGCAACCGTGCGCGGCGACCGTTCGACGCGCTGCCTGGACCGTTCAGCGTGCTTCGGCGCCCGATGGTCTCCTGGTGGTCCCTCGAGGTCTCCCGCCGCGTCGCCAGGCACCGTAGGGTCGGGGCATGCCGGAGCCCCAGAATGACCCGTCGTCATCGACGTCGGGCGCAGTGCGCCCTCGCCGCCGGGGGGTCGACCCGGCACGCCGATCGCTGCTGATCGCAACGATCATGGTGATCCTCGGCTCGTTCATGCCCTGGGTCGACACGGCGGCCGGAGCCATCTCAGGCGCGCGTGGCCCCGGCCTGTGGACGTTCTATGCCGCCATGCTGGGGCTGGCTGGCGGGCTGATTCCGGCCAAGCGGATCGCCGGCGTCCAGGCAGCGATCTTCGGGGCCGTCGCCATCACGCTCCCACTGTGGCAACTGATCCACCTGATCCGCCTGGTGCGGTTCGAGGGCTGGTTGCCCGGCCCAGGCATCGTGCTCGTCTTCGGCGGCGGAGTACTCGCAGCCAGTGCGGCGTGGCGACTCCTGTCGCCGCCCCGCGAGGGCACCGACTGACGCGTACCGCTGAACCGGAGGTGGCGAGCCGCGACCTCAGCCGCGCTGCACGCGCACCGCCTCGGGAGTGTGCAGGCGCACCATGAAGGTAGTGACGTGCGCGGGGCGTCGCTGCTGGGTGAGCAACGACACGACGATCATGGTGAGGAAGGCGGTCGGCACCGTCCAGGCCGCGGGTTGTGACAGCAACGCCTCCGACCAGCCGTCGCCACCGGAGGCAACGAAGGTCCGGGCGACGGCGAAACCGGACAGCAACCCCCCGACGGTGAGCCCGGCGAGCGCGCCCGCATCGGTGAGGCGCGACCACCAGATGCCCAAGACGAGGAGCGGACAGAACGTCGAGGCAGCCACGGCAAAGGCCAACCCGACCGCGGTCGCGACGCCGACATCCTCGGCCAGCACGGCCAAGGTGTAGGGCAACGCCACCGAGACGATGGCCGCGACACGGAACGACGTCACCCCCGGCAGCCAACGGCTCACGATGTCCTGAGAGACCACCCCCGCGACAGCGACGGTCAGCCCGGACGAGGTCGACAGGAACGCCGCGAACGCTCCCGCGACCAGCAACGCAGTGAGCAGGTCGGCTGCGGTGCCGCCGATCATCCTATCGGGGAGTTCGAGCACGACGGTGTCCTTGCTCCCGGACAGCACCAGGTCGCCCGCATACACCCGACCGAGAGCGCCGTAGACCGGCGGCAACACATAGAACAGTCCGAGCAGTCCGAGGACGACCAGGGTGGTCCGGCGCGCGGCCCGGCCGTCGGGGTTGGTGTAGAAGCGCACCACGACGTGCGGCAGCCCCATCGTGCCGAGGAAGGTGGCGACAATGATCGAGTAGGTCGTATAGAGCGGATGGCCGCTCTGACCGGTGCCCAACGCCATCGGATCGGCCCAACTGCCGATCTGTCCGGGAAGATCGAAGGCGACGTCGGCAGGGGCCGGCGAGCCGTCGCCGAACCACACCATCAGCAAGAACAACGCGGGAATCAACAACGCCGTCAGCTTCAGCCAGTATTGAAATGCTTGGACGAACGTCACCGAGCGCATGCCCCCGGCCAGCACATTGATCAACACCACGACCGCCACGACGAGGCCACCCAAGCGCACGTCGAGGCCGGTAGCCAGGCGAAGCGTTAGGCCGGCCCCTTGGAACTGAGGCAGCAGATAGAGCCAGCCGATGGCGACCACGATCAATGAGGTGGCGGAGCGTACGTGTCGCGAGGCGAGCCGAGCCTCAGCGAAGTCCGGCAGGGTGTAGGCGCCCGAGCGACGCAACGGGGCCGCCACCAGGACGAGCAGGACCAGATAGCCCGCGGTCCAGCCGACGGGGTACCAGAGCATTTTGGCGCCGTAGGCGAGGACCAGGCCGGCCACCCCGAGAAAGGACGCCGCCGAGAGGTACTCGCCACCGATCGCTGAGGCGTTGAGCCCGGGACGCACAGTCCGGGAGGCGACGAAGAAGTCCGACGTGGTCCGGGAGAGGCGCAGTCCCCAGGTCCCGATCACGATGGTCAGGACCGACACCACGACGACGGCGGTGATCCCGGCAGCCTGGTTCATCGGTCTTCGACCATCGCGATGAAGTCGCGCTCGGTGCGTTCGGCGCGGCGCACGTAGGCCCACCCGAGCACGATGAGAACGGGATAGACGCCGAACGCGAGCAGGCCCCAGGCGAGCGGCATCCCGAGGACCTGGTAGGCGCCGAGCCTCGGCGCGAAGGCGAAGAGCAGAGGAAGACCGCCGAGCAACACCCCCAGTAGGAACAAGATGCCCATCGCCAGCCTGAGCTGGGCGCGAAGCAGCGACCTGACATAGATCGCGCCGAGTTCGGTCTGAGCATCGATCTCCGTGGTCACCGTACGAGCGATCGGCCGGGTGGCTCCCCTCGTCTGCGGTGAGGTGACCCGCACTCGCACAGGTGCGGGCTCCTGACCGGGCTCGGTCACGAGGCTCCGCCTGGCCTGTTGCCTCGCACGAGCAGATCTCGTAGCTCGCGCGTATGCCGCCGGCTCACCGACAGTTCCTGGCCACCGACCACGACCGTGCACCGGCCGGGATCGGTGCGGATCTCCTCGATATGCATGAGCGAGACCAGCAGCGAGCGGTGGATCCGCACGAACCCGGCCTCGCGCCATTCCTGTTCCAGCGTCGTCAGCGGTGTGCGCAGCAGATGGCTGCCCTCGGCCGTGTGCAGCCGCGCGTAGTCGCCGTGAGCCTCGACGTAGCGAACGTCGGCCCGCGACAGGAAGCGGGTCCGGCCTCCCAATTCGACCGCGATCTGGTCGTCGGGGCGCGGGGGCGGACGGCGTACCCCCTCGATGACGCGGCGGACCGCCTCGGCCAGCCGATCCTGCCGAACCGGTTTGAGCACGTAGTCGATCGCGTTGAGTTCGAACGCGTCCACCGCGTGCTGTTCGTGGGCGGTGACGAAGACGATGGGCGGCGGGGTCTTGAATCGAGCGAGTACCTGGGCCAACTCCAGCCCACTCAGACCCGGCATGGAGATGTCGAGGAAGACGACGTCGACTTCGAGCTCCTGGAGCACTCGCAGAGCCTCCGTGGCTGAATCGCAGGTGAGCACCCCGTCGATGCGAGCGTCCTGCTTCAGCAGGAAGGCGAGCTCTTCAAGGGCAGGGCGTTCGTCGTCGATGACGAGGACCCTGAGCCGCGGCCGGGGTGACTTCGGTTGTGTCATGCGTGCACCCCCGGGGCATATTTCGGAACTCGGACGGTGACTTTGGTGCCCGCGCCGGGAGCGGTCTCCACCACCAGGCCGTATTCGTCACCGAAGGCTCGGCGGAGTCGTTCGTCGACGTTGCCCAGGCCGACGGAATCGTTGGCCGAGTCGCCGGCCAGGGTGCGGCGGACTCGCTCGGGGTCCTCGCCGGCGCCGTCGTCCTCGATCGCGATCTGGCATTCGCGGTCGAGGTCCTGGGCCAAGATCGTGATCGTCCCGCCGTTGGGGCGGTCTTCGAGGCCGTGCTGCACAGCGTTCTCCACCAGCGGTTGCAGGCACAGGAAGGGGATCGCTACCGGCAGCACCTCGGGGGCGATCCGCAGGACCACGCGCAGCCGGTCTCCGAAACGCGCCTGTTCGAGCATCAGGTAGCGCTCGATCGACCGCAGCTCTTCCGAGAGCGTGGTGAACTCGCCGTGGCTGCGAAAGGAGTAGCGGGTGAAGTCGGCGAACTCCAACAACAGCTCTCTCGCGCGGTCGGGATCGGTGCGGACGAACGACGCGATCGCCCCGAGTGAGTTATAGATGAAGTGCGGGCTGATCTGCGCGCGAAGAGCGCGCACCTCGGCTTCCATGAGGCGGGTGCGCGATGCGTCGAGCTCGGCGAGCGAGAGCTGCCCGGAGACCCACTCGGCCACCTCATCGGTCGCGCGGACCAGTCCGGCGGTGGAATAGGACGTGAAAGCCTGCAGCGTCCCGACGATGCGCTCCTCCACCACCAGGGGCGAAACGACCGCATGACGCACATCGCACCCCGCGCGATCACAGGACAACTCCGGCGATCGCGCGACCAGGGTGCTGCCCTGGGTGATCGCATCTCGAGCCAAAGTCGCGGCCTGCTCCCCATGGTGGTCGCCGGCGCCGTCCCATGCGAGCAGGAGAGAGTCGCGGGTCATCGCCACCGCCGGCGTGCCGAGCAAGGTGCGGAGGTGTTTGATGCTGCGTTCCGCGCTGGCGGTGGTGAGCCCTTCGCGCAACGCAGGCGAAGCCAACGAGGCGGTGTGCAGGGTGCGGTAGGTCGCGCGGTCCGACTCCGTTCCCAAATGGGCACGGCGGAACGGCCACGGCCCTCTCACGTCTGCCTCTTGCGCCTCATCTTGCTCAGGACCGTAGTTGGCGCGGCCCCCGCCTGTCGAGGATGCGGCGCCAAGCGGTGGGCCAGTTGCCGCGCATCTCTGCCAGTCCCGTTCGCACCCGGGGCAGCCGCAGCGGTCGCCGACGACTGCGCCGTCAGCGGAAGTCGATCAGCAGGCTGTCGGTGTCGGTGCCGTCAGAGATCGGGCCGGTGTCGTCGATCCGCAGCTCGTCGCGGACCTTCGTCAGCCTTGGCCTCACCGATCAGGGTGACGTCGGGTGACTTGACCACCTGAGCGCGATAGCACTTCACGACATACGGCAACTGCATGCCGTCCATGCCGCGGCCGTAGTCGTCATAGAGGGCGAGGACGTCGGCGAGCTTGGCGGCTCGCTCGTCCTCGTCGAGCACGGCGATGTATGAGCGGGAGGACACCAGGTCGACGATCGACTCGCGATTGACGTCCTGCCAGTGCTTGAACGACTCCTCCTCGACGAACCCGAAGCGCTCCGACATCACCAGCGGCATCTCCAGGTCGTCGCGATTCTGCTCGCTGGCCAGCAGCGCACCGAGGCGGCGCACCCACGGGATGCGTTCGTCGCGCTCGTTCCACACCAGCGCCAGGTGCCCACGGGGGGTGAGGACTCGGGCGATCTCGGCGAGGGCGCGCTCATGGTCGAACCAGTGGAACGCCTGCGCCGCCACCACGAGGTCGACGGAGTTGTCACCGAGGGGGATCTCTTCGGCGCTGGCGACGGTGCGTCCTGCCTGGGGAGCCGCGCGTTCCAGGTGCGCGAGCATCCTTTCGTCGGGGTCGGTCGCATGGACGTCGTGCCCGAGCTCGACCAGCCGGGCGGTCAGTTTGCCGGTGCCGGCGCCGAGTTCGAGCACGGTCAGCGGTTCGGCGCCGCCGGTCAGCCAGCGCACCGCCTCGAGCGGGTAGGTGGGTCGTCCGCGCTCATAGGCGTCGGCCACACCCCCGAACGAGCGGGCCTGATCAGCAGGGCGCTCCAGCTCCTCGTCCATGCCCCGACCCTACTCGCGACCGGCTCCGATCTCTGGCAACGTCATCGATAACCGGGTGACCCGAGAAGCCGTCGTCGATGACGTTCGCCGGGTGTCGCCTAGGGTGTGCGCCGTGACGGACCCGTTGGCTTGGCTGGTCGCCCGTGAGGGCGTGGGGTCGGCGTATGCCGCTGCGCGCGACGGCGTCGATGTGCTCCTGCGCGACCGGGGGCTGCGGCGTACCTCCCCCGAGCTGACCGCCGAGTCGCTGCTGCGCGGGGCGCACGCCAGCGCCGTCCTGGAGGGGTCGGAGTCGACGCTCGAGGAGATCCGGGTCGGGGAGGGCGACGCTGTCGCCCGGGCCGCGGTGCGGCTGTGCACATCGCTGCTGGGCGTGGTGCCGACCTTCAAGTCGACGCCGCCTCAGGCATTGGCGCGGCTGCACACCTTGGCCGCGCGCGGAGATCTTTCCGACGACCGACTCGGCCGACCACGCGACGAGGCTGCGGCTGCGCGGCTGCAGAGCCTGGGTGCGGTTCTCCTCGCTGAGACGGCGGCACCGGCGATGCTCGTGGCTGCGATCGTGCACGCCGACCTGCTCGCCGCCGCGCCCTTTGCCTCACACAATGGTCTGGTCGCACGCGCGGCGGAGCGGCTGGTGCTGGTCGCTCGCGGCGTGGATGCGCCGTCGGTGACGGTGCCGGAAGCCGGGCACCTGGCTCTGCGTCCGGCCTACGAATCGAACCTGCGTGGCTATCGCGACGGCGGCGAGGCAGGGGTGCAGTCCTGGGCGCTGTATGCCGCCGAGGCTTATGCCAAAGGCGCCGAACTCAGTCCGCTGAACGGGTGATCGAAAGACCCGGATCCGCTCAGATCGTCCCGACATGCGAGCGGCACCCGAGCGAGTCGGATGCCGCCGCTGACACGTGATTCCGGGTTACCAGGCGTGCACTTATCTAACTGCGGCCCCGGGAGTATCCCGAGTGGCTCGCGCCCTGGTTGGAAGGGTAGATCGCCGCGTGGGTACTCGGCTCACGTGCTGTCTATGGAGTTCTCTGTCTCCTTTCTACGCCGCCCCCGGCCAAGGAACAAGGGTTGACTTTGCGCCCACCCCGTGTGTTGCGGGGGCGGCCCCGGGGAACTCCGATTCGTCTGTCTCGCTCAGGCGGCAAACGACCCGTCAACCCGCAGACGAATCGGAGTGGGGAGCGCGGTCAGCCGATTCGGCGCCGCCGGGCGTTGGACCAGAGCAGTCCGCCGACGGCGATGGCGCCGCCGATCGCCAGGGCGGCGAGCGCCGGTTTGGTCGGCGGAAACGGCACTCGGCTGCGCAGGGCGACGGGACGCGTGAAGAGCAACACGGGCCAGCCCTCGGCGGTGGCCACCTTGCGCAGTTCCTTGTCTGGGTTCACCGCCGACGGGTGCCCGACGATCTCCAGCATGTGCACGTCGGTGCTCGAGTCCGAGTAGGCGAAGCACGACTCCAGGTCGTACCCGACTTCCTCGGCCAACCGCTCGATGGAGCGGGCCTTCTCTTCGCCGTAGACGTAGTGCTCGATCTGGCCGGAGTACTTCCCGTCGATGATCCCCATCTGGGTGGCGATGACGGTGTCGGCGCCGAGCAGGGCGCCGATGGGTTCGACGACCTCGGCGCCGGAGGCGGAGACGATGACGATGTCGTGGCCCCGGGCCCGATGGTCGTCGATCAGCGACACCGCCTCGTCGAAAACCATCGGCTCGATCGTGGAGTGCAGCGTCTCGGCGACGATCTCGCGGACGGTGGCGACATCCCAGCCCTCGCACATCCGTGACACGAAGACCCGCATCTTCTCCATCTGGTCGTGGTCCGCGCCGCCGATGCTGAACAACAGTTGCGCATAGGCCGAGCGCAGCATCGTCCGGCGGGACAGCAGCCCTCCCGCCTGGAAGGGCTTGGTGAACGCCAACGAACTCGACCTGGCGATGATGGTCTTGTCGAGGTCGAAGAAGGCGGCAGTGCGGGCCGGCAACACTTCGTCAGTCTAGGTTGCCGGAACCCTCCGAGGCGCTTTCCCTACGATGCGGCGTATGACGACCACCGGCTCGCGCTCTCTTCCCGCCCGGGCCGAGGTCGTGATCGTCGGCGGTGGCGTGATCGGGGTGAGCAGCGCCGCTCATCTGGCCACGGCGGGCGTCGATGTCGTCCTGCTCGAACGCGGCCACCTGGGTGGCGGGTCGACGGTCAAGTCGGCCGGCGGCGTACGGGCGCAGTTCTCCGACGAGGTCAATATCCGCCTCGGGCACCGCGGTTTGGAGACCTTCGCGCGGTTCGACGAGCTCTACGGGCAGGAGATCGATTTCCATCAGGTGGGCTATCTGTTCTGCCTCGACAACGCCGACGACGAGGCTCGGTTCGACGCCAGCGTCGCGCTCCAGAACTCGCTCGGGGTAGCGAGCCGGATGATCACGCCCCGTGCGGCGCAGGAGCTCTCGCCGCTGATCGCTACAGAGGGCCTCGTCGCGGCAGCGTGGTCGCCCACCGACGGCCACTGCGCGCCCGAAGCGGTCGTGCAGGGTTACGTTTCGGTGGCCCGTCGCAACGGCGCCCGGGTGTTTACCCGCGCCGAGGTGACGGCGATCGCTCCCGACCCGACCGGCGGCCACACGGTGACCACCGGGATGGGAGAGGTCACGTGCGATGTACTCGTGATCGCCGCCGGCGCCTGGTCGGGTCTGGTCGGCGAACTAGCTGGACTGCCGCTGCCGGTCACTCCTGTGCGCCGGCAGATCGTGGTGAGCGAGGTCCTCCCCGGTCGACGTTCGGATACCCCGATGACCATCGACTTCTCCACCTCGTTCTACTTCCACAATGAAGGCGACGGGCTGCTGATCGGGATGTCGGACCGCCAGCAGACGCCCGGTTTCGAGCTCGACCGCGACGACGCCTGGCTGACCGGCCTCGCCGACGCCATCGAGCGACGCGCCCCGCGCTTGGCAGAGCTCGGAATCCGCACCGGGTGGGCAGGGCTCTATGAGATGACGCCGGATCACAACGGGCTCGTCGGCCGGGTGGGCGACGTGGTCTACGCGACCGGCTTCTCCGGACACGGCTTCCTGATGGGGCCTGCGGTCGGCGAAGTCGTCCGTGATCTGTGTCTGGGGCAGCCACCGGTGATCGACGTCGCTTCGCTCTCGCTTGATCGTTTCGCAGCGGAGACGACGATCGAGCACGTCATCGTCTGAGGCGGCGCAGCACCTGTTCGACCGGGGGGCATCATGGGACGCATGACCACCACCGATGCCCCGGCCACTTCCGCCGCCACGCTGCCCGCCCCCGGGTCCTTGGCGGCGTTGGCCGCTGAGGCCGCGGCCGCCTGTGGCGTCGATCTCGCCGCGAAGGCAGGTGATCATGTCGTCCCGTCGCCGATCAACGGCGAGGAGTTGGCTCGGGTCGCCTGGAGCACCCCCGACCAGGTGACCGCCGCCGTGTCGCGTGCGGTCGCGGCCTACGACAGGTGGCGAGTGGTGCCGGCACCGCAGCGGGGTGCGTTGGTCAAACGGTTCGGTGAGCTGCTGGTCGAGCACAAGCCCGACCTCGCCACGCTGGTGTCGCTCGAGGTCGGAAAGATCACCTCGGAGGCGGCCGGGGAGATCCAGGAGATGATCGACATCTGCGACTTCGCCGTCGGGCTGTCGCGCCAGCTCTACGGCCGCACCATGACGTCGGAGCGTTCGGGGCACCGGCTGATGGAGACCTGGCATCCCCTGGGCGTGGTCGGGGTGATCAGCGCGTTCAACTTCCCAGCGGCCGTGTGGTCATGGAATGTCGCCATCGCGTTGGTCTGCGGTGATCCCGTCGTATGGAAGCCGTCGGAGGCTGCGCCGCTCACGGCTCTGGCCTGCTCTGGGTTGCTGGATCGGGCGATCGCCGAAACCGATGCACCGGAGGGGTTGTCGCAGGTCGTGCTCGGCGACCGCCCGGTCGGCGAGGCGCTGGTCGACGATTCCCGCGTCGCGCTCCTCTCGGCCACCGGGTCCACCCGGATGGGTCGCGAGGTCGGCCCGCGAGTCGCGGCACGCTTCGGTCGCAGCCTGTTGGAGTTGGGCGGCAACAACGCCGCCATCGTCACCCCTTCGGCCGACCTGGAGTTGGCGGTGCGTGGCATCGTCTTCTCCGCCGCGGGAACCGCCGGTCAGCGGTGCACGACGATGCGCCGGGTGATCGCCCACAGCTCCGTGATCGACGAACTGACCGACCGCCTGGCCGAGGCCTACGGCCGGCTGCCCGTGGGCGACCCGATGGAGGGGTCACTGGTCGGGCCGCTGATCGGCAAGGCATCGTACGAGCGACTCGTCGCCGCCCTCGAGCGCGCGAGGGACGAAGGCGGGCGGATCGTGGTCGGCGGAGAACGGCTGCTCACCGATCAGACTGAGGCTGCCTACTACGTCTGCCCGGCCGTCGTACGGATGCCGGAGCAGACGGGGGTGGTCGCCGAAGAGACCTTCGGTCCGCTCCTGTATGTGCTGCCCTATGACGACTTCGACCAGGCCATCGCGCTCAACAACGCCGTGCCACAAGGCCTCTCGTCGTCGGTGTTCACCCAGGACCAGGCCGAGGCCGAGCGCTTCCTGGTCGGCTCCGACTGTGGCATCGCCAACGTCAACATCGGGACCTCGGGCGCCGAGATCGGCGGAGCCTTCGGCGGCGAGAAGGAGACCGGTGGCGGCCGCGAGTCGGGCTCCGACGCCTGGCGGGCCTACATGCGCCGGGCCACCAACACCATCAACTACTCCGGGGAACTCCCGCTCGCCCAGGGGGTTGACTTCTCGGTGTGACCGCAGGCCGCGGTGGCTCCGGCAAGGGGCCGTGGCGCGAATTATCCACAGGCGCATATCGGCCGGATTGCCGACCGTCGCGCGCGGGCATGACACGGGTATGACACCGCCTGTGATCGTGACCCGTGACCCTGTCCTGCGTGAGGAGTTGCTGCGGCTGGCAGCCGCGGCGGGGGTGAGCCCGGTGGTGGCCGACGACTGGGCGAGCTGTGTCCGGGTCTATGCCGTGGCGCCGCTCGTCTTGGTCGGAGCCGAGGTGGCCGCCGAGGTCGCCGACCTCTCTCCGCCTCGGCGCGACGCTCTTCACGTGGTGGCGCTCGGCGAGGTGGCCCCGGGGGTATGGCGCACGGCACTGGAGTTGGGTGCGCGGACGGTGACGCAGTTGCCCGACTCCGCGGAGTGGGTGGTGGAGCAGTTTCTCGATGTCGACCCCGCCGAGCGTCGGCAGGGCCGCCTGATCGGAGTAGTCGCCGGTTCCGGCGGGGCAGGGGCCTCCGTCTTCGCTGCCGCTCTCGGTCAGGTTGCCGCCCGGCAGACGCCCTCGCTGGTCGTCGACGCCGATCCCCTTGGTCCCGGGCTCGATCGGGTGTTGGGGCTCGAGGGCCGAGACGGCGTGCGCTGGGGTGACCTGCACCAGACCGCTGGCCGGCTCTCCGCTCGAGCGCTCCGCGACGCTGTGCCCCGTCGCGACGGCGTCGGTGTTGTCACGTGGGGTCCGCTCGGCGGATCGCTGCAACCCTTCGCTGTGCGCGATGTGGTCGCCGCCGCGGTGCGAGGGCACGACACGGTCGTCATCGACCTACCCCGCAGTACCGGCGACTTCGTGGGTGAGTTGGCCGGTCGTTGCGATGCCGTCGTCGTGCTCACCCACGCCAGCGTTCGTGGCTTGGCCAGCGCAGCCAGAATGTGCCGGGCGCTGTCGGACTCCGCTCTGATCGCGGTGACCCGCCGCTGCGATGTCGCCGCCCGTGACATTGCCCGGGTGCTCGGGGTGCCGCTCGTGCTCGAGATGGGGCACCAGCGCGGGCTGGACGAAGCCATCGACCTGGGGGTCGGGCCGGTGCGGTCGCGTCGGGGGCCCCTGGGCCGGTTGGCAGGCGACATTCTCCAGAGGCTGGCCGACCCGACGGCAGCCGAAGCCAAGCGACTCGGCCAAGGGGCGGCGTGAGCGCGCAGGCGCCTGACCCGGCGCTGGTCGAGGACGTCCGGCGAAGGCTGGCCCGCGAGCCCGGACACCTCACGGCTCACCGGGTGGCCGAGGCGTTGCGCGCCACCGGAGCCCCCGTGGGTGATCGGGTCGTGCTGGCCGTCCATGAGGAGCTGCGCCGCGATGTGATCGGTGCCGGCCCGCTCGATGCCCTGTTGCGCCTTCCGGGGGTGACCGACGTCCTGGTCAACGGCCCCGATGCTGTCTGGGTCGACACCGGAGACGGGTTGCGGCGCGGCGACGTCCGCTTCCCCGACGACGAGTCGGTGCGTCGCCTCGCCCAACGGCTGGCCGCGTCGGGTGGCCGTCGACTCGATGATGCGGTTCCCTATGCCGACGTGCGCCTCGCCGACGGCACCCGTTTTCACGCGGTCCTCTCCCCGGTGGCGCGGCCGGGCACGGTCATCTCTCTCCGGGTGCCCCCGCGGCGGGCGTTCTCGCTCGACGAACTCGTGGCGTCGGGTTCGTTGACGCCTGCCGGGCGGCGATTGGTGGTGCTGATCTTGCAGCGGCGCCTCGCGTTCCTGATCAGCGGCAGCACGGGCTCCGGCAAGACCACCCTGCTGTCGGCTCTGCTCTCGTTGGCTGAGCCTTCCGACCGGCTGGTGTTGGTCGAGGACTCCTCTGAGTTGCGGCCCGATCACCCACACGTGGTCGGATTGGAGGCCCGGCCGGCCAATGTCGAGGGTGCCGGCGAGGTCACCGTTCGCGATCTCGTACGACAGGCGCTTCGCATGCGGCCCGACCGGCTGGTCCTCGGCGAGGCCCGTGGCCCGGAAGTGGTCGACCTGCTGGCTGCGCTCAACACCGGGCACGAAGGGGGGTGCGGAACGGTTCACGCCAACAGTGCGTCGGATGTTCCGGCCCGGATCGAGGCCCTGGCGTTGATGGCCGGTCTTCCACGGGGCGCCGCGCACAGCCTTATCGCGTCGGCGCTCGACCTGGTGATTCACCTGGTCCGAGATCGCGGCGGGCGGCGGGTGGCCGAACTGGCGGTACCGGCAGTCGATGCCCAAGGACTCGTGTCGATGGCACCGGCGGTGCGCTTCACCGTTGGGGGCGGCACCGAGCACGGTCAGGCATTCGATCAGTTGGCCGAGCGGATCGGAGCATGAATGCGGTGACCGCGGCTCTCGCGATGGGCGCTGTCGCGCTGCTGATGCCGCTCACACCCGGCCCGCCGCCGGCGAGCGTGCGAGCTCGTCGCCATCTGATCGCCGCGGCGGCGCTCGGGGCAGCCGCGCTCGGGGTGCTCGCCGCTGGCGCGAGCCCGCCGATGGCCGGCGCCCTGCTGGCGGTGTTGTGCACAGTGGTGGCGATGGCGCAGTTGGCCCGAGCAGTCACCCGACGACGCGCGGCCGCGGCGACGAGCATGGCCGTGCTCGAGGTCTGTGACCTACTGCGGGACGAGATCGGGGCCGGTCAACCGCCCCTCACCGCACTGCGTCGAGCGGTCGACGCTTGGCCTCCGATGTCGGCGGTGGCCGACGCTGCCGCCGTAGGGCTCGACGTTCCCGAAGCCCTTCGCGCTCTCGCCGCGACTCCGGGAGCCGAGAGCCTGCGGTTGGTCGCCGGTGCCTGGGTGGTGAGTCATCGGGCAGGACGGGGGCTAGCCGACGCACTCGATCTCGTTTCCCGCACCCTGCGGGGGGCGCACGCGACCCGACGGGTGGTCGACGGCGAACTGGCCTCCGCTCGCGCCACCGCCCGGCTGTTGGCGGTGTTGCCGATCGTCGCCCTCGTCGTCGGGGGCCCGTTGGTGGGTGGCGCCGGTCAGACCGGCCCGTGGCACTTCCTGCTGGCGACGCTGCCCGGGGTCGTCTGCCTGACGCTCGGACTCGGCTTCGGAATCGTCGGCTTGTGGTGGACCGAGGCGTTGGCGCGTGACGTCGTGCAAGCGCTATGAGTGAGCGAGGCATGTGATGCGCGGAACCGGCGCGTGATGGGGGAGGGCGCGATGCCTTGGGCCTGGATGTCCCTGGCTTGCTCCGTCGCGGCCGTTGCCGCGGCCATGCCGCCACGAGCGATCCGTCACCCCGTCGCGGCGCGGTCCCTACCGTCGCCGACGGGGCGAATCAGCGACGACGGGCCATTGCGTGCCCTGCGGTGGGTCTGGGCACTCGGAGCAGCTGTGCTGGTCGTCGTCGCGGTGCCACCGCCCGCCGGGGCCGCTGTGGCGGCAACCGCAGCAGGGGCGACGTGGTGGCTGATCGGTCGCAGTGAGACCCGGCAGCAGCGCCGAGAACGCTGGCAGGCGACGCGCGAGTTGCCGCAGGTGGTGGCGCTGCTGGCGGCGGCGCTCCGATCCGGCGCAGACCCAGGCTCGGCGCTTCGGCTGGTCGCGCATGCCTTGCCGGGGCCGGCGTCGGATCGACTGGGCGGCGCGCTGTCACGGCTGCAACTCGGCGCCGACCCGGGTGCGGTGTGGGATCACCTCGCGACCGACGACATCTTGGCCCCCCTGGGGCGGGCCTTAGGTCGTGCCCACCGCTCAGGCATCTCAGTAACCGCGCAGATCGGCGATCTGGCCGAGCAACTGGCGGGCGATCAACGGGCGCGAGCCGAGGAGCGCGCCAGGGGTGTAGGAGTGCGAGCGGCGGTGCCTCTGGGGCTCTGCCTGCTCCCCGCCTTCGTCCTTCTCGGCATCGTCCCCATTGTCGCGTCTTTGTTGAGCGGAGTGCTTCGGGGCAACTGACCGGCCCCGGGGCGAATCCTGTGCACAACCACTCCGCACAGGCCGGTTCTCCCCAGAACGAGAGCTGTCCGCTCCGCCCCACCCCCGCGCGAGTGAGGCTGGCCGAACGAGGCCGCACCGGGTGGCCTCAGAACGAAAGGAACATCTTATGTTGTCAACGCGTCTTCTCCGGTCTCGCCCTCGGCGAGCTGAGCAGGGGATCACGACGGCGGAGTACGCCGTCGGTACGGCAGCCGGCGCCGGGCTGGCCGGGCTGCTGTTCACCCTGTTGACCGGGAGCTTCGGCAAGCAACTGCTCACGACCTTGTTCGAGCACGTCCTGTCCTTGTTGGGCCTGGGGTGAGCTCGCGGCGGCCGGTGGAGCTCGCGCAGCACGCCCGTCCGCGTGAGTCAGCCGAAGCCGAGGAACGGGGTGCGGTGACCGCGGAGCTTGCCCTGGGGATCCCGCTCTTGCTCGCGGTGACCGTCGTTCTCGTCTGGCTGCTGGCGTTGGGTCTGGCGCAGGTGCGGACGATCGACGCGGCTCGCGAGATCGCGCGCGGGGTGGCCAGGGGCGAATCGGCTGCTTCCGCGGAGCTCATCGGCCGCCGGGTCGCTCCCTCCGGAGCCCACGTCGACATCACCGCGGACGGCGACCTCGTCAAGGTCACGGTCACCGCCGCGGTCGAGCCGCCCGGGGGAGACCTGCTTCCCCTTCCCGCCGCGACTCTCACCGCCGAGGCGGTCGCCGCCCTGGAACCCTCGGTGTCGTGAGAGTGCGCGGCGACCGGGGGTCTGCGACGTCGCCGGTCGTGGCGTGCCTCGGCGTGCTCGTCACCGTCGCGATCGCCCTTAGCTGGGTGGTCGCCACCTTCTCAGCGCACCGAGCGGCGCAGTCGGCAGCCGACTTCGCGGCGCTTGCCGGCGCTGCGGCCGTTCAGTCGGGGTCGGCCGACCCCTGTGCGCGGGCGGGCGCGCTCGCGTCGGCCAACGGTGCCCGTCTGACGACGTGCGTTCGGCAGAGCCGAGAGATCGAGGTCGGCGTCGAAGTCGAAGGTCCCCGGTGGTGGGGGCGACACGTGACGTTGCGAGCCCGAGCGCGGGCCGGTCCAGTCACTGACCCGTGAGCCGAGTGGGTCAGCTGCCGGTGCCGGTGCTGGTACCCGTGCCCGTGCCCGTCCCGGTGTCTTTGTCGTCCTTGGTCCGCTCGGTCTCGGCGCGGTCGAGCTTCTCGGCGAGTTTGTTGAGGTCCTTGCGTTCGCGGCGATGAGCGAGTTCGCGACGGGTGCCGAACTTCAACAAGCTGAACCCCCAGAGGACGAACGCACCCGCGACGACACCGGCGATGAAGATCTGGAAGGGCGTGAAGTCCATGCCTAGCAGCTGGGCACTGCCCTCACTGACAAAGTACGCCGCGAGCACGGCGACGATACCTAAACCGATGAGGAGAATTCCCAGGATGACCATGAGCACAGGCTAACCCCCTGAGGCGCCGCTGCGAAGCAACGCGTCGAGCAGGATGATCGCTCCGCCCTTGTCGAGCGGGGAGTTCTGGTTTCCGCACTTCGGCGACTGCACGCACGAGGGGCATCCGTCGACGCATTCGCAGGCAGCAATCGTCTCCCGGGTGGCGGTCAGCCACGCCTGCGCCTGCTCGAATCCGCGCTCGCTGAAGCCGGCGCCGCCCGGGTAGCCGTCGTAGACGAAGACAGTCAGCACTCCGGTGTCGGGATGCCGGGCAGTGGACACGCCGCCGATGTCCCAGCGGTCGCAGGTCGCGAACAGCGGCAACAGCCCGATCGAGCAATGCTCCGCTGCGTGCGCCGCACCGGGGAGGTCGGTCGAGCTCATTCCAGCTTCGACCAGGATGTCGTCGGGCACCGTCCACCACACCGCGGTCGTTCGAAGGCTCCGGGAGGGCAGATCGAGCTGTTCCTCTCCGATCACCTCCCCGCTCGGCACCCGCCGGCGCAGGAAGGAGACCACCTGATGGGTCACCGCGACCTCCCCAAGACTGAGGCGGCAGCCACTCCAGCTCCGTGCCCTGCGTTCCTCGACGATGCTGATCTCGGTGGTCTCTCGGGCCGAGGTGGAGTAGTCGAGGTCGGCCGGCGACATCGTCGCCACGTGGTCATCGAGGTCCAGCTCTGACACCAGCCAGGTGTCGCCGCGATGGACGTAGACGGCCCCGGCGTGGGCCATCGAATGCGCACGGCCGGTGTCGACGGTGCCGACCACGCGGCCGGTCGACTCCTCGATGAGCTGGATCGTGCCGCCCCCCGAGGAGCGGATGTCGGCCAGGTCGGCGGCCCGAGCCTGATCGGTCCAGAACCACCCTCGCGGGCGTTTGCGCAAGCGGCCCGCCGCGGTGAGTTGGTCGAGAAGGGCCGGAGTCGTGTCGCCGAACAGGTCGACGTCCGCGTCGGTGAGGGGGACCTCCTGGGCGGCGGCGCAGAGGTGAGGAGCCAGGACGTAGGGGTTGGTCTGGTCGAAGACCGTGGCCTCCACCGGCCGCCCCAACAGCGCCTCGGGATGGGTCACCAGATAGGTGTCCAGCGGATCGTCGCGCGCGATCAGCACGCCCAGCGCATCCTGCGCCTCGCGCCCCGCTCGCCCCAATTGCTGCCACATCGCGGCCCGGGTGCCCGGAAAGCCGGCGATCACGACCGCGTCGAGGCCGGCCACGTCGATGCCGAGTTCGAGGGCGCTGGTGGCAGCGAGTCCGGTCAGGCTCCCACCGCGCAGCGCAGCCTCGAGTTCGCGACGCTCCTCCGGCAGATAGCCGCCTCGATAGGACGCGACCTGGCCGGCGAGGGACGGATCGACGTCGGCGAGATGGCCGGCGGCGGTCAGGGCGATGTGCTCCGCGCCGCGACGAGAGCGCACGAACACCAATGTTCGCACGGACTCGACGACGAGGTCGGCGAGCAGATCGGCGGCCTCTGAGGACGCGGCCCGGCGCACCGGCGCCCCATTCTCTCCCGCGTAGGAGGTGAACGGAGGCTCCCAGAGGGCGAGGGAGAGCGCCCCGCGCGGCGAGGCGTCGTCGACGACGGCCTCGGTGGGCAACCCGGTCAGGCGCTCGGCGGAGGCGGCCGGATCGGCCATGGTGGCGGAGGCGAGCACGAAGGTGGGGTCGGCGCCATAGAGCGCCGCCACCCGTCTCAGCCGCCGCAGGATCGCGGCCACGTGCGCCCCGAACACCCCGCGATAATGGTGGGCCTCGTCGACCACGACATAGCGCAAGGAGCCGAAGAACGCCGCCCAGCGGTAGTGGGCGGGCAGCATCGAGCGATGCAGCATGTCGGGGTTGGTGAGCACGAACTCGCCGTGCTCGCGAGCCCACTCCCGCTCCTCGCGGCTGCTGTCGCCGTCGTGGGTGGTCGTGCGGACGGCGAGCCCGAGACTGTGAATCGCGGCGCACTGGTCGGCGGCCAACGCCTTGGTGGGTGCGAGGTACAGCGTGCTCGCACCGCGGCGCCCTTTGTCGCGACGCCCGGCCTCGATCGACGAGAGTGCGGGCAGCAGATAGCCCAACGACTTGCCCGAGGCGGTGCCCGTGGCCACCACCGTATGTCGCCCGTGCCACGCCAGTTCGGCGGCGGCGACCTGGTGGGCCCACAGTTGATCGATCCCACGCGCCCGCAGGGCCGCTCGCACCCCGTCATCGACCCAGCCCGGCCACGCGGCCGGGACGGCCTCGCGGGCGGGGAAGCGCGCCAAGTGGGTCATCCGGTCGGCGCGGTCGCCGGCGGCGGTCAGCCGACCGAGCAACGCCCCGATATCTCTCACGACTGGAGTCTGACAAAGACCGGCGACACCCCACCGCGGTGGAGGGGCTCGAGGGACGAGGGCCCCCGACGACGATGGATTACCGGCTGGGCGCTGGCAGGAACGAACGCCTCACCTGTGTAGGCGCGCTGCATCGCACAGGGCACGCGTGGTTTGATATCCGGGAGACGCCTGCGGGGACCAACCATCTCTGTCGATCTGCGCGACCGGCCATACTCATCGCGAAGGGGGATGAAGCGTGGAACTGACTCTGTCGACCAGTGAGGCCGGCGGTCTGACAGTGCTCTCCGTCGCTGGTGAGATCGACGTCTACACCGCTCCCCGACTCCGTGACCGGATCTCCGAACTGGTCGGCGAAGGTGTCTATCGGATCGTTGTCGACCTCGAGTCGGTCGACTTCCTCGACTCCACCGGCCTAGGGGTGTTGGTCGGTGGCTTGAAGAAGGTCCGCTCGCATGGCGGCTCGCTCGCCCTGGTCTGCACCCAGGAGCGATTGCTCAAGATCTTCCGGATCACGGGTCTCGCCAAGGTCTTCGCGATTCACGGCTCGGTTTCCGACGCCGTCGCCGAGTAGTCCGCGTCACACCCGCTGATCACGCGCGGCCCTGGCGTGCGTAGACTCCCGTCGTCCTCAAGCGCCATCTCGCTTGGACGTATTGGCAGACCCACCCAGGAGGAAATACATGACCGGGATCCTTCCCGTTGTCGTGGATGTCTCGGGAGCGAATCTCACACTGGTCATCCTCGTCGCCGTCATCGCGCTCATCGCGCTTGGCATGGCGGCGAAGTTCCGGGCCGAAGTGTTGAGCGCCGACGAGGGCACCGACAACATGAAGAACATCGCCCAAGCCGTTCAGGAAGGCGCGAGCGCCTATCTGGCACGCCAGTTCCGCACGCTGGCGATCTTCGCCGCGATCGCGTTCTTCGTGCTGCTCCTCCTGCCGGCCGACGACACCGCGACCCGGATCGGCCGCTCACTGTTCTTCCTGGTCGGAGCTGGTTTCTCCGCGTCCATCGGCTATCTCGGCATGTCGCTGGCGGTCAAGGCCAACGTGCGGGTGGCGGCGGCCGCCAACGCCGAGGGTCGCGACCCGGCGATGAACATCGCCTTCCGCACCGGCGCCATGGTCGGGATGGCGACGGTCGGCTTGGGACTGCTGGGCGCCTCGGTCGTCGTGATCTTGTTCAAGGACACTGCGGCGTCCGTGCTCGAGGGCTTCGGCTTCGGGGCGGCGTTGCTCGCGATGTTCATGCGAGTCGGTGGCGGCATCTTCACCAAGGCCGCGGACGTCGGCGCCGACCTGGTCGGCAAGGTCGAGCAGAACATCCCCGAGGACGACCCGCGCAACGCAGCGACGATCGCCGACAACGTGGGTGACAACGTCGGCGACTGCGCGGGCATGGCGGCCGACCTGTTCGAGTCGTACGCAGTGACCTTGGTCGCCGCGCTGATCCTCGGGTCGCAGGCCTTCGGCGACAAGGGGCTCGTCTTCCCGCTCCTCGTTCCCGCGATCGGTGCGCTGACCGCGATCGCCGGCGTCTATCTCACCAGGCCGCGAGCCGGCGAGAACGGCCTCAAAACGATCAACCGTTCCTTCTACATCTCCGCCGCCGTGGGTGCCCTCGGTTCCGCGGTGTTGGCGTTCGTGTACCTGCCGAACAACTTCGCTGACCTCGTGGGGCGCGAAGAGATCAGCCCGCTCGACGCGCTGGTGGGTGCCGGCGCACCCGACGGCAACCCGGCCCTGATTGCGGCGCTCGCTGTGATCATCGGGGTGGTCCTCGCGGCCGTGATCCTGGCGCTGACCGGCTACTACACCGGCACCAACCACAAGCCCGTGATCGAGGTGGCGGCCACGTCACGCACCGGCGCGGCGACCGTCATCCTGTCCGGTCTCTCGGTCGGCTTCGAATCCGCGGTCTACACGACCCTGGTCATCGCTGCGGCCGTCTTCGGCGCCTTCCTGCTCGGGGCCGGCTCGTTGTCCATTGCGCTCTTCGCCGTGGCTCTGGCGGGCTGTGGCCTGCTGACCACGGTCGGCGTGATCGTGGCTATGGACACCTTCGGCCCGGTCTCCGACAACGCCCAAGGCATCGCGGAGATGTCCGGCGACGTGACCGATGAGGGCGCGCAGATCCTCACCGAGCTCGACGCGGTGGGCAACACCACCAAGGCGATCACCAAGGGCATCGCGATCGCTACTGCGGTCCTGGCCGCCAGCGCTCTGTTCGGCTCCTACATCGGCTCGGTCATCGACACGGTCTCGAAGCTCAACCTCACCGACGACGACATCAGCAAGCTCGGCTTCCAGGTCTTCAGCCCGGATATCATGGTCGGCCTCCTGATCGGTGTGTCCGTCGTCTTCCTGTTCTCCGGGCTGGCGATCAACGCGGTGGCTCGCGCGGCTGCCGCGGTGGTCTTCGAGGTTCGCCGCCAGTTCCGCGAGATCCCCGGGATCATGGAGGGCACGGGCCGTCCGGAATACGGCAAGGTCGTCGACATCGTCACGCGCGACTCGCTGCGCGAGCTGTCGACCCCGGGCATCCTGGCGATTCTTGCCCCCGTGGCCGTCGGCTTCGGTCTCGGTGTCGGCCCGCTGGCCGGCTTCCTGGCCGGGGCGATCGGTTCTGGCACCCTGATGGCAGTCTTCCTCGCCAACTCAGGTGGTGCCTGGGACAACGCCAAGAAGCTGGTCGAGGACGGTCACCACGGCGGCAAGGGCTCCTCCGCCCACGAGGCCACCATCATCGGAGACACCGTCGGTGATCCGTTCAAGGACACCGCTGGTCCGGCCATCAACCCGCTGCTCAAGGTGATGAACCTGGTGTCGCTGCTGATCGTCGGCGCGATCATCAACATGACCCTCGGTGAGGAAAGCAACCGTCCACTGTCGATCGCGATCGGTGTGGCCGCCGCGCTCGGCATCGCTGCCGCGGTCTACCTGTCCAAGCGCAACTCCACCTCGATCGCGGACGACACACCGGCCGCAGTCGCTGCGGACTAGCCTGCGCCGACTGCACCGAGACTTCGCCACCCGCCGGTGGGTACGACGAACCATTCGTCGTACTCACCGGTGCGTGCGTTCAGCCGCCCGGCAGGGTGATCACGAAGCGAGCTCCTCGAGTGCCCGGGTCGTTGGCGAGGGTGAGCGATCCGCCGAGTCGCTGGGTGAGCCGGTGGGCGATGGACAGGCCGAGGCCCTGGCCGCCGTTCGGGCGATCGGGATAGGCCGTCCGCAACGCGCCCGGAACGAAGATCCGATCCGTGTCCTCGGAGGCGAAACCCGGCCCGTCATCGGTCACCGTGATGCGCAGCCCGTCGACCGTGCGATCAGCCGCCAGCGTGATCCGGCACCCCTCGTCACACACCCGGATCGCGTTGTCGACCAGGGTGTCGAGCACCTGCCGGAGCCGGCCGCCGTCGGTGTGCACCGTCCCCACGTCGGGAGCAGGCACGTTCTCCACCCGGAGCTGACGGTCCTTGGCCCGCGCGGCCCAGTCAGCTGCCGCGTCGGTCAGCAGTGACCCGATGTCGACCGGGCCATCGCGGAGCGGGAAGTCGTCGGCCTCAAGCCGCGCCAGCGCCAGCAGGTCGCCTACGTACCTGATCGCCCGATCGGCCTCTGCTTCGAGCGTGGCGCCGACGGTACCCAGCTCCTCGGCACTGACAGCACCGTCGGCCAATTGCTCGGAGTAGCCCTTGATGGCGGTGAGCGGGGTGCGGAGCTCGTGGGTGACGGAGAGCAGAAAGCGCCGCTGCCGCTCTTCGCTGGTGCGCAGTGCTTCATCGAGGTGGGTGAGCGCTTGGGCGGTGGCGTCGACCTCCGCAACCCCACTCGAACCGGGGACGACCCCTCGCTCGCCGGCTGCCATCCTGCGTGCGGCGTCGGAGAGGTCGCGGAGTGGGCGACCGAGCCAGCCCGCCACCGAACCGGCCAGGGCCAGCGCTGCCAGCAGCCCGATCCCGATGGCAATCAGCAGCCGACGGCGCTGCGCAGCGATCACGTCGTTGACGGCGGCCGCATCGGTAATGACGACCACGCCTGCTCCGCCCGCCATCGGCCGCGCCTCGACGAGCACCCGCCGACCCTCGATCACACCGGTTCCCGACACGTCCGCACCAGCGACAAGCCGGTCCCGCTGGAGGTCGCGCAGGGCCGTGGCGGCTCCGGTGGCGACACCGTCCGCCGAGATCAACCCGACGGCGACGTCGCGGTTGTCAGCGGCCTGCTCGACGCGGGCGCTGGCGAGTGCGCGGGGAGGCAGCCGGGCCAAGAGCTCGGCCTGGCGGGCAAGAGGTTGACGCACCAGGTCGGTGGACGTGGAGCGCAGCAGTGGGGTGGTCAGCAGCGCGGCACTACCGGCGACCGTGAGGGCGACGAGCGCCAGCGCGACCCCCACGCGTGTGCGAACGCTGGTCACGCGGTGCCCCCCAGGCGATAGCCGACGCCGCGTACGGTTTCGATCGGGCAGGCATCGCCGAGTTTGGCTCGCAGTTGGGCGACGTGGACGTCCACCGTGCGGCTACCGGAGTAGTCGGCGACTCCCCATGCGCTCGCCATCAGCGCGGTTCGCTCCAGCACCCGTCCTCGGCCCGCGAGCAGGGCGTGCAGCAGGTTGAACTCGGTTCCGGTGAGGTGGATCCGGCGGTCGTCCACTGTCACTTCGCGTCGTCCGGTGTCGAGCCGCAGGTCGTGGTGCTGCCAGACCTCGCCGTTGCCCTGACCGGCCGTCCGGCGCAGTACAGCCTTCACGCGCGCGGCGAGTTCTCGGGGTGAGAAGGGCTTCACGATGTAGTCGTCGGCGCCGATCTCCAAACCGATCACGCGGTCGACGTCATCGTCGCGGGCGGTGACGAACAGGACCGGCGTCCAGTCGCCGCGTGCGCGCAGCGTGCGGCAGATCTCCACGCCGTCGCGACCGGGAAGCCCGATGTCGAGCACGATGGCAGCCGGGCGCAATCGGTCCGCCGCGGCGATGGCGGCGTCGCCGTCGCGCTCGGCATGCACCGCGAAGCCGGCCGAGGTGAGGGAGCGGGTGATCACGTCGGCGATGGCGGGCTCATCCTCAACAACCAAGACGAGTCCGCGCGCGGTCTCTTCCTTCGACTGTTCGGACACGGCGCCACGCTAGTCGTTGCAGGCCGTCGTCCGGGGCGCCCTAACCGAACCCGAACATGATCTTGACGGTCCCGTCACTCCGCTCCGCCAGGCTCGAGACAGACGAGCCGGACCCGCCCGGCCCGAGACCCAGGAGGATCGACCATGCTGACCGTTCGACGATGGATGACCGCGCTGGCGGTGGTGGCGGCGATGACCGGCCTCACCTTGTCGCTGGTCGCGGCCCCCGCCACTGCCGCATCGCCCGCACCCGCTGCCGACGAGCCACGAATCCCGTGTGGCGCGATCTGGAAGTGGCTGCCGACCGAGCTCAAGAAGGACCTCCGCGGCGTGCGCAGGCTCCCGCCGGCCCAGCGCCTGGCCGAGCTCGCCGACATCCGCAAGGCCGCGTTGGCAGGGGAGTACGGCCCGGGAGTGCAGCGCTTCGCTGAACATCGCGCGGTGCGATGGGCCCGCCTGCCGAAGGCGCTGCGCCAGGATTTGGCCGCCGCTCAGAAGCTGGAGCTGGAGGAGCGTCGCGAGGCTCTGCGTCAGATCCGCAAGGACGCCCTCGACGGCGACTACGGCCGACGGGTGCAGATCATCGCCGAGCGCCTCGACAAGCGGCGCAAACTCTGCTGGAAGGGCGCGAAGTAGGGACCGGTAAGGCGTACCCGCGACCGACCACGGCGCGGGCGCGCGTCAGTCGGCGGGACAGGTCTCGTGGTAGCGACGGTCGCCGACGTGCTGCGACCACTCGTCCTCGGTGAGTGAGCGACCCGCCATCCGGCAGGCGACCCGCACCGCGGTCGTGATGCGTGTATCCCATTCGTACAGCGCGTTCCGGGTGGCGATGAGAACAGTCCCGTCATCCCTCACGGATGGGTAGGGGATTACCCCCTGCTCATTGGTGACGACGTCGATGAGTTCGCCGGTGTGCCCGTCCCAGAGGGCGACCGACCCGTCAACGGCGCCCGATGCGTAGCGAGACCCATTGTCGGCGAAGGCCAGCGTGTGGGGCTGATCGCCGTGGGCGGCTACGGGTGATCCAAGGGTCGACCCCGTCGTCAGATCGACCAGCAGCGTGCCGCGGTCGTAGCCCATGGCGACGCGTGGCGGGTTTGTGGGCGAGCGATCCAGATTCCCGAGCAACTGAGCGTCGGCAACATCCACGACCCCTTCGGTGGTCTCCTGGGTCTCGAGGTCGACCGTCTGCCAGGGTGCGGTTTCGGGTGTGGCGCCCGACTTCATCACGAATACCGAATGCTGATCGGGAAGAAGCCGGTATTCCCAGCTATTCGGCGCCGCCTCGAAGACTGCACTGACGGGCTGGAGGGTCACCGCGTCGGCCATCCACACCCGATGAGACTTGTCGGTGGACAGCAGGATGTGTGCTCCGTCGCCCGTATATTCCGCCGTATAGACAGCATCGCTGCTGACATGGTGCAGCTCTCGCGAGCCGTCAACGTGCAAAATCTCAAGGTCGCCCGTCCCCAGGCCGACCACGACCGAGGTGCTGTCCGGACTCCAGCCCAGTGCGATGAAGTTGGTGCCGACGCTCGACGCTTGCGTGCGCACGACCTCCGAGTTGGTACGCGCGTCGAGCACGATGGTCGGTCCTGTCCATGCGTAGCCGGCCACATATCGACCGTCCGGCGACGTCATCGCCCAGCTGAGATCATCGCCACTGTCCGGCCATGACAAGGGATGGCGCTCCAAGGTCGCGTTGCTTCCGGAGAGATCCCAGGTCTGGATCGCGCCGTTGGAGATGACGTGCAAGCTCCCGTCGGCGCCGAAGTGGAGGTCGTAGACATTCACGGCCGGCGTCGTCATCGTGAGGGTTGGTGCGCGGGCGTTCCGTGACCACGACCAGACCCGAACCTCATCACCGACGACGGCCGCCAGTCGTTCGCCGGCCGGATCCCACGTGGCAAGATATGAGGGCTGGTTGCTCGCGATCCGCGCGAGTTCTCGGCCGTTCTGAGCATCGACGACCAGCAGGCCCAACGCGGAGGATCCGAACAGATTGCTGTCATCGGCACTGAGCGCGACCCGTTGGAATGAACCGTGGTCGAGCGTCCACAGGACATCACCAGTGTCGACCGAATAGGCCCGAAGTGGCGCCGAGGCGAATACAGTGCGGCCGTCGCTGCTCACTTGGACGGTATCGACAGGCACCCCGTTGTCGAGTGAGATTCTTCTCGGTAGCGCTTCAAGCCTTGTGAGGTCCCACACCAGTAGCTCGGATCGGTCCAGCTCGGGGACAGCGGGAGCCCCCGGGTCACTGGGGTACAGCAGGTTCGCCGCCAAGTAGCGGCCGTCGTCTGACAGGTCCAGGCTGAAGACGCGAGCGACTCCCGGCCCTTGCCCGCGCAACTGTCGGGTGAGATGTTCGAGCGTTTCGCCGTCGAGAAGCTGCAATGGGCGTTCGATGAAGCCAGGGGTCGCCACTGCGAGGGCATTGGCGTACTCACTGAACTGGATGGGCGCGTGGTTGAAGAAATCGTAGGGAGACGCCCCGCGCAGGCTGGCACGGCTGATTTCCTTGCCTGAGTCGATGTCCACAATCCTGATGGTGTCGTCCAGCCCTGCCACGATGAACCGACGGCCGCTGGGATCGAGGGTGAAGCCCCACGGCTTGCCCAGGGGTGCCGAGGTGGAGGCAAGTGCTTGGCTGCGCTGGATCGCGCTCCGGAGATAGGACCGGGTCTCGAGGGAGTCCTCCATCTCAACCCCCTCGGTGGCGAGGAGCAGGGCGGTGACTGGGTCGGCGACCGTGAGCGCCCGCGCGCCGAGTCGGCCAGCCTCGGCCGTGAGGCCCGCCGCCGTTGCGGAGGCCTGGTTGCGCTCCGCGAGGCGTGTCTGTCGTACGGCAAGCGTGCCGGCAATCAGAGCGAAGGTCAGCAGGACGGCGCCCACAGCGACCACGCCGCGGAGACGGCGCACCATGTGGGCCTGCGCCTCAGCGCGGGCAGCCAGGACGGCCTGTTCGCTCTGCTCCTGGCGTTCCGCTTCGGTGAGGAAGTCGCGTTCGTTGGCCGAGAGCTCCCGGTGGGTGGCGTCGCGCCACTCCTTCGCCTGGCTCAGCCGGGCGCCCCGGTAGAGCTCGCTGTCGGGTCGCCCCATCGAGTGCCACGCATCGGCCGCTCCGATCAGGTGGTGCCGGATCCGTTGGCCCTCGATGTCGTCGTCGAGCCAGCCGCGCAGCCGGGGCCAGGCGCGCGCGAGTGACTCGTGCGCGATCTCGACCATCCCCTCGGCACTGGTGACGAGTCTCGCGCCGATGAGCCGGTCGACAAGGCTCTCTTGGCCTGGTTCGGCGACGATCAGCCGGCGAGGCAGCCGAGTGCGGATCGGCTCGGCATCGGGCCCGGGAGCTACCAGTCGTAGTAGCACATCACGGAGCAGGTATCGCTGCGTCGGGTCGACCTCCTTGTAGAGGGACTCGGCCGCTTGGGCGACTGCGCCACGGATCCCGCCCGTGGCCTGATAACCCGCCACCGTCAGGGTGTTTCCCTCGCGGCGCTGCCAGGTCTCCTGTAAGGCGTAGGACAGCATTGGCAGCGCGCCCGGCTCGCCCTCGACCTCGCGCACCAACAGGTCGACCAGGCCATGTTCGAGTAGCAGGCCCTGTTGTCGGGCCGGAGCCTCGATGACCTCGCGCAGCGACGCCTCACTCATGGGGCCGAGCAGGTGCAGCCCCGATTCGATCATCCGTGCCAGGGCCGGATAGGCAGCCACCTCGGCCAGCCGATCGGCGCGTAGCGAGAGCACCACCTGGGCGTTCTGCGCGAAGCCGGCGAGCCGGTCGACGAACTCTGCGCGGGCGATGACGTCATCGGACATCGAGAAGAGTTCTTCCGCCTGATCGACCACGAGGAGGTCGGGGGCGGGTGGGGCCAGGGCGTTGTCGAGGGCGACCAGGGGGTGCTCACCCGGTGTGAACACCCGGGCGGAGCGCTCCTCCGCCTCAGCGTGGGCAGCAACGCCGGCCATGGCGAGTGAGGACTTGCCGAAGCCGGAGGGTCCCACGATCGCCAGGACGTTGCCGGAGGTCAGGATCTGCAGGCAGGCGCGCAAGTCGTTCTCGCGCCCAAAGAAGTCTTCGGTGTCTGCAATGTCATAGGCACTCAAACCGCGGTACGGGCACCGCTGTCGCCCGCCACCGACGGGGCCGGACCAAGAGATCGAGAGCGACTCGTCCTGCCGCAGGATCGCCTGCTCGAGCGCGCCGAGCTCGGGTCCAGGGTCGATGCCGAGCTCGCGCACCAGCATTGATCGCGCCCGCGAGAGTGTCTTCAGCGCATCTCCCTGCCGACCGGCCTGGTACTGCGCCGATGCGAGCAAGCCCCAGCGCCGCTCCCGCAGTGGCGCTGCCCGAACCAGGGTCTCGACCTCGGCCAGCACCTCGCTGTAACGCCCGGAGCGAAGCAGCGCGTCGACCCTCAACTCCTGCGCCTCCCACAGCAGCTCCTCGAATCGAGCAGCCTCGGTCTGCCCGGGCTCCCACTCCTCGAGCTCAGCGAAGGCGCGACCGCGCCAGAGCCCGAGTGCCTCGCCCACGAGGTAGGCCGCCCGATCGAACTCGCCCAGCGTCAGGAGTTCTCGCGCCCTCGCCATCGACCTCTCGAATCGCACGGAGTCGAGCGACTCGGGTGCGACCGCCAAGCGATAGCCGCTCGGTAGCGTCTCGATCGCGTCGTGCCCGAGCTCACGGCGCAAGCGCGAGATGCAGCCCTGGACCACTTTGCCCGCCGACGCTGGCGGGGTCTCACTCCAGAGCGCATCAGCCAGAGTGTCGGTGTCCAGCGCATGGCCAGGGCGGGTCGCGAGGGCGGCGAGCACTACCCGGTCGCGGCGCCCCCACAGCGACGGCGCCCCGTCGATGGCCAGCGGTCCCAGGACTGCAATGTCCATCACATCAGAGTCCCGCCGCCACGCTCACGCGTCAATGCACGCGATACCAGCCCGATACCGGGGTGGTACCGCCGCGCTGCCGACGCGATACCAAAGGTGGACACAACTGATGTCACAACCGGCGAGGCTCTCGCCCCGACATCAGGAGACAAGCCAAATGAACACCACCATCCCCGCCCACGTACTCGGCAGGCTCGACACCACGACCACCTGGGCGACCCCTCCGCTGCCGACACTCCTCGGCGCAGCCTTGTCCGCAGCCGGCACCGCCGCCTTGCTTGTGAGCGTCGCTACCGGGCCCGCTTCAGCAATCCCGGTGCCCGACCATGGCCCTGGACCGATCGTCGTCGGGATCACAGCCCCCGCGCAGGATCGCCCGTGCTTCATGGTCCGGGCGAACTGGAACGATGCGCTTGACGGTCCACAACCGCGATGCTGACCACAGGTCTGGCAGCTCTAGCCTTCGAGGATGACCTCAGCAGACCTGCCCCACCGCCTGCGTGACGCGTTGACCGCGGCGTCCTACACCTACGACGCCGTCGTGACGCGGCTCGGTCCACAGGCCTATGCCGCCCTCGATCGCAATGAAACTGTGCCTGGCCGACGGGCGACCACTGCGGGGTCACCCCTCGACACCCTGATCCGACTGTTCCTTCTGCAGACCACGGTCGCCTCCGGCGCGGCTGAGCGCGCTCTCCCCAACTTGATCGGGAAGCTGGTGGAGGAGGGATTGCTCGCCGCGTCGGGGGACCAGGTCAGGGCTGTGTTCGACGTCCGGCCCTACGCCGCTCACGTCAGTGATGACGGCCCGGCGACCGACCTATGGGTCGTCAGCGATCTGACGCCGGGACTCGACGGGGCACCGATCGCCGTGGCTGCCGATCATGTGCTCGGCATCAGCTCGGCGTCGACGTCGTTGGCCCAACTCACGCTGCGCCATCCGGTCGGCACTGCCCTGGACCTCGGCACCGGATGCGGGGTGCAGGCGCTTCATCTGGCCCACCACGCCAACAGGGTGATCGCCACCGATGTCAACGAGCGGGCCCTTTGGTGCACCCGGCTCAACGCCGCGCTGAACGGGGTCAACCAGACCGGAGCTGCGGCGCGGATCGAGACTCGCGCCGGTTCCTTCTTCGAGCCGGTGTCCAGAGAGCGGTTCGACCTGATCACCACCAACCCGCCCTTCGTGATCTCGCCTGCCACGGACGAGCGCCTCGTCTATCGCGATTCCGGTCTCCCAGGCGACCGGGCGGTGGAGCAGATAGTGCGGGCCGCGCCGAGCCACCTGACCGACGGTGGCTGGTGCCAGATCCTCGCCAATTGGGTGATCACCGAAGATCAGCTCTGGAGTGAGCGGCTGGCCACCTGGATAGCCCCGCCGGTCGATGCCTTCGTTGTGCAGCGTGAGGTGGTTGACCCGGCGACCTACGTCGAGTTGTGGCTCAAGGATTCCGGTCACCACGGGGCGGCGGGCTATCTCGAGCGCTATGACACCTGGTTGGGCTGGTTGGAGGCTCAGGGAGTCGCCGCGATCGGGTTCGGCTGGATCAATCTGCGCCGCCACGAGGGCGGCCGGCCAGGCCGGGTGGATCTGCGCGACTGGCCCTACGAGGTGGAGCAGCCGATCGCTCCGGCTGTCGCAGCCTGGGGCGAGGGCGCGGACCTCGCAGCGACGCTGTCCGCCGACGACACCTGGCTGCTCGGCGCCCGGCTGGCCGCCGCACCCGACTTGGTGCAAGAGGCGCGTGGCGCGGTGGCCGCGGAGGACCCGGAGACGATCGTGGTGCGCCGCCAGCGAGGGCTGCGTCAGGCCCGCCAGGTCGACACCGTGACGGCCGCCCTCATCGGCGCCTGCGATGGCGAGCTGACAGTCGGACAGATCCTCGACGCGCTGGCGCAACTGCTCGGAGGCGACCCCGCTGATCTGCGTCGCGACACCTTGCCGCTGGTGACCGAACTACTCACGGAGGGCTACTTGGCGTCGGCCGACCCCACGTGAGCTGGATCGCTGGAGACGTCGGCAGGGTGACTCGCGTCGAAGTCGACGCCGGCCGCGGCCGCGGACTCGCGCAGCCGGTTGAGCGCGAAGGGGCCGACGCCGTGCAAGGCTGCGACGTCCTTGACGGCCCAGTCGGCCAACTGCTCAACGGTGTCGATCCCGGCGGCGCGCAGCGCTCGTGAGGCCGGCGCTCCTACCCGTGGCAGCGGGGTGCCGTCCGGCAGCGGCGTCTGCGGCGGGGCATCGGCACCGAGAACGGCGGCGCCTCGCGGTGACAGCCGGTAGCCGATGTCCAGCGACTGCGTCAGCCCCTTCTCCTTGAGTTTGCGGACGTCGCGCTTGAACTCCGCCGTCTCCCGGCCCAGCTCGGCGGCCAGATCGGGAGCCCGCCGGCCCGGATGGCGGCCGATCAGGATCAGCGTCGGGCGGGTCCAGGCACCGATCGTTGGCGCCGCCGCCGCATCGAGGCGGTCAAGCCACCCGCGCACGATCGCGATCTCGTCCGAACTGGGCACCGCGTCGCGAAGCGAGTCGCGCGGATCGGCGCCGGCATAGGCCAGGCCCACGCGGTAGACGGAGTGCCGGGGCCGCTCGGAGCGTGGGGCCAATGCGGCCTTCAACCGGGCCAGGGTCGACGCTCCGGCGCGGCGGGCGTCGCCGGCCGTGATCGTGGCGAGTGCGACCTTGTCGACGGACGTGACCTCGATCAGCCCCACGCCGGTCCGCATCCGGGTGCCGACCCGCACCCGCGGCCGGTCCCAACGCCGGAAGGCGAGATCGATCTCTCCAGCCTTGATCGCCGACAGTTCCTCCGGCCGGATCATCACCCGCTCAGTACACCAAATGGCGCCGGCTGGGGATGCGGGACGCTGAGATCTGGACTCGACGCGCTACCGTGGCGCCGCAGCACCGAACGCACACAGGAGAAGTGAACCGTGTCCAAGCTCGTCATCGTCGAGTCACCGGCCAAGGCCCGCACCATCGGGGGCTACCTCGGCCGCGACTTCGTCGTGGAGTCATCCATCGGTCACATCCGTGATCTGCCACAGAGCGCGGCGGACACCCCGGCGGCCATCAAGGACAAGCCGTGGGGTCGGCTGGCGGTCGACGTCGACCACGACTTCGAGCCCCACTACGTGGTGCCGCGCGACAAGAAGGCACACATCTCCAAGCTCAAGAAGCTGCTCAAGGAGGCCGACGAGCTCTATCTGGCCACGGACGAGGACCGCGAGGGTGAGGCCATCGCGTGGCACCTACTCGACGAACTCAAGCCCAAGGTGCCCGTGCACCGCATGGTGTTCCACGAGATCACCAAGGCCGCGATCCAAGAGGCCGCCGCCAACCCGCGCGAACTCGATCTTGATCTGGTCGAGGCGCAGGAGGCGCGGCGAATCCTGGACCGGCTCTACGGGTACGAAGTCTCGCCGGTGCTCTGGAAGAAGGTCATGTCCGGCCTGTCCGCCGGCCGAGTTCAGTCCGTGGCGACCAGGCTCGTGGTCGACAAGGAGCGAGAGCGGATGCGCTTCAGGATCGCCTCGTATTGGGATCTCGAGGCCAGCTTCGACGCCGGTGCCTCCCACGAGCCGAGGATCTTCCCCGGCAAGCTCCATGCCGTCGACGGCGCCCGGGTGGCCCGTGGCTCAGACTTCAGCCCCACCGGCGAGCTCACCGGCAAGGACCGGGTGCATCTGGATCGCAACCGCGCAGAGGCCCTGGCCGCCGGGCTGCGTGACACCGACTTCGACGTGCGTTCGGTCGAGTCGAAGCCCTACCGGCGCGCGCCCTACGCGCCCTTCCGCACCACGACCCTGCAGCAGGACGCGAGCCGCAAGCTCGGCATGAGCGCCGCCGTCACGATGTCGGTGGCTCAACGGCTGTACGAGAACGGCTTCATCACCTACATGCGAACCGACTCCACCACGCTCTCCGGTGGCGCGGTTGCCGCGGCGCGTTCGCAGGTGCAGGAGCTCTATGGTGCGGAGTACCTTCCCGACGCCCCGCGCACCTACGCCTCCAAGGTCAAGAACGCCCAGGAGGCGCACGAAGCGATCCGGCCCGCCGGCGAGAGCTTCCGCACGCCCGCGCAGACCGGCTTGAGCGGTGAGCAGTTCCGCCTCTACGAGCTGATCTGGATGCGCACCGTCGCTTCGCAGATGAAGGACGCCACCGGTCACACCGTCTCGATCCGGATCGGCGGCACTGCCGCCGGTGGCGAAGACGTGGTCTTTGCGGCGAGCGGTCGGGTGATCACCTTCCACGGCTTCCTCAAGGCGTACGTCGAGGGCACCGAGGAGGGCAAGCGTCGCGACGACTCCGAAACGCCTCTTCCCAACCTGATCGAGGGCGAGCAGGTGTCGGCGGCCACTCTGAGCGCCGCCGGGCACGAGACCAAACCGCCCTCGCGCTTCACCGAGGCCACCTTGATCAAGGAACTCGAAGAGCGCGAGATCGGCCGGCCGTCGACCTATGCCTCGATCATCGGGACGATCCTCAATCGCGGCTACGTCTACAAGAAGGGCACCGCGCTGGTACCGGCGTGGTTGGCCTTCTCGGTGGTCCGGCTCCTGGAGGAGCATTTCACCCGGTTGGTCTCGTACGAGTTCACCGCCGGGATGGAGGACGTGCTCGACGAGATCGCCGCCGGACGTAAGGACCGCAACGACGAGTTGCGCGAGTTCTACTACGGCTCCGACAGCGTCGCCGGCCTGCACCCGCTGGTCACCGGTCTCGGTGACATCGATGCCAAGGAGCTAGCGACCTTCCCGATCGGCGGCGACGACAGCGGCATCGCCCTGCGTGTCGGGCGTTATGGGCCCTACCTCGAGGGTCCGGGTGAGGACGGCGCGGCAGCAGGCACCCGTGCCAACGTCCCCGACGACCTACCGCCCGATGAGTTGACCCTCGACAAGGCCAAGGAACTCCTGGCCAATCCCGCCGGTGAAGAACGCGAACTCGGGGTGCACCCCGACTCCGGCCTGATGATCGTGGCCAAGAACGGCCGCTTCGGGCCCTATGTGACCGAGGTGCTGCCCGAGGACGCCCCCAAGTCGGCGAAGCCACGCACCGGTTCGCTGTTCAAGTCGATGACGCTCGACACGGTGACCCTCGACGACGCCCTCCGCCTGTTGTCACTGCCGCGGGTCGTGGGCGTCGACGCCGAGGGCCAAGAGATCACCGCGCAGAACGGCCGCTACGGCCCCTATCTCAAGAAGGGCACCGACTCGCGGTCGCTGGAGACCGAGGAACAACTCTTCTCCATCACCATCGACCAGGCGCTGGCCATCTACGCCCAACCCAAGGCACGTGGCCGCGCTGCGGTCGCGCCGTTGAAGGAGTTGGGCAACGACCCCGTCTCCGGACAGCCCGTCGTGGTGAAGTCGGGTCGCTTCGGCGATTACGTGACCGACGGCGAATACAACGCCACTCTCCGCAAGGACGACTCGGTCGAGGCGATCACCCTGGAGCGCGCTGCCGAGCTTCTGGCCGAGCGTCGCGAGCGCGGACCGGCGAAGAAGGCGGCCAAGAAGGGCGCCAAGAAGACACCAGCCAAGAAGTCGACGGCCAAGAAGACGACGGCCAAGAAGGCGACCGCGAAGAAGGCCGCCGCGAAGAAGGCCGCCGCGAAAGCCTGAGCTCGACCGTCAGGCGCTGGTCAGCGCGACCAGGCAGAGGCCGTTGGGCGCCTCGTTGTAGCCGTTGTCGCGGCACCAGGTGGTGGCGGCGGCCGTGCCCAGCGGGGACCCGCTCCATCCGGCGGACTTGAGGATCGTCGCGCATTGGTCGAGCGATCCACCGGAATAGCCGAGCTCACTGCACCGGGCCCGCGCGGGGCTCGCCGGCGGAGCCGGCTCGGGGGAAGGGGCAGACTTCGGCGGAGTCGAGGGCTCCGGCGAGGGCTCCGGCGAGGGCTCCGGCTTCGGCTCGGGCTTCGCGTCGGGCTTCGGGTCGGGGGTGGGCTCACTCGGCGCGGTCGGGGACGGGCCCGGTGACGGATTCGGCTGGGTGGACGGAGCGGGCTCGGCCGGTTCGGCCGGTTCGTCCGGTGTCGGGGAGGGTGAAGGAGTGGGGGACGGCGCCGGGGAAGGCGAAGGGGCCGGGGTGGGGGACGGCGCTGGGGAAGGGGCAGGAGAAGGGGAGGGTGAGGGGGTCGGAGAGCTGGTCGGGGGCTGCGGCTGGTGTCCGGTCGGATCGCCGGCGCCGACGTGGGAGTCCCCGGGGGCGGCGCTGATCACGTCGTCTTGGTCGCCCGCAGGGGCGGCGTCGATCAGTTTGGTATGGCCGTTGTCGAGGGTGTGTTGGGCGTCCTTGACAGCATCTGCGACGTGGCCGGCACCCGGGCCCGGGTGGGTGGTGGAGATCTGGGTGCTGCTGCCGGGGTTGAAGCTCGCGGCCGACGTGCTCGTGAGCCCGGTGTAGTCACCCGCGGTGTAGGAGTCGTAGATCGAGATCACCAGGTCGACGTAGGAACGGCTGTGGTTGTAGCTGTAGATCGCCTTGCGCATGCCGCTGTCGACGCTGAGACTGCCCTTGCCCGAGCACAGGTAGACCGCGGTGGCGAGGGCGGCGTCGTCGATGTCTTGAGGATTGCGCTTGCCGTCGGCATCGGCGTCGACACCGACCACGGCCCAGGTGGAGGGAATGAACTGCATGGGGCCGACGGCGCGATCGAACTTCTTGTCACCGTCGAGCAGACCGGCGTCGGTGTCGTCGATGCGGGACGTGCCGTTGCGGCCAGTGAGAGGGACGCCATAGATGCCGGGCTGGGCGACACCGTCGGCGTCGAGGACATTTCCGCCGAACTGCCCGTGGTTGGACTCGACGCGACCGATCGCGGCAATCAACTGCCACTCGAGATCGCACTTCTCGTCGGCGATGTTGAGCACGGCGGCGGCGCGTTGATAGGCCGCGAGCGCGGGGCTCGGGACGTCAGCGATGGTGGAGCGCTCGCTGGCCGGGATGGTGCGCCCGGTCAGCGTCGACTCCTCGCTCGTGACCGCAGGGCTGGTCACACTCGCGCCGGATTCTTCTGCGCTGGCCGTGACGGAGACGCCCTCGACGGCGGGGGCGGTATCGGCGACGGTGGGGTCGATGGTGGGGAGCGTGGTGATCTGAGCGGGCGTGAACGGGAAGAGCGCCTCGCCTGCGCTGGCGGAGCGGTCGGCGGATACGGTGGCGAAGGAACCGGACACCCCGAAGTGGCTCACGCCAGCGGCCAGCAGCACCACGCAAGGAGCCATCGCCCTGCGCGCGCGTGCCCAGCGCCGCTTCATTGCGTTTTGTGCCCTTCCCCGTTCCGAGACTTGCCGCCGTCTCATCGCGATGCTGGCTTCCCTTCCTTCATCACGAACAAGCGACCGGGACCCGTCTTCGACCCCTTAGTCAAGGTACCCCACCAGCCGCACTCTGATACCTGCAATCAGTAAATTCATAGAGTCGTGCAGACCGCCGAAAGTTCGCCGGAATCGGCACAGTCTGGCCCGCTGCATGGCACCGGTGGTGACCGTGGTCGGCGCAACCTCGTACGGTCGTACCCGTGCACCAGCCCTCTCTCGGCGACTCTGCGGCCCGCTGGCCCGGTCGCTACGCCGACCGCGGAGTGTTCGTTTGCTTCGAGGGAGGGGAAGGCGTCGGCAAGTCGACGCAGGCGGGATTGCTGGCCGAGCGCCTCCGTGCAGAGGGGTATTCGCCGCTGGCGACCTTCGAACCCGGCGACACAGCGGTAGGCCGCGAGTTGCGGCGCATTGTGCTCGACCCGGCCACCGGCGAACTCGCCGACCGCACCGAAGCACTCCTGTATGCCGCGGACAAGGCCGAGCACGTACACGCGGTGGTGGAGCCGGCGCTGGGTCGCGGCGACGTAGTGATCACCGACCGTTACGTCGACTCCACGCTGGCCTATCAGGGCGCCGGGCGCGCTTTGGTGCCGGCCGAGGTCGAGAACGTTGCACGTTGGGCCACCGAGGATCTGCGACCGCACCTGACAGTCGTGCTCGATCTGGCTCCCGAGAGCGGTCTGCAGCGCTTCGCCGAACGCGACCGGATCGAAGGCGAGTCCCTCGAGTTTCATCAGCGGGTGCGAGATGCGTTCCTGGGGATGGCGGCGGCGGATCCGGAGCACTATCTGGTCCTCGACGCGCGCGCTGCTGCTGACCAGATCGCGTCGGAGATTTGGACGCACCTCCAGCCGCTGCTGCGCGCGGCCGCGAGAGAAGGGCACGCGTCGTGACCGTCTGGGACGATCTGGTCGGCCAGCGTCATGCCGTCGAGGTGCTGGCCCGGGCCTCCGCCGGACACGGCCTGACCCAGGCGTGGCTGTTCACAGGTCCTCCCGGATCGGGTCGATCCAACGCCGCCCTCGCCTTCGCTGCCGCCCTCCAATGCGAGCAGGGCGTCGGCTGCGGCATCTGCGACGGCTGCCGGATGACGCTGGCCCGATCGCATCCGGATGTCACGGTGATCCGCACCGAGAAGCTGTCCATCGGAGTGGACGACGTGCGCGAGCTGGTGCGTCGGGCCGGCTTGCGCCCCGTGGGGCGGCGCTGGCAGATCCTGGTCCTGGAGGACGCCGATCGACTCACCGACCCGGCGGCGACCGCCTTGCTCAAGGCGATCGAGGAGCCAGGTGACCGCACCCTGTGGCTGTTGTGTGCGCCGACGGTCGAGGACGTCCTGCCCACGATCCGCTCGCGCTGCCGCCTGGTCACGCTGACCACACCGACCCCGGTGGAGGTCGCCGACTTCCTCATCCGCAGCGAGGGGATCGGCGACGGCTTGGCGTCATTCGCGGCCCGCGCCAGCCAAGGACACATCGGCCGGGCGCGGGCGCTCGCGCGCGACGAGGCGACCCGCAACCGGCGTCGCGAAGTCGTCGCCTACCCGGCCAAGCTCACCTCCTTGGGTGCCTGTATGGCGGCGGCCTCCAATTTGGCCGAGGTCACTGCGGAAGAAGCCGCGACGATCACCGCAACTCTCGATGCGCGAGAGCGGGCCGATCTCGACACCTCCTACGGCGTCGTCGAACGGGGGCGGCGCCCGCGGGAATACGCTCCCGCGTTGGCGGCGCTGGAGAAGGGCCAGAAGACCCGCGCCAAGAGGCGTCATCTCGATGTCGTCGACCGGAGTCTGATGGATCTCGTGTCGGTCTATCGTGACGTGATCGCTGTGCAGACGGCTACGGGACCCGACCGGATACCCATGCTGGTCAATGAGGAGTTGCGGGCCGACGTGTCGCAACTGGCACGGGTGTCCCCACCCGAGGAGCATCTTCGCCGGATCGACGCGATCTTCGGAGCTCGCGAACAGATGCTCGAGTTCAACGTTCCGGTGGCCTTGGCTCTGGAGGCGATGATGGTCGGGCTGATCCTGCCGGGCCGCGTCGTCGCCCGGGCGGGCACCGGATGATGGGAGAACTCGGTTGAGTAGATGGACCAAGGCGTTGGCGGCGCTGCTGATCGCGGCGCTGGTGGTGAGCCTGGTCGGGGTCTGGGTCGTCGTCTTCGTCGACGGCTTCCGCGACGATGGCCAGGCATCGCCCACTCCGGGCTCGACGATCGAGCCGGCACCACTCCCGCGCGACTCCGTCGACGCGCGGGTCGCACCCGACCCGGCGTTGGAGCGCTTCTATGCCCAGGAGATCGCCTGGGAGGGTTGCGGCGACAACGACTGCGGCGAGCTTGAGGTGCCGTTGGACTACGCGAACCCGGCAGGGGAGACGATCCGGCTCGCGCTGCTGCGGGTACCGGCCGGTGGCCAGGCCATTGCGTCCATGGTGGTCAATCCGGGCGGACCAGGGGCTCCTGGCACCAGCTATGCCGAGGCGGCGGGCAGGGTGTTCCGCGAGCCGCTTCTCCAACACTTCGACATCGTCGGCTTCGACCCTCGGGGCACAGGTGATTCCAGCCCGGTTGACTGTCTGAGCGACGAGGTGCTCGATGACTTCCTGGCCTCCGATCCCGATCCGGACACGCCCGCAGAGAAGAAGGAGTTCATCGAGTGGTCCGATCGGCTGGCCGACGGCTGTGCTGAGCGATCGGGTGCGCTGGCCAGCCACGTATCCACCGAAGAGGCCGCACGGGACATCGACGTACTGCGATCAGCGTTGGGTGACGCGCAGCTCACCTACTTCGGCGCGTCGTACGGGACCAAGCTGGGCGCGACCTATGCCGACCTCTTCCCCGAGCGGGCGGGTCGGCTCGTGCTCGACGGCGCCGTCGACGTCTCGCTGCCGAGCCGGGAGCTGTCCCTCGGCCAGGCGGAGGGCTTCGAGACCGCGCTTCGCGCCTACGTGCAGAACTGCATCGACGTTTCACGCTCGTGCTTCCTCGGCGAGACGGTCGACCAGGGGTTGGGTCGGATCAGCGCCTTCCTCGACCAGGTGGATGCAGAGCCGCTGTCGACCAACACCAACCGCGACCTTGAGGTCGGTAATGCGTTCTACGGAATCGTGGTCCCGCTCTACAGCCGCGACTCGTGGTCGTTTCTGAGCACCGCCCTCCAGCAGGCCTTCGGCGGTGACGGGTCGGTGCTGTTGCAGTTGTCCGATCTGTATTCCTCGCGGGGCGCCAATGGCTATACCGATAACAGCGCCGAGGCGATCTACGCCATCAACTGCCTCGACGACCCTTACGCGATCGACGCCTCCGAGGTGCCGGCCCAGATACCCGCGTTCGAGAAGGCGTCGCCGACCTTCGGTGAGGTGTTCGCGTGGGGGCTCACTGGCTGCGGTGGCTTCGACTACCCCGAGCCGCCACCCTCGCCTGCGGTGTTGGCCGAGGGGGCGGCGCCGATCGTCGTCATCGGCACCACCCGCGACCCGGCGACGCCTTATGCGTGGTCGGTCGCGTTGGCCGAGCAACTCGACTCCGGAGTCTTGATCTCTCGCGACGGCGACGGGCATACCGGCTACAACTCCGGAAACGAGTGCGTCGACCTTGCCGTCGAGGACTACCTGGTCGCCGGCGTGGTCCCCGACGACGGCTTGACCTGCTGACCCAACCGTGGGGCCGGGCTCAGCGAGCCCAGTCGGGCAGCAAGGTGGTGACGGCGTAGGTGCCGAGAGAGACCGACGCGGCGAGGAAGGTACCCCAGGCCATGTCGATCGGAACGATGGAGGCGGGGAAGTCCGCGATCACGGCCAGGCTGGTCAGGTCGAACGTGGCATAGGTGACGAAGCCGAAGAAGGCGCCTGCGGCCAGTGCGCGCACCCACGATCCGTCGCTGACGGCGGGGTGGATGACGAAGAAGACGAGTCCGCTCAGGAAGATCGCATAGAAGACCACGGCCGCTACGGCGTTGGGTTCGTCCGCCAGCAGGTGGCCGAGCCGGTCGTCGTACAACCCTTGCGCGACGGTCGTGAGCCAGATCAGATCGAGAACGGCGAACAGGACGACGGCAACGAGGTACTGGGTGACCCACGAGGAAGCTGGCATGAGCCCATCCTGCCGCGGGCGTGGTAGCCCTCAGCCTGCCGGCGCGCTGATCGGCTCGGCCACTTCTTGAATGCGTCGGGTGGCGAGTTCGATCATCAGTCGAGCAGCGGGCGAGAGTTGTGCCCCGGACCGGTGCACGATGGCGAACGTGTCGTATTGCCGCGGCTGCAGCGACGCATAGGACGCGTCGCGTGCGAGGAGTGGGATCAGCTCCTCCGCGGCGCCCTTCGGTACGACGGTGTCCGCCAGCCCACGGCCGGCGATTTCGACGGCAGTCTCGACATCTTCCACCTCGATCCGTGCCTGCAGGTCGAGCCCGGCCTCGTGCAGCATCCGGCGCAGGATGTTGCGAGTGGAGTCGGTGGCCCGCCACGAGGTCTCCGCCAGTACCAGTTGCGCGTTTGCCATCCGCGCGCCGCTGACCGGCTGAGCGGTCCGAGCCGGGTCCGCGCTGACGTAGACCAATTCGTCCCGCGCGACCGGGATGACCGTGAGACCGTCGGATGCGGTGGGCGCGGCGATCATCGCTGCCTCGATCCGGCCGCGACGCAGGTCCTCCTGCACCTCGGTGGAGTTCTGACCGATCAGTTCGACGCGGACGCCCGGGTAGCGCTGCAGAACGTCGGCCACGAGCGTGGCGCTCGTGTAGAGACGCGCGCTGCCGAACATGCCGAAGCGGATGGTGCCGGTCTCGAGTGTGCTGGCCGATCGCGCGGCCCGCTCGGCCTCTGCTGCCGCTTCGAGGGTGCGTTCGGCATGCGGCCGGAAGGTCTCGGCAATGGCGGTGGGCACGACCCCGCGCCCGACCCGGTGGAAAAGCTCGGCGCCGACCGACTTCTCCAGACTGCGGATCTGCTCCGACACCGAGGGCTGGGCGTACCCGAGGGCATCGGCGGCGGCGGTCAGCGAACCGTGTTCGTAGGCCGCGAGGAAGCAGGTGAGCTGGTGCAACGACAGCATCGCACAAGCATAGGGCATGCCTATGGCAAACGACGGAAAGTGAGGCTACCCCTACAATCTTGAGATCGTCATACTTAGGTCGAGACGTTCGTACTCGCTCATCGATTCGCTGGAGGAGGCCACCCCATGTTCGACCACATCTGCACCGTGTGCGACACCCGCCACCTGATCTTCCCGAGCCAGATCACCGGGATGGTCAACACCGACCACGGAGTCACCGTCAGTTACACCTGCTGGTGCGGCTCCGACCAGACCTGGAGCGCCAAGCGGGCCTCTCAGCGCACGCTCGTCGCCGCCTGAGTAACCGCTCGGCATCGCCCGAAACGTCTGTCACCCCCTGGCTGCTCGCCGAATCGCGCAGCGGCCAGGGGGTTTCGTATACTCTCCGGGTTGCCCGGGCCCGCCCCGGGCAACGCGCCGCCTTAGCTCAGTCGGTAGAGCGATTCACTCGTAATGAATAGGTCGTCGGTTCGATTCCGACAGGCGGCTCCGTCACGTTCCCTCGCGCGACAGCGCCTCGCCGGGCGACGGCGGTCTCAGTTGACAGGCACAGATCGCCGTCGACATTGTGAGGAAGATGTCCGAACTTCCCGAGATGCCCATCGTCCCCGCCGCCCCTGCCGGTCTCCCCGGATCCCTCGAACTCGGAGCCTTCTCCGTCTCGTTGAGCGTCGCCGATCTTGGGGTCTCGCGAGCGTTCTACGAGAAACTCGGTTTCGAGGTGACGGGTGGCGCAGCCGAGCACAACTACCTGATCCTCAAGAACGGCGAGACCACCATCGGTTTGTTCCACGGCATGTTCGAGGGCAACATCCTCACCTTCAATCCCGGGCTCACCAACCGGATGGAGCGGCTGGAGTCGTACGCCGACATCCGCACGATCCAGGCGTCTCTGGATGCTCGGGGTGTCGAGCTTCAAACGCGTGCCGACGGGGAAGCCGGCCCTGCCTCCGTCACTCTGCTCGACCCCGACGGCAATGCGGTACTGATCGACCAGTTCTTCTGACGCCACGCGGGTGGACGCGGCCGCGAGCCGCAATTCGCTAGGTTGACTCCTGGGTCAGTCACAGTCATTACGGGGGCAGCATGAACGGCAGTAGTAAGCACGCCGCAGAGATCGAACCAGAGGGCGTGGGCGTTGTCCGGGTGGTCATCGGGGTGGTGGCCCTGCTGGTGCTGGGTGTCGGTGCCGTCGCGGGCTGGATGACGCTCGCCGATACCGGGGGCGCCGCTGATGCGAAGGCGGGGGCCAACCCGTCGGCTTTCAGGTCCGCACCGGACGACGGCGCAGGAGAGCCGTCTAGCGATGGGGAGCCAACGGTCGCTGGGAAGGTCTCCACTGCCGCCGAGCCCACGGGATCGGGCAGCGCGTCGGCAACCGCGAAGGAAGGCTGCATCGCCGAGCTGGCCGCCGCCGAGAACGTGGTAGAGGTCGCCCGCGGTGGGATCGACAACTGGACCCAGCACGTCCAGGCGTCCCTCGATCAAGCCGCGGGTCGGATCGATGTGGAGACCAAGAGGGAGATCTGGAAGCGGACCCGCCTTGCCGGCCCCGACGACCAGCGAACCTACGAGGAGGCGCTCGCTGAGTATGAGGAGGTGACGGGTCGCTGCTTCGAATTGTCGAGTGAGGACCATCCTGATTGCGTCGACAGGGCTCAGGCCACGACGACCATCTTGGAAGCCACCGACGGAGCCATGGGCGACTGGGAGCGGCACCTAGCGCAGATGGCGGCCTTCGCGGACGGTGACTTCGACGAGGACCGCGCCAACGAGATGTGGAATGTCGCCAAGCGGATCGCCCCCGTGAATCTCGCCAAGTTCGCCGACGCCGATCGCGCCCTTGCCGCGGCACCGGCCTGCGCCTAGGTGGGGGATGCAAACCGTGCTCCGTGACCGCCCCCGTCCCCCATGAGCGATCCGAAGCCAATCGGGCCAGGCCAGTTCGCCGCCTTCGTGGCCGAGATGGGGATGCTCGTGTGCCTTTGGGTAACCGGCCTGTCGTGGGGAGACAGTTGGCTCTCCTCGCTCGCGTTCGCCTTGCTGCTCGTGACAGCGGCCGCCCTCGTGTGGGGTCGATGGTGTGCTCCGCGCTCGGTCAACCGCCTCCCGCGGATACCGCGGTGGATCCTCAAGGTCGCCCTGGTGTCGGCGACGTTGGCGATGGTGATCTTGGTCGGCCCCTCGCCCACCTGGGTCGTGGTCGGCTTAGCGACGTGGGCGCTGATGGTTGGCACGCTCCCTTGGGACACCCACGACGTCGGTTGACAGCACTCGGCGCCATTCTGCGCCCGATGCGTCCACCACAGAGAACACTGCGCCTAGAGTGTGGGGATGCCGACCTTCCACACCACACTGCTGGCCACGGGCGGCAACAACGTGGGTATCGAGATCCCCGGCGACGTCGTCACCGCGCTCGGCGGCAAACGAGTGCCGGTGACCGTCACCATCAACGGTGACTACACCTACGCCTCAACCACGGCAGTGATGAGCGGTCGCAACCTCGTTGGCCTCAATGCCGCACATCGCTCAGCCTCTGGCGTCGGCGCCGGAGACACCGTCGAGGTCACGCTCGAACGAGATACGGCGCCCCGCACGATCGAGGTCCCCGCCGACCTGGCCAGGGCTCTTGCCGCCGAGCCCTCTGCGGCTGCGGCGTGGGAGAAGTTGGCGCCCAGCCACCGCAAGGAACACGTCCGCGCGATCACTGAAGCCAAGCGCGAGGAGACCCGCGCCCGCCGACTCGCTGCCTGCCTCGAGGCGCTGCGCTAGCTGCAGACGCCACGACGAGCGGCCCTGAACACGTCGTGACACGACCCAGGTGAGCTCCAGGTGACAGGACAGGTGCCCTCCCTTCGAGAGCGGGCCGTCCCGTCGACGTCGATGACGAGGCTGCCCTCGTCGGCCAACCACGCGCAGGCGAACCGTTGGGGGATCGTCTGGCGGTCGCCGGCTGCCTTGGACGTCGGCTCACTGGGCGTCGCCAGAAGGGGCGGTGTCGCGCCGGCATCGCTAGCCGCCTGCCCGCCGGTGACCGCGGTAGGACCCGCGTGGAGCCCTCGGGAGAGGAGGGCCGCCCCGGCGACCGTGGCGATGATCGCGATCAAGAGCGTCGCGACGGCCAGCGGCAGAGGGCTCACTCGGCCGCTGACCAAGGTGTCGTCGGATGCCCACGAACGTGTCCCAGTCGATGACATCGTGCCCGTCCCTTCAGGTGATGAAGAGGAGACGTCAGCGGCGACAGATTGGTTGTGGCGCCCGAGTAAACCTCGGGTCTAGTCACAGGTCCAGCGCGCGTTTCTGGGTGGCGGTCTGGGCGGCACTCGTGCTGATTCGTGGGCTAGGGGAACGGCTTCTGGATCGAGATGACCTTCAAGAACAACGACACGGCCGCGCACACCGGCAAGTGGTAAGTCCGCCGCGACGGGAGCGAACGGCGTCAACGTCGTGGACCAGAGCGACTACTTCAACAGCGACGACACCCTCACGTCTGGCGGACTGGCGCGCTGTCGAGCAGGCAGGTGCCCCAGGTACCTCAGTCGCCGCCGCAGCCTCCGCCGCAGCCGCCGTCGGAACTGCCCCCATCGCCGCCGGCGCAGCCCGCGCCGCCCGAGCATCCGCCGCCGCCGCTGGTCGAGACGACCACCCAGTGCCGTGCGGTCGCCCCCTGCTCCAGTTCCGCCAGACTCGCGGCGTCAAAGTGGTTTCCGCCTTCGATCCCGAGGTCGTGGTCGAGGGTGAAGAGCAACGGGATGGCGGCGGCCGGGCTCAGCGGCCGGGCGATCTCGAGGGTCCGAGCCAACGCCTGCGCCATTGGTGTCGCCATCGACGACTCGGGTGCGTGGTGGAGATAGCCGCCGAGTGCTCGGTCGCAATAGGCGGCGTATTCACGGGTGAAGAGGATGAACTCGTGCCAGGCGATGTCGACCGCACGCGAGGGCATTCCGGCGACGCCAGCGCGGCGATAGCGCGATTCGAGGCAGACCGCGAACCACTCGCGCAGCCCGTCGAAGACCCGGTCGAGTTGCGCCTCGGTCAGCTGGGGAAGCTCCGCGGCGACTTTGACGCGCAGCCCGGGCGGAAACGCCTCGTCCCGTATGTAGGCCAGCCGCTCCTGGTGCACACGCGGGCGGCGCAGCCGGTTGGTCACCTCTACGGCGACCACGGTCGTGATGAAGGCGATCGCCAAGCCGATGAAGATCAGTCCGTCCAACCCAGCCGCCCACCTCTCACAGACTGCCGGAGAATCTACCGGGCCAAACGGTGGTTGCGCAGGCGTTCGTCAGGACTGACCGGCGGGGGTGAGCGCCTCGCTGATCGCCGTGATGACGCGGTCGACGTCCTGGTCGTCGACATAGGGAGCCAGACCGAGCCGAAGGCCGCCGGCGTCGCCCAACCCGAGCATCCGCGCCGGCTCATAGGCGTAGAAGGAGCCCGCCGGCGCATTGATGCCGCGCGCGGCCAAGGCGAGGCTGATGTCGAGTGGGTCGCGGCCCTCGAACGTGACCAACAACGTCGGCGTGCGCCGCTGCGCGCGCGACCACACGGTGACGCCGGGCATCGCCAGCAAAGCCGCCTCCAGACGACCGCGGAGCCGTTCCTCGTGCTCCTCCACGGCCGTCAAGGAATGGCCCAACCGCTCCCGTCGCGAACCAGTTCCGGGCACCATCGCGGCGAGGAAGTCGACCGCTGCGGTGACTCCCGCCATCAGTTCATACGGGAGCGTGCCCAGTTCGAAGCGTTCCGGCACCCGATCGCTGGCCGGAACCAGCTTGTCGGGTCGCAGGCCCTCCAGCAGCTCTGGCCGACCCGCGACCACACCGCAGTGCGGTCCGAGGAACTTGTAGGGCGAACAGGCCCAGAAATCAGCCCCCGCCGCGACCATGTCCACGAACGAGTGCGCAGTGCGGTGCACGCCGTCGACATACAGCCAGGCATCCGCGGCGTGCACGATCTCGGCAATGGCCGGCAGGTCGGGCATGGTCCCGATCAGATTGGACGCTCCGGTCACTGCGACCACCCGCGTGCGCTCACTGACGACGGCCGCGATCTCCGCCGGGTCGAGCTCACCGGTGGCGGGATCGAACGGCGCCCAGCGGACGGTCGCTCCGGCTCGCTCGGCTGCGATCACCCAGGGCCGCACATTGCCGTCGTGGTCGAGGCGGGTGACGACGATCTCGTCGCCCTCGCCCCACTCACGCGCCATCGCTCGGGCGAGGTCCATCGTCAGCGACGTCATGCTGCGACCGACGATGATCCCGGCCGGGTCGGCGCCGAGCAGGTCCGCCATCGCCTGACGGCAGGCGTGCACGACCCCGTCGGCGTTGCGCTCGGCAAGGGTGTTGGCGCCCCGGTTCGAGAGCGGCTGGGTCAGAGTCCGGGCGATCGCCTCGCCCACCGCCGCCGGCGTCTGGGTGCCTCCTGGCCCGTCGAAGTAGGCCGTCCCGTCGGCCAATGCCGGAAAGTGGCGGCGGATTTCGGCGACATCGAGGTTTCCCATGGCCGCAGCCTAGGTGCCCCGTTGCGTGCGCCCGGGGCGGGCCATCGGTCGATGCGGGATGCCGTCCTCGACGAACTCCTCGCCGCTCACGGCATATCCGAAACGTGCATACCACCGCACGAGCCCGGTCTGCGCGTCGAGCCGAGAGGGCCGGTCGCCAATCAGGTCGACGGCGGCAACCATCAGCGCTTCGGCCAGGCCCCGCCTGCGCCAGGTCGGCGCCACCGCCACGCGGCCGATTCGCGCCGCGTCGCCGTCGTCGAGCAGGCGCAGACAGGCCACCGGACGATCGTCGGCTTCGATGAGCAGATGCCGAGTGGCCGCCTCGGTGTCCCGCCCGTCGAGGTCGGGGTAGGGGCAGCCTTGTTCGACGACGAAGACCTCTTGGCGCAGCCGCCACAAGTGGTAGGCCTGGGTGGCGGACAACTGGTTGAAGGCCTTCACCTGCACCGGACCCGAATCGGTCATCACGCGAGCCTCACGTCAAGAACTCGACCGCCTGCGCGAACGCGCGCCTGGCTTCCGGCAGCCCCGGCATGATGCCGTAGACGTGGATCAGGCCGGGCTCTTCGACGACATACAGATCCCAGCCGGCGGCTGCGCCTCGACGGGTCAATTCCCGACAGCCTGGAGCCAGGACGTCGTGGGTGCCGAAGAACATCAGCGTGCGGGGCAGGTCGCTGAGGTCCGCCAACCCGGGGCTTACCTCGGGGCGGGCCAGTTCGTCGGGGGACCCCGCCCACCACTCGGCATAGACCGGGATCTTGCTGAGCTTGAGCCACGGGTCGAGTGCGGCCGCCTCAGGGGTGCCCGGCGCGCTGGTCGTGAGATCGACCCACGGCGCATGCAGGATCATCGCTTCAGCGACCGGACTGTCGGCGTCCGCACGGCGCCGGTCACGCATCGCCTGTGCGATCACCAGGGCCAGGTTCCCTCCGGCGGAGTCCCCGGCGAGCACCATCGGCTCGTCGCCTCCTGCCCACCGCGCAGCGCCGTCGATCAGAGCATCGTGGGAGTCGCGCCAGGTGCTCCTCGGGGCCAGCGGATAGTCGGGCAGCACGATCCGGGCGTCGAGCGCGTCGGCCAGCTTGGACGCATAGAGCGTGTGAACTCCGTCGAACCCGACGGTGAACCCGCCGCCGTGCACGTAGAAGAGCGTCCGGGTGGGGGGTGTCGATCGACCCTTCGGGGTGAGGACGTAGGCCGGGAAGTCCGGGCCCCAGTCTTCCGTCTCGACCGACCACCGGGAGGAGAAGCGCGGCACGAGCCTGGTCGGCAGGCCGCGCGGTCCCCGTCGCTGCTTGGCTTCCACTAGAGAGCGCTCGATCGGCTCGGACTCCAGCTCGGCGGCGCGTAAGACGCGAGGGATCGCCCACGCCATGAACTGGTGACGGCGACTAGGCATGCGGTGGAGCTTAGTCAGCGGTCCCCGGGTCCCCGACGGCCGGCAGAGATATCGATTCGCGCAGGACTGCGGCGCGCGCGACAATCGGTCCATGCCCAGTGGGAGCCAGTGGCTCGCCTTCGTGATCGCCTCGATTCTCTTCATCCAGGTGCCGGGCCCGAGCCTGCTCTTCATGCTCGGCCGTGCCCTCACCGTCAGCCGCCGAGACGCAATCGTGTCGGTGGCCGGCAACGCGCTCGGGCTGATGGCGCAGGTGACGATGGTGACGGTGGGTCTGGGGGCAGTGGTGGCCACCAGTGCGACGGCCTATTCCGTCCTGAAGATCGTCGGGGCGGCCTACGTCATCTGGCTGGGCATCCAGGCGATCCGTCACCGCGGCGACGCACGGGTAGCGCTGCAGTCGGGCGCGAAACCGCCGGAGTCGGGACGCAAAGCGCTGACGACCGGCTTCATCGTCGGATCTACCAATCCGAAGACGATCGTCTTCTTCGTTGCTTTCCTTCCGCAATTCACCGATGCGTCGAGCCCGGCCGGCCCCCAGCTGGCGCTGCTGGGCTTGGTCTTCGGAGTGCTCGCGATGGCTTCCGACAGCATCTGGGCCACGCTGGCGAGCCGCGCCCGCGAGTGGTTCGCGCGCAACCCCAAGCGGCTGGATCACCTCGGAGCGGCCGGCGGCGCGATGATGATCGGCCTTGGCGGGACTCTCGCTGCCACCGAGTAGCGGGGGCCAAACCTGCGACGCCACGAACCCAGCCGGCACTCGGTGTATCTGTGAGCCGTCGAGCATCTCCTTCGCGGCATGAGGCCGAGCCACCTGTATGCCGCCGGTGCGACCGTGGCCGCCCCGCGTCCGGTGAACGGCACGCCCTGCCTGCATTTGGACGTCGACGCGGCGGTGACGTCCTACGACCGCCTCGTCGAGGCATTGCCCGGAATCTCGGTCCACTATGCGATCAGGGCCAACCCGCACTGCGAACTGCTCGCCGGACTGGCGCGCCACGGCTGTCACTTCGACGTCGCCAGCCCTGCGGAGGTGGTCGCGGCGCTCGCGGCGGGCGCAAGCGCCGACCAGTTGCTCTATTCGAACCCGATCAAGAAGCGCGACGACCTGATCGTCGCGGCGGCGCTCGGGGCCGACCATTTCGTCGTCGACTCGATCGAGGAGACCCGCAAGGTCGCCGAGTCCGCTCCGGGGTCGGCGGTGCTGTGCCGAATCGCCACAGGATTGGGCTCGGATGAGCCCTTGTCGCAGAAGTTCGGCTGCTCGACCGGCCAGGCGATCGCCATCCTGCAGGTAGCGGCCGCGCATGGGCTACGTCCGGCCGGGATCTCCTTCCATGTCGGTCAACAGCGTCAACCGGCCGCCTGGGTGGCTCCGATCCGGGCTGCCGCGCGCATCTTCGCCGAGCTCCGGGCGGTGGGTCTGGCGCCGTGGCTCCTCGACCTTGGCGGAGGTCTGCCTGCGCCCGGGGGAGATGCGGCCGCTGTGTCGGCGTACGCCACCACCATCGATCACGCTCTCAGCGAGGCTTTCGACGAAGAGCGTCCGCAGATCATGGCGACGGCGGGCCGCGCGATCGCCGCCGACGCCGGCACGCTCGAGGCGTCGGTCATCGCCGTGGTCAACCGAGGTGGTGCCCGATGGGTCTATCTCGACGCGGGCGTGTTCACCGGGCTGCTGGAGGCGCTCGGCGATGGCGCCCGGTTTCGGGTCACCACCTCCACCGACGGACCCAATGGGGAATCGGGTCCGTGTGTGCTGGCCGGGCCGACCAGCGCCAGCGACGACGTGCTGTATCGCCAGCGGACGGTGGATTTGCCGCTCGATCTCGGCGAAGGAGATCGGGTGCTGATGCACTCCACGGGTGCGTACACCTCCTGTTACTCGACCGCCTCCTTCAACGGCTTCCATGCACTGCGGACCCGTCTGGAGCGATAGCGCCCTGACCTGAGTGGGCGCCGCCTTCGGTTGTCAGGCGAGCGAGAGCGGGAGGGTGTGGCAGCGACGTGTCACATTTCCGGCCGCAGCGGTGTCTGGTGGGCAAGGAGCGAGGAGAGGCCTCGCCCGCGCGTCAGGAGTCACCATGGCCAGCACCTTCCGAATCCCCGCCGCATCACTGACCGGACCCGTGGCCCGAGTGCTGACGGCGTACGCGCGCCGGGTCTACGGGCAAGTGCCCGACAACGCGTTGATCCTCTGGCACAACCGACCGGTCCTGACGGCGGTGGTGGGCTTCGAGCGCAAGGTGAGCGGCTGGAAAGCGCTCGACCCGCACCTGAAGACGTACGCGGTGATGGCCGCCGCCGGCAGCATCGGTTGCTCGTGGTGTCTCGACTTCGGCTACTACCTGGCGCACACCGACGGACTCGATCTGGACAAGGTCCGCGAGGTCCCTCGGTGGCGGGCGTCGTCGGTGTTCACCGCGCTCGAGCGTGACGTGATGGGCTATGCGGAGGCGATGACCGCCACCCCGCCAACCGTCACCGACCCACAGGTGGCGTCCCTGGTGGAGCAACTCGGGTCGCCTGCCATGGTCGAGCTGACCCAGATGGTGGCCCTGGAAAACATGCGGTCGCGGTTCAACTTCGCCGCTGGGCTGGAGAGTCAGGGCTTCTCCAGTGTGTGCGAACTGCCTCTCGCCCTGGCCTCCGACTCGATGTCAGGGTGAGGCATGGCCACGGTGGGGGAGGGCGAAGGTGACCAAGCGGCGGCGTTCGCGGCTCATCGCAGCCTGCTCTTCACGGTCGCCTACGAACTGCTCGGCTCGGCGGTGGACGCCGAAGACGTGGTGCAGGAAGCGTGGCTGCGGTGGGCCGACATCCCGCTCGCCGAGGTGCGGGATCCGCGGGCCTACCTGGTTCGGATCGCAACTCGGCTCGGGCTCAACCGGCTGCGCACGCTCGCCCGCCGCAAGGAGAGCTATGTCGGGCCGTGGCTCCCTGAACCGCTGCTGACCGCCCCCGACGTGGCCGACGACGTGGTGCTCGCCGACAGCGTCTCGACGGCGATGCTGCTCGTGTTGGAGTCGCTGGGGCCGGTCGAGCGAGCCGTTTTCGTGCTGCGCGAGGTCTTCGATCTGCCGTATGACGAGATCGCGGCCGCCGTCGACAAGTCCGGCGCCGCGGTGCGCCAGATCGCGCATCGGGCACGCGAGCATGTGGCGGCCCGTCGGCCGCGTCAGTCGATCGAGCCCGCGGAGCACCAGGCGGTCTTCGAGCGATTCGTCGCCGCTGCGGGCACGGGCGACCTGCAATCGCTGATGGACGCCCTCGCCCCCGATGCCGTGCTGATCTCCGACGGTGGCGGCGTGCGTCAGGCAGCGCTGCGGCCGATCATGGGCAGCGACAAGATCGCACGCTTCTTGCTCGGCACCAGCGCTAAGCCTGGCGACTCCGGCCAGCCACGCACGGTCGACATCGTGGCCGTCAACGGCACGCTCGCCGTGCGGATCCTCGACGGCGAGACGGTCGACTCGATCGCCACCGTCAGCGTCGCCAACGGACTGATCAGCGCGATCTACATCGTCCGCAACCCCGCGAAGCTGGGCTTTGCCGCCCAACAGACAGCCCGGCTCGCCCGCTAGGCAAGCGCCGGCCGCCCGCCTGGCCCCCTCCCTCCCGTCCCCGCCCTCCCGGCCCGGGTCCCCCGCGCCGTCCTTTGGTCCCAAAGGGCGGGCTGCGGTCGCATTTTCGCGCCCTTTGGGACCAAAGGGCGTAGGGAGCGAAGCGACCGGTCGGGGCGCTACCGGCTGTGTGGCTGGCGGCGCTCGTGAAGGCGTTGTTGGGCAGCGGGGAGAAAGGCCAGGCAGGGAGCGTCGTTGTCGGGGTGCTTCTCGTGGAGGTGGAAGGTCCAGCGGTCCATGGCGGCGATGAAGCCGTTGTCTGCTCCGGGTCGGTAGGCCGACCAGTTCCGGTGGCCTTTGGCGAGGCACTGGGTGCAACTGATCTTGTACACGAACTCGTCATCGCGGCCGACATCGATCTTGACGCGCGCCAGCGAGCCGGCCTCCGCGGCCGCCTTCTTCTCACGAGCGGATCGACTCGCCGTCATGTCGCACCCCTCTCGGTGTCTACCGACGACCCTAGGCCAGGCGCGGCCTCAGGTCGTCATACCGCAGGTGGCCACGTCACCTGGCTGCGGAGGCTCGGCGCGTATGACGTCCCGCGCTCGCGGCGGCGGTCCTCGCGGCGGCGGTTCTCGACTCGGCCGGTAGGCTGGCCGCACAAGACAGGGGAGCCCCCGGGCTGAGAGTGCGGATCCGCCGCAGACCCTCTGAACCTGCTCCGGCTAGCACCGGCGAAGGGAGTCACGATGTCCCGTGTTCACGGCCTTTCCCGAGCGATCGTGCTGGTGGTGGCGACGCTGCTGAGCGTTTCGATCCTCACCGCCTGCTCACTGGTGGTCGGCGGTGAGGATCAGGCGACCGAGCCCACCCTTTCCGAAGACAGCGCCGACGCTGGCGCCGCCTCCGGCGAGCCCGCAATCCGCGAGGTGGTGCTGGTCAGTCACGACTCCTTCGCCCTTCCCAAGAAGCTGATCAAGCGCTGGGAGTCGGAGACCGGCTATCGCCTCAAGCAGCGACCCTCCGGCGACACCGGCACCCTCACCAACAAGCTGGTGCTCACCCAGGGCAATCCGCTCGGTGACGTCGCCTTCGGGATCGATGACACCTTCGCCGCGAGGGCACTCGAGGCCGACGTCTTCGAACCCTCCGCCGTCGAGCTGCCCGCCGGCGCCGAGGCCTACGCCCTCCCCGACGGAAGCGACCGGCTGATCCCCGTCGACAACGGCAACGTCTGCGTGAACATCGACACGACCTGGTTCGACGCCGAGGGTCTCGCCCCGCCGCAGACGCTCGCCGACCTGGTCAAGCCGACCTACCGCGACCTCTTCGTCATCCCCGGCGCCCCGACCAGCTCCCCGGGGATGGCGTTTCTGCTCGCCACCATCGCGGCGTACGGCGACGACTGGCCCGAGTACTGGGCCGACCTGATGGCCAATGGCGCCAAGCTGACATCGGGCTGGAGCGATGCCTACTTCGTCGACTTCACCGCCGGCGGCGAGGACGGCCGGCGACCGATCGTCGTCTCCTACGATTCCTCGCCCGCCTTCACCGTGGACGACGACGGCACGAGCTCGACCCAGGCTCTGCTGGACACCTGCTATCGCCAGGTGGAGTACGCCGGCATCCTCACCGGTGCCGACAACCCGACGGGCGCCGCAGCATTCCTCGACTTTCTTCTCACTCCCCAGGTGCAGGCCAAGCTGCCCACCAGCATGTATGTCTTTCCCGTCCGAAACGACGTGACGCTGCCCGAGGATTGGGCCCGCTTCGCCAAACGACCCACCGACCCGGCCAGCCTCGACCCGGCTGAGGTCGCCGCCCAGCGTGACCAGTGGCTCCAGGAGTGGACCGAGGTCACTACGCGGTGAGTTCGCGCCGCCTGACGGGCCAACTCCTGGCGCTGGCGGCAGTGCCGCTGTTGGTGTTGACGGTCTTCTTCGTCGTGCCGGTGGGTGCGATGGTCGCGCAGGGGTTCTGGGTTGATGGCCGCTTCACCCCCGGCGCCGTGCTCGACGTCATCAGCCGCCCACGCGTGCTGCGAGTGCTCTCCTTCACTCTCACCAGCGCCGCAGCCGGCACCGTGCTGTCGGTCGCGGTCGGGATGCCCGCGGCCTACGTCTTGCATCGCCTTGCCTTCCCTGGCCGGCGCGCGCTCCGGGCGCTGTTGCTGGTGCCGTTCGTGCTTCCGTCGGTCGTGGTGGGCGTCGCGTTCCGAGAACTCCTCGCCGACGGTGGACCGCTCGGCTTCCTCGACCTCGACGGTTCCCCCGTCGCCATCGTCGCCGCGCTGGTCTTCTTCAATGCCGCCGTCGTCGTCCGCGCCGTGGGGGCCGCCTGGGAGAGCCTCGACCCGCGCCCGGCAGAGGCTGCGGCAGCGCTCGGCGCGACGCCCGTCCAGGTATGGCGCACTGTCACCTGGCCGGCGTTGAGACCAGCGGTACTGGCCTCGGCGAGCGTGGTCTTCCTGTTCTGCGCCACAGCGTTCGGGATCGTGCTGGTGCTCGGCGGCCTGCGCTACTCGACCATCGAGACCGAGATCTACCTGCTCACCACCAACCTGCTGGATCTCTCCGGAGCGGCCGCGCTGTCGATCCTTCAAGTTCTTGTCGTCACGCTGCTCTTGCTCGTCACCGCCCGCGGCGCCGGAGCAACGGGGCCGGAGGTCAGTCGACTTCCGAGCCGGCCCCGACCGATCCGCTCCACTGATCTGCCCGCCCTCGCTGTCACCGGGGCTCTGCTCGTTCTCGTGCTCGCGCCGTTGCTCACGTTGGTGCTTGGCTCGCTGCGGGTCGAAGGCGCATGGAGCTTCGCGGCCTATACCGCCCTGCAGACTCCCGGCATCGATCAAGCGCTGCTGGTCCCGGTCACCGACGCTCTCGCCATCTCACTGGCCACGGCCACGGACGCCACCTGGATCGCGCTGGGTCTCGGCATCCCCATCGCGATCGTCGTCACCCGTCGATCGCACACTCGCGCGGAGCGGCGGCTGCGCTCGGTGGTCGACGGGCTCTTCCTGCTGCCGCTCGGGGTGTCCGCAGTCACGTTGGGCTTTGGTCTTCTGATCACGCTCGACACCCCGCCCTTCGACTGGCGTGACTCGCGTTTGCTCGTCCCACTTGCGCAGGCATTGGTGGCCCTCCCGCTGGTCGTTCGCCTGCTCACTCCGGTACTGGCCGGCATCGACGATCGGCAACGCCAGGCCGCGGCCTCCCTCGGCGCACCCCCGTGGCGGGCTTGGTTCACGGTGGAACTTCCCGTGATCTGGAAGCCGCTGCTTGCCGCCGCCGGTTTCGCCTTCGCGATCTCACTCGGCGAGTTCGGTGCCACCTCCTTCCTCGCGCGTGACGAACGCCCCACCCTGCCCGTGGTCATCTTCCGGCTGCTCGGCCACCCCGGCGCCCTCAACTACTCGATGGCGCTGGCCGCCGCGGTCGTGCTGGGTCTGGCTACCACGCTGGTGATGGTTGCGGTCGAGCGTTTTCGCCCGCCGGCCACGGGAGGATGGTGACGTGCTGCATCTCGACCAGGTCTCCGTGGCCTTCGACGGCGTCCCCGTGCTGGACGACGTGACCCTCGACCTTGCCGACGGCGACGTACTCGCCGTGCTCGGCCCGTCGGGTTCGGGCAAGTCGTCGCTGCTGCGCGCGATCGCCGGCCTCGAACCACTCGCCGCCGGCAGGATCAGTTTCGACGGCGACGACCTGGCGGGGGTGCCGACCCACCGGCGCGGCTTCGCGTTGATGTTCCAGGACGGCCAACTCTTCGGACACCTCGACGTCGCTCGCAACGTCGGCTATGCCCTGCGGTTGCGGCGCCGCCCCGCCGCGGAAATCCGCTCGCGAGTGGCCGACCTGCTGGAGCTCGTCGGCCTCGCTGGCTATGCCGACCGGCTCCCGGGCACCCTCTCGGGAGGGGAGCAGCAGCGGGTCGCGCTCGCGCGCGCCTTGGCCGTCGAGCCGCGACTGCTTCTCCTCGACGAACCGCTCTCCGCCCTCGACGCCGCCCTGCGACAGCGACTCGCGACCGATCTGCGTGAGATTCTCCGTGCCGCGGGCACCACCGCACTGCTGGTCACCCACGACCACGAGGAGGCCTTCGCCGTCGCTTCCCGGCTCGCCGTGCTCCGCGCGGGACAACTGGTTCAGCACGGCGCCATCGGCGAGGTCTGGCAACGGCCTGCGGACGCCGACACCGCGCTCTTCTTGGGCTACGCGCGCGTGCTGGAGGGCGCTGCCGCCGATGTCGTACGACGCCTGGTGGGGTGGACGGTCGACCATGCACCCGCGGTGGCGGTACGCCGCTCGGCCTTCGTGGTCTCGACAAGCTCGACCTCCTCGACAGCCGGTGGCGGGAGCTCGACCTCCTCGACAGCCGGTGGCGGGAGCTCGACCTCCTCGACAGCCGGTGACGGGAGCTCGAGCGGCGCCACCGGTTCGACCGGGGGAGTGGTGCGATCGGCAGTGGTGGCACCCGAGCAGTTGCGTCTCGTGGTCGAGCTCGACGGGGTCGGCGAGGTGGCGGCCGTGGCGCCGCTCGGTTCCCACGTCTCGGTCGGGGAACGCGTCGCTGTGCGGCTCGATGCGAGCCGGATGGCGCCCGTCGGGAGCGCGCACCCCTGACCACTCACTAGACTGTGCGGGTGTATCGCCGGGCTTATGTGCTGCTGATCGGGGTTGCCGCCACCATGGGCGTGCTCGCCGTAGTCATGGCGCTCACGCTCGACCGGAGCCTGGCCGATCCAGACGGGTTCCTCGGGCCCGCGATCGTGCGCCTCCCGCTCCTGCTCGTGGCGGCCTTCCTCGGCGACGTGATCCCGCGGGCGATCATCGTGGCGCGGCTGAGGTTGCGGGAGTGGCCCGACGTCATTCGCGCGCGCGTGCGTGATCACTGGACGCGTGAACGAATCAGACTGGTCGTGCTCGGCGTCGTGTGCTTCTACGTCACCTACGTGAGCTACCGCAACATCAAGTCGTTCCTGCCGGTGGTGACCGACACGAAGTACGACCGCGAACTGCACCTCATCGACAAGGCGTTGTTCCTGGGCTCCGAACCCGCCATCGTCCTGCACGCGGTCCTCGGTGACACGATCGCCGCCCACATCCTCTCCACCATCTATCTGTGGTTCTTGCCGCTGGTGCCGCTCGCCGTCACCGCCTGGCTGGTCTGGTCGCGCAACATCTCCTACGGCTACTGGTTCGCCACCTCGCAATGCATCGCCTGGTCGCTCGGCACGGCCTCCTACTACATGCTGCCGACGCTCGGCCCGGGCTTCGAATACCCGTGGCTCTACAAGGACCTCGCCACCACGGGCTCCACTGAGCTCATGGAAGCGCTGGCCTATGGCCGGGTACCCGTGCAGTTCGGATCGGTGCTCGGCGCCGTGCAGTCCATCGCCGGGTTCGCAAGTCTGCACTGCGCGATCACCCTGTTGGTGGCTCTGATGGTGCAATACACGATCCGCACCCGGTGGCTCCACTACGTTGCGTGGACCAACTTCGGCATCACGGTCGTCGCCACGCTCTACTTCGGCTGGCACTACGTGGCCGACGACATCGCCGGCATCGTGATCGCGATGGTGGCGTTCTACGTCGGTGGGATCGCCTCCGGGCAGGTTTTCGACAAACACGGGTTGGCGTCCCACCCCACGACGAGCACCTCCAAAGTGCCCATCGACGGCGCCTGAACGGTCTGCGCACGTCCCTTTTCGCCGTCTCTTGAGGGCCGGTTGATGTCGCACGTTCGAATTACAACCGTGTAGTTAGTCAAGTCGACACGCCGTTACAGGTGAAAACTTTTGGGAAAAGTGTTTCTTTTGTGACGCAAGCGCACTAGCGTGCCGCAAGTGCCTCGGGTGAAGGGGAAGTCACCCGAGGCGCGTCAGGCATGGCCGGACAGCCGGCAGCCGGCCCATCGCCAGCCAGCAGGCAGTCGACAGGCAGCTCGGAACAGCTAACTCAGAAGGGGACAACGTGCACCGCTTGGGTCGACGGGCCAACCGCCGCACCGCGGGCTCGACAGCGCCCTCGCTGACCGCCGGGCTGAGCGTTGCCGCTCTCGTGGCCGGGCTGGTGCTCACCGGCGCCGCCTCCGCGCTCGCCGACGGCGACGACTCCGTTCCCAGCGAGGCCGAGGTCAGCCAGGCGCAAGCCGCGGCTGACGGCACCGCCCGGGACGCCCTGGTCGTCCAAGGCGAACTCACCGCTGCTCGGCAGCGGCTGGATGCGTCCGCGGTCGCCGCGGCCCAGGCTGCTGAGGCCTACAACGGGGCGCGATGGCGCTTGCGGCAGGCCAGAGCCGACGCCCGGGTGGCCGACCGGCGAGCCGGGTCGGCCCGTACCCAGGCCGAGGTGCAGCGGGCGCAATACGCCCACTCGCTCGGTGCCAGCTATCAGATGGCTCCGGAGCTCACCGCTTTCGCGGCCGTCGTCGACTCCGACGGCATCGCGACGGTGGTCGAGCGGACCGCCACCATGCAGAACGCCGAGTCCGCCCTGAGCGGCCGGTATGACGACCTGCGCGCCGCATCGACGGTCGCGGACGTGGCCGAAGCCCACGCCGCCGAGGCGCGCGACGAAGCCAATGCTGCTCACGACGAGGCGCAGGCCGCCCGCGACACCGCGCAGGCCGCGGTCGCCGCGGATGCTGCCGCGGTCGCGCAGATCTCTGCCGACCGCAACGCCTTGCTCTCCGAACTCGCCACGCTGCAGGGGATCAGCGTCGAGCTCGCGACGAAGCGGCAGAGGGCGCTGGATGCTCAATCCGCACAGGACGCCGCCGATGCGGCAGCGGACGAGCCCGCGCCAGCTCCTCCCTCGGGGCAGCCCACACCGACAGGGCCGCAGGAGCCATCTTCTTCACCGTCGCCCTCCGCGACGAGTCAGCCGACCGCGGCGCCGCCGACGGCAGAACCGACCCCGGCTCCGGAGCCGACGACGGCGACACCCGCACCTGCGCCGACCACTGCGTCGCCCACCAGCGCGCCGACCACTCCGCCGGCTCCGGCGCCCGCGCCGACCACCGCCCCTCCGGCGCCCGCACCGGCTCCCGGCTCGGGTGCGAACGCGGCGATCGCCTTTGCCCGCCAGCAGCTCGGCGAGCCCTACCGCTGGGGCGCATCCGGGCCGAATATGTGGGACTGCTCAGGGCTGACCATGGGCGCTTGGAAAGCGGGCGGGAAGTATCTGCCGCACTACTCGGTGGCGCAATACCAGCAGTCCACGCCGATCACCGCGTCCCAACTGCAACCCGGGGACCTGTTGTTCTGGGGGTCGTCGAGCCGGTCGTCGTCGATCTATCACGTGGCCCTGTACGTGGGGAACGGACGGATGATCCATGCCCCCCGCACTGGGCGCCCGGTGACCGAGGAGTCGATGTACTCCTGGGTCGCCCCACGCTTCTTCGCCCGTCCCTGAGCCCGTCCTGGGTCCGCCCCTGAGTTGGTCCAGCCAAGCCGAGGCCGTCGGCCCCACGACAGGCACCCGCCGAAGCGGGTCCTTCAGGCTCCCGTATGGCCTTCGGGGCTCTCGTGCCCGGACTCTTTGGCACGCTCGAACGAAGCGCGCACCTCAGCTTCGGCCTCGAAGCGACCCGTCCACTCGGCGCCTTCGACCGACTTGCCGGGCTCGAGGTCCTTGTAGACCTGGAAGAAGTGCTCGATCTCCATCCGGTCGAACTTCGGCAGGTGGTTGATGTCGCGCAGGTGCTCCAGGCGCGGATCGGTCACGGGTACGCACAGCACCTTGTCATCGCCACCGGCTTCGTCGGTCATCCGGTACATCCCAATTGCCCGGCACTTGATCAGGCATCCGGGGAACGTGGGCTCGCCGATCAGCAGGACCAAGGCGTCGAGTGGGTCGCCGTCCAGCCCGAGGGTGTCCTCGATATAGCCATAGTCCGCGGGGTATTGCGTTGCGGTGAACAGTGTCCGATCGAGCCGGATCCGACCACTCTCGTGATCCACCTCGTACTTGTTGCGGCTCCCCTTGGGGATCTCCACCAGAACGTCGAACTCCACGTTTTCCTCCCGTGCTTGTCCCGGCGCGTCCGGGTCTGCCGTGCGGCTGTCCCCATGAGTCTGCCCGACGGGAGATGCGTAGGGCGACCCTCGATCTCGCCGTGTCTTCCACGAGCCTCCCGCAAGGCGCTCCCGCTGACAAGACACAATGCCGTTGTGAGACCGGGAAGATCCACCGCAGTCGCGGACGAGCCCGCGCTCCGTGGGGCGTGGTCGCGCCGGGGCCGGCGACTCGCGGTCATCTCGGGCGCCCTGCTGCTGGCCGTTTCGGCCGCGTACGCCGGCGCGACGGGCGTGGCCTCTGTCGACGCGACGGACCCCGTTCTGCCGACCCCGGTAGAGCCGGAGCCGGTGGCGACCCCCGAGCCGCCCGGAGGCGCTGTCCTCGATCGTCGAGTGGCCGCGACTCTCGACCCGGTGCTCGCCAACACTCGCCTCGGCGGCCATGTCGTGGCAGCAGTCGCTGACCTTGATGCCGCCGTGCCTGCGCTCGTCACGGAGGTGCGCGCCGGAGCGGCGGTCGACGGCCCCGGTCAGGTCATCCCGGCCTCACTGCTCAAGTTGCTCACCGGGGTTGCTGCCCTCGAGTCGCTTGGCCCGGGCCATGTCTTCACCACGCGAGTCGTCGCCCGCGGCGGACGGAAACGGATCGTGCTGGTCGGTGGCGGGGACCCGTATCTGGCCCGCAAACCAGTCGGCCGCCGTCAACGTGCCACCGTCTATCCCCCCCGAGCCGACCTGCGAACCCTCGCCCGCGACTCGGCGCGCAGCCTGCAGGCGGCGGGTGTCAGCCGCGTCAGGGTCGACTTCGACGACTCCCTCTTCTCCGGGCCGACCGCGAGTGCCGGCTGGCCGGCGAGCTACCTGGCGGAGGGGGTCGTCTCGCCGATCACCGCGCTGTGGGTCGACGGCGGCCGCGACCCCGGCGGCATCGGCCGCGTCGCCGATCCGACGGCCCGCGCCGTACAGGTGTTCCGAACGGCCCTCGGCCGGGCTGGGATCTCGGTGACCGGCAGCGCGCGTCGGCGGCCGGTGCCCGCCGAGGCGGCAGGCGTCGACGTCGTCGCTCGTGCCGACAGCGCACCGCTGAGCCAGATCGTCGAGCGGCTGCTGACCGTGAGCGACAACGAGGCCGCGGAGGTGGTGGCGCACCACGTGGGTCTCGAGGTCGCCGGCGACGCATCCTTCGAAGGCGGAGCGATCGGAACCGCCACTACCCTCAATGGTCTTGGCGTCGATCTCGACGGTGCCCAACTCGACGACGGCAGTGGGCTGTCGCGAGGGAACCGGCTCGATGTCGAGACCCTGATCGCCGTCCTGCGGGTGGCCGCCTCTCCGGAACACCCCGAGTTGCGGGCGGTGCTGAGTGGGCTGCCCGTGGGTGGCTTCAATGGTTCTCTGCAGGACCGTTTCGACTCGGCGACTCCCGCCCAACAGGGCCGCGTTCGCGCAAAAACCGGAACCCTCACCGGGGTCAGCGGGCTGGCTGGCCTGGTGACCGACGCGGGCGGCAATACGCTGGCGGTGGTCCTCGCGGCCGACCAGGTGCGCCTGTCCGACACCCTCGCCACCCGCGCGGCCCTCGATCGAGCGGCCGCGTCCTTGGCGTCGTGCCGGTGCTCGCGCTGACCGCGCCCGTTGCGACCCCAGGGGTGCGCGCCCCGTTTGGTGCTCACCCGTAGGCGACTAGCCTCGCCCCATGACGTCGCAGATGATCGACTGGGACTTGGCCTCCACACTAGGCAGCCGAGTCGCGGGCAGCGGACCGCCGGTCACCGCGGACGAGGCCATCGAGGCCGTTGAAGAACTGCGGGCCGGCGCGGAGAAGTCGTCCCCGCTGGTCAGGGAGTTCACCGGCCTGCACGCCGAGGACCGCACCGCACCGGTCCTGATCGTGGATCGCGCGGGTTGGGTGAAGGCCAATTGCGAGGGCTTCGCCACAATGTTGGACCCGATCGTGACCAAGCTGACCGCCAAGAAGCCACCTTCGGGGCCCGTGTCGCAAGCGGTCGGCGCCCGCGTGACCGGCAGCGAGGTCGGCCTGCTCCTCGGCTTCTTGGGCACCAAGGTGCTGGGCCAGTTCGACCCCTTCTTCGATCCGGCGGGACGCCTTCTGCTCGTGGCGCCCAACGTCGTCAACGTTGAGCGTGAACTCGACGCCGACCCCACCGACTTCCGGCTGTGGGTGTGCCTGCACGAGGAGACGCATCGCGTTCAGTTCACTGCCGTGCCGTGGATGCGGGAGCACCTGTTCAGTGAGATCCAGGCCATCGCCGACGTGATGGACCCCTCGTCGGTTCTCGACGGTGGGATCGAGAAGCTGGCCCAGGTGATGCGCGGCGAAGGCGGCAGCCTGCTCGATGTGATCGGCGGCCCCGAGCAGCGGGTGATCGTCGATCGGATCACGGGGGTGATGTCGCTCCTGGAGGGTCATGCCGATGTCGTCATGGATGGCGTCGGCCCGAGCGTCATCCCGTCGGTGGCCGAAATCCGGCGCAAGTTCAACCAACGCCGCAAGGGCGTGGGGGCCCTCGACAAGCTCTTGCGTCGGCTCCTCGGGCTGGAGGCCAAGATGGCCCAGTACCGCGATGGAGCGGTGTTCGTCCGGGCGGTGATCGACCAAGTGGGAATGGACGGTTTCAACGCCATCTGGGTCGACGCGGCCAACCTCCCGAGCAAGCAAGAGATTGCCGAGCCCCGGGCCTGGGTGTCTCGCGTCCACGGGTGAATGATGGACGGCCGGCTCGGATCGACGCACCCCTCTGTCGCCGCCTGTCGCAGCGCCGTACGCCGCTCGCTCGTCGACCTCGACGCCGGTGACGCCGTCGTCGTTGCCGTGTCCGGGGGCGCCGATTCACTCGCGCTCTGTGATGCGGCCGTCGCGGCGGCCGCTGAACACAGCCTGCGGGTGCTGGGCGCGACGGTCGACCACGCACTTCAGGAGGGCTCGGCAGCGCAAGCTGCACGGGTCGTGGAGCAGATGGCTGCGCTGGGAGTCGACGAGACCGTCACCGCACGGGTGCAGGTGCACGCCGACGGGCACGGAGTCGAGGCCGCGGCCCGCCAGGCGCGGTACGCCGTGCTCGAGGAGCTGGCTGAGCGCAGCGGTGCGTCCGCCGTCCTGCTCGGCCACACCCGCGATGATCAGGCCGAAACGGTGTTGCTGGGTCTGACCCGGGGCTCGGGTGGACGCTCCATGGCCGGGATGCGGCGCAGATTCGACCGGATGCGGCGCCCGCTGCTCGACATCACGCGGGTGCAGACCGAGGAGGCCTGTCGACAACTGGGGCTGACGGTCTGGCAAGACCCGTTCAACGACGACCCCCGTTTCACCCGGTCGCGGGTGCGTACCGAGGTGCTGCCGATGCTGGAACGGGAACTCGGACCGGGTGTGGCCGCGACGTTGGCCCGGACCGCCGACCAGTTGCGGATCGACATGGACCATCTCGACGATCTGGCCGAGCAGACGTGGGGCGCGGCGCGGGAGACGTCCGAGGCGCTGTCGGTCGAGGAGTTGGCCTCGCTGCCGGTCGCCATCCGTCGCCGGGTGCTGCGACTCGCCGCGCTGGCGGCAGGCGCTCCCGCCTCGGAGTTGTTCTATTCACATGTGCTGGCCGTCGACGAGTTGATCACCGACTGGCACGGCCAGAAGTGGATCGACCTCCCCGGCCCCGTGCGCGCCGTCCGCCGGGACGGGCACGTGTGCTTCGAGCGGCCTGGGGCTGAACCCCAGCGCCGGTCCTGAGGGCAAGTTCGCGACACTCGGGTCGCAATCGTGCACGGTGCACGCTATGCGCCGGAAACGGCCCTCTTCTGGGGCTGCAAACGTGCACGGTGCACTCTCTGGTCCGATCGTGTGGGCTAGTCAAGGAGTTGTGCTCGGCCGGGGAAGTGCGGTCGCCAGTCGTGGAGTGGCCGCCGCGGCAACCCAGGCTGGCCGCGTGAGCGCAGCACCTCCCACACCCGACGGACCGCTTGCTCCGGGCGGGCGTAGATGTCTCGACTGGTGAAGACCAGGACCCGCCAGCCCGAGTTGTCGACGGCCTCGCGGCGATCGAGATCCGACTCCCATTGATCCACCCGCTCGGCGTGGTGGCGTCCGTCGTACTCCACGACGACCCGGGCGGCGGGCCAGCTCAAGTCGTAGCGACGCAGAGGGGTCCCGTCGGAATCTCGCACGATCCGGTTGACCTCGGGCTCAGGGAGGCCCGCGAACAGCAGAAGTAGGCGGGTACGGGTCTCCATCGGCGAGTCGACGCGCTCGCGCACCAATGCCGCCGCCGACTGCGCCCGTCGGCCGCTGTGGCCCGGCGACGTGGTCGCCGCGTCCCGCAGCTCGGCGACCGTCGACAGGCGTCGCCGTACCAGAGTGTCGCCGACCACCACGAGATCGATGAGGTCGAGCAGACCCGCGAGCTCGGTGAACATCCGCGCCGGATCGGAGACTGGCACGCCCTGGCGCACGGCCATGCGCTCGCCCGCCCCCGAGTCGACATGGCAGACGATGCCGCCGAGGCCATGAAGGGAACTGCGCCGACGGCGTCCGATGGCCGCAGGCACGGTGACGTGCTCATCGGCTCCGGGAGGCACCGGCATTCCGTAGAGACGCGCCGCGGTCACATGGCTGGCGAACGCACCCGCGTGCGAACGGGAGCAGGGCCGCCTGAGCACGCAGGAGCGGCGACTCGGCCGTGCTGCTGGCGACGTACACGCCGCGGAAGATCCGGCGGAACCGAGAACCAGCCAATGCCTTCGGTGAGATACCCGCGGCGAGGGCATCGGCGCGCGTGAAGGGCCGGCGCAGGTCGAGCGCGCTCGCGTCGGTGGGCGCGTCGAGATCACGTTCGCTCATCGGCACAGCCTGCAGAATCGGCGCACCGCCGTCCCGAGTTCTCCACAGGGCCGTATCTCTCCCTGCCTTCTCGCTCCCGCTGACACAGTCAGCCTCCGCGGCGGTCCACGACTGCCATCGTGCGCCCTGAACGATTTCACCCCTTCGCCGGAGGTATTGGGGGGCGAAAGCGTTCACGGTGAACGTTTCGACCCCGAGAAGGTGTCGGTTTCCCCGGATATCCGGGGAAACCGACAACCGTCTAGGCTGACTCGCCATGGACGCCGCGCACGTGGAAGACGATTTGGTGAACGTTCTCTTCACGGAGGCGGAGATCCTGGCGAAGCTCAAGGAGATGGCCGACCAGATCGCGGCGGACTATGCCGGTCGGGACCTGCTCATGGTCGGGGTGCTGCGCGGCGCGGTGATGGTGATGGCCGACCTCGCCCGGGCGCTGCCGCGGCATGTCGAGATGGACTGGATGGCGATCTCGTCCTACGGCTCGGGTACGAAGTCTTCCGGTGTCGTGCGGATCCTCAAGGACCTCGACACCGACATCTCGGGTCGCCATGTGCTGGTCGTCGACGAGATCATCGACACCGGGCTGACTCTGTCGTGGCTGGTCAACTCGCTGGCCAGCCGCAGCGCCGCCAGCGTCGAGATCGCCACACTGCTGCGCAAGCCCGAGGCCCTGGCGATGCCGGTGGAGCCGAAGTACGTCGGCTGGGATATCCCCAACAAGTTCGTCGTCGGCTATGGCCTGGACTATCGCGAGCGCTATCGCAACCTGCGCGATATCGGGACCTTGGCCCCGGCCATCTACTCCTGACCGGTCGACGGCAGGACGTCGACGTCGGTTCCGGTCAGCGCGGCGGATCGGTTCGATCCGAGGGTGCGACTTGCCTTGACCTGCGAGAATGGCTGAGAACGACGCGCCTGGGCCACGCGGCTCTGTGGCGCGACCACGACCAGCCCACGGTGAGCGCCGTCGGCTCCGACCCCGGGTGTGAGTGAGTCTTGAAGAAGATGGCCAAGAATCGTTGGGTGTGGATTGTGCTCGCCATGGTGGGCGTGCTCTTCGCACTCAACTTCCTCGCGCCCAACGAATACGACGAGATCACCACGTCGCAGATGGACTCCTACATCGCGAAGGGCCAGGTCAAGCAGCTCACCTTCACCGACGGTGACCAGCTGATCGAGGCAGAGCTCGACGCCGGAGTCCGCCCCGAAGGAGCCAAGGTCTCGTCCTACTGGCTGTCGGAGACCCAGCCCACCATCGAGGCCGCGGTCAAGGAGCAGATCGCCGCCGGCAACATCGACGAGTACAACACCAAGGTCCCCAAGCCCAGCCTGCTGGGCGCGTTCCTCGGCGCGATCCTGCCGATCATCATCATCGTCGGGTTGTTCATCTTCTTGATGAACCAGATGCAGGGAGGCAGCCGCGGGCTGCTTCAGTTCGCCAAATCCAAGGCGAAGCTGATCACCAAGGACATGCCCAAGACCACGTTCGCCGACGTCGCCGGCTGCGAGGAGGCGATCGACGAGCTCGAGGAGATCAAGGAGTTCCTCCGCGAGCCCGCGAAGTTCCAGGCGGTCGGCGCCAAGATCCCCAAGGGCGTGTTGCTCTACGGCCCGCCCGGAACCGGCAAGACGCTGCTCGCGCGCGCCGTCGCCGGCGAGGCAGGGGTGCCCTTCTACTCGATCTCCGGTTCCGACTTCGTCGAGATGTTCGTCGGCGTCGGTGCCTCCCGAGTGCGTGACCTGTTCGAGCAGGCCAAGGACAACGCTCCGGCCATCATCTTCATCGACGAGATCGACGCCGTGGGCCGCCACCGCGGTGCCGGCATGGGCGGCGGCCACGACGAGCGCGAGCAGACGCTCAATCAGTTGCTGGTCGAGATGGACGGGTTCGACGTCCACGGCGGGGTCATCCTGATCGCCGCCACCAACCGGCCCGACGTCCTCGACCCGGCGCTCCTGCGCCCCGGCCGGTTCGACCGACAGATTCAGGTGGATGCGCCCGACCTGTCCGGCCGCCACAAGATCCTCCAAGTCCACGCTCGCGGCAAGCCGATGGCGCCCAACGTCGACCTGCTCGCCATCGCGCGACGTACGCCGGGATTCACCGGCGCCGATCTGGCCAACGTGCTGAACGAGGCGGCCCTGTTGACCGCCCGAAGCAACGAGAAGCTCGTCACCAACGAGATGCTCGACGAAGCCATCGACCGGGTGATCGCGGGCCCGCAGCGGCGTACCCGCCTGATGGGTGAGCACGAGAAGCTGATCACGGCCTATCACGAAGGCGGTCACGCTTTGGTTGCCGCGGCGCTGCCCGGCACCGACCCGGTCCACAAGGTGACCATCCTGCCGCGCGGCCGCGCCTTGGGTTACACCATGGTGCTGCCCGATCAGGACAAGTACTCCCAGACTCGCAGCGAGATGCTCGACAAGTTGGCCTACATGCTCGGCGGACGCGCCGCGGAGGAGATGGTCTTCCACGACCCGACCACCGGGGCTGGCAACGACATCGACAAGGCCACGTCGCTCGCCCGCGCGATGGTGACCCAGTTCGGGATGACCGAGCGACTCGGCGCGATCAAGCTCGGCGAGTCCAACTCAGAGCCTTTCCTGGGTCGCGACATGGGCCAACACCAGCGCAACTACTCCGAAGAGGTCGCCGCGGCGGTCGACTCGGAGACCAAGCGACTGCTGACCGAAGCCCACCAGGAGGCCTTCGACATCTTGGTAGAGAACCGTGATGTGCTCGACGCCCTGGTCCTGGAGCTGATGGACAAGGAGACGCTCGACAAGGCACAGATCGCTGAGGTCTTCGAGCCGTTGCGCCGTCGACCGATCCGCCCCGCGTGGACCGGCTCGCCCACGCGTCGGCCCTCGGACATTCCGCCTATCGAGGTACCTCAGGAGATCCGCGACCGCGCCAAGGCCAACGGCGCGCCCGTCGGTCAGACCGCGGGTGCCGTGATCACCCCGCCCGGCCCCGGCGGCGACGTCCACGGCGATCCCGGCGTCGAACCCACCACGCCTCCGACCCTTCCTTAGTCACTCCAGCACCACTCCAACGAATCACTCCAACGCAGCCTCGACCACTTCCACGCAGCCCGACGCAGCCTGAACGGAACACCTGGTGATCGACCCCATCGCCGCACCCGTCCGCGCCCCTTCCGAGGTCCCGGAGTTCGATCACGACCGGGCCGAAGCAGCCGTCCGGGAACTGCTGATCGCCTTGGGGGAGGATCCCAGTCGTGAGGGGCTCAAGGAGACCCCCGCTCGGGTGGCGCGAGCGTATGCCGAGCTGACCTCGGGACTGCGGATGCGGCCCGAAGACGTGCTGACCACCACGTTCGACATCGGACACGACGAGATGGTTCTCGTTCGCGACATCGAGTTGTGGTCGATGTGCGAGCACCACCTCGTGCCGTTCACCGGGGTGGCGCACGTGGGCTACATCCCGGCGGAGTCCGGCAAGATCACCGGATTGTCCAAGCTGGCCCGACTCGTCGACGTCTTCGCCAAGCGGCCACAGGTGCAGGAAAGGCTGACCACCCAGATCGCCGATGCGCTGGTCACGGGCCTCGAGGCGCGCGGCGTGATCGTGGTGATCGAGGCCGAACATCTGTGTATGACGATGCGTGGTGTGCGCAAAGCCGGCGCCCGCACGGTGACCTCCGCCGTGCGTGGGCAGATGCACCACCCAGCCACTCGCAGCGAGGCGATGGCGCTCATCCACTCCCGCTGACCGCGCCGCCAACAACTAGGGTGAGCGCATGTCGCGGCCCGAGGATCTGCTCGTCTCCCGGGCGGCGCCCGTGGTGATGGGGGTCCTCAACGTCACCCCCGACTCGTTCTCGGACGGTGGGCTATGGGATGACCCCGACAGCGCGATCGCGCACGGCTTCCAACTCGTGGCCGATGGCGCCGATATCGTCGATGTGGGTGGCGAATCCACGCGTCCCGGGGCGGTGCGGCCGCTGATGGCCGAGGAGCTCAACAGGGTCGTGCCGGTGATCTCCGCGTTGGCCGGCGACGGAGTGCTGGTGTCGGTCGACACGATGCGAGCCGAGGTGGCCCGCGCGGCCCTGCGAGCGGGCGCGGCCATGGTCAACGACGTCTCGGGCGGGTTGGCCGACCCAGCGATCTTGGATGTGGTCGCCGACAGCGACGCGGTCTATGTCGCGATGCATTGGCGCGCGCACAGCGATCGCATGCAGGACAGAGCGACGTACGACGACGAGGGCGGCGTGGTCGACGTGGTCGCCCGAGAACTGACTGCCAGAGCTGCGGCGGTCGAAGCGGCCGGCGTCCCTCGTGCGCGAGTAGTTCTCGATCCGGGGCTCGGCTTCGCCAAGCACCCCCGGCACAATTGGCAGCTTCTGCGGCACCTGGACGAACTTGACCGGTTGGGCTATCCGCTGCTCCTCGGGGCGAGTCGCAAGTCGTTCCTGGGTGCGCTGCTGGCCGACCCGGGGGCACGCCTCGCGACGTCGACGCCCGAGAGTTCGCTCACGTGGGGCTGATCGCTTGGGCGGCACTGCGCGGCGTGTGGGTATTCGGGTCCATGACGTCAGGGCCTGCGCCGATGCCTTGGCCGTCATCAACGAACTGCACCCTCGCGCTGACGGCGAGCCCGCTGCCGGAGGAGAACCGCAATGACGCCCTCGAACCGGTCGACCGACTGGGGGGCGGCGCCCGACACCCTTGAGGTTCGTGGCATCGAATGCTTCGCCTACCACGGTGTCTTCGACCATGAGCGGCGCGACGGCCAGATCTTCGTGATCGACCTCGAGCTCGGAATCGACACCTCCGCTGCAGCTCGAAGCGACGCCCTGGGTGACACCGTCGACTACGGCGCGCTTGCGATCTCGGTCAAGGAGGCCGTCGAGCGAGACCCCGTCGACTTGATCGAGACTCGTCGCCCACAGGGTCGCCCGCGTGTGTTTGGATGCTGGTGTTGAATGGGCGAGGGTCAGCATCCACAAACCCCAGGCGCCGATCCCTGCCGTGTTCTCCGATGTCGTGCTCACCATTGCCCGGCACGCGCACCCGGCTCCGACCAGCAGTGAAGAGGACGTGACCACGTGACCGAAACGCCCAACCCGCACATCATCGACTCTGACACCCTGACCGGGGAGATGCGGCCGATCCGGCGGGCGGTCATCGCGCTCGGGTCCAATCTGGGCGAGCGGATGACCTGCCTTCAAGGGGCCATCGACACGCTCACCGACACCCCGGATCTGTGGATCACGCACGTCTCCGGGGTCTACGAAAGCGACCCTGCCGACAGCCCCGACGACGCCGGAAAATACCTCAACGCCGTCGTGCTGCTCGATACGACCATGTCGGCGCATCGGCTACTTGAGAGGGCGCTGGCGATCGAGGACGCCTTTGGCCGAGAGCGCGACGCCGATGTCCCCAACGCGCCCCGCACCCTCGACATCGACCTGATCGTGGTCGGCGACCGGCGCAGTGCCGACGAGGTTCTCACGCTTCCGCATCCGCGCGCCGCCCAGCGCGCGTTCGTTCTTCAGCCCTGGCACGATCTCGAGCCGGACGCCCACCTGATCGATCACGGCCTGGTCGCTGAGCTCCTGAGCGCCACGGACCGAGCCGGACTCGAGCTTCGCGACGACCTGGTCCTCGACCCTCCGTGACCGCTCGCCTCCCCGAGCCTGACGACGATCGGGGCCAGCCGGATCATCCCGAGTCGTCCGGTGGACGAGGTGCCGACCACCCGGGAAATCTGCAGCCGCTTCGGCCCGGAAGCCTGATCGTTGCCGCGGCTTTGGCGTTGGTGCCCGGCTGGCTGATCCGGCCGGTGGGGCACCAGTTGTTCGGGTCGGCACCTCTGGTCGGCTGGGTCATGGTCGTCGCGGTGTGGTTCCTCGCAGCGGTCGTCGCAGGCGCCGCAGTGGTCACCTGGAGACTCCTGCAAGTGCGCGGAGTACGGCTGCCGCATCACCAGGCGGTCAATCGACTGCTGGTCGCTCAGGCGTCGGCGTTGGGCGGCGCCATCGTGGCCGGCGGCTACCTCGGATATGCGGTCAGCTGGCTTGGTGTCGATACCGAATTCGGCACTCAACGGCTGGTCAGATCGCTGATCGCGGCGATGGGTGGCGTCGCGCTGGCGGTTGCCGCACTCCAGCTCCAGCGCGCGTGTCGCGTCCGTTCCGAGCAGGACGAGGCTTAATCTGGCCGACATGACTTCCCCCAAGGCACGTCGTCGTCAGCGCGGAGTACGGGTCACCGCCGCTGTCGTCTTCCTTGTCCTGTCGGCCGTGTTTGTTGCGGCCGCCCTCGCGTCGGGTCTCGCCCCGCTCGTCGCACTGTCCGCTGTCGTCGCCTTCCTTCTCGGCGCCGCGGCCACCCGGATGACCTATGCCGAGCTGCGCGAATCGCGCTTCGAGGCTGCCCATGACCGGGCCGTCCAGGCCCAGAACTATCGTGATCTCGCCGAGACGCGGTCCGCCGAGCACGCCGCTCACGCCGCCCAACTGTTGGCTCGCATCGAGCACGGCGAGTCGGCAGTGGGTCAACTCGAGGAGGCGCTGCAGTCGGCGCAACATCGCGCCGCAGAGGCTGCTCGACGTGCCGAGACCCAGACCGACCGGGCCGATCGTGCCGAGTCCGAGGTCGTCCGCCTCGGCGTCCGGGTCGACGAGTCCGACGAGCGCGCCGCCGAGGCGATCGTTCGGGTCGCTGAGCTCGAGCAGGAGCGCGAAGTGAGGGCGGCTGAACTCGACGCCCTGCAATCTGAGCTGTCGGCGTGGCAGTCGATGCACGAGATCCCGGTCGCCCGACACGCCTGACCGCAGGTGGAGTCACTCGCTCGGGGTCAGGGACCTTCGCAGGGCCCGGTGGATCCCCGAGGGGGTGACCACGCCGACGAAGCGCGCTCCGTCGCGTACGCCGATCATCGGCTTGTCGTCGCGCAGTAGAGCGGCGAGCGCCTCTTCGAGCGTGGCGGTGATGTCGATCGCGCCACCGAGTTCGCCGGCGGTGACGCCGTCGAGCGGCTCGAGGTCCGCAGGGTCGAGCTGGGTCACCGACAGCCGACGTAGCCCCTTGGTGGCGCCCACGAAGTCGGCGACGAAGTCGTCGATCGGAGCAGCCATCACCCGGGCTGGCGTGTCGTATTGGGCGAGCCGGCCGCCCGGTTCGAAGATCGCGACTCGGTCACCCATCCGCACCGCTTCGTCGATGTCATGGGTGACCAGCACCACCGTCTTCCCCAGCTCGGCCTGCAGTCGCAGGAATTCGTCTTGCAGACGCGTGCGGACCACGGGATCCACCGCCCCGAAGGGTTCGTCCATCAAGAGCACCGGTGGGTCGGCCGCGAGCGCCCGCGCAACCCCGACGCGCTGGCGCTGACCACCGGACAGTTGGTGCGGATAGCGGTCGGCGAACTGGGCCGGGTCGAGACCGACGAGGTGGAGGAGTTCGAGGGCTCGTTCTCGTGCCTCCGCCTTCGGCGTTCCGATCAGTGACGGCACAGTGGCGACGTTGGTGGCGATCTTTTGGTGGGGGAAGAGCCCGATCTGTTGGATGACGTAGCCGATGCCGCGTCGCAGTTCCACAGGATCGCTGGCCATCACATCGCGGCCGTCGATGTGCACACGGCCGCTGGTCGGCTCGATCAGCCGGTTGATCATCTTCAAGGTGGTGGACTTGCCGCAGCCGGAGGGGCCCACCAGGACGACAATCTCACCGCGTGGGACATCCAGGTCGAGCTCCTGGACCGCCACTGTCCCGTCGGGATAGGTCTTGCCGACCCCGCGCAGGCTGATCATGAGTCCGTCTTGGTCGTTGCGGCCCACCCGCTCGTTCCGGCCAACCTGTTCATTCCCTCCGGGCATGGCCCGACCCTAGCCGGTGGGTCGGGTAGCGTCGGGCCTCGTGCTGTCACCCGTCGCCGAGCCCTCGTGCTACAGCCGGGAAGTCAACGACTGGGTGTGCCTGGCCTATCTGCACGATCGCCAATCCGAGATCGTCGCGGCCACCCTCCAGCACATCTGGCTCACGGTGGCCGCTGTGGGGTTGGGGCTGGTGATCGCCCTCCCCCTGGCCTTGGTGGCACGCCGTTCGGCGCGCCTGGAGTCCACCGTCCTCGGAATCACCACCGGGATCTACACCATTCCCTCGCTCGCGCTGTTTCCGCTGCTGGTGCCGTTCACGGGCCTGCACCCGATCACCGTGATCATCGGTCTGGCGCTCTACGCGCTGACCATTCTGGTGCGCAGCATGCTGCAGGGGCTCGCGGCCGTCCCGGCCGAGGTCAAGGAGTCGGCCACCGGCGTGGGGTACGCCCCTCGCCAACGGCTGCTGTCGGTGGAGCTGCCGTTGGCGCTGCCGGTCTTCATGGCGGGTCTGCGGGTCGCCACCGTGTCGACCGTGGCGTTGACGACCGTGGGGTCGCTAGTGTCCTACGGCGGCCTCGGCAACCTGATCAAGAACGGTGTGGACACCAACTTCCGGGCGCAGTTGCTGACCGCCGCCGTCTTGTGTGTCGTTCTCGCGGTCCTCCTCGACATCGTCATCGTGGTGGCTCAACGATGGCTGACCCCCTGGAGTCGGGGGGTGGCAGCATGAGCATTCTGGTTGACACGTGGGCCTACCTCAGCGATCCCGCCAATTGGTCGGGCAGCCAGGGAATGCTCGCGTTGCTGGTGCAGCAGTTGCTGTTGACCGTCACGGCGCTGGTGGCGGCGGTAGGTCTGGGGCTGCCGCTGGCTTTGTGGCTGGGGCATCTCGGCCGGGGCGGGTTCCTGGCGATCAACACCACCAATGTGGGCCGGGCTATTCCGACTTTCGCGCTCCTTGCCCTGCTGGTCACGGCCGACTGGCCGGGCACCGCGACGTTCGGACCCTATGGACGCGCCGGCCTCGCCACCTTGATCGCACTCACCCTTTTCGCGCTGCCGCCGATCATCACGAATGGGTACGTTGCCGTGCGCGAGGTGGCCGACGACGTCAAGCAAGCTGCGGCCGGCATGGGAATGACCGGGCCGCAGCGCTTCCGACGGGTCGAATTGCCCCTGGCCCTGCCACTGGTCGCGTCGGGAATCCGCCTGGCCCTGGTGCAGGTCTGGGCGACGGCGACCATTGCGGCGATGGTGGCCGGACCGGGCCTCGGTCGAGTGATCACCGACGGCTTCTATCGCTCCAATTACCCCAAGGGGATCGCCGGTGCTGTCGTCGTGGCCGTGGTGGCACTGATTCTCGAACTGCTCGCCGCTGGACTGCAGCGGTGGGTGACTCCACCCGGGATGGAGTCGACGGGAATCGGCCCCGTCGACGAGCCCGACCAGGCGGAAGGAGACTCTGCGGCGCCGTCCCCGGCCGGCTGACCCCCACGCGCCCGGAGTTGGGTCGAGACCGGCCGTGGTGGATGATGGGGGACCCGCTCTTCCGGACACGCGCGGCCATGGGGCCGCGGGACACAAAAGGTGATGCAGATGCTCGTACGCCGAATTCTCGCCGGGGCGCTCGCGTCCAGCCTCGCTCTCTTCTCCGCCGGGTGTGCCGGCGACGATCTCGCCGACGAAGGCAGCTCCTCGGGCGGAGACGGCACCGTGGTGCGCATCTCGGGCCAGGCGTTCCCCGAGGCCGAGCTCGTGGCCAACATGTACTCCCTCCTGCTGGAAGACGCTGGCTACGCGCCCGAGCTCAAGCTCGTCGACACCCGCGACGTCTACATGGCCGACTTCCCCGGTGGCATCGATGTCGTTCCCGAATACGTCGGCGGCATCGTCAACTTCCTCAATACGACGATCAACGGCGCTGACGCCGACCCGATGACCACCTCCGACGCCGCCGAGTCGGTCGCCGCGGCGTCCTCGCTGTTGGAGGAGCAGGGGATCACGTTGCTCGAGCCGTCGGAGGCCACCGACACCAACGCCTTCTTCGTCTCCCAGGACTACCAGGACGAGTTCAACGTGTCCGAGCTGTCGGACATGGAGGGAAAGAAGGTCGTCTTGGCAGCCGCCCCCGACTGCGAGGGCCGCCCCGACTGTGAAGGCGGGTTGACCGAGGTCTACGGCATCAACATCACCAAGGTGCTGCCGCTTGGCTTCGCCAGCGACCAGACCTACCAGTCGGTACTCAAGGGCGAGTCGCAGATGGGCCTGACCTCGACCACCGACGGCACGCTGGCCACGCAGGGGTTGGTGCTGCTCGAGGACGACAAGCAGATCCAGCCCGCGCAGAACCTCGTGCCCGCGGTGAGCAGTGAGTTCCTGGCCGACCACCCCGACATCGAGGGGGTGCTCAACGAGCTGATGGGGGCGCTCACCACCGAGAACCTCACCGAGCTCAACGGTCGGATCTCCGTGGACCGGGAGAAGGCCGAAGACGTCGCCCAAGACTTCCTGACCAGCGAGGGCCTCCTCTGACCCGTCACCTACGGCCGGCGACCCGTCACCAACGGGCGAGCGACGCGTCACTAACGGGCGGCGACCCGTCACCTAACGGCGCGGCGACCCGTCACCTAGACGGCGGCGGCGACCCGTCGGAAGGTCAGCGCTCGTGGTGGCGGATCAGCAGCGCCTCCCGCGCGACCTGCGAGGAGTCGAGGACGTCGGGAGGCAGATCGAGGAGTACCTTGCCGTCCGCCGACGTAAGGCGGGGAGCGGGGGCACCCGCCAAGTTCCCGACATACTCCATCACCCTGGTTGCGTCGGCGCGGCGGTCCTGCTCGATCAACCAACCGGTCAGCCGATGAACAGGCGGCAGCCCGCTGTGCACGAGCGAGCGGTCGCCCCAGAACTCGGTGACGCCCGTGTGCAGTAGCTGCCACCACTCGTCGGTGCAGCCGGGCAATTCGCAGAAGTAGCGCCACATGTCACCCGCCAGCACCCGATCGATGAAGGTGTCGGTGACGGCCGCGACATCGTGGTCACGGACAGCCGAGAGAGCCATCCGCTTGGTCACGATCCGGTCGTTGAGGTCGGTCAGTGAGCCGCGTTGCTGGGTGATCGACGTGCCGTCATCGCGCACTCGCCATTGATAGACGATGTCGGGAAGAACATCGAACCGGCCGTCGAGAAAGGCGCGAGTCGTCGTCGGCTGGTCCTCGTAGCGCACACCCTCCGGCCACGACAGTTGCCTCTCGTCCCAGAACGACCGGCGGAAGATCTTGTTCCAGGCGAAGACATCGCCCAGTACCTCCGGGTGGTCCTCGATGGAGATCCGCCTACCGTGGTCGACGGCGTGCAGTCGTCGCATCCAGGGCGGCTCCACGAGCGCTTCGGCCTCCAATCGCACGATCGACCCGGTGACGAAGTCAGATTCCGAGCGCAACAGCGCCGCCAGCATGGTGGCGTAGGCCGTCGGGGGAACGATGTCGTCGGAGTCGGCGAAGGCCACGAATTCGCCGCGTATGTGGCGCAGCCCCTCGTTGCGGGCGCCGCCCAGACCGCGGTTCTCGATATGCACGACCCGGATCCGATCGTCGGCGCGGGACCGCTCTTCGGCAATGTCCCCGCTGGCGTCGGGCGAGCCGTCGTCGACGACGATCACGTCGAGATGGCGGTGGGTCGACGCGAGGATGGAGTCCAGGCAAGGGTCGAGATAGTCCTCGACCCCGTAGGCGGGAACCACCACGCTCAGCAGGGCGTCGGTGTGCCGCCGCCGTCCGAACCGCATAGTCACGGAGGGTACTTGTAGGCTCTCCGAGCGTGACGCCCGCCATGGCCGACCCGGCTTCGGGTCCCACCGAGGACCCCATCGAGCAACAAGATCGCATTGCCCGCAAGGCCGTGTTCGTGGCCGGTGCCGGCCGCAGTGGCACGAGCACCATGGCTGGCATCTTGCGGCTTCTCGGTCTGCACGTGCCGCAGCCGGAGGTGGCCGCCGACGATTCCAACCCCCGCGGCTTCGCCGAACCGGCGTGGGCGGTGGAATATCACGATCGCCTGCTCGATGAGGTGGCGGTGACCGTGAGCGACTCGCGCCCGGCCGCCTGGTTCGAGACCGGGCGGGTGGCCACGCGCGAGCCCGAGCGGATTCAAGTGGCCGAGTGGCTGGAGGAGCACTTTGCGGTCGCCCCGGAGCTGGTGGTCAAGGACCCGCGGCTGGGCTGGTTCCTCGGGCTGTGGCGGATCGCGGCGATCCGTTGTGACGGCGACCCCGAGCTTCGTCGACGATGCTCCGCCCCCCGGCGGAGGTGGTCGGCAGCAAGCAGCTCTACTACCGCAATCGACTGGGGTCGGCGCACCTCACGGCATCTTGGCTGAACATGCTGCTGCATACCGAGCGAGCCACCCGCGCGACGATCGGCGACGGTGGCCGAGCGTTCGTGCGCTATGCGGACCTTCTCGACGACTGGTCGCGGGTCACCATGCGGGTCGGTGAACGCTTGGACCTGCACCACGTCCAACATGCCGACAGCGAGCAGATCCGGGAAGTGCATCGCTTCGTCGACCCGGGGTTACGCCGGGTCAGCATCTCCCTCGGCGAGCTGGAGTTGCCTCGGCGGCTGCATGAGCTCACCGCGGAGACCTGGGAGCAGTTGAGCTTGCTCGCCGAGGATGACGCCGACGACACCGCTGAGCGGCAGACCACCTTCGATCAGCTCCGCGAGGCCTATGTCGACCTCTACGAGGAGGCGGAGGCGATCTCCAGGTCATCGGCCGTCGCGGCGCGAACCCTGGGTCGCCGCAGCGCTGCTGAGCCCACGCCCAGGGGCGGTTTGGTCGACAAGATCCCGCACGATCTACGCGCGAAGATACCTCCGTCGGTGCGTCGCGGCGTACGCCGTGCGCTCGGGCGCTCGCGATGAGTCAACCCGCCCACTTCGCTGCCGAGGGTCTTCGCAACCTCGAGGGCCATCGCGACTTCGACATCGTCTGGCCGTGGCGCCGCGAGGGAGGTCAGCGGAGCGGAACGACTGCTGTGCTCCGGGTCAAGAACGAGGCCGCGTCGCTGCCGTTCGTGCTGCCGCCGTTGTTGCGCGCGTGCGATGCCGTCCTGGTCGTCGACAACGGCTCCACCGATGACACCGCCGCCGTGGCCGCCGAGACCGCGGCCCGCGCAGGGCTGGCCGGACGATTGCGACAGGCCGAGTATCCATTCGACGTGGCGCGTGCCGGCGCGGAACACCTCGCTGCGCATGAGCTGTCGGTGCACTCCCTCGCCTACTTCTACAATTGGTGTTTCGCGCAGGTCGACACCCGCTATTCGTGGAAGTGGGACGGCGACATGGTGCTCACCCCCGAAGGTGAGATCTCGCTGGCTGCGCTGGCCTGGCAGGTGGGCGACCTCCCCGTGGTGGTGAGGGTGTCCCGGCACGGGCTGTACCTCGACTCCGATCGCCGCGCCTTCATCGACGTGGGTTGGCGGAACGCGGAGGAGTGGGGATTCCCCGTGGGCCCGGACTTCGTCTACACCAAGGCGTTCGAGTGGGAGATCCGGACGACGCCCGTCGGAGTTCGGCATATCGGCCTCCCGCACGGGCTGTGTGTCGAGTTGAAGTACTTGCACGGGGACGAGTTCGCGCACTGGACCGATCCGGAATCCTTCGCCACCAGTGAGCGGAATCAACGCAAGCGCCGTGAGTGGACCGTGTTCGCCGCGCTCAACGCAGGTGAGATCCCGGACGACGTCATCGAGATCGTTGCTCCGGAGGGCGTGCACATCATCGATCACGTCACGCGTACCTGGCTGCCCGCTCAGCCCCGTCCCTTCCGCGTCGGCGCTCGCTCGGCGTACTGAGCTCGGCCGCCGAGGCTGCCGCGGACGAGCAGCGGTGCATGCCTACCCCCGTGCGCTCACGTTCGCCCCATCCGCCCCACGGGTCACCGAGCGTGGGCAATCCCGGCGTCGTTGGGGTCAAATTTCACCCATTTAGTGCCGGTTTCCCCGGATATCCGGGGAAACCGGCATCGCCCGGATGTGAATGCAGGCCACGTGGTGGCCTTCTGTCGCGGGTAGCCCGGGGCGGCGTAGGCTGGGGGCGACCGATTTGAGTAGTCCGGTACCCCTGGTGGACTGGAACGAAAGGTTCGCATCGATGACGCAGCCCTCCCTGCCTGCTTCCGGGCCGATCTCGGGATCATCCCTGCAGCCGACCGTCGACGCGTCGTCGGGCCCCTGGCGAATCGGGGTCGTCGGAGCCGGTCGCGTCGGCGCCGTCTTGGCCGCCGCGCTGCGTGCTGCCGGTCATGAGATCGTCGCGGTGGCCGGTGAGTCCGACGCCTCGCGCCGCCGGGTGGCCGACCTTCTCCCCGGCACCGCCATCGACAAGCCCAGCGCCGTTGCGCGCGCCTGCGACGTCCTGCTGCTCACCGTTCCCGACGACATGCTCGGCAACGTCGCCACGGTGCTCACCGACAGCGGCGCCATTCGCCCCGGGCACTACGTCGTGCACACCAGCGGCCGTCACGGTCTCGCCGTTCTCGAGGCCGTCAGTCGAGCCGGCGCCCATGCGGTGGCCGTCCACCCGGCGATGACCTTCACCGGCACGGCCGTCGATCTCCCGCGACTGCACGGCTGCATCTTCGGCGTCACCGCCTTCGACGCCGATCGTGAGTTCGCCGAAAGTATCGTCGCCGACCTCGGCGGGCGCCCCATGTGGGTCCCCGAAGAGCGACGAACTCTCTATCACGCCGGCCTCGCCCATGGCGCCAATCACCTGGTCACGCTGGTCACCCAGGCGATGGAGATCCTCGAAGCCGCCGGTGCCGACAACCCGGCCGACACCCTTCGCCCATTGCTGACAGCGGCCCTCGACAACGCGTTGGCCTCCGGGGACGCGGCCCTCACCGGGCCGATCGTCCGCGGAGACGTCAACACCGTGAGGGCTCACGTCGCCGGCCTACTGGTCGACGCGCCCACCAGCCTGCCGTCGTATGTCGCACTGGCGCACGCGACCCTGGCCCGTGCGGTCACCGACGGGCGGGTGCTGCCGATCCGGGCCAACCGGATTCGCCAGGTGCTCGACGACGCCATGCTCAGGTTGGAGAGCCAACCCGCGCCACCGGTGGAGCAGCAGACGCCGCGACTGCGATGAATTCGCCGTCTGGGCCGGCGCCGCAGGATGGGCGTCCGCGCCTGATCGACTCGCGGCGTGAACTGGAGGACCTACTTGGCCCCGCGCGACGAACCGGTCGCCGAATCGGCTTCGTCCCGACCATGGGGGCGCTGCACGACGGCCACGCGAGTCTGATTCGCAGGGCCCGCGCGGAGGTCGGTAGCGGGTTGGTGGTGGTGTCGGTCTTCGTCAACCCGTTGCAGTTCGGCGCGGGCGAGGACCTCGATCGCTACCCCCGCACCCTGCCCGACGATCTACTGCTCTCGGGTGACGCTGACGCCGATCTGGTGTTCGCTCCCGCCGTCGATGAGGTCTATCCGGGGGGCGATCCGATGGTCACCGTCGATCCCGGGGCCCTGGGTCACGTCCTGGAAGGCGCTGTGCGCCCCGGTCACTTCCGTGGCGTGCTCACGGTGGTGGCCAAGTTGTTCGGCCTGGTCGCCCCCGACCTGGCCGTGTTCGGCGAGAAGGACTATCAACAGCTCGCACTGATTCGACGGATGACGGCCGATCTGTGTCTGGGCGTCGACGTCGTGGGCGCGGAGACTCGGCGCGAGGACGACGGACTGGCCATGTCCAGCCGCAACCGCTATCTCGATGCGGAGCAACGGCAGTCGGCCGTGGCTCTGAGCCGAGCGCTGCGCGCGGCACAAGAGGCGGCCACCGATGGCGTGGCCGCTGCGGTCGCCGCTGGGGAGCGCGTGCTTGCGGCCGAGCCCGGCGTCGAGGTCGACTACTTCGTGCTGACCGACCCGGACCTCGGCGAGATCGCGGATCCGGTTCCCCCCGGTACGCCGGCCCGTGCGCTGGTCGCGGCTCGGGTCGGCGCGACCCGATTGATCGACAACCTGCCCGTGGTCATCGGGAGGCCCCCCGACGCCGGGGAGCGGTAGCCTCCCGCCATGACGATGCAACCGGGGGGCCCGAAGCTGTCGGCCGCCGGAACGGTGACGCGTGATCGAGTTCCCGTGGCGTTGGCTGGCCGGTTGGCCGCACCCGAGCCCGGCTGGACGATCAAGGCCGACGTGGTCGTGGTCGGGTCCGGCATCGCCGGCCTCACCGCAGCGCTGCGTATCCACGCCGCCGACCCGGACCTCAAACTCCTGGTGGTGACCAAGGACGTCCTCAACGCGGGCTCGACGCGTTGGGCGCAAGGCGGCATCGCGGCGGCGCTCGGTCCTGGAGACACCCCGGCCGAACACGAGATCGACACGCTGGTGGCCGGCGCTGGAGTGTGCAGCCTGGACGCCGTCCGGGCCCTGGTCACCGAAGGCCCGGAGGCGGTCCGGGAGTTGATCGCCCTGGGCACCAATTTCGATCATGACGCCGACGGGGAGATCAGTCTCACCCGAGAAGGCGGTCATCACCGCGACCGGATCGCCCACGCCGGCGGCGATGCGACGGGCGCGGAGATCCAGCGGGCCCTCATCGCCGCGGTCAAGGGCGCACCCGCGATCGAGGTGATCCAGCATGCGCTCGCGCTCGACCTCCTCACCGCGGCCGACGGAGGGGTCGCGGGGCTGACCCTCCACGTCATCGGCGAGGGCCAGCACGACGGCGTTGGGGCGGCGCACTGTCGCTCGCTGGTGCTGGCCAGCGGGGGCCTCGGTCAGGTCTTCTCCCAAACCACCAACCCGGCGGTCACCACCGGCGACGGGATGGCGCTCGCGCTGCGCGCCGGCGCCGTGATCCGCGACGTCGAGTTCGTGCAGTTCCACCCGACAGTGATGTATCTCGGCCCCGAGTCCCGGGGTCAACAACCGCTGATCTCGGAGGCGGTACGTGGCGAGGGCGCTTTCCTGGTGGACTTCGAAGGCGACCGCTTCATGCTGGGCCAGCACGAGTTGGCCGATCTGGCTCCGCGCGACGTCGTCGCCAAGGCGATCACTCGCCGGATGAACGAGACCGGCCGGCCGCACATGTGGCTCGATGCCCGCCACCTCGGCGCAGAATTCTGGGAACGCCGATTCCCGACGATCCTCGCCACCACGCGCGAGCACGGTGTCGACCCGGTCACCGACCTGATTCCGGTGGCGCCCGCCTGCCACTATGCGTCGGGCGGTGTCGCCACCGATCTCTGGGGCCGATCGTCTGTTCCCGGCCTCTATGCCACGGGCGAGGCGGCCTGTTCCGGTGTGCACGGGGCCAACCGACTGGCCTCCAACTCGCTGCTGGAGGGCTTGGTCTTCTCCAGCCGCATTGCGGCGGTCCTGCCCACGGAGATGCGCCCCTGGGCCGAGCCGCTGCCCGACCGGCGGTTGCCGGGGCTGGTGCCCGGCGATATCCGCCGCGAGTTGCAGGAGGCGATGACCTCGCGAGTCGGCGTCCTCCGTTCCGCCGACGGCATGAGCGAGGCGATGGCAATGCTCGACCGGCTAGCGGAGCGGGCCGGGGCCAGCCCCGATACGGCGTCCTGGGAGACCACCAATCTGGTCGCGATCAGCGCCGCCCTGACCGCTGCCGCCACGCTGCGCGAGGAGACCCGCGGCTCGCATTGGCGCGAGGACTTCCCCGAGCGGGACGACGAACGATGGGCCGGCCACTTCGATGCCGTCGTCGGCGCGGTGACCGACCCGCTCCAGGTGCCGGCCGTCGAAGTCTCCTTCCTGCCCAGCCCTGCGACCGATCGAGGAGTCGCATGAGCCGAACCGCCATCAAGCCGCTGGCCTCGGCGCCTGCCGACCTCGTTGCCGAGTTGCGCGCGGCCGGCCTTGATCCCGATGCCCTGCACGCGGCGATCGGCGCCGCTCTCGCCGAGGATCTTCCCGGCGACTCGGTCGACACCACCAGCGTCGCCACCATCGCGGCCGACGCCTGGGGAGTCGCTGACTTCGGCGCCCGGGAGCCGGGTGTGGTCGCGGGGCTGGGGGTGGCCGCGCTCGTCTTCGCCCTCGTCGTCGACGAGGTCGTCGTCACCGACCGGCTGGCCGACGGCAGTCCGGTGGCGACCGGCGACAAGGTCATGCGGGTGACCGGGCCGACCCGTGGGTTGCTCACCGCCGAGCGCACAGCGCTCAACTTCGCCAGTCACCTCTCCGGTGTCGCGACCGCCACCGCCCGATGGGTTCAGGCGCTATCCGGCACCCGAGCCCGAGTCCTCGACACGCGCAAGACCCTGCCTGGCTGGCGCGCTCTGCAGAAGTACGCCGTGCGCTGTGGTGGCGGGGTCAACCACCGGTTCAGCCTCAGTGACCTGGCTATGGTCAAGGACAACCACGTGATCGCGGCCGGCGGTGTCGTTCCGGCGCTCGATGCCGTCCGCAACGCTTTTCCGGGGCTTCCGGTGGAGGTCGAGGTGACCGGCCTCGACCAACTCGCCGAACTCCTCGCGGCCGGATGTGACCGAATCCTCTTGGACAACATGGACAACGCGACGATGGCTGAGGCGGTCCGGATCACCGCGGGGCGAGCGACTCTGGAGGCTTCTGGGGGTCTCACCCTCGAACGCGCCCGAGCGGTCGCGGAGACCGGCGTGGACTTCATCTCCGTCGGCGCGCTGACCCATTCGGTGCGCGTCTTCGACATCGGGATGGACCTGCGCGAGACCGCCGGGACGACCGGCGATCCCGGTGCTCCGACTGATGTGGGCGATTCTGGCGATAGCGAGTAGTGATGTCTTCGGTCGACGCGACGCTGCTGTGTGCCGACATCGGCAATGGCGACACCGCCCTGGCGTTGCTGCCGATAGCGAGCGGAGTGTCCGAGGGAGCCACCGACGACGTGGTGGCCTCGTGGCGCGTCTCGACCGACGAGCGCCGAACGTCCGATGAATGGTCCAGCTTGGTTGGTGCACTGCTGGCCGATGGACCGCAGTCCGAGATCCAGGGAATTGCGGTGTGTGCCACCGTTCCCGGCGTTTTGGCATCGTGGCGAGAAATGCTGCCGAGGCGTTTCCCCGGGCTGCCGGTGGTGATCGTCGAGCCGGGTATTCGCTCCGGTATCGCCATCCGGATGGACAATCCCCGCGAAGTGGGCGCTGACCGCATTGCCAATGCCGTCGCCGCCGGTACGTTGCATGGCGGTCCCGCCATCGTCGTCGACTTCGGGACGGCGACAACCTTCGACGTCATCGACAGCGCCGGTGCCTACATCGGTGGCGCGATCGCTCCCGGGATCGCGATCTCGCTCCGGGCCCTCGGCCGCCGGGGGGCGCAATTACGCGAGGTGGAGCTATTGCCGCCCCGTTCGGTGATTGCCAAGAACACAGTCGAGGCCCTGCGTTCGGGCACCCTGCACGGCGCAGCCTGTCTCGTCGACGGCATGGTGAACCGGATCATCGGCGAACTCGGGGTGGAACCCGCTGGTGTGTCGGTGATCTCTACCGGGCACCTGGCCGGGCTCGTGGTGGACCGGTGTGCGTGCTTCACCCACCACGATCCCTGGCTGACCATGCGGGGATTGCGGCAGGTTTTCGGCAGCAATAGGCCAGAAGCGCCGAATTAGTGGAACCCGTGCTTTACGTATGATGGTTTGCTGTCGAATTTGTTGTTCGAAGGGTTGGGCGTTTCGATAGCGAATTTGCGCGCGGCGGGCGCTAGCTCTTGAAATGCAGTCTGGGTCGTGGGCTAATGTGGAGAAAGTCTCGGTTTCCCGATGGCCCCCAGGAAAGGCATTGATACCCATGGCTCAAAAGGTCAACATCGTCCTCGTCGACGACCTCGACCAGAGCGAGGCGAGCGAGACCGTGTCCTTTGGTCTCGACGGAGCCAGCTACGAGATCGATCTGAACGATTCCAACGCGGCTGCGCTTCGCGACGCGTTGGCCCAATACGTCGGCGCCGCTCGGCGCGTCTCTGGTTCTCGCCGCGGCCGCCGCGGCTCCACTGCTGGTGGCCCCAGCACCAAGGCTATGCGCGAATGGGCGCGAGAGCAGGGCATGGAGGTCTCCGATCGCGGCCGGGTCTCCGGCGAAATCCGATCGGCTTACGAAGCCGCTCACTGAGTCTGCGGGGTTCTCGTCGTCGCGCGACGTCACGCCGCGGTCCGAGTCTCGGACCGCGGCGTTTCGCTGTCGGCGTACTACCGAGACTGTTGACCCGGGAACACGTAGGCTGTGTGGGGAGTTGGAACCTCTGACGATCCCCCCTGCCAGGGGGTAACCCCAGACGTCCGCGCAGATCGAGGCGCGGGGCACAGCGAGGAGCGTGACGCACATGTTCGAGCGGTTCACCGACCGAGCCCGGCGGGTGGTCGTGCTGGCCCAAGAAGAGGCCCGCATGCTCTCCCACAACTACATCGGCACCGAGCACATCCTGCTCGGCCTGATCCACGAGGGTGAGGGAGTCGCTGCCAAGGCCCTGGAGTCTCTGGACATTTCGCTGGAGGCCGTGCGCGCGCAGGTCGAGGAGATCATCGGCCAGGGTCAGCAGGCCCCGAGCGGCCACATCCCGTTCACCCCTCGCGCCAAGAAGGTCCTCGAACTGTCGCTCCGTGAGGCGCTCCAGTTGGGCCACTCCTACATCGGCACCGAGCACATTCTGCTGGGCCTGATCCGTGAGGGCGAGGGAGTCGCCGCGCAGGTGCTGCAGAAGCTCGGCGCCGACCTCAACCGCGTCCGGCAGCAGGTCATCCAATTGCTGAGCGGTTTCCAGGGCAAGGAGTCGGCCACCAGCGGGGCTGCGGCCGCGTCCGGCGGCGAGACGCCGTCGTCCTCGCTCGTCCTCGACCAGTTCGGCCGCAACCTGACCCAGGCGGCTCGCGAGAGCAAACTCGATCCCGTGATCGGTCGTGAGAAAGAGATCGAGCGGGTGATGCAGATCCTCTCGCGCCGTACCAAGAACAACCCTGTGCTGATCGGTGAGCCGGGCGTGGGGAAGACCACGATCGTCGAGGGACTGGCGCAAGACATCGTCCGTGGCAACGTGCCGGAAACCCTGAAGGACAAGCACATCTACACCCTCGATCTCGGTGCGTTGGTGGCTGGTTCTCGCTACCGCGGTGATTTCGAGGAGCGTCTGAAGAAGGTGCTCAAGGAGATCCGCACCCGCGGCGACATCATCTTGTTCATCGACGAGATCCACACCCTCGTCGGCGCCGGTGCGGCGGAGGGGGCGATCGATGCCGCCAGCATCCTCAAGCCGATGTTGGCACGCGGTGAACTCCAGACCGTTGGGGCCACGACCCTCGACGAATACCGCAAGTACCTCGAGAAGGACGCCGCCCTCGAGCGCCGGTTCCAGCCGATCCAGGTCGCCGAGCCTTCGATCGCGCACACGATCGAGATGCTGAAGGGGCTGCGCGACCGGTATGAGGCGCACCACCGAGTGACCATCACCGACGAGGCGCTGGTGTCGGCTGCCACGCTGGCCGACCGGTATATCTCCGACCGGTTCCTGCCGGACAAGGCGATCGACCTGATCGACGAGGCCGGCTCCCGACTCCGGATCCGCCGGATGACGGCCCCTGCGGACCTGCGCGAATACGACGACCAGATCGCCGACGTTCGCCAGCGCAAGGAAGCCGCCATCGACGGGCAGGACTTCGAGGCCGCGGCACGCCTACGTGACGAGGAGAAGCAGCTCATCCAGAAGCGTGCCGACCGCGAGAAGCAGTGGCGGGCCGGGGACATGGACGAGGTTGCCGAAGTCGACGAAGAGCTGATCGCCGAGGTGCTCGCGGTTGCGACCGGCATCCCGATCGTGAAGCTGTCGGAGGAGGAGTCCACCCGTCTGCTCAAGATGGAGGACGAACTCCACAAGCGCGTCATCGGCCAGGAAGAGGCCGTCAAGGCACTCTCCCGGGCGATCCGCCGCACGCGTGCCGGGCTCAAGGACCCCAAGCGCCCCGGCGGCTCGTTCATCTTCGCCGGGCCGTCAGGCGTCGGCAAGACCTGGCTATCGAAGACACTCGCGGAGTTCCTGTTCGGCGACGAGGACGCACTCATCCAGCTCGACATGAGTGAGTTCAGCGAAAAGCACACGGTGTCGCGGCTGTTCGGCTCACCTCCCGGCTACGTCGGCTACGAAGAGGGTGGCCAGCTCACCGAGAAGGTGCGTCGCAAGCCGTTCTCCGTGGTGTTGTTCGACGAGGTCGAGAAGGCGCACCCGGACATCTTCAACAGCCTGTTGCAGATTCTGGAGGAAGGTCGCCTGACCGATTCACAGGGTCGCGTGATCGACTTCAAGAACACCGTGATCATCATGACCACCAACCTCGGTACGCGCGATATCGCCAAGGGCGTCAACCTCGGCTTCAACCAGACCGGCGACGTCGCCGGCTCCTACGACAAGATGAAGAACAAGGTGTCCGAAGAGCTCAAGCAGCACTTCCGCCCCGAGTTCCTCAACCGTGTCGACGAGATCATCGTGTTCCCGCCGCTGTCGCAGGACCAGATCGTCTCGATGGTCGACAACATGATCGCCTCGGTCGAACTCCGGCTGAAGGATCGCGACATGCAGCTGGAGCTGACCCAGGCCGCCAAGGATCTGTTGGCCAAGCGGGGCTTCGACCCGGTGCTCGGTGCGCGCCCGCTGCGGCGCACGGTGCAGCGCGAGATCGAGGACACCCTTGCCGAGAAGATGTTGTTCGGCGAGGTCGGGCCGGGGCAGATCGTGTTGGTCGACGTGGCACCAGGCGAGGATGGCGGCGAGCCGACGTTCACCTTCCTCGGCCAGAAGGTGAACTCGCTCCCAGACCTGCCGCCTCTGGAGACGGCAGCGGTCGATCGTGCGAGCGATCCCCGCGGTGATCTGATCGGCGACACCGACGACCCGCTCGGAGGTACCGCCCCTGCGGCGGAGTGAGCTCGTCTCCCGGGATTGCCCGAGAGGCCAGGACGGCCGGGCTCAGGGGAGGGCGTAGGTCGCGGGGCCGCTGCGGGTGATCAGGCCGTCGCTGAGAAGCGACTGCAGGCAGCGAGCGCGTTGATCGGCGGTGGGCCAAGCGGAGTTCAAACGACTCAGGTGCACCGGTTCGTCGCTGTCGCGGAGCACCGCGAGCAGGCGTCCCCGGCACTGCCGGTCGGTTCCGTCGTAGGTCTGGCCCTTGCGTGGCGGACCAGCATGGGCGGGTCGCCCCAGGGCGAGCCACCGGCACTGGGTGGCGATGGGGCAGTCTGGGCACTGCGGGTCGTTGGCAGAGCAGATAAGGGCGCCCAACTCCATCACCGCCACCGCCCAGGCGGCGGCGGTTGCTGGGTCCTGGGGCAGGAGGGACTCCGCCCGATCGCGCTCGGCTCGCGTCGGCGTGCGACTCGGGAACTCCTCACCACCACAGACCCGGGTGTGCACCCGCCGTACATTGGTGTCCAGGACCACGTGCCGACGGGCGTAGGCGAAGCTGGCGATGGCGGCAGCGGTGTAGTCGCCGACTCCAGGCAGGGCGAGCAAGTCGTCGTAGGCCGCCGGCACCTCTCCGCCGTGGCGCTCCACGATGGCTACCGCCGCTCCGTGCAGCCGCAGAGCGCGTCGCGGGTAGCCGAGTCGCCCCCAGGCACGGACCGCCTCGCCGCTGGATTCTGCGGCCAGGTCGGCGGGCGTCGGCCAACGTTCCAGCCATTCGCGATGACGTGGCACCACCCGGTTGACGGGGGTCTGCTGGAGCATGAACTCAGAGACCATCACGGACCAGGCGCTGGCTCCAGGGCCACGCCACGGCAGATCGCGGGCATGCTCGGCGTACCAGCGCAAGACGGGCTCGAGAAGGGCGTTCATCGCGCCCGATGGTAGTCAGCGGCCGGTGGCAGAGGGCGCGAGGGGCAGGGCGCGGGGCACGGACCGGCCGGTGCGCCTACCGGAGGGGGGCGTGGTCCCTGGCTAGCGTAAGCGCATGTCTTCGCTGACCCGTCCGCGCGGCCGGCTTCCGGCCCGGGTCTATTGGCGACGTCGGCTGGTGGTGGGCGTTGGCGCAGCGAGCCTGGTGTTCGGCCTCGGTCAGGTGTTGACCAACGGGAGCGACGCTGCGGACCCTGCCGTGGCGACCCAAGTGGCCGCCGAGCCCACGGCGGTGCCCGTCGCCGATGCCGCGTCGACGACGGCGCAGCCGAAGAACGGGAAGAAGCAGAAGACCAAGAAGACCAAGAAGAAGAAACGGCCCACTCTGGCCACCCCCACCGGCCCGTGCGAGCCGGAGGACATCGTCGTCGAGCCGGAGGTCCCCCGACCCTACGGTGACCCACGCATCCTGATTCGGCTCAAGCTGCGCACCAAGACCGCCGACGCCTGCACCTGGCAGGTGTCCCCGGAGTCCGTGACCGTCAGCATCATTTCCGGCAAGGACGACATCTGGGCCAGCCGGCAATGTCCCGGAGCCGTGCCGACCCGGATGGTGGTCGTACGCAAGGCCGTGTCGGTCAGCGTCGGCGTCTGGTGGTCCGGGCGGCGCTCCGATGACGACTGCTCGCGCAGCACCGACTGGGCGCTCACGGGCTACTACCACGTCATCGCCGCCGCCCTCGGGGGTGAGCCGACCGATCTGCAGTTCCAACTCCGTCGGCCGCCGACCAGCGAGGTCACCAAGACGGTGACCCCGTCGCCCAGCCCGACGGCCGACAAGAACAAGAAGAAAAGGAAGAAGGACCGACAGGCTCCCTCCGGCTCCGGCTCTGGCTCTCAGCCGACCGACGCACCGACTGGGGCACCATCGGGAGCAGTGGAACCCAACGGGTGATCACCCGCCCAACGCGATCGCTCGCGATGGCCTCAGACGTACCGTTCGAGGATGCTCGATTCCGCCAGTCGGGACAATCCCTCGCGAATGCTGCGGGCACGCAACTCGCCGATGCCCTCGACTGCTTGGAGGTCGTCGATGCCCGCGGACAGGAGCTTCTGCAGTGTTCCGAAATGGTCGACCAGTCGGTCCATCAGGGAAGCAGGCAATCGTGGCACCTTGGCCAATAGGCGGTATCCGCGCGGGGCGCAGGCCCCGTCGAGATGCTCGCCCGAGCCCAACCCCATGGCGCGGGCCACCGCCGCCGCGTCGACAAGTTCGGTGGGGGACAGCGACCCCAACCGGTTGAGTGCATCGGCAGCAGTGCGGCCCTTGCGGCCGGTGGGGAGATAGTCGCGGATCACAAGTTCGCGCTCGGCGTCGACGCCCGTGATGAGCTCCTCGAGCTGAAGCGACAGGAGTCGGCCGTCGGTGCCCAGCTCGAGCACATAGTCCTCGATCTCGCGAGCGATGCGAGTCACCATTTCGAGTCGCTGCGCCACGACGGCGACATCGCGCACCGTGACCAGGTCTTCGATCTCGAGGGCCGAAAGAGTGCTGGAAACCTCGTCGAGCCGCAGTTTGTAGCGCTCGAGCGTGGCCAAGGCCTGATTGGCCCGAGACATGATCTGGGCGGAGCCCTCGAGCACATGACGGGTTTCGTTGACATAGGCCGCGATGATCTGCATCGACTGCGACACCGAGATCACCGGAAACCCGGTCTCCTTGGCGACTCGATCCGCCGTGCGGTGGCGGGTCCCGGTCTCTTCGGAGGTGATGGCGTGGTCGGGCATCAAGTGCACCGCCGCCCGATGGATCCGGGTGATGTCAGCGTCGAGAATGATCGCGCCGTCCATCTTGGCCAGCTCACGCAGGCCGGTTGCCGTAAACGGGACGTCGAGAGTGAAGCCCCCCGAAGAGATCGACTCGACGCGGGCGTCGATCCCGAGCACGATCAGCGCGCCCGTGCGTCCCCGCAGAATGCGCTCGAGCCCATCGCGGAGCGGCGTTCCGGGCGCGATCAAGGCGAGCGTGCTGCGCAGACGCGCAGTGGTGTCGGAGATGTCGCCGCCGGCCATCTCGCCCCCCTTCCTCCTGCGTGGTCACGGCAGTGCCGGAGGTTCGCCCCGAGCTCGCCCGCGGTCAGTCTAGGGGACGAGGCCCGCCGGGGTCGGCGCCGTCCAGTCGCAACAACCGCAGAGCAGAGGCAATGTCTGGGACATCGACCACCCGCATCCCGTCGACGTTCCAGGACTCCGGCGAGCGGGCGCCTGAACGACGCGAACCCGACACCACCGCAACGGCGAACCCGAGACGGGCTGCCTCCGCCAGTCGTTGCGGTAGGTCGCGCACCCGTCGGAGTTCGCCTGCCAGACCGATCTCACCCACAGCGACCACGCCGCGAGGCGGCGCCGTGCCCAGAGAGGCGGAGGCGAGCGCCACCGCCACCGCGAGATCGCTGGCGGGGTCGTGCAGTCGGGCTCCTCCGACCGTCGAGGTGAAGACGTCGGCGTTGTGCAGCCGGATGCCACAGTGCTGCTGCAGTACTGCGAGCACCATCGCCACTCGCGAGGAGTCAAGGCCGGACGTCGTGCGGCGAGGGCGATCACCGGTCGTGGGCGTCACGAGCGCTTGGACCTCTGCCAGCAAGGGCCGGCGGCCTTCCATGGTCACCGCCACACAGGTGCCGGGAACCTGGGAGTCGTGGTTCTCCACGAACAGGCCGGTGGGGTCTGTCACCGCCGAGATCCCGTCGGCCGACAGATCGAAGCAACCAACCTCGTCGATGGGACCGAACCGGTTCTTCATCGCGCGGACCATCCGGAACCGGCTATTGCGATCGCCCTCGAAGTGCAGCACCACGTCGACCAGATGCTCAAGCACGCGTGGCCCGGCAATGCTGCCGTCCTTGGTCACGTGGCCGACCAGCACGGTGGTGATCCCGCGCGACTTGGCCATCCTGGTCAAGGCGGCGGCCACCTCCTTGACTTGGGCCACGCCACCCGGCACACCCTCGACACCGCTGGCAGCGATCGTCTGCACCGAGTCGACGACCAGAACCTCCGGGCGCACGGTCTCGATGTGGGTCAGCACCGCACCCAGATCGGTCTCGGCGGCCAGATAGAGGTCGTCGCGCACCGCCCCGGTGCGGTCGGCGCGGAGCCGCACCTGCGAAGGAGATTCTTCGCCGGTCACGTAGAGAGTGCGCCGGTGGTAGCGACCGGTCTGGGCGGCGACCTCAAGCAGTAGCGTGCTCTTGCCGACGCCCGGCTCGCCGGCGAGCAGGATCACCGCACCCGGCACCAGGCCGCCCCCGAGAACTCGATCGAGTTCTGGCACACCGCAGCTGCGGAAGGCTGCCTCGGCGCCCTCGACCTGGCCGATCGGAACGGCGGGAGAGCTCACCGGCGCCGCCACGCTGCGCCCGGCCGCGGACACCCCTTGCTCGGCTACCGACCCCCAGGTCTGGCACTCGCCGCATCTGCCCACCCAGCGCGGTGCCTCCCAGCCGCACTCGGAGCAGCGGTAGACCGGCCGCGGCGCGGCCTTGCTTCGACTCATGACCGCGACTGTAGGGGGCCTCACCGACAGTCCGTCCCGAGGGCTGGCTGGAGGCAGGTTGGAGGCAGGTTGGGCCTGCCTCGGGGCTGCCCACTGCTCGGTAGCTCGCGGGGTTTAGGCTTCGGCGAAGATAAATTGGATCGATCAAGAGGTGCGAATGACCCAGTTCCGGACGGGGTCGCCAAGTCTCAGCCGTGGCGCTCCACCGACCCTCAGCGACGTCGCCGAGCGGGCGGGCGTTTCCCGCCAGACTGTCTCGAACGCCCTGAACAACCCCGAATTGTTGCGAGCCGACACCCTGGCGCGTGTCCAAACGGCTGTCGACGCACTCGGCTACTCGCCCAACCGGGCCGCCCGCAATCTCCGGACCCGTTCTTCGCATCTGATCGGGCTGCGCTTCGCCCCTGCGCAAGAGGGCACGGCCAACGCACTGATGGACCGCTTCGTGCACACTCTGGTCGACTCGTCGCGCGATGCCGGCTATCACGTGCTGCTGTTCGCCGGCGACGAGAGCGAGCCGGTCTCGGGCTACGACCTCCTTCTGCGGTCGACCGCCGTGGACGCGTTCGTGGTCACCGACACGTTCCTCGGAAACCCGCAAGCTGCCTGGCTGGAAGAACGGCGTGCGCCATTCGTCGCCTTCGGTCGGCCCTGGGACAACCCAGCCGCGCAACACCCGTGGGTCGACGTCGATGGGGCGGCCGGTGCGATGCTCGCCACCGAGCACCTGATCGGGAAAGGGCACGAACGGATCGCCTGGATCGGCTGGCGCAAAGACTCCTTCATCGGAGAGGACCGGCGCTCGGGGTGGTCACAGACGATGCGGACTCATGGCTTCTCAACCACCGGTCTCGCCTCGCGGGTCGAAGACAGCCTGGGAAGTGGCCGCGAGGCAGCGGCCTGGCTTCTCGACGAGTCGTCGCCGACGGCCTTCGTGTGCGCCAGCGACACCTTGGCGATGGGGGTCCTCCACCTGCTTGCCGAGCGACGTCTGAGGCTCGGGCACGACATCGCCGTGACGGGCTTCGACGACTCCCAAGTGGCGCAGGTCGTGCCCGGGGGGCTCACCTCGGTCCGGCAGCCGCTCGAGCAGGTGGCGATCAAGGTGGTCGAGGCGCTGACCGGTCTTCTCGCCGCCCCGCCGGTCCGGGCCGAGGGCGTGCTGCTCGCTCCAGCCCTCGCCATCCGCGGTAGCTCCTGACCTGGGCCAGCGTCGTCAGCATGACTTCCACCAGAGATTGACCGCGTAGTCGACGGTGGTGCCGTCATGTTCGGCAAGGACGGCGGCGGCGGTATCGGCATCGAACTCGATGCGGACCACGCTCTCGAAGTCCGCCCGGGAGTCGAACGTCCAGCGGATGTCGAGTGGTCGTCGGGTCCACCCGCGTCCAGACCAGAACCGCTCGACCTCGTCAGTGGACGGCAGGTGCGGATAGCCTCGGCGGAACCATCGACCGAACGTCGACCGACTGGAGTCGTTGTCGATGACGAAGGCGGTTCCTCCGCGCCGGAGTACGCGGTCGATCTCGCGAAGGCCGGGCTCGCAGCCCGGGCCGAAGAAGTAGGCCCAGCGAGCGTGCACCACGTCGACCGACGCATCCGGCAGCGGGAGGTCTTGGGCCACCCCCATCAGCACGCGCACCCGGTCGGCGTAGGAGCGAGTACGACGCCGAGCGAGCGCGGCCAAGTCTGGATGCGGCTCCACGCCGATCACCTGGCTGGCCGTTTCTGCCCAGTGCGGCAGGTGATAGCCGCTCCCGCAGCCGAGATCAAGGAACGTACGTCCGGTCCAGGAGGCGACCTCCCCCATGGCCGCTTCGATCACACCGTCCGGATCTGCCGCCCGGTTTTCGAGTTCATAGATGGCCGGGTGGCCCCAGATGTTCGGGCTCGGCACCGCACCAGTAACGGCGCGGCTTGTCACGGGCTCAGACCCGGACCAGGCCCGCGGGGGTGAGGACCTGGGCGGCAATAATGCCAGGCGTTCCGTGTGGCGCGACCCAGTCGACCTTGACGTCCTCGAGCGGACCCTCGACGCTTTGCCCCAGCCATTCGCTGACGCGACCCGGATCGCCGGCGATCTCGAGGCACGCGAGAGAGAAGTTGGGGTTGCCGCCGGCGCTGGGGTGCAACTCGGGCGGCGAGATCCACTGGATGAAGAACGGCAACTGTGGGTCGGAGATGAGGCCGTTGATGCCCAGTTGCTTCCAGAGCAACTCGGTGCCGTCCGGCCGGTGTCGGTTTCCCTTGACCGCCGGTCGGTCGAGGCGGAGCTCGAGGGGGGCGATGTCGTCGACGGCCACCACCCATCCGAGCCAGCCGCCGCCACTGGCGGATCGGCTGCGCACAGCCTGGCCGAACGGGGCCTTGTCCGATGCCGGGTGATCGAGCACCTCGACGACTTCCAGATAGGTGCGATCGGCCAACGGGAGGATCATGTTGCGAGTGCCGAAGCGAGGGTGGACGCCGCCATCGACGAACGTCGCCCCGAGCAAGTCCCCGATGCGCTGGGCAGTGCTGGCGAGGCCGTCCGGTCCTGCGGCGTACGAGAGATGGTCCAAGCGCATGACAAGCATTGTGGAACGGCGCCTCGTTCCGCGGGACGGCGGGGGTCGGTTGTCTCGACATCGAGACATTGGGGTCGCGCTCCCGAACGGGGCACGCCGGAGGCGTCTCAGCCTCGTTCCGCGGGGTGAACCGCGAGCGCCGATCGCGAGCGCACATGCGCGTCGCATTGGGCGGCGAGGACGTCGTAGGCAGCCGGCCCCATCAGAGCCACGAGCTCGGGGCGACTTGTCACGAACAATGGCTCCACGGCCGTGTGTGCGACCGGATTGCCCGTGCAGTACCAGTCGAGATCATGGCCCCCGGCACCCCAACCGCGTCGGTCGTACTCGCCAATGCTCACCTCGGAATACGTCGTCCCGTCGGGTCGCTCAACCTCCCGGAAGGTTCGTCTGATCGGCAGTTGCCAGCACACGTCGGGTTTCGTCTCCAGCGGATGGCGCTCCTCGCTCAGCGCCAGTGCGTGAAGGGCACAGCCGGCACCGCCGGCGAATCCGGGCCGGTTGTGAAAGATGCAGGCCTGCTGGCCGTCGACCTCCACGACCTTGGTCTTGGTCGCGTCGTCCTCGAGTTCGGTCCAGTCCTCGCGGCGGACCCGGGACTTGTTCGGCCGCAGCTGCCACTGAGTGGCGTCCAGACGTTTGACGGCCGCGGCGACACGCAACTCGTCGTCGCGGTCGGCGAAGTGCGCGCCCAGTGAGCAGCACCCCACATCGGGAGCGTCCGTATAGATCCCGGCGCAGCCTGCTCCGAAGATGCAGTGGTAGGCGGAGGTGAGCCAGGTCAGGTCACATCGGTAGACAACCGACGCGTCATCGGGATCGGGGAACTCGACGTACGCGCGAGGGAAGTCGAGATCCACTTCGGCCACGGCTCCCACGCTACTCGACGGGGTGTCGCAGCCAGTTCGACGCGCGACTGGGCGGCGTACGTGAAGCCGGGCGGTAGCGTTGGCCCTATGCGACTGGGCGTCTTGGATATCGGCTCCAACACCGGACATCTGCGCCTCGACCGGTTGGCCCGGGGAAACTGAGGGCGCCGAGATGACCTCTGTCGTCGCCTTGTCGACCGCGTCTGTCTATCCCGAGTCGACCGCGCATGCCTTCGCCTACGCCTCGCGCTTGGGGTACGACGCTGTGGAGGTGATGGTCGGCATCGATGGCCTCTCCCAGCAGATCTCGGCGGTGCGACAGCTCTCGCTGCACCATGACCTGCCTATCTGCGCTGTGCATGCCCCGACGTTGCTCTTCACGCAGCGGGTCTGGGGCACCGAGCCGTGGGGCAAGTTGGAGCGGTCGGCCGAGATGGCGCATGAGGTCGGCGCCGACGTGGTGGTCGTCCATCCACCCTTCCGCTGGCAGCGGGAGTATGCCGCCGGCTTCGTCGAGGGCATCGCTGCCTTGGAGGAGTCGACCGGCATCGCCTTCGCTGTCGAGAACATGTACCCGTGGCGTGCCTCCGAGCGGCGGGGCATGGAGATGTACCTGCCCGGGTGGGATCCTTCCGCCGAGCCCTATGCCAACACGACCATCGACCTGTCGCACGCCGCGATAGCGAAGGCCGACGTGATCGAGATGGCGCAACGTCTCGGCCCCCGCCTGCGTCACGTGCACCTCACCGATGGTTCGGACTCGGCCAAGGATGAGCACCTGGTTCCGGGACACGGAGTGATGCGGGCAGCCGAGTTCCTCGCCCATCTCGCCGAGTCCGGATTCGCCGGACACATTGTTCTGGAGATCAACACACGTCGCTCCGGCACGCGTGAGGAGCGCGAACGCGCCCTGGTGGAGTCGCTCCAGTTCGCTCGCCAGAACTTCGCGGTGGCGCCCCGATGAGCGCCCTCCTCTGATGTCCAAGACCGGACAGGGCCGCCGCGGTCGCCGGCCAGGGGCGCCGGACACCAAGTCGATCATCCTGGACAGCGCTCGCCAGTCGTTCGCCGAGCGTGGCTTCGGCGGCACGACGATCCGGGCCGTGGCGACGCGCGCCGGCGTCGATGCCGCTCTGGTGCACCACTACTTCGGTTCGAAGGACGCCCTGTTCCTGGCCGCGCTGCAGGTGCCGATCGATCCGCGCGTGGTGTTGGGCCAGGCGCTGGCGGGCGACCCGGCCACGGCCGCCGAGCGACTTCTACGCACCTTCCTCACCATCTGGGATGACCCCCAGACACAAGCCTCGATGATCGCTGTCGCGCGCGGGATGCTCGATCCGACGGGGGGCCGCCTGGCAAGCGAAGGGTTCATTCCGGTGATCGTGCGGCCGGTCGTGGAGTCCTTGGCCCCTGATCGGGTGGACGAGCGAGTGCCGTTGGTGGTGACCCAGATCCTGGGTCTGATCATGGTGCGCTACCTCCTGCGAGTGGAGCCGCTGGCGTCCTGGTCCGCCGATCAGGTCGTCGCCTCTTTCGCGCCGACGCTTGAGCGCCACCTCACCGGCCCTCTCGATTCCTGAGGAGGGGTCTCGACGGGCTCGACCACCGGTGGTCAGCCTGTCGGTGATTCCCATCGCCGCGTTGGTCGAGCCTGTCGGCGATTCCCGTCGCCGCGTTGGTCGAGCCGCGTCGGTCGAGCCCGTCGCCGCGTTGGTCGAGCCTGTCGGCGATTCCCGTCGCCGCGTTGGTCGAGCCTGTCGAGACCTTGGTGCCGGAATCGTGGTGGTCAGGGGCTTGCCGACGGACGCCGACGGCGCAATAATTCAACGCATGATGAAAACCGCGGTGGAAATCACCGGCCTGACGGTGGAGCGAGGCGTGCTGGGCGTTCTCGACGGGCTCGACCTGACCATCGGTGGCGGAGTCACCGGGCTGCTTGGTCCCAGTGGCTGCGGCAAGACCACACTGATGCGCTGTTTGGCCGGTGTTCAGCAAATCAAGGCTGGCACGGTCCGGGTCTTCGGGCAGGAGGCCGGCAGTCCGGCGCTGCGAGACCGGATCGGCTATGACACGCAAGCGGCAAGCGTGTACGACGACCTCAGCGTGCGCGAGAATCTCCTCTTCTTTGCCCGGGTGCGCGGCCTCGCACGCGAGTCGGCCGACGAGGCCATGGCAGCGGTCGACCTCGCGCACGCGGCCGACCAAGTGGTCGGCAGTCTGAGCGGGGGTCAGCGATCGCGCGCGAGTCTGGCGGTCGCCCTGCTCGGCAATCCCGACCTCCTCCTCCTGGACGAACCGACGGTCGATCTCGACCCAGTGCTGCGTCAAGATCTTTGGCTGCTCTTCCACGAACTCGCCGACCAGGGGTCAGCGGTCTTCGTGTCCAGTCACGTGATGGACGAAGCCGATCGTTGCGACCGGCTGCTGCTGATGCGGGCGGGTCACATCATCGCCGACGGCACCCCGGAGAGCATCCGCGCCCAGACCGGCTCGACCGACATCGAGCACGCGTTCTTGTCGCTCGTCCTCGGAGACCAGCCGGGACGACATGCGGCGCACGAGGGAGGGGAGGACTGATGACGCCGCGGATCACGATGGCCGTCGCCGGACGCGTACTCACGCAACTGCGTCGCGACCACCGCACGCTGGCGATGCTGCTGCTCTTGCCGACCCTGTTGATGAGTCTGTTGTGGTGGATGTTCAAGGACTCGCCGGGCGCGGTCTTCGACGGCATCGGCCCCGGCCTGCTGGCGCTGTTCCCCTTCTTCATCATGTTCCTGGTCACCAGCGTCACGACCCTGCGCGAACGCTCCAGCGGAACCCTCGAACGGCTGTTGGCGATGCCGATGGGCAAGCTCGACTTCCTGTTCGGCTATGCCTTGGCCTTCGGGTTGATGGCCGCGATCCAGTCGGCGATTGCCGTGGCCGTGAGTGTCGGACTTCTCGGTCTTGATGTCGTCGGGCCGGTCTGGCTGCTGACGCTGGTCGCCGTGGCCGACGCGGTGCTCGGCACGGCCTTGGGCCTGTTCGTCTCTGCCTTCGCTCAGACCGAGTTCCAGGCTGTGCAGTTCATGCCGGCCGTCGTCGTTCCGCAGATGCTGTTGTGCGGGTTGCTGGTTCCCCGCGATCGATTGCCCCAAGTGCTCGAGACGATCAGCGACGTCCTCCCCCTGTCGTATGCCGTCGACGCGATGAAGCAACTGGTGACCTCCACCGACACCGCCGAGGTATGGGCGAAGCTCGGCATCGTCGCTGCCTTCGCGATCGCCGGCCTGGCTCTGGGCGCTGCCACGCTGCGTCGGCGGACGGCGTAGCCTGGGGCCCGCCGGCTACGCACTCCCAGGGAGGGTCATGTCTCTGCTCCGTGAACCGTTGTTGATCGTCTCGCGCAGCGAGCAGGTGAAGAAGCTGGTCAGCGCCATGCCGGTGTCGGCGGGCATCGTTCGCAACTATGTCCCCGGCGAGTCCACCGCGGCAGCCGTCGAAGCCGCCGGTCATTTGATCGAGGACGGACTGTCGGTCACCCTCGACTACCTGGGCGAGGACACCCTCGATCGTGGGCAGGCCGAGGCGACCGTGGAGGCCTACTTCGACGTGCTGAGCGAACTCTCCTCGCGCGGACTGGCCCGGCGGGCTGAGGTGTCGGTGAAACTGTCGGCGATCGGGCAGGCGCTCCCCGACGCAGGTCACAAGATGGCTTATGACAACGCCGTTCGGATCGCACGAGCGGCGCGCAACGTCGGGACGACGATCACCATCGACATGGAGGACCACACCACGACGGACTCGACGCTGTCGATCCTGCGCGAGGTCCGTAAGGACTTCCCCGAGACCGGCGGCGTACTGCAGTCCTACCTCCACCGCACCGAGCGCGACTGCCGTTCGTTGGCACACGAGGGCTCCCGGATCCGGCTCTGCAAAGGCGCCTACAACGAGCCCGACGAGGTCGCCTTCCAGGACAAGATCGAGGTCGACAAGTCCTACGTGCGCTGCATGAAGGCGTTGTTCTCCGGGCAGGGCTACCCGATGATTGCCAGCCACGACCCCCGCTTGATCAAGATCGCCGGATCGTTGGCCAGCCGCTTCGGTCGCCCTCAGGGCAGCTACGAGTACCAGATGCTCTACGGCATCCGGCCGGAGGAGCAGAAGCGACTCGCGCAGAGCGGCGAGACGGTGCGGGTGTACGTCCCCTACGGTGAGGAGTGGTACGGCTACCTCATGCGGCGACTCGCGGAACGACCGCAGAACCTGTCGTTCTTCGTCAAGTCGTTGGTTTCCAAGAAGTAGGGGCACAACATGAGTGAGTCCACCAGCGTCACCGTCGGTGGCGCGGGCGAGTCGCGTCAAACGGCGATCATCGGAGCCGGCGTCATGGGGGAGACCCTGTTGTCGGGATTGGTCCGGGCCGGGCGCCGGGTCGACAACCTCCTGGTCGGCGAGAAGCGTCCGGACCGGGCCGCCGAACTGGAGGCGCGCTACGGCGTCGCGGTCGTGTCCAACGTCGAGGCCGCCCGCAAGGCCGACACCGTTGCCTTGGTGGTCAAGCCCCAGGACATGGCGGCCTTGCTCGAAGAGATCGCTCCGGAACTGCGGCCGGGGCAGCTCCTGGTGTCGCTCGCGGCCGGCATCACGACTGCCTACATCGAGTCTCGCGTGCCGACGGGTGTCGCTGTGGTTCGGGTGATGCCCAACACCCCGGCCCTCGTCGATGAGGGGATGGCCGCGATCTCACCCGGATCGCACTGCGACGAGGCTCACCTCGCCGAGGCCGAGTCACTGCTCGCCTCGACGGGTCGGGTCCTGCGGATCCCGGAGCGTCAACAGGACGCCGTCACCGCTATCTCGGGCTCCGGCCCCGCCTACATCTTCTTCGTCGTCGAGTCGATGATCGAGGCGGGAGTGCACCTGGGTCTGCCGCGGTCGACCGCCACCGAGCTCGTGGTGCAGACCCTGGTTGGCTCAGCCCGAATGCTGCGTGAGACCGGGACCCACCCGGTCGTGCTCCGCGAACAGGTGACCTCGCCCGGAGGCACGACCGCTTCGGCGCTGCGCGAGCTCGAGATCCACAAGGTGCGCGCAGCCTTCCTCGCGGCCATGGAGGCCGCGCGCGATCGCTCCCGCGAGCTGGCGGCGGGCGCCTGAGCCGCAGGCTATCGATGCCGCGGGACGGGTGCTCGGGTACCTGTCGCGTGGCGACCGACGCGCCGGTCACCGACCGAGCGCGAACCGGGGAGTAGCCTCGCCTCATGGACAGCCCCGTGGAGTGTGACGGGCCCGCGACCGTCGTCTTCGACCCGACGCTGACGGAGTACAACTTCGGCCACTCCCATCCGATGAGTCCGTTGCGGGTCGATCTGACCATGCGTTTGGCGGAGTCCCTCGGCGTCCTCGGCGAGCGACTCAAGGTCGTCCCGGCGCCGGTCGCCACCGACGAGCAGCTCCTCACCGTGCACACGGCGGCCCTGGTCGAGGCGGTTCGTCATGCGGGCGCCGACCCGGAGTGGCCCGAGCACACCCACGGGCTCGGTAGTGACGACAACCCGGTCTTCGCCGACATGCACACCGCCGCCGCCCACGTGGTCGGCGCCACGGTGGAAGCCTGCCGCCAGGTCTGGTCCGGCGAGTCGTTGCACAGCGCCAACATCACCGGCGGCCTGCACCACGCGATGCCCGATCTGGCCTCGGGATTCTGCATCTACAACGACATCGCCGTCGGCATCCAGTACCTGCTCGACCAAGGAGTCCAGCGGGTCGCCTATGTCGACGTCGATGTGCACCACGGAGACGGCGTCGAGAAGATCTTCTGGAACGACCCCCGGGTGCTCACCATCTCCCTCCACGAGACCGGTCAACTGCTGTTTCCCGGGACCGGATTCCCCCACGACATCGGCGGCCCCGACGCGCGCGGCAGCGCCGCCAACGTTGCCTTGCCGCCGGGCACCGCTGATGCGGGCTGGCTGCGCGCCTTCCACGCCGTGGTCCCGCCACTGGTGCGTGAATTCCAGCCCGAGATTCTGGTGACCCAGCACGGGTGCGACTCCCATCAACAAGATCCACTCGCACACATGATGCTCACCGTCGACGGGCAGCGGGCGGCCTACCTGACTCTCCACGAGCTCGCGCACGAGGTCTGCGATGGCAAGTGGGTGGTCACCGGGGGTGGTGGGTATGCCGTCGTGGAGGTGGTCCCCCGAGCCTGGACGCACCTGCTCAGCATCGTCGCCGGCCGGCCACTCGACCCGGCGACGCCCACCCCTGATGTGTGGCGCCGCTATGTGCGAGACGTGCTCGGCTGCGATCCGCCCACCATGCTCTCCGACGGGCACGAGCTGCACTGGCGCGACTGGAGTGCGGGCTACGATCCCGACACCTGGCTGGACCGCGCGGTGCATGCCACGCGGTCGGATGTGTTCCCCCATCACGGGCTGGATCCGATGCCCTGAACGGAACTTCTCGGGGGATCTAGTCAATTCAACACGCCGAATCACTTGGGTTTCTTTCGCCACTTTCTTCCCATGAGGCCCACTAAGGCCCTATTCTCACGGTGACGCGTGCACGTGTGGCATCGATGGGGAAGTCGATGGCGTGACCGCAGAAGAGACGGTGCACGATGGTTGACGGTAGCGGTTCGACGTTCCTCACCATTGCCGAAGTGGCGGCGATGATGCGGGTGTCGAAGATGACGGTGTATCGCCTGGTGCACAGCGGAGAGTTGCCCGCGGTGCGGGTCGGTCGATCCTTTCGGGTGACCGAGAAGGACGTCGACGACTACCTCAAGAACAGCTTCTACAGCGCGGGCTGAGCCCGCCGCCACCTCTCGTAGCCGCCTCGCATCGGCGCCCACTCGGGGGACCGGATTGTCGGGCCCAGCCGGGTCGCGGCTAGTCTTGTCGGGTTGTGCGGTTTCGCGCGACACAGCTGGTATCTGAGCATCGACGCGATTCGGAAGGTCACCCGTGGGTTCTGTCATCAAGAAGCGGCGCAAGCGCATGGCGAAGAAGAAGCACCGCAAGCTTTTGAAGAAGACGCGCGTCCAGCGTCGCAAGCTCGGCAAGTAACCCACTCGGCTGGTTCGACTCATGGGCCGCGTGGTACTGGTCACTGGCGTCTCTCGAGACCTCGGGCGGAGATTCGCGCGCTCGATCGCTGCGGACCCCGAAGTCGACAAGGTCGTCGGCGTCGACACCGTGCCGCCGCGCGGCGACATCGGCGAGGTGTCGTTCCATCGCGCCGACATCCGCAACCCGATCATCGCCAAGGTCCTGGCGAAAGAGGACGTCGACACGGTCGTCCATATGAGTGTGATCTCCACCCCCGGTCGGGCCGGTGGACGAGGCACCATGAAGGAACTCAACGTCATCGGGACCATGCAGTTGCTCGCTGCCTGCCAGAAGAGCCCTGGCGTCCAGCACCTCGTGGTCAAGTCGACGACCACCGTCTACGGCGCATCGAGTCGCGACCCCGCGCTCTTCACCGAGGACCAATCAGCGCGTCGGCTGCCCAAATCCGGGTACGCCAAGGACGCCGCCGAGGTCGAAGGCTATGTCCGTGGCTTCACTCGACGGCGCCCCGACGTGCGGACAACGATGCTGCGCGCGGCGAATGTGATCGGGCCCCACGTCGAAAGCCCCATCACGGCCTACCTGCGGCTGCCTGTCGTGCCCACGGTGCTCGGTTTCGATCCCCGGCTGACGTTTCTGCACGAGCAGGACCTGCTGGCGGTCCTGCGCCAATCGGTGCTCGCCGACATCCCGGGCACCTTCAATGTCGCAGGTGATGGAGTGATCAAGCTGTCACAGGCTTTGCGACGGCTGGGCAAGCCCTCGGTGCCGGTGCCCTCATTTGCTCTCGGCCAACTCGGACCAGCTCTGCGCCGCGCCCATGTGGCCGAGCTCTCACGTGACCTGATCGAACTCCTCACCTATGGTCGAGGAATCGACACGACCCGCATGCACAACGACCTCGGATTCTCGCCCCGCTTCAGCTCCGCCGCTGCGCTGGCCGACTTCGGCGCCACACTCGCCGGGCTGGGCCGCCCCGACGAGCGGCTGGTGGCGGCGGTGTCAGCGCTGTCCGGCGTCGACCACGCGCCGGCCACACGGCAGGAGGCGGAGCGTGGCTGAAGCAGAGATCATCCCGATCGGCACGCGAGGGCGCCCCGGGCGCGGCACCGGCCGGGCGCGACCGTCAGCGGCGGCGCGCAGTCTTGCCCCCAGGGCCAATCGAGCAGCCGATCGAGCGGCCGATCGATCCGCCGGATCCGGCCCCGGTTCTCAGGCCGCTGGAGACACGTCCGACGTCACCGAGCCCGCCCGCCCGGCAGCCACCACCACCGACCGCACGCCCTTTGCCGACTCACCGCTGGCTCAGCTCGGCGTCGATCAACTGATGACGCTGTTGCGCAGCACCGCCCAGCAAGTCTTCGACATCGACTGGGAGCGCCAACTGGCGCTCATCCTCGCCTTCTGGCGTCGCCGGCTCACCGGCGACTACGCCGTCGACGACTTCGGCTTCGACCAGGAGATCTACGAGACCTTCTGCCTGGCCCTGCTTCGACCCCTGGCAGAGAAGTGGTTCCGGATCGACGTGCGCGGCGCCGACAACATCCCCGCCGAGGGCGGTGCGCTGGTCGTGTCCAACCACTCCGGAACCGTTCCGCTCGACGCGGCGATGGCCGCTCTGGTCGTGCACGACCATGCCGGCCGCAACCTACGTCCACTCGGCGCCGACCTGGTCTTCCGGCTTCCCGGCGTCTCCCAAATCGCCCGGGCGACCGGAACCACGCTGGCCTGCAACGAGGACGCGGAGAGGTTGCTGCGCCGCGGCGAGCTGGTTGGAGTCTGGCCCGAGGGTTTCAAGGGCATCGGCAAGCCCTTCTCGGAGCGCTACAAGCTCCAGCGATTCGGGCGAGGCGGTTTCGTCGGCGCGGCGGTGCGCACCGGCGTCCCCATCGTGCCGCTTTCGGTGGTGGGGGCAGAAGAGACCTACCCCCTGGTGGGCAACATCCCCGCCCTGGCTCGTTTGCTGGGGGTGCCTTACATACCGGTGACCCCGTTCTTCCCCCTGCTCGGCCCGCTCGGCATGATCCCGCTGCCGTCGAAGTGGTTGATGGAGTTCGGCGAGCCGGTTCGCACCGACTCCTTCGACGAGGCCGCGGCCGACGATCCGATGCTGCTGTTCGATATCACCGATCAGGTGCGCGAGACCATCCAGCACACGCTGTACCAACTGCTCCGCGACCGACCCACCGTCTTCGGCTAACGGCGGCCACTCCGATTCGTCTGCGGGTTGACAGGTTGTTTGAGCGCGGCACTCGCAGACGAATCGGAGTGGGGGCGCGTTAGTCTGCGCAGGTGGTCTTGATGACGCCGTTTCACCCGCGGTTGAGCGGGCTCCACACCAGTGGGCTGTTCACTCATTGGGCGGGGTACCTCTCTGCGCTGCGCTATGGCGACTCCGCCAAGCATGAGTACTTTGCGGTGCGCAACAGCGTCGGCATCTTCGACTCGTCGCCGCTGTACAAGTACCGCATCAACGGACCGGACGCCGAGTGCTTCCTAGCTGGGGTGCTGACCCGAGACATTCGCCGCTGCCGGCCGGGTCGAGCGCAGTACACGCTGTGGTGTGACGACAATGGCCACGTGCTCGACGACGGCGTGGTCTTTCGTCATGCCGCCGACGACTTCCTCCTCACATCGGGTGGGCCGACCGAGGGCTACCTTCGCGGCTTGCGCGGGCGATTGCGGGTGGAGATCGACGACGTCTCCACTGCCCATGCGGTCTTGGCGGTGCAGGGCCCGAGGTCCCGCACGGTGCTGGCGTCGCTCGATGAGCAGGTCGCCGCGCTGCGGCCCTTCGCGCACACGTCGGCCAAGGTCGGCGACGCCGCGGTGACCATCTCGCGCACCGGCTTCACCGGCGACCTCGGCTATGAGATGTTCGTGAGCCCCGACGATGCGCTCAACGTTCTGGACCGGGTGCTCGAAGCGGGGAGGGGCACGGGCTCCGTCCCTTCGGTGAGCAGGCGCTGATGATGCTCAGGACAGAAGCGGGACTGCCCCTTCGAGGCGTCGAATTCGTGAATGCCCGAACCGCGTGGACGCCTGCCGACCGGCTCACACCGACCGAGCTCGGCCTCGGCTGGATGCTGCGCGATCTGGGGAGCGACCGCCCTTTCGTGGGTCGCGGCGCGATCGAGCGTGAGCTCCGCGAAGGAACGTCTCGCTGGAGCACGGTCGGCCTCTGGCTCGATTGGCAGGAGTGGGACCGCCTCCACGAGGCGTCCGGGCTGATCGCACCGAAAGACCCCGAGCCGCCCCCGTGGGAGTCGATGATCTATGCCGCCGACGGCAGTGGTCGCATCGGCTATGCGACGTCGGTGATGTACTCGCCAGTGCTGCAGCGGCATATCGCTCTCGCTCGGCTCGAACCGAGCCACGCTGCCCCGGGTACCACAGTGCGGATCGAGGTCACCGTCGACCACGCCTATGCGCAGGTGTCAGCGTCCGTCGCTCGGCTGCCCTTGTTCAATCCCGCCAGAAGGACGTCCTAGATGACCACCACCGCTCAGTCCTCCGGGCGTGACTCCGCCAGCCGGAGCTTCGACGCGATCGTCGTGGGGGGAGGCCACAACGGGCTGGTCAACGCCGCCTACCTCGCCAAAGGGGGACTGCGGACCTTGGTCTTGGAGCGCCGCCACCTCGTGGGCGGGGCGGCGATCACCGAAGAGCTTCACCCCGGCTTCTCCTTCACGACTTTCTCCTACGCGTTGAGCCTGCTGCGTCCGGCGATCATCCATGAGCTCGATCTGGTGAAGCACGGATTCTGCCCGCTTCTGATGCCCTCGTCCTTCTCTCCCACGGAGGATGGCGACTATCTGTTACTCACCGAGGACGAGCAGGCCAACGCCGTCGAAATCGGCCGCCACTGCTCCGCCGACGTCGACGCCATGCAGCGCTATTCGCACGACATGGACCGGCTGGCGCAGTTCGTCAAGCCGCTCTTCGATGCGCCGCCCCCCGACATCTTCTCGGGAGCTCCCGAAGATCAGGCCGATGTCGACTGGCTGATGAAGCGGTTGCGCGACCTCGACCGCAAGACCGCCCACGACCTGGCGCGGTTGCTGACCGGCTCGGCTGCCGATTGGCTCGACGACTACTTCACCTCCGACATCGTCAAGGCATCGATTGCCTCCTCCTCGATCATCGGCTCCAAGGTGGGGCCGATGTCGGCGGGCTCCGGGTTGGTGCTGTTGTTCCACAAGATGGGCGAGCACGACGGTCACTTCGGATCGTGGGCCTTCCACAAGGGCGGCAACGGCGGCTTCACCCAGGTGCTCGCACGGGCCGCGACTGCGTACGGCGCGGAGATCCGCCTCGAAGCGCCGGTGGCGGAGGTGCTCACGGATCAGGGTCGGGCCGTGGGGGTTGTGACCGAGGACGGCACCGAGTTCCGCGCGCCCGTGGTGGTGAGTGCGCTCGATCCCCGGCGGACCTTCACCGAGCTGGTCGATCCGCGCGAGCTCCCCGCCGACCTGGTCGAGAGCATCGACCGCTACCGGTTCCAGGGCACCTCGGCCAAGGTCAATTTCGCCCTCGACGCGTTGCCGGAGTTCCCTCGACTCAAGGGCAGCCTCGTCCCCTTCGGCGGCTTCGTGAACATCGGCCCGACCATCGACTACCTCGAGCGTGCCTACGACGACGCGAAGTACGGCTGGTACTCCGCCCGCCCGTTCGTCGACGGCGCCGTGCAGTCGGTGGTCGACCCCGATATGGCGCCGCCGGGCAAACACGTGATGTCGTGCTTCGTCCAATACGCGCCCTACCACCTCAAAGGCAGCGACTGGGACACCGAGCGCCAGCCGTTCGGTGACACGGTGCAGGCGGTTCTGGAGCAACACTTCCCAGGCTTCGGCGAGCTGGTGCTGCATCGCGAGGTGGTCACCCCGCTCGACATCGAGCGGCTCGCCGGCCTCACCGAGGGCAACATCTTCCACGGCGAGCTGTTCGCTCCCCAGATGTACTTCTTCCGCCCGGCGCCGGGATGGGCACGCTATGCCACTCCGATCGACGGCTACTACCAATGCGGCTCGGGCACCCACCCGGGGGGCTGTGTCACCGGGGGCCCTGGCCGCCTCGCCGCCCACCGCATCCTCGCCGACCTCCACTCCGATTCGTCTGCGGGTTGACCGGTAATTTGAGCGGGCGGGACGCAGACGAATCGGAGTTGAGGCGCGGTTAGAGGACGGCGTCGAGGAAGGAGCGGGTCTCGGGGTGCTGGGCGCCGCCGAAGATCTGACTCGGTGGGCCCTCCTCGAGGACCCGGCCCTCGTGGAAGAACGCCATCCGGTCGCTGACCTCGCGAGCGAACCCCATCTCGTGGGTGACCACGACCATCGGCATGTGCAGATCGGTGGCCAGGCCTTTCATCACCGCCAGCACCTCGCCGGTGAGCTCGGGGTCGAGCGCGGACGTGGGTTCGTCGAAGAGCATCACCTCGGGATCCATCGCCAAGGCCCGGGCGATGGCCACCCTCTGCTGCTGACCTCCCGACAGCCGGATCGGATGCTGCGCCGCCTTCTCCGCGACACCCACCTGGTCCAGCAGCGCCATCGCCTTCGGCTTGAGATCGGCTTCCTTGGCTCCCTTGACCAGCATCGGTGCGCACATGACGTTGTCGAGGACGGTCATGTTGGGAAACAGATTGAACTGCTGGAAGACCATCCCGACCTTGAGTCGCAGCTGCCGGATCTGATCGCGTTTGCGCTTGGTACGCGGGCCGGCAGCGAGCGTCATACCGGCCGCCTCGACCGTCCCCTCGGTCGGGTCTTCGAGGAAGTTCAAGCATCTCAGAATCGTCGACTTGCCAGAGCCGGACCGCCCGAAGATGACGATCACCTCACCCGCGTGGAGATCGAGGTCAACTCCGCGCAGGACCTCGAGTGCGCCATAGGTCTTGTGGATGTTGCGGCAGCGGACCTTCACCTCGGCGCCGACGCTCATCAGTGGCCCCCGCCTCGGAGTGTCGGGTCGCTACCGCGCACGTAGCCGGTGGCGAGCCGGTTCTCGAGCCGTCCCTGGAAATAGCTGAAGATCACCGTCAGCAACCAGTAGAGACCGGCGGCGACGATGAATGCTTCGAGGCCTTTGAGGTCGGCCTTGCCGACCAGCTGAGAGCGCCGGAAGATCTCCGCGTTGGCGGCCGTGACTCCGAGGAACGAGACGAGCGCGGTGTCCTTCATCATCGCGATGAACTCGTTCCCGGTCGGGCGGGATGATCACCCGGAGCGCCTGCGGGAGCACCACCTTTCGCATCTTCTGCAGGTACGTCATGCCCAATGCGTCGGCCGCCTCGCCCTGTCCGGAGCTCACCGATTGGATCCCGGCCCGGAAGATCTCGGTCATATAGGCGCCGTAGTTGAGCCCCAGCGCCAGCGTTCCCGCGAGGGCAGCGTCCAGGGTGAAGAAGCGCTCGAAGTCGCGGCTGAGATCGAATCGATCACGCAGGTTGCCCGCGACCTGGGGGAGGGCGAGGTAGATCAGGAACATCTGGACGATCAGTGGCGTGCCTCTGAAGAACGACGTGTAGAAGCTGGCGATCCCGTTGGCCAACGGATTGCTCGAAATCCGGGCCAGCGCCCCGAGGACGGCCAGCACGAACGCCAAGACGATGCCGCCGACGGCCATGTACATCGTGAACTGCAGGCCCTTGGCGATGAAGTCGAGCTTGTCCCACATCCACGGCCAGTCGAATTGGGCCGCCCAGAGGAACGTTCCGATGACCACGAAGATGCCGACCCAGACCGCCGTGATCTTGGTGCGGAAGTGGACGCCTGCGCTGGCGAGTTCGAAGCGCTCGCGCCAACCGACCCCGGCGTCCGGGGAGTCACCGGCCATCGGCCCTACTGCTCCACGCTGAGGTCGATGCCGTCGTACCACTTCTCCGACATGGTCGTGAGGGTGCCGTCGGAGTGCATCTCGGCGACGATGCCGTCCACCGCCTCGACGAGCGACTGGTCGTCGAGCTCGGAGTTCTTGTCGAAGGCGACCCCGAGTGGCTCGAAGAACAGCGGGTCGCCCGCGATCTTGACCGGCTTGCCGGAGTCGATGAAGCCCTGCGCCGTGGTGACCGACGTCATCACCGCGTCGAGGCGGTTGCCGTCACCGAGGGCGAGGTCCTGCAGCGCAGTCGTGTCGGTGTCATAGCCGCTGATCTTGGCGTCGTCGACGACGAAGTCGAAGGTGTAGCCGTCAATGGCGAGGGTCGTGTCGAGGTACTGCTCGTAGGAGCAGCCGCTGCAGACTCCGATCTTCGCTCCGTCCAGGTCGGTGGTGAGGTCCTGAACGCTGGTGTTGTCGGCGTGCACCACCATCACTGCCGGGGTGTAGTAGTAGGGCTTGGTGAAGTCGAGCACCTGCTGCCGGTCGTTGGTCGGGGTCATCGAGCCGACGCTCATGTCCCAGCGGTCGTTCCAGCCGCCGGCGGTGAGGATGTCCCACGAGGGGGTCTCCCAGGCGATCTCGACGCCGAGCCGGTTCGCGATCTCGGTGGCGACGTCGATGTCGAAGCCTTCATAGCCGCCGGTCTGCTCATCGAGGGAGGACTGCGGTGGATAGGCGGGGTCGGTGGAGACGACGATCTCGCCGCGGTCACAGATGTCGGCGAGCAGGTCGTCGCCGCCGGAGACATCGGCGCACACCCCGTCGCCGCCCCCTGCGGCCTCGGGAGCGCTGCTCTCGTCGTCACCGCACGCTGCAAGCGACAGAGTCAGAACGGTGGCGGCAAGAAGTGCGATCAATCGGTTGGGGCGCATGGTGATTCCTTGGGTCGGCGACTCCCACACCTTGGCACGCGACCTCGCAAAGCACTAGACCCGAAATCTGATCGCGACCCTGCGGGACGAGCGACCTGGTGGTCGAGCTTGGCGGACCACACCCCGAGCTGGTCGAGCCTGTCGAGACCACGCCCCACGCAGGCGCTCAGCCGCCGACCCGGCGGCGCAGAGCGGCGGTGGCCGCTGCAGCCCCGCCGGCGGCACCGACCATCGCCGCCCCGACGAGACCGATCTTGGCGGCCTTGCGGCCGGTTCGATAGTCGCGGATCCGCCAGCCGTTCGCCTTGGCGTGAGCCCGGAGTCGACCGTCGGGGTTGACCGCGCAGGGATCGCCGACCAAGCCGAGCATCGGCAGGTCGTTGTAGGAGTCGGAATAGGCAGAGCACTGGGCCAGATCCAGGCCCTCGCGCTCGGCGAGCGCCACCACCGCCTCGCTCTTGGCCGGGCCGTGGAGGAGGTCGCCGACGAGACGGCCGGTGTAGACGCCGTCGACATGCTCGGCGACGGTGCCCAGGGCACCGGTGAGTCCGAGCCGCCGCGCCAAGATCTGCGCGATCTCGATCGGCGCCGCAGTGACCAACCAGACCCGCTGGCCCTGGTCGAGGTGGAGCTGCGCCAACGCGCGGGTGCCGGGCCAGATCCGGTGCGCCATCCCCTCGTCGAAGATCTCCTCACCCAGTTCGGCTAGCTCGCTGACCGTGTGTCCCTCGATCAAGGCCAGCGCCGACGTGCGGGCGTCGCTGATGTGGTCGTGACTCTCGCCGATGGTCGAGAAGTAGAGCTGTTGCCACACACTCGACGCCAGATCGCGACCGGTGAACCACTGTCGGCGATAGAGCCCGCGCGCGAGATGAAAGATCGTGGCACCCTGCAGCAACGTGTTGTCGACGTCGAAGAAGGCTGCCGCGTGCGGGTCGCTCGGAACGCTCAGGGCGGCCTCTACCTCGGCCTCCGCGGCTGCCGCCTCGCCCGCCATGCGGGAACGCCGGCGTAGGTCCGGCGGCCGCTTGCGCTTGTCGCGACGGCTTCTGCTCCCGGTGCCCTGACCCACGTCGGCAAGGGTAGCCTCGCAGGACGAGGGGGTCTCATGTCCGTCCAGGGAGAGTCGACCGCGCGAGTGCTGCTCTACGGCCGCGCCGGCTGCCATTTGTGTGACACAGCTCGAACGGTCATCGCGCGGGTCTGTGACGATCTCGGCGAGTCCTTTGCCGAGGTCGACATCGACGGCGATCCCGATCTGGAGCACCGTTTCGGTGAGGAGGTCCCGGTCACCTTCGTCGACGGTCGTCAGCACGACTTCTGGCGGGTCGACGAGGCCCGCTTGCGGGCTGCGCTGACCGCGCAGCCTCGCTGACCTGGCGGCGGCTGCACGCTTCGACGACCCCCCTGTGAGTGGACAATCTCACGTCTGCTAGGGCAAAGCGCTCGTCGTTTTGTTCTCACGTTCACAAGCTCCTACAGTTGTCTGTCGTCAGCTTCCAGTAACCGGGGGATCACGCCCCTGCTGGAGGCGGCTGGAGAGCGAAAACCCGTGACCGCAAAGACGTCCAACGATCAGGCCCGGGATATTCCGGAAGCCACCGTCGCGCGACTCCCTGTCTACATGCGGGCATTGACTACGTTGTCAGAAAGCGGAATCGACACCTGCTCGAGCGACAAGCTCGCCGGCATCGCCGGAGTCAACTCCGCCAAGCTGCGCAAGGATCTGTCCTACCTCGGCAGCTACGGCACCCGCGGGGTCGGCTACGACGTGGACTATCTGCGCTACCAGATCGCCCGGCAGTTGGGGGTCACCCAGGACTGGCCGGTCGTCATCGTCGGCATCGGGAATCTCGGGCAAGCGTTGGCCAACTACTCCGGCTTCCGCAGTCGCGGGTTCCGGATCGTGGCCCTGCTCGACGCCGACGTCGATCGGCACGCCGAAGTCATCGCGGGTCTCGACGTGCGCCCCTTCAGTGACATGGCCGCTGTCGTGCGAGAGCACGGAGTCGCCATCGGCGTGATCGCGACCCCGCCGGACGCCGCGCAGGCCGTGGCCGACGCCATGGTCGACTGCGGCATCAGCAGCATTCTCAACTTCGCGCCAGCCGTTCTCGCCGTGCCCGACGAGGTGGGGGTCCGCAAGGTCGACCTGTCCTTGGAACTGCAGATCTTGGCCTACCACGAACAGCGGAAGTCGCCCGAGGGTCTGTCCTCCCACGAAGAACTCAGCCGCGACGACTTCTACGCGGCCGAGGCGGCGGGCTCATGAGCGTCCTGGTGGTCGGTGTCTCGCACAAGTCCGCTCCGGTGGCTCTTCTCGAGCGGCTCGCCCTTTCCGGCGACGGCGTCGAGAAGCTGATCGACGACGCGCTCACCTGCCACCACGTCGGTGAGGCCGCGGTGATCGCCACCTGCAACCGCCTCGAGATCTACGCCGAGGTGGACCGCTTCCACGGCAGCGTCGAGGAGTTGTCCCGGCTGCTGGTCGATCGGGCCGACTCCACGACGGAGGCGATGCTGCCGCATCTTTATGTGCACTACGACGACGGCGCCGTATCGCACTTGTTCCACGTGGTGGCCGGCCTGGAGTCGATGGCGCTCGGTGAGGCCCAGATTCTCGGCCAGGCGCGGGAAGCCCTGCGCGTCGGCCAGGAGATCGGCAGCGTGGGCCCGGCGCTCAATGTGCTGTTCCAGCAGGCATTGCGCGTGGGCAAGCGCTCCCGAGCCGAGACCGATGTCGACCGGGTCGCGCCCTCCCTCGTGAGCGCCTCCCTCGAGGCCGCTGGGGCGGGGGATCTGCGCGAACGCCGGGTCCTCGTCGTCGGGGCGGGCTCGATGGCCTCGCTTGCGGTGTCGACCGCCTCAGAGCGTCACGCCGCCGAGATCGTCATCGCCAACCGCACCTCCGACAAGGCGACCCGCCTCGCCACGGAGTACGCCGCCCGCGTCGCGCCGCTCTCGGAGCTGAGCCGCGAGGTGGCCTCGGCCGATGTCGTGATCACCTGCACCGGCGCCACCGGGTCGATCCTGAGCCGTGACATGGTCGCGGCCGCCCGAGAGGGGTCGACCGCCCCGCTCACTCTGGTCGATCTCGCCTTGCCCCACGACATCGACACCACCTGTGCCAGCCTCGACGGTGTTGCACTCGTGAACCTGGCCGGTCTCGCCGAGACGCTGCGCGACACCCACGCCGGACGCGAGATCGTGGCGGTGCGCTCGATCGTGGCCGACGAGATCAGTTCCTTCCTGACCGCCCGCCGCCAGGCCGGCGTGACACCGACTGTCGTGGCTCTCAGGTCGATGGCCACCGGCGTGGTCGACACCGAGATGGAGCGCCTGCTCGGGCGCCTTCCGGCCCTCGATGGCGCATCACGGGCCGAGGTGCTGCACGCCATGCGGCGGATCGCGGACAAGCTCCTTCACCAGCCCACAGTGCGCGTGAAGGAACTCGCCGACACAGACGGAGCTGTGTCGTATGCGGCGGCACTGGCCGAGTTGTTCGCCCTCGACCCCGATGCGGTCGAGGCCGTCACCCGGGCGGAGGTGATCGAGTGACCAGCTCCGTGCGCCTCGGGACCCGCGCCTCCTTGCTCGCGACAACGCAGTCCGGCCTGGTCGCCGAGCTGATCCGTGAGCGTCTGGGTGACGATGTCGAGTTGGTCACCATCACCACCGAGGGGGACAGCTCCGCGGCTCCGTTGACCACGTTCGGGGGCACCGGCGTCTTCGTCGGCGCCTTGCGCGAGGCGCTGTTGAACGGCGAGATCGACGTCGCGGTGCACTCTCTTAAAGACCTGCCCACCCAGCCGCACCCGCAGATCGCGATCGCCGCGATCCCACCCCGCGAGGATGCCCGCGACGTCGTCGTGGCCCGCGACGGGCTGACCCTGGGCGAACTCGTGCCCGGCAGCTTGATCGGAACCGGCTCCCCGCGGCGGGCCTCCCAGTTGCATGCCCTCGGCCTGGGTTTGGAGATCAAGGAGATTCGGGGCAACATCGACACTCGGATCGGCAAGGTCCGCTCCGGCGAGTACGACGCGGTCGTTCTCGCCCGGGCCGGACTCGCCAGGATCGGACGTCTCGACGAGGTCACCGAGACGCTCGATCCGCTCCAGATGCTTCCCGCCCCCGGACAGGGAGCATTGGCGGTGGAATGCCGATCCGACGATCACGACTTGGTGGTGCGCCTGCGTGCCCTCGACGACGCTCCCACTCGGGCTGCCGTCACGGCTGAACGTGCCGTGCTGGCGACTTTGGAGGCCGGCTGCTCCGCCGCGGTGGGTGCATTGGCCGAGGTCGTGGAGGGGGACGACGGAGAAGAACTGTGGATCCGCGCGACTGTGCTGTCCGAGGACGGCAATCTCGCGATCCGCTTGTCACACACTGGTCCTGTCGGCGACGCCGTTGGTGTCGGGACCCGCCTGGGTGAGTTGATCCTCACCGAAGGCGCTGCCGAGCTCATGGCGGCACGAGCGAGAAAGCAGCAGGAATGACTCGAGCAAAGACTGCACCCACGACCAGGAACGCATCCTCGGTCTCAAACGGCGCGACCAGCAATCGCTCCACCGGGCGAAGAAGTGACCCCAAACCGGGGTTCGTCTCCTTCGTCGGTGCCGGCCCGGGCGACCCCGGTCTGCTGACCGTGCGCGCGGTGGACCTGCTGCGTGAGGCCGACGTGGTCATCACCGAGGCCCCGGAGCACGAATCGATGGTGCGCACACTTCTCGGGCTGCCAGCCGGCGGCGACGCCGTTGCGGGCGCCGAGACTGCCCGTCCGACGTTCGTCGACGGGGGTTTCGGTACCGACGGACAGCCGCTGACCCACGCATCGCGGGCCAAGGTGATCGTTCGGCACGGCAGCCGGCAACGCGTCGTCCGGCTGATGGTCGGCGACCCGTTCCTCTACGCCTCCGGTCCCGAGGAAGCGCTGGCCTGCGTCAAGGCGGCGGTGCCCTTCGAGATCGTCCCGGGTGTCTCTGCGGTGTCGGCCGTGCCGGCCTACGCGGGCATCCCGCTGACCACCAAGAAGCACCGAGAGGTGCGGGTGCTCAACTGCGCTGAGAAGATCGACTGGAGCCAGCACGCCGCGGTGGACACCCTGGTGCTCTTGTCAGCCTGCGAGGTCATCACCGAGGTCGCCGGCGCTCTGGTCGCTGCCGGACGGTCCCCCGAGACACCGATCGCCTTGACCCGCGTCGGCACCACCACCGACCAACTCACCGTCACCAGCACCCTGGAGAACATCGGCGCCGAAGCGCGTGCCGCCCGGCTCTCATCCCCGGTGGTGGCGGTCGTCGGCGACGTCGTCGATCTGCGCGAGACGCTTTCCTGGTTCGAGACCAAGCCGTTGTTCGGCTGGCGGGTACTGGTGCCGCGGACCAAGGAGCAGGCTGGCTCGCTGACTTCTCGGTTGCGGGGCTTCGGTGCCGTGCCCGAGCAGGTGCCGACCATCTCCGTAGAGCCGCCGCGCAACCCCCTGCAGATGGACAAGGCCGTTCGCGGTCTTGTCGAAGGCCGTTACGAGTGGATCGCTTTCACCTCGGTGAACGCCGTCAAGGCGGTGCGCGAGAAGTTCGAGGAGTACGGCCTGGACGCGCGCGCCTTCTCCGGGCTCAAGATCGCGGCCGTGGGCGACAAGACAGCCGAGGCGATCGCGGCGTGGGGTCTGCGCGCCGACCTGGTTCCATCAGGTGAGCAGTCGGCCGCCGGCCTGCTGGCCGACTGGCCGGAGTACGACACGGCGCTCGACCCGATCAACCGGGTCTTCCTGCCGCGGGCCGACATCGCGACGGAGAACCTGGTGGCGGGCCTGATCGACCTCGGCTGGGAGGTCGACGATGTGACGGCGTATCGCACGGTACGGGCGGCACCCCCGCCGGCGCCGACCCGCGACGCGATCAAGACAGGCAAGTTCGACGCTGTCGTCTTCACGTCCTCCTCGACCGTGCGCAACCTGGTCGGCATTGCCGGCAAGCCCCATCCGTCGACGATCATCGCGGCCATCGGTCCGGCGACGGCCAAGACGGCCGAGGAGCACGGTCTTAGGGTGGACGTCCTGGCCCCCAAGCCCGATATCGACGTGCTCGTCGAGGCGCTGGCCGACTTCGGAGCCGCCCGTCGGTTGTCGATGATCGACGCGGGTCAGCCGGTGACCAAGCCGTCCGAGCGCAAGGCAACCGCGCGCCGCAAGGTGAGCTCGAAGTAGGGCCGGTGGACGTCCAGGGTCCGGTGGTGCGGCCGCGTCGGCTGCGTCGTACCGCTGCCCTGCGCGCGCTCGTCGCCGAGACCTCACTTCGCCCCGAGCAATTGGTGTTGCCGTTGTTCGTCCGCGAGGGAATCGCGGTGCCGCAACCGATCTCGTCGATGCCGGGCGTCGTGCAGCACACCCGAGAGACCCTCAAGGGCGCTGTGCACGAGGCAGCCCAGCTCGGTCTCGGCGGGGTGATGCTGTTCGGTATCCCGGCGGGCAAGGATGCCGACGGCTCTGGTGCGATCGACCCCGCTGGCGTTCTGAATCTGGCGATCACCGATGCGGTGGCCGAAGTCGGCGACGCGCTGCCGGTGATGGCCGACCTTTGCCTCGACGAGTTCACCGACCATGGTCACTGCGGGTTGCTCGACGGGCACGGGGCGGTCGACAACGACGCCACCTTGCAGGTCTATGCCGAGATGGCTCTCGCGCAGGCGGTGGCGGGCGTCGACCTCGTGGGTCCCAGCGGGATGATGGACGGGCAGGTGGGGGCTATCCGCACGGCTCTCGATGCAGCCGGTCATACCGGCGTCGGGATCCTGGCCTACTCAGCGAAGTACGTCTCCGCGTTCTACGGACCGTTCCGTGAGGCGGTCGATTCCTCTCTGGTCGGTGATCGCAGGACCTACCAGCAAGACGGCGCCAATGCTGTCGAGGGTGTGCGCGAAGCTCTCCTCGACGTCGAGCAGGGAGCCGATATCGTCATGGTCAAGCCGGCGCTGGCCTACCTCGACGTGATTCGCCGGGTGCGCGAAGCGGTCCCGGTGCCCGTCGCGGCCTACAACATCTCGGGCGAATACGCGATGGTCGAGGCCGCGGCCGCGAACGGTTGGATCGACCGCGACGCGGCCATCGTCGAGACGCTGACCTCGATCCGTCGGGCGGGGGCCGGCGTGATCCTCACGTACTGGGCCACCGAAGCCGCACGACTGCTGCGCTGAGAACCGGTTCGACGTGCCGGGCGTCGCGGGCTCGCACGAGTAGGGTCAGCCGCATGACCGACACGGCGCGGCAGACCTATCTCCTGGTCGACGGCGAGAACATCGATGCCACCCTGGGCACCTCGATCCTCCAACGACGCCCCCAGCCGGACGAACGCCCCCGCTGGGATCGGCTGCTTTCGTTCTGTGAGACAACCTGGAGCCAGCCCGTGTCGGGCCTGTTCTTCCTGGCGGCGAACAGCGATCTGCCGCTGCCCTTCGTCCAAGCACTGCTCGCCATCGGCTATCGACCGATCCCGCTGTCGGGTCGGCCGGACCAGAAGGTCGTGGACATCGCGATCCAACGGACGCTCGACTCTCTGGTGGAGCGTGAGGCCGACGTCATGTTGGTCAGCCACGACGGCGATTTCTTGCCGCAAGTGGAAGCGCTGTGCGGCGAGGGAAGCGGCACCAATGGCCGCCGGATCGGGGTGATCGCGTTTCCCGAGTTCCGCAGCCGGGGTTTCTCCGATCTGGGCCGCCGCGGCGTGGAGTTCTTCGACCTGGAGACCGACGTGCGCGCCTTCAACGTGCCCCTCCCGCGGGTCACGATCATTCCCATCGACGACTTCGACCCCATCGACTTCCTCTGACTCGGCCGCTGGGTGGGCTGGGTGACGGGATCCGACCGTACGTCGGCCACAATGGCCGGGTGACCGATCATCCTGCCGACGTCATCGCCGGATCGCGCGCGTGGTTCGAACGTGCCCAGGCGGTCACTCCGGGCGGCGTCAATTCGCCGGTCCGCGCCTTCAACGCCGTCGGCGGCACCCCTCGCTTCATCCACTCGGCGCGGGGTCCGTGGCTCACCGACGTCGACGGCAACGACTACGTCGACCTGATCTGCTCGTGGGGCCCCATGCTGCTCGGTCACGCGCACCCCGAGGTGCTGGCGGCGGTGCAAGCGGCGGTGGCGCGAGGGACGTCGTACGGCACCCCGACCGAACCCGAAGTGGAGTTGGCCGAGGAGATCGTCGCGCGCGCTCCGGTCGAGCGGGTCCGGTTCGTCTCGTCCGGCACCGAAGCGACCATGTCGGCGATCCGGCTGGCGCGCGGCTTCACCGGCCGGGACATCGTGGTCAAGTTCGCCGGCTGCTACCACGGCCACGTCGACTCACTTCTGGCCGAGGCCGGATCGGGCCTGGCCACCCTACGCCACGCGGAGGGCACCACCTTCGCGGTCCCGGGCACCCCAGGCGTGCCGGCGTCGTCCACGGCCCTGACGCTGGTGCTCCCGTACAACGACCTCCCGGCGGTCGAGGCGGCCTTCGCCGACCATGGCGACCGGATCGCTTGCCTGATCACGGAGGCGGCGCCGGGCAACATGGGTGTCGTTCCGCCGGCGCCGGGCTTCAATGCCGGTCTGGCGCGGCTCTGTGCCGACTACGGGGCGCTGTTCATCTCCGATGAGGTGATGACCGGCTTTCGGGTCACCCGCGAAGGGCAATGGGGTCTCGACGGCAAGGTGGAGGGGTGGCGTCCCGACCTGGTCACTTTCGGCAAGGTGATGGGCGGCGGCTTCCCTGCGGCGGCCTTCGGTGGGCGGTCCGACGTGATGTCGCAGTTGGCGCCGCTCGGTCCGGTTTACCAGGCCGGCACTCTGTCCGGGAATCCGATTGCCACGACCGCCGGCCTGACCACGCTCCGCTTGGCCACGGACGACGTCTACGCGAGAGTCAATGCGGTTGCCGACATCGTCACGTCGGCGGCGACGGACGCCTTGAGCTCCGCCGGCGTCCCCCATGTCGTGCAGTCGGTCGGCACCATGTTCTCGGTGTTCTTCGCCGACGGTGCCGTCACCGACTTTGCCGCGGCCGGACGCCAGAACACCAAGGCGTACGCGGCGTTCTTCCACGCCATGCTCGATGGCGGGGTGTATCTGCCCCCGTCGGCCTTCGAGTCTTGGTTCTGCTCCAGCGCACACGACGACCGCGCCGTTGACACGGTGGTGGCCGCGCTCCCGGCCGCCGCCCGGGCGGCAGCCCAGGCAGGAGACCCGTCATGAGTTCCGAAGAAACCGTCGTTCACCTGGTCCGGCACGGCGAGGTGCATAACCCCGACGGCGTCCTCTATGGCCGCCGCGACGGGTTCCACCTCTCCGAGCGTGGGCGCGCGATGGCCGAGCGGGTGGGCGAGGTGCTCGGCCCGCGCGACATCACGCATCTGCGGATCTCGCCGCTGGAGCGGGTGCGCGAGACCGCTGCCCCGCTGGCGGCGGCGCGCGGGCTGGCGCCCCTGGTCGACCGCCGAGTGATCGAGTCGACCAACGTCTTCGAAGGGCGGTCCTTCGGGGCCGGCAAGAACGCGCTCAAGGATCCCCGAACCTGGCGTCATCTGTGGAACCCGTTTCGGCCCTCGTGGGGCGAGCCCTACGTCCAGATCGCGACCCGGATGCGGGCAGCGATCGACGACGCCCGCGAAGCCGCCCGAGGGCACGAAGCGGTGATCGTCTCCCACCAGTTGCCGATCTGGACGGTCCGGCTCGCTCTGGAAGGTCGCTCTTTCGTCCACGACCCCCGACGCCGCCAGTGCACCCTCTGCTCGGTGACCTCGATCCACTTCGAGGGCGACCGGCTGACGCGGCTGACCTACTCCGAGCCGGCCGCAGATCTGATTCCCGCGGCGGACAAGGGAGCGCCGTTCTCCTCCGGCGGCTCCGCGGAGCCGTCGTCGTCGTGACCGTCCGCCTCTCCGCGCGGGGCGCCATCGCGGCCAACGCGATCCGCAGCCTTGCCGCTATCGGTGCGCTGCTGCTGCTAGCCGGTTGCAGCAACGTCGACACCGCGGGCGACAAAGGCTATGTGAGCGGCAGCGGGCAGATCACGCAGATAGCACCAGCCGATCGGGGCGACCCTGTCGAGATCGACGGAGAGGATCTCGACGGTGAGGCGCTTTCCCTCAGCGACTCGCGAGGCCAAGTGGTGGTCATCAACGTGTGGGGCGCCTGGTGCGCCGACTGCCGGGTGGAGATGCCAGATCTGAAGGAGGCGGCCGAGCGGACCCCGGAGGCGGCCTACCTCGGCATCAACATCCGCGACTCCTCGCCGGCTCAGGCGCAATCGTTTCTGCGCGGAGTGGACTTCGATCTGCCGTCGTTCTACGACCCGGGCAGCCAGTTCCTGCTCGCCTTCAAGGGCGCCGTGAACCCGAAGTCGACCCCATCGACAGTCGTCCTGGACTCCCAGGGGCGGACCGCGGCGGTCGTTTCCGGGCGATTGCCGTCGGCGACCACCTTGGTGAGCCTCGTGGAAGAGATCCAGTCGGAGTCCGTCGATGGGTGATTGGTTTCCCTCGACCGCCGCGTCGGGCTCGCTGATCCTGGCGGTTCCCGTGGCCCTCGTCGCCGGTCTGGTGTCGTTCTTCTCACCCTGCGTGATTCCCCTGCTGCCCGGTTACCTCTCCTATGCCACGGGCCTTTCGGGCGCCGACCTTGCCGACTCGGCCGTGACCAGTCGCAAACGCGGGCGGATGTTCGCCGGCTCGGTGCTGTTCGTGGCGGGCTTCAGCACCGTCTTCGTGATGCTCGGTGTGTTCTCGGGTTTCGCGGGCGCTGCGCTGATCACCTACCGCCGCGAGCTCACCATCTTGCTCGGCGTGCTCAGCATCTTCCTCGGGCTGGTCTTCGCTGGCGTGCTGCCACTCCTGCAGCGCGAGTGGCGGGTACACGCCGTCCCCGCGGTCGGACTGTCGGCAGCCCCACTGCTCGGCTTTCTCTTCGGGCTCGGGTGGCTGCCGTGTGTGGGGCCGACGCTGGGCGTGATCAACACCCTTGCGTTCAACGAAGGAACCGCTGGCCGAGGCGCTGTGCTCTCCGGCGCGTATGCGCTCGGGATCGGGCTGCCCTTCATCGCCGCCGGCGTGGCCTATGAGCGGATGCTGGGCGCGATCGGCTGGGTCCGCCGGCACCAACTGTGGGTGATGCGAGCGGGTGGGCTGCTGATGATCGGGGTCGGTGTGCTGCTGATCTCCGGGTGGTGGGACCACGCCGTGACCTGGCTGCAGATTCAGCTGATCTCCGACTTCGAGGTGGCCATCTGATGGCCCCGGTCGACCACGTGGAGTACGCCGTCGACGAGCCGTTGACCCCACGCCCGGATCACGAACGCCGCTCGGGCGAATTGACGATTCGAGAGCTGCTGAGGTGGGGCTGGCGCCAGCTCACCTCGATGCGCACGGCCCTGCTGTTGCTGCTGCTTCTTGCCCTCGCCGCGATTCCCGGTTCGGTGATCCCACAGCAGGGTGTCGACGCGCTCAAGACATCACAGTGGCAGAACGCGCATCCCCAACTGACGCCGATCTATGAGCGCCTCCAGTTGTTCTCGGTCTATGACTCGGTGTGGTTCTCCGCGATCTACCTGCTGCTGATGATCTCGCTGGTCGGCTGCATCGTGCCGCGCACGGCTGTCTATTGGCGGGCCATGCGGGCCGCCCCGCCACCGGCGCCGCGAAACCTCGATCGCCTGCCCGACTATGTGCGGTTCACGGCGCCGACCGCTCCCGAAATCGTGCTGGGGGAGGCTGCGGACCACCTGCGGGGTCGGCGGTTCAGGGTGGTCTCGCGGGTCTCGACAGGTTCGACCGCCGAGGGGTCAGGTTCGACCGCCGAGGGGTCAGGTTCGACCGCCGAGAGGTCAGGTTCGACCACCGAGGGGTCAGGTTCGACCACCGAGAGGTCAGGTTCGACCACCGATGGTGGGGGCGGGGACGCCGGGACGGTGGCCGCGGAGCGCGGCTATCTGCGTGAGGCTGGAAATCTCCTCTTCCATCTCTCCGTGCTGATCGTGCTGGCGGGCGTCGCCGTCGGCGCCTTGTTCGGGTACCAGGGCGGGGTGATTCTGGTTCAGGGGACGCCGTTCACCAACAACCTCACCCAATACGACGACTTCAACCCCGGTGGCCTCTTCGACCCGGAACGGATGGAACCGTTCACCTTCACTGTCGACGATTTCGAGATCGACTGGATCACCGTTGGCCGGGGCGATGCGCAGAGCATCCAGGCGCGCAACTTCGTCGCCCACCTGCTGTATCGCGAGCGGCCCGACGGACCGGACCGGACCTACGACCTCAAGGTCAACCACCCGCTCACCATCGGCGGCACCGAGCTGTTCCTGATCGGTCACGGCTACGCCCCCGTCATCACCATCCGAGACGGCGAAGGCAACATCGCCTACTCCGGACCGACGATCTTCCTGCCCACCGACCAGACGTTCCGCTCTTTCGGCGTGCTCAAGGCTCCCGACGCCCGGCCCGGCCAAATCGGGCTGGAAGGTGAGTTCTATCCGACCTATGGGTTCACGGACGAGACCGGACCGTTCTCCGTGCGCGGCGATCTGCTCAACCCCGCCATCTCGATGCTCGCCTACACCGGAGACCTGGGTCTCGACGACGGCACACCTCAGTCGGTCTATGTCTTGAGCAAGGCGGACGCCGACGTCCTCACCAAACCCGACGGCAAGATGTTCCGCACCGATCTCGCTGTCGGTGACTCGATCGCCCTACCCGACGACCTCGGCACCGTCACCTTCGAGGGTGTCGAGCGCTGGCAGAAGATCCAGATCAGTCGTACTCCCGGCAAAATGACCGCGCTGTTGGGGGTGATCCTGGCCCTGATCGGCCTGTGTGGCTCGCTCTACCTTCGCCCCCGGCGCACCTGGGTGCGCGCCACCCGCACCGAGGCGGGCACACTGGTGGAGATCGGCGGCTTGGATCGCTCCGGCAGCGGAGAGGGCGTAGCGGCCGATGTGGGCGCTCTCGCTGCTGCGCTGGGGCATCGCGATGACGACCGTGGGACGATCGAGGACGAGGAGCAAACGTGACCGACGTGCAATGGGAGAACCTGAGTCAGCAGGCTGTCGCTGCGGCCGGCGTCGTCTACTTCTTGGCTCTGATCGCCTACCTCGTGCAGTGGAGTGCCCTGCGCAATGTTCCGGTCGTGGCCACGGCGGTCCGCTCGGCGCAGGCGACAGGCGACGTGCTGGTGCGGGAGGGCGGCAGCGACACGGCCGACTCCGCACCGGACGTGGCTACCGCGGGGGTGGCCCGCCGGGTCGCCCTGTTCGAACGACTGGGGACGCTGTTGATGGTGATCGCCGTCGGCGTCCACCTGCTCGGTCTGGTCGGTCGAGGCATGGCCGCCGACCCCAACCGTGTGCCGTGGGGCAACATGTATGAGTTCACGGTCACTGGCACCTTCGTGGTGGCTCTCGGCTACCTCGTGTTGACCCGCCGCTTCGCTGTGACGTGGATGGGGCCGATCATCGCCGCCACAGTGCTGGCGCTGATGATGGTGGCAGAGATCTGGCTGTATGCCCCCGTCACTCCGCTGACCGAGGCCCTGGAGTCACCGTGGCTGGTCATCCATGTGGTGTCCGCGGTGATCGCCACCGGTGGCTTCACCATCGGCGGCATCTTGTCGGCGTTCTACCTGATCAAGGAACGCCGCCCGGGCCGCGACCGCGGCTACCTCGCCCGAGTGCCGGAGCCGGCTGTGCTGGACCGGATCTCCTACCGGGTGCACGCGTTCGCCTTTCCGGTGTGGACCTTCGCGGTGCTGATTACGGGGCCGATCTGGGCGCACCAGGCCTGGAGCAGCTACTGGAATTGGGACCCCAAGGAGGTGTGGGCCTTCATCACCTGGGTGGTCTACGCGGCCTACCTCCACGCGCGCGCCACCGCGGGCTGGAAGGGGCGTAGCGCGGCCCTGCTCGCCCTGATCGGCCTGGCTACCCTGTGGTTCAACTTCATCGGCATCAACTACTTCTCCTCGACCAGTCAACACTCGTACGCGGCGCCTGCCGCAGTGGTGCAGTTCGATCAATCCTCACTACCCCGTTGAGTGCGGCACCTGCGATAGGTTCCACGCATGACGCAGACGACAGACGAGGCTCGGGTCCGCCTCTTCGATCAATTGTTGGCCCGCTTTCAACCTGGCAAGTTGATTGACCTCGGGTCCGGTCACGGGATGTTCGCCGAGCGCGCCGCCGATGCCGGCTGGCAGGCCACCGGCGTCGATGCACGAGGCGATCGGTTTCCGGACCGCGCGGACATCGAATGGCGTAAGGAGGACGTTCGCGAGACGGACGTCTCAGGGTATGACCTGATCCTCAACCTTGGCCTGTTCTATCACCTGGACATCGACACCCAGTTGTCGCTGTTGGACCGGTGTTCGGGCACTCCGATGATTCTCGACACGCACTTCGCCGTCAAAGATGCTGGGTTTGGCTTGTCCGAGCCCGTCAACGCCCGCGGCTATCGCGGCCGCTACTACTCCGAGCGGGAGATCCAGCATGTGTCGACGGCGTCTTTCGGCAATCTCGAGTCCTTTTGGCCGAGCCCGCGTGCGCTCTATCGGATGCTGAACGAGCGGGGTTACGACGTCTTTGCCGCCCACCCGTACTACGTCCGGAGCCGGACTTTCTTCCTGTGCCTGCCTCGTTAGGCCACCCTTCGGCTAGGAGTCTCGGCGCCGACCCGGCCTACTCAGTGCCAGTGTCGGGCGGCTTGTCCTTCTTCTTCTGACGGCGCTTCCGCTCGAGATCACGCAAGAAGTCAGGATCGTCGTCGGGACCTTTGGGCATCGGCTTGGGCCGCGGCGGCGGGAAGCTGCTCGGCGCGGTACGGCCCCCGCCAGGGAAGCCGCGCTGACCCAACCTGACCACGAGATAGACAGCGGCTCCCATCAGGAGCACGACCAGCAGAACCTTGAGCACCCCTCCATCGTAGGCAACTGGTGGTGGCGGCCTACTCTTGCGGGGTGAAGGAGTTCTGGATCTATACCGGGCTGCGTGCCGCAGTGTTCGTTGCCTCGTTCGCTGTTGTCGCCGGAATCTGGGCGCTCGTGACCGGCGCCGAGGGGGTGCCCGTCTTCTGGACGCTGCTCCTTGCCCTGATCCTGAGCGGCATCGTCTCGTTCGTCGTGCTCGACCGCCCGCGACGTGCCTTCGCGACGCGTGTGGAACAGCGCGCCTCCCGGGCCAGCCGGAAGTTCGAGGAGCTCCGCTCCCAGGAGGACGAGGACTGAAGGCGGTGTGCCGGTTTCCCCGGATATCCGGGGAAACCGTCCTCAAATGGGTGAAATTTCACCCCAACCACGCCAGTTTCCCCCGTGCTCGAGGGGCGTATGAGGCGCAAGTGACGAAGCGTCAGAGGACGGGTACGCCGGCCAGCGCGGCGGTCAGGTCGGTGTCGGAGAGTTCGTCGTCGGCCATTCGGTCGCCCAAGTATTCGGCGTAGGCGCCCAACTCCAAGAGCCCGTGGCCCGAAAGCCCGACCACGATCACCTTCTCTTCGCCGGTTTCGGTGGCAGCGAGTGCCTCACGGCGTGCTTGGGCGAGCGCGTGGGACGACTCCGGCGCCGCGACGAACCCCTCGGTGCGCGCGAACTCGATCGCCGCATCGAAACACTCGCGTTGACCGATCGCCGCCCCCTCCACCCATCCCTGGTCGACGGCGTGGCTGACCAGCGGTGCCATGCCGTGATAGCGAAGGCCACCCGCGTGGATCGGGGAGGGGACGAAGTCGTGGCCCAGGGTGTACATCTTCATCAGCGGAGTGAGTCCAGCGTTGTCCCCGAAGTCGTAGCGATACTCTCCGCGCGTCAACGTCGGGCACGACTCCGGCTCGACCGCGACGATGCGTGGGTCGGACTCACCGGCGAGCTTGCCGCGCAGGAACGGGAAGGCCAACCCTGCGAAGTTCGAGCCACCTCCGGCGCAGCCGATGACGACGTCGACCGAGCTCTCTCCGGCCTTCTCCAACTGCATCAGGGCTTCCTGCCCGATGACGGTCTGATGCAGTAGCACGTGGTTGAGCACCGATCCGAGGGAGTACTTGGTGTCGTCGGCTTGGGCGGCCACCTCCACCGCTTCGGAGATCGCGATACCGAGCGACCCGGTGTGGTCTTCCGGGAAGGCCTTGCCGGACTCCGTCATCCGGCTCGGGGAGCGATGCACCGTGCCTCCGAAGACCTCGATCAGGGTGCGCCGCTGTGGCTTGGTGTCGAAGGAGACGCCGACCTGCCAGACCTCGCACTCGATGTCGAAGAGCGCGCAGGCATAGGCCAGCGCAGTTCCCCACTGGCCGGCACCGGTCTCCGTCGTCAGCCGGCGGATGCCGTGCAGCGAGTTGTAATAGACCTGCGGGACCGAGGTGTTGACCTTGTGCGAGCCGGCCGGCGAGACGCCTTCGTACTTGTAGTAGATCCGCGCCGGAGTCCCGAGCTTCTCCTCCCAACGATGGGCGCGATAGAGCGGACTTGGCCGCCATTGCTTGTAGACGTCGCGAACGGGTTCGGGAATCTCGATGAATCGCTCGCCGCTGACCTCCTGCATGATCAGTTCGATCGGGAACAGCGGCGCTAGGTCGTCGGGTCCGACCGGTTCGCGGGTGCCCGGATGCAGCGGGGGCGGGGGCGGCACGGGCAGGTCCGCCATCACGTTGTACCAGTGGGTGGGCATCTCCGATTCGTCGAGGACGAACTTGTGCTGGCTCACGCGACTACTTCCCTTCGAATTCCCACCCGATCGATGGCGTGGCGTGCAGTATGCCGCCTGCTGCGAGAGGGCGGCTAGACGCGGGCTGTCGCTGTCCTACAATCGCTGCCATGCCCTCCGCCCAGCGACCCTTGAGAATCCTCGGAACGATCATGGTTCGTGATGAGGCCGACATCGTCGCGGCCATGGTGGAGCACCACCTCGACCAGGGTCTGGACAAGCTGATCGTCACCGACAACGGCTCGGTCGACGGGACTCGAGAGATCCTCGCCGACTATGCCGCCAACGGTCACATCGAGTTGTTCGATGATCCTGAGCACCGCAAGCAGCAGCACGCGGTGGTCACCCGGATGGCTCGCCGTGCTCGGACGGATTACCAAGCCGACTGGGTGCTCAACCTCGACGCCGATGAGTTCCTGATTCCCAAGGACCACTCGATGACCGTGCGCGAGTGTCTCGACGGCACACCCCTGCATCTCAACGCCTTCACGGTTCCCGTGGTCAATCTTGTCGGGCCGGCCGCGTGGTCGGGTGGGCTGGGGTTGTTGACCTGGCGGGACCACCGGTCCGATGAGGAGTTGCAGAGCATCGGTATCTACGCGCAGCCGACGCCGAATGCCGTTCATCGCGGCGAGTCGGACATCACCGTGGCGCAGGGCAACCACTTCGTGTCCTTGAAGTCCAACGGCCAACCGCCCGACGAGATGGCCATGGAGGTCATGCACTTGCCGTGGCGTTCGTGGGCCCAGTTGGAGCAAAAGGTGATCAACGCCGGAACAGCGTATGAGAACTCGCCGCATCTGAGGCCAAGTCCCAATCACCACGGGATGAAGGACTACCGCCGATACCGTGCGGGCTGGCTGGAGAATGCCTACCTCGCGCGCACCCCGCAGTTGGCAGATCTCGAGGCGGGCAGCTCGGAAGGATCCTTCGAGCGCGACGACTGGCTGATCACCCACCTGCGCGAACTGGTCGATCGCGCGATCCACCCCGAGCATCTTGCTCCGATCGTTGCTGCCGACGCAGACCGGGCGGTGCCGCCCGAGCGGCACGCCGATGGTGCCCGAGAGGGCCGCAAACTCCTTGACGAAGAGCTCCAGCAGGCAGCCTGGGACCAATCGCGAAAGAAGTCGGCGTGAATCCACTTGAGCGGATCCGGCGAGTTGTCTCGGCGCGGGGCGAGCTGCGCCGACTCAAGGCAGTGGTCGCTCGGAAGAATCGTCGGATCGCCCACCAGCGGGCTTCGCTGGAGCGGGTCAGGGCGCGCAACAAGCGGCTGAAGGCCAAGATCGCCAAGGCGAACGCCGAACGGGATCTGGCACGGGAGCAGATCCCGTCGACCACCGCCATTCGCGCCGTACCGGGAGTGGACCGCCTGCAGTTGCGGCGCCAATGCGTGCTTGCCTCCGTGGAGGCAACGGCTGAGATCTTGGAGATCGGTCCGGCCCACAACGCGATCCTCCCGAAGCGGGAGGGCTACCACACGAGAACGGTCGACTATCTGGATCGAGAGGGCTTGGTACGCCGCTACCAGGACTTCAGCCAGTACAAACCGGAGGACATCGAGGAAGTCGACTATGTGCTCCCCCCGGGCGCGACGATGGCGGACTTCATTCCCGACCAGTTCGATCTGGTGGTGGCCTCGCACGTTATCGAGCACACCACGTCGATCATCGACTTCGTGAACGAGGTCGAGCGGTTGCTCACGCCCGGTGGGGTGTTGGCCCTGGTCGTCCCCGACCATCGCTACTGCTTTGATCGGTTTCGCGAGAGAGCCGCCTTGGGCCGCGTGATCGACGCTTCATTGGATCCGCCGGCGGTGCATACGCCCGGCTCGGTCATCGAAGAGAAGCTGAACGCCACACGGTTTCGCGAGACCACGGCGTGGGCGCCGGCCATGGCCGGGGAGTATGCCCTGATCTACAGCGCGGAGCAGGCTCGCAACTACGGCGACGAAGCGCGCAAAGCGGATCGCTACATCGACACCCACAATTGGATCTCGACTCCCCACCACATGCGGCTGTTGTTGCACGACCTGCATGCGCTGGGGTTCATCCGGCTTCGGGAAACGTTCTTTCGCGACACCGTGCGTCATGAGTACTTCATCAACCTCACGCTCGACGGCCCGGGGCCTGGGGAGACCAGAGAAGAGTTGCTCGCTTTGTCAGAGCAGGAACGCCGCAGCGTCGACCTTCCGGCGTTCGTCGCAGCCGACTGAGCTACCTCAACGATCGAAGCCGCGCTCTTTGCGTGCGCCCTGAGCGATGCTGATCAGCCGCTCGGCACGGGCGAGGAACGAGTGATCTCTGGCTACCCGTGCGGCGTTATCTCGTCGCTCTTCGTCGCTCCCGAAGAGTCGGTCGAGATCACGCTCACTGTTGATGGCGATGAGATCAGAAGGGCTCTTCCAGACCCGGACCGACGAGCCGAACAGATTCTCGACACCCGGAATGTCGTCGGTGAGCACGCGCGCGCCACTGGCCACGGCGTCGAAGAGCCTGTTGGAGAGGAAGCCCTGGGTTCGCATGTCGTCCCAATGATCGTTGAGCACCACGCCGGCCGAGCGGTAGAAGTGCGCGAGCTCGGCATTGGGAAGGTACTGGCCTTTGAGGTACCCCTTCGGTAAGAACTCTTCCCACTGCGTGCCATAGACCGACAGGGCAAGGCCGTTCTCGACCGCCTCGCGCACGATCGGCCGATACTGCTGGCGCGAACTACCGACGAAGAGGATGGGATGGCCGCTGTCCGGCGTTCCACTGTCGGGGTTGAAGATGCCGGGGTCGGTTGCCTGCAGCATGGGCTCGATCGGGATCCGCCACAAACGGGAGGCCTCGGCGGCCCAGGTCTCGCTGGCGGCGACGACACGGTCGTAGCTCTCCGCCTCCCGGGCACTCAACATCTCTGGGTGCGAGATCACCCAGGCGATCGTGACGTGCTCGACCGACGGCAGGTACGGCGCAAGCCCTCGGAGGACCAGTGACACGTCGTCGTGCCGCCCCGTGGGCCGTTCGAAGGATGGCCGATGGTCGATGACGACCTCTTGGCCGAGCTCGCGCAGCGCCTCCGCCAGAGAGCGCGCGAAGTGGGTGTCTCCCCAGCGCTCCGCTTCGTCGCTCCAGGGGGCCGGGTTCTTGATCGCCCAGCGGAGTGGACGGGCCGATTCGCTGACCGAGAGCCGATCCGTACGCACCAGAACCGGGTCGGCGACCGCCAACCACCGCAGTCTCCGTGCGCCGGCCACGATCTCGTGATCCACGACCGTGAACCCGCGGGACGACCAGAGTTCGTGGTCGTCTCTAGGGGCACGACCGGCCCATCGGTCGAGGTAGAGCTCGCGGTTTTGAGCTTGCGAATCGAACCGGCCGGGGGAGCGCGACTCATGGTGGATCACCCGTGATTGGGGGAGCACCGTGAAGCGTCCGGCACGGAGCTCGCCGAGCCGAAGACAAAGATCGACATCCTCCATGCCGTTCTGGAAGATCGGGTCGAATCCGCGCAGGGCCACGATGTCGTCGTAGCGCACGGCCAGTGCTGCACCGGTCAACGCGTGAAAGTTGAGGTCTTCGATCCCCGTTGCGTCCTCGATCGGGAAATTGGCCAGGAAAGCGTGAGGGGATCCGCAGGTCGCCGGGAACGCCACACCTGCTGACTGGATGGTGCCGGTCGGGAAGACCAGGAGCGATTGAGCGCCGAGGATCTGGTCGTCGTGAAGCGCGGCCACCAGTGGCTCGAGCCAACCGGGGTCGACTTCGGTGTCGTTGTTGAGGAAGACCACCATCTCGCCTCGCGCTTCGGCGACCGCGAGATTGTTGCCGAGAGCGAAGCCGTGATTGCGAGCCGAGTGGATGACCCGAACGCCGGGATATCTAAGCGGCAGTGAGTCGAGGATCACCGACGCTGCTCGCCCCGAACCATTGTCGTAGACCAGGCACTCGACAGGGATCTCGCTGTCTGCGGCTGCCGTGACTACTGATTCGACGGCCTTGGAGGTCATCGCCCAATCGGTGTAGGTGGGGATGATCACCGACACGAGACCGGGCTCGCGAGGAAGCGTCGCCAACTGCTCCCAGTCGATGAGAAGCTCGTTGAGAGCGGCGCCGGTCCACGAGTCGAAGCGCCGGGGATCCTTCGCCTGGCGGGTCCGCGGTGGCCGGTAGCGGGCCTCAGCCGCGAGCGCGGTGTCGCGATGCACCCCGATGACTGGAAGCTCGGCCGGAGTGCCTGCAATACGCCCCACGAGATCGAGATCCCACGCCTCGCGGAGGTTCACGCGAACCCCACCGGCTGCTCGCACAGCCGCAGTCCGCAGCATCAGCCTGGCACGATCCACGGTCTCGCCGAGTGGCACCGAGATCGAGCCGACAACCCATCGGGATTGGCCGTCCTTGCGGATCCGATGCATCACGTCGTGGAGGACGTCGGCGCCGGTTCGTTCGGCTTCGCCGACCAGATGGGCCAGGCGGGTGGTCTCCCACGTGTCGCCCGCAGTCAGGAAGGCCACGAACGCGCCGGCGCCCTCAGTGAGGGCGGCGGCCACTCCCTCCACGAAGTCGCGCCCGACAACATCGATGACGTCGTAGGAGTCGGACGCCAGCGTTGCCGCCAATGAGTCGGCCAAGGCAGGAATGGTTCCGTCGTCGAGGATCCATAGGTGCCACGCCTGGTAGGTCTGATCCTGGACGGTTGTGCAACTCGCACCGGTGAAAGCAAAGTCGGATCCGGGATCGACGATGATGTCCACCACCGGGCCGCTCGTCGGCGGCGCATCGCGTTCGGCCAGGAACGTATCGATCAGTTTTTGCCGGCGGCCCCCGATAATCGAACCGGTCTTGTGGGCCTGCCGCTGCTCCCACTCGTCCGAGCGCTCGCCGATCCACCCGAGCAGCGATTGCCTAGCCGTGCCATCGGGTGCTGCAAGCCAGTCATTGGCTCGGATGCCGGCGTCGGCACCGATCTCGAGGTAATGGCCGAGTGGACCGTAGCGGTGCTTGCGAGCTTCGGGCACTCGGCGGCGGTACTCAACGGGATCGAAGAGAGGAGACGTTGCGAACTTGAAGCGGCGCTTGCGGTGATAGACCAGAAACTCGTCTCGGTCGTGCGGTGTCTGGCCGTGATTCTCTCTGAAGAAGTTCCGTTCGAAGAGCGGGCTGGGGGATGCGCGCTCGGGCCGCGGAGTAGCCAAATAGTGTTCGATGGCGGCCCGCCGGTCCATCGGCTTGCCCACTTGTTGGGAGTACCAGCTTTCGTCGAACAATGGAGACCGCGTGAGCAACGGGACGTTCGGCTCCACTTCAGCCGGCGCGTCCGGCGACGCCTCGACAGATTCGGTCGCCTGTCGGGGTGGGCGCACTCTCCCGATCAGTCGCCTAAAGTCCACGAGATTCCTCCTGAGCCTGAGTGCGCCTACCCTAACGCGCGGCGTACCAGCCCTCAGCAGCGGCGATCGGTCAGTCGCGGCCGCCCAGTTGACGCCGGATCCGGCTCTCGGGTTGCCCCAAGACCTTCGCGAGCAGTTGTACCCGATAACGGAAGGCGAGATAGCCGCCGACGACCAGAGCCAACAGGATCAAGAACCACATGTGGTCAGCCTACGCCGCGCCCGAAGAGAGGGAGCGCCACCAAGAGCGCCCACACCAGTTGCGCCGATCCGGTCTGCTGCAGCACTGGGATGAGGGCGCGGCCGTCGGCGTCCGCGAGCACGGCGCGAGTCGGTCGAACGGCGACGCCCCAGAAGCCGAGCCCGAGCAGGCACCACCACGTCGTGGTCGCTGCAACCGCCGGCACCGCCGCGGTGGCGGCCACCATCAGCAACCCGTACAGACGACGGGTGCCCCGAGCGCCCAGCCGCACAGCAAGCGTGCGCTTGCCCGCGATCGTGTCCGTGGGGATGTCGCGGAGGTTGTTGGCGACCAGGATCGCGCAGGCCAGCGACCCGATGCCGACGCCTCCGGAAAGCGCGGCCCACTCCCACGATTGCGTCTGCACGAAGGTGGTGCCGACGACTGCGACCAAACCGAAGAAGACGAACACCATCACTTCGCCCAGTCCGAGGTAGCCATACGGCTTCGAGCCTCCGGTGTAGAACCAGGCGGCCAGCACGGACGCGGCACCGATGGCCACCAGCCACCAGGCGGTGGTCGCCGCGAGGATGAGTCCGGCAGCGCCTGCCACACCGAAGGCCGCGAACGCCGCCGTTTTCACCGCCGACGGAGTGGCGAGTCCCGAAGCAGTCAGCCGGAGCGGACCGACTCGGTCATCGTCGGTGCCACGGATGCCATCGGAGTAGTCGTTGGCGTAGTTGACCCCGACCTGCAACGCCACGGACACGACGAGCGCAAGCAGCGCCTTCCACCAGACCGCGCCGCCGGCGTAGGCGGCGACGCCGGTGCCGACCAGCACCGGCGCCAGTGCCGCAGGCAGGGTGCGCGGGCGGGCTCCGGCGAGCCAGTGGGCGGGGATGGCCATAGCCGGAGATTCAAGCAGGCGTAGGTGGGGGACCGCTCCTCAGGTGACGCCTTCGCCTGCCAGGGAAGTGTGGGGCGCGGCCTTTGCGGCATCCTTGGCCCGTGGCTACCGATCTCCCGCCGGCCTCGGGTGACACTGACGCAGGTCGACGGCGGGCGGCCTGGCGCCTGGTCGTGTGGTTCGGCGTGATCGCGCTGCTGGGCGACATCCTCTACCAGGGAGCCCGGTCGATCACCGGGCCGTTGCTGGCCGACCTCGGCGCCACCGCCCTGCTGGTGGGGCTGATCACCGGCATCGGCGAAGCCAGCGCGCTGGCTCTCCGGCTGGTGTCGGGTCACCTGGCGGACGCCACCAAGCGGTACTGGGCGTGGGCGATCACCGGGTATGCGCTCACGGCCGTGACCGTCCCGTTTCTCGGCTATGCCTCCGTGCTCTGGATCGCCGCGGCGCTGATCATCCTGGAGCGCATCGGCAAGGCCATTCGGTCTCCTGCCAAGGACACCCTGCTGTCATACGCCGCCGCCACGACCGGCCGGGGCAAGGGGTTCGCTGTGCACAAGGCGCTGGACCAGTTCGGCGCGGTCACCGGTCCATTGATCGTCGCAGCGGTGCTGGCGCTGACCGGCAACGCGTACGGTCCCGCGTTGGCGGTGCTGGCGCTGCCTGCGGTGGTCTTGATGGTGCTGCTGGTTCGTCTCGCCCTCAAGGTGCCGCACCCCGAGCGCTTCGAACCGGTCCAGGCGCGGGCCTCCGGAACCGCCTCCGGCTCGGCCGTTTCCTCGTCCTTGGCTGAGGGTGCCGGTGCCACTCGGCCACGAATCTTTTCGAGCTTCCCGCCTGCGCTGCGCTGGTACGCCGCTTTCACGGCGCTCACGATGGCCGGTTTCGCGACCTTCGGCGTCGTCTCCTATCACCTGGTGGTGCGGGATCTGGTCGGACCGGCATGGGTGCCGGTGCTGTATGCCGTGGGGATGTTCGCCGCGGCGGGCGGGGCTCTGCTGACGGGCTGGGGCTATGACCGGTGGGGGCCGCGAGTCCTGAGCATTCTGCCGGTGGCGGCGGCGCTCACGCCAGTGCTGGCGTTCGCTGACTCACGCTGGCCCGCGGTGATCGGGGCGGTGCTCTGGGGCGGAGTGCTGGGCGTCCACGAGTCCACGCTCAAGGCGACGGTGGCCGACCTCACCGACACCTCGCGGCGAGCAACGGCCTACGGCGTCTTCGGTGCCGTGGTCGGGGTCGCGGTTGCGATCGGCGGCGCCGGCTCCGGCTTTCTCTACGAGATCTCCCTACCGTTGCTGATCACGGTGTCGGTCGCGGTCCAGGCACTTGCGGCTGCGGTGCTCTGGCAGACCTTGCGTGCGATGGCCGTGACTCGGCTCGTACCGGGTGACGGCTAGCGTCGGCTCCATGATCTGCCTGACCGGCCGCACGTCCGTCGAGGTGGTGGCCCTGCTCGAGGAGTGGCTCGCCGCCGATGACGAGGAGCGACTGGTTGTGGAGACCTCAGGCTCCACGGGCGCACCGAAGCGCGTGGTGCTCGCGCGCGATGCGGTCATGGCTGGTGCGGCCGCGACCGCGGAGCGTCTGGGGGGCGCCGGCCCCTGGCTGCTCGCCCTGCCACCGGGTTACGTCGCGGGCGCCATGGTGGTGATCAGGTCGTTGCTGGCAGGTCACCGCCCGACCGTTGTCGGCGCCGACGGATCCGTGGCGGGGGCCTTGGAGTCGGCCAAGGGCGCGGTGCCGAGGTTCTGCTCGCTCGTGCCGACGCAACTTCACCGATTGCTGGGCTCACCCGGTGAGGTCGAGGCCGTGCGTTCGCTCGACGCCGTGCTGCTGGGCGGAGGCCCGATCGACCCGGCACTTCGCGACCGTGCCGCCGCGTCGGGCGTGCACGTAGTGGCGACCTACGGGTCCGCGGAAACTGCGGGCGGTTGCGTCTACGACGGCCTGCCGCTGCCAGCCGTGGAGGTGAGCGTCATCCACCCCTCTGACCGGATCCGACTGCGCGGGCCCATGCTCTTCGACGGGTATGACGGCGACCCCGCGCTCACGGCCGCCGCGCTCGTCGACGGCTGGTTCCACACGGCCGATCGTGGGCGGATCACCGAGGACGGCCGCCTCGAAGTGCTCGGCCGGGTGGATGACGTGATCCTCAGTGGCGGCATCAACGTGCCGGCCCCAGCGGTCGCGGCGCGGCTTCGAGACCATCCGGACCTGGTCGACGCCGAGGTGCTCGGCGTCGACGATGTTGAGTGGGGACAACGGGTGGTCGCTTTCGTCGTCGGAGTCGAGGGCCGCGAAGTTCCCAGCGTCGATGCACTGCGGGACTGGGTGGCGGCGGCGCACCCGCGCGGTTGGGCGCCGAAGCAGTTCGTCCGCGTCGACGCCATGCCACTGCTGGCCACGGGAAAGCCCGACCGGATGGCCCTGCGGGGGCTCGCGTGACCGACGATCTGCGGGTGTTCGCCATTGCGATGGCGACCCGGTTCCGCGGGATCACCGTTCGTGAGGGCGTGCTGATCGAGGGGGAGGGGGGTTGGGGCGAATGGTCGCCGTTCTGGGACTACGAGCCGGCCGTGTGCGAGCCCTGGTTGCGCTGCGCGGAGGAGGCCGCGGCCGGAGCGTGGCCGGAACCAGTGCGCGCGGCGGTTCCCGTGAATGCGATCGTCCCGGTGGTGCCACCTCACCGTGCGCATGCTCTGGTGGCCGGATCGGGCTGCACGACGGCCAAGGTCAAGGTCGCCGGGCCGGGCACGTCCTTGGCCGAGGACCAGGCTCGCCTGGAGGCGGTCCGCGATGCCCTGGGGCCGAGCGGGCGGATCCGGATCGACGTCAACGGGCTGTGGTCGGTTGACGACGCGGTCGCCTCGATCGCAATCCTGGAGCGCGCGGCCGGCGGGCTTGAGTATGTCGAGCAACCTTGCGCCACGGTGGAGGAGCTCGCTGCCGTCCGGCGACGGGTGTCGGTGCCGATCGCGGCCGACGAGTCGATCCGGCGCGCTGCCGACCCCTATCGAGTGCGCGATCTCGACGCGGCCGACGTGGCGGTCCTGAAGGTGCAGCCCCTCGGTGGCGTCGCTGCCTGTCTGCGGATCGCCGAGGACATCGGACTGCCGGTGGTGGTGTCGTCGGCGCTGGAGACCTCGCTCGGCATCGCTGCCGGGGTCGCTCTGGCCGCCGCTCTACCGGAGTTGCCTTTCGCCTGTGGTCTCAACACGGTGACCTTGCTCGCCGACGATCTTGCGGCCGCCCCCCTTGTGGCCGTCGACGGGCTGCTGCCGGTCGGCGTACCGGCCCTCGACCCGGCAGCGCTGGAGCGCGTCGCTGCCCCGCCCGACCGGGTCGTTGCCTGGGTGGACCGGCTGGCCGCAGTGCACGACTTCCGAACGATGCGCAAGGATCAGCGCTCGTGACCCCCTCCTCGCGCGTCGCGTCGTCGATCCTCGACGGGCTGATCGACCTCGGGTTGCGCGAAATCGTGCTCGCGCCGGGTTCGCGCAACGCACCCTTGCTGTTCGCTGCCCATGACACGGCAGCCGCCGGACGCGTACGCCTGCATACCCGGATCGATGAGCGGTCGGCGGGCTTTCTGGCGCTCGGGTTGTCGAAGGTCGGCTCGCCCGCGGCCGTCATCTGTACCTCGGGCACGGCCGTCGCCAACCTCCATCCGGCGGTCCTCGAGGCGGCCCACGCGGGCGTCGGCCTGATCCTGATCACCGCCGACCGGCCCAGTGAGCTGCGCGGCACCTCGGCCAACCAGACGACCGATCAGGTGGGGATCTTCGGCCCGCTGGTTGCGACCGTCGACGTCCCCGTCGGCGCCCGGCCGGATCGGTGGCCCGACTCGCCGCTACGAGGGCCCTGGCATCTCAATGTGCAGTTCGCACCCCCGCTGGTGCCGGAGGACGAGCCAACCGCGGACGAGGGGCTACCGACAGGCGGCCCACCCCCACCGATTGGTCACCCGAGACAGGCCGCCGGCCCCAATGGACGCCCTTTGGTCCCAAAGGTCATCCAGTCCGGACCCCGGACGGTCGTGGTGGCGGGGGACGACGCCGGTCCGCCCGCTCGCGTCTTGGCGCAGGACGCCCGCTGGCCTCTGCTGGCCGAGCCGACGTCGGGGTCGCGCACCGGGGACAACGTCATCCGCTGCTACCGACTGTTGCTCGACGGGGCGCTGGGGGCGCGGGTGGAGCGAGTGGTGGTCGCCGGTCACCCGACCTTGTCCCGACCGGTCACCCGACTGCTCGAGCGCGACGACGTGGAGGTGCTGTCGATGCCCGCGGGCGGCATCTGGGCCGAGCGACCCTTCGCCGTCTCCGAGACTCTTGCTCAGCCGATCGAGGTCAGCCAACCCGACGATCCCGATTGGCTGGAGGAGTGGCGCGCGGCGGACCGGACGGTGTCGCGCGCGCTTGACCGGCTGCTCGCCGACGAGAGTGAACTGACGCCGTACGCCGTGGCCGGTGCGGTCAGCCGCGCCCTCCCGCCCGACGGAATGCTCTTCGTCGGTGCATCGAGTCCGATTCGCGACCTCGATCTGATGGTGGCGAGGTACGCCGTCGGCGACCGACGCAAGGTGATCGCCAACCGTGGCCTCTCCGGCATCGACGGAACGGTGTCGAGCGCCATCGGAGCGGCCCTGGGTCGGGACAGCTCGCGCAGCCTTGCGCTGCTGGGTGACGTGACGTTCCTCCACGACAGCAATGGATTGATTCTCGGGCCCGGCGAAGCCGAACCAGACCTGACGATCGTGGTGGTCAACGACGACGGCGGCTCGATCTTCGCCATGCTCGAGCAGGGTGCGCCGGCGTATGCAGGTCGCTACGAGCGACTCTTCGGTACTCCGCACGGTGTCGACCTGGCCAGTCTGTGTGCCGCCACCCGTACGCCGCACTGGCGGGTGACATCGCTCGCCGAACTCGAGCACGCACTGGCCAACCCCAACGGCGGCATCGAGATCATCGAGGCCCGCGTACGGCGCGACAACCGCCGCGACCTGGACGAACGGATTCGCCGTCTAGGGCGCTGATTGGGCAGAAAGTGCACCGTCCGCAGCCGAATCGGCGCCCTTTGGTCCCAAAGGGCGCCGGGGGCGGAGCACCCGGCACAATGCGGGGGTGGAGATTGCGCTGGTTCTGGTCGCGCTTGTGGTCTTGGTGCTCGTCGGGGGCGGGGCTCGCCGACCGGATCGGGATGCCGCCACCGCTGCTGTTGATCGCGCTGGGGATCGGCTGCAGTTATCTGCCGTTCGCGCCCGAGGTCGTCCTCACGCCGGACCTGGTGCTGCTCGGCCTGCTGCCGCCCTTGCTGTATGCCGCGGCCCTGCAGACCTCGCTGATCGACTTCAACGCCCACCGGCGACCGATCCTCCTGTTGTCGGTAGGCCTGGTGGTCTTCACCACGGTCGGGGTCGCGGTCGTGGTGCATGCGTTGATCCCCGGCGTCAGTTGGTGGGCGTCGTTCGCGCTCGGGGCAGTCGTCGCACCCCCCGATGCGGTAGCCGCGACCACCATTGCGCGACGGATCGGGCTGCCCCGGTCGGTGGTGACGATCTTGGAGGGGGAGTCGTTGCTCAACGACGCCACCGCGCTGGTGGCCCTCCGCACTGCCGTAGCCGCCGGTGTCGGCGCCGCCGCCCTGTCGGCGGGCGAGATCGCGCTCGACTTCTTGATCGCAGCCGGCGGCGGCGCACTGGTGGGCGGGGGCCTGTATCTCCTGGTCGCCTACGTGCGCAAGCACCAGATCGATCCGTTGACTGATGTCGCGATCTCCCTCGTCACCCCCTTCGCGGCATTCGTCGCCGCCGAGGAGATCCACGCATCAGGCGTGATCGCAGTGGTGGTGGCGGGGCTGCTCCTCGGACACAAGGCGCCGGTGCTGCAGACCGCACGTTCTCGGATCTCGGAGTCCACGAACTGGCAGACCATCGCCTTCCTCCTCGAGAACTCCGTCTTCTTGTTGATCGGGCTGCAGGCGCGTCGGATCCTCGAGGATCTGGGCGAGAGCGGCCTCTCCACGGGCCGGGTCGCCGTGGTCGCGGGCGCCACCTTGGCCACTGTTATCGGCCTCCGGCTGGTCTGGGTGGCGACCTCGCGGCTGCTGCTGGTGCGCCCAGGCCCGGGCAGCCACGATCGCCCTTGGCCGAACGTCATCATCGTGGGCTGGGCGGGTATGCGTGGCGTGGTGACGCTCGCCGCTGCGTTTGTGATCCCGGCCAGCACTCCGCACCGTGAGGCGCTGCTGGTTGTCGCGTTCGCCGTGGTGGCCGGCACCTTGTTCATCCAAGGACTGACGCTGCCGTGGTTGGCCAGGCGGCTTCGGGTACCGGCACCGGACCGGGCCGCCGACGCGCTGGCCCGCGCGTCGGTCCTGCAGCGGGCGTCCGAAGCGGGGATGGCCGAGTTGGAGCGCGAGCAGACCGACTTGGGCGGCGCAGACCCCGATGGTGTGTTCGCCACCATCCGGCAGCGGCTCGACCAGCGCAACTATGCCGCCTGGGAGCGGCTGGGCACGGTGGCCGGCGCGGAGACGCCGAGCGATCGGCATACCCGGGTGCGCCTGGCCATGATCAACGCCGAGCGGGCCGAGGTACTGCGGATCCGCAGCCAGGGCCGAGTGCCCTCCGAGGTCATCGCCGAGGTGCTCGAGCAACTCGACGTGGAGGAGTCGATTCTCGATGTCACCTCACACCACGACGAGATCGGCGGGGCCGTCGAAGGACCGGTTGCACCCGGCACCCTGTGCGAACACCTGGAGGCGCTGGCAGCCGTCGCACCGGCCTCTGCCGACGCGGAGGAGAGACTCGTCTGTCACCAGTGTCTGGACGAAGGCCTGACCTGGGTGGCGCTGCGCCAATGCCTCAGCTGCGGCGAGGTCGGCTGTTGCGACTCCTCGCGCGGTCAACACGCCACGCAACACTTCCACGCCACCACGCACCCGGTGATGCAGTCAGCAGAGCCGCGTGAGACCTGGCGCTGGTGCTTCGTGCACCGCTACACCGGCTGACGCGGCTGAGCCGCCGCGTCGTCGTCGACTCAGTCCGGAGGCGGCTGATTCGACGGTGGCGGGGGTGGCGGGGGTGGCGGGGGTGGTGCCTGCGGCGTCTGCGGGGGTGGCGGCGTCTGTGGCGCCTGGGGTGCCTGTGGTGTCGGCGGTGGCACAGGAGGGGGAGTGGCAGCTCCGGCGGCACCGGGTGGGGGCGGAGCCTGGGTCGGCGCTTCGGCCGTGATCAGGCGGAAGGACGGCATTCCCCCACGCTCCTCTAGGCTGCGGAGACCGTCCATGAGCCGTTGACGATCGGCCTGGTCGACCGAGCGTTCGGTTTCGCTGAGGTAGGTCAGCATGCCGAGATCGCGGTAGTACTTCTCCACATCGCGCGTCTCGATAGCGCCCAATTGCTGGTCGACGGTCGCGACGAGGTCGTTGGCCGCGGCCTTGGCCCTGTCCAGGAATCCCATGGCTGGATCTTGACAGGTCTCCGCGGTTCCGGCCATAGCCGCCGTCGAGGTCCGCTAGCGTCTGGGGCAGACCAGTTGAGAGCGAAAGGCCGGCCATGCCCATCCACGGAAACCTGTTCCAGCAGTACCAGGAGAATCCGACCCAGGACCCCTTCGCGCTGCAGAACAAGAAGCTGCTGAAGATCAACATGTCCTATGGCCAGGTGTGGGCCAAGACCGGCTCGATGGTCGCCTACCAAGGCGATGTGCGCTTCGAGAACAAGGGCTCCGGTGGCCTGAACAAGCTGATGAAGTCGGCAGTGACCGGCGAGGGTGTCGACATGATGAGCTGCACCGGCGACGGCGAGCTCTTCGTCGCGCACGAGGCGGCCGACATCCAGGTCTTCTATCTCGAGAACGACACCGTGTCGGTCAACGGCGCCAACGTCTTGGCCTTCTCCGGTTCGATCGACTGGGACATCCACCGAATCCAGGCGCGCGGGGCGATGATGACCGGAGGCCTCTACAACGTCTCGCTACGGGGCACCGGCTATGTCGCGGTCACCACCGAGGGCGAGCCGGTCTGTCTCGATGTGGCCAGCGCGCCGACCTTTGCCGACGCTCAGGCGGTGGTGCTGTGGACCTCGGGAGTGGCGATGGACATCAAGGTCGACTCCGGCGGCATGAAGTCGATGCTGCGGGGCGGAACCGGCGAGTTGTTCCAGATGGCGTTCAATGGCCAGGGATTCGTGATGGTGCAACCTTCCGAAGGGGTGCCGCAAGGCGGCCACCAATCCGGTCAGAAGAGCGGCGGTCTCGGCGGATTCCTCGGCGGCTGAAGATCGAGCACGGCAGGGTCAGCGCTCCGGAGTGAAGCGGATCGGGAACTCCAGCGCTCCGGTGTTTCCCGAGACCGGAAGCCAGCGGCCGGGGCCGGCGGGTGTCGCCGCCGGCATCCGACGGGCCAAGAGCGGTAGAGCGATCGCCATGTCGGTGCGCGCCACGAAATGACCGAGACAGTGGTGGACGCCGGCGCCGAAACCCAGGTGGGGCGGACGCTGCTCGCGGATGTCGAAGGACGGATCGGGCATGGCCGCGGGATCGGTCCCGGCCGAGTGGCTGAGCACCTGCACGATGCCCCCGCGCGGGATCCGAAGGCCACGGAAGTCGACGTCGTCCAGTGCCTCCCGGGTCACCCAGGTCACGGTCGGGTTCACCCGCATCACCTCCTCGACAGCCCGCGGACCGAGCTCGGGCCGCTGGCCCAGGAGCGCCCACTGGTCGGGGTGGGCGAGAAGGGTCTGGAGAGCCAGACCGAGTTGGTTGCGCGTGGTCTCCATCCCCGCGAACGCGAGGAACACCAAAGCTGCGCCGAGCTCGCGTCGGGTGAGGCGCGCGTCGGCGTCATCCGTCGCCGCCAGCAGCGTGCTCACCAAGTCGTCGGCGGGCCTGCGCTGACGATCCTCGATGACCTCGTCCACATAGCCGTAGAGACCGTCGAGGGCCGCCTCGATCCGGGGCAGGTCCTCCGCGATCGCTATCCCGAAGGACTTGCCGAGGTCGTCGGCCCACTGCGCAAGCTGCGGCCAGTGGTCCTCGGGTAGCCCGAGCAGGACGCACAGGATGCGCGCGGCATACGGCTCGGCGAAGTCGCCGATGAATTCGCAACTGCCGCGCGGGGCGAAGTCGTCGATCAGTTCGTTGGCCAAGGCCTGGAAACGGGGGGCCAGGGCGGCAATGGTCTTGCTACGGAAGGCCGGCATCAGCAGCCGCCGGAGCCGGGAGTGATCATCGCCTTCCAGGCTGAGCAGGGTCTCCTTCCACCAGCCCGCAAACGGGCCGGAGTGAATCCCGTTCTGTTCTGGCCACCGGGCGTTGCCTTGAATGAACCGGCGGTCCTTGAGCAAGGCGGCGCCCTCGTCGTAGGACAGGACGGCCCAGCCGTAGGTGGTCGTCACCCACCAGTTCGCCGACCGAGCCTGGTGCACCACGGGCGAAGTGACATCGAAGGAGGGGTCGGCCAGATCAAAGTGCGCGGAGGAGTGACCGGAGCCCGTCATAAGCGCATTGTGCCGCGCGTCACGGCTGGGCCGGACGCGTCATCCGGATCTCCCAGGCGTCGAGCCCGGCGTAGTGGTCGCGCGCCCCGTCGGGTGTGAAGCCGTTGCGTGCATAGAAGCTCCGGGCGCGGTGGTTGTTCTCCAGCACCCACAGGGAGGCCGCCCGGTCGCCGATCACGCGGGCCAGCAGCGCCTGGCCGACCCCCGCGCCGTGCCACGCGGCGCGCACGTACTCGGCGTACAGCTCCTCGGCGGCGGGTGCTTCGTCATCGCGCGACGGGCCCGCCACAGCGAAGCCGATCAGTTCACCCGCCACCTCCGCGAGCCATCGCTGCGGGCCGTCGGCCAGTTGATCTCGCCAGGCGTTCACCCACGGATCCCGGTCGTTCAGCCGGGCCGTCAGGAGCCGGTCATCCACCAACCCGGTGTAGGCCTCCCGCCAGCAACTCCGATGAAGATCAGCGCCTGACTCGGCGTCGGCCGGCTCCGCCGGACGCAGCCGCACTCCCGCCGACAACTCCACCCCTCTATCGTTCGCCCACATCTCCGGATAGTCCAGAACGAGACAGCTCCTTGCAAGCCTCCGGACGACCGTTTCGTGCTGGACTACCCGACGGGGGCCGACCGTTTCGTACTGGACTACCCGACGGGGGCGGGATCACTAAGGTGAGCGGTATGCGGATCACGAAGTTCGGTCATGCGTGCGTGCGAATCGAGGACGACGGACGCGTTGTCGTCATCGACCCGGGGATGTTCACCGATCCGGAGGCGGTGGAGGGCGCCGATGCGGTGCTGATCACTCATGAGCACCCCGACCATTACGACCCCACCCGGCTGCGAGCCACCGACGCCCCCGTCTTCACCATCGCGGCGGTGGCCGCCAAGATTGCCGCGGACGCTCCCGACATCGCCGAGCGCACCACCGCTGTCGCACCCGGCCAGCGCTTCGAGGCGGGGTTGCCGATCGAAGCGGTCGGAGAGCTCCACGCCGTGATCCATCCCGACCTCCCCCGCGTGAACAACTGCGGTTACGTCGTCACCGCGGGCGACTTCGAACTCTTCCACCCCGGTGACGCACTGACCCCGCCTCCGCGGCCGGTCGACCTGCTGTGCCTGGTCGTGTCCGCCCCCTGGATGCGAGCGGCGGAGGCAGTCGACTTCGCTCGGCTCGTCGGTGCACCCCGGAACCTCGCCATCCACGACCGCGTCTACTCCGACGCGGGGCTGGCCATCGTCGACGGCCACCTCGGTGCCTTGCTGCCCGATCACCAGACGTTCGCCCGGATCGCCGACGGGTCCGACCTTGAGCAGCCGTGACCGCCCGCCGCGTCTCCGGCGCGGAGTAGGCACGACGTTGCTGCTCGTTCTCACCGGCGCTGCGGTCATGCCGGTCGAAGCGGCGGCGGCTCGGCTGTCGGTGCGCGCAGCGGACCAGCCAGTGGTCCACAGGATCGCCGGATGCCAGGTATTCCCGGCCGACAACCCCTGGAACACCCGCGTCGACAAGCGCCCGGTCTGGAAACACTCCGCGTCCATCGTCAAGCGCCAGGCCGCGGGACATCCGATCCACCTCGATCTCGGCACGACCGAGGAGTACTACGGCATCCCGGTCACCGTGGTGCCACGCAAGCAGCGCCTGCTCCGACTGCGTTTCGGAGTCGGGGGCGAGAATTACAGGTCCGAGTCCGACACCGGACCCGTCCCCATCCCGGGCGGCGCGCCGATCGAGGGGGGCAGCAGTTCCGAGCCGGACCCAGCCGGCGGTGACCGCCATGTGATCGTCGTCCGCCGGGGCAGCTGCGACCTCACCGAGCTGTACCAGGCCGTGCGGGTGCGCAACGCCGCGGGCGCCACCGTCGCCTGGAGGGCCGCCGCCGCCGCGAGGTGGGATCTCGGTTCCAACAAGCTACGCCCCAAGTTCTGGACGTCCGCAGACGCGGCCGGTCTCCCGATCCTGCCCGGTCTGTTGTCCTACGACGAGGCGGCGAGCGGAGCCATCACTCACGCGCTGCGCTTCACGCTCCCCACTGCGCGCGCCGCTTTCACCAAGCCGGCCCGCCACTGCGGCCCGCGCGGCAACAAGGCCAACAGCCTGCCGGCCTACGGATTGCGGTTCCGACTCAAGAAGGGTGTCCGGGCGAGCCGATATACCGGGCCGGCGCGGACGATCGTGAAAGCGATGAAGCGCTATGGCCTCATCTATGCCGATCAAGGCTCCGCGATGTTCGTCACCGGCACCAGCGATCCGCGCTGGGCCAAGGTGCTCAAGCAGTTCCGCGCCAAGCCGATCAACGGCTCGAAGTTCGAGGTGGTCAAGCCGAGCGGCAAGATCACCCGCTGCCGCTGACGGAGCCCGCACCGATCGCGACCATGGCGTGAGGTCGACCGTGGCGTTAGGTACTGCCCAGGGCGTCGCGAACCGGAACGAATTTGGCTTGCGACTCGGCGAGCTCGGCCTCGGGGTCTGAGCCGGCGACGATCCCGCAGCCGGCGAAGAGTCGCACCGTTGAGCCGGTGACCTGGGCGGAGCGGAGCGCGATGCCCCATTCGCCGTCGCCGGAGGCATCCATCCAGCCGACCGGTCCGGCATAGCGGCCCCGGTCCATGCACTCGAGTTCGGCGATGAGGCGGACCGCCGCGAGGGTCGGAGTGCCCCCGACCGCAGCGGAGGGGTGCAGGGCCTCGGCGAGCTGCAGCGACGAGACTGTCGCGGCATCGTGCACCACCCCGGCCACGTCGGTGGCGAGGTGCATGACGTTGGGCAAGTGGAGGACGAACGGAGCTTCGGGGACGTTCATCGACGAGCAGTGCGGGTCGAGGGCATCGGCGACCGAGCGGACGGCGTACTCGTGCTCCTCGAGATCCTTCGACGAGCGAGCCAGGGCGGCCGCGAGGGCGAGGTCGTGCGTGTCGTCGCCGGTACGCCGGATGGTGCCGGCCAGGACTCGTGAGGTGACCAACCCGCGCTCTCGCCGCACCAACATCTCCGGAGTGGCTCCGACCATGTCGTCGACCTGAAACGTCCAACACATCGGATAGTCCCGGGCGAGCCGCCGCAGCGGCCACCGCACATCGACCGGGGCGGCGCAGGTGGCGAGCAGGTCGCGAGCCAACACGACCTTCTCCAGGGCGCCGTGGTCGATCTGCTCCACGGCGTGCGCGACCGCCGACATCCATTGATCACCGTTCAGGGCGCCGTCGGTGAACACCAGCTCCTGCGGCGGCAGCGGTGCCGTGACAGGCTCGGACGCCAGGGGGCTCGGCTCGCCGACGGTGGTCATCCATGCCCGATCTCCGCGGCGGCCGACCACGACTCGCGGGACGATCAGCACGGAGTCGCCGGGGTCGTCGGCAAACGCGAACGTGCCGAAACACACCGGTCCGGAACCGGGTTCGCGGACGCCATCGACCAGGGTGGCGCGCGCGGTGAGCTCACGCCACCACTTGTCGGCGTCGGCCAGGCGGGTCGGTCCCCTCGAGTGGGCCCGTGCCGCCACTCCCCAGCCCACCAGGCCTTCACCGCGCCGCACCCAGGCGGTGGGCTCGGACGAGGGCAAGAGCGCCATCAGGTCGTCGGCCAGGCCGGGCTCGATCTCGATGGTCGTGAAATGCAACGGATGGGCGGAGACCGGGTCTGGCGCCGGCATCGGCTCCGTCGGCTCGTCCACGACAGCCCAGCCTACGCCCGGGCCGGGCGGTCGTTGCTCTGGCCCAGGCTGATTCCGGAAAACGACCTCGCGTTCGGCTGCCCGCTGCGAGAATCGTTCGTGGGTTGTAGAGGATCGGCGGTGCGATATCGCGCCTCCGGCTGGGCCGACAAGAGGAGCGGTATGGCGAGGTACGACGCAGCGGCTGCCGCGCGCTCACTGCATCCCGCTCGGCGGCGGGTGCGCTGCCCGGGAGCGGACGCGGTCGGACGTCGGACGCCCGCCTGCGCCCTTCATTCGGGGGCGTGGACCGATGTCACCTTCCGCCAGGTCGACCAACTGCGCCCACCGACGCCAGCCCTGCTCACGTTGATCGAGAGCATCGAGTTGTCCGTGCTCACCCACGGAGAGTTGCATCTTCCAGAATCCGCCCAGCGCACCTGCACGCCAGCCGATGCCGTCGAGGGGCTGCTCGTGCGCCGTCGCCGGCCCGCGTTCGGGGCCCGTTGCCTGACGCGTGATGGACGCGCCTGTCACGTCGCCTCGCTCGTCGCGGCGCTGATCGTCGCCCAGTCGCAGTCCCAGACGCAGCTCCCAGACGCACTCCCAGAGCGCACTCCCAGCGCGCACGGCCCGGTGACCCCCGGGACCATGCTCGCGACGCGGCACCCGGTGATCTGGGAGACCGGAGACAGTGAAGGTCCGTCGCCCAGCAACGCCGAGACGGCACCGGTCGAGCTGCCGGTGGAGGAGATCCTCGTCGACGAGGAGCCGCGCGAGCCGGCGGCCTTGGCGTGGTCGATCTTCCCGGGAGCTCCGGTGCGAGTCGAGGTCAGCGTCGACGGCGTCCCCAGCATGGTGCATCCGGCCTCCCGAACCGGCGAGGCGATGGGAGGCGACCAGATCGACCCGGAGTCGGCGCGCGACCTTGAGAGTCGGTTGCGACGTCTGTGTTCGCTCGCGGAACGCGCGTTCGTGACCGGAGTGGGGGGCCGCACCGTCGCCCTGGTGGCGCTCGACCCGGCCAAGGTGCTGCGGTGGGGACTCCCGATCGCCGGACCAGAGGCCTCCGTCGCAACCCTCGCGGCCTCGGCAGATTGTCACTTCCTGGTCGAAGCCGCGGTCGCCGCGGTGAACGCTCGCCTCCCCGAGTCCCAACGGATCCACGCCTTCGCGATCCTCGATGAGTCGTTGGCCGGCGACGTCAGTCGGCAGGAGCTCTTCACCGGCCATGCGGCGCTGCTCGACCAACTGGCAGGGGCGGCAACCCGTGCGCCGCTGCTGACGCAGGCCGCTGCGGGCGCCGCCTGATGAGCACCCCCGATGGCGGGGCCGGCGTGCTGGACCGGCTCCAAACGCCTTATGACGTCCTCGGCATCGAGGTCGGTGCCGACGTCGAAGCCGTTCGGCAGGCGTACCGTGCACTCGCCCGGGTGCACCACCCCGACCTCAGCGCCGACCCGGTATCGGCGGACCTCTTCCACCAGATCACCGAGGCCTACCGGACCCTGACCGACCCGAATCGCCGGGTGAAGGCCGATCTGTTGGCGCGCGCCACGATCGCCTTTCGCGCCGCGCGACCGGGCCCGCTCCCCCCTCGCCCGGGTGAGGACGTGACCGTTGCCGTCGAGTTCGCCCCGCACGAGTTTCAGCGCGGCGGACGCCGTGGCATCGTCACGGCCAGCCGGGTCGGGTGCAAGGCCTGCCGAGGCGCCGGGCTCGGGGAGTCCGGGCGGCTGGTGCGGTGTCGTCGCTGCGAGGGGACGGGCCATCGGCTGCACATCCAGCACACCGGCTCGGGGGACCTCCGCTCCTGGCGACCCTGCGGTGATTGTGCCGCCAGTGGGTGCCGAGTGGCCGACCCTTGCGGCGTCTGCCGGGGTGAGGGGCGGCTGTCCGCTCAGGTCTCGGTGACCGTCAACTTCCCACCCGGACTGCGGGACGGTGCGTTCGTGCTGGTACCTGGTTTCGGTGACGCCGGGATCCGCAACGCGCCCAGCGGCGACCTCTTCGTCGAGGTCCGGGCCACCCGCAGCTGAGTCGATCGCTGCCATCTGACTCGGAGCCGCCGAGTGCGTGCACTGTCAGCCCGCGATGCTCAGTCGCGCCTCACGATGGGCCCGACTGACCTCGTCGGCTGTGGCGCGCAGTCCAACGACCAGCGGCGTGCGTGCCTGATCAAGATCGGTCCACACCTGGGAGCGCAGGCGCAGATCGAGCACCTGTCCGCTCGCGCGAACCGCGCCATAGACGACTGGCGGGCGCTTGCGAAAGGCGCGCGTGGCGGCCGAGAGCAGTCCCGACACCGTGGTGGATTGGCCTGACGCGATGATCTTCACTACCACCTCACCGTCTGGCCGCTCTGCGATCCGGTGGAGAACAGCCACCACGGTGGCGGCGGCGTCGCCGACGTAGAGGTAGTCGCGCATGGTGTCGCTGGACACGTAGATCTGCAGTGGCTTGCCGGTGAGCCGACTCAGGCACAGTTGGGACACCAAGCCTTGGGGCTTGCTGAGATCCTGACCGGGCCCGTAGAGATTGGCCAGGCGCCCCAGGACGATTCGACTTCCCCGCTGAGCCATTGCGCGCGCTGCATGCTCCATGGCGAGCTTGGCGTGGCCGTAGGGCGCCAGCGGTCGTTCGGGGTGACTCTCGGTGAAGGGAGCACCTGAGGAGCCGGCGAAGACGCCGCCCGCCGACGAGGCGAGAAACACCGTTGCCGGAAGCGTCGGCAGCGCCCGCGTGAAGGCAGCGAAGAGCCGTGCCTCCGCCTCACAGTGCGCTGCGGGGGTGGCGACAACTCCGGCGCCTGCACACCACACCAGGCTCCAGTCGGCTGCGCTGCGTTCGGCCGCGTCAGCACATTCCCGCGCCGCCGCCAGAAGGGTGGTGAGAGCAGATTCGGGTTCCGCCCATGGCACCCTCGCTCCCCGCACGTCAACACCCTGCTCGCACAGCCTTCGGGCCACCTCACTCCCAAGGAGTCCGCGGCCCAGCACGAGGGCGATCACTCCGGGTCGGTTGATGGTTGGACCGGGGCTGCGTCGCGGCCGAGGGGCCCGGTGGCGCGGTCACTCACAATGAGGTAAAGCGGCTTGCCCATCGCCATGTTGACGGCGACACCGACGTACTCGGCGACGACGCCGAGGCTGAAGAGGATGGCGCCGGACGTCAGCAAAGTAATGACCATCGTGGAGGCCCAGCCGGTGACCGCGATTTGGCCGGTCAGTCTGGCCGCGACGATGACGCCGGCCAAGAGCACGCCCAACACGGCGAACACCATGCCGAGCACGCTGACCAGGCGCAACATGCGGGTGCCGCCGCTGATCACCATCCGCCAGTAGTGCGAGAGCAAGGTGCGCCACCCGTAGCCGCTCGGTCGCCCACCCTCCTCGCGCAGGGTCACGGGGGCTGTCGAAGGGTTTCGACTCACCCAACTCAGAGCGACGTCGAGGTAGACGCCCGGTCCCGAATAGGCCGCCACCGAGCGGGCGACATCACCGAGCATGAAGCGGTAGCTGTGGAAGATCTCCGCCGCCGGCCGTCCGCTCAGCAAGCGGACCGACCGTTTGGCGACCCGGGAGGCGAGGTTGCGCAGAAACCCGTGCGGCGGTGGGTTCACGGGCTTGGCGTAGATGACGTCGGCCTGCTCGTCCAGGGCTGCGTCGAGAAGCACACCCAAGTCCGCAGGGTCGTGTTGCCCGTCTTCGTCGATCGTGGCGACCCAGTCGCCACCCGAGGAGGACATCCCCGCGAGCGTTGCGGCGTGTTGACCGAAGTTGCGGCTGAGCCACACCGGCTTGACCCAGGGGTGAGCAGCCGCCAGTTCACGGATCACCCGATGGGAGTCATCGGGCCCACAATCGTGGACCAGCAACACCTCCGCCACCCGAGCTCGGCGCCCCCCCGGCGTGGTGAATGGATCGGTCCAGCGCGCCAACTCCGAGACCACTCGGGACAGGGTCGTGGCGCCTCGATAGACGGGGATGACGACAGAGACGAGGTGTTCGGGCGTGAGGCCGCTCATCGGGTGCGGATGGCCGTTCGCGAATCGATGGGCTTCTCGGCCACTACGAAGACGGAAGATCCGAAGGGCAAGTCCGTCGTGGCGAGCAGTGTGCGGTCCAGTGCGCTCGCACCGAGCAGAATTCGCTCGGCAAGTGCCCCGACCTCGGGCAGCGGGGGCACCTCGTCGGCCTCGGCGACGGGCACTGGCCGGTTGCGCTGCCGGAGTCCGGTGATCAACCGGTCGGCGGTGAAGAAGGGCATCACCCCGCAGAAGGCGTACGTGTCTCGACGAACCGTGAGACCCGCGCTAGCCACCGCCGCGCGGGCTCGACGCCGGGTGTAGCGGTGGTGGTGCCCGTTGAGGTCGTCATGCCAGGTCCACGCCCAGCGGTAGGCCGGCACCGACATCAGCGGCCGACCACCGGGCACCAGTACACGCGCGATCTCCGTCAACGCTTCCGCGTCCGAGGCACAGTGCTCGACCACATCGAACGCGGCCACCACGTCGAACGACTCGTCGGCGAAGGGCAGCTTCGGTGGCCGAACCACACACGTCGCCGGGCTGCAGGCCTCGTGGGTCGAGGTCGAGGGCGACTCGGTGGCACGCGTCCGCGCAGCCAGCCCGACACTGGGGCCATCGGCACTGCCGACGTCGAGAAGCCTTGTCATGTCCGTCCAGGTGCGGCGCCATCACGCGTTCGAGGAGGTCCGCACGTACCTGATACCACCAGTAATCCGGTGCTTCGATGGATGGGAGATCCGGCGTTGCTCACCGGGCGGCATGATGCCAGATGGCCCAGATCGCGCCCCGCAACCCGTTCGCGGCGGCGCCTGCTCGGTGGGCGGTCGATCCGGGGTAGTTAGAGTCCTCGCATGTTTTCCTCCGCGACCAGGTCGATGTGCGAGAGCCAGGCCCGCACACCTGAGGAGCGCGAGACGACCAGCGAGGATGCAGCGCCGTCGAGCAACGATCGAGGTCGTTCCTGGGGGCTGGGTCTCGTGAGACCGGGCCACCGCCGCGCGCAAGGTGCGCTCCTTCTGATCCTTTTGCTGGCGGCACTGGTGCGGCTTGTGGGCACCCGGTTTGGGTTCCCATTGCTCCTTCATCCAGACGAGTGGGCCATCGTCGACGGAGTAGTCGACATGGCGCAGCGCAACTCGTTCGAGCCACACTTCTATCTGCGGCCGGACCATGTGGAGATGAAGCTGAATTACCTGGCTTTCGTCGCCTACGCGCAGCTATTCACGGGGCAGTCGGTCGAGGCCTCGGTGGCGGCCGATCCGGTTCCTTTCTACTGGATGGCGCGTCTGCTCACGGCTGCCTTCGGGATCGCCACCGTCGGCCTGGCGTACGCCGTCGCGGCCCGCTGGTCGCGGGTCGCCGGTCTCGTCGCCGCTTTCCTGTTCGCTCTCTTCCCTCCGTTCGTCACCCACGCTCACTTCGCCACACCGGACGTCCCCCTGACGTTCGCCCTGCTGCTGATGATCTACGCGCTGATGCGCTACGTAGCCGCACCGGCGTGGCCCGGCCTGCTGTTGGCGTGCTTCGCGGTGGCTCTCGCGGTGACCATCAAGTATCCGGGAGCTGTGGGTACCGTGGCCATCGGCCTTGTCGTGATCGTGGTCGCCGTACGGGACCGGGCCTGGCTTCGGATCATTTCGCACGGGGTCTTGTCGGTGACAGCGGTTCTCGGCTTCGTCTTCCTCATTTCGCCCTCGCTGTTCACGGATCTGACCGGGGTGCGGACAGAACTGAAAGTCCAGTCAGCCGGGGATCGGCTCGGCCATCCCGATCACGGCCTGCTGGGGAACATGGGCTACTACGGCACCACCTTTCTTCAGTTCTCGGGTCTCGTTCTGGTCGCTCTCGCGGTGGTCGGACTCGTCGTCGTGGTGAGACACCGGTACCTCGAGGCGCTTCCATGGTTCACCGGGGTGGCGGTGTGGGTCTCGCTCAGCACTCTTCCTCTCACCTGGGCGCGGTGGGGGCTCCCTATGTGGCTGACTCCCCTCCTCTTGGCCTCCGTCGGACTAGCAGTGCTCCTGGAGAACCTCGGCACTTGGCGGACGCGTTGGATCCCGGTGGTTGCCAGCGCCGTCGTCGCTTTGCAGCTCTCGGCGGGGGCGGGCGCGTCGACGCTGGGACTCAGCGCCCCGGATACCAGGCAAGCGGCGCTGGCCTACACCGATGCGAAGGGCATCGTCGCGGATCAGAGTGTGTACGAGGGCTACTCGCCATTCCTGCCCGGGGCCCCGCTTCTCTTCTTCGACCAGGTCACTCGTTCGGGCGACGGCTACGAATTCACGACCGCTAGCGGGCGACCAGCCTCGTACGTCGTGATCAGTTCTGGCATGTACAACCGGGTCCTGGCTGACCCGAGCTATGCCGAGGAGCATGACATCTACCAGTGGATCTTCGACCATCTGGAGGAGGTCGCAAGCTTCGTGCCAGCCGAGTCCCCGAGGCCCTCCTACTTCGAGCCCGTCAGCATCTTCCGCAACCTGGAGTTCGCCGCCGCCGCCGCCAGCGGGGCGATGTCAGGCCCCACGATCCGCATTTTCGAGATCCCCGACGCCGACGGTCGGTGACCGCGATAGCCGGTCACGACCAGTAGACGATCACCTTGTCGCCGATCGCGACCTCGTCGAAGAGCCAGGCCATGCCGTTGTAGTCGCGCACGTTCACGCATCCGTGCGAGGCGCCGCTGTAACCGTGTGCCGCGAAGTCGGGGGAGTAGTGCACCGCCTGTCCCCCGGAGAAGAACATCGCGAACGGCATGGAGGTGTCGTAGAGCGAGGAGACATGATCGCGCGACTTGCTGAAGACCGCGAATTGCCCCTCGCGGGTGGGGAGTTCGTCGGAGCCGAAGCGCACGTCGTAGGTTGCGACCACCTCTCCGCCGACCACCCAGCGCAAGGTATTGGCGGCCTTGTCGATGCAGAGGGCGCGGCCGGTGGTGCAGCGTGGGTCGAGGGCTCCGGGCTCGGGGCGGATGTTGTGGCGTTGCTCGTAGGTCGGCGTGACGGTCATCGCGGTGAGGCGATCCAGCGTCCGTTGATCGACCGCGCCAGTGACCGGAATCCGGCGCTTGGCTTGGAACCCGCGGACCGCTTCGACGGTGGCGGCGTCGTAGCTGCCGCTGATATCGCCGAAGAGCCATTGAACCTGCACCAGCCGTGCCTGAAGGTCGCGGACGGACTCGCCCGAAGCGCCAGAGGCCAGCAGGCTCGGGCCGGGGTGAAGGATGTTGAACAACTGGTCGTGGGTAGGTTTCTTGGTCATGTCGACCAAGACCTTCCAGGTGCGGTCGTCGACGTCGCCCGTCGAAGGCAACCCGCGCTTGGCCTGGAATCCCCTCACCGCCTCGGCGGTGGGGGCGTCGTAGGCCCCCGTGGTGAGCTCGGGGAACCACGCGAGTTGGTAGAGCCGGAACTGGAGTTCTCGCACGCCTTTTCCGCGGTCGCCGCTCTGGAACTGGATGGCCGGCTCGAGCGGGTCAGGGGAGGCGGCCACCGGCTGGGCGGGCGCGACCGCTCGGTCTGCCGGTGAAGCGGAAGGAGAGGCGAGCGCGGCAGGGTCTTGTGCACCGGGCGCCCCGGTCGCGTTGTTCGCGTCGACGCGCCACAAGGCATAGCCGGCGCCGCCGAGCGCGACAGCCACCAGCAGTGCGGCCAGCACGCCGGTGAGTAGGAGTCGCAAGATTCGCATGATTGGTTCAGCCCGATCTGTCTGTGAAATGTTCAGTCTCGCTTCCTACGACGCACACCCGGCGGATTTGGTTGTCCACGAATGTCGCCGATTTCCCGCCGGGCCAGTCGGTGCGCCCGGTTTCTCCATTGTGCAGCGCGCGACTCCCAACGTCCCTACCGTGGCGCGATGTTCTCGGCGCCGTCGTCCGCCGTCGAGTCAGGCACCAGCAAGCATCTCCGGCCGCGTCACTGGCTCGTCGTCCGGACCAAGCGCACCGGGCGGGTCAGGGCCCGCTGATCTCAGGTCGTAGGCTCCTGCTTCGTGGCACGTGCTGATCTCGACAAGCAACCGCACGACGTCCGCCGGATGTTCGACACGGTGGCGCGGCGCTACGACGTCACCAACGACGTGCTGTCGCTCGGGCAGGATCGCCGGTGGCGGCGTGACGTGCTGACCGCGGTCGACCCCCGCCCCGGCGAATGGGTGCTCGATCTCGCAGCGGGAACCGGTACGTCGAGCCAACCGTTTGCGGACCGCGGAGCCCGGGTGGTGCCGTGCGACTTCTCGCTCGGCATGTTGCGGGTCGGCAAGTCCGCCCGTCCGGCATTGCCCTTCACGGCGGGCGACGGCACTCGGCTTCCCTTCGCCGACGGCACCTTCGACGCCGTCACTATCTCCTTCGGTCTGCGCAACATCGTCGATCCCCTGGCGGGGCTGCGCGAGATGCTGCGGGTCACCCGCCCGGGTGGCCGCCTGGTGGTCTGCGAATTCAGTCACCCCACGAATCGACCCTTCCGGACCGTCTATCTGGAATACCTGATGAAGGCGCTTCCGCCGATCGCCCGATCGGTGTCGTCAGCACCGGACGCCTATGTCTATCTCGCCGAGTCGATCCGCGCCTGGCCCGACCAGGCGGGTCTCTGTGCGCTCATCAGCGAGGCAGGCTGGGGCCAGGTCGCCTGGCGCAACCTCTCGGGCGGCATTGTCGCGCTGCACCGTGCCGTGGCGGGTGAAACGCCCGGTGAAGCGACCCGATCAGTAGGCAGACCCCGGGGTGCGGCATAGTGGCCGGAGCCCTAGACTTGGGCGCGCGTCTCTCGTGAAGCATTTCACAAAGTCACAGGTTCTGGATCACCAGCAGGGAAAGGTTGGCTGCGATGGAGCTCTACGCACCGGTCCTGGCGTTGGTCGCCCTTGCTGCGGCCTTCGCGATCTTCTCCATCATCATGAGTGGCTTGATCGGGCCCAGGCGCTACAACCGAGCCAAGGTCGACTCCTACGAGTGCGGGATCGAACCCACGCCCCACGCCGTGGGCGGCGGACGCTTCCCGGTGAAGTACTACATCACCGCCATGCTCTTCATCGTCTTCGATATCGAGATCATCTTCCTTTACCCCTGGGCGGTGCGTTTCGATGCGCTCGGCCTCTTCGGGTCTGGTGGAGATGGTGCTCTTCATCGCCACCGTGTTCATCGCCTACACCTATGTATGGCGCCGCGGCGGACTGGATTGGGACTGAGCCGGGTGTGGTCCGAAGTCGACATCACGTGCTCACGCCATGAGTACTCCAATGGTCACCGCGAATCGACGCAGTCAGTGGAAGGCGGACTCTAGCCATGGGTCTTGAGGAGAAGCTGCCCAGCGGGGTGTTGCTGACGACGGTCGAGGATGTCGCCGGCTACTTCCGAAAGGCCTCGTTCTGGCCGGCCACCTTCGGGTTGGCCTGCTGCGCGATCGAGATGATGACCACGGGCGGCCCCAAGTACGACCTCGCACGGTTTGGCATGGAGGTCTTCCGGGCCAGTCCCCGCCAGGCCGACCTGATGATCGTGGCCGGCCGGGTCAGCCAGAAGATGGCGCCCGTGCTGCGGCAGATCTACGACCAGATGGCCGAGCCCAAGTGGGTGTTGGCGATGGGGGTGTGCGCGAGTTCCGGAGGCATGTTCAACAACTACGCCATCGTCCAGGGCGTCGACCACATCGTGCCCGTCGATATGTACCTGCCAGGGTGCCCGCCCCGGCCGGAGATGCTGATCGACGCGATCTTGAAGCTCCACGACCAGGTCCAGGACGGCAAGTTGGGCAGCAACCGCCTCGAGCAGATCGCCGAGCGTGAGGATGCCGCTCTCAAGGCTCTGCCCACGTCAGAGATGAAGGGTTTGTTGCGGTGAGCGACGACGTGACCGCCGGCGGCGAGGCGCAAGACCCCTCGACCGACGTCCTTCCCGCAGACGCCGAGGAGCAGCGGGCGGTCGGTGCCCGCACCGGCATGTTCGGCGTCCACGGCACTGGTGACACCAGCGGCTACGGCGGCCTGGTCGCGCCGATTCTGTTCCCCGGCGCCGCGCAACGCCCGTTCGGGGGCTGGTTCGACGACGTCGCCGACGCGCTGGCCGAGCGGCTCTCCAGTGCTGACCTCGACGCCGCGGTCGAGCGGGTGGTCATTCACCGGGGCGAGATCACCTTCCATATTCGACGCGACGACCTCCCCTTCGTCGCCCAGATGCTGCGAGACGACGAGCGCTTGCGGTTCGAGTTCTGCTCCGGCGTCAGTGGGGTGAACTACCCCGATGACACCGGGCGCGAATTGCACGCGGTCTATGACCTGCTTTCGATGACCTACAACCGACGCGTGCGACTGGAAGTGTCGATCCCTGACGCCGACCCGCACCTGCCGTCTCTGGTCAACATCTATCCCACCATCGATTGGCACGAGCGTGAGACCTGGGACATGTTCGGGATCATCTTCGACGGACACCCGGGCCTGACCCGGATCTTGATGCCGGATGACTGGCCAGGGCACCCTCAGCGCAAGGACTATCCGCTGGGCGGCATCCCCGTGGAGTACAAGGGCGGCACGATTCCGCCGCCGGATGAGCGGAGGTCTTACAACTGATGACCAACTCCACCGAAGATGTCTTCGCAGGCTCGGCGGACACCAGTGAGGGCCCTGTCTTCACGGTCACCGGCCAGGACTGGGACGAGATGTCCCGCGCGATCGGCGAACTCCCCGATGAGCGGGTCGTGGTCAACATGGGCCCGCAGCACCCCTCCACCCACGGGGTCCTCCGGCTGATCCTCGAGCTTGAGGGTGAGACCGTCACCGAGGCTCGCTGTGGCATCGGCTATCTGCACACGGGCATAGAGAAGAACATGGAGTTCCGCTCCTGGACCCAGGGCGTGACCTTCTGCACGCGCATGGACTACCTCAGCCCGTTCTACAACGAGATGACCTACGTGCTGGGAGTCGAGCGGCTCCTCGACATCGAGGAAGACATCCCCGAGAAGGCCCAGGTCATGCGGGTCTTGCTGATGGAGCTCAACCGGATCTCCTCGCACCTGGTGGCCATCGCCACGGGCGGCATGGAGATCGGCGCGCTCACCGTGATGACGATGGGCTTCCGGGAGCGCGAACTCGTCCTCGACCTCTTCGAGCTGATCACCGGGCTCCGGATGAACCACGCCTTCATCCGTCCCGGCGGCGTCGCCCAGGATCTACCGCCCGGGGCGCTCGACGAGATCCGTGACTTCATTGCCTTGATGAAGAAGCGGCTGCCGGAATACGCCGCGCTGTGTAACGCCAACCCGATCTTCAAGGCCCGGCTTCAGGGGGTGGGCGAACTCGACCTGGCCAGCTGTCTGGCGCTGGGTCTGACCGGTCCCGTCCTGCGCAGCTCCGGGTACCCGTGGGACTTGCGCAAGAGCCAGCCCTACTGCGGCTACGAGGACTACGACTTCGAGGTCCAGACGTGGGACACCTGCGACTCCTACGGTCGGTTCCGCATCCGCCTCAACGAGATGGGGGAGTCCCTCAAGCTGGTCGAGCAAGCCGCCGACCGGTTGGCAGACCTCGATGGCGCGCCGGTGATGGTCGCGGACAAGAAGATCGCGTGGCCCAGCCAGTTGGCGATCGGCTCCGACGGCATGGGAAACAGCCTGGATCACATCCGCCACATCATGGGCGAGTCGATGGAGGCGCTGATCCACCACTTCAAGCTGGTGACCGAGGGCTTCCGGGTGCCTCCCGGCCAGGCCTACGTGCCGGTGGAGTCTCCGCGCGGCGAGCTCGGCGCTCACGTGGTCTCCGACGGCGGCACCAGGCCGTTCCGGGCGCACTTCCGTGATCCGTCGTTCGCCAATCTGCAGGCGACCAGTCTGATGAGCGAAGGCGGCATGGTCGCCGACGTCATCGTCGCCATCGCCTCGATCGACCCCGTGATGGGAGGGGTCGACCGATGAGTCAGGCTCACGACCCAGCAGCCGGCCAGGCAGCCGATCGGGCGAACGGTCTCGATCCGACGACCTATGCCGAGCTCGAGCAGATCGCTGCCCGCTACCCCCAGCAGCGCTCCGGTCTGCTGCCCATGCTGCACCTTGTGCAATCCGCCCAGGGCCGGATCACCCCCGAGGGCATCGAGGCGTGTGCAGAGATCTTGAAGATCAGCGCTGCTGAGGTGAGTGGCGTCGCCACCTTCTACACGATGTACAAGCGGCGAGAGGTCGGCGACTACCACGTCGGGGTCTGCACCAACACTCTGTGCGCGGTCCTGGGCGGAGATCTGCTCTTCGAACGGCTGAAGGGTCACTTGGGGGTCGGCAACGACGAGACCACCGCCGCTGACGGTGGCGCCGGCAAGACGATCACGCTGGAGCATCTCGAGTGCAATGCGGCCTGTGACTACGCCCCGGTGATGATGGTCAATTGGGAGTTCATGGACAACATGACTCCCGAGTCGGCGGTCTCGCTGGTGGATGACCTGCGCGCCGGTCGCGACGTCACCTCGACCCGTGGTGCGCGACTGTGCACGTGGCGCGAGGCGGAGCGCGTACTGGCCGGTTTCCCCGACGGTCGCGCCGACGAGGGCCCGTCGGCCGGACCCGCGTCGCTGGTGGGGCTCGAGATCGCCCGGGAGCACGGTTGGACCGCCCACGGGGCGGGCAGTGCCGGCGAGATCACGCCCGCCGAGACCGAACCCGGTTCTCCGGAAGCCGAGCGCACCGAGGACGAAGCAGCGGTGGCGGACTCAGGCGCCGATGTCAAACACGAGGACAACCCCGGCAACGAGGGCGGTGACGGCAAATGACGTCGACTCTGACACCCGTACTCAGCGAGATCTGGGGCGTTGATCGCAGTTGGACTCTCCCGGTCTACACCGAGCACGGGGGGTACGCCGCGTGGCGCACCGCGCTCGGCATGCAACCCGACGCGATCGTTGCCGAGGTGAAGGACTCGGGGCTTCGCGGGCGAGGCGGAGCGGGCTTCCCGACCGGGATGAAATGGGGCTTCATCCCCCAGGACAACCCCAATCCGAAGTACCTCGTGGTCAACGCCGACGAATCCGAGCCGGGTACCTGCAAAGACACCCCGCTGATGTTGGCCAACCCGCACGTGCTGGTTGAGGGTGTCGCCATCTCTTCGTTCGCCATTCGCGCCAATCACGCCTTCATCTACGTTCGCGGAGAGATCCTGCACGTGATCCGCCGACTGCAGGCAGCGGTGCAAGAGGCCTACGACGCAGGTCACCTCGGAAAGAACATCCATGGGTCTGGCTACGACCTCGACGTCGTCGTGCATGCCGGCGCCGGCGCCTACATCTGTGGCGAGGAAACGGCCCTCCTCGACTCGCTCGAAGGCCGCCGAGGGCAACCCCGGCTCCGGCCGCCCTTCCCAGCGGTGGCAGGCCTCTACGCCAGCCCGACGGTGATCAACAACGTCGAGACCATCGCCTCCGTGCCCGGCATCATCGAGCACGGCGCCGATTGGTTTTCTGGGCTCGGCACCGACAAGTCCAAGGGACACGGGTTCTTCTCGCTCTCGGGCCATGTCGAGCGCCCGGGGCAATTCGAGGCCCCGCTCGGCATCACTCTGCGCCAACTGCTCGACCTGGCCGGTGGAGTGCGGTCCGGACACGAGCTCAAGTTCTGGACGCCCGGTGGATCGTCGACCCCACTGCTGACCGCCGAACACCTCGATGTGCCGTTGGACTTCGAAGGAGTCGGCAGCGCAGGCTCGATGCTCGGCACCCGTGCGCTGCAGATCTTCGACGAGACCACCTGCGTGGTCCGCGCCGTGCTGCGCTGGACGGAGTTCTACAAGCACGAGTCCTGCGGCAAGTGCACGCCGTGCCGCGAAGGCACCTGGTGGTTGGTTCAGACCCTCGCTCGGATTGAGGCCGGAGGCGGTCGGCCGGAGGATCTCGACGAACTGCTGGACCGATGCGACAACATCCTGGGCCGCTCGTTCTGCGCGTTGGGTGACGGCGCCACCAGCCCGATCACCTCGGCGATCGAATACTTCCGTGACGAGTTCTTGGCTCACGCCACCCACGGCGGCTGTCCGTTCGATCCGGCCGCTTCAACCGTCTTCACCACCACGGGGGCCAGCGCATGAGCGAGAAGAAGGTCTCGACAGGCTCGACCGCCGGTAAGGGGTCGGCTGCCGGTAAGGGGTCGACGGCCGGTAAGGGTTCGACCGCCGGCAAGGGTTCGGCCGCCGGCAAGGGTTCGGCCGCGGGCAAGGGTTCGGCCGCCGGTAAGGGTTCGGCCGCGGGCAAGGGGTCGGCCGCCGGCAAGGGTTCGGCCGCGGGCAAGGGCTCGACCACCGTCAAGGGTGGGGCAGCCGTGGACAAGGCCCCCGAGTTGGTCACCTTCACGATCGACGGGTTCACGGTCGAAGCACCCAAAGGCACCCTGGTGATCCGCGCGGCCGAGCAGATCGGCATCCAGATCCCGCGCTTCTGCGATCACCCGCTGTTGGCTCCGGTCGGTGCCTGCCGCCAGTGCCTGGTCGAGGTCGCGATGCCGGGCCCCGGTGGCGAACTCCGCCAAATGCAGGGCCCGCCCGGCCGGATGAAGCCGCAGGCATCGTGCACGCTGACCGTCACCGAAGGGATGGAGGTCAAGACCCAGTTGACCTCCGAGGGAGCTGACAAGGCGCAGACCGGTGTGATGGAAGCGCTGCTGATCAACCACCCGCTCGACTGCCCGGTGTGCGACAAGGGCGGCGAATGTCCCCTGCAGAACCAGGCCATGAGCAACGGACGCGCGGAGTCGCGATTCGCGGAGTCGGGAGGGGTGAAGCGCACCTTCCCCAAGCCGATCAGCATCTCCGCCCAGGTGCTCCTCGACCGTGAGCGCTGCGTGCTCTGTGCTCGCTGCACCCGTTTCTCCGATCAGATCGCCGGTGATCCATTCATCGCGCTGATCGAGCGAGGCGCGCTGCAGCAGGTCGGGATCTATGAGAAGGAGCCGTTCGAGAGCTACTTCTCCGGTAACACGATCCAGATCTGCCCGGTCGGCGCGCTGACCTCGGCCGACTATCGCTTCCGCTCGCGGCCCTACGACCTGATCTCGACGCCCTCGGTCGCCGAACACGACGCCTGCGGTTCGGCCATCCGGATCGACCATCGACGTGGCAAGGTGATGCGCCGACTGTCGGGCAACGACCCCGACGTGAACGAAGAGTGGATCACCGACAAAGATCGCTTCGCCTTTGCCTATGGCGTGGCCGAGGACCGGCTGGGCTATCCGCAGGTCCGTGATGATGACACGGGCGACCTCCGCCCCGCCTCCTGGCCCGAGGCGTTCGCTGTGGCCGCGCGCGGGCTCGCCGGCGTTCAAGGCGTCGGCGTACTGACCGGCGGCCGGGTGACCGCCGAGGACGCCTACGCCTATGCGAAGTTCGCGCGCATGGTGCTCGCCACGAACGACCTCGACTTTCGGGCGCGTCCGCTCTCTGAGGAGGAGACCGGCTTCCTCAGCAGCCGGGTTCCGCTGAGCCGATCGGTCGACTATGCCGACCTCGAGTCCGCCGGCACCGTGCTTCTGGTCGGCCTGGAGCCCGAAGACGAGGCCGGAACGATCTTCCTACGGCTGCGAAAGGCGTCACGGTCCGGCACCACGGTCGTGTCGGTGGCGCCGTTCGCCTCACGCGGTCTGGAGAAGATGGCGGGAACCCTCATCCCGACCGCTCCCGGCGCTGAGGCCGCTGCGCTGGGCGACCTACCCGACGCGGTGACCCTCGACGGTTCGAGTGTGATCTTGGTGGGCGAGCGCCTAGCCACCTCACCGGGCGCACTCACCGCCGCCGCCGACCTGGCGGAACGCACCGGTGCCGCCCTCGCCTGGGTGCCGCGCCGTGCCGGTGACCGCGGCGCGATCGAGGCCGGCTGTCTGCCGACGCTCCTGCCCGGAGGCAGGCCAGTGGCCGATGCCAGCGCCAGGGTCGACGTCGCCAGCGCCTGGGGCGTCGAGCACCTGCCGAGCACTCCCGGCCGCGATGCCGATCGGATCGTGGCCGCCCTGCTCGATGGCTCGCTCGGCGGCCTGGTGATCGGCGGGGTCGATCCGGCGGACACCGCCGATCCGGCGCTCACCATGGCTGCGGTCGACGCGGCCGGGTTCGTCGTTGCTCTCGAGCTCCGCGAGACCGCTGTCACTCGCGCCGCAGACGTGGTGTTTCCGGTGGCGACGGCCGCACAGAAGGCGGGCACCTTCGTCAACTGGGAAGGACGTCCGCGCCCCTTCGAGGCCGCCATCGAGACACCGGCCGCCCTGCCCGACCTCAGAGTGCTGGCCGGAATCGCCGAGGAGGCAGGCGTCAGCCTCGGTTTCCGGACCGTGGCCGAGGTCCGCGCCGAGATGGCACAGCTGGGTCCCTGGGACGGGCCTCGCCCCGAACCTTCGGGTGGCTCGGCCGCGACACCCGCCATGGAATCGGGCGACGGTCTGCTGTTGGCTACCTGGAAGCAGATGATCGACAAGGGAACGATGCTCGACGGCGCCGACCACCTGCGGGCCACGGCTCGCCGCCCGGTTGCCCGCCTGAGCGCGGTCGACCACGAAGCACTGGGTGCTCCCGCTGCCGTCAGGATCACCGGCGACCGCGGGTCACTGACCCTGCCGGCGGCCGTCACCGGCATGGTGAGTGGCGTGGTGTGGGTGCCCAGCAACTCCGCAGCCGGGTCGGTGCTGACCGATCTGGGAACCGCCGGGAGCCGGGTCACCGTCGCGGCGGTGCCGCTCCAAGAGGGAGTCCAGTGATGCAGTCAGTCGTGTCCACCCAGGCGGACCTGTCGATGTTCGGACAGGACTCGATCTGGGTGATCCTGCTCAAGGCCGTGCTGATCTTCGTGGTCCTGGTGGTGCTCACCCTGTTCAACATCTGGTGGGAGCGCAAGGTCGTTGCCCGGATGCAGCATCGCAGCGGCCCCAACGTCAACGGTCCGATGTCCTTCGTGCGCGCCCTGCGGGGCAAGAGCGTTCGGGAGGGCAAGAGTGGTACGGCGGCGCTGCAGTCGCTCGCTGATGGCGTGAAGTTGGCGCTCAAGGAAGACCTCACTCCCAAGGCCGCTGACAAACTCGTCTTCACGATGGCTCCGGTGATCTCGGTGATCCCGGCCTTCGTCACCTTCTCGGTGGTGCCGTTCGGACCCGAGGTCCGCATTCCCTTCACCGACACCACAACCCCGTTGCAGCTCACCGACATGCCGGTCGCGGTGTTGTTCGTGATGGCGATCGCGTCGATCGGTATCTACGGCATCGTGCTCGGCGGCTGGTCCTCGGGATCGACCTACTCGCTGCTCGGCGGGCTTCGGTCGAGCGCGCAGATGATCTCCTACGAGGTCTCGATGGGTCTGGCCCTGGTCGCCGTCTTCTTGTATGCGGGGACCATGTCGACCTCGGGCATCGTCGAAGCCCAGAAAGACACCTGGTTCGCCTTCATCCTCTTTCCGTCCTTCCTGATCTTCTGCATCTCCATGGTCGGTGAGACCAACCGAGCGCCGTTCGACCTTCCGGAGGCCGAGGGCGAGCTCGTCGGCGGCTTCCACACGGAGTACTCCTCCTTGAAGTTCGCGTTGTTCTTCCTCGCTGAGTACATCAACATGGCGACGGTGTCGGCGATCGCCACCACGCTCTTCCTGGGCGGATGGCGAGCACCGTGGCCGGTCAGCGTGCTGTGGGAGGGCGCCAACAGTGGCTATTGGCCGCTGCTGTGGTTCTTCGGCAAGGTGTTCTTCTTCGTCTTCTTGTTCATCTGGCTGCGCGGCTCGCTACCACGTCTTCGCTATGACCAGTTCATGCACTTCGGGTGGAAGGTGCTGATCCCGATCTCGTTGTTGTGGATCGTGGCCGTCGCGACGATTCGGGCGCTCACGCTGAGCGAGACCGTCGACACCCAGCGCGTGCTCATCGGGCTCGGCGTCGTGGCTGGGGTGTTTGCCCTGCTCTTCTTGTTCGTCGGCGAGGACGACGAACAGGAGGGGGAGGCCGCGGATGCGCGCGCCTTCTCCGGCGGGTTCCCCGTTCCACCGATGCCCAGTGGCGGTGCGGTTCGCGGAGGAGCCGCAACGCTGACGTTCGCCACCCCGCCGACCACGGTCAGCGGCGAGGCCACTGCTACCGACGAGTCGACGCAGGCCGCCTCCGCTACGACCTCTGACACCGACGACGCCGGCGAGGAGCACTGATGGCGACGATCAAGGAACAACTCTGGGATCCCGTGGCGGGATTCGGAGTGACCTTCCGGACCATGTTCAAGAAGGTGGTCACCGAGCAGTACCCCTTCCAGAAGGAGCCCACTGCTCCGCGGTTCCACGGGCGACACCAACTCAACCGGTGGCCGGACGGGCTGGAGAAATGCATCGGGTGCGAGTTGTGCGCGTGGGCCTGTCCAGCTGACGCCATCTATGTCGAGGGGGCCTCCAACACCGAGGACGAACGGTTCAGCCCCGGCGAACGCTACGGGCGGGTCTACCAGATCAACTACCTGCGCTGCATCCTGTGTGGGCTGTGCATCGAGGCGTGCCCGACCCGTGCGCTGACGATGACCAACGAATACGAATTGGCGGACACCACCCGCGAGTCGTTGATCTATGAGAAGTCCGACCTGCTGGCGCCGCTCCTCCCCGGAATGGAGCAGCCGCCGCACCCGATGCTGCTGGGTGAGGACGACGTCGACTACTACCGCGGCAACTTCACCGCCAGCTCCACGACCAGCTCTGAGGGGGCCGCGAGCCCGGTCTCCGGGGAGAGTGCCTCATGATCGCGTTCTGGGTCCTGGCCCCCATCATGGTGATCGCCGCCGGCGGCATCTTGTTCGTGCGCAAGGCCGTGCACGCCGCCATGCTGCTCGCTGTGGTGATGATCAGCCTGGCGATCCTCTACGCCGGTCTGGAGGCTCCCTTCCTGTTCGCAGTGCAGATCATCGTCTATACCGGCGCCATCTTGATGCTGTTCTTGTTCGTCGTGATGCTGGTCGGTGTCGACGCCTCGGATTCCGTGGTCGAGACGATCAAGGGCCAGCGGATCATGGCGATCCTCACCGGTCTGGCATTCGGCGTCCTGGTGGCGGTGCTGGTCGGCCAGCTGACGCTCGGTGACGCAGTGGGTCTGAGTGACGTGAACGAGAACGGCAACATCGAGGCGCTCGCCGACCTCTTGTTCTCCAAGTACGTTCTGATCTTCGAGGTCACCTCGGCCCTCTTGATCACCGCCGCCGTGGGGGCGATGGTGTTGGCCCACCGCGAACGAATCGCCCCGAAGGCGACCCAGGCTTCCCTCGCTGCGCAGCGGATGCGTGACTACGCCGAGTCGGGGAAGCACCTCGGACCGTTGCCGGCCCCCGGCGTCTTCGCGCGTCACAATGCCGTCGACACTCCGGCGCTCCTGCCGGACGGCCGACCGGCCGCAGACTCCGTCTCTCGGGTGCTGGTCGCCCGTGGTGACGTGCGGAAGTCGCCATCGTCCGACGTCGAGCGACTACAACGCCAGATCGACGAGGGTGTCGAGGTCGTCACCGAGGACGGTGAACAGCCATGAGCATTACTCCCTACATCGTGTTGTCGGCGATTCTGTTCACGATCGGGTGCGTCGGGGTGCTCACCCGACGCAACGCGCTCGTCGTGTTCATGTGCGTTGAACTGATGCTCAACGCCAGCAACCTCGCGCTCGTCGCGTTCGCCAAGCAGCACGGCAACCTCGAGGGCCAGGTGGCCGCCTTCTTCGTGATGGTGGTCGCAGCAGCCGAGGTCGTAGTCGGGCTCGCGATCATCATGACCATCTTCCGGACTCGTCGCTCGGCTTCGGTCGATGGCGCGAGCCTGCTGAAGTACTAGAGGGGCCGACGTGCTGAACATCTTTCTCGAAGGGGGCGACCAGGCCTCCGCCGCGATCCCCGTGGTGGAGGCCGGTTCTGCCGACGGCGTCTTCTCCCTGCTGTGGCTGGTGATCGCGCTGCCACTGGCCGGCGCGGCCATCTTGCTGCTCGGCGGCAAGGCAACCGACAAGATCGGGCATTGGCTGGGTACCGCGACGTCGTTCGGGTCGTTCGCGCTCAGTCTGGTCCTGTTCTTCTCGGTGCTTGGCCGCGACGGGGAGGATCGGCAGATCGAGCAGCACCTGTTCACTTGGTTCGCTGCAGGTGGCCTCGACGTTGGCATGGATCTCCTCTTCGACCCGCTGTCGTCGCTGTTCCTCCTGCTGATCACCGGAGTCGGATCGTTGATCCACCTCTACTCCGTGGGCTACATGGAGCACGACCCGCGTCGCCGCCGCTTCTTCGCCTATCTCAATCTGTTCGTCGCCGCGATGCTGATGCTGGTGCTGTCGGCCAATTACCTCGGTCTGTTCCTCGGTTGGGAGGGCGTCGGGCTGGCGTCCTACCTGCTCATCGGCTTCTGGCAGCACAAGCCGTCGGCTGCCGCAGCCGCCAAGAAGGCGTTCGTCATCAACCGAGTCGGCGACATCGGCATGGCGTTGGGGATCATGCTGATGTTCGCAACCTTCGGCACCACCACCTTCGCCGGTATCAGCGCTGCCGCGGGAGGCGCCTCCGAGGGCACCCTCACCGCCATCGGCCTGTTGCTCCTGCTCGCCGCGTGTGGCAAGTCGGCCCAGGTGCCACTGCAGGCGTGGCTGCTCGACGCGATGGAGGGCCCGACACCGGTCTCGGCCCTGATCCACGCGGCCACGATGGTCACCGCCGGCGTCTACCTGATCGTGCGGTCCAACTTCATCTTCGAGCGCGCCCCAGCCGCCCAGACCGCCGTGGTCACCGTCGCGGTGGTCACGCTGCTGTGGGGTGCTGTGATCGGCTCCGGCAAGGACGACATCAAGAAGGTTCTGGCCGGATCCACGATGAGCCAGATCGGCTACATGATGCTCGGCGCCGGTCTCGGTGTGGCGGGCTATGCGTTCGCGATCTTCCACCTGCTCACCCACGGCTTCTTCAAGGCCAACATGTTCCTCGGCGCCGGCTCGGTGATGCACGGCATGGACGATGACGTGAACATGCGTCACTACGGCGCACTGAGAGCGGCGATGCCGGTGACCTTCCTGACCTTCGCGATGGGCTATCTGGCGATCATCGGCTTCCCCGGGTTCTCCGGCTTCTGGTCCAAGGACAAGATCATCGAAACCGCGTTGGCCGACAACCTTCTCGTCGGGCTGCTGGCGCTGCTCGGCGCCGGCATCACCGGCTTCTACATGACTCGACTGATGCTGATGACCTACTTCACCCAGAAGCGTTGGGCCGACGGGGTTCACCCGCACGAGTCACCCAAGGTGATGACGATTCCGCTGATCGTGCTGGCGGCGCTGTCGGTGCTCGGAGGAGTCCTGCTGCTCAACGACTGGATCGTCACCTATCTCGAGCCGGTGGTCGGCCACGCCGTCCACGAAGAGCCGCCGTTGCCGCCGATCGTGATCACCTTGCTCGTGGTGGCCACGGTGGCGGTGGGGGTCGCCGCAGCCTGGTTCCTGGTGGGTCAGCGTGAGGTACCTCGTGAGGCCCCGCAGGACGTCTCGGTGTTCACGAAAGCCGCTCGGGCCGACCTCTACGGCGACACCATCAACGATGTGCTGGTGGTCGCCCCTGGTGCAGCGACCGTCACCGCTCTGACCACGATCGACCGGGCCGTCATCGACGGTGCCATCGAGGGGGGCGCGAGCGCTATGGGCGGCCTGTCCGACGCAGCGCGCCGGATCCAGAACGGCTTCGTCCGCTCCTATGCCCTGTCCATCTTCCTGGGCGTTCTCATCGTCCTGGTTGCCCTGCTGGCGGTGACTCTCGTATGACCGACTTTCCCTGGCTGATCGTCCTGGTCGCGCTGCCTCTGGTCGGCGCGGTCGCGACGGCTGCCCTTCCGGGCGAGCGAGGCGCTGTCCTCCCCAAGCAGGTCTCTCTCGGCTTCTCCGTGGCGACGCTGTTCATCGCCGGCACGATCGCCGTCAACTACTCGCTGGGCGGGGGTATGCAGGCCGAGGAGATCCACCCGTGGATCGCTCCGCTCGGGGTCAGTTTCGCCCTCGGTGTCGACGGACTTGGCCTGCTGATGGTCTTGCTGACGTCGGTTCTGGTGCCGATCGTCATCGTGGCGTCGTGGCACGATGCCGACACCGGCAACACCAAGGCCTTCTTCGCTTGGGTGCTGGCTCTGCAGGGCTTCTCGCTGGTGGTCTTCACGGCCATCGACGTGTTCTTGTTCTATGTCGTCTTCGAAGCGACGCTGATTCCGGCCTACTTCCTGATCGGTGGGTTCGGCCGGTCGGGTCGAAGCAGAGCGGCCGTCAAGTTCTTGGTCTTCCAGTTGGCCGGTGGACTGATCATGCTCGCCTCGGTGATCGGCCTCTACGTGGTCTCAGCCAACTACGGATCGCCCAGCTACTTGCTGTCCGACCTTGCGGCGCTCGACATCGATCCGATCACCCAGCGGTGGCTCTTCGCGGGCTTCTTCATCGCTTTCGCGATCAAGGCACCGATGTTCCCGGTGCATACCTGGCTCGCCGACACAACCGAGAAGGCCACCACCGGTACCAGCGTGTTGTTGGTGTGTGTCCTCGACAAGATCGGCACCTTCGGGATGCTGAGGTTCTGCCTCGGACTGTTCCCCGACGCGTCGGTCTGGGCGACCCCGCTGGTGGTGACGCTGGCGTTGATCTCGATCGTCTACGGCGCCCTGGTCGCGATCGGCCAGGACGACCTTCTCCGGCTGATCGGTTTGACCTCGTTGTCGCACTTCGGGTTCATCGTGCTCGGCATCTTCGTCTTCACGACGCAGGGTGGAGCGGGATCTGTCCTCTACATGGTCAACCACGGTGTCGGCACCGCCGCCCTGTTCCTGATCGCGGGCTATCTCGTGCAGCGCAAGGGAACCGCGTCGATTCGCGAGATGACCGGCATCGAGCAAGCAGCGCCGGTGCTCGCCGGACTGATGCTCGTGGCTGGTTTGGCGGCGGCCGGTCTCCCCGGTCTCGCGCCGTTCGTCTCAGAGTTCATGATCATGATCGCCGCCTTCGGCTATGGCTGGTGGGTGGGCGCGATCGCCGTCAGCGCCATCGTGCTGTCGGCCGTCTACATCCTGTGGCTCTATCAACGGGCGATGACCGGCCCGAAGCCCGAGGGCCTGGTCATCGAGGATCTCAATCGACGCGAGATCGGTGCGGTCGCTCCGTTGCTCGCGGCGCTGCTGGTCTTCGGCTTCTACCCGATGCCGTTGCTGGACGTCATCAATCCCTACGTCGAGGACACCCTCGCTCAGGTGGGGGTCAGCGATCCGTCGCCGACGGTGCCCGCCGAGGATCATCGACAGGACTCTGCTGAGGGGGGCCACCAGTGAACGAGTTCATCAAGCCCGACCTGGACTACGTCCGGCTGGCTCCGCTGTTGATCGTCTTCGGGGTCGCCTGCGCCGGAATCCTGGTGGAGGCTTTCGTTCCCCGCCGGTCACGGTTCGTCCTTCAGACCGGCCTGGCGTTGATCGGCCTGGCGGCGGCGTTCGCGGTGACGGTGCGCGTCGCGCTCAACTTGCCCGAGCTCGGCGGCGGCGCAGCTCACGGTGTTCTCACCGCCGGAGCGACCGGCTCGGGAACCGGAACGTTGGCGATCGACGGACCCGCCGTGTTCATGTGGGGGCTGATCCTGCTGCTGGCGCTCTGCGGCGTCGGTCTCTTCGCGGAGCGGCAGCTCGACGGCGGCGTCTCCGCGTTCGCCGGACAGGCCGCTGCGTTGCCGGGCACCGACGCGGAGCGTCAGGCGGCCGAGCTCGAGCACACCGAGGTCTACCCCCTGCTGTTGTTCTCCGTCGGCGGAATGATGCTCTTCCCGAGCGCCACCGATCTGCTGACGCTGTTCGTCGCCCTCGAGGTGCTGTCGCTGCCGCTCTACCTGCTCTCCGGACTGGCGCGCCGTCGTCGTCTGCTGAGCCAAGAAGCCGCGATGAAGTACTTCCTGCTCGGCGCCTTCTCCTCCGGGTTCTTCCTCTACGGCATGGCCCTGATCTATGGGTTCTCCGGCTCCATGGACTACGCGACGATCAACGAGGCCGTGCGCAACGACGTCGGTAATGACACGTTGCTCCTGCTCGGGATCGGGTTGCTCCTGGTGGGCCTGCTGTTCAAGGTCGGCGCCGTGCCCTTCCATGCGTGGATGCCCGACGTCTACCAGGGTGCACCGACTGCCGTGACCGCCTTCATGGCCGCCGCCACCAAGGCAGCGGCGTTCGGGGCGCTCCTCCGGTTGCTGTACGTGGCGTTCGGGTCCGAGCGCTGGAGTTGGACGCCCACCTTGTGGCTCGTGGCCATCGCGACGATGTTGGTGGGTGCGGTGATGGCGCTGACCCAGACGGACATGAAGCGGATGCTGGCGTATTCCTCGATCGCGCACACCGGCTTCCTCCTTACCGGTGTGCTCGGTCTCCAGGCCACCGGAGCGTTGGCCGAGGGTGAGATCAGCTCACTTCAGGCCGTGATGTTCTATCTCACGACGTACGGGTTCGCCACGCTCGGCGCCTTCGCCGTGGTCAGCCTGGTGCGCGACGCCAGCGGCGAGCAGGGACAGATCGCTCGATGGGCCGGACTGGGCCGGACGGCGCCGGTGGTGGCGGGCGTGTTCGCGCTGTTCCTTCTGGCGATGGCAGGCATCCCGCTGACGTCCGGCTTCGTCGGCAAGTGGACTGTCTTCACTGCCGCTGGTGCCGCCGGCGCCTGGCCGGTCGTGCTGGTGGCGGTCACGTGCAGCGTCATCGCAGCCGTCTTCTACGTCCGGGTGATCATGGTGATGTTCTTCGCCGAGCCGGTGGCCGATGGGCCGGCGGTGACGACGCCCTCGGTGTTCACCGCGACCGTCATCGCGCTTGGGGTGGGCATCACCCTCATGCTCGGCGTCTTCCCCGGGCCCGTGCTCGAACTCGCCGGCAGAGCGGGTGAGTTCATCCGGTGACCTCTCCCCCCGAGGCCGGGTTGGCCCTGCCGGTCACCGATCCTGCGTTGGCCGACCGGCTGCGCCGGAGGATGGCTCGTGTCGAGCAGGCGCTCGAAGGGCCACATCGCCAGCCGGGCGCCGTTCGTGACCGAGGCCGCTCGTCACCTGATGAGTGCCGGTGGCAAGCGGTTTCGGCCGCTGCTGGTGCTGTTGGCTGCGGAGGCCGGACCGTCACCCGATGCCGATGACGTCGTCACGGCGGCGTGCGTAGTCGAGCTGACCCACCTCGCCTCGCTGTACCACGACGACGTGATGGATGAGGCTGCGCTGCGCCGCGGCGCTGATTCGGCGAACGCCCGGTGGGACAACCACGTCGCCATCCTCACCGGTGACTGGTTGTTCTCCAAGTCGTCCGAGCTCACGGCCCAGTTGGGCCCCGACGCGGTCCGGATCCAGGCACAGACCTTCGGTCGGCTGGTCGAGGGGCAGATCTTGGAGACCCTCGCGCCGGGACCTGAAGTGGACCCGTTGGCCCACCATCTCGACGTGGTCGCGGGCAAGACCGGCTCGCTGATCGCCACGTCGGCCCGCTACGGCGCCATGTTCGGTGGCGCCTCGGCAGAGGTGTCGGTCGCGTTGACGTCGTACGGCGAGATCGTGGGCTCGGCGTTCCAGATCTCCGACGACATCTTGGACATCGCGTCCGACTCGACGGAATCCGGCAAGACTCCCGGCACCGATCTTCGCGAGGGCGTGCCCACCCTGCCGACACTGATGGCTCGGGAGTCCGATGATCCGGCCGACGCACGGCTGCTGGAGTTGCTCGCCGGCGACCTCACCGACGATGCCTTACACACGGAGGCTCTGCTGCTGTTGCGAGCTCACCCCGCCATGGATCGCGCGCGCGCTTACGTCGGCACTCAGGCAGAGCAGGCCAAGCAGTACCTGACGGCGCTGCCGGAGGGCGGCGTCCGAGACGCGCTCGAGGCCTTCGCCGACATCCTCGTCCACCGGGCCACCTGACCCGCCGAGGCGGCCGCGGAACCAACCGCCCTTTGGGACCAATGGGCGCAGAATTGGTGCCGGGGCGGGGACTTTCCGCCCAATCGGTGACCTAGTGGGCCCAGTGAGTAGGGTCAGCGGACGCCGCCACGGCGGGCGAGGCAGAAGTCGACCGCACCCGCGAGGTCAAGCGTGCGCCCTTCCGTGGCGATGGTTCGGTACCGCTCCTCCCCGAGGGAGGTACGCGCCGATCGCTCGGCCGCCGCGCGGAGCTCTTCGTCCGGCACGTAGTACATATAGACGCTCGCGCCAACCTCGTCGCTCAGCGCAGCGGCAGCCCCGAGCAGCGTCGCCACTCGTTCGTCTGCGCCTTCGAACGACTCGACCACGGCGAGCGCTTCAAGGAAGTACACCAGATTGGTGCGGTCCTGGGTCTGCCCGGACAGGATCACTCCCTCCTCGAGATGGGCCCGGGCCTGTCGATAGTCGGCGGCGCCGATGTCGGCCTGGGCGAGGTTGTACAGCGCCACGTAGGTCGATAGCCGATCGCCGCGCTCCCGAGCGAGTTCCAGCCCGCGCCCGATTTCGACCGTCGCGCCCAGCCGATCGGACCTCAACAGAAACACGGTCCCCTGCCACACATGCGCCAAGGCGCGAAGCCACACCCCGGCCTCGCGCGCCTGCTCCCCGAGGAGCACCCCTTCGCTGAAGCGAGCGCCCGCCTCCTCGAGGTCTCCGTGGGCCAACGCCGCGAGCCCCAACCCGGCGGCACCCTTGGAGGCGATCTCGGCGTCGCCGTGCTCGCAGCCGAGACGGTAGGCCTCGGTCCAGTGTCGGCCCCCGGCCACCGCGTCTCCGGCCGCGTAGCTCATCGTCGCGGCGGCCAGGTGAACCCGACCGAGCAGGCGCGGTGGAGGTCCGGCAGCTAGGCAGCGGTCCGCTCGGCGCCGTCCCACGGTGTGCTGCCCGCGCAACCACCAATACAGCCACAACGACCACGTGATGCGGCAGGCAGTCTCGAGGTCGCCTCGATCCAGCGACCGGTCGATCGCGAGCAGCAGGTTGGCCTCTTCGACCTCCGTCAGCCCCAGCCAGGTCAACTGCTCCTCTCGCTCATAGGCCACTGCGGCTCGCTCCGCGAACGCCAGGTAGTGCGCCGCGTGGGCGGCCATCGCTCGGTCGGCGACCGGCCCGACCAGGCGGCCTCGGGTGAATTGCGCCACCGGTTCCAGGAGGCTGTAACGCACCCCTCCCGCGGCTGACGGGGTGATCACGATGAGGGAATGGGCCGCCAGAGTCTCGAGCAGTCCGAGAACCTCATGGTCGTCGAGGTCGGTCCCTTCGGCGGCGACGTGCTCCAGGGTCTCGAGCGTCGCGCCCCCTCGGAACACCCCGAGCAGCAGGAAGAGGGTCAGCTCCTGCGCCGACAGAAGTTCGCAACTCCAATCGAGCGCGGCTCCCATCGTCCGCTGCCGCTCGGGAAGGTCGCGTGCGCCATTGGCGTTCATGATGGTCTCCAGGCGGTCCAACACGGTCTCCGGCGACAATGCCCGCAGATGTGCGCTCGCCAACTCGAGCGCCAGCGGCAGCCCGGCCAGACGGTGGCACAGTTGGCCGAGCGGTCCGGCGTCGGCGTGGGTGGGAACGCTGCCGACGGCGCGAGCCCGGCTGATCAGCAGCGTGCCCGCCGCCGAGCCGGCCAGCTCCTCCAAGCTCTGCGGAGCGGCGGAGGGCAGCCCGAGCGGCGGCACCGCGTACTCGTGCTCGCTCCGGACGCCCAGCGGGGCTCGGCTGGTCACCAAGACCCGTAGAGACCGGCACCGATCGACGAGCTCTTCGACGTGGGTCGCGGCGCTCAGCAGGTGCTCGAAGTTGTCGAGCACGAGCAACAGCCGCAGGTCTTCCAGGTGTCGGGCCACCAACTCTGGGCCGTCCGGGCTGTGGCCACCGGTCAGCCCGAGCGCTCGCGCGAGGGTCGGGACGACCTCATCGGCATCGGTGAGAGCCGCCAACGCCACCATGACTGTTCCGTCCGAGTGGCCCGGGGCGTGCGCGTCGGCCATGGCGACGGCCAGCCGGGTCTTGCCCACCCCACCCAGTCCGGTGAGCGTGATCAGCCGAGCGCCCGCGCACCAGAGGTCGTTTATTGCTCGCACATCCGCCTCACGCCCGACCAGTGGGGTCGCGGGCACGGTCAGGCTGTGATCGGACGAGTGGCCGGGCAATCGCGCACGTGCGTCCGTTGTGGCGGCGACGCTCGACGTGCTCCCACGACGTGGGACTGCGGCGGCGAGGGCCGCTCGCTCCGCCTCGGTGGCGCCGAGGCCGTCGGCGAGGGAGCGCACCGTGTGGGGATAGGGCCGCGTACGCGTCCCGCGCTCCAAGGCGCTGACCGCCTCTGGGCTGATGCCGGCGCGCTCGGCGAGATCCTCTTGCGTGAGGCCAGCGGATTCGCGCAGTTCTCGCAGAACAGCCGCGAAAGGAGTCCTGCGAGATTCTGCCGCGTGGGGCATCCGGCCAGTGTACGAGAAGTGTGCGGGCTCTGTCCGTGGGCGAACGAGCGCCGTCTCGGCAAGGTGAACGTCTACACCTGCAAGCCCTCGTTGTACCACGTTCACGCGAATGCGAGGCTCCGCCATGACCGGTTCATCAGGTTCGCGACATGTGCCTGGCCTTCTCACGGTGGCTGCCGTCGCCCTCCTGCTCGGAACGTCGAGCTCGTGCAGTGCGCCGGTGGTCACGGGAGGCCCCACCATCGAACCCAGTGCGCCGGCGAGCCCAACGCTGATGTCCGAGGTGCCGTCGGAGGATAGGAAGGCACGCGTGGGGTGGGTGAGCGGCAAGGTCATCGACAGTGTCGGACGCCCGGTTCGGGGCGCGCTGGTCAACGTTCTCCAGCCTCGTGAAGTGCCCGAGGCCGGGGTCCTGCCCAACAAATCGGCTCGGCGTGCGGTCACCGGGCCGCGAGGCAAGTTCCGAGTTCGCCAGGCCAAGCAGCCTTATCTGGTGCAGATCTGCGTGCCCGATGCTCAGGCGGTGACCGCCTGTCGGGAAACGGCCCAGGGCGTGGAGTTCCTGCAGACCTATGTCGGGCCTGCCGGAGTGACCGACTCCTGGGTGACCCAGACGGCGCTCTTCGTCCCCGACGAGTCGGGTCGGGCTCTCGGCCGGGTGACCGTCAAGCCGCCGAGTTCCGTGCGCGGGCGGCTCGTGGGCGGCGCCAACCGCGAGGTCCGGATCATGCGCCTCAACGACACGCAGGCGTTTCGCACGGGAGCGGACGCCGAGGGTCGCTTCACGTTCCTCGGTATGGCACCTGGACGCTATTACCTCGCCGCCGGCGGCGACGGTCGGCTGCCCTGGCGCTCGACGGAGTTCTCACTTCGAGAGAACTCGACCCTGAGCGTCAACGGGCGCCTGCGCCGAGGTGCGGCGATCGTCGGTCACCTGATCTCCCGAGGCGAACCGGTGCCGGGCACCGACGTCCTGGTGTCTCGGGTGGGCGACGGGATCATCGCTGCGGCCACGGCCGACGCGCGGGGTCGGTTCACGGTCGAGGGCCTCGACGTGGGTCGCTACCGGGTCGGCATCCTGTATGACGGAGGCGACTTCGAGCGTGCCGCTGTGTCGGTGACGGTGAACCGCTCCACGGGCACCCACCGAGCGGACGTCAACCTGCGCCGCGGGGCTGTTGTATCCGTTCCCCTGGTCGATCCGCGCGGTGGCAAGTCCCGCATCCGCGACGAGCTGCGCGACGCCCAGGGAACGCCACTCCAGGTCAATCGCAACGACGGACGCCGCGTCACCTACACCGGTGTGCGGCCAGGCACCTACACCGTCGTTGCAGCCACGGCGGCTGGCTACGGCATGCGCACTATCGAGATCACCGAGCGGCGTACCTACTCGTTGGCTCCTTTGCGCTTGTCGAAACCCACGCTCACCCTCCGCGGCACCACGGCACCGCACGCCGTCGCGGAGGCCACGACCGGCAACCTCTGCCCCCCGGATGGCGAGAAGCTCATCGGTGGATTCCACAGCATCGAGCGGGCCGACGCGCAGGGCCGGTACGCGCTGACCGGACTGGTGCCGGGCATGCTGATGCTCGGGGCTGATGGGTGGCCGAGGAACTACGCGCCGCGTTGCTGGCCCGGCTACGTCCTGGCGCAGGACGCCGAGGTGGACTTACCGCTGGTCCGCGGGAGTACGGCCCGCGGACGCCTGGTTTACGAATCCACCGGAACGCCGGTCATCACCACGCTGTCCTACGAGTTCAGCTACCCCCCGGGGATCGGACCGCAATCCGACGACCGAGCACCCCACTCGCGCTCGCACCTTCCTGGGGACGGGCGAGTTCGTGATCACCCGCATGGGCGCGGCCAGTGTGACGGGGAGTCTGGCCAGCGAGGCGAACTTCGACGAGATCACCGATCTGAGGTTCGCGGTGATCCACCCCTATCAGGACGGCACGCCCTATTGGCTGTCCACCGACGACCTCGCACTCGATCTCGGTGAGGGCGATGAGGTGGACCTTGGGGACATCGCCGTGGTCGTGAACCCGTCATGACGCGCGGGCTCCTGAGCCACCCACCACGAGAGAAGGAATCATCATGAAATCGGCCATCCGTCTCCTGCTCGCGTTACCCCTGGTCATGATGGCCGGGCTCGTTGCGCCAGCGGTGTCCACGGCGGCACCGCAGCATGTCCTCAAGGTCACCTTCGACGATCTCCAGTGCGTCTTCGACACCACCGTCGGCGACGCCGTCGTCTTCCAGGCCAGCGGTGACGCAGGAGGCGCGACCTCCTGGGCGCTCGTCGAGAACTCCCAGGGGAGGCTCTCCTGTGGGGCGAGGGTGGCACGGCCACCTTTGGCCCGGACTTCGCCGGCGACGTGACGTTGTTCGACCTCCGGGGTCCGCCGCCGGCACTCTTTCGGTGCGGCTGAGGATCACCCTCGGCGAACCGGTCGTCGAACAGATCGAGGAACGTGAGGGGAACCGCACGACCAAGGGCAGCATCACCACCACGGACTTCGCGATCGAGGTCGTCTCGGCGACGCTGCCCGGCTACGTGATCCGAACCGCAGCGGATGACTGCCGCGGCGAGCGAACGGCCTTTGACCTGCGTAGCAACAATCCGCATCGGCACGTCGCGAACTTCGACGAGTTCTATTCCGGCCGCTGCGACCTCGACGGCATCCCGATGGGATGGGTTGCGTTGGGCGGTGAGGGCATAGACAGGCCGGAGTTCCTCGTCGCCATCGAGGACCCCGTCAACCCGGCGCGCGCCCAGGGCGAGCTGTCCACCAAAGGGGGCGCCAAGACGCGAAGCGGCATTGCGACGGCGCCCTTGGTCGACCCTGACACCGGCACCGAGGTCGGCGACCTCAGCCTGGCACTCACACTGACCCGGGTCGGGCAGCAGAGGTCCCAGAAGATCGTGGACGGCGACCAGACCGATTTCGTTCGCTGGACCCCGTACGACGCCTTTGTAGAGGTCACCACGACCGACGGCCGCGTCGGCCGCGTCCACTGTCCGGCGTACTCGCTGCACGTCTCGCGTAAGCACGCAGGCGAATAGGTGGCCGGAGTTCAGATGGCCGAGGCCTCGGCGGCCAGGCGGAGTTGCCCGCGCCGATGACGCAGGGCCTCGGTGGTGAAGATCGCCAGCGCCAGCCACACCAATGCGAAACCGATCCAACGACCCAAGGGCATATCCTCGCCGATCCAGAAGACGCCGAGCAGGAACTGGAAGACCGGCGCCAGGTATTGCAGCAGCCCCAAGGTCACCATCGGGATCCGGTTGGCGGCTGCGCCGAAGCAGATCAGCGGGACGGCGGTGACCAGTCCGGTGCTCACCAACAACAGCGAGTGTCCGATTCCGTAGCCGATGAAATGGCCGTCGCCACGGCTGGCCAACACCGCGAGATACCCGAGGGCCACGGGCGCGACGACGGCGGTCTCGAAGGCGAGGGACTCGATCGGTCCGGCGCCGACGGTCTTCTTGAGCAAGCCGTAGGTGCCGAAGCTGCAGGCCAAGATGAGCGCCACCCAGGGCAACCGCCCGTAGTCGATGGTGAGGATGCCGACTGCCAGCGCGCCCACGCCCAGTGCCATCCATTGCAGCTGGCGTAACCGTTCGCCGAGAACGAAGACTCCCATCAACACGGTCACCAGGGGGTTGATGAAATAGCCCAACGACGACTCGACGACCCGGCCGTTGTTGACCGCCCAGATGTAAGTCGCCCAGTTGGCCGACAGCACCACGGCCGCGCCGGCCAACAGCAGGGCCCGCCGCGGATGGGTCACGAGGGCCCGGAAGGCGGGCCCGCGACGGAGAACGACGACCAGGGCCAGCATGACGAGGAGCGACCACACGATCCGGTGACCGAGGAGTTCGAAGGCGCCGGCCGGTTTGAGCAAGGGCCAGTACAGCGGGAACAGACCCCACAGAGCGTAGGCGGTGACGCCGTAGAAGAAGCCGGTGCTCGCCTCGGTGCGTTCCGGCCCGGCCTTCGTGCGGGTGCTGGCGCGTTCAGCCACCGGTCACCCCGGCGGCCGCCGTCACGCGACAGTCCAGGTATCCCGGCCGGAGATCAGTGCCGCCAGCTTGCGAGTCCGTGCGGAACTTCCCACCGCGCCGGTGGCGCCCGCCTCGACGGCCGTGGCGACCTGGGCCCGAGCCTGGTCGTCGTAGGTGGCGCGCTCGATGGAGCGGAAGATCCCGATGGGGGCGCGGTGGAGGTGGCCCGCCTCCGTGAGCCGGGAGATGGCGAAGGCCGTGGTGGGATCGGAATTCGCGGCGTCGTGGATGAGCACCGACTCGGCGGCGACATCGGCGACCTCGACGATCTTGACGCCCCCGTTGGTGGCGTCGCGGATCAACCCCAGGGAACCCAGGCCGTCTGGTCCTTCGGCGCCGAACCGGATGGGCTGGCCGTGGACGAGGCGGATGATCGCCTCCGCGGACGTGTCGCGACCCTTGATCGTGTCGAATGCGCCGTCGTTGAAGATGGGGCAGTTCTGGTAGATCTCGACGAGCGACGTGCCGCGGTGAGCGGCGGCTGCGGACAAGACGCTGATGAGGTGGTTGCGGTCGGAGTCGATCGTCCGGGCAACGAAGCTGGCTTCGGCTCCGAGAGCCAGAGAGATCGGGTTGAAGGGGTAGTCGACCGAACCCATCGGGGTCGACTTGGTGACCTTGCCAGGTTCGCTGGTGGGCGAGTACTGACCCTTGGTGAGTCCGTAGATCCGGTTGTTGAACAACAGGATCGTCATGTTCACGTTGCGACGCAGTGCGTGGATCAGGTGATTCCCGCCGATGGAGAGGGCGTCGCCGTCGCCGGTGACCACCCACACCGATAGGTCGGGGCGGCTGGTCGTCAGGCCCGTGGCGATCGCCGGCGCCCGCCCGTGAATGGAATGCATGCCATAGGTGTCGAGGTAATAGGGGAACCGTGACGAGCACCCGATCCCGGAGACGAACACGATGTTCTCGCGCCGCAGGCCCAGCTCGGGCAAGAACCCTTGCACGGCCTTGAGAACGGCGTAGTCACCGCAGCCGGGGCACCAGCGGACCTCCTGGTCGGAGGAGAAGTCCTTGCCGGTCTGCGTCTCTTCGGTGGTCGGCACCCCCGCGATCCCGCTGTGGAGTCCGGGTAGTCCGAGGTCGGTGGTCATCGGACACTCTCCTTGTCGGGCCGGTCGGGCCGGTCGGGTGGGCGGGTCTCGTCATCGGGGGCCACGGTGGATAGGTCGATGGTGACACCCTCGGCATCGCCGACGAGTTGGCCGATCGCCTCGGCGAGTTCGACGGCTTTCATCGGCATGCCATTGACCTGGTTGTAGCCGACCGTGTCGACCAGATAGCGGGCCCGCAGCAGCAGGGAGAGTTGGCCGAGATTCATCTCGGGGACCAACACTTTGTCATAGCCCGTGATGATGTCGCCGAGGTCGGCTGGCAACGGGTTGAGGTGGCGCAGGTGTACCTGGGCGACGTGGTAACCGGCGCGCCGAACGCGGCGGCACCCGGCTCCGATCGGTCCGTAGGTCGAGCCCCAGCCGATCACCAGCACCTTGGCTCGACCGCTCGGGTCATCGACCTCCAGCGGCGGCAACGACGTCGCTATCGCGTCGACCTTGGCCTGGCGGGTCCGGACCATGAAGTCGTGGTTGGCCGGATCGTAGGAGATGTCTCCGTGACCGTCGCCCTTCTCCAATCCGCCGATGCGATGCTCCAGCCCCGGGGTGCCCGGCACAGCCCACGGCCGCGCCAGCGTGTCCGCGTCGCGGAGGTAGGGCCAGAAGCCGGCCTTCTCGCCGTCGGTGTGGTTGGGAGCGGTGGTGAAGGCAGGGTCGATCGAAGGAAGCTCGGTGACGTCGGGGATCCGCCAAGGCTCGGACCCGTTGGCCAGGTAGCCGTCGGAGAGCAACATCACGGGAGTGCGGTAGGTGATCGCGATGCGCGCGGCCTCGAGGGCGGCCTCGAAGCAGTCGCCTGGCGAGCGGGGCGCCACGATCGGCACCGGCGCCTCGCCGTTGCGGCCGAACATGGCCTGCAGAAGATCGGCCTGCTCGGTCTTGGTCGGCAGCCCGGTGGAGGGGCCACCTCGCTGCACATCGACCACGATCAGCGGCAGTTCCGTCATCACTGCCAACCCGATGGTCTCGGACTTGAGGGCAACCCCCGGGCCAGATGTGGTGGTCACCGCCAGCGCCCCACCGAACGCCGCGCCCAGCGCGGCGCCGATCCCGGCGATCTCGTCCTCGGCTTGGAAAGTCGTGACGTCGAACTCCTTGTGCTTGGCGAGCTCATGCAGGATGTCGGATGCCGGAGTGATGGGGTAGGACCCCAAGAACACCGGCAGTCCCGACTGCACGCCGGCCGCCACCAAACCGTATGAGAGGGCCAGGTTGCCGGTGATGTTCCGGTACGTGCCCAGCGGCATCGGTGCCGGTTTGATTTCATACGACACGGCGAAGGCCTCGGTGGTCTCGCCGAAGTACCAACCGGTTCGGAAGGCCGTGACGTTGGCGTCACGAATATCGGGAACCGAAGCGAATCGACGAGTGAGGAACTCGACCGTCGTTTCTGTGGGACGGCCGTACATCCAGGACAGCAGTCCCAACGCGAACATGTTCTTGGCTCGCGCAGCATCTTTTCGCGACAGCCCGAACTCCTTGACCGCTGAGATGGTCATGCCCGTCAGATCGAGCTGATGCACGGCGAAGTCGACGAGTGAATCGTCATCGAGGGGGCTGGTCGAATAGCCCGCCTTGGCGAGGTTGCGGGTGGTGAAGTCATGGGTGTCGACGATGACGGTGGCACCGGGCGCGAGGTCGCCGAGATTGGCCCGGAGGGCGGCTGGATTCATCGCCACCAGCACGTCGGGAGAGTCGCCGGGCGTGAGGATGTCGTGGTCGGCGAAGTGCACCTGGAACGACGAGACGCCCGGCAGGGTTCCCTGGGGGGCCCGGATCTCGGCCGGGAAGTTGGGGAGGGTCGACAAGTCGTTGCCGAACGCCGCGGTCTCCTGGGTGAAGCGGTCACCGGTGAGCTGCATGCCGTCGCCGGAGTCGCCGGCGAACCGGATGATGACGCGGTCGAGTTGCTTGACCTGCTTGGCTTGCTTGACCAAGGGACTTCTCTTCCTCCTCTGCCGCAGCGTACGCCGATGGGCGCGACTCCCCACGATAGCCGCGCGCCGTCGAGATTGATCCCCCTCGTCGGGTGCTGGACCTTAGGTTGAGTCATGACCATTTCTCTGCCGCGAGGACTGCCCGCCGATCACGAGGTCGACCCGGCGGCAGTGATGGCCTTCGTCGATGCAGTGGAAACGGATCCCGACGTCGAACTGCACAGCCTCATGCTGCTGCGACACGGTCATGTTGTAGCGGAGGCTTGGTGGGCCCCGCACACGGCCGACCGCGCCCGGCTGGTCTACTCCATCAGCAAGAGCTTCACCACCACCGCGCTGGCCTTCGCGCTCGCCGAGGGATTGCTCGACCTCGATGACACCGTCGTTTCGCACTTCCCCGAGTTCGAGGCCGAGATCACCGACCCCCTCAGCCGGGCGATCACGGTTCGGCACTTGGCGTCCATGAGCAGTGGCCACACCCAGGACATGCTGGAGCCGGCGCTGGCGATCGACCAGCACGAACCCATCCGCGGCTTCCTGTTGTCGCCGCCGGCGAAGCCCCCCGGCACCGTCTTCGCCTATAGCCAGCCGTGCACCTATGCCATCGCCAGCATCATCCAGCGGGCGGCCGGTGAGCCGTTGACGACCTACTTGCGACCCCGGCTGTTCGACCCGCTGGGCATCGGGGAGGTCGGCTGGCTGACCGCCCCACCCGGCCGGGAGCAGGGGTTCAGTGGCCTCTTCGCTCGCACCGAGGACATCGCCAAGCTGGGGCAGCTCTACCTGCAGAAGGGGCGTTGGGGAGACGCGCAGTTGATCTCGCCGGACTACGTCACTCAGGCGACGTCGCAGCAGGTGGCCAACCCGGAGATGGAGCACCCCGACTGGCGTCAGGGTTACGGCTTCCAGTTCTGGATGGCGCAGCACGGATATCGCGGCGACGGCGCCTTCGGTCAGTTCTGCGTGGTCTTGCCCGAGCACGACACGGTGCTCGCGATGACCGGCGGGACCGAGGCGATGCAGGCGGTGCTCACCGCGGCCTGGGAACACCTGCTCCCCGGGCTGGTGGATGCCCGACCCGATGATCGAGCACAGTCGGCGCTGAGCGACAAGCTTGTCTCTTTGACGCTCACTCCCGGCTCCGGCGAAGCGGAACCGGCCGACTGGACGCTCTGGGATGGCCTGTCGCTGCCGGTCGAGCAGGCGGCACTCGGTGTGGGAGCCTCACGTTTCACCACGGTTGACCTGGCACGGGGCCGGCAAGGCCTGCAGGTCAGCCTGCGGGAGGATGACAACGCCATCACGTTTGCGGTGGGAGCGCCGGAATGGACGGTTGCCGAGCCGAGGGACCGCCACGACCAGGTCGTTCCGGTGGCGGCCTCGGGCGGGTGGCAGTCCGACGAAACGCTGCGGGTCGAGGTGGTCTTCCTCGAGACCCCGCACCGCCTCGTCGTCACCGCTTCGGCCGCCTCGGGAACGGCGAGCGTGGCGTGGCGGCACCCACCTCTCGACGGTGGTCGACTGCGCACCCTGCACCGTCCGCGTGGACGGGGCCAGCGGTCGACAACGTGCAGGACCGCGTTGGCTCGCGCGTGGCTCAGCGGTAGTTGGTGAACTGCACGGCGAAGTCGTAGTCCTGGCCCTTCACCAGCGCCTGGACCGCTTGTAAGTCGTCGCGCTTCTTGCTCGAGACCCGAAGTTCGTCGCCCTGAATCTGCGCCTTGACGCCCTTGGGGCCCTCGTCGCGAATCAGCTTCGAGATCTTCTTGGCATCCTCAGAAGTGATCCCTTCCTTGAGTGAGATCGCGATCTTGGAGACCTGACCCGACTGACGAGGTTCACCGGCGTCGAGGATCTTGAGGCTCTGGTTGCGTTTGATCAGCTTCTGCTTGAACACGTCGAGGACGGCCGTCGCGCGGTCGTCGGCCGACGCGGAGATCTCGATCGCCTCCTCGCCCTGCCATTCGATGGAGGCGCCCGTCCCCTTGAAGTCGAAGCGGGTCGCGACCTCGCGGGCGGTCTGGCCGAGGGCGTTGTCGACCTCCTGACGATCGATCTTGCTGACGATGTCGAACGACGAGTCGGCCATGTGCGCTCCTTCGGTGCGGCCCGACCCAGGTGGTCGGGCGAATTCAACGTGCGGGGTCTGCTGCGCTATTCTTTCGTCTGCATCAGCCCGGGTCCAACCCGGGTGATCACCCGGCAGGTTGCCCGAGCGGCCAATGGGAGCGGACTGTAAATCCGTCGCGAAAGCTTCGAAGGTTCGAATCCTTCACCTGCCACACGTCGGCGCCCCGGACTCGGTGAGTCCGGGGCGCCGGGTGTCTCCACTCCGATTCGTCTGCGACTTGGCCGGTGATTTCGCGCGTGGCAGCGCAGACGAATCGGAGTGGAGAGGGGGTAGGTCGTGTCGGCCGAGCAGATCCACAACATCGGACGGCGCCGGGCGTGGGCGATCTGGGCGGTCGCCCTTTCGGTCTACGTGCTGGCGGTCTTCCACCGCAGCTCGCTCGGAGTGGCCGGCCTCTTGGCGTCGCAACGCTTCGGGATCGACGCCACCGAACTGGCCTTCTTCACCGTCCTGCAGTTGCTGGTGTATGCCGGAATGCAGGTGCCGGTCGGCGTGCTTCTCGACCGAATCGGGCCGCGACGAGTGATTCTGGCCGGCCTGGTGCTGATGACCGCCGGGCAGTTCGCCTTCGCGGTCGTGGCCTCGTTCCCAGCAGCGGTGCTCGCTCGCGCTGTGCTCGGTGCCGGCGACGCGATGATCTTCGTGAGCGTGCTTCGGCTGGTAGCGGTGTGGTTCCTCGTGCGCCAGGCCCCGATGATCACCCAGCTCACGGGTCAACTCGGACAGCTCGGCGCGGTGGCGGCAGCTGGGCCGCTGGCGTTCGCGCTGCACAGCTTCGGCTGGACCCACAGCTTCGCGGCTGCCTCGTCGGTGGGTCTGCTCCTGATGGTGGCGGTTGCGCTGGTGGTCAAGGACTCGCCTTATCGCCACGATGGAGCCCGCACGATCAAGCTCGCCGCCCTGACCCGGACCCTGCGCCTGGTGTGGGGCAATCCCGGGACCCGACTCGGCATGTGGTCCCACTTCACCTCGCAGTTCTCGGTCACTGTCTTCGGCATGCTGTGGGGCTTTCCGTTCCTGGTCGAGGGGCAGGGCCGGTCGCCGCGAGAGGCGAGCTTCCTGCTGATGGCGATGACCGGCTTCGTGGTGGTCTCGGCGCTCGCGCTGGGCTACCTCACCTCGCGGTTCCCGTTCTATCGATCGCGGATCGTGCTCGGCGTCGTGGGGTTGATCGTGACAGCTTGGACCGCGGTGCTGGTCCGAGACACTCCTGCTCCGCTCTGGCTGCTCACGGTGCTGGTCTGCGCCATGGCGATGGGTGGCCCCGCGTCGATGGTCGGCTTCGACCTCGCCCGCACCTTCACCCCGGTGGAGGCTGTTGGTCGGGCCAACGGCGTGGTCAATATCGGCGGCTTCGGGGCCTCCCTGCTGACGATGGCGCTGATCGGCATCGTGCTCGATCTGCGTTCGGGTGGAGGCGGCACCCTCGGGGGCGGCTACGACTTGAGCGACTATCGGGTGGCGATGTCGGTGCAATACCTGCCCTGGCTCATCGGGTCGATCCAGATCCTGCGCTATCGACGCAAGGCGCTCGACCACCTACACCGCAGGCACCCGGGAGCAGTGGAGATGTTGAAGCGCGGCGAGGCCTTCGTCCACCCCGGCTTCGCCGACCGCGAGGGTGTGTAGGGGCAGGCACGGCCCGGGTCGATTCCCGAGTCCGCCGAGCCGCCTGACCTGACTCAGTCCGCGAAATCGGCGCTCAGTGGCGACGCTTTCGAGCTGATCAGCTCACGCCGCTCCGCTCGCGTGAGCGCCTCGATCAGCTCCACGACCGACGAGGGATGACTGATCACCTCCGGCGCATCGGAAATCGGCACGATCGAATGAACCACCCGGTCGGGATAGACATGGACCATGTTGACCGACTGATGGCCGTCGACCCCCGAGGTGAAGCGATCAAGCGGAGCCGGGTCCTCGAGATAGCAGGTCGCCGCGGCGACCGAAATCGGGATGCCGGCGAAGGTCGAGAACGACGAGAAGTGGAAGTGCCCGCCGAGGATGCTGATCACGTCGCTCCCGTCCAGCACCTCGGCCAGCCGGTCCTGGTCGGCCAACTCGATGAGTTCCGCCGCGCGCAGCATCGGGATCGGGATCGGTGGATGGTGCAGCGCCAAGATCGTCCCCTGCTGGGCGGGGGTCGCCAGCACGTCGCGGAGCCAGGCCAGTTGCGACCCGGTGATCTCGCCGTGGTGAAACCCGGGCACGGTCGTGTCGAGGGACACGATCCGCAAGCCCTCGACGTCGTAGACCCGGTCTTGGGTCGGCGGCTCGTCGTCGCTCGGAGTCACGCCGAACAGCGCCTCCGCATAGGGCGCCCGCTCGTCGTGATTGCCCATCGCCCAGATCACTTGCGCCCCGAGTTGTTCGGCGATCGGGTCGACGATGTCTCGCAGTTCACGATAGGCCGCAGGCTCGGCCCGGTCGGCGAGGTCGCCGGTGAACACCAGTGCCTGGGGTGTTGGGTCGACCCGCATCAGACGCTCCATCGCGGCTCGCAGATTGGCCATCGTGTCGATCACGCCGAATTGCAGCGACCCCTCGGCGCGTAGGTGGGTGTCACTGATGTGGGCGATCGCGAACGACGGGCGCGCGTGTTGGCCGAACTGGCTGCTGGGTGGGGCGGTCACGGGGCTCAATGTACGCCCGCCGATACAGTGACGATATGTCCGATGTGAGCCCCTGGCATGGCTTGCTGCAGAGCACCACGAGTGTCCCTGACGGCGCCTGGTGGGCAGCGGTCGTCGCTGCTGTGGTGGTCGATGACGACCGACTCCCTGCGCCAAGCGACCAACCGTTCGTGCTCCGGCTCTCGGGTGGGGCCGGCGCCGTGGTGCCCACGCTGACGCGCGCAGCGCGGGCGGACCTGGCCCCGGCCGGACTCGTCGTCACCCTGCGAGATCTCGATGACCTGGCCGGCAACGCGCGCCGCGTCGTCGCCGCCCTGGACGAGGCTGACCGCGAGGGGGTGCTTCCGGACTCGATGCCGGTGTGGGTCGGCCTCCCCGAGGGACCGCCGTCCGCGAGCTGGCTGGCCGCGGCCGACGAGGTGGCCATGGTCGATCACGCGGTGAGTTTGGCGTGGAACGCCGACGGAGAGGGGCAGCGGGCGCGCATCGATGCGCTTCTCGACCGCGAACTGACCCTGCGCTGGAGCGGCATCGACGATGCCTCTGCGGCCCTGGCAGCCCTGACAGCCGTCGATCAAGCGTGGTCCGGCGAGCAGGGTCCGCTCGAGGTCGGCCGGGCTCGCCGTTGGTGTCGCGCGATTGAAACGGGCTCGCCGGCCGTCGTCGCGGAGGGTCTTCCTCGGAGTTGATGCTCAGGAGGTCCAGGCCCGCCACAACGCGGCGTACTCGCCGCCCGCCTCGACCAACTCGTGGTGACTGCCCAACTCGACGATGCGACCGTCGATCACCACCGCGATCCGCTCGGCGTCGTGAGCCGTGTGCAGACGGTGCGCAATCGCGACGACGGTGCGATCGGTGAGCAGGGCATGCATCGACCCCTCCAGGGTGCGCGCCGTGCGGGGGTCGATCAGTGAGGTCGCCTCGTCGAGCACCAGGGTGTGTGGGTCGGCGATGATCAACCTGGCGAGGGCGATCTGCTGGGCTTGTGCCGGCGTGAGCGCGTGGTGTCCTGAACCCAAGGTGGTGTCGAGGCCCGCAGGCAGTCGATCCACCCACGACATCGCACCGACCGCGGCAAGTGCCTTGCGCACCGTTTCGTCATCGGAGTCCTCGCGCGCCAAGATGACGTTGTCGCGCACCGAGCCGATGAACACGTGATGCTCCTGAGTGACCAGCGCGACCTCGGTGCGCAGCACGTCGAGAGGCAAGTCGACCACGTCGACGTCGCCGACGGTGACGGCGCCGGTGCGCGGTCGGTTGATCCCCGAGAGGAGCCGTCCGAGGGTCGACTTGCCTGACCCGCTGGGTCCGACGATCGCCAGCCGCTCACCGACCTCGAGTTCGAGGTCGATGCCGAACAGGACGTCGTGGCCCTCGCGGTAGGCGAAGCGCAGGTCGCGACCGACCAGCTGTCGGCCGACCGGTACATCCGAACCCGGCGTGCGATCGGGGGGCACGGTGGAGATGCCGAGCAGGCGGGCGGTCGATGCCAGCCCGACCTGGAGCCGATCGAGTTCACCGATCAATCGGTCGAGTGGTCCGCTCAGCGCCTCGACGTACAGCACCGCGGCGGTGATCTGCCCCAGCGTCACGAGGTCGTTCGCGTAGGCCCAGGCGCCGACCACCAGGGTCACCACGCGGGGACTGTTGAAGGCCAGGTCGATGACCGCGAAGAGCAGATTGCGCAGTGTCATGCCGTAGCGCTCGGCCTGGGCGGAGACGGCCAGGTCGTCGTCGCCGGTGCGCAGCCGCTGGTCGGCCAACCGCAGCGCCTCGATGGTGCGGGCCCCCTCGACAGTCTCGGTGAGCGTGGTGTTGATGCGCGAGTAGGTCGCTCCCTCGGTGACGTAGGCTTTGGGAGCCTGGCGCAGATACGACCTGATCGCCAGGAACGACGACGCGATGACCAGCAATGACGGCACCGCCAGCACGACGGAATTGAGCAGCATGGCGACCACCGACAACGACACGGTCAGCACCGAGATGATCGCCATCGGCACGGCGTACTGAACCGAGCGGCTCATCGACGCGACGTCGCGGGTGACCCGGGTGATCAAGTCGCCCGTGCTGGCCCCCTCGACCCGACCCAGCGGAAGGGCAAGGATCGAGTCGACGACCGACTCGCGCGCCGCCGCGAGCAAGTCCTGCCCGAAGATGGTGGAGGTCCGCTGCGCCAGGAACGTCAGCGCAGCCTGGGTCACCACCACGATCACGATCAGCACAGCCAGCTGGTTGAGTCCGAAGGATGACGCGACCACGTCCTCGGCCACTTCGCTCGCGCCCGCGACCCGGTTGACCAACGCCCCGAGCAGCCGAGGCATCACCAGTCCGGTTGCGGCCGCCAGCCCGTTGAGCAGCACCAAGGCGATGAACACCCTGCGACGTTCTCTGATCAGTCCCAGCAGGAACGCGCGAACGGTGGCGCTGTCGGCCACCGGCCAACCCCGCTTCGGATTCAGCGCCTCTTGATAGACCGCCGCCGCGCGTTCGCGCCGCAGGGCATGCCGTGCGCGGAGGGCAGCGAGCCGCTCACGAACCGACGCCACTTCCGGTGGGAACAACTCCGGTGGAACCGCCGGAGGGGGGCCCTCGGGTCCGGCCTCGTGCCAGGTCGCGTGTGAGTCGGCGAGCGGATCGACGCCGGCCGCATCCACCGCGGGGTTCCGCGGATCAGTCATCGGCGATCCACCCCCCGTCGGTGAGGTTGGTCGTATCGAGGTCGCGGGTCACCACCGCGCGATAGGCCGGCGAGGTCTCGACCAGCTCCGAATGCGTGCCCGAGGCGATGACCTCGCCGGCGCCGAGGAGGACGACACGGTCGGCGTGGTGCAGCCATAGGGGCGAGACGGTGGTGACGATCGTGGTGCGCCCTCGTCGGTGCGCGGCCACCCGCTGCGCGATCCGCGCCTCGGTGTGGGCGTCGACTGCTGAGGTCGGCTCGACCAGGATCAGAATCGATGGCTCTCGGGCGATCACTCGAGCCAGGACCACGCGTTGCCGCTGACCGCCGGAAAGCCCTCGGCCGCGCTCGTCGATCTGCCCTTGCCAGCCGCCCGGTAGCGCGTCGTAGACGTCCTCGGCCGAGGCGATCCGCACGGCCTCCTCGGCCTGTGCCCGGCTCAGGACCGACTGAGGATCGATCGCCTCTTGGAGGGTGCCGGCGAACAGCTGGCTCCCGGTGTCGGAGACTACGATCGTTCGGCGTACGTCGTCGAGGTCGGCATCGGCGAGGTCGACGTCGCCCAGGCGGACCCGCCAGGCCTGGGCGGCGATCCGGCTGTCGAGTGCGGCGATCTCGGAGCGTTGCTGGGCCCGCGCCTCGCGGACTCGCCTGGCGGCGCGACCCTTGAGCTCGTCACCCGCGTCGAGCGGTTCTGGATCGGTGTTGGCGGACAGATAGCGGCCCAGCCGATCCGCGAGCGCTGAACTGTCCTCGGGCACGGCGCTGACGACCACGGTGAGTTGCCCCGGGTGGGCGACGAAGCCGGAGGCGTCATCCACAAGATCGCCGTCGGCCCCAAGAAGCACGGGGCGAGCCGGGCGGATCCACGGAGTGGCTTGGTCGAAGATCCCGATCGCCTTGCGAGCCGACACGAGGGACCGGGTTAGCTTCTGGGCGAACTCGAAGAAGGTTTGGATCGGCCCGATCATGAACAGCGCGTAGCCCAAGAAGGTCACCAACTGGCCGACGGTGATGTCGCCTGCCTCGACTGCCCGGGTGCCGAGCCAGACCAGGGTGACGATGAAGAGCCCGGAGAAGAGCACGCCGACCGCCTCAGTGGCGGCTTGCCACAGGCCGGCCGAGACACCTGCCGCCTTGGCCCGCTGGGACTGGGTGCGGTAGTTGCGACCGAACGTCCGCTCGCCGCCGATACCGCGCAGGATCCGCAGGCCGGCCACGATGTCGGTGGCTTGCGAGGTGAGTTCGGAGTTGCGGCTGCGTTCGATCTGCTGGCGACGGTGAAGCGGTCGCAACAGCGGCAGCGCGATGCCCACCAGCACCGGTGCGGCGGCCAGCACCACGAGCCCCAACCTCAGGTCGATGGAGACCACGATCGCCGCCACGGTGAGGAAGGCGATCAACTGCGACCCGGCCCTGGCGATGATCTCCGAGAGGGCGCCGAACTCATCGGAGTCCGACGAGGCGACACTGAACACCTCGCCGGTCGGCGCCCGACGCGGCAGGATGTGGCCGAGCTGGATTGCCTTGCGGGTGACCAGGGCCGTGGTCCCATAGAACGCGATCAGCCAACCCCGCACGACGAGGGTGTGCAAGGCGATACCGAAGATCACGCCCACCACCGTGACCAGCATCAGCAGCGTCGCCCACCAAGCGGTCGCGGTGGCCGAGCCGCCGAGGATGCCTTCGTCGACGGCGCGACCGAACATCCAGGGCCCCACGGTCAAGGGCAACTGCCACAGGACCCCGGTGGCGAGAGAGGCGAGGATGACCGGCCACTGCTGCCACAGGCTCCAACGCAGGAACGCCGCGGGGGACCGGGTGTCCGGCTCAGCGGCAGCCCGACGGGAGGCCTGGGGGGCGGTTGTCGGCGTCTGGTGCGCGGACGGCGGATAGGCCGTGATCTGGGGCGGGAAGTCGCGCATCGTTCCCTCAGGCTAGCCGGGCGACGACCGTGCTCGCGAGCCGTTTACCCCTGAGCTGAAGCATCACCTCGCGCCGGTCGGCCAGCGCCCGGGGTGCGAGATCAAATCGAGGCCGAATTCGTGGACAGGTTGCCGGTACGCGTCCAGTCGATGCGGCTAACGTAGGGGACGTGACCCTCCCTCCCGCAGAGACCGGCGCATCCTCCCCGACGCCGCCGGACACGAGCGCAAGGATCAGCTGTTGGCGGCCGCCGCCCAGATGATCGTCGAACGGGGTTACGCCAACACCCGGATCGTCGATGTCGCGCGGACTGCCGGGATCAGCCCCGCCCTGGTCGTCTACTACTTCGGCACCAAGGAGAACTTGCTGATCGAGGCTCTTCGGTATTCCGAGGTGCGTTTCTTCAGCGCGATCGAGGAGATGCTGGTCGAACCGATGACGGTGCGCGAGCGACTCCGGCGGCTGGTCGAGATCAACTTCCAAGGCGACGAGGTGACCCCCGAGTCGCCGGGCAGTTGGTCGCTGTGGCTCGACTTATGGGCCCAGGCGATTCGAGAGGAGCGTGCCGCCGAGGTTCGCCGATCCCTCGACGAGCGCTGGCGCGCTTTGGTGCGTGAGGCTCTGCGGCAGGCGCAGGCGGCGGGAGAGATCGAGCCGCAGGTCGACATCGTCTTCGCCGCTGTGGCGTTCGGAGCGATTCTCGACGGATTCGCGATCCAGGTCGTCCTCGGCGACCCGGGCGGCGACGATCTGGCGCGGATCATGGATTGCGCCCACGGGTTCGGGATGAATCTGGTGGGACTCACGGAGTGAGAGCGAATTGACTCGCTGTTCAAACCGTGGTCCACTCATCGCGGTCGTCGACCGGTTGGTCGTGTGATCCGTATCTGTTGCCTACGGGGGTAGCAACAGGTCGCCGCGCGCGGCCGTTCGACGGCTGCGCGCGGCGTTTTTCTCCTTCCTGAAGCGGGCATGATGGGTCCGTCGGGAGGCGTGACCGGCGTCGGCGCGACGACTAGTCTCGCGTCATGGCCCTTCCCTCTGCGGTTCCGCGCCTGTCGGCCCGCGCCACTCCGCCGGCACCGCTGGACGCCCACCAGGTGGCGGCGGCTGCTGCCGAATTCGGCACGAGCCGCATGCTGCCGCGCGATGCCTACTTCTCTCCCGACGTTCTTGCGTGGGAGAGATCCCACCTGTTCGGAGGGTGGGTCGGCTTGGGGCGAGCAGAGGCCGTCGCCGAGCCCGGCACCGTGCGCGCCGAATCACTCGGCGACTACGGCGTCGTCCTGACCCGCGACCGGGACGGAACGCTGCGCGCCTTCGAGAATGCCTGTCGACACCGTGGCCATGAGTTGCTTCCGTGCGGCACGTCGGCGACGCCACGCGCGCTGGTGTGCCCCTACCACGCTTGGGCCTATCGCTACGACGGCTCGTTGATCGCGGCGCCTGGGTTTGCCAACGCAGCGGGCTTCGACGCGTCGGGCATGTCGTTGAAGCCGTTGCAGGTGAGGGAGTGGCATGGCTGGGTGTTCGTCGCCGGAGATGCCGATGCGCCTGACTTCGCCGACCACATAGGTGACCTGGAGCAGGTGGTCGGACCCTACGGCGCCGAAGGAATGGTCACCCCCGTGACGCACGACTACGAGGTCGCCGCCAACTGGAAAGTGATCGTCGAGAACTACCAGGAGTGCTACCACTGCACGAGCATTCATCCCGAGTTGTGTGCGGTCTCCGCGCCTGACTCCGGTGACAACATCGAGTTGGCGGGCAACTGGATCGGGGGCTCGATGACCCTGCTCCCGCACGCGCAGACGATGTCGTTGGACGGTCACAGCGAAGGCGTTGCCATCGCGGGCCTGAACCAGCCGGCGAACCGGTCGGTCATGTACGTGGCACTGCTGCCCAACCTGCTGATCAGCCTGCACCCGGACTATGTCATGACCCACCAGTTGGTGCCGCTCTCGCCAGGAGTGACCCGTATCCGCTGCACTTGGTCCTTCCCCCGCGACGTTGCCGAAGCACCCGGCTTCGATCCCGCCTATGCAGTCGACTTCTGGGACATCACCAATCGGCAGGATTGGGAGGCGTGCGAATCTGTCCAGCGGGGCCTGGCTTCCCCCTCCTACGAACCCGGGCCGCTTGCCCCGGCCGAGGACGGCGTCTATCACTTCACCTCGTTGATCGCGAGGGCCTACCAGGGTCACCCGGCCGACCGATGACCGACTTCGAGGTCGAAGTCCTACCTCCGCGCGAGGTGCCCCTCGGTGGGCCGCGGGCGATGTTGGTGCGGCGGACCCTTCCGTCGCGGCAGCGATCGTTGATCGGCGCGTGGTGCTTCGTCGACCACTACGGCCCCGATCGGGTGGACGACACCGGTGGGATGTCCGTGGCGCCGCACCCACACACGGGTTTGCAGACCGTCAGTTGGCTCTTCACCGGACAGATCCGACACCGCGACAGCGCCGGGCATGACGCCCTCGTGCGCCCCGGGGAGCTCAACCTGATGACAGCAGGCCGCGGCATCTCCCACTCGGAAGTCTCCACCGAGGGGGTGGAGGAACTACACGGCGCGCAACTGTGGGTGGCCCTGCCCGGCGGAACCCGCGACACCGAGCCCGGTTTCGAGCACTACGCGCCGGCACCGGTGACGGGTGACGGCTGGACGGCGAGGGTGTTCCTGGGGCAGTTGGCCGGCGATCGGTCGCCGGTCCGGACCCACACCCCCTTGCTCGGAGCCGAGATCGCCATCGCTGCCGGGGCCAGCGTCGAGTTCGAGCTCGACCCGGCTTTCGAGCACGGCGTGCTTGTCGACTGCGGAGCGCCACTCCTCGGGGGCGAGCCGCTGGGGCAGGGCGAACTCGGCTACCTTGCTCCCGGTCGCGAGCGGCTGAGTCTGCACGCCGAGGAACACGCTCGGGTGCTGCTTCTGGGCGGCCCTCCGTTCGGCGAAGAGATCGTCATGTGGTGGAACTTCGTTGCCCGCTCCCACGACGAGATCGTCACCTCTCGCGCCGACTGGCAGGCGCAGCTCGACGGCGGACAGCTGCGCGACGGCCGATTCGGCGTGGTTGCTGGAGAGTCACTGGCGCCCATCCCGGCCCCCGGCCTGCCCAACGCCCGTCTGCGCGCGCGCTCATGAGCGAGCCCCTCGGGCCCGGCCCGGTCGTGGGTGGCGACGGGCTCGCCCGCTGCCCCTGGGCCGTCACCCACCCGACGAACCTCGCCTATCACGATGGCGAGTGGGGTCGGCGGATCCACGGCGAGGCGGCCTACTTCGAACGCCTCACGTTGGAAGCCTTCCAGTCCGGGCTGTCGTGGCTGACCATCCTGATCAAACGGCCGGCCTTCCGGGCGGCCTTCGCCGACTTCGACGCTGACGTCGTGGCAGCCTACGACGACGAATCCACGGCTCGACTGATGGAGAACGCGGCGATCGTCCGCAACCGCGCCAAGATCTCGGCGACGATCAGAAACGCCCGGGCCACGATCGATCTGCGCGACACGGGCGGCCTGGAGGATTTTCTGCTCGGCTTCGCGCCGGACACGGCGCCGGCGCCCCAGACGACAGCTGACGTCGCCACGACCTCTCCCGAGTCCGTGGCGCTCTCCAAGGCGCTGAAACGGCGCGGCTTCGCCTTCGTCGGGCCGACCACGATGCACGCACTGATGGAGGCCACCGGCTTGTTCGACCCGCACCTGGTCGGCTGCCACCGCCGCGGGACCGGCTGAGCCCCAAGGGCTGGCGCCGATGGCCCCACCTTCTAGCCTGGCTCCATGTCACGCGTGCATGCCTTCACCGACGATGCACTCGGAGACCTCGATGCGGTGGGAATCGCCGACGCCCTGCGGTCCCGTGATCGGTCGGTGCCCGACCTGGTCGACGCCGCGATCGCCCGAGCCGAGTCGGTTGACCCGCAGTTGGCAGCGATCATCCACCGCGACTATGCGCGGGCACGGCGCCGCTCCCTCGCCCCTGGCGGCGGCTTCTTCACAGGGGTGCCGACGTTCATCAAGGACAACATCGACGTTGCGGGCCTACCGACACAATTCGGTACCGACGCTTTCGTCGGCACGATGCGACCCAAGGACTCACCCTTCGCGCGGTTGCTGCACTCCGCAGGGTTTCTCACCCTCGGCAAGACCCAGTTGTCGGAATTCGGGTTGAGCGCCTCGGCCGAGCACCCTCGGCTCGATGCGGTGCGCAACCCGTGGGATCCCGCTCGGACCGCGGGGGCTTCGTCCGCCGGCTCCGCGGCGTTGGTCGCGGCCGGAGTGGTGCCGGTTGCACACGCCAACGACGGCGGCGGATCGATCCGGATCCCGGCAGCGGCGACCGGCCTGGTAGGTCTGAAACCTTCACGCGGACGCCTCCCCATCGACCCCGCGGCCAACCGACTGCCGGTCTCGTTGATCACCGAGGGCGTGGTGAGCCGAACCGTGCGCGACACGGCGGCGTTCTACCGCGAGGCGGAGCGGATCTGGCGCAACCCCCTGCTGCCGCCGATCGGTGACGTGACCCGTCCTCTCGAGCGTCCCCTGCGGATCGGCGTCCTCACCTCCTCCCTCGACCGCACCGCGGATGCGGAGGTGGTCGACGCGGTGACCGCCACGGCGACCCTGCTGGCCGACCTCGGGCATCAGGTCAACGACGTGGAGCCCTGGATGCCGGCCACCTTCCCCCAGGACTTCCTCACCTATTGGGGATTCCTGAGCCTTCTGATCACCGGCGGCGGGCGGCTCGCTTTCGGCCGGACGTGGGACCCGGCGAAGCTGGACAACCTCACCCTCGGGCTCGCCGAACAGTGTCGCCGCGATTGGTCGCGCCTGCCCGGAGCGATCCGGCGACTGAGAGCCTCCCAGCTCGATTCGAGGCGGCTGTTCCGGAGCTACGACGTGGTGCTCAGCCCCACGGTGGCCACCGCGACCCCCCGAATCGGCCAACTGGATCCGACCCAGGACTACGAACAAGTGCTGGAGCGACTGCTGGCGTGGGTGGCCTTCACGCCCTATCAGAACGCCACTGGTGACCCGGCGGTGTCACTGCCGCTCGCCCGCGACGAGGCCGGGCTGCCGTTGGGGATGATGTTCACCGGGCCGCTGGGTCAGGAGGGACGGTTGTTGCAGCTGGCTCTGCAGTTGGAACAGGCGCGTCCCTGGCCGCGGATCGCGGACTGATCCGTGCGCGTTCGGGACCGCTGGAGCCGGCCGGGTTTGCGATTTCCCGGATCGTCTACGCCCTGTGTATTCTTCTGCGTCGTTGCCCCTTTAGCTCAGTCGGCAGAGCGTCTCCATGGTAAGGAGAAGGTCTACGGTTCGATTCCGTAAAGGGGCTCTGGGTTGGGGCTGCGTCATAGACTGACGCAGCATCTCCGCCCGGCGGCGGGGTAGCTCAGGTGGTTAGAGCACACGGCTCATAATCGTGGTGTCGCGGGTTCGAGTCCCGCCCCCGCTACTTCACCCGACCCGACGACGCGACTCACCCGCACGACGACAAGGACTTCCCGTGGCCAGCAAGAGCTCCGACGTTCGCCCCAAGATCACGCTCGCCTGCGTGGACTGCAAGGAGCGCAACTACATCACCAAGAAGAACCGCCGTAACGATCCCGACCGCATGGAGCTGAAGAAGTTCTGCCCGCGCTGCCGGGCCCACACCGACCACAAAGAGACCCGCTGACCCCAGCGCGCCCGATGACGACGGCCCGCCCGGTGCACCCTGGGACGGGCCGTTTGCCTGTGTACGCCGCCACGTCACCGCGACTCAGCCTGGGCACAGCCTGCGCGCACCGGAGTCGACGCACCGACTAAGTTGGTGCCATGTCCCTCGACTCAACGCTCGTTGGGAAGCAATTCCCACCCACTCAGCCCTATGCCGTCTCCGCGGAGAAGCTGCGCGAATTCGCCGCCGCCTCGGGCGCGACCTATGACGGGGGCGCCGCCCCGGCGACCTTCCCGATCGTGCTTGCCTTCGATGCCATGTTCGGATTTCTCGATGCCGAGGGCATCGATCTGTTTCGGATCGTGCACGGGGACCAGAAGTTCAACTACCAGCGATCGGTCGTTCCCGGGGACGTCCTCACCGCCCAGCTGACGGTCGCGAGCCTTCGTCAGATCGCCGGCAACGACATCATCGGCACCCGCAGCGAGATCCACGACGCCGACGGCGCCTTGGTGTGCACAGGGTCGTCCACCCTCGTCCACCGCGGAGGAGACGCATGAGCCTGCAGGCCGGCACCGACCTCGAGACCAAGACCTTCACCGTGCGACGTGGTGACCTGATCAGGTATGCCGGCGCCAGCGGCGACTTCAACCCGATCCATTGGTCGGATCGGGTCGCCACCTCCGTGGGCCTGCCCGGGGTGATCGCCCACGGCATGTTCACTCTGGCGCTCGTGGCGAGAGCCGTCGCGGAGTGGACCGATGGCGCCGAGGTCGTCGATCTGGGCGCGAAGTTCACCAACCCCGTCGTGGTCCCCGATGATGACGACGGCACCGAGGTCGTGATCGCGGGCTCGGTCAAGGACGTGGCCGACGGTCTCGCCACCCTTTCCCTCGAGGTGACCTGTCAGGGCCAGAAGGTTCTGGGGATGCCGAAGGCAGTGGTGCGTGTCTGACCACGGCCCAGTCCTCCTGCGTGATCTCACGACGCTCCGTGTGGGCGGTCCGGCGGCGCGCTTCGTCGAGGCGCGCACGGAGGCCGAGCTGATCGGTGCGGTCGCCGACGCCGACGAGCGCGGGGAGCCGGTGTTGGTGCTGGGAGGCGGGAGCAACGTGGTGGTCGCCGATGGCGGCTTCGCGGGCACGGTCGTGAAGATCGCCACCCAGGGCGTCGACGTCGACGCGGACGAGTGCGACGACCTGGCCTGCCTGGGGGCCGTCACGGTGCGGGCGCAGGCGGGCGAGCACTGGGACGCATTCGTCGAGCGGGCCGTCGAATCCAGCTGGACGGGCGTCGAGGCCTTGGCGGGTATCCCCGGGGCCGTGGGGGCGACCCCGATTCAGAACGTCGGCGCCTATGGGCAGGAGGTCGGGCACACCATCGCCTCAGTGCGCACCTGGGATCGACAGACTCGTTCGCAGCGAACATTCGCGGCCTCCGACTGCGGCTTCGGCTACCGCACCAGTCGGTTCAAGCAGGAGCCCGGCCGGTACCTCGTTCTGGAAGTCACCTTCCTCTTCAAGCAGGGCACCCTCGGTGCGCCGATCGCGTACGCCGAGTTGGCCCGCCGTCTCGATGTGGGACTCGGCGACCGTGCCCGCCTCCCTGACGTACGCCGCGCGGTGCTGGAGTTGAGGCGCGGCAAGGGCATGGTGCTCGATGACGCCGACCACGACACGTGGAGCGCCGGCTCGTTCTTCACCAACCCAGTGGTCAGCCGGGAACAAGCAGAACGGTTGCCGGCCGGCGCGCCCCGCTGGGAACAGGTCGACGGACGGGTCAAGACGAGCGCGGCGTGGCTGATCGAGCACGCCGGTTTCGGCAAGGGGTTCGGCACCGGCCGCGCCACCCTGTCGACCAAGCACACGTTGGCCGTGACCAATCGTGGCGGGGCCAGCGCTGACGACCTGATCGCGTTGGCCAGAGAGATCCACGCCGGTGTGCGGAGCGCTTTCGGGGTCACGCTGGCTCCCGAACCGGTGCTGATCGGCCTGCAGTTGGAGGTGCCGGCTGAGGTGGGCGGGCCTCAGGCGTAGGTCGGCGCCCCGACTGCCACCACGACCACCAGCGCCAAGGCGAGCAGCGCCAGAACGAGGAAGATCGTGCCGATGACGCCGGTGATGAAGCCGACCTGAGCCTGATCACGCCCCGAATAGGCGCCGCCCGACCGGTCGATCTCGCGTCTGGCCCGCGCGCCGATCACCAAGGCGAAGGGGCTGAGAACCAGTGGTAGACCGCACAGAATGAAGCTGCCGATCAGACCGATCAGGCCCAGCACCATCGCCGTCGTCGCTTGGGGGTGCGGGGGCGGCGTCGGAGCCCATCCGCCTGGGTAGCCGCCAGGCTGGCCAGGTTGGTACTGGGCTTGATATCCCTGCTGGTCCTGATATCCCTGGTAGGGCGGCGGGGGGTAGTCACCCGATGTCGGATAGGTCGGCTGGCCATAGCCGTAGCTGGGAGAGTCGCCCGCCGTGGGATAGGGCGCGGTGGGGTCTGGGGCAGGCGGCTGGCCCGGGTCGGGGGTCTGGCCAGGCTCGTCGGGGGTCTCGCTCACGGGACCATGGTGCCAGGCTCGGTCTGAAGCCAGGCGTCGACGTCGCGCAGAGCCCGGAGGGTCACGTGTTCGGGTGCTCGCGAAGCTCGAAGGGACATCCGCGCGAGTTCGGCCAGGGTCGCGTCATCGAGGTCGTGTGCCGCCCGCATCGTGGCGTACTGCGAGGACAGCCGCGAGCCGAACAGCAAGGGATCGTCGGCGCCGAGCGCCACCGACGCGCCGGCTTCAAGGAGTTGGGGCAGCGGGACCGAGGTCAGGTCGCTGTAGACCCCGAGCGCTACGTTGGACACCGGACAGACTTCCAAGGTGATGCCGCGGCGCACGATCTCAGCGAGTAGATCGGGGTCCTCCACGGAGCGCACCCCGTGCCCGAGCCGGTCGGCGGCGAGGTGGTCGAGGCAGGCCCGAACACTGGCCGGACCGAGGAGTTCGCCGCCATGAGGAGCGAGCAGTAGATCGGCCCGCCCGGCGATCCGGAAGGCTGCGCCGAAGTCGGCGGTGCTGCCTCGCCGTTCGTCGTTGGAGAGTCCGAAGCCGACGACGCCGCGATCGGCATACTGAACAGCCAGCCGCGCCAGGGCGCGTGCGTCGAGGGGGTGGCGGGTGCGGTTGGCGGCGATGACCAGGCCGATCTGCAGGCCGGTGGCGCCGCTGGCCTGCCGGACGGCGTCGAGCACGAGGTCGGTGAAGGCCGTGATCCCGCCGAAGTGAGCGGCATACCCGCTGGGATCGACTTGGATCTCCAGCCAACGACCACCATCGGCCACGTCGTCCTCGGCAGCTTCGAGCACCAGACGACGGACGTCGTCATCGGTGCGTAGCACCGAGCGAGCAACGTCGTAGAGGCGTTGGAAGCGGAACCACCCCTTCTCGTCCGCCGCCGAGAGGGTGGGCGGCCATTCGTCGACCAGTTGGTCGGGCAAGTGGATGCCGTCTCGTTCGGCGAACTCGAGCAGGGTGGCGTGTCGCATCGAGCCGGTGAAGTGCAGGTGCAGGTGAGCCTTGGGCAACTCCCACAGCGCCCGCCGACCCCCGTCGGCCACCCGCTGGTCGGTCGAGCCTGTCGAGACCGCTGGCTGGTCGGTCGAGCCTGTCGAGGCCGTGGGCTGGTCGGTCGAGCCTGTCGAGACCGCTGGCTGGTCGGTCGAGCCTGTCGAGACCACTCAGGCGAAGAGCTTCTGCAACCGCGCGACGCCTTCGACCAGGTCGTCGTCTCCCAGCGCATAGGACAGCCGCACATAGCCCGGAGAGCCGAAGGCTTCGCCTGGGACGACAGCGACCTCGGCCTTCTCCAGGATGTACTCCGCGAGTTCGGCCGAGGTGTCGATCCGCTGACCCCCATGGTCGCGACCGAGGAGGCCCTTGACCGAGGGGTAGGCGTAGAACGCGCCGTGCGGCGTCGGGCAGAGCATGCCGTCGATCTCGTTGAGCATGGTGACCATGGTCGTGCGGCGGCGGTCGAAGGCGACCTTCATCTCGTCCACCGCCGTCAGGTCGCCCGCCACGGCCGCGATGGCGGCGCGTTGGGAGACATTGCAGACGTTGGAGGTGGCATGCGACTGCAAGTTGGCAGCCGCCTTGATCAGATCCGCGGGGCCGATCATCCAGCCGACCCGCCACCCGGTCATCGCATACGTCTTGGCGACTCCGTTGACGATGACGGTGTAGTCGGCCACTTCGGGGCAGACGACCGGCAGTGAGCCGGTCTCGACGCCGTCATAGGTGAGGTGCTCGTAGATCTCGTCGGTCAGGACCCACAGTTGGTGCTCCTCCACCCACGCACCGATCGCCCGCATCTCCTCCACCGAATAGACCGAACCGGTCGGGTTGGAGGGTGAGACGAAGAGGACCACCTTGGTGCGGTCGGTGCGCACCGATTCGAGCTGCTCGACGGTGACCTTGTAGTCCTGGGTCTCGTCGGCGAAGATCTCGACCGCGACGCCACCGGCGAGCGCGATCGACTCGGGGTACGTCGTCCAGTAGGGCGCCGGCACGATCACCTCGTCGCCGGGATCGAGCATCGACGCGAAGGCCTCGTAGATCGCCTGCTTACCGCCGTTGGTGACGAGAACCTGGGCGGGGGTGATCTCCAGACCGCTGTCGCGTCGGGTCTTGTCGACGATCGCTTGCTTGAGCTCGGGCAGGCCACCCGCCGGGGTGTACCGGTGATTCTTGGGGTCACGGCACGCCTCGACCGCGGCCTCGACGATGTAGTCGGGGGTAGGGAAGTCGGGTTCGCCCGCGCCGAAGCCGATCACCGGCCGACCCTCGGCCTTGAGGGCCTTGGCCTTGGCGTCGACCTTGAGGGTCGCGGATTCGGCGATGGCCCCGATCCGGCGGGAGACGCGGCGGTCGCGAGGAGAGTCGAGTGAGGAGTCGAGTGGGGTGGAGTCGCTGCTGCTCATGACCTCATCGTAGGGGGAGTGAAATTGTTCTGCCGACCCCTAGCCCGTACACTCAGGCTCTGGTGGAACTGACCGATAGTTCGTGCTGCCCTGAGCTGGTCCGACCGGATCGTCTCCAGGAGTCTGCGGGGGCGCCGGTCGTCACCGAAGGGCACTAGCTCAACTGGCAGAGCATCGGTCTCCAAAACCGAAGGTTGGGGGTTCAAGTCCCTCGTGCCCTGCGAGGACGGACGACAAGAACGACAAACGGACGAGGTGGTCACACGTGTCGGAGAGCAACTCCACGCGATCCGCACGGGGAGCCGGCGACACTCCTCGGACAGGCCCGCTGACGTTCTATCGCCAGGTGCTGGCCGAATTGCGCAAGGTCGTGTGGCCCACGCAACAGCAGCTGGTCACCTATTTCGCCGTCGTCATGGTGTTCGTGCTGATCATGATGCTCTTCGTGTCGATGCTCGACCTGGGCTTCGGAAAGCTCGTGTTCGCCGTTTTCGCCCAGTAGTACAGCCACGCCTCCGCTGCCTGCAGCGGACCATCAGACCAAACGAAGTGACGGAGTTAGTGACGTGTCGGACCAATACGACTCAGGCGACGAGCCCTCGACCGAGGACGTGAGCCCCGTCGACGGTGAGGCGATCGCCGATGTCGAGACCGATGAGCCTGCTGTCGAGACCGATGAGCCTGCTGTCGAGGAGCCTGCCGAGGACGCGAGTGGACGACGCGGCCGACGAGGTTTCTGACGAGGGCGTCGCTGAGGAGGAGCCGGCCGAGGACGACCCGTTGGAGCAGTTCCGGCGCGACCTTCTCATCAAGCCGGGCGACTGGTTCGTGGTGCACACCTACTCCGGCATGGAGAACCGGGTGAAGGCCAACCTGGAGAACCGGATCATCTCGCTCAACATGGAGGACTTCATCCACGAGATCGTGGTCCCCACCGAAGAGGTCGCTGAGATCAAGAACGGCCAGCGCAAGATGGTGAAGCGCACCGTGCTGCCCGGTTACGTCCTGGTCCGGATGGACCTCACCGACGAGTCCTGGTCCGCGGTGCGGCACACCCCGTCGGTGACCGGGTTCGTCGGCCACAGCCACCAGCCGGTGCCGCTGTCCCTGGCCGAGGTCGAGAGCATGCTGGCCCCGGCCATCGTCGCCGAGACCGCGGCCGCCGAGGCCAGCTCTGGCGGCCAGGGTGGGCGCGCCACCACGGCGAAGAAGCCGGTCGAGGTCGTCGACTTCGACGTCTCCGACTCGGTGATGGTCGTCGACGGGCCGTTTGCCACCTTGCACGCCACCATCACCGAGATCAACCCGGAATCGCAGCGCGTCAAGGCGCTCGTCGAGATCTTCGGCCGGGAGACCCCGGTCGAGTTGAGCTTCAGCCAGATTCAGAAGGTCTGAGGCCCCGCACCACCAGCTACACCCCAGGTGGCAGAGCGCGGATCGCCGTAGGACGACCGCTCTCGTCAAGACCACGACGTACGACACAGAAGGATCCGAAAAGAAATGCCTCCCAAGAAGAAGATCGCTGCGCTGGTCAAGGTGCAGCTCCAGGCCGGCGCCGCGACGCCGGCCCCGCCGGTCGGTACCGCTCTCGGTCCGCACGGCGTGAACATCATGGACTTCTGCAAGGCCTACAACGCCCAGACCGAGTCGATGCGCGGCAACGTCATCCCCGTCGAGATCACCATCTTCGAGGACCGTTCGTTCACGTTCATCACCAAGACCCCGCCGGCCGCGGAGCTGATCAAGAAGGCCGCCGGACTGTCGAAGGGCTCCGGTGTCCCGCACAAGGAGAAGGTCGGCAAGCTGACCAAGGACCAGGTGCGCGAGATTGCGCAGACCAAGCTGCCCGACCTCAACGCCAACGACGTCGAGGCCGCCATGAAGATCGTCGAGGGCACCGCTCGCTCGATGGGCGTCACGACCGAATGACCGGCGGCCGACACCGGCCGTCAGACCGCTCCGTAACACCCGTGGCAGGGCCGCGCTGGCCCACCGTTGACCACACTGGATAAGAAAAGAGACCAGCTATGCAGCGCAGCAAGACCTACCGTGCGGCCGCCGAGGCCTTCGACCGGGACGAGCTCTACGCTCCCCTCGCAGCGATCAAGATCGCCAAGGACACCAGCAAGAAGAAGTTCGACGAGTCGCTCGATGTGGTGATGCGCCTGGGCGTCGACCCGCGCAAGGCCGACCAGATGGTGCGCGGCACCGTCAACCTGCCGCACGGGACCGGCAAAGTCTCCCGCGTGTTGGTGTTCGCCAACGGCGACAAGGCCGAGGCCGCTCGTGAAGCCGGCGCTGACATCGTCGGCGGCGATGAGCTGATCGAGAAGGTGTCGGGTGGCTTCCTCGACTTCGACGCCGTCGTGGCCACGCCCGACCTGATGGGCAAGGTCGGCCGACTCGGCCGCGTGCTCGGCCCCCGCGGCCTGATGCCGAACCCCAAGACCGGCACCGTGACCCCCGACGTGGCCAAGGCGGTCACGGACATCAAGGGCGGCAAGATCGAGTTCCGGGTCGACCGGCACTCCAACCTGCACTTCATCATCGGTAAGGCCTCCTTCGACGCCATCCAGCTGGCCGAGAACTACGCCTCGGCGCTGGAAGAGGTGCTTCGGCTCAAGCCGGCCAGCTCCAAGGGCCGCTACATCCGGAAGATCACCGTTTCCACGACGATGGGCCCCGGCATCCAGATCGACCCCAACCGCACCAAGAACGTCGCCTCCGAAGACGACGCCTGACCTCCGAGCCGACTCCCACCCAGCCCAGCTTCTGGATAGTCCAGTACGAGTTGGTTCACTCCGCGTCCGCGCGGCCGCCAAATCGTGCTGGACTATCGGGAGTGGGGTCAGAAACCTGGGGCGGGGGTGGCCGCCAGGTCGGTGCGGAGGGCTCGGCCGAGTTCGCGCGCGGCGCCGGAGCGGTGCTCGGTGATGACGCCCGCGCGGGCCATGGCCATCAGGTTGGCCGTGCCCAGCCAGGCAGCGCCGAGATGCCGGATGTCGAGAGCGACCTCGGCTGGCGCGGATGAGCGTTCCACCACGCCGTCCCCGGCACGGATCCTGACCAGCCAGGTCCCGGCGTTGGCGGGCACGTGGTCGTCCACGACCTCGACGACCACCTCGCACTCCGCCTCGTAGTCGCGCGCGGCCATCGCGGCGGGTAGGTCGACCAGGCGCACCCACAGGTTGTCGACCGGATAGGCGTCCGCTGACCGTGGGCTGTCCACCCAGTGCCACAGGGGGTCGTCTCGGCCGACCAGCGGCACCTTGATCGTGGCCATCAGATCGAAGTCGAGCAGCCGACGCAGGAGGGTGAGCCGGGCGGGGGGCGAACCGCTGAGGTACCCGATGTCCAGGTTGCCCACGGGCCGGCTGTGCTCCCACTTGTGACTGCGTCGGAAGACCGCCACGCCGACGTCTTGGCCGTCGAGGCGGGCGAAGAGGACGCGTCTCGGCTCTTTGTCGCGCAGTTCCTCCGTCGGCTCCCAGACGATCCGCCGGAAGTAGTCGTCGGCGAAGACCAAGGTGCCGGGCTCTCCAGCGGCCACCACTCGATTGCAGGCCAGCAATCGTTCGGCCATCCCTTCGGCGTCCACCCGGGTCAGCTCGACGGTGTGCGCCCCGGCGGCAGCGTCGAGGCCGGGTGCGGTCAGTGACGTTCCTCGGCTCAGCGTGAGTGGGTACTCGGTCAGACCGAGGCCGTAGCCGAAGCGCCCATAGATGGCGGCTTCGCTCGCTTGGAGGAGCGACACCGCGACGCCCGAGCGAGCTGTCTCGGTCAGGTGGTGCCGCATCATCGCGCTCAGCACGCCGCGACGACGGTGGAGCGGGTGCACTCCCACCCACGTGAGACCGGCCGCGGGGATCAGTCGTGGTTCATCGTGTCCGGGGGCAGCCAACTGCAGAGGGCGAACGCCATAGATCCCGGCGTAGGTGTCAGGGTCGGTGCCCTCCATCTCGGCGCCGAATCGCTGGTCGGCGGGCACTCCGACGAGGTGGAGAGCTGCCGGGTAGGGCGTCTCCTCGTCGAACCACACCAGTTTGTCGGTGGCCAGGAAGCGGCGGTCGTCGATGGCAGGCGCGACGCTGATCGAGGTCATCTGCCTACTCTCGTCGGCAGCGCCCGTGGATCACAAGCGACTTAGCGGCGGCCCGTGGGTCACTCCTGGGTCACTCCTGGACGACGCGCTCGTCGACGAGGGTCTCGGCGACGAAGTTGCCGTACGGGTCGAACCGGCTGTGCTCGAAGCGCTTGCGGAACTCCAGGTCAACGCCGTCCCTGCCCATCCGGTTCTTCTCGACACTCAGGATGACCCATTCCCGGAAGCGCTCCAGAGCGCCGAGGTCGAAGGTCAGGTGGTGGCGGGCGACGATGTTGTGCTTGGCGTTGAGGATCATCAGGGTGTCCGCCTCGTAGGCCAGTGCCGTCGAACCGCGCATGTGAACCGCGCGCATCCGCTGGCCCGTGCCCAACCCTTCCTTGTCCGAGGCGACGAGCGACAGCACCGGGCATTCGGAATCGATCGCGAGGTCCTTGAGTTCCTCGACGACGACGGTGACCTTCTCGTCCTCGGTCATGTTCTCTTGGCTCGCAACCCGCACCTTCTGCAGATAGTCGACCACCACCAGAGGCGGTTCGGCGGTACGCCGCGAGACCTCGGCGACGGCGTTGGCGATCACCCCGAGGGTGGTTGTGCGCCCGGTCGAGCGGTGCAGGTGAAGTTGGTGGGAGTATTCCTGGACCTTTCGCAGCCCCTCGGAACCGCCGCTGATCATCGCCATCCGGTCGCGGATGGCACCACCGGTGCCGTCGTTGGCCTCGAAGGCTCGGCGGACGTCCTGCAGTTTGGCGGCGTCGTAGTCGAGGAGCTCACCGATCTCGAGCGCGACCAGCTTCTGCAGCAGGCTTTCGGGGTTGTGCTCGTAGGAGAAGTAGATGACCGATCGGCCGGCCATGGCTGCGTTGCGCGCGATCTGCATGGCGAGCGTCGTCTTGCCCAGGCCCTGCTGACCGGCAAGCAGTGCGAGGGAACCGGAGCGGAAGCCGCCGTGGAGCACCTCATCGAGCTTGTCGAAACCGGTGGGCCACACGCGTACCGATGGATCGAATCCATTGAGCCGGTGGTCGGTGGCATCCAGCACGGAATAGAGCGGGTGCAGTTGCGGGTCGGTGCCGCGGTGCGACCCGATCGAAAGGGAAGAGAAACTCACCCCGACATTGCACCAGAGCCGATGGCTTCGTGTGGCCGCTTTGGCAAAGCTCGCGATTTGGGCGTGCTCGCGCCGCGGGGGTACAGTCACGACTCGAAACCAGAGACCGCCGGTTGTCTGAACCCGACACGGACTGTTCCGTGGAAGGCCCAGATCGAAGGTCCGCGCAAGCGGGCGACCCGCGCAGGTGTCAGAGCTTGATCGAAGGCGGTTCGCCGCACTTCTCCTTCACGCCCTGGGCCCTGCGCCTGGGGCGTTTGTTATTGCGAGGGCCTGCACCTCGACGGTCTCGTTGAGACGAAGTCCGGAAGGAGACCCATGGCGCGGCCAGAAAAGACAGCCGCTGTGGCGGAGATCGCTGAGTCCTTCAGCGATTCCGCAGGCGCTGTGCTGACCGAATACCGCGGGCTCACCGTGAAGCAGCTGCAGGAGTTGCGGCGCTTGCTCGGTGACAACGCAAGCTACGCCGTGGTCAAGAACACGCTGGCCAAGCTGGCCGCCACTGAGGCGGGCATCGACGGCTTCGACGACCTGCTCACCGGCCCGACGGCCATCGCCTTCATCAACGGCGATGTGGTCGAGGCGGCGAAGGGTCTGCGTGATTTTGCCAAGGCCAACCCCGCTCTTGTCATCAAGGGCGGCATCTTGGACGGCAAGGCTCTCGACGCGGCCGAGATCAGCAAGCTTGCTGAGCTCGAGTCTCGCGAGGTGCTGATGGGCAAGCTGGCGGGCGCAATGCTCGCGTCGCTCTCCCAGGCCGTCTACCTGCTCAACGCCCCGCTCGCCCAGGCCGCCCGGCTCGCCGGCGCCTTGCAGGCGAAGGCCGAGGCAGACCCCTCGATCCTCGCAGGTGGAGCCGGTACGCCGGCTGCTGACGCTGCCGAGGACGCCCCGACTGCCGACGAGGCGGCCCCCACCGAGGAGGCAGCTGCGGACGACGCGGCCGACGCCCCCGCCGCGGAGGCCACCGCCGAGGCAGACGAGGCAGCCGAATCCGACGCCTGATCACCCGATCGCGCTGACGAACCATCCACCTGAGAAACCCAGGTCACTGCCGCCAGGCAGGCCGACCACCGAACGGAAGGAAACGCCATCATGGCGAAGCTCACCACCGACGAGCTGCTCGACGCGTTCAAGGAGATGACCCTCATTGAGCTGAGCGAGTTCGTGAAGCAGTTCGAGGACACCTTCGGCGTCACCGCTGCTGCCCCCGTGGCCGTTGCGGCCGCAGGCGCCCCGGCCGCTGCCGGCGACGCCGGCGAGGCCGCGGCCGAGCAGGACGAGTTCGACGTCATCCTCGAGGCTGCCGGCGAGAAGAAGATCAACGTCATCAAGGAGGTGCGCGCGCTGACTTCGCTCGGTCTGAAGGAGGCCAAGGACCTCGTCGAGGCGGCTCCCAAGCCGATCCTCGAGGGCGTTGCGAAGGACGCTGCCGAGAAGGCCAAGGAGTCCCTCGAGGGCGCCGGCGCCACCGTCACCGTCAAGTGACCATGGTCTGAGGCGGCGGGTGCGTCCCGCCGTCTCAGACATGACGAGCGGTCATCCCCTTCGGGGGGTGGCCGCTCGTCTGGTTCGTGGCCAGCCACCGTGGGCCGGCGCGGCTAAGGTGAGCGTCATGATCGACGCCGCCCGCACCTATGAACTGGACCGCGCTCACGTCTTTCACTCCTGGTCGGCTCAGGCCCAGATCAAGCCGATGGTGATCACCCGCGCCGAGGGCTCGAGGGTCTGGGACGGCGACGGCAAGGAGTTCTTGGACTTCACATCGCAACTGGTCTTCACCAATATCGGACACCAGCATCCCAAGGTCGTGGCCGCGATCCAGGAGCAGGCGGCGACCCTCTGCACCGTCGCACCGCAGCACGCCAACGCCGCGCGCTCCGAAGCCGCCCGGCTGATCACCACCCACACCCCCGACCGGCTCAACAAGGTGTTCTTCACCAACGGCGGTGCCGATGCCATCGAGCACGCGATCCGGATGGCGCGGCTGCACACCGGCCGGATCAAGGTGTTGTCGACCTACCGCTCCTATCACGGGGGAACCGCGCTGGCGGTCAATGTGACCGGTGACCCCCGCCGGATCGCCAACGACTACGGCTCAGCCGGGACCGTGCACTTCTTCGGCCCCTTTCTCTACCGCAGCGCCTTCCATGCGTCGACCGAGACCGAGGAGTGCGAGCGAGCCCTGGCCCACTTGGAACAGGTGATCGCGCTCGAGGGGCCGAGCAGCATCGCCGCGATCGTCTTGGAGACCATTCCGGGCACCGCCGGGATCATGCTGCCGCCTCCCGGCTATCTCGCCGGCGTCCGCGAACTCTGCGACAAGCACGGGATCATCTATGTGGCCGACGAGGTGATGGCCGGCTTCGGACGCTCGGGCCGGTGGTTCTCGATCGACCACTACGCCGTCGAGCCGGACCTGATCACCTTCGCCAAGGGCGTCAACTCCGGGTATGTCCCTCTCGGTGGGGTCGTGATCAGCGACGAGATCGCGGCCACCTTCGACGACCGGGCCTATCCCGGCGGCCTCACCTACTCCGGACATCCGCTGGCCTGCGCGGCGGCCGTGGCCACGATGGAGGCGATGGCTGAAGAGGGCATGGTCGAGAACGCGGACCGATTGGGGCGCGACGTCTTCGGACCGGGATTGGCCACGATCGCCGAGAGGCATCCGTCGGTGGGGGAGGTGCGCGGTGTCGGTGCCTTCTGGGCGCTGGATCTGGTCAAGGACCCCGTCACCCGTGAGCCGTTGGCTCCTTACGGCGGAACCAGCGCGGCGATGAATGCCACCATCGCGGCCTGCAAGGCCGGGGGGATGCTGCCGTTCGCCAACTACAACCGGCTGCACGTCGTACCGCCGCTCAACATCGCCGACGCCGACGCCGAACGTGGTCTGGACATCCTCGACGAGGCCCTGTCAGTCGCCGATTCCCACCAGGGCTAGGGCCGGCGACCCCCTCGGGCCGGATGGTTTCTCCACAACGATTCGTCCGAGTCGCTTGACCTGAGCGGCTTCGCGGTTCATCATCGTCTGCACACCCGGAGTGTCCCGGTTGGCTCTGTCACTGCTGTCACAGTCGCTGGTTTGACACCCGGGTTGAAGCGCGCGCGTTGATCCGCTACCATCGATCCTTGCGCCTCCCCTCAAATGCCCTTTGGCCTGCCCGGTGGCCGGTGGGTGGTTGGTTGGTGACTTTCCCCTTCAGTGACATCAACGAAGGAACGAACTCTTGGCCGCGCGCAGCACCGCTGGTAACTCTGCAACTTCCCTGACGTCCAACCCCCGCCGCATCTCGTTCGCGAAGATCAAAGAACCCCTCGAGATTCCGCAGCTCCTCTCTCTCCAGACGACCAGCTTCGACTGGCTGGTCGGCAACGAGCTCTGGACCCAAGCTGTCGAGCGTCGGCGTGCCGAGGGCGAGGACGTCTCGGACAAGTCCGGTCTGCAGGAGATCTTCGAGGAGATCTCCCCGATCGAGGACTTCTCGGAGACGATGAGCCTCTCCTTCGAGAACCCGGTCTTCTACGACCCGAAGTACACCGTGGAAGAGTGCAAGGAGAAGGACTTCACCTATTCCGCGCCGCTCTACGTCTCCGCCGAGTTCACCAACAACGACACCGGTGAGATCAAGGGCCAGACGGTCTTCATGGGCGACTTCCCCCTGATGAGCCCCAAGGGCACCTTCATCATCAACGGCACCGAGCGGGTCGTGGTCTCGCAGTTGGTCCGTTCGCCCGGTGTCTACTTCGAGCGCACGGCCGACAAGACCTCCGACAAGGACATCTACACCGCCAAGCTGATCCCCAGCCGCGGTGCCTGGCTGGAGTTCGAGATCGACAAGCGTGACATGGTCGGCGTCCGCCTCGACCGCAAGCGCAAGCAGAACGTCACGGTGCTGCTCAAGGCCCTCGGGTGGACCAACGAGCAGATCCGCGAGGAGTTCGGCGAGTACGAGTCGATGATGCTGACCCTGGAGAAGGACAACACCCAGGCCCAGGACGACGCGCTGCTCGACATCTACCGCAAGCTGCGCCCGGGCGAACCCCCGACGCGGGAGGCGGCGCAGACGCTGCTGAACAACTACTACTTCAACCCCAAGCGCTACGACACGGCCAAGGTCGGGCGCTACAAGCTCAACAAGAAGCTGGGGTTGACCGAGGCGTTCGACCAGCAGACGCTGACCATCGACGACATCGTCGCGACGATCAGGTTCATCGTGGCCCTGCACGACGGCCGCACGACCCTCGACGCCCCCAACGGCGAGCCGTTGGAGATCTCCTCCGACGACATCGACCACTTCGGCAACCGACGCATGCGCACGGTGGGCGAGCTGATCCAGAACCAGCTTCGCACCGGCCTGGCCCGGATGGAGCGCGTGGTCCGCGAGCGGATGACGACCCAGGACGTCGAAGCGATCACGCCGCAGTCACTGATCAACATCCGCCCTGTGGTGGCCGCGCTCAAGGAGTTCTTCGGAACCTCCCAGCTCAGCCAGTTCATGGACCAGACCAACCCCATCGCCGGCCTGACGCACAAGCGTCGCCTGTCGGCCCTGGGTCCGGGTGGTCTGTCCCGTGACCGTGCGGGCATGGAGGTCCGCGACGTTCACCACAGCCACTACGGCCGGATGTGCCCGATCGAGACGCCGGAAGGTCCGAACATCGGTCTGATCGGCTCGCTGGCCTCCTATGGACGGATCAACCCGTTCGGCTTCGTCGAGACCCCCTACCGCAAGGTCGAGAACGGCACGGTCACCGACAAGGTCGACTACCTCACCGCCGACGACGAGGACCGCTACGTCATCGCTCAGGCGAACGCCCCGCTCGATGATGAGAACCGCTTCGCCGAGGAGCGGGTGCTCGTGCGCCAGCGCCACGGTGAAGTCGACGCGATCCTGGCCTCCGAGGTCGACTACATGGACGTCTCGCCGCGCCAGATGGTGTCGGTCGCGACGGCCCTGATCCCGTTCCTCGAGCACGACGACGCCAACCGTGCGTTGATGGGCGCCAACATGCAGCGCCAGGCGGTGCCGCTGATCAAGAGCCACGCGCCGCTGGTCGGCACCGGCATCGAATACCGCGCCGCCGTCGACGCCGGTGACGTGGTCACCGCCGAGAAGGGCGGAGTGGTCAAGGAGGTGACTGCCGACGTCATCGAGATCATGAACGACGACGGCACCTACACCACCCACCGGCTCGCGAAGTTCCGCCGCTCCAACCAGGGCACCTGCATCAACCAGCGTCCGTTGGTCGCCGAGGGTGACCGGGTCGAGGGTCGCAATCCCGCGAACGGACTCGCCGGCAGCCCGATCGCCGACGGTCCGTGCACCGACAACGCCGAGATGGCGCTGGGCACCAACCTCCTGGTGGCGTTCATGCCGTGGCAGGGCCACAACTACGAGGACGCCATCATCCTCAGCCAGCGGCTGGTGCAGGAGGACTACCTGACCTCCATCCACATCGAGGAGCACGAGGTCGACGCTCGCGACACCAAGTTGGGGCCGGAGGAGATCACCCGCGACATTCCCAATGTCAGCGAGGAGATGCTCGCCGACCTCGACGAGCGCGGCATCATCCGCATCGGCGCCGAGGTCACCACCGGTGACATTCTGGTCGGCAAGGTGACGCCGAAGGGCGAGACCGAGCTGACCCCCGAGGAGCGTCTGCTCCGCGCGATCTTCGGAGAGAAGGCGCGCGAAGTGCGCGACACCTCGATGAAGGTCCCGCACGGTGAATCCGGCACGGTGATCGGTGTCCGCGTGTTCAACCGCGAGGACGGCGACGAATTGCCTCCCGGCGTCAACGAGCTGGTTCGGGTCTACGTCGCCCAGAAGCGCAAGATCTCGGTGGGCGACAAGCTGGCCGGCCGGCACGGCAACAAGGGCGTCATTGCCAAGATCCTGCCGATCGAGGACATGCCGTTCATGGAGGACGGCACCCCGGTCGACGTCATCCTCAACCCGCTGGGTGTACCCCGACGGATGAACATCGGCCAGATCCTCGAGCTGCACCTGGGCTGGCTGGCCAAGCAGGGCTGGAACCTCGAACTGCATGAGAGCGACGGGAGTGATGACAGCTGGAAGCAGCGGCTCATCGACATCCACGCCGACCAGGCCGAACCGGACACCCTGGTGGCCACCCCGGTCTTCGACGGCGCCCGAGAGGATGAGATCACCGGTCTGCTCGGCTCGACCCTGCCCAACCGCGACGGCCAGCGCCTGATCGGTGACAACGGCAAGGCCAGCCTGTTCGACGGTCGCTCCGGCGAACCGTTCCCGGATCCGATCTCGGTCGGCTACATGTACATCCTGAAGCTCCACCACCTCGTCGACGACAAGATCCACGCTCGCTCGACCGGCCCCTACTCGATGATCACCCAGCAGCCGCTGGGCGGTAAGGCTCAGTTCGGTGGCCAGCGATTCGGTGAGATGGAGGTCTGGGCCATGGAGGCGTACGGCGCCGCCTACGCCCTGCAGGAGCTCCTCACGATCAAGTCCGACGACGTGCCCGGGCGCGTCAAGGTCTACGAGGCGATCGTCAAGGGCGAGAACATCCCCGACTCCGGGATTCCCGAGTCGTTCAAGGTTCTGGTCAAGGAGATGCAGTCGCTCTGTCTCAACGTGGAGGTGCTGTCGCAAGACGGCTCCGCCATCGAGATGAAGGACGCCGAGGAAGACGTCTTCCGGGCGGCCGAAGAGCTCGGTATCGACCTGTCGCGTCGAGAGCCCAGCAGCGTCGAAGAAGTCTGACCACCCCGCGAAGTGCTCGTCGCTCTACTTGAGAACTTCGCGGGGACCCCGGTCCCGTGGTTCCGACCGCGGGCCAGGGGTGTCAGTCCCACCGTTTCGAATCAGATCTAACGAAGGACAATAGCCACCGTGCTTGACGTGAACTTCTTCGACCAGCTTCAGATCGGCCTGGCCACCGCGGACGACATCCGCACGTGGAGCCACGGCGAAGTAAAGAAGCCCGAAACCATCAACTACCGCACGCTCAAGCCCGAGCGCGACGGCCTGTTCTGCGAGAAGATCTTCGGTCCCACCCGGGACTGGGAGTGCTACTGCGGAAAGTACAAGCGGGTCCGCTTCAAGGGGATCATCTGTGAGCGTTGTGGCGTCGAGGTCACCCGCTCCAAGGTGCGTCGCGAGCGGATGGGCCACATCGAGCTCGCCGCCCCCGTGACCCACATCTGGTACTTCAAGGGCGTGCCGTCCCGGTTGGGCTACCTGCTCGATCTGGCGCCGAAGGACCTCGAGAAGGTCATCTACTTCGCCGCCTACATGATCACCTCCGTCGACGAGGACGCTCGCCACAGCGATCTGTCCTCGCTGGAAGGCAAGGTCGGTCTGGAGCGGGAGCGCTTGGAGAAGCGCCGCGACGGCGCCATCGAGGACCGCTCCAAGAAGGTCGAAGAAGACCTCGCCACGCTCGAGTCCGAGGGCGCCAAGTCCGACGCCAAGCGGAAGGTCAAGGACGCCGCCGAGCGCGAGATGAAGCAGATCCGCGACCGCTCGCAGCGTGAGCTGGACCGCCTCGAAGAGGTGTGGACCACGTTCAAGAACCTCAAGGTCCAAGACCTGATGGGTGATGAACTCCTCTACCGTGAGATGAAGAACTGGTTCGGCAAGTACTTCGAGGGTCACATGGGTGCCATGGCGATCCAGCGGCGCCTCGAGGACTTCGATGTCGAGGCCGAGGTCGAGTCGCTTCGCGAGACCATCGCCACCGGCAAGGGTCAGCGCAAGGTGCGCGCGCTCAAGCGACTGAAGGTCGTCGACGCGTTCCGCAAGACCGGCAACAAGCCGCAGGGCATGGTGCTCGACGCCGTCCCGGTGATCCCGCCCGACCTCCGGCCGATGGTGCAGCTCGACGGTGGTCGGTTCGCGACCTCCGACCTCAATGACCTCTACCGCCGCGTGATCAACCGGAACAACCGGTTGAAGCGACTGCTCGACCTCGGCGCGCCGGAGATCATCGTCAACAACGAGAAGCGGATGCTTCAGGAGGCCGTCGACTCGTTGTTCGACAACGGCCGCCGTGGCCGTCCGGTCACCGGACCGGGCAACCGCCCGCTCAAGTCGCTGTCCGACATGCTCAAGGGCAAGCAGGGCCGCTTCCGTCAGAACCTGCTCGGTAAGCGCGTCGACTACTCGGGTCGCTCGGTCATCGTGTCGGGTCCGCAGCTGAAGCTGCACCAGTGTGGTCTGCCCAAGCAGATGGCGCTGGAGCTGTTCAAGCCGTTCGTCATGAAGCGTCTGGTCGACCTGTCCCACGCGCAGAACATCAAGTCCGCCAAGAGGATGGTCGAGCGCGCCCGTCCGGTCGTGTGGGACGTGCTCGAAGAGGTCATCACCGAACACCCGGTGCTGCTCAACCGTGCGCCGACCCTGCACCGTCTCGGCATCCAGGCCTTCGAGCCTCAGCTGATCGAGGGCAAGGCGATCCAGATCCACCCGCTCGTCTGCACTGCCTTCAACGCAGACTTCGATGGTGACCAGATGGCCGTGCACCTGCCGCTCTCGGCCGAAGCTCAGGCCGAGGCCCGGATCTTGATGCTGTCGACCAACAACATCTTGAAGCCGTCCGACGGTCGCCCGGTGACGATGCCCACCCAGGACATGATCATCGGCCTGTTCTTCCTCACCACCGAGCGCGACGACCAGCCCGGGACCGGTCGCTCCTTCTCGTCGGTGGCCGAGGCAATCATGGCCTTCGACAAGGCTGAGATCAGCCTGCAGAGCAAGGTCAACATCCGATTCGCCGACATCGTGCCTCCGCTGGAGCTCGAGGTCGACGACTGGGAGGAGGGTCGTGCGCTGACCCTCGAGACCAGCCTCGGTCGTGCCCTGTTCAACGAGACCCTGCCCGCCGACTACCCCTACGTGAACTACGAAGTGGGCAAGAAGGCGCTGGGTGCGATCGTCAACGACCTGGCCGAGCGCTACACCAAGGTTCAGGTCGCGGCATCGCTCGACGCACTCAAGGACGCCGGATTCGCCTGGGCCACCCGCTCGGGCGTGACCGTCTCCATCGACGACGTCACGACGCCCCCGGAGAAGGCGGCGATCCTCGAGGGCTACGAAGGGCAGGCCGACAAGGTCCAGAAGCAGTTCGAACGCGGTCTGGTCACCGACGACGAGCGTCGTCAGGAGCTCATCGAGATCTGGACGCAGGCCTCCAACGAGGTCGCCAAGGCGATGGAAGCGACCTTCGATCGGTCCAACCCGATCTTCATGATGGTCGACTCCGGTGCGTCCGGAAACATGATGCAGATCCGTCAGGTGGCGGCGATGCGTGGGCTGGTGGCCAACCCCAAGGGCGACATCATTCCGCGGCCGATCAAGTCCAACTTCCGCGAGGGACTGTCGGTTCTGGAGTACTTCATCTCCACCCACGGCGCCCGCAAGGGACTGGCCGACACCGCACTCCGCACGGCGGACTCGGGTTACTTGACCCGGCGTCTGGTCGACGTGTCGCAGGACGTCATCATCCGCGAGGACGACTGTGGCACCGAGCGCGGTCTGCCCAAGCGGATCGGTGTCCGGGGCGAGGACGGTGTGGTCCGCAAGGACGACAACGCCGAGACCGCGGCCTACGCCCGTTCGGCGGCGACCGAGGTCACCCACTCCGAGACCGGCGAGGTGCTCGCCGGGGCCGGTGAGGACCTCGGGGACGTCAAGATCGGCGAGCTGATCGCGGCCGGTATCGAGGAGGTCAAGGTTCGCTCCGTGCTGACCTGCGACGCCAAGACCGGCACCTGCGCGAAGTGCTACGGCCGCTCTCTGGCCACCGGAAAGCTGGTCGACATCGGCGAGGCTGTCGGCATCATCGCTGCACAGTCCATCGGTGAGCCCGGTACCCAGTTGACGATGCGGACGTTCCACACCGGTGGTGTGGCATCGGCCGACGACATCACGCAGGGTCTGCCCCGTGTGGTCGAGTTGTTCGAGGCCCGCTCGCCCAAGGGTCGGTCACCGATCTCGGAGGCCGCCGGTCGGATCACCATCGAGGAGACCGACAAGGCCCGCAAGGTGCTCGTCACTCCCGATGACGGCTCGGAGGTGCAGGAATACCCGGTGTCGAAGCGGTCGCGGCTGATGGTTGCCGACGGTGACCACATCGAGGTCGGTCAGATGCTGACGGTCGGTACTCCCGACCCGCAGGACGTGCTCCGGATCCTCGGTGTTCGCAAGGCGCAGGAGCACCTTGTGGACGAGGTCCAGGCGGTCTACCGCAGCCAGGGTGTGTCGATCCACGACAAGCACATCGAGATCATCGTGCGCCAGATGCTCCGTCGGGTCACCGTCATCGAGTCCGGGGACACCAACCTGTTGCCGTCGGACCTCGTCGACCGGGTGCTCTTCGAGACCGAGAACCGCCGCGTTGTCGCCGAGGGTGGCAAACCGGCCTCGGGCCGTCCGGTGCTGATGGGAATCACCAAGGCCTCACTGGCGACCGAGTCGTGGCTCTCGGCGGCCTCCTTCCAGGAGACCACCCGAGTGCTGACCGATGCCGCGATCCACGGTCGCTCCGACTCCCTGCGGGGGCTGAAGGAGAACGTGATCATCGGAAAGCTGATCCCGGCCGGCACCGGCTTGGAGCGCTATCGCAACATCCGCGTGGAGCCGACCGAGGAGGCCCGGGCTGCGGCCTATGCCGTCACCGGCTACGACTCCTACGATTACGAGTTCGGCAACACCGGCAGCACCCAGGCCGTCGCGCTGGACGACTTCGACTTCGGGTCCTACACCAACTGACCCGAGGGCCGGCTCCGGCCGGTCGAGCCAGCTCCGGCCGGTCGAGCTTGTCGATACCGAAAGCCCGCCCCACCGCATCAGGTGGGGCGGGCTTCGTCGTTGCACGCAACGGGGACGCTCAGCCGAGAGCGGCGTCGAGGTCGGCGATCAGGTCGGCCGGGTCTTCCAGCCCGACCGAGAGTCGGATCGTGGCGTCGGAGATGCCCATGGCAGTGCGGGCCGCTGGCCCGATCCGGTGGTGCGTGGTGGTCGCCGGGTGAGTGACCAGGGACTTCGCGTCCCCGAAGTTGTTGGAGATGTCGAACAGCCGCAAGGCGTCGAGTGCCTTGAACGCGGCCTGCTGTCCGCCGCCGCCGGCACCGTCGCGGTCGGCGTGCGAGGCGGCGACCTCGAAGGTGACGATGGTGCCGCCACCGGTCATCTGGGTCTTGGCCAGGTCGTGTTGCGGGTGGGAGTCGAGCATCGGGTAGTGCACCGATGCCACGGCGGGGTGGCTCTCCAGGAATCGAGCGACGGCGAGCGCCGAGGCCTGTCCGCGCTCCACCCTCAGGCTCAGGGTCTCCAGTCCTTTCAACGCCACCCACGCCGCCAGCGGGTTCATCGTCGGGCCGGTGTTGCGGATCAGCGTTTTGACCGGCCCGGTGATGTAGTCGATCGGACCGAGGATCGCCCCGCCCATGGTTCGGCCCTGGCCGTCGATGTGCTTGGTGGTGGAGTAGATCACAATGTCGGCGCCGAATTCGGTCGGCCGCTGCACGGCGGGTGAGGCCATCGCGTTGTCGGCAACGACCACCGCGCCGGCTCGGTGCGCGAGGTCGGAGATCGCCGCCACGTCGACGATCTCGAGCATCGGATTGCTCGGTGACTCGAAGAACACGGCGGTGGCCGGAGTGGTCAGCGCCTGCGCCCACTGGTCGAGGTCGGTGCCATCGACGAAGTCGGTGCGCACACCGTAGGTGGGCAGGATGTCGGCCAGCACCGTGTAACAGGATCCGAACAGGTTGCGGCTGGCCACGATCCGATCGCCGGCCTGGGTGAGGGCGAGCAGCGAATAGAACATGGCCGCCATACCGGTCGCGGTGGGGAAGCACGCTGGTGCGCCCTCCATCGCCGCCAGGCGAGCGGCGAAGGCCGTCAGGGTGGGGTTGCCGAACCGGCTGTACATGTAGCGGTCGGTCTCGCCGGCGAATGCCGCGGCCGCCTCGGCTGCGGTCTCATAGACATAGCCGGAGGTGAGGTAGAGGCTCTCGGAGGTCTCCGCGAACTGCGACCGGTCGATGCCGGTGCGGACGGCCAGGGTGTCGGGTCGCCAGGGGTCGCCGACGGCGTTCACGTCTGGCGCCACGGCAGGCCGGCGGCCTTCCACCCGCCGACGCCGCGATGGCCATCGCCGTCGATGGCGCCCTCGAAGCCGCCCGCGACATTGTAGGCGGCGACGTACCCGACGGCGGTCGCGGCGACCGCGGCGTGCTGGGAGCGCACGCCGGAACGACACAGGAAGAGGACGGGCTGTTGGGGGGTGACCCCGGCCGCTGCGAGTTCCTCGAGGAAGCCGGCGTTGAGGGTGCCGCTCGGCCAGTCGTTCCACTCGATGGTGATCAACTGTTTGGCCGCGGGCGTGAGGTCCGGTACGCCGACCCACGACCACTCGGCCTTCGTGCGGACGTCGACCAGCACCGTGTCATCGGTGGTGATCAACCGCTCCCAGGCATCCTCGGGGCTGATGTCGCCTGCGTAGTTCACAGCCGGATCACCGCCTGCGCGGTGACGAGCTGCTCTCCGTCATGGGTGAGCGCCGGCGATCCGTGGAGGGTGTAGCCGTCGGCCAACGCCGCGCTCACCTTCTCACAGAAGGCGCGGTCGTCGGTGCCCGTGAGCAGCCGATAGGCGAGAGGCTGATCGTCCATGCTCGAAAGCCTACGACCGGCGTCCACCGATCGGACGGGTCGTTCGCATGCTGACCCGCCCCCCGCCGAGGCGGCGCGATTGGGCGGTCGCTTGGTGCTCTTGAGAGAATCCTCCTGTGACCAGCCAGCCGCCGACCTCGACCGATGTCCTGGTCGTGGGTGCCGGCCCGGCGGGTTCGGCGGCCGCGGCCTGGGCGGCCCGCGCCGGCCTGGAAGTCATGCTCGTGGACGCCGCCGTCTTTCCACGCGACAAGACCTGTGGCGACGGTCTGACGCCTCGCGCCGTGGGGGAGCTGTGCCGACTCGGGCTCGATGATTGGCTACGCGCCCACGCCGTCAACCGCGGCCTCAGGGCTCACGGCTTCGGCCAGACCTTGCTGCTGCCCTGGCCCGAGGGCAACCTGCCGTCGTGGGGCTCGGCCGTCGCCCGCACCGAACTCGACGACCACCTGCGCACCACCGCGATCAAGGCGGGCGCTCGGGCGATCGACGGTGCCCGAGCGATCGGCGTCCGTCGCGAAGGAAGCCGGGTCGCGGCCGTCGAGTTCGAGCGGGCGGGAGAGAGGTTCGAGATCGGCTGCGCGCGGCTGGTCGTCGCCGACGGCGTTCGCTCGCCCCTCGGCAAACTGCTGGGTCGCGAGTGGCACCGCGACACGGTGTACGGGGTGGCGGGGCGCTCGTACATCAGTTCGGAGCTGAGTGACGACCCCTGGATCAGTTCGCACCTCGAGTTGCGGGGGGAGTCCGGCGAGATCCTGTCCGGCTACGGCTGGATCTTCCCCCTCGGCACGGGGGAGGTGAACATCGGCGTCGGCACCCTCGCCACCGCCAAGCGGCCCGCGGGCGTCGCGCTGCGGCCGCTGATGAGTTTCTACGCCGATCAACGGCGCGAGGACTTCGAGTTGTCCGGCGAGTTGCGGGCACCGACCTCGGCGTTGCTGCCGATGGGAGGTGCGGTGTCGGGTGTCGCCGGGTCCAACTGGGCACTGATCGGCGATGCCGCCGGTTGTGTGAACCCGCTCAACGGCGAAGGCATCGACTACGGGCTCGAGACCGGCCGGATGATCGCGGAAGAGTTCGCGGAGCGCCCTGTCGACGCGGACCTGAGCAGTCTGTGGCCGGCCCTGCTGCGTGACCACTACGGCGAGTCGTTCTCGATCGCTCGGCGCTTGGCCGGCTTCGTCACCATTCCGCGGCTGCTGCCCACGCTCGGGCCGGCCGGGATGCGTTCGGACTGGCTGATGACGCTCGCGCTGCGATGGATGGGCAATCTCGTCACCGATGAGGATCGTGATCGCGCCGCTCGGGTCTGGCGGTTCGCCGGACGCCGCTCCATCGCCATCGACGCGCGACCGCCGTTCAGCTGAGCACCGCCGCTCGCTAGTCGATCGCGAGTCGATCTCCCGGTGAGCTCAGTGTTGATTTCTGGGCCGACCTCGCGGGAGAAGTCGCTTTCAGCGCCGGGACGGCGACGAGGACTCGGTCGTGCCGCGTGCTCGGTATTTGAGGAAGGTGTTGATCGGGTCGACGAGCCACAGCAGTTTCTCGGCGACCGGCCGCCAGGCCAGGAACAACGCGATGCCGATCGCGATCACCGTGTTGATGGCGATGGAGATCCAGGGGTGCTCTGACGGCAGCACATCGGCCCACCCCTGATACTCCAGGCCCCGAACGAAGAAGCCGTGACAGAGATAGACCACCAGCGAGTAGAGGCCCATCTGGGTCAGGAAGCACTGGCGACGAGGCACCAACGCCAACACCGAGGCGGTCGCCACTAGGGCGATCACGATCAACCGCGCCCGGATCCACGCGCCGTCGCCGAACGTCGCCCCCAACTCGGCATACTCGGCCCGGAAGAACAAGAACTGCGTCGCCCACAGGTCATCGGTGTAGCGGGCGAGCCAGAAGGTCAATGCGATGCCGACGCCACCGGCGATCCGGGCCTTCTCGGTGCGCAATCTGGCGAGATGCTCGGGCCGCAGGTGCAGGCCGATCACGAAGAACGGCAGGAAGCCCAAGAATCGGTTGATGTCGAAGAACTCCTGGTTGATCAGGCCCGCCCCCAGGCTGATCGCGATCGAGATCGGCACCATCACGATGTGTGACTTCAGGATCGGCGTCACCAGCCGCCACATCGCGGTCACGATGAGGTACCACATCGGCCAGCGTGGGTTGGTGAACATCGGGTCCAGGAGCACTTCGCCACCAGCCAGGTGCCGCCACCACGCCATCAGGAAGGAGAAGATGAAGTAGGGCACGACCAGCATCGTCAGCACCGACATCAGGTGTCGCCGGGTGTAGCGGAACGAACGCGACAGATAGCCGGTGATCAGAACGAATGCCGGAATGTGGAAGTAGTAGATGAAGTCGTAGACCCAGGCCTGCTGACGGCTGATCTGCATCACGACCAGCAGGTGACCGATGACCACGATGGTCACCAGCACCATCTTCACATTGTCGAGCCACGGATCACGAGAGGCTGCCACCGCGCCAACGTACTCAACTATGACCGCCGGTCGCTAGGTTGGAGATCATGGCCGACCTCCCTCGCAGGCAGCGGGTCGCGGCGTATGCCGTGATCATTCGCGATGACCGCATCCTGCTCAGCAGGCTGGCCCCGTGGATTGCCAAGGACGAGTTGTGGGCGCTGCCCGGCGGTGGACTCGATCACGGTGAGGACCCGCGCGACGCCGTGGTGCGCGAGATCTATGAGGAGACCGGGCTGGAGGCCGCCGTGAGCGAGACCGCGCGGGTCTACTCCGCTCACCTTCCGTCGACCCATCGCGGTGGCCGGCGATTCGACTATCACGCGCTGCGCATCGTCTATGACGGGTGGGTTCCGATGGACGCCCCCGATCCTCGTGTCGTCGAAGTGGGGGGCTCGACCGTCGAGGCCCGCTGGCACCCCATCGACGACCTCAAACAGGGCAGAACTGCGGTGACGCACATGGTCGCCGAGGCGTTGGCCGACTATGAGCCGTTCCGCTTGCAGCGACTGGCGGCGTATGCGGTGCTGCTGCGGCGGAGCGACGCCGGACCGGAGGTGCTGCTGACCCGGATCTCTGAACGCGGCTTCCATGCGGGGGCGTGGACGTTGCCGGGTGGCGGGGTGGCGCACGGAGAGTCGCCGGCCCAGGCTCTGGCTCGTGAGGTCACCGAGGAGTGTGGTGTCACCGTGCAGATCAACGGGGTTCTCGGGGTGCACGATGTGCACTTCGACGGCACGGCGCCCAGCGGCCGTTTCGAGGACTTCCATGGCGTCCACCTGATCTTCGAGGCCTCCGTGATCGGCAGCGACGAGCCGCACGTCCTGGAAACCGACGGCACCACCGATGCCGCCGCCTGGGTGGGGGTTCGCGACATTCGCACCGGCCGGATCGAGGTTCTCGACCTGGTTCAGGAGGCGCTCGGACTGCGGGGCGGTCGCGACGGAGGCTGACCCGCCTGGCGGGACGGGCTGTGTGCTCAGGTCGGGGGCCCGCCTAGGGTCGCCAACGTGACGCGGGGGCTGTTGCTGGATGTCGGAGTTGTGCTTCTCAAGTCGGCGTGGGAGATCGCCGACGAGTTCGAGAGGCTCAACGAACTTGCGCCGCGAACGGTGCCCGGGCGGGGACCGTTCGATGCCGGCGGCGACCCGCTCTGGGACCGGCACCTGACCGGCGAGCTCACCGAACGCGACTATTGGCTCGGCAACGCCGACGCCGCCGTCGCCAACGGCGCGCCGCTCAACGGTCACCCACACCTGATGCGCGCCATGTTCCAGCAACCAGGGATCGAGCCGGCTCGCACCGGCGCCGTGGCACTTCTGCGCCGCTGCCGGGCAGCGGGGCTGCCGACCGGCATCTTCAGTAACGAACTGATGGACTTCCAGGGCCGGGAGTGGGTCGAATCGCGAGAGTGGTTCGGCCTCTTCGACGTGTGTTGGGATGCCACCGAACGCGGGATTCGCAAGCCCGACCCAGCGGCCTACTCCTCGGCGGCCGAAGAGATCGGGGTCGCCCCAGCCGACCTGGTGTTCGTTGACGACAACCCACGTTACGTAGCCGCGGGCAGCGAGGCGGGGATGATCTCGGTGCTGTTGGACGTGCTCGATCCCGAGGCCGCCTTCGACGAGGCCGCCGGGCATCTGGGTCTCGGCTGACGCGCCCGTAGACTCGTGGGGTGAACCCTCACCAACGACGCTCTCTCATCACGGCGGCGCTGGCGGGGTTGTTGTTGATCGTCGTGATCGCTGCGTTGGTCCGGTAGGCAGAAGCCATGGCCTCGATCACCGAATCCCGAGAACGAGGGCTTGCTCGGCTCCGCCACACCCTCGTCGACCAGGAGGTTCTGGTCCGCGCGGTCGCGTCCGGCCGCATGAGGGGGCGCGCGCCGGCGTGGCGGCGTGTCGAGCTCCGTTACGTCGATCTCAAGGCGGGCCGCCATCTTCAGATCACGACCTACGACGCGACCCAGGCACACACCAGCAATCACGCGGCGGGTGAGCCGGCTGCTAAAGCCCTCGACGCACTGCTCGACGAGCCCTTCGGCCACTGGCACGTCGACACCACCACGCAGACTCATCAATTGAGAATCACCAAGAAGCTCGATGCGGTGGTGCACAGCACCGATCGTGCTGAGCCGGTGCCCGCGGCCCGTGACCATGACCGCGAGAAGCCCCGCGCGCTGCCCGAGGACGCCCCGCTGCTGAGAGTGCTGGGCATCAGCGACGGTGAGGGGCGGGTCAAACCGACGCGGCGAGCGAAGTATCGCCAGGTCGAGGAATTCGTGCGATTGCTGGGGGTGACCATCGACGACGCCCTGAGCAAGGGGCACCTGCGCGAGCCCACGTCGCAGGACCCGTGGCGTGTGGTCGACCTCGGCTGCGGAAACGCTTACCTGACCTTCGCGGCTCAGCACTATCTGACTCAGCTACGCGGCTGGCCGGTGCGGCTGATCGGGGTCGACGTCAAGGAGCAGTCGCGCCAGCACAACGAGGCCGTCGCGAAGCGACTCGGTTTGCCCGAGGGGGCCGCGACGTTCGTCGTGGGCGGAATCGCCGACGTGGAGATCGGCGACGAGTCGCCCGACGTGGTGCTCGCGCTGCATGCCTGCGACACGGCGACCGACGACGCGTTGGCCAGGGGGATCACCTGGCAGGCCCCGGTCGTGTTGGCCGCCCCCTGCTGTCATCACGACATCGCCGCGCAGATGCGAAGGTCTGCCCCGCCGGCGCCGTACGACCTCGTGATCAGGCACGGGATCTTGCGGGAGCGCTTCGCCGACACGCTCACCGATGCACTGCGAGCCGCACTCCTGCGGATGTCGGGCTATCGCGTCGACGTGGTCGAGTTCGTCGGCAGCGAGCACACGCCACGCAACACACTCCTGCGTGCGGTGCACACGGGGTCGCCGACTCGTGGTGACGAGGTCCGGCGGGAGTACGACGACCTGGTCGACGCATGGGGCGTGCTGCCGCGGTTGGGTCAGCTTCTCGAGACGACGACAACGCCAGCTGCCGATGCGTGAGGTGATCGTCGGTCTGGGGGTGATCACGTTCGCCTCGGTGGGGGCGTGGGTGCATCCGCCCGCGCCGTCAGTGGCGGACGCAGACGCCACCATCGTGACCTCGTTCATGGACGATCGGATCGACGAATCGAGCGGGCTGGTGATCGCGGAGTCCGGCCGGGGCGGAGCGCAACCGGTCACCTTCGCGACCACCAACGATTCCGGAGACGCAGGGCGGCTGTATGTCGTCGAGGCGTCGACCGGTGAGACGGTGCGCGTCGTGGATTGGAGCGAGGCACCCACCGATGTCGAGGCACTCGCTCCGGCGGGGGCAGGGCTGGTCTGGGTCGGCGACATCGGCGACAACGGGTCCTCCCGCGAGAGCATCGAGGTGGCCCGGGTGTCGCTGACGAGCGGCGCCGCGACCTCCTATGAACTCGTGTATCCCGACGGCGCCCATGATGCCGAGACTCTGCTCGCTCATCCGGTCACCCAACGGCTCTATGTGGTCACCAAGAGCCTTCTGGGCGGCGCGGTGTACGCCGCGCCCCGACGGCTGCGCCCGGATCGCGCCAACCAGTTGCGTCGGGTCGAGACCGTCGAGCCGGGAGCGATCGGGCGGCTGGTCACCGACGGCGCTTTCAGCGCCGACGGGCGCAGCGTGGTGCTGCGCACCTACACCAGGGCGAGGGTGCTCCGGATGCCGGGCTGGCGAGTCGTCGAGGACATCGAACTGCCCAGTCAGCCCCAAGGTGAGGCGCTCGCGCTGGATCGGACCGGACGGATCTATCTGTCGTCGGAGGGCAGGGGGCAATCCATCCTGCGGGTTCCCGCGCCGCTCGGGCTCCGCCACGGTGGCCGCCCGGGGTCCGCCACCACGTCTGGACCCACCAGCGCTTCACAAGGAAACGACAGTCAACAATCGGACCCGCCGACCGCGACCGTGACCACGTCGGCGGAGGACATCGGGTGGCCGCGCATGGTGGGGATCGGCACCGGTGTCCTCGCCGTCTCCTCCCTGCTCGCGATCGCCAGCTTGCGGCGCCGTCGGCGGGAAGCAGCGCCGTGACGGTGCTGGCCGCCCACGGCCGCGCGGCGTCCGATGTCGGTGTAGGCTTCGGCGCGCTGATCTGAAGTCGGCAAGCCACACGAAATGACACGATCCGTCGTCCTCTCGCGGCGATCTCACAGGGCCATCCGCCTGTGCGTCGCCCAGCGCACCAGGTACCCATCTCGAGGAGTCTTCATGCAACGTCGCTCGGTCGTGATCGTGCTCCTGGTGGGCCTGCTGACGGGTTCCGCGCTGAATGCGGCCGTGGTCGCCGCGCCGTCCGCGACCCTCGCGGCCTACAACCTCAAGGTGCGCAACGAGTTCTCGCCCAACGGCGACGGGGTCATGGACACGTTGCGGGTGCGCTATACCGTGCCCGTCCCCACTCGTCCGCGCCTGGAGATCCGAGGAGCGGCCTCTTCGGCCAAGCTGGTACGGACCGTCGACCTCGGTTGGCACCGGCCCGGCACCTACAACTGGAGATGGGATGGGCGCGACAATCGCGGACGACGGCTGGGTCAGGGCCCCTACAGCGTGAGCCTCAGACGCCCCAACGGCAGTCCGGTGGCCATCGACTATGTCACCATCGACACGTCATACAAGGCAACCTTGACGACGCCGAGCTACGCGGCGGCGGACGGCGCCACCCCACGAGTGTTCCCGCGGTCGACCGATGTGAGAGACGCCATCGAGGTGACGGCCTGGTCCCCCGAGCCGTTGCAGCGGGTGAAGTCGATGCATCTGGTGATCCGCAACCGCGCCGGCAAGGTCGTGCGCAAGGCCGATGTCAACAGGCCGTGGGCCAACGACAACAACGGCCAGATCCGCGGTCACGGTCGGATGGTCCGCTGGACGGCGCGGCGCTCGAACAAACCCCTACCCCCGGGGCGTTACACGGCCGACGTCACCGGCCGCGACAAAGCCGGCAACCGCGTGCGCGCCAAGGCGATGAAGATCCGGGTCTCGGCCAACAAACTGGCGTGGAAGGAGACCACGACGACGATCCCCGCCTCCGAACACCGATTCGGGCCGTGCACCTACAACCAGGCCAACGGGTGCGGGGAAAGCCCACCCTGTGGCGAGGTGCTGCCGAGCGACCTGTTCGCGGGCGGATTGAGCTACCGCTCTCGGCTCTGCCCCGACCCCGACCCCTACGAAATCGATCGCCAGGCGATAGCCAGTTCCGACCACCTGCTCGAGGTCCCAGAGGCGACCGGCGTGCGGGGTGTGGCCGCCGTGCGTGTGGCGTTCCGCGGTGCCCCCACCATTGCCGGAGCGCCCGATGTCGGCACGTTGCACGTGTGGGGAACCACTTCGACGACCACCGTTTCGGGCACCAGCGGTCAGTCGGAGTGGGTGACGGATCCCCGTTGGGGTGACGGCGACAACGGAATGCCGTCGAACGGCGACGCGCGGCGCGAGCCGGGCGCCGTGTGGAGTTTCCTTACGAGGGGCACCGATTCGGTGGACGTTGCCGCGTTCACCGTGGATCTCCGCTACCTCGCGATCGAGCGCTGACCGACGGAGGCGCGATGCAGCTGACGGTCGTCTGCGGCGACATCACCCAGCAGCGGGTCGATGCCGTGGTCAACGCCGCCAACGCCGCCATGCGTGGTGGCGCGGGAGTGGACGGAGCGATCCATCGTGCCGGCGGGCCGGCCGTGTTGGCCGAATGCCGCCGCCGCTTTCCCGAGGGGCTCGCCACCGGCGACGCGGGCTGGACCACGGCGGGGGAGCTGCCTGCCCGGTGGGTGATCCACGTGGTGGGACCCAACCGGCATCGCGGCGAGACCGACCGGTCGCTCCTGACGTCGTGCTACTCGCGGGCGCTGGCGGTCGCCGATGAACTGGGGGCCGCGCTCGCTCGCCTTTCCACTGATCTCCGCGGGTGCCTATGGCTGGCCCAAGGACGACGCCATCGCCGCCGCGATCGAGACCCTGCGCGGCACCGACACCTCGGTGATCCGAGGCCCGCATCGTCGCCTTCGACACCACCACCTACGACCAGGTGACGGCCCGACTCTCCGGATAGTCCAGTACGAAATCGCATTCCGAGAGAGCCGGAGTTGCTCGTGGATGTGGAGTGTCGATCAGAGGTGGTCGACCACCCAGTCGATGCAGCCGGTCAGGGCCTCGACGTCGGATGGGTCGATCGCGGGGTACATCGCGATCCGGAGCTGGTTGCGACCCAGCTTGCGGTAGGGCTCGGTGTCGACGATGCCGTTGGCGCGCAGCACCTTGGCCACCGTGTCGGCGGGCACCGCGTCGTCGAAGTCGATCGTGCCGATCACCAATGAACGGTGGCTGGCGTCGGCGACGTACGGCGTGGTGTATGCGGTCTGCTCTGCCCAGCCGTACAGCGCGTCGGAGGAGCGGGTGGTGCGCTCGACCATGCCCGCAAGACCGCCGGAGGCGTTCATCCAGTCCAACTGCTCGGCCATCAAGAACAAGGTCGCGACCGACGGTGTGTTGTAGGTCTGGTTCTTGGCGGAATTGTCGATCGCGGTCGGCAGGTCGAAGAAAGCGGGCACGAACCGCTGCGACGCGGAGATCTCGGCGGCGCGCTCCAGGGCGGCCGGAGACATGGCCGCCACCCACAGCCCGCCGTCGGAGGCGAAGCACTTCTGGGGCGCGAAGTAGTAGACGTCCGCATCGTTCAGGTCAACCGGCAGGCCGCCCGCCCCCGATGTCGCGTCGATCAGGATCAGCGCGCCCTCGTCGGCCCCCTCGACCCGGTGAACCGGCGCCATCACGGCGGTCGAGGTCTCGTTGTGGGCCCACGCGTAGGCGTCGACACCTGCCTCCGCGACCGCGGTGGGACGCGATCCGGGATCGGCCGTGATCACCGACGGCGCGTCGAGCCAGGGCGCCTCGCCGGCGGCCTTGGCGAACTTGGAGGAGAACTCCCCGAACGAGAGGTGTTGGCTCCTCGAGCGGATCAGCCCGAACGTCGCGATGTCCCAGAAGGCCGTGGCTCCGCCGTTGCCGAGCACGATCTGGTATCCCGCGGGCAGGTCGAAGAAGCTGGCGAGGCCGTCTCGCACGCGGCCTACGGTGTTCTTGACCGGTGCCTGGCGGTGCGAGGTGCCCATCAGGGAAGACCCCGTCGCGGCCAACGACTCGAGGTGGCTGGTCTGGATCTTGGAGGGCCCGGCACCGAATCGACCGTCAGCGGGCAACAGATCGGCGGGGATGGTGAGGGTCGTGGCGTCGTCGGTCATCGCGGAGTGGCACCTTTGCGGGTGGTCGGGGCGGCTGGTCCGACGACGATGTCGGTGGCCCTATTGTGACATCGCCCGTCCCCGCTGACGGCATTGGTGTCGGCAGCGGTCCACCGTCGGCGATCCGACTGGGCGACAGGAGGAGCCATGTCTCAACGCAGCCCGGGGAATGCCGTTCCGGCTCGCTTCGAGCGGATGTCCATCACCGACCCGATCGCGGTCGCCCTCACCGAGGACCTGCAGGCGGAGTATGTCATCCGCTATGGCGGGAGGGACGATACGCCGTATCAGCCCGAGGAGTTCGCAGCTCCTCTCGGTGCCTTCTTCGTCGGCTACCTCGGGGATCGCCCGGTGGCGACCGGAGCGTGGCGGTTCCGTCCCGATGTCGCGGCCCTCGGATGCACCCGCGCCGCCGAGGTGAAGCGGATGTATGTCGCCACCGCGGTCCGCCGGGCCGGGCTGGGGCGCGCGCTGCTGCTCCATCTGGAAGGCGATGCTCGCGCCGCGGGCGCCGACGTGATGGTGTTGGAGACCGGCGAGGTGCAACCGGAGGCGATCGCGCTCTACCTCGCGATGGGTTACGCGACCGTCGAAGGCTTCGGCTACTACCGGGACGATCCGCGGGTTCGCTATTTCGGCCGCGCGCTCTGATCGGTCGACCTAAGCTGCATGGCCATGGGCATCTTCGGTTCCGACGGCGGCGTCAGCCAGAACGACTTCAATCTGCTTGAGGTGCGGGTTCGCCGACTGGAAGCACTCGTGGAGCGGCTGTCGGCCGCTGGACGCGTCGCTGCACCCGGTGCTGCCACGGCAGACCCGACCTGGCAGTCCGAGGCACGCGTGCTCGTCGACAACGGGCAGAAGATCTCCGCGATCAAACTGGTGCGCGAACAGACCGGGCTGGGGCTCAAGGAGGCCAAGGAACTCGTCGAGAGGTGGTGAGCACCCGGCGCGATTAGCATGGCGTCATGCTCGTTGCCATCCACGCGCTGATCTATGCCGACGACGCGGATGCTGCCCGCGCCTTCTTCAGGGACGTCGTCCAATGGCCCCACGTCGACACGGACGGTGCCGGCTGGTTGATCTTCACGACCGGTCCCAGCGAGATCGGGGTGCACCCTAACCGCTGGGAGCACGCCGGCCACACCGGCGGAACCGATCAGCGGCACGAACTGTCGTTGGCGTGCGACGACCTGCCCGCGACGATGGCCGATCTCGCGTCTCGCGGCGCAGAGTTCGGCGACGACGTGACCGAGCAGGACTGGGGGACCACCGTGTCGCTCAAGGTTCCGGGGGCCGGCTCGCTGATGCTCTACCAGCCGAAGTACCCGCTCCCGGCGCTGAATCAGGACTGACTGATCACCAGGTACCGCTCGTCGGTGATCGCTCGGCCCCAGTAGTCCGCCTCCGGGAGGTGGCGCACGATGCCGCGGCGGTTCGCCTGGGCCAACCGGGCCAGCACCTCGGCGGCGGTCAGGCCCGCCCCCGTCGCCCAGTGGCCCTCGATGAGGACCAGCCGCCCGCGGTCGGTGAGCAAGCGCGACCATCGCCGCAGTACCGCCTCCTGGTCGGGGAGCGCCCAGAGCACATGACGACACAGGACGACGTCGAACGGTCCCGTCACCGGCGGCCGCGCAGCATCCCCGACCAGATAGACCGGACGGCCAGCCGAGCCGCGTTTAGCCATCGCCCGCTCGATCATGGCGGGCGAGAAATCGACGCCCACCGCGTCGTAGCCCTCGGCGGCGACCAGTTCGGATAGCGTGCCCGTGCCACAGCCGAGGTCGAGAACCCGGGCCGGAGGGGCAGGAAGCGTCTCGCGGAGCAAGGCTCGCCATGCCTCGCGGACCTCCGGGTCGCGCAGCCCGTGATCGGGCTCGTCGTCGAACTCCGCCGCCTGCGCGTTCCACTGATCGACCGGGCTGTCGCTGGGCACTCGTCCTCCTCACGATGGAACGCCGATCCTGCCACGAACGACCTGGCTTAACTACCGGCTTGTAGTTCTCGCGAAGCCTGGCGGGCGGCGCCGCCGACACCTACGGTCGATGAGTCGCCTGATACTCAAGGGAAAGGAGGGACGTCGAATGGGAGCGCGATCCCGTTGCCTGGCCGTCCTCGCGAGCCTGCTGCTCACGACCCTGGCGCTGGCCGTTGTCGGACCGCCCGCCTCCGCCGGCGACCCCCCCGACTTCAGCGACCTCGCGGCCCAGGTGCAGCCGGAGCTCCCCGTAGAGCCGTACGCGCGATATCAGCCGCAGACCAAGTGCAAGCGCACACCCAAGGCCGGCATCCTCCAGCTGGCCGACGCGCTGGTCGCGCACGGCGGCGGGTACGGGCCGATCGCCCGCAGCTGCGGGCGGGGGACCTCGGAACACTACGAGTCACGCGCCTTCGACTGGACCCTCGACGCGAGCAAGCGCAAGGATCGGCGGCTCGCTCGCGCCTTCCTGAAGACGATCTTCGCCACGGACGACACTGGCGAGCAGCGTGCGATCGCGCGGCGGATGGGCATCATGTACATCATCTGGAACGACCGGATGTGGGCGGCCTACTCCGGTTTCGAGAAGCGGAGCTATCTCAGCTCCTCGTGCCGACGACGCAAGAACTGCTCGACCACCCTGCGGCACCGCGATCACATGCACATTTCGCTGACGCGCAAGGGCGCCCGCGGAAAGACCTCGTGGTACCTCTCCCAGCCGACCGGTTGATCCGGGACCGCGGGTCGATCACGCGTTCCAGGCTTCGTCCCAGCCGCTGATCGTGGACGCCGGCCGTGCGGCCGGACCGGTGTAGACCGCCGAGGGCCGGATCAGCCGTCCGGTCTTCTTCTGCTCCAGGATGTGCGCCGACCAGCCGCCCGTTCGGGCGCAGGTGAACATCGAGGTGAACATCGGCGCCGGCACTTCGGCGAAGTCGAGGACGATCGCCGCCCAGAACTCCACATTGGTCTCGAGCACCCGGTCCGGTCGCCGCTCGCGCAGTTCTGCGAGGGCTGCCTGCTCCAGCGCGACCGCGACCTCATGGCGCGGCGCCGAGAGCTCCTCGGCGGTGCGCCGCAACACCCGTGCGCGCGGATCTTCGGCCCGATAGACCCGGTGGCCGAAGCCCATCAGTCGCTCACCGGCATCGAGTAGTTCCTTGACGTAGGCCGACGCGTCACCGCGCCGCTCGACCTCCTCGATCATCCCTAGCACCCGCGACGGGGCGCCGCCGTGGAGCGGGCCGCTCATGGCGCCGATAGCACCGGAGAAAGCGGCGGCGACGTCGGCGCCGGTCGAGGTGATGACCCGAGCCGTGAAAGTCGAGGCGTTCATACCGTGTTCGGCGGCGGACGACCAGTACGCGTCGATCGCCCTGGTCTGCTTGGGGTCCGCCTCGCCCTTCCAGCGGATCAGGAAGCGCTCGGCGAGGGTGCGTCCGCGGTCGACCTCGGCCTGCGGCACGATCGGCCGGCCGAGCCCGCGGGCGGACTGTGCGGCATACGACAGCACCATCACCGCCACCCGGGACAGGTCGAGGCGAGCCTGCTCATCAGAGATGTCGTAGGTCTGCTTCATGCCGAGCGCGGGGGCCAGCATGGCCACGCCCGCCTGAACGTCGGCCCGCACGTCACCGGTGTGGATCGGCAGGTTGTAGGGCTCCGCGGGCGGAAGTCCGGGGTCGTAGGTGCCGTCGATCAACAGCCCCCACACCTTCTCGAAGGGCACCCGTCCGACGAGTTCCTCGATGTCGACCCCGCGGTAGCGCAATGCCGATCCTTCTTTGTCGGGCTCGGCGATCTCGGTCGCGAACGCGACGACGTTCTCCAAGCCGTGCTGCACCTCGGTCATCGGATCCCTTTCCTCCGTGAGCCAGCGGCATGCGGGGGCTCGACCTGCCATTGTGCCCTGGTAACTCCCCTTGGCCGCACCTGCCCTGAAGCCTGGACAGGGGCTATGGTCCGATCATGGATCTGCGAAATCTGCTGGCCGGTCTCGCGACCCCCGAGCCGGTCGAGGTCATCGAACCTGCTGCCCACCACCGGCGGCTTCGATGAACACTGCGGACGCGGGCCCTCCGGTCGATGTCGCGGCTCTGCGCGAGAACTACGCGCGCGGCGGGCTGACCGAGGCCGATCTGACAGCTGACCCGCTCGACCTCTTCGAGCGCTGGTTGCGAGAGGCGGTCGAGGCCGAGCTGTACGACCCGAACGCCATGGTCGTGTCCACCGTTGGAGCCGACGGAGCGCCGAGTTCCCGGATGGTGCTGCTCAAGGGGTATGACGCCGACGGCTTCGTCTTCTACACCAACCTCAGCTCCCGCAAGGGTGCGGACCTGGCAGCAGAGCCCCGCTGCGCCCTGCTGTTCCCGTGGCATCCGCTGGAGCGGCAGGTGCGCATCGAAGGCCCCACCACGTTGGTCACGCGCGACGAAGTGGCGACCTACTTCGGCTCACGTCCGCGCCGATCACGGGTGGGCGCGTGGGCATCCCCACAATCACGAGTCGTGGCGAGTCGAGCCGAGCTCGACGAGCGGTATGCCACCGCCACGGAACGCTGGGGCGAGAGCGAGGAGGTCCCGGTGCCCGAGGAGTGGGGTGGCTACCGGGTGCGACCCGAACTGATCGAGTTCTGGCAGGGTCGCCCGGGCCGCATGCACGACCGGCTGATCTATCGCCGCGCGAGCACCACCACTGACACGAGCGGGACCTGGTCGACCTACCGCCTCGCCCCGTGACCCCACCACCCGCCGACACGTCACATACTGCGGCCGACAAGTCACCTGTTGCCGCCGACCCGTCACATACTGCGGCCGACAAGTCACCTGTTGCCGCCGACCCGTCACCTGTTGTCGCCGACACGTCACGTACTACGGCTCGCGTTCGCCGCAAAGACGCAGCGTCAGTGTCATTCGACGATGGAGTTCTTGACCTTCGGAGGTTTGGCGCCGAGGAAGAAGATGCCGGGGTAGTTCTCGAAGCCATCGCTGGGGTTCATCCGCAGTGTTGAGCGACGGATGGTGAGCGTCCCGGTCCGGTCGTTGCTGACGAAGAAGATGGCCCCGCCCCCTTCGCGGGCGCGATTGCGGACGATCTTGGTGCCGGCCACGGTAACCGCGAACTCGTTGCCGTCGAAGTAGAGCGCCCCACCGCTGCCTCCGCCGGGTGTGCCGGATCGCGCGGGGTTTGCTCCCCGACCGATCGCGGAGTTGCGTTTGAAGGTGCTGTTGAGGATCTGCCACGAGACTCCGATGCTGCTCAGCGCGGATCCGTTGCTGCATCGGCCCCGTTTGAAGGTGCTGCCGACCACATAGACCGGCTTGTCGCGGTACTGATCGAGCACCCGAAGTGCGGCACCCCCGACGTCGGGTCCGGTGCGGTCGCAGCGATTGCCGCTGAACGTCGTGTTGATGACCTTGACGCGTCCACCGCGCACGAAGATGGCTCCGCCGCCACCGCCGTCCTTGGTTTGCCCAGACGCATTGCCGTTGGCGAATCGGAGATTCTGGACGACGAGACGGGGCGTGGCCTGGTCGTTGCAGTGTGACGTGGTCCAGGTCTGCTTGGGATCGCAGGTGTTCTGGTACAGAATCCGGCGCTTGCCCGCGCCGCTCAATGTCACCAGTCCGCCGCCGTCGAGCACCACCTTCTTGGATGTGTTGACCACCTTGGCGGTGCGTTTCATCTTGATCGTCACCGGCGACGAACCACATCTGAAGACGATCTTGCCGCCCTTGGCGACCGCACGGACGACCTTCCTCGAGGTGCAACTAGCAGGTGTGCCGTTCCCGATCACGTGGTCGGGGCGGGAGGTGTTCGCAGCCTGTGCCGCCTTGGGCACCGGAACGGGGCGAACCCCGGGCGCCGCGGAGGCGGTAGCGGTCGCACCCACGGTGACGGCATACGCGGGGAGCGCCGCGAGCAGGAGTAGTGGCGTCATACGGCGAGAGAAGGGCAGCACGCCGATGACGGTACCGTCGTCGAACCGATCTGGCATCTCGGCGCCCATAGGTGACGTGTGGGCAGATGTTTGTGACGTCTCGCCGGAGATTTGTGACCTCTCGCCGGCAATACGTGACGTGTGGGCGGGGATTTGCGACGTGTCGGCGGAAGATGAGCGTTTGTGAGTGAGCGCTCACTCAGTTACTCTCGTTGGGTGTCGCCTCGAGCTCCTCGCCTTTCGCCCGACGAACGCCGTCGCGCCATCCTCGCCGCTGCCGTGCCGGTTCTGGTCGAGCATGGCCGCGCCACCACCACGAAGCAGATCGCGGAGGCCGCCGGGGTCGCCGAAGGCACCATCTTCCGGGTGTTCGACACCAAGGAAGACCTGGTCGACGCCGCCCTCGACGACGTCTTCGACCCCGCCGTCTTTCTCGCGGAGCTGGCGGCGATCGATCCTGACCAGGAGCTGCGCGCCCGCCTCCTGGCGATCACCGGATGTTTCCAACGGCGCTTCGTTACCATGTTTCGGCTGATGGCCGCGCTCGGTCTGCCGCCTCCGGCAGCGCGACATCGCGGTGACAAGCCCGGCGACTGGAAGCAGCGGGCCGGCAAGCTGATGGCCGACCTGATCGGTCCCGACGCCGACCGTCTTCGGCTGCCGGTCGACGACGTGGGCCGCGTCATTCGGTTGCTGACCTTCGCCGGTAGCCACCCGCACATTTCCGAGAATCGGCTGCTCTCGCCCGAGGAGATCGTCGACATCGTGCTCGACGGCGTACGCCTGCGCGACGACGCAGCTCATCGAACCGACCCGCTTCCCGAGGAGGACTGACATGCTCCTCAGCCTGTTGCGCGAGAAACTCGTGCCCTATCGATCCTGGCTCGCCGCCGTCGTCGGGCTTCAGTTCGTCAGCACGGTCGCCATGCTCTATCTGCCCAGCCTCAACGCGGCCATCATCGACGACGGCGTCACGCAGGGAGACATCGGCGAGATCTGGCGGCTCGGCGGGATCATGCTCGCCATCACGCTGGTTCAGGTGCTCTGCGCGGTCGGCGCCGTCTGGTTCGGCGCGCGCACCGCCATGGCGTTCGGTCGCGACCTCCGTCGCGACTTGTTCGCGCGGGTGGGGCTCTTCTCGCAGCGCGAGGTGCAGCACTTCGGGGCGCCGTCGCTGATCACCCGCACGACCAACGACGTCCAGCAGGTGCAGATGCTGGTCCTGTTGGGCTGCACCATGATGATCGCGGCGCCGATCATGATGGTCGGCGGCGTGATCATGGCCATGCGGGAGGACCTCGGGCTCTCGTGGTTGCTGGCCGTCGTGGTGCCGGTGTTGTTCTTGGTGGTGGGCCTGATCGTCTCGCGGATGGTGCCGGGGTTCCGGCTCATGCAAGGCCGCATCGACGAGGTCAACAGGGTGCTCCGCGAGCAGATCACGGGGGTCCGCGTCGTGCGCGCCTTCGTTCGCGAGCCGGTGGAGGCCGAGCGGTTCGCGGTGGCGAACACCGACCTCACCGCGGTCGCGCTGACCACCGGTCGGTGGATGGCCGGCATGTTCCCTGCGGTGATGCTGGTGGTGAACGTCTCCAGCGTCGCGGTGTTGTGGTTCGGCGGTCAACGGGTGGACGCCGGCCAGATGCAGGTGGGTGCGCTGACCGCCTTTCTGACCTACCTGATGCAGATCCTGATGTCGGTGATGATGGCGACCTTCATGCTGATCATGGTGCCCCGCTCGGCCGTCAGCGCCGACCGGATCTCCGAGGTGCTCCGCACCGACACCACCGTTGTCGTCGACGACGATCCGGTCATCGACGCGCCGCGGTTGGGTGAGCTCGACCTGGCGGGGGTGAGCTTCGCCTATCCCGGCGCGGAGGTTCCCGTGCTGACCGACCTGACGTTCTCCGCGCGCCCAGGACAAACAGTGGCGGTGATCGGCTCCACCGGCGCAGGGAAGTCGACGCTGATCAACCTCGTTCCGCGCCTCTTCGATGCCACCCACGGGGAGGTTCGGGTCGACGGCATCGACGTTCGTCGCCTCGAACCAGAGGCCCTGTGGTCGCGGATCGGCCTGGTGCCCCAGAAGGCCTATCTCTTCTCCGGCACCATCCGCAGCAACCTTGCGTACGGCCGACCGGATGCCACGGATGACGAACTGTGGTCGGCCCTCGAGATCGCCCAGGCGCGGGACTTCGTCGAAGCTCTTGCCGATGGTCTGGATGCCAGCGTCTCGCAAGGAGGCAACAACTTCTCCGGCGGGCAGCGGCAGCGATTGGCAATCGCCCGGGCGATCGTCCGCCGCCCCGAGATCTACCTCTTCGACGACTCCTTCTCCGCCCTCGACCTGGCCACCGATGCACGTCTTCGGGCCGCCCTGCGGCCGATCACCAGAGCGGCGACGGTGGTGATCGTCGCTCAGCGAGTCAGCACGATCCGCGACGCCGACCTGATCCTCGTCCTGGACGACGGTCGGATCGTCGGGCGCGGCACCCATGACCAACTGTTGGCGGACAGCGCGACCTACCGCGAGATCGTTGCGTCGCAACTGAGTGCGGAGGAGGCGGCATGAGTGAAGCACCTCGCCCCGCGGGCGGACAGTTGAAGCAGACCGAGCGGATCCAGACGCCGATGGGCGGCGGGGGCCCGGGTCGTGGTCCCTTCGGGGGAGCGATGGTGGGCCAGAAGGCCGTCGATTTCGTCGGCTCCGGCAAGCGCATGCTGCGCCACCTCGGCCCCCACAAGGTCAAGGCCGTCTCGGTGGTGGTGCTCGCCGTCGTGTCGGTCGGCTTGATGTCGATCGGTCCCCGCATTCTCGGCCACGCCACCGACGTCGTCTTCACCGGACTGGTCGGCAAGACCCTGGCCGAACGGGTTCCGGAGGGCACCACCGTCGACCAGGCGATCGCGATGATGCGAGCCTCCGGTGACGACAACCTCGCTGACCTGCTCTCCGGCATGAGCGGTGTCGTCATCGGGCAGGGCGTCGATTTCGGCGCGCTCGGCCGCACCCTGCTGATCGTCTTGGGGATCTATGTTGTGGCCGCGATGCTCGGCTGGCTGCAGGGGTATCTGCTCAACGACGTCGTGCAGGCGACGGTGTTCAAGATGCGGTCCGACGTCGAAGACAAGATCAACCGGTTGCCGCTGAGCTTCTTCGACTCACAACCCCGTGGTGAGGTCCTCTCGCGAGTCACCAACGACATCGACAACGTCAGCCAATCGCTGCAACAGACGATGAGCCAACTGCTCACGTCGTTGCTGACGGTGGTGGCGGTGTTGTCGATGATGGTGTGGATCAGTCCACTGCTGGCGCTGGTGGCGCTGATCTCCGTGCCGTTGACCATGGTCGTCGCGGCCGCCATCATGCGGCGCAGTCAGGGTCTCTTCGTGGCCCAATGGCGACGCACCGGAACCCTCAATGCCCACATCGAGGAGACCTTCTCCGGGCATGCGCTGGTCAAGGTGTTCGGTCGCCAGGGCGAGGTCGAGAGGGTCTTCGCGGAGGAGAACGATGCGCTCTATCAGGCGTCGTTCGGTGCGCAGTTCATCTCCGGCCTGATCATGCCGGTAATGATGTTCATCGGAAACCTCAACTACGTCATCATCGCTGTGCTCGGTGGCCTCCGAGTCGCCAACGGGTCGATGACCCTGGGAGAGGTGCAGGCCTTCATTCAATACACCCGTCAGTTCAACCAGCCGCTGTCGCAGGTCGCCTCGATGGCCAATCTGCTGCAGTCGGGTATCGCCTCGGCCGAGCGGGTCTTCGAGCTTCTCGACGCCCCCGAGCAGCGACTCGAGGGCAGCGCGGCACCGGCGGCCCTCGAGGTTCGCCGCGGCGAAGTGCGCTTCGACCACGTGGCCTTCTCCTATGACCCCGAGCGCCCGTTGATCCGTGACCTGTCGCTGACCGCCGAACCCGGCAGCACTGTCGCGATCGTGGGCCCGACCGGCGCCGGCAAGACCACCCTGGTCAACCTGATCATGCGCTTCTACGAACTCGACGCGGGTCGGATCACCCTCGATGGCATCGACATCGCCAGCATGCCGCGCTCGGCGTTGCGTGCGCAGACCGGCATGGTCCTGCAGGACACCTGGCTGTTCCAGGGCACGATCCGGGCCAACATCGCCTACGGCCGACCCGACGCCACCGAGGACGACATCCTGGAGGCGGCCAGAGCCACCTTCGTCGACCGTTTCGTGCACTCACTGCCCGACGGCTATGACACGGTCATCGACGAGGAAGGATCCAACCTGTCCGCCGGCGAGCGGCAACTGGTCACGATCGCCCGGGCATTTCTGTCCGATCCGGCGTTGCTGATCCTCGACGAGGCCACCTCGTCGGTGGACACCCGCACCGAGCTTCTTCTGCAGCATGCGATGGCGGCGCTGCGCAGCGATCGGACGTCGTTCGTGATCGCGCACCGACTCTCCACGATCCGCGATGCCGACGTGATCTTGGTGATGGAGGACGGCGCCATCGTCGAGCAGGGCACCCACGACGAACTGCTGGCCACCGACGGCGCCTACGCGAGGCTGTACCGCTCCCAGTTCACTCGCCCCGACAGCGAGGAGACCGAGGCGCAGCCCGACATCGCCGGGGCGCCGGGTTGACGCGCATGAAATGTCTTGAGTCCGGGCGCCGGAGCACCTACCGTGGTCGGACACGGGAAAGGAGGTGGTCCGAGGTTGAATACTTTGAGGACGCGTGAGGTGGCTGCGGTCTAGCAGCAACCGGCGGCCAGCCGTCCGTAGTACTGCTGGCAATCCAAACGCAGACACCCGACCCGCAGGAGAAGGTGCCGGAACGTCCCCGGCGCCCGGCCGTCTAGGCCACTCCTGCGGGTCGTCTGCGTTTTCAAGCAATCTCCAGCGGCGTGACCCTCGCTTGCCCCACGCTTGATCCATGGGGAAGTTCGTCAATCGTCTAGCCACGTCCACTGTCGCCGGTGTGTCCACCGCCTTGCTCTCGCTGCCGTTGCTGGCAGCACCAGCCTCCGCAGGCGTCGTCGACGATGCGCCGGACGCCTCTTGGCAGGTCAATGGACCCGTCTACGCCTCTGCGGTCATCGGTGACACCGTGTACGTCGGTGGCCGCTTCACCGCGGTCGTCTCCAGCAGCGGAGACCGCATGGACCGCAACCGACTGGCTGCCTTCTCCATCTCCACCGGCAAGCCGCTGTCATGGAACCCCGGCGCCAACGATGTGGTCTGGGCACTTGAGGCCGACGACGACAGCGTCTGGGCAGGTGGTGATTTCACCTCGGTCGACAGCAGCTCCGCCAAGCGACTCGTGAAACTGGACGCCAAGAACGGCTCGGTGGACAAGAAGTTCGAGGTCGAGGTCAACAACACCGTCCGGGCGCTGGAGGTGCAGAAGAGCGACCTCTACGTGGGTGGCAAGTTCACTGTCATCGACGGACGTTCACAGGCTTACCTCGCCAAGGTCTCGGCCAAGTCGGGGAAGGCTTCCAAGGGCTTCGACCCGGACGTGGAGCGGATGGTGCGAGCGATCGTCGCGCCGTCATCAGGTAGCGGCAACGATCTCTACGTGGCCGGCAACTTCTACAAGGTCAACGGCAGCGACCAGCGAAAGATCGCGTTGCTGAACGGATCCAACGGCAAACTGAAGACGCTGACGTTCGAGAAGCCGGCCACCACCCGTGCGCTCGACATCAGCCCCGACGGCAAGCTGCTCTACGGTGGAATCGGCGGCGACATCGACAGCGCCGTGGCGTGGTCCACCGACTCCGGCGAGCGAGTCTTCCGGCACAAGGTGAGCGGCGACGTGCACACGGTGGCCTACCACCGCGGCACGCTGTGGATGGGCTTCGCCAAGGGCGCGCTCGACGACCGGATGGCGCGGATCCGGGCCCTCGACGCCACCACCGGCGTCGCGGACCCCAACTTCGCGCCGGTGATCAACAGCCAATGGGGCGTGCGCACCATCGCGGCCACCGACCGCGGCGTCGTGATCGGCGGCAACTTCTGGAAGATCGGCGGCGAGAAGCAGAAGTTCCTCGCCTTCTTCCGCTGACCTCGGCGTCCGTCGACCTCAGCGCAGCCAGACGGCGGCGTCCGGAGGCAGTTCGCGACCGTCGAGCCCCGTGCTCGACACCAGCACCTCGCCCTCGGGAATGGCGGCGGACGTGGTGCCGCAGTTGAGCATCACCGTGATCGGTCCGCGTCGGAAGGCGAGCACGTCCGGCCCGCCATCCAGCCGGGTCACCGCGTCGCCGGCGGTGCCGGCGAAGGTACGTCGGACGGCCAGCGCCTCGCGATAGAACGCCAAGGTCGAGTCCGGCGATGCGTCCTGGGCTTCCGCGCTCAGGTCCGCCCACAGCGCAGGCTGGGGAAGCCACGGTTGGGCCCCGGTTGCGCTGAAGCCGAAGGGTGGATGTGCACCGGCCCACGGCATCGGCACCCGGCAGCCGTCGCGCCCGGGCTCACCGGTACGGAACCAGGAGGGGTCCTGGCGGAACTCCGGCTCGACCTCGACCTGCTCCAGGCCCAGCTCCTCACCTTGATAGAGGTAGGAGGAGCCTGGCAGCGCGAGCATGGTCAACGTCGCGGCGCGGGCTCTGGCAAGGCCGAGCTCGCCGCCGCCGTAGCGGGTGGTGTGCCGGATGACATCGTGGTTGGACAGCACCCAGGTCGGGGAGGCGTCGGAGTGCGCCATCAAGGCCAGGGTGTCGTCGATCACCTCGCCGAACTCCTTCGCCGACCACGTCGCCAGCAGCCAGGAGAAGTTGAAGGTCTGGGGCAGCTCGTCGGACCGGACGAATCGAGCCATCGACTCCAACGTCTGGGTCCACGCCTCCGCGACCGCCATCCGTTCCCCCGGATAGGAGTCGAGGAGCAGCCGCCATTGGCGGTAGATCTGGTGGACCTCTGGTTGGTCCCACATCGGCTCATCGACAAGCCGACGCTCGACCATGCCGCCCTCGCTGTTGACGCTCGAGGCATGGTCCGGCGGCGAGCCGTCGCCGACGAGGATCTGGTCGCGCAGCGACGCCTCCTTGAACATCCCGTGGGCAACGTCGATGCGAAAACCGTCGACCCCACGGTCGAGCCAGAAGCGCAGGACCCGCTCGAACAGTTCGGGCACCTCGGGGTTGCGCCAGTCGAGGTCGGGCTGGGTGGTGTCGAACAGGTGGAGATACCACTGGCCCGGGCGACCGTCGGCTTCGATGATCCTGGTCCAGCCGTCCCCTCCGAACACCGAGCCCCAATTGTTTGGCGGCTCCGATCCGTCGGGACCCGAGCCGTCACGAAAGAAGTAGCGGGCGCGCTCCGCGGATCCCGGGGGCGCGCTGAGGGCCTGCTGGAACCACTCGTGCTCGCTGCTGGTGTGATTGGGCACGATGTCGACGATCACCCGAAGGCCGAGTTCGTGCGCGGTCGCGATCAGAGCGTCGGCGTCGCTGAGCTGACCGAAGAGCGGGTCCACGCCGAAGTAGTCGGAGACGTCGTAGCCGTGGTCGTGTTGCGGCGAGGGATAGAACGGGGTCACCCAGATCGCATCGACGCCGAGGCTTTTCAGGTACGGCAGTCGAGACCTGATCCCGGGCAGATCGCCGATGCCGTCGCCGTTGCCGTCGGCGAAGCTCCGGACATAGATCTGGTAGCAGACGGCGTGCTTCCACCAGGGGTCCGAGGCCTGGATTGGATCGATCAAATTCGGCATCGGCAGAGCTTATCGCCGACCCCCGAGACGTCATACAGCTGTAGCTATAGAACGCCCTGTGCGGATGACGTCCGCGGCTGCCGGTCGGCCGGCGACACGCCGGGCTCAGGCGTCCTCGGCGGCGCGTTCGTCGTAGGCCGACCCGTCACGCAGCTCCACGGCTGGCAAGGCGAGCATGATCAGGAACCCGAAGACCATCACTGCCGCACCCACCAAGAAGACGGTGTCCATGGCGTTGGAGAAGCCGACCAGGAACGGTTTGGCGAGCGCAGGATCCAGAGTCGACAGGAATGAGCTGTCCTGGAGGACGCCGGTCGCCGCGGCTGCTCCCTGATCCTGCGAGGCCGACAGTTGTTGGGCGAAGCCGGCGTTCGCGGGGTCCTTGAGCGCGGTTTGGAAGGCGGGAGTCGGAGAGATCACTCCGAAGGCCTTGACGATCTCTTCCGGCACTCGTGAGAAGAGAATGGACAAGAACACCGCGGTTCCGATGGTGCCGCCGATCTGGCGGGTGAAGGTAGCGGTGGACGTCGCAACCCCGATGTTGCGGGGCGGGACGGCGTTCTGCACGGCGAGTGTGAGCGGCTGGAAGTTGAAGCCCAAGCCCACCCCGAAGAAGGCCATCACGATGCTGGTCTGCCACAGCGGGGTGTCGAACCCGATGAAGTGGAAGACGAACAAGGACACCGTCAGCAGGGCGCACCCGATGACGGGGAAGATCCGGTAGCGCCCCGTGCGCGAGATGATGATGCCGGACATGATCGAGCCGACCATGATTCCACCGGTCATCGGTAGCAACAGCAGACCTGCCTCGGTGGGGGTGGCGCCCTTGACGATCTGGAGGTAGAGCGGGAGTGCGGCAAGGCCGCCGAACATTGCGACACCGATGATCACCGATGCGGCCGAGGCGACACCGACGGTACGAATGCCGAACATGGCCAGAGGGAGGATCGCTTCCTCGCCCATCCGCCGCTCCTGCCACAAGAACCCCACTGCGGCGAGGGCGCCCACGGAGTAGCAGGCGACCGCGCCAGAGGAGGTCCAACCCCAGTCGCGACCCTGCTCGGCGATCAGCAGCAAGGGCACCAGCGTCAGCGCCAACAGCGCGGCGCCGCCCCAGTCGATCCGGTGGTTGAGGCGGGTGTGCTTCAGGTGCAGGGTCCGCTCGACCGTCAGCAGGGCGATGATGCCCACCGGTACGTTCACCAAGAACACCCAGCGCCAGCCCGCGATGCCGAGGATCTGGTCGGTGCCGGCGAAGAACCCTCCGATCACCGGACCGAGCACCGAGGAGGTGCCGAAGACGGCCAAGAAATAGCCCTTGGTACTTCGCGCGCTCCCGCGGGGGGACGATGTCGCCCACGATGGCGAGCGCCAGCGAGAACAGCCCACCCGCGCCGAGACCTTGGATCGCCCGGAAGCCGGCCAATTGGAGCATTGAGGCCGACAGGGTGCACAGGACGGAGCCGGCGACGAACACGGTGATCGCGGTGAGAAAGAGGCGCTTGCGGCCGTAGATGTCGCCGAGCTTGCCGTACAGCGGCGTGCTGATCGTCGCGGTGATGAGGTACGCCGTCGTCGCCCAGGCCTGCTGGCTCAGGCCATTGAGGTCATCGGCGATCGTGCGGATCGAGGTCGCGACAATCGTCTGGTCGAGCGCAGCCAAGAACATGCCCAACATCAAGCCCGACAAGATGGTGGCGACTTGGCGATGAGTGAAACTCCCCCCGGTGTTCGTGGCGGGGGAGGGTGCCGGAGCGGCGGAGCTCATCGGTGGCTTCCTTCGTTGGTCAGGGAGTCGGACAGGTCGGCGGCGAAGAGTTCGGGATAGCCCCGGAAGGTGTCGATGCCTGCGGGCGACCAGTGCGCGAGCAATTGTTGCAGCCAGCGGTCGCGGTCGGACCGCGCCCGGTCGACCATGAACTCTCCCCCTGATCTCCTAAGCGAATCAGCCACTGAACTGGTCGCGCTCGACGGAGATCCACGTCTGCTCACTCGAACCGAGTTGGTCGCCGTACTCGTCGAAAAGGCTGGTGGCCGTGAAGGTCTTGCGGCCATCCCGACCGCGGACCTGCCCGACCACCACGTGGACGCGGCCGACCCGGGGGAGTCGCCGCACTCGCGCCGTCATCCGGCCGAGCACCAGCAAGCGCTCGCCGAAGTCGGCCGCCCAGGCGCCCGCGCAGTCCAGAGCTCCCCAGGTGATCGGCAGGGAGGCCGTGCCCGGCTCTGCGTCGGTCGCGTGGGAGGCCTGCGGGGTCCAGGTCGACGCCACCCGCATGGAGCCATCGTCCGCGTCGGCGATCCGGCCCGGGAAGATGCGCAGTCCGTCACCCGCGGCCCGGCCGGTGCCACACACGAAGCAGGTCGGGAAAGGGTGACCCGTCGCGCCGACGTAGCCGACCATCGCTGAGCGCGCAGCCTCGACATCGACAGGAGTGAGCGGCTCAGGCTGATCCGTGACGGGATCGGTCAGGACCCGGGCGGTCGCCACCTCACCCTGATCGCCTCGTAGCGCCCATCCATCGGCGGTCCTGGCGATGGCCAGGGGGTCGTCGAGCGGAGGTGGTTGGCGCAACGTCACCTCGACCGGCGCCCATCCATCGTCAGAGCGGCTGCCGATCACCTGGGCGAAGGCGCCGGCACTCCAGCCTCCGTTGCCGGAGGCGGGCGGGCCGCAGAACCGTGCGGGGATGGTCAGCACCGTGGCCGTGGCGCCGGCGGCGTCTGAGGCTGCGGGGTCGGTGGACGAATGCTCGCTCGTGGACATGCGGTCTAGCATGACGCGGTGAGCGATCTCATCGACACCACCGAGATGTACCTGCGGACCATCTATGAGTTGGTCGAGGAAGACATCGTGCCGCTGCGGGCCCGAATCGCCGAGCGGCTGCACCAATCGGGGCCGACCGTGTCGCAGACCGTGGCGAGGATGGAGCGCGACGGTCTGGTGACGATCGAGGGTGATCGGCATCTGGAGCTGACCGACGAGGGAATGCGCCTGGCGACTCGGGTGATGCGCAAGCACCGCTTGGCCGAACGCTTGCTGACCGACGTCATCGGCCTGGACTGGGAGTTGGTGCATGCCGAAGCCTGTCGCTGGGAGCATGTGATGTCGGAGACGGTGGAGCGACGTCTGATCGAGCTGCTCGATCACCCCACGGAGTCGCCCTACGGCAACCCGATCCCCGGTTTGGACGAACTGGGCGAAACCGCTGATGCCGAGGAGTTCATGGACGGCGTCGAGGCGCTGTCCGAGGTGGCCTCGGTCGAGCCGGTGCGGGTGCGGATCCGCCGGATCGCCGAAGAGGTGCAGAAGGACGAAGAGCTGATGGCGTCGCTTCGTCGTGCCGGTGCGTTGCCGGACAAGAGCGTTGTCGTGTCCGCCACCGAGACCGGGGTGCTGTTGGTCTCCGGCGGTGAGAGCACCGAGATCGATGCGGAGATCGCCGATCACCTCTTCGTCACCCGCCGCCCCAGCGACTAGCCCAGCGACTGGCCCAGCGACTGGCCCAGCGACTGGCCCAGTGACTGGCCCAGTGACTGGCACTGCCCGCGGCCGTCCTCGTTCGTCGGGGGAGTGCGGCGACCCCGCCGCGGCTATTCTCGGGTCATGTGCCGCAACATCAGGCCCCTGAACAACTTCGAACCACCGACGACGCGTGATGAGGTGCGGGCCGCGGCCCTGCAGTACGTCCGCAAGGTGAGCGGGACCACCAAGCCCTCGCAGGTCAACCAAGCCGCCTTCGACGCGGCGGTGGAGGAGATCGCTCATGCCACCGAGCACCTGCTCGGGGCATTGGTCACGACGGCCGCTCCGAAGAACCGCGAGGACCAGGCGATCAAAGCTCGTGCTCGGGCCGCGGCCCGCTACGCGCGATGACGACGCCGAGCTCGCCGCCGATGGCGGGAATTGCGCCGACGGTGGGGCGCGAGACGGGCAACGCGCTCGCGGCCCTCGACGTGTTGGCGGCCCGTCGCCTGGTGATCCTGACCGGAGCCGGAGTCAGCACCGATTCCGGGATCCCCGACTATCGCGGCCCCGGCAAGCCCGCTCGTACTCCGATGACCTATGGCGAGTTCGTCTCCGGGGCAACCGCCCAGCAGCGCTATTGGGCGCGTAGCTATCTGGGTTGGGGAGTGATGGGCGATGCGCAGCCGAACGACGGTCACCGAGCCGTCGCGGCTGTGGACCCCACCCTTCTGATCACTCAGAATGTCGACGGATTGCACGAGCGCGCCGGTTCCCGGCGGCTGGTTGCGCTGCATGGCCGGATCAGCGAAGTGGTGTGTCTCGATTGCGGTCAGATCTCGACCCGTCCACGACTCCAGGCCCGCTTGGACGCCGACAACCAGGACTGGGCTGCCTGGGCCCTCCGCCGGGAGCTGTTGGTGCGCCCCGACGGGGATATCGAGTTCGATGACGTGCGCGGTTTCGCGGTCTCGCCCTGCGAAGACTGCGGCGGGCCGCTCAAACCCAACGTCGTGTTCTTCGGCGAGAACGTGCCGCGGGATCGGGTACAGCGCTGCTACGACGCGATCGAGGAGCTGGCCGATGCCGATGGAGCGCTCCTGGTCGCCGGCTCGTCGCTGACGGTGATGAGTGGGTTGAGATTCGTGCGCCGAGCCGCGGGCATGGATGTGCCGATCGTGATCGTCAATCGGGGGATCACGCGTGGCGACGACCTTGCGACGCATCGAGTTCACGAAGGGTGCTCACAGTTCCTGGCGTCGCTGGCGGCCCTGCGCTGATCAGTCCTTGATGATGGCGGACTCGCGTACGCCGACGACGCGGCGGAACAGCCGCTGCACGTCGGCGATGACCTGCTCTTGGCCGTGGCCGGCGTGAAAGCAGGGACCGACGTAGGCGTGCAGGAGGAACTCCACCACCGTCGCGGTGTCGATGCCATGCAGATCGAATTCATCCGCCGCCGCCCCACCGGCCAGCAGACCCGAGAGCACATCGCGAGCCTCAATCAAAGGTTCGGCGCTCTCGGTCGGCACGGTGTGGAAGACCGCGTGGTAGAGCGACTGGTTCTCCAGCTCGAAGCGCACCCAGTGGGCGACGACCGAATCGAGTCGCTCTGCCCACGGCAGGGCTTCGTTGTGGGCGACGATGCGGGGTTGCTCCATCATCTGCGACCACACCCGCTCCTGGAGGCCCGCGATCAGTTCGCTGCGGGAGGCGAAATGCAGATAGATCGCCCCCTTGGCGACGCCCGCCTCGGCGGCGACCTCCGCAATCGAGGTGCGCTCGAGGCCCTCGCGGACGGCCAGTGTCGCCGCGGCGTCAAGGATTTGCTGGCGCCGCACCGCCGCCGGACGGTAGCGCGGCTCCGCGCTTGTTGCCGGCGTCTTTCTCACCGCAGCGATGGTAGCGACTTGACTCACGACTGACCAGTGGTCACACTCTGACTAGCGGTCACTGACCGTCAGTCATTCGAAGGGAGCGTACACATGACGGTACTCACCCGGCTCATCGACCGGGTCCGGCTCGCGTGGCACGTCGCCGGCTCGGTCAGGGACTTCTGGGCCTCCGACCTCAACCGCGCCGCTGTTGAGCTGGTCGATCCACAACCCGGCGAGGTCGTCCTCGATCTTGGCGCCGGCTTAGGTCCTGCGAGCATCGAGGCCGCGCCATTGGTGGGGGCACGTGGTGGTCGTGTCATCGCGGTCGACCCGTCCGCCATGATGCGCGGAGTTCTTCGATTGCGATGCTTCGCGCGCAGCCGCCTCGGCGCCATCGACGTGCGTGCCGGGACCGCCGAGGCGCTGCCGGTGGAGACCTGCTCGGTCGACGCACTGTGGTCGGTCAACGCCACCCACCACTTCGCGGACCTGGACCGATTCGCCGCCGAACTGGCCCGGGTGCTGCGCCCGGGTGGCCGGGTCGTCCTGGTGGAGGAGGACCTGAGCCACCCCGGGCACCCCTTCGCCATGGTTGCCGGGGAAACGCACCACGGCCCCCACGCGATCGACGTCGACGCCCTGGTGGCGCTGTTGATCAACGTCGGCCTGGTCGACGCCTCGTCGACGTATCGCACCGTGGGCGGCACCCCCGCCACCGTCATCGTCGCCGGCAAGCCGGCATGAAGGAGCGCACCCGTCGCCTCTGGGACCGCCACAACCAGCATCCCGGCGACCGCCACCGCCTGTTCTCCGCCGTCACGGAGGCCTTCGACGTCTCGACCGCCCTCTACCCGGGGTGCTACGTCGACATCGCGCCGTCCTTCGTCATCGACACGCTCACCTACGTCGATGTCGACCGCCGTGCAGCCCAGTTCTTCGCCGACACCGAGGGCGTCGATGAGCTCATCGCTACCAATCGTCACGGGATCGAATCCGCGGAGTGGAGCTTCCTGCCGGCCGACTACACGTCGACGCTCCCGCTGCCCGAGCGGCACTACGACCTGCTGATCTCGCTCTACGCCGGGTTCGTCTCCGAGCACTGCACCCGCCACCTGCGACCCGGTGGGTTGCTGCTGGTCAACCCCAGCCACGGAGACGCAGCGATGGCCAGTCTCGATCCCCGGTACCGTCTGGTTGCCGCCATCATGGCGCGCGACGCCGCGTACACCGTGCGCCGGCACGACCTCGACAGCTTCCTGATCCCGAAGCGCGGCCCCGCGGCCACCCGGGAGAGCCTGCACGCCACGAATCGGGGCATCGCCTACACGGCGCCGGCCTTCGCGTATGTCTTTCAGCTGGACTCCTCCCACGGTGCCTGATCCCATCGCACTAGCGGGTCAGCGGGAAGAAGGAGACGTCCTCGCCAGTGACGAGCACGACCTTGCCGGAAGGAAGCGGGACCAGGCGCACCTTCGCCACGTCGCTGCCGTACTCGACAGCCACCATCTCGTTGCGAAGAGTGTCGCCGTCGACCCTGAGCGTGGAGACCCACCCGGTCGTGCCCTGCCACCCCTGCGCCACCACGGTCAACGCGGTGCGGCTGTCGGGCAGCCAGGTGAACTGGCGCGGGTCGTTGGCGGCACCCGCCCAGGAGTTCTTGCGATAGGTCACCACATCGAGCCGCAGTGGATCGGTGAGATCGGAGATGTCGAACAATGCGGCCTGGGCGCCCAGAGTCTGGCCGGTCTTCTCGTCCGCGTTCTGCCCGATTCCGATCAGCTGCGACGACCCCACCGGGTGTAGGTACTCCGAGAACCCAGGGATCTTCAACTTCCCTAGTACCCGCGGCTCGGAGGGGTCGGCGAGATCGATGGCATACAACGGGTCGGTCTGGCGGAACGTCACGACGATGGCCAGGTCGTCGAACCAGCGCACCGACTTGATCTCCTCGTTGACACCGAGCTTGTCGGCCCGGCCCTGCTCCACGAGGGCGGTACCGCGCTCGGCGAGCATGATGACCGAGTTGAAGTTGCCGGTCTGAGAGGTCGGGCTGACCGCGAGCCGCAGCACGCCCTCCGCTGAGTCCATCGCCCAGCGGTCCTGGATCCAGCCCTCCACGGTCCCGGTGGCGACGTAGGTCGTGTCGAGCCCGTCGAGAGCGAAGCTGTGCAGCACCGTCTCGCCGTCCTCGCGACCGCCGATGCCCGGCAGCACCCGGCGCAGGCCGCCCCACCAGCCGACGGAATCGTCCCCCCAGGGGTTCGTGGCGAGGTAGAGCCGGTCGGTGGAGAGGTAGGCGACCTCGCTGGAGGTGGCCACCGCCACGCTCGACCAGGTCTCAGGAGCCGCTGGTTCGAAGCCGATCACGCTGATCGTGCCCAATCCGCCGTCTTGGCTCGGCAGCGCCACATCGGCGCAGTCGACGAGAGGCTCGGACGTCGCTGCCCCCGAGGCTCGTGGTCAGGGTCGGCAACCAGTCGGAGAGCGTGGTCGCACGCACCAAGTCGCGGTTGGCCTGCGCCGCCTGGCGCTCGGTGGTGTCGTCGTCGGGGGTGACGAAGTCGAGCTGAGGCAGGTCGGCCGACAACAGGAGGCGGACGACATCGCCGTGCTGTCGGGCAGAGACCAGACTGCTGTCGTAGACCGTGTCCGCCACGATCTGGGGCGACCCGGGCGTTGCGAGGTCCAGCACCATCACCCGTGTGTCGAATGACCAGGGCCCCGGCCAGAACCGATCCCGGCCATCCTCTGAGGGGGTCGCTCCGGCCGAATCCAGGGTCGCGGTGTCGGTACCGATCACGACCACTCGATCTCCGACGAGCAGAAGTTCGGCATCGCCGATGTCGCTCAGTTGGAGGCGCGACACCAACACCGGTGCTTCTCCGGTCACGTCGTACACCGTCACGACGTCGTTGTCCGCGCGTACGAGAATGCGCCCGTCTGTCTTGACCAGGTCCGGCTCGTCGACGCCGACCTCCTGCACGTTGGTCCCGGTCGCACTGGAGGACTGCTCGGTCGCCCGGCCCTGAGCGGCCTCCGGGGCCGCGTCGGAGCCCATTACCTCGGTTCCGGCTACGTCATCGAGGGCGTAGTACATCGGTGAGTCCCACCCCCACGGCCCGACCTTGCGTAGTCCGCGGGCCACGTACCACTGCAGAAGGTCGTCGCAGTCGTCGGCGACGGAGAGATCACGTGATCCGGCCACCAGTCCTAAGGGGCCGGCCGCATGGACAACCGGGCTCGGCGTGGACGCGGAGCGGTCGAGGCCACGTCCGACGGCCAGGCCGCCGACGAAGACGGCGGCGGTGGTGGTCACGGCGACGGCCGCCAGGCCAGTTGTGCGCAGACGGTTCATGGTCTCTCCTCAGGTCTGTGGTGGTGGTGAGACGTGTCACGCCCGCGAGCGGTTCCCGGCCGGCCTAGACCCGCCGAAGCCCCTGGCACACTGGCCGAGTGACCGACCGTGAGTTCGACATCGTCCTGTTCGGCGCTACCGGCTTCACCGGACGGCTGACCGCCCACTACCTCGCCGAGCACGCGCCCGCCGGGCTGCGCTGGGCCCTGGCCGGCCGTAACCTCACGAAACTCGAGGCGGTCCGGGCGGAGCTGGCCGAGGTCGACGACCGATGGTCCGATCTCGAGTTGGTGGTGGCCGACTCGTCCGATCCCGCCTCAATGACGGCGATGGCCGAGCGCGCTCGTGTCGTGGCCACCACGGTCGGGCCATACGCGGCGTATGGCGAGCCGCTGGTCGCCGCGTGTGCGGCCGCCGGAACCGACTATGCCGATATCACCGGCGAGCCGGCGTTCGTGGATCAGATGTGGTTGACGCACCACGCCACGGCGCAGAAGTCGGGCGCCAGGATCGTGCACGCGTGCGGGTTCGACTCGATCCCGCACGACCTGGGGGCGATGTTCACCGTCGGCCATCTCCCGCACGACGTTCCGATCACCATGCGCGGAGTGGTCCGCGCCTCTGGCATGCCCTCGGGCGGGACCTTCCACTCCGCGGTGGAGGCGATGGCTCGTGGACGGCAGATGCAGGCCATCTCGCGCGAGCGTAGGAGGGCCGAACCTCGCCCGGAGGGGCGCAGTTCGCGAGCGGTCGGCGGCAAGCCGCACCGCGATCCGGTCTTGGGTTACTGGTTGCTGCCGCTGCCGTTGCTGGACCCCTTCATCGTCGCGCGGAGCGGTGCCGCGCTGGCGTCCTACGGTCCCGACTTCCGCTACTCCCACTATGCCGGGACCAAGACGCTGCACTACGCCGCTGGGGGAGTGCTGGCGGTCGGTGCGATGGCGCTGGCCGCCCAGGTAGGCCCGTTGAGATCGCTGTTGTTGAGTCGGCTCGATGCCGGCGACGGGCCCGACCAGGCGCGCCGTGACCGCGGGTGGTTCACGGTCGACTTCGTGGGCGAGGCAGCGGGGCGGGTCGTGCACACCAGGGTGTCCGGTGGCGATCCCGGATATAGCGAGACGGCCAAGATGCTGGCGGAGTCGGCCCTGTGCCTGGCCTTCGACGACAACCCCGTCACCAGCGGACAGGTCACCACCGCCGTCGCAATGGGCGACAACCTACTCGCTCGCCTCCAACGAGCCGGCATGCAGTTCCACCTCATGGAGTGACCCGGGACCCACACCGATTCGTCTGCGACTTCACGGGTTATTCCCCGCTTGGGATCGCAGACGAATCGCGATCCTCGCCGCCGGATGGGCGCGCAATCACGCCGTATGCAGATGTGTCGCCTGGTCGATTGCCGCTTCGCCAAGATGTACAGCTCGCGCTGTTTCAGCGCGATGAGTCGCATCGCGACGTGCCGGCCGCTGACGAGGAACAGCGTGGTCAGGGTGTCCACGAACGGTCGCAATTGATCGAGGGCTGTCAGGGCGCGTGCGGCCGGGCGGTGAACCGGTTTCGCCCGCTTCGCCATTCCGATTCGTACTAGCTCAGCGCCCGGTTCTCTGGCAGGAGGGCTCGTGAAGGACTGCGGCTCCGCTGGGTCGGTTGGTGATCCAGCGCAGGACACTCACTCCAGGAGGTTGAGCCCGGCTCCGATGAAGTGCACCTCTCCGCGCGGACCATGGAAGTTCACGCGCACACTCAGCGCGACGGGGCCTTGGATCCGATGGTCGAGGTCGATCGCCATCTGAGACGAGACCCCCGAGAACATTACGGGCTCGGAGTCGTACATCCGTTTCGCATCCGCGCCATCGGCGGCCCGTGACTCCGTCAAATGGACCCGTTCGATGTGGGCGTCGAGATTGATCCGATAGCGCAGCCAGGCGCCCCGGAGATCGACGGATTCGTTGTCCAAGATCGTGCCTGTCGGGATGGCGAAGTGGAACCAGTTCGTGCTACCTGCGGCCTGACGGATCCGCCCGTAATGGCCGCTACGGGTGACCTCCAAGCCGGCGGCTTGCTCGTTCGCGACAAGTACACCGACTCCATGAGTCCAGAGATGATATGTGTGGTTGGGCATTGGGTTTCCTTTGGTCGATTTGGTCGAGTGAGGTGGTTCGGACGGGGTGGGTGTTCGAAGACACGAGCGCCAGCCACCGCGGGCGGGAAACGACACGCGCAAGTTGTATCGGGAGATGTTGGGGAGACCTCTGTTTGCTCACCTGGCGGTGAGCGGGACCCGCGTGTAGAGAGGAGCGTCCTCGAAGGTGTGGCTCCACTCGCGCTCGAACGTCGCCACCTCATGCTCCTCATCTCCGATCTGCGTGCCGAGATCGATGATGCGGATGACCGCCCGGACGGTGTCGATTCCAGAGTCGGGCAACCGAACCCACCCGCCTCGAAACCAGTGTAGTCGGTCGGATTGACGTCCAGGTTCGAGCTGACGCGTTGACCGTCACCGCCGGAGAAGAGCCATTTGCTGCCGGACTCGAACACGTCCATATCGTTGATTCTCTGGGCGAAGATCTTCTGGAATGGCAGAAGATCCGTTTCCACCCACTCCCATCGTGGCCACCCGCCGGTACGGACCGGATAGAAGGTGGTGAACGGGATGGTCACAGGCGGAGCGGGCGCCGCGTACTGGATTCGTCGGAGACAACGAACTCGGCTCGCATGGCGAACCGTGCCGCGAGAGCGGTAGTCACGAACTCCTTTGAGCCGGCCGAGCCGCGGTCTCCCCATTGTCGCCGTAGATCCTGCAGCATCACATCATCGTTGAAAACGAACTTAATGTGCTGGGCCCAGAATTCGAGCAATAGGTGGTCATCCATCTTGGATACGTACCCTCGTATCCCGCGAAAATCCGTGTCAGAAAAGGTCATGACTGGGTGGAGGCCCACGAAGCGTGGGTGATACAGGCCGGGCAATCCTCAATCTGCCGCCTCCGAGGCACTCGCCGAAGGCAGCCCGGATTTGGTGCGCGACTCACCGGCTTTCGCAACGGTGCCCACCAACGCTCGTTTACGAGGGCTTCTACGTTTGCAGTGTGACCGGCAATCAACGAGCAGAAGAGTCCCGCATCATCGCGCTCATCCGCGACCGCGGTCTACTGCCGCCAGAAGTGCGGCCACAGTAGACGATGCCATTGCGGTGTGGGCCTCCGGCGCGACCGACCCGGCTCTGCTGGCAGATGTGGATGACCGACCTGTAGGCGTCCTTGGCGAGAAAGACGGCGACACTACAACGATCGCTGACAGCTACGACCGTCCGTTAGAGCCGCACTCTGCCGCTGTCCGCGAGATTGTGCCGAGGTAGGAAGTGTCCGTGCCGGGAGGCCACCGGCCAGCGGTGGGCGGCTCCTCATCGGGCTACGGTCATCAGGCCCTCCCGACGGGTCGTTCGGCCCTACGCTCGACGCCACCAGGAACCTAGCGTGGTGGAAGAAGCCCCTTGAGGAGTGGCGAGGCCGTGGGTCGTCCGCAAAATCGCCGGCCACGGCCCCACGTCCGGCGTTCTAGTTCATTGGAGGATGCGATGACCAACCCTGTCGTTGTCGGAGTGGATAGCACTGGCCGGAGTCTGAAGGCGCTCATGTGGGCGGCTCACCGGGCCGCGCTTCACGGAGTCCCACTGCGGGTGGTTCACGCGCTGCCTCGCTATGAGGGTGATATTCCGCTGTTTCCGCCTGGTCGCTTCGAGGAAGCGGAGTCGGTGGGCCGCGCGATGGTCGCGGACGCGGCTTCCTTGGTGCGGGAGGCCTATCCCGACCTGGATATCGTTACTCAGCTGCCGATGGGCTCCCCGGCCCACGTTCTCTTGACCGAGTCGGAGAACGCCCATGTTGTGGTCGTCGGCGCCAAAGGCGAGAACATCGGGAACCTGCTGCTCGGGTCCACTGCTCTGCAGTTGGTCGGCCACGCCGCGTGCCCGGTGATAGTCGTCAACCATATCGCTGGGGGGCATCGCCAAGTTGTCGTCGGAACCGATCTGTCGCGCAACTCCAGCGATGCTCTGACTTTCGCCTTCAACGCAGCCTCTTTCGGCAAGTCGCGCTTGCGGGTTGTCAGCGCGCTGGGTCTCCCACAGGGCTGGCCGAAGCACCTGCTCCGACCGTTGCCAGAGGACGACGCTGAGGTCGAGACTCGTCGTCAGCAGGTGGAGACCCAGATCGCGCCGCTCCGCCAGGAGTACCCCGAGGTCGACGTCGATCTTGACGTCCACCGGGTCGATCCGCTGCAGTCGCTGGTTTCCGCGTCGCACCGGGCGGACCTGCTCGTCGTCGGTTCGCGTGGACGTGGCGGTTTCCACGGCCTCGCGGTCGGTTCGACGACCCACAAGCTGCTCCACGTCGTTGGGTGCCCTATGGCAGTCGTCCACCGCCCCAAGTAGCGAAGCCTCGGCGGCGGGCCATGTTTGCCGAGGGGGCGAGCACTGACCGCCTCGCTGGCGGAGTATGCTGGAACCAGATATACCCCTAGGGGTATTTATTGCAGACGAAACGGAGACGCCATGACCACCCTGTCCGACCCCCCCGCTCTGACCACTCCGATGCCGCGTATCGGCGACGCCGCACCTGCGTTCACCGCTGAGACCACTCAGGGGCCCATCAACTTCCCACAGGATTACGCCGGCAAGTGGGTCATCCTGTTCTCCCACCCGGCTGACTTCACCCCCGTCTGCACCAGCGAGTTCATGACCTTCGCTGCGATGCAGGAGGACTTCCGTCGGCACAACACCGAACTGGTCGGCCTCTCCGTCGACGGTCTCTTCAGCCACATTGCCTGGCTGCGGACTATCAAGGACAAGATCACCTTTCGGGACATGAAGGACGTCGAGGTGACCTTCCCGCTCATCGACGACGTATCGATGGAGATAGCCACGAAGTACGGCATGATCATGCCGGGCGAAGACACCACCAAGGCGGTGCGCGCGGTGTTCTTCATCGACCCCCAAGGCACCGTCCGCGCCATCATCTACTACCCGCTCAGCCTGGGCCGGAACTTCGACGAGCTGCTGCGCGCCATCAAGGGCCTCCAGGTCGCCGATGCCTTCGACGTCGCGACGCCTGCGGATTGGCGCCCGGGCGAACGAGTTATCGTTCCTCCGGCCGGTTCGTGCGGCACAGCGAAGGACCGCATGGAGGGCGCCGAGGACGGCGTCGAGTGCGAAGACTGGTTCTTCTGCACCAAGGAATTGCCCGAGTCGGTCATCGCGGAGAAGCTGCACGTGTGACCGAAGCGTGTCGCGCCGGGAGCGTTGTCTCTGTGGATCTCGAAGACACCCAGCGCGACGCGTTGCACCTGCTCGGCCGACTCTGATGGATGCCCTTGTCCCAGTCGGCAGCCGACCGGCTGTCGGTTCCGACCCTTTCGGTGGCTCCGCGACGGTTCAGGCCCTCGGCGCGAAGTCGCAAGAACTCCTCCCTGCGCGGGTTCTATTTCCGAGCTGCGCCCGTGACGATCCCGGCCTTGCGTGCCCACGCATAGGCTCGGTCAGGAAGCGATAGCCGAGCGTGGGGTCGTCCTTGTGGATGCCCAGGAGCGCGTCGATGACGTGCTTGTCCCAGTCACGTTGGGAGACCGGGTCTGTGAGCCACCTGTAGTAAACCCTGGGGTCGACAACCCCAGGACCCTGCACGCCACCACGACCGGCACCCTGATGCGGGCACGGTCGCGGCCATCTCACGGACGAGCGGGACGACTCTTTGCCGGCAGGTTGGCCTGCGACAGGTAGGCAGCAGCACGGCGGAGGACCTCGTTCTCCTGCTCGAGTGGCCGGTTGCTGTTCTTCAGATCCTTCCGTGTGCGCTCACTTGAGCGAGAAGGCGATCAATTTCTCGACGCGTCCGCAATCGATGAAAGGAGATGTGCCCCCATTGCGGATCAATCATCGCCTGCGCGTAGCGCTCTTGGGTGCGCGCGTACGTCGTCCATGCCCACCAGAGGATCGAGTCCTCCCCGCGCCAGAACATCAGGCCACGCCAGCTCTCGCGGTTGCCGCTCCACAACTCCTGACGCGTGGCCGCGCGCCGGACTGTCCGGGTGACGGACTGCCAGATTGCTCGCCATCGCGGTGGGCTGACCCACACGACCGTGTCGGCTCTGGTCCACACCTGAGGACCGATCTTGCTCCAATAGTTTCCGTCCACCACCCATCTCTCACCGGCGGTCGCGGCGCTCACGCGCTCGGAGAACTCGGCGTTCGACGCGGCGCTCCAGTTCGCTCCCCAATGCAAAGCGTCCAACTCGACGTGGGGGACGGACAGTGCTTCCGCCAGCCGCCGGGCGACGGCCGTCTTGCCGGAGCCGGAACTGCCGACCACCGAGATGCGCTTCATGGTTCCTAGACACTAAGGGAAGCACATCATCCGCCGTCCGATCATCGGCACCTTGGAGTTTTCACCGTCTGCCGCAGATGAGTGGCCCGTCTTAGAAGGGCGGGGGTCCGACAATTGCGATGCCCCCGTTTTGCTGAGCACTAAGCGCGAGCATGGCGAAGTCCACGACGCACGCCGATCCTTCGAGTGGCTCGCTGGCGCCGCGGTAGAAGGGGTCGCACTCGCACGTTGGCTGGACGCCGAGCACCGCGGCCGTTGCGCTCTTGACGATGAAGGCGTGAGGCACACCCGCGGGCACCATGACGAGGTCGCCGGCACCGAGTTCGCGTTCATCGTCATTGGTGCGGTACTGAATCTGTCCGTCGAGCACCCACATCGACTCCGAGACCGGGTGGGTATGAATCGGGGTCCACTTGCCCTCCACCATGTCGACCTCGATCAGGCTGATGTCCTCGTCGGCGCGAGCGTCGTCCTTTCACTCATCTGACACTCCGAAATCGTTCATGAGACTCTCGCCCCACCGCCTACCGCTACTTCGCAGCAAAGGGCACCCGTTTGCGACGAGCACACCAGCGGCTCGGCGCCGCCCGAACGTCATCACGATCCGTTCGCTCGATGGGTCGCCTCCGTGCCTCGATGGAGTAGGTCGTCGAGAGCATCCCGATCCAGGAGATTGGTAGAGCCCGAACGCGTGGACACCGTGACCCCAATCCAGTGGACGCGAGCGCCTCGTCGATGGCGGCCGGCCCGAGGCCCAGGCGTTCACCGCACCGAGTTCCGCAAACTCCAACACGGAACTGGGTGCTGTTCCCAGCGTGGCCAGCAGCACCGCCTCCACCGGTCGCGACACCGGTCTTGACAGCACGGCCCTGGCTTGTGCCGCACTTGAAAGTGCGTCCCTGGACTCGACGAGGGGCCATCGGACGCCCACGAAGACCTGCCCGGGCCATTGGACCTCGACGGCGACGTCGTGTTCCGCCGATGCCACTGCGTGCTCGACGCACGCGACGAGGCGGGTCGCACTATCGCTGGCCCGGACAGTGCACACGTTCTCCCAGCGGCCGTCGCCCGCGATCAGGAGCACCGGGTCCGACGAGACTGTTCTTGAGCGTGAGACGGCTGCCCACCATGTGGTGCCCCTTCAGTCATCATCGCGCGGAATCGGCTCAGTCGTCCGCTCGCGACGCCGGTGACCACCGCCCCCCGTCGCGCAATCCGATCCGGCTCAAGTGAGAACCGCACACGGATGCCCACATACCGAGTGCTCTTTCCGCTGGCTACTGTGGTGCGCTCAGTCAGCGCACGACGGCCGGACGATGGAGCCGTACCCGGTGTGCGGCAAGACGGCCACGAGGAGCAGTCATGGCATGGCTAGTGCTTGTCCTATCGGGCGGACTCGAAGCAGTTTGGGCCGTTGCCCTGGGAAAGAGTGAAGGGTTCACCCGACTCACGCCCAGCATGGTGTTCCTTGTTGCCCTCGCCGCCAGCATGGCTGGCCTTGCGTACGCCATGCGCGCAATACCCATCGGCACCGCCTACGCCGTGTGGGTTGGCATCGGAGCAGCACTCACCGTGGCATTCAGCATGGCTACCGGCGACGAACCGGCCAGCGTCATCAAGGTCTTGCTGCTGTGCGGACTCATTGGCTGCGTCATTGGACTCAAGCTCGCCCACTAAGCACGAACGCCGTTCGAATCAGACAACCGCGCGTCGCGTTCGACCTCTTTGACCTGCACCGACAGTTGTGCCCCAGGCAGGAGTCGAACCTGCGACCTTTCGCTTAGGAGGCGGCTGCTCTATCCGCTGAGCTACTGGGGCCTGCCGCGGACTGATTCCTTGGGACACCTGCACGCGGGCGCCCCCATTTTGTCAGCACAGTGCTGCCGGTGACGAATGCGGCCGAGCCCTGGCTCAGGTGGGACGGTTGGAAGCCGTGTTCGCGCAGTCGAGACGGGAAAGGCTAGTAGGGCCAGTTCACCGGCGGGGTCTTCTCGACCCGGATGGTTTCGCAGCCGCCGGTGGCCACCGTGTGGATCACGTCGTTCCAGTCCCGCGAGCCCACGAACACGAGGGTGTCGTTACCGCCCTGGCAGTAGAGATGATCGACGTCGCCGTCGTTGAGGACGTAGATCATGTCGTCGCCCTCTTCGCCGTAGATCTCGTCGCGACCGGGGCCGACGAAGATGTAATCGCCCATCTCGTCACCGGTGACCTGGTCGTTGCCGGTGCCGTCGATGATGATGTCGACTCCGTCGCTGCCGTCGAGTTCGTCGTCGCCCGGACCGGCGTCGACCCAGTCGTCGCCGGGGCCGCCCTCGGTGTGGTCGTTGCCCTCACCACCGAACAGCCGGTCGTTACCTGGCATGCCGTGCAGCATGTCGTCGCCGTTGCCGCCGACGAGGTAATCGTCGCCGAAGGCACCCACGAGACGGTCGTTTCCGCCGCCGCCCCACATCTTGTCGTTCCCGGCAGCCCCTTGAAGGGTGTCTTTGCCGCCGCCGCCCCTGAGTAGGTCGTTTCCGGCGTGGCCGAGCAGGAGATCAGCGCCCGCTCCGCCGAAGAGACGGTCGTTGCCGACCTGTCCCTTCAGCACATCGTTACCTTTGCGCCCGTAGATCCGGTCGTTCCCAGCGCGAGCATCGATCACGTTGTTGCGGCTGTTGCCCTTGATGACGTCGTCACCGGGTGAGGCCCGGTAGGCGAAGGCGGGCGTCGTGACCAACACGGCGGCCAGCGCAACCAGCGCGGAGGCACTCCGACGCCCACGGCGGCGGTTGGGCGAGACGACCGCAAAGAAACCAGCGATAGGACTGGGCGCGGGACTATTCACGTGACTGGGCATAGGAGACTTGGGTATCAGTTCGAAGTGGTATTCGCCTATTTCCCGACGAAGTTCTGCACCCAGTAGACGTCACCGTTGGGCGCCTGCACCCCGACGGAGGACAACTGGGTGAAGCGCTTGTCGAGGATGATCGCTCGGTGTCCCGGCGACTGCATCCAGGCACGCACGACCTGGCGGGGCTTGGAATAGCCCATCGCGATGTTCTCCCCCGCGACCCAGACCTTGGGGCAGCTCAACAATCCGCTCAGGTCCTGGTGCTCGAAGAAGTCCTCGGCGGCCATCTTCTCCGCCCAGCGCCGGGCGTACTTCTTCGCGCACCTCGAGTAGCGCACCGGCTTCAGGCCGTGTCTGGCGCGCTTCTTGTTGGTCAGCTTCAGCACGCGCTTCTGCCACGTGGCCGGAACCGGGACCGGCTCGCTCGCGGACGCGGTCAGGATCTGGCCGACGGCGAGCTTGGTTGGCGCCACCACTGCTTGGGCGGGCGAGGCGACGAGCGTGCCGGCACCGCAGGTGAGCGCGAGGGTCGCTACAAATGACGCAAAGCGTTTGGGCATGGCGAATTCCCTTTGGACATGACGGAGTGGGAGCCCGTGACGGGCTCGATTTGGCTGCTCCAGCTCCCCCCGGGGCCGGAAGTTTCGTCATTGGGCGAAACTGTCAGCAAGCCATGACGCCAGATCAGGATCGTTCGAAGTTCTCTGCCGAATGGTCCGTCGCCAGCGTTGAAACAAACGTTAGTGACGCTCATTGCACGTGAGAGTGGAATAGACAACTTGCTGCCGCCTGGTCTGGACCTCTTGAGCCGCGCCGGTCATGACGGGCACCGCGCGATCTGGGTGGCATTGCCGGTGGGCGCTACTCTGGGAGAGGGCACAGTGGCGTGCTCGCCTGCCCAGCTGTGACCAGTTGTGTTCACCCCGAGGATGTCGATGGCCGAGACCTACTACGACGAGCCTGGGCTGCCCAAGCGCCGGGGGCGGGTCAGGAAGCGCCACCACACCCTTCGCTGGCTCGGTCTGAGCGTGCTCGTCTTGAGCCTCGTGGTGTCTCTCTCGACCGTGTACGAGTTCCGCCGCTTGCATGAGAACCTCACGGTCAATGACGTCACCGGCCAACTCGGGGGAGAGCGCCCGGATGCCGCGGGCGGACGGCCCGAACGGTCCGGTCAATATCTTGGTGATGGGCTCCGATACCCGCGATGGCGCCGGCAACAACATCGACGGGCTCACCGAGCAGGGCTCTCGGTCGGACACCACGATCTTGATGCACCTGTCGGCAGACCGGACCCGCGCCTACGGGATCAGCATCCCTCGCGACTCTCTCGTCACCCGACCCGACTGTGTGCTCAAGGACGGCACCGACATCGCCGGCAGCGAGCGGGCCATGTGGAACGAGGCCTTCAACCAAGCTGGCGCCGCCTGCACCATCAAGCAGTTCGAGCAGACGACCGGCATCCGTGTCGACCACCATGTGGTCGTGGACTTCCAGGGTTTCCAGGACATGGTCGACGCCATCGGTGGCGTCGAGGTGTGCATTCCCGAAACCATCGACGACCGGACGTACGGGATCTACCTCGAAGCCGGCACCCGCGAGATCTCCGGCCGCGAGGCGCTTGCCTATGTGCGCGAGCGGCACGGGGTCGGCAACGGCTCCGACATCGGCCGGATCAAGCGGCAGCAGGCGTTCGTCGCCTCCATGGCGGCCAAGGTCGTCTCGCGGGGCACCCTCGCCAACCCCCTGCGGATGGTCCCTTTCCTGGAGGCCGCTACGAAGTCGCTCGAGGTCGACCCAGGTCTGGCCGACCTGCTCTCCGTCGCCGAGATCGGCCGAGAGTTCCAGGGGATCGGTCTGGACAACATCCAATTCGTCACCGTCCCTTGGGCCGTCGACGAACTCGACCCCAACCGGGTCGTGTGGGCCGACGATGCCGACGCGCTGTGGCGCAAGGTGATCAATGACCAGCCGCTCGGCGCGCGTCAGACGTCGGGAGCGATCACCGCCGCCGAACAGCCTGGTGCCAGCGAGTCGCCATCCGGCTCGGCCTCGGGGTCGGCATCGCCCTCTGGTTCGGGCACCGCTTCGCCCACGGCCGACCCGGAGGCGACGGCGGAGGCTGAGGACAACGGTCTGTGCGGATGAACGAGCCCGGTCAATCCGATCGCGGCGACACTGGCACCGACGCCGGCGAGCTTGAAGCCGGCGAGAGCGAGTGGCAGCGCCAGAGGCGCCTGGCCGCCGTCTTCGGTGACGTCCTTCCCGACACAACCACCGATGAGCGTCCAGCGGGCGCGGACCCGACCGGTCGGGCGAACGAAGACGCCTGGTGGCGAGAGCAGGTCCCACCGCACCACGGCGACTAGCACCACCTCGAGGTCAACGCCACGGCTCTGCGGAAGGTAATGGGCCTGAGACGGCAACAGGGCCGCATCCCCGACGGGGAGCGGCCCTGCTGGATCGAACGGGTGCGATCAGGCGCGACCCTGAGCGAGCAGGTCGCGGATCTCGGTGAGCATGGCCACGTCGGCCGGCGTGCCCTCTTCCTCGGAGGGGAAGTAGCGCTCCTTGGCCTTGGTGTAAGGCACCACGACCAGGAAGTAGACGACCGCAGCCAACATCAGGAAGGCGAGCGTCGCGTTGAGGAACGCCCCGAAGGACTGCTCCGCCGTGCTGAATACCGAGTCCATGCTCTCGGGCATGAGGCCGGTGAGCCAGGCAACGAAGGTGGTGACCACGGCGCCGAAGGCGGTGGCCATGATGACGGCGACGGCGAACTCGATGAGGTTGCCGCGCAGAACGAAATTCTTGAATCCGGACATGAAGTGTTGTCTCTCTCCTTGGTGACACTGACGGCTCGGGGAGCCGCTTTCGATGAATCAGCCCGGTCACCCTAAACCGAAAAGGAAAAAGTCAGGAATTTGCGCGCCGCGGCGTCGCTGACCTTCACGACTCCTGAGACCGGCACCCCCATCAGCACCAGCCGCCCGTCGAGGGCTGAACCGGGCGAGTGAGGGGACGAGGGCAGCGCCAAGACGACCACCTCGCGGGCCACGATCTCCGCGCCACCGGCGGCAGGGTCGGTAGCGATGAGGTCGACACGATCACCGACGGTCAGCAGGTCTGCCGAGACCGCGTCGGTCAGCCGAACCGGCATGGTGACCAGTCCGGGATAGCCCCGGCCTCGTTCCGGACCCACCAGATCGGAGCGCGTGACCGGGTCCCCGGACAGCAGTGGTGCCGCCAGAGTCGATCCCACGGTGGAAGCGACCCGGTCAGATGGGGCAGTGGCCGGGGTGAAGCCGGCGATGACGACGTCGTCCGCAGTGAGGACCGTTCCGGCTGGGAGGTCGGCTGCGGCCACCACGACCGGCACCAAACGAGGCGCCGCAGGCTGCGTGCTCGCGAGCCCCGTGGCGACCGCAGCGCCGGTGAGGAGAACCGCCAGGAGGCGCCGGCGCAATAGCACCGCCCGACGCAGGCTTCGGGCGAATGAGGGCAGTGAGCCGAGGACGCGACGCATGCGGGAGACGGTAGACCGACCCCTGGGAGTGGCGAGGCGTCATCCACAGGTCTCGACGGGCTCGACCACCGAAGAGCTCAGGCCGGCGAGCTGACCGAACTGTTCGACTTGCCGCTGCTGGTCGAGGAGGTGGTGTCGCTGGAGGACGAGCTCGAGCCGGAATCGGAACCGGATGAACCGGCGGAGCTGTCGGACTTCGCGCCCTTCTCCGACTTCGACGGCGCCTCGGTCGTGGTGCCGGACTTGTCCGCGGAGCGGCTGTCGTTGCGGTAGAAACCCGACCCTTTGAAGACGACGCCGACAGCGTTGTAGACCTTGCGCACTCGTCCGGCACACTGCGGACACTCGGTCAGTGAGGGCTCGCTGAAGCTCTGCACCTGGTCAAAGGCGTGGTCGCAGTGGGTACAGGCGTATTGGTAGGTCGGCACGAGCCCTCCTCACGGATTCTTGCGTTAGCACTCAGGGGTGTCGACTGCCAACTCTAAGGCATGCCCGGACGTGGGGACCACTCGTGACGCGTCGACGCGGCCGGGTAGCGTCCCTGCCCTCGGCGGACCACACGGCACAATGAGGCGCGATGGACGACACAAACCCGACCAGCCGGCCCCCCGCCGAGGGCTCCGAGCAGGGCGGCACCGACCCCCAGTCCGCCGCGCAGCGCCCGAGCCGCAACCCCGATGATTGGGCGCATTTCCGCACCTGGCCCCGCGGTGCGCGTTGGGTCGTGTTCGGATTGGTGGCCCTTCTTGTGGCGTTGGCCGCCGCCACCGCCGGCGTCTTCATGGTGGTCCGGCAATCCGTACCCGAGGCAGAGGGAACCCTCGAGGTGATCGGCCTCACCAGCGAGGTCGACGTACTCCGCGATGACTTCGGCATTCCTCAGATCTATGCCGACAGCATGGACGACCTGATGATGGCGCAGGGGTACCTTCACGCCCAGGAGCGCTTCTACGAGATGGACGTTCGACGACACGTCACCTCGGGTCGGCTCTCGGAGTTGTTCGGCGAGGACACCCTCGACACGGATCGGTTCATCCGGACCCTCGGCTGGCGTCGCGTGGCCGAGCAGGAGTTCGCCCTGCTGCGACCGGAGACACGGCGAGCACTGGAATCGTATGCCGACGGCGTCAACGCCTATCTGGCGGTCAATCCGCCCCGCAAGGTCGCCGTCGAATACACGTTGCTCGGTCTGACCGGCCTCGACTACACCCCCGAGCCGTGGGAGCCGGCCGACTCCCTCGCCTGGCTCAAGGCGATGGCATGGGATCTGCGCGGGAACATGGACGACGAGGTCGCCCGCGTGCTCACGACCGTCGGACACACCCCCGACCAGACGGCCGAACTCTTCCCGCCGTACTCCTACGCCAACGAACCGATCGTCCGCCAGGGTGCGGTCGTCGATGGCCGATTCAAAGCCGACCTCTCCACTCTTCCGCGGCGGCGTACGGCGTTCACCGGAGACCAACTCGCTGTCCTGGAAGCGACGCAGCGGGCAGCTCACTCGTTGCCCGAGCTTCTCGGCCATGGCGAGGGGCTCGGTTCGAATTCGTGGGTGGTCGACGGTGCTCACTCGGCCACCGGAGCTCCGCTGCTGGCCAACGACCCGCACTTGGGGGTTTCCCTGCCCGGGGTCTGGATGCAGATGGGGCTGCACTGCCGCACGGTGGGCCCGGACTGCCCGCTTCAGGTGGCAGGTTTCACCTTCTCCGGTGTGCCCGGCGTGGTGATCGGTCACAACGCCGAGATCGCCTGGGGGTTCACCAACCTCGGCTCGGACGTAACCGATCTTTACGTCGAGCGGGTGCGCGGTGACACCTGGCGACGAGGTCGCGACTGGCTGCCGTTGGAGACACGCACCGAAGAGATCGCGGTGCGCGGGGCCGATCCGGTCACGATCACGGTGCGGCACACGCGGCACGGACCGCTGGTCTCCGACGCCTCGACCGACCTCGTCGATGTCGGGCCCTTGGCCGCGGAGCAGGGGCTCGCCCCGCAGCGCACCGAGCTCGACGAGGAGTATGCCGTCGCGCTGGCGTGGACGGCGCTGGAACCGTCGACCACCGCCGATGCCATCTTGGCGCTCGACCTCGCTGGCGACTGGTCGGAGTTCCGGGCCGCCGCAGCCGACTTCGCTGTCCCCGCTCAGAACCTGATCTATGCCGATCGCAGCGGCAACATCGGCTATCAGGCGCCCGGGCGGATCCCGATCCGCAAGCCCGGCCACGACGGGTCACGGCCGGTGCCCGGGTGGAAGAAGAAGTTCGACTGGACCGGCGACTACATCCCGTTCGGCGCGCTGCCGCGCGTGCTGAATCCGGCAGAGGGCTTCATCGTCACCGCGAACCAGGCGGTCATCGGCCCGGACTACCCCTATCTGCTGACGGGCGACTGGGATCGGGGTTATCGCAGCCAACGGCTTCGCGAGCTCCTTCGGGCCGAGGGTGAGCTGTCGATGAGCGAGATGCTGCGGATGCAGCTCGACGACTACAACCCGATGGCGCCGATCCTGACGCCCTACCTGCTCGATATCGAGGATCTGCCGCCGGGCTACTACAGCGACGGCCAGGCGCTGCTCACGACCTGGGACTTCCACCAACCGAGCGAGTCGCGGGCCGCCGCCTACTACAACGCCAGCTGGCGGGCGTTGCTGCGCCTCACCTTCCACGACGAACTGCCCGAATCGCAATGGCCCGACGGGGGCGCCCGATGGTTCGCCGCGGTCGAGCAACTCCTGCTTCAACCGACCAACCCATGGTGGGACGACCGCACCACCGACGACATCGAGACCCGCGACGACATCCTTCGGCAAGCTCAGCTCGACGCCCGCGACGAACTCACGGCGCTCCTGGGGCGCGACCCTCAGACCTGGAGCTGGGGACAGCTGCACCATCTCGACCTGCGCAACGCGACGCTGGGGGAGTCGGGCCTGGCCCCGGTCGAGTGGCTGGAGAACCGCGAGGACTATCAGGTCGCCGGCGGTGGCAGCATCGTCAACGCGACGAGTTGGGATGCCGCTGAGGGTTACGAGGTGACCTCTGCGCCGTCGATGCGGATGGTGGTGTCGCTGGCCGACTTCGATGACTCGCGTTGGATCAACCTCACCGGTGTCTCGGGCCACCCCGCCAGCGGACACTACGTCGACCAGACGCAATTGTGGGTCGACGGGGAGACCCTGCCCTGGCTGTTCTCCGAGGAGGCCGTGTCCGGCGCCGCCGGGGCTGGTCTGAAGTTGGTTCCGGCACCGGCGGCGCAGTAGCCGGTCGGACGCTTACCCGAGCTCGACGATCCCGCCGGGGCTGGCCGCGGCCACCACTCGCCGGTCGTGTGCCTCGACGGGAACATCGACCCCGACCTCGTCGTCGAACAGGAGCACACAGGTGAACGTGCCTTCGGGCACGCGGGCGAGCACCCGGTCGTAGCACCCGCCGCCGCGGCCCATCCGGTCACCAGCGGACGACACAGCCAAACCGGGGAGCAGGACGACGTCGGGAGTGGCGACCGCGTCGACCCCGAGGCGCGGGCCCGTCGGCTCGAGAAGCCCCATCCGGGCCGGGGCCAGCCCCTGCGGGCCGGTGTAGACCGCCCAGTCGAGATCCAGGTCGGGCAGCACCACCGGCAATAGCACCCGCGTGCCGGCGGCGCGCAGGCCATCCAGCAGCGCTCCGGTTCCCGGCTCGGCACCGACGCCCACATAGGCGGCGACGCTCGCTGCGCGGCGTACCCGTGGGTCGGCCAGCAGATGCGCGGCTATCGCGGCCGACGCCTCGTGTGTCTCCACGACCGAACGCCGACCGCGGGCGGTCAGTAACTGGTCGCGCAGGGCGCGTTTGGCCACTGCGAATGACGCCCCGGGGGCGTCATCTGAAGACTGGGGTTGTGAAGGGGTCACCCAACCAGCCTACGATCGAGGGTATGGGTAGCGCAGGACTGAATCAGGCACGCGACAAGATGCGGGCCGCGGGGGTCGACCCGACCGCGATCGAGGTGTTCGCTCACTATTACCGCCTCCTCGAACACGGCGAGACCGGCATGGTGCCGGAGACGGCGATCGAGCCACTGGAGATGGAGTCTCTCGACGACGTCGAGGTCGACGACGAGCTCTCCGGCGAGGCGCTCCGGTCGACGGTGGTGATCAAGCTCAACGGCGGTCTCGGCACCTCGATGGGCATGGACCGCGCCAAATCGCTGCTGTGCGTGCGTCGCGGCCTGTCGTTCCTCGACATCATCGCGCGGCAGGTGCTGCATCTGCGCTCGGTCTACGACGCGTCGCTGCCGTTGATTTTCATGAACTCCTTCCGCACCTCCGCCGACACGATGGAGGCGTTGGCGCGGTATGAGGACCTGCCCGTTGAGGGTCTGCCGCTGGAGTTCCTGCAGAACAAGGAGCCCAAGCTCACCACCAAGGCGCTCCTGCCGGTGTCGTACCCCCGGAACCCTGAGCTGGAATGGTGCCCGCCCGGCCATGGCGACATCTACACCGCGCTGCTGGGCACCGGTCTTCTCGATCAGCTGATCCGGGCCGGGTTCCGCTACGCGTTCGTGTCGAACTCCGACAACCTGGGCGCGGTGCCCTCAGCCCGCGTGGCCGGATGGTTCGCCGGAACCGAGGCGGCCTTCGCGATCGAGGCCGTGCGTCGTACGCCATCGGACCGCAAGGGCGGTCACTTCGCTCGCCGCAAGTCCGACGGCCGGATCATCGTGCGCGAAACGGCGCAGACCCCGCCGGAGGACCTCGAAGAGTTGGCCGACCTCGATCGCCACAAGTTCGCTTCGACCAACAATCTGTGGTTCGACCTCGAGAAGATGCGCACCCTGCTGCGCGAACGCGACGGCGTCCTGGGGCTGCCCCTGATCCGCAACGTGAAGACCGTCGACCCCGGGGATCCCACCACTGAGGAGGTCGTCCAGATCGAGACGGCCATGGGGGCCGCGATCGAGGTGTTCGAGGACGCCCGCACCATCGAGGTAGGCCGCGACCGTTTCGTCCCGGTGAAGACGACCGACGATCTGCTGCTGTTGCGGTCCGACGTCTATGACCTCGGTAAGGACTTCGTGCTCGATCAGGCCGCCACCGTGCTGCCGTTCGTCGATCTCGATGGCGAGTTCTACAAGCTGGTCATCGACTTCGACCAGCGCTTCCCCGAGGGGGCTCCCTCGCTCAAGGAGGCCACCTCCTTGCGGGTCGACGGAGATTGGACCTTCGGCCATGGAGTGCGGGTCCGTGGAGAAGTGAGCCTCGAGGCGCAGCCGTCCGCGCAACGAGTCGAGCCCGGCGAGGTCCTCGCGGGCCCGGGTGCTGCGGCCGAAGACTCGTCCGGCGACACCGGCGGCAGGCGCAACTGACGTGGCGGACCTGACCACGGTCGACGAACACCTGGAGCGCATTCTCGGCACGGTTGCCCCACTCAACGCCCTCCCGCAACCCCTCCTGGAGGCACTCGGGGTCGCCGTGGCGGAAGACGTTTCGGCTCCGGTCTCGCTTCCCTCATTCGACAACTCCGCGATGGACGGCTATGCCGTCGTGGCCTCCGATGTCGTGGACGCAAGTGCCGAACAGCCCGTTCAGCTGCCCGTGGTCGGAGAGATCGGCGCGGGCCAGGCTCGGCTGCTCGCGATGTCGCCGGGGACCGCGGTGAAGATCATGACCGGCGCCCCGGTACCTGCCGGCGCCGATGCGATCGTCCCCTACGAGTGGACCGACCGCGGCGTCGCCAGGGTGCGGATCACCCAGGCTCCCAAGGTCGGCCAGCATGTGCGGTCGGCGGGCGAGGACGTCGCCAAGGGCGACCTGCTGATCGAAGAGGGAACCGTGCTCGGCCCCCGACACCTGGGACTCCTCGCCGCTGTCGGGCGGGCAACAGTTCGCTCGCGCCCGCGGCCCCGGGTCGTGGTCATCTCCACCGGCTCGGAACTGCGGGATCCGGGCACCTCGTTGGGCCACGACACGATCTACGACGGCAACTCCTATCTGCTGGCCGCGGCGGCGCGGGCCGCGGGAGCGGTCGCCTATCGGGTCGGAATCGTGCCCGACGACCCCTCGTCGTTCCTCGATGCGCTGAGTGACCAGTTGGTCAGGGCAGACGTGGTCGTCACCTCGGGCGGTGTCTCCCAAGGTGACTTCGATGTCGTGAAGGAGGCGCTTGCGCCGCTGGGAAGCGTGTGGTTCGGCGGGGTGGCCATGCAGCCCGGCAAGCCACAGGGCTTCGGATTGGTCGGTGAGGAGCAGGTGCCGATCTTCACCCTTCCGGGTAATCCGGTGTCGTCCTACATCTCGTTCCAGGTGTTCGTGGTTCCCGCGTTGCGACGGATGATGGGGCTGGTTCCTTACCGGCGACCCATCCGCGAGGCGACGCTGACCGCCGGGTTCGGCTCTCCGCCGGGCCGCAGACAGTTCGTGCGCGGCGAGATCGGCGACGACGTCACGCGGGTGACGCCGGTCGGTGGACATGGCTCCCACTTGTTGGGTGGGCTGGCGGCCTCCAATTCGCTGATCGTCGTCCCCGAGGACGTCACTCGGTGCGAGGCCGGCGACACTGTGTCGGTGCTGCGGCTCGATGAGAACTTCTGAGAAGGGGCGTCCCATGGATCGGCTGACTCACGTGGATGAGCAGGGCGCGGCGCGCATGGTCGACGTGTCGGCCAAGCGGGTGACCAAGCGGACCGCCATCGCCACCGGTCGGGTGAAGGTCTCCGCGGAGGTCGTCGGGTTGTTGCGCGGCGAAGGCGTCCCCAAGGGGGACGCCCTCGCGGTGGCCCGGATTGCCGGGATCATGGGCGCGAAGGCCACCCCATCTCTGATCCCGTTGTGCCATCCGCTGGCGATCTCCTCGGCCGCGGTGGATCTTGTGGTCGAGGACGAGGGAGTGGCGATCACCGCGACGGTCTCGACGAGCGACCGCACCGGGGTCGAGATGGAGGCGCTCACCGCCGTCTCAGTCGCCGCGCTGACGGTGATCGACATGGTCAAGGCGGTCGACAAGTCGGCCGTTATCAGCGACGTGCGGGTCGAGTCCAAGACCGGCGGCAAGAGCGGGGACTGGAGCCGATGAGCGAGGCGCCCCAGCAGCCGGGCACCGCCAATGGTCTTCCCGCGGGGGTGGTCGTGGCCTCTAACCGCGCGGCAGCCGGTGTCTACGCCGATACCACCGGCCCGCTGATCGTGGAGTTCCTCACCCGTCTGGGCTTCGTTGTCGGGGCACCGGTGGTGGCGCCGGATGGCCCACCTGTCGGAGAGGCCATCGGTGCGTTCGTCGATGGCGGCGCACGCGTCGTCCTTACCACCGGCGGCACCGGCGTCACCCCGACCGACCTCACGCCGGAGGTCACTCGCCCACTGCTCGATCGCGAAGTGCCCGGCATCGCCGAGGCGATCCGCGCGGCCGGAGTGGCGGCCGGAGTCCCGTCCGCGGTTCTGTCCCGGGGCCTCGCCGGCGTGGCAGGGCAGTGCCTGGTCATCAACCTGCCGGGATCGCGCGGCGGCGTGAAAGATGGTCTGTCGGTTCTCGAGCCGTGGTTGATCCACGCGGTCGAGCAGATCGTCGGCAGCGACCATTGACCGGTCGACGTGCCGCCCCTAGGCCGCGGCGGTGAGGATGAAGGCGCCAGGCTGGCCGGTGGTGCTGACCAGTTCCTCCCCGCGCAGCGGGACGGTCACGCTGCGTCCGATCCGTGCGAGTGACGCCCACGATTGGGAAGCTGCTCGGCGACGCAATCGCGACTGGCTCAATCCCTGGGATGCCACCCCGCCGCCGGCCAGCGCCGCTCGGCCACGCTCCTTCCGGGCGCTGACGCGCCAACTGTCAGCCGCGGCCCGGAAGGGCCACACACTGCCCTTCGTGATCGACGTCGACGGAGTGTTCGCCGGTCAGATCACGGTGAGCAACATCGTCCGCGGGTCCGCGCAGTTCGCCACTGTCGGCTACTGGATCGACCGGCGGTTTGCGGGCAAGGGCATTGTTCCGCGCGCAGCGGCGATGGTGATCGACCACTGCTTCGGGCCGGTCGGACTTCATCGGATCGAGGTCGCCGTCCGCCCGGAGAACTCCAACTCACTGCGCGTGGTCGAGAAGCTCGGCTTGCGCGAATACGGCTATGCGCCACGCTTCCTGCACATCAACGGCGCCTGGTGCGACCACCGCCTGTATGCCGTGACCGTCGAAGAGTGCCCCGGCGGCATGCTGGCCCGCCTCGACGACGCCCCCGACTGATCCCGCGCGCACTGTTGGACGTCATACGGTGGGAGCCGTCAAAGGCTCTGTCCGTATGACGCCAAAGCGGGTCGTCGGCCGGAACCACGAGCACAGTCGTTCACACGAGCCACATGAGTTCTTTTGCGACACACCACTAGACATCCGTCTCATGCTGCGCTAGCGAACCTAACCTCTGAGCGTGGACCTCAGCGCGTTGATCTTCGTTGCCCTCGCCGTCGCGTGGGCGGTCTACTTGATCCCCAAGGCCCTGCTCCACAACCCTGAGCAGAGCACCAACCAGACGGTCGACAGGTTCTCCCACCGCCTCCGGGTCCTTGCCCGACGTGACACCGTCGACGGCAAGAGCGCCCAACTGATGGTCACGTCCCCCCGGGCGTCGACCGTCGAGACGCCCGCACCAGCAGTCATCCCCACGACTGCACCTCCCCCCACGCGGGCCGACCTCCTGCGTCGCCGCGCGGCCGCCCATCGGGCCACCGCGCGGCGGCGCCGGGTGCTGACCGGGCTCCTGTTCGCCAATCTCGCCGTGGCCATCGCCGCGGCCACTCAGACCATCGCGTGGTGGTACGCCGCCATCCCGGCTGTCCTCCTGCTCGGCTGGTTGGTCGCCTGCCGGGCGATGGTCAAGGGTGAGCGCGCGGCGTGGGACCGGCTGACCGCATCAGTTGAGCTCACCGCATCAGTTCAGAAGGGCACGGCCGTCTCGGACCACACCCCGGTTCTGGCAGGAGATGCTCCCACGGACGGCGAGACACCGTCTGCGAGCCCGGCGGCCGCCGCCCCCGCGACGGGTGATCCCGAACTGACCTCGGAGATCGTCATTGCGGACGCCGGTTTGTGGGATCCGTTGCCGATGACCTTGCCGACTTATGTCACCAAGGAGCCGGCCGCCCGTCGGGCCGTGCGCACGATCGATCTGGACTCGACGGGTGTGTGGAGCTCGGGACGCAGCGCCGCCGACTCCGAGCTGGCCCGCACGGCCGAAGAAGCAGAGCGCGCAGCCAAGGCCACCAAGGCCACTCAGGACGGCGACCGCGCCGTCGGCTCCTGAACTCCGATTCGTCTGCGGGTTGACGGGTTATTCACGGTGGCGAGGCGCAGACGAATCGGAGTCTCGGCCCCGGCGAAGGGCGGGGTCGAGCCGGTCGGCATCCTCGGCGGCCGGATCCGTCATGGGGCTACTCCCGCCAGGCGCTGGAGGAGATCGAGACGGTCGCGATTCCTGGGCAGTCGGCCTGATTCGGCGCCGCCTCAGCGCTGGTGCTACCGTTTCTCCTCGCGTCCCCTCGGACGCATCTGGGGCTGTGGCGCAGTTGGTAGCGCGTCTCGTTCGCAATGAGAAGGTCAGGGGTTCGAATCCCCTCAGCTCCACCATGTGATGAGTCGCGACATGTGTCTCACATGAGTCGCGACATCGGTCACTGTTGAGAACCCTCGGGCCATCGGCCCGGGGGTTTTTGTGTGTTGCGAGGCGTCGGCCGGACCGAAGAGGTCGAGGCCATTGGATGCCGTCGAACACCACGAACACCACTGAGTGAGAGCGCACCCCTCAAGCTCACCCATAGGACGGGTTGGCGTCAACGATGATCAACTGACGATTACCGCCGGTAGCAGAGTCACTCGCGGGATGCTGGATGTGTTCTGCGGGTCACTTCCGCTGGAGTCGGTGCAGCCATGCGGGAGGAGACTTCAAGTGGTGGTTGCTACAAAGCAGGTTGAAGTGATGACCGCCAGCGACGCGGTGAAGGCTGCGGAGTCGCTGTCCCTGCTGTCGGCCATCGCGGATCCGGTGCGGTGGACGGTCCTGCACCATCTGGCGGTGCGCGGGGAGAGTTGCGTGTGCGACCTGCAGGAGCGGGTGCCGGTGGCGGCCAATCTGTTGAGCTACCACCTCAAGGTGCTCCGCGTGGCGGGACTCGTGACGACCGCCCGACGTGGCCGCTGGGTCGACTACTCACTGGCGGAGGGTGTCGCCGACCGTCTGCTCGCAGCGCTCCCGGTCCCGACCGAGCGGCGCCGGCCATGAGCCTCGTTGACCACATGCCCAACTCGACCAAGGGGCGGAGTGCCACGTTGCTCGGCGCCGCTGGCCTATGGGCTGCGGCATATTGGGTGAATGGGTGGTTGTGGGACCGGGTGTTCTACGACCTGTTCACCATGGACCCGGGGGATCGGCTGACCGAGACCCTGCACTTCTTCTTCTACGACACGGTCAAGATCGCCCTGCTGCTGTCGGGGATCATCCTCGTGATCACCGTTCTGCGCTCCTACATGAGTATCGAGCGCACTCGGGCGCTGTTGGGCGGACGCCGCGAAGGCGTCGGCAACGTGCTGGCGGCGGGCCTCGGAGTTGCGACCCCGTTCTGCTCGTGCAGCGCCGTGCCGGCGTTTATCGGGTTCGTCGCGGCCGGGGTGCCGCTGGGGGTGACGATGAGTTTCCTGATCGCCAGCCCGCTGGTCAACGAGATCGCCATCGGCTTGTTGCTGACCCTGTTTGGGGTGAAGATCACTCTCGCCTACATAGGGGCTGGGCTCGCGATAGCGATCGTGGCCGGCTGGCTGCTGGGGCACCTGCGGTTGGAACGCTACGTGGAGGCCTTCGTGTTCGAGAGCACCCTGGGTGGCCAGGTCATCGACTCGACCGCGGGCCTGAGCTTCAACCAGCGGATCCAGATGGGCGCGGAAGAGGTCGGCTCCATCTTGCGCAGGATCTGGCCCTACCTGCTGGTCGGCATCGGCCTCGGTGCGGTCATCCACGGTTGGGCTCCGGAGGACTTCTTCACCAGCTACGCCGGCCCCGGCAACCCCTTCGCGGTCCTCATTGCGGTCGGCATCGGTATCCCCCTCTACTCCAACGCTGCCGGCATCCTCCCGCTGGTCGAGGCTCTCCACGACAAGGGTCTGCCGATGGGCACGCTGTTGGCGTTCATGATGGCGGTGGTCGCGCTCTCGCTGCCCGAGATGATCCTGCTGCGCCGTGTCCTCAAGCTCCCACTGCTCGGCATCTACATCGCCGTGGTCGGCTCCTCGATCGTCGGCGTCGGCTACCTGTTCAACTTCCTGCTCGCCTGAACCCCGAAAGGAGAAACGGTCATGGTCATCAAGATCCTCGGCCCCGGCTGCAACAACTGCAAGAACCTCGAACGCGCCACTCGTGAGGCGCTCGACCAACTCGGCCTCGATGCCACCGTGGAGAAGGTCGAGGACTATCAGGCCATCATGGGCTACGGGATCATGGCCACCCCCGGCTTGGTCGTTGACGAGGTGGTCCTCGTATCGGGTCGGGTCCCGAGGCCCGCGGAGATCAAGCAACTCCTGATGGCCGCGAGCTCATCGTGAGCGATTCGGCGAAAGGCCGGGGTGGCGCCGCGGCCCTGGAGTATCGGGTGAGCGCGCGGTCCGTGGACGGCGGCGATGCCGAGGTCACCGCAGCGGAGACTGTGATTCCGCTCGACGCGGGCTGGGCGACACCACCCACCGGACGCCCGGGGCCGGCGGACCTGCTCGCAGGCGCCTTCGCTGCCTGCCTGCTCAAGAACCTGGCCCGATCGGGCGCCTTGCTGAGCTTCGACTACGACGACGCCCAGGTCGACGTCGTCCTGCGTCGGCAGGACACGCCGCCGAAGTTCATCTCGGTGGAGTACACGCTTCGAGTCACCACCGACGAGCCCGAACGACGCGTCGAACTCGTGCACTCCAACTTGCGCAAGTTCGGGACGGTCTACAACACCTTGGCCGCTGTTTGCGACGTGCGGGGCGCCGTCCTCGCCGTCAGCCGCTGAAGGCTAGAAGATCGACCACCCGGTGCGGGTGGTGAAGAGGTCCAACGCGGCTAGCCCGGCGGCTGAGTTGCCCGACGCGCTCAACCCAGGGCTCCAGACGCAGATTGTGCAGACATCGGGGATCACGGCCAGGATCCCACCGCCCACGCCGCTCTTACCGGGCACTCCCACTCGGTAGGCGAACTCGCCTGCGGCGTCGTAGGTACCGCAGGTGAGCATCACCGCGTTGATCCGTTTGGTCTGGCTGGAGGAAAGGATCCGGGTCCCGTCCGAGAGGACTCCGTGCCGGGCCAGCAGACCCGCGGTGAGCGCCACCTCGCGACAGCTCATCGACAGCGAGCACTGCCAGAAGTACTGCTCGAGGACCTCGGTGACCGTGCCTTCGAGGTTGTCGTAGCTGGCGAGCAGATGGGCCATCGCGGCGATGCGGTGACCGCGTTCCCTCTCGGAGCGGGCGATTGCGGGATCGCCGTCGGTGTAGGGGTTGCCGCCTTCGCGCCGCACCAGGTCGCGCAAGGTCGACGTGGCGTCGCCGGTCACGCGGTGCAGCCGGTCGGTGACGACCAGCGCGCCGGCGTTGATGAAGGGATTGCGGGGCCGTCCATGCTCCTGGTCGAGTTGGAGCAGCGAGTTGAACGGGTTGCCGGAGGGCTCGCGCGACACTCTCTCCCAGATCCGGTCGTCGTCGTGCGCCATCACGAGAGCGAGGCTGAAGACCTTGGAGATGCTCTGAACTGAGAAGCGCGTATCGCAGTCCCCGACCCCGTGGACTTGACCGTCGTTCATCGCGACGACCATCCCGAACTGGGCGGGGTCGATGAGGGCGAGCCCGGGGATGTAGTCGGCGACCGCGCCCGACCCAACGTACGGCGCCACCTCCGCGCAGATCTCATCCAGCACGGCGTCCAGGTCCATACCGCCGATTCTGTCCGGGCGGTCCGGGCACATCGACGGCGCCCCCGGAAGCCGTGGGCGTCGACGCCTCAGCCCGCGGCGTCGCCGGGCGCCCCTGCGACGCGTCGCAGAACGCGCAATGAGCCGACAGCTTCGACCTCCTCGAACTGGGGGCCGCTCATCGCGCGCAAATAGACGTCGTAGGGCGGTCGCCCGCCGTCGGCAGGATCGGGGAACACGTCGTGGATGGCCAACAGACCCCCTGACGCCACCCACGGTGCCCACGAGGTGTAGTCGGCATGCGCCGGCTCGGCGCCGTGGCCACCGTCGATGAACAGCAACGAGAGCGGTGTTCGCCAGTGGGCCGCCACCGTGGTCGACTCGCCGACCACCGCGACCACGACGTCTTCAAGTCCGGCGCCGACGATGGCGCGGCGGAACGCCGGGAGAGTGTCCATGCGCCCGGTACTCGGGTCGACCAACGACGGGTCGTGGTGCTCCCAGCCGGCCTGGTTCTCCTCGGAGCCGTGATGATGGTCGACGGTGAAGACGACGCCGCCGACGGAACGCGCGGCAGCCCCGAGATAGATCGCCGACTTGCCGCAGTAGCTGCCCACCTCGAGTACCGGACCCCCTGGCAGACGCTCCAGAGCCAACTGGTGCAGCGCCAGCCCTTCGTCGTCTGGCATGAAACCCCGGGCGGCGCGCGCGAGGGCGAGGAGATCCGAGATCTCAGACATGTCAGGCGACAGTACAGGCGATCGGACGATCGGCAGTCCGGCTGGGCCGCCGTCGGCCGATATGATGGCGCCCGGCTCCGGCGCGGCGTCGAGTCGACTCCCGCTGGACCCTGATCCGCGAGCCGATCGTGAGCGAGGAGCTGGACTGGTGGAGATCCCGGACTTCTCGCTCGACGCCTTCTCCTTGGCCGGAAGGCGCGCTCTGGTCACCGGCGGCAACACCGGATTGGGTCGCGCGTTCACCGTCGCGCTGGCTCGAGCTGGGGCAGACGTCTTGGCTGCCAGCCTGGTCGATGACGATGGCACCACCGAAGAGCTGGTGACCGGGTGCGGGTCACGCTACGTCTTCATGCAAGCCGATCTCAGCCGGCCACAGGTCCCGACGCAGGTCGTGGATCGTTGCGTGGCGGCGCTCGGCGGCATCGATATTCTGGTCAACTCCGCCGGCATCTGCGTCACGGCCGAGGTGGGTGAGTTCGATCGATCCGACTGGGACCCGATGATCACGGTGAACCTGACCGCCGCTTTCGAGATGGCCCGGGAGGCCAGCCGGGTGATGACCGCGCAGGGAAGCGGGAAGATCATCAACATCGCCTCCCTCTTCTCGTTTCTCGGTGGGCGTCGCTCGCCTGCCTATGCCGCCACGAAAGCCGGGATCGTGGGGTTCACCAAGGCCTACTGCGACGAGCTCGCCGAGCACAATGTGCAGGTCAATGCGATCGCACCTGGATACTTCGCGACGGCCATCACGGCCGGCACGCGCTCGGACGCCGACGCGAACCGCTGGATCGTGGAGCACATCCCCGCCGGCCGTTGGGGTGATCCGGCCGACCTGATGGGCGCCATCGTGTTCTTGTCTTCTCGCGCGTCGGACTATGTCAACGGGCATGTGCTCGTCGTCGACGGCGGCTATCTCGTTCGCTAGCTTGCCCTCCCCCATTCACTACGAAAGGTCCCGTCGCATGGTCGCCTCACGCTCGTCCCTGAGTCGCCCGGATATTGTCCGGGCCGTCACCGACCTGCTGGGTCCCGGTCAGGTGGACACCGACGAGACCCGCCTGAGGGAGAGCAGCGTCGACCGATTCCGCAAATACACCGCGGTCCATGGGATCTACGACGGACCGATCCCAGCCGCGGTGGTCTATCCGACGTCGACCGACCAGGTGGCCCAACTGCTCGACCTGGCCCAGCGTGAGCGGCTGGCGGTGGTTCCACGAACAGGGGGCACCAGCACCGAGGGCGGACTGGAGACGGTCGTCGAGGACTCGGTCATCATCGACGGGTCGCGGATGGATCGGATCCTCGCGATCGACGCCGAGAGCATGATGGCGACGGTGCAATGCGGGGTGCCGTTGCGGGTCCTCGAGGACCAGCTGCGCGAGCACGGGCTCACCACCGGGCACTCTCCCCAGTCCAAGCCGATCGCACAGCTCGGCGGTCTGGTGGCGACTCGCTCGATCGGTCAGTTCTCCACGCTGTACGGCGGGATCGAGGACCTGGTCGTCGGCGTGGAGGCGGTCTTGCCGGGCGGACACATCACCCGGATCAAGAATGTTCCGCGACGCGCCGCGGGCCCCGACATCCGGCACATCATCATCGGCAACGAGGGGTCCTTGGCCTACATCACCGAGGTCACCGTCAAGCTCTTCCGGTGGTATCCCGAGGCGACCCGCTACTTCGGCTTCCTGCTCCCCGACTTCGCCGCAGGCGTGGGGCTGTTGCGACAGGTGGTCACGGCCGGCTACCGCCCGTCCGTGGCCCGGCTCTACTCACCCGAGGACGCTCGTCAGCACTTCCCGCATCATCCGATGGATCAGAACCTCGTCGTGTTCGCGGCGGAGGGTCCGCCGCCCCTGGCCGACGCCACCGCCTCGGCGATCGAGCAGATGGCCGGCGCGCTCCCGCACACCCGGGTGCCGGAGGAAGAGATCCGGGCGTGGTTCGAGTCTTTGAACTGGGGCCCGGACAAGATCCAGGCCGAGAAGCAGGCGATGCTCGACTCTGCGCACCTCGGCTACACCACCGAGGTGGCGGTGGACTGGGCGCGCACCGCGGAGCTGTACGACGCCGTGATGTCGCGGATCCGGACGGGCTTCGCCCGGGCGGAGGATCTGACCATGCTGGGAGCGCACTCGTCGCACTCCTATCAGACGGGCACCAACCTCTACTTCGTCTACGACTACGCCATCTCGTGTGCCCCTCGCGAGGAGATCGACCTCTATCACCGACCCCTCAACGAGATCGTCGTGGAAGAGGCGCTCCGGGTGGGCGGCTCGATCGTTCATCACCATGGGGTGGGCAAGTATCGGACGCCGTGGATCCAGGAGGAGCACGGAAGCGCCTACTTCCTGTTGGCGGGCCTGAAGCAGGCGTTCGACCCGGACAACGTCATGAATCCCGGCTCGGTCTATCCCATCGACGACTCCGGAAGTGCGGTGCTGGCGGAGAAGCGCGAGCCGTGACGACATACTTCCTGGCTATCGATGGCGGCTCGCAGGGCACCAAGGTATCGATCGTCGATGGGGTCGGCAGGGTGCAGGCCGCGGCCCGCGTTCCACTCCAGCCCTACGAGCTCGGGCCCGGCGGACGTGCCGTGCACCCGGGCGACGACCTGTGGGAGACCGTTGCTCAGGCCTGCCGCGACGCCCTCGCGTCGTTCGCCGGGGATCGGCACGACATCGCCGCCGTCGGGCTGTGCGGGATCAGGTCATGCCGTGTCCTGATCGGTGCCGATGGCCGGCTGACCGAACCTGTACTCAGCTGGATGGACGAGCGGGTCTCCCGGCCCGTCGGCGAATTGGACCCCGACGTCGCTACCGTCGCCAGCGCTGGCGGCTACCTCACGGTCCGTCTGACCGGCAACCGGCGCGACAGCGCGGCCAGCTACGACGGGATCTGGCCGATCGACATCGAACGCCGCCAGTGGTCGTCGGATCCGGCTCTGCTGGCGCGCCTCGGCGTACCCGCACGGCTGCTTCCCGATCTGGTCGACCCCGGAGAGCTCCTCGGTCACGTCACCGCAGGAGCGGCGGCCGAAACGGGGGTCCCGGCGGGCCTCCCCGTCTTCGCCACCGCCAACGACAAGGCGGTCGAGGCGCTGGGCAGCGGTGTCGTCGATCCCGAAACCGTCCTGCTGTCACTGGGCACCTATGTGGCATCGATGATCGTGGGCGACGACGTCACACGCCGGGACGAGCGCTACTGGGTCAACTCGGCAGCCATCCCGGGTCGCTACCTCTACGAGAGCGGGGGAGTCCGCCGGGGGATGTGGACCGCCACGTGGCTGCGTGACCTGGTGACGGCCGCCGCTCCCGACGTCGTCGATCCCGACGCTGTGCGGGAGTGGCTCGACGCGGGCGCGCGCGAGATCCCACCGGGCTGCGGCGGCTTGCTGACCGTCCCGGACTGGCTCGCGCCCGGGCACGCCCCCCATCGACGTGGCGCGATCCTCGGTCTCGACGGCACGCACGGGGCGCTCCACCTGTATCGATCCATCCTGGAGGGCATCGCTCTGACGATGCGCGGGCACACGTCCGCGATGGAGGCAGCCCTCGACCGGACCCCGGCGCGTCTGGTCGTCTCAGGCGGGGGGTCGCGCTCTCCGCTGATGATGCAGATCGTGGCCGACGTCTTCGGTCGACCGGCGGAGCGATCCGGGGTTGCCGACGCGGCCGGGATCGGCGCCGCCATCTGCGCCGCGGTCGGCATCGGCACGCATCCCGACTTCGAGACGGCCGTCAACGCGATGACCCGACCGGGCGACCTCTTCACTCCGAACCGCCCCGCCAGCCGGCACTACGACGAGCTGATGTCGATCTACGCTGGACTGTCGGAATTCACCGATCCTCTCTTCGAGCGGCTGTCCACGCTCGGTCCGCGACCAAGCTGAGGAAGCGACCGGGGGTCATTTGGGCGGCAGCGTCCGGACGTACTCGACGCCGATCCCCACCCACCGTCGTAGTGCCGCGTCATCGCCGAGGGAGTCGGCGGCGATCCGCAGCCAGCCGGTCATCCCCTTGCCCCGCATCTCGAATGGAGCCGCCGCCGGGTCGTCGAGGAGTTCTTCGGTGCGTTCCGGGGGCACCCGTAGCATCAGCCCACCCTGTCCGCTGACGCCCACCGCCATATGCCCCTCGAGCATGAACCCGATACCGCCGAACATCTTCTTCTCGGTGAACGCCGAGCCTTCGCTGAGCACCCAGCGGACTCGTTCGGCAAGTTCCTCGTCATACGCCATGCCTCCACGATGGCACTCCGCCCGTTGGACCTCTACTCTGCCTTGCATGCCCACCCTTGTGCTGACGGTGCTCGGCGCCGATCGTGCCGGCCTGGTGTCCACGCTGTCGGCGCGAATGGCGGCGCACGGCGCCAGCTGGCAACGAAGCAGCATGGCGCACCTGGCGGGGCAGTTCGCGGGCATCGTGGAAGTGGCCGTCGACGCCCGAGGAGTCGACGATCTGGTGGCAGACCTCACCACGTTGTCCGACGAGGGCCTGCGGGTCACCGTCGAGCGGGTCGAGGAGACAGCGCCGTTCGACGAGGTGACCGGGGGTCTGCGGTTCGCCCTGCACTTGGTGGGGGCCGACCGGCCCGGAATCGTCGCGGAGGTCTCTCGACTCCTCGCCGCCCATCAGGTCAACGTGGAAGAGATCACCTCTCAGGTGAGTGACGCTCCGATGGCGGGCGGCATGCTGTTCGAGGTGGATGCGATCCTCTCGGCTCCCGACGACAGCGGGGTCGCTGGCCTGGAGTCCGCGCTCGAGGCGCTGGCTGATGAGTTGATGGTCGACCTGGCTCTCGCCGTCGACGACGGCGAGTGAGCGCCGGTCACAGCCCGCACGACTGACGGGCGAATCTGAGGGCAGAGCTTGCCCCAGCCGGGGACATCGGCAACAACAGCTCACCGAGCCGTCCGTTCACCTTCAGCCGGAGCCGAAACGTGGTTGCCCCGCCCGATTCCATGAAGACATGGTCGTCACACCGCGCTGGGATCATCGGGAGATCCACGCGCGGTTCCCCGCCCGGCCCGATCCGCCGGCGTGGCTCCCACGCCTCGGGCGGCGAGCCGGTGAGCAACGGCGTCCCGGTGACCCGGACGAGAGTCAGCCTGCCCGCGCCGCGGCCGGTCGCAAGCAGGCGCAGAATTCCGGTGGCGCCCACTGTGTCGTCGCTGCGCACCACGTCGTCCCAGGACAGCGCAGCGACCTCGTCGACGGCGAGCTCGAAACAGCGAACCGCCACATAGCGCTGCACGACATCGGCCTCGTCGTCAACCGGCACGGTGATGCGCCGACGTACCGTTTCGATCGTCAGTCGCCCCTGTGCAGGGGCGGCCGAGCAGTCCGGCCGACGAGGGAGCGCAAGGGTATAGCCCCGCTCCGACCCGCTGGGATCGACCCTCAGCCGATCTGCGTGAATCGGAGCTCCCAGACTCCTGTGCCGGAAGGTGAGTGACGTCGGGTCGAGATCCTCGGCGAGCCCGTTGCCTACCCAGACCTGGAAGCGGTCCAGAGCGACATCGCGGGACGACTGCCGCAGATCGGCCACCACCTCACCCCTCGGCGGGCCTTGGCTGGGCATCGGCAAGGGCGTCAACGTCGGGATGCTCGAGCTCGGTACGTCAGTGGTGCCGCGGTGGCTGATCGCGAGGGGGAGCCAGTTGCCGTACAGGCCGGCATCAACAGCGCTGCCGCGAGGAGAGCGGCGCAGTGACGGATCCAGCGGCCCATGGCGCCATCATGCACCCGTGTGGGCGGCTTCGACGGCGTCGGCGAGGCTCGGTCAGATCCAGGCCCGGAACCACATCCGCATGTTGTATTCGCCCTGGGTGAGGAGTTCGCCCGTCCACACGGGCCAGAACCACGCGAAGTTGAGGATCACCAGCACGACGAACGATCCCGCAGCGATGACCCCCAGGGTGCGACGCGGGCTGCCGACCGGTCCCGCGGAGACCAACGCGCCGAGGGCGAGGGCGACGGCGATGACCATGAACGGTAGGGCCGCGCTGGCATAGAACAAGAAGATCGGTCGGTCGTCGTAGCGCAGCCAGGGCAGCCAGGTGGCCAGCGTGCCGATGAGCGCGAAGCCGAAGCGCCAGTCCCGGGCACCCACCCACATCACCGCGGCATACAGCAGAGCCAGGCAGGCTCCCCACCACAAGACCGGAGTCCCAAGCACGGTGACGACTCGCAAGCACTTGCTGCCGGCGGGGGCGGCGCAGCCCTGCTCGCCCGGCTGGATGTCGCTCTCGGCGCTGATGCCGACGGTGCGGTTGAGCAGCAGCCACCCCGAGGGCTGGGACTGGTAGGAATGGGTCGAGTCGTTGAGGAACTTGGTGTGGAAGACGTAGACGTCGTGGTGGTAAGACGCCAAGGACCGTAACGACTGGGTGATCTCCCCGAAGCCTGAGGCGTCGGGCTCATCGCGGGTCGGCCAGGGCTTGCCCCCGTCGTACTTGGTGTACTGCGACGCGGACAGGGTGGACTGCTCGTATTCGTTGGCGTTGATCAGCCAGCCGGTCCACGTGGTCACGTAGACGAGGAACGCGACGCCGACGATCTGGACGAAGGCCGCCACACCATCGGTGAGGGCTGACTTCCACCAGGCGCCGCGGATGCCGAAGGACCGGCGGGCGCCGGCACTCCACACCCAGACCAGCAGCCCGAAGGCGGCCAAGGGATAGAGAGCGGTCCACTTCGTGCCGGCGGCGAGTCCGAAACTCACCCCGGCCGCGATCAACCACGGACGCACCAGAATCCCGCGCAGCGGGCCGAACGATCCAGGGTCGACCCCGCCGTCGGGGATCCGCTCCGCCAGCCGGCGGCGCCACCAGTCGCGATCGGCCACCAGACAGGCCGCCGCGCAGGTGAGGAAGAACGCCAGGAAGATGTCGAGCAGCGCCAACCGAGACAGCACCAGATGCATGCCGTCGAAGGTGAGCAGGAGCCCGGCGACACACCCGAGCAGTGTCGAGCCCGTCAGCCGCCGCACCAGTCGGCACATCACCAGAACCATCAGCGAGCCGACCACGGCCGCCGCGATCCGCCAACCGAAGGGGTCCATCCCGAACGCCTTCTCGCCGAGGGCGATCAGCCACTTGCCGACTTCGGGGTGCACCACCATCGAGGGCGTGTCCTTGAAGATCGAATCCGTGGCCTTGCCGGTGAGGATCAGGTCGTTCGCGTTGTCGATGTAGTCACGGACGTAGCCGAACCTGAGCATCGACCACGCGTCCTTGGCGTAGTAGGTCTCGTCGAAGGCGAACTCCTTGGGCGTGCCCAAGTGCCACACCCGCAGGAAGAAGGCCAGGCCGGTGACCGCGAGCGCCCACAGCCAGCTGGTCCACCGATCCTCGAAACGGAGCCCACTCGCTCGCTCGACCGCCGTCGGCACCGCGCTCCCGCGCCCGGTCACCGAGAGGGACTCTGTCTCCTCACGGGGAGGCAAGGTCGGGGTCGCGCGCACGCGCCCAATGTACGGGGCGGGGTGGGCCCACGGGGTGCAATGATCACGTCATGGGAGATGGGCGTGGCGTGCTGGTGCTGGCCGGGACGCCGATCGGGAATCCCGGCGATGCCAGCACTCGGCTGGTGGCCGAGCTCGCCAGCGCGGATGTCATCGCCGCCGAGGACACCCGGCGCCTGCGCCGCCTCGCGCGCGACCTCGGCGTCGAGCTGCACGCGCGGATCGTGTCCTACTTCGAGGGCAACGAGGCCAGCCGCACCCCCACCCTGATCGACGCGCTGCAGCAGGGCCAACGAGTGCTGTTGGTCACCGACGCCGGAATGCCGAGCGTGTCCGACCCCGGTTATCGGCTGGTGGCGGCTGCCGTGGAGGCAGATGTCGCGATGACCGTCGTGCCAGGCCCGTCGGCGGTGCTGACAGCCTTGGCGCTGTCGGGGCTACCGGTCGATCGGTTCTGTTTCGAGGGCTTCTTGCCGCGCAAGGCGGGGGAGCGCGGCCGACGGCTGACAGCACTGGCGGGCGAGACGCGGACGATGGTGTTCTTCGAGGCGCCCCACCGCACCCGGGCAGCGCTGGAGGCGATGGCCAGCGCTTTCGGCGATGATCGCGCGGCCGCGGTCTGTCGCGAGCTCACCAAGACCTACGAGGAAGTACGCCGCGGTCGCCTGCGCGACCTCGCGGATTGGGCGGCCGGTGACGTCCGCGGTGAGATCAGCATCGTCGTGAGCGGTGCCGCCCAGGTTCCCGTGATCGGCGACGACCCGGACTCGCTCTGCACGGCCGTGGCCGATCTCGAGACCGCAGGAACGAGCCGCAAGGACGCGATCAGGCAGGTCGCGACCGCCGCTGGTCTGACCAAACGGCACGTCTACGACGTGGTGCACGGAGTGGGCTCATGAGCCGCGAGCCGACGAGGAGCCGAGCCAGGACCACCGAGCAGGGCGCCGCCCGCAATCGGGAGCGGCCTCCGGCGCCCGAACCATTGCCGCATCCGGTGGTCGACAACCACTGCCACCTCGACATCGCCGACGGGCCGGACGGTCGGTGGTGGCCGGTCGAGGAGGCACTCGCAGCCTCCGTTGCGGTCGGCGTTCCGCGCATCGTCCAAATCGGTTGCGACCTGCCCGGTGCCCGTTGGGCGGTGCAGGCGGCGTCCGATCACCCGGCGCTGATCGCCGGGGTGGCGTTGCACCCCAATGAGGCGCCTCGGCTGGCCGAGGGGGGGCAGTTGGACGCGGGACTCGATGAGATCGAACGGTTGGCCCAGGCGCATCCCAAGGTGCGCGCGGTGGGGGAGACCGGCCTCGATCACTTCCGCACCGGGCCGGACGGGCGCGGCGCTCAGGAAGAGTCCTTCCGGCGGCACATCGACCTGGCCAAGCGACTCGACAAGACCCTGGTGATCCACGATCGCGATGCCCACGACGACATCCTGCGCGTGATCGATGACGAGGGCGCCCCGGAACGGTGGGTGATGCACTGCTTCTCCGGTGACGTCGACTTCGCCCGCGCGTGCCTCACCCGCGGCGCCTATCTCTCCTTCGCCGGCACCGTGACATTCAAGAATGCGCAGCCGCTCCGCAACGCCGTGGCGGTCACGCCGAGCGATCGGTTGCTGGTCGAGACCGACGCTCCCTATCTCACGCCCGCTCCTCATCGCGGCCGCCCCAACGCGTCCTACCTCGTGCCGCTGACCGTGCGGGCGTTGGCCGGGGTGCGAGGGGATCCGCTCGAGTCGCTCTGCCGCGCGATCGACGCCAACACCGAGGCCGCGTTCGGAGGGACCTGGTAGCGCCAGCCACCAGACCACAAGCGGAATGTGTGTGGGATCACGGTCGATTGGGCCCGAAATCGGCCTGAATTCGGCATCAATCCGCCCGAATTTGTCCGTTCGGTTTTGCGGAGCCGTCCCCTCCCGTTATCGTTCTGTGATGTTGGCCGGGATCGGGAAGCTTTCGATCCAGCGCCGGGGTGAGTATGAGCCGCCCTGACACCCCGTCAGCAGCGTGAGCCAGCACCATCTCTCGGACCTCGAAGTGCCTCAATCGAAGCTCGTCGTGGTGGTGCCCTGCGCTCGACGGGGGCTGGACGAAACCCGTGGCCCGGAAAATACGACGTTCGGAGCATCGTGGATTCTCACGACCCCCACTACGACCTGCACGACACGACCCCCGCCCCCGCGAGTCGGTGGCAGCGACTGCTCACCAAGAAGCTCGTCTTCGGTGCCGTGGCCGGAGCCCTCGTGGTCACCCTCCTTGGCACCGCTGCCGGCTACGCCGTCCTCAGCAAGGACGTCGTGTTGTCGGTCGACGGACAGGAGTCCCGCGTGTCGACCCTCGGCGGCACCGTTGCCGACGTGTTGGCCGCTGAAGACATCACGCTCACCGATCGTGACCTGGTTCAGCCCGCGGTCACCCATAGCCTGATCGACGGACAGCGGATCTCCGTGCGTTTCGCCCGGCCGGTGAGCCTGGTCGTCGACGGTGCCGAGCAGACCCACTGGGTCAACGCCACCACCGTCGCCGGCGCGCTCAACGAGATCGGTGCCGGACTCGGCGCAGCAGAATTGTCGATCAGCCGGAGCGCGACCATCAGCCGCGACGGAGTGCGTCTCGAGGCCGTGACCGCTAAGCGGATCAAGGTCAAGGACGGTGCCCGCAAGGCGAAGGCCGACAAGATCGCGGCACTGACGGTCGAGGAACTGCTCGCCGACCTGGACATCACGCTCGGCAAGCGCGACGTGGTGCGGCCCAAGCTGTCGGCCAAGGTGCGCAATGGCACGTCCGTGGTGATCACCCGGATCAAGGTCGTTCGCCGTTCGGCGAACGAGTCGGTTGACTTCAGCGTCACCGAACGCGAGGACTCCTCCATGTTCGACGACCAGAAGAAGGTCGTTCGCGAGGGTCGCGCAGGGGCGCGCAAGGCGACCTACCGGTTGACGGTCAAGAACGGCAAGGTGGTCGCTCGCAAGCTGATCACCTCCGAGGTGACCCGCAAGCCGGTCGCCGCGATCGTCAAGGTCGGCACCAAGGAGCGCCCGAGCGCTGCTCCCAACTTCGCCGGTGGCAGCACCGTGTGGGACCGGTTGGCGCAGTGTGAGTCCGGCGGCAACTGGGCGATCAACACCGGCAACGGCTACTACGGCGGCCTGCAGTTCAACCTCGGTACCTGGCGTGCCTACGGCGGAGCGGGCTACCCGCACCAGAACTCGCGGGCGACCCAGATCGCCGTCGCCACCAAGCTGCGCAACGCGCGTGGCGGTTACGGCGCCTGGCCCGGCTGTGCCGCCAAGCTCGGTCTGCCTCGCTGACCCGGCCAGTTACTGCACGCTTTACCGTCGACCCGGCACCTGTCGGTGCGCTACCCGCACCGACAAGGCGCCGGGTCGGTGGCATTTCGGGTCTCGACAGGCTCGACCATCCCGAGACCGCCACCGGCCCCCGGGTCTCGACAGGCTCGACCATCTGAGACCGCCGCCGGTTCGACCATCCCGGAGCCCCGCCGGTCGAGCTTGTCGAGACCAAGGCCACCCAGGGTCGAGTCTCTCGGACCGCGAGTGCCGCGGGTGAACGTCCGCGCCGAGTCGGCGGGGGAGTCAAGCGCCCCCTAGTGTTGCCATATGAGCGAGCCCGCGGCGCCGAGACTGCTCGGCGCGGCGGAGATCCGCCTGCTTGCCGAGCAGATCGGCCTGCGCCCCACCAAACAGCGCGGGCAGAATTTCGTGATCGATGCCAACACGGTCCGCCGGATCGTGCGGGACTCCGGCGTCGGCCCGGACGATGTCGTCGTGGAAGTCGGACCCGGACTCGGTTCGCTCACTCTCGCCCTTCTCGATGCGGTCAGCTCGGTGGTCGCGATCGAGATCGACCCGGCGCTTGCCGCACTTCTCCCGGACACCATCGCCAGTCACGCCCCCGGCCACGTCGACCGGTTCGCGGTCGTCGAGGCCGACGCCCTGCGGGTCACGGCGGTGCCCGGCCCGCCCCCCACAGCATTGGTCGCCAATCTGCCCTACAACGTCTCCGTTCCGGTGCTGCTGCACTTGCTGGCGCTGCTACCCACGCTGGAGCGTGGCCTGGTGATGGTCCAGTCCGAGGTCGCCGACCGTCTCGCGGCCGCGCCGGGCTCCCGGGTCTATGGCGTGCCGTCGGTCAAGGCCGCGTGGTTCGCCGACGTACGGCGCGCGGGCACTGTTGGTCGCAACGTCTTCTGGCCGGCACCCAACGTCGACTCGGGCCTGGTCGCTTGGACCCGCCGTGAACCGCCCGCAGCCACGGCCACCCGCGAGCAGGTCTTCGCAGTGGTCGACGCTGCCTTCGCTCAGCGTCGGAAGATGCTCCGAGCGGCCCTCAAGGCGCATGCCGGCTCGGCCACGGATGCCGAAGCGGTGTTGATCGCGGCCGGCGTCGACCCGACGTCCCGTGGGGAACAACTCGGTGTGGCCGACTTCGCGAGAATCGCTGACGCGATGGTCGCCCGAGGACTCGCCCTGACGCCGTCGGTCACGAGGGGGGACGCCTGATGGTTGCCGAAGCCTGGTCGACGGACCCGTCGGTGCTCACGGTGCGAGCCCCCGCCAAGATCAACCTGCATCTGGGGGTGGGCCGGGTGCGGGCCGACGGCTTTCATCCCCTGGACACCGTGTACCACGCGGTGGGCCTCTATGACGACATCACCGTCGCCGACGCCGACCACTGGCGGCTGGACTGCGCACTGGCCGACTACATCCCCGACCACGCCGTCCCTCTTGGCGAGGCGAACATCGTCTGGCGTGCCGCCGAGGCGCTCGCCATGCGGCTGGGCCGCGATGTCTGCGCCGACGTCCACATCGCCAAGACCATCCCGGCGGCCGGTGGGCTGGCGGGCGGATCGGCGGATGCCGCTGCGGCGATTCTCGGGCTCGCACGTCTGTGGGGGGTCGACCTGCCCGATGAGCAACTGCTGGCGATCGCCGCCGAGCTGGGCAGCGATGTGCCCTTCGCCCTTGTTGGTGGCACGGCTCATGGTGGCGGGCGTGGTGAGATCGTCACTCCGATCGATGATCTGGGCAGTTGGTGGTGGGCGCTGGTGCCTGCCGCGGAGGGGTTGTCCACCCCGACGGTCTATGCGGAGTGGGATCGTCTGTTCCCCGACGCGCCGGTCGACCCACCCGACTCAGAGGCACTCGTCGCTGCACTGGCTACGGGACGCGCCCAACAGGTGGCAGCCGCCCTGCACAACGACCTGCAGGAGGCGGCCTGCAGCTTGCGCCCGGACCTCGCCCGTCTGATCGACGCGGGCGAGAGTGCCGGCGCCCTGCGCGGACTGGTGTCCGGATCTGGCCCCACCGTGGCGTTCCTGTGCGGCTCCGCAGTCGAGGCCCGAGAGGTGGCCTCCGCGCTGCGCTCGGGAACGTCAGCTCACGACGGGCACGGGGTCGTCCTGGTCGCCGGCGGTCCTGTCGCCGGGGCCCATCTGGTGGAGTACGCCCCGTGAGCGCCCGCGCGACCAACCTTCTCAATCTCGAGCGGGTCTCGAAGTCCTACGGGGTGAGACCGCTGCTCACCGAGGTGTCGCTGGGGATCGGCGAGGGTGAGCGGATCGGCATCGTGGGGCGCAACGGGGACGGCAAGACCACACTGTTGGAAGTGATGACCGGCCTGGAGCCGCCGGACACCGGACGGGTCTCCCGAGCGCGCAGTCTCCGCATCGGCTATCTGCACCAAGGTGATGCGCTCGACGACAGCCATACCGTGCGCGAGGCGGTGCTGGGTGGCCTCGCCGACCACGAGTGGGCAGCCGATTCGGTCACTCGCTCGGTGGTGGAAGAGCTTCTGGCCGGGATCACGCTGGATCGCTCCGTCCACAGCCTCTCCGGTGGAGAGCGCCGCCGCTGCTCGCTGGTCGCGATCCTGCTCGGCGATCACGATCTGATCGTGCTCGACGAACCCACCAACCACCTCGACGTGGAGGCGATCGCCTGGCTCGCGGCTCACCTGGCGGCGCGGGCCTCGGCGCTGGTGGTGGTGACCCACGATCGGTGGTTCCTCGATGCCGTGTGCCAGTGGACCTGGGAGGTGCACGACGGAGTCGTCGATGCCTACGAGGGTGGCTATGCGGCCTTCGTGCTGGCCAAGGCCGAGCGGCAGCGGCAGGCGGCGGCGTCGGAAGTGCGTCGCCAGAACTTGGTCCGCAAGGAACTCGCGTGGCTGCGCCGTGGCCCGCCGGCGCGTACCTCCAAGCCGAAGTTCCGCATCGACGCGGCGACGGAACTGATCGAGGACGTGCCTCCGCCACGTGATCGGCTGCAGTTGGAACGGTTCGCAACCCAACGGCTCGGCAAGGACGTCGTCGAACTCGTTGATGTCGACCTGGTGCGCGGCGAACGCGAACTATTGAAAGGCGTGACCTGGCGGATCGGACCCGGCGACCGGGTCGGCATCGTCGGGGTCAATGGCGCGGGCAAGACCTCGGTGTTGTCGCTGATCTCCGGGGCCCTCGCGCCGTCGGTCGGGCGGGTCAAGCAAGGTCGTACCGTCTCACTGCAACACCTCACCCAGGCGCTGGACGAGCCGACGACGTCGACCGGCGAGGCTCTCGGACCAGACGCCCGAGTGCTGGAGACCGTGGAGTCGATCCGGCGCGTCACCACCACCGTCAAGGGAGAGATCACCGCGACCTCCCTGCTGGAGCGGTTCGGCTTCACCGGAGACCGGCTCACCGCGAGGCTCACCGACCTGTCCGGTGGCGAACGCCGTCGCTTTCAGTTGCTGCGGCTGCTTCTCACTGAACCCAACGTGCTCCTGCTCGATGAGCCCACCAACGATCTCGACATCGATACCCTCAACGTGCTCGAGGACTTCCTCGATGACTGGCCGGGCACCTTGATCGTCGTTTCGCACGACCGCTACTTCCTGGAGCGGGTCACCGACTCGATCTGGGCGCTGCTGGGCGATGGGTTGATCTCAATGCTGCCGCGCGGGGTCGACCAGTATCTCGAACACCGAGCTCGCGCGCCCGTCCCGGCGCAGCCCGCGCAGAAGGCGACCGCTGATCGGCCCTCCGCGGAACCGCCGGCTGGCGGCGCGCCCGACCGCCCCCACTCCAAGGTGAAGCCCGGCAGCGCCGAGGAGCGCGCGGCACGCAAGACCATCGCTCGGCTCGACAGGCAACTGCACCAGCTCGCTGACACGGAGGCGAAGCTGAACGCGGAGCTCGCCGCGAACGCTCAGGACTACGTCAAGCTCGCCGAACTCGGGGCTCGTCTCGACCGGCTCCGAGCCGAGCGCGAGACCGTGGAGATGGAATGGCTCGAAGCGGCCGAGATCCTCGACTGAGTGGGCCTGCTACGGGGCCAGATTCAGCGGAAGGGTGCCAACAGGGGTCGCAGCAGCGCGGCGAGTTGCCGTTGGTCGGCCGTGGTCAACCCGGCCAAGAGGGCTCGCTCGGCGTCGAGCAGCGCTTCGAACGCCGCATCGACGGTCTCCTTGCCCTCGACAGTGAGTTGCACGAGCACGCCCCGGCGGTCGTCAGGATCGGGCAGTCGCTCGACCAGGGCCCGCGCGGCGAGACGGTCGACGCGGTTGGTCATCGTGCCGCTGGTGACCAAGGTCTCGCGCAGGAGTCGCCCGGGGGAGAGCTGGTAGGGGTCGCCCGCGCGGCGAAGGGCTGCCAACACGTCGAATTCCCAGGACTCGATGCTGTGCGACCGAAAGGCATCGCGCCGCGCCAAGTCGAGATGTCGCGCCAGCCGGCTGAGCCGACTGAAGACCTCGACGGGAGCCAAGTCGAGATCGGGGCGTTCTCGCGCCCAAGCGGCGACGAGATCGTCAACCTCGTCGACCTCCTCGGCGAGCGGTTCACGGCGAGCCATGATGGCCAGCCTACTCACTCATCGAGAATCTTGACATGAAGATATTGACCTTGAAAGTCTGGGTCGTAGATATCTCGATATCAGGAGAGACGAGGCGCCGGCCATGTGGAACCCTGAGCTCTATCTCGCTTTCGCCGACGAACGCGGCCGCCCCTTCGTCGACCTGCTCGCCCGGGTCGATGCAGAGCGACCGGAGCGCGTGGCGGATCTGGGGTGCGGACCGGGCAACCTGACCAGGCTTCTGACTCATCGATGGCCGTCGGCGCAGGTCGTGGGGGTCGACTCGTCGCCGGAGATGATCGATCGCGCCCGACAGGATCACCCCCGTGATGAGCGCCTTTCCTTCGAGATCGGCGACCTGCGGCGATGGCGCCCGGAGTCGCGCTACGACGTCGTGATCAGCAATGCGGCCTTGCAGTGGGTGCCGGGTCATCGGGAATTGCTGCCCGGCCTCGTCGAGACGCTCGCCCCGGGTGGGTGGCTCGCCTTCCAGGTTCCGGCGAACTTCTCTGAACCCAGTCACACTCTCCGACGCGATCTTGCTGCCGAGCCGCCCTATGCTCGCCACGCCGCGGGCGTCGACACCCCGTCGAGTCACGCCCCGGAGGAGTATCTCGCGACGCTGTTCGCCGCGGGGTGCGATCATGTCGACGTCTGGGAGACCACCTATCTGCACGTCCTCACGGGTCCGGATCCGGTCTTCGATTGGGTCGCGGGCACGGGTGCCCGGCCCACGCTCGAGGCGTTGCCGGCTGATCTGCGCGCCGGCTTCGTGGCGGAGTTCAAGCGGCGGTTGCAACTGGCCTATCCGGCTCGACCGCACGGTGTCGTGCTGCCCTTCCGCAGGATCTTCGCCGCCGCCCGGCGGGCGCGATGATGGCGCCCGGTCACGCGTGGCGAGGACGAGCGGGCGTCGCTTCGCTGGACAAATGCGTTAGTCATGGCTAACGTATTACGCAAATGACAGATCCACTGTCCGCAGCTGCGGAGCCGACTCGACGACGGATCCTGCAGCTGCTGGCAGCGCAGCCCAGAACGGTCGGAGAGGTCGCCTCGGAGTTCCCGGTGACCAGATCGGCCATCTCTCAGCACCTGCTGGTGCTGGCGGATGCCGGCCTGGTAGAGGCGGAGAAGCAGGGCCGGCAGCGGCTCTACCGCGTCGTGCCCGCCGGCCTGCGGCGACTCCAGGCCGAGATCGACCGGTTCTGGACGGAAGAGCTGGACCAATTGGTCACCGATGCCCGAGGTTTGAGGAGTTCGCCATGAGTTACAGCAGAACAGTTGCCCTGCCCGTTGGCCCCGACGAGGCGTTCGCCCTCCTCACGGAGCCCGAGCGGCTGCGACGGTGGCAGACCGTCACCGCCACCGTCGATCTTCGTGCCGGAGGCGCCTACCGCTGGACAGTGGTTCCCGGTCACGTTGCGGCGGGCACGTTCCGCGAGATCGAGCCGGGCCGGCGAGTCGTGCTCGGATGGGGCTGGGTCGGCGGTGACGATCTGCCCCCGGATGCGTCGACGGTGACGATCACTGTCGAGCCGGCCACCGACGGCGGCTCCGTCGTGACCCTCGTCCACGAAGGTCTGACCGAGGAGCAGGCGAAACAGCACGCCGAGGGGTGGGATCACTATCTGGATCGACTCCAGCGGGTGGCCGCGACCGGCGAGGCCGGACTGGACGAATGGACCCAGGCGCCGGACGCGCTCGATCCGCTCGTCGCGTCCGAGGCCGCATTGTCCGCCCTGCAGCCGGTGTTGCGCAGTCTGACGCAGGCAGACCGCCTCAAGGCAACCCCTTGCGACGACTTCGACTGTCATCAACTCGTCGAACACCTGATGACCTCCTTGAGGCAACTCGGGGCGATGGCCGGAACTGAACTGGACAACCCCGGCAGTGGTTCCGCTGAGGATCGCGTGTCGGTCCTCGCCGGCGGGGCCATCGAGGCCTGGCGCCACCACGATCTCGAGGGCAACGTTGCCGGCGACAGTGGACTGCCGGCGAGCTTCGCCATCAACGTGCTGCCACTCGAGATCGCTCTGCACGGCTGGGATCTGTCGCAGAGCACCGGGCACCCATTCGGGCTCTCAGACGCGGTGGCTGACTATCTGCGTGGCCTGGCCGACGTCGTTGTACCGAACGGCCGCGGCCACGCCTTCGCGGAGGAGACGGTCGCCGCCGATGGCGCGAGTTCGATCGATCGGCTCGCTGCGTTCGCGGGGCGCACTCCACTCGGCTGAATCTCGGATGCATCGCACGACCGAGGGCCAGCACCCGGCTGGCCCGACAGCAGCAGGAAGGTTCACCACCATGAGCAAGTTCGTCTTCATCTACCACGCCCCCGCCACCCCGGCCGAGGCAACCCCACCCACGCCCGAGCAGATGCAAGCTGTCATGGGTGAGTGGACCGCGTGGGCCGGCCGCGTCGGCGACGGCATGGTCGACTTCGGCACGCCGCTCGCGGACGGCGTCCGGGTCACCGCTTCAGGCACCGAGCCCAGCAGTCGCGACGTCACCGGCTACACGATCATCGAGGCCGCCGACCGGGATGCAGCCGTGGCGTTGGCCGAGGGGCACCCGCACCTGAGGATGCCGGGGGGTTGCGAGATCGAAGTTCACGAAGCTCAGCCGATCCCCGGCATGTGAGGTCATCGGGCGCCATCGGTCGACCGTCCGTGGGTCGGGGGTCGGGTCCTGGGGTCGGGTCCTGGGGTCCATGTGATGCCGTCATGGCGCCGGTCACGCGCCTACCGGGTTCCGGGTGAGCAAACCGACACCCGAAACGATAGCGCTCGGGATACCCCCAGGGGTACAAAGGAGGTATGGAAGAAACCACCACCAAGCTCCTCATCCTCGGAGCCGGTACTGCCGGCACCATGATCGCCAACAAGCTGCACCGGAAATTGCCCGATTGGCAGATCACGGTTGTCGACAAGGACGACGTCCACGACTATCAGCCGGGCTATCTGTTCATGCCGTTCGGTCTCAACAGTGCCAAGCAGATCCGCAAGAGCAGCCGGCACTTCATCGACGACGACATCCCGATCGTGACCGGTGAGATCGACCGAGTCGATGCCGATGCGCGGATGGTGCAGTTGGTCGACGGCCCAGCGCTTCCGTATGACTATCTGGTCATCGCCACCGGCACGACCCCCAGACCCGACCAGACGCCCGGAATGCTCGGCGACGAATGGCACAAGAGCGTGAGCGAGTTCTACACCTACGAAGGCTCGGTTGCGCTGCGCGAACAACTGCAGGCATTCGAGGGTGGGCGCCTTGTCGTCCACATCACGGAGTTGCCGATCAAGTGCCCCGTGGCGCCGCTGGAGTTCACCTTCCTGGCCGACGACTGGCTCTCCCAACATGGTCTGCGCGACGCCACCGAGATCGTCTACGTGACGCCTCTCGACGGCGCCTTCACCAAGCCGATCGCGAGTCGCGAGCTCGGCCACGCCCTCTCGGAGCGCGACATCACCTTGGAGACCGACTTCATGATCGAGTCGGTCGACCAGGAGCGGCGCGTGATCACCTCGTATGACGAGCGGGAGATCGGCTACGACCTCCTGGTCACGGTGCCGCTGAATATGGGCGCCGAGTTCGTGGCCCGCTCGGGCCTGGGCGACGAACTCAACTACGTCACAGTCGACAAGCACACCATGCAGTACCGGCCCATGGGCGCTGCCGAACCGCATCCGGAGATCTTCGCCTTGGGCGACGCTGGGAACCTCCCGACCTCCAAGGCCGGCTCGGTCGCCCACTTCTCGGTGGACGTCTTCGTCGACAACTTGCTGCAGCTGGCGCGCGGTGACGAGATGACCCACTCGTTCGACGGCCACGCCAACTGCTTCGTGGAGTCCGGGCACGGCAAGGCGCTGTTGCTGGACTTCAACTACGAGACCGAACCGCTGACCGGCACCTTCCCGGTGCCGGGCGTCGGACCGCTCCGGTTGCTGAAAGAGACCCGGCTCAACCACATGTCCAAGCTCGCGTTCCGCCACATCTACTGGAACGCGTTGCTGCCCGGCCGACCGCTCGGCCTCCCGGCCGAGATGTCCATGGCCGGCAAGCTGCCCGAATAGAAGAAGGAGACACCATGCCCACCACGACCATCGCTGGTCAGACCCTCGAGGTCAACGAGGAAGGCTTCCTCACCGATCCCGATGCCTGGACCGAGGAGCTCGGCACCGAGCTTGCCGGCCTGATCGGAATCGAGATGACCGATGCGCACTGGAAGCCGATCCGCTTCCTGCGCGAGGATCACGCCGCCATGGGTGAGACCGCTACCTTGCGTCGGGTCAGCACGCAGGCCGGCATCCCGGTCAAGGAGCTGTTCACGCTCTTCCCCGGCAAGCCCGCAAAGAAGATGGCCTACGTCGCCGGCCTGCCCAAGCCCAAAGGATGTGTGTGATGACCGAGACCGCTACTGCACCGTTCGTCCCTTCCTTCGACGACGCCGAGAGTTCGGGCCGCAAGCTCGCGATCATCTGCTCGAAAGGCAACCTCGACATGGCGTATCCAGGGTTGATCCTGGCCAACGCCGCGCTGGGTGAGGGCATCGAGACCCACTTGTTCTTCACCTTCTGGGGCTTCGACATGATCAACAAGAAGACGATGGGTGACTTGAAGTTCTCCTACATCGGCAACACCGCGATGCACCCGCCGGGGATGTTCGGGGTGTCGATGCCGCAAGGGATGGCCGGTCTGCCGGGCGTCACGGCGGCGACGACGAAGATGATGAAGAAGCAGATCGCTGATCTCGACGTACCCGAGGTGCCTGAGTTCCTCGATCTGATCCACGGCAGCGGCGGTCGCCTCTGGGCCTGCCGGATGTCCGCGGACATGATGAAGCTGCACGAGGAGGACCTCTACGACGGAGTCGAAGCGATCATCTCCGCCAGTGACTTCATGGAACTCACCGACGGCGCCCAACTCCTCTTCATCTGAGCAGGCGGTGCAGGTTTCCCCGGATATCCGGGGAAACCAGCCGCAAATGGGTGAAATTTCACCCCAACAACGCAGGTTTCCCCGGTTAACCGGGGAAACCGACGGCCGTCGGCGTCAGCAAATCAGGTGCCGCGTGGGGTGGGGAGGGTGAGGATGGGCGCGTGCGTGTGCTGGTGATCTTCGGGCCGCCGGCGGTGGGGAAGATGACCGTCGGTCGGGAGATCGCCGCGCGCTCGTCCTTCCGGCTCCTCCACAATCACGCCACGATCGAGCCGCTGCTGGAGGTCTTCGACCACGGCACGGCGCCGTTCGACCGGCTTCTCGACGAGTTCCGGATCCGAGTGATCGAAGAGGCGGCGGCCGCGGGCATCGACTTGGTCATCACCTTCGTGTGGCCGCTCGACGACCGAGCTGACCGGGCCACCGTCGAGCGATATCTGGCGCCGTATGCCGCCCTTGGCGCCGAGATCGCGTTCGTTGAATTGGCGGCGGACCTGCCGACCCGGCTCGGTCGCAACCGCAGCGAACTGCGGTTGCTCCACAAGCCGTCCAAGCGCGACGTCGAGTGGTCCGACGACAATGTGCGCCAATCCGAGCAGCAGGTCGTCAGCACCACCCCGGGAGTTCGCACGCTGGCTCACGACGTCCTCGATCAGCATCGCTACGTACGCATGGACAACAGCGACCTCAGCGCCGGCGACGCCGCAGAACGAGTCCTCTCCTGGTTGGAACACCCGCGCATCGGATGAGCCACCCACCACCGTGAACGAGTCAGGTGGCAGGGACCACCTGCTCGGCCGCCGTCGCGTCGGCACCGGCCTCGCCCAGTCGTCGCTCGATGTAGGTCGCCAGCCGGCCAAGGGAGTAGTTGATCAGGATGAACATCAGGCCAACCATGAACAGGCTCTGGATCGGGTTGTCCAGGACCAGAGAGATCTGGTTGCCGCGGCTGAGGAGTTCGTCATAACCGAGACCGATCACGGCCACGAGCGAGGTGTCCTTCAAGATCACCACCAACTGGCTGATCAGCGCCGGCAGCATGATCCGGAAGGCTTGCGGGAGGAGCACGCTCCTCATCACTTGGCCTTCCGTCATTCCGATCGCTCGGGCTGCCTCGCCCTGTCCGCGAGGAAGAGACGCCACGCCGGCCCTCAAGATCTCGGCGATGATCACCGAGTTGTAGAGCGTCAGCGCGATCACCAGCCACCACAAGGCGGGATCGCCGGGTAGGGGACCGACATCGATGCCCAACTCGACCAACGCGCGCCACACGATGACGATCGTGACCACGACCGGGAGGCCTCGGAAGAGCTCGATGAATCCGACCACCGGGATCCGCCCCCTGCGGCCGAGCATCATCCGGCTGACGCCGAGAAGCACGCCGAGCGCCAAGGAAAGCACGATCGCGAGAGATGCTGCCACCAAGGTGGCGACCAGCCCCTTGCGGACGAGATTCCAGACCTCGCCGAAGTTGTCGTCCGACGGATTGATCCAGGGGCCCCAGAGATCGCCGGCGAACTGGCCCTGGTCGGCGAGTCGGATGATCGCGAGGACGGCGAGCAGGGCGATGCCCAGGATCGCCACGATCGTGCCGATTTGGTGACGCCGCCGAGCCCGGGGCCCGGGGATGTCGTAGAGGACGGACTGGTCGCTCATCGCACGATCGCCGCCTTTCGCTCGAGGAAGGCGAGGATGGCTCCGCCTGACAGGGTGATGACGAGGTAGCCGATCGCCACACCCGTCAGCACGGGAATGAAGGGGTAGCCCTGGGCGCTGGTGAGGTTCTTGTAGACGCTCCAGAGGTCGCCGCCGATGCCGAATGCGCCTGCGACGGCGGAGTTCTTGAACATGGCGATCTGCACGCTGCCCAGTGGGGGGACCGCGGATCGGAACGCCTGGGGAAGGACGACCTGGCTCATGGTCTGTGCGAAGGTCAGACCGATGGCCCGCGCCGCCTCTGCCTGCCCGGCATCCACGGAGTTGATTCCTGAACGCAGCGCCTCACACACGAAGGCGGAGGTGTAGAGCACCAGCCCGGCAACGCCGAAGAAGTAGAAGCTCGCGTTGAACCCGAGTTCGGGGAGGCCGAAGGCCATGAAGAACAACACAATGGTGAGCGGGCAGTTGCGGAACAGGGTGACCCAGCCGGAGCCGAACGCGCGCAGCGAGGCGATGGGAGAGACCCGGAAACCGGCGATCACGGTGCCGAGCACCATCGAGCCGACGAGGCTCCACCCGATCAGACCCAGGGACCTCAGGAACCCGGACCAATAAAGGTCAAGGTTCTCGGTGACCGCTTCCACGGCGACTCCTCTCGGCGTTGAGTGGGGGCGCGCACGGCGCCCCCACTCAACGGTGGACTAGCTCAGGCGCAGGGGGCGGGATCGGGAAGCTCGGGCGTCTCGGTGCCCTCGACCTCGCCGGCCGTGGAGTTCCAGGCCTCGGTGTATGCGTCCTCGTTGTCCTGCAGGGTCTGGTTGATGAACTCGCAGAATTCGACGTCGCCCTTGGTGATGCCGATGCCGTACGGCTCCTCGGTGAACTGCTCGCCGACCAGCTTGAACTCACCGTCGCTCTCCGAGGCGAAGCCCAGGAGAATCACGTTGTCGGTGGTCACCACATCGACCTGACCGTTGCTGAGGGCGTCGGCACACTTGTCGTAAACATCGAACAGGACCAACTGCTTGTCGTTGGCGAGGTACTCCTTGATCTGCTCCGAAGGCGTCGAGCCGGTTACCGAGCACACCTTGGAGTCCGGGTTGGCCTTCAGGTCGTCGGGACCCTCGATCGTGTCGTTATCCGACAACACCATGAGTTGCTGACCGGCGACGTAGTAGGGGCCGGCGAAGGTGATCCGCTGGGCGCGCTCTTCGTTGATCGTGTAGGTCGCGACCACCATGTCGACATCGCCATCCTCGATGACCTGCTCGCGGATGTCGGAGGTCGACTCCTTCCAGGTGATGTCCTCGGGTGCGACGCCCATGGCGCCGGCGATGATCTTGGCGACCTCCACGTCGAAGCCCACGGGAACGTCGTCGAGTCCGAGGAGGCCGAAGCCGGGTTGATCGAACTTGGTTCCGACGGTCATCGCGCCGGCGCTCTGGATGTCGGCCATGGTGGAGCCGGCCGGGAACTCCGCGTCTTCGACGACTTCGATGTCAGCGCCGTCGTCGCCACCGCACGCAGCCAGCGCCAGAGCCAGGCCTGCGGAGGCGATGATCGCCTTGGTCTTGAGGAATCGCATTCTTTTTCTCCTTCGGTGCCGGCTGAGCCGGACTTGGGTGGGCGAGTGTCGGGCTCAGTGCTTCAGGATCTTGCCGAGGAAGTCCTTGGCTCGATCAGACTGGGGGTTGGTGAAGAACTCCTCGGGCGTGTTCTCCTCGACGATCTGGCCATCGGCCATGAAGATCACTCGGTCGGCGGCGGTGCGCGCGAAACCCATCTCATGGGTGACGACGACCATCGTCATGCCCCGCTTGGCCAGGTCGACCATGACGTCGAGAACTTCTTTGATCATCTCGGGGTCAAGAGCCGATGTGGGCTCGTCGAAGAGCATCACCTTGGGCTCCATCGCCAGGGCGCGAGCGATCGCCACGCGCTGCTGCTGACCACCGGAGAGTTGGGCGGGGTACTTCGACGATTGGTGGGCCACGCCGACCCGGTCGAGCAATTCCTTTGCCCGCTTCTCGGCGTCGGCCTTGCTCTTCTTGCGGACCTTGATCGGGCCAAGAGTGACGTTTTCGAGAATGGTCTTGTGTGCGAAGAGATTGAAGCTCTGAAAAACCATGCCCACTTCGGCGCGGAGGTTGGCGAGTTGCTTGCCCTCATCTGGCAGCGGTTGACCGTCGAGGGAAATCGAACCCTTGTCGATCGTCTCTAGCCGATTGATCGCGCGGCAGAGCGTGGACTTGCCCGACCCAGACGGGCCGATCACGACCACAACCTCACCCGACGCGATGGACACGTTGATGTCCTGCAGCACGTGTAGTTCGCCAAACCATTTATCGACCTTGTCCAGCACCACCAGAGGGGTTCCGGGACTTGCCTCACTCGCCGCCATGGCAGCAACCTGTCATATTTATGAGTACCTGACCAGCCTCCAGGGCGTCGCGCGAGGTCTCAGGATGGTCTCGCTACGGTAACGGTCATGAGCCCGGTCGCCCTTCTGAATAGCCTCTTGGCAGCGGGGAGCGACCTTGCTTGCTCCCCGGTTCGCGTTACCCGTCTGGACTCGCTGATGACCCTCCGCGGCGCTGTCCGCCGTACAGTTGGGCGGTCATGACTGCCACGCCTGAGACCGCCCAGACCACGCCGGGTTTCGAGCCAGGACTTTCTCGCACCTCGACCAGCGGCGAGGGTCGCACCTACGAGGTAACGACCTACGGGTGCCAGATGAACGTCCACGACTCCGAACGGCTGACCGGCCTCTTGGAGGCAGCGGGGTACGCCGCCGCCCCGGAAGGCGAGCAGGCCGATGTCGTGGTGTTCAACACCTGCGCCGTGCGCGAGAACGCCGATAACCGGCTCTACGGCAACCTCGGACACTTGGCGCCGGTGAAAGCCAAGACGCCCGGGATGCAGATCGCCGTCGGAGGATGCCTCGCGCAGAAGGACCGGGACACGATCATTCGCAAGGCTCCCTGGGTGGACGTCGTCTTCGGCACCCACAACATCGGCTCGCTGCCGGTGCTCCTGGAGCGGGCGCGGGTGCAGGAGGAGGCCCAGGTCGAGATCCTCGAGTCGCTTGAGGTGTTCCCGTCGACGCTGCCCACCAAGCGCGAGTCGGCGTATGCCGCCTGGGTGTCGATCTCGGTCGGCTGCAACAACACCTGCACCTTCTGCATCGTCCCCAGCCTCCGCGGCAAGGAGAAGGACCGCCGGCCCGGAGAGATTCTCGCCGAGATCAACGCGCTCGTCGCCGAAGGCGTCAGCGAGGTCACCTTGCTGGGGCAGAACGTCAACTCCTACGGCGTCGAGTTCGGCGACCGCCAGGCGTTCTCGAAGCTGCTTCGGGCGTGCGGCGACATCGACGGCCTGGAACGGGTGCGGTTCACGAGCCCCCACCCTGCGGACTTCACCGATGACGTGATCGAGGCGATGGCGCAGACCCCCAACGTGATGCCGAGCTTGCACATGCCGCTGCAATCCGGATCGGACCGGGTGCTCAAGGTGATGCGCCGGTCGTATCGCCAGACGAAGTACCTCGGCATCATCGACCGAGTGCGCGCCGCCATGCCCGACGCGGCGATCACGACCGACATCATCGTTGGTTTCCCAGGCGAGACCGAGGACGACTTCGCGGCCACCCTTGACGTGGTGCGTGCCGCGCGCTTCTCGGGCGCCTTCACCTTCCAGTACTCCAAGCGGCTGGGGACTCCTGCGGCCGAACTACCCGACCAGATCCCGCAAGCCGTCGTCACCGAGCGCTACAACCGGCTTGTCGAGGTCGTCAACGAGATCTCCTGGCAGGAGAACAAGCGCCTGATCGGACGCCGGATGGAGCTCATGGTCGCCGAAGGCGAGGGCCGCAAGGACGCCGCCACTCATCGGCTCTCGGGTCGCGGACCGGACAACCGGCTGGTGCATTTCACGCCCGAGGGTCTCGACAGGCTCGACCGGCGGGGCGAGGAGGTGAGGGTGCGGCCCGGCGACATGGTGACCGTGGAGATCACCTACGCAGCTCCCCATCACCTGGTCGCCGATGGCGCCGTGCTCGCGCTCCGGCGCACGCGCTCCGGCGACGCCTGGGAAGCCCGGCAGGGTCGCCCCGACAGGCCGCGCCCGGTCGGTCTCGGTCTGCCGGCCGTCGGCGTTCCGGAAGCGCTACCGCCGGCTCCCGCCTGCGGCTGAATCGGGCAGTGAATCGGGCACCCTCGGCGACGTGATCCGGGAACGGGCCTCGGAGTGGAGAACTCTGGCGAGCCGGCTAGGAGGCCGGCTCTTCGGTTCCAGCCTCGGCGTCGGCTCCGTCGCCGGCCTGTTCTTTGTCGTCCGTCTCCCCGAGCTCGACGGGCGCCCGCTCGGTGGCGGGATTGGCATCGGGGTGCAGGTCGGGGATCACCGGCTCCTCGGGAAGCTCGCCGTACTTCTCTTCGTCGGCGATCGCGTCGGCCCCGCCGGGAAAGCGCGCGGGTTCTTCGACGGATGCGTCGGGCAAGGGGCCTATTGGATCGTCGGACTCACTCATCGCTCAACCTCTCGTCGGTTCGATATCCCGGGCAAATCCCCGGCTCAGGTAGGGCGGCACCGGCGAGCCCAGGGAATCGAGGACGACTCGCTCGTGGGGAACGACCGGTTCGGGCAAGGTATCGAGATCCTCCAGGCGGCACCAGCGCAGCTCCGCACACTTGCGAGGTTCCAGAATGGTGGGCTCTCCGGACCAGTCGCGCGCTGTGAAGAAGAAGTCGATGCGTTCGTCGATCGGGTCCGCGCCGCGGGTTCGGTGCATCGCCGTCACGAACTCGATGGCTGCCTCGGTAATGCCGATCTCTTCGGCCGCCTCACGGCGGATCGCGTCGTAGGCCGTCTCACCGCGCTCGACATGACCGGCCGCCGCAGCCGCCCAGTGCCCATCCATATAGCCGGTGTTCTGGCGTAGTTGCAGCAGAACCTCGTCCCCACGAGCCCCATCCCTCAAGAGGAACAGGTAGCTCGCGGGGACGACGACGAAGCGCTCGAGACTGCGCTGAGGCAGCTCGGTCAGCGGAGGTCGTCGTTCTTGCCGTCGAGGCCGTCGAGCGCGTCCTTGACTTTGTCCGCCCCGGCCTCGGCCTTGTCGCCGAGCTTTCCGCCGGTCTTCTCATCGATCGTGGCGGCGGCCTTGTCGATGCCGTCAGAGATCTTGTCGCCATGCTTGTCGACCGCGTCGCTCAGCTTTGCCTTGGCGTCGTCGAGGAATCCCATTTGAGTCACTCCCACATCTAGCTGGCCTCCCTTGGTGGCAGGCCGTCTCCTGCGAGACTAACCCGATGGACCGCCCGATCATCGCCATCGTCGGCTCCACGGCGTCGGGCAAGACCGAGCTTTCCCTGGATCTTGCCGAGCGGCTGGCGGGCGAGATCGTCAACACCGACGCGATGGCGGTCTATCGCGGGATGGATATCGGCACCGCAACGCTGCCACCCGGGGAGCGACGCGGCATCCGGCATCACCTGCTCGATCTGCTCGACGTGACCGACGAGCTCTCGGTCGCCCAGTTCCAAGGGTGGGCTCGCTCGGCGATCCATGAGATCCGCGCCCGGGACCACAGCCCGATCCTGGTGGGCGGCTCGGCCCTCTACACACGCGGAGTGGTGGATCGTTTCGACTTCCCCGGCACCGACCCGTCGCTGCGGCGAGAGTTGGAGGAGGAGCTCGAGCGGCGCGGAGCCGCGGTGCTCTACGAGAGGCTGGCTGCCCTCGACCCCGAGGCCGCCGCCGCCATCCAGCGCGAGAACGGTCGTCGCATCGTGCGTGCCCTCGAGGTCATCGCCCTGACCGGCCGACCGTTCTCCGCCTCGCTCCCGAGTCTCACCTATGCCGACCCGGTCACGATCCAGATCGGCGTCAGGATCGACCGGATCACCTTGGATGAACGGATTCGGGCCAGGGTGGAGAGCATGTTCGAGGCGGGTTTCGTCGACGAGGTCGACCGGCTGCTGGCGTCCGGCCTGGCCGATGCTCGGACTGCCTCGCGAGCGATCGGCTATCGCGAGGTAGCGGGCTACCTCGCCGGCGACCTCAGCCTCGACGAGGCCCGCGAGCGCACCGTCATCGCGACGCGTCGCTTCGCACGGCGCCAGGAGGCCTGGTTCAAGAAGGACCATCGGATTCACTGGGTCGCCTACGACGATCCGGCTCGGGTCGAGCGGGCCTTGGAGCTTGTGGAGTCACTTGCGGACGCGGCTGTCCTGGACAGCTCCGCGAAGTAGAGGCAAAGTAAAGAGGTCCCGACCCCCCTAGCTCGGAAGGGGACGCCTGATGCGCACCCCCACGCACGCCCGTCTCGCCATCGCCGGAGTCGCCGCCTGTGCGGCCACCGCTGTCATCGTCGGCACCCTGCCGGCCGTGGGCGCCGCGCCCGAGGCTGCCCCGTTGGCAGCCGGCGCGGCCAAGGATCGCGGTCGCGACGATCACCCCAAACCACCCAAGGACGGCAAGATCCCCACCAGCGTTGGCTTCGGGGGAGCCGTCGCGACGGTCGATCCGACCGCGTCCGAGGTGGGCCTCGACGTCCTCAAACGAGGCGGCAACGCGGCCGACGCAGCTGTCGCTGCAGCGGCCACGCTCGGTGTGACGGAGCCCTACAGCGCCGGGATCGGCGGGGGCGGCTACTTCGTCTACTACGACGCCGCTGCCGGCGAGGTGAGCACGGTCGACGGGCGGGAGACCGCCCCGGCGGCGATGCCGTCGGACGCCTTCATCGATCCCGCGACTGGAGCGCCCTACCCCTTCAGTCCCGAGCGGGTGACCAGCGGGATCTCGGTCGGCGTCCCCGGCACGCCAGCCACGTGGGAACGCGTCCTCGACCGGTGGGGGAGTTGGTCGCTGCGCAAGTCCCTCAAGCCCGCGATCAAGGTCGCCCGCTCGGGCTTCCGCGTCGACCAGACCTTCCGCGACCAGACCCTGGACAACAAGGTGCGCTTCGAGGCATTCACCTCGACCAGCGACCTGTTCCTCCCCGGCGGTGACGCGCCGGCGGTGGGCAGCAAGTTCCGCAACCGAGACTTGGCGCGGACCTATCGAACGCTCGCCCGGCGCGGTGTCGACGCCTTCTATACCGGCCCCCTCGCCCAAGAGATCGTGGATGCCGTGCAGTCGCCGCCGACCACGGCGACCACCACCCTGCCGGTGCCTCCGGGCGTCATGGAGACCGCCGACCTGGCGAGCTATCGCACCCTCGACCAGGCCCCCACCTCCGTCAGCTATCGAGGCTACGACGTCTACGGCATGGCGCCGTCCTCCAGTGGTGGGTCGACGGTAGGAGAGTCGCTGAACATCCTGGAGACCGCGGATCTCGCCGGGATGGACACCGCTCAGACCCTGCACTACTACCTGGAGGCGACGGCCTTGGCCTTCGCCGACCGGGGCGCCTATCTCGGCGACCCCGCCTTCACGCCGGTCCCGCTGGACGATCTGCTGTCGGACACCTTCGCCGCTACGCGGGCCTGCGCCATCGACCCGGAGGTCGCGGCCATGAAGCCGGTGCTTGCCGGCGACGTCACCAGCTATGACGGAACGTGCCCCACCCCCTCCCCGGCGGCCGCAGCCGCTGACGATACGGAGAACGTCGAGACCACAAATCTCACCGTGGCCGACCGTTGGGGCAATGTCGCGGAATACACCCTCACGATCGAGCAGACCGGCGGTTCGGGGATCGTCGTCCCCGATCGAGGTTTCATACTCAACAACGAACTGACCGATTTCTCGACCGTCTTCAACCCGACCGATCCCAACCGGATCGAGCCGGGCAAGCGTCCGCGCTCCTCGATGTCGCCGACGATCGTCCTCAAGGACGGCAAGCCGTTCGTGGCGCTGGGTTCGCCCGGTGGCTCGACCATCATCACCACCGTCCTACAGATCCTGATCAACCGGATCGACTTGGGGATGACCATCGATGAAGCCCTCGCAGCGCCGCGGGCCACCCAACGCAACACGGCCAACGTGGTCGCCGAGCCGGACTTCATCAGCGCCTACGGCACGCCGCTCATGGCCTATGGCCACACGCTGCAGTCGTCAGCCGAGATCGGCGCGGCGACCGCGATCGAGTTCGGGCCACGCGGACTACTGACAGCGGCGGCCGAACCCACGCGTCGTGGCGGCGGCGCGGCGCTGGTGGTTCATCACAAACGCCGTCGCTAGCTACTTCTTCCCGGCGCCCTGGGCCGCCAGGAAGCTCTCGATGGCCGGATCAGCCTGGACGAAGCTCGGAGGCGGGTAGAAGTTGCCCGCGGCGGTGACGAGGGTGGGGCAGACGTTGCCTGGCATCTCGATGGTCTGCCCGTCGCCGAGAACCCTGGCGGTCTTGGCCTCGCGCAGAATCAGGTCATAGGTCGTCCGGTGGACCCGCACCTTTGCCCGGTTGCCGTCGGCGGTCTTCGCAACGCAGCGCTTCTGCGGGACGGCGCCCTCGCGGTCTGCGGTGAGACAGGCCACCAACGACACCTTCTGATAGTTCTTGACGTTCCCGGCCCACGAGGCGTCTTGGCCGACCAGCACGCTGACCCAGGCGTCGGGCTTGGTGGCGCCGGTGTGAAAACCGAACACCTGGGCCTTGGCCGGGTGCCACTTCTGGGCGTTGCTCATGCCCCTGCCGTCGCAGACCTCCGACACCGCTTGGTAGGTGTCGGCCGTGAACGTGGTGGCCGCGGCCACCGTCTGGTCGCCGCCGTCGGCACCAAGCAGAGTCTTGCCGAGCAGGCTGATCGCGACCAGCAGCACCGCCACCACGGCGACCACACCGAGGACGACCCCCACGCCTCGCGACCGGCGCGGCAGACGCGGAGTGCTGGGCTCAGGGAGGACGACCGGCGCTGGCCCGGCGTCGGCGGCCGGAGTGGGAAGGGGCTCAGGGCGAGCAGGCGCACGAGGTGCGGCCGCCGGAGGTGCGGCCGCCGGAGGTGCGGCCGCCGGAGAAGGAGGGGGCTCTGGCGCGGGGGAGGACCCTCGACGTCGGCCGGATTCTGTTGGGGGTGCGTAGGGCAGCCAGCCGAAGGGGTGGTCATCGCTCGGGCCGGTCGCGCCGTCCTTCGGTCGCTCGTCGGTCATGGCGATGCAGTCCCCTTCGTACCTGCCCGGCCGCGGGGTGCTGGTCACCGCCCGGCCTCGTTGATGGTCTCACCACAGGCGGGTCGTGCGGAGCGTTTTGGTGGGAGCGATGACCACCGAGCCGGTACCGCTGCTCCGACGCGCCACCACCGCAGAGGCGGCTAGGGTCGACCCCATGGACCTCTCCGACTGCTCGGCCATCGTCACGGGAGGTGCCTCCGGCATCGGGGCGGCCACCGCCCGGCGCCTCGCGGCCGCCGGTGCGCACGTCGTCGTGGCCGACCTTCAGGCCGACAAAGGACGCCAGGTTGCCGAGGAGGTCGGCGGCCGGTTCATCGCGGTCGACGTGACCGACTCCGAACAGCTCCGGTCGGCCGTCGAGGCTGCCTCGGAGGCTGGACCTCTGCGCGTGCTCGTCAACTCCGCAGGCATCGCGGTGGCCCAGCGAACCATCGGGCGCGACGGTGAGTTCGAGTCTGCTCACGACCTGGCCGCCTTCTCCCGGGTGATCGCCATCAACCTGATCGGAACCTTCGACGCGATTCGGCTGGTGGCCACCGCGATGAGCCGCCTGGACCCCGTCGATACCGGTGAGCGGGGCGCCATCGTCAACGTCGCCTCCATCGCCGCCTTCGACGGGCAGATCGGGCAGGCCGCGTATGCCGCATCCAAGGGCGGCATCGTCGGGCTGACCCTTCCGGTTGCCCGCGATCTGGCGGCTGCGGCCATCCGGATCAATACCGTGGCTCCCGGATTGGTCGACACGGCGATCTATGACTTCGCGCCCGATCCAGCCGCGATGAAGGAGCAGCTCGGCGCGGGGGTGCCCTTCCCGCGGCGGTTGGGGCAGCCTGAGGAGATTGCCTCGATGATTCTCGAATGCCTCACCAACCCCTACCTCAATGGCGAGACGGTGCGTGTCGACGGAGCGCTCCGCCTGCCGCCCAAGTAGAACAACGGGAGTTCGATCGTGACCTGCGTCTACTACACCGCGAGTTCGCTCGACGGGTTTATCGCCACGACTGACCATTCGCTGGCCTGGCTGGTGACCCGTGACATCGATGCCGACGGCCCATTCGGCTACCCCGGCTTCATCGAGCGGATCGGTGCCATGGTCATGGGCGCGACGACCTATGAATGGCTGCGCGAGCACGGCGGCGGCGAATGGCCGTATTCGCAGCCCACGTGGGTGTTCACCCACCGTGACCTCGAGCGTTTCGGCGAGGGAGACGTACGCTTCGTCTCCGGTGACGTGTCGGCGGCGTATGACGACATGGCGGCGTCCGCCGGCGACCGAGCCCTGTGGGTGGTCGGCGGTGGCGACCTCGCCGGTCAGTTCGCCGACGGCGGCCTCCTCGACGAGATCATCGTGACCTTCGCACCGGTCACGCTGGGTGCCGGTGCCCCCCTCCTGCCGCGCCATCTGGAGCTGCGTCTAGAAGAGGTCGGTCGCAACGCCGACTTCGCCGGGGCCCGCTACACCGTCGTCAAGGCGTGACCCGAACCTACGGGTGAGACACTGGAGCGGTGACCTACCGCTTCTGCAAAGGACACGGCACGGAGAACGACTTCGTGGTGTTGCCCGACCACGACGGCACCGTTCACGGCTCACTCGCCGCGGAGCGAGTCGTGGCGCTGTGCGATCGACGTGCCGGGATCGGCGGTGACGGCGTCCTGCGGGTGGTCCGCGCCTCGGCGGTGACCGAGCCGCCCGACCGGAACGGCGCCGAGTGGTTCATGGACTACCGCAATGCCGACGGCTCGCTGTCGGAGATGTGCGGCAACGGCATTCGGGTGTTCGCCCGCCATCTCGTGGACGAGGGGCTGGTCACCGACGCGCACCTCGATGCCTCGGGTGCCTTCGGCGTCGCTACCCGTGACGGGGTGAAGCGAGTGTGGGTGACGTCCACCGACGTCACGGTGGACATGGGCGTGCCCGAGGTCGGCAAGGACACCGAGGTGCAGGTTGGTGGCCGCCGACTGCCCGCCATCCAGGTGTCGACCGGCAATCCGCACGCGGTGGCGTTCGTCGACGATCTGGCCGCTATCGGCTCGCTTGCTGTGCCGCCCGGGCATGACGCCGATCTGTTCCCCGACGGTGTCAATGTCGAGTTCGTGGTCCGGCGCGGTCCGCAATGGGTTGCGATGCGGGTGCATGAGCGCGGCTCTGGGGAGACGCGCTCGTGCGGAACGGGTGCCTGCGCGGTGGCGGTGGCGGCGGCCATGGCTGACTCCCACGCTGCCGGCGGACCAGTCGACTCAGCTGACCCAAACGACGGTTCCGCTGCTCGCTATCGGGTTGATCTGCCCGGCGGGACGCTCGACATCTCTTGGCAGCCCACCGGGCGCCTGCTGATGACCGGCCCGGCGGTCATCGTGGCCGAAGGCGTGACCGACCTCTGACAGGTGCGGTCGGCCCGGGCGAGGTCGGCCAGGACGTCGCGCCGCGCTACGCGCCGTCCCACTCGCTGAGGTCCACGATCAGATCGGCATGGTGGGCGGCGGCGTTGACGACCCGTGCATTGGGTTCGTCGACCAGCGTGACCCACGCCTGGGCCTCGGGCCGAGACTTGCCGAAGCGGACGTGGCGGTCCACCAGCCGCTCACGCCTCGGGGCGTCGGGTATTTCGACATGCCACACCAGGTCGAGTTCGGCGCGGGCCGCGCGCCACGCCGGGGCGTCCAGCAGCAGGTAGTTGCCCTCCACCACCACGACCGGGCAGTCGGGCGGCACTGGAATCGCACCCGCGATCGGCTGTTCCAGGACGCGTTCGAAACCGGGCAGCATCACGGTGTGGTTACGCTCGAAGCGAATCCGGCCGAGCACGGCCGCGAAACCCCAGGCGTCGAACGTCTCGGGGGCACCCTTGCGGTCGCGGAGGCGGCGCCGGTCGAGTTCGACGTCCGCCAGATGGAAGCCGTCCATGGGGGCGGCGACGGCGTCGTCGAGTGCCGCCACGAGAGCGTTGGCGAAGGTGGATTTCCCGGCTCCCGGCGCGCCGCTGATCCCCACCATCAGCCGGGCTTCGGACCGCGGAAGCCTCGCGATCAGTTCAGTCAGATCGTCGCCGAGAAGCAGCCGCTGGGGCGACGGGGGCGGGCTCATCGGCGCCGCTCGAGCCATCCCTCGACCACCGGTGCGCCCGCGCCCTTGAGGGAGGCAAGGGCCGCCTCGCGTCCAGCCATCGCCAGGCCGAGGGCTGAGGCGGGGCCGCGTACCTCCGGTGCGTCGGCGTCGCCGTCGCTGGAGTCGTGACTCCACGCATGATCGGTGGCCACCCAGCGCACCCGCGGCAGCCGACCGGTCACGAATCCGCGCGTGGCGAGGACCGAGACCAAGAAGTCGAGAGCTTCGGCCCAGCGCTCCGCATCGCGGGTGTCGTCGACGCCGAGAGGAATCCTGATGTCCTGCCCATGGATCAGAACCTCGGCCAGTTGTGAGGTCACCGGCAAACCTGGTGGTCGGAAGCGGCTCTCCGCGTAGCGGTGCAGGTCCGCGACCAAGTCGGCGATTGGGCGGCCGGCGTGCTTGGCGGTCAGCGCGACGTTGGCCCGTTCGAAGCTGCCGCGATTCAGCACCATTGCCAGCGCGAACTTCGGCATGGTGACGGTGTGTGGCATCACGAGGTGGGCGGCCATGTCGTGCATCGTCCAGGTGCCGCACAGGCTGCGCGTCTGAAGCTGCTTCTCGTCGAGGGTGGCGAAGAGGTCAGCCAACGAGTGACGCTCGTCGGCGATGGCGGCCCAGACGTCCATGAAGAGCAGTATGACCCTTCAGACCCTCACCCGCTCCGACCTGGGGTCGTAGAACGGACGGAGCGAGACTTCGGCGGCATGCCGCACCCCGGCGACGTCGACCTCCCATCGACCGGCGGCCAGCCAGTCGCTCGTCGCGAGTTCGTCGCCCGCCATGACGAAAGCGAGCCCGACGGCTGAGCCGATGGTCCAACCGAAGGAGGCCGCGCGCACGTCACCGACGACGACACCGTCGCGGAGCACCGTCTCACCGTGGAACAGCAACGGCTCCGGGTCGATCAGCCGCACCTGGATCAGTCGCCGCGTCATCCCGCCGCGCTTCGTGTTGGCCTCGCGTCGTGCACTCAGCGCCGCCTTGCCGACGAAGCCGGTCTCCCAATCGATGGCGAAGCCAAGCCCGACCTCGAGGGGGCAGTCGGTGTTGTCGATGTCGTGACCGAAGTCGCGATAACCCTTCTCCATCCTCAGCGAGGCCAGGGCCTGGAGACCGACCGGGGCGAAGTCCAGGCCCGACCCGGCGGTCACGATGGAGTCGTACACCGAGAGCGCCTCGGCTGTCGGGACGTAGAGCTCGTAGCCCAGCTCGCCGAGGTAGGTGATCCGGGCGCACACCACCTCGACACCGGCCACCGCGATCTCGCGAACGCCTCGGAAGGGCCACGCGGGAGTCGACAGGTCGGCGTCGGTGAGTGCGGCCAGTAGTTCGCGTGACTGCGGCCCCTGCACGTTGAGTTGCGCGTAGATCTCGGTCACGTCGCGAATCGCTAGGCGAGCATCGCCGGCGCCACGACGAAGCAGGTCGAAAGCCGCGCCGTGAGCGGTATCGGAGGCGACGACCAGGAACCGCTCGGCGGCGAGCTTGCTGACCGTCAGATCCGCCGCGATCCGGCCGTCGTCGTCGAGCCATTGCGTGTAGGTGATCCGCTCGATGTCGCGGTTCACGGCCCCTGCTGAGAGGCGGTCGAGGACCTTCCCCGCATCGGCTCCGGTCACCTCGAACTTGGCCATGAAGGAGAGGTCCATCAACCCGACGCCCTCACGAACCACCCGATGTTCCTCGTGCCATCGATCGAACCAGGGGGCCCGCCCCCAAGTGGGTTCGGCTGACGGAGTGACGCCGGGACCGGCGAACCAGTCCGCACCCTCCCAGCCGGACACCTCGCGTAGATAGCCACCGTGGGCGACCAGCCGGTCATGCACTGGCGAGAGCCGGGCTCCTCGGGCCGTTCGCAACTGGGTCCCCGGTGTGTGGGCGGCGTACACCGTGCCGAGGACCTCGGTGGTCCGCGCGGCACGGTAGGCGTCGTCTGCCTGATAGGGATGGAAGCGGCGCACGTCGAAGCCGGTGACGTCCACGTCGGGGCGTCCGGTGGTGATCCACTCCGCCAACACCCGGCCCAGCCCTCCGGCAGAGAGGATGCCCACCGAGTTCATGCCCGCCGCGACGAAATAGCCGCGCATTCCGGGCGCCTCGCCGATCGCCGGAGCCAGGTCGGGCGTGAACGACTCTGGCCCGCAGAAGAAGGTGCGGACCCCGACGTCCAGAGTGATCGGCACTCTTTCCATGGCCCTCTCCAGGAAGGGAGCCATCCGGTCCCAGTCCGGCGTCAGCGTGCCGAAGGAGAAGTCCGGGGGAATGCCGTCGACCCGCCAGGCCGCGGCCTGCGGCTCGAACAGGCCGACCATCATTCCCCCGCCTTCTTCGCGGTAATAGCCGTAGGACGACGGGTCCTCGAAGACGGGCGTGTCCGGGCTCAACCCCTCGATCGTGTCGGTGATCAGGTAGTAGTGCTCGGCCGCCTGGTTGGGGATGACCAGCCCGCTCTTGGCCCCCAACTCGCGCGCCCACATCCCCGTGCAATTGACGACGAAGTCGCACTCGATCGTGGCGTCGCCCGCGGCGGGGCCACTCCCCTTGGTCGAGCCGTTCGCGTTGGTCGAGCTGCTTGTGGTGGTCGAGCTGCTTGTGGTGGTCGAGCTTGTCGAGACCCGGACCCCGGTCACGTCTCGCACGAATCCCACCTCGTGGGTGAGGACGTCGGTGACGGAGACCCCCTCGATGATCCGTACGCCGAGGCGTCGCGCTCCCTTCGCCAGCGCTGCGGTCACGTCGACGGGGTTGACCCGGCCGTCGCCGGCCACATGGAAGCCGGCGATCAGGTCGTCGGTGCGGGCCCAGGGGAACAACTCCGCGATCTCGCCAGGGGAGATCTCCGCGACGTCCAGGCCCAGGCGGCGCTGGAAGGTCGCGACCCGTCGGTACTCCTCCAGCCGGTCGGCGTCGGCGGCTGCCTCGATCAAACCCACGGGTTTGAAGCCGGTCGACTGGCCGGTCTCGGCCTCCAAGCGGGCGTAGAGCTCGCGGGAATACAGGCGAATGCCGGTGTTGGTCTCGGAGGTGGATCCGAAGCACGTCATGAGCCCGGCTGCGTGCCAGGTGGTCCCTGAGGTCAGCCGATCCCGCTCAAGCAGCACGACGTCGGTCCACCCGGCGTGAGCGAGGTGATAGGCAACGGAGCACCCGATGACGCCGCCACCGATGACCACGACTCGCGCGCGGGAGGGGAGGTCGACCACTGGGTCAAGGTACTGCCTCCCACCTGCGCGTCATCCTCAGGCGACAGATTCCGGGGCAGTCAGCGCGCCACCGGTCAGCGTCACCACCGTCGTTGGATCGAGGGCGGCGGGCAACTGGTGGGCGATCAGCAGGACGGCCCGATCCTCGGCCCAACCAACGATGTCCGCGCACACCAGGGCGACCGACTCCGGGTCCAGGCCATTGAACGGTTCGTCCAGCACCAGCAGCGGCCGGGTCCCGAGGGTGTTCATCAGTAACCACAGCTTGCGGGTGTTGCCGGTCGACAGCTCGCTCGCCTCGTGGTTCATCCATTCCTCGAGGCCGAGGCGGTGGGCGCGCTCGCTGGCCGCGTCGAGTGGTTCTCCCCGGCACAGGCAGGCGAACTCAAGATGCTCAGCCACGGTCATGGCGGGATAGAGGGCGGGCTGGGTGCGACAAGCGAGTCGGTGTCGGCGGGCGGGGTCGGAGTGCGCCGGGTGCCCCGCGACCCGGACCTCGCCGGACCACGGGCGGAGGTAGCCCGTGACGAGTTCGAGCAGGGTGCTCTTGCCGCAGCCATTGCGGCCACGGACGACAGTGAGCCCTTGGGGGTCGATGCGCAGGCTCAGGTTGCTGAGCACCGGCGGCCGCGAGCGGTCGTAGCCGGCGGTGACGAGCGCTAGCTCGAGGGGTGGCGCAAGATGCGACGCGTCAGACATCGAAGACCGATTCCTATCGTGAGAAGGGTGTAGATCACCTGGAGGACGCTGCCCCACCCGCCGGACGGAAGGGCGAGGACGGGCGCGGTCGCCAGGAGGATCAGAACAGGTACCACCGGCCCGGTGGTGGTCGTGCCGTCGGCCTGCTGGACCGGCGCCAGGATGCTCTCCGCCGCGACCGCGGCACCAACCAATGTCAGCGCCAGCGCCACCGTGGTGAGGATGAGGCGACCCGCGATGGCGGACTGACACAGCGCGACCACGGACGCGGGGATGACCTGGAGTCCCAGGTGGAAGCGGACGCCGGACCACGCTATTGAGGAGGCCCGTGCGTCGGAGTTCTCCCATCGCCACCGGTAGCGGTCGAGCATGACCGTGGGTCCGACCACGGCGAAGGAGACCCCCGCTGTGACGATCGCAGTCACGAAGACGTATCCGGTGATCAGGGGGAGGGCCCAGGCCAGAATCTCGGCACTGGGCGTGACCCCGGCGACCGCCATTCCCGCAGGGAACAGGGTCAGCACGACCACGCTCCGCCATCCCGTCCCCGCAAGGGGAGCGAGCGGGCTGGAGTCGAACACCCGACGCGAGCGGGCGGTCTCGGCGTCCGGGCTCGTCGGCAGGCGGCCACGAGACCGATCGGTCGACGCGGACTTCGCGGGCACGACGTAGTAGAGATCGGCCAACCGGGATCGTGCCCACCGATCGATGGGGAGCGAGACCGCCCCCAGCGCAAGTGCGACGAGTCCTCCGGCGGTGAGGGTCGCCTCGACCGACGCTGCTGAGATGGCGGGTCGCGCCGGAGCCGCGAGCAGACGCCAGCCCAGGCCACCTGCGATGCCCAGCCCCACACTGGTCGCTGCAGCCAGGACGGTAGCCCCCCAGGTGCGCGTCGGCGCCGGCCCGAGACAGACGAGGGCTGTCAGCGCGGAAAGCGCACACCCCGTCCCCACGGCCATCGCCGGGACCCACCACCGTGCCGCTGTTGCGGCTGACCCCAGGGACACTGCGGCGGTCGTGGCAACGATGAGGATCAGAACCTGCCATCGCAGGAGTGGCCGCCGGATCAGGACCGTGAAGACCGCGCTCCGCGGCACATCGAAAGAGCGCAGAAGCGGCGCATTGGGGGAGGCGCAGACCTGCCTCCGACGTTGGCCGCTGAGCATCCGCAAGGCGCACAGCGCCTCGGCGTACAGCACGATTAGGGCCAACCCGGCGATGATGAGCGGGTCGCCCGGCGTCAGGTAGAGCTCCCCCGCGATCCGCAGGGTGACCCCGAGTGTGGCGCCGCCGACGGCGGCCAGGCACGTCCCGCCGATCCAGAAGGCGCCGAGGATCCCCCGGAACTGCGTCATGGTCAGGGCGGACCGCAGGGGTGCGAGTCGCTCAACCAGCCACAGGAGCCGGACTGCGGCGATCGGTCGCTGACCCGAGGACGAAGAGCGTGACGCGGACCCGGCGCGCACGTCGGGTCCGTGGCCGCGTCCGGCGTCGACCGTGGCGGGGACGGCGGTCACGTGCCCCGTCCGAGGAGTCCGCGATAGGCCGCGCCGACGATCAGTACCGTCGCCACCAACCAGATGACGGCGAGAATCCACGAGGTGACCCCGCCTCCGCGCGCCGTTGCGTGATAGATCAAGAACCCGATCATGGCGACACTGATCAGCAAGAAGCCGCCGCCGAGGATCTTCAACACCTGTCCACTCTCCTCATCCATTTGTGCATGACTGCTCCGCTACTCCGACCCGAGGTCGGACCGGAGGAACCTGCGGGTGGCCAGGACCAGGACCGCCCCGGCACCGAGCAGGAAACTGGTGGCCGCCCAGGGCAAGGGCAGCTCCGCGGCCGTTCCGATCACCTGAGGTGCGCCGATGTCCAACGGCACCTGGAGACGCTCGGCGGCCCGGAACGGCTGTGCCTCCAGGAGGCGAGCGAGGGGACCCTGCTGGATCGACAGCACCGAGCTCGTCCGCGACACCACCAGCGGACCCATCAGGAGGACGGCTGTGCCCAAGGTCGGCGAGCCGATCAGCAGTCCGAGAGCAACCCCCAAGGTCACCCACCCCATGGTGGCCAGGGTCATCGCGGCCACGGCGACGGCGATGTCGGAGCTAGCGACCGCCACGCATCCCGCCGGCCCGACCGCGGCCGCGGCCGCGGCGTTGACGGCCAACGTGACGGTCGTCAAGGTCGTGCCGATGCAGGCGGCGAACAGCCATCGGGTCGCCACGACCTCCAGGCGGCTCGGCGCAACCAGGCTGATGGCCGCCAGGGTGCCGTGGCGCCGATCGACCGCCACCCAGATCAAAGCGAGGACGCCGCTCGCCAGGGGCGCGACGGACGCCTTGGTCACGGCGAACGCGAAGCACTCGCTTGACGTGATCCGCACCCCATCCCTCACCATTGCGCCCGCCACCCAGGAATATCCGGCAGCGGTGAGGGCGCTCCACAGCACGCAGCCCAGCAGGAGCACCCGGGTGGAGGTCAGACTTGCGGCGCGTCGCTGCTCAAGGAGCAGCAGGCCCGGCCACGGGGCGGCCGGCCGCGCGGCGTGTCTGGCGGTGGGCGTCGTCATCGGCCCACACTCGTCATTGCTGAGGTCATTGCTGAGAGGACGGGAGCGGCAGTGCCCCGTGGAGCCTCCCTGTCCATGGTGTGCTGCGGGCCGTGGCAGGCGAGGACGTAGGCCGCCTCGAGGGTCGTCGTGGTCGCCGAAAGCTCCGTGACCACTGCCCCGAGGTCGTGTGCGATGCGCCCGACCTGGTCCCGTGGCAGGCCTGTTACCCGCAGATGAGCGCGATAGGCATCCACCTCGGCCCCGGACCTTCTCAAAGCGCCGGCGAGCGCGGCTAGGTCATCGGTGCTGACGACCACTTCCTCGCTCGCGAAGCGGCGTACGAAGTCGCCCACCGGCGACTCGACCACGACCCGGCCATGGTCGATGACAACCACGTCGTCGATGATCTCGTGGACTTCGGCGAGGAAGTGGGAGGCGATCACCACCGTCACCCCGTTACCGGCCAACTCGGCGAGAGCACGGCGCAGCCAGGCCAGCCCCAGCGGGTCCAACCCGTTGGAGGGCTCGTCGAGGAGCAGGATCTCGGGGTCGGTCAGCAGCGCGGAGGCCAGGCCGAGCCGCTGCCGCATGCCGAGAGAGAAGGTGCGTACGGGGCGATCGGCGGCGCCGGTCAGGCCCACGCGGTCGAGCATGGCATCAACCCGTCGGTCGCTTGTATGCGTTGCGGCCGCGAGCATGCGCAAGTGCTGACGCCCCGAGCGGCGAGGATGGAACCCACGGTCGTCGAGCAGCGCCCCCACCCGACTCGCACGGTCGGGTAGCCGATGGAGTTCGACCCCGTCGACCGTGGCCGACCCATCGCCCAGCACGAGACCGAGCATCATCCGCAGTGTGGTCGACTTGCCCGATCCGTTGGGGCCGAGCAGGCCCGTGATGCGTCCGTGGCTGGCGGTGAAGCCGACGTCGTCGACGACGCGGGTCGATCCGAAATCCTTGGTAAGTCCCTCGACGTGGACGGTTGCCATGGTGTCGTCCCGTCAGATCGCGAGCGAGGCGAGTGAGGTCAGCCAGGCCAGACCGACGACGCTGACTGCCACCACTGCGCCCCTGCGCGGGCCGAGCCGGCGCAAGGGGCTCGCGAAGGTAGCGACGGCCAGCACTCCCGCGACGAGCGCGGTGACCTGGGTTGCGGGTGTGGCGAGCGCCGCTCGACCGAGGAGCGCGGGCGCCAGGATCGAGGAGAGGAAACACGCCGAGACAGCGAGGGTGAACAGACCCACCCGCCACCGCCCGCGGCCGATGCTGTCGTCGAAGAGGTGGCGCTCCAGGGCGCGCGCCACCAACCAGAAGACCCCCAGCGCCAGAAGAGTGACCACCACCCCCAGCAGGGCCCCGACGCTGATCGACAGCCGCACGAGGGAGGGATCCCCGACCTGTCGTCTCAGTTCGTCCGGCATGGATCGCTCGAGTTCCCCGATGACCTGGGGTAGGCGGATCGCCAACAAGGCGGCGAGCGCCGCCGCGAGGGCGACGTACACGCGCCGCGTGGTCGGCGCGGCAGCGATCGGTCGGTTCGGATCGCCAGGAGAGAGGGCGTCGTGCGGGTGAACGGTGAAGGACATGATTCCTGCTTTCGACGGTAGGCGGGTCACCGGGACCCGGACGCGATGACGACGGCCTCGATGCCGGCCGCGCACCCGAGTAGGCCGAACCCCGCGGCCAGGTACCACAGGCTGGTGCGCATGCCGTGGAGGTAGGCCAGCCCGACCCTGGCCGCCGCGTGGGCGGGTTCGTCAGGACGGCCCGCACCAGCGAGGGCGACGCAGGCGGCGGCAATGGGATAGAAACCGGCAATCGCTGCCAGGAGCAGCCCGGCCAGTTCGAGGGGGAGGTACCAGACGACCCGGTCCAGCATCGGACCGACGCCCACGTTGGTCACGCCGACCTGCATCGTCGCGCCAACGTAGGCACCCGTCCACACCACGCCTGCCAGGGCGCTGAGTCCGGCGCTGACGACCCCGGAGTACAGCAGCAGCGCACACCCGAGGTTCACGGTCAGGATGTGCTGTGCGCCGACGTGCGACCAATCGCGGGACCCGCTGAGCGTGCTCGCGGCCCAGGTCGGGTCGACCGTCAGGAATCCCACCAGCCACGCACCGAGAGCGAGCGTCGCCGCAGAGGCGCCCGCGATCGCGAATGCGCGGCGTCCGTCGGGTTGGTGCCGCAGCGACCGATCGGATCGAGCCATCATCGCAACTCCTGGTGAGAAGCCCCCGCGTCCCGCGAACCAGTGCCGATCCCGATTCGCCTTGCAGGCGTCCGGCACGGGTTCGCGGGCGAGGTGTGCTGTGGGTGGGGTTGTCGTGGGGACTCAGGCGATGGCCGCGTTCCGGCCCCGGCTGGAGATGATCGCGATGACGGTCGCCGCGATCGCCCCGATGATCCCGGCACCGAAGATGATGATGACCGCTCGCAGGGCCCACCCTCCGGCCGCGATCGCCGCCACGATCTGCGACGCCGCCGCCGTGGAGATGCCCAGGGCGCCCGCCACCCAGAGGCCGCCGAAGGCCACGAGGGAGAGCCCGAGCGAGGCGAGTGCGGCGGCCGAGGCGGCCCGGGTCAGGTTGCCGGTGTTCACGTGCTTCTGCATGGTCGAATCTCCTTGTTCACGGTGAGCCGCCCCGATGGTGGCCCCTCCGTCGTCGAGTGTCGGCGGCTTGTTGCGGTGCCGGCGAGCAGGTATCGAGGATTTGAATGCCGCGTTCGGGCAATGAGCCTGCTCGCGTCCGATTCCCATCGCGGGCTGCTCATGCTTCGAGGTCGGCCGGCGGCAGGAGGGCGACCTCGCGCAGCAACTGGACGGCCCGTGGGAGCGCTCCGGTGTCTTCGAGGAGCCGGCTGGCCGCAAGGCCCTCGCGACGAGCAGCGGCCAGGTCGCCCAGCTCTCGATGCGCCTTGAAGGCGATCTCGTGCGACTCCGCGACCAGAAGTGGCGGGGTGTTCTCGGCCAAGTGGAGGTCGTTGAGTCTGCTGAGCGCGTCGGTCGGGCGATGGAGGGCCAGGAGGGCCGCGGCGTGAGTGACCGCCAACTCCGCCAGGTCAGACTGGTTGCCCACGAGCTCCAGCCACCGGCGGGCCTCGGCGAGCAACGTCATGACGTCGTCCAGGCAGCTCGCGCGGAGTCGTTGTGAGGCTGAGGCTTTGAGGAACCGGCCGTACGTGCGCGGGTCTTCCTTCCGGCTCAACAGGCTGTCTGCGCGCCGATGCGCCGAGAGGCCGGCCTCGATGTCGCCGCGGAGCAGGCTGACGTTGCCCAGGACCCAGTGGGCCAGACCGGTCTCATGCGAATCAGGCAGCCGGTCGGCCAGATCGGCAAGCTCCGCGGCGACGGGCTCGGTGTCGTCTAGACGTCCACTGTCGGCGAGTGCGGAGATGATCACGATCAGCGCATCCGCACGTGTGGCATCGGTGACCTGCCCCTCATCGCAGGCCGCCAGCGCGGCGCGGGCACTGGCAAGCGCCTCGGGGAGCCGCGCGTCCGCGCGCTCCGCCCGCGACGCAAGGCTCAGCAGCGAGGATCGCAGCTCGGCCGAGTTGCGCGCCATCGGATGTGCGGTGAGTTGGTGGGCCTCCTCGGCGCAGGCGGCGTGGGCTTCAAGGGGCAGGAGGGTCTGGACGGTCAGCAGTCGCGCCGCGAAATCGACCGGTAGCGCCGAGTCGCTGGAGGCGTCGATGGTGGCCACTACCGACCGGGCAAGACGTCGGACTTCGACGTAGTCGCCCCGGGCCCATGCCCTGCGCGCCTTCTGCTCGACTGGGAGCCAGATCGCCCATGCGTCCAATGTCGGGGCCCACTGGGCTCCATCGAGTTGCTCGGGGCGCACGTCCAGACGCGCCGCGAGGCGCTCGACCACGGTGCGAGTGGGGCTGCGTCGGCCGTTCTCGAGTAGGGAGACATAGCTCGCCGTGTAGTCGGGCTGTCCGAGATCCGCCTGGGTGAGACCGGCGGAGCGTCGGGCGGCTCGCAATCGATGCCCGAACGAGTCGTCGGGCTGGCCATGGGGTTCCGCGCTGGACGTCGTGCACCCCTCTCGGTCGGTTCTCGGTCGGCCCGGCGAACTGCCTGGTGAGACCCGGGCGACGGTGATTGACAAAAGTGTCACACAACATAACCATGTTGTCACGTCACCAAGATGTGGCGTAGGGACTGGCGACTCCTCCTCGCGGGGGGTCTTCTCGGGGCAGTGGCGGCCATCGGTGCTGGGGCGTTCGGTGCTGGGGCGTTCGGTGCTGGGGCGAGCGGTGCTGGGGCGGCGGTGTTCGTCGCAGCGCCGGATGATCCGGTGCTGGTGGCCGCGGTGAGCATCCCTGGGCGGGGCTCCCGTGGCGGTGGCGGCGATTGGCCGTGATCGACGGGTTGCCGCGGCGAGCAGCGCCCGCCCTCGACCTGCGGTTGGTGGGTGCCTTCGTGGCGGTCGCCCAGGAGGGCTCGATCACGAGAGCAGCCGCAGTGCTCGGTTATTCGCAACCAGCAGTGACGCACCAACTCCGTGAACTCGAACGCATGTTGGGGTGCGTGCTGATCGAGCGAGGGTCAGTCCCTTTGCGCCTCACCGGCGCGGGTCGGGAGCGTCTAGCGCTCGCCGAGGCAATGCTCCTCCTCGGTAACCGACTCGCGCCACCGTCCCCGCGCTCAGAGCTTGGGTGACGGCCCGCTCGGGAGCGACGGTCCGCTCACGGGCGGCGACCGAGCCTTCCGAGGATCCGGTCCTGCCGGGGTGCCTCGGCCGGTACGGGCACCGCGGGCTTGCAGATGCCCTCCATCGTGAGATTGTCGCCGAAGATCTCGATCGACCCCTCGATCCGGTCCATCTCGTGCTCCGTCCAGGTGAGGGGAACGCCGCTTCCGCGGGCGACGTCCCAGCCGTGGACGAGCAGGTCGAAACCATAGAAGTCGACCAGGGTGTCGATGACGGTCGTTGGGCCGAAGTAGCCGTCATACGCCTGACCCGCGAAGCCGGGATCGGCAAGCAGTCTGCGGATCAGGTCGTGGTGCGCCGCCCAGACGTCCATCGGCTTGCCGGTCGGTCGGACACCGACATCAGCTCCCCGCTCGGCCAGCATTCCACGCTCGGTGTCGACCACGTGGTCGACGACCTGTGCGGCGGTCCACTCCGAACACGGACTCTGGGCGGACCAGTCGGTTACGGTGCCGGCCGCCTCGGTGAAGCGGTCGGCATGGGCGAGGAAACGAGTGGTCTTGGCAGTCACGTCGTCGGTCATGCGGCCACTGTGCTGTACCGGTGGTCGGTGGGGCTTGTAAGAATGCGACACATGACCACCCCTTCCGCGCTGCCTGGCGACGAGCGGGCTCATCTGCGCGACGAGCGAGGGTTCAGCCCCCCGGTCCATCGCTATTCCGCCTCGCCGGGGCTGGCGAGCATGGTCCGCCGCTATTGGTTCCCGGTGTGGTCGCTCCCAGCCGGCAAATCGACCACCCAACGGGTTCTCCAGTATCCCGTCTGCCTGCTGGTCATCGCTCACGACTATGCCCACCTCGTCGGTCCGCGACGCGGACTGTCGACGACCACGCTGACCGGTTGCGGCTGGGCACTCGGCGTGATGATGCAACCGGCGGCCGGCTCCGCGCTATGGCCGGCCGGCGTCCCGGACCTGATCGACGCCAGCGTGCCGCTCACTCAGGCAAGCCTGGGGCCCTCGACTCCTCTCATCGCGGAGTTGCGCGGGATCGTCGGCGGTCGCGCGAGCGATCCCGAGGTGCGGCATCGGGCGGTCACCCGCCTCGACGAGGTGCTGGCCGAGGCGCTACCACCCGCCGACGGCGAGGGAGAGATCGTCAATGCCATCGTCGACCACGTGGAGACCGATCCCGAGGTGGTGCGAGTGAGCCAGGTGTGCGACAAATTCTCGATCACCGAGAGGACGCTCCAGAGGCTGCTGCGCCGTCGAGTCGGGATGGGCCCGAAGTGGCTGATCCAGCGGCGCCGGCTGCACGAGGCCGCTGGCGCACTTGCGGGTCCCGACCGGCCGAGTCTCGCCGCGGTCGCGGCACGTCTGGGGTATGCCGATCAGGCCCATTTCCATCGCGACTTCCAGTCCGCGACCGGCCTGACCCCCGCGACCTACGCCGCTGAGCCGCGCCCTCACCCCGGCGCAGGGTGATCGGCGGCGGGATATCCGATAGCCAGCTCTGGGCGGGGCAACCTAGGCTGGATGGCATATGACGAACGCCAATCAATCTCCCGCAGTCGACCTCGGCGACGCTCTCGACGAGACGTCGGGCTGGGACGACGATGAATTCACCTCCGGCTATGCCGACGACGACGCCCAGCCCACCACCGGGGCGATGCAGCTCGCGGAGCGACACGCGCTCAAGCGCGTGGCCGGGCTCTCGACCGAGCTCGAGGACATTTCCGAGGTCGAGTACCGGCAGCTTCGCCTCGAGCGGGTCGTGCTCGTCGGTGTGTGGACCGACGGAAGCGTGCAGGACGCCGAGAACTCGATGGCCGAGTTGGCGCTCCTCGCCGAGACGGCCGGCTCGGAGGTGTTGGAGGCGATCTACCAGCGCCGCGACAAGCCCGATCCGGCGACCTACATCGGCCGAGGCAAGGTCGAAGGGCTTCGCGAGATCGTCCAGGCCACCGGTGCGGACACGGTGGTGTGCGACGGCGAGCTGGCGCCGAGCCAGTTGCGCAACCTCGAGGACAAGCTCAAGGTGAAGGTGGTCGACCGGACCGCCCTCATTCTCGACATCTTCGCCCAGCATGCGAAGTCGCGCGAGGGCCAGGCCCAGGTCGAGCTGGCGCAGCTCAACTACATGAAGCAGCGGCTGCGTGGTTGGGGTGGCAACCTCTCCCGCCAGGCGGGTGGCCGGGCCGCGGGCGGTGAAGGCATCGGCGGTCGCGGACCCGGGGAGACCAAGATCGAGACCGATCGGCGCCGGATCAACACCAAGATCGCCAAGCTGCGTCGCGAGCTCACGGGCATGAAGACCACCCGCGACGCCAAGCGTTCCGGGCGGCGCCGCAATCACATCCCCAGCGTGGCGATCGCGGGCTACACCAACGCCGGGAAATCGTCGCTGCTCAACCGGCTGACGGACGCCGGGGTGTTGATCGAGGATGCTCTGTTCGCGACCCTGGATCCCACCACGCGCCGGACCACCACCGCTGACGGTCGGGTCTACACCATGACCGACACCGTCGGGTTCGTGCGACACCTGCCGCACCAACTCGTCGAGGCATTTCGATCCACGCTGGAGGAGGTCGCCGACGCCGACTTGATCCTGCATGTGGTCGACGGCTCACACCCCGACCCGGAGGGCCAGCTGACCGCGGTGCGAGAGGTACTCGCCGAGATCGGGGCCGACAAGGTGCCCGAACTGGTGGTGATCAACAAGGCTGATGCAGCGGACCCGATGGTGGTCGCCCGACTGCGTCAGCGCGAGCCACACTCGGTCGTGGTCAGCGCCCAGACGGGCGAAGGAATGGCCGAGGCGCTGGCGGTGATCGAAGGTGAACTGCCTCGACCAGCCGTGGAGTTCACGGTGCTGGTGCCCTATGACCGAGGTGACCTGATCAACCGGATTCATCAGCGCGGTGAGATCGACACCATGGATCACACCGCCGACGGCACCCACGTGGTCGGCCGCGCCCATCCCGATCTGGCCGGCGAGCTCGCGACCTACGCGGTCTGAGGCGCCCAGGTGAATCAGGAGATCCGCGACTCCTTCGACTCCCTTGTCGACTCTTTCGTGGCGTCCCTGCCTCGGCTGGGGTTGGGCCTGGCGATCGGCCTGGTGGGGTACGTCGTCTACCGACTGCTGCGGTGGGGTCTGCGTCATTGGCTGCGTCGCAACCACGGTCCGAGCTTCGCCCAGGTGCTCAGCACCCTGGTCGCCTGGGTGGTGCTGTTCGTCTTCGTTCTCGCCGCGTTGGCGGCCGCCTTCCCATCGGTCAAGCCGGTCGATGTGCTCGCCGGGCTGGGCTTCTTCTCCATCGCGATCGGCTTCGCCTTCCAAGACGTGCTTGAGAACACCCTGTCGGGGGTCTTGCTGCTGATCCGGCAGCCGTTCGTGGTCGGCGACCAGATCGAGGTGATCGACGAGTTCGGCACGGTTGAGCAGATCACCATCCGTGAGACGCGGCTGCGCACCTTCGACGGGCAGTTGCTGGTGATCCCCAATCGCGATGTCTACAAGAACAAGATCCGGGTGCTGACCTACTACGACGACCGACGGATGTCGTTCGTGGTCGGCATCGCCTATGAGAACGACGCCGCCGAGGCCTGCCGGGTGATTCAGAGCGCGCTCGCCACAGTGCCGGGAGTCAGTGCTGCTCGGCAGCCGGAGTCCTTCGTGACAGCCCTCGGGGTGTCGACCGTCGACATCGAAGCACGCCTGTGGTGCGGCCCGCGCCAGCACGACGCGGTCGAGGTGACCAGTGCGGCGATCGTTGCGGTCAAACAGGCCCTCGATGACGCCGGGATCGAGATGCCGGCCGACATTGTCGCCCTGCAGGCGACGCCGAGCTTCAAGGCCGCCCTGCAGAACAGCGCTGACGTCACCCCCGGTGGTGGCGTCCGCTCGCTGTGAAGGGACCGGGCCCGTGGGGCTAGCGCCGCGCGGCCAACGCCGTAGCGAAGGATGGCACAAGCGGGAGGTCCTCGATCACCGCAGCCTGATAGGCGTGGTAGACGTCTGGCTTGCCGGGCCACACCGAGTGTCCGGGGCGATTGGTGGGATCGAGTTCGTGGTGCCAAGAGCCATGCTCGTGGTCGATCAGGTAGCGGTCGGCGTAACCCCACCATCGCGCCAGGTCGGCGGCATAGCGAGCCTCGCCGGTCACCTTGCGAAGGGCCTCGGCGGCACTCACCGCTTCCCCGTAACTCCTCGAGGTCGGCCCATCCGGCGCCGGGGTCTCGTCGGCGAGCGCGCCGAGCGAGGCGATGTGGGTCATCCGGCAGGTGATCCACAGCTCGATCGGCCGGGCATCGTCGAGCATGCCCTCGGCGCGCAGATACCCGAAGCCGAGCGGGTGTCGTGACCGCGAGAGGAAGCGCAGCACGTTCGGTCCGAGGAGCCCGGCGTCTCCGCTCATCGTCTCGTCCTGCAGATAGACGGAGCCGATCTCGGGTCCCTTGCCGGTCGGCACGGAGCCTTGCTCTGGGCTAGGTTCGCTGGGACGCGAACTTTCGGGTCAAAGATCGCCGGAACGGTCGGCGGGCAGGAGTTCGTCGTGGGCTGGGAGACATCGGGCGAGGCGTGGGGTTCCCGAGCCGCGGACTGGGCGTACTTGTTCGAGCCCTACTCCCGGCCCGCAAATGAAGCGGTGTTCGACCGGTGCGGCGTTGCCCCCGGTACGAAACTCCTGGATGTGGGGTGCGGTTCGGGGTATGCAGTCCGGATCGCCGCTGATCGGGGCGCCGTGGTGGCCGGGCTCGATGCGTCCGCGGCGCTACTCATGATCGCGGCAGCTCGAACCCCCGATGCGGACCTGCGGACCGGGGACATGAACGATCTGCCCTGGGCGAATAGCTCGTTCGACGTGCTGACGAGCTTCAATGCAATCTGGGCGGGGTGCGAGAAGGCTGTCGCCGAGGCCGCGCGGGTACTCAGGCCGGGCGGGACGTTCGCAATGACGTTCTGGGGGTCACCTCGCCGCCTCGGTCTGCTGCCCTACTTCATGACCGTCGCCGAGCACAGCCCTGAATCGCACCTCGCGGCCACCCTTGGCCAGGCCGAGACGGGACGCCCGGGAGTGGCCGAGGCGATGGTCGTGTCAGCCGGCCTGCAGGTCATCGATCGCGGTGCCGTGCAAGTCACCGGCGAGTTCCCCGACATCGACCTCTTCACGCGGGCGGCCGTGGCGGCTGGGCCATCGTTCCCTGCGATCGAGCAGATAGGTGAAAACCGATTCCGCGAAGTCCTGGCCGCGGCCTTCGCCGACTCCGTCGAACCAGGGATCGGGCTACGGATCACCAGCGAGTTCGGGTGGGTCACCGCCACGAAGTAACAGCCGCATGCGCGTTCCATTCGGTGGGCGGACCGCGTCGGGTGCCGGGGGATTCCGACATCTGAGAAGCTGCACGCATGACGGACGTGATGCGTTTCGGCCTTGTCGGGACCGGTCCGTGGGCGGGCATCGCTCATGGCCCCGGCCTGCTGGCCGCCGACGGTGTGGAGCTGGTCGGCGTCTGGGGACGACGCGCGGATCCGACCCACGAGCTGGCGGCCACCCTCCAGGTGGAACCCTATGGCGAGGTCGAGGCCCTGCTCGCCGATGTCGACGCGGTGGCCTTCGCGGTGCCCCCCGACGTACAAGCGCAACTGGCGTTGCGGGCCGCTCGAGCGGGCAAGCACCTCCTGCTCGACAAGCCGGTGGCGCTGGAGGTCGCGGCGGCTCGCGCGGTGGCTGACGCCGTGGATGATGCCGGGGTCGCCTCGGTGGTCTTCTTCACCGATCGGTTCGTTCCCGAGATCCGTGCCTGGCTGGAGACCGTGCGCACGACGCCGGGTTGGAAGGGGGGTTGGATGCGGTGGTTCGGCTCGCTGCAGCAGCCTGGGAACCCGTTCAACACCCCGTGGCGATCGGCTCAGGGCGCGCTCTGGGACGTCGGACCGCACGCAGTGTCGACGATGATCTCCGCGCTCGGCCCGGTCGAGTCGGTCGTCGCGGTGCCGGGCGAAGGAGATCTGGTTCACCTGACCCTGCGTCACCAGGGCGGGATGACCAGCACGATCAGCGTCACTCTCTTCGCGCCCCCTGCCGCCGAGTGCGTCGAAGCGGTCGTCTGGGGGGATGCCGGTCTTCGTGCGATGCCGGCGCGACCCACCGACCCGACGACCCCGCTGCGGCGGGCCGCTGAGGAGTTGGCGGCGTGCGCCCGCAACGGCACCTCTCACGCCATCGACGTCCACTACGGGGTGCGGGTCGTCGAATCCCTGGCCGAGGCAGCAGCCCAACTCGCCTGAACACCGATTCGTCTGCCCTCTCGCCGCGTGAAACAACCGGCGAACCCGCAGACGAATCGGAGTTCGGCGGTTTGGTTGTGGTCGGGGATGCCGGGATCATGGCGGGCATGTCACGTGGTGCCGTCGTCCGGCTGGTTCTCGTCATCTTCCTGCTCGGGGGGTCTGTTGCGCTGGCGGTGACCCAGCAGCCGAGGCTCGGCTTGGACTTGCGTGGCGGCACCCAGGTGACGTTGCAGGCCGAGTCCACCGATCGGGTCGAAGCGACCGCGGAGAACACCGATCAGGCGATCGCGGTCCTGCGAGGCCGGGTGGACGCCCTCGGTATCGCCGAGCCCACCCTGACCCGCGCCGGAGAGAACCGGATTCTGGTCGAGCTGCCTGACGTTCAGGATCCACGTCGGGCCGTCGAGGCACTGGGGCGGACGGCGCAACTCACCGTGCATCCGGTCATCGATGCCGTCGCCTCGCTCGACGCGACGCCGACAGCCGCGGACAACGTGATCCTCGCCAGCGACCAGGGCGACATTCTCGAGCTCGGGCCGGCTGCTCTGGCGGGGCAGGACATCACCGGGGCCGACGCCACCCAGGACCCCACGCGCGGGGTCGACTGGGTGGTGAACGTCGACTTCAGTTCTCGCGGTTCGACGGCGTTCTCCGAACTCTCCGGCCAAGCCGCTTGTGCGGAGGGCAATGACCGGCGGATCGCGATCGTCCTCGATGACGAGGTGATCTCCTCACCGGAGGTCCAGGTGCCGTGCGGCGGCAGCATCTCCGGCAGCACTCAGATCTCCGGCAGCTTCACCATCGACCAGGCCAAGGACCTCGCCGTGCTGATCGAGGGGGGCGCCCTGCCGCTACCCGTCACGGTCATCGAGCAGCGCACCATCGGCCCCACCCTCGGCGCCGCGGCGATCACCGCCTCCTGGCAGGCGGGTCTGCTCGGCCTGCTGCTCACCGGATTGTTCATCGCCGGCGTCTATCGTCTGGTGGGGCTGCTCGCCACCGTCGCGCTGACGTCCTACGCCCTCTTGGCCTACGCCATGTTGGTCGGACTCGGTTCCACGCTGACCTTGCCCGGGTTGGCCGGCTTCGTGCTCGCGATCGGCCTCGCGATCGACGCGAACGTCTTGGTCTTCGAGCGCGCCCGAGAGGAGTACGCCGACAACCCCGAGGCGGGTCTCCGTCGCGCGCTGGCGATCGGCTTCAACAAGGCCTGGAGCGCGATCATCGACTCCCAGGTGACCACGCTGCTGGCGGCGGCACTCTTGTTCCTCCTGGCCTCCGGGCCGGTCAAGGGCTTCGGCGTCACGCTGTCGATCGGTGTGATCGCCTCGATGATCTCGGCGTTGGTGATCGCGCGGGTACTGACCGAGATCGGCGTCTCCGCAGGCGCGGTCCGCCGCCATCCGGCGATCAGCGGTCTGGCGAACGTCGGGCGGGTGCGCACCTGGCTGATGGACCGGCGCCCCGATCTGATGGGTCGGCGTCGGCTGTGGCTGGGGTTGTCGGGGGCCGCCCTCGTGCTCGCTCTGACCGGCATCGTCGGGGGGCTCAACCTCGGCGTGGAGTTCACGGGGGGCCGCGTGCTGGAGTACTCCACGGGAACCCCGATCTCGGCTGATACTGCCCGCGCCGCTGTTGCCGACGCCGGCTACCCGGAGGCGACGGTCCAGGAGTCCGACGACGACAAAATCGCGGTTCGGGTCGGTCAGATCACCGACGACGAAGCCGTGGCCATCGAAAGGGCGATCGGGTCGGTCGCCGACGGGTCGACGAAGCAGCGCGACGAGAAGATCGGCGCCTCCCTGGGCGTCGAGTTGAGAAACAAGGCACTGATCGCTTTCGCGGTGGCGCTCGCGGTGCAGATGATCTATCTCGCCATCCGCTTCAAGTGGACCTTCGGTCTGGCCGCGGTGATCGCGATGTTCCACGACGTCGTCCTCGTTCTCGGCCTCTTCGCCTGGCTGGACAAGCCCATCGATGGAGTGTTCCTCGCCGCAGCGCTGACGATCATCGGGTTGTCGGTGAACGACACCGTCGTCGTCTTCGACCGGATCCGCGAACGCTGGTTCGCCTCGAGGGAGGAGGAGTTCGCCGATGTGGCCAACATCGCTTGCCTGGAGACCGTGCCACGCACGGTCAACACCGGGCTGGGAGCGATGTTCATCCTGGCTGCCTTGGCCTTCTTCGGGGGCGACTCGCTGCAGGACTTCGCGATCGCTTTGCTGCTCGGACTCGCGATCGGAACCTACAGTTCGGTCTTCACCGCGACTCCGCTCGTGACCTACCTCCAGCAACGGTGGGCGATGCCGCGCGCGGCCAAGGTCAGGCGCGTCAATCGAGACCCGCAGGACTCCGGTGCGGTGATTTGAGCAGCGCGAGAGTGGCCCCCCACAGGCGAATCGACGCCAGGGCGGTGTGGGGCCGCTCTGGCGTCGATTCGACAGGTGCACCGGACGTCACGCCGGGCATACGCCGTTCAGTGGGGGACTGATCCGGCCTCGGCGACCAATCGCCGTTGGGTGATGCGTCACTTTGCGTCACGAGTGTCGGGGAAACACTCACGGAAAAGGTTGCCGCACCGAGGGACAAGCCCGGGTCTCTTTCACCTTAAGGGAGGGTTAAACCGCTCTCGCGGTCTAGCGCGGATGGGCCCTTGCTGCGGGCGCCCCGGGGTCGGGCCGATGGTTGACCCGCCGGGCGGAACCGCAATACGTTAGGCCCCTAACGACCCTGGTGGAGGAGCGGCGAATGGCAGCGGAGACGACGACGGCGGCTGTCGCGGGTGTCGATGTCGACACCAGGCACTGGATCGGTGGCCGGCGGGTCGCCTCGGAGCGAACGTTCGCCGATGTCTCGCCCATCGACGAGACCGAGATCGCTCAGATCCACGCCGGCGGGCCGGCCGAGGTCGACGCCGCGGTCGCGGCAGCGCGCGCGGCGTTCCCCGCGTGGGCCGCGCTCCCCGTCGCAGACCGGTCCGCCATCCTGCGCCGGGTCGCCGAGGGCGTCGAGGCTCGCGTCGAGGATCTGTCGCTGGTCGAGACCCGCGACAACGGGTCACTGATCCGCAGTCACCGGCGAGGAGTGATGCCGCGGGTCGCGATGAACTTCCGCTACTTCGCCGACTTCGCCGAGGAGCGCCTTGCCCACCCCGATCTGGAGGTCCGCGGACACCGCGAGCGGGTCACGTACGACCCGGCCGGGGTCGTTGCCATCATCACCCCGTGGAACGCGCCGCTGATGCTCGCGACCTGGCGGATCGGACCGGCGCTCGCAGCGGGCAACACGGTGGTGCTGAAGCCCCCGGAGTGGGCTCCGCTGACCGCCAGTTTGCTCGCCGACATCATGGCCGAGGCCGGTGTGCCCCCTGGCGTGTTCAACGTCGTCCAGGGAACCGGAAGTGAGGCCGGAGCGCCCTTGACCGCGCATCCCGACCTCAATCGGCTGTCGTTCACTGGTTCGGTCCCGACCGCGGGCGTCATCGCCAAGGCAGCGGCCGACAACATCGTGCCGTTGTCCTACGAGCTCGGGGGCAAGTCGCCGCTCGTGGTCTTCGCCGACGCCGACCTCGATCTCGCGGTCGAACTCGCCGTGGAGCAGTTCGACAATGCCGGCCAGGTCTGTCTCGGTGCGTTCCGGATCCTGGTCGAGGAGTCGATCGCGGACGACTTCACCGAGCGGGTGGTGACCAAGGCGCGCAGCCTCCGTCAGGGCGACCCCCGCGAGGAGGACACCGACATCTCGGCGCTGGTCTCCCGCGCGCACTTCGAGCGGGTCAGGGGCTTCGTCGAGCGCGCCATCGACGAGGGCGCCCGACCGATTCTGGGCGGCGGGCCCAACGAGGAACTCGGCGGGCTCTACTTCGCCCCCACCATCCTGGTCGACGCGCAACCGGGGAGCGAGATCCTGACCGAGGAGGTCTTCGGCCCGGTTCTCACGATTCAGACCTTCGCTCATGAGGAGCAGGCGGTCGCGATGGCCAACAGCACGAGGTTCGGACTGGCCGCGACCTTGGTGACCGGAGATCCCGAGCGGGCCGAGCGGGTCTCGGGGCAACTGAACGCCGGCACCGTCTGGGTGAACTGCTTTTTCGTGCGCGACCTCGGCGCCCCCTTCGGCGGCAATGGCAAGTCGGGCATCGGCCGCGAGGGCGGGATCTGGTCCTTCGACTTCTACACCGACATCAAGAACACCGTGTTCAGCCCCCACGGCTGGACGACCGAGAGCTGAACCGCAACCTGAAGGAGCTGACCCGTCATGGGTGAAGTGGTGGGCGCCGGACTGCTGGCGCATGTACCGACGATCGTGCTTCCGGAGGAGATACGCCGCGAACTGAACGACGGCGAGGACACCACCCTGGTCGCAGGATTGGAGCAACTGCGCCGCGAGGTGTTCGACGTGGTCGACTACGACACCGTGGTGGTGCTCGACTCCCACTGGGCGACCACCGTGGAGTTCGTGGTGACCGCACAGGATCGCCGCAGCGGGCTCTTCACCTCCGAGGAGTTGCCGCGCGGCATGTCGCGCCGGCCCTATGACTTCCTTGGCGACCCCGAACTCGCGCAGTTGATCGCCAGCAAGGCCGACGCCCACTCCACGTGGATCTCCGCTATCGACGATCACTCGTTGCCGATCTTCTACGCCACCACCAACCTGTGGGAGTTCCTCGGAGGAGGCTTGCCGGACAGGCGGTGGATCTCGATCGGGGTCTGCCAGACCGCGGACGGCGAGGACAGCGTGCGTCTGGGCCGGGCTCTCGGCGAGGCCATCGCGGAGTCCGATCGCAAGGTGTTGCTGATCGCCTCGGGCGCAATGTCGCACACCTTCTGGCCACTGAGAAAGTTGCGCGACCACGAGGCCGCGGCCCCCGAGCACATCTTCTCGCCCGAGGCGTACGCCGCCGATGAAGAGCGCATCGGGTGGTTCAAGGCGGGTGACCATGCCCGCGTGCTAGCGACCATGCCCGAGTTCCTGCGGTTCCGCCCAGAGGCGAAGTTCATGCACTACCTGATGATGATCGGGGCGGTCGGTGAGGAGGCGTGCACCGCCACCGCGCGCCAATACGGGGAGTACGAGAACTCCATCGGCACAGGTCAGGTCCACCTGTGGTTCGATCGCCCGGCCGACGGGTTCCCTGCGCCGAAGCAGACGCCCCCCGACCCCGACTTCCTCCGACAGTTGGGCAGCGCCGGCGCCGACGTCCCCGCAGCCGGCTGACTCGGTGGTCGAGCCTGTCGAGACCCCAGCCGAAACCACCCTCACCGCAAGGAGAACCATGAGAGAGACTCGCCGCATCCTGCTCGACGGCAACCCCGTCGACGTCGTCCGCCGCGATGACAGCCTCGTCGCGGGTGACGGGCGCGAGGTCGCGATCGCCGACGCGGTCCATCTGCCACCGGTGATGCCGTCGAAGATCGTCTGCGTGCACCTCAACTACTCCTCGCGGGTCGAGGAGATGATGCAGAAGCTGCCGCCGGCACCGACCTATTTCCACAAGCCGGTCTCCGCGCTCAACTCCCACGACGCTGCCGTGGTACGGCCCGAACGCTGCAACTGGCTCAACTACGAGGGTGAGATCGCGATCGTGATCGGCCGGACCGCCCGCAACATCTCGCCGGCCGAGGCGGGCGACTACATCCGCGGATACACCGTCGCCAACGACTACGGGCTGCACGACTTCCGCGACACCGACTCCGGCTCGATGCTGCGGGTCAAGGGCTCCGACACGCTCTGCCCGGTTGGGCCGGGCATCATCGAGGGGTGGGACTTCCGAGGCAAGAGCATCCGCACGCTGGTCAACGGCGAGGTGAAGCAGGACGGCAACACCGACGAGATGAAGTGGGACATGCACTATCTCGTCGCCGACATCGCCCGCACCATCACCCTGCAACCCGGTGACCTGCTGTTGTCCGGCACACCCGCGATCTCGCGCACGGTCTACCCCGGCGACGTGGTCGAGGTCGAGGTCGAGGGGTTGGGCACTCTGCGCAACCACATCGTCAGCGGGCCGACCGCGGTTCGCGACGACGTCGGGGCGCAACCAACGGAGACCGAAGAGGTGAAGTCCACGGCTCAGGGTGGCGACTGGGAGTTCCGCGGCGTCCGCGCGCCCAAGCCGCCCGGCTCGGAGATCTAGCCACCCGATGGTCGACCGTCCGCTGATCGCGCTGCCGGCGCGATTCTCCGAGAGCGCCTCTGCGTTGCGCTACCGCGCCGAAGTGGCGGCGCGCGCCCTCGTCGAGGCGGTGTATGCCGCCGGTGGCGAGCCATGGCTCATGCATCCGCATGCTCCGGGCGGTGAGACCTCCGAAGAGCAGGTCATGGCGCGCTTGGCCCGAGCAGACGGCGTCCTGCTCCCCGGCGGGGGAGACCTGGCCGCCCGGTGGGCCGGGCAGGAGGAGCACCCGACGCTGTACGACGTCGACGTCGAGCAGGACGCCTTCGATCTGGCCGTTGCTCGGGTCTCCTTGTCTCAGCGCATTCCACTGCTCGCGATCTGCCGCGGCACCCAGGTCGTCAACGTCGCGCGGGGCGGGTCGCTCATCCAGGACATGGACGAGGTCCAAGGGCCCGTCGGCCATCACCGCCACCGCGTGCATCAGGTGAGCGTTGACCCCGGCACCCGCGCACACGAGGTGGTGGGAGAGCGGGTCGAGGTCTCCTGCTATCACCATCAATGCATCGCCACTCTCGGCGATGGTCTCGTGGTCACCGCCCGGGCCGAGGAGGGCGTGATCGAGGCGGTCGAGTTGGCGGCCTACGACGGGTGGTTCCTGGGAGTCCAGTGGCACCCCGAGGACTCGTGGGCCACCGATCCCACCCAACTCCTGCTCTTCAGCGCCCTCGTCAATGCGGCCCGAGGTCGTCGTCCTCGGCCGTAGCGACGAGGTGGCGCAGCAGGTCGGTGAGGTGCTCGACATCGTCACCCTTGAGGTCGGCGACGATCTCGGCTTCGGCCTGGTTGAACTGCGGGTAGAGCCGGTCGAGCAGGGCGATGCCGTCGGCGGTGAGTTCGAGGTGCACCAGACGCCGATCGACGGTGCTCGGCACGCGGCGGACCAGACCACGCGTGACGAGCGTGTTGGTGACCCCGGTCAGCGTCGCCTTGGTGATCCCGACCGACTCCGCCACGTGCCGGGTCTCCATTCTCTCCCAGATCCAGAGCAACCACAGGACGTGGAAGCCGGTCCAGGTGAGGTCGTTCGGGCGCAACACGGTGGTCGTGAGGTGATTCCGCGCAGCGTTGGCGGCGCGGTGCAGGCTGAGCACGGCGTGCGCGGCGGGAAAGTTCAGGTCGAGATGACTCACCCGCGCGGAGGTGGCGCGCTCGGTCTCCTCGAGCGTATGGCGGTCCGGCATGTCGCGAAGCGTACCGACGTCAGCCGGATTCATGCCGCCACGCCGTCGCGCCGTACCGTCGTGCCATGCACTACGTCCTCACGTTGTCGTGTCCCGACCGCCCCGGCATCGTCCGCGCCATCGCCGAGGGGATCGTGTCGGTCGGCGGCAACATCGTGGAGAACGCGCAGTTCTCCGATCCCGGGACCGGCGTCTTCTGCATGCGCACCCAATTCGACACCCACCAGGACGACGTGTCGGCCGTGCGGGCCACGATCGAGGCGGAGGTCGAGCGGTTCGGCCCGGAGCTGACGCTGCGCCCGGCCGACGTACGCCGCCGTGCGCTGATCATGGTCAGCCGCTTCGACCACTGTCTGCTCGACCTGCTCTACCGTTGGCAGCTGGGCGAGCTCCCCATCGACATCCCCGTCGTGGTCTCCAACCACGAGGACCTGCGCGGCATCGTCATCGACGCGGGACTGGAGTTCGAACACATCCCGGTGACGCCGTACACCAAGTCGGAGGCCGAGGAGCGGCTCCTCGGTTTGGTCGACGACCATGAGGCCGACTTCGTCGTGCTGGCCCGCTACATGCAGGTGCTGTCCGATGACCTGTGCCGGCGACTGGCCGGACGTGTGATCAACATCCATCACTCGTTCCTGCCCGGTTTCAAAGGCGCCAAGCCCTATCACCAGGCCTATGAGCGCGGGGTCAAGCTGATCGGCGCAACCGCTCACTATGTCACCGCCGACCTCGACGAGGGCCCGATCATCGACCAGGACGTCGAGCGGGTCACCCACGCGCAGAGCGCCGCCGACTTGGTGGCCTCTGGGGCGCGACGTCGAGCGCGCGGTGCTGTCGCGGGCGGTGCGACTGCACGCCGAAGATCGGGTTCTCCTCACCGGGTCGCGCACCGTCGTCTTCCCGTAGTGGTCTCGACAGGCTCGACCGACGACAGGTGGTCGACCAGGGCGGGCGTTGCTGGTCGAGCTTGTCGAGACCACGGGGTCAGACCAGGGCGGGTGGTGCTGGTCGAGCTTGTCGAGACCACGGGGTCGACCCGGGCGGGCGTTGCTGGTCGAGCTTGTCGAGACCACTGGGTCAGACCAGCCGCTCGAGCGACGTACCGCCGTTCCACACGACGCCGACCTGGCGGTAGTAGCCGCCGATCACCTCATCGACCGTGAGTTGCGACAGTTCCTCGGTGGGCGAGTCGAACAGCCGTAGGTCGACGTCACCGGTCCACGACTGCCCGCCGACGAATTCCGCGCCGCCGGAGGAGATCAGCTCGGAGTAGGCATCGCCGTAGCCCGCGATGTCGGGATACACGCGATGGTGGGCCATCTTGTGGCCGTTGACGAAGCCGTTGTGCTCGGACTCCTCGCGCAGCGTCAGTACGGCCTCGGCCAGTCGTCGGTCCCCGGCGGCGAGGGTGGCGCCGAACTGCCCGCCGGGCCCGATCACCGGCGACGCCTGGGGGAAGGCCATCGGTCGGGTTTGCCACATCTGGCCGAGCTTCTTCGGGATACCCCTGATGCATGCCGCGCGCGATCGCGAAGTCCTTGTCGACCCAGATGAACACACAGCGGGAGAACGTCTCGCCGCGGTAGGAGCACCGGACGACGACGAACGTCTCCTTGTATTGCGAGCGCACGGGATCGAGCAATTCCTCGCGGGAGGACGAGCACGATTGCCAGTCGGCCCAGATCAGCGCCACCGCGCCGGGGTCGGACTCGGCGAGCTCGAGCGGCGCCGGCAGGAGCTCCGCAATGCGCGCTGGGTCGGTGCGGTATTCGACCGTCAGCAGATCTCCGGAGTAGTACCACGGCGGATCGGGGATCAGCGATGAGCGCCCCGAGGCGGTGCGGGGATAGAAGAAGCCGCTTCAGTCGGTGCGCGCTGGGGGCCGGTGTCGGTCATGCCACTCTCCCAAGGTCGTTAGGGTCCGTACGATAGCGGCGGGCGACGACCGCGGGGAACCCTTGTGGTGACCAGCGGCACTCGCTAACGTACGGACCCTAACGACTTCGGGCGGCCCGCCCGGGGTCCGACGCCGTACCCCCAGGAGGCACTTGTGGCGCACTTCGACACCTCTGGTCTGCAGGCGGCCGCCGACGACCTCACGAGCCAGGGCATCGATGTGGTCCGCCTCGGGTATGCCGACCTGATCGGCGCCGACCGCGGCCGAGATCTACTGGTCAGCATGTTCCCCCGCACCGTCAGTAGCGGGGTCGCCTTCTGCCGCTCGGTGTATGGCACGACGCCGCGCGGCGGCGTCGTCGACATCGAGGGCGGCCTCTCCGCGGGCCTCCCTGACATCCTCGCCTTCCCGGACACCGCCACCTTGCAGGAGGTGCCGTGGGAGCCGGGGGTAGCCCATTGCATCGCCGACCTCTTCAACCCCGACGGGTCGCCGTCGATGGAGAGCCCGCGGGTGGTGCTCAAGGGGGTCTTGAAGCGATTCGCCCAGCTCGGTATGCGGCCGATCGTCGGTCCGGAGTTGGAGTTCTACGTGCTCGAGGAGGCGGCACGAAGTCGCCGTCGGGCTGGCGTCGCTACGGTGAGGGCACCGGCAACGTCTACATCTCGGGACTCAAGGGTGACCCGGAGAACGTGTTGCTCAGCGCGTTGCGCGACCTCGGCGGCTACGGACATCGAGGTGGTCGCGGCCAACCACGAGTTCTGCTCCGGTCAGTTCGAGATCAACATGTGGCACGGCGAAGCACTGAACGCCGCCGACCGGGCGCACCGCTTCAAGGTCGCGATCAAGGAGTTGGCCCGGCGCCACGGGCAAGCTCGCGACCTTCATGCCCAAGCCGTTCAACGACGAAGGCGGATCCGGCTACCACCTGCACTTCTCCACTTGGTCCGACGACGAGCGCCGCTCTTCGACGACCCCAACGGTCCGGACGGGCTCTCGAAGGTCGCTCGCAGTGCCATCGCTGGCATCCTGGCTCACGCGCCGGCGCTGGCGGCGCTGTCCAACCCGACGATCAACTCCTACAAGCGCTTCGGCCCCGACACGTTGGCGCCCTGGCTGATCGACTGGGGTATGGACAATCGCTCGGCGATGGTGCGGGTCCCGCCCGGAGCGAGGCGGGGCCTCGCGGCTGGAGCTGCGGCTCGGCGACGCGAGCGCCAACTCCTACCTGGCGATCGCCGGCGATGCTTGCGGCGGCGCCTGCTCGGCATCGAGAACGAGCTCGAGCCGCCGGAGCCGCTGGTCGGCTACGGCTACGACACCTCCAAGGCCGACAAGTTGCCCACGACGCTGGGGCAATCGCTCGACTGCGCTGGAGGCCGACACCGAGGTCGCCGACATCCTCGGCGGGGCCTTCGTCAAGGCCTTCACGACCTACAAGCGCGACGAGATCGAGCGCTTCGACTCCTGGATCACCGATTGGGAGTTCCAGGAGTACACCTACCACATCTGACCACCGCCCCCGGCGCTTGTCACACGAGAACTTGTCACACGAGAAGGAGAGTCGGATGCCCCGACACGAACCGGTCCCCCTCGAAGAGGTCGATCTCGCCGACATCGATGGCTTCGCCGACCTGCGGGGCTTCGCCCAACTCGACACGCTCCGTGCCGAGGACCCGGTGCATTGGAACCCCGAGTCGGGCGGCAATGCGGGCTTCTGGGCAGTCACGCGGTACGCCGACATCTGGGAGGTCGACAAGGATCCGGAGACGTTCACCTCGGAGAAGTTCGTCAACATCGAGGAGGTCGACGACGACCTGATGGAATTCCGGCGCTCCATCCTGGAGACCGACGGCGCGCGGCACCTGGCGCTGCGGCGGCTGATGCAGCGGGAGTTCACGCCGCGCAACCTGATGAAGAACTACGAGGCGTTTCTGCGCGAGCTCACCAAGTCCACCGTCGACGCGCTTTCGCGGCGGCGCGCCGACAACGGTGGCGAGATCGACTTCGTGAAGTTGATCAGCGCCGACTTCCCGATCAACGTGCTCGCGCGGCTGCTCGACGTGCCCCACGGAGATGACCGGTCAACTGATCGCCTGGGGCAACGAGCTGGTCGCCAACACCGACCCCGACTACGCCAAGGTGCGCGCCGACCTCGACGAGTCCGACGAGTACCGCCACCTGCCGTTCCGGTCGCCCACGGTGCAGGAGGTGTGGGACTACGGCCAGGAGCTGCGCGCCAAGCGCGGGTCGGCGGCGATGGCACCGACCTGGTGTCGATCCTCGCCAACAAGATGCCCGACGACGAGCGTGCCGCTGTCGCCAGCAGGACTTCAACAACTACTTCTCCCTGCTGGTGATCGCCGGCAACGAGACCACGCGCCACGCCATCTCCAACTCGATGGTCGGGCTGATCGAGCAGCGCGATCAGATGACCAGGCTCCAAGAGGACCCGGCGTTGATCCAGCCGGCGGTCGAGGAGCTGTTGCGTTGGGCCTCGCCGGTCTATCACTTCCGGCGGACGGCGACGCGCGACGTCGAGTTGGGCGGCAAGGAGATCAAGTCCGGCGACAAGGTGGTGATGTGGTTCGCGTCCGGCAATCGCGACGAGGCGATGTTCCCGGAGCCCTACGCGATCGACGTCACCCGCGCCAACGTCGACCACATGACGTTCGGCAAGGGCAGCCCGCACCTGTGTCTGGGCAACAACCTGGCCCGGATGGAGATCCGCCTGATGTTCGAGGAACTGTTGCCGCGCTTGGGCGAGATCGAGGTCGCCGGCGACATCCACCGGGTGCGCTCCAACTTCGTCAACGGCATCAAACGGCTGCCGGTCACGCTGAGCGAGCGCTGACCTCGCGGGTTTCAGGGGACCCGGGCCCAGTCCCACCCCAAAGGAGGTTGGCAGCTCGACGTCGAGTGCGACAGGGTGGGGCGTATGAAGAAACTTCTACTGTTGATCGGCGCCGGCGTCGGCTATGTGATGGGCACCAAGGCCGGACGTCAGCGCTACGAACAGCTCCGCTCCGCCGCGCGCAAGGTCAAGGACGACCCGCGGGTGCAGGAGAAGAGCCATCAGGCGGCCGAGCAGGCCAAGGTGCGGGTGCAGCAGGCCACGGACCTGGCCAAGGAGAAGGCGCCGGTGGTGAAGGAGAAGCTGGCCGGTGCCGCGGGCGCGGTGTCGTCGAAGGTGTCGAGTTCGTCGACCAATGACGATCTCGTCGAGCAGTTGCACCCGGACAGCACCGCGCGGCAAGAAGACCCCTACCCCCAGGGCGATCTACCCTGAATCGGCTGCCTATTTGGCGATCTCGCCAGCCATAGGTGACGGGTCGGCACCCATAGGTGACGGGTCAGCGAGGGGTTTCTTCGGCGACCTGCCGACGCATGATCCGCCGGACGTGTGAGCCCGCGGCGTCGGCGGCCAGTCGGACTTCCGGGCCGGGACCGTCGGTGTCCAAGATGTCCTGCATCGTCTCCAGGGCGCCACGGACGCGGGTGTAGTACCGCTCGAAGATCGGGACCAGAATGCCGTCGGCGGCCGCACCGGGGGCGAAGTTCCGGCTCACCCGCCAGACATGACGGGTCACCTTTTCAGAGACGGGCGTCAGGGCGTGGGTGAAGACGAACCGCGCATCCGGCCCGCCGTCGAGGCGAACCGTCCACCGGTCGACCCAGAGCCCGGGGGAGACGAACTCTCCCTCCTCGCGCTGCGGATGGACCGAGTCCGCACCCACGCCCAACAGGTCGGCGTTCCAGTGCGGCCAGCGGGGCCGGCGGGAACTCCCGTGAGAACGACACCGTGGTCTCGGTGACCTGCACGGCCAACGGCGGCGGCTGGTCCGACAAGGCCGGCGGCGCGATCTCGGGGTCCACCAGCGCGACGTGGGAGATGTCGGCGAAGTTGTCGTGCATCAGCTCGATCGACGCGCGGGTCTCCCACGCTTGACCGAGGCTGGCCCACCCCTCCCGTCGAAGCCAGGACGTGTCGGGACACGCACGCAGCGGCGCCAAGTGCGGGTCGCCCGGCCACAGCCAGCAGAAGCTGCCGTCGTCGATGACGGGAAAGGCGTGCACCTTCGCGCCATACGGCACATGGTCCTGGGTCGGAACGGCGACACAGCGGCCGTCCGGCGCGTACCGGAAGCCGGTGTAGGCCGCGACGATGTCGTCGCCGTCGACCTGCCCATCGCTGAGCGGTACGGGGCGGTGGGCGCAACGGTCCGCTAGTGCGATGACCCGGCCGTCGGTGCCGCGATAGAGGACCACCCGCTGACCGAGCACGGTCCGGGCGAGCGGGGTCCGGCCGACCTCCTCGGTGGTGGCCGCGGCATACCAAGCGTTGTGCGGCAGTCCCGCACAGCGGCGCCGCGGAGTCGTCGGATGCTGGTTCATCACCGTCTCCTCACGCGTCCAGGACCAGTCGGTCGCTCTTGCTGCGGGACACGCAGACCATCATGCAGTCCATCGCCTCCTGCTCGTCGGGATCAAGCACCGAATCGCGGTGGTCGACCTCGCCTTCGAGCACGCCGGTCTCGCACGTCCCGCAGATCCCCTCCAGGCACGACCCGAGCACCGACACCCCGGCTCCGCGCATCGCATCGAAGACGCTCTGCTCTGCGGTGACGGGGATGGTGATGCCGCTGCGTTGCAGGACGAGTTCGAACCCTTCGTCCTCGCCGTCGCGGTCGACGGTCTTGGCGGAGAACCGTTCGAGGTGGAGGGAACCGCTCGGCCAGTGAGCGCTGTGCTCTTCAACCGCGGCGAGAAGCGGCTCGGGGCCACAGCAGTAGATCAGCGTGTCGTCGTGTGGCGTCTTGAGGATCCCGGGGATGTCGAGCAGGCCATCGGTGTCCTGGGGCACCAGGGTCACCCGGTCCGGGTAGGCGGCCAACCGGTCGCGATAGGCCATCGAGGCGGCGCTGCGACCGCCGTAGTAGAGATGCCACTCGGCGTCGGCCGCCTCGGCCTCGGCGATCATCGGGAGGATCGGCGTGATGCCGATGCCGCCGGCGATGAAGAGATAGCGCCGTGAGGCGATCATCGGGAAGTTGTTGCGCGGCCCTCGAATCCTGACGGTGGCGCCCTTGCTGAGCCCGTGCACACCGCGCGAGCCGCCGCGGCTGTCGGGAGCCAGCAGAACGGCGATCTTGTAGGCGCCGTCGCGCAAAGGCCCGCACAGGGAGTACTGCCGAACCAGGTCGTCGCCCACGAAAACGTCGATGTGGGCGCCGGGAGTCCACGGCGGCAGTGGGTGACCGGCGGGCGTCGCCAGCGTCAGTTCGACGACGTCGGTCGCGCAGGCCTCGATGTCGGTGACGACGACGTCGGTCTCGAACTCGGTGACGAGCGTCGACGTCTGCGAACTCATGCGCGCCTCCTGCGGGCTCGTGGACGGTGCCGGGCTGGGTCTGAACGAGGTCGAACGAGGTGGTCGAAGGTGGCATTGCCGCTCGCCGCATCGCGGACAAACCGTTAGGGTCCGAACGATAGTGTGCGAGTCACCTCACCGGCAACCAGGAGGAACAATGAAGACGCGGGCGCGGAAGGCGCTGGTGATCCAGCACGATCACGTGTCACCGCCCGGCCCGATCGGCGACGCGTTCGAGGCCCGAGGGTATGACCTGGTCCTGCACCAGGTGGTCGACGAACTCGACTTCCACCAGCCGCATGTCTATGCGCCCTTCCCCTCACTCGACGAGCTGGACGGCGACGACGTGCTCATCACCATGGGCGCACCGTGGTCGGCCTACGACGAGACGACCGTGGGCGGCTGGGTTCGGGAAGAGCAGCAATTGCTCCGCGACGCGGATGCCCGCGGGATCCCGGTCTTCGGGATCTGCTTCGGTGGCCAGTTGCTCGCCGCCGCCCACGGCGGGGAGGTCGCCGCATCGCCGGCACCGGAAGTCGGCTGGGTGAGGATCGAGAGCGACCGACCCGAGCTCGTTGACCCGGGCCCGTGGTTTCAGTGGCACTTCGACCGTTGGGCGCTCCCGCCCGACGCGGGTCGAGATCGCCCGCAACTCCGCCGCCTCGCAGGCCTTCGTGCTGCGGCGCAATCTCGGCTTGCAGTTCCACCCCGAGCTCACCGCAGCCGGCCTCGACGGCTGGTTGGGCAACGGCGGCGCCGACCTGGCTCGCGCCCGCGGCTACGACCCGGATCGGATGTATGCCGAGACGTTGGAGCGCGAGGCGGCGGCTCGGGTGCGCGCCACGGCCCTGGTGGATGGGTTCGTCGACCAGGTCGCGACTCGCTGAACGGCCCGACGCCTCGCTATTCGGCGGTGAGGCGTAACGCCAACTGCGGGCACACCCTCACGGCCTCGCGGGCGTCGTCGAGCAGATCGCTGGTGACCGGCCCCCCGATGATCGGGTAGCCCCATTCATCGAGGTCGATCAGCTCGGGGAGCACCTCGTGACACAGCCCGCGCGCCACACAGGAGGGCCAGTCGACGCGCAGGCGCGCTACCGGTGGCGCCTCCGCCACCCGTCGACCGCGGCTCACAGCGCCCCCCCGAGGGTGCACGCGCCCTCGACGTGAGCGTCGAACTCGTCGCCGAAGGAGGTGATCAACGAGCGCACCAGTCGCACGGTGCCGTCGGGGTGGGCGCAGGCGCCGCGGCCGGTCACCAGCTGAGCCAACTCGCGGACCCGATCGATAGCTCCCGGCTGCGACGTTCCCGCGGCCGCGGCCGCGTAGGCGGTCGCCAGCGCCGGCAGCCCATTGAAGCAGGGCCCGCACCGGCGTGCGCTCTGCCCCGCGAGGTAGGTGAGCACCTGCCCGGTGAGGTCCACCGGGCAGCCGGTCGAGGGCACCAGCACTCCCGCGCCCAGCGGGGTGCCCATCGCTCTAAGGGAGTCAAGCGACACCCGAGCCGACCGAGCGCTCAACGCGGTGACCCAGGAGCCGTGGAAACCACCGATCAGCAGCGGTCGATCGGCCACCGACGCGGGCAGCACATCGCGCAGCGGCGTGCCGTATCCCACCTCGCTGACGACAGGGGTCGGGCCTCCCCAGACAGTGAGAAGGGTGGTGCCCGGCTCCCGCGGGGTCCCGTGGGCGGCATAGGCCTCGTCGCCGACGAGGAAGAGTCGCCCGATCTGAGCCCAGGTCTCCGCGTTGGACAGCAAGGTGGGCCGCCCCTGGTGGCCCGAGATCGACTCGGGTTGCCAGGTCGAGACCGGCAGCCCGGTCCGCCCGGCCAGTAGTTCGAGGACCGCGCTGCGCTCACCCGAGACGAATCGGGGAGCCGCGACCCGGGTGTGGATGCGAACCCCATCACGGCGCTCGGCCACGGCCGCCGTCAGCGACTCGACCACCTGGGCGCGCTCGCCCGGGAGAATCACGTGAATGTCGCGTGCGCCGACGGCCTTGGCGGCGATGACCGCGCCATCGAGGACCAGGTGCGGGCGGGTGATCGACAGCACCGAGTCCTTGGCGCTGGCTGGCTCGCCTTCGCTGGCGTTGACGACGACCACGGGGCGGCCCCGGGCGAGTGAGCCGACCTTGATCGCGAACGGGAAGCCCGCCCCACCGCGGCCACGCACCCGCATCCGCTCGGTCGAAGCGACGAGAGACAACTTGTCGACCGCCGGGAGAGGGCCATAGCGATGGCGGTGGGCGTCGAGGCTCGGGCCCTCGTCGATGCCGGCGAGCAAGGCCAGACCGCCGCGGATTTCGACGTCGTCCGGCACCGGCAGCGGAGACGGTATGCCCGACCACGACCGCGCCGGTGAGGTCGGTTGCGCGGGCTCGGTCAGCGCGTTCACGGCCGCCTCACAACAGGGCTTCGTCGACCGACTGGAAGGACCCACGCACGAGGCGCACCACGAGTGCCACCAGCACCGCGAATCCGCACACCCCGCTGAGAATCAGGCCCCATGGATCCTGGGTAGTCATGTCGGTCCCGATCCCGACTCCGTGGGCCAACGCCATCGCGAAGGCGGCATACGACGTCACGTGGATCACCCGCCAGGTGAGCAGTGTCATCCGGTGCCGCAGAAGGCCGGTCACGGCCACCACCGCGATCAGGTCGAACGCGAGAGTGCCCAACCCGAGCCACAGTGGTCGGTACGTCGCGCCCCACCAGGGAACGAGGGCCTGCCACCACCGGATGTCGACGAACGTGTCCACGACCGCGCTGATGATGTGGGCGGCGAGGAGCGCGATGGCGGTCAGCGCGATGTTGCGGTGCAGCGCCTGACTCACGAAGGCAGGCACCCGTCGCCCGGCGCGGGTGCCGGTGGATAGCACGCCCAACACACTGACGATCGTGAAGAGCACCAGCAAGACGATGCCGGTGCCCCGGTTGAGGTACCACAGGAGCGGGCCGTCGGTCATGGACGTTGCCGCTCAGGACCCCGACGTGGGCGTTGGTGGCGGGGGAGGCGGCGGTGGCGGCGGGGGGGCTGGGGTGTTGGTGCCGCCCCCACCTCCGGTGTTGCCGCTCGAGCCTGAGTTGCCGCTGCTGGAAGGCGGAGCGGACGTCGACGACGAGCCACCCGTCGAAGCGCTTCCGCCCGTCGAAGCGCCGCCACCGGCGGCGTACTGGGTGATCACTCGCGTGACCTGGCGTCGCTCGCGCACGAGCACGCGGGGATTGGCGGCATTGGCCACCAGCTGCTCGTTGAACTTCTCGCTGTCCTTGACCGATCGGCGGTAGTCCCGCTTCGCCTGGCGGTACGCCTGCTTCTCCGCCTGCTTGCTGGCCTGCTTCAGAGCTTGATCGGTCTCGTATTGCGCGGCCGCAACCCCGGCCACGCCACCCACCGCGGTCAGGGCGCCCATCGTGGTGACGCCGGTGATGGCGGCCACGGCGATCCGATAGCGGTCTCGTTTGGCGGCGGAGTAGCTCACGAACAAAGCATCGCTCATCCGAGGCCAAGGCGTCCCTATGTTGGCGTTAAGGACTTCTTGAGCCATTCCCGACACGCGCATAGGCCTTGATGAACGATCATCGTTCCTATGAAGCGAGCGACCACCATCATCAGCGCCTTCGCGCTCACCCTCGGCGTCGGCGGCGGCGCGGCCGCCTACCAGTCGCTCGGCTCTGCCGCGCATGAAGTGGCGCCGGTCTCGGAGAGCGTGCCGACGCACACCCGCACGCCCGTGCCCACCATCGTTCCCGGGGTGGTCTTCGCGGTGGCGCCCTGCGAGCCGCCGGCGGTGCTGGAAGACGACGAGTGCGTCACGACGGTGGTCCAGACCATTCCGGCCCCCGCGGCCCCGAATGCGCCCCAGTCCAACAGCGGCGACCAGAACGACCAGGTCGCTCAGACCGGCCACCAGGGCGACGACGAGGCCGGCGACGATGACCACGCCGATGAGTCCGACGAGGCCGATGAGGCCGACGAGCACGAAGCCGAGCATGAAGACCACGGCGAGGACCACGAGCCGGAGGACCCGGAGGACTGAGCTCCCGAGTCAGCGGACGGCCGGCAGGAAGATCTGAATCGTCGTGCCGGGCGGGTCCTGACCGGGGTAGGTCGACGAGATCCGCAGCCGTCCGCCGGTGCCCTCGGCGAACCTGCGAGCGATGTCGAGACCTAACCCGGTGCTGCCCGGCCGTTCGGTGGAACCGCCGGGAGCGAACCCCGGTCCCTCGTCGCTCACCGACAATACGATCCAGCGACGGTCCTCGGCTGCGATGCCGCCCTCATCGGCCGACCGGATGTCGATGGCGACCTCGACCGGAGTCTTCTCCGGGGTGTAGGCGAACACGTTGTCGATCAAGACGTCGACGACATCGGCCAGCTCATCGGCCGCGGTTCTCACCAGGACCGGGACCTCAGGGAGGGCGACATGGATCGGTCGACCTTGGTCCTCCGCCAGCACGCGCCAGAAGTCGGTGCGCTCACGGACCGTCGCGATCGGGTCGCACGTCGCGCGCAGATCGCTGCGGACCGGGCGCCGAGCCTCCGTCACGATCTGGTCGATCGTCACTTGGAGGGTGGCGATGTGCTGCTGCAGCCGCGACGCGAGCTCTTCGTCGGAGACCGCTTCGGCGTCGAGCCGCAACGCCGTGACCGGCGTGCGCAGTCGATGGGAGAGGTCGCCCACGGCCGCCCGCTCGTCGGCCAGTAGTTCGCGGGTGCGCTCGGCGAGGCCGTTGAGGGCTCCGGCCAGCTCTTCGATCTCCTCGGTGCCGGTGACCTCGGCGCGCGCCGACAAGTCGCCTTCGCGAAGCTGGTGCGCGACACCGGCGACCCGAAGCAAGGGCGCCGACACCCGGCGGCCGAGACGGTAGGCGATCAACCACGCCAACGCCAGGAGCGCCAGGCCCAGCCCGATGATGCTGGCCCACGCACGCACGACCCCTTGGCGAAGCACCTCGGGGGCGACGTCGGTGCGCACCAAAGCGAACTCCTCCCCCTGCTCGTCGCCTGAGAGGACGACGGGCACCACGACGTGACCGCCGGCTTCGTCGATCCCCTCGACGCCGGTGCGCTCCGCGCTTGCCTGGGCGGCGTAGGCGTCGTCGGCGCTCTCGGGCCAACTACCGAAGGTTCGACCTCGAGGCATCTTCACGCCGGTGGTGACGACCCCGCGTGAGTTGACGCTGATGATCATCTCGTTGAGTTGTTCGGCATCGCCCCCCAAACTGGCCACCAGCAGGGCGACGTTGCGGGCCTCCTGTTCGGCCACGAGCATCCCTCGGTCCTCGGCCAGGTTGCGCACCAGCAGGCAGAGGGGGATCACGAACGAGACGACGACGGTCGACGTGGTGGCGAGAACCAGCCAGCTGATCTGTCGGCGCATCAGCGGTCGCGACTGGGATCGACCAGCCGGATACCCACGCCTCGGATGCTGTGCAAGTAGCGGGGCTCGGCCGCGGTCTCGCCCAGCTTGCGACGCAACCACGAGAGATGGACGTCGACCGTGCGATCGCCTCCGCCGTAGGCCTGCTGCCAGACCTCGGTGAGGAGTTCTCGTTTGGTGACGACCTCGCCGGCGCGGTGGGCCAACGCCAAGAGCAGATCGAATTCCTTCCGGGCCAGGTCGAGGGTCTCGCCATCGAGTGTCGCGGTGCGTGCCCGATCGTCGATGACCAGTCCGCCGACGCGGACCGGCTCGAACGGCTCATCTTGGCCGCGTCCGCCGCGCCGCAGCACGGCCCGGATCCGTGCCGCGACCTGGTCGGTGCCGAAGGGTTTGACCACATAGTCGTCAGCGCCTGCGTCGAGCGCCTTGACCATGGTGGGGTCGTCGTCTTGGGCGGTGATCACGATGATCGGCACGTCCGTGGCTGCCCGAATCATCGGGATGAGGGTCAGCCCGCTGACATCGGGGAGCCCCAGATCGAGGAGGATCACGCTGGGTGCCTCGCCGAGAATGTGCTCGAGGCCGCCCATTCCGGTGGCAGCGACGGCCACGGCGTAGCCGCGCTCGTCGAGACCCCTCCGCACCGCGTTGCGGATGGCATCGTCGTCCTCAACCACCAAGACGCTGGTCATAAGGCGTAGGCTACGTCAGTCTGCGGGCTTCAGGTTCCCGTGCGACATCGACCCGGGTGGAACACGTCATCGGCGATCACGGTTGAGGAGGTGGGTGGTGCGGAATCCCCGCTCGCTCGGCCTTGCGCTGTCGCTGTGGTTTGCCCTCATCGCCGTCGGCTCGACCGTGGTCTGGACGGTGATCTCCGGCACCGGGAGTCAGCTTGTCGGGTCCGACCCGCTCGTCAGCGCCGGCGCGTCGTCGTCGCGCCCAGCGTCGCCTCCGTCGCCACAGAACAAGCTCGCCGGGGCCACGCTGAAGCCGTCACCGACCCCGACCCCCACTCCGACGCCGACTCCCACCGCCGCGGCGACTGCCGAGGACGGTGACGATCGACCCGAGTCGACGCCGAGCGAGGCCGCCCCCACGCCCGACGGCAAGAGCGACCAAGGCATCGAAGGACCGGGTGCCATCCGGCGCAGCTGGAGCGGCAAGGCCGGAACCGTCATGGTCGAGTGCACCGGAGCCGAACTCAGCAACTACTCCGCGCTGCAGAACAGCGGCTACAGCGTCCACAGTCACGAAGAACACAACCGGATCCAGGTCGAGTTCACCAGCAACGGTGATGGTGAGGACGTCGAGGTCGAGGCGTGGTGCCTCAACGGAGTTCCTACCTTCGACGACCACGGCGAGCATGGCGTGCACTCTGACGACGCCGACGATCACGATCACGAAGACCACGAAGACCACGACGACGCTCACCACTCGCACTCGGTGACGGAGTCGCCCGAGCCAGACGAGTCGACCGAGCGAAGGTGACGTCGGCAGGTTGGCATCCGTTGGCCGGATCAGCCGGGTGACGATTCCGCAGGCCACAGCGGGGTCGTGACGACCGCTCCGGCGTCGTCCACCAGCCGGGCGGCCACCGCGCGATCGATCAGCCAGTCGACCGCGTCGGCGCCCAGGACCACGGCGGCTGTGCTCGCAGTGTTGGCGGCCAGACAGGTCGAACCGGTCGCTGTCACGGCGCGCCATGGGGTCTGCGCGGAGAGCCCCGTCCGCGGATCGAGGACGTGGTGGCGCTCCACGCCGCCTCGCCGCCACCGGCGCACCACCGTGCTGGAGGTGGCGAGACCTCCCTCCTCGAGAGACAGGCTGGCGTCGACGGGACCACCGGGCAGAGTGGTGATCTCAATCGGCCAGGAGAGCGCGCCGTCGCGTGGGTCGGCACCGGTAGCTACGTCGCCTCCGACGCTGACGATGACTCCGGTCTGCAGTTCGCCGACGACGGCCGCACTCACGACGTCGGCAGCCCAAGCTTTCGCCGTGGCGCCCAGGTCGAGGGCCGTGCCCGCTGGAACGAACAGGCCGCCGTCACGGTCGCTCTCGATCGAGCGCCAGGCGTCCAGAGGAACCGGCTCAGCGAGAATCGGCATCGAGTCCTCAACCTCCACGAGCGAGGCGAGGTCCCGGTCGTAGCCGAGTTGCACGAGCGGTCGGCCCAGCAGGGGATGCACGAGGCCACCGGTCGTCTCGGCGGCCTCGACGGCGGCCTCGACAGCCAGCACCAGGACCGGGTCAACCTCCACCCACGATCCGGCGTGGTGGTTGGCCCGGCTCAGGTCGGAGTCGGGCCGAAAGCGGGAACAGGTGCGATCGATCTCGTCGAGGATCTCCTCCGCCAGTCTGCGGGCGGCGGGCAATCGGTCGGGTTGGCGGACGGTCAAGGTGACGTAGGTGCTCCAGGTCTCCCAACGCGCGGTCCCGGTTGGGCGTCCTGCCATGGGGTCATCGTGCCATTGTCGGCGCGGTCCGTGGGCCCGGATAGGGTTCCCGTCGTGTCCTCCGAGCCCGCCGCCGTTGCCATCGACGAGGTGCTCGACGAGGCATTGACCTCCGCCGTCGCGGCTCTCGGCGGCCGGCGGCGGGCCGGTCAGGTGGCGATGGCGCAAGCGGTGCGCACGGCGATGGCGGCCAAGGAGCATCTGCTGGTCCAGGCCGGCACCGGCACCGGCAAGTCGCTGGCATATCTGGTTCCCGCGCTGCTGCACAAGGGGCGCGTTGTGGTCGCCACCGCGACGTTGGCGCTGCAGCATCAGTTGGTGGAGCGGGACCTCCCCCGACTCGTCGAAGCGCTGAGCGAAGCCCGCGAGGCCGACGCCGCTCGCGGGGCCGAGGACGCTCACGAGGCCGGTCACGAAGCAGTCGTCGACACTTCCTATGCCGTGTTGAAGGGTCGCTCCAACTATGCCTGCCTGCATCGGATCCGCGAGGGCGTACCCGACGACCAGGGCGCATTGGTAGCGCTGCCCACCGGGTCGCTCGGGGATCAGGTCGTGGCGTTGCGGAGGTGGGCCGAGCAGGAAGTCGAGTCCGGCGGAACAGGGGAGAAGGACAACGCTCCGCGGCATACCGATCGGGTCTGGCGGCAGGTCAGCGTCAACCATCGCGAGTGCCTGGGCGCATCGAAGTGCCCCTTCGGCATCGAGTGCTTCGCCGAGCGCGCGCGGGAGAAGGCCCACCAATCGCATCTCATCGTCACCAACCACTCCTTGTTGGCCATCGACGCCATCGAGGGGGTGCCGATGATCCCCGACTACGACGTGGTCGTGATCGACGAGGCGCACGAACTCACCGCGCGCGTGACGCAAGCGGCAACCGATGAACTCGCCTCGGCCGACGTGGAGCGGGCGTCTCGGCGGGCCCAGCGGTTCGTCGAGGGTGACGAGGCGGATGCCCTCGGCGACGCAGCCGACGCGCTCGCCGATGCGATCGCTGCGGCACCTGCAGGCCGCTTCGATGCTCTCCCCGAGCAACTCGCGGACGCGTTGGCACTGGTCCGCACGTCCGCGCGTGCGTGCGTGTCGGCCTTCGGCAAGGACGACTCAGATCCCGATGCGGCGCGCACGCAGGCCAAAGGCATGGCTCAGGAGATCTTCGTGACCGCCGAACGGATGGCCGCAGACTCGGCCTCCGATGTGGTCTGGTTGACGGAGCCGGGGGAGCGGTCCCCCGCCCGGTTGCACGTCGCCCCGCTTCAGGTGTGGGGCCCCATGCGTGACAAGTTGCTGAGCGACAAGACCGTGGTCTTCACCTCCGCCACTCTGACGTTGGGTGGCGATTTCTCCGCGGTTGCCACCTCGGTCGGCCTCAAGCCCGCTGAGCTCGTGAGCGGGGCGGTTTCAGCGGATCAGGCACCCCGGGACGGCGACCACATTCCGTGGCGTGCGCTCGATGTCGGGTCGCCGTTCGACTACGGCAAGCAAGCGATCTGCTACGTCGCGCGCCATCTGCCGGCGCCGGGCCGCGACGGCTTGGGCGAGCGCCAACTCACCGAGATCATCGAGCTGGTCGACGCTGCTGAGGGTCGGACTCTCGGGCTCTTCTCGTCGCGGCGGGCGGCTGAGACCGCGGCAGCGGCCGTGCGCGAGGCCCTGCCTCACTTGACGACCTTGGCCCAAGGTGACGCCCAACTCCCCGAGCTGGCGGCTCAGTTCGTCGGCGACCCACACACCAGTCTGTTCGGGACGCTCAGCCTCTGGCAGGGCCTCGACGTGCCGGGGGCGACCTGTCAGTTGGTGATCATCGATCGGATCCCGTTCCCACGCCCCGACGACCCGCTGATGTCGGCGCGTCAGCGAGCTGCCGACGCCGCGGGCGGAAACGGTTTCATGCAAGTCGCGGCCACCCACGCGGCGTTGCTCCTCGCTCAAGGCACCGGTCGACTCATCCGCACGACCGACGATCGGGGTGTCGTCGCGATCCTCGACCCGCGGTTGGTCACGGCGCGCTACGGCGCCTTCCTGCGCGCGAGCCTGCCACCGATGTGGACGACGACCGACCCGGCCCTGGTCAGGAAGGCGCTTCGCCGCCTGGCGGACGCCTGAGGGTCGTTGGCGATCGGCGAGATCACATCCGGCGTAGCACGGCGGTGACCTTGCCGAGCACCGTGGCGTGGGTTCCGTCGATGGGCTCGTAGGCCGCGTTGTGGGGCAGCAGCCAAACCTGTCCGTCCTTGCGTTGGAAGGTCTTGACAGTGGCCTCACCGTCGATCATCGCGGCAACGACGTCGCCGTTGACGGCCGTCGACTGCTGCCGGATCACCACATAATCGCCGTCGCAGATCGCCGCCTCGATCATCGAGTCGCCGGATACCTCGAGCAGGAAGAGGGTGCCGTCGCCCACCAACTGCTTGGGCAGCGGGAAGACGTCCTCGACTCGCTCCTCGGCAAGGATCGGGCCGCCGGCCGCGATCCGGCCGACCATCGGAACCAGCGCCGCATCGGGGACGATGTCGCCGATGCCGGTGGTGTCGACGCCGGAGTCGTCGCCAGCCGAGATCGACCGTCGAGCCGCCATCACCTCGGGCAGGAAGACCTCGAGCGCTCGCGGGCGGTTGGGGTCGCGGCGCAGGAAGCCCTTCTCTTCGAGGACCTTCAACTGGTGGGCCACCGACGACGAACTGGTCAGGCCGACGGCCTGCCCGATCTCTCGCATGCTGGGGGGATAGCCACGATCCTCGATCGAGGACTTGATGTGTTGCAGCACTCGCTGCTGGCGCGGAGTGAGACCGGTGGCGTCAGGCGGACCGTCCGGAAGCTCGGTGACCTTGCCGGCCTTGCCGCCGGTGCCGCGCTTGTCTCGCTGCGAATCGTTGTCCGACGCCATGACGGGCATCCTCCCTGAACCGTGCCTCCCGACGGCCGGTCGGCCTCGGGTCGAGTGCGAATGACACCACCGTGCCACGAGAAGCGCCGGAGTTCAAACACCTGTTCGAAGTGTCGGCGCGCGCGTGTCGCGACACGGGGGGGTCGTCGGCGGTGGCGGGCGGCCATCGGGGAATTCGAAAATTTGTTCGGCTGGGTGGTTGCATTCGTTCGAACAGGTGATCTATCGTCGTACACGTGTTCGACTCCTCGTCGCTCAGCACCGTCACCGTGACCCGGCCGCCTCCAGGCTGTCGGTGGTGGCCGATAGACATGGTCTCGACACCGAACCGCACGACCCGCACGACCTGAACGACGCGGATCCCGATCCGTGAACCACCGGCAGACCGCCCCTTCCCCTGGAGGTCCTCATGAGCACTCTGACCATCGCCCCGAGCCGGATCGCCGGCCCTCGGTCGACCTCCCGAACCTCGGTCGTCCACGGCGACGTCGTGCGCGAGCGCACCATCGCCGAGGCTCCGCGGCCGACGCCAGTTCGGCTCACCCACCGCGGACGAGTGGTCGTGCTGCTCGTGGCGCTGGCCATCACCTTGGGGGGCGGCTTCTTCCTCGGGTCGCAGTCGGCCGCCACCGATCGCCCGGGTTCGCCGAGCGAGACGCAGGTCGTGACGGTCACCGAGGGGGCCACCTTGTGGGACATCGCGGCGACGGTCGCCGATGACGGCGAAATTCGCTCCATGGTCGACCGGATCCAGACGCTCAACGGCCTCGAGAGCGGGATGGTCTTCGTTGGCCAGCGCCTGCGCGTGCCCACGGGGGAGTAGCCCCCTCATCAGACTTCGCCAGCCGACTCGACCCCGGCTGGCGAAACCGGGGAAGACGGGGGGCGGGGCCATGACGGTCCCGCCCTTCGCGGTCTGGCCCCGTCGCGGTCTGGCACCGTCGAGGTCTGGGTCTTCTCGTTGAGGGGATGACATGCTGGAGCGATGGCGGGATACTCCGGCACGCCGCTGCTGCGAAAGCTCGGCATCGGCGACCAGCATGCACTCTTTCTCGATGCGTTGCCCGCGTCGGTCGATCTCGGTGATCTTGACACCCTGCCGGCCGCACATGTCGCCACTCGGCTGCCTCGGTCGATGGACATCACCCTGACGTTTCAGGTGCGAGCGACAGACCTTCGGCGACGATTGCCGGTACTGGTGGAGCGCACCACGGTCGACGGCATGATCTGGGTGTGCTGGCCCAAGAGAACAGCGCAGCGCTCAATGCGGCACCCGACCGGGATCGCGAGCGATCTGGACGGAAACCTGGTTCGCGAGATGGGGCTGGCTGCCGGTGTGGTCGACGTGAAGGTCGCGGCCATCGACGACGTCTGGTCGGGCCTGAAGTTCGTGCGGCGGCTCAGCGACCGATAACGCGAACCCTCCGCCGTTTCGGCTGCTCGAGTTGACCGACTAGCGCTTCACCCGGCGCCCGATGTAGGGCTCTTGCGGGGGTTCCTCGTCGGGCTCGGCGGCCGCGCGTCGGCCGGTCGCCTCGTGATGACCGCCGCCGGTGTCCTCGTGGTCGGCCACCGGGTGCGCCGCGGCCCGCTCTTCGGCGGCCGCGCGCTCTGCTCGTCGGGCGGCGATCTCGTCCATCAGTGTGCGCTGAGGTCCGGCCTCTGTCGAGTCACGAGGGTCGACCACGGCGTCGGTCTCGGTGGCGCGGGTGACCCATCCTGATTCGTCGACTGATTCGTCGATGGGTTCGTCGATCGGTTCGGGGTGTGCGTCGGTCGGGGCCTCGTCGGGGGCGACCGGGTGTGCTCCGTCGACCGAGTGTGCTCCGTCGAGTGGTTCGTGGCGCATCAGCCGCGAGATCGCGTTCTCTTCCGGATCGTCGGCGACCGGCTTGGGCCGCGTGGAATCTGGGGTGGGGTCGTCGTCAAAGTGGTCGCGTTGTCGCGGCAGCATCGCTGCCTCAGCCAGATCGGCCGGGTTGGCCTCGTGGCTCTCGTCGTCGAGGATCAGCGCCGGACGCTCCGCAGTCTGCTCAACAGGCGTCTCCTCCGCGGGCCGAACGAAGCTGGGGTCGCGCATGACATCGGTGACCGGCGAGGTAGTAGTCGGAGTACCAATCGAGGTAGCAGTCGAGGCAGCAGGGGATTGGTCGGCCAGGGATTGTTCGGCCGAGTTGTCGCCAGGAGCGAGCAGGGCGACGGGCGCTGAAGCGCCACGCAACAATCGAATGATCCGCACCATCAGATAGAGACCGAGAGACAGGCAGATGGAGGCGGCGATCACGGCAATCGCCAAGAACACCCAGGCCGAGCTTTGGCCCTTCTCCGCGGCCTGACCGAAGTCGACGGCGGCGTACAGCAACACACCCCATGCCACCAGGGTGAGCGTCACTCCGCCAGCGAGCAGCAGCACCCGCAGCCACGGGCTCGCCGCGGACGGAGAGGTCGGGGCATCGCTTGGGCGACGTTCATGCCGTTTCTTCACACCCCCATTGTCGCCGAACCGGCGGCTCGGCGCAGGCTGCTGGTCAAATCTTTTTGACCACTGCTCTGCGTTCTGTGGCGCGTCCGGCTCGGCATGTCAGGCGCGTTCGTCGTCGGCGTCCTCTTGTCGACGCAGGGCCTGGGTGACCAGGGCGATCAGAAGGACGACAAGAAGGGCGATCACCAGCGCCACCCCACCTCGTCCGCCCCAGAAGGCGCGGATCACAGCCAGTCCCAGAGTGAGGTACACCAGAGCCCACGCGGCCGCCCCGACGGCGAGGGCCGGCAGATAGTGGCGCAGCGGCATGCGGAGGACTCCCGCCGCGGCGTTGACCGCGGTCTGCACGCCTACCGTCAGGAAGCTCACGCTCACGGCCGGCGCCCCGTAGCGGCTGACCAGCCTCTCCGCGCGCTGGATCGCGGGTCGCTCCGCCCACGGGCTGCGTTTTGTCGATGCGTCACGAAGGCCACGAGCCAAGGCATACGTCGCGCCGCCGCGGGCGCAGGCGACGACGAATAAGAACGCGTAGGTCGGTAGCACCGGCCAGTCCGACGGCATGACGCGGTCTGATCGTCAGCCGCGTCCGGCCAGAGCGGACCGCACCAGATGAGGGGAGGGGTTGGTGTGGGCCAGGCCATCGATGACCACGGACCTGGGGCGCCAGAACACCGCCACGCCCTGCCCATCGTGGGTGAGCGCCTGGGCGGCCGGAGTCGCACGCGGTCGCGCGGTCCACCGGTCGAGAATGCTCACGAGCAAGAGCCTACGCTTTGGGTTGTGACCGCTCCCACCGCCGCCGTGATCGGGGCCGGCATCGGTGGACTTGCCGCAGGAATCGGGCTCGCGCGCCGCGGCTGGGCGGTGACGGTCTACGAACGCGCGCCCGAACTGACCGAGCTGGGCACGGGGATCTCGTTGTGGAACAACGCCTTCCAGGCGCTGGACGACCTCGGGGTGGGCGACGCGGTCCGCTCCCGCACCACCACCGATACCCACCTCGCGGGGATCCGAAACCGGCAGGGCCGTTGGCTTCAGAGAGCCGATCCCGTGGTCACCCGTCAGCGCTTGGGGGAGTTCGCCACCCTCTATCGCCGCGACCTTCTGACGACGCTGGCCGAGGAGTTCCAAGCGGTCGCCGGCGAAGAGTCGCTGATCTTCGACACCCGGGTGTCGGTGATGGATGCCGACGGCCGGATCTCGCTGACCTCCACTGAGGCGACCGGTGTGGAGCGGCGCGTGGATCTCGTGGTGGCGGCCGACGGCATCAGCAGCCGCACCCGCCGCGCCCTGTGGCACCGGTCGCGTCCGCCGGACTACGTCGGCTACACCGCGTGGCGCTGGGTCACCATCCCGTTGAAGGGGGACTGGACCGGCCCGGGATATGCCGCGGAAGTCTGGGGTCGCGGTCAGCGGGTGGGATTCTTACCGCTCCCGGATGGGCGCTACTACTGCTTCGCGACGGTCCAGACCCGTGCCGGCGGGCTGCGCCTGGATCTCTCGCAGCTTTCGTGGAAGTGGGCAGACCCGGTGCCGCGACTGGTCAACGCGGCTGACCCGGAATCGGTGATGCGACACGACATCTATGACCTGCCGGATCTCGACACGTTTGTTTCGGGCAAGGTGGCGCTGATCGGGGACGCAGCGCACGCGATGACTCCGAACCTGGGGCAGGGTGCGTGTCAGGCCTTCGAGGATGCAGCCGTGCTGGCTCGCACAGCCCCGAACCTCGAGGCCTATGACCGGGCCCGCCGGCCGCGGGCGCAGCGGATCGCGGGTCGCTCGCGACTGGTCGGCGAAGTCGGCCAGTGGAGCACTCCACTCGCCGTAGCGCTGCGCGATCGAGCGCTGCGGCTGATTCCGCAGCGCCTGATCCTGCGCCAGTCGCGAAGCCTCGTCCACTGGTCCCCGCCGCTCGACGTGGAGTGAGCATCGCTAACGGACGAGGTGCGCGCGGCAGACCTCAGGCGTCGACGAGATAGACCGCACCGGACGCCAGCAGATTGGCCGGCCCGCGACCTCTCAGTCCGCCCGCAGCCCGCCCGTCAGCGTCGAGGACGGCCCGGCGGCGCACCGTGAAATTCTCGCTGACGAAGAGGTCTTCGAGATCGGCGAGGGTGGTCAGGTGGATGTTGGGGGTCGCGTACCAGGGGTAGGGCAGCTCCCGCGACACAGGCATCCGGCCGCGGGCCATCAGGCCAAGACGGTGCTTCCACAGGCCGAAGTTGGGCACCGAGACGATGCCGCGCCCGGCGATCCGCGCCACCTGGCGCAGCACCTGGTCGGGGTGCCGGGTGGCCTGAAGGGTCTGCGAGACGACGACGAGGTCATAGGAGTCGTCGGCGAACTCGTCGAGTTGCGCGTCGATGTCGAGTTCGATGACCGGCACGCCGCGGCGGATCGCCGTGCGCAGCGACTCGGGGTCGGCGTCCACCCCGGTGCCGGTGCAGCCGCGCTCAGTGAACAGGTGGGTGAGCAGTTGGCCGTCGCCGCAGCCGAGGTCGAGCACTCGCGATCCGGCGTCGACGAGGTCGGCGACGACCTCCAGGTCAGGACGCACGGGCGACGCTCCTCGTGGATCGGCTTTCGGCGTGATCGAGGAACCCAGCGACGGTGCCGAGATAGTCCGCACCGGGGAGCAGGAACGAGTCGTGGCCGTGCGGTGCGGAGATCTCTCGGAACGACGTCGGCACGCGAGCGGCCTCCAACCGTCGCACGATCTGCCGCGAGTGCTCGGTCGAGAAGCGCCAATCGCTGTCGAAAGAGACGACGAGGAACCGGGTCGGGTCCCCGGCTCCGGCCAGGGTGTCGAGGGCGCCGGACTCGGTGAAGGGATCGAAGTAGTCCAGCGATCTGCTCAGGTAGAGATAGGACAGCGGGTCGAAGCGATCGAGAAAGACCCGCCCCTGGTGTTCGAGATAGGACTCGACGGCGAAGTCGACGGCGAACCGGTGACGCGGGGCCTCGGAATCCTGAAATCGCCGGCCGAACTTCTCCGCCATCGCCTGCTCGGAGAGATAGGTGATGTGGGCCATCATCCGGGCGATCGCAAGGCCGGTGCGCGGGCCATCGGTTTCCGGGTGGTCGGCATACCGTCCGTCGGCGAAGGCGGGATCGCGCATGATGGCCGACCGGGCCACCGCGGAGAACGCAATGTTCTGAGCCGACAGTCGGCTGGAGGCGGCGATCACCACGGCATGGCCCACTTCGTCGGGCGCGTCCAGCGCCCACTGCAGCGCCTGCATGCCGCCGAGGGAGCCGCCGATCACGGCCAGCAGGCGACCGATCCCCAGGTGGGCGATCAGCCGCCGGTGGACGGCCACGAAGTCCCGCATGGTGATCAGTGGGAAATCCAAGGCGTAGGACGTGCCGGTGGCAGGGTTCACCGACGATGGGCCGGTGGTGCCGCGACAACCGCCGAGCAGGTTGGGGCAGATCACGAAGAAGCGGTCCGTGTCGACGGGCTTCCCGGGCCCGACCATTTCGTCCCACCAACCGGGCTGGTCGCTTCCGACACCGGTCGCATGCGCGTCACCGGTGAGGGCGTGACACACGAAGATCGCGTTGGACGCCTCGGCGTTGAGCTCGCCCCACGTCTCGTAGGCCACCTCCACCCGCTCGAGCTTCCCGCCGCCCTCGAGGAGCAGCGGGTCGTTCGGGGTGTACAGCTCGACCCGCTGCTGGCCGCCGGGGTCGTCGCGAGTGGAGTCGCCCGCCACCTCTCAGCGTGCCTTCGTCAGGGCCTGCTCCAGATCGGCGATCAGGTCGTCGACGTGTTCGATGCCGATCGAGAGCCGGATCATGTCTTCGGGGACCCCCGCCGCCTCCAGTTCCTCGGGGGTGAGTTGCGAGTGGGTCGTGGTGGCGTTGTGGATGGCCAAGGACTTGGCGTCACCGATGTTGGCCAGGTGGCTGAACAGCTCCAGCCCTTCCACGAACTTCTTGCCGCTCTCGCGACCGCCCACGATCCCGAAGGACAACAGCCCGCCGTAGCCCGCTCCGGTGAACACGCGGTCGGCGATCTCCTTGCTGGAGGAGTCGGAAAGGCCCGGATAGCTCACCCACGTGACCGCCTCGTGAGCCTGCAGGTACTGCGCGACAGCGAGTGCGTTCGCGCTGTGACGTTCCATGCGCAGGTGGAGCGTCTCGAGGCCCTGCAGGAAGAGCCACGAGTTCATGGGGGTGATGGCGGCGCCGGTATTGCGCAGCAAGACGGTGCGGGCACGAATGATGTAAGCCAGGTTGCCGACGGCCTCGGTCCAGACCACACCGTGGTAGGCCTCATCTGGCTGGGTGAGGCCAGGGAACCGGTCGGAGTGCGCCGACCAGTCGAACGTGCCGGCGTCGACGATCACCCCACCGATGGAGGTTCCGTGCCCGCCGATGTACTTCGTGGCGGAGTGCACGACCACATCGACGCCGTGCTCGAACGGGCGGCACAGGTAGGGCGTGGGGGCGGTGTTGTCGACAATGAAGGGCAGGCCCTGGTCGTGGGCGGCGCTCGACCAGGCATCGAGGTCGATGACGTTGATCGCGGGATTGCCGACGGTCTCGCCGAAGACCAGTTTGGTTTTGGCGTCGATGTGCTGGGCCAGTTCTTCGGGCTTGGCCGGATCGACGAAGCGAACTTCGATCCCGAACTGGGGAAGGGTGTGCGCGAACAGCGCGTAGGTGCCGCCGTAGAGCGTGGAGAGCGCGACGATGTTGTCACCGGCGTAGGTGAGGTTGAGCACAGCGTACGTCGTGGCCGCTGAACCTGAGGCGGTGGCCAGCGCACCCACTCCGCCTTCCAGCGCCGTCATCCTGGTCTCGAAGACGTTCTGGGTGGGGTTCATGATCCGCGTATAGATGTTGCCCGGAACCCGCAGGGCGAACAGGTCGGCCGCGTGGTCGGTGTCATCGAAGACGTACGACGTCGTCTGATAGATCGGCACGGCGCGCGCATTCGTGGCGGGATCGGCCTCTTCTTGTCCGGCATGGACGGCCAGAGTCTCCGGGCGATGGGTCATGACGGCTCCTCCTCGTCGCAGCAGCACGGACGCTGCTCCCGTTCAGTGTGGCCGGACGGTCTCCAGGGACTGCCGACGTCTCATTATCCGGTCGTCCCATCCGTATTGCGAGACGCTCACGGGCGAGCGGAGTCGACTGCCGACACGCCGCCGGGACGGTCCGGAAGTGGCGCTGACCTGCAGGTTTGGCGTGATCGCAGAATTTCTCGATCGACTGTTGGACGAGCCTTGCCAAGTCCGGGGTTGCCGACGTACCGTTACCACTACATCTAGTAGTTACATCAATGTAGTTCTCCACATGTAGGTGCACAGATCCGGAATGGTTACCCACAGTCCGGGCGTTGTTATCCACAGGAGAGACACCCGTTTCACCTGTGAGGAGGTGTTGCACATGCACTGTCCGTACTGCCGCAACACCGACACCCGGGTGCTCGACTCGCGGGTCAGTGAGGACGGCGGCTCGATCCGCCGCCGTCGGACCTGCCCGGTCGACGGTGGCGGTTGTGGCAAGCGCTTCACGACCGTCGAGTTGATGCAGTTGACCGTGCTCAAGCGGTCCGGTGCGTCCGAGCCGTTCCATCGCGACAAGGCCATCGCCGGCGTCCGCAAGGCGTGCAAGGGGCGCCCGGTGTCGGTCGATGACCTGGCCCGTCTGGGTCAGACGGTCGAGGACACACTGCGCTCGGAGGGCTGGGCCGAAGTGCCCGCCCACGAAGTCGGGATGGCGATCCTCGGCCCGCTCCGCGAGCTCGACGAGGTGGCCTACCTCCGATTCGCGAGTGTCTATCGCGCGTTCAGCAGCGCCGAGGACTTCGAAGCCGAGATCGCCATGCTCCGCGCGGAGCGATCCGCGCGGGTCGCCGTCACTACCGGATAACACAGACCGCCCGGCACGTCGTGGGGAAGCGGCGTGCCGGGCCTACCACTCAACCCATTCAGTTAGTCAGCCAGCACGAGGAGAGTTCATGACCGAGACGGCCGCACCCAAGCAGACGCAGACGAGTGGGGGACTGGCGATCGCGCGTGTCTTCAGCACCGCGGGGGTGCACCCCTACGACGAGCTGAGCTGGGAGCGCCGCGACGTCGTGCAGACCAACTGGAAGACCGGCGACACGGTCTTCGAGCAGCGTGGGGTCGAGTTCCCCACCACCTGGTCGCTGAACGCCTCGACCATCGTCACCACGAAGTACTTCCGCGGTGCCGTCGGCAGCGAGGTGCGCGAGTGGAGCCTCAAGCAGCTGATCGACCGCGTGGTGACGACCTACACCAAGGCCGGCCTCGACCACGGGTACTTCACCACGCCGGCCGACGCGGAGATCTTCGAGCACGAACTCACCTGGCTACTGGTCAACCAGTACTTCTCGTTCAACTCTCCGGTCTGGTTCAACGTCGGCACCGCTTCGCCGCAGCAGGTCTCGGCCTGCTTCATCTTGTCCGTCGACGACTCGATGGACTCGATCCTGAACTGGTACAAGGAAGAGGGCTTCATCTTCAAGGGCGGCTCGGGTGCCGGCCTCAACCTCTCCCGCATCCGCTCATCCAAGGAGCTGCTGTCGTCCGGCGGCACCGCGTCGGGTCCGGTCTCCTTCATGCGCGGCGCCGACGCCTCGGCGGGCACCATCAAGTCCGGCGGTGCGACCCGCCGCGCGGCCAAGATGGTGGTGCTCGATGTCGACCACCCCGACATCGTCGAGTTCGTCGAGACCAAGGCGCGCGAAGAGGACAAGATCCGCGCGTTGCGCGACGCTGGCTTCGACATGGATCTCGGTGGTCACGACATCACCTCGGTGCAGTACCAGAACGCCAACAACTCCGTACGGGTCAGTGACGAGTTCATGCGGGCCGTCGAAGAGGGTGGCGAGTTCGGGCTGCGCGGTCGCAAGACCGGCGAGGTGATCGAGACCGTCGACGCCCGTGAGCTGTTCAGCAAGATCAGCCAGGCGGCGTGGGCCTGTGCCGACCCGGGTCTGCAGTACGACGACACGATCAACGACTGGCACACCAACCCCGAGACCGGCCGGATCACCGCATCCAACCCCTGCTCGGAGTACATGTCGCTCGACAACTCATCGTGCAACCTCGCCTCGCTCAACCTGTTGAAGTTCTTGCGCGACGACGACACCTTCGATCCCGAGATGTTCGCCAAGGCAGTCGAGGTGATCATCACCGCGATGGACATCTCCATCTGCTTCGCCGACTTCCCGACCGACCCGATCGGCGACACCACCCGCGACTACCGCCAGCTCGGTATCGGCTACGCCAACCTCGGCGCCCTGCTGATGGCTATGGGCCTGGGCTACGACTCCGACGGTGGCCGGACGATGGCGGCGACGATCACCTCGCTGATGACCGGTACGTCCTACCGCCGGTCCGCGGAGCTCGCGGCCGTGGTCGGCCCCTACGCCGGCTATGCCCGCAACGCCGAGGCGCACAAGCGGGTGATGCGCAAGCATCAGGCAGCCAACGACTCGGTGCGTCCCGTCAACCGCGTCGACCGTGAGGTGCACAAGCTGGCCACGCAGGAGTGGGCCGAGGTCGTCAAGCTCGGCGAGACGAACGGCTATCGCAACGCGCAAGCGTCCGTGCTCGCACCCACCGGCACCATCGGCTTCATGATGGACTGCGACACCACCGGCATCGAGCCCGACTTCTCGCTGGTGAAGTTCAAGAAGCTGGTCGGCGGCGGTTCGATGCAGATCGTCAACCAGACCATTCCGCGAGCTCTGCGCAAGCTCGGCTACGACGCCGAGAAGGTCGAGGCGATCGTCGACTTCATCGCTGAGCACGGCCACGTCATCGATGCGCCCGGCTTGAAGACCGAGCACTACGAAGTGTTCGACACCGCGATGGGTGCCCGGGCGCTGGCGCCGATGGGTCACGTGCGGATGATGGCGGCCTGCCAGCCGTTCCTGTCCGGCGCGATCTCCAAGACGGTCAACCTGCCGGAGTCCGCCACGGTCGAAGAGATCGAGGACGTCTACTTCCAGTCCTGGAAGCTCGGTCTCAAGGCGACCGCGATCTACCGCGACAACTGCAAGGTGGGTCAGCCGCTGGCCGACGGCAAGTCCGACTCGGCGAAGAAGGACCAGGGCCACGCGGTCGGATCCTCGACCCAGACCGGTTCCGAGACCACAGTGGTCGAGAAGGTCGTCTACGCCCCCACTCGCAAGCGGCTGCCCAAGTCGCGGGTGTCACGCACCACGTCGTTCACCGTCGGCGGCGCTGAGGGCTACCTCACCTCGGGTGCCCACGACGACGGCGAGCTCGGCGAGGTCTTCCTCAAGCTCGGCAAGCAGGGCTCGACCCTGGCCGGTGTGATGGACGCCTTCTCGATCGCGGTCAGCATCGGACTGCAGTACGGCGTCCCGCTGGAGACCTACGTCTCGAAGTTCACCAACCTGCGCTTCGAGCCGGCCGGTCTCACCGACGATCCCGACGTGCGGATGTCGCAGTCGCTGATGGACTACGTGTGGCGGCGACTGGCGCTCGACTACATGACGTTCGAGAAGCGTTCCGCGCTCGGCATCTACTCCGCCGAGGAGCGCCAGCGGCACCTCGAGACCGGCTCCTACGAACCCCTCGTGGAGGAGACCGGCTCCGCCGACGAGCTGATCACCCCCACCGCTCAGGTCGTCGAGGCGGTCGAGCTTGTCGAGACCGAGACCGAGACCGAGACCCCCACCCGCACCGCGCACACTTCGGCGGAGCTGCTCGAGCAGATCACCGGCCACGCCGTCGACTCACCGCTGTGCATGACCTGCGGCACCAAGATGCGCCCCGCCGGCAGCTGCTACGTCTGCGAGGGCTGCGGCTCCACCAGCGGCTGCAGCTGAGAGTCGGCGGCCTACGTCCTCCGGGTGAACCGCCAGGTGGGGCCCCGGAGGACGGTGTAGGCAGGATCGTGGGCCCGGTGGTGATGATGCGAGCACAGCAGGACACCGCGGTCGAGGTCGGTGTGGCCACCGGTGGACCAGGGATCGACGTGATGCGCCTCGCACCAGGAAGCGGGGATCGTGCAGCCCTCCGCGCGGCACTGCCGGTCTCGGATGGCGAGTGCCTTGTGCTGGGCCGATGAGTAGAGTCGCCGGCTGCGACCGAGGTCGAGCACCTCGGAAGCGCCGCCGAGGACCGCCGGCAGGATCGAGGCCTGGCAGGCGAGGCGTCGCGCCTCGCCGATGCTGATGGTCTCGCCCGAGCTGAGCGTCGCCGCACCGGTGCCGCTGCGCAACTGATCGAGCCCGACCATGACGACGACGGAAGTGGCTGCGCCACCATGACGCGGCAGGGCACGCTCGGGGAGATTCTCGATCAAGGCGCAGAAGGCATGGCCCAGGCGCACCGGATAGGGGCGGCGGTCCGCTGCTTCGGTGTCGGCACGGGTGCCGTCGTCGCGGCGGGGGTTGGCGTAGGCGTCGAGGTAGGTCTGCAGCCGGGCGGCCGTCGCGTCGGGCGTCTTGAGAGTGATCGTGGTGGTGCCGTCGCCGTGACGGCGGGTGGTGAGGCTGCAGCGTCGGCGCGCCGCACTCTCCTCGGACTCCAACAACTTGCGTTCATGGTCGTCGGCGATGTCGGGGGCAACGACGTCGAGCACCTTGCGGCCGAGGACACGAAGCTGTTGGGGACTGAAGGAGTCGGCCAATTCGATCAGGTGACGCTCCGCACGGCTCAGCACCTCGACCCCGACCTCGGCCGGCAGTCGATCGAGTGCGTGCGTGATCACGTGGGCCTGCTCCACCGACACTCGTCCTTCGCGCACGGCCTCACCGAGCAGACGCCAACGGCCGTCGAGGGCATCGGCCAACCGTCCCTCACGAGCGGCGGGACCGTAGTCGGTCCGGGTGTGATGAGCCAACCACGCGGCCGGTGAGCGGGCACCATGCTCGGCGGCGACGTCCTCACTGGCCGCCAGCAGAGCCAGCTTGAGTCCCGTCATTCGGCGCTCGAGTTCGGCGACCTCACGCAACGCGGCCGCTTTGGCGGCGGTCGACAGGTAGAGAGGGTCGCCGACGCTGGTGAGATCGAGCGCGTCGCGAGCAGCCGCCAAACCGGACACCACGGGGTGACCGGAGGGCGGAAGCAGCGAAATGCTCATGCCTTAGTTCTACCCGCGACCACCGACACTCAAACATATGTTCGAGTGCTTTTTCTAGGCCTGTTTGGCGCCCTCAGGGCGAGGTCGCCGCACCCAGTACGCGCCGCTGACCAAGCGGTAGCCCAGACGCTGGTTGACGTGCCGGATGCCGGCGTTGTGCTCTTCGTTGTCGGTGGTGGCGTAGGTGGCGCCGGCTCGGGCGGCCTCGTAGTGCACGCACTGCTTGACCAAGGTGGCCAGTCCCCGTCCGCGGCGCGTGGGCTCCACTCCCGAGTAGACCAACTGCGCCAGGTCGCCGTGAACCAACGCGTACGACAGCGCCACGGGGCGGCCATGATCGCGGAGCACGACGGCGACCGGTTCGGCTCCGCCCTCGGACACGAAGGTGCGCAGGCTGGCCAGTGTCGACGGTCCGCCGTGATCGCGCTCGGGGTTGGTCTGACTGGCGTCGAGCATCGTCTCGACTGCTGCTTCGTCGTCGAACGTCAGGGAGGGGCTGGAGTCGACCGAGATGCCGGGGGGCAGGTCCGGAGCCGGGAGCCCGGTCAACCGAAGCCGCGACGTCAGCGAATGCTGCACCGTGTCGAAACCCCATCGCCGCACCGAGGCCAATGCCCGGGTGTCGTGATCGTCGACCTGCCCCACGAGCGCCACGGCGGAGTTGGGAAGGTCGGCGGTGAGGCCATCATGCAACTGGGTGCCGATGCCCCGACCGAGATGGCTGCTGGCGACCGCCACGATCTCCATGTGCAGACCGGAGGGCAGGCCGGCGCCGTGGAACCGGATCCCGAAGCCCACCGGCGTCCCGTCAGCAGTGGCGGTCAGCATCAGCCGATCCTGCGTCGCGGCGGGGTTGGTCACCGGAGACTCGATCAGCGCCCGGTTGCTTTGCGGACACCGCTGCAGCACGAGCTCGATGACTGCGTCGTGCTCGGCAGCGGTCGTCTGATGAATGTCCACGTCGCCAGTATGCGGCCACCGGCGGGCAGGCGCCTTCGAGCAGCCGAGGCGTCAGGCGGTGAGCGCGCCGGGCAAGGCATCCCACGGCAGGGCGAAGAGTGCCTCGTCGGTGGCGAGATGGATCACCTCACACGGCAACCCAGTCCGCTGGCAAGCGGCATAGAGCTCGGCGGCCCACTGCTGATCGTGGGGGGTCGGTCGCCCGCGCCCGGGTCGCGCCCGAAGGAACGCCGCACGCACCCCATCGGCCTGCTCGACCAACAGCCCAGCTAACCGGTCGAGGTGCATCGGCTCGGGGATTTCGTCGCCCTGGAGTTCGATCAGCGAGCCGGTGGGCGCCCCGTCGGCGCGGATCGTCATCACCCACAGGCTGGCTTCATCGAAACCCAGAGGTGACATCAGTCGTCGCCAGGTGGCTTCGAGCTCTGCCTGGCTGTGTATCGGTGGTAGTGAATTCATGACAATCACCCTGCCGGGCCAGAGAGCCGGTGCCCGCCGTTGTCCACAGCCCCAGCCGGCGCTTCCTCCTGACCAGGCGGTCACTACGATCACGCCATGGTGCGCAGAGGTGCAGGAGCCGTCGTGGGAATCGTCACGGCGGTCGCTTCGATCCTGCTGTCGCTGGCCCTGGCCGGATGCGGATCGAGTGACGACGCCCCCGCCGCGGGCTCGGGTGATCCGGCCGGCCATAACGCCGCCGACATCGCCTTCGCGAAGCAGATGATCCCGCACCATGCGCAAGCGCTGGCCATGGTCGATCTGTCGATGGGTCGGGAGCTCTCGCCGGAGCTCCAGCAATTGACCGACGACATCCGCGACGCCCAAACCCCAGAGATCGAGCTGATGGCCGACTGGCTGCAGTCGTGGGGCGAGGAAGTCCCCGAGACGATGCGCGACCACGCCAACGCCCACGGGGACACGGAGTTGGACGAGACGATGGCGGAGATGCCCGGGATGATGTCGCCGGAGAGGCTGAGCGCCCTCGGCGATGCCCGGGACCGTGACTTCGAGCAACTATGGCTGTCGATGATGATCGAGCACCACGAGGGCGCGATCGAGATGGCCAGCATCGAAGTGACCGACGGCCAACACGCCGACAGCAAGGCGCTGGCGCAGTCGATCATCGATGGTCAAACCGCCGAGATCGAGACGATGAAGGCACTGCTCGGCTAGTCCCCCAGATCAGGCCAGAGAGGCGATCAGGCCAGGGAGGCGATCAGGTCCTCGACCCGCCGCCGGATTTCGTCTCGGATCGGTCGGACCGCCTCGAGCCCCTGTCCGGCAGGATCGTCGAGCTGCCAGTCCTCGTAGCGCTTGCCCGGGAAGATCGGGCAGGCGTCGCCGCAGCCCATCGTGATCACGACATCGGAGACCTGCACCGATTCCGTGGTGAGCAAGGTGGGGGTCGCTGCTGCGATGTCGATGCCGTCTTCGGCCATCGCTGCCACGGCAGCCGGATTGACCTGGTCGCCCGGCGCAGAGCCGGCCGACCGTACCTCGATCGCTTCTCCGGCCAACTGGCGCAGATAGCCGGCCGCCATCTGCGATCGGCCCGCGTTGTGGACGCATACGAACAGCACGCTCGGTCGATCTGCCGGGGGGTGAGTACTCATGCGGGTGCCTTTCGCGAGACGGGGAAGCGGTTGCGCAGACCGAGGGAGACATAGACCAAGCCGACCAATACCGGCACCTCGATGAGTGGGCCGACGACGCCGGCCAACGCCTGGCCGGAGGTCACCCCGAAGGTGGCGATCGCGACCGCGATGGCCAACTCGAAGTTGTTGCCCGCGGCCGTGAAGGCCAGGGTCGTGGTGCGTTCGTAGCTCAGGCCCACCGCCCACCCGAGGGCGAACCCACCGCCCCACATGAGCGCGAAGTAGGCCAGCAGGGGGAGGGCGATCCGAGCGACGTCGAACGGCCGGTTGGTGATCTGGTCGCCTTGGAGGGCGAACAGAACGACGATCGTGAACAGCAACCCGATCAGCGCCCACGGGCCGATCCTGGGCAGCAGGACCGCCTCATACCAGTCGCGGCCGCGGGCACGCTCGCCGTAGGTGCGGGTCAGGTAGCCCAGCACCAACGGGATGCCCAGGAAGATCAACACCGACTTGGCGATCTGCCACGCCGACACATCCATCTCCGCGGTCGACAACCCGAGCCAGCCGGGGAGGACGTCGAGGTAGAACCAGCCAAGAGCTGCGAAGGCGATCACTTGGAACACCGAGTTGAGCGCCACCAGGACAGCCGCGGCCTCACGGTCACCGCAGGCCAGGTCGTTCCAGATGATGACCATCGCGATACAGCGGGCCAGCCCGACGATGATCAGGCCTGTGCGGAACTCGGGGAGGTCGGGAAGCATCAGCCAGGCCAGCGCGAACATGAGCGCAGGGCCGATCACCCAGTTCAACACCAGCGAGGAGATCAGCATCGGTCGATCCGCGGTCACGGTGTCGAGGCGGTCGTAGCGAACCTTGGCGAGAACGGGGTACATCATGACCAACAGTCCGAGCGCGATCGGCAGCGAGATGCCGTCGATCTCAACCGCGGAGAGTGCCGTGTCCAGTCCCGGAACCCAGCGGCCCAGCAGCAGACCCGAGGCCATGGCGACGCCGATCCAGGCCGGGAGAAGCCGATCGAGGGTCGACAGGCGGGCGCTCGGGGCCTCAGTCGTCGACGTCACGCTCGCACCTGTTCCTGTGCGAGCGGACCGGCGATCAAGGTCGCTATATCGGTCAGAACCTCGGTCCGGACCCGGTAGAAGACCCATACCCCCCGTTTGCTGCGTTCGAGCAGCCCCGTGTCGTGGAGCACCTTGAGGTGGTGACTGATCGTGGGCTGAGATAGCTCGAAGGCTTCGTGGAGGTCGCAGACGCAGGCTTCGCCATCGGCGTGCGACGCGACCAGCGACATCAGGCGCAGCCGAACGGGGTCACCGAGGGCCTTCAGGACCGGGGCGATTCGCAGGGCGGACTCGGCGGCCATGGGTTCCTGCACGAGGGGCGAGCAACGGGCGAGAGCCGCGGCGGGTTCTGCGGCCAGCGCCAGTAAAGACTTCGACATGCGTCTATGTTGACACACGTCAATGTCTCATTGAGGACGCGGGTCGTCTTCCGGGCGCATAGCCCTACCGCAAGCGGATACGGCCCAGATTGACCATATCGGTCAGCCGGTCGACAGCCTAGTGTCGTGAGACCGGATGGTTTTGACCCTGATTTAACACTGGGTTAATGGACGGCGCATCTCGGACGCGGGGGGTTGGTCTCTCCCGTCACACCGACGCTCCGGGTCCTGGTGAGGTGCAACGGGGGGATTGTGGGAAAGGTACTGGTCGCGGACGACGAGAAGCGCGTGCTCGATTTGCTGGCGCGCTTCTTGGTCGCGGACGGTCACGAGGTCACGACGGCCTCCGACGGCATCGAGGCGCTCCAGGCTCTGAAAGCCGACGAGGACATCGACCTGCTCTTGCTCGACATTGCGATGCCGCGGTGCAACGGCATGCAGGTGCTCAACGCCGTCTCGAAGCAGGACAATGCCCCGACCGTCATCGTCCTCTCGGCCGTGAACGAGATCGCGGCGCGCGTCACGATGCTCGATCAAGGCGCCGCCGACTTCATCAGCAAACCGTTCCACGCGGGTGAGCTCTTGGCGCGAGTGCGCCGCAACATGGTGCGACCGCCCTCGCCGCGCCGATCGGGCAGTGACGGGGCCGGCAGATTCCTGGTGGCGGGGGGAGTGACGCTCGATCTCGAACGACGCAGGGCCCGGTTCGCCGAGGCGGATGTCTCGCTGAGCGAAAAAGAGGTCGGACTGCTCTCCCACCTGATGCGGCGGCGCGGGTCGGTGTGTCGACGCGACGAGTTGCTCCACGACGTATGGGGTCTCGACTTCGACCCGGGCAGCAACGTCGTCGACGTGTGCATGCGGCGGCTTCGCAACAAACTGGGGGACCCTCCCATCGAGACGGTTCGAGGCCTGGGTTATTGCTTCGACGCCGACTGAGCGAGGAAGGCGGTTGAGCGCCGAACGACATCCACTCTTCTATCTGTGGCTGGTCATCGCGGCTGCGGCCCCAGCCACCATGTGGTTCTTTCCGGGTCAGGAGACGATTCCCTACCACCTGGCGTGGATCGGCCTGGCCCTCGCCTATGACCGCGAGGTCTGGAGTCTGCGCCCTACGATCGTGGCCGTCGTCTTGTTCACCCTGATCACCGGCGGGGTATTGATCACGCGGGCCGGCGAAGGGGTCGTGGGGTGGCAGGAGACCGCCGAGATCCCGCTGATGACCTTGCTGTTGGCGCTCGTGATGTGGAACGTCTGGCGGCGCAGGCAGGCGCTGGCGGCGCTCGCTCAGCTCGCCGAACGGGACCGCCGCCGGGCCGCGGGCGCGAGCGGCTCAGTCGACTCACCTCCCACGAAATGCGGACGCCGGCCACCATCGCGCAGGGCTACACCGAGCTGCTGCTGCAACGCGACCTCGAGCCCGACATCCACGCCGACCTCGACATCGTGAGTTCCGAGCTGTCGCGCCTGGTGCGCGCCAGCGATCGCCTGGTCCGGATGATTCGGCTGCCCGAAGCGTGGGACAGTGACGACGTCGAACTGGTGTCGCTGGCCAGCGAGACGGTGCAACGATGGGGTGCGATCGCCGACCGGGACTGGCAGGTCGACTCGGCAGGGGTTGGCGATCGCGAGCGTGCAGGTCAATTGCTCCGCCGATCGGATTCGCGCCTGCTTGGACACCCTGATCGAGAATGCGCTCCGCTACACCGGCGAGGGCGACACCATTCGCGTGATCGTGCGTTCTGTGGGAGCGACTGCGTTGGTCGGCGTGGCTGACTCCGGACCGGGACTCGACCGGTGCCGAGCCCACGAACTCAACGACCGGATAGCCGCCGACGACGCGAGGGACAGTGTTTCCGACGCGCGCTCCCAGACCGGCCTCGGCCTGTTGCTGGTGCGTGAGGTCGCCGACGCTCGCGGCGGTCGGCTCACGGTGGGCCGGTCGGCCGAGGGCGGTGCGCTGATGCTGATGGCGCTGCCACTGCAGGGCATCGGTGCCGATCTCCCGGCCGGCGCAGATGATGCTTCGATGACAGCACGATGACAACTGCGTCACCTGCGGCCTAGCTCAGGCGATCGGGCGCACATTGGTCCGGAATCGGTCGGCGATTCTGGCGGAGGTGTGTGGCATGCAGAAGTCGTGGCGCAACGTGGGGCTGACGTGGATCGCGTTGGTACTGGCGGGGTCGTTTGTCTCCATCCCGCTGTTGGAGGCGGCCGACGCCGCACCCAGCAACACGCTGACAGTGCAGGCGATCAGCGCCCGCACCGAGCCCCGGGCGTTCGGTGGCACCGGCGTGACCGCCGGTGATCCGATCACTGAGTTCGAGTTCCTGATCAACGCCGACAACACCGGCGACACCTCACAGCGGGACGCGACCGGCGTCTGTTCGCCGTCCTATGTGCCGCCCTCGGGTCAACCGGGTTATCCGGAATCCTGTCCGTGGACCTCGATCAACGCCGCCGACGACGCCTCGCCCATCGTGGCGCAGGGCGACCAGAGCGCTCTCGCCGGCGGGCTGAATCTGCCCGACGGCCGCTACCTGATCTCGATGCGGGCTGACGGCTACAAGCTCGGCGGCGCGCACTTCACGATGCCTTTCGATGGCGACGTCGTTGTCGAGCTGCAGCCGCAGCCGCTCCCCGACTCGACCGTGCGCGGGCAGGTCTTCCAGGACATGGCGCCCACCAACGGCGCCTACGACAACGGCGACTTGCCCCTCGAGGGCTGGATGGGCCACCTCAACGACCTGCTCGGCGAGGTCACCACCGACGTCTACGGCAACCCGCTGTGCACGACCTATGTCGGGGAGGACCCTGTCTCGCACATGATCCCCGCCTCCGCGCTGGACGCCGACATGCTGCCCGTGGTCGACGTCAAGGGCGGCGAGTGCCGCAGCGACGCCGACGGCGTCGTCACGTTCCCCCATATGGGTACCAACCGCTACACCCAGTTCGTCACCCCGCCTGACGGTGAGCGGTGGATCCAGACCACCACTCTTGAGGGCAACCACGACTGGGACACCTGGGTGATGGAGGGCTCGACCGGCTTCGACACCGAGTTCACCCTCGCTGGCGAGGCGGTGCCCACCCCGCTGTTCGGCTTCGCGAAGCCCACCAAGAACGGCCAGCCGCTCGACCCCGCCGCAGGCGGCGCCATCAGCGGGCGCGTCATGAGGGTGCTGCACTATGTCCCGCCCAAGGGCGGCATCTACGACCTCTACAACGGCTTCACCGGCTCCAAGGTGGACCGCCCGATCAAGGACGCCTGGCTCTCGCTCAACGACCTCCAGAACGGCGACCAGGCCGTGTGGGTCGGACAGGCAGGTGCCGACGGGCGCTTCGACATCGGCGGTGTCCCCGCCGGTGACTATCTGCTGACCTGGTGGGACGAGGCGCAGAACCACCTGATCGCTCTTCAGAACGTGACGGTCGGGGCCGACGAGAGCGTCGAGCTCGGCATGGTGCCGCTGAGCGGCTGGTGGACGGAGTACTCCGGCTACGTCTTCAACGACAAGAACCGGAACGGCGTTCGCAACGAGGGCGAGAACGGCATCTCCGGCTTCGTGCTGACCATGCGCAAGCGGGACAACTCCCTGATGGACCGTGGCCAGACCACCGCCGTCACTGACGCCAACGGGTTCTACAGCTTCGAGGCGGCCTACCCGCTCGGTGAGTTCGGATTCACGGTGATGGAGGCCTACAGCGACTCCTTCTACACCACCGGGGTCACCTACCAGCCCGACAATCAGAATGAACCCACGACCGTCAAGGGCGCCGGCGTCGACGTCAGCACCCTCAACATCATCGGCCTCGGCGGAAAATTCGACTGGGGGGTGCACTCCTACGACCGCCAGTGGCAACGGCATCGACCCGCAGAACGGTGGCATCGTCGGATCGATCAGCTACGACACGACTCGCAACGAGTTCGACCCGCAGTATGCCGCTGCGGAGGACTGGCAGCCCGGAGTCCCGGACGTCCCGGTCAAGCTCTACGCCACCGTCGACTGCGGCACCAACCCCGGTGCCCCCTGTGACCTCGCGGGCGACTACGAACTGACCGAGGACGGCGCCTACGCCAAGGGCGCCCTGCTGAACAGCTACTTGTCGGAGAACTGGGAGAAGCCCACCGGCTGTACGGCCCGCGACCTCGACGGGGTGCCGCTGGTGCACGGCGTCGACGAGGACCACCTCGCCCTCAACCAGGAGACCGACGGCACCTGCATCGCGGCCTTCTCCCAGAGCATCCAGTTCGGCACCTACTCGACCGATGTGGGGACCCCTGACGCCAACTTCGGTGCCACGGTCAACGGCAACTACGGCTTCGGTGACGGCTGCTTCAACGGGACGCTCGACGACACCGACCCGGCCAACCCGGTGTGTGTCGGCGGCGAGTTCACCCCGCTCGGCTCCGCGGACTACTTGGTGTCGCTCGAGATCCCCGAGGACGGCTTCGGGACGCCGAACTACAAGGTGACCGGCGAGGAGGACATCAACGTCGCGAACGGCAACCAGATCGTGCCGCAGGTCCCGCCGCCGCCGTGTGCGGGTGCGCTGCACACGGTCGACGTGGCCGACGACGGCACCGACGGTTACGGCCCGGTGGTCGGTGACGGCGAGACGGTGCCGCTCGGAGTCACCGTTCCGGCATCGACACCCGTGACCAACGCACCCCTGGTCGACATGGGCGGCACGCCGTTCGAGGGCAGCCCCGAGCCCACCTGTGAGACCAAACTGGTCCGGCTCAACAACGGCAAGTCGATCGTGCCGATGTTCCAGATCTTCACCGACGTTCCGCTCCCGAGCCGGCTGCGCGGCCTGATCATCGACGACTGTCCTTCTCCGCCAACCCCAAGCACACGGCCTACGGCGAGAAGATCCCGGCCGCCTTCCTGCCGGTCGGCATCTACGACTTCACCAACCGATTGGTGACGACGGTGGAGTCGGACTACAACGGCTTCTACGACGTGCTGCTGCCCTCCACCGATCACATCAGCTGCCCGACACCGGCGGGCGTCTGTGCCGGCATGTATCGCTTCGTCGGAAACGACCCCGGGATCCCTGGACGGCTGAACCCGAACTTCAACCCCCGCTATCGCACGATCGGCACCGAGTTCGAGGCACTTCCCGGAGTCACGGTTCCGACCGACCTCGCTCCGACCCAGGTCGGCGTGTTCATCGAGCGGCCGGGCACCGGCCAGCAGAGCTCGGTCACCTGCCCGGTCGACCCGGTGGCGCCGCAGTTGCTCGCTGTGAATCGCCCCTATGTCAGGGCCGGACTGCGTTCGATCACCATCCAAGGCACCGGATTCGGGGCCACCCAGGGCTCCGGCGCGGTGACCCTCAACGGCACCGCGCTGCCGGTGAACTCGTGGAGCGCAACTCAGATCACGGTGACGGTGCCCAACAACACCCAGGTGGGTCCGCGTCAGTTGCAGATCCGCAGCGCCAACGGACTGACGACCGTCAACGGGCTGACTGTCCATGTCCTCGGGGGGTCCTACAACCCGCCTGTGCGTGAGGTCGGCCCGGGCCGGACCTTCGCCACCATCCAGGCCGCTCTGGATGTCGCCTTGGCCAGCAACCCCGACGACCTCGTCGTCGTCTACCCCAACACCGCCACGCAGCAGAACCCCCGCGGCGCCTACTACGAGAACGTCATCATGGCGTCTCCCGTGAAGCTGCAGGGCGTGGGCTCCGGCGGATTCCGTGGCTCGGAATTCGTGCCGGGCAGCATCCTCGACGCCGGCGCCTTCGGCGGCGACACCCAGTTGGCGACCGACTGGTACACCAAGCTGGGAACGCTGACCTGGGACGGTAACCAGGACGTCAACGACGGCTCGGGCATCTACCTCCTGGCGTCGCAGAACAACACCAACCAGCCCGGTCGGGCCCGGCAGTTCGGCAGCGGGTTCCCGGCGACCATCGACGGATTCGATCTGCGAGGCGGCAACCAGGCAGGGCTTCCCGGGCAACATCAGCGAGCTCCTCGGTGGTCGGGCCGACGGGGCTTCCACCCAACATCCAGACCCAGGGTGGCGCGATCTTCGCCAACTCCTACGTCCGCAACCTCCGGATCACGAACAACGTCGTGCAGAGCAACGGCGGCGCCTACGGCACGATCCGAATCGGCACCCCCGATCTCCCGGGCAACCAGGCGGACCAGAACAACGAGAACTCTGTGATCGCGAACAACCGGATCATCGCCAACGCCGGCAGCAACCTGGCGGGTGCGGTCGGGCTGTTCGGTGGGTCGGACAACTACGAGGTCGCGAACAACGACATCTGCGGCAACTTCTCGCTCGAGTACGGCGCCGGCATCAGCGTCTACGGCCGCAGCCCCAACGGGCGGATCCACAACAACCGGATCTACTTCAACAACTCCAACGACGAGGGGGCCGGCATCATGGTCGCCGGCGCGCTCCCCGCCAACCCGAACGACCTCTCGACGGGCAGCGGCCGGGTGGACATCTACGCCAACCAGATCCAGGGCAACCTGGCCAACGACGATGGTGGTGGCATCCGGTTCCTGATGGCGGGGACGGACCAGATGAACGTCTACAACAACTTCATCGTCAACAACGTGTCGACCCACGAGGGCGCGGGCATCAGCCTCAACGACGCCACCAACGTGCGGATCCGTCACAACACGATCATGAAGAACATCACCACGGCCACCGCGGTCACCTCCAACGGTCAGGCGGCCCCGGCCGGGTTGTCGACGTCGGCCAACAGCGACCAGTTGCAGGCGACCCTGCCCGGCAATGCCCCCACGTTCAGTCGGCCGGTGCTGTTCAACAACGTCTTCTGGGACAACCGGGCCGGCACCCGCGCCGGCGGCACGGTGACCGGCATCGGGCTGGCCAATGACGCCACGCCGATCGAGCGCTGGGACCTCGGGTTGTTCGGAGACGCTCAGGTGTTGGCCCCGGTCAACTCAATCGTCCAGCAGAACCCGGCCCAGCACCCCTACACCACCTCACCCACTAACAGCGCGGCCAACCCCCAGGTCATCCAGACCTACGACCTGTCGGTCTCGTTCTCGGCCTGGCGGCAGAACCCCGCCTTCGTCGACGCCACATTGGTGGCGGTGGAAGCGCCCGGCAACCTGCTCGGCAACTACCACCTGGCCCAGTGCCCCCAGAGCCCCGCCTGCAACCGTGGTGCGGCCAACGTGAGCGGTGTGGCGGCACCCACGACCGACATCGACGGGGACTCTCGTCCGCTGATGGGTGGCTACGACGCCGGCGCCGACGAGTACAACCCGGTCGGCGGTCCCCCCGGCGGGGGCGGTCCTGGCGGTCCTGGCGGACCCGGTGGACCTCCGGTCGCAGCGGCACCGCTGCAGTTCCTCACGGGCCAGATCAGCGCGACGCTCGTCCCGCAGTCCGCCTCGACGACCAACCCCACCCTCACCAAGGCGCTGAAGAAGGCGCGGCGAGGGTTGCCGAAGAAGGCTCGCGTCGATGGCTTCTCTCTGAAGAACGGACGTTCGTTCTACGTGTCCTTCGCCAAGAACACCCGAATCAAGGGACTCGGCGTCGTGCAGGACGAGGACGTCGTGTTCTTCAACGGTCGCCGTTGGTCGATGCGCTTCAACGGCACCGCCGCCGGTCTCCGGAAGAACGCTGCCGACATCGACGCACTGCACGTGGTGGGCAAGAACGTCTACTTCTCCACCAGGGGGAACGCGAAGGTGCCGCGGGTGCGCGGTAAGGCTGACGACGCCGATGTCTACCGCTGGAACGGCAAGCGGTTCAGCCGGGTCTGGGACGCCAGCAAGAACGGTGTTCCGCGGTCGGCGAACGTCGACGGTCTCCATCGCAACACCAACACCCGGTGGTTCTTGTCTTTCGCGTCGGAGACGTCTCTCGGTGGGCTGGGCGAGGTCGAAGCCAAGGACGTGGTCTTCCGAGCCCCCGGCTCATGGTCCCTCTACTACGACGGCTCGCAGTAATGCCGACGAAATCTCTGCGAAGGAACAGGTGACTGCAATGAACGCTTCGTCGCACGGGGCTTCGGCACAGCCGAGGATGAGCGGGCCGATGATGACTGGGCCGATGATGAGTCGTCGCGGACTCTTCCGCAGCGCGGGAGGGGCGGCCGCGCTCGGCGGGCTGGCGTGGGCGGGGAAGTACCTCCAGCCGGAGGCCTACTCCTTGGCAGACTTCCCCAACCCGGACCTGTATCTGGCGGGCACCGACGGCTGGATGTACCTGCCCAAGACACCGGCGATCGCGCCCTTCCACCCCGATGTGCTCGCACCGGACCCGTTCACGACCTACATCTTCGGGTTCCGCAACGTCACCGGGATGACCGAGGTCCAGAAGCTGGGGCAGAAGAACAAGGCGCAGCACAACGCGCCGCTGTTCTGGGTGGACCAGTACGACCCGAGCGCACCCAAGGACTTCCGGGTGCAGCTCACCAACCTCGGCCTTGAGTTGCGGCCCGACCTCTTCGACGCGCACACCCTGCACTGGCACGGGTTCCGCAATGTGATCCCGTTCTTCGACGGCGAGCCCTCCGGCTCGGTCTCGGTGCCGAGCGGTCGCAACTTCACCTATGTCTATCGTCCTCGCGAACCAGGCACCTACATGTACCACTGCCACGTCGAGGACGTGGAGCACGTGCACATGGGCATGACCGGCCTTGTGTTCGTCCGGCCCATCCAGGATGGGCAGAACATCGGCGGCTACACCAGGTTCATGTACAACGACGGCGACGGCTCCACCGGCTTCGACCGCGAGTTCTCGATGTTCCTCTCCGAGGTCTGGGCGGAGTCGCACTGGGCGGATGCCCACATCCAGCTCCCGGAGTGGAGCGACTATCGAGCCGACTTCAGCATGCTCAACGGCCGGGTCTATCCCGACACGATCGCCCCCAACGGATCGATCGACCCGTTCAACCCGATCTATGACGGCTCGGGCGACCTGATCGCTCCACCGGGGCATCCCGAGTTGCAATATCAGCCGTTCTCGTCGCTGGTGAACTGCAACTCGGGCGAACGGGTGGCGCTGCGCTTCGCGAACCTAGGCTTCCGTGAGGTGGCGATCACCATGGGCGGGATTCGGATGCGCGTCCACGGCCGCGACGCCACGCACCTGCGCGGGCGCGACGGCACCGACGTTTCCTATGAGACCGAGACGCTCAACGTCGGACCGGGCGAAAGCTACGACGTGATCTTCGAGGCGCCAGCCCACTCCGGAACCGGCGATTACGACACCTACCTGATCTACAACCGGGCCTACCAACGCGCGAACAACCTGGCAGGAGGCGGATTCGGCGGCGCAGCCACCGAGATCCGCGTCTATCCGTCCGGCGTCGCCGCGCAGCAGTACCCGAACGACTGGGGGATCTGAGATGAACCGCTCCGGCCGCGCTCTGGCGCTCACGCTCGACTCCCGGCACACGGTGCTGGCTCTGGCCAGCTGTCTGTTCTTCGCACTCGCTCTGTCGGTCAACGTGCAGGTTCAACGTGCCGACTCCGCGCCACCGCCCAAGGTCGGCATCGTCTGCACCGAAGGGTCCGGCGGGGTCGCCGGCCAGCCGGTCTTCGACCTGACCACCCGCACCGGCTACATCAGCCTCCCCGACGGCAACACCGCCTTCATGTGGGGCTATTCCAGTGGCTTCGACGGATTCCAGCACCCCGGCCCGGTCCTGTGTGTCAATGAGGGCGACACGGTCACCGTGATCCTGCACAACACCTTGCCCGAGAAGGCCTCGGTCGCCTTCCCCGGCCAGGACGGGGTGCTTGCCGACGGCGTCCCCGCTGCACCCGAGACCAACGGCTCCGGGCGCGTCACCTCGCTCACCACGACGGCGGCCGCAGGCGGCGGCACGGTGACCTACAGCTTCGTCGCCGACCGGCCCGGCACGTTCCTCTACCAATCGGGCACGAACCCCGAGAAGCAGATTCGGATGGGTTTGTTCGGGGCGCTCATCGTCCGGCCGGCGATCGGTGCGGACCATGCCTACAACCGCTCGGACAGTCAATTCACTCCGAGCGAGGAATTCATGGTGCTCCTGTCGGAGATCGACCCCTATCAGCACCAGGCGGTCGAAGGCGGCAAGACCTTCAACATGAACAACTACCACCCGCGCTACTGGCTGATCAACGGCCGCGGCTTCCCCGACAGCATCGCCGACAACGGGGCTGACTGGCTGCCGACGCAGCCCTACGGAGCGTTGGCACAAGTTCACGAATTCAACAACACCGACCACCCGCTGCCCGGTGTCGCCCGCTATCTCAACGTGGGCACCGAGGACTATCCCTTCCACCCACACGGCAACAACGGCCTGGTGATCGGGCGCGACGGCAATCCCCTCGAGGGCACCGCCGGTGAGGATCTGTCGTTCGAGAAGTTCGCGATCAACATCGGCCCCGGGCAGACCTGGGACGTGCTGTTCAAGTGGTACGACGCCGAGGACTACGACCCGGTCGGCAATCCGGTCCCGGTGACCGTGCCCAGTCTGGCCAACTCGGTGATCGGCACCTTCTACAGCGGCAGCCCGTATCTCGGAAAGCAGGAGACGCTCCCAGCAGGAACGCCGACCCTCAACCAATGCGGCGAGTTCTACATCATCTCGCACAACCACGCGCTGCATCAGATCACTTCGTGGGGAACCAACATGACCGGACCCATCACGTATATGCGGATCGATCCGCCCCAACCCAACAACTGCGGATGAGGGGATGACGACGATGCGTACGATCCACGCGATTCGCCCGGACGTCTCGATGCGTGCCGCGCTGCGGGTGACGAAGCGACTGATCCTGGCCGGCCTCTCCGGCCTCGGTCTGGCCCTGCTGGTGCTACTGGCCGGACCGGCCTCCCCGGCGTCGGCGGCGACGGTGACGATCGATCTGTACGTCGTCGCCGGGACCACGACGTTGCCGGGCGGTCAGGTCGTCCCGGTGCTCGGCTACTCAACGACCAACGCGGCCGTGAACCGTCCGGGCGGACCGCCGATCGTCGCCACCGTTGGCGACACGGTCGAGGTCACGGTGCACAACCAGCTGTCGACCACCACGGCGCTGCTCTTCCAGGGCCAGCAGCTGCCCCCGGACCTCGCCGGTATCGCGCCCGGTGCGACGAAGACCTACAGCTTCGTGGCCGACCAGGCGGGCACCTTCCTCTACGAGTCGGGCCTGGCCCCCAACACGCAGTACCAGACCGCGATGGGGTTGCACGGAGCACTGGTGGTCCGTCCTGCGAACGCCTCGCAGGCGTATGCCGACGCGGCGACCGCCTTCGACACCGAGCAGGTGCTGGTCATGAGCGAGATCGACCCCGCGCTCAACAACGCGGCCAACCCGTCGACGTTCGACATGCGTAAGTTCGCGCCGCGCTACACGATGCTCAACGGGCTGGCCTACCCGGACACCGAGACGATCACAGCGGCCGGCGGCGACACCGTGCTTCTGCGCTACGTCAACGCCGGGGTCCTGTACCACTCGATGGGTGTCCTCGGGACCACGCAGACAGTGATCGGCCTCGACGGCAGCGCTCTGGGCCACCCGGCACGGTATGCCGCGGAGACCATCGGCCCCGGCCAGACCGCCGATGCGCTGGTGGTCGCCCCAGCCGCCACCGAAACGGATCAGGCACTGTCGGTCTTCGACGCGAGCATGGTGCTGCACAACAGCAACACGGCGGGCTTCGGCGGCATGTACACCTCGATCCGCATCCTCGGGACCGGCCCCGCCGCCGACACCACCGGCCCGATCACGAGCGCGGCCGCCTATGACGGGACCACCCTGTCCGCGACCGTCGACGACAGCGCCCGCGGGAACAGCGTCGTCGCCGCGGCGGAGTACTTCGTCGACGCTCTCGGCGCCCCCGGCGCCGGAACGGCGCTGAGCGGCGCGTTCAGCAGTCCCACGGAGGCGGTCAGCGGGCCGCTCGCCATCGGTCCGGGCACCCACGCGGTCTACGTGCGTGGGCAAGACGCGGCAGGCAATTGGGGCGGTCTCACCTCGGTTCTGGTGACCGGCGCCGATGTGGGCGGTCCCAGCACGCTCTCGCCTGGGCTCGCGCCGCGCGTGACCAACCACAACTCGCCTGACGTCGCCGTCTCCGCGACCGGGGACGACTCGGCGTCCGGCAACTCGACCGTGACCGCCGCCGAGTACTTCATCGACACGCAGGGAGCCGACGGTTCCGGTGTGGCGATGACCGTCAACACGGTCTCGCCGGTGGCGAGCGTGGACGGAGTGATCCCCGCAGCGGTGGTCAACGGGCTTTCCGAGGGCGATCACCCGATCTGGATCCACAGCCAGGACTCCCAGGGCAACTGGGGCGCGCCGGCAACGGTCAACCTGACGGTGGACATCACCGGCCCGGAGGCAATGGGCATCACGGTGAACCCCTCGCCGAACAACGGCACGTTGAAGTTCAACTCCACCGTCAACGGCGTTCGGGTGGGAGCCCAGACGCTGAGCGACCCGATCTCCGGGTCGGTGAACAGCACCATCAAGAAGGCGGAGATGTTCATCGACACGGTCGGAGCCAACGGCTCCGGGATCCCGATGACCGCCAGCGACGGTCTGTTCAACGGTGCCAGCGAGGGGGGCTACGCCGACATCCCACTGTCCACCGTCAAGCAGATGACCAACGGGCCGCACACCATCTATGTGCATGCCAAGGACGCCGCAGGGAACTGGGGCCCCCCGGGCACCGGGACCCTGGTGGTCGACAAGACGCCGCCCACCCTGACGAGTGTCTCGATCTCGCCCAATCCCAGCTCTGGTGCTGTGTCGCTCACGCTGTCGGGCACGGTGACGGACACGCAGAGCGCTCCGGCCGCGATCGAGTGGTTCATCGGGAACAACGACCCCGGACCCGGCCAGGGCCAGAAGGTGACCGCTCTCGGCGTGACGGGCACCGGCCCCTACACGGTGACCGGACAGATGAATGTCTCCCAGCTGACCAACGGACTCAAGCAGGGTCGCTTCCGGGTCCGCGACGCGGCGGGCAACTGGAGCGCTGTTCGGTCGGCGAACTTCCGGATCACCGGAGCCGCCCTGATTGCCACCCTCAACAGCGCGGCTCCGCCGGAGCTGGTGGGTCAAGGGGCGACCCTTCCCTCGCGGGCCAAGGTGGACGCCTTCTCCTTGCGCGGCTCGACCTCGTATGTTTCCTTCGCCGGCCGCACCAAACTCAAGAAGGCCGGCACGGTGCAGGACGAGGACGTCGTCAAGTTCGCGAACGGACGCTGGCGGACCTGGTTCGACGGCTCCCGCTACGGGCTGACCAAGGGCGGGCACGACGTCGACGCAATCCAGGTGGTCGGAAAGAAGCTGTTCTTCTCGACCAAGGGGTCCGTATCCGTGCGGGGAGTGAAGGGTGGCGGCGACGACGCCGACATCTACCGCTGGAAGGGCCGCAGCATCAAGCGGGTCTGGGACGCGAGCCGGCACGGACTCGGGAAGTCGGCGGACGTCGACGCCATTGCGCGCGGCGCAGGTGGCGCGTTGTACGTGTCGTTCGCCAAGGCCACTCGGGTTCCCGGACTCGGCACGGTCTCCCGCGACGCGACCTTGCGAGTGGTCGGCAAGTCCTGGTCCCTCGAGCGGGAAGGGCGGTGAGCACCCGATGACCACGGTCTTGGAGCCGCCCGCACCGGCGGCACCACCAGCCGTCCGCCCTCGGCGGAGGCGGCGACTGGTGGCGCTCGTCGCTCTCGTACTCGCCGTCGTGGTGGGGATCATGTGGTGGAGCTCCCGTGCCGAGGACGTCCGGGCGGGGACGACGGTGGTCACGACCGACGGGCTGGCGGCCGAATACGGCATCGACGTCGACCTGATCGCCGTGACTGCAGCGGGGGGCCTGGTGGAGTTCCGCTATCAGGTGGTCGATCCTGACAAGGCCACCCGCATCCTGCACGAGACCGAGCTGTCGCCGATCCTGGTGGCAGAGGATTCGGGCCAGACGCTGATCATGTCCTCGCCCCCCCACAAGCATGGCGCTGAGCTCCGACTCGGCGGCACCTACTTCTTCCTCCTCGCCAACTCAGGCAACGCACTCCACCGGGGGACCCAGGTCACATTGGTGATGGGCGATGTCCGAGTGGAGCACCTGACGGTTCAGGGGTAGCGCCGTGGTTGCGACGGTGCGCGGTCTGCGGGCGGCCTTGGCCGGCCTGGCAGCCGTGGCCGCGCTGGTGATGATGGCACCCTCGGCGCAGGCTCACTCGGAAACGATTCGCTCCGACCCGCCCAATGGGGGCATGGTTCCGGTCGGTCGCTCCAGCCTCACGCTGTGGTTCGACGAACCGATCGGTGCCGCGGCCAGCACCATCGAGTTGCGCACCCTCGACGGGCTCCCGGTCGAGTCGTCGGTCGACATCAGCAACGGTGATCTCAGCGTCGTCGTCGAAACCGCACCGCTTGCCCACGGTTCCTACGTGCTCGACTGGCACGCGTTGTCGCTGGTCGACGGGCACGCCTCTTCCGGAACCATCGTGTTCGGTGCCGGTCTGCGGCCCGATGTCGTGGCGGCCGAGGGTGCCGGGCCACCCTCCCCGATCCTGCTCGCCCTTCGCTGGGCCGACCTCACCGCCGTCCTCGTTGCCGTCGGTGCCTTGACGATCGCCGGACGAGTGCTCGCTACGGCTGGCGCCGACCTCAGCGCAGCGCGTGACCGGATCCGGCGGGCGGGCGTGATCGCGGTCTCGTGTGCGGCCTACGCCGGAGCGGTCACACCGTTCCTGCGCACCAGGACGAGCGGCGCCGAAGGCACCGCGTGGCTCGACCAAACCTGGCTGACCCTGACCGGGACGAGTTGGGGATGGCTGTGGCTGGCGCGGGAACTCGCCCTGCTGGTGGCTCTGGCTGCAATGGTGCGCTGGCGCCGCAACGGAAGAACGCCAGCGGCCCGACTTGCCTTCGCTGCCCTGGCCGCAGCCGTGATCGTCGAGTCGTTGGGTGGCCACGCCGCATCCCTCCCGGTGGGGTCGACGGTGGCAGCGTTGGTCGGTGCGGCGCACGTGCTCGCCGCCGGTGTTTGGGTGGGTGGCCTGATCGTGCTTGTCCTGATCGTCGCGCCCCTCGCGCGACGGGATCCGGCCGTGGCCCGGAACCGGCTGGCCCTGGGGCGCGCCTTCAGCCCTCTCGCCGCCGTTTCGACTCTGGTGCTGACGGCGACCGGTATCTACCAGGCCGGCCAGCACGTCCCCGATCTCAATTCGATGAGTGCGACGATCTATGGAGCGGCAGTGGCGGCCAAGGTGGCGTTGCTCGGGCTGGCGCTGCTGCTCGCTGCGGTCAACACGGTGTTGGTGGACTCCGCGCTCTTGGACCGGCTGGTCCCCTGGCGTCCCCGGGCGCTGCTGCGGAGTGTGGCGCCGGCGGATCGGCGCAGAGTGTTCGCCGGCACGCTCGTGGCCGAGGGAGTGGTGCTGACGATCGCGGTTGTCGCGGCGGCCCTTCTCACCTCGGTCCCAACCGCGAGGGAGGTGTCGGTCGCCACCCAACCGGTCGCACCTCAAGCGTCGAACGTCGACGGGCTCTTCCTGACCTTCGAGTCGGTTGCTGAGGGGAGGGACGGTCGCCGGCGCCTGATCCTCAGGTTGCGGTCGACCATTCAACCCGAGCCGGCGCCCGTCACCGGAATCGACGTACGGGTCACCGGCCCGGGAGGACGCACGGAGCTGGTGCCGCTTACCGACGTCGAGCCGGGACGATATGAGGGCACCACCGACGTCGAGCCCGTCGGTGAATGGCAGGGCGTCGTTTCGGTCCATCGGCGGGGGATTCTCGACTCCGTGATGGCGACGACGTGGACGGTTCGCTCCGCGTCCGTCGAGTTCGCGACTCCCTTGCGGACTCTCACCATGCTGGTCGCCGGGCTTCTGTTGGCCCTGCTGATCGGTCTCATTCTGATCCTTCGGCGTCGACGGTTACCTCACGTCGACGTCGACATGCAGCACACCGATCACGAACGGAGTCTTCTGTGACGAGAGGCCCGTCGTGGAGTATGGCGCTTGTTCTCGCCGTGCTCACGGTGTGCTGCTCCCCGGTGCCGGGGTGGGCTGCGACGGCCTACCCCCCGTGGGCCGCAGCCACCCCGGCACCCCCTTTCGACCCGCTCGGCGGGCCGGTCGAGCGGCCGCCGGTCATGCGGACGGTCGTGGTCACCGCCCGCGGTAGCCCCGACCTCTCGGTAGGCCGAGAGCAAGGAAAGCGTGCCCGGCTGGCGGCGGTGCGCAGCGAACTGAAGGCGAATGCGAACTCGTCCCAACAGGGACTGTGGTCGGAGATCGCGCAGTGGCGTCGCGCTGACGAAGTCCGCGACGCGAAGCGGCTGTGGATCTCCAATGCCATCCGGCTCACCGCCACCCCGCGGGTGATCGCCAAGATCGGTGCCCGAGCCGATGTGATCGCGGTTCGGCCAGATCGGATCGAATTGGTCCCCGACCTGGCGCCCGGCTCCGCGAACCAGACCGCGATCGGCGCGCCCACCGTGTGGGCCGACGGGCGTACCGGGCAGGGGACGGTGGTGGCTGTCTTGGACAGCGGCGTCGACGTGGCCCACCCCGACTTGGCATCGGGTTTTCGTGGTGGCGCCACCGGTTGGTTCGACCCCTACGGACAGCGCCCCTCGCCGACTGACCTCGGCGGCCACGGCACGGCTGTGGCCGGAGTGATCGTAGGCAGAGACAGCAGCGGCCAGACCCTGGGCACCGCCCCCGGTGCGCAGTGGATCGCTGCCCGGGTCTTCGACGACGCAGGCGGGTCGACCATCAGCGCCGTACATCAGGCATTCCAGTGGACTCTCGACCCCGATGGAGACCCTGGCACCCCCGATGCTCCCGACGTCGTCAACGCGTCGTGGTCGATCGGCGCTGCCCCGGGATGCGATCTGGCCTTCCAACCCGATATTCAGGCGCTGCGCGCGGCTGGCATTCTCACGGTCGCCTCGGCGGGCAACTTCGGCCCGGGCGCGACCAGTTCAGTGAGCCCGGGCAACTACCCGGAGTCGCTCTCGGTGGGAGCGGTGGACGCAGCCGACGTGATCGCTCCGTCGAGTGGGCGGGGCCCCTCGTCCTGTGGTGGCCGTGCGCGACCATTCCCGGACGTCGTGGCGCCGGGCGTCGACGTCGCTACGACTGACCGGTTCGGCTTGTTTCAGATCGCCTCCGGCACCTCGGTGGCGGCTCCCCACGTGACCGGCCTGGCGGCGCTGCTGCGATCGGGGCAACACGCCCTCACCGTCACAGAGTTGCAGCAAGCCATCGTCGGCACCGCCCACGACCTCGGTGCGATCGGCGTCGACAACACCTATGGCGCAGGCATGGTCGACGCTGCGGCTGCCTACGCGTCGGTGGCGCCAGCGCCGAGCTTCACTGCCTCCGTCAGTCCGTCAACCGCGACAATTCTGGCCGGCGGCGATGCCACCTTCACCGTCATGGTCACGCCCAACGACGGGTTCACCGGCGACGTCGGACTCACCGTGGTCGGGTTGCCATCGTCCGTGGCGACGGCGTCGTTCTCCCCGAGTGTCGTCACGGGTGGCGCCGGCGCCAGCGTGCTCACAGTGACGACCGACGCCGCGGCCCAGGGAACCCATCCCTTCACCATCAACGCCACCAGCGGCTCGACGACGCGGCAGCTTGCGGTGTCGCTGACGGTCAGGACGCCGACGCCGACCCCGACGCCCACGCCGACCGCCACGCCGACGCCGACGCCCACCCCGACCCCCACCCCGACCGCCACGCCGACGCCGACGTCCACACCGACGCCGACGCCGACCCCCACCCCGACCCCATCACCGGCGCCGTCACCGGCGCCCTCGCCGACGCAGTCCGGGTCGCCTTCGCAGGGACACGAGCTGCTCGTGTCGACCCGGAGTGGCCGGGTGCCGGGCACCAGCGGTCGCGACGAGGTCTACTCATGGGCCGGGTCGACCTACTCCCGCGTCGCCGAACTGCGTGCCTGGGGGTTGCCCGCCTCAGCGTCGATCGACGGCCTCGATTGGGTCGACGACCAGCACATCTATCTCTCGTTCTCGGGAACGACTCGCGTGCCCGGTGTGGGGCGGGTCGGCGATGAAGATGTCGTCCGCTTCGACGGCCGGCGATGGCGACTGTGGTTCGACGGCAGTCGGCATGGGCTCACGAGTCGTGGCGCGGATCTCGATGCGATCAGCGTCGCGGGTTCGACCTTGTTCTTCTCGACCCAGGGATCGGTGCGGATCCCGGGAGTCCATGGCCGACCCGACGACGCCGACATCTACCGCTGGCGACGTGGCGGGTTCTCCCGGGTGTTCGACGCGAGCGCGGAGGGATTGGCCGCGAAGGCCGACGTCGACGGGTTGACCAGGCTCGGCCGCAGACGATCCTATCTGTCTTTCGCCGGCGAGCGCACCCATCTTCCCCGTCTGGGGACAGTGCGGGACGAAGACATCGTGCTGTATCGCACGCGGCGCGGGTGGTCGACCTACTTCGACGGCTCGCGGCATGGCCTGGGAGGTGCGAAGAACCTCGACGTGGACGCCTTCGACCTTCCTGATCGTGGCTAGCCACAGCCCACGTCGCTCTAGGGGGTTGGGGGCATGTGGACGCAAAAAAGCCTTGGTCGCGCCGGGGGACGGGGGATCTCCGGGCGCGACCAAGGAAGTGGGGGATAACAAGGGGGCAACTGTGTTGGGGGTGGCCCATTGGGGGCGGGCCGCGACTGGAACTCCTTCCGTGCTGAGGGGGATCACGGCGACCGGCTGGGGATGTCGTTTGGGGCGACTTCCCGGGAGCCAGTCGGCGTTTGTTCGATGTCTCAACGGTAGATGGTGTGGCGGATTCCCGCAGCAAGTGTCTATACAAACGTGATTGATGTGTCTACTAACTGCCGGTTCAGTCGGGCGGGGGAGGCGCGCCGCGCGGGCTCGCCTGGGTTGTGGCAACGCGTGTGGACGCAAAAAAGCCTTGGTCGCGCCGGGAGACGGGGGATCTCCGGGCGCGACCAAGGAAGTGGGGGACTACAAGGGGGCAACTGTGTTGGGGGTGGCCCATTGGGGGCGGGCCGCGACTGGAACTCCTTCCGTGCTGAGGGGGATCACGGCGACCGGCTGGGGATGTCGTTTGGGGCGACTTCCCGGGAGCCAGTCGGCGTTTGTTCGATGTCTCAACGGTAGATGGCGTGGCGGATTCCCGCAGCAGGTGTCTATACAAACCTGATTCAACTGTCTACTAAATACGCGTTCAGTCAGACGGTGGGGTGGGCGCCACCCAAGCCGCGTCCAGTGGACGGGCTTGGTTTTGCGCCTCTGTTCACCGGTCCTGCGCAGCGCGTGACAGGAGCGGTACGGGTGCTCTCCAGCCGAACCAGATGGCCATCAGCCGCACGATGAAGGCGGTGCCCACCGCGGCCCAGATCGTGACTGGTCCGAGCATGTCGAGAGCATCGGCGACGACGATCAGCGAGGCGCCGATCAGCGCAGGCGTGATGTAGAGATCACGCCTGCGCAACACCTCGGGGACCTCGTTGACGAGGATGTCGCGGATCAGTCCGCCTCCGACCGCCGTGATGATGCCGACCAGGATCGCCGCCTGCCAAGTGGTGTCGTATGCCAAGGCCTTGAGGGCGCCGCTGACCGCGAACAGTGCGAGGCCCGCGGCGTCGAGGATCCGCACTCCGCGGGTGGTGAGCGATACGCGACCGGGGTGGCGTTGCCGGACCACCTGGGCGGGCTCGTACAACACGAACACCAGCAGCCCGGCGGACAGTGCCGGAACGAGTAGTTTCCAGTCGCTCACGCCCACCGGCGGGGTCGCGCCCAGGATGACGTCGCGGGTGATGCCGCCGCCGAGGCCGGCCAAGGCAGCCAGGGTCAGCACCCCGATCACGTCGAGACGGGCCCGCACCGCCACCACCGCTCCGGACAGCGCGAAGACGAACACGCCGATCACGTCGAGGACGATCTGCAGATCTGCGTCGGTGATCACGAGACCGCAGGTTACGCCCCAGGCATTGGTCCAGGCCTCAGGCCAGGGCGGCGCGCATCGTTGCGATGTGGGCGGGGGTGGACCCACAGCAGGCGCCGATCAGATCCACGCCCAGCGCGCGCAGGCGCTTCGCGTGGGCGGCCATCCTGGGGGGATCGGCGTCATACTCGAAGTGGTCACCGACCACCTGCGGCAGCCCAGCATTGGATTGTGCGATGAGCAACTGGCCGGCGGATCGAGCGGCGGCCATGTCGGCCATGATCTGCTCCATCTCGTCGGGGCCGCGCCCGCAGTTGGCCCCGACGGCGGCGATGCCGAGCTCGGCGGCCGCTGCCACTGCGTCGGCCGGGCGCACGCCCATCATCGTGCGGAGGTTGGTGTCGAAGCTCAGGGTGGCGATCACGGGTAGGTCGGGGGCCACAGCTTGGGCGGACCCGACCGCGGCCTGAAGCTCGGCCAGGTCGCTCATCGTCTCGATCAGCACGACGTCGATGCCACCCGCCACCAGCCCTCGCATCTGTTCGGCGAACAACTCTTGGGCGTGGGCCGGGCTCATCGTGCCGAGCGGTTCCAACAGCTCGCCGGTCGGGCCGACGCCCCCTCCGACGAGAGCGCCGACAGGCGCGGCAACCTGCCGCGCCAGTCGAGCGCCGGCTTCGTTGAGCTCGTGCACTCGATCGCCGAGGCCGTGCAGGTCGAGCCTGGGCCGGGTGCCGCCGAATGTGTTGGTGGTGAGGAGGGCGGCGCCCGCGTCGGCATACTCCTGATGCGCCGAACGGACGGCGTCGGGGTTGTCGACGTTCCACAACTCTCCAGGTGCACCGCCCTCGAGGCCCCGATCTTGAAGAAGGGTGCCCATGCCACCGTCGATCAGGAGTCCACTGGTCAGCTGAGTAGGCATGGGGTGAAGGTAGCCCCGAACGTGCCGAACCCGAGAAATCGCGACTGGGCAGCCCGACGGCCTTCGTGCTCGGGGCTCGCCTAGGGTGGCGGCATGACGTCAGTGCTCGAGACGCTCGGCCGGATCATCCTTGGCTCGGCGATGGTGGGCGCCGGCGTCCTGCATCTGACCGCGCAGCGGCAGGAGTTCCAGGCTCAGGTGCCCGACTGGTTCCCGATCGACGCCGACCTGACAGTCGTCGGGTCGGGCCTCGTCGAGATCGGGCTCGGGGCGGCCTTCGTGGCCCTCCCGCGCCACAAGCGGATCGTCGGCCTGCTCCTCGCGGGCTTCTATGTGGTGATCTTCCCCGGCAACATCGCGCAGTATGTCGAGGGCACCGACGCGTTCGGTCTCGACACCGATCGCGCGCGGCTGATCAGGCTGTTCTTCCAGCCGGTGCTGGTGGTCTGGGCGCTGTGGGCCGGTGGGCTCTTTCATCGTCGTGACTCCGACCGGGCGAATTGACCGGGCGCATTAGCGGGCGAATCGAGCGACCCATCAGCCGGTCGTCACAGCCCGAGGCGACCCTCGGTCTCGTCGTCGACGATCCGTCCGGTCTCCTCGAAGCCATAGCCGACATAGAAGCCACGAGGCCCGCCGGCGCCCTCGCACCAACTCGTGAACAAGGCAGTCGCGCCCTCGGCGCGGAGGCGGTCGCAGAGAAGGTCGAGCGCGGCCCGTCCGATGCCGCGGCGTTGGTGGCGTCTGTCGACGAGGAGCCGCCACAGGAGCGGATCCGACTGGGTCGGAGTGACCTCGGCGATCATCACGAAGGCCGCGGGCTCGCCGTCGGCCTCGACGCCGTACAGGCGGGGGACCCAGGCGGCGCCATTGACGACCTCGGGAAACAGCGCATCGGCGAACGACTCCGCCATGGGGGAGACGAATCGCTCCTGCGAATGGTGGGTGCGCAGCTTCCCGTAGGCATCACCGTTGTCGACCGACAGTGGCACCAGTCGCACGTTGGCAGGCGGTCCGACAGCTCGGTCGCGCCAGGCCCGCCATTCCTCCGCCGTGGCTCCGTAGCTCATGTTGTCGGTCCACTCGCCTCGCCACAGGAACGACTTCCTCGTGGTGGCCTCGTAGACCAGCCCGATGTTCTCCAGCACTCGCTGGGAGGAGACGTTGACCGGGTCGAGTTCGCCGTAGAGCCGTCCGACACCGATCCGCTCCACGAGGTCGGTTGCCAGCGCCGTCGCCGCCTCGGTGGCATAGCCGTGACCCTGGTGATCGCGGGAGAGTGTGAAGCCGATCTCGGCAACGCCTCCGGTCTCATCGATCATGGTGCAGACGTCGCCGATCACGACACCGTCGAGTTCGACCCCGATCTGAGTCCACTCCCCGAGCGCAACGTCGTCGCGGTCGTCCTGGTCGGCCAACGCCGCCTGGGCGTCCGCGACGGTATAGGGCAACGTCCAGAGCTGGTGCTTGGCCACTTCGGGGTCGTTCCGGTAGGCCGCGAACACCTCTGCGTCGGAGGAGCGCAGCAGTCGCAGCACCAGCCGATCGGTGCGGAGCGGATAGGGCGAGCTCACCTGGGCGAGCCTATCCATCGGCATCCCCCTCGCGTGGCCATGTCGGTCGCTGGCAGGCTAAGAGGATGAGTGAAACCGTCGAAGAGCGCAACGTCCTGGGTGGCTCCTTGGAGCCCTGCGGAAACGACCCGGTGACCGGCTTCTTTCGTGACGGCAGTTGTCGCTGTGGCCCGCAGGACGTCGGCTTGCATGCCGTGTGCGCGGTGATGACGGAGGAGTTCCTCGCCCACCAGGAGTCCGTGGGCAACGACTTGTCGACCCCTCGGCCCGAGTGGAGTTTCCCAGGGCTCCGGCCGGGCGACCGCTGGTGCGTGGTGGCGGTCCGCTGGGCCCAGGCCTACACCGACGGTGTCGCGGCTCCGGTCGTCCTCGCGTCGACCAACGCTCGCGCTCTGGAGATCATCCCCCTCGACGTTTTGAGCGAGCATGCCGTGGACGTCCCCGACGATCCGGGTGCGCTGATCTGAGCGACTGACGGGCGATCGCCACTGCGATCCCTCGACGAGTGCAGCGTCAGATCACCAGTGTGACGTGGGCGACAACCAGCGCGGCGATTGCCGGGGCGGCGTACGCGGCCGGTAAGGTAGTCGTCAACAGCCCGGCCAGTCTTGCCTCGGGCTCCCGGCGCGAACTGCGCCCCTCGATCACTTTCGAGCATTGCTGTTCCACGTTCCGCCGCCGGCGGAACACGGCCTGGTGAGACACCGACCGAATCGAACTCCTCTTGTCTTCTGCTTTTGCCCGCCTCGGCGTGCCCACTGAGCTCGTCGCCATCCTCGACGGCCTCCAGATCACCGAACCCACTCCTATCCAAGCTGCCACGCTGCCCGACTCCTTGGCCGGCCGAGATGTTCTCGGCCGCGGTCGGACCGGCTCGGGCAAGACCTATGCGTTCCTGTTGCCCCTCGTGGCCCGCCTTTCCGCCAAGCGCCCGGACCGCCGTGGCGGCCCGCGTGCCCTGATTCTGGCTCCGACCCGGGAGTTGGTCGGTCAGATTCACGCGGCGCTGCAGCCCCTCGCGGCCGCGTCGGGCCTGACCACCATGACGATCTTCGGTGGAGTCGGCCAGAACCCCCAGGTCGCTGCGCTGCGTCGTGGCACCGACATCGTGGTCGCGACCCCTGGTCGGCTGGAAGATCTGATCGCCCAACGCCACGCCAAGCTCTCCGACATCGAGATCACCGTGCTGGACGAGGCCGACCACATGGCCGACCTCGGCTTTCTCCCGGCCGTGCGGCGCCTGCTCGACCAGACCCCGCAGTCGGGACAACGGCTGCTCTTCTCGGCCACGCTCGACAAGGCCATCGACAGCCTGGTCAAGCGCTTCCTGACTTCGCCGATGACCCACGAGGCGGACTCCGCGCAGTCGCCAATCGCCCAGATGAGCCACCACGTATTGCACCTCGAGCGTGCGCACCGGGTCGCCGTGCTCACCAGCCTGACGAGCGCCCCTGGCCGCACCGTCGTCTTCACTCGCACCAAGCACGGCGCCAAGGCGCTGGCCCGCCAACTCAACCGCGAGGGCGTCCCCACGGTTGATCTCCACGGGAATCTCAGCCAGAACGCCCGTACCCGCAACCTCGACGCCTTCCACACGGGCAAGGCGAGCACGCTGGTGGCGACCGACATCGCCGCGCGCGGAATCCACGTGGACGACGTCGCACTGGTGGTGCACGCCGATCCGCCCGTCGAGCACAAGGCCTACCTGCATCGTTCGGGCCGTACGGCGCGAGCCGGCGCCGCGGGCACGGTGATCACCCTGATGACCGACGACCAGGTTCGTGACGTCCGCGCTTTGACCCGGGCAGCCGGGATCCGCCCCGAGACCACCAAGATCGACGGCAGCACCCACCCGGTGCTGATCCGCTTGGCTCCCGGCGAGCGGATCCTTGTTCCCGGTGGGTATGCCGACGCGTCCTCGCCGTCGTCCTCGACGTCGAATGGCGGTGGTCGCTCCGGCGGCGGCCGGTCCGGTGGTCGGTCGGGCAGTACTCGGTCGGGCGGCGGTCGGTCGGGCGGCGGTCGGTCGAACGGCAGTCGGTCGGGCGGCGGCCGCTCAGGTGGTGCCCAAACGGGTGGGTCCGCGAAGCCGAGTCGTCGTCGCAACGGTGGGGGATCCCCTTCCGGCGACAGTGGCGCCGGTCGCTCACACAGCGCCGCATCGTTCAGTTCTGGCCGTCGCTAGGTCTGATCGCATCGAAGGGGTCTGGCCGCCTCTAGGGCCTGGCCGTCGCTGAGGTCGGTCGGGCACTAGCGTTGTCACCGTGCTGCTGATCGTCTTCGCCACCACGTTGTTCGTTGCGGTGCTGCTCTCGCATCGTGCCAACCGGACGATCCTGTCCACGGCGGTGTTGTTTCTCCTCGCCGGGTTCGTCCTCGGGGACGGCATGGGTGGCGTCATCAGCTTCGACACCGACGACGGCACGGTGTCGCTGATCTCGGAGTTGGCGCTCTTCGCCGTCCTCTTCACCGACGGTATGAAGGCGGGCTGGCGCGATCTGCGCGCCGCTTGGCGGCTGCCTGGCCGGGCACTCCTGCTCGGCCTGCCGCTGACGCTGGCCATCACGGCGGCCTTCGCTCACTACTTGGTCGGCTTGGGCTGGGCCGAGTCACTGCTGATCGGCGCGGTATTGGCTCCCACCGATCCGGTGTTCGCCTCGGCTCTGGTCGGCAACGACCGGGTTCCCGGTCGGCTGCGTCACCTGCTCAATGTCGAGTCGGGGATCAACGACGGCCTGGCGTTGCCCTTCGTGATCGTGTTCCTCGCTCTGTCGAAAGGAAGCGGCGAGGTTGACTTCGCCGAGCTGGCGCTGGAGTTGGCGTTGGGCCTGGCGGTCGGCGTGGTGATTCCTTGGGTCGCCCTCGCGATTGAGAACACCGACTTCTTCGGCGCCTCGCACGCCTACGAACCGTTGAGCGGTCTCGCCGTCGGCCTCCTGGTGTACGCCGTCGCGAACGGCACGCATGCCAACCTCTTCCTCGCGGCATTCGCTGCCGGCATCACTTTCGCCACGGTCGGGGCGCGACAGCGCGAACGCTTCGAGGAGTTCGGCGAACTGATCTCTGAGCTTTTGAAACTGGCAGCGCTGTTGGTCTTCGGCGCTCTGATCACGCCGACCTTCCTCGGCGAGATCAGCGTGGCGGGCTGGGTGTTCGCCCTCCTCGCCATCTTCTTGGCCCGCCCCCTTGCCCTGGGCGTGTCATTCCTCGGCACCCGACTCACTGCGCGCGAGCAGGCCGCCGCCATGTGGTTCGGCCCCAAGGGCTTCGCCTCCGTGGTCTACGGACTGCTGGTGCTCGACGCGGCCATCGCCTCATCGGATCTGATCTTCCATCTCGTCGCGGTCACAGTGGTGTTGTCGATCCTGCTGCACTCCTCGACCGACGTCGTGGTGGCGCGAGGCTTCGACGACGCCGACGAGACGCCGAACTGGCAAGGCGACCTACCCGAGGAACTCGACGAAGCGCCGAGCGGGTCCTGAGCCGGTCTTGGCAGTCGGCGTTTGCGAGGGTCACATGGTGCGCGGTGCACGGTTGTCGGCCCTGGTGGCCTGGGCGTCAGCGGGGTGGAAAGGGTGCGCGGTGCACGATTGCGACCCTGGGGCGCGAGGTCAGCGGGTCCGCCAGGGGCGCCAGGCCCGGGCCCCGACGACAAAGACGACCGGCAGCAGCACCAGCAGCCCAGACATGGTGAAGCCAAGCGCCTGTGCCCGGCCGTCGTCGCCCATGGTGGCCTCGACCGCCATGCCCGGGATCGACCACGATCCTTGGTCGCCGGGGGCTGCGAGGGGCTCGAAGCCGCCGAGGAATGCCTCCAACGCGAGGATGTGGAGGGCCACCCCTAGCAGAAAAGCCGCGCCCACCCAGATCACACCGCGCAGCACCGACGGCCGCAACCGATCACCGGCGACGCTCGCGGCGAGCGACCGTGGTGACCCGAGTCCTTGCAGGAGGTCGTCGATGGCTCCGCGGTCGGCGGCTTCGACCAAGTCGGCGCGAATCTCATCCACGCGGGTGCGGATCTCGCGCTTGTAGAGGCCGTAGAACTCCAGCGCCGCGCTGTAGCGCACCAGGTAGGACATCGCCCTGACCTGCGCCCTTCCGGCGGCGCCTGGCACCCGGAAGCGATAGAGGGAAAACGCGAGGAAGAAGATCGCGAAGAAGCTCATGAAGAGCAGGAACGGAACGAGGTTTCCACTGGTGATGGTCATGATGGGTCTCCTTGGAGGAACTGCTCGACGAGAGAGGTGAGCCGACGCCACGATTCGGTGCGGACGATGAGTTCTTCACGACCGGCGGGCGTGAGCCGGTAGTACTTGCGGGCCGGACCCCGCTGAGAGGGCACGTAGTGGGTCTCCACCCACCTGCCCTGTTCGCAGCGCGCGAGGGCCGGATAGACCGTTCCCTCCGCGACATCGTTGAGCCCGCCCTCGCGAAGCCGGACGACGAGCGAGTAGCCGTAGTCCTCCTGCTCCGCCAGCAACTGCAGCAGGAGCAGGGTCACGAGGCCCTTGAGCATCTGTGGATCCAGTTCAGGCATGGCTACATAGTGATGCGGGGTACTAAGCTATGTCAAGTACCTAGCCAAATGGAGTTCCGATGAGTCGGGACCGGATTAGGGTGAGGGCATGGCAGTCGCCGGTGGCTTCACGTCCTACCAACGGCCGCGGAAACCGATCGATGAGGGGATACGGCTCGGGAGCGAACTGCTCGGGCACCTCGAGCGGCGCCGCAGCGTTCGGATGTTCAGCGCCGACCCGGTGCCCGCCGAGGTCATCGAGATCGCGGTGGCTTGCGCCAACACCGCGCCGAGCGGCGCGCACCAGCAGCCCTGGAAGTTCGTGGCCGTGGGTGACGCCGACACCAAGCACCGAATCCGAGTGGCCGCCGAGGCGGAGGAGCGAATCAACTACGACGGTGGACGGCTGCCTCCGGCCTGGCGCGACGCGCTGGCAGGGCTCGGCACGTCCGCCGACAAGCCCTATCTCGAGACGGCCCCGTGGATCGTCGTGTGCTTCGCGGAGAAGTCGACGCCGCAGCCCGACGGGAGCCTGCGCAAGAACTACTACGTCAACGAGTCAGTGGGGATCGCCTGTGGGCTGTTCATCACCGCGCTGCATCGAATGGGGCTGTCCACCCTGACCCATACGCCCAACCCGATGGCGTTCCTCAGCCGGATCCTCGGTCGGCCCGCGCACGAGCGCCCCTTCATCCTGTTCCCGGTCGGCTACGCGGCGCCGGACTGCCAGGTGCCCGATCTCACCCGCAAGCCGCTCGACGAAGCGCTGGAGTTCTTCCACCCCTCGGCCACACTGTCGTCATGACCCCTCCCGATGTCGACGTGCTGATCATCGGCGCGGGCCTCTCCGGGATCGGGGTCGCCTGGCACCTGGCCGACCGGCATCCCCAGCGCACGCTCGCCATCTGGGAAAGCCGCGGCGCCTCAGGTGGCACCTGGGATCTCTTTCGCTATCCCGGCATCCGATCCGATTCCGATCTCGTGACCCTCAGCTATGAGTTCCGCCCCTGGATGGGGGACACCACCCTCGCCGGTGGACCGGAGATCCTGTCCTATCTCCGAGAGACCGCAGCCGAGGCAGATCTGGATCGTCGGATCAGCTATCACCACCGGGTCGAATCTGCCGAGTGGTCGACCGAGGAGGGTCGATGGACGATCACCGGCCGCCGGACGGACACCGATCAGCCGGTAACGATCACAGCGCGCTGGCTGTTCTCGGCGGGCGGTTACTACAACTACGAGCGGGCCTATCGTCCGGAGTTCCCAGGGCAGGCGCGCTTCGGCGGCACCATCGTGCATCCCCAGTTCTGGCCAGACGACCTGAACTACGACCATGCGCGTGTCGTGGTGATCGGCTCGGGAGCCACCGCGGTCACCCTGGTCCCGGCCATGGCCGAGCGCGCGGCACACGTGACCATGCTGCAGCGCTCGCCGACCTACATCATGCCGCTCCCTTCCACCGACCGGATCGGGCACGCCCTGCGCCGCCATCTGGGCCAGGAGCGTGGTCATCGCTGGGCGCGGCGCAAGAACATCGGGCTACAGCGCGTCTTCTATGCGGTCTCGCGGCGCTACCCACGGGCCGTCCGTCGACTCATCCGCCGTGCTCAGGGCCGCTATCTGCCTCCTGGATTCGACGCCACCACGCACCTGACTCCCAGCTATGACCCTTGGGACCAACGAGTCTGCGCCGCGCCCGACGGCGACCTCTTCAACGCACTGGCGCGGGGGAGTGCGGAGATCGTCACCGATCGGATCGACACCTTCGACGAGACCGGTATCCGCCTGAGGTCGGGTCGCCATCTCGATGCCGATCTCGTGGTCACGGCCACCGGGTTGGAGTTGCGCGCCTTCGGTGGCATCCAACTAGTTGTCGACGGCCGCGCCGTGAAGGCGAGCGAGAGGCTCGCCTTCAAAGGGATGCTGCTGTCCGGGGTACCCAACTTCGCCTATGCCATCGGCTACACGAATGCCTCGTGGACACTCAAGGTCGACCTGGTGGCTGAGCACTTGTGCCGCATCCTCGACCACGCCGATGCCGTCGGCGCCGATCGGGTGATGCCGCTAGCTCCCGACAGCATGGCGACCCGGCCGCTGCTCGACTTCACCGCGGGCTACGTTCAGCGGGCCCTCGATGTGCTGCCCAAGCAGGGAACCCGCCCACCCTGGACGACGTCGAAGAGTTATGCCGCCGATGTGCGATTGCTGCGCCGGGGGCCGGTCGACGATCCGGCTCTCCTCTTCGAACGCACTCCCATGGCCGCGGAGGCGGAGCGGCAGCGCGCATGATGGCGTCATGACGACCTCTCGAGGGCGTGTTCGCAGCCTGGCGGTCAGCGTCGCGCTCATCGTGGCGCTCGCCGGGTGCGGCGCCGATCGCGTGGCGGACCCAGAGTCCGGTCGGTCCGTGTCGCCTTCGAGCACGGCGGCGACCGATGCTCCCACAGACTCGCCCTACGCCGAGGACCAGGTCGTCGCCTCCCTGGAGGTGACAGGCGGCATCTGCGGACCGCGGTGTGACGAAGAGACGATCGTGCTCGGCGATCGTTCATGGAATCGGAGCTCCGCCGTTGACGAGGAGTTCGGGGAGCTCGACGAGGCCGAGTGGCAGGCGTTGCTGGCCGCACTGGACGCGACCGCTCTCGACGAGATGTCGCTCAAGCAGCGTCGCTGCCCGGGCGTCGCCGACTTTCGCACGGTGACGTACGTCTGGACCGCCGACGACACCACCGCCGAGGTGGGCGTATGCGATCTAGTCGTGCCCACCGAGGATCCGCTGGTGCAGTGGTGGGGGACCCTGCTCCGCTCTCGCTGACGCCGAGCAAAGGTCTCGACAAGCTCGACCGACCGTGCAAGCCGACTGGTCTCGACGGGCTCGACCGGCGGAAGAGCGTGCTGGCAGGCGGAGGCAGGCTCGACGGGATCCGGCCAACGTCGGGTCGCAATCGTGCACAGCGCATCATTTCGGCCCCCGCATCCGGCCAAGACCGGGTCGCAATCGTGCACCGCGCACCTTTCCGGCCCGCGTACCCACAGGTTCGACCGACAGTGCAAGCCGACTGGTCTCGACGGGCTCGACCGGCGGAAGAGCGTGCTGGCAGGCGGAGGCAGGCTCGACGGGATCCGGCCAACGCCGGGTCGCAATCGTGCACCGCGCATCATTTCGGCCCCCGCATCCGGCCAACACCGGGTCGCAATCGTGCACCGCGCACCTTTCCGGCCCGTGTGCCCACAGGTTCGACCGACAGTGCAAGCCGACTGGTCTCGACGGGCTCGACCGGCGGAGCTACGGGCTCGACCGGCGGAGCTACGGGCTCGACCGGCGGAGAGATGGTCTCGACGGGCTCGACCGGCGGAGCTACGGGCTCGGCCGACGGAGAGATGGTCTCGACAGGCTCGACCGGCGGAGCGACGGGCTCGACCGGCGGGGGAGGCAAAGACGCGGACCCGCGAGGCGTGATGCCTCGCGGGTCCGCGTGTCCGTGCAGGTGCGTTGGTCAGCCGGCGCTGACGTCACCCAGAATCTCGAGGATCTCAGCCGGCGACGCGGCCGCCTCGAGACGCGCGATCTCGTCGGTGTCCATGAACACCGCCGCGATCTTGCCGAGCAGGGCCAGATGGTCATCGCCCGCGCCCGCGATTCCGAGCACGAACTTGACCGGCTGTCCCTTCCACTCGATTCCGCCGGGGTAGCGCACGAACGAGATGGCCGTCCGCTTGATCGCCGGCTTGGCCTCGTTGGTGCCGTGGGGAATCGCCAGCAGGTTGCCCATGTAGGTGGACACCGACGTCTCCCGCTCGTGCATCGCCTCGACGTAGGACTCCTCGACCGCTCCGACGCGGACCAGCAAAGCTCCTGCTTCGCTGATCGCGTCGTCGCGTCCGGTCGCCTGGCCGTCGAGGACGATGGCCTCCTCGGTCAGGACCTGGCTACTCATGCGCCACCGGCGTTGCGTTCGTTGACCATCTCCACGATCTCGTCGTAACGAGGACTGCCCATGAAGTTGTCCACCGACACGTGGATCGCCGAGCCAGTCTTCTGCTGGGCTCGCTCGGTGAGGTCCTGGTGACTGACCACCACGTCGTATTCATCGGTGAGGTTGGAGATGGCCTTGTTGACCACCGTGACATCGGTGTGACCCGCCGCCTCGATCTTGCGGCGCAAGACCGATGCGCCCATGGCCGACGAGCCCATTCCTGCGTCGCACGCGAACACGATGTTGCTGATGGGTCCGGCAGCCACGCGGTGGCCACGCCGCCGCCGGTGAGCGTCGACGACGCGACCGACTGCTTGCCCTTCATCTACTCCATCTGCGCGGTGGCGCCGACGAGCTGGTCTTCGGCTTCCTCGGTCTTGTCGATCTTGAGCAGGAACGAGGCGACCAGGAAGGACACCGTCGCGCCACCGATGACCGCCAGGGTGACGCCGATGTAGCTGTCGCTCGGGGTTTGTGCATAGACCGCGATGATCGAGCCCGGTGCGGCCGGGGCCCGGAGACCGGAGCCGAACAGCACGTTGATGAAGACCTGCGTCATGCCGCCGGCGATCATGGCGACGATCAGCGTGGGCTTCATCAGCACGAACGGGAAGTAGATCTCGTGGATGCCACCGAAGAAGTGGATGATGATCGCGCCGGGGGCCGATGCCTTCGCCAGGCCCTTACCGAACAGACTGTAGGCGAAGCAGCAGACCGAGACCCGCGGCCGGGTTGGCCTCAAGCAGGAACAGGACGGACTTGCCGTGTTCCGGTGCCTCGTTGATGCCCAGCGGCGTGAGCACGCCGTGGTTGAGCGCGTTGTTGAGGAACAGCACCTTGGCCGGCTCGATGATGACCGAGGTGAGCGGCAGCAGGTTGTTGTTCACCAGGGTGTCGATGACCTTCTGCCGAGCGCATTGGCGATGCACGTGACAACCGGGCCCATCGCGAAGAAGCCGAAGATCGCCAGGATCATGCCCCAGATGCCGGCTGCGAAGTTGTTGACCAGCATCTCGAAGCCGGGCTTGATCTTGCCATCCCAGATGGCGTCGATGTGCTTCATCGACCAGCCGCCGAGCGGGCCCATGATCATCGCGCCCATGAACATCGGGATGCTGGTGCCGGCGATGACGCCCATCGTGGCGATCGCGCCGACCACGCCGCCGCGCATGTCATAGACGATCTTGCCGCCGGTGTAGGCGATCAGCAGCGGCAGCAGATAGATGATCATCGGGCCGACGATGCCGCCGCCCGCGAAGTCGCCCCAGCCGCCGAACTTGGCGACCCAGCTGCCGGGCGACTCGCCGAAGCCGAGGCCGGTCAGCCAACCCACCTCGATGAAGAGCGCGGTGATGAAGCCCCAGGCGATGAAGGCTCCGATGTTGGGCATCACCATGTTGGACAGGAATGTCCCGAACCTTTGAACGTGTACGCGCGCCGAAGTCCGCTCAGACGCCTGCGTGGTGGCCGTGGCCATGTGGGTTCCTTCCCTGGCAGTCGCGCCCGGGCAGACGAGGGTGCGCTGCTGTCGTGTCCGTCTTGACGACCTGAGTCTGCCATCAATGTGCTGGATGTGACAGAGACCATAGATCGATCTGCGTTAACCTTTATATTGGGCGTTGATGGGCCGCGTCAAGGACTGCAGGCAAAATAAATGAAGGGAGACGGGTGTAAACGGGCAGGGGTCGGGTGAGAGCCCTCCTGTCGTGCCCCCGTGTCGTTGTTGCACCGATGTCGTGATCGACCGATCTCGGACCGGCTGCCCGTCACCTCGCCACAGCGGCAATCAGCGGTAGGCTCGTCGCGCAGGTCAGGGGAGACCCAGCCTCCGACCAGTGGCTTTGGTAACCCCCTGGGGGCTCTAGGCACCTACACACGGAGGAACCATGACATCAAAGTACGACCAGTACCGCGCGGCCGACCTCGACGTGCCGGAAGAAGCCTGGGCCTGGAACCTGTGGGGCGCGGGCGAGGAGAACATGGGCAAGGATGATCAACCCGAACGACTGCCCATCCCCAAACCGAATGCCGATCAGATGCTGGTGCGCATCGACAGCGTGGGCCTCTGCTTCTCGGACGTGAAGATCATGCGACAGGGCGGCAGCCACCCGAAGCTCTACAACCGTGACCTGTCGAAGGAGCCCACCCGACTGGGACACGAGGTCAGCCTCACGGTCATCGAAGTCGGGGACAACCTCAAGGACCGGTATCACGCCGGCCAGCGGCTGGCCGTGCAGCCCGATATCTATCAAGACGGCAAGAGCACGGCCTACGGCTACACCATCCCCGGCGGGCTGATCCAGTACCACCTGATGGGCTCGGAGATGCTCGAGACCGACGATGGTGCCTGCCTGCTGCCCCTCCCGGACACGATGGGGTACGCCGAGGCCTCCACGCTGGAGCCGTGGGGTTGCGTGATGGCGGCCTATACCCAGCGTCGCCGCCTCGAACCCAAAGCCGGCGGGATCATGTGGATCATCGGCCGACCCGGAGATGAGCGGGACTACACCTTCTCTTCCGGTCTGGACGCCCCGGCCACCATTGTGATGACCGACGTGCCCGCCTCGGTGGAAAAGCTCGTGGAACACACCTCGGCCGAGAAGATCGTGCGCAATGGCGTCGGCACCGATGACTATCAAGCTTTGGTGGACGAACTGACCGACGGCGCAGGCTTCGACGACATCGTCATGCTCGATCCCCGTTCCGCGCCAACGGTGGGTGCAGTGGCCAAGCACATTGCCCGGCGGGGCACCCTCAACCTCGTGGGCGAGACCGCCCTGGACGGCTTGGTGGACACCGACGTCGGCCGCCTGCACTACGACTACACCGCCTATCTCGGCGGCCGGGGACCGGACATCGCTGCCTCCTACGGGGAGGCGCGCAACCGCTGTGATCTGCGCTCAAAGGGCACCACCGTCTTCGTGGGTGCGGGCGGCCCCATGGGGTTGATGCATGTCCAGCGAGCCATTCAACAGCACGACGGCCCCAGCAAGATTATCGCCACGGAAATGAGCGATGAACGACTGAAGAGCCTCGAGGATCGTCTGGGCCACCTGGCGGAGAGCAACGACTGCGAGTTGCTCACCTTCAATTCCCAGACCGCGGAGCAATCCCTTCACGATTTCGTCATGGGGATCACCGACAACCAGGGGGCCGACGATGTGGTGGTCAGTGTCCCGATCGCCGCTGTGATGGCCGAGGCCGACACACTGATGAATCCCGACGGCATGCTGGTCTTCTTCGCCGGTGTTCCCAACGGCACCCTGGCGCCGCTGAACCTGAGCGCGGTTTACCTGAACAATGCCCAATACACCGGCACCTCGGGATTGACCATCCACGATCAGCAGCAGGTGGTGGACCTCGCCAACCAGGGCGCCCTCTCTCCGGGATCCATCGTGGGCGCCGTCGGCGGCATGCGGGCGGCCAAGGACGGCCTCCAGGCCTTGGTCGACGGCAGCTATTCCGGGAAGGTCCTGATCTTCCCCCAGATCCATGACCTTCCGCTGATGGGGCTCAATGAATTGAAAGAGACAATGCCGGATGTCGCCGAGAAACTGGGCCCTGGCGATACCTGGAACGACGAGGCGGAAAAGGCGCTCTTCGATAGCCAGTTGAGCGGCTAGTGGCGACCTAGCAGTCCTCGCTGATTACCTGATCCAGCACGTCACGGAGGGATCCTCAGCGCAGCAAGGTGAGCGGCCGGAGGGTTGTCCCGTCGAGGTGGACCCGCACGTCCGGGTCCACCTCAGCCAGCGCCAGACACGGCGTGAGGCTGAGATCGACGGCGTCGAGTCGGCCCCGCTGGACGTTGGCGGCGGCGACAGGTGCGCCGTGCCCGAGTCGAGCCAGAACCGCGACCCCGCCGAGCTGGGGCACTGAGGCGAGCGCCTGACGAGCAGCGAACAGCATCTGGCCCGCGACATGGGCCTGGATCCACACGGCGCGCTCGTCCGGCGCCATCGCACGCAGTTTCGTCAGGTGGCTGCGCAGGGCCGGCGCCGGCGTCGGCGCCACGTGCGGCACGTCGGCATCCGGGTCGATCGTCACCGACAGCCACGCCTGGCTGGTGTGCGCGCCGGTGACCCGGACGCGTCCACGGGTGTCGAAGGACGCCTCGAGGCGGCTGACCACCGCGTGCTCGTCCAGGTTCGTGGCCGATCCGGGCAGCGTCCGCACCGGAGCGCGGTGACGATGACGGATCGCTTCGAGGCGGCGGGCCACGTCGATCAGCGCCAGATCGCGCGCGGTTGCCTGCCCGTCATCCGGGGCCATTCCGATGCTCACGCGTTCCAGTCTGTGTGCGGCGCCGTCGGCTGTCCGGCGAACGAGCCAATTGTGGTGAGCGACTCAGTCCGTCGCGGGGAGCTTCACGGCGTCGCGAACCCACTCCCAGATGCGGGCGACCTGGTGGGGCTGAGGTTTGGTCTTGTTGCGCATGTGCGTCGGCCGGTCCCGTCGGTCGTGCCAGAGTCCACCACCCGGCGGGGCGGGCTCGATTGCGGCGAGCCATACCGTCGTGTCGGCTCCGGAGTCCGCATCGCGAAGAAACGGGCCCACCACCTTGCGGAAGGTCGGCAACGACTCGGTGACCCCGGGGGTGTCTGCCCAGCCGGGGTGGGTGGCATAGACCCGGACGCCGTGCGAGATCCAGCGCTGGTTGAGCTCGGGCAGCAGCTCGATCTGGACGCGCTTGGAGCGGGCGTAGGCGACCGTGCCGCTGTAGTCGCCGCGCAAGTACTCCGGGTCGTCGTCGCGCAGGGCCTGGGTGTACATCCCGCCCGAGGTGACGAAGATGACGCGGGCGTCATCTCCGGTGGCCGGATCCGACGAGGCAGCCAGGGCGGGCAGCAGCTGCTCGGTCATTGCGATCGGCCCCAGTACATGCAGCGCCTGGGTGAGCTCGTGCCCCTGCGGCGACGTACGCCGCTCCGGCGGCAGAGCTCCCGCATTGTGGACGATGACGTGCAGCGCCGACTCGGCCGCGAGGAATGCCTCGGTGAACGCCGCCACGGAGTCAAGATCGGAGACGTCGCAACGCCAGACGACGATCTCGGCTCCGGGGACCTGAGCCCGCAGTTCGTCCGCGACCCGTTCACCCTTGTCGGTGTCGCGCACCACGAAGTGAACGCGGGCGCCCAGTCGCGCGAACCCTGCGGCGGTTGCCGTGCCGAGACCGGAGGTGGCCCCGGTCACGATCGCCTGGCGTCCCTTCAGGCTGTTGGGCGCCGGGTCATCGGGCCAGGACGGCAGGCGCTTGCGCACCTCCCAGCCGATCCGGGAGAAACCGGGGGCAACGGTGCGGTCGAGGGCGGTGTCGATGAGGGGGGAGAGATCCACACGGTGAGCCTAGTACCCTCTCCGGCGACCGGTCGCCCCAGCGAAGGACCCTCCCTGTGCACCTCTCCCTACGTCCGCGCCTGCGCGCGTCCGGAATTCTGCTCGTGCTCACAGGTCTCGCCGTGGCCGGTCTGTCCGCGCCCGCGCAGGCCGCCGATCGGCCGGCCGTGGTGGAGAAGAGGGTGATCGGGAAGTCGGTCAAAGGCCGACCCATCGTCGCCTGGCACCTGGGGGAGAAGAAGGCGCGCGGTGTCCCGAGGGTCGTGCTCTTCTCCACCATGCACGGCAACGAGCCGCGGACCCGTCAGATCCTGCTGGCGCTGCGTGACGGCGGCCCGATCCGGGGCGTCGATCTGTGGGTCGTGCCGACCTACAATCCCGATGGCTTGGCCCGAGGCACCCGCAAGAACGCGCACGGCGTCGACCTCAATCGCAACTTCCCGTATGGCTGGGTCGACCTGAACGGCAACTACGAGTCCGGCCCCAAGCCGGCTTCGGAGCCGGAGACCAAGGCCGTGATGGCCTTTCTCGAGAAGGTGAAGCCGAAGCGGATCCTGAGCTTCCACCAGCCGCTGCTAGGGGTGGACATCGACACCAAACGGCCCGCGTTCGCGCGCCGGGTCGCCCGGATTCTGCGGCTGCCCACCACGTCGTTGACCTGCGGTGGGGTGTGTCACGGCACGATGACCGGGTGGTACAACCACAACTTCAAGGGCGCGGCGCTCACGGTGGAGTATGGCGCCAGCCCGTCGCGCCGCCTGATGCGTCGAGTCGCGCCACGTCAGGTGCTCCACGTCTTCAAGGCGCGACGCATCGCCGCCGAACTCTTCCCCGCCTAGTCAATGGCGGCAGCCCGGGTCGAACGCTCAAGGTCAGTCGAGCACCGAGCGATAGACGTCGACGGTCTTGTCGGCGATCGCCACCCAACTGAAGGAATCGCGCGCGCGCTCGCGTCCGGCCCGTCCCATGGCGGCGGCCCGATCGGGGTCGGCGACGACCTCGTTGAGGGCGGCCGCGAAGTCGGCGACGTACTGGTCGGGGTTGAGCGGAGTGCCGGTGCCGTCATCGGCTTGCTCGATCGGCACCAGTAGACCGGTCTCGCCCGGGACGACGACCTCGGGGATACCGCCGGTGGCGGTGGCCACGACGGCCGTCTCGCAGGCCATCGCCTCGAGGTTGACGATGCCGAGCGGCTCATAGATCGACGGGCAGCAGAAGGTCGTTGCCGCCGAGAGCAGGGCGACCACCTGCGCTCGGGGGAGCATCTCCGGAATCCACACCACACCGTCGCGGGAGGCGCGAAGCCCGTCGACCAGCGTCTCGACCTCCGCCATGATCTCCGGTGTGTCGGGGGCCCCGGCGAGCAGAACGATCTGGACCTCCGGAGGCAGTTGGGCCACCGCGCGAAGGAAGAGCGGCAGGCCCTTCTGCCGGGTGATCCGGCCGACGAAGATGACCGACGGGCGGTCCGGATCGACCCCGTGCGAGCGGACGATGTCGGCATCGTCGATCGGTGCCCACAGTTCGGTGTCGATGCCGTTGTGCACGACCTTCACGCGATCCGGATCGATCTCGGGGTAACTGCGCAGCACGTCGTCACGCATGGCCGACGAGACGGCGATCACGGCCGAGGCGGCGAGGTACGACGTGCGCTCGACCCACGATGAGACGGCGTACCCGCCACCGAGTTGCTCGGCCTTCCAAGGGCGCAGCGGCTCCAGGCTGTGGGCGGAAATGACGTGGGGAACCCCGTGTAACAAGCCTGCGAGGTGACCGGCGAAGTTGGCGTACCAGGTGTGGGAATGCACCAGGTCGGTGCCGGCGCAGGCATCGGCGATCGCCAGGTCCACGCCGAGCGTCTTGAGGGCGCCGTTGGCATTGGTGAGCTCGGTCAGATCGGCGTACGACGAGGTGCCGGCCTCGTCGCGCGGTGCACCGAAGGCATGCACCTGGGTGGTGAGATCGTCACGGGCGCGGAGAGCGCGGACCAGTTCGGCCACATGGACGCCGGCGCCGCCGTAGACCTCGGGCGGATATTCCTTGGACAGCACATCAACTCGCATGGTCCGTGAAACTACCCCTCCCCAAGCGCTCACCGACAGGGCTAGCCTCACCCCATGAGACCCATCACGCGCAAAAAGGTCCTGGTGATCTGCCTCGCTGGCGGCGAGGGGAAGCGGCTGATGCCGTTGACGGCGGACCGAGCGAAACCCGCCGTCCCCTACGCGGGCAACTATCGGCTGATCGACTTCGCCCTCTCCAACGTCGTCAATTCCGGCTATCTCAAGATCGTCGTGCTGACGCAATACAAGTCGCACAGCCTCGACCGGCACATCACCCAGACCTGGCGAATGTCCACGCTGCTGGGCAACCACGTGACCCCGGTGCCCGCACAGCAGCGCGTCGGCAAGCGGTGGTACCTCGGCTCGGCCGACGCGATCTTCCAGTCTCTCAACCTGATTCGTGACGACAAGCCGGACATCGTGGTCGTGGTGGGGGCCGACCACATCTATCGGATGGACTTCTCGCAGATGGTGACTCAGCACATCGAGTCCGGCGCCCCCTGCACCGTGGCCGCCATCCGGCAGCCGATCGAGATGGCCGACCAGTTCGGTGTCATCGACGTTCAGCCGGAGAACCCCTCGATGATCAGGCAGTTCCTCGAGAAGCCGACCGCGCCCGACGGGCTGCCCGACGCGCCCCACGAGATCCTGGCGTCGATGGGCAACTACGTGTTCGACGCCGACGCCTTGGTGGACGCGGTCACCGCCGATGCCGAGACCGAGAGCATGCACGACATGGGCGGCGACATCGTCCCCCACTTCGTCGGTCAGGGCGGCGCGGGCGTGTACGACTTCAAGGACAACCTGATCCCGGGCGCCTCCGAGCGCGAGGTCGGATATTGGCGCGACGTTGGAACCCTCAAGTCCTACTACGAGGCTCATATGGACGTGGTATCGCCGCTGCCGGTGTTCAACCTCTACAACTTCGACTGGCCGATCTATACCTCCTACGGCCCGCAACCTCCGGCCAAGCTGGTCCAGGGCAGCGACGGACGCTCGCCCAGCGCCGAGAACGCGCTGCTCTCCGCCGGCGTCGTGATCTCCGGTGGGACGGTGTGGCGCTCGGTGCTGTCGCCGGAGTCGTTCGTCGACACCGGAGCCGAGGTGTCGGACTCGGTACTGATGCACGGAGTCCGCGTCGGACCCGGTGCCACGATCCGCCAGGCGATCGTCGACAAGAACGTCGTCATCCCGGCCGGGGTGCACATCGGAGTCGACAAGGCCGCCGACGAGGCACGTGGCCTCGTGGTCGAGGACGGGCTCACGGTCGTCGGCAAGAACCGGGTCATCGAGCACTGACCGCTCGGCCGACTTCGCTCACAGGGGCGGGGTCGGCGCGGGGCTGATTCCGGCCGCCTCGGCGGGGGCGGCGTAGGCCGTCGCCAGGCTGGCCGTCGTCTCGTGCGCGTTGAGTCCGCTCGGGTTGGGCACCACCCAGAGGCGCGCGCCCGGCCATGGCGCCTGTGCGTGCCCGCCCGTCTCGGCTTCCGCGCCGAACCGCCCGGGCTGTTCCCCGAGCGAGGCCTTGGGCTGACCGAAGGCGTCGCGATAGGCGGTGATGCCGGCGACGGCGACCACCTCCGGGCGGACCTCACGAACCAACCGTTCCAGCCGCTCGCCGCCCGCGCGCAACTCTGCCCGGCTCAGCTCGGCGGCTCGGGCCGTCGCGCGGCGCACCAGGTTGGTGATGCCGATTCCTCGCTGCCGCAGATGATCGCGATCGGTGTCGGTCATTCCCGCAGCCGGATCGATTCGGCGGTCGAGGATGCCGGCGCGCCACAGGGCGGGGTAGAACCGGTTCGCAGGATGGGCGAAGTGCGTTTGGGTGGCCGCCGTCCAGAGCCCGGGGTTGATGCCGACGAAGAGCAGCCGCACCCCCGGCCCGATCAGGTCGGGGACCTCAGCGTCGCGAAACGATTCGAGATCTGCGCGGGAGAAGCCGGCCACCGCAGCACCCTACGCCGCTGGTGCGTCAACGGAAGTGAGGGTCGCGGCCGAGGAAGGCCATCAGTCGCTCCTGGATCGGAGCGTCGTCGGCGACCGGCATCCGGGGACCGTATTGCCCCGAACTGCGCAACATCTCATCGAGCGGCTCCATGCCGGCCAGGATACTTTCGCACCACCCTGCGTCGAGGACGGGAGGATCATCCTGACCGCTCGCTCGCGCCAGATCCCAGCTGTGGAAGAAGACGTCGGTGGTGTAGAACCGGTCGATCGCCACGTCCAGTGGCTGAGTGGGCAGCATCGGGTGGTCGAACACGGCCGTGGCCGAGGTGCCGTCGTCCAAGATGTCCTGAACGGCCCTGCTCCGAGCCGCCCATCGTTGCCCGAGGGTGCCGTCGACCGCGGGCAACTCCAGCTGGCTGCCGCCGGCCAGGAAGCCGGGCAACCAGTCGATCACGTGTTCTACGACGTCGGCTGCCCGCCACTCGCGAACCGGAGTCGGCGCCTGCCAGTCGGTGACCCCGGCCACCAGGTCGGCGAAGCGGCCCGCGACCAGTTCATGTCGGCGGGGCGGGTCGAGGTTCTCGAGGTCGTTCATCGAGGCTCAGATCTCTCCGGAGTTGAGAAGTTCGTCGAGTTTGGCGTAGCCGTCATTGACGCCCTTCTCCATTCCGCTGCGCAGCCACGCGTCGCGTCCCTCGAAGCTGTCGACCAGTGATTGGGCGTGTAGTCGGGTGCGCCCGTCGCCGAGGTCCTCGAAGGTCAGGGTCTCCAGTGACACGCCCTCAGGCATCCCCTCCCACGTGAAGGTCTGCACCACCCGTCGCTCGTTGACCTCGTGGAAGCAGCCGCGGAACGCGTACTCCTCCATGGCTTCTCCTTCCCCACGCAGATTGAGGAACCGCCACGAGCCGCCGTCGCGGGCATCCCAGTAGTCGATCTCGGTGCGGATGTCGTCCGGGCCGACCCACCGCGCATAGATCGCGGGGTCGGTGTGGGCGCGCAGCAGTTGCGCCGGCGTCGCGTGGAAGTCACGGGTGATGTGGATGATCGGAACCTGGGGGTCGGCCTCGATGGTGGCCTCGAGCAAAGCGGCGCTGGGGTCGGTCATGGGTGCTCCTTCGAACCGAAGCGTATTCAACGAAAGGGTTGAATACAACCTAGTGCGCGCCCTTGATCGTCGTCAACCATTCGGTTGAATAGGCGATGAAGCCCGGGGCGCTAGGGAGCCGGAGTGGGCGAGGGTGCGGGGGTCGGTGCCGCCGGCGGCTGGCCGGTCGGAGTGATCGCGAGGCCGTTGGGCACGTGACGTTGCCGGCCGTCGGAGGGTGAGTTGAGTACGCGGCGCACCCCGTTGCTGGCCGGGCCGATCATGGTCGAGGAGCCACCGCCGTCCAGGTTGAGGGCATCCTCGGCGCCCTGAGCCAGCATGATCTTGGCGAGCTCGACCATGGTCGCGCCGCGGCTGAACGACTGACGCCCGTCGATCACCAGGAACAGCAGCGTCTGGTTGTCGCGGTCGATGCCGATCGCCGTGCGGGGATGCATCTCCTTGTCGTCCACCACTACGCGTTTGCGGTCACGCAAGAGCGCCCGATTGCCGCTGATGGCGATCTGCGGGGAGCTGTAGATCCGGCGCACCACCTGGGCTTTGTCGCCCGGGCGTAGCCACTGCAACCGTCGGGCTCCACTGCCACGCCCCACCAGGATGACGCCGCGCTTGATCTTGGTCTTGTTGTCGAGCTTCTTGCGGTTGGAGATCACCTTGTTGCCGCGAATCACCACCTGGCGCACGTTGCCGGTTACTCCGTCGGTGACACGTGCCCCGGCGGTCCAGCGCCACCGGTTGTCGTAGACGCCGATGCTGTTGTCGAGCACGGTAGGCGAGTTGTAGTAGCTGATCGGCACGCTCGGTCGTTGCTTGATCTTGGCCTTGAGTGGAAGTTCGCCGATCTTGGGAGTGCCGCCAGGAGTGAGATAGAACGACGCGTTCCAGCCTTTCGCCCGGCCGTTGACGGTGGTGCCGCGCGCCCGGCCGATGCCCAAGGGGGCGCCGGTGTCGGCGATGTCGAAGAAGTCGCCGTTGACCCCGGCGATGCCGTCGGCCCGGTTCAGCAGCGACGACAACGGCTTGGTGCGGCGGACCACTCCCGGCCACGCATAATCGACGCGCAGGTTGGGTGCGGTGTAGTCCAGGCGCATCAAGTAGGCGCGCATGGTGCCGCGGGCATCGGTCCGGTCCCACTGCTCGTAGGTCAACCCAGGTGCCATCGTCCATGACCGTTCGTTGGTGCGCACTACCTTGCCGACCAGTCCCGGCAGGATCGCCTTGGCCAGGGTGCCGCGGACGCCGTCCGACGTCTGTTGGTCGCGGTCGATCCCGGAGCCGGGAGGCCCGGCCTGGAGGGTGGGGTCAAGGCTCTTCGCGGCCGCGGGACCGACGGACGACTGCGCGGTCGACGCGGGGCCGGCGGCTTGATCGGCGTTGGCCGTAGTGGCCGCGGCGAGAGTGCCGCCCATGAGGCCGAGGGTGAGCGCGGTGGCGGCCACACTGGGTCGGGAGAGGGCAGAAGGAAGGGTGGTCCGAGAACGCATGGGCTCCACTGTAAGCACGCCCGGGCAATCGCGCAGGGGCGGGAGTGAAAAAAGTGAACTTCTGTGGTCGACGCCGCTGCAGCATCCCGGCTGCCGCGGGTGACACACTGAGCGGCGATGACGATCAGATGGAACTGGTTCGCGGAAGGCGACAACCTCGACGTCCTGCCGCAGATCGCAGACGGGGTGATCGACCTGGTCTATATCGACCCGCCCTACAACACGGGCAATGCGTTCACGTACAGCGATCGGATCCCTCGCGTCCCCGGCGATTCGGGCGACCGGCACGCGGCCTGGCTGGACATGATCCGCCCGCGCCTCCTGCACGCCCGCCGGGTGCTGCACCACCGCGGCGCCCTCTTCGTCAGTATCGACGACAACGAAGCGGCGCGACTCCGGCTTCTGCTCGACGAGGTCTTCGGCGAGGAGCAGTTCCTCGCCCAGGTGGTGGTCAATCTCAATCCCAAGGGACGCCAGTTGGGCGGCGGGTTCGCGACGAGTCACGAGTACCTCCTCGTCTACGCGCGGGAGGCGCGCGATTGCGTTCTCGACGCCAGTTCGACCGACGCGGTCGACCCGCGAGACTTCCCCCACCGCAGCGCCGAGGGCAAGCCGTTCCGCAGGCTGCCCCTGCGTAACACCAACAAGAAGTTCAATCCCGTGACCGCCCGGACCCTCCACTATCCGTTGTACGGCGACCCCGTGACGGGCAGGGTCGCCACCGCCCCCTTCGAGGGAGCACACGAGATCGCACCGGTCTTCGGCGACGGCAGTGCGGCGGTCTGGCGCTGGAGCGCGGCTCGGGTGGACGAGCGCCCCGACGACCTGGTGTGTCGTCGAGTTCGGGGCAGGCTGGGTGAGCGGTTCGACGTCTTCCAGTTGGATTGGCTGCAGCCAGGTCGCCGCAAGAAATTGTCCACGATCTGGCACAGCGAAGAGGTCGGGTCGACTGACACGGCCGTGGCCGAGTTGAAGCAGATGCTCGGGCATGTCTTCGAATCGCCCAAACCCACCGGTCTGATCAGACGAGTCCTGCAGACGATGCCCTCCGACGCGGTCGTCCTCGACTTCTTCGCCGGGAGCGGCACCACGGGTCACGCCGTTGCCTCGGCCAATGCCGCAGACGGGGGATCGCGGGTGGCGATCAGCGTCAATATCGCCGAGCCCACCCGCCCCGGCTCGAACGCGCATCGAGAGGGCTATGCCACGGTCGCCGACGTCACGCGCGCACGGCTGATGGCCGTGACGGAGCAGATCGGCGGGGGGCCGGGGGGTGGCCTGGGCGACGGGCTGCCGTCAGCCGTGCTGGCGCAGCCGGACCGGGCCGTCGGCGAGTGACCCGTCAGTTCACCCCGGCGGCGCGCTCGAGGGCCCGCAACTCGAGGTCGAGATGGTGCAACATCCGCTGCAGGTGCGGGACCGTCCGTCGGTCGCCGGTGAGCCCGAAGCACATCTTGTCGGCATAGGACGTGCAGGTGATGTTGAGCCCGATCCCGTGGGTGGGAATCGACATCGGGTACATGCCGACCAACTCGGCGCCGTTGAAGAACATCGGCGACCTAGGGCCGGGAACGTTGCTGATCACGAGGTTGTAGGGCGGCCGCACCTTGTCCTGGAGGCCGAGGAGGGGAGTCAGGACGGTCGGACTCATCCCGATCGCGCTCATGGCCATGATCTGCAGGGGGGTCATGCCCGACAGAGCGCGCTTGCCGTCCAGCATCGAGGCGTGAATGGCGGCGAGCCGGTCGGCCGGGTCAGCGAGGTGCGTGCCGAGTTGCACCATCACCGACGCCACGGCGTTGCCGCCCTCCGCGGAGGCGATCTGCGCCTGTTTGGCGTTGAGCCCGATGGGGACCATCGCGATCAGGGTGCGGTCGGGCAAGGCATCCATGTCCAGCAGATAGCGCCGGAGGGCGCCGCTGCTCATCGCCAGGACGACGTCGTTGACGGTGGTCGACGACGCCTTACTCACCGCTCTCAGCCTGGCGAGCGGCCAGTCGTCGGCCGCGACCCGGCGAGCACCGGTGATGGTCTGGTTGAGGATGGTGCGCGGCGCGTACAGCGACACCGCGGAGGTCTCGTTGCGCAGGCCCCGGCTGAGGGTCTTGACCAGGGCTCCGGGCAGGCCCGCCGCCTCGGCGGAGAGGGCCAGCGCGCTGCGCAGCACAGAGGGCGTCACCTTGGCCTCGACCACCTGCTCCGCGTTGGCACGCTCGCGTCTGGCCCGAGCGGGCGCGTCGGCATCCCAGATCGGCGGCATCGAGCGCCGGTCGGGGTCGGTCGTGAGACCAGATTGGATCAGTCGCATCGACGACACCCCGTCGACCAGCGCGTGGTGGATCTTGGTGTAGACCGCGATCCGGCCGTCGCGCAGACCCTCGATCAGGTTCACCTCCCAGAGCGGTCGGTCCCATGCGAGGCGGGTCGAGTGCAGCCGCGAGCACAACTCCAAGAGCTCCCGTACCCGCCCCGGTTTCGGCAGCGCGCTGTGCCGGACGTGGTAGTCGATGTCGAAGTGCTCGTCCTCCTCCCAGACGAAACGCCCCCGAGCCGGCTTGGGGTGTCGCAGGAACAATGGGGCGACTTCGTCGACGGCGAGGAACTGTTCATAGATCTCGCGGGCCGCATGCCGCCCCGCATCGGGGGGCTTGCGATAGAGGTGCAGGCCGCCGACGTGCATCGGTTGGGTGCGGCTCTCTGCCAGCAGGAACCCGGTGGCGGTCGGATCGATGGTCGTGCTCATCTGAGGTCCTCTCGCTGGCATCGGGCGGCGTGGGTGCAGCCTTGCGCATCGCAGGCACCCCCACAACCCTCGTGGCAGGATGCCGCTTGTGGCGGGATTGTCGATGGAAGCGCTGGTCAGCCGAGGCCGGCTTTCGGCGATGGACCGCTGGGACCGACTGCGTGGCAAGGGCTATCAAATCGCGCAGTGCGCGATTGCCGCAGGCGTGGCCTGGCTGCTGGCTGCGGATGTCTTCGGGCACCCGACTCCCTTCTTCGCCCCCATTGCGGCGGTCGTCAGTCTCGGAACCTCCTACGGGCAGCGGCTGCGACGAGTGGTCGAAGTCACGCTGGGCGTGGCGGTCGGCGTGCTGATCGCCGACCTGTTGGTGATCCAGATCGGCTCGGGGGCGTGGCAGTTGGTGCTGATCGTCGGACTGGCCATGTCAGCGGCGGTTCTGCTCGACGGCGGACCACTGTTCGTCACGCAGGCCGCCGTGCAGTCCATCGTCATCTCCACGCTCGTGCCCGACCCCGACGCAGCTCTGACTCGGTGGACCGATGCCTTGATCGGCGGAGCCGTTGCCCTGGTCGCCGCCACCGTGGTGCCGGCCGCTCCGCTTCGACGGCCTCGGGAACATGCCGCCCGGGTGCTCGCGCGGATCGGCGAACTCCTGCAGACCGCCAGTGAGGTGATGATCAACGGCGATTCCGATCGGGCGCTGGACCTGTTGGCCGACGCCCGAACGACCGACTACCTGATCCGCGAACTCCAGGCGGCCGCCGACGAGGGACTCGACGTGGTCGCGTCCTCGCCGTTCCGGCGCCGCCATGCGGGTGGCCTGCGGCGAATGACGGAGCTCGTAGAGCCGCTTGACCGGGCCCTGCGCAGCACCCGGGTCCTGGTGCGCCAGACGGCGGTGTCCGCCTACCACCGGCGACCTGTACCGATATCGCACGCGGTGCTCGCCGCGAGCTTGGCCGAGGCATGCGAGGCAGCGGCGGCCGAGTTGAGCGCCGACCCGCGGGGCCTCGGCGCAGAGGCGTCTCGGCCGCTGTTGGTCGCTGTGGGAGAGGCTTCCGGGCACGTGGAGCGGTCGGCCGAACTCAGCGCCGAGGCGATGCTGGCGCAGCTTCGCTCGATCGTCGTGGACCTGCTGATGGTCAGTGGAATGAAGCAACTCGATGCCACCAATGCCATTCCGCCGCCTGCTGACCGATGACCAGCGTCGGCCCCTGGGTCCTGCATGTCGATCTCGACGAGTTCATCGCGGCCGTGGAGGTGCTGCGCCGACCCGAGCTGGCCGGCCGCCCGGTGGTGGTCGGAGGCCGTGGTGATCCGACGGAGCGGGGGGTGGTGGCAACCGCGTCCTACGCCGCGCGGGAGTTCGGCGTCGGGTCGGGTATGCCACTGCGCGTCGCTCTGCGGAAGTGTCCCGAGGCGGTGTTCCTCCCGGTGGACAAACCGGCCTATGAGGCCGCCTCGCAGGAGGTCATGGCGGCAGTGCGCGCAGTGCTGTGGGGCGGGGCCCCGGTGGCGGTCCAGGTGATCGGGTGGGATGAGGCATTCGTCGGTCCCGCTCCCGCCAGCCACCACCCTGCGGAGGATCCGGTGGAGGTGGCCGCGGAGCTGCGGGCGCGGGTGCTGGCGGCCACCCAGCTCACGTGTTGCGTCGGGATCGGCGACAACGTGCTGCGAGCCAAGCTCGCCACCGGTCTGGCCAAGGCCACCCGGGATCCGGCGCTGCGCAGCGAGGCGGGCGCCCGCACGGCGATCGCGATGGTGACCGAGGAGGACTGGTTTCCGCTGTTCGGTGAGCGTCCGACGACCGCACTGTGGGGTGTGGGGGCGAAGACGGCGCGCAGACTCTCCGCCGTCGGCATCGCGACGGTGGCTCAGTTGGCCGCTGCGGACGCGGCAGAGTTGGCCTCGACGTTCGGTCCGACCACAGGGCCGTGGTTGCAGCGGCTCGGTCGCGGCCGAGCCGCGACGAAGGTCGACCCGACGCCCTGGGTGGCCCGGGGCCACAGCCGCGAAGTGACCTTCCAGTCCGACCTGGTCGACCGGACCACGATCGAGGCAGAGATCCGTCGCATCGCTGGCTGGGTCGCTGCGGACATCGCCGCCGAGAACCGCCCGGCGATCCGGGTCGAGCTGAAGATCAGGCTGGCTCCGTTCATCACGCTGACCCGCAGCCACAAGCTGCCGCAGCCGAGTTCGGACCCGGACCTGTTGGGTGCCGAGGCGGTGGCGCTCCTGGACCGACTTGATCAGCGCGACCGGGAGCGACCGGTGCGGCTCCTGGGCGTGCGGCTCGAGATGGCCGACCCGGGCGGCTAGGTGGTCATCTCCATGATCTGAAACACCGCACCGGCCGGATCGGCCAGGACCGCGAAGGGACCCATCGGCGTCGGGGTGGAGGCCAGCACGACGGAGCCTCCCATCGCGACGGCCCGATTCTCCGCATCGGTGCAGTCATCAACGGTGAAGTAGACCGACCAGGCGTCCGGCACCTCGGGCGGGAGGTGGTCGGGCGTTCGGATCAGGCCGGCGACCATCTCCTCGCCGAGCTGGAACACCGTGTAGTCGGGGTTGCCGCTATCTCGATTGGCCTCCCAGCCCAGCACGGACCCATAGAAGGACGCGGCCGCGTCGGGATCGCGGGTCATCAGCTCTGCCCAGCACACGGCGCCGACCTTCTGAGAGTAGTAAGGCCCCGGCTCGGGCCCACCCGTGATGAGAGCCACCATCGCTCCTGAGGTGTCGGCGACCACGGACACCTGGGCCCCGCCGGGAATTTCGAACGGCGGCTGAAGTACGGCTCCACCAGCCGCTGCCACTCGTGCCAGCGTCGCGCCGAGATCGTCGACGAGGATGAAGACCGTCCAGCTCGCCGGGGTTCCCGACGCGGCTTCTTCCTGCGCCATCATCCCTGCGGTCTCCCGGCCGCCCACCCCCGCCACGACGTACTCGCCCATGGAGGTGTCCTGCACGGTCAAGTCCCAGCCGAGCAGGCCGGTGTAGAACGCCCGGGCTGCGTCCAAGTCGGGGGTCGAGAGGTCGACCCAGCTGATCGTTCCTGGGGGTGGATTCTGGCCCATCACGTGCTCCCGTCCGCCGATGCCCTGACTTCCAGCTGACTTCCACCCGACACCACGCCGCCTCGCCGGCACCAGGGTCATTGGTCATCACATTGGGGGCGGAAGGTGGTGGGGAGGCGGCGTGCGTGCCACGGAGGCGGGGAGTCAGTCGGAGTAGTCGTCGAGACTCTCGCGCAGTTCGGTCACCACCGCGTCGACGACGGCGACCAGGTCGCCGCCGCTGGCTTGGGCCACCGCCCGCTGCCGTTGATAGGACGCCCCTGCCGTGACGATGTCGGCCACTCCCGCGAGTTCGTCGGAGCAGCCGAGGCGGCCGGCCACCGGTGCCAGTCGATCGAGAAGGTCGGCGAGATCATCGGTGACCAAGCGCTCGGTGTTATCGGCGTCGACGATGACGATCGCGTCCAGCCCGTAGCGCGCAGCGCGCCACTTGTTCTCCTGCACGTGCCACGGAGGCAGCACGGTCGGCTGCTCTCCCGCAGCGACTCGGGCGTCGAGATCGACGACCAGACACTGCATCAGGGCGGCCAGGGCGCCGAGCTCCGGGAGCGTCGACACGCCGTCGCAGACTCGGTTCTCCAACGTGCCGAGACGGTGGGCGGGTCGCACGTCCCACCTGATCTCCGTGAGATCGTCGACGACCCCGGTCGTCAGCTGGTCCGCGGCATAGCGCTCGTACTCCTCCCAACGCTCGAACTGGAACGGCAGACCCGCGGTGGGCAGTTGCTGGAACATCAAGGCCCGGTTGGAGGCATAGCCGGTGTCCACACCCGCCCAGACGGGAGAAGATGCCGACAGTGCCTGAAGGTGGGGGTAGTAGGTGAGCAGCGCCGACAGCACGGGCATCACCCGCTCCTTCCGGGCCATCCCAACGTGCACGTGGACCCCCCAGATCAGCATCTGCCGCCCCCACCACTGCGTGCGATTGATCAACTCCTCGTAACGGTGGCCGGGCGTGAGCTGCTGAGTGGTCCACGACGCGAAGGGATGGGTGCCGCCACCGAAGAGATCCACGTCGATCTCGTCTGCCGCGGCCATGACCGCTCTCAGTGTGTCGGCAACGTCGGCGATCGCTTCCGCCACGTGGTGGCACTTTCCGCTCACCACCTCCACCGTGTTGCGCAGCAACTCCTTGTGCAGCCGGTGCGGGTCCGCGAGCCGCGGCCCAGCACGCGTGAAGAGGTCTTCGGCCGAGTTGACGAGATCACGATCATCGCGAGCTACGAGCGCGAGCTCCCACTCGATCCCGAGGGTCGGCTCCGGCGAGCCGTGGAAGTCGATGCGCATGGCCTCAGCGAAGCACATCGGGGTCCGGGCCGACACGCCCGAAGGGGTGGTCCGGGCGTCGTCGTGCCTCTCCGGCGGCGTCTGCCACCATGGCCGACATGCCCCGCCCGCCACAGGTCCACCTGATTCTGGATCTCTCTCTGCGCGTCGGGGAGGTGTTGATCGCCTCGGGGGCGAGCGCAGCCGATGTCTCCGCCACCATGCAGGCACTGGCCCGGCGACTCGGACTCCGGCACGTGGACGTCGACGTGACGTTCACAACGCTGTCGATGAGCCACCAGCCCGACCCCGAAGAGCCGCCGTCGCTGGCCGTGCGGCACGTCAAGAAGCGCGATATCGACTACGAGGACCTCACCCTGGTCGACCAGCTGGTGCGCGAGGTGATGATCGACGATCTCGAACTCCGCGAGGCACGCCTGCGTCTGAACCGGATCGTGTCCACCGGCCATGTGACGCCTCGCTGGGCGATCACCATCGGCTGGGGAGTGATGTGCGCGGCCGTCGGCGTGCAGTTCGGCGGCAACATCTTCATGATCGTGGCCGCGGCCATTGCCGGCATGAGCATCGACCGGCTGCGCTGGGTTCTCGCGCGACAGCGACTTCCGTTGTTCTATCAACAGGTCGCCGGAGGAGCGATCGGGGCGCTCATCGGATGTGGTGCGGTGGCGGTGGCCACCCAGTTCATCGCCACGAGTGATCCGTCCCGACTGACCTCTCAAGTCATCTCCGCCAACATCGTGATGCTCTTGGCCGGCGTCGGCTTCATGGGCGGACTCCACGACGCCCTGTCGGGCTTCTACATCACCGCGACCGCGCGAATGACCGAGGCGCTCCTGGCCACGGCCGGGATTATTGCCGGCGTGAGTGCCGGGCTGAGCCTGGCCAACCTGCTCGGCTTCCGAGTGCTCGCCGTCAATCCCGGTCAGATCGGGTGGGAGACCGCCGGGGTGACCGCACTCGGCGCCGCCGTCGCCGGAGCGGCCTTCGCCTTCGCGTCCTACGCGCCCCGGCGCGCCTTGCTGGCGATCGCGTTGGTGTCGGGCCTTGCGATGCTCATCTTCCAAGCGGTCGATCAGGGCTTCGGCCGGCCGTGGGCGGCGGGGATCGCGGCCTTCTTCGTGGGACTGGTCAGCTACGCGATGTCCGGCCGGGTGCACGTGCCGCCCTTGGTCTTCGTGGTTTCTGCGGTGGTTCCGATGTTGCCTGGCCTATCGATCTATCGGGGCATGGCGCTCCTCGCCGAAGGAGGTTCGGGCACCTCTCTGGGGCTGCTGTCCCTGTTCACGGCCGCCTCGGTCGCGATGGCATTGGCCGCTGGAGTGCTGTTGGGGGAGTACGTCGCCCAGCCGATCCGCCGAGAGGCACGTCGCATCGAGAGTCGGTTGTCGGGTCCCCGGCTGGTCGGCGCTCGGCTCGACCCCAAGGCCGACGTGTCGCGCCGGCAGCGAGGACCGCACGACCGCGGGAACGAGGCGTGACGTCGCCCACCGAGGCGTCATCTCCAGTACGGGGACAACCCGTCAGGTGTGTCATGACCAAGTGGGGCGACCGCCCGCACTATGAGTTCGTCGGGTGGTCCTTGGGGACGGACGGTCACGGCGCGTGGCTCGGCTTCCCCGCTGGAACCGTCTTCCGTCGCCCCGGCGGCGAGTTCGTGGCCCCGGTCGACCAGGTCACCTGCGTGCCCTGGATCGTCGATGCACGACGCCGGGTCGCTCACCTGGCCACCTTTCACGCCGCGGGCGGCCCGGTGCGGGTCTACGTCGACATCACCGGCGTTCCGGTGTGGGTGCCGCCCGAGTCGACGCGTGGCGGCGCCGGCGCCCAATGGCGACTGCGCGCGGTCGACCTCGACCTCGACGTGATCGCGGACCATGCCGGAGACGTTGTGATCGACGACGAAGACGAGTTCGACCTGCATCGCAGGGAGTTCGGCTACCCGGAATCGGTGGTGGCCGGATGTCGGGTCGAAGCGACGTCGGTGCGGTCGGCGCTCGAAGCTTGCGTGGCGCCCTATGACGGCACGGCCCGGCGCTGGTTCGCCATTTTGAGTGGGCTGCCTGAGCTGAGTGGACTGCGTGAGCTGAGTGGTCTGCGTGAGCTGCCCGAAGCCGGTGAGACGAGAGATCCGAGTCGGCTCAGGAGCGGCGAGCCCGGCGACGAGCGACAAGGGCCACCACATCCTGGTAGCGAGCGCCGATGATCCTGGCGAACTGATGGACGGCATGGGCGTCCGCGCCGACCAGCACCCTCGGCTGGTTGCGCCGCACGGCGCGCAGGATGGTCGCCGCGGCCCGATCGGCGGTGGTGCGCGCCAACTCGACGTCGAATTCGTCGGCCATTCGAGCCAGATCGATCCGGGTGGACGCCCGGCCGTTCCGGACGATGCCGGTCTTCACCCCGCCGGGATGAACCACTGTCACGCCGACCGGATGGCCGGCCACGAGCATCTCCTCGCGGATCGCCTCGGTGAGTCCGCGGACGGCGTACTTCGTGGCGTTGTAGGCGCTCTGCCCGGGAATGGACACCAGCCCGAACAATGAGGAGATGGTGACCAGATGTCCGTCGCCGGACGCGATGAGATGAGGCAGGAACGCACGTGACCCGTGCACCACACCCCAGAAGTTCACCCCGACGATCCACTCCAGGTCGGCATCGACGAGGTCGATCAGGTCGCCGGTGAGGGAGACCCCCGCATTGTTGACGAGCAGGTGGACGACCCCATATTCGGTCATCACCTGGTCGGCATAGGCGTAGACGGCGTCACGATCGGCGACATCGAGCCGGGTGGCGGTCGAGACCCCGCCTCGATCCGTGATCGTGTGCTGGGTGGCGGCCAGCCCGGCCTCGTCGATGTCGCTGATCGCCATCCGGGCCCCTCCCGCGGCGCAGGCGATGGCGAGCGCCCGGCCGATGCCGGACCCGGCCCCGGTGATGACGACGACCCGGTCGCGTAGCGACTTCACGGGCAGCATCTCCGCCCGAGCGGCGCCAGGTGGTGCCAGCCGGTGAGCCGATTGGTTGAAGCGTCAGTTGATTCGGGGTTTAAACCGGCGTTGAATCGGGAAAGTATCGGATCGGCGGCCCACGCGCTGATGAGTGCGCCTCCCGATGACTCACGGCAGCGATAAGTGGCAACGACAAGAGGCCGACCCAGCTCGGTCCAGGGGGACTGCATGACCGACACAGTGCCACCCGGGCGGCGACTGTCGCCGCACCGGCGTCGCAAGCAACTGCTCGATCTCGGCGTGCGGATGCTGGCCACCCGGCATCTGGAGGATCTGTCCCTCGATCTGCTGGCCAGCGAGGCGGGCATCTCGCGCGGCCTGATCTATCACTATTTCGGGAGCAAGCAGGAGTTTCACGCCCAGGTGGTTCGCCGCGCCGCCGACGACCTGCTCGATCGCACGCTTCCGCCCGACGAGGGAAACGAAGCCCAGAAGCTCCTGCACGTGGTGTCGGCCTACGTCGACTATGTCAGTGAGAACCCACAGGGCTACCTCTCGCTGATGCGCGCCGGGGCCGGCGGCAACGACGCGCTCTTCTCGATCCATGACCGTGTGCGTATCGAGATGACCGAGCGCACCTATCAGGCGGCCGTCGAGTCCGGCGTCCTGCTCGATCAGCCGCTGGCCCGGATGCTGGTGCGGGCGGGGATCGCTCTCATCGAGGAGCTGGTGCTCAACTGGATCGAGGAGCCTGGCGGCGTGACGCGATCGGATCTGCTGGTGATCTGCGTGCGGTCCGCGGCCGCCTTGGCCTCGATCTCCAAGAGCCTCGACGAGCCGGGCTCACTGCGCGAGCTTGCCGACGGGTTGTCGGCGGGCCCCCGTGCGGATGTCAGCACTGAAGCGTCGGCCTGACTCGACACCTGCGAGCCCACCCTCGACCGGGATCGCCCGACGGTGCACGATGAGGGTATGGATAGTGCAGTCGAACTCAGCGCGGCCGAGTGCCGGGACCTGCTCGCCACCGATGTCATCGGCCGGGTGGCGTTCTCGACGACCGCAGGGCCACGCATCGTTCCGGTCAACTACCGGGTGATCGACGACGGCCTGGAGTTCCGGACGACGCCGTACAGCGAGCTGGCCACATTCGCGCCGGGGGAGCCGATCGCGTTCGAGATCGATCACTTCGACGGGGAACATCGCCGCGGGTGGAGCGTGATCGCGCTCGGCGTCTGCCAGCGAATGGACGAGCCGACTTCCTCTGCAGACGACGATGACGCGCGCGAGCCGTGGGCCGGCGGCCACCGGCCGGTCGTGCTGCGTCTGGCCTGGAGTGAGCTGACCGGCCGCCGAGTCGGCGATCAGCACTGGCCCCATCCGGTGGTCAGCGGTCGCGGTCGCGACTACTGAACTCCACCTCGAACCGGGTGTCCCCGGGGCGACTCTCGACGCTGACCGTGCCGCCGTGTGCGGTGACGATGGCGTGTACCAGGGCCAGCCCCAGACCGGCCCCGACGTCGTCGCCGCGGGTACGGGCGACGTCACCGCGCACGAAGCGTTCGAATGCGCGGCCTTCCATCTCCGGCGGCAGGCCGGGGCCGTCGTCGCGGACGCTGAAGCCGGACTGGTTGATGTGCACGGTCACGGTCGACCCGGCGGGAGTATGGCGGCGAGCATTGGTCAGAAGATTGGTGATCACCTGGTGCAGCCGTTGTTCGTCACCGGCGATCTGGAGGGCGTCGGCGTCCGGGTCGAGCTCGATCCGCCAATGGTGGTCGGGCGCCAGCACCCGGGCATCCGAGACCGCCTCGACCAGCAGCCGGGTCAGGTCGACCGAATCCTGCGCCAGCGGGCGACCGGCATCGAGTCGGGCCAACAGGAGCAGGTCTTCGACCAGGGCCGCCATCCGGTCGCCCTCCCGACGTACCTTGCTCAGCGCCAGGCGGGTGGCCTCGGCGTCGTCGGGGTGCCGTTGTGCCAACTCGGCATAGCCGAGAATCGTCGCCAGCGGAGTTCGCAGTTCGTGGGAGGCGTCGGCCACGAACTGTCTGACCTGCTCCTCACTTCGTTGACGGATCGTCAGCGAGGCGGCCACGTGATCGAGCAGGGTGTTGAGTGCGTACCCGACCCGCCCCACTTCGGTGGCCTCGTCGGTGAGCTGGTCGGGCACCCGCTGTTCGATCCGGATGTCCCCGGTGGCCAGCGGGATGGAGGCGACGTCGTGGGCGGTGGCTGCCACCTGCTTCAACGGCCCGAGTTGCCGGCGCACCAGCAGCGTGCCGACCAGACCGGCGAGCGCGAGGGCCACGGCGGCGATCAGCAGCCCGAAACCGCCCAACGCCACGAGGGTGCGTTGGATCTCCGTGGTGGGGGAGCCGCCGACCCGAGTACCGCCCGGGATGGCGACGGCGATCACGCGGTATTCCCCTTCGTCGCTCAGCGTCACCTCGTGCACCCTGTTGTCGACCGGCACCTCGCGCAACCGAGCCAGGTCGGTGTCGCTCAGAGTGACGATCGAGCGGCCGTCTCCGATCAGTTGCCCCGCCGCTTCGCCGTTGGTTGGGAAGGTGGCGATCAGCGAACCGGTGCCGCGACCGAACAGGCCGTCATCTCCGTCGGGGTCACCGAAACCGGGAGGGTTGGCATCGCGCAGCGAACGGCCGGGCCGGCCGTCGCGCACTGCGCCGGGGGCGCCGTAGGTGTCGGCCACTTGGCGGTCCAACCGCTCGGTCAGATATCTCTGCATGGCGAACACCGTGAAGAGGGTCACCAGGAGCGTGCTCACCGCCACCAGGGCGACGGCGGTGAGGACCAGCCGGGCAGTGAGAGAGCGCACCGGAGTCAGGACCCGTCGGCGGGTTTGAGGACGTAGCCGGCACCCCGCATGGTGTGAATCATCGGCTCACGTCCGGCGTCGACCTTCTTACGAAGGTAGGAGATGTAGAGCTCGACGACGTTCGCCTGGCCGCCGAAGTCGTAGTTCCAGACCCGGTCCAGGATCTGTGCCTTGGACAGCACTCGCCGTGGATTGCGCATCAGGAACCGCAGCAGTTCGAACTCGGTGGCGGTCAGCGTGATGGGTGTTCCCGAGCGAGCCACCTCGTGGCTGTCCTCGTCGAGGGTCAGGTCGCCCACCGCGAGCAGCGGAGTATCGGCGGGGCGGGTGGTGGTGGCTCGGCGAACGAGTGCGCGGAGTCGGGCGACGACCTCCTCCAGCGAGAACGGCTTGGTGACGTAGTCGTCGCCTCCCGCGGTCAGGCCCGCGATCCGGTCCTCGACCGCATCACGTGCGGTGAGGAAGAGAACGGGTACGTCGGGGTCGGTTCCGCGGACCCGGCGCAGCACCTCCATCCCGTCGAAGTCGGGCAGCATCATGTCCAGCACGATCACGTCGGGGCGGAAGTCGCGGGCGCCGGCGACGGCGGCGATGCCGGTGTGGGCAGACTGGACCTCCCAGCCCTCATAACGCAGCGCCATCGACAGCAACTCGGTGAGGTTGACCTCGTCGTCGACCACCAGTACTCGCAGCGCAGACCCGTCTATCCGGGTCAGGTCCATCCCAGCCATGGCAGCACTCTGCCTCAGCCGTTTGTGAATCCCGATCGTGGGCCTGTGCTCAAGCTGTGAATCGGCTGTGGGTGGAACGGGGACGTCCTCGCCCCCGCCGTCCCCGTGGGGTCGGTCTGGCTCGGTGCGCAACAATGGGCCGGTTGTGCAGATCACCTATCCCACGCAGCTGCCGGTCAGCGCTCGCCGCGACGACATCGCCGCCGCCATCCGCGACCACCAGGTCGTGATCGTCGCGGGCGAGACCGGCTCGGGGAAGACCACACAGCTCCCGAAGATCTGCCTCGAGCTCGGGCTCGGGCGGGGCGGCAAGGAGGGCCTGATCGGGCACACCCAGCCCCGCCGGATCGCGGCCCGGTCGGTGGCGGAGCGGATCGCCGAGGAGCTGAAGACCGAGCTGGGCGGCTCGGGCGCGCCGGTCGGCTATCAGGTGCGCTTCACCGATCGCACCTCGGCGAGCACCCGGCTCAAAGTGATGACCGACGGCATCTTGTTGGCGGAACTGCAACGTGACCGCGAGCTGACGAAGTACGACACGATCATCATCGACGAGGCCCACGAGCGAAGCCTGAACATCGACTTCCTACTCGGCTATCTGCGCCGGCTCCTGCCGCGCCGCCCGGACCTCAAGCTGATCATCACCTCCGCCACCATCGATCCCGAGCGATTCGCGCGGCACTTCGCCGACCGTCGCGGCAGGCCCGCGCCGGTGATCGAGGTGTCCGGACGCACCTACCCGGTCGATGTGCGCTACCGGCCGTTGATGGAGATGCCCGAGAACGACGACGAGGGCGAGCCGATCGTCCGAGACCAGACAGAGGCCATCGTCGATGCCTGCCAGGAGCTCGCACGCGAGGGGCCGGGCGACATCTTGGTCTTCCTCCCCGGCGAGCGGGAGATCCGCGACACCGCGGATGCCCTACAGACCGATCTCGGACTGGACCGGGAGTCCGGCCGCGGTGTCGGGCTGGCCGGGCACGTCGAGATCGTCCCGCTCTACTCCCGGCTGTCGGGCGCGGAGCAGCATCGGGTCTTCTCCGACCATCGGGGTCGCCGCATCGTGCTGGCCACGAATGTCGCCGAGACTTCACTGACCGTGCCGGGGATCCGCTACGTCGTCGACAGCGGGGTCGCCAGAATCAGCCGCTACAGCCTGCGCACCAAGGTGCAGCGTCTCCCGATCGAGCCGATCAGCCAGGCATCGGCGAATCAGCGCTCCGGACGGTGCGGTCGACTCGCCGACGGCATCGCCATCCGGCTCTACGCCGAAGAAGACTTCCTCGCCCGGCCCGAGTTCACCGAGCCGGAGATCCTGCGCACCAACCTCGCCTCGGTGATCTTGCAGATGGCCTCCCTCGGCCTGGGGGACGTCGGCCGCTTCCCGTTCGTCGAGCCCCCGGACCGGCGCAATGTCACCGCCGGAACTCAGCTCCTCATCGAGCTCGGGGCCTTGTCACCCGCGCGTCCGAACGACCGCGGCCCCCGCCTCACGAAGCTCGGGCGACGCTTGGCGCGGCTGCCGATCGACCCTCGGCTGGGCCGGATGATCCTCGAAGCCGAACGACTGAACGTGCTGCGCGACGTGATCGTGATCGCGGCCGCGCTGTCGGTGCAAGACCCGCGCGAGCGCCCGGTCGACACCCAGGCGCAGGCGGATCAACTCCACGCCCGATTCGCCCACCCCACTTCCGACTTCTTGGCCTGGCTCAACCTCTGGCATCACCTCAGGGCCAACCAGCGGGAGCTCTCCTCCAGTGCCTTCCGTCGGATGTGTCGCCGCGAGCACCTCAACTACCTCCGGGTCCGCGAGTGGCAGGACTTCGAGAGTCAGCTCCGCCAAGTGGCCAAGGAGATGAAGGTCCGGGTGGGGCATCCGTCACGTCCGGGGCAGGTCGACGAAGACGGAGTGCACCAGGCGCTGCTGGCCGGCTTGTTGTCGCATATCGGCGTCCTGGACGAGCGCGAGGCGCCGACCAGGGGCAAGGCCAAGTCGCGCGGGCCACGGGAATACCTCGGCGCTCGTGGCGCCAAGTTCGCCATCTTCCCGGGCAGTGGACTCAAGCGGGTCAATCCGCCTTACCTGATGGCCGGCGAACTCGTCGAGACGTCCCGCCTCTGGGCGCGTCAGAACGCAGCGATCAATCCCGAGTGGGCCGAGCGAATCGGTGCTCACTTGGTCAAGCGCACCTACTCGGAACCGCACTGGTCGAAGAAGCGGGCCGCGGTCCTTGCCTACGAACGAGTGACGCTGTACGGCGTTCCGCTGGTGGCCGATCGGCTGATCAACTACGGCCGCGTCGACGCGGAGGTCGCTCGTGAACTCTTCATCCGGCATGCCTTGGTCGACGGCGAGTGGGAGACCCGTCATCGGTTCTATGCGGCCAACCTACGGATGCTGGCCGAGGCCGAGGAGTTGGAGCACCGCGCCCGGCGGCGCGGCATCGTCGTCGACGAGAGCACGTTGTTCGACTTCTATGACGCGCGCGTCGGGCGTGAGGTCGTCAGCGGCGCGCATTTCGACACGTGGTGGAAGGCCGAGCGGCAACGCCGCCCCGAGCTCCTGACCTTCGATCCGGCGATGCTCACCCATGATGCGGCCGAGGAAGTGCGCGAGGCCGACTTCCCGATCCGTTGGCGATCCGATGCCGGATGGGCCGGTGCTGAGGCGGGTGAGGGGCTGACCTTCCCGATCAGCTATCACTTCGAGCCCGGCTCGGTCGAGGACGGCCTCACCATCGACGTGCCAGTGGCAACTCTGAACCGAGTTGAGGCCGACGACTTCTCGTGGAACGTTCCGGGTCTCCGCGAGGAACTGGTCACCAGTCTCATCCGCAGCCTGCCCAAGAACCTGCGGGTCAGCTTCGTCCCCGCCCCCAACACCGCCCGGGAGTTCCTCGCCGCCGTGCCGGCAGGTGAGGAACCGCTCCTGCCCGCCCTGGAACGCTTTCTGCGCGCCAAGAGCGGGGTGCTGGTGCCCCGAGAGGCATGGGACTGGACGAGGATCGCCGATCACCTCCAGCCGACGTTCCGGGTGGTGGATCAGGGCGGGCGGGAGGCCGCCCGCGGAAAGGACCTCGAAGCCCTCAAGGCACCGCTGAGGCCGCAGTTCGCCCAAGCGGTCGCTGAGGTCGCCGCCGATGCGGGTCACACGGCGACCGGCCAGACCACGTGGACCTTCGACGACGTCCCTTCGTCCGGCACCTGGATCCGTGCCGGCCACGAGGTGCGGGGCTATCCGGCCCTGATCGACGAGGGCGCCACCGTCGGCCTCGGGGTGTTCGGCAGCGAGGACGAGGCCGCGGCCCGTCATCGCCTGGCCGTTCGCCGACTCCTGTTGCTCGCCCTCGGTGACCGGCCGGTCCGCGAGCTGTCGGCCGGGCTCGACAACCGGGCCAAACTCGGGCTGGCGGGTTCCCCCTATCCGTCGGTCACCGAGTTGCTCACCGACTGCGTCGCAGCGGTGGTGGGTGATGCCGTCGACGGGCGACCTCCGGTTCGGGACGCGGTTGGCTTCACGGCCCTCCTCGACTCGGTTCGCCTCGACCTCGATGAGCAACTGGATCGCCTGCTCGCGGAGTTGCTTCAGGTGCTGGAGGAGTGGCGCACGGTCGACAAACTGTTGGCCGGTCGCGCGCAGCTCGACCAATTGCCGGCGCTGTCGGATATGAAGGCGCAACTTTCGCGACTCATGGAGCGGGGCTTCATCGGGACTGCCGGTGCCCGGCAATTGCGCCACTATCCCCGCTATCTCAAGGCCCTTGCGCACCGACGGCACCGCCTGTCGGAGGCGGCTGCTCGCGACCGGCAGGCCATGGACCAACTCGCCGAACTCCAGGCTGCCTACCTTCATCGGATCGACGCCCTGCCCGAGGATCGCCCGCCGGGCGCCGACTTGCGCCGGGTGCGCTGGCTGCTGGAGGAGTACCGGGTCTCGCTCTGGGCCCAACAACTCGGGACCGCCGAACCGGTCAGCGACCAGAGAATCCGCAAGCTGCTGGGCTAGGCAAGTCGCCCGTCGAGCTCGAGGCGTGCGGCCCGGTCGAGTTGCTCGGCGAGGCCCTGCATCCGCAGCGCCGAATCGGTCGAGCGCAGTTGCAGCGCCGCACGGCCACTGGCCACGACGCGGGCGAAGGCCGCGGCCCGCAACAGCACGTCGGCGAAGTCGGACTCGACGACACCGCGCAGCACTTGGTCGATCATCGCCTTCAGGTCGTCGGGGCGGGGCGGCTCGGCCACCCCCGAGATCACCCTCGACACCGGCGCGTGCACCCGCCCGGCATCGAACTCGTCGACCACACCGTGCGGGTCGGCGTACACCCACGACCGGAGAAGGTACAGCCGCCACAGACACCCGGCGAGAGAGTCGGCCGGGGCGGCGGCCCAGAGATCTGCGATCACGGGGAGGCCCTCGGTGTCCGCGAGGTGGAGCACCCGGTCGGTGATCGCCTGATCCTCCCGATGCCGGGCCCCGCGCACCAACAGTGTGGCTACCCGGTCGGCCGCCTCGCGGGCCGCGGTGGGGTCGTCGTCCCCGACCTTGGCCTCGAAGAAGGTGGCACCAGGCGTCGACGGTCGGTGATGAGGTCGCTCGCTCACACCTCTCACAGTACGGGCCGGACCTCAGATTCTCGGGCCGAAGCATCAAATCCTCCGAAGCCGCCAGCCCGGTTGGCGCGACCCCTAGACTTGTGATCTGTGCACCGGGCCGCGGCAGCCCCGGGTCCCAACATAAGCCGCTTCGAGCGGCCACGCGCCGTGAGGCGCTCCCGGTCCGGTGCACACCTTCGGGGCATCCGCCCCTCGATCCCGAGATGATCGCCACCGTGGTCGAGGCGGCCCGACGCTTCCACCCGGTGTGAATGGCGAGGCGCAAGTCGCTAGGGTGGTCCGGCCCGGTGCATGACACCGCGGCGTCTCGGGCGAGCGACACGTCGCGCCTCGCGCAAGCGAGCCGGACAGACAGGACAGGGGATGAGCACACGCGCTGGTCGGCGTCGTCGGACTCTGGTCGCGGCCCTGGCCTGTGTGACACTCCTCGCATCACTGGTCGGCTGCACCGATAGCGATCCGGCGCCCGACCCGACGTCGACTCCCTCGTCGCCGGCCCCGTCGGACGAACCGTCGCCCGAGCCCACCGCGCCTCCGGTCGAGCCGGTCGACCTGAGCATGTCGTTGTGGGGGACCGAGGCCGAACTGGACGCTTTCGGGACCGCCGTGCGCAGCTTCGACCCGTTCGGTCGGCAGGCGAACGTCACCCTCGATGCGCGCGATGACTATGACCGATCGCTGGCCGCGCTCAAGACGGCGGAGTCTCTTCCCGATCTCTTTCTGCTGCGTCGCGAAGACGTCAGTTGGTTCACCGAACGCGGCCTGACCCAGCCCGTCGGGGATCTGCTGGACGAGCGCGACGTATCCTTCGGCGACGGCTTCAACCGCGATGCGATGTTGGCGATGTCCTATGACGACGCGCTGCAGTGCATGCCGCTGACCTTCTCGCCGATGCTCATCTACTACAACCGAGACCTGGTCGACTTCACCCGGATGGCCAACCGTGAGATCGATGTCCCCAAAGGGCCGGCGTCGTGGACGTTCGAGCAGTTCGCCGCTGCCGCCGACTTCGCAACGCGACCGCGTCGAGGCACCCGAGGTGTCCACATCGACCCATCGGTGAAAGGACTGACCCCCTTCATCGAGTCCGGGGGCGGCTCGGTCTTCGACGACGAGTCGTCTCCGACTTCGCTCGACTTCTCCTCCGATGCCAGCCAGGCCGCGCTCGCCGAGACGCTCACCCTGCTGCGAGACCCGCGCCTGACCCTCACCGACGAGCAGCTCGAGGAGGCCCCGGCGATCACCTGGTTCGAGCGCGGCAAATTGGGCATGGTCGCCGGCTTCCGGGACTGGGTTCCGCGCTTGCGCAGGGTGCAGGGACTCGACTTCGATGTCATCGCGATGCCGAGCCTTGGCAGCAACGCCACCATCGGCGAACTCAGCGCTCTGTGTATGTCGGCCGACACCGAGAGCATCTCCGCGGCCGCCAACCTGCTGGCCTACATGGCGTCGGCTCCGGCGATGACGTCGCTCGCGCGAACCGGCGGGGTGGTGCCCACCAACAACGAGGTCAGCGCGTCGGACGACTTCATCCAGGTCGGCCGACAGCCGGCAAGTTCCGCGTTGTTCACCCGCTGGCAGCGCAACGTGGTCGAGCCGCCGCTGATCGAGTCGTGGAGTGATCTCGACCGGGCGGTGGCATCGCCGCTGAGCGACCTCTTCGAGCGGACCGTCCTGGACGAGGATGCGCTGGCACGGCTGACCGAGCGGATCGACGTCGCCTCTCAGCGTGTATTGACCGAACCGGAACCGACGTCCTCGAACTCACCCAGTTCCTGACCGACCCAGTTCCTGACCGACCCAGTTCCTGACCGACCCAGCTCCAACAGGGTCAGTCGACAGGGTCAGTCGGCCGGCTCGGCCGCCAGGATCGCTTTCGCGAGCACCGGAGCGGCGTACTCGATCTGCCACTCGCGGGCGCCCAACTGGCGCAGCGCCTCGGCGACGGCCTGCGCCAGCGCGACCGGGTCGCGCTCGCTCGGTGGCTTCCACAGCACCCGGCGCACGTGATCGGGGGTGAGCAGGTTCTCGATGGGCAGAGTGAGTTCTTCGGCGAGCATGGTGAGGTGAGCCCGGGCCAACTGCAGCCTCTCGGCGGCTACCGGATCGCGGTCCGCCCACGCTCGAGGCGGGGGTGGACCATCGGTCCGCGGAGCGCGATGCGGTAGCTCCGACTCGGGTAGCTGCCGGGCTTCGTCGAGAGCGCGCAGCCATTCGCGCGCATAGCGTCGGGCGCCGCGACCATGGAAGCCCGACGTCGACAGTAGGTCGTCGCGGTCGGTCGGTGACGCGTCGGCCGCCGCCACGATGGCGGAGTCGGGGACGAGCCGACCGGGCGAGACATCGCGTTCGCGGGCGATCGCATCGCGAGCCTCCCACAATGACCGCACCGCTGCCTGGCCCCTGCGACCGCGCACCTTGTGACCGCCCGACGTGCGGCGCCAGGGTTCGACGCGCTGGGCAGGCTCGAAGTCGAGAAGCGCCGTGAACTCCTGTTCGGCCCAGCCGAGCTTGCCGGCCTCGACCAACTCGGCTCGCAGGGTGTCGCGCAGTTCGACCAGCACCTCGACGTCGAGGGCGGCGTACTCCAGCCACGGCGCCGGCAGCGGTCGGGTCGACCAGTCGACGGCGGAGTGCTCCTTACGCAATCGCTGTCCGAGCAAGGTCTCCACGAGGGTCGCCAGGCCCACCCGGGGGTAGCCCAACAGACGGCCCGCGAGCTCGGTGTCGAACAAGTTGGCCGGACGGAGTCCGACCTCGGCCAGACAGGGCAGGTCCTGGGTGGCGGCGTGAAGCACCCACTCGGTGCCCTCGAGTGCCTCGACCAACGGGGCCAGGCTGTCGAAGGCGATGGGGTCGATGAGTGACGTTCCGGCCCCCTCGCGGCGCAACTGGATGAGGTAGGCACGCGAGGAGTAGCGATAGCCACTGGCACGCTCGGCGTCGATCGCCACTGGCCCGGTGCCGGCCGCCACCGCGGCACAGACGGCAGCCAACGCCTCCGGAGTCTCGGCCACCGTGGGTAGCCCGTCACGCAGTTCGAGCAGCGGCGCCTCTGGTGCGGGTGCCTCCGCTGTGCGGCGAGTTCGTGGTCGTCGGCGTCCTGGAGTCGCGTCCTGCGGGCTGGCGGCATCGCCCGGGGCGGCGTCGCCTCGCTGGGAGCTCATCAGGTCGAGCGACCCGCGCCTCGGGAGCCCCTCCGAGTGGGCATGGTGGCGACGCCCTCGGGTACCGGGGGCAGCCCGGCCGCGGTGCAGAGGAGCTCACCCCAAGCCTCGACATGTGACGCGATCGCCTCGGGGTGCTCATCGATCTCGGTGGGGGTCCAGGATGCGCGAACCTCGAGTTGGGCGGTGCCGCCGTCCTCGGCCATACCGCCGAACGGCTCGGTGGCGACGCGGGTAACCGTGCCCGAAGGCGCGAGGAACTGAGCGCCGTGGGCGTCGAGGGCCTCGGTCAGCCAGGACCACCCGACGGCCGCCAGCATCGGGTCGGTGATCATCTCGGGCTCGATCTCCGCTCGGGCATAGGCCACGCAGCGCCAGGTGCCGCCCCAGGCGTCGTTGCCGTCGGGGTCGTGCAACACGATGATCCGGCCGGTCCCGACATCGGTGCCATCGATGGTGACATCGGCGGAGAGGGCGCTGGCGTGTGGAGCGATGCGCTGGGGAGCCGGCATCGGCTCACACAGCACCTCCGGCCGGAGCGTGGCGCGTTGCATCGCCTCCACGGCCGCGCGGAACGACGACGGAGGGGGGAGAGCGCCCGTATCCGGGCGCGTGTCGGGACGCACGGCCATAGCTTCACAGTAGGTCCGGCGTCGCGTTGGCGATGTGCCAACACGCCGCCCCGCCTGAGAGGATCGCGCCATGGCGACATCCGCACACCCCGCGTTGGCGGACAGCCCGTTCTTGGCCGCAGCCCGCGGCGAGCAGCCGAGTCACACGCCGGTCTGGTTCATGCGGCAAGCCGGACGCTCGCTGCCGGAATACCGCGCCTTGCGCGAGGGCGTGGCCATGCTCGAGTCGTGCATGACCCCCGACCTGGTGGTCGAGATCACGCTGCAGCCCGTGCGGCGGTATGGCGTCGACGCGGCGATCTTCTTCTCCGACATCGTGCTGCCGCTCAAGGCGGTCGGCGTCGATCTCGACATCGTCCCCGGCGTGGGCCCGGTGGTGGCGCGACCGGTGCGTACGTTGGCCGATGTCGAGGCGATTCCCGACCTGACGCCGGCCCACGTGCCCTTCATCACCGAGTCGGTGACTCGCCTGGTGGAGACGTTGGGCGGCACCCCGCTGATTGGCTTCGCGGGCGCTCCGTTCACGGTGGCGTCCTACCTCGTCGAGGGCGGTCCCTCGAAGGAGCACGCCACGACGAAGGCGATGATGTTCGGCGCGCCCGACGTGTGGGACGCGCTGATGCGCAAGATCGCCGGGATCGCCGCGGCCTATCTCGAGGTCCAGGTGGCCGCCGGTGTCTCCGCCGTCCAGCTCTTCGACTCCTGGGCTGGCGCGCTGACCCCGACCGACTATGCCCGTTTCGTGATGCCGCACTCCGCGCGGGTCCTCAGCCACGCAGGTTCACTGGGCGTGCCTCGGATCCACTTCGGAGTGGGCACCTCCAGTTTGTTGTCGCTGATGGGCGACGCGGGGGCCGACGTGGTCGGGGTGGACTGGCGAATGCCATTGGCCGATGCGCTCCCCTTGGTGGGGGACCGCGCCGTGCAGGGAAACCTCGACCCCACGCTGGTGTTCGCCCCCACTGACGTGATGACCGCTCGCGCCGCCGAGATCATCGACGCCGGTCGAGCGGCCAAGGGCCACATCTTCAACCTTGGGCACGGCGTCATCCCGAGCACGAATCCCGATCAGTTGGCGCGGCTCACTTCTTTCGTGCAGAACTACCCGATCGAGGATTCCCCGACTTCGCCGGCTGCTTGAGGCGCACCCACACGGTTGAGCCGGCCCCGGAGCCCGGTGCGCGAACTTCGACATAGTCCGCGCCGCGGACCAAGTTGCTGAGCTTTCCGTGGCCGTAGAGCCTTGGGTCGAACGACGGGTGCGCCTTGACCAGATGGCTTCCGACGGAGCCGAGGGCCGACCAGCCGTCGTCTTGTGAGGTGCTCTCGATGGCCGCGGTGAGGATCCGACGTAGGGGTGGGGGTGCCGGCGCCTCATCGCTGTCGCCGCTGTCGTCGCTGTCTGTCGTCGCTCTCGCCGTTGTCCGGGTCGTCGTCGCCGGCGTGTTGGTCCAGCAACTCCAGATAGATGAACCGGTCGCAGCCCGCCACAAAGGCCTGTGGTGTCTTGCGGGCCCCGATGCCGAACACGATCTTGCCGGATTCGCGTAGCCGGGTCGCCAGCCGAGTGAAGTCGCTGTCGCTGGACACCAACACGAAGCCGTCGAGGTTGCCGGCATACAACAGATCCATGGCGTCGATCACGAGGGCGAAGTCGGTGGCGTTCTTGCCGGTGGTGTAGGCGAACTGCTGGATCGGCTGAATCGCGTGCAAGTTGAGTTCGGGTCGCCACTTGACCAGTCGTCCGTCCGACCAGTCGCCATAGGCCCGCCGAACGGTTGCCGTGCCGTACTTGGCGATCTCCTCGAACAAGGCGGCCGCATGCTTGGCCGAGGTGTTGTCGGCGTCGACCAGGACCGCGAGGCGGAGGTTGTCAATGGCGGCGTGGGAGGTTGTGTTGCTCACTCGACGACCCTACGCCGGGCCGGCACCCGTCCGGCCCAGCTCACCCCTCGGTGGTGGGCGTCGGCTCGGCTGTGCCCCCGGGCCGGATCGGCAAGGCACGACGGAACAGCCACCACAGCGGTACGCCGAGCAGCAGCAAGGTCACCGCGAAGGGCAGCACGGCTCCCACCATCGTGGCGACGGCCGACGCCAGCGCGGTGAGATTGCTCCAACCGGCCATGAGGCCCGCCCAGAAGCCACTCTTGTCCTCAACGGGCGGGACGCCGTCCTTGGGCGTCTTCTCGATCAGCACCGTGATGGTGCTCTCCGAGGTCTGGTCGGCCAGCCACGCCTGCTGCTGCTTGAGCGAGTCGAGATCGGCCTGCCGCCGGGTCAATTGGGCCTCGATGTCCACGATGTCCTTGATCGACTCGGCGCGGTCCAGCAGAACCTCGATCCGCCGCAGACTCTGTTCCTGAGCGCGAATCCGCACCTCCACATCGATTACCTGGGTGGTGACGTCCTCGGAGGACCGTTTCGACGACGTGAGGTTCCCGATCTTCTCCAGGGCGGTCATGGTCTCGTTGAAGCTCTCCGCCGGCACCCTCACGACCAAACGCGATCGGATCACGGCGCCCTCGGTGCCGGTGTCGGTCTGTTCGTCTCCGATCTGACCCCCGACGCCGTCAACCACCTCCTGCACGTCGAAGCGGGCCTCGGCCACCTCGTCGGCGTAGACCGACACCATCCCCGTGGAGATCACCGAGCGGGCTCGCACGCGAACGTCGGCCGCCTCGCCCGCCTGGGTCTTCGCGTCTCCCGCCGGCGCGTCGACGCTGCCCCCGGTCGCCAGCTCCGCGGAGGCGGGTTCGGCGGACGACTCCGCATCGTCGCCGGCGCCGGAGCCGCAGCCACTGAGCGCAAGAACGACGACGGCGAGCCCGGTGGCGAGGAGCCGCTGTGTTCGCCGGCTGCGGGTCGCAGAGATGTGGTGTGTCATGCCCTTCCGACGCGACGGAGCGGCTACCGGTTCCCGTCGGCTGCTGGCCGCGGAGCACGCCATGGCACAGTGTGCGCGTGGGAGCCCCGCCATTGCGTGTCGTCGTCGGAGGAGGCATCGCCGGTCTGGCCGCGGCGCACTTCCTCACTGACGACCCCGAGGCCGACGTCCTGCTCCTGGAGGGATCCCCGGAGGTGGGCGGCAAACTGCGCCGCGACCTGGTCGCCGGCGTTCCGCTCGACGTGGGGGCGGAGGCGATGCTCAACCGACGCCCCGAGGGTGTCGCGTTGGCGGAGGAGTTCGGGCTGAGTGTGACCCACCCGGCGGTGGTCTCGTCGCGGATCTGGTCCGCCGGCCAACTGCGACGTTTGCCGCGCACGTTGATGGGGGTGCCGCTCGATCTGGCGGACCTGGCTGACAGCGGGCTGCTGTCTCGCAGCGCGATGGTGCGCGCCGAGTTCGAGCGCCATCTCGAGCCGACGGCGATCGGAGAAGACATCTCGATGGGAGACCTGGTCGACGCACGGTTCGGCCGGGACGTGACCGACGTTCTCGTCGAACCATTGTTGGGTGGCGTGTACGCCGGCCGGGCCCGCGAGATCTCTGCCCGCGCCGCAGCACCGCAAGTGGTGTCATGGGCTGAGAAGGGGTCGATTCTGACCGCCGCGAGCACTGGCGCCAGCGGCGAGGCCAATCCAGGGGCCGGAACGATGTCCCCTCCGACCTCCAGTGCCAGCGCATCCGTGTTCGCCGGGATCGAGGGGGGGATGGGGCTGCTGCCGGCCACCATGGTCGAGGCAGGGCTGTTCGAGACGCGCACCCGAGCGGCGGTCCACGAGTTGCGGCGCACAGCGAGGGGCTGGCAACTGGTGGTCGGCTCTCGAGCCGACTCCGAGGTGATCGATGCCACCTCGGTCGTGTTCGCCACTCCACCGGGGGCGACCGCCCGGCTGCTGGCCGATCACGCTCCGCTGGCCGCTCGCGAGCTCGCGAGCATTGAGACCGCGTCGGTCGCCGTCATCACGCTTGTCTTCCGCGCCCGCGACCTGGCCGCCACCGGCTCGCTCGTCGAGGATGCGTCGGGCTTCCTGGTGCCCCCTCGTGAGGGCCTCACGATCAAGGCGGCGACGTATTCCTACGCCAAGTGGGCATGGGTGCGCGATGCTGGGCGGGGTCGAGGCCCGCGCGGGGAGGACCTGGTGTTTCTGCGCACCTCCCTGGGCCGGCACGGAGACGAAACGTCGTTGCAGGCCACCGACCGTGAACTGGTCTTCACGTCCCTGACCGAGCTCGCCCTGGTGGCCGGGGTCAGCGCCGACCCGCTCGACTGGCACGTGCAGCGCTGGGGTGGCGGCCTCCCGCAGTATGCAGTCGGGCACTTAGGGCGAGTGAAGCGGATCCGGGCGGACGTGGCGGTGGTGTCCGGAGCGGGCGAGGGTGGGCTCGCGGTATGCGGCGCCGCGTACGACGGCGTTGGGATCCCGGCCGTGATCGGTTCGGCCCGGCGCGCCACAATGGAGCTGTGAGCCAGGGACCCGCCAGCACCGACCAGCCGTCCAACGCCGCACGTCTGCGGGAGATCAACGAGACGATCCGCTACACCATGTGGTCGGTGTTCCGGCTGCGTGATGTGCTCGGCGACGCCGATCGGTCGCGCGAGGCCGCCGAGGTCGACGACCTGGTCGCCAAGCTCGCGTCCGAGGATGTGGTGGTCCGCGGGATCTATGACGTCTCCGGACTCCGTGCCGACGCCGACCTGATGGTGTGGTGGCACGCAGAACGCCCGGAGCAGCTTCAGGACGCCTACAACCGACTGCGCCGGACCGGCTTCGGGGCTCGTCTCGATCCGGTCTGGTCGCAACTGGCCCTGCACCGACCGGCCGAGTTCAACAAGAGCCATGTGCCGGCCTTCCTCTCCGACGAGGAACCGCGGGCATTCGTCTGCGTCTATCCGTTCGTCCGCTCGTACGAGTGGTACCTCCTCGATGACGCCGAGCGTCGTGGCATGCTCGCCCAGCACGGCCAGCTGGCGCGCGGCTACGCCGACGTCCGCGCCAACACCGTGGCGAGCTTCGCCCTCGGCGACTACGAGTGGATGTTGGCGTTCGAAGCCGATGAGCTGCACCGGATCGTCGATCTGATGCGCGACCTGCGGGCCTCCGACGCTCGACGGCACGTGCGCGAGGAACTGCCGTTCTACACCGGCCCACGAGTCACCGCCACCGACCTCATCCACCGCCTCCCGTGAACGCGCCCCGGCAGTCGCGGCAGCGCGCCGGGGTGGAACCACGCGGCGACTGCCGACGTCAGACTGCTATGAAACCCAACGTGTTGGATCGGTCGACCGCCCTCGTGGCGTTGGCACTCCTCGTCTCGCTGAGCGCGTGCACCGGCTCGGGTGGGGGGCAACGTGCGGTGGATCCGGCCGACCCTGGTTCGGCACCACCGAGTTCGCTCCCGATGCCCGGCACCGCACCGACGCCGGACGGCGAAGTGCGCACCCAAGGCACCGTCCTCGAGGCGCCCGGCTCCGCGTCCGGGGGACCCGAGCTCTGCTTCGCTGTCGCCGAGTCTTATCCGCCGCAGTGCGGCGGGATCCCGATCCGTGGATGGTCCTGGAAGCAGGTCGCCCGCTACACCGAGCAGGCCTCCGACGTCCGGTGGGGGACCTTCGCGCTCACCGGCACCTACGACGGTGACGTGTTCACTCTGACGCAGGAGGCGATCCCGCTGGCGCTCTACGACCCGATGGTCGCCGAGCCGCCCGTGGACCCGTTGGCGACGCGCTGCCCGGAGCCGGAGGGCGGGTGGCAGCCGGTCGATCGATCCACGACGACCTCACGGTCGTTGTCAGCAGTGCTCCGCGCGGCCGAGAACCTCGATGGTTTGACCGCGGTGTGGATCGACCAGGGCCAAGCCCCGGGGACGATCGAGCCGCAAGGCGAGGCGATCGGCGACCTCGGAGCCAACGACCCGTCCAACGTTGTGGTGAACGTGGTGGTCACGGGGGCTCCGGCGGAGGCCGAGGTGACCTTGCGCGAACTCTGGGGTGGCCCGCTCTGCATCACCCGCTCGGCCCACGACGCAGCGTCACTGGAGGCCATTCGCGCCGAACTCGAGGCCGTGCCCGACCTCAGCAGTGCGGTCGTCGAACTCGACGTGGTGGCGATCACCGTCACCTACGACGACGGCAGCCTGCAGCGTTGGGCGGACGAGACCTATGGCGCGGGTACGGTCCGCGTCGACTCGCTGCTGCAGCCGGTCGGTTGACCCCCGACGGGGTCAGGCTTCCTTGGGCTGAAGGGTGATCGAGATCGAGTTGATGCAGTAACGGTCGCCGGTGGGGGTGCCGTAGCCGTCCGGGAACACATGACCGAGGTGTGAGCCGCAGTTGGCGCAGCGGACCTCGACCCGCTTCATCCCGAGCGAGGTGTCCTCGATGTACTCGATCGTGTCGGCCACCGGCTGATAGAAGCTCGGCCAGCCGCACCCGGAATGGAACTTGGTGTCGGAGGTGAACAACTCCGCTTGGCAGGCCTTGCAGGAATAGACCCCGGTGGTTTCGGTGTCGGTGTATTCACCGGTGAAGGCACGCTCAGTGCCCGCTTCCCGCAGGACGGCGTACTCCTCGGGCGTGAGTTCCGCACGCCACTGCTCGTCAGACTTCTCGATCTGGTAACCCATGTCCTCAGGATACGGTTGGCGCCATGGCCACTCCCGCCGCAGAAGTGATCGCGGGCGATCGAGCCGTTCGGGTTTCCTCTCCCGACCGGGTTGTCTACGAAGCCACGAGCCGCACTCCGGAGGTCACCAAACTGATGGTGGCGGAATACGTCGCTGCGGTCGGTGATGGCCTGATGCGCGCTCTTCGCGACCGTCCGACGGCTCTGGAGCGCTGGCCCTCGGGGGTCAGGGAGGGGATGCGGCTCGCGACCGGACCCCAGGACCGCAAGGCGGAGGCCTTCTATCAGAAGCGGGTCCCCAAGGGGGCGCCCGACTATCTGGAGACGGTCGAGGTGACGTTTCCTTCGGGGCGAACCGCCGACGAGATCTGCCCGACCGAGATCGCGGTGCCGGTCTGGTGCGCCCACATGGGGACGCTGACCTTCCATCCGTGGCCGGTGCGCCGCGACGACGTCGATCACCCCGACGAACTGCGGATCGACCTCGACCCACAGCCCGGCACGTCGTTCACCGACGCCGTGCGAGTGGCTGGCGTGGCCAACGAACTCCTGACCGACCTCGGGATCACCGGCTACCCCAAGACGTCGGGCAATCGGGGCGTGCACATCTATGTGCGGATCGAGCCGCGTTGGGAGTTCACCGAGGTGCGGCACGCCGCGATCGCCTTCGGTCGTGAGTTGGAGAAGCGCGACGCCGGCGTCACCACGGCCTGGTGGAAGGAAGAGCGCGGCGAGCGGATCTTCGTGGACTTCAACCAGAACTGCCGCGACCGCACGATCGCCTCGGCCTATTCGCTGCGCCCGATCGCCGGAGCTCCGGTGTCGACTCCGATGAGCTGGACGGAGCTGGCCGACGTCACCGATCCGGCCGAGTTCAACCTGTTCACGGTGCCCGGCCGGCTGGCCGACGGCGACCCGTGGCTCGGCATCGACGACACCCACCACTCACTCGATCCGCTGCTGGCGCTATGGGAGGAACAGGGGGCGGTGGAACTCAACTACCCGCCCGACTATCCGAAGATGCCGGGTGAGCCTCCTCGCGTACAGCCCAGCAAGAAGGTGGCCGAACACTGGGACGAGCACGGCAACAGGATCGCGGACTGAGGGACGGTGAGCGAGGACCATCGCGTCGCCCGAAACCCCGGCGAGCACGACCCCCGGCGTAAGACGTCATACGTCGCGCGCCTTAGAAGGCTCCATCCGTATGACGTGCCACGGGGGTTGCGGGGATTGGTGACCCAGGGACGGTAGCCTCGCACCGTGGTCGAAGAGGTCAAACTGGTGCTGGTCACGGGCTCCGGACGCAGCGGCACCAGTAGTGTCGCCGGGACCCTCAAGCGACTCGGTCTCTACATCCCCCAGCCCGAGGTCGATGCCGACGAGAAGAACACCCGCGGGTACTACGAGCCGTTGTGGGTCACCGAGTTCCACAAACAACTGCTCAACCCTCTCCCGGTCCGCACCATCGACGCGCGTCCGGAGGTCGCTGAAGTGGCCGCCGCCGCGGTGACACGCGAAGTCGAGCAGGAGCTGCGGGCCTGGCTCTCCGAACAGCTCGACCATCATCAGGTGCTCATCAAGGACCCTCGCGCCTTCTGGGTGCACGACCTCTGGCTGAAGGTGTCGGGCCAACTCGGCGCCGAACTCACCACTCTCACCATGCTGCGACACCCCACCGAAGTCGTGCGCTCGCGCGACTCCGCCTATCTGAGCGAGCAGTCGGAGACATTGCGGCTGCAACGCGAGACCGCCAACATCGCTGCCTGGGTGAACGCCGCTTTCGTCACCGAACGCGTGACCCGGGTACACGAACGCGCTTTCGTCCGCTACGCCGACCTGATCGAGGACTGGCGCACCGCGATCGGGCGCGCCGGCGACCAACTCGAGCTCACCTTCGACACCGACCTCACCTCAAACGAGCAGCACCCGATCGACGACTTCATCGACGCGAAGCTCAACCGTTCGCAGATCACCTGGGACGACCTGGCGGTGGCGCCGCAACTGCGCGACCTGGCCGAACACACCTGGGGTGCGATGAACCGGTTGGTCGACGACCCCGGTGACGCCACCGTCAGCGCCGAATTGACCCAACTTCGCCAGGAGTATGTCGCCATGTACGAGGCGGCGGCCGCCCTGGTGTCCGACCAGACCGCGGCAGAGGTGGCCGCAGTACGCCGCGCCATGCGCGCCAAGATCGAGGCCAAGCAACGCCATCTGGACGCGAGCCAGGAGAAACTGCAGGCTGCCAAGGCCAAGCTCGCCGACAGCACCGCGGCCCACAGGCCTGCCAATCAGGCCAAAGCGTGGCTGGATCGGATCACCGGACGCGCCGAGCGCTAATGGGTCGGCCGTTCCCACGGCGACGCCACCGGGAAGTAGCCCTCGAAGAAGCCGCTCAACAACGTCTCGACCTTGCCGATCTCGAACGCGAAGTCGTGGTGGTCGCCGATGCAGATGCTGTCCTGGTCGCGCTCACGGCTGAGGCGATCGAAGGTGGCCCCGACCGCATTGCCGGCCAGGTCGACGAACGAGTGCGCCAACGACCCCTGCACGGCGGAGCCGGTGATCAGGCCGTAGTGCTGGGCGAAGTTGGAGAGCAGCGAGATGTCCGCTGAGGAGCGGAACGGAGACCGTGCCGTTGCCGCCACCTGATCGGGAAAGCGCTGCTCGATCTCGGCCAGCACCGAGCGTCGCTGTGGATGCGGCGTATGCGCCATGGTGTGGGTGATCGTGACCCCGAAGGCTTCGGCCAGCAACCGACGATTGTTGATGGCGGCACCGAGATAGGGCGCGTCGGCGTGGTCGGGCAGCCCGATGACGTGAGGACTGGGGAAGGCTGCGAACTGGCCCGCGCCGGTGAAGAAGAGCTCTGGGCGCACTGGACGGCCCAGGAACACATCGTCGTTGACATAGACGAAGTGCTCGGCCAGGCCCTCGATGTGGTGCAGCCCCGTTTCGATCGCGTGGGAGTTGAAGGTGGGCAGTGCGTCGGCGGGGAGGATGTCGCGGTGGTCGACGACGCTGAGGCGGTCATCATCGAGTAGCCACGCGGGGCGTTGGCCGGCCGTCACAACGTAGACGTGCCGCACCCAGGGTGCGAATGCGTGCAGGCTACGCAGCGAATAGCGCAGCTCGTCACGGTTCTCGAATCGAGCCTTGCCGCTGGCGGCTCGCGCGGCGGCGGTCCCCTCCGCCGCGGCCAGCCGCTCGTCCTTCGCGGCCAGCCAGGCGGGGTCCGATCCATCGACCCAGGTGTAGACGACGTCCACCTCGAAGTCGACCTCGCCGACCACCGGCGGGAGCATCATCGGCAGCGTCGGGGTCTCGACGTCGGCGAACCCCCAGCGGGCGGTCGTGGCGCCGATCGGCACTCGCCCGGTGTAGCGGTTGGGTCGTGGCGCGACCAGCTCGGCTCCGCGCCGGGTCCAGAATTCGACCGTGACACCGCCGGGATCGGGCGCCGCCGTCAGTCGGATCCGCCCGATGGCACTGGAGGCCAGTTGCCGGGCCAGGGCACCCGTCGCGTCGGCGCGTGGTGGCCAGCCGTCGTCGCCGGGGTCGCGGAGCATCACGTCGCCGCCCGGCGCGTCGGTGGCGCCGGCGGCGTTCGCGTCGATGCGTTCGGCCAGGTCCACCAGAAAGTCGCGCCGCCGGTCGCTCGGTACCACCAGCACCGGCTCGTCGTCGGTATGGGCGGGGATGGTGAACCAGTCCGTTCCCGCAGCCCCGCGCGCAGTTTCGACGGCCCAGCGCCACGCCACCTCGCGGGCCGCGGTGGGAGTCCGCCGAGCGTTCCCCGCGGCCACCGCGGTCTCGGTTGTCGCGCCGGCAGGGGCGGCAGTGTCGCTCGGTGTGCCGCTGGAAACCACAGGTGTGTTGGCGTGCTGACCCGCCAGGCGGCCGGCCTTCCCTGCGGCCGAACGACGACGGACCGCCTGGATGAACAGGGTCTCCCACTGCTCGGCGATCGGTTGCGGGTCCCAGCGGTGGACGGCGCGCTCGGCGGCGGCACCGAGATCGGAGCGCAGGTCGTGGTCGCCGCAGAGCCGCCGCAGGGCCGCGGCGAGGTCGTCGACCGAACCGGGCGTGACCAGCAGACCCGTCACCTCATGCTCGATGATCGCCCGCGGCCCGGTGGGGGAGTCATAGGAGACAACGGGTACGCCGGCCGCCATCGCTTCTTGAAGAACAAGCGGGAAGCCTTCGGCCACCGAGCACAGCGCGCCGACGCTGGCCTTGGCCCATTCGCCGGCGAGGTCGCTCACCGCACCCGGGATCTCCACCCGGTCGTAGAGGCCGAGCTTGCGGGCCGCTGCCAACAACTGCACGCGCGCCCCGCCGTCGCCGCAGATCCGCAGTCTCCAGTCGGGAAAGTCCTCAGCGATCTGCCCGAAGGCTCGGACCAGATGGCCGAACTGCTTCTCGGCCACCAGCCGGCCGGCCGCCAGGATCACCGGCTGATCGAGCCGGGAGCGCGGTACATAGCCCGCCGAGAGGGCGTTCGGGACGACGACGACCGGCGGGGCGCCCTCGCCGAGCTCAGTGCGCAACCACTCCGCGTTCGGTTCGGTCAGCACCGCGACAAGGTCGGCGCGCGGGCCGAAGGCCAGCAAGGGTTCGAGACCCCCCTCGCGCGACGAGGTCGACCGGTGTTCTTGGTGAATGAGTGCGGTGGACGCCGGAGCGAACTGAACGGCCGCCGCCAGCAGGCCGGGAGTGACCGTCACCAGCACATCGAGGTCGACGTGGGGGAGCCGGTGCTCGAGGGCCACGTCCGTCAGCGCACTGAACTGCCCGTCCCACGCCGGCGGAACCAGCAGGGATGGGCGCTCGGCCAGCTCTCGTTCCAGCGCGGGGGGCAGGCCCTCGGCGTGCTCCACGAGGCTGGGCTCGACGTCGGGTCGGACGTCGACCAGCCACTGAACCTCGACCTGGGGGTCGATGGCGTAGTGCGGGTCGTCAGCGGATCGGGTGACGCTGAACAGGGTCACCCGGTGACCGCCGGGCCGCCGGGCCAGCGCATTGGCCTGGGTGATGGCGGCGCGTGAGGTGCCCCCCATGCCGGCGAGGTTGAACACCAGGAAGCCGATCCGCATCAGTCAGCCCCTCCGGCTGGGTCCGGGCGCCAGATCCGGATCCGCGCCTCGTGTTGGTACTGCACCCGCACCAGCTCGGTGTCGCCTTCTGGATCGGTCAGGCCCGGCAGCACCACCGATCGTCCCGGTGAGCGCAGATCGTTGTGATCGCGGAGCACCGGCCACACCTCGTCGCCGACGACGACCGCCAGCAACGTTGCCACACCTGGCTCGGACGGCACAGCCGCGATCGTCAGTTCGCCGCTCCATAGACGCGACTCCGCTCCGTCGTCGATGTCGTGCAACTCCACCGTGGTGAGCGGATGGGATCGATTCTCCGTGTCGACGAGCGCCAGGCGAGGCGGATGCGACGGTGCGCGGGACAGCCGCAGTTGGATCGTCAGGCCGGTGCCGGCGGCCGTCGACGCGGTCGACGAGACATAGGCCGCCGGCGCGAGGGAGTCGCGACGAACCCGGAGGAAGCCGTCGTCGGACCGGCGGATCGTGAACTGCCACCTGTCGTCGCGGCTGGGTGGAGTCGTGATCGGATCGTCGATGGCCGGCGTGGCGATCCACACCGGCTTCGCTCCCCGCCGGCTGAGGGTGACCACGTCGAAGACAGCGCCTGTCTCGCCCGTGCCCGCCTGGGCCGCGAGGTTCGTGCGCACCGACGTCAGCCCCGGGTGGTCGGGGAGGTCGCTCCCGAGGGGAGTGACGCGGCCGGTCGCCCGATCGCGGATCGCCAGCGGGCCGGTTGCCTCCTCGACCGCCAGCCACAGACTGTCGCCGTCGAGGATCCGCGCGTAGACCGCTCGCGGTCCCGAGCCCGGCGAGTCGCCGGTCCCGGAATCCCCGGTACCGGTCGAACGGGTGCGGGAAAGGATCCTCACGAGGCCGAATCGTCGGACTCGGGCTGATCGCCCGAGCTGTCGACGTCGTCCGCTTGATGCTCCAACAGGTGGAGCACGGGCACCCCCAGTTTGCGGCGGGCCCGCGAGGTCCAGTCGAGGTGAAGGAACTCGGCCACGACGTGGGGCCGGGTGAGCACGATCGCCTCGTCACCCTTGAGGCGAGCCACGGCCTCGGTAAGTGCGTGCACCGGTTCGTCCTCGACGGTCTCGCCTTCGGCCTGTGCGCCGGAGAGGGCGAGGGCCCGAAGGGTGACGTTGAGGTCGTGGTGACAGCGGTCCTCCGCTTCGCGTCGAACGGCGGCGAGGTCGACCTCGTTCATCATCGTGCCGGGGGCCGCCATCACATCGCCTGCGGAGAGGGTGCCCAGAGAGGCCTCGATCCGGGCGGCGGCGTCCTCGACCGGCATCAACACGTGGTAGAAGACCGGTCCCTCGATTCCGGTGTGAAGTTCGTGCACCTGGGCGGCGTCGGCCTTCGTCAGCGCCTTCTCGACGAGCAGGACGACGTGATACGGCGTCCCCTGCGGTTCAGGGGTGGTGGGGTCGGTCATCGCAGAATCCTAGCCAGGTCGTAACTCGCGGGTTCGTCGAGTTGGTCATAGCCGCACGACGTTGGATCGCGGTCGGGACGCCACCGCTTGAAGTGGGCCGTGTGGCGGAACCGCCGACCCTCCATATGGTCATAGCCGACTTCCATCACTCGTTCGGGTCGCAGGGGCGTGAACGAGAGGTCCTTGCCTTGGCTCCAGCGGCTCTGAGTGCCCGGCACCCGGCCGGGGTTGGCGACCAGGAATTCCTGCCATCGGCCCCAGGGATGCTCCTCGATCGGACACACCAGGTCGGCCAGCTCGTCGATCAGACTGGCCCGTCGGGCAGCGGTGAACGAGGCGGAGACGCCGATGTGCTGCAGCGATCCGTCCTCGTCATACAGCCCGAGCAGCAGTGAACCCACCAAGGGACGCTCCGGAGTGGAGGTCTTGTGCTCACGCAGTCCGGCCAGCACCACGTCGGCGGTCCGGCTGTGCTTGATCTTGAGCATGGTGCGGGCGTTCTGCCGGTAGGGCGCAGCGAGAGGTTTGGCGATCACCCCGTCGAGCCCGGCGCCTTCGAAGGTGCGAAACCACTCGTCGGCCTCGGCAGGGTCGTCGGTGGTGCGCGTGCAGAAGCACGGCCCGTCGAGCCCATCGAGCTCATCGGCCAGCCGGGCGCGGCGTTCGGCGAATGGGCGATCGAGGTAGGACTCGTCACCGAGGGCCAGCAGATCGAAGGCGACGAACGACGCCGGCGTCTGCTCGGCAAGCAGGGTCACCCTCGAGGCTGCCGGGTGGATCCGCTCCTGGAGCACCTCGAACTGCAGCCGGGCGCGGTCGCCGTCAGCTGCTCCATCGGCTTGTTGGGCGACGAAGAGCTCGCCGTCGAGCACGCACCGGTCCGGCAACTGCCGTTGCGCAGCCTCGACCACCTCAGGGAAGTATCGAGTGAGCGGCTTGGTGTTGCGCGAAGCCAGCTCGACCTCGTCGCCGTCCTTGAACAGCACGCACCGGAAGCCATCCCACTTGGGCTCGAACGACAGGCCGGGATAGCGGTCGTCGCTGAATGAGGCCGGGTCGGGAATCCCCTTCACCGACTTCGCGAGCATCGGTTGCACCGGAGGCATCACGGGTAGCTGCACACCACCGACACTAGTCCGTGCGGCGCCGGTCCGGAGTTCTGCTCCACCGCCGCGACGTCGTAGTGTGTTCGGTCTATCCCCGGTTGGTCTGCCGGCAGGGCCCGCCTGACTTTGAATCAGGATTAGCGACGTAGGTTCGACTCCTACCCGGGGAGCTCAGGTCTGAGCGCTCGGAGGGCACACATGCAGAATCTGACCGTCATCATCCTCGCCGCCGGTGGCGGTACGAGGATGAAGTCGAAGACCGTGAAAGTCCTGCATCAACTCGGGGGACGCAGCATGGTGGGGCACGTCCTGCACGCCGTCCGCGCCACCGAGCCGCGGCGAGTGGTGGCCGTGGTCGGCAACCAGGCCGACGAGGTGAGCGCCCACATCAAGGCGCTTGACCCCAACTGTCATCTGGCTGTGCAGCCAGTATCGACACCCGGAGGGCCCCCGGTTCCCTACGGGACGGCCTACGCCGTCTCAGTGGGCGTGGAGTCGCTGTTGGCGACCGATGGCCCCGACAGTCTGGGCGGCACCGGCGACACCGTTCTGGTGGTCACCGGCGACACCCCGCTCCTGACGGCCGAGACGCTGCGTGCGTTCGCAGCGGAGCACCGGGCGGCCGAGCGAGCCGTCAGCATCCTCTCCGGCCGCGTGCCCGATCCGCGGGGCTACGGCCGGATCGTCCGCAACGGCGAAGGTGACGTCGAGGCGATCGTCGAAGAGAACGACGCCACTCCTGCACAGCGCGACATCGATGAGATCAACTCCGGCATCCTGGCCTTCGACGCGGCCTTCCTGACCGAGGCGCTGCCGAAGATCTCCGACACCAACGCCAAGGGCGAGTTCTATCTCACCGATGCGGTCGCGCTGGCCCGCGAAGCCGGGCTGACCGTCGGCGCCCATCTGATCGACGACGTCATGCAGACCGAGGGTGTGAACGACCGCTCACAACTGGCCGCGCTGGGCAAGGAACTCAATCGACGCATTCTCGACCGGTGGATGCGGGACGGCGTCACCATCATCGATCCGGCCACGACCTGGATCGATGCCGACGCGGTGCTGCATACCGATGTGGTGCTGTTGCCCGGTGTGCAACTGCTGGGCGCCACGGTCGTCGACGAGGACGCCGTGGTCGGACCCGACTGCACGCTGAAGGACTGCGAGATCGGCAGGGGCGCGCGAGTCGTGCGCACCCACGGCGAATTGGCGGTCGTCGGCGCAGCCGCCTCCGTGGGGCCGTTCACCTATCTCCGACCGGGAACCGTGCTCGGTGAGCGCGGCAAGATCGGGGCCTTCTGCGAGACCAAGAACGCCTCGATCGGGGCGGGGTCGAAGGTGCCCCACCTCTCCTATGTCGGGGACGCCGAGATCGGGGAGGACTCCAATATCGGTGCCGGCACCATCGTCGCCAACTACGACGGCGTCGCCAAACACCGCACCACGATCGGCAGCCACGTGCGAACCGGCTCCGGCAACGTCTTCGTGGCGCCCGTGACCGTCGGCGACGGCGCCGCGACCGGGGCCGGCACGACCGTGCGTCGCGATGTGGCTCCCGGCGCTCTCGCGGTGTCGGCTGGTGACCAGCGCAATATCGACGGGTGGACCGAACGCCGCCGGGCGGGCACGGCAGGCAGCGGCAGCGGCAGCCCAGCGGGCACGCGAAGGTCAGGCACCCGGTGTGCCCGCGGCTGAGACCGATACGCAACAATCCTGAATAGGTCGGCGGACCCTCGACCCGCCCGCTCGACCACCCACGATTCCAACAAGGAGTGGCGATCTCCCGTGGCGTTCCCGAAGACCAAGAAGACCACCAAGAAGCACCTCATGGTCTTCAGCGGCCGAGCCCACCCGGCCCTCGCAGCGGAAGTGGCCGAAGAGCTCGGAAGCGCCCTGGTCCCGACAACGGCCTACGACTTCGCCAGCTCGGAGATCTACGTCCGCTTCGAGGAGTCGGTTCGCGGGTCGGACGCCTTCGTGATCCAAAGCCACACGTCGCCGATCAACGAATGGATCATGGAGCACCTGATCATGGTCGATGCCCTCAAGCGGGCATCGGCCAAACGGATCACGGTCGTGATGCCGTTCTACGGCTATGCCCGTCAGGACAAGAAGCACCGTGGTCGTGAACCGATCTCTGCGCGCCTGATGGCCGATTTGTTCAAGACCGCCGGCGCCGATCGGCTGATCGTCGTCGACCTGCACGCCGACCAGATCCAGGGGTTCTTCGACGGCCCGGTCGACCACTTGATGGCGCTGCCGATCCTCGCCGACTACGTCAAGGCCAATTACGGCCAGCACAAGCTCAGCGTGGTGTCACCCGACGCCGGCCGGATCAAGGTGGCCGAGCGTTGGTCGGCTCGGCTGGGCGGCACTCCGCTGGCATTCATCCACAAGACCCGGAGGGCCGACCGTCCCAACGAAACCGTCGCCAACCGGGTGGTGGGCGAGGTCACAGGCCGGATGTGCGTGCTGGTCGACGACATGATCGACACCGGCGGCACCATCGTGCAGGCGGCGGAAGCGCTGATGGCCGACGGTGCGGCCGGGGTGATCATCGCTGCCACTCACCCCATCCTCTCCGCGCCGGCGGTGGATCGCCTCAAGAACTCACCGGCCGTGGAGGTCGTCGTGACTGACACGCTTCCGCTGTCCGATGACAAGCGCTTCGACAAATTGACCTGTCTCTCCATCGCTCCGTTGCTGTCGCGCGCGATCCGCGAGGTCTTCGAGGACGGCTCGGTCACGACGATGTTCGAGGACTGAGTCCACGCACCGCCAAGACCGCGTCGAGATCGTCGAGGCTGTCGTCCCAGTGCCGCTGCAACAGGGTCGGGAGCCCTGCTGACAACACGGTCGCCAGGTCGTGCCGGAACGTGGTGAGCACGTCGTCCGGCAACGGAAGCCACGGAAAGACGGCGTCGATGCTGCGCGCGAAGCCCTGCCCGTGCCCGGCCACCCAACTGGGCCCGGCCGCCAGATAGCGAGCGAGATAGGGAGCGACGAGTTCGTGCTGACCTGGCTCGAAAAGACCGAGTCCGGTGGCTTCGAACTCCCGCCCGGAGAGGTCCTCGTCGACCATCGCCGCCCAGGCATCGGCTTTCGCCTGTTCGAATGGTGAGGCGGCGCGGGCGCGCAGAGCCGCCTGGTGCCCGGTCGTCGACCGGTCGCGCTCGAGTTCGGTCTCGATCAGCGCGACGTCTCGGCCGGATGCGACCAGGCGGCGCACGATCTGCCACCGTAGATCCGGGTCGAGGACGGGGCCGTGCTCGACCCGGTCGCGGGTGAGCCATCTGTCCAGCAGGTCGAGGTCCTCGCTCGCCGTGACGAGGGCGCGGATGGCATCGCGGTGCAGCGGACTGGCCTGAGCGTCGTCGAGCGCTGCCTGCGCGGCCATCGCCACGGCGGCCTGCAGCCGTACCCGCTCCTCCGGATTGGCGAATCGTGGCGCGATGCGTCCGGAGAGCTGGCGCAGCACCCCGGCAAAGACAATCGGGTGCCGCTCGACGGCGAGGTGGTCGCGCACCAGGTCGATGACGACACGCACTGACAGGTCACCGGACTCGGCGCGCTCCAACTCGTGGGCCCACACCATGGCGCGGGTCAGTGGCTCGGTGATCTCGGAGAGTCCAGCCGCGATGGATCGCTCCGCGGTGGGCGTCAGCCGCACCAGCGCGTAGCTCTCCTCGCCGCTGTTCGGCACCACAAGTCGGCCGCCCCACTCCGGCAACGCCACGGGCTCGTCGCCCAGTTCGACCAGCTGATGATGGACCAAGCGCCACTGGTCGTCATAGGCAGAGACGCCGAGCCGGTGCCGTCGAGAGCCCTGCCGTCGCAGGACCGGCCCGCTCCCGGCATCCTCGACGAGGATCGTGTCGAACCCGGTGGTCCGCAGCCACCGGTCGGCCCAACCGCGCACGTCACGGTCGGTGACTGAGTCCAGGGCGTCGAGGAAGTCAGAGAGGTCCGCGTTCGCGAACCGGTGCTTGGTCAAGTAGGCATCGGAGCCGCGGTTGAACGCCTCTTGGCCGAGCCATACCACCAGTTGGTTGAGCGCGGCGTTGCCCTTGGCGTAGGTGATCATGTCGAAGTTGCCCAAGGCGGTGTCGACGTCGGTGACGTCCTCGGGAGCGGGCGCCACTGGGTGAGTGGACCGTCGGCGATCGGCGCGATAGGCCGTCGGCTTGCGGATCAGCGCGTTGTCGACCCAGGTGGCGTCGTAGCCCGCGGAGTCGGCCGCGACGGCGTACCCCATGTAGTCGGCAAAGGACTCGTTGAGCCAGGTGTCCTCCCACCAGCGCATGGTCGCGAGGTCGCCGAACCACATGTGCGCCATCTCGTGCGCGATGGTTTCCGCGCGGCTCAGGCTCTGCTCGGGGGTGGGGTCGCCGCGGAAGAGGAGCTCGTCGCGGAAGGTGATCGCGCCCGGCGTCTCCATCGCCCCCCAGGTCAGCCCTGGGGCGAAGACCTGGTGATAGTCGTCGAACGGGTAGGGCTCGGTGAACACCTGCTGGTAGTGGTCGAAGCAGGCGTCGGTGATGCGACGCAGTTCGTCGGCGTCGCGCTCGAGCTGTCTCGACTGCGACGCTCGCGCATGCCAGCCGAAGGTCGCGGTCCGGTGCCCGTCGACAGTGCGGACCGACCGTTCCCAGGTGCTGCTTGCCCATGGCCCGCAGCAGACGACGAAGAGATAGGTGGGCATGACCGGCGTGGGAGTGAAGCTCCACCGCGCTGTGACCTCGCCGACCTTCTGCTCCGCGACGCGTCCGTTCGCCAGCACCGACCAGTGCGCGGGGGCGGTCACCGACAAGGCGATCCGGGCCTTGAGGTCCGGCTGGTCGAAGCAGGGGAACACCCGCTGGGCGACGTCCATGCTGCAGTAGGCCGAGACGTAGCGCTCGGCGTCGACTGAGTCGAGAAGGGTGTGCATGCCCTCGCCGTCGGTGACGTAGGGCAGGCGAGCCGACACCACCACCTCGTTGTCGAGGGCCAGGTCGTCGAGGAGGATGCGTCCGCCGGAGTAGATCCCTTGACGTTCGACGCCATTGACGACGACGCGCAGGTCGTCGGCCGCGGCGAATTCGAGGAAGGTGGCCGTGCCTGGTGCCCTGGCGGCGAACCGGATCCGGGTGACGCAGCCGAAGTCGGCTGGACTGGACAGGTCCAGGTCGATGTCGTAGCTGACGTCGTCGATCAGGGCCGCCCGTGCCCGCGATTCCTGCAAAGTGAGTGACACCACACCAACGCTAGTGGCCCGACCTGGCGATGCGGTGGCATTGTTGAGCGCGGGAATGGACACCGGCGGAGCGGCTGTCCAAATGGTGGGGCCGGTGGCTAGCTGGCAATGGTCCTTTAGGACTATTGAACGGTTTGGTACTACCTGGCAACGTCTTCATCGAGGGAACTGGATCATCCCTCACCTACACAAACGGGGGATCTCTTTCGATGGCGGTTTTGCTGGTGGCCAATGACGGCGGCCACATCATGCAACTCCACACGCTTCGTCAGCGGCTGATGCTCGATGACGACGTCGTGTGGGTGACGCCTCGCACGCCCCAAACCGAGTCGCTTCTCGCTGGTGAGAACGTCTTCTGGGTGGCTCCGTGCCCGCCGCGCAACGTCGGCGCCCTCCTTCGCAACACCGCGGCCACCCGCAAGCTCTTCAGTCGCTACGACGTGACACTGGTGGTCAGTACTGGTGCCGCTCTTGCCCTCGCGGTGCTGCCGCAGGCCCGCGCCCGCGGCATCGAGGCCGTCTACATCGAGAGCGCCACGCGCGTCACTCAGCCGTCGTTGTCGGGATCGGTGCTCGCCAAGGTGCCAGGCGTACGCACCTTCAGCCAGTCGATGTCGTTGACCGGCGGGTCGTGGGACTACCTCGCCTCACCCTGGGACGTCTACGAGACGCGCGCCGTCGAACCCGTCCAGGCGGTGTCGAAGGCCGTGGTCACATTGGGCACCTCGCCCTATGGCTTCAGGCGAGCACTCGAACGGCTCGTCGAGTTGATGCCGGCCGAGGCCGAGGTTCTGTGGCAGACCGGAGTCACCGATGCCAGCGGGCTGGGCATCGACGCGAGGGAGCGGGTGCGCGCAGCGGAGTTGCATGACGCGATGCGTGAAGCCGATGTGGTGATCGCGCATGCCGGCACGGGGTCAGCGTTGGCCAGTCTGGAAGCCGGACGGTGCCCGATCATGCTGCCGCGGCGCGCGCGCCACGACGAGCACGTCGACGATCACCAGCTACAGATCGCCCTCGACTTCGCCCTGCGTGATCTCGCGGTGGTCCGCGACGTCGAGCACCTCAAGAGTGCCGACCTCTACACTGCTTCGGCGCGACGCGTGATGCGGCGCAAGGACGTCGACAAGCTCCAGATTTCGCGACGCGCTGTCACCGCGCCGCAAGAGGTCACCGTCGCCGCAGCGGGGCAGGTGATCAGCAGGAACTAGGGGGATCTGCGCGATCGGCGGGCGACGGGGAAATCGCTCGGAAACAGATCGCCACCCGGCACGGGGAAAATTTGCCGGTAAGTCGTCGGTATCACGGGGTGATCTTCGACGTCTAAGAAGTCGTCACATTGAGTGTTGCCTCTGGTTGGCCCGTCACGGTCAGCCATGAGGAGAGGTACAACGGGGGAAGTACATGAACGAGGTGCGTTTATTCGTGCCGCCGGAGCCACGTTCCGTGGCCGAGGGGGAAGCAGCCGCACCACCGCTGCCGCCGCAGGCGCGCGATCCTGAGGAGACGCGCGAGCCTGAGGAGATTCGTGAGGAGCAGGTCGCTCCTGATCTGCCGACGACGCCGTCCATCGTCCCGCCGCAGCCACGCAAATCGATCCCTAGCGAGTCCTACCTCGCGGTCGAGTTGGGCGTCAGTATCACCGCGATGGCGGCTGTGGCTGTCCTGCGCCCGGGTCAGGTCGCGCTCCAGGTCGCCCTGGCGCTGGTCTGTTTGATCGTGCATTACCACTCCGGCATCGAGACCCTGCGTCCTGGCCTTCCGCACGCGGGAAAGGTGCTTCGTGACTCCGCGCTGGCCTTCGCCTTCGCCGCCACCGCAGTCGCGCTCGGCGTGGCGACCCGCCCCGACCTGATCACCGCCGCCGCCATCGTCGGGTCCGCCGGCCTTGTCGCCTTGGGCGGGATCGCGCTGCGCCGATTCTCGCCGCGAGCGATTCGGGTTCTGGTGGTCGGAGACCCCTCCGGCGCCGCCGAGGCGATGGGACTGTGGGAGCGCAACCCGCGCGCGCACGTCGTCGGGGTGGCCGTCATCGCCCCCACGATCGACGGCCACGGTTACGAGCTGCCCAGCCCGGACATGCGACCGGTCAGCAGCCTCGGTGAGGTCGCTCCGCTCCTGGAGACCTACGACCCCGACCTGCTCCTCGTCGTCCCCGGCGACGGCGTGAGCCCGTCGGAGGCCCGCTCTCTGAGCTGGGAACTGGAAGGCACCGGCGTGGCGTTGGCTTTGCAGGATCCGCACGTCGGGATCGCACCGCACCGCATCGACCACACCAATTTCGGTGGCATCAGCCTGATGCACATCCGTTCCTCGCGAGCCTCGTCCTTCATCCGGGTGATCAAGCAGGCCACCGACCGGGCCGTGGCGACGACGCTCCTCCTGGCCGTGTCCCCGATCCTGGCCGTGCTGATGGTCGCCATCCGGCTCGAATCGGCTGGGTCACCCGTGTTCAGCCAGCGCCGGGTGGGCCAGAACGGCCGGTTGTTCACCATCTGGAAGCTCCGGACGATGACCACCGATCCCCAGAAGATCGCCGCCGCGCAGGCGCGGAACGACGGCAACGGTCTGCTGTTCAAGCTGCGCGCCGATCCACGGGTCACCCGCCTGGGACGCATGCTGCGCAAGTTCTCCCTCGACGAACTGCCGCAGCTGATCAACGTCGTTACCGGTGACATGTCGCTGGTGGGGCCGCGTCCGGCCCTGCCCGAGGAGGTCGCCCAGTACAGCGAGTTGGAGCGTCGCCGACTCGCGGTTCGCCCCGGGATGACCGGCTTGTGGCAGGTCAGCGGACGCTCGCTGCTGGCGCGCGACCAGTCGGCCTACCTCGACGTCTACTACGCCGACAACTGGCGGCTGTGCGACGACGTCGCCATCGGGCTGCGCACCGTCGACGCGGTCGTTCGGCCCAAGGGAGCGTGGTGAGGTGACCGTAGTGGCCAGCGTCGTCATCCCCGCCTACAACGAAGAGCGGTCCATCGGCCGTCAGCTCCGTGCCCTCCGAAGCGGTCTCGGACCCGCCGACCTCGAGGTGGTCGTGGCCTGCAACGGATGCACCGACGCGACGGCCGAGGTGGCCCGCTCCCACGATCCCGCAGCGACCGTCTTGGAGTTCGCGCAGCCATCGAAGGCCAGGGCGGTCCGCGGGGCCAACGAAGTAGCCGGCAGCTATCCGCGCGTTCACGTCGACGCCGACGTCGAGCTCGACGGTCGGTCTGTTCGGGCGTTGGTGGCGGCGCTCGAGGAGCCGGGGGTGCTGGCCGCTGCGCCGCGCCGGGTGATTCCGCGCGAGGGCTGTTCGCCTCCGGTGCGGTGGTATTACGACGTCTGGGAACAACTCCCGACGGTGCGTCGCGGCCTCTTCGGCCGCGGCGCCTTCGTGCTGTCCGAGGCCGGGCAGCAGCGGGTGTCGGCTCTACCGGAGGTCATGGGAGACGACTTGGCCGTCTCCGAGGCCTTCACCGACTCCGAGCGCCGCATCGTCGAGGGAGCAACCGTGGTCGTGCGACCTCCACGCACGGTTGCCGACCTCGTCCGGCGCCGGATCCGAGTGGCCACCGGGAACGCGCAAGGAACGGAGATGGGTGTCCGCCGTCCCGGCGCCGCCACGAGCTGGGGAGACCTGGCGCGGCTGGCGAGGGACAACCCCCGGGTGGCACCCAAAATCCCGGCGTTCCTGGTGGTCACGCTGGCTTCACGTGTGGCGGCGCGCCAAGCCGTCCGCGCCGGCGACTTCGCCACCTGGCAACGCGACGAGAGCTCGCGCTTGTGAACGCCGCGTCGTCAGTCTCGTTCGCGCACCTGGCCGTCGGCCAGGTCGAAGGTCGTACCCGTCTCGGGGCAGACCAACACATGGGGGTCCGTTGTGGCCCGAAGACGTTGACCTGCGCGGCCGACCCAGCCCACCGGGCGTGCCGGAACGCCGGCGACGATCGCGAAGTCGGGCACATCGCGGGTCACGACCGCCCCAGCGGCCACCATCGCCCAGCGACCGATGGTTACCGGGGCGACACACACGGCACGCGCGCCGACCGAGGCGCCCTCGCGCACCGTCACGCCCACGGCGTGCCAGTCGTCAGCGGACTTCAGGTCGCCAGTGGGGGTGACGGCACGCGGAAGATAATCGTTGGTGAAGACCACCGCCGGCCCGATGAAGGCACCGTTCTCGACGACGGCCGGTTCGTAGACGAGGGCGAGGTTCTGCACCTTGCAGCGATCACCCAACGAGACGCCGGGCCCGATGTAGGCGCCACGACTGATAATGCAGTCGGCGCCGATCGTGGCATGCTCTCGCACCTGGGCGAGGTGCCACACCTTCGTTCGCTCGCCCACAGTGGCCAGCGGGTCCACATCGGCGGACGGGGAAATCTGGGGACTGTCCGGACTGTCGCTCACGGCGCTCCTCAAGCTGTCGCTCACAGATATTCGGTCGCGGGACACCCCGCGGTCTCATGCACTACTCGATCACGAATCGTACGGGGATGAAGATGTCGATGAAGTTCTTCGATGCTGCTCGCAGCAAGCGCTCGGTGGCCGGCTCGATGGCATCGCTGCTCTGGGCAGCGGTGTTCGCCGTGGTCGCCCTGCCGGCGCCTGCCCAGGCGGCGGACCCTTGCGGGCCCACCGGCAACAAGATCGCATGTGAGAACTCCAAGCCAGGCACCCCGTCGAGCCAGTGGCAGATCAACGGGTCCGGCGACCCCGGCATCCAGGGGTTCTCGTCAGCGACATCAGCGTCAACGTTGGGGGCTCGATCGACTTCAAGATCGACTCCTACACCAACAACTACGACATCACCATCTACCGCAGCGGCTACTACGGCGGTGACGGCGCCCGCGAGATCGCGACCATTCCCCGCACCGGCAACTCCACCAACCAGCCGTCATGCATCAACGACGCCGCGACCGACCTGATCGACTGCGGCAACTGGTCGGTGTCCGCGTCCTGGAACGTGCCCGCCAACGCCGTGTCGGGCGTCTACTTCGCCCACCTGTTCGTGCCCGGCGACAACTCCGAGAGCCACATCACCTTCGTCGTCCGCGACGACGCGAGCACCTCCGACGTCGTGTTCCAGACCTCCGACACCACCTGGCAGGCCTACAACCGCTACGGCGGCGCGAACTTCTACCAGGGCGGTGCCATCGGGCGCGCCCTCAAGCTGAGCTACAACCGGCCGGTCACCACCCGCAGCGACACTCCCTGGGGCCGCGACTTCTACTACGCCAACGAATACCCCATGGTCCGGTTCATGGAGAAGAACGGCTACGACGTCAGCTACATCGCCGGTATCGACACCGATCGCCGCGGCGGCTTGCTGACCAACCACAAGACGTTCATCTCCACCGGTCACGACGAGTACTGGTCGGGTCAGCAGCGGGCCAACGTCGAGGCCGCCCGCGATGCGGGCGTCAACCTGATGTTCCTCAGCGGCAACGAGATGTACTGGCGCACCCGCTACGAGCCCTCGATCGACGGCACCAACACCGACTACCGCACCCTGGTTTGCTACAAGGAGACCTGGAGCAACGCCAAGATCGACCCGTCGCCGGAGTGGACCGGAACCTGGCGCGACCCCCGCTTCGCCCCGCCGTCCGCGGGCGCCGGGCTGCCTGAGAACGGCACCACCGGTACGGCCTACATGGCGAACTTCACCGATCTCGCCATTAAGGTCGGGGCAGCAGAGGGCAAGTACCGGCTGTGGCGGAACACCTCCGTCGCCAACCTGTCGGCCGGCCAGACCGCCACGCTCGCGCCGCACACGATCGGCTATGAGTCCAACGAGGACCTCGACAACGGTCATCGACCCAAGGGTCTGGTTCGCCTCGCGAGCACGACCGGCCCCACGCCGGAATACCTGCTCGACTACGGCAACACCACCGCTCCCGGCACCACCACACACAGCCTGACCCTGTATCGCGCCCCGAGCGGTGCGCTCGTCTTCAGCGCCGGCACCATCCAGTGGTCCTGGGGTCTCGACGACGAGCACGACACCCCCTACGCCTATGAGCCGGCCGACCCGCGGATGCAGCAGGCCCAGGTCAACCTGTTCGCCGACATGGGCGTGCAGCCGACGACGCTCGACTCCGCGCTGACGACAGCGACGGCGTCGACGGACACCGCCGGCCCGACGGTCGCGATCAGTTCACCGGCCAACGGCGCCAAGGTCGCCGAGCGGCTCCCAGGTCACGTTGACCGGATCGGCCAGCGACACCGGCGGCGGCAAGGTCGCGGGGGTCGAGGTGTCCACCGACGACGGGTCCACCTGGCATCCGGCCGACGGCACCACCTCCTGGAGCTACACCTACATCCAGAAGGGCGTCGGCGTCGCCACCGTCAAGGTGCGGGCGATCGACGACAGCGCCAACATCGGCTCCAACGCCACCCGCGACATCGAAGCTGCGTGCCCGTGCAACATCTTCGGCGAGACCGTGCCCCCGGTCGAGGCGGCCAATGATTCATCCGCGGTCGAACTCGGTGTTCAGGTTCCATGCCTCCACCGATGGGTTCGTGACCGGTGTCCGCTTCTACAAGGGCGCCGGCAACGGCGGCACCCACGTCGGATCGCTGTGGTCTACCGCCGGTGAGCGTCTCGCGACGGCAACGTTCACCGGCGAGAGCGCGACCGGTTGGCAGACGGTCACCTTCGACCAGGCGGTGCCGGTCTGCATCCGGCGTCACCTACGTCGCCTCCTACACCGCGCCGCAGGGTCGCTACGCCTATGAGGGCTTCGGGTTCGCCGGCGTCGGCGTCGACGCCGACCCGTTGTTCGTCAACGGCGGTTTCGGCTCGACACCGGCCGGTGTCTACGCCAACCCGGGTCAGTTCCCCTCGAACAGCTATCAGCAGGCCAACTACTTCGTCGACGTCACGTTCACCACGATCGACGAGTCGCCGCTGCGGGTGAACTCGGCGAAGCCACTGCCTGGTTCGTCGAGCGTGCCCACGAACAGCACGATCTCCGCGGTGTTCAGCAAGCCGCTGCAGGCGGGCACTCAGTCGATCTCGGTCACCTATCAAGGCGGCACGACCGTGGCGGGCGCGACCAGCTACGACCCGGTGACCCGCCGGATCACCTTCACCCCGAACGGTGGGTTGCTGCCCGCCACCGACTACACGGTCACGGTTCAGGGAACCGACACCCTCGGCAACACCGTGTCCGAGGGTGGAAGCTGGACCTTCCGCAGCGCGGCGCCGCAGAACCCCGAGGGGGTCTGCCCGTGCTCGCTGTTCGCTGACTCCGATGTGCCCACCGTGCTGGATGGCAATGACCCCGATGCCGTCACTCTTGGTGTGCGCTTCGCACCGATCCAGGACGGCGTCATCTCCGCGATCCGGTTCTACAAGGGCCCCGGCAACACGGGCTCGCACACCGGAACGCTCTGGTCGGTCAACGGAACCGCGTTGGCTACCGGCACGTTCCAGAACGAGTCCACCCAGGGTTGGCAGACGCTCGAGTTCGACCCGCCGATCCCGGTGACCGCCAACACCGACTACGTCGCGTCCTACCGCGCCGAAGCCGGTCACTACTCGCTGAACGTCAACGAGTTCGCGTCGACCAACCTCAGCCGTGGCCCACTCGTGGTCGCCTTCAACTCGGGGTCCTACACCTACGGCACGGGCTACCCGGGCGCGAAGTCGACGCACAACTACCTCGTCGACGTGCAGTTCGAGCCCATCCCCACGTCTATCAACATCGTGACGATCGACCCGCCCGACGGTGCGGTTGACGTGTCGCGGGCGCGGACAGTCGACGTGTGGTTCAGTTCCCAGATCCAGCCGGGCGCCACCCTGACCGTGAAGAACGGCGCGACGGCGATTGCCGGGACAACCAGCATCGTCGGCGGTGGCAAGTCGTTGGTGTTCACTCCGAACCAGTCCTTGCCGCGCAATGCCACCCTCGACGCCACCCTGAGGAATGTCACGTCGACCGACGGGGCCGCGTTGCCGGATCGGGCCTGGTCGTTCACCACGGCAGACAGCGCCGACGTCACCCCGGTCGAGACCTTGTTCGGGTCACTCCCGCCCGAGGTTGAACTGGTCAACGACCCCTCGGCGATCGAGCTCGGCACGGCGTTCACGGCGAGCGCCGACGGCGAAGTCACCGGCGTTCGATTCTTCAAGGGCGGCCCCGCCAACGGTGGGACGCACACGGGTTCCTTGTGGGATGCCGCAGGCACCCGGTTGGCGACGGTCGAGTTCACCAACGAGACCAGCAGCGGCTGGCAGCAGGCGACGTTCGACACCCCGGTCGCGGTGACTGCCGGCACCACCTACGTCGTGTCCTACTTCGCGCCGCAGGGCAACTACTCGGCGACCAGCGGGTTCTTCGACACCGAGTGGACATCGGGAAGCCTGACGGCACGGGCGACCGCCAACGGCCTCTACTACTACGGGAGTGCGGGCGGCTTCCCGCAGGGCAGCTTCGGGGCGACCAACTACTTCGTCGATGCGATGTATCGCACGGGGTCGGCCGGACCGGCGTTCGCAGTGACGGGCCGATCCCCGGTCGCTGACGCCACCGACGTCGCCCGCGGGGATGGGGTCTCGGTGACCTTCACCGAGCCACTCGCTGTGGGCTACGCGATGAGCGTCAAATCGGGTGGCAACGACATCGCCGGCAGCGTCGCAGTCAATGGCGCGGGCACCACGCTGACCTTCACGCCCACGGGGTCCTACCCGGCGGGAGCGACCGTCAACGTGGTGGTCAGCGGCCTGGTCGCGGCGTCGGGCGCCACGGCACCCAACGAGTCCTGGTCGTTCCAGACGGTGCCGGCGACGCCGGTGACGATCACCGGCCGGACTCCGTCAGCCGACGCGACCAATGTGAACCGAACCGACCCGGTGTCGGTGACCTTCAACGAGCCGATCACGGCCGCCGGTCAGTTGACCCTTCGCAACGGCGGGAGCTCGATCAACGGCAGCCAGGCGCTGTCGGGCAATGGCCGGACGCTGACCTTCACCCCTGCGGGCACCTTGCCGGCTGACACGCTGTTGACCGCAGAGGTCGCAGGCGTGGTCTCCACCGACGGAGCGTCCCTCGCGACCGCGTCATGGACCTTCCGTACGGCGCCGCGTCCTACGCTCACCGCGTCGATGTTCTCCGGCCTGACGCCCGCCACCGCCTCGGCGTCCTCGTCGCGAGCGATCACGGTCGGGACCCACTTCACCCCGTCGACCAACGGGTCGGTGACTGCGATCAAGTTCTACAAGGGGTCGGCGAACACCGGCACTCACACGGTTTCGCTGTGGACCGCCGGCGGCACCCGCTTGGCTCAGGCCACGGTCACCGGCGAAACGGCGTCGGGCTGGCAGACGATGGTGTTGCCGACGCCGGTCAACCTGACCGCCGGGCAGTCGTACGTCGTCTCCTACCAGGCGCCGGTGGGTCGCTACTCGATCACCAACGGCTTCTTCACGAACACCCCACACACGGTTGGTCCACTCAGCGCCACCCGCGCACAGAACGGCCGCTACCGCTACACGACCAATGCCAGCGTATTCCCGAACCAGATCTCGACGGGCTCCAACCTGTTCGTGGATGTCGTCTTCTCGTATCTGGGGCCATGAGCTGAGCTCCTGACTGTCGCGGATCCAACCCGCTGGCGGGGTGGGACGTGTCAGCATGAGGGAATGCATCTACACATGAGGTTGGTATGAGCGAGACTCTCGGGGTCGCCGTTGTCGGTGCCGGCTATTGGGGACCCAATCTAATCCGCAATTTCTCTGCGAGCAGTGACTGGACTCTTCGCGCCGTCTGCGATCTGGACCCAGCGCGGGCCCAGAAGGTCCTGGGTCAGCGACCGGACGTGCAGATCAGCACCAGCCTCGACGAGGTGCTGGCGCGCGACGACGTCGACGCCATCGCCGTCGCGACGCCCGCGCGCACCCATCACTCCATCGTGATGGCGGGACTGGCGGCGGGTAAGCACGTCGTGGTCGAGAAGCCGCTGGCCGAGACCGTCGACCAGGCGCGCGCAATGGTCGCCGCGGCTCGGTCACAGGACCGGGTGTTGATGACCGATCACACCTATTGCTACACGCCAGCGGTGCTGAAGATCCGCGAACTGGTGGCGGCCGGCGAGCTCGGCGAGATCATGTTCGTCGACTCGGTGCGGATCAACCTCGGTCTGGTCCAGCCTGACGTCGATGTCTTCTGGGACCTCGCTCCGCACGACCTGTCGATTCTCGACTTCATCCTGCCCGGCGGCCTGCGTCCGCTCGGCGTCGGCGCCCAGGGAGCCGACCCGATCGGTGCCGGCAAGGCCTGCGTGGGCTATCTGAGCCTGCCGCTGGCGGGCGGGGCGATGGCGCACGTGCACGTCAACTGGCTGAGCCCCACCAAGATCCGGCAGATGGTCATCGGGGGCACCCGACGTACGCTGGTCTGGGACGACCTCAACCCGCAGCAGCGGGTCAGCGTCTACGACCGAGGGGTCGACCTCGAGCACACGTCCCTTGGAGGCACCGACCGCATCGACGCCACGATCAGTTACCGACTCGGCGACACCTGGGCGCCCGCGCTCCCCGAGCGAGAGGCGCTCCGGGCAATGGTGTCGGAGTTCGCGGCCAGCATCACCGAGAAGCGCAACGCTCGCACCGACGGCGGTGCCGGACTGCGGGTGCTTTCGGTTCTCGAAGCCGCCACCGCCAGCATGGCCAATGGCGGCGCTCTCACCGACTTGCCCGACCACGACCACGACCAACCACCTGCTCAGGAGTCCACCTCATGACCGACCTCACCGGTGCAACAGCCCTCGTCACCGGAGGAGCCGGCACCATCGGTTCCACCCTGGTCGATCAGTTGCTCGGGGCGGGCGTGCAGCACGTCGACGTGCTCGACAACCTGGTTCGGGGTCGCCGCGCCAATCTCGACGACGCGCTGGCGACCGGGAGGGTGACCCTTGTCGAAGGTGATATCCGTGACCGCGACCTGATTCGCGACGTCACCCGCGGCAAGGACCTGGTCTTCCACCAAGCGGCGATCCGGATCACCCAGTGTGCCGAAGAGCCGAGGCTCGCCCTCGAGGTGCTCGTCGACGGCACCTTCAACGTCATCGAGGCCGCCGTGGAGGCCAGGGTCGACAAGCTGATCGCCGCCTCGAGCGCATCGGTCTACGGAATGGCGGAGGAGTTCCCCACGACCGAACGCCACCACCACCACAACAACGACACCTTCTACGGCGCCGCGAAGTCGTTCAACGAGGGGATGCTGCGCAGCTTCCGGGCGATGAGCGGGCTCGACTACATCGCCTTGCGCTACTTCAACGTCTACGGACCCCGGATGGACGTGCACGGTCTCTACACCGAGGTCCTGGTGCGCTGGATGGAGCGGATCGCCGACGGCAAGCCGCCGCTGATCTTCGGCGACGGCAAGCAGACGATGGACTTCGCGTTCACGACCGACATCGCTCGTGCCAACGTCCTGGCCGCGGCAAGCGATGTCCGCGAGGGCGTCTACAACATCGCTTGCGGCACCGAGACCAGCCTGCTCGAACTCGCCCAGGCGCTGCTGAAGGTGATGGATTCCGACCTCGAGGTCGAGCACGGCCCCGAGCGCGCCGTCAACGGGGTCATCCGACGTCTGGCCGACGTCTCGGCCGCCCGCAACGACCTCGGTTTCGTCGCCGACGTCGGCATCGACGAGGGCCTTCGACAGCTCGTGACCTGGTGGCGTCCCCTCCGCGAAGAGATCGCTGCCGGCCGCAGTGAGGGCTCCGCATGAGCCGCGTCAACGTCATGGTCCCCTGGCTCGGCGACGAAGAGGCCGCGGCATTGGCCGAGGTGATCGCCAGCGGGTGGGTCGCCCAAGGACCCAAGGTCGCCGAGTTCGAGCGGCGGTTCGCCGAGCGTCAACAGGCCGAGCACGCCGTCGCGGTCACCAGTTGCACGACCGCCCTGCACCTCGCCCTCGTGGTGGCCGGAGTCCAGGCCGGGGATGATCTCGTCGTCCCGTCGTTCTCGTTCATCGCCACGGCCAACGCCGCGACCTACGTCGGCGCGAGACCCGTCTTCGCCGACGTCGACGCAATCACCGGCAACCTGACGGGCGAGACCGTCGCGGCGGCCCTGACCGACCGTACGAGCGCCGTCATCGCCGTCGATCAGGGTGGCGTGCCGGTCGACCTCGACGCGATTCGAGCCGTGTGCGACCCACGCGGCATCGTGGTCGTCGAAGACTCCGCCTGTGCGGCGGGATCCACCTATCGTGGCCGCCCGGTGGGTGCCGGCGCTGACATCGCCGCCTGGTCGTTTCACCCGCGCAAGATTCTCACCACCGGTGAGGGCGGCATGATCACCACCTCGCGCGCCGACTGGGCCGCGCGGGCCCGCACGCTGCGCGAGCACGCGATGAGCTCGTCCGCCGCCGCTCGGCACTCTCAGGTGCTCTCGCCGCCGGAGGAGTATGCCGAGGTCGGCTACAACTTCCGGATGACCGACCTCCAGGCGGCGGTCGGCCTGGTGCAGCTCGACCGGCTGACCGAGGTGGTCGACCGCCGTCGACAACTCGCCAAGCGCTATGCCGCTGCAATCGACGGCATCCCGGGCCTGCGGGCGGTGGCGGATCCCGAGTGGGGCACCAGTAACTTCCAATCGTTCTGGGTCGAGGTGCTCGACGACTACCCGCTCGACAGAGAAGGCCTGATGGTGGCGCTCGCGGAGGCCGACATCTCGGCCCGCAGGGGGATCATGTCCGCTCACCGACAGCCGGCCTACGCCGACGGAGATCACGGCGACCAGCCGCTCCCGGTCACCGAGCGTCTCACGGACCGCACCCTGATTCTGCCGTTGTTCCACCAGCTCACCGACCAGGACCAGGACCGGGTCATCGCCGTCTTGGAGGACGCATGAGTGCGGAGACCGCCGTTCCCTTCTTGGATCTCGGCGCGCAACAGCGAGAAATCGACGACGAGGTACGCGCCGGCTTGGACGCCGTCTTCGCGAAAACCGCCTTCGTCGGGGGGCCGGACGTGGCAGCCTTCGAGGACGAGTACGCCCGCTTTGTCGCGACCCGTCACTGCATCGGGGTCGCCAACGGAACCGACGCGCTGGAACTGGCGCTGCGTGCGGCCGGCGTGGTCGCGGGCGGCGAGGTCGTGCTGCCGGCCAACACCTTCATCGCCACCGCCGAAGCGGTGTCACGCATCGGCGCGACACCCGTCCTCGTCGATGTCGATGACACCCACCTGCTGATCGACCCGGACGCGGTGCCGGCCGCGATCACCAGCCGCACCCAGGCGATCGTGCCGGTGCATCTGTTCGGGCAGACGGCGTTCGTCGAGCGGTTGCAGCCGGTGGCCGACGCCGCCGGGATTCCCATCATCGAGGACGCCGCCCAGTCGCAGGGAGCCCGGCGCCACGGCCGCGCCGCAGGTGGCCTCGGGCGGGTTGCCGCCACGAGCTTCTATCCCGGTAAGAACCTCGGTGCCGCCGGCGACGCCGGCGCCGTGATGACCGACGACGATGACATCGCCCGCACGGTCCGGGTGCTCAGCGCGCACGGCTCCGCCACCAAGTACGTCCACGAGATGGTCGGGGTGAACTCGCGCCTCGACACCGTTCAGGCCGTCGTGCTGCGGGCGAAGCTGGCCCGGCTGGAGAAGTGGAACGTGCTCAGGCGGGAGGCCGCTGCCCGCTACGCAGGATTGCTGAGCGACATCGACGGCGTCCGTTTGCCGCAGGTCGCCGAAGGCAACGAGGACGTCTGGCACCTCTACGTGGTCCGGGTCGCGAACCGCGATGAGGTGATGGCCCGGCTTGCCGAGGCCGGCGTCGGTGTCGGAATCCATTACCCGACCCCCGTCCATCTCACGGGAGCGTATGCCCACTTGGGCCTGACACGGGGAGCCTTCCCTACGTCGGAGGCAGCGGGGGACCAGATTCTGTCGCTTCCGATGTTCCCGCACCTCACCGCCGACCAGCAGGAGTACGTCGCGTCGGCTCTGCGTGCTGCGGTGTCCGCCGCCGGTCGCTGACGAAGGCCCGGCGATGCCGACTGGCGACGAAGCCCCGGAGGACGGGACCACTCCCACCGCTCCAGGTGTGAGCGCGCGCACGATCGGCCGGAGCGCTGCGTGGGCAGCCGGCACCAACATCGTCATGCGCTTCGCCGGGATCGCGGTCACTGCTCTCTTGGCGCGGTTGCTGTCCAAGGAGGACTTCGGAGTCTTCGCGATCGCGCTCGCGGTCTTTCTGGTCGTGGGGAGTCTGGCCGAGCTCGGCCTGGGCTCGGCGATCGCACGAGCGGCTGACGCGCCCGATGACTTCGCGCCGACCGTCGTCACTCTGTCGGTGGCGACCAGCGCCGGCCTGGGAGTGGCGATGGCCCTGGGTGCGGGACCTTTGGCCACCCTGCTGGGCGAGCCGATGGCTGAGGAGCCGATTCGAATCCTGTCCCTGTCGTTGGTGCTCACGGGTCTGTTCGCCGTGCCCGGAGCCCAACTCGTGCGGGAGTTTCGACAAGAACGCGTGTTCGCCGCCACGGTGGCCGGTTTCCTGGTGTCCAACCCCCTGCTCATCGTCTTGGCGCTGAACGGCGGAGACGCCACCGCTTTCGCGTGGTCGAGAGTCGTCGGCCAGCTGGTCACGGGACTGGTGATGTGGGCGGGCGTCAGCAAGCGCTACTGGCCGGGGTGGCGCCCGGACAAGGTCCGGTGGCTGGTGGCCTTCGGGCTCCCTCTCGCCATCGCCAACCTGGTCAACTGGTCACTCCTCAACGCCGACTACGTGATCATCGGGCGGGTGCTCGGCGCGGAGGAGGTCGGCATCTACGTCATCGCCTTCAACGTGGCCAATTGGTCGACCGCGGTGTTGAACTCTGTCCTCAACAGTGTGGTGGTGCCCGCGTTCGGCCGGGTCAGCGGCGATGCCCAGCGGCTGGGCGCGGCCCTTGTCACCGCGACCCAGGCAGTCGGTCTGGTAGCCCTACCGATCGGTGCGCTGACCGCGGTGCTGGCCTCGCCGCTGGTTCGCACCGTCTTCGGCGCCTCGTGGAGCGAATCTGGGCCGGTCCTCACCGTGCTCTCGATCTACGGCGTCTGCTACGCGTTCTCGCTGCTGCTGGCCAACGTTCTGGTTGCCACTGCGCGGACGACCGCCTTGCTGGGGATCCAGGCCGTCTGGGTCGCCACCTTGGTGCCGGCCATGCTGTGGGGACTGGAGGTCGGCGGACTCGTGGGGGCGGCGTGGGCCCACGTCGTCACCATCCTGGCAGTCGCCTTGCCGGGTTACGCCTACGTGGCGCTGCGGGCCACCGGTCAGCGGCTGTCGGCGCCGCTGGCAAGCCTGACCCGGCCTGCGCTTGCCGCCGCCGCGGCGGCGCTCGTGGCCGGCGTGACCGCCACCCTGATCGACCTCGACTGGGTGGCGTTGCTGGTCGGGGGAAGCCTCGGCAGCGTGACCTACCTGCTGGTGACCCTGCCACTCCTGCGGCGGGCCTTCGCCGAGATCCGCGCATCTGGGACCGAGGCGGTTGAGACGGCACAGGGGGTCGATGCGTGACGAAGACTGGTTCCGGAGAGCCCCGACTCAGCGCGGTCATCGCGCTGGAGGGACTGAAGCTCGGTGGAACACCGGTGAATGCGCTCGACCTCGGGCGTACGCTCCGAGACCGTGGCCACCGGGTCTCCGTGTGTGCAATCGACGAACCAGCGGAGGTGTCACTGCTGCCGTACGCCGAGCAGCAGGGCTTCTCCGTCGACATCCTCCCCGCCAACGACGGCGTGGGCGGACGTGGACGTCGGTTGGCGGCCGTTGCGCGCCGGGCACGAGCAGACGTGCTCCACGTGTATGGGCCGTGGCTGTCGCTGCCGGCCTCGATCGCTGCTGCCGGTGCTCGGGTGGCGCCGGTGATGACCAACTGGAACATGGAGAATGTCACCTACACTCCCCGTGGGGTCGCCATGATCGTCGGGACCTCGGCGATGTACGACGAGGCAGCCACCCTGCACCGCGGTCGGAGTTGGCTGATGGAGCCTCCCGTCGATCTGGCGCACGACCGCCCCGATTCGGAACGCGCCGCGGAGTTCCGGGGCCGGTGGGGCGTGGAGAGCCATGATGTGCTCGCTGTGATCGTGAGCCGACTCGATACGACCATGAAGTCCGAGAGCATCGAGCACACGATGCGGGCGATCGAGGCGATGGACCGGGCCGAACTGCGGCTAGCGCTGGTCGGTGACGGCGACGCAGCCGATCGGTTGGGTGCTCTGGCGACGGAGATCAATACGCGTCTGGGCAGGCCCGCGATCATCCCGACGGGAGCGCTGATCGATCCTCGTCCGGCCTATGCGGCGGCCGACATCGTGGTCGGAATGGGAGGTTCCGCGCTCCGCGGGCTGGCGCACGCCGCACCGGTCATCGTGGTCGGCACCGGTGGCTTCGCCACCACGTTCACACCACAGAGCAAGGACTTGTTCTACCGCGACGGCTTCTTCGGGCAGGAGGATCGGGCCGATCCCGTCGCCCATCTGGTAGGGCTGCTTGGCGGACTGATGGATCCCTCCACGCGTCAGGCGCTGGGGGAGTATGGCTTGGGGGAGGTCTCGGCTCGGTTCTCCCTCGAGGTCGCGGGGGACCGGCTCGAGAAGATCTATGCAGCCGCGATCGCCGACCGAACCCAGCGCGGTTCACTGGTCGACGCAGCGTCGGTGTGGGGTCGGGCAAGTGCTCGAATCGCCGTGGATCGCGTCTTGGGACGGGGTGGCGAACGATGAGCGACGACGGGCAGGCGCCCGGCCGGAGCCCGAGTCGGATTCTGTTGGTGAGTCACGAGGCGAGCCGCACGGGGGCGCCGAGGGTGGCGGTCCTGATCGGCCGCGTCCTGCGCGACGCCGGTGCACAGCTCACCATCGTGTCGCGCGGGCCCGGCCCCCTCATCGACGAGTTCGCCGGGGTCGCGCCAACCCGGGTCGAGCGGCTGTTCCGGATTCGCCGGAGGCTGAGGCGCTACCGACCGACCGACTGGGCCGCAGCCGCCCTCGACCGCGCCCTGGCCGCCTGGGAGCTCAGGCGAGCAAGCCCCGACCTGGTCTACGTCAACTCAAGCGCGGCGGCGGTCTATGTACGCGCGGCGCAGCGGGCCGGGATTCCGGTGATTCTGCATGGGCACGAGTCGGGGCCGGTCACCGAAGACTTCGTCGGCCGGGCCGGGATGCGCGCCGACGAGCTTCGCGATGTGCTGGTGGCGTGCTCGCCGAGTGTGCACGCGGAGCTCGCGCGGGTCACCGGGAGAGCAGTGAACGACATCCAACTCCTCGCGTCGGTGCCCGATCAGGAAGATGTCGCGCGCCGTGCGGACGAACCGGCCGCGATGGCAGCCGAGCCGGAGGACGTCGTGATCGGTGCCTGCGGCAGTGTCGAGCTGCGCAAGGGCGCCGATCTGTGGTGCGAGGCGGCCCGAATCGTTCTCGACCGGCTTCCCGACCACCCAGTGCGCTTCGTGTGGGTGGGCTCCGTCGATCAGCCGGACCTGATCGACCCGAGCTGCTCCGCCGCTGGCCGAGTGAGTTTCGTCGGTGCGACCGCCAACCCCTACCCGTATCTCCGGCGGTTCGATGTGATGACGTTGCCCTCGCGCGACGATCCGTTCCCCCTGGTGGTGCTGGAGGCGATGCAGCTCGGCGTCCCGGTGGTGGCGTTCGACGTGGGGGGCGTGAGCGAGCAGGTAGGTGACGGGGGTGCGGTGGTCGCGGCCGGCGACGTCTCAGCCTTTGCCGACGCGATCATCGCTCTGGTGACCGACACGGCTGCTCGGCAGGCAGCCGGAGAGCGCGCCCATCGGCGGGCGCACGAGGAATTCTCGACCGCCAGTTTCGGCCGCCAGCTGACTCAGATCGTCGACCGGCGGCTGTCGAGCTGACCGGAGCGGCTCAGCTTCGCGAGCGAGCGGCGCCCAGGGGGACCGCCTTCGGCTCCGCCCAGGCGGACGGAGGGTGCGCGGCGGCCGAACCGCCGACCAGCCACCAATGACCGGTCTGCATGCCCACCACCCAGGGCCGACCCGCATCCAACCGCTCCTGCAGCACCGCGAGGTCGGCGTCGCCGATCTCGCCCAGCAGCACGGCGGCATTGGTGGGCAGCCGGTCCACTTCGGCCAGTGCCGCGTCGAGGTCGGCGACGGCCAGCATGTCGACGGTCTGATCGTGTCGGCTCAAGCGAAGCGGGTCCTGAGCGAAGGGAGCGAACGCTCCGTCGCGGTCGATGTTGATGACGTGGAGGGGTTCTCCCGAGGGGATCGTCAGGGCGTCGACGTCGTCACGGATTTCGGCGAAGACGATGGGAAAGCGCATCGCGGACCGGCGAAGCCGCCTGGCCTCGATCGAGCGCCGCAGCCACCGCGCGCGCCACCGGTGGTCACGGACGACCGGCCACTGCTTCCACGAGGTTCCGCGGGCGCCTACGATGCCGCAGGTGGTGGGGACCGGCACTGCGGAGGGATAGAGCGCCGCGATGCGTCGATGACCGACATCGAGGCGGGCCAGATTGATGCTGAGGCTGTTGTGCGTGACCCCGAGATTCACGGCACCGACGTCGCGCCCCAGAGCGCGCATCCGCAAGGCGTACTCGACCCCATAGGCGTGCCACGCAAGGTCGGGGTCCTCGGTGAGTGGGTGCTCCGCGACGACGTCGCGGCGGATCATGAACGCCACCTCGTCGAGACTCACCACGGGGCGCGGCGTTGGTGCGGACTCGCCGATCAACAACACCCGATCACGGAGGGTGCCGATCGACGTGCCGCCGTCATCGACCCCGTTGGCGCCGAGGATGCCCCAGGGAGCGTCGTGGGTCAATTGCTTGGTCGCGGCCACGAGCGGCTCAAGAGAGTGCAGATAGACGTCCTGGTGAGCGAAGAGCACGTGATCGGCCCTGGCCACGCTGGCTCCGTGGTTGAGCGCGGCGCCGGCGGTGGTGAAGTCGTGGCGCACATTGTCGACCGGGATGAACTCGACGGCTCCCGTATCGGGGAACGCCGCGATCGAGGCCGTCAGACACTCCGCCATCACGTCGGGATCGTTGAAGACACAGACGACCGAGACAAGGGGACGTGTGGATGAGGTCATCGCGGAGGGGTGCTGCGTGGCCGTCAGGCGGTCTTAGCGGCCACGAAGCCGGAAAGGCTGCCGACGGTTTCGAAGATCTCGCCCTCGAACTCGTCGTCGTCCATGGTGAATCCGAAGCGCTCCTCCAGGGCCGTCACCAACTCCAGGACCGCCAAGGAGTCGAGCTCCGGCAGACTCCCGAAGAGGGGGGTCTGGGCGTCGAAGGACGCCGCCCGCTCCTGGATGCCCAAGGTGTCGGCGAGAACATCGATCACGCCGTCCTGGACCGCTGTTTCGTTGCTCAAGGTCTCTCCCCACCATTGCCGAACGCGAAAGCAAGCCACATCATACGAGAACCTCAACCGGAGCCGGGTGTCCGAGGAACGCCGTGGGACTCGCCGTGAGCCCGTAGGCACCGGCCTGGAAGACCACCACGAGGTCGTCGATCTCCGAAACGGGGAGCTCGATCTTGTCGCCGAGCAAATCCAGCGGTGTGCAGAGGCAGCCGACGACGTTGACCGTCTCGACCCGATCGCTGGGGTTCCGGTTCGCGACGGCAAGCGGGTAGTTGCGTCTTAGCACCTGCCCGAAGTTGCCCGAGGCGGCCAGCTGGTGGTGCATTCCACCATCGACGACCAGATAGGTCTGCCCTCTCGACACCTTGCGATCGACGACGCGGGTGACGTAGACGCCACACTCGCCGACGATGTAGCGACCCAGTTCGATCACGGTGCGCGCCTCGGGATGCTGCGGCCGGATCCGGTCGGCGAGAAGCGTCTCGAGGTGCTCGGCGATGGCGCCGAGGTCGAGCGGCTGGTCCTTGTCGAAGTAGGGGATGCCGAACCCCCCACCCAGGTTGAGATAGCGCAACGGTCCGGCCAGCTGATCCGACAACTGGTCGATCAGGTCGACAGTGTGGGCCTGCGCCTGGCAGATGACGTCGGCATGCAGGTTCTGCGACCCCGCGAAGATATGGAAGCCGAGGAAGTCCACCTGCTGTTCGGCCAGGCGGGCAAGCAGAGCGGGGGCCTGCTCGGCATCGACCCCGAACTGTTGCGGACCGCCCCCCATCCGCATTCCCGAACCTTTGACCGCGAAGTCGGGATTGACCCTCAGAGCGACTCGTGGGCGGACTCCAAGCCGCTCACCCGCGGTGACGATCCGGTCGGCCTCGGTTGACGACTCGATCTCGATGGTCACCCCCGCTGCCACGGCCATGGTGAGCTCGTCGAGGGTCTTGCCGGGCCCGGCGAAGGTCACCTCCGTCGGGCGTTTGGGCGTGTCGAGCGCGGTGCGCATCTCGAGGGCGGAGGCGACGTCCAGCGAGTCCACGCGCCCGGCGATGTGCTGCACGATCGCGGGCATCGGGTTGGCCTTGACGGCGTAGCTGAGATGGATGTCGCGGGGCAGCGTCGAACGGAGAGTATCGATCCGCTCGTCCAGCAGGGCGCGATCATAGGCGAAGAACGGAGTCGACCCGACCCGAGCGGCGAGTTGCTCGAGAGGCACGCCGCCTACGGCCAGTTGATCGTCGACCCGGCCAAACGTCGAGACCGGGTGGTAGGCGCGGCTCATGACGTCAATTCCTCTCGCAGGGCGACTCGGTCGAACTTTCCGTTGGGCGATCGCGGCAGGTCGGTTCGTACCGCTACCTGGTGCGGCACCATGTAGAGAGGCAGGCGTCCCCGCATCGCCGTCAGGAAGGCGTCGACGTCCAGTTCCGACTCGCGTGCCGTCACCACGGTAACGATCCGGTGCCCCAGGGCGTCATCGTCCAGGCCGAGGGCGACGGCGTCGGTGACCAAGCCGGTGTCGTAGGCAGCTTCCTCGATCTCGGTCGGGCTGACCCGATAGCCCGAGGTCTTGATCATGTCGTCGCGCCTCCCGACGAAGTACAGGAAACCGTCATCGTCGCTGGTCACGGTGTCGCCGGACCAGACGGCGATCTCGGGGCGGGCTCCGTCGTCGCTGGGCACGGGGCGGAACCGTTCCGCTGTGCGGTCGGGGTTGTTCCAGTAGCCGTGGGCCACCAGTGCGCCACGATGCACGAGTTCGCCTTCCTCGCCGGGTTCGCATCGGCTGCCGTCGGGTCGAAGCACGAGGATCTCGGCGTTGGGGATCGCCTTGCCGATCGAGTCCGGCCGCCGATCGACCTCGGACGGGTCGAGATAGGTGGAGCGAAACGCCTCCGTCAGGCCATACATCAGAAAGGGTCGGGCCTGCGGGAAATGGTCGCGCAGCAGAGCGAGGGTCTGCTTGGGCATCCGGCCGCCGGTGTTGGCGAAGTAGCGGAGTCGACCGCCGACGTCGGGCGGCCAGGTCTGGCCGGCCAGCTGAATCCACAAGGGCGGGACGCAGGTCAGGGCGGTCACCCCGTGCCGATCGCAGAGGCGCACCACATCGCGAGGGAGCAGGTAGTTGTGCAGGATCACGTGGGCGCCGACATCGAAGGCAGTGGTGAGCTGGCTGAAGCCGGCGTCGAAGCTCAGTGGCAGCGCCGACAGGATCACGTCGTCGGCGGTGTTGCCGAGGTAGGCGTTGACGCTCTCGGCGCCGACGATGAGGTTGCGGTGGCTGAGCACCACCCCCTTGGGCTGGCCGGTGCTGCCAGAGGTGTAGAAGATGGCCGCGATGTCGATGTCGATGGTCCGGGCCGGGGTGAAACTCTCGGCACTCCCGGTACTTGCCGCTCTGTCAGCGTCAACCAAGGTCTCCCAATCGACCACGTCGAAGCCGCCGGAAGCCGCGGCGTCGGTCGGTCCACCGGCTGCCGTGGCACCCGTCCCGCCCGGCATCAGCACCACGGTGCGCAGGCTCGGCACCTGCTCGATCTGTTCGCGGATGATCTCCAGCCGATCGCGGGTCGTGATCAACACGCGGACGTCGCAGTCGCCGAGAATGTAGGCCACCTGGTGGGCCCGGAGGAGCGGGTTCAGCGGAACGAACGCACCGCCGGCGGCAGCGGTGGCGACGATGGAGGTCACTGTTTCGAGCCGCTTTTCGGCGAAGACAGCAACTCGCTCGCAGGACCCGAGTCCGAGGTCGCGAAGCCCTCCGGCGACGGCCGTGGCGCGACGCCATAGGTCGACATAGGTGATCCCCTCGCCCTTGAAGGTGAGGGCGGGCGCATCCGGCCGGAGCTCGGCCTGACGCTGGACCAGCTGACAGAGGTTGGTTCTCATCTTCTCCCCGAAAGGCTCGTCACCAGGCAAGTTCGGTCAGTTCGCTGTAGAGGTAGTCGACCTGTGGAGGAGCCAACGACTCGCTCCGATACATCTTGTGGCGATTGTGCTCCAACCGCAGCGAGGCGCGCGGTGCACTGCCACTGAGTCGCTCCTCCGCGATCAGGAACGGCACCCGGTGCCGCAGCGCCAGATGGCTCCCGAACGCGCCACGCGTGCGCGAGAACACGTCGGCATCCTCGACATGAAGCAACGACGCGAACAAGGGCAGGTTCTTGCGCCGGTCGCGCCGCCAGATCACATAGCAGCGCCGAGAGCCGTCGCGGATCAAGGTGTGCACGGCGGCTGCCGATGACCGATGGTCGTGCAGGATGCTCAGTTGCGTTCCATCCAGTACCCGCTCGATCTCGGCGACATCGGAGGTTACCTTGGCCTGGGAGCCGAACCGGGGGAGTGGCACGTTGGCCGACAACGAGGCCGCGGTATCGAGATGGGCGAAGCCGAGTCGCTCGTTGATGGCCACCACGTTGCCGCTGGGCGAGAAGTCGGTGAAGTCGAGATCGGGCTGCGCGAGGACGGAGCGAACCAGGCGCAGGCCCTGAAGCCGATAGTCGGGCAGCACACACCACGCGCCGAGATTGCAGGTCTGTCGCTCTCGACCGTCGATCTGGCGCACCGCATAGAACGCCAACTGGACACCGACCACCCGTTCGCGGTCGCGGACCAGGAATCCGTGGTTGTCGACGGTCGTCGGCCACGTCGGCGCCAACGCCTGAGCCCAGGCGTCGGGGGCGAGCTTCGCGTTGAGGTGGGCGGAGAGAAACGTGGCCACTGCGTCGACGTCCTGACGCAGGATCGGAGCCACCCGCACGTGGCCAGGCATGGTGACGACGGTACGCCATCGCCTGGTGCCGGCGCGGCGGTATCCGCACTACGGTGATGCCATGAGTGGTCCGGGACAACAGGTGATCAATCTGTGCTTCCACGGGATCGGTGCGCCGCAACGGCCACTCGAGCCCGGTGAGGCGCCCTACTGGATCGGGTCGGCTGTCTTCGACGCAGTGCTCGACGAGGTCGCGGACCGAACCGACGTCGTTCTGAGTTTCGACGACGGCAACGCCTCCGACCACGACATCGGGCTGGAAGCGCTGCTTGCCAGGGGTCTGACGGCGACCTTCTTCGTGCTGGCCGGGCGACTCGACGCGGTCGGCAGTCTGAGCCGGTCGCAGGTGGTGGCACTGCGCGAAGCGGGTATGCGAATCGGGACGCACGGCATGGATCACCGTCCGTGGCGTGGTCTGGATCCGACGATCCGCGAGCGGGAACTGGTCCAGGCCCGTGATGTGCTCGCCGACCTGGTCGGCGAGCCGGTGACCGAGGCGGCTCTGCCGCTCGGGCAATACGATCGCGCGCTGCTGGGCGACCTCAAGCGGTTGGGCTATCGGCGCGTCCACACGAGCGACCGGCGCCGGGCCTCCTCGAGTGCGTGGCTTCAGCCGCGATTCAGTCTGCGGGAGCAGGACACGCTCGAGTCGGTGCGCCATGACATGCTGACCCCGCAACCGTGGTTGGCGAGGGCGCGGGGGACCGTCGTCGGGGCGATCAAGCGCGCTCGCTGACCGAGGGCACCCTGCGAGCGACACTGATCGTCAGCGTGGGATCGCGGCGTCGGGCCGCGACCAACGTCGCGGGTCCAGAAGGGCCCGGACCGCGGCGCGGCTGGCCTGACCCCGTCCGCCCCGCGGGTCAAGGGCTCCGCGGACGGCCTCGTGGGCGAGGCTGGCCAGCCAGAAACCCGCGCTGGCGACCTTTCCGTTGCGGCGGCGGAAGAGCCGGAACCGGTTCAGCACCAGAAGCGACCACAACTGCGGGTTGGTCGACCCGCCCTCCAGGTGAGTGGCGATCGCCGACGGTACGTAGCTCAGAGCGAAGCCGTGATCGCGGGCGCGGAGGTCGAACTCGGTCTCCTCCGAATACAGGAAGAAGGACTCGTCCCAGGGTCCGCAGGCCCGCCAGCAGCGAGCACTGACCATCTGGGTGGAGCCCTCGGCCCAGTCGGCGACACCCTCGACGGTGTAGCTGCGGCGATCGGTGACCACCTCACCCCAGGCCGGGATCCGTCCGGCGCGCTCGGCGCCGATCAGCGCCGGTACCACCGCCCGTGCGAGGGTGGGCTCGCGGCGCAGCGAGAAGATCAGTTCGCCCGCGGCGTTCTCGAGGCGGGGCACACTGATGCCCACCCCGGGCCGGCGTAGGGCCTCGACGAGGGCACGCCCGCACCCGGGCCGCAACCGAACGTCAGGGTTGAGGATGAGCACGGCATCGTGGGGGGAAGCTGCGCCGACGGCTGCGTTGATCCCCGCGGAGTAGCCGCCGTTGCGGCCCACCTCGACCACGTGGGCGCCCGGAGCGAGCCGGCGCACCGTCTCGATCGAGGCGTCGCGCGATGCGTTGTCGGCGACGACGAGTTCCCACTCGGTGCCAGCCATCCCTGCCGGCAGAGAGGCAACGAGATCGGCCAGCAGGGGAGCGCTGTTGTAGGTCACGACCACGACCGCGACACGATCAGGTCGAGTCATGGTGACTCCGGGACAGCGCTGCTTCCTCGGGCGCCAAGCGACCTGCCGCACCGAGCAGACCGAGGACGACGAACAAGCACCCCACCGCCTGAGGGAAGGCGAACATGTCGAAGAACGCGAAGCCGAAGGCGCCAGCCGCCAGGGAGGCCAGCAACCCCCGGGCGATCTCGCGATCCACCGGGTCGGCGGCTGTGCGGACCGCGGGCCGGGCGGCCACCCATCCGGCCAAGAACACGGTAAGCAAGGCGAGGAGGCCGATCACGCCGGCCTCGATCAGCATTCCCAGGTAGCCGTTGTCCAGAATCCAGTACTTCGGCAGGAAGGTCCCGAACCCCCGGCCCAGGATCGGGCTGGTCTCGAAGAACTGCCACGCGAGGTCGTAGCTCCCCGTACGCGAGGAGATGCTGGAATCCTCGGAGGCTCCGCTGAACAGCTTCCCGATCGTGCCGAGCAACCCGGGAACGCTGACGTAGGCGACTGCGCCGAGCGCGAGGGCGACAGGCATGGCGCGGAGTTTGGTGCTCAGCGGCCACCCCCAGGCCAGGACGAACAGCCCCATGGCGGCGCAGACGATGGTCGATCGCGAGATCGACAAGAACATCGAGAGGACGACGACCGCCGTCATTGCTCTGTAGAACCAGCGCCAGCGCGGAGCCACCCGGGACAGCTGGATCAGGGGGGGCAGGGCGAGGGCGAGGAGCACACCGAACTCGATGGGCGAGGTCGAGGTGCCGCTGATCCGGGTGAGGCCATTGCGATCACCGAGCGTCCAGCTCGCGGTGCCGGCACTCAGCCCCGGGATTCGGATCAGATCGACGTAGAGCTGATCGGTCGTGAACTGAACGATGCCCAAGATGGCCACGACACCCGCGAGGAATCCGAGCCGTCGAACAACCATCCTGATGCCCTCGAGCGACGTGATGCCGTCGGCCGTCATCAACACGACGCCGCTCAACCCAACCACCCGCAGGAGCGCGGAGTCGGCGGGACTCACCTCATCGAAGGGAACCGGCGCCGTCATTGCATGGGCATAGACGACGACCATGATCAGCAGCCACGCCAACACGGCGGCACGGAGGAACTGGAACGAGCGGTGCAGCGGCGCGGAGCGCTGGATGTGGAACCACACCCACCAGAAGAAGGTGCCGAGCGCCAGGATGGTCGCGGGCGATCCTGCCGATCCCAACGCGGGGACGGTCAGCGGCGCGGGGATCAGCACCAATACGGTCAAGTAGATCGTCAGTACGGCGGTGGCGCCCGGACGCCGACGCGGCCGGGATCGCGTGGGGGCTGGCGGTTGACCTGAGACCGGGTCAACGGGGGCCGTGGCGTTTGCCGGCGAGACGTCAATCGCCATGGCGGCTAGTTTCCGGGCTGACGATCGCCGGATCCCCGAGCGCCGACAAGGTGTTCCGAGTCAGTAGGGTCACTGAACTCCGTGTTGACGTCGGACGGCTCCTTGCTCTTGTCGGTGGCCTCGTCGGTCTCGTCAACCTCGTCGGTCTGGTCGACATGGTCAACTTCGTCGACCTCGTCGACCTCGTCGGTCTGGTCGGTCTGGTCGGTCTGGTCGGTCTGGTCGGTCTGGTCGGTCTGGTCGGTCTGGTCGGCCTGGTCGGTCTGGTCGGTCTGGTCGGCCCCGTCCGACGCGTCGTCGGTCTCCTCGATTTCCTCGTCGACCTCCCCCGCATCCTCCGACTCGGCGGGAGGGGGGTCGTCGGTCACGCCAGGGATGGTTGGGTCTTCTTCCGTCTCGGCGTCGGCGGATGCCTCGGTCGAGATCTCGTCCTCGGTCGTCTCGGCCTCCTCGGCGGGAGGTTCTGGGTCGGTCTCGGACACGGACTCATCAGCGTTCTCATCCGCGGCCACGGCGAGGGCGTGCTGTTTCGCACGCCGCCGCGTGCGGCGATAGGACGCGATGTTGTCGAAGAGGGCGATCAGCATCAGCGACAGCGCTAGTGCTCCGGCCGCGACGACCACCCCGGCGCGCAACTGAGGCTTGATCGAGGCCGTTGCGGTCGCGTCGGACGTCACGGTGCGGGAGGTGATGAAGTTCTTGGGCTTCAGTTTGAGGTCACTCTGCAGGTCTTCCAGTGTCACCGGGACGAGTTCGAGCAGCCAGTTCAGCCCCTCGACCGACGTGTCCGGCGTCGCCGTAGTGACGGTCATCAACAGCACGGGGCCGCTGGTCGTGAAGTCGGGCGTGATCTCGTACTCGGCTCCGGGGAACTCCTCGGCGAACGACTCCTGGACCGACTTCGACGACAGCCGCCGGATCACGATGTCTCGCGCCTGGTTGAGCCCGCCCAGCAAGAGATACGGGTTGCCCCGGACCTTCGACCCGTCAGTGCTCTTGAGAGCGCTGGTCGGAGGGAACAGCAAGACCGCGGCGTCGGTCTCATAGTCGGGGCCGATCCGATCGACCGCGTAATAGGTGATACCCGCGGTCGCGATGAGCCCCACGAGGAGGAGGTACCAGCGTCGGCGAAGGGTCGCCCAGAACGCAGACAACTCCATACGACCCCCTCCTCGATTAGCGATGAGTCACAATTGTCTCATCATGAGCTCACGTAGGCCGCCCCAATCGAGGCATCAGTGACGACGCGCGACTTCGCCGTCCTGTTGGCAAGACGATGGTACGTCGTGCTCCTAGGCATGGCAGTGACCCTGGGGGCGATCGTGCTCACCGAGCGGCCGGGCGTCTATTGGACCCAGTTCGACATGGTGCTCCTGGGTCCACGCAACGTCGATTTCCCCAACAACATCGAGGACCCACGGGTGGGGATGGTCCCGATGGCGAGCGTGATCGTCACCGAACTCAACGGCTCCGATCGTCCGCTGCTGATGGGCTCGTCCGAAACGACCCTGTACGGCGAAGGGGTGCGGCAGGGGTCGCGGGTACGGTTGCCCAACTACGGATCCCAGTGGAGCCCGCTGTACACGGCACCGATCATCGACATCCAAGTGGTCGACAGCACGGAAGATGCGGTGGCGGTCAAAGCAGCCGAACTGGCCCAAGAAGTGCGCGACACGTTGGATCGGCGCCAAAACGAGATCGGGGTTGTCCCGACCATGCAGATGTCGGTGATCAAGTCACCCGAGGATCCGCTCATCCAGTACGTCACCGGACGACGCAGCCGTTCGCTTCTGGGTTGGGCCCTCGCCGGGGCGGGCGGCACGGTCGCGGCAGCGTACTGGTTCGATAGAGCCATGAGGGCGTGGACGGATCGCCGGCGAAAGATGCGAGCGAGGGTGGGGTCATGAGCGGTCTGGCATCGCGATTGCGCGAGAGATTCGTCGACAGCCCAGACTCCTTCGGTGCGCGCCGCAGAGCGGCGCGCTGGGACTTGGCGCGCGAATTGTTCCCGGACATCGAGCGGCAGCACGTGGTGGACCTCGGCGGCACGGTCGAATGGTGGCGCCGAGCGCCCCTGCAACCGGCATCGGTGACGGTCATCAACCTCTTCGAGCCCGGCGAATCCGACTCGGAGCGGTGGGTGCCGGTGCAAGGCGACGCCTGCGACGCACGCCGGACGCTCGAAGCCGCCGGCCGGCCGACGTCGTATGACCTGGTGTTCTCCAACTCGCTGATCGAGCATGTCGGGGGCCACGCCCAACGGGCGAAGCTGGCCGACGAAGTACGCAGCCTGGCGCCGCGGTACTGGGTGCAGACGCCCTATCGCTACTTCCCGGTCGAACCCCACTGGCTCTTTCCGATGCTGCAGTTCCTGCCGATGGCTCTGCGGGCGCCGGCCGCGCGCGTGTGGCCACTGGCGCACAGCAGGCCCGCAGATCGCGCGAGCGCGATGGCGGAGGTCCAGTGGACCGAACTCATCGGTATCGCGGAACTGCGGGCCTACTTCCCCGACGCGCACATCGAGCACGAGCGGGTTGCTGGTCTGACCAAGTCGATCATCGCGGTCGCCGGAGCCACCGGACGCTGATCAAAAGATAGTCAGACGCCATTGGTCAGACGCCAGGCGTCAGGGTTTGAGGGTCTTTCCGTCGTTCCAGCGGTTACCGCTCCACACGTTGCCGGTGGCACCGGTCTGGAAGGCGGTCACCGCTCCGTAGACGCCGCACTTGTTGTTGCTGCCGCGCTCGAACACGTTGTTGGTGAAGACGATGTGCGTCGCGACCGGGTAGGCCTTCGTCGGTTGGTGGCCGCCGTAGGCACAGTAGGAGATCGACGAACTGTTGGCCTTGAACAAGTTGTTGTCGACCGTGACCCGGCTGATCGGGTCGAAGTCGCCGAACAACGACAGGTCGGCCGTGCAGCCGCCGTCGGTGTTGTTGAGGATCGCGGTGCAGTGCAGTGTGTTGTGCCGGATCAGCATGTCGGTGCCGCCGTTGGACAGGAAGGCGTTGTTGTGGAAGCCCTCGCCGTCCGGGTTGTACTGACTGTGCAGCCACGAGTCGATGAGCGTGCAGTTGCTGGCGCAGTGGAAGGAGTGCTGTCCGCCGGTGACCTCGACCTTCTTGGCCGTGATGTTGTAGCCCCAGATGGCGCCATCGACCCAGTCGCGCCCGAGAACGGTCGACCGCTCGACGGTCACGGACGACGAGCCGCCGTCGGTTGCGTCGATGCGCGGAACCAGCGACTTGCGGATGACGACCTTGGGGGCGCGGATCAGCAAGGCGTCGCACCGCGAGGTTGCGTCGACGAACTCGATTGTCCGGGTGCTGGTGATGGTGCAGGGGCCGTTGTAGGGCGTCAGCTTGGCTGCGCCCGGGGCGCCGGTGTTCGCGGCGTTGGGCCAAGAGGAGGAGGTGGTCGCCGGCTTGGCGGCCACGAAGCGCACGTCGACCCAGTAGTTGGAGTCGCCGCCGGCGGCACGGTTGGGGAATCGCGAGGATGCGCCCTTCCGCATCGCGCCGTTGATCTTTCCCGGTGCGCGCAGCTTGGCGCGCTCGACGGGCTTGTTGAAAAACTGCCGGGTCACCGAGCGGCGACCGGAGGCCGAGAACACCGACACGGTGTAGCGGTTGCCCTTCTTGACCGCCACGGGACGTGAGAACTTGACCGAGCGCCAGCCCGTGCCCTTCCAACGCGAGATGCTGACCGTCGCCAGACGCTTGCCCTTGGCATTCCACAGTGAGCCGCGGGTGGGCGTGCCGGAACGCCGCTTCCACGCCTTGTAGTAGCGAACGCCGGTGACCTTGCCCGAGACCTTGGGAGTGAACCGCATCCCGGTCTCGACGGGGCTGCCCTTGGTGCGCTTGACCTTGCGCTTGGGGGTCGCTGCCGTCAGCAGGCCGAGTTCGCCCGCAGCGCGCGAGGCCGGCGCCGATGCTGGCGCGGGTGCCGCTGCCGGTGCCGGTGCGGCAGAGCCCGGAGTGGGCAGGAAGCCGATCGGCGCGAGTAGCGCGATCAGCGCTGCGGCAGTGGTCAGGCGGGCGGAGGCTCCGTGGGGGTGTCGGAGGACCTTCATCATGGGTGTTGCTCCCTCCCGGCGGGGACTGCGCCGGAGATCACGATTTGGTAACGGTGCAAGGTAAAGGGCCACTGTGCCTGCTCCGTCGACGATCTGCAAATGCTAGGCGCCCCTCCCGAATCGCGGGGCCGATCCGTTCCTTTGGTCGTGGCCTTGCCCCGCTCATCGACCAACCGGCCCCACCGTGGCCACCACGGCACGGTGATCGGCACCATCCAGGGTTCGCACGTCAACCTTCGTCACGACCAGGCCAGGAGACGTCAGTACGTGGTCGAGGGGAAGCATCGGCGGCACGGGCACGCCCCACCTGCGCTCGCGGCCCCCGACCGGCCAGGTCGGCACCCAACCCAGGTTGCGCTGTTCCGCGGCGTCGCGAAATCCGTGCCTCCCGAGTTCGCGCAGCGGCGCGTGGTCGAGCGTCGCGTTCAAGTCGCCGGCCACGACGACGTGCTCGGTGATCCGCTCGCCGTATTCGCCATCGATGGCGCGCAAGATGCGCTGCCAGTCCGCGTGCCACTTGCCGGGTTGGTAGGGAGGAGTGGGGTGGAGGGCCACCACGTCGACCGCGCCGAGAGACGGCACCTGCACCGACACGATGCGGGAATCGCCACCGTCCGAGATCGGGCGGTCGCTTTCGAGTGGGAAGCGACTGAACAGAACGGTCCCGGCCGCGCCGTCTTCGGTGAGGCCGACGGCGAACGGGAGCCGATCGTGGATGCCGGCCCCCATCAGGTCCGCGAACGTGGCCGGGCTGGAGTCGGTCACCACCAGAACGTCCACGCCAGAGCGCACCACCTCATCGACCACCGCCGATCCGTCGGTGTACTCCAGGTTCTGGCTCATCACCATCAGCCGAGGGCCGGCGGTGGCGACGGGCTCGGCGCCCAGGAAGAGCGGGCTCAGCCACCACGCATGGACCAGGCCGAGCGCTATGGCGAGCAGCGCGAGCCAGCCCGCACGGCGTCGACCGAGGAGGGCGAGAACGGTGCTGACCAGAGCTGCCACCAGAGCGAAGACAACGCCGAGAGGCACCAGGGAGGTGAGCTCGATCAGCCGTCCCGCCGAGGGGTCGGTCAGCCTCAGCGCACCGAGCGAGGTCGTGATCAGCAACGCGAGCGTGACCGTCGTCCACGCCGCCAGCGCCGACGACCGCGCCAGACGACTCATTTCGTCGGTCGGACCACGGAGGGGGACCACGCCTCTGGTCGGAAGAGTCGCGGCTTCGCGTCCGGCCGGATCTTCAGCGACCAGATGTCGGTGACCCCTGGCTCGTCGGCGCGCGCCAGGCCATAGAGCAGGGTGTCGCTGTCGAGCCACTCGACCTGGTCGTCGACATTCGCGACCTCACGGGCGAGAACGGTCTCGCTGCCGGTGGCCAGGTCGAGAACAGCGATCGACCAGGTCACCGGGGTCGTCGGTCGGTCGACCTTGTAGGCGAGGTGGCGTCCGTCGGGAGACAGCGCGGGGCACTCCACCCCCTCGCGGGTGGCCGTCAGAGTGCGCGCCTCCAGGTCCCCCTCGACGAGATAGTCCACCCCCCCGGTGCCCACCGTGGCATAGAAGCGGGTGTCGTCGATGAAGCTGACTCCCCACACATTGCGGTCGTCCGGTTCGACCTCGTCACCATCGACAAGGAGCTGGAACTCCTCGAGATTGCCGTAGGAAGCTCCGTCGAAGCTGCGGATCTCGGTGGCGGTGGCGAAGCCGTCTTGCATGTACTCGTGCTTGGTGATGAACATCGTGGAGGCGGTGAGACTGCCGTCGTCGGATATCCGGGTGCGACTCGGGATCCCGGTGCGCACGACCCCGCCGACGACGCCCAAGCCCGCGTCGAGGTCCAGCCACTCGACGGTGTCGCCCTCGGCGGCGACTCCGTGCAGACAGCTGGCGCCGGTGGCGGTCGCGTCGATCCGCTCGCAGTCGACCCCGCTGATGACCGGCCGCGAACGGGGGCGGGCCAGCGGAACCACCGCCACCTTGCCGTAGTCGTCGCCGATCGTGGTGGTGCGGAACACCAGGCGGGGCCCGTCCGGGAGGTCGACCGGCTGGGCGGTGGTGGTCACCGAACGCTCGGCCTCGGTGGATGACCCACTCGGATCGTCGGCGGATGCGGATGCGGATGAGGGTGCGTCTGCTTCCGGCGAGGAGGTGGTCGCGGAGCAACCGGAGGTCACGGTGAGCAGCAGCGCCACTGCGATGGTCGGGAGTGGCACGCTCCGGCGACCGGTCGAGGTCACGAGCCGACCACCAACACGGCATACAGGGTGTAGGTCCGTTTCTTGCCTTGCGGGGTGACCGTCACCGCGACGGTGTTGCGATCACGGGCGAAAGCCGCGGCACTGGATCCGGCGGCCGGGGTGGTCGGCTCTTCTTCGAAGCCGCGGGCGCCGAACCGGATGCGATAGAACCGCAGGATCGCGTCGACCGAACGCGAAGAGCGAGCGGTGAGGGTGATCGTGGCGCGCTTGCCATCGACGCTGATCGCGCTGGTGAGGATCTTGGAGCCCTTGACGGGCGGCAGTACCGACTCCGGGTAGCCCTTGACCAAGGATCCCTTCGCGTTCCCCGCGGGGGGCAACTGGGTGAGCAGCGGCGCGTCCGGGTCGGGCCCATCGCTGAGGCCCGGCAGGGCTTGCTGGGTCGACTGGCTGGGCGACGGGACCTCCAATGGCTGGTCGTCGTCGGAGCCGCTGGTGCCCTCGCCGTTGGAGCCGCCGGGCGTCGTAGTGGAACCCGCACTCGGTCCCTCGCTGGGCCCGCCGTTGGGCCCGTCGCTGGACCCGGGCGACGCGGCGCCCGAACTGGAGTCTGGGTCGTCGCCGGGGCCGGCCGAATCCCCGTCGCCGGGGGATGCGCTGGCGCCGAAGGACTCTGTGCCGGACGGCGAGGCGCCGTCGGCGGCGTTGCTGCCCTCGTCGTTGTTACCGAGCGACACCAGTGCCGTCATGCCCAGGGCAAGCAACATCACGGCGATGACACCGGCCACGATGGTCTTCTGTGCAGGCATCAAAGACTCCCCCCTCCCGCTGACGTGCAGTCTAATGGCGGCTACCAGGCCCCCGACCGCGAATTGGGTGGTTCCTCCGGGGCGTGGCTAAACTCAGGGCGTTGCCCAGGCGAGGGAACCGACGAGTTCCGTGATCGACGAGGCCGCACCGCTGATCTAGACCAGGTGCGCCACGTCCGGATTGCGCCCGTCTCCCTCGTGCTGAGCTCCCCGACATCGAGCGAGCACAGGAGCAGGACATGTCCACGGAGAAGATCACCGCCGAGAAGCGCACCGAGTTCGGTAAGGGTGCGGCTCGCCGGATCCGCCGCGCCGACAAGGTGCCCGCCGTGATCTATGGTCACGGCAACGACCCGATCCACGTCACGCTGCCGGGTCACAGCACGATGATGGCGCTCAAGAACGGCGGCTCCAACGCCCTGCTCGAGCTCGAACTCGACGGCACGGTGCAACTGGCCCTGACCAAGCAGGTGCAGATCGACCCGATCCGTCGCCACCTCGAGCACATCGACTTCGTTTCTGTCCGCAAGGGCGAAAAGGTCACCGTCGACATTCCGGTGCATCTGGTCGGAGACGCCGTCCGGGAAAGCCTCGTGGTCACGGAGAACGCCACGATCTCCGTCGAGGCCGAGGCCACGCACATCCCGGAGTTCGTCGAGGTCGACATCGAGGGCGCCGAGGTGGGCACCCAGATCCTCGCTTCCGACCTGCCCCTGCCGAGCGGGACCACGCTGCTCACCGACGCCGACACGCTGATCGTCAACATCACCAACGCTCCGACCGAGGAAGAGGTCGAGGCGGACCTCACCGAGGCTGAGGGCGAGGCCGGCATCGTCAAGGATGAGGCCGACGAGTCGGCGAGCTCGGACGCGGGCAGCGATACGGGCGACTCCGAGGAGTGACCTCCGGCACCGACGATGTCTGGCTGGTGGTCGGTCTGGGTAACCCCGGGCCGACCTACGCCGGACATCGCCACAACGTCGGGCACCTGGTGATCGCTCAGTTGGCCGAACGGATGGGCAGCGGCCTACGCGCCCACAAGTCCGGCAAGGCAGATGTCCTCGAAGGTCGCTTCGCGCCCCCTGGGGAGAGCGCCCCGCGCGTCGTGCTGGCGCGCCCACGCAGCTATATGAACGTCGCAGGTGGACCGGTGGCGTCGCTGGCTGCTTTCTACAAGGTGCCGGCCGAGCGCATTGCCGTCGTGCACGATGAGCTTGACCTTCCCTTCGGCGCCCTTCGCCTTAAGTTCGGCGGTGGCGACAACGGTCACAACGGGCTGCGGTCGATCCGTTCGGCGATCGGCACCGGCGACTTCTATCGGGTCCGGGTCGGCATCGGCCGGCCCGCCGGGCGCCAGGACGTCGCCGACTTCGTGTTGTCCAACTACTCCTCGATCGAGCGCAAGGAGTTGCCGCTCCAGATCGTGGAGGCCGCCGACGCCGTCGAGTCCCTGGTGGCCGACGGACTGGCTCTCACCCAGCAACGCTTCAACTCCTGATCCGGCGGTTGGTGCGCGACGACTGCCGGGTCGGCGGGCACTACGCTCGACACATGACTCAGACGACCAGTTCTCTCGCACACGATGCCGACGATCACGCCCTGTCGGCCTGGCTCGCCACGCGTGCCGGTGAGCGGCTGCTGGAGGTCCGCGGGGAGGGCCTCGAGGGAAAGGCGCTCAAGGACGCCGGGGATCAGGCGGCGCACGAGCTGTTGATGGAGCTCCTCGCCGAGCACCGTCCCGATGACTGCGTGCTCTCGGAGGAAGGAAAGGACGACCTCGCCCGGCTGACGGCCGATCGGGTGTGGATCGTGGATCCGCTCGACGGCACCCGCGAGTTCTCCGAGCCCCCTCGCGACGACTGGGCCGTCCACGTGGCGTTGTGGGAGCGTGGCGCGCTGGTCGCCGGTGCGGTCGCTCAGCCGGCGCTGGGGGAGACCTTCAGCACCGCGGTGCCTCCCGTCGTGCCGCCCCGCACCTCGCAGCGCCCCCGGATCGCGGTCTCCCGCAGCCGCCCGCCTGCCTTCGTGGAGGCTCTGGCGGCCGACTTGGGCGCAGAACTGGTGCCCATGGGGTCGGCCGGGGTGAAGGTCATGTCGGTGGTCCGCGACCTCACCGATGCCTATGTGCACGCCGGCGGGCAATACGAGTGGGACAACGCCGCGCCGGTCGCCGTGGCGCGCGCCGCTGAATTGTTCTGTTCCCGGGTCGACGGAAGTGAACTGGTCTACAACCAAGAGGATGTGTCCCTCCCCGACCTGATCGTCTGCCGGCCCGAACTCGCCGACCAGATCGTCGACTTCGTCCGCCGTCACGGCACCGGGGGCTGACACCGGACATGTCTGGCCCGCTCTCGCGGCGCCAACCGGTCGGGATTACTCTGATTTCGAGGGGGAGGCGACGTGCGGGGACGTTTCATCGGGGTCACTGCCGCCATCAGTCTGTTGATGGCTGCATTAGTGCTGCCCTCTGCCCACGCGGAGCCGCGCCCCACGCCGCCGGTCGGGTTCGGAGCTGACGTCACGGTGCCGACGTCTTCTCGGGTTCGACCCGCAGCGAAGGTGTCCAAGCCGAGCCTGTCGCCGCGTCGCGTGATCGCCGGCGAAAAGGCTGCCGTCCGCGGGAAGGCGCGTCCCTCCGGGCGCCGCCTGGTGACCCTGCAGCGTCGCACCAAGTCTGGCTGGCGCAACATCGCGCGCGACCGCACCAAGGCATCGGGCAAGTACCGGTTCGATGTCCGGACTCGGTGGGCTCCCGCCAAGATTCGAGTCGTCGCCAACGGTGCACGGGGCAAGGTGCGCTCCCCTGTGCGAAAGGTGCGAGTCAAGTCTCAGCAGGTCAGTCTTGCCGTGCCGGCCTCGATCACGGTCGACGTCGCGACCACGCTCACCGCCACATCACGCCCGGCACGTCGTGGCCGGAGCGTCGTGCTGGAGCGCCGGGTCAACGGGTCATGGGCTCGCCTGGATCTGGACAAGGCCGACCGGCACGGGCGGGCCGTCTTCACGGCCACCCTCCCGCAGATCGGGACGGCCGTGCTGCGAGCCAGAGCGCTCAAACACAACGGCGCCCCCAGCTCGGTGTCGAAGGACTATTCGGTACCCGTCATTGCGCAGAAGCCTTACGCCGTGACCGTGGCCAGCCCGACGGCCTACAGCAAGGTGAAGGGCGACCTCGAGGTGACCGCTTGGGTGACCTCGCCGGACGGTGCACCTCCGGCCGACGTGCGGGTCTATGCGGCGGGCGAATTCGTCGGATCGGCCACCGCCAAGCCCGGATGGGTCGTGGCGCGCGGTGATCGACAGTCGCCGGATCGCCAACGGCGACAGCGACATCACCCTGCAAGCGCGCGGTGGCAGCCGCCGCGGACTGAGCCCCTCCGTGCCGATCCGGCTCGACAACGGCGCCTTGCCCAGCACGATCAGCGGGCTCCCCGAGGGCTTCCGAATCGAATCGATGTCGGGCGGCTACTACTACGGCACCAACTTCGCCGTCATCGACTCGCACCGGGTGTTGGTGACCGAGAAGTCGGGGCTGGTCTTCTTGGTGGTCGACGGTGTCTACCACCGCTCTCAGCCCCTGCTCAACATCAGCAGCATGGTCGAGGACGCCTGGGATCTCGGTCTGGTGGGCCTCGCCCTGGATCCTGATTTCGCCACCAACGGCTGGTTCTACCTCGCCTATACCGGCGTCGAGACCGCGAGTGGAATACCGACTCCCATTGCGCAGACCCGCATGCAACATGTGGTCCGCTACACCCTGTCCGGTGGCGCCGTGAACCCCTCCTCCCGACACGAGATTCTCGGCCAGGTGAACCCGACCACCTGCTGGGGCAGCGAAGCTCAGTGGCTTACCAACGGCTGTCTACCGATCCGAGGCGGCACGCACTCGGTCGACGATCTCGCCTTCGACGCCGGAGGCAATCTGCTGATCAGCGTCGGCGACGGACTGTTCACGGTTCCCGACCGCGCACTGCTGATCAAGGCGCAGGATCCGGACTATCTGATGGGCAAGATCCTTCGGGTGAACAAGGTGACCGGACAGGGACTGCCGGACAACCCGTTCTGGACCGGAACCGCCAACGACAACGCGAGCCGAGTGTGGGCCCTCGGCTTCCGCAACCCGTTCCGGATGACTCGACGCAGCAACGGCGAGCTGTATGTCTCCGACGTCGGCGAGGACGACTTCGAGGAGCTCAACCGGGTCGTGAAGGGCGGCAACTTCGGCTGGCCCTGCTACGAGGGCAACAGCCCTGGGATCGGTGCCGCGGTCAATCCGTACTGTCCCATCTCAACCCGCCTGCGCCGGGTCTCCAGGCCCGCTCTATTCCTACGCGCATGCCCCCGGTGGAGCGGCCGTGGCCGGGGTCTTCTATGACGGCACCGACTACCCCGCCGAGTACCGCGGCAAGTACTTCTTCGGCGACTACTCCGTCGGCAAGCTGTTCACTCTCGACGTCGCCAATCCCACATCCGCCCCGACCTTCGCCGAGTCACCGACCGGTGGCGGGCCGGTGAAGTTCGCGATCGGCCCCGACGGCAACGTCTGGTACCTCTCGATCACTAGCAGTGACCTGCGCCGGATCGTCTACGACCCCACGGGGTCTCAATGCCCGGGCGACCAGTTCACAGGGGAGTGGTGGGAGTCGAGCACTATCCCGGCGGGCACGCCGCCGGACATCGTGACCTGTGACCCGACTCTTCCCGACGGTGGGTGGAACGGGACCGGCAACGGACTGCGGCCTCCCAACGGACTGGACGCCACCGGTGGTTTCTCCGTCCGCTGGGTCGGCCGGCCACTGACGGACACCGGCACCTACTCCGTGACCAAGCAGGCGACCCAGCCGATGGTCGTCAAGGTCGACGACCAGGTCATCTCGGGCAATCAGTTCCGAGTCGACAGCGCCACGGCCACGCAGGCGACGCCGAAGATCGAGGTGTCGGTGAGTTCCAGCAGTCCCGTGGACTCGGCCTATCGACTGAGTTGGGTGCGGCAAGGCTCGGGCCCGACGGTCAAGCTCTCCGGGATCACCCAGGGGGTGCGCGTGGCGAACGGGACCAAGCTCGGCTGGACGGTCACCGCGACCGATGCGCAGGACGGGAGCCTGACCGGCGCCGCGGTTCGGACCGAAGTGGTGCTGTTGCACTACAACGGTGAAGACGCCCATCAGCACACCGACGCGAGCATGAGTGGAACCGCAGGTAGCTTCGACTTCGGGGACACCCACTCACCTGGGGTTGCGGTGTACCGAGTGGTCGCCCGCGCCACCGACAGCAGCGGCTGGTCGGAGCAGTCCGCTCCCGTCTACGTCTGCCTCGACGGCAACCTCGTCGGGGTCTGCTCCTGACCACTGCTCCACGGCATCGGTCTAGACCACCGTTGATTGTTCGGGCGAATTATGAATCCGGCCCCGGAAGTCAAGTCATGAGTATCAAGCAACGCCGTCTCACTTCCTAGAAGTACCAAGCACCGGCCACAACAGTCGGCGCGGCTCATCGGGAAGGAGATCGTCATGTGGGACACCACTCAGTGGGGACAGTCGGGGGCGATCCACCTCTCGCACGATCTCCCGTGCGCTCGGTGCGGCCACGCCATGCACACCTACCTGCCGTGCTCGGACACCTGCTCCTGTACGCCGGACGCGATGCCCGGATCGCGCGGCTTCAACCTGGCGGCTACCGCCTGATCGTCCCCCACCAACGCAACCGGCCCCGGCTCTCCTGGAAGAGACACTCTTCTGGAGACAACCGGGGCCGGCGTGCGTCCGGGGGTGGCTAGCCGATCAGCGCGCGATCGGAGGCGTCGCGGTAGCGGATCGTGTAATAGACCTGGCGGAACTTGGTGAACTTCTTGTCACCCTTGACCGTGAGCCGGAAGAACAACTTCTTGCCCCTCTTGGCAAAGAAGCGCACCTTGAACTTCCCGCGCTTGTCGGTCCGCAGGGTCTTGTAGCGCTTCCACTTGCCCTTGATCTTCTGGTCGACCAGGACCTTCTTCTTCTTGTAATCCGGCTTGACCTTGCCCTTGATGGTCAGCTTCGAGGACAGCAGCTTGATGGTCACCTTGCGCTGCACCTTCACCGCGGTGGTCGCCGAGGTGGAGGGGCTGTAGGTGTCGGCGCCGGAGGCCCCGCCGCTGTAGACCACGCGGAACTGCGCATTGGAGAAGGCCTTGATGCCGCTGAAGTAGGCGTAGCTGGGAGACGTGCTGCTCGCGATCGTGCTCCATGCCGGAGACGTTGGGGTCGAGCGTTGGAGTGAGACGGTGCCGTCATAGACGCCGACGGCTCCGCCGGTCGCCGGGTCCACTCCGACCACCTGTGCGGTGAACCGCAGTTCGTCCTTGTAGACAGCGGTGGTGTCGTAGGCCTTGAGCGTGGTCGTCGTGGTCGCTGCCACAGCGTTCGCCGGCGGGGCGAAGGCCAGCGGAGTCACCCCCAGCAGGGCGGCGGAGATCAATCCGGTGATGGCACGTTTGAGCCTCATGCCCGGGTCCTTTCGTGTGAGCGCGATTGACCCCCGTACAGCCGGCGAAAGATCGTGGCCGGGCTTCCTCGCGCGTTGGTTTCTTGGTCGGGGCACCCGAGACACGGATGCGGTCATGCGGGCCACAGGCTACCCGAGGATTCGGGGCAGGCTCGGAGGATGGCACCCAGGCCGGACAACTGGGTTGGTGGACTACTGGATCGGATGGCGACGCCCGTAGACTCAGACCCGTACCCCCTCACCGGCCTCGGTGAGGGGCTGTTGTGCTGTCCGGTGAGGGGATTTCTCGATGACGCAGGTCGTAGAGTGACGACCACTTCCGAGATGCCCGGGACCCTGCAAGGTCTGGCGGCCCAACTCGAGGCCGAGCCCGCGCTGGCGGCGACCTTGGAAGAGGCGCGGTCGGACGAGACGCCGGCCCTCGACCTCACCGCGGTCGACGCGCTGCACCCCTTCGTGATCGCCGGACTGGTCCGGTCCGGCCGAACGGTCCTGGGCGTGACCGCCACCACCCGCGAGGCGGAGGCCCTGGTCGAGGCGCTGTGCGACCTCGTCGACCCGGCGCGAGTTGCCTACTACCCGAGCTGGGAGACCCTGCCCCACGAGCGGCTCAGCCCCCGCAGCGACACCGTCGGCCGCCGGCTCGCCGTGTTGCGGAGGCTCGCCCACCCCGAGTCGACCATTGACGGCGTCCACGGGCCGCTCGATGTGGTGGTCACGCCGGTTCGCTCCCTGTTGCAGCCACAGGCCAGGGGGCTGGGCGACCTCGCTCCGGTGTCGCTGGCCAAAGGCGACGAGCAGCCCCTCGACGACGTCGTCACGCGGCTCGCCCAGGCGGCCTACGCCCGAGTCGACCTGGTAGAGAAGAGAGGGGAGTTTGCCGTCCGCGGCGGCATCGTCGATGTGTTCCCACCGACCGAGGAGCACCCCATCCGCGTCGAGTTCTTCGGCGACGAGATCGACGAACTCCGCTCCTTCTCGGTGGCCGACCAACGCACCATCGAGCCGGTGCCCCGGCTGTGGGCTCCGCCATGCCGGGAACTACTGCTCACGGACGAGGTGCGCCAACGCGCCGCCGAACTAGGACGTCGTCACCCTCAGTTGGTGGAGATGACCGACAAGATCGCGGCCGGCATCGCGGTCGAGGGGATGGAATCGTTGGCTCCCGTGCTCGTCGACCACCTCGAACTGTTGGTCGACGCGTTCCCTCGGCACACGACGGTGTTGATCCTCAACCCCGAACGCGTGCGCGGTCGCGCCCAGGACCTCGTGGCGACCTCGGAGGAGTTCCTCGGTGCCAGTTGGGCCGCAGCGGCCAGTGGGGGTGTGGCGCCCATCGACCTGGGCGCGGCCTCCTACCGGGGCCTTGCCGATGTCCGGGACCACGTACTCGGTCGGGGGCAGTCCTGGTGGACCACCAGCCCGTTCGGCATCGCCCCCGACGATGAGAGCGGCCTGGGGCTTGGTGAAGAGAGCGCAAGCGGGGCTGGTGAACTCCGCGACGGCGCGCTCGTTCGCGCCCTGCCGGCCCGGCCAGCCCCCACCTATCGCGGCGATCTGGAAGCTGCCGTCGCCGACATCCGCGGCTGGCTGGCGCAGGGATGGTCGGTGACCGTCGTCCACCCGGGCCATGGTCCGAGTCAGCGGATGGTCGAGGTGCTGGCCGACCACGACATCCCCGCCCGCCTCCTCCCCGACACGTCACCTCCTGCAGCCGACACGTCACCTTCTGCAGGTGACACGTCACGCCCAGCGGGTGAGGCGTCACCTTCTGCGGGTGACAGGTCAGCAATGGGTGGCAGGAGCGACGGGGTGGTGGAGGTGACCACCGCGTGCCTCGAGCACGGCTTCGTCGACGCCGAACGCGGCCTGGTGCTGCTCACGGGCGACGACATCACGGGCCAGACGTCGTCCACCCGCGACATGCGGCGACTGCCGGCGCGACGCAAACGCCAGATCGACCCGCTCGAGCTCACCGCCGGCGACTACGTCGTCCATGAACAGCACGGGGTAGGTCGCTTCGTGGAGATGAAGCAGCGCGAGATCCAGGGCGCCACCCGCGAGTACCTGGTTCTCGAGTACGGAGCCTCCAAGCGCGGTGGCCCGCCGGACCGCCTCTATGTGCCGGCCGATTCCCTCGACCAGGTCACCCGCTATGTCGGAGGCGAACATCCCAGCCTCGACCGGCTGGGTGGTGGCGATTGGACCAAGCGCAAGAACCGGGCGCGACGCGCGGTTCGCGAGATCGCCGCGGAGCTGATCAAGCTGTATGCCGCGCGGCAGGCGACCAAGGGCTACGCCTTCGGCCCCGACACGCCCTGGCAGAGCGAACTCGAGGACGCCTTCGCCTTCACCGAGACTGCCGACCAGTTGACCACGGTCGATGAGGTGAAGGCCGACATGATGCGCACCGTCCCGATGGACCGGCTCGTATGCGGCGACGTCGGCTACGGCAAGACCGAGATCGCCGTCAGGGCCGCCTTCAAGGCCGTCCAGGACGGCAAGCAGGTGGCGGTCCTGGTGCCCACCACGCTCTTGGTCACCCAACACCAGTCGACCTTCACCGAGCGGATGGGCGCCTTCCCGGTCAGCCTGAAGTCGCTGTCCCGCTTCCAGACCGACAAGGAAGCCGCGGAGGTGATGACCGGTCTGACCGACGGCAGCGTCGACATCGTCATCGGCACGCACCGGTTACTCAACCCCGACGTGAAGTTCAAGGATCTCGGGCTGATCGTCGTCGACGAGGAGCAACGCTTCGGTGTCGAGCACAAGGAGCAGATGAAGCGGCTGCGGACGTCGGTCGACGTTCTGGCCATGTCGGCGACGCCGATCCCACGCACCTTGGAGATGGCGATCACCGGGATCCGTGAGATGTCGACGATCACCACGCCGCCCGAGGAGCGGCATCCGGTGCTCACCTACGTCGGGGGGTACGAGGACCGTCAGATCGTGGCGGCTGTTCGGCGGGAGCTTCTGCGCGATGGGCAGGTGTTCTACATCCACAACCGGGTCCAGTCGATCGAGAAGGCGGCCGCCCGGATCCGCGAACTGGTTCCCGAGGCGAGAGTGGCCACCGCCCACGGTCAGATGGGTGAGCACCAGTTGGAGCAGGTGATGCTCGACTTCTGGGAGAAGCGGTTCGACGTGCTCGTATGCACCACGATCGTGGAATCCGGGCTCGACGTCTCCAACGCCAACACCATGATCATCGAGCGAGCCGACACTCTCGGTCTGTCGCAACTGCATCAACTGCGCGGACGGGTCGGCCGATCGCGCGAACGCGCTTATGCCTACTTCCTCTATCCCTCCGAGAAACCACTGACCGAGACGGCGCATGAGCGATTGGCGACGCTGGCTCAGCACTCCGATCTCGGGGGCGGCATGGCCATTGCGATGAAGGACCTGGAGATCCGTGGGGCTGGCAACCTGTTGGGCGGCGAGCAGTCCGGTCACATCGCCGACGTCGGCTTCGACCTCTATGTACGACTGGTGGGGGAGGCGGTTCAGGAGTTCAAGAGTGACGGCGGTGCCGAGGAGTTGCGCGAGGTCAGGATCGAGCTGCCGGTCGACGCGCACCTTCCGCATCAGTACATCCCCAGCGAGCGATTGCGGCTGGAGATGTACAAGCGCTTGGCCGAGGTGCGCACCGACGACGACGTCGACGCCATCCGCGACGAGATGACCGACCGCTATGGCGAGCCTCCGCAAGAGGTCGCCTCGCTATTGCTGGTCGCGCGCTTCCGAGCACGGGCGCGGCGGGCTGGCGTCCGAGAGGTAACCATTGCCGGTCGCAACGTGCGGTTTGCGCCGGTCTCGCTTCCCGATTCGAGGGTCGCCCGACTGCAACGGATGTATCCGGGCAGTGTGGTGAAGACCGCCGTCGAGTCCATCGTGGTGCCGCGGCCGCAGACCGCTGTGGTCGGGGGCCGTCCGATCGATGGGGTCGCCCTGCTTGAATGGGCCCGGGCGATCATCGACACCATCATCGATGCCGATCAGGATCGTCCGGCCGCAGAAACCGTAGCGTCGAGCTCGGCAGAATCGAAGGAGAACAAGGCGTGACTCCCACTTCCCACCCGATGCCCCGCCACCCGCGTCGGCTCCTTCGTGGTGTCGCCGTCGCTGTTGTGGGCCTGTTCGGGCTGAGCGCGTGTGGGCAGGTCGCGCCCGGCACCGCCGCCCGCATCGGCGACGACCGGATCAGCACCAGCGAGGTCACCGACGTCGCCGAGGGCTACTGCGACTTCTACGAGCGGTCGCTGAAGGGAGAAGGCCAAGCCTTCCCGATGAGTGCGCTGAAGCAGTTCGTCGTCCAGTCGTTGATCGTGACCCGGGTGGCTGACCAGCTCGCCGACGCCTACGGCGTGACGGCGGGGGAGACCTACAACTCGCGTGTGGCCAGCCTCGAGCAGAGCACCTCGGTGGCCCCTGCCGACCAGGCCGAGGCTGTGATCGCGGTCGAGAGCGCCCAGGACTACGTCACCGGGGTGGCTGCCGCGGTGGGCGCACAGTTGCTGGCCGCAGACGGCATCGCGGAACCCGGCTATGAGGACTCCGTGGCCCGGGGAATCGACCAGTTCAAGCAGTGGATCGAGGCCGAAGACATCGTCATCGACCCCAGCTACGATCTCGAGCTCGTCGACGGCACGACCACCTTCATGGACAAGTCCACCTCCCTCGCGGTGAGTGACATCGCCAAGGCGGGGTCGGCTCAGCAGCCGGAGCAGACCTTTGCTGCCTCCCTGCCTCAATCGCAACGCTGCGGCTGAGTGGCCTTGTCCGACCGGGCCCGGCCCGATCCGTCGCCGCTGGAGGAGTTCGCCGCGGTGATGCGGCAACTGCGCGCCCAATGCCCCTGGAAGCACGCGCAAACGCACACCTCGCTGGTGCGCTATCTCTTGGAGGAGGCCCACGAGACCGTCGAGGCCATCGAATCCGGAGATGCCGCGCACCTTCGCGAGGAGCTGGGCGATCTGCTGCTGCAGGTTTTCTTCCATGCCGCGATCGCCGAGGAGGCGGGTTCGTTCACTCTCGACGAGGTGGCTGCCGACATCACCGCCAAAATGCGGCGCCGCAATCCGCACGTCTTCGGCGATGCCCCCCCGGGGGATCCGAGCGCCATCAACGAGCAGTGGGAACAGATCAAGGCATCGGAGAAACAGCGCACGAGTGTCATCGACGGGTTGCCCTCCTCGCTTCCCGCGTTGTTGTACGCCGACAAGGTGGTGGACCGCCTCGGTCGTGCCGGCCACGCGTTCGTCCCCGCTACAGAGCGCGACCTCGGCGACCGTCTACTCGGCTTGGTCGCCGAGGCACACGCCACCGGGGTGGACCCGGAACAAGCCCTTCGCGAGGCCGTCCGCCGGCTGGTTGAAGACTCCCCGGCCACGTAAGAGGCGGAGGCGGGGCACCTTGAACGTCCACCGATCGACCGCACCGGCGACAGCGGCCCGGGCCCAGGTCTAGGGTGATTGCCGACCCCGCTTGAGGGTCAACGGTCTTCATCCTCTAGAGCTCAGGAGCAACTGTGGCATCCATCGCAGCTGTCGGCGCCCGCGAAATCCTCGATTCCCGCGGCAACCCGACCGTCGAAGTCGAAGTCGTGTTGGATGACGGTGCCTTTGCGCGCGCCGCTGTCCCGTCGGGCGCCTCCACGGGCGCGTTCGAGGCGGTCGAGTTGCGCGACGAGGCAGACCGCTACCTCGGCAAGGGTGTGGAGAAGGCGGTGGCCGCTGTCCTGGGCGACATCGCTCCCGCGGTCGAGGGGCTGGACGCCGACGACCAGCGGCTGATCGACGGCGTGATGCTGCAGCTCGACGGCACCGACAACAAGGCCAACCTCGGTGCCAACGCGATTCTCGGCGTCTCGCTCGCCGTGGCTCGTGCCGCCGCGGAATCGGCGGGTCTGCCGCTCTATCGCTATGTCGGTGGACCCAACGCGCACCTGTTGCCGGTGCCGATGATGAACATCCTCAACGGCGGCTCGCACGCCGACTCCAACGTCGACATCCAGGAGTTCATGATCGCGCCGATCGGGGCGCCCACGTTCCGTGAGGCGCTGCGCCACGGTGCCGAGGTCTACCACGCTCTCAAGTCGGTGCTGAAGAAGAAGGGACTCGCGACCGGCCTTGGTGACGAGGGTGGCTTCGCTCCGAGCCTCGACAGCAACCGCGCCGCGCTCGACCTGATCGGTGAAGCGGTGTCGGCCGCAGGACTCACCCTCGGCACCGACATCGCCTTGGCCATGGACGTCGCCGCGAGCGAGTTCTACGACAACGGCGTCTACACCTTCGAGGGCGGCACCAAGTCGGCCGATGAGATGACGGCCTATTACACCGAGCTGTGCGCGGCCTACCCGATCGTGTCCATCGAGGACCCGCTCAACGAGGACGACTGGGACGGCTGGAAGACGATGACCGACCAGCTGGGCTCGCAGATTCAGATCGTCGGCGACGACCTGTTCGTCACCAACGTCGAGCGGCTGCAGCGCGGGATCAACGAGGGGCAGGCCAACTCGCTGCTGGTCAAGGTCAACCAGATCGGGTCGCTGACCGAAACCCTGGACTCGGTCGAGTTGGCGCAACGCAACGGCTACCGCTGCATGATGAGCCACCGCTCCGGTGAGACCGAGGACACCACCATCGCCGATCTGGCTGTGGCGACCAATTGCGGGCAGATCAAGACCGGCGCTCCCGCGCGGTCCGAGCGGGTCGCGAAATACAACCAGTTGCTGCGCATCGAGGGTGAATTGGGTGACGCCGCGCGCTACGCCGGGCGTGGTGCCTTTCCTCGCTACGCGGGCTGAGGTCTACTGGGAGGCATGACCTCCCGTCGAAGCTCCCGGGGTGGCCCGAGCGGAGGCCGGCGGCCGGGCCAGCGCGTTCCCGCGCGCGGTCGTCCGCCGACCTCGCGCGGCTCCGGCACGGGTGAGCAGGCTCGCGTGGGGTCGGGAGTTCTCCCAACAACTGCGGTCGCTGCCCGGCCGGGCTCGCCCGCAGCGCGCCGACCGCGGATGACTGGTCGGGCTGCTGTCTTGGTGCTCGTCGTGGCGGTGTTGGCCGTGTCCTATGCGTCCTCGATGAAGGCTTATGTTCAACAGCGTGCGCATATCAACGACCTGAAGGGCCAGATCGCGACCAGTCAGCGCGACATCCAGGTGCTCGAGCGCGAGAAGCGGCGTTGGGAGGACCCGGCGTTCGTGCAGAGCCAAGCGCGAGAGCGGTTCGGCTACGTGATGCCGGGCGAGACCGCGTTGGTGGTCCTGGGGGCGGACGGCGAGCCGCTCGATCCCGCCAGTCGGCTGGCGGACCCCGAACGCGTGCTGGCGCGGGCAGAGCAGCCGTGGTTTTCGACGGCCTGGGAGTCGACCAAGCTCGCCGGCGACCCGCCGCGGCAACTGGCGCCGCCGCCGGCGGTGATCACGGTTCCCAAAGGCTCCGGTGGCCAGGGAGACGGCCAGGGAGCGGGCCAGGGGGGACAGTGACGATCGACCCTCGAGACGAGGCGGCGATCGCCCTCCAGCTCGGCCGAGCTCCGCGTGGCATCCATGCGACCGGTCACCGCTGTCCGTGCTCCTTGCCCGATGTGGTGACGACCGAGCCACGACTCCCCGATGGCACGCCGTTTCCGACGACCTTCTATCTCACCTGTCCGCGTGCGTGCTCGATGATCGGGACGCTCGAGGGCACGGGGTTGATGGGCGAGATGAGTGAACGGCTCCAGAGCGACCCGGAGCTTGCCACCGCCTATGCGGCCGCCCACGATGCCTACCTCGCGGCGCGGGCCGAGCTCGGGTCCGTGCCGGAGATCGAGGGCATTTCCGCCGGCGGTATGCCGGACCGGGTCAAATGCCTCCATGTGTTGGCCGGGCAGGCCTTGGCACAGGGTCGGGGGGTCAACCCGCTCGGCGACGAGGTGCTCGACCGGATCGGGGAGTGGTGGGCCGAGGGACCCTGCGTTGACCTGTCCGGCGTCGATTCGGACCCGTCCCAGGTTCGCCCATGATCGCGGCCATCGACTGCGGCACCAACACGATCAAGTTGCTGATCGGCGACCTTCCCGAGGTGGTGGTGAGAGAGAGCCGGACGGTGCGGCTGGGGCAAGGCGTCGACACCACCGGGGAGTTGGCCGACGAAGCGCTGACGCGCACGTTTGCCGCGATCGATGAGTATGCGGCGTTGGTGGCGGCTCATCCCGTGAATCGGATCCGTTTCTGCGCGACATCGGCAACCCGCGACGCCAGCAACGCGGCCATCTTCGCCGACGGAGTCGAGGCGCGCCTCGGTGTGCGACCCGAGGTGTTGTCGGGGGCGGACGAGGCCGCTTTGGCCTTCGACGGCGCGGTGCGCAACCTGCGTGCAGCGGTCTCCGAACCCGTCCTGGTCGTCGACATCGGCGGGGGCTCGACCGAGCTGGTCCTCGGCACCGCCGAGGGCGTGACGTCGGCGGTGTCGCTCGACATCGGGTCCGTGCGACTGCATGAGCGGCATCTGCATGACGACCCGCCGTCGGAAGAACAGGTGAGGGCCTGTGTGAGCGCGATCGATGCCGAGCTCGACGGGATCGACGTACCCATTGCCGAGGCAGCCACCGTGGTGGGGGTGGCCGGCTCGGTGACCACGGTGGCGGCGGGCGTGCTCGGCCTGGCGGCCTACGACGCCGACGCGATCGATCAAGCGGTCCTTCCGCGCGACCAGGCCCGCGCCTTCGTACGGAGGCTCTTGAGGTTGTCGGTGCAGCAGCGACGCGAACTGCCCTACATGGCGCCCGGCCGCGCCGACGTCATCGGCGCCGGGGCCTTGATCCTGGACCGGGTCCTGGCCCGGGCAAGCGTGCCCACCCTCACCGTCTCCGAGAGCGACATCCTCGACGGGATCGCCTGGTCCCTATCCGCCGAGACGTCACATCTGGTGGGCGAGGCGTCAGGTCTGGTGGGCGAGGCGTCAGGTCTGGCGGGCGAGGAGTCAGGTCTGGTGGGCGAGGAGTCAGGTCTGGGGGCCGAGGAGTCATAGAGGAGGGGTGATGAGTCAGATCTGGTGCCCCCGCTGGGGTTCGAACCCAGACTGAATCGCTTTTAAGGCGACTTCCTCTACCGATTGGGATACGGGGGCGACGTCGGGAGACCGAGGCTAGACCAACTTGACCCGATCATCGTCCCACCCGCCACATAGGTCGCAGCACGAGGGCAAAACCGGCGTTGTTGGGGTGAAATTTCACCCCAACAACGCCGGTTTCCCCGGATATCCGGGGAAACCGACAGCCCGCGCTCGCTCGAACACGGCGTCCAGCATGGTGGGGGTCAGGCGGCCGGTGAAGGTGTTGTGCTGGCTGGGGTGGTAGCAGCCGAGGAGCGTCACGGGCTCACGGCCGGGGCTCGGCCGGCTCAGCTGTGCCTCGGCGACGACGACGGGGTCAGCACCACTTCGGCCCCGTGGCCGAAGCGCGGCTTCGGCCGTGGCTGGTCCAGTCCGGCGGCAGCAAGTGCCCGGAGCGCGCCGTCCCAGCCGAAGGCGCCGAGCGCCACCACCACGCGCAACGATGGCCGCAGCAGGCGGATCTCCTGTGCGATCCAGGGAGCGCAGGTATCGCGCTCGGTGACCGTGGGCTTGTTCGCCGGCGGGGCGCAGCGCACCGTGGCGACCATGCGTGCCCCGATGAGCCGCTGCCCGTCGCCGGCGTGCTCGCTGCTGCCTGTCCGGGCCCAGCCCGTTCGATGCAGGCTGGCGAACAGCCAGTCACCGGAGGAGTCGCCGGTGAATACGCGGCCGGTGCGGTTGCCGCCGTGGGCGGCGGGCGCCAGCCCGACGATCAACAGCACCGGCGCCGCCTCGCCCCATCCGGCGATCGGCCGACCCCAATAGGGCTGCTCCGCGAAGGACGCCCGCTTGGTCGCCGCGACATCTTCCCGCCAGCGCACCAAGCGGGGACAGGCGTGGCACAGGCTCACCCGGGCGTCGAGTTCGGCGAGGTCAGTGGTCGCGGCGAGACGACGCACCTGTGCAGCGCCCGCAGCGATGGGTGTCGTGTCGGATGCCGGATCCTCCGGCCACCCCGCCCCCGGGGGAACCGGGCTCGGGAAGGCACCGCCGATCACCGGGTGGGGCCGCAGTTCGCGGTCTGCACCGTGGCTCATCGCTTCTCCCTCCAGTTGGGAACACCGGCCCCGCTCTCAGCGTTCTTGAAGGTATCCCCCGTACGATGGGGGAACAGACGAAAGCCGCCCCAAGCGGCGGCCCCCGGCCTCCAAGGAGGAGACCATGCAAAGCAACAACCCGGTGTTCCGGCGTTCCGCCGAGTTCAACGGCCAAGCCGGTTACGGCGCCGGTGCCACCAGCTACGTCCAAGACGGCCAGTACGCCTCCACCGACCCGAGCCAGTGGGGCACGGGCGCTCCGGGCGGAACCCTGGTTGAGGACCGGATGACCATCGACTCGGCCGTGCAGAAGACGGCCCTGAGCGTCGGTATCGTCATCCTCACCGCCGCGATCACGTGGTGGTGGGCCGGCGACATTCTCACCGCGGAGGACGTCAGCCGACTGCTCCCCGTGGTCATGATCGGTTCGCTCGGCGCGTTCGCGCTGTCGATGGTCAACGCGTTCAAGCGAGTGGTCAGCCCGGCGTTGGTGGTCGCGTTCGCGGCCCTCGAAGGCGTTGCGCTGGGCGCGCTGAGCAAGTTCTTCGACGCCCAGTTCGGTGACGGCGTCGTCACGGGCGCGGTCCTCGGCACCTTCGCCGCCTTCGGCGGAACGCTCGCGGCCTACAAGTTCTTCAACATCCAGACCACGCCGAAGTTCCGCAAGATCGTCATTGCCGGTGTCTTCGGCATGATCGGCCTGAGCCTGATGGAGTTCGTCCTGGGCTTCTTCGGCGCTCAGATCGGGCTCTTCGGCGTCAGCGGGCTCGGCATGGTGACCGCGGTCATCGGTCTGGCGCTCGGTGTGTTCATGTTGATCATGGACTTCGAGTTCGTCGAGAACGGCGTCGCTGCCGGAATCCCCGAGCGCGAGTCCTGGCGAGCAGCCTTCGCGATCACGGTCAGCCTGGTGTGGATCTACACCAACCTGCTGCGAATCCTGGCGTTCTTCAATCAGGACTGATCGCTGCGAGCCGACCGGCTCTCAGTGATCGACACAGCTCAGTCCCCGGAGTCTTCGGACTCCGGGGATGCTGTCATTTCCGGCTCCTGATCACGCTCATTGTCGGCGGGACCCTCGGTGGCGGTCTGTGGTTGGCGCCGACGGTGGCGCAGTTGCACCCAACGTCCGCGTAGGCCGCGTGCTTGGCCGCCCACCTCGGTTCCATCGAGCTCGGTGCCGGGGGTCGCCACCGCCTGGATCGCCGCCCGGGCGATCGGCAACACCCGCTCACCGCGGAATGCCTCGGGCGACGCCTGATCGCCGAGACCCAGGGCCGCCAGGATGGAGGGCAACAGCACTCCCACGAGTGAGCGGTAGCCGTGGGCGGAGGGATGGAAGCGATCCGGCCCGAATAGCAGGGCCGGCGCGGCATCGAACTCCGGGCCCAGGATCGATCCGAGAGAGACGCTGCGTCCGCCCGCCTCGACGGTGGCGATGGTCTGGGCGGCTGCCAGCCGACGCGACCAGGACCGCGCCACTTGGCGCAGCGGCTGCGGGATCGGACGAATCGTGCCCAGGTCGGGGCAGGTGCCCACCACGACGGCCACGTCGGCCTCCACGAAGCGGGTGACCGCTTCGGAGAGAAACCGGACCGAGGCCGACGGCAACACGGTATGTGTGACGTCGTTGGCGCCGATCAGGATAATCGCGACGTCGGGCACGATGGTGAGGGCGGCGTCGACCTGGGGGCCGAGGTCGGACGACATGGCGCCGGTGACGGCGTACGCACGTAGATAGACCCGGCGGTCGGCACGTTCGGCCAGACCGGAGCCCAGCACTGCGCCCGGGGTGTCCTCGACGTGGGTGACGCCGTAACCGGCGGCACTGGAGTCGCCGAGCAGCGCCACTTTGAGCGCCGGCCCGGGCCTCCTTCGGCCGTACCAGCCGGTCGAGTCGGGCACGTGGTGAGAGCGATTGACCCCGATCACTTTGCGCGCCAACTTGGCTTCGGCCACCAGCACGCCGTAGAGACTGGCGCCGAGCAGTGACAACCCACCGCCGCCGTAGGCGGCAGCGGCGGCCAGTTTGCGCGCGGCAGCAGTCTTCCCCACGGCCCCCACTCTACGAGCGGTGACGGATCGGCTCAGAGGCGGTTCGGGCACTACATTGACTGGCGTGGACTATGTGAACTCCCTCCTCGACCTGATCGGCCATACGCCGCTGCTCCGCGTGCAGCGCACTCTTGACCTGCCCGAGGCGGACGGCGGAGCCGGGCCGCTGGTGCTCGCCAAGGTTGAATACCTCAACCCGGGTGGGTCGGTGAAGGACCGGATCGCGACCAGGATGATCGAGGCGGCCGAGGCCTCTGGCGAACTCCAGCCCGGAGGCACGATCGTCGAGCCAACGTCGGGCAATACCGGCGTCGGGCTCGCCATGGTGGCCCAGGCGAAGGGCTACCACTGCGTCTTCGTGTGCCCGGACAAGGTCAGCGAAGACAAGCGCAACGTCTTGAAGGCGTATGGCGCGGAAGTCGTCGTCTGTCCGACCGCGCTGGCGCCCGAACACCCGGACTCCTACTACAACGTGTCGGACCGCCTCGCCTCGCAGCCCGGCGCTTGGAAGCCCAACCAGTACGCCAACCCGCACAACCCGCGCTCCCACTACGAGACGACCGGCCCGGAGATCTGGGAGCAGACCGAGGGCCGGATCACCCACTTCGTGGCGGGAGTCGGCACCGGGGGCACGATCACCGGGGTCGGGCGCTACCTGAAGGACCAGAACCCCGCCGTCAAGGTGGTCGGCGCCGATCCAGCCGGCTCTGTCTATTCCGGCGGCAGCGGCCGGCCCTACCTGGTCGAGGGCGTCGGCGAGGATTTCTGGCCCGACACCTATGACCGCGACATCGCCGACCGAATCATCGAGGTCTCCGACGCTGACTCCTTCGCCTACACCCGCAGGCTGGCGCGCGAAGAGGCGCTGTTGGTCGGCGGCTCGTCCGGGATGGCGGCCTACGCCGCGCGGCAACTCGCCCGCGAACTCGCCGGCACCCCCGAAGGTGACGAGGCGGTGATCGTCGTCCTGCTCCCGGACTCCGGGCGCGGCTATCTCACCAAGGTGTTCAACGACGATTGGTTGGCGCGCTACGGCTTCGCCACGGGTGGCGCCGACGCCACCCAGGTGACGGTGAGCGAGGTGTTGCGCGGCAAGTCCGGGCCGCTGCCCGACTTGGTGCACACGCACCCGACGGAGACCATCGCCGAAGCCATCTCGATCCTTCGGGAGTATGGCGTCTCGCAGATGCCGGTCGTGCTCGCCGAGCCGCCGGTGGTCGCCGCCGAGGTGGCCGGGTCGGTGTCGGAACGGGCCTTGCTCGAGGCGCTGTTCTCGGGGGAGGCGAAGCTGGCCGACAGCGTCGGGGAACACATGGGCGAGCCGTTGCCGGTCATCGGCTCGTCGGAACCCGCTCGGGAGGCGGTACGCCGACTGGAGTCGGCCGACGCCCTGCTGGTGCAAGAGGACGGCAAGCCGGTGGGGGTCGTCACCCGGCAGGACCTGTTGACCTTCCTCGCGAGCAGCTGAGCGACCGCCGGGGACGGTCTCGCCGACCTCACCGACCTAGCCCGGGCCGCTCCGCCGGCGTGGATGGAGCAACTCGCTGAGCTCTTCCACGCCATCGACCAGCCGAGGCCCTGGGCGCGCCCACGACGCGTTGGCATCGACGGCATGGACCTGGACGCCCGCGGGCAACTGACCCGAGGCCTCGAGCTCGTCGGCGAGGCGCTGCGATTGCAGGCGATCGAAGCCGCACGGCGCCACGACGACGACGTCGGGGCGTGCGGCGGCAAGGTCCGCCCAGGTGATGCGGTGCGACTTCTCGCCCGGTCGACCCAGAACGTTCTCGCCCCCGGCGAGCTCCACCATCTCGGGAATCCAGTGACCGGGAGCGAACGGGGGATCGGTCCACTCCAGCACCGCGACGCGAGGGCGATTCCGCAACGCCACCCGGAACACGCTCTCGACCACTCGCGCCTTGAGGGCGGTCACGAGTCCTTCGGCGGCGGCGTCGCGGCCGGTGGCGGCGCCCAAGGTAAGGATCGAGGTGAAGACCTCGTCGAGGGTGTGCGGGTCGATCGTGAGGACCTCGGCGGTGCAGCCGAGGTGGGCCAGCGCCTCATCGACCACCTGGACGTCGACGGCACACACCGCGCACAGGTCCTGGGTGACGACGAGGTCGGCGTCGAGATCGGCCAGCGCTCCCTCATCGAGGTGGTAGAGGTCGTCACCACGCTCGAGAGCGGCGCTCACGAAGGCATCGATCTCCGCCGGCAGGAGCCCCTCGGGCAGGGCGGAGGTGGAGACGATCCGGCGGCTGCGTGCCTCATCCGGGTGATCGCACTCGAAGGTCACTCCCACGACATCGTCGCCGGCCCCCAGCGCGAAGAGGATCTCCGTCGTCGACGGCAGCAGCGACACGATCCGCACCCCCCGACCCTCTCATGCTGGCTGTGCCGCGGACGAGCCAGCGCGGTGGGTCTCCCCGCTCATGCCGGATCCCCGGGCCCTAGGATCAGCCGGGTGAGCGATCGGGCGGGCGACACTGCGGCGGACGGAACCTCCGCCATGACGGAATTGGTGGAAGCATCGCAGGCCAGGGTGGAGCGCGATGGGCTGCACGAACGCCGTGACGTGGTCGGACGGTTGATCGCCGATGCGGAGACCCAGTTACACCAGGCACAGGACCGGCAGCGCCTCGAACAGGCCGACGTCATCAAGCTGGAATCCTTGTCGTTGACCCGCATCCTGACCGGTCTCAAGGGCAACCGAGACACCGAACTGCAGCGGGAGCGGGCCGAAGCCGAGGCGGCGGCCTACGAGGTCGGAGTCGCGCAGGCGCGTCTTGATGGAATCCGCGCCGACCTGGACGCTGTCGCGTATCGATTGGCTGCCATGGGTGACGTCGATCAGCGCTGGGAGCGTGCGGTGGCAGTTCGCGCCGACGAACTCACAGCGAGTGGTGACCCCGTCGGAGCCCGCCTCGACGAGCTCGGTGAAACCATCGGTGCACGCTCGGCGGAGCTGGCTCAGATCGGTGAGGCAGCCATGGCGGCCCACGCCGCATTGACACGACTTGGCGAGACACAGCAGGTTCTCGGCAGTGCGCAGTCGTGGTCGACCTATGACACCTTCTTCGACGGAGGGTTCGTCGCCGACATGGTGAAGTACAACCGGCTCGATCAGGCCGCCGCAATGATGCGGGCGACCGACGCGGCGCTCACCCATCTCGCCGGAGAACTGGCCGACGTCGGAATCGGTTCGGTCGGCCAATTGGGAATCAGCGAGATGACGCGGGCGTTCGACGTCTGGTTCGACAACATCTTCAGCGATTGGTCGGTGCGCAACCGGATCGTCGAGGCGCGCCAGCGGGTCGATCAGATGGCCTCCGGCGTCGCCGACGTAGCCGGGGAGCTGGATCGTCGCGCCGAGCGGGCGCGCACTGCCATCAGCACGGCGCGGGCCGAGCGCGAGCGCTTGGTCAGCAAGCCGGCGCCCGGCGCGGCGTCCTGATCGCCGCGCTGTGCAGACCACCGACCTCGCTCCTGCTCGTGGTCGCGGCGTTCGCCGCGGGCTTCGTCGACGCGGTTGTCGGTGGCGGGGGGCTGATCCAGCTTCCCGCGCTGCTGTTGTGGTTGCCGGGGGCCAGTCCGGTCCAGATCCTGGCGACCAACAAGTTGGCGTCGTTCTGCGGCACCTCCGTCAGTGCCGCGACTTACTATCGCCGGGTGCGGCCCGATCCCCGTACCTTCGGCCCGCTGATGGCGCTCGCCTTCACCGGCTCCTTGGGGGGAGCGCTGCTGGCCACCCAGATTCCGCGCCAGGCCTTCGATCCGATCGTGCTGGCCGCACTGGTGGTGGTGGGGGCCTACGTGTGGTTCAAACCCCAACTGGGCGAGCGCACCCTGCTCCGGTTCAGCGGACACCGCCATGTCGCGGCCGCCATGGTGACCGGTCTGGTGATCGGCTTCTACGACGGGGCGCTCGGCCCCGGCACGGGCTCGTTCTTCGTGTTCACCCTGGTCGGACTGCTCGGCTACAACTTCCTCGACGCGTCCGCCAAAGCTCGCCTGGCCAACTGGGCGACCAACCTGGCCGCCCTGGTCATCTTCATCCCCATCGGCGCCGTCGTGTGGCCCGCCGGCCTCGCGATGGCTGCGGCCAACATCGCCGGGGGATACCTCGGCGCGCGCACGGCGATCTCCCGCGGTGGCCGCTTCGTGCGCGTCTTCTTCCTGGCGGTCGTTTCGGCCTTCATCGTTCGGATCGGCGGCGAGCTGATCGGGTGGTGGGGATGAGGTCCGATGTGCGGCGAAGGCGATGAGCCGGGCCTATCTCACCATCGCGGCTCCAGCCGCCGCCGAGATCGAGGTGAAGCGCTCGCGTTTCGTCGCCAACCTCGAGCGCGTGGAGTCCGAAAGCGAGGCGCGTGCGGTGGTCGAGTCAGCTCGCCGCCGACATTGGGATGCGAGGCATCACTGCTCGGCCTACGTTCTGGGGCCGGACGGCGACGTGCAACGCTCCAACGACGACGGTGAGCCGGCGGGCACGGCCGGGCTGCCGATGCTCGAGGTGCTGCGTGGGCGTGAGGTCACCGATGTCGTGGCGGTCGTGACCCGATGGTTCGGTGGCGTGTTGCTCGGCGCGGGAGGGCTCGTCCGGGCCTATAGCGAGGCGGTGCGCTGCGCTCTCGACGAGGCGGTCCTGCTGCATCGCGAACTGCTCCACGAGGTGGCGCTCACCCTCGACCACGGCGCCGCCGCTCGCGTGGAGAGCGAATTGCGGTCACGTGGTGTCGCGGTGCTCGCCACGACGTATGCCGAGCGGGTGACGCTGGTGATCGGCGTCGAGGGCGACCGGTTGGCGGCCACGACCGCCACCCTGGCAGCGCTGACCGGTGGCGCCGCCATCCCGACCGTGGTCGGCGAGCGCTGGGTCGACGCGGCAGGGTGAGCTGCGGCGTACGCTGCTGACCATGAGAAGGGCGCAGGTATGAGCATCCCCGTCGACGTCGCCGAACTCGCCGAGACCTTGTCGGGGTTCGGTCCCGGCTATCTCCTGACCACCTCCGATGGGCGAATCAAGGCGGTCACCGTCGAACCCACCACGGGGGGCGGCGTCCTGCTTCTCGAAGGTCCGGGGAGCGGGAGTTGCGGCAATGCCGGCCGCAATCCCTTGGTCACCCTGGTCTTCCCACCCATCGAACCGCGGGGCTACACCCTGATCGTCGACGGTGAAGCCAGCGTCGCCGGCGACGACATCACAGTCACCCCGACCCATGCGGTGTTGCACCGACCCGCGGCGCACGCCGACGGGCCGGTCGCGGACGACGGCTGCGGACAGGACTGCACACCGGTCGGTCAAGGGTGATCTCGGCGCAGACATCGCCGTACTGGCTGACGGCGTTCCTCGACTGCGGTCCCGACTTCTTCGACGAGAGCGTGGAATTCTGGTCTCGCGTCACCGGCCACGCCTCGTCGCCGCGCAGAGGCCGGTATCAGGAGTTCGCCTCCCTTGTTCCGCCCGACGGCGACGAGTTCCTCCGCGTTCAGCGACTCGGCAAGGGCGAGCCTCGGATTCACCTCGATCTGCACGTGGCCACCCCACGCATCGCGGCGGATCGAGCACTCACCCTCGGGGCGACGGAGATCGCCGACCGCGGCTACGTCGCGATGAGCTCGCCCGCTGGCGTTGCCTTCTGCTTCGTGAATCACCCGGCGGAGGCTGTTCCCCGGTCGATGAGGTGGCCGGGAGGCCATCGAAGCCGTCCGCATCACCTGTGCCTCGACGTCCCAGCGCCTCAGTGGACCGAGGAGTCCAGTTTCTGGAGTGAGTTGATGGGGGCGGAACTCGATCCGATCAAGGATCACGACGAGTTCGCGTGGCTGCGGCCGCACCCCCGACCGTGGTCGGCCTTGCTGCTGCAGCGGCTCGACACCGAGAGAGGTCCAGCCGGGGCCCACCTCGACATCGCCAGCGACAACCGCGAGGCCGAGGTGGCGCGCCACCTGGTGCACGGCGCGACGCTGGCCAGCGTGCAGAGGTGGTGGACGGTGCTGATCGCCCCAGCAGGCCTCCGCTACTGCATCGTCGACAAGCGTCCCGACCCGGAACCGGGCCCGTGAAGACCCATCCTTACTGGCGGCCATTCGAGACGCCGAGTGACGAAGAGATCGCCCGCGCCCGCGTGGGGACCTACGTGCCGGCGCCGGTTCAGGTGGTGCCCCATGACCCGGCGTGGCCGGCGGATTTCGAGCGGATCCGAACGATGCTCCGCACTGGGCTGGGAGATCGGGCCCTGCGGATCCTGCACGTCGGGTCGACGTCGGTGCCCGGTTTGGCCGCCAAACCCATCATCGACGTCGACTTGATCGTTGCGGACTCCGCCGATGAGGCGGCCTATCTGCCGGCCTTGGAGCGGCTTGGGTTCGCATTGCGCGGGCGCGAACCCGAGTGGGAGGAGCATCGGGTGTTGAAGCTGCTCGAGCCCGACTGCAACCTGCACGTCTTCGGTCCCGACGCGATCGAACCCCGCCGCCATCTCGCCTTCGCCCAGTGGCTGCGCGAACACGCTTCGGATCGCGAGGCGTACTCCGCGCACAAACGCGCCGTCGCCGCTCTCGGATTCACCGACGGAATGCACTACAACAACGCCAAGGCGGCGTTTGTCTACGACCTCTACGAGCAGATCTTCCAGGCCGATCCCGGGCACCCGCATGACCCGCATCCACGACCCGAAAGCCAGTGATGTGGGGCGGCAGGCCCTACGTTGATTTCATGGCTGCTTCTCGCTCCGCTGCCCCGACCCCGCCGCCCACGCCGTTGTATGCCGCCGACGAGGTCACCACTCTGCGTGGATTCCTCGATCTTTACAGGGCAACGCTTCGTCGCCAGGCCCTGGACCTCACCCGTGAGCAGCTCGACCGAACATTGCCGCCTTCGCCGCTGACCCTGGGCGGCTTGCTCACCCACCTGGCGTTCGTGGAGCACTGGTGGTTCTCGATGGTGCTCTTCGGTGCGGAACCGGCCGAGCCCTGGGCGAGCGTGGACTGGGAGGCGGACGAGGATGGGGACTTCCACGTCGCCGCCGAGAAGAGCCCCGAGCAGGTGCTCGCGATGTTCGACGCGGCGGTGGCCGACGCTGAGCGACAGCTCGACCGGGCGCTCGAGACCGAATCCATCGACCGCCTGGCCGCACGCGCGCGGCATGATGGCTCGGTGGTGAGCCTGCGGTGGATCCTCGTGCACATGATCGAGGAGTACGCACGGCACTGTGGTCACGCCGACCTGATCCGAGAGTCGATCGACGGGGCGACGGACCTGTGACCGGGGAGATCCGCCCGATCGTCGACGCCGACTGGGAGCAGGTCTGGCCGATCTTCGCTGCCACTGTGTCCGAGGGCGAAACCTACGCCTACCCGCCGGAGCTCACCTCGGAGCAGGCCCGCGACCTGTGGTGCCAGCCGGCGCCCGGACTGACCGTGGTCTGGGCAGACGGCGACCGGGTGGGAGGCACCGCCAAGATGGGCCCCAATCGCCCCGGTCGAGGAGCCCACGTCGGCACCGCATCGTTCATGGTCAGTCCCGCCGTGCGAGGCAGGGGAGTGGGTCGGGCGCTGGCGGAGTGGGTCATCCAATGGCATCGCGACCACGGCTATCGGGCGATCCAGTTCAACGCGGTCGTCGAGACCAACACCGCCGCGGTGGCTCTGTGGCGACATCTCGGCTTTGCGATCATCGGCACGGTGCCGAAGGCCTTCGACAGCGCCCGGCACGGACTCGTGGGGCTGCATGTGATGCATCTCGAGCTCACCTAGCCGGCCGAGAACACCAATGTCGCGGGGTAGACCAGTGTGCCGCCGGTCTTATGTTCCGGGTGAGGCAGGGGGGACGCTATGCCACACTTGCACTGGTGTTGATCCGGGGTTCAGCGCCGGGGGCTGGTTCTCACGGGGGAAGGACCAGCCCTCTGCTTCACCCTTGCGCGACGTCGTAGCGTGGCAGCGTGAGCGAGACTCCTCCTTCTGTGTCCACCGTCGGTGCTCTGCGGGCCGCCGGATACGAGCACAAGCATCTGCGGACCGAACTGCGTGACAATCTGCTCGCGAAGCTCCGCGCTGGGGAGGACCCATGGCCGGGGCTCCACGGCTTCGACGACACCGTGATTCCCCAGCTGGAGCGCGCGATCATCGCCGGCCACGACATCGTGTTGCTGGGCGAGCGCGGCCAGGGCAAGACCCGCTTGCTGCGCACCCTTGTCGGACTCCTCGACGAGTGGACCCCCGTGATCGCAGGCAGCGAGTTGGCCGAGCACCCGTACGACCCGATCACAGTCGCGTCGCAGCGGCTGGCTGCCGAGCTGGGCGATGAGCTTCCGGTCGGCTGGCGCCATCGCGCGGAGCGGTATGCCGAGAAGCTGGCCACCCCGGACACCTCGGTCGCGGACCTGATCGGTGACGTCGACCCGATCAAGGTCGCCGAGGGTCGATCGCTCGGCGATCCGGAGACCATCCACTTCGGGCTGATCCCTCGATCGCACCGCGGCATCGTCGCGATCAACGAACTGCCCGACCTGGCCGAGCGGATCCAGGTGGCGATGCTCAATGTGATGGAGGAGCGCGACATCCAGATCCGCGGCTACGTATTGCGGCTGCCGCTCGACATCCTCGTGGTGGCCAGCGCCAACCCTGAGGACTACACCAACCGCGGCCGCATCATCACCCCGCTCAAGGACCGGTTCGGCGCCGAGATCCGCACCCATTACCCCGCCGAACTCGACGAGGAGATCGCGGTGATGCGCCAGGAATCGCACCTGGTGGCGACGATCCCCGAGTTCGTGATGGAGATCCTGGCCCGCTTCACCCGCGCCTTGCGCGGTTCGAGTGCCGTCGACCAGCGCAGCGGCGTCAGCGCCCGCTTCTCTATCGCCGGGGCGGAAACGATCGCGGCCGCAGCCCTGCATCGGGCGGCGGTTCAGGGCGAGGACGACGCCGTCGCGCGAGTCGTGGACCTTCAGGCCGCGGTCGACGTGCTCTCCGGCAAGGTCGAGTTCGAGAGTGGGGAGGAGGGTCGTGAGCTCGAGGTCCTGACCCACCTGCTGCGGACCGCAACCGCCGACACCGTGCGCGCCCACCTGGGCGGTATCGACTTCCATCTCCTCGTCGACGCGCTCGAAGCGGGCGCCATGGTGACCACGGGGGAGCAGGTGACGGCTCGCGACTTCCTGGCCGGACTCCCGGTCCTCGGCGAGTCCGATCTCTACGACCAGGTCATGGACCGGCTCGCCACCTCGAGTGACGGAGAGCGGGCCTCGGCGATCGAGCTGGCCCTGGAAGGGCTCTACCTCGCTCGCAAGATCGGCAAGGAATCCGGTGGAGGAGAGACGGTCTACGGATGAGCGCCCGCTCGCGCTATCAGCGCTACGACGGCGGCGACCCGCTGGCGCCGCCCGTCGATCTTGCCGAGGCGCTTTCTGCCATCGGCGAGGACGTGATGGCCGGCTACAGCCCGGAGCGGGCGATGCGGGAGTTCCTGCGTCGCGGTGGGAGCGACCAGCAAGGACTGGATGACCTGGCCCGCAGGATCGCTGAAAAGCGGCGGGAGATGCTGGCTCGTCACCATCTCGACGGCACCTTCGAGCAGGTGCGCGAACTGCTCGACAAGGCGGTGCTGGAGGAGCGCAAACAGTTGGCTCGTGACGTCGACCTCGATGACGACGACCGAGCCTTCCGCGAGCTGCAACTGGACGATCTTCCCGCCTCAACGGCCGCGGCGGTCAACGAGTTGGCGACCTACGACTGGCAGAGCAGTGAAGCCAGGGAGGCCTACGAGCAGATCAAGGACCTGCTCGGCCGAGAGCTGCTCGACCAGCGCTTCGCGGGCATGAAGCAGGCACTGGAAAACGCCTCCGATGAGGATCGCGCTGCGGTCAACGAGATGGTGCAGGACCTCAACGAGCTCCTCGAGAAACACCGACGCGGCGAGGACACCCCCGAAGACTTCGCGGAGTTCATGGATCGCCACGGGGACTTCTTCCCTGAGCAGCCGCGCGACATCGATGAGCTTCTCGACACTCTCGCCCAGCGCTCGGCCGCGGCGCAGCGGATGCTCAATTCGATGACACCCGAGCAGCGGTCGGAGCTGATGGAGCTGTCGGCGGAGGCCTTCGGCTCACCGGCGCTGATGGAGCAGCTGGCGCGGATGGACGGCAATCTGCAGGCGCTGCGTCCGGGTGAGGACTGGGGCGGATCCGAAGGTTTCGGCGGGTCCGAGGGGATGGGGCTCGGCGACGGGACTGGGGTCTTCCAGGATCTGGCGGAGCTCGACTCGCTCACCGAGCAGCTGGCGCAGGCTCATCCCGGTGCCCGAATGGACGACATCGACCTCGACGCGCTCTCGAGGCAGCTGGGGGACCAGGCTGCGGTGGATGCTCGAACTCTGGCCGATCTGGAGCGTGCCCTTCAACGCTCCGGATTGCTCAAACGTGGCACCGACGGGGAGTTCCGGCTCTCACCCAAGGCGATGCGCCAACTGGGCAAGGCGCTGCTGCGCGATGTGGCCGACCGCCTCTCCGGCCGGCAGGGGCAGCGCGACCTCCGGCAATCGGGTGCCGCCGGCGACCTCTCGGGATCGACGCGCCAATGGGCCTTCGGAGACACCGAGCCCTGGGACGTCACCCGCACTGTCACCAACGCCGTACGCCGCACGGCCGCCAGCGGCGGGCCACTGCGTCTCGAGATCGGCGATGTCGAGGTGTTGGAGACCGAGGCGCGCACCCAGGCGGCGGTGGCGCTGTGTGTCGATACGTCGTTCTCGATGGCGATGGACGGTCGTTGGGTGCCGATGAAGCGCACGGCCTTGGCGCTGCACACGCTGATCCAGACCCGCTTCCGCGGTGACCAGCTCCAGTTGATCGGCTTCGGTCGCCACGCGGAGGTGATGGACATCGCGACCCTCACCGCGCTCGACGCCAAGTGGGACAAGGGCACCAACCTCCACCACGCGCTGTTGCTGGCCAACCGTCACTTCCGCAAGCATCCGAGCGCCCAACCGGTGCTGCTGATCGTCACCGATGGTGAGCCCACCTCTCACCTCGAGCCGGACGGCGAGGTGGCGTTCGCCTATCCACCGCATCCGCTCACGGTGGCCTACGCCGTTCGAGAGCTTGATGCGGCGGCGCGTCTGGGGGCGCAGACGACCTTCTTCCGCCTGGGGGAGGACCCGGGCCTGGGCCGCTTCGTCGATCAGCTCGCTCGTCGGGTGGAGGGGCGGGTGGTGGCGCCCGAGCTCGACGACCTCGGCGCAGCCGTCGTCGGCTCCTACCTCGGATCGCGAGGTTCGTGGGGCGGTGCCGGATGGGGTGGCTCTGCGTGGGGTAGCTCCGAGTGGGGCGACCTCGGCGGCCGCGGCTTCTGGGTCGACTGAACTCCGATTCGTCTGCCCACTCGCCGCGGCAAACAGTCGGTCAAGTCGCAGACGAAACCCGGCCGCTCACCATGGTGAGGGTTGATAGTCCTTGACGAAGCAGCCGAACAGGTCGATGCCGGCCTCGCCGAGCACGATCGGGTCGTAGACCCGCGCGGCGCCGTCAACGAGGTCGAGCGGGGCGTGCCACCCCTCGGCCGCGATCCGCAGCTTGTCCTGGTGGGGTCGTTCGTCGGTGATCCAGCCGGTGTCGACGGCGGTCATCAGGATCTGGTCGGTCTCGAACAACTCGCCGGAGCTGGTGCGGGTCATCATGTTGAGGGCGGCCTTGGCCATGTTGGTGTGCGGGTGCCCGGCGCCCTTGTAGCGCCGCGAGAACTGCCCTTCCATCGCGGACACGTTGACGACGTACGCCCGACCGGAGGCTGCTGCGGCGGCCGCGGCGGAGAGGGCCGGACGCAGCCGGGAGACCAGCAGGAATGGCGCGATCGAGTTGCACAGTTGCACCTCGAGCAGCTCGAGCGGGTCGACCTCCCCGACGGTCTGGGTCCAGGAGTTCGTGACCTGCATGTCCGGCAGCAGTCCGCCCGCGTCGACGGCCGTGCCGGCGAGGTGCGCGTCGAGCGAGGCGTGTCCCGCCTTGAGCGCGAGGGCAGTAAGCGTCGCGGCGTTGTGGGCGGCCAGCGCCTGCTCGTCGGACTCGCCCTCGTGGTGGGCGACGGCGGTGTCGGTCAACGCACCGGCGATCGCGGCCGGGTGGGCCTCGGAGATCCGGTCGAACGTCACCAGCTCGGGCAGGTCTGTTCCCGCAGGCAGAGGCTGCTGCTCGGCGTCGACGAGAGGCGCGTACGAGCCGGGAGTACGGCGCACGGTCTGGCAGGCGTTGTTGATCAGGATGTCGAGCGGGCCGCTGCCGGCGACATCGTCAGCGAGCGAGATGACCTGGGTCGGGTCGCGCAGGTCGATACCGACGATCTTGAGCCGGTCGATCCAGTCGGCGGAGTCGGGCAGCGAGGAGAAGCGCCGGACCGCGTCCTTGGGGAAGCGGGTCGTGATCGTGGTGTGGGCCCCGTCGCGCAGCAGCCGCAGCGCGATGTACATGCCGATCTTGGCGCGGCCGCCGGTGAGCAGGGCCCGCTTGCCGGTCAGGTCGGTGCGCTGGTCGCGCTTGTCGTGGCTCATCGCCGCGCAGGAGGGGCAGAGCCAGTGGTAGAACGCGTCGACCAGCGTGAAGTCCTGCTTGCAGATGTAGCAGCCACGCGCAATGAGGAGCTCGCCGGCGAAGGCCCCGGCGGCGTGCGAGACCAGGGGGACGCCGGCGGTCTCGTCGTCGATGCGCATCGCCGCCCCGGTCGCGGTCTTCCCGATGATCGAGCGGTCGTGAGCCAGCTCCTCAGCACGCTTCTGCAGCTTGCGCTCGGTCTTGATCGCCTTGTACATGTGCGACGCCGCCCGCTTGACCGCGACGTGGTCGGGATGGTCGCCCGGCACGTGGTGGAGGGACTGCAGCACCCGCAGGGTGGTCGCCAGGTCGTCGGGGTCGATCCCGTCGAGGTGCTGCTCGTTCACCCGGAGAGGGTACGGCGCTGCGGCGCGGACCGCCGCATCACGAGCCTGGCGTCGTACGGATCGTGCCGACTGGGTCGGTCAAGTCGCAGACGAATCGGAGTTCAAGGCGGCGACCATGTGCGCGATCAGGGCGTCGAGGGCTGACTTGGGGCGCACCATCACGGTGAAGTCGGCGATCCGCCCCTCGGTGTCGAAGCCGATCAGGTCCACGCCGTGCACCTGGCGATCGTCGAGGGTCGCGGTGAACTCCATGATCTGATCTTTGGCCCAATAAGACAACGCTTTGAGCTTCTTGATGACCATTGCACCCAGGATCGCACGATCATTTACATTGCGTCGTGATGCTAAGTTCTTGGCCATATGATCAATCTCGTCGTAAGTTAGCTCAGCAAAATCTGCGATTGACGTGAAACCTTCATTGTTGATAATAACATTCTGGTATGCATCATTAGCAACACCACAGACTATCAATGCCTGACGTAAAAGTTGCGTAGGGTCAACTTGTGCTTCGGCCATTGTTTGAGAATCTTAAAATATTTGAACAAGTATCGTTTAACTTTCTTGAACACCTGATACCTCGATTAATTGGAGAAAGTTTGTCCTGAAGTGGCAAATATGCACCAGCGCTAATTATGCTTTTGATTTTATTAATGCGACTGTTATAACAACGGTCGCCTGCCTTATTTAGTTGTAACACCTTCGCTCAACTGCTGATATCTTTCTTATAAATAAATCCCAATCTGCTTGCAGCGTACCAATATGCGTATGCTGCCTGTTAAAAAAACCGTAACTAAATAAACACTGTGTATAACAAATAATTGTGCTTCCGTATAACACAACCTTATAGAAATGACAATTATATTGAGGCTCTACCAATGACCTGAGTTAAAGTCAACACCTAATCAGCAAAAGCGTGAGCACCAGACCAAACAACTTGGTTGCGATAATGGGCATCGCGTCTGGTCGACAACAAGTGATCAACTTGTGTCTCAGCCAATAATTTGGTACACGCGACAAGCAGTCAACCGTGACCATAGCAATCCCCGCTACCTGCCCCATTGCGGTGGCCAGCCTTAACAGGTAAATGTGCGAAAGAAAGCTCTGCCGTGCTCTAGTATATAAGAGCGAGAGAAAAGGATATCACCATATCAACATCAATAAACCAATAGACTATTTGGGTCTGATAAACTGTTTTATTACAACCGTATCTTACCTAGTATATTAGATAAAAGAAGTATAACAACTAAAAGAAGTATAAATCAACCGTAACAAAACAGCAACCTATAAAGGTAATTATAAGCATAAAACCTTCAACAAGTATTCTCCTCAACTCCAGACGTGTGAGTATTGGATATTTGCTTCCGAATCCAATTGACGACGTCACCTACACCTAACAAAACTCCCTCGCGGGAGCACAAAACGTGACGCTTTAACTTAAACTGTGGTGTGTACATAAGATAAGGGTTAAGTACAGAACAGTTTCATACATATTGTGACAAACTTATAAGCTTTTTGAGTTTCAAAATAGTGTGCACCTAACACTGTTTGGGTGTGCGCACAACAAGTACCAATATGAAAAATAGTGTTGCAACACATTGTAGTTTGTGGCGAAGTATACATAGCAATAATTCTACAAACGTTTTGCAACTGTACTCCAATTATGTTCAGCTTCAGTAGTAGTTTCTAATGTAATACTACTACTATTCTCATGCCAATATTGTCTAATAATCTGTTCATACGCATGCTAAATGAAATCATAAATACACACAATAGTCACTAAAATAACATACATTATACATTATACATTATACACTTATACATTATACATTATACATTATACATTATACATTATACATTATACATTATACATTATACATTATACATTATACATTATACATTATACATTATACATTATACATTATACATTATACATTATACATTATACATTATACATTATACATTATACATTATACATTATACATTATACATTATACATTATACATTATACATTATACATTATACATTATACATTATACATTATACATTATACATTATACATTATACATTATACATTACTACAATATAAATCATTACAAACTTTACATTATATATTATATAATAAATATTATACATTATTCGTTTTAAATTATAGTAAACTGACATTATGATTCATACTAGTTGATTTATTCTTTTCTATCTGAACATAATCACTATTTATGAGGTTCTACTAATGAGCTTTTTTGCACAAAAAAGCCATTTTTAGTGCATAATTATAATACTTTTACTCAGATAATACAATTAGTTGGAATGGACGAATCATTTAGAGCTCAGGAATCTATACATAGTTGCAAGCTTATATAGCAATATGTATGTGCAAGAGTACAAAGAGCTAGGTGCAACTGGAAGACATGCAGAGTGGTACGGCATTGTGGTATCACATGTAACAGCATGCTCAGTTTGTTCCCACCATTTGTTACTTCTGATACTTGACTTATTCTCATTCTGCATCTTAGCATATGATATGTAGGCGCTTATACAACTGAATATTGACTATATGATTAAAAGATGCTTCATATGACTCTAAAATGAAGAAGCTAGTACTCAGATAATGATACTCATCCTTTATATAGAAACAAGCTTTGCTTTTGTAGTAGCTGTTATGTTACTGTAACTAACACCACCAGCTTTATCTAGCCCAACTTACCATATGTGCTGCTAATGCAGTCATGCAAGTGAAACTACAACATTCTTATTAGTTTTTGATGTGTAGTGAAATGCAAACATTCTGCTCTACATTACCCAACTTACCAAATCCACTAATGTTAAGTGAATACAATCATTAGTTGTTACTAAAATGCGGGCTGTGCTTCAACTGCAATATGCACTTGGTGTGGTAACAGTTTGTGTGTATAGTTGAGCAGTGCTTTGTGGTGTAAAGATTACAAGGGCAAACACTCAGTGATTAGCATTGGCTAGTTGCAAACATGAAGTCTTGTCAAAGGCAGTGATTGTAAAATGCTTGCAAAGGAGAAAAGAAGGCTGGTGAAAGTGAATGAAAGCCATTGGCCTGCATGTGGGGTCATGGTGCATCATGACCTACATGTGGGGTCATGGTGCATCACTGACCTGCATGTGGGGTCATGGTGCATCACTGACCTGCATGTGGGGTCATGGTGCAGTATTAGGTTTGTACATTGGTTAATTGACTGTTTTGGGCTTTTATGCAATGATGAAATGGTTATGAGGGCTATATTATAAAACTAGTGATTGTATAATGTGTAGTTTTTGATTATTAATTTTAAGGTATAACAAGCTTCTGAGGTGACTATCTAAGTCTTTATATGACAAACTACAAAGGGCCCAAATACATTCAATAATGCATTTTCAATGAATGTAGCATATCTCATGCTATTTATTACCAATTTCCGCATACTTGGCAACAAATTAAACTTGACATAGCCATACATAGTATGAACATACTTAGCATGAACCAATGCAACATTCCACTTTTCTTCAAGTTTGTCTGCATTTACATAAAATGCGCATGGACTGGGGATTTAATGAGATCCACACATGTATGAGCCATTGGAAAGGTTTCATTATTTTGCATGCCATCTAGTTTTCACTTGAAAACTAAATGTGATGATTGTATTGGTAGGAATATATTGTCTGAAAAACAAAAAAATAAAGTATTGAGGAAATCTTTTTTGTCGCTGTGCCTTACGATGATCGACAGAAACCTGTTACAGTATTTAGGAAATTCAGAAGAGATTGATAAAA
>CAWAGO010000009.1:0-97026 GCA_963781605.1 uncultured Actinomycetota bacterium
GGCGATGGCGAGTCTCGCCGGCTTCGACCGGGTTGCCGACTCCGCTGCGTCGGGCGAGTCCCCGTTCCTCACCGGTCGTGTTGTTGCGGACAACCCTGAGACGCCGGTCGCGGACACGGTGGTCTATGCCCTGGCCTGGCCGGCCGCGGTGCGCGAAGGCACCATCGATGACACCGCATCCTTTGAGATGATGCCGCTGGCCAAGACTCTCACCATGGCCGACGGCTCGTTCTCGCTCGGTGTGGGCGTTCCAGGGCCGATCGGCGACGACGCGGTCGCCGATGACGGGCTCACCGATATCGAGGTCGTGACGATGGCCGGTCACGACACGTCGATCACGACCATGACCGTGGACCTGAACTCCAGGACCCGCGTCGAACTGACGCACGGCTCGGAGGCGGTCGCCACCGAAGCCGGCTCCCACCAAGGAACCGCGCTGACCGAGGACGACACCGATGACACTCATCACCTCGTCCCGATGGGCCACCTCAACGGTCGATGCCCCGGAGGGCCCGGTCTCAAGAAGACCCACCCGGACCGATGGGTGCACGTCGGGTCGATTCACTTGGGAGCCGACGGGAAGCGGATGAAGTTCACCTTCAACGAGGGCTCGAAGAGCACGCTGGGCACGGCGGTCTCGCTGACCGGAGCGAAGGGAACGTGGTCCGCCAGCGGCAGCGTGACGCAGTCAACCACTCAAGCGACCACCGGAACCGTCTCTTGGCCCTGGTACGAAGGCAAGGGCACCAACTACTGGCTCGACACCGCCTATTCCTATGGTCGTTTCTGTATCGAGTACTCCGATTCGATGCACGGCACCGGCCACTATTACAAGATTCGATCCATTCGCCACGAAGGGGGCACGCGGAATCGCTCGACCACCAAACCGACGGCGAACTACTGCACCAAGTACCTATCGGCCGGCAGCGGTGGAAAGGTCAAGAAGTACAGCGCCACCACCTGGACCGACGGTGCGAAACTCGAGGGGCCCCTGGGCATCAACCTGTCCAGTCGCACCGGGTACTCCAGCGCTAACAAAATCAAGTTCACCTTCAAGAAGCCCGGACGGCTTTGCGGCACCAACGGCCAACCATTCAAACCATCCCCAGGAACCATCGTGATGAGGTCATTGTGAGGAGAATCCCCCGGTGCGCCCTGATCGTGGCTCTCGGCCTGTTCTCGGCTTGTCAGGGAGGTGGGACGTCGGATCCCCCGGGGTCTGAGAGCTTGCAGCTCGGCGCCGCCGACGTCAGCTTGTGTCTGCCCTTGCCGGAGGATTCGGACTATGTCATCGGCGACGCCGTCGCCCGCAACACCAGCGACGCGAGCATCTCGATCCTCGGAGTCGAGTTGAAGGACCCCCAAGGCGTTGAACTCATCGAGAGCTGGTTCGTGACGACTTCACCGGAACGAGACTTGGTCGGTGTCGGCACCGTGGACGACTACGAACTCCCTGACGGAACGGCCAAGATCGCTGTCGAGGGTGCAGAGATTGCTCCCGACGAGCAGCTCAACCTGGTCCTCCGCGTCGCAGACATCGGCGATCCCGGGGGGAGTTTCGGCGCAGCCTCTGTGACGTTCCGGATCGGCGAAGGGCGGGAGGGGGTGACCGACACTCTCACCTCCGTGGAGATCACCCGAGATGTGGACGCGTGCATGGAGCGAGCGTGACGCCCCCCGCTGCGGCTACCAGATCCGAACGCGGTCGGCGGGGTCGAGCCACAGGCCGTCTCCCTCGGAGGTCGAGAAGGCGTCGTGGAACTCGTCGAGGTTGCGCACGATGTTGGCCCGGAACTCCGAGGGCGCGTGCGGATCGATGGTGAGGTACTGCCGCGCCAACTCCACCCGTCGCTTCACGCGCCAGGCGTACGCCCAGTTGCAGAACAGCCGCTGCGAACCGCTGAGGCCGTCGCGTTCCGGGAGCGGCTCGTCGCCCAACGAAATCAAGTAGGCCTTGTGTGCGATCGTGAGCCCGCCGAGGTCGCCGATGTTCTCACCGACCGTCAAGGCGCCGTTCACCTTCTCACCCGGCAGGTCCCGCGGCTCGAAGCCGCTGTACTGCTCGATCAACGCCTTCGACTTCACCTCGAAAGCCGCCTTGTCGTCGGCGGTCCACCAGTCGTTGAGATTGCCGGCGCCGTCGTACTGCGCCCCCTGGTCGTCGAAGCCATGGCCGATCTCGTGACCGATCACGGCGCCGATGCCGCCGTAGTTCTCAGCGGCGTCGGCGTCCGGCGCGAAGAACGGCCGCTGCAGAATGCCCGCGGGGAAGCAGATCTCGTTGGTGCCGGGGTTGTAGTAGGCGTTGACCGTCTGCGGCAACATGAACCACTCGTCGCGGTCGACCGGTGCGCCGATCTTCGCGAGTTGACGCGCCGTCTCGAACGACGACGCCGCCGCAACATTGCCCAGCAGGTCGCCCGCGTTGACGGTGAGCTCGGAGTAGTCGCGGAACTTCTCCGGATAGCCGATCTTGGGGCGGAAGGTCTCGAGCTTCTCGTAGGCCCGCTGCTTGGTCTCCTCCGTCATCCAGTCGAGCGCGGAGATCGACTGGCGGTAGGCCTCAAGCAGGTTGGCGACCAGAGCGTCCATCAGTGCTTTGGAGGTCGGCGGGAAATGCCGGGCGACATACTCCTTGCCCAACGCCTCGCCCATGGCGCCTTCGACGAGAGCGACCCCCCGCTTCCAACGCGCACGCAACTCGGGGGTGCCGGACAGGGTTCGGCCGTAGAAGTCGAAGTTGGCTTCCACGAAGTCGTCGGTGAGGTAGGGCGCCGCCGAGCGAAGCACCCGCACCATCAGCCAGTGCCGCCACGAGTCGATGGGACTGTCGGAAAGAACCTGGGAGAGGTGCTCGAAGTAGGAAGGCTCCTTGACGATGGACTCGGCAAGCGTTTCGTCATCACCGCCGAGGTTGGTGATATAGGCGTCCCAGTCGAAAGCGGGGCAACGCTTCTTGAGTTCGTCGAGGGTCATCAGGTTGTAGGTCTTCTGGACGTCGCGAGTCTCGGCTCGCTCCCAGTGGCCGGACGCGAGCGCCGTCTCGAGTTCGAGAACACGCTGCGCGGTCTGCTCCGGCTCGGGCCGTTGCCCAAGGGTGAGCAGCCGGGTCAGGTAGGCGACGTACTTGCCTCTGATCTCGGCGAACTTCTCCTCGCGGTAGTAGCTCTCGTCCGGCAGGCCGAGGCCACCCTGAGTGAGATTGAAAACATAGCGGTCGGAGTTCTTGTCGTCGGTGTTGACGTAAGAGCCGAACAGCCCCCCGCCCCCGATCCGCTCGAACTCGCCGAGGAACGCCGATAGGTCGAGCAGGTCACGCAGCGCATCCACCGCCTTGATCAGCGGCTGAAGCGGCCGCACTCCGCGACGGTTGATGGCGTCGGTGTCCATGTAGGAGGTGTACAGGGCGGCCAGCTTGACGCCGTCCTCGCCCACGTCGACGCCGGCGTCGACCCGGGTGACCAGGTCGTCGATGATGGCGCGTACCTGCCCCTCGGCCGTGTCGGCGAGCTCCACGAAAGGGCCCCAACTGGAACGGTCGGCGGGGATCTCCGACTCAGCCAACCAGGTGCCGTTGACATGGCCGAAAAGATCGTCCTGCGGGCGTACGGAGAGGTCCATGCCCGGCCGGGCGTCGTCGAGAATCGTCACGGCGCCAAGACTAACGGCCCTCCCCAGGCCCACGTCAGCCCTCGTCACGCCGGTGGCGCAAAGAATGCCCTTTGGGACCAAAGGGCAGCGAACCGCGACCGCGGCCTGTCCTTTCTGACCACTCGGCGGTACGGCGAGCGCCGGTTAGCTACCCCTGCAGGGTGAACTCCGCCACGATGTCGCCGAGCTGCGCCCCGGCGTCTTCCTGAAGGAAGTGGCCGGCGCCTTCGATGACGGGGTGCTCCCGGCCGGCGGCGCCGGGGACCGACCTGGCGAGGATCGGACCCATGGGGCCGGTGATCGGGTCGCCGTCTGAGAAGGCGACCAAGAAGGGCTTCTGCCACTCGGTAAGGCGCTGCCACGCCGCGCGGTTGGCCTGCGTCGCCGGGTCGTCGGATGAGGTCGGCACCAGCGTCGGCATCACCCGAGGGCCTGCCTCCAGAGCCGGCTCCGGGAACGGTGCTTGGTAGGCCGCCGCCGCACTCGGTGCCAGCGGCCGAGCGCACCCGGCCGCTACGAAGCGGCCCAGGTCGAGGCTCGGGGCGGACACCATGGCAGTGCGGAACGCCCACCACACTTCGGGCATGCCGTGATCGCCGGTCGGCAGCCCGGTATTGGCCGCCACCACGCGAGCGAACCGGTCCGGATGCTCGGCGACGATGCGCAAACCGATCAGCCCTCCCCAGTCTTGACCGACCAACGTCACCTCCCGCAGGTCGAGCACGTCGAAGATCAGCGAACGCACCCACTCCACCTGCCCGGCATAACTGTGATCGCCGGTGGCGGCGGGCTTGTCCGATCGGCCGAAGCCGACCAGATCGACGGCGACCGATCGCAGCCCGGCAGCGGTGAGTCGGGCGACGACGTCCCGATAGAGATAGGACCAGGTCGGCTCTCCATGGAGCAGCAACACCACCGGCCCCTTCGCCGGGCCATCGACGTAGTAGGCCATCCGGAGGGTGCCGCCGGCCTGGTCCGGCACGTCGGCATAGGCGGGCTCCAGGAAGTCCACCTCGGCGAACGCCGACTCGGGGGTACGCAGGATCTGCATGTCAGGGCACCCGCACGATCGACTTGCCGAGCACCCGGCGTTCGTCGAGATCGGTGAGCGCCTGAGCGAAGCCCTCGAACTCATAGGTCGCACCGATCGGTGGCTTGATGGTGCCGTCGACCAGCCAGGGTTCGAGCGTGCGCCACTGCTGGCGCATGTAGCCCGGGCGGACCATCGCGTAGGCGCCCCAGCCGACGCCGCGGACGTCGATGTTGTTCAGCAGCAACCGGTTGACCTTCACCTCGGGGATGCCCTGGCCGCTCGCGAAGCCGACAACGAGCAGTCGTCCGAGCGGGGCGAGCACGCGAAGAGAGTCGGTGAACAGGTCGCCCCCGACCACATCGAGCACGACGTCGACTCCGACACCGTTGGTGAGTTCGCCGACCGCTTCGCGGAGGCCGCTGTCACCACCGGAGCGGAGCACGATCGAGGCGTCGGCACCCGCCGCGCGCGCGAAGTCCGCCTTCTCACCGGTGGAGACGACGGCGATGGTGCGGGCGCCGAGCCCCCGGGCGACCTGGATGCTCGCGGTGCCCACTCCCCCGGCGCCGCCGTGAATCAGGACCGTCTCGCCGGGCTGGACGGCGCCGCGACTACGCAGCGCGAACTCGGCGGTGAGGTAGTTGAGCGGGATCGCCGCGCCTTCCTCGAACGTCAACGCGTCCGGCAACGCAAAGACGCCGTCGGTACCGACGACAACACGCTCAGCGGCACCACCGTAGGGCATCACCGCGGCCACTCGCTGACCGCGCTGCCACGGCTCGGGGCCGTCGACAACGACGCCGGCGATATCGACCCCGAGGGTGAAGGGCGGCTCGGGACGGAGCTGATAGAGCCCCTTGCTGAGAAGGAGGTCGGGGAAGGAGACGCCGACGGCGTGCACCTCGATCGCCACCTGGTCGGCCTTGCGTTCGGGCTCAGCGACGTCTGTCAGCTCCACACCGGCGGGACCAGTGAGGGTGGTGACCTGGGCTGCGCGCATGGGATGGCCCCTACTCTTGGCTCGTGTCCGACTGGCTTGCGACTGCCCTCACGGTACTTTCCCTCGGCCTGGCCGCTCTCGCCACGGTGTACGTCGTCCGCGACCGCCTACCCGATCAGCTTCTCCTTGGCCTGGCCGGCCTCGTGGCGGTGGCCGCGGTCGCCTTTCTCGTGGTCGGAGTGATCGAGGTGATGTCGAGCGATGTCGACGTGTCGAAGCCGACCTACATCGGCTATCTGTTGGGCATCGCCGCCACGGCACCGGTCGCGACGATGTGGGCGCTGGGCGAGCGGAGCCGCGCGGGCACGGCGGTCTTCATCATTGCCGGACTGGTGATCCCGTTCCTGGTGCTACGCCTGAGCCAGGTGTGGGAAGCGGGCGTGGTGCGTGGCTGAGACGGCCCCGCGGAGCAGCGGCCTGGGCCGGGTTCTGATTGCCTTCTATGCGCTCTTTGCGGTCGCCGCGACGGGCCGGTCGTCGGTGCAGTTGGCGACCAAGGCATCGGAGGCGCCCCTCCCGTACGCCCTGTCCGCAGTGGCCGCAGTGGTCTACATCGCCGCGACCCTGGGTTTGGCCCGCGCCGGCGACCGTTGGCGACTCGTGGCCTGGGTGGCCGTGGCGACCGAACTCGTCGGCGTGCTCGTCATCGGCTCGCTGAGCGTGTTCGACCCAGCCGCATTCCCCGACGACACCGTCTGGTCCGGCTTCGGTGCGGGCTACGGCTTTCTACCGCTGGTGCTGCCGTTCGCGGGGCTGGCGTGGCTGGTGGCCACGCAGCCCCGCGCCCCCCGTTTCAGCGACGGATGACGACCTTGAGCGCCTTCGTCTCTGCCGCCCGGCCGAAGGTGTCGTAGGCCTCCAGCATCTGATCGAGCCCGAAGTGATGGGTGGCGAACTTCTCGGCTGCCAGCTTGTGCTGCGCCACCAGCTTGAGCAGCATCGGAGTCGTCGATGTGCTGACCAGGCCCATGGTGATCGCGATGTCGCTGATCCACAGATCCTGCAGTGGCAACTCCACCGGAGCGCCGTGGACACCAACGTTGGCGACCGATCCGCCGGGGCGCACGATCGTGGTGCACGCCTGGAAGGTCTCGGGGATACCGACCGCCTCGATCGCGACGTCGACGCCGAGTCCGTCGGTCATCGCGCGCACCTGTTCCGCCCAATCGGAGTCGCCGCTGTTGACGACGTCGGTGGCACCGAAGGCCTTCGCCTGGTCGAGCCGGTTGGCGTCGAGGTCGAGAGCGATGACGCGCGCCGCGCCATACAGCCCGGCGGTCATGATGGCGGCCAGGCCCACCGGGCCCGCGCCGACTACGGCGACGACGTCGCCGGGCTTGACCTGGCCGTATCGGACGCCGATCTCGAAGCCGGTCGGGAGGATGTCGGAGAGCATCACGGCTGCCTCGTCGGGGACACCCGGCGGCAGCTTGTAGACCGAGTTGTCGGCGAAGGGCACGCGGACATACTCCGCCTGCGTCCCGTCGATGAGGTGGCCGAAGATCCAGCCGATGCCGCTGGCCCCCTCCTCGGCGAGGCAGTGGGCATACAAGCCCTGGTGGCAATACGAGCAGGAGCCGCAGGCGCTGATGCAGGAGATGATGACGCGGTCCCCGATGGCCACAGTGGAGACGGCCGAGCCGGTCTCGATGATCGTGCCGACCCCCTCGTGGCCGAGGATCCGGCCGTCGGTGACCGCTGGCACGTCACCCTTCAGGATGTGCAGATCAGTGCCGCAGATCGTGGTGGTGTCGATCTGGACGATGACATCGGTCGGCTGCTGGATGACCGGGTCGGGGACGTCCTCCCAAGCCTTCTGGCCGGGTCCGTGGTAGACGAGCGCTTTCATGGCGTATTCCTCCGTCAGGACAGTGCGAGTAGGTGGTCCTTCTCCACTCTCGTTCTCGCCTGGATCGCCCGAAAGGGCCGGAGGTCCCGGAACGGGGGTCCCTCGGCACCTGAATCCGCACCTGACTCACGCCCGTGGACGGCACAGGATGTCCGTGCCAATATGAAAAGTTGGGCGGCGCGCCCGACGTCACCCTCACCAACACGAGTGTTGCCTCGGGGCGGCGGAGCGGAGCATGTGATGCGCGAGCGTGAACCCCGATTCGACGAGAGCTTTCATTCGGCAGCAGCCGCGACCCCCTGGCCGCTGGCGCAGGTCCCCGACCTCAGCCTGGTGCTGGGACACGGAACCGATGCCCCCGACCCGGCCGACCTCGGCGAACCCCCTTCGGTCACGCAGGCACTCACCCGACATGTGAACTTCAGGCTGTCCCGGCGTCAGGTGATGGCAGCCGGGGCTGTTGGGGCGGCCGCGGGTGCACTGGGCCACCTCCCCGCCGCTGCCGCGTCCGGTAAGGGCCGAGGAGGCACCCGCGGGCGGGGCACGGCTGCATCGTTGAGCGCCGGCCTCGACGTCGGCTATCTGCGCCAGGTGACCGAGACCGTCACCGGCTTCGGCGATACGGCCGACGGCTGGCGCCCCGGGGGCTCACCCGCCAGCCTGGAAGCGGTCGACTGGATCGCCGCGGAGATGCGCAAGGTTGGCATGACCCAGGTCGCCAAGCTGCCGGTGCCGATCGACCGGTGGGTCTTCCACGGCGCTTCGGTCGCGATCCCTGGCGGGGCAACGTACAACGCGAGTTCCTGGGGCGGCGTACCCGGAACCCCCGCGGGCGGGATCACTGCCGAGGTGCTCGATCTGGGGCTTGGCCAGGCCACCGACTACGAGGGCATCGACGCGTCCGGGAAGATCGTCCTCGTCAACTGGGCCTACGGCGACTACTGGGTCAACCGGCACGGCCACCAGGCCACGCTCGAGGGCGCATTGGCCGTCATCTTCTACACGGGAACCACCGCCGGCGGGGCGTTCTACAACGTGCGGGACGACGGTCTGCTGAGTTTCGATGGAACCTACGACGACGACTGGGTGCCGTTCGTCTTCGTCACCCGCAACGCGGCCAACGACCTGCGAGCCAGCATCGCGGCCGGACCGACCACCGTCACCTTGACCTCGAACGTCGAGCTCACCCGAGCCGAGAACGGTGGCGTGGGCTACAACGTGCTCGGGGCCATCCGAGGCACGGACCGCGCCGATGAGTTCATCATCTTCACCGGCCACCACGACGCCTGGTTCCGCGGCGCCGCCGACGACGCGACGGCGGTCGCGGCGATGCTCGGGATCGGGAAGGCCGTGCGGGAGACCCGGTTCCGGCCCCGGCGGACCCTGCTCTTCCTGGCCAGCACGAACGAGGAGTACGGCTATACCGATGCCTATTACGAGTGGTTGATCGGGTGTTGGTACGCCGTGACGAAGCAGCGGCCCGACTGGAGCCGAAAGGCCATCTTGAGCCTCGACTTCGAACTCCTCGGCACCGGCGACCCCGGAGAGCGGCTGCTGATCCGCACGCACTCCGAGCTGCTGGCACATGCGGTCGAGAAGCAACTCAGTGACCCGTCGAGGACCCCGTTCGGCGCGATCTCGCAGAACGTCGTGTGGGCCAACGCCGACCACTTCACGCTGACCGCCGCGGGCATCCCCGGCATCTACTTCAACACGGTCGGCACCCAGTACCTCACGCGCAACTACCACACGAACTACGACGTGGTGTCGAACGTGAACTTCGACTACCTCCGCCAGAACATCGAGGTCATCAACGACATCTGGGTCGACCACGACCGGTCGTCCCTGCCCCTGCTCGACTTCGTCGCCCGCGCCACCGAGGCCGAGACACGGGTGGCGTACGAGGCCGAGCCGGGCGTGTTCCTCGCCGATCTGCCCGGGGTGCGTCCACGGGCCGTCGAGCGCCTTTCATCGGCGGTGGCGGCCTTCCGATCCGCGGCCGAGTCCCTCGACGCGCGACTCGCCACCGCCCATCCACGCCATCCGCACGAGGTGGGCGAGGCGATGCTCTCCGTCGAGCGAGACCTCTTGACCGAACTCGTCGCCCTCGACGTCTTCGACCAGTACGTGTTCCCCCACCAGCAGCTACAACGAGATGCGACGCGCATGCACCTGGCCGAAGTCGCCTTGCAGGCCGGTGACCCCGTGCTGGCGAACGGAACCTACGTGCGCCGCACCGGGCTCACCAACGCGGGCCGCCTGTTCGCCTACGAGGCCTACGTTGCCGAGCTGGCCCGTCACGAACCCTCCAGTGACCGGCTGCAATGGGGCGCCCAGGCCCACCTCGCTTCGTACGTCGACCTGTGGCAGGAGTACCACTCGATCGACGCGAAGATCGAGGCCGGACTCACCGACCCTGCCGACTACGCCGATGAGATCGCCTCGTTGCGGGCCAAGTCGCGACCGGTCTATCGAGAGCTGAATCGGCGCCTTCGTCGGATGGCGAGGGTCTTCGACAAGGCGGCCCGTGAGCTTCGCAAGGCGTCCCACCGCGCCGGGAAGTGAGGCACGCTCAGCCGACTGGGGCTCTGCCTGCTATTCGGCGAAGAGCCTGCGCTCGTCTTCGGCCGAGGTGATCTCGATTCGGAGCTTCCACACGACATCATGAGGAACGCCGAGTCGGGTCAGGGTGATCTGGACCTGCGGCAACAGCCACACTTGGGACTGCAGGGCCACTCGCTGCGCGTGGGTGCGGGTGGCCAGCCAGACGACGGGCGCCCCGTCGCGGTCGGGGAGCCAGTGGCCCGATTCGACTCCCCAGGAGCCGAGAGAGGCGATGATGGGCACCACGGCCTGGTCGATGGCCTTGCCCACCCGGTCGTTCATCACTTCCTCACTGTACGTCGGCCGTCGGGAGCGCCCAGGTGGCCCGGATGACGTGGCAACTCAAGTGGACGCTGCCGCGCTCAGCCCTCGCCGCCCTCCTCATCGAGGAACCACAGGCAGTCCGGCCCGGGCCGGCACCACTCCCCGCCCCACTGTGGGGCTAGGGGCGCGACCACGGGGAGCGCGCCCCGTTCCATCACGGTGAGGCTGGGCGCCTCCCCGTAGGGCAACGGACAATTGGTCTCCACGAGCACGGGGTCGTCGAATGCGGCGCCGACCTCGGCTGGGACTGGCCACATCGCCGACTCCGAGAGGGCGCAGGCCCGGACAAGCGATTCCTGCTCACGGCCACTGCGAACCTCCTCACCGTTGTCGAGCGTGTAGACAACCTCTGTGGCGGTGACCTGGATACTGGCCACCGGGTTGTCCGCAGTATCGGGTTCGTTCATGTCCGCGTAGTCACCGATCGGGTCTCCCACCGGAGACTCGCCGACCGGCAGGTGCAGGCACCGCTGGTCGGCAGCGACGCACTGGGGGACCGGCCCCCGCTCATCGGGGTCCCACGGCTTGACCGCGATGACACTCGTGCTCTCGTAGCCGCCCGCGTACCAGATCACCGGGTCGCTGACCGTCAGAGAGCCCAGGACCAGCGGGTCCTCACCCAGCGCGAGCGCCTGGGTCTCGGCTTTGAACGGCCCGGAGCCCTCGCTGTCCTGGAGGTCGCGGCGTTCCACCACGGTCCTGGTCACGGCGACCTTTCCGTCGAGCTCGAACGCCACTGTGTCGCCGTCGATCCGCACCACGACAAGGTTCGCGCCGTCGGCGCTGAGAGCCGCGAAGCCTCCCGGGATCTCTTCCGACCTCGGGTCGGCCCATTGCTCCATCGTCGGGACCAGCGCGGCGTAGACACCGTCGTCCACGGCGTGCAGAAACGGCGCGCAACCGGCAGCCCCTGCCCCGAGCAGAAGCAGCAGCGCGGCGGCCATCCGGCAGGTCACTCGTGCTCGTCCCACGACCTGCACCCCCTCGACAACCAGCCTATGCACCACCGTTCGGCGACGACATGGACCAAGGTCCCCCAGATCCGGGATGCCGACGTCAGCGACAGGTCGGAACGTCGTCAGCGAAGCGCAGCCACCGGGGAAGTGCCTTCCGGAACTGCTTCAGAGTGCGCGGGGGCCGAGTGACCCCCCAGTCCACGACCGCGCCGACCTCGACCTCGTGCTTGGTCCATTCGAACCAGTTGATCATCTTCAGTCGGGGGAGCGAACGAGCGAGCCCGGGCGCAAACACCTGCCGCCACCACGCTCGTTTGATGACCCGGCTGGCAGCACCGCCGGCGCCGCGGGCGTGAAAGGCCGCGGTCTCCGTCACCGCGACCGGGAGCCGCTTGCGGGCACCGTACTCGCGGTAGAAGTCCGGCACCGCTCGTTCGTCACCAGCCGCCCCGTTGTACCGACCTCGCAGCAGGTCCACGAACTTCCCGGCCTCAGGGATCTCGTTCTCGCCCCATGGGTAGCGGCTGCCCCAGTGGTAGAGCGACATCCCCACCCAGTCGACCGAGCGTTTCCCGGGCCAGTACGGCGCGTAGGGATCATCGGCCCCGGTCACCGTCCCATCGCGGTTCGTGTCCAGTGCAGCAGCCGCCGGGGTCCCCGGCTGCGCGGCGTACTGGCCGCCGGTGAACGGGTAGCCGCCCCCGTAGTTCGGTGCCCAGAGCATCGCGGAGCCGGGAGCGAGCCGGTGCACGGCAGCCGCGACCTTGCGGAACTTCGCGACGTACAACCGCGGGTTCTGTGACCAGGGGTACCACGAGCCGTTCATCTCATGGGCGAAGCGCACGAAGACCGGGACACCCTTACGGTTGTAGCGGGCGAGCCTCCGGGCGAGGTTGACCGCGACTTTGTTGGTGATCTTGTCGAGGCCCCGGTGCGGCTCGAGCGTGATCAGGAGCATGCTGTGCGTCCCTCGCGCCTGGGCGATCGCGGCATCGAGGTTGGCGCGGTCGCCTCGGCTCAGCGGCAGGCCGGCGAAAGTCACAGCCACCGCCGGCGCCGACCGTAGTCTCCGGCTGTACGCCGCGAGCGAGTCCTGCTCCCAATCGATCGAGACTCCGAACCAGGCTCCGCGCGCCGGCTTGAGCTTCGAAGCCCGCGGCGGCGCAGCACAGCGACCGGCGGCGGCGCCGCTGATGCTCCCCACCGTCGTCGCGCCGAGAGGAACCGACGCTCCGGCCGGCGGCGCCGAGTGCGCCAGTGAGAGCACAACAGGCAAGAGAACCGGGAGAAGAAGTCGACGCAGAGTCACCGAGGTTTTGCGCATCACCGGGGGAGCCTAAAGCAAAGTGCAGTGTCGTTGGTTCGTTTCGCGATCGCCAGCGGTGCGGTGCGATCGGAATCACCCCGGTGAGACCAGGGCGTTCATCTCGAAGTGCATGGGGTCGGTGTAGCGCCAGTCGCCGCCCCAGCCGAAGCCCCACTGCTTGAAGATCGACACCACGTCGCGACTGATCTCGCCGCGCGTGCCGCGCAGGTTGCCGGGCACGTTGATGTCGAGGGCGATTCCGAACGAGTGCAGGCTCAGTTGGGTGGTGTTGGCGATGAACCGCGGGTAGTAGCAGCCGGCGTACTCGTCGGGATGAATCTCGTCGGCAAGGCCGCGCTGCTTCACCTCGGTCAGTGCCGCACGAAGCTGCGGGAACAGCGCCCGGTGGCAGGTGACCTTGCCCAGGATCGGCACCCACTCGGTGCGGATGTTCTTGCGCACCCACGCCGCGTCGGGTGAGATCCGACCGCCGTCCAGGATGAAGTAGGTGAAGGATCCGACCGCCGCCGCTACGTCGCCGCCGGTCAGCACGGCGGTCTGCGGCGCCGTCACATCGAGGTCCGGCCCCAGGATCAACACCGCGGCGTCGACTCCAGCCTGCTTCAGCAGTCTCTCCAACCGGGGCCGCACCACCTGCGGCGCAGACAGCCCAGTGAAGACCACCGCAGCGTTGTCACTCGGGATCCCTAACCGCTCGCCCCACGGCTCATTGACCACCGCATCGACCTGCGGCATCTGCTCGGTCAACGCCCCAACATGCACGTCGGGAGCCGCCTCGTCATTGCCCAGCGTCAGGTACCCCGCCGAGTTGGTGAGCCGGCGTCCCAGCCGCGGGTTGATCGCCAACTCCCCTGCCGCCACTCGGGTCCACGCTTCGTCGAGCCGGGCGCTCGCCAGCGGGGTAAACCGTCGGTAGCTCCCTGGCTCGACCGCCGCCACGGAAATCACCCGATCCTCGACGGCCACTTGCCCCAGGGATAGCCGCTCCACGGCGCTCACACCGCTCACCCCCTGGGCTCGGCGGATGACGCGCTCGGGGATCGTCTCCTTCGCGACCAGCATCAGGTCGGCGCCCAACAAGGAATCCCTCAGCGGCCCCGGGTCGGGCACGGTCGTACCCAGCTGCCCCGGCAGCGGCGGCGCGCTCGGGCCCTCCGAGGCCGACGAGCTCGCACCAGTGGAGGGGCCGGTCGAAGCTCCCGACGGGCTGGCGGGGGCCAGCGGTGAACTGGTGGGCGACACCACCTGACCGGGGACCGTCGGAGACGCGACGGAGGGATCCTCGATCCCGCACGACGCCAACAGGCCGACCGCGAGCAGCAGCGACACGGCCACCGGGATCATCCCGACCCCGCGACGTCTGTCGCTGCTCAGCGGACTCCGAGAGCCCGCGACCTGCCCCGCCACTCCTCTATGGTGCCCTGCGACGCCATAGACCTTGCAGTCGTGCTCCTGGCGAGCACGGCTGGTCTCCCGCCCTGGCTAGCGCGGGAGCAGCGACCCCGGCGCCTCGACGAGCGGGCAGCGCTCGAAGCCGTAGCGCTTCGGGCACCGGTCGTCGTCACCGAAAAGCTCGATCGGCCCCCCGTCCCCGGGATGCCACTCGAGCGTGAACCGCGCGCCCTCGCCCGAGTCGATCCGCTGCTCGGTCTGCCGCCAGACCAGGCGTCCGCCGTCCTGCCAGCGCGTGCGGGTGTCGTGGATACCGGCCTGCTCAGTCCAGGTGCCGTCGTACGTCCAGGTCGCTCGACGCACTGTCCCGCCCTCCTCGGTGGAGCCGATCCGGAACCGCACCGCCACCACGTCACCTACCTTGTCCATGTCCTCCACGCGCCAACTGTGGTCGTAGTCAGGCGGCATCCGATAGTCCGCGGCGATCTCGCCAGAGGTCGGGTCCAGCTCGACGACCTTCTGTTCGACAGCGCAGCCGCCGCAGTCCTCGTCCTGTCCGTTGTCCTGCATCAGCAGCAACAACGCCGCTCCGTCCCTGCTGGGATACAAGCGCACGACCGGCTCGTTGCGCAGCACCTCCCGGGGCTTCCCGCCCTCGATGCGAAGCACCCCATGGTCGGTCGCGTCATCCTCCTCGCTGTTGATGCTCCACTCCACCCAAGTGACGCCGCCGAGGGTGTAGGGCAGGCCGTGCAGATGAAACTGGGCGTACTCGCCTGTCTGGTCGGTCTCCACAGCCGACTCGTCGACCTCCAGGACATAGTCGTCGGCAAGATCGGGCGACCACACGGTCACCGTGGTCCCGCTGTCGATGTCCAACACCGAGATCGCCTCGGGAGTCACCCCGATGCTCCCGGCGACCCGCTCGGCGATGACCCCTCCGGTCTGCGGGTCGATGAGCGACATCCGCGGCGGCTCACTGAGCATGGCGCTGCCCAGGATGCGGCCGTCGAGCGTCCAGGTGACGTCCGTGTACCTTCCGAGGTCTCGGCTGTCACCGTCAGCAGTGAGCGTGTACGACGCCCGGGCGCGGTCGTCCTCTCTCACCACATAGGCGGGTCCGGGCGGGGTGACCGGCTCCATAACGGCGAGCTGCGACGGGAAGACGGCGTCGGGTGAGCTCCACGGCGTCGAGCATGCTGCCGCGACCATCACTCCCGCCCCGACGGCCACCGCGGCGCCACGGCGCAGAGCGACCTGACCCCGCTTCCCTCGCGCCATGCGTTCAGTATGCCCACCGCGAGACGGCGGAGGTCTGGACACTGCCAAGGGCGCTGTCCACCGAAACCGTAGTCCTAGCTAGTCAGGTCAGTGGCCCAAGTCCGCTATATCGCCCGAGGCGTTGAGCGGGCATCCTTGAACGAAGCAACAAGGGCCGTCGAGGCGAGCGATTTCGGGGGATCGCTCGGCTTGGCGCCCTTTCGTTGCGTCTGGGGCGGATCCACGGGTCGCTGCGAGAGATGGCACCCGTCACTCGACTCCCTTCGTCTTCACTAGACTTCACCGTGATCTCGGAGCCACACGAACGCGTCGACACTCTGCGCGGACACTGTCGATCGAGCCTCCGCAGCTACCACGACGTAGCGATGATGGCGCCCATTGTGGTTGCGGCCGGGCTCGTCCTGCTCGACCTTCCGCAGCTTGACCGGCTCTTTTCGGCCGGCGCCGCGATCACGGCCTCGGTGATCTGCCTCGCTGCCGTACAAGGGCTCGTGATCTGCTGCAGGATGACCATCTCTCTCGACTCCCCGGTCCACGGATTGCCCGCGTGGACTCTCCCGCTCGCCTCTGTCCCAGCGCGCTGGGTCGGCACCTGGCTGCTCATCGGCGTGCTCTTCTCCGGGGTGCGCGCCGGAGGACTCGCCCTGGTGTGGGTGGCGCCCGTGGCGGTGAGCGTCTCGGTTCTCAGCCTGTCGGCCTTCCGGCCTTCCGGCCATCGCAGGCCAGCGACGATGCCCTTCACTCTCAGCATGAGTGCCGCCGTCGGAGCGGTCGTCGCCGCCATCGTCGCTGCGGACCCGGCCGACCCTCGAGCGGCGGCAGTGGTGCTCCTCCAGACCCTAGGAGTTCTCGGAGTGGTCGTCGGGCTGCAAGGCGGTCAGGTGTGGTGGTTGGTGTCATTCGAGCTTGCCGCGGCTCGACAACTCGCCGTCGCGCATGCGGTCACCAACGAGCGTCTGCGGTTCGCCGGCGAGCTCCACGATCTCCAAGGTCTCGAACTCCAGAAGATCCTGCTACAAGCCGAGCTCGGCCAGGCGTTGTTGGCCGACAATTCGGAGGATGCTCTCGATCGGACCACGAATTGCCTGGTCACCATTCGCGACACCGCCGCCGGCGCGCTCGCTCAGACGTGGGCGATCGCACACGGTTATCGAGGAGGTCGGCATCGCCCAGGAGGTTGCCAACGTGCGCGGAGTCCTTAGCGCCGCTGGTCTCGATGTCACCGTCCGTGGCCACCCAGACGCCCTTGGCCGCACGGCTGCACATCTTGCGGGGCTCACCCTGCGTGAATGCGCCACCAACATCTTGCGCCATTCCGAAGCGAACGCCGTCAGCATCGAGTTCAGCGACCCCGGCAGCGGGCCATCTCGATGAGGGTCACCGACGGAGGGCCGGCACGGTCGACCGCCCCCGGTGTCGAAGCCGGCAGCGGTCTGTCGAGCCTGCGGACGCGGGCCACCGGCGCGGGCTTCGACCTCATCAGCCAGCCCCTCCTCGAGGGTTGGCGTGTCGAACTCCGGGAACGCCGATGACTCCCCCCGCGGCGGAAGCGCCGTCGTCGATGCGGATCGTCCTTGCCGACGACGAGTCACTTCTGTTGAGCACGCTCGCGCAAATCCTCGAACTCCAGCCCGGCATCGAGGTCGTCGCCCGGGCCCGCACCGGGCAAGAGGCGATCACCGCGGCGATCACTCATCGCCCGGATGTGGCTCTGGTCGATCTGGAAATGCCCGATGCCGACGGCATCGCCGTGGTCGAAACACTCGCTCCGCACGGCATTCGGACCGTGATCATCACCCGCCACGCCAGGCCCACGTTGCTGCGGCGCGCCCTGCAGGCGGGTGCCGCCGGTTTCATCTTGAAGTCGACGACCTCCGAAGAGCTCACCGACATTCTCTGGCGGGTTCATCGCGGGGAGCGCTACATCGCTCCTGACATCGCCGCCCTGGCGATGACCGCCCTGGACTGCCCGCTGAGCGACCGCGAACTGGAGATCCTCGGCCTGATCCGGTCGGGGCTGGGCTCCGCTGAGATCGCCCAGCGGCTACATCTCGCCGGTGGAACGATTCGCAATTACGTTTCCTCAGCGCTCGCCAAACTGGACGTGCCCAGCGGACGGGCCGCGGCCGATCGCGCTTACGCCGAGGGCTGGATCTGAACCGAACGCCACCTCTCAGGCTGGGTCGCGACGACTCGCCAGGGCCAGGCCCAGGCCCACCACCATGCCCACTGCAAGGACGATGACCAGTCCTGCCTGGCCCTGGTCGGCACCGTCGGCGGCGTTGCGGATCAGGGCCATCGCCTGGCCGGGGAAGAAGACCGCGAAGCGATCTGGCAGCAGGTTGGCCGTGATCGGTTCGACGACCAACAGCCAGGTCAGCACCAGTCCGATGGCGAGGGCCGCGTTGCGGGTGATGAAGGCGACCGAGGTGGAGACGGCCCCCAGAAAGGCGGCCGCCACCAACGCGCCGTACATCGCGGTGACGCCATGGTCATCGCGCCACCAGGCAAGCTCGGTTCCTGACGGCAGCAGGGTGGCAGTCAGCACGGCGAGCTTGACCCCCATCACCAAGGCGGCGGCAGCAACGCAGATCACCGTGGTGACCACTACCGCCGACACGAAGACCACCCAGCGCGGAGCCCCTGCCAGGTAGTGCCACAACAACGCGCCGTCCTTGTGGAGAGACCCCCAGTAGGCCGCGGCCATGACGCTCGAGGATGAGTCCAGTCAGCGGGTCGATGATGACCTCGCCCTGGCCCGAGGCGGTGGTGACGTCGGCGATCTGCTCCTCCTCCGACGCGGCCACCAGCCCGCCGGTGAGAGCGCCCGCCAGCGTCGCCGCCGCCAGGAAGGTCCACCACCAGGCTCGGGATCGGACGATGTCGCGTGCACCAGCGACGGTGAATGCTCGCAATCGCGTCATGACTCCTCCTGGAATCCGCTGCGGCCGGTCAGCCCGAAGAAGTAGTCCTCCAGTGTTTGGTCGCCTTTGAGGTGATCCGCCAACGACCCGCTCGCCAAGACCTCGCCGTGGCTCAGGACCACCACCCGGTCGACGATCTTCTCCGCCTCGTTGAGCAGGTGCGTGGAGAACAACACGGCGCCCCCGCGATCGGCGTGACCCCGCATCAGGTGGCGCAACCAGACGATTCCAGCCGGGTCGAGCCCGTTGAGCGGCTCGTCGAGGATCAGCAGTTGTGGCCGGCCGGCCAACGCCATCGCCACCCGCAATCGCTGTCGCATCCCTTGCGAAACCGACCCGACCCGCTGGCGATGATCGGTCAGGCCGACCCGATCGAGCAGCGGACCCGGATCTGTGTCAGTCACCCCCAGGCGGATCAGCGGTCGAGCCGACGATATCGCGCAGTCGCATCTCGCTACGGAACCCGCAGATGTCGAGGGCAGCGCCGACCGTGCGGTCGAACCCGGGTCGGCACGTTGTTCGGGAGTGGCGATGACTAGCCCTCATCCATCGTGGTCAGGCCGAGCAGCCCCTTGAGAATGGTGGTCTTGCCGGCGCCGTTGGGGCCAAGCAGGCCCGTCACCAAGCCGGTCGGGACATCCAGCGTGACGTCGCTCAGCACCCGCCGACCGGCGTACGACTTGCTGGATCTGGTGACACGAGATCACGGGAAGTTCCTTTCTCACCTCGATCATCGACTCGCCCCCTCAGCAGGGTGAAAGGCGAAGGGCTGGTCCATGGTGAGCGTGCCAGAGGGCACAGCGGCAACGCTCCGGCGGCGCGCCTACCGGGCCAGTCGACGCCACTCCTCGTCGGTGACCAGAACCATATCGGCGGCGATCATGAAGAGCCGAGAAGATCGGCAGCCCCATCAGCACACCGATCCCAAGGTGCATCCCGACCAGCACGAACAACACCAGGTGTCGCGACCAGGCGCGCAGCAGGGTGAAGGGAAAGGACAGCTGCGCGAACACGGTGAGGTAGGTCGCGGCCGTGATGGCCAGCGGCGACAACGCCAGGAGGCCCGAGATCTCCGGCCAGGCGTTGTACTCGGCGACACGAGTGATGTAGTAGACGGCCGTGCCCTCCTGCCACTTCTCCCCTTGGATCTTGAAGAGCGCCGAGCCCATGTAGAGCACGCATAGCTGCAGCATGCACGCGGCGAGCGCGGCGTTGTGTGCCACCGTGCGCAGCATCGACCCGTGGCTGCGCGCCGCGCGGCACCCGGCCGGGTCGGGCGAACGCTCAGGTAGGCGTCGAGCTGGGCGAAGATGAGATAGAACAAGATGATCCGCGCCAGATTGTCACCACCGTTGGTGAGGTAGGGGTTGCGCTCGTGGAAGCTCCACATCAGCACCCATAGGCCCGGCGTGACCGCAGGTGGTTCGCCAGCCGATCGCGAAAAGCAGTGCCGCCACCGCGAATGCGGCGTACAGCAGGTCGGTGACAACGGCGCTGTCACCCAGTGCGAATAGGGAGAGACCGAAGGTCGCGTCGCGCTCCATGTGCTCCGGGTCGTACCACGCCTGGGGACCCCAGAGCCGCTGTCGCTCAGGAAGGTGAATGGCGAGGTCGAGGAGGATGATCGCACCGAAGCCGATCCGCGTCACGGCAAGGGAGATCAGGCCGAATCTTTGGGTCGATGCCAGGTCGACCACTCGCGCCAGCGACCGGTGCCAACCACCGGGCTGGGCCTGGCTCGTCTCGTTCATGATGTGCTCCGTTCGGCCGGTGAGGGGATGTCGGCGACCGTGAACCAAGGGGAGGTCGAGTGGGAGATGGGCCCCGGCCCGTCCTCGAACCGCTGGGAGTAGCGGGGGAAGACGTGCTGGACGAGGCGTAGTTGGAATCGGACGGCCGACGGCGCCGACAGGTGGGCGACCGCGGTCGTCTGAAGATCAGCAAGCGCCTGACGATAGGAGTAGACGTCGAGTGGCTGGGCGTCTCGGAGTTGCTTCTTGGACAGGAAGAGTCCGGTTGGCGCGTTGGCTGCCTCGGTCTGGACGATCGCCTCGCGCGCTTCGAGGAAGCGCGTCACCACTCCCGACAACTGGTAACCGCTTCTAGTGGGCAGGAGGTTGTGGTGCTTCTCCATCAGGTAAGGGGTCGTGATGTCGCGGAACTCACCCACCCCGGCGGAGTCCTGATAGCGGACCGAACACGCCTTGGTCGACTGCGATCGGGTCGGAGCGAACAACTTCCAGTTCTGTTCGAAGACGGGTTGGGTCCACGCCGTCACCCAGCGCTCGAACTGAACCTTGGCGGGGTTGACGGGGGACACGTGCAAGAAGGTGAAACCAAAGTGCACGACGAGCAGCAACACCGCCCCACACACCGCTGCGAGTTGTAGGGCCGAGGGAGCGGCAGGGGTGGCTTGAGCTGACTCTGAAGCGATATCGAGGTCATTCATGACGCTTCCTGGGGGTAGTAGGATCGGCCCCGATGCATCGCCGGGCCGCCCCGAGAGCGGCCCGGCGGCGCTCGGGAGGGCTCAGTCGAGCATCGACGGCGCGAGCTGCGGCTCCACGACCCACGTGCCGATGACCTTCTTGGCCGCCCAGCCGGCGACGACCTTGCCTGCTCCGTAAGCGGCGCCCGCCACGAAGGCGGTGCCGACGATGGCCGGGATGGCCGTCGGGGCCATCTCGTCACGTTTCGCGTCGTCCTTCGCCGCCGCGGAGTAGGCCGCACTGGCGGCGTACGGCGAGGCCGCCGAGGCGGCCTGACTGGTGGCGGCGTTGGCGGGAGCGGCAGTGGCGATCAGCGCCGCGCTGGTGAGTCCGGCCGTAGCGAGCGTGAGCTTCTTCGAAACCTGCATGTCAGTCTCCTCGATGAGTGGTGAGTGAATGTCGCGGCCGGGTCTAGACCCGGCACTGTCCGTCCCCCGAGAGGCGGAGGCGGTTTCTCGCCACCCAGCGGTAGATCCACCGGGCGACAGACTTGGTGGGCTCCGAGAATCAGTCGGCCCAAGAGGTTGTTGCCATAGCGTTCGTTGCGGCGCAGGGTCTCGCCGATGGCGAGAGACCCCCAGAAGCGCCGACCATCCGAGCAGACCAAGACGGCCGCCTCGTTCAGCGCGGTGGCGTCGAGGGCAAGGTCGGCCGGCGCATCCACCGCAGGGACGAATTCGATGGATGCGTCAGTGCGTGAGGCGAGCCAGTCCACTGTCCGCTGGCACAGCCCGCAGTCGCCGTCGTAGACAAACAGGTCGCGGTTCATCCGAGCCTCCGAGAGTCGTCCGCCGCATCCAGGTGATGCGAACTGAGACCAGACTCCCGCGCCGACCTCGACGCCGGCAGTGCCCTCGCGTCACGACTGCACGTGACGTTGTGTATGGTCGCGGTCAGGCCTTGAGTTCGTCGTTGATCGCTGGCACGACCTCGTGCATGTCGCCGATCACGGCGTAGGTCGCCTTGGTCACCATCGGTGCCTCGGCGTCGGTGTTGACCGCGATGATCGTCTTGGAGCTCGCGCAACCGGCCCAGTGCTGAATCGCGCCGGAGATACCGCACGGGATGTAGAGATCCGGCGAAATCCGGGTGCCCGTCTGCCCCACCTGCTCGTGGTGCGGCCGCCATCCGAGCGACGTCACCACCCGTGACACCCCGAGTTGCCCGCCGAGCAGGCCGGCCAACTCGATGCAGTCGGCAAAGCCGTCGGGTCCGCCCGCGCCGCGGCCGGCGCCCACCACCACCTTCGCCTTCTTCAGGCCGTCGCCCCCGCCGGTTTCGCGCGGCGCCGTCGAACGCACCCGCGCGACCAAGTCGGCCTCGGAGACGGTGACCTGAACCGGATGGGCGGTGGCCGTCAACGGTTGATCGGCATGGCTGGCTTCGACCGCGTGCCCGGCCACCGTGAAGATCGCCGGACGCTGGTCGAGCTTCATCTCCTCCAGCGCCGCTCCGCCGACGACCTGGCGGGTCACCACGAAGGGCGCCAGCCCACCGAACGACACCACGTTGGCTGCCATCGCGGCACCGGTGCGGGCGGCCACGTGGGCGAGCACTTCGTTGCCCCGGTTGGTACCGCCGGCCATCACCACGACCGAGCCCTTGGCTTCACGCACTGCCTGGACCGCCGCCGCAGCGGCTGCTGCCGAGTGGGTGGCGAAGGCATCGCCTTCGGCGCGATGCACCTCGCGGACGCCGTAGGGCCCGAGTTCGTCGACCACGGCCTCGGGGGCGGGTCCGACGACCACGGCGTCGATCGGTACGCCTCCGCCCGCGGCGGAGAGTTGACGCGCGAAGGTGATCGCCTCGAGCGAGACCTCGGCGGCGCCGGTGCCCGCCTCGTCGACCTCGACGTAGACCAGGATCATCGGGACACCCCCAGTTGCTTGAAGAGAGCGACGACGGCAGGCGCGGCAGCGGCTCCTTCGCCCAGGATCTGCACCTGACTGGGGGTTGGCGGCGGCAGAGTCAGCCGCACCCGGCGCGGCCCCTCGGCCTCCCCCGCGGAAGGACGCTGCTCGATCTGGATCTTCTTCGCCTTCATCCGACCCGACACCGTGGGATAGCGCGGCTCGACGCCGCCCTCCAGGATCGTCACCACCGCGGGCAGGGGCAGTTCGTAGGTGTCCTGCCCGGTGGGCCCTTCGGCACGCACGGTAGCGGTTTCGCCGGACACCTCGACCAGCGCAGCGCCGGTCACCACGGGGCGGTCGAGCGCATAGGCCAATCGGATGCCGACTTGGAAGTCCCCCGAGTCGGCCGCATCGTTACCGAGCAGAATCAGGTCGTGGTTCCGCCCCTGCGCGGCGTGATCGCGGACCACCGCGGCGATCTCGCGGGCCACGTCGGCCGGGCCCAGGTCCGCGGGCTTCGCCTCGACCAAGGTGGCGTGACTGCAACCCAGCGCCAAGGCGCCGCGCAGTTGCTCGACCGCTTCGGCAGAGCCCACGCTGATCACCGAGACCTCGCCGCCGGTCGCCGAGGCGATCTGGATGGCCAACTCGACCGCGGAGTTCTCGTGGTTGCTGGTGGTGAAGCCGACATAGCGTCCATCGACCGCCTGCGCGTCGTCAGTCAGCAACACTTCGCCCGAGGCGTCGGGGACGCGTTTGATGCAGACCAGCACATTGCTCATGCTCGGATCCGCTCGTTGCCCGGGTCGAACGCAGAGGTCGCGTCGACGGAGACCACCGTCACTGGATGGCGCTCTTCCATATAGGACACCTGTAGCGCGTTGCCGAGAGTCGCCTCGGCCGGGGGCAGATAGGCCAGGAGCAGGTGCTTGCCGAGGCTCGGCGCCGAACCCGCGGTCGTGACATAGGACCGGTGACCATGTCCGTCCACGAGCGGCTCGCCTGCGGCCGACAGAATGGGCTCGCCGCCGAGCATGTAGCGCTTGACCCCCGACGTCGTGGCGTGGTCGTCGACGGTGAGCGTGCACAACACCGTCGCCGGCGCCTCGTCGCGCTGCTTGAGGTAGGCCTCTTTGCCGATGAAGTCGGCAGCCTTGACCTTGGGCCGCTGCATGCCGGCCTCGACGATCGTCCGCTCGGCATCGAGCTCTGCACCGAAGGCGCGGTAGCCCTTCTCCAGGCGGCCGGTCGTGCCATAGACGCCGATACCGACCGGGACCGCCCCATGGGGTGTACCGGCCTCATGCAGCATCGACCACAACGTCGCGCCCTGCTCGAGCGGAACATAGAGCTCCCAGCCCAGCTCACCGACGTAGGAGATCCGCGAAGCGAGAACCGACAGGTTGCCCATCTCGATGTCTCGGCAGGTGCCGAACCTGAATGCCTCGTTCGACATGTCGGCCGACGTCAGCGACTGGACGATCTCGCGCGCCTTGGGCCCCCAGATGCCGACGGTCGACCACGACGAGGTCAGGTCGGTCACGGTCGCCGGGCTGCCCTCGTCGGTGAGCTGACGGGCAACATCGGCGAACCACTTGCGATCGGCCATGCCGTGCGCGCCGCCGGTGACGACGCGGAAGCTGTCGTGCGCCAGGCGCATCAGGGTCAGGTCGGAGATGAAGCCGCCCTTGGCGTCGAGCACTGGGGTGTAGATCACCCGGCCGACGGGGACGTCGCACTGCGCCACACAGGCGCGCTGCACCACGTCGAGGGCGCCCGGGCCCGCGACATCGAAGATGCAGAAGGCCGTGAGGTCGATGATGCCGGCGGCCTCACGCATCCGAAGATGCTCGGCGTTGATGATCGGGCTCCACCAGCGCGCGTCCCACTCGTGCTCGCGTGGCATCACTGTGTCGCCATAGGTGTCGAGCAGGCTGGCGTTGGAGGCGTACCACTGCGGGCGCTCCCAGCCAGCGGCCTCGAAGAAGACGGCGCCCATCTCCTGCTGCGAGGCATACATCGGTGGGAGACGCACCTCGCGGTTGGATTCGTACTGCTCGGCGGGGTGGACGATGCCGTAGGTCTTGTTGAAGGCTTCCGAGGTACGCGCTTTCACGTGCGCGCGGGTGGTCTGGTGGGGGTAGAAGCGCGCGATGTTGGAGTGGGCGACGTCGATCTCGGAGTGGCCGTGCGTCATCCACTCCGCGACCGCACGGCCGACGCCGGGGCCTTCCTTGATCCACACCGCGGCGGCCGCCCAGAGATTGCGGACCTCGGGGGTCTCGCCGAGGATCGGCCAGCCGTCGGGGGTGAGCGACAGCAGTCCGTTGATGGCGTAGCGAATCTCGGCCCCATCGGCTCCGAGCAGGTCGGGCATCAGCTCGAAGGCCTGCTCCAGCTGCGGGTCGAAGTCCTCCTCGGTGAAGGGCATCTCGGTCGGGCTGAGCTTGGACTGTTCGATGGAGGGGATGTCCTCTGCGTCGTGCAGGATCGGCCGGTGGGCGTAGGAGCCGACCTCCATGTCGGCGCCGTGCTGACGCTCGTAGCAGAAGGTGTCCATGTCGCGGACGATCGGATAGCTGATCTCGCCTTCCTTGTCGACCAACTGCGGGCAGGGGCCGACCGAGATCATCTGGTGCACCGCCGGGGTGAGCGGGATGTGGGCTCCGGCCATCGTCGCGACCTTGGGGCTCCACACGCCGCAGGCGATGACGGCGTACTCGCACTCGATGTCGCCCTTGTCGGTGCGGACCCGGGTGATCGCGCCGTTCTCGGTGTCCATGCCCAGCACCTCGGCGTTGGGCACCACGGTGAGCGCGCCGAGCTCGAGCGCCCTCTCGCGCATGATCGTTCCGGCCCGCAGCGAGTCGACCACGCCGACGCTCGGGGTGTAGAACGCGCCGATGAACTGGTCGGTCTCGATGAACGGCACGTGCTCCTTCACCACCTCGGGGCTGACCAGTTCGGAGTCGATCCCCCAGATTCGGGCGCTGCTCATCCTGCGGCGCAGTTCCTCCATCCGCTCCTCGGTGCGGGCGATCTCGAAGCCGCCGGACTGCGTGAAGACGTCCATCTCCTGGTACTGCCGCACCGAGTCCATCGTCAGGTCGGTGATCTCACGCGAGTGATCGACCGGGAAGATGAAGTTGGACGCGTGGCCGGTGGATCCGCCGGGGTTGGGCAGCGGGCCCTTGTCGATCTGCACGATGTCGCGCCAGCCCAGATCGGCCAGATGCCAGACCAGACTGTTGCCGACGATGCCGGCTCCGATCACGACGACCTTGGCAGTGGTGGGAGCATCGGCCATGGGGAACCTCCGAAGATATGACGACCGCGGCGTATTGTTGCGTATGTCGCAACGCGATGCGCGATAAGGAACGGCACCAGTGTTTCTCCGCGAGCGGACGGTGTCAAGGAGCAGCCACACCTCGGGTGACGAGCAACGACCGACGTGGGTTATACGTTGTTATACTTCGGTCAGGTATAACGAGGTATCGCTACTGAAGGGGCGTGCGTGATCGCCGAGACTCTCCCTAATCCGTACACCCCCGGCCAGGTGCCACGGGTGCTGGTCGGCCGGACGGTCGAGCTCGCCCGGATCCGCGACCTGGTCAGCAGGGTGGCGACGTTCGGGGAGCTCGGTGGGCCACTCCTGGTCTTCCACGCACCCCGCGGACTGGGCAAGACCTCGCTGCTGCGCACCGCACAGCGCCAGGCTGCCGAGGTCGGCTTCGTGTCCGCCTGGGTGGCCTGCTCGCGCGAGCGCCCCTTCCTGCCCGAGCTGGTGCGGGTGATCGACCGCTCCTTGCAGCGCGCCGAGGTGGTCCCGCCCGGCGGCGACGGGGCGCGCTGGCGGGCTCGGTTGGATCGGATCAGTCTCGAACTCGGCGTCCCCGGGGCCAAGGTGCGGGCCGATTTGGCGCGGGACGAGCCGGCCTCCGATGAGGTGGTGCCGGCGCCGATCAGCGCGCTGGAGGACCTGCTGCACGAGGCGGCCACCGCGGTACGCCGACGAGGTGGCGCCGGGCTTCTGGTCTTCATCGACGAGCTGCATGCCGCATCGGCCGACGACCTCGCCACCCTGCTCAACGCTCTCCAGAACCTCGACGGCGAGCGCGAGCAGAATCCACTTGCCCTGATCAGCGCCGGCCTGCCGGTCACGCCTGAGGCGCTGACGAAAGCCGCCACCTTCGGCGAGCGCAGCTCCTTCGTCGCCCTTGATGTGCTCTCCGACGCCGACTCACGCGAGGCGCTGGCCATGCCCGCCGAAAGCCTGGGCGTCAGCTGGCGCACCGAGGCCCTCGACCGCATCGTCGCCGAGGCTCGCGGGCACCCGTACTTTCTGCAACTGGCCGGCAGCGCCACCTGGAACGCCGCGGCACCGGCCGAGGGGGGTGAGGTCACGATGGCGGACGTCGACGCCGGCGTTCCCGCGGCCACCGAGCAACTCACCGCGATGTATCGCGTGCGATGGAGCACAGCTACCCCGGCCGAGCAGTCGTTCCTGTCCGCCATGGCCGTCGCGGAGACCGAGAACGTCACCCGCGCCCAGATCGCCGCGCTGCTCGGCGTCGACTCGCGGGCGCTGTCGGTGCCACGCGAGCGACTGATTGAGAAGGGCGTGATCGAGCCGGTCGGCCACGGGCTCGTGCGGTTCACGCTGCCCGGCTTCGCGGCCTACGTACGCGACCAGGGCTGAGGCCGACGCGTCCCCCGACATCCCACCAGTCACTCCCGTCACTGGCTGCGGGGGAAACCGGCGTCGTTGGGGTGAAATTTCACCCATTTGCGGCCGGTTTCCCCGGATATCCGGGGAAACCGACACGCCCCGGCCCCCACGACCCCGGGGTGAGCGAGAAATGTGCTCGTAACTCCCGGACCTTAAGGTCTGTGCATGGGCATCAAGGTCTCGCTGGAGCATCGCACGACCTATCACTTCGACCGTCGGGTGAAACTCGGTGCGCACTCGGTGCGGTTGCGGCCGGCACCGCACAGTCGCACGCCCATCGAGGCCTATTCGCTCACCGTGAGCCCGGATGACCACTTCGTCAACTGGCAGCAGGACCCGTTCGGCAACCACGTTGCGCGGCTGGTGTTTCCCGAGCGCACCGATCACCTCGAGGTCACCGTCGGTCTGATCGCCGACCTGCAGGTGATCAACCCCTTCGACTTCTTCGTCGAGGAGCATGCCGAGCACTATCCCTTCGACTATCGCGATCAGGCGGTCGACCTCGAGGCCTACCTACGCCGGGTCGACGAGCCGGGCGGACCTCCCGGCGCGGGCCCCGGTCCCCTCGTCCGCGAACTCGTCGCCGGCCTCGGCTCTCTCGATGGCTTGCGAATCGTCGACTTCCTCGTCCACATCAACCAGGCCGTGCATCAAGCCGTCGGCTACACCGTGCGCCTCGAGCCCGGCGTGCAGACCCCCGACGCGACCCTCGAGCGCGCGATCGGCTCCTGTCGCGACTCCGCGTGGCTGCTGGTCAGTGTGCTCCGCGAACTGGGTCTCGCCGCTCGCTTCGTCTCCGGCTATCTCGTGCAGCTCGCCGCCGACCAGGAGAGCCTGGACGGGCCGAGCGGTCCCACCGCCGACTTCACCGACCTGCACGCCTGGACCGAGGTGTTCATCCCCGGCGCCGGCTGGATCGGCCTCGACCCGACGTCGTCGCTCTTTGCCGGGGAGGGCCACATCCCGCTGTCGGCCACCCCGCACCCGTCGTCGGCGGCCCCGATCAGCGGGCTCATCGAGCCGTGCGAAAGCACCCTCGACTTCGCCAACATCGTCACGCGCTTCCACGAGGACCCACGCGTCACCCTGCCGTACAGCCGCGCTCAGTGGCGGCGGGTCCAGGCCGTCGGCGAGGACGTTGATGCCCGCCTCGCCGAGCAGAAGCTCGAGCTGACGATGGGCGGCGAGCCGACCTTCGTGTCGATCGACGACATGGAGAGCCCCCAGTGGAACACCGACGCCGACGGCGAGGAGAAGCGCCAACTCGCCACCGACCTGGCTCAGCGACTCGGGGAGGTCTTCGGTCACGGAGCGGTCGTCCAGCGCGCGCAAGGCAAGTGGTATCCCGGTGAGCCGCTGCCTCGCTGGCAGATCGCGCTGATCTGGCGCACCGACAGCGTCGCACTGTGGGACCGACCGGACCTGCTCACGGACCCCTGGGCCGACGAGCCCGATGCCGAGGCGCCCGCCGTAGCCGAGCGGCTCGCCCGCTCGATCACCAGCACCCTCGGTCTCCCCAGCCGGCAACTCCACCCGGCCTACGAGGACCCGGTCGCCAGCCTCCTGGCCGAGATCCGCTCGCCGGAAGGCGACCCACCCGGGGGCGAGCCCAACCCCGACGACATCGCGGCACTCGATGCCTCCGCCACCACCGACGCACCGACCGCCTGGGTGCTCCCGCTTCACCCGGCGAGCGAGGACGCCGGCTCGGGCGAGTGGCTGAGCCCGGAGTGGAGCTTCCGGCGCGGGCGCCTGATGTTGCTCCCCGGCGACTCACCCGCGGGTCTGCGGCTGCCGCTGGATTCGGTGTCGTGGGTCGACCCCCGAGTGGATCCCGAACCGTCCTATTTCCATGACGCCCCTCCTCTCCGCGACAGCCCAGCCCGCGCCCAGGTGCTCCCGCTGGAGGAGGCGGAGGATGCCCCACCCACGGCGCTGGTGGTCGAGGCCCGCGACGGTTTCGTGCACGTCTTCCTGCCGCCACTGGATCACCTGGAGGACTTCACCGGCCTGCTGGCGCTGCTCGACGCCGAGTTGGTCCGGCACGGCCAACGCGTCGTCATCGAGGGCTACCCACCTCCGCCGGACCCGCGGGTGACCACGCTGATGGTCACCCCTGACCCGGGGGTGATCGAGGTCAATCTGCAGCCCACCTCGTCGTGGGGCGAGCTGACCCGCGTCACCGAACTGCTCTATGACATCGCCCGGACCGCGCGGCTCGGCACCGAGAAGTTCGACCTCGACGGACTGCACACCGGCACCGGAGGCGGCAACCACATCACCCTCGGCGGGCCCACCCCCGAGCGCTCACCAATGCTGCAGCGGCCCGATCTGCTGGTCAGCCTGCTCACCTGGTGGCAACACCACCCCAGCCTGTCCTATCTCTTCTCCGGTCGTTTCGTCGGCCCGACCAGCCAGGCGCCCCGCGCCGACGAGGCTCGCGCCGAGTCGCTCTACGAGCTCGAGATCGCCTTCGCCGAGATCGAACGGCTTACCCAGGAGGAGGACGAGCCCTGCCCTCCCTGGGTGGTCGACCGGGCGTTGCGCCACCTGCTCACCGATCTCACCGGAAACACCCACCGGGCGGAGTTCTGCATCGACAAGCTCTACAGCCCGGACTCCTCACGGGGGCGCCTGGGTCTGCTGGAGTTGCGCGGCTTCGAGATGCCTCCCCACGCCGAGATGGGGTTGGTGCAGGCGCTGCTGGTGCGGGCGCTGGTCGCTCGCTTCGCGCAGACTCCGTACGTCGCGCCGCTCATCCGCTGGGGCACCGAGCTGCACGAGCGTTTCTGCATGCCCTACGGCGCGGACGCCGACATCGCCGAGATCGTGGCAGACCTGCGCACTCACGGGATCGCGATGGAGGAGGAGTGGTTCGCGCCGTTCGTCGAGTTCCGGTTTCCCAGGATCGGCACCGTGGTGCGTGGCGGTGTCGAGCTGGAACTACGCCAGGCGATCGAGCCGTGGCGCGTGCTGGGCGAAGAGACCACCGAGGCCGGCACGGCGAGGTATGTCGACTCTTCCGTCGAGCGCGTCCAGGTGCGGGTGTCCTCGGCGACCCCCGGTCGGCACATCGTGACCTGCAATGGCGTGCCGGTCCCGCTCCATCCGACCGGTCGTACCGGCGAACTGGTGGCCGGGGTGCGCTACCGCGCCTGGCAGCCGCATTCGGCCTTACATCCGACGATCGGCGTGCACTCTCCGTTGCGATTCGACATCGTCGACCTCGCAAGCGCCCTGTCGCTCGGCGGCTGCACCTACCATGTCGTCCATCCCGGCGGCCGGTCCTATGACGTGCCTCCGGTGAACGCGTCGGAGGCAGAGGCCCGGCGCGCGAGTCGGTTCGAGGAGCGTGGGTTCATGACCGGGGAGGTGGACGTGGCGGCACTGGAGGCCGAGGCGCGACGCACCCGCTCCGCGGAATACCCCCACACTCTTGACCTGCGCCGACGCGTACCCCGCACCTGGGGCCGCTAGCGTGCCCCCCTCCTCGCTCGACCAACTGCTCGCCTACCGCGACACGATGACCAACCCTGCCGTCGACGAACTGGTGGCGCGCGACGGCACCCCCCGCCCGGGCTGGGATGCGCTGGCACTCGACACCTGGGATGCCGCCGCCCTGCGGGCGGCCACCACCACAGCCAGCCGGCTGCTCGCCGACGACGGCGTCACCTATCACCCGCTACCGGCCGCCGACGCTGGTTCCGACGGTGACCGATCGGCCGCGGCGCGTGCGCGTCGGCGCGGCGAGTGGCGACTCGATCCGTTGCCGACCGTGCTCGCCAACGAGGAGTGGCGAACGCTGGAGGCCGGGGTGCGCCAGCGGTCACGTGTGCTCGAAGCGGTGCTGGCCGATCTCTACGGTCCACGGCGGCTACTGACGTCGCGGTTGGTGCCGCCGGAGCTGCTGTGGCGACTCGACGGCTACCTCCGGCCCGCCTGGGGGCTGCCTGGGGGGCGGCCGAGGCTGGTGCTGTCGGCCACCGATGTCGGCCGCGCCGCCGATGGCTCCTGGCGGGCGATCAGCGACCGCACCCAAGCTCCCTCCGGTCTCGGGTACGCAATGGAGAACCGTCGCGTCGTCTCTCGGCTGCTCCCCGACGCCTATCAGGCGACCGAGATGCACCGACTCACCGGCTTCTTCGGGGTGGTGCGCGATGCCCTGGCCGCCCTCGCCCCTCGTGGCGAGGAGGCGCCGCGGATCGTGGTGCTCACCCCTGGGCGGCACAGCGAGACTGCCTTCGACCAGGCCTACATCGCCTCCCTGCTCGGGTTCCCGCTCGTCACCGGCGCCGACCTGATGATGCGCGAGGGCCGGATCTGGACTCGCGAGCTCGACGGACGGCGAGCGGTCGACGTGGTGTTGCGCCGCGTCGACGACACCTGGTGCGATCCGCTCGAGCTGCGGCCCGACTCCGAACTGGGCGTGCCCGGGCTGCTGGAAGCCTGTCGCCGCGGCACCGTCACGTGTGCCAACGGATTCGGCGCCGGCGTCGTGGAGTCGCCGGCCTTAGCGGCGCTGCTGCCCGCCCTGAGCGAGGCGCTGCTCGACGAGAGCCTGTTGTTGCCGTCGGCCCCGTCGTGGTGGTGCGGTACCCCCGTCGATCGCGACCACGTGCTCGCCAACCTCGACCGGCTGATCCTGAGACCGGTCCGACCCGGCTCGGGCCGGGGAGTTTTCGGTCCCGGCCTGAGCGCGTCCGCACGCGACGCGTGGCGGGCCAGGATCGACGCCGAGCCGTGGCGGTGGGTCGGCCAGGAAGTGCTGCCGCTCTCGACGACCCCGACGGTCGGCTCGACCGCCGCGGGGATCGGACTCGGTGCTCGCCCCCTCACGCTGCGTCTGTTCGGCGTCGCCCGCGATTCGTCCTACGAGGTGCTGCCGGGCGCCTTGGGTCGGATCGTTCCGGACGCTCCCGCCGCCGCGACGGGTTATCGCGCCCAAGTTCCGCTCAGCAAGGACGTCTGGGTGCTCAAGGCTGACGACGAGGTCGGGGTGCTCGGCGGCGCCCCCGACCATGCGGTGGCGGTCCCAAAGGGGGTGCCGATGGTGCCCCACGCGCTCGAAAACCTCTACTGGATCGGTCGCTACTCCGAGCGAACCGAGGGTTCGATCCGGCATGTGCTGGCGCTGCGGCGCCTGGCCACCGAGCTCCCACTCGTCTATACCGACCCCGGGCGCGGCGCAGTCGACGTCTTGGCGACGGCGCTGACCCACACCACGACGACCTACCCCGGACTGGTGGAGCGCACCCACCTGCGCAACACCGATCTCGACGGCGAACTGGTCTCGGTGCTGACCGATGGGTCTCGGGTCGGCTCGATCGCACACAGCCTCGACGCTCTCTCCGGCGCGGCCAGCGCGGTCCGCGATCAGCTGTCGCTCGATGTCTTCAGCGTGCTCGGCGGCATCGACCGGGCCCGCGGGACCCTGGAGGAGGACGGCATCATCCGGGGCAACCGCATCCTTGACGTCGGAGTGCAGGTGTTGTCCGGCAGCCTCGCGCTGGCCGGAATCACCGCCGAGAACATGGTCCGCGATCTCGGCTGGCATCTGCTCGACATCGGTCGGGGGATCGAGCGCGCCACCCAGACCGCCACCATGCTCAAGTGGACCCTCGGTGAGGTGCACGGTCTTCAGGTCGAGCGACACCTGGTGACCGCCGTCCTCACTGTCGGCGAGAGCCTGCTCACGCATACTCGCCGCTATGCGGGCACGCAGGGCGTCGACACCCTGCTCGACCTGCTCCTGCTCGATGATGGCAACCCGCGCTCGCTCGCGTTCCAGCTCGGTCGGATCCGGCGCGATCTGGCGCGCCTGCCCCAGGACGCGCGGACCGAGCGGCTGCTGCCGATGGTCGAAGCACTCGCGGGCACCCTGGCGGCGCGAACCGGTCCCGAGCTCGCCGCACCGGACATGGACGAGGGCGACGGCGAGCGCCTCCACATCGCTCGGCGGCCGGCGTTGATCCAGCTCTGTGGTGAACTCGAGGCCGGCCTGGCCGAACTGTCCGACGCGGTGTCGACGAGCTACTTCTGGCACCCGTCGGCCCAGCACTCCCTCGGCACCCCGCTGACGACGGCGGTGACCCGATGAGTCGGCTCTATCGCATCTCCCACGTCACTACCTACCGCTACGACGACGAGGTCACCGACTCCTTCGGCCTGGCCTATTGCCGCCCTCGCGCGACCACTCGCCAACGAGTGCTGGAGCACCAATGGTGGACCGAGCCCGGCCACGACGACACCGGCGAGCACACCGACGCCGATGGCAACCACGCTGTCTACTTCCACCTCACCCAGCCTCACCGTGAGCTCGTGGTGGGCGCTCGTTCCCTGGTCGACTGCGAGACGATCGAGCGCGACCCTGCTAGCGCGACGATCCCTTGGGAACAGGCGGTTCCGGCTCGGCGCCGTGACCTCCGCGAAGCGGCGCTGGTGGCTCAGTACGCCGTCGCCTCACCAGCCGTCGACCTCGATGACGCCGTGGCGGCCTACGCCGCCGAGTCGCTCGCCGCGGGGCGGCCCCTCGTCGAGGCGGTACGAGAACTGGTGAGCCGGGTGCACACCGATTTCCACTACGACCCGGAGGCGACATCGGTCACCACGCGAGTCGCGGAGGTGTTCCGGGAGCGGCACGGCGTGTGCCAGGACTTCGCCCATGTCACGATCGCCGGCCTACGCGCCCACGGCCTGGCAGCGCGCTATGTGAGCGGCTACCTGGCCACCGATCCGCCGCCGGGTCAAGCGCGGATGGTCGGCGCCGACGCAACGCACGCGTGGCTGCACTGCTGGCTGCCCGGCCACGGCTGGCTGTCGGTCGACCCGACCAACGACTGTGAGACCGCCGATCGGCACATCACGGTCGCGTGGGGCCGCGACTACGCCGACGTTCCGCCCGTCAAGGGCGTCATCTTCACCGACGCTACCGAGTCGACGATGCAGGTGGAGGTCGACGTCGAGCCGGTTCCCGCGGCTGACGACGTCATCACGAACTAACACGCCCCATCGCATGAGTCGTAGGGTCGCTGAGTGCGTTCCTTCACCTGTGTCTGCGGTCAGACGCTCTACTTCCCCAACTCGCTGTGTGTCCGTTGTGGCCGCTCGGTCGGGTACTCACGTGTCCAGCAGGACATGATCCCGCTCGACGACTTCACGCCCTGCGCCAATCTCGACCTCAACGGCTGCAACTGGATTCCCGACGAGGCCGGCGAGCAGTGTTTCGCCTGCTCACTCACCCGGACCCGCCCGAGTGACGACGACCTGATCGGGCTGCCGCAGTACTACCGCGCCGAGCAGGCCAAACGTCGGTTGCTCTTCGAGCTCGACCGGCTCGGCCTACCTGTGGCACCACACGACCCGGAGACCGGCCGAGGAGTGTGCTTCGACCTGTTGTCCAGCGTGGATGAGAGCGTGATCACCGGCCACGCCGATGGCGTCATCACCCTCGACCTCGCCGAGGGCGACACCGTTCACCGCGAGAAGGTGCGCGTCGATCTGGGCGAGGCCTACCGCACCCTCCTGGGTCACTTCCGCCACGAGATCGGCCACTACTACTGGCAGGTCCTGGTGGAGCGGGCCGACGACCCGGCCGTGCTGGCCGACTTCCGCCAACGCTTCGGCAACGAGGAGCAGTCGTACGCCGACGCGATCGACCGGCACTATGCGGAGGGTCCGCCGACCGGTTGGGAGGAGACGTTCGTCTCGACCTACGCGACCATGCACCCGTGGGAGGACTTCGCCGAGACCTTCGCTCATGTGCTCCACATCCTCGACGCGTTGGAGACCGCGCATGCCGTGGGCCTCGCGGTCGACCCTATGGTGCAGACGCGTTCCTTCGCCGACGTGATCGTCGGGACCTGGGTGCCGCTCAGCGCAGCCCTCAACCAGATGAACCACTCGCTGGGCCACGGCGACCTCTACCCGTTCGTGCTCGCGCCGGCCGTCGTCGACAAATTGGTGTGGGTGCACGATTTGTTCCCCGGACGGGCTTGACGCTCCGTTCGAACATATGTACGATGAAGCTACGTCGAAACAACAATCCGGTGCTGATGGTTTCGGCGGGGTCCCATTGCCTCCGGGCGGTGAGATCGCCTCTCACAGGCGCGCTGTACCGGAGCACGTGAGGCCCCTCACGGGGTGTGTGCTTGTCCTCCGATAAGTCGTCGGGTTCAATCCCCGGCGCGCACGCACACCACCGATGCTCGGTGAGGTGAGACTCGTGTCCGCTGTGACGCTGTTTCCCGCGCTGTTGGCCGACGCCAGCGAGGCGGACCCCTTCGTGGCCACCATCGCGGCGCTGGCCTCACGCACCAGCGCGCTGGGCCGACGCGTCGACGAGGTGTCTCCCACGGAGATCGCCGGCGCGATGGAGCAGGCGCAAGCGTTGATCCGCGCTGCTCAGGTGCTCACCGTCGAGTTGACGCGGCGGGCAGAGGCGGAGGGTACGGCGCGGCACGAAGGAGCCAGCTCGACCCAGGCCTGGTTGGCGCAGACGGCCGGAACCTCACGGGCCACGGCCGGTCACCAGGTCCGCTTCGCGCGGGATCTCGGCGAGGCCGCGCCACTCACCCGGAAGGCGCTGAGTGACAAGCCGTCGGTGAGCCTCGACAAGGCCAAGATCGTGGCCGACGCGATGACCAAGCTTCCCGCCCGGCTCACCACCGAGGAGCGGGCAAGGGTCGAGGGCGGCCTCCTCGCCCAGGCCGAGCGACACAGTGTGGAGGATCTCCGCCGCGCAGCACGCCGTGCGCTCGACGTGCTCGACCCGCTCGAGGCGGACGCCGCGGAGGGGCAGTCATTGGAGGCCGAAGAGGAGCAGGCTCGGCGCGCGGCGTCGTTCTGGATGCGCGCGGTCGACCAGGCGGGCATGGTCGAGGGTGGATTCACCCTGCCCGCGCTCGAGGCCGACATGCTGCGCTCAGTGATCCACGGACTCAGCGCTCCCCGTCGCAGTGGTGGGATGCCTCCACCGGCGGAGACCGTGACCGACGCTCTCCCGCTCGCGCCCGACGCAGGGATGCTGGCCAGACAGCGCGCTGGTCGCGCGTTGTCCACACTGATCCGGCAGCTCCCCACCGACCGTATGGGCAACCACGGCGGGGTGCCGGTCACCCTGGTGGTGACCGTGGACGAGCGCACCCTCCGTGGCGATCTGGAGCGAGCCGGAACGACCGCCTTCGGCACCAGGGTCAGTGCACCCGAACTGCGCCGGCTCGCCTGTCAGGCCGGGATTCTCCCGCAGGTGCTGGGAGGATCGAGCCTACCCCTCGACCTGGGCCGCCGCGCACGGCTGTTCTCCCCGGCCCAGCGGCTGGCACTGGGCCACCGCGACGGTGGGTGCGCCTTTCCCGGCTGTGATCGCCCACCGGGGTGGACCGAAGCCCACCACCTCAGACCCTGGAGTGAGGGTGGCGGCACCGACCTCAGCGACGGAGTGCTTCTCTGCGCCCACCACCATCGACTGATCCACACCACCGAATGGGAGGTCCGCATGGCCGCCGACGGCCACCCCGAGTTTCTGCCACCCCCCAGCGTCGACCCGACGAGGGCCCCGCGGCGCAACGATCGGTGGCGACCCCGGGAGTAGACGAGGCCGCCTCCCCAGAGAGAGACGGCCTCGTCGTTGGGCTGGGCTCAGATCACTGCAGCCAGGCGTCGACCTTGTCCGGGTTGTCGGCGATCCACTTGGCGGCGGCGTCTTCGTTGCTCATGCCCTGCGCCACGATGTAGTCCGCGACCTGGTTCTGGTCGTCGTTGGTCCAGGTGAAGTTCTGGATCAACGCCGCGGCAGGCGAGCCCGACTCCATGAACTCGACGCGGCCCACCTTCTTCAACTCGGTCTCGGCGTAGTCACAATCGACCTTCGACGGCTCGGCGTCACACCCCTCCTCGTAGGGGGGCAGCGCGACCCGCTCGAGCGGCACCTCCGCGTGCACGTACTGCGGCTCCCAGAAGTAGCCGATCAGCCATTCCTTGTTCTCCTGCGCCTTCTTGAAGGCCTCGACGGTGGCCGTTTCGCCGCCGGCGAACACGACCTTGAAGTCCAGCCCGAGGTTCCTCACGATTGCCTCGTCGTACTGCGTGAAGGTCGGGTCGGAGCCGAGGAACTGGCCCTTGCCGCCGGACTCGGAGGTGGCGAAGTCTTTCGCGTACTTGTTCAGGTTCTTGTAGTCGAGCACGTCCGGGTTCTCCTCGGCCAGCCAGCCCGGCACGTACCAGCCGATGATTCCGACGTTGCCGGGCGAGCCGAGATCAACGGCGTAGCCCTCGTCGATGCCGGCCTGGAGCTCGTCGGCGTGCGACCACTCTTCCAAGATCACGTCGCCGTCACCGGACTTGAGCGCCTGATAGGACGGGCCGCCCTCCTTGAGGTCGACGTAGTTGACGGTGCAGCCCAACTCCTGCTCGGCGACGCCTCCCACCACGTAGGCATCGGCTGCATAGCCCACCCATGGGTGGACCAGGATGTTGACCTCGCCGCAGTCGCCACCGGCCTCGGCGGCCTTGGACTCGTTGGCCTGGGTGGCTTCGTTGACGCTGCCGCCGCCGCAAGCGGTCAACGCGAACAGCGCGCCTGCCGCGAGGGCGACCAGGCCCCTGTGCTGATGAATCTGCCGCACTATCTTCTCCTTGGTGTGTGCCACGCCGCCCGATAGCGACCTGTGGTGTGTCTGAACTTCTAACGAACGAAACTCGTGAAGATGGCCGGTCGCCAACCTCCGATGCGGAAGGCCCGCTCTCGCGCTTGGTGGCCCGCGCCGGACCGAGCAGCCGCAGCGCGGGCGACCCGGTCGAGCCAGATGCCGAGCAAGACGATGGACACCCCGGCAGCCAGACCCTTGCCCCATTTGTCGGCGTGCGCCAGGCCGAGGGTGACGTCATAGCCGAGCGCGCCTGCGCCGACCAGCCCCCCGATCACCACCATCGCCAAGACATAGAGCAGGCCCTGGTTGGTCGCGAGCACCAGCGCTCCCTTCGCCATCGGGAGTTGCACCTGGGTGATCTCCTGCCACTTGGTGGTGCCCACCGAGCGACTGGCTTCGATGGCGCCGGCCGGCACGCCGTGGATGCCGTCGGCCACCAGCTTGATCGCCGCCGGGGCGGCATAGATCAGCCCCGCGACGATCGCGGTGAAGCGGGTCGAGCCGAAGAGCGCCAGGACCGGCAGGAGGTACACGAAAGCCGGGATGGTCTGCCCGGCGTCGAGGATCGGGCGGATCAAGAAGTCGACCCGCGAACTGCGCGCCATCCAGACCCCGAAGACCACGGCCAAGATCATGCAGAGCATCGTGGCGACCAGGGTCATGTTGAGCACGATCATCGAGTCGTTCCAGAGCCCGAGCAGACGAATGCCCGTGAGGCACACGACCGCCGGGAAGAGGGCTCGGGTGCCCCCGACGATGCCGGAGATCGCCAACAGTGCAGCGAAGGCCAGCCACCACGGCGAGTCGGCGAGCAGCGACTGCATCGGGTTGAGCAGGCCGTAGGTGACGGCGTCCTTGAACGCGCCCGACACCGGCTCGAGTGCGTTGATGACGGCGTCCGCCCAGGTGTTCGCGAGGTCGGCGAGCCGATCTCCCCACGACGACTCCGGGAAGACGGCCGCGTTGAGCGAATAGCGCGAGTACCACACCGCTACGAGGACCGGGGCCAGGAGCGCGAGGACGATCCGGCGATGCCGACCAGGGTCTTCGCCACCTCGCGCGACCAGTTCAGCGCGCTTACTCGCGGCCGTCACGGTCCGGTCAAGCATGATCCCGATAGCGACGATGAGCAGGCCGGGGACCAGGCCCTTACCGAAGTTGTTGATGGTCAGCGCCGCGAGCACCGGCTTCCCCAGGCCCGGGCCACTGATGTAGGAGGCGATGATCGCCATCGAGAGTGCAGCGAGCACGGTCTGGTTGAGACCCAGGATGATGGTCGACTTGGCCATCGGGATCTGCACCTGACGCAGGCGCTGCCAGGTGGTCTGCCCGAGCGAGTCGGTCGCCTCGATGGTGGTGGGCGACACTTCGCGAATGCCGAACCCGGCAATCCGGACGATCGGCGGCAGGGCGTACAGCAGGGTGCAGACGATGGCGGTGGGGGTTCCGATACCGAAGAAGACCAGGATGAACACCAGATAGACGAAGGTCGGCATCGTCTGGAGCAGGTCGATCAACAGTGTGATCGCGATCCCGGCCCGGGGGCTGAGCCCGAGCCAGATCGCCAACGGAAAGCCGATCAGCACCGCGAGACCCACCGCGACGCCGGTCACGATCAGCAGGTCCATCGAGTCCTGCCAGTAGCCGAACACACCGAAGGACAAGAAGGTCGCGGTCACCAGGAGAGCGATCCGCCAGTTGGCGACCGCGTACCCGACCCAGGCGGCGATCGCGACCACGCCGAGCCAACCGATCGTCGGAGCCGGGCTCGGTGGCGTCGGCCTCGAGATCAACCCCTGCAAGAACTCGACGATGGCGCGCAGTGCGTCGCCGATCACTGCCGTCACGACGTTGTCGCTGAGGCCGGCGTAGACATCGGAGAGGCGGTCGTGCAGCGGCAAGGTCTCCTGACCACCCACCACCAGGTTGTTGCTGCCCTTGGTGAACGACCAGAAGACGAGCCAGAGGGCAATGGTGATCAGCACCCAGCCCCAACGAGGGATCAGCGGCTTCTCGTCGACCACCGGCGGCGCGGCGCCTGGCTCGACCGGCTTGCTAGTGGTGGTGGTGGTGGCCATCAGTCGTCCTCGGCCACGACCACGCGCAGGATGTCCTCGTCATCGACGATGCCGACCACGTGCCCGTTGGCGTCGGTGACGTTGACCGGGCCTTGCGCCGCAAGGACCGCACGGGCGGCTTCGCGCACGATGGTGCTCTCCGGCATCGTCGGAGTGTTCGGGTCGGTCGCGAGACCCGGCTCGGCGGGCCGCATCACCCACTTGAGCGTCAACACATGAGACTTGGGCACGTCGGAGACGAACTCCTTGACGTAGTCGTCGGCGGGGGCGCCGACCACCTCGTCGGGAGTGCCGATCTGGACGATCTCGCCGTCGCGCATGATCAGGATCCGGTCACCCAGCTTGAGCGCCTCGGCCAGATCGTGGGTGATGAAGACCATCGTCTTGCCGAGCTCGCGGTGCAAGCGGATGACTTCGTCCTGCATGTCGCGACGGATGAGCGGGTCGAGTGCGGAGAACGGCTCGTCGAAGAGCAGCATCTCCGGGTCGCCGGCCAGTGCGCGCGCCAGGCCGACGCGTTGCTGCATGCCGCCGGAGAGCTGATCGGGGTAGGACTTCTCATAGCCCTGGAGGCCGACCAATTCGACGACCTTCATGGCGCGCTCACGGCGTTCGGCTTTGCCGACGCCCCGGACTTCCAACCCGTAGGCCACGTTGTCGACCACCTGCCGGTGGGGAAGCAGCCCGAAGTGTTGGAAGACCATGGAGACGTGCTTGCGGCGTAGGTCGCGCAGTTGGCTCTCCGTGGCATCGGTGATGTTCTGCCCGTTGAGGACCACGTCGCCTGCGGTCGGTTCGATCAGCCGGGTGAGCAGCCGCACCAGCGTGGACTTGCCGGACCCGGACAGGCCCATCACGACGAACACCTCTCCGGGCGCGACATCGAAGGAGACGTCCTTGACGCCCATCACGCAGCCGGTCTTCTCCTTCAGGTCGGCACGGGAGAGGTCGGCGTCGGGGGTGCCGATGATCTTGTCCGAGTCCGGACCGAAGATCTTCCACAGGCTCTGAACAGAGAGTGCTGCGTCGGTGGTGGTGGTGGGCGGTGTGGCGACAGCGGTCATCGGCCGGCCTCCTGGTGGTTGCGTGGATCGCCGGGCGGATAGAGCGGCGAGTCGTCGCGGTGGCGGTAGTAGGGAACGTCCGCCGGGGCGAGCGGGGTGTTGCCGGCGATCAGATCGGCCGCCTTTTCGGCCACCATCATCACGGGGGCATAGATGTTGCCATTGGTGACGAACGGGAAGACGCTCGCGTCGACGACGCGCAGACCTTCCATGCCGTGCACCTTCATCGTGAGGGGGTCGACGACGGCCATAGGGTCGGCGGCGTCGCCCATCTTGGCGGTGCACGAAGGGTGCAGCGCGGTCTCGGCGTCCTCGCGGACCCAATCGAGGATCTGCTCGTCGGTCTCCACCGACGGGCCGGGCGAGAGTTCGCCGCCGTTGAAGGGCGCGAATGCCGGCTGGTTGAGGATGCTGCGCGCCGCTCGGATTGCCTCCACCCACTCCCGCCGATCGGTTGCAGTGGAGAGGTAGTTGAACAGGATGCTTGGGTGCTCGCGCGGATCTGCGCTCTTGATCCGCACATGTCCGCGAGTGTCGGCATACATCGGGCCGATGTGCACTTGATAGCCGTGGCCCCCCGGTGGCAGGTTGGCGGGCGAGGTGCCGTCGTAGCGGATGGCCACTGGCAGGAAATGGAACATCAGATTGGGCCAGTCGACATCGTCGTTGCTGCGCGCGAAGCCCCCGCCCTCGAAGTGATTCGTGGCGCCCAGCCCGCTGCGGAAGAACAGCCAGTCGAAGCCGATCTTGGGTCGCTTGTGCCACGCCAGGCCGGGCGCGATCGACACCGGCTGGGTGGAGGCGTACTGGATGTAGACCTCGAGGTGGTCCTGGGCGTTCTCGCCGACGCCCGGAAGATCGTGGACGACCGGGATGCCGAGCGGCTCCAGCAGAGCCGGGTCGCCGATGCCCGAGAGTTGCAGCAACTGAGGGGTGTTGATCGCGCCGCCGCTCAAGACCACTTCGCCGGCTTCCACCTGCTTGGCTCGCCGGCCGGCCTTGAGATAGCTGACGCCCGTTGCTCGCAAGCCGTCGGTCCGCACCTCGGTCACGTGGGCGAAGGTCTCGATGGTCAGGTTGGACCGGTGCTTCACCGGGTGCAGATAGGCCCGCGCGGCCGAGAGTCGACGACCGTTGTGCACATTGCGGTCGAATCGGGCGAAGCCCTCCTGGCGGTAGCCGTTGACGTCGTCGGTCAGGGGGTAGCCCGCCTGCTGTGCGGCCTCGAAGAAGGCACCGAACAAGGGGTTCGTTGCCGGTCCGCGCTCGAGCACCAACGGTCCGGAACCGCCCCGCCACGCATCGGGGACCGGCGTCCCGCTGGTGTCGAGCACCGTCTCCATCCGCTTGAAGTAGGGAAGGCAGTGCCGGAAGTCCCACGTCTCCATGCCCGGCTCGGCGGCCCACCGTTCATAGTCCATCGGGTTGCCACGCTGGAAGATCATTCCGTTGATCGACGACGAGCCGCCCAGCACCTTGCCGCGGGCATGGAAGATCCTCCGTCCATGCATCTCGGGCTCGGGATCGGTGTGGTACTTCCAGTCGTACAGCCGGTTGCCGATCGGGATCGGGAGGGCGGCCGGCATGTGCACCAACGGATCGAGGCGATAGTCGCTGTGACCGGCCTCGAGAACCAGCACGCTCACCGACGGATCAGCGGAAAGGCGGTTGGCGAGAGCACAGCCGGCGGACCCGCCGCCGACGATGACATAGTCATATCTCACTCGCATCACACCCCTTTCGTTGCGTATGACGCTTGCCTACCGCGCCTCATGCAACTGTGTGCCCTCGCGAAGCATGGTCCGCCTCGACCGGCGCGTCAAGGTTCGTTGTCGCACCGTGACCTGCCCATCGGGTCAATCCGGGCAAAACGCAAACAAACCGGGAGCGGGAGGTCGATACTCGAATCATGTCCACTCTCCTGTCTTCGGCTCGGCTCGGCCGCAGGTCCCGTCGCCGGCTTTCGGCGGCCGTCGACCGCCTCCTCGGCGCGCTCGGCGTCTGCGGCACCCCGCTCGCCGGGGTCTGAGGCAACCCACCCGGCCTAGCGGTGACCCCACCCCAACCGGTGGGACACCTCGGTCGCGGCCTGCACCAGCGCGGTCGTCGCGCGCTCGACCGACGCACCGGTGAGCCGGAAGGTCGGACCCGAGACACTCATGCTCGCGATCACATCTCCGTGCGCGTTGCGGATCGGGGCGGCCACCGCGGTGAGTCCGACTTCGAGTTCGTCGACGGCGACGGCGTATCCCTGCTCAGCGACCCGACCGAGTTCCTCGCGGAGCGCAAGGGCGTCCGTGATGGTGAGCGAGGTGAGGGCCGGTAGGGCGTGCAGCACCTCTTCGCAGCGCTCCGGCGGCAGCCCCGCGAGAAGTACCTTGCCGTTGCTGGTGGCGTGCAGCGGAATGTGTTGGCCGACCCAGTTGTGCGATTGCAGCGCCGATGAACCCGCCACCTGATCGAGATAGAGCGCGCTGTCTTCGCTGAGGACGGCGATGTTCACCGTCTCGCCGGTGTCCGCGGCCAGTTGGCGGCAGATCGGGCGGGCTTCTTGCACCACGTCGAGTCGCGCGGTGGTGGCGCCGGCCAAGCGCAGGAGGCCGACGCCGAGCCGATACTTGCCGCGCCCTTCGGTCTGCTCCACGAGGCCGTGGCTCTCCAGAGTCGTCACCAATCTGAAGGCCGTCGACTTGTGCACGTCGAGCGTCGAGGCCAGCTCGGTGACGCCCGCCTCGCCGTTGCGGGCCAGCGACTCCAAGATGGTCAGTGCGCGGTCAACCGACTGCACGCCTCCCCCGTCACCCGTGGCGGTGTTGCTCATGGCGCAACCGTAGACCACGATGCGCACCGCGTGCTGCGAGACTGCCAGCGTGGACGTCCGGGGGTATGCCGCCATCGCGCCGTTGCCAGGTGGGCACGCGGGCGAGACCTTCGCGGCCCGCGCGGTCTCGAGCGATGGCACGCTCGGTGACCCTTGCGTGCTGCGGATCTATGGCGTCGGGAATCGGAGCCGTGGCCCGGAAGCACCCGACGTGCAAGCAGGGGTGCTGCGGTTGGTTGCCGGACTGATCCCCGCACCGACCCTCATCGAGCACCGGTCGGAGCGCGGCGCTCAGCACGGACTGTTGGTGACCACCTTGCTGCCGGGGGTGCAGTTGTCGACTGCCCTGGCTGGCTTGGCGCCGGACCGGGCCACGCGCATCGGCACCCATCTGGGTGAGATTCTCGGTCGGCTGTCGGGGTTGGCCCTCCGTGGCCCGGGGACGCTGATGGACCTCAACCTCACCCTCGGCGCCTACCCGGACCATGCCGAGTCGTTGCTTGCCTGGGTGCGACAGTTCCGCAAGGGCAGCGCGTTGAGCCAGCTGGATGCCACCACCTGGACTGGTGTGGAAGCGCTCGCTGCGCGTGGTGAGGAATTGCTGACGCTCAACCCGCGCGCGTGCCTGGTGCACGGTGACCTCAGCACCCGCAATGTGTTGTGCGACCCCGAGGGCGGGCGGGTGACCGGCGTCGTGGACTGGGAGTTCGCCCATGCCGGCCACCCCCTTGAGGATCTCGGCAAGCTGCTGCGTGACACCCGGCGCACGCCGCTCGGCGACGCCGCCGTCGCGGCCCTCATTCCCTGGCTCCCCGACGTCGAACAAGGCGACGTGACACAGGTGGCCGAGCGGGCCCGAGCCGCCGATCTCTACTGGATCGTCGAAGCGGCGTCCCGACGCGGCCAGACCCCAGCCACGATCAGAGCCTTCGACCTACTCGTCGCCCTCGCCCGCGCCGGCGACCTTCTCGGCGAGCCGACAGCGGTCGCCGATCGCTAGTCGCCGAGCTCGGCGCGCCGACGGACGACGTACTCCTCCAGCTCTTCGCGAATGGCGTCGTCGATCGCCGGGGCCTCATAGGCCTCCAGCTTGTCCTTCCAGATCTTGGTGGCCCGGGTGGCGGTATCTTGCGCGCCACCGCGCATCCAGCGCTCGTAGTTGTCCGAGCTGTTGAGGAAGGGTCGATAGAAGCAGGTCCGGAAGCGCTCCATCGTGTGCATCGCGCCAAGGAAGTGCCCGCCGTGGCGGACCTCGTCGTGAGCGTCGAAGGCCATCGACGCCTCGTCGATCTCCAGGGGCGTGAACTCGTGCTTGAGCATCTCCAGCACCTGCACGTCGGCGATGAACTTCTCATAGCCCGCGACCAGACCGCCCTCGAGCCAGCCGGCGGAGTGCATCACCCAGTTGGCGCCGGCCAGGAAGGTCGGCATCATCGTCATCAGGGCTTCGTAGCCGGCCTGCCCATCCGGCACCTGTGACGACGTGAGACCGCCGCCGGTCCGGAACGGCAATCCGAAGTGCCGTGCGATCTGACCCGTGCAGAGCAAGCCGATGCCCGACTCGGGGGTACCGAAGGTCGGCGAGCCGGATTGCATGTCGATGTTGGACAGGAACGATCCGAAGACCACGGGTGAGCCGGGTCGGATCAACTGTGACAGCGCGATCCCGCTCAGCGCTTCCACGATCTGTTGCACCAGCGCGGCCGGGATGGTGACCGGCGACATCGCCCCCATCAGCAAGAACGGCGTCAGCACGACGGCCTGGTTGGCGCCGGAGTATTCGAACTGCGACTCGAGCATCCGATCGTCCCAGCGCAGCGGCGAGTTGCAGTTGATCAGAGAGATGGTGGCCGAGGTCTCGTCGATCCGCGCCCGACCGTGGTCGGCACCCTGGCCGTCGCCGAACAGGATCGAGGACATCGCGATCGTGTCGGCAGCATTGACGCCCGACACCACATTGCCCATATAGATCTTGTCGGTGAGCGTCTGCAAGGCATAGATCATGTCGAGATGGCGACTGTCGAGCGGAGTGTCGTTGGGCTCGCAGACCACACCGCCGGCCGAGTCGAGGGCGTCGAAGGACTGCGCGAGCATCGTGAAGTTGCGGAAGTCGTCCATCGTCGCGTCACGGCGGACGCTGCCCTCCCGCACGAAGGGCGGACCATAGACCGCGCCGAAGGCCATGTGGTCGCCGCCGATGTGCACCGAGTTGGCGGGGTTGCGGGCCTGGACGTCGAACTCGCGCGGCGCCTTGGCGACCTGTTCGAGCACGAAGTCGGGATCGAGGAAGACCGTGTTTCCCTCGACCTTCTGCCCCGCCGCGCGGAACAGGTCGAGGGCGCGGTCGTCCATGAACTCCACGCCGATCTCGGTCATCAAACGACGCCACCCTCCATCCAGAGTGGACATGGCGTCCTCGGAGAGGATCTCGTAGCGCGGCATCTTGTTCTGGAACATGAGCCCAGTCTGGGGTCCGCGCCGTCGTCGCGTCTATAGCCACGATACGGAATCGTCGTTCCACATCATGGAACAGGTGGATGTGCTCTGCGGAACGAGTCGCCAACTGGTTGACCAAAGGCTTGACCGACGACCTGTCAACACCTCATCATGTGGAACGACAGTTCCATATGGTGGAACCATGACCGGATGACGACGAAGACGAGGATTCGCTGGTGACCAGCGTGAGCAACGGCACCCAAGCCGTCGATCGAGCCGCCCTGCTGGTAGCGACCGTCGTGCGCGCGGACATGCCGTTGGCCTTCGCCGACATCGCCGAGTCATGCGGCCTCCCGCGCTCGACCACCTCGCGCCTGCTGACGGCCCTCGAACGCACCGAACTGCTGGAGCGCAACGGCGACGGTTCCTATGTGGCCGGACCGCTCTTCTGGCAGTACTCCGCTCGTCAGGACCCCCTGGAAGATCTGATCGCGATCGCCCAGCCAGTGATGCTCGAGATCGGCGAGATCACCGGTGAGACCGTGCACCTTGGTGCTCCCCGGGGCGACCGTGTCGAGCACCTGGCCCAGGTCGACTCCCGGTTCCTGCTCGGGACGCGTGACTGGAGCCAGGTCGAGGTACCGGCCCACTGCTCGGCGCTGGGCAAGGTGCTCTATGCCTTCGACGCCCTCACTCTGCCTGCCGACGACGAGCCGCTCGCCACCCCGACCAGCAAGGCGATCGGCACCGTGGCCGCGCTGCGCGACGAATTGCGCGCCGTACGCCGCACCGGCGTGGGGCACACCCGCGACGAACTCGAACCAGGATTCTCCGCGCTCGCCGCACCGGTCCGCGACGAGCAAGGAACGGTGGTGGCCGCTCTCGGGATGTCTGGTCCCACGTCTCGGCTCACGCCGCAGACACCGGAGTGGGATCGGCTCATCGCCCACCACGCAGATCGGGTGAGCGCCTTGTTCGCCCGGCGCTCCCACCAACCACGACCGTCCCGACAGGAGGGTGTCGCATGAGTCCCGAAGAGATCTTGAAGGAGCTGTACGACCAGACGCTGGTCGGCAACGCCCCGCGCGTTCTCGAGCTGACCAACCAAGGCCTCGACCTCGGCATGGAACCGCAGACCATGCTGTTCGAGGCGCTCATCCCGTCGTTGGAGGAAGTCGGTGCCCGCTTCGAACGCGGCGACTTCTTCGTCCCCGAGATGCTGATCGCGGGTCGCGCGATGGCCGGGGCGATGGAGCGGTTGCGTCCGCTGCTGGCCGAGACGGGCGTCGAAACCGTCGGGAAGTTCCTGATGGGAACCGTCAAGGGCGACGTGCACGACATCGGCAAGAACCTGGTCAACATCATGCTCGAGGGCGCCGGCTTCGAGGTGATCGACCTCGGCGTCCAGGTGGCGCCGGAGAAGTTCATTGCCGCCATTGAGGAGCACCACCCCGACATCGTCGGCTTCTCGGCCTTCCTCACCACGACGATGCCGATGTTCAAGGCCAACATCAACGCGCTCGAGAAGGCCGGCCTGCGCGACACCGTGATCGTCATGGTCGGCGGCGCCCCGGTCACCCAGGAGTACGCCGACGCGGTCGGCGCCGACGGCTACGCCGCGGATGCCTCGACCTGCGTGAGGCGGGCCAAGGACCTCCTCAACCAACGCCGCTCCATGGTCCCCGCCTGACGAACGTCACCGAAAGGAAGCCCACCTCTGATGTCCGCTCCGCTGCTCGAAACCACCATCCGCTCCGCCACCACCGAGGTAGTGATCGGCCATCACCGCCCGTTCTGCCTGATCGGCGAACGGATCAATCCCACCGGACGCCGGATCTTTCAGGAGCAGTTGCGGGCCGGCGACCTGTCGGCCATCGAGCGGGATGTGCGAGCCCAGGTCGAGGGCGGTGCCGATGTTCTCGACGTGAACATGGGAGTGCCGCTCGCCGATGAGGCCGACCTGCTGGCCAAGGCGATCCGGATGATGCAGCAACTCACGGACAAGCCGATCTGCATCGACTCCTCGGTCGTCGAAGCGCTCGAGGCCGGGCTGGCCGCCTACCAGGGTCGCGCGCTGGTCAACTCGATCACCGCGGAAGACGAGCGGATGGAGCAGATCCTCCCGCTGGTCAAGAAGTACGACGCTGCGGTGATCGCGCTGCCCAACGATGTCGACGAGATCCCGATGGAGCCCGACAAGCGGTTGGAGTTGGTGAAGAAGATCGTCGACGTCGCCACCGGCGAATACGGGATCGCCCTCAACGACATCGTCATCGACCCCTTGGCGATGCCGATCGGCGCCGACACGACCACCAGCGTCGCGACGATGGAGACGATGCGAAGGATCCGCGAGCAGTACGGTCTGAACATGACCTGCGGGGCCTCGAACGTCTCCTTCGGCATGCCGGACCGGCACGCGCTCGGTGCGACCTTCCTGCCGATGGCGATGACCCACGGTCTGACCAGCGCCATCATGGACACTCGCACACCGCAGATCGTCACGGCGGTCAAGGCGGCGGACCTGCTCATGGGCCGCGATGACTGGGGCATGACGTGGATCGGCCGGTCTCGCAGCGCGAAGGCCGCCGTCGAGGCCGCCGCCGGATCGTGACCGATCTACCGTTCGCCGACGAGCCGCCCGATGTCGACGTCGAGGACTTCCGGCGCGAAGGGCTGATCGAGCCCGGAGGATCCCCGGCCGCCGATCACGAGGGGGTCGGCCGCGTCGACCTTCGCTTCGCGGTGCAAGCCACCTCAGGCGAGACCCGCGAGCGCACCGTGCGCGTCCCGCCGGGCGTGACCGTCTTCGACTCCGCGTCGTGGAACGGGATTGCGATCGACTCCACCTGCGGCGGGCACGGCACCTGCCGCAAGTGCAAGGTGCAGATCGATCCGGTGAGCGGTGGACCGTCCGGAGTTGCCGTGACGCCGCACGACATCCGCACGTTCACCGAAGATCAAGTGGCCCGAGGCTGGCGGCTGGCCTGCCTGGTCAAGGCCACCCACGACCTCGACATCACGGTCCCACCGCTCACCACCCGACCCAAGGCCGCGACCGTCGGCGTCGGGCGCCAAGTGATTCTGCGGCCCGCCGTGCAGAAGCGCTATGTCGAACTAGCCGAGCCGACCCTCGCCGATCAACGCACGGATATCGCCCGCCTCGCCGCGGCGATTGAGGATCTCGAACTGCGTCATGACTTGGCCGTGCTGCGGCGACTCCCTCGCGTACTGCGCGAGGCAGACTTCAAGGTGACCGCAGTCATCATCGACGAGGACCTGATCGACGTCGAAGCCGGCGACACCACCGCCACGCGCTATGCCGTCGCGGTCGATCTGGGTACGACCACGGTCGTCGCCACCCTGCTCGATCTCGAATCCGGCACTCCGGTGGCGGTCGCGTCGATGCTCAACAAGCAGCAGCCGTTCGGCGGCGATGTGATCAGCCGGATTTCGGCGACCATGCTCGACCCCGAGGCCCTGGGGCGACTGCAGACCGCCGCCGCCGAGACCATCGCCGAGTTGATCGCTGAGGTCTGTGCCGAGGCCGCGGTGCCGGGCGACGCGATCTATGAGGTCGCCCTCGCCGGCAACGCGACGATGACGGCGCTGTGCCTCGGTATCGATCCCGAACCGCTCGGCGTGGCGCCGTTCATCATGTCGACCGCCCACTTCCCCGCCGTGCTCGCCGCCGACCTCGCCCTTCCGGTGCATCCGCGTGCCCGGGTGGCGATCTTCCCCTCGCTGGGCGCCTACGTCGGCGGCGACATCGTGGCGGGCATGCTCGCCACCGGCATGGACCGCGACAAGCGCACCCGCCTCTTCATCGACGTGGGCACGAACTGCGAGATCGTGCTCACCGACGGCGACCGGTTGTTGGCCACCGCTGCGCCGGCCGGGCCCGCCTTCGAGGGCGGCGCGATCCGGTGCGGCATGCGCGCCGCGGACGGTGCGATCGAAGTGGTCCGGTTGTCCGACGCCGACGTCGAACTGCAGGTGATCGGCGATGTGGAACCCCGCGGGCTGTGTGGCTCGGGCCTGGTCGACGCGGTGGCCGAGCTGGTGCGGATGAAGCTGCTCGACTCGACCGGCCGGTTCGTGCCCGACGAGCAGGCCGCCGACCTCACCCCGGGGTTGGCGGACCGGCTGACCAAGATCGGCCAGGAGCGGGTCTTCCTCTTGCACCGTCCCGAGGCAACGACCCCGCCCGAGGAGTGCGTCTACCTCTCCCAGCGCGATGTGCGCGAGCTGCAGTTCGCCAAGGCAGCGATCTCCACCGGCTGGACCCTGCTTCTGGAGGAGCTCGGCCTGGAGCACGACGACGTCCAGCAGGTGCTGCTCGCCGGTTCGTTCGGCTCCTACCTCTCGGCGTCCTCGGCGATCCGAATCGGCCTGGTCCCTCAACTGCCGGTACTCCGGATCGTCTCCGCGGGCAACGTCGCGGGCGAAGGCGCCAAGATGGCGCTGCTCTCCCTGCGCGAACGTGCCGGCGCCGATGCCCTTCTCGAGGAGGTCACCTATGTCGAGCTCTCCGACCGAACCGACTTCAATGACCGCTTCGTCGAGCAGCTCTCCTTCTGAGTCGCGGCCGGTGGCCATCGTCGCGTGCGGCGCGCTGGCCCAGCCGATCGCCGAGATCATCGAGCGCCGCGGCTGGTCGATCGACGTCCACCCGCTCAACCCCTTGCTGCACAACCAACCGCACCGGATCGCCGACCAGGTACGCGAACTGGCTGCTGCGTTGACGCCTCGCTATGACCGGGTGGTGGTCGGCTATGCCGACTGTGGGACCTATGGCGCGCTGGACGCGGTCTGCGACGAACTCGGCCTGGCCAGGCTGCCGGGCCTGCACTGCTACGACGTCTACGGCGGCGCGGATCGGCTGCGCGCCTTCTTCGACGACCAGCCCGGCACCTACGTCTTCACTGACTTCCTGGTGCGCTCCTTCCACCGCACCGTGCTGCGCGAGCTGGGGCTGGACCGCTGGCCGGAGCTGCGCGATGACTACTTCGGGCACTACACCCGGGTGGTGTGGCTCGCCCAGGCCCCCGACGAGGAGTTGACCAGACTTGCCGAGTCGGCCGCCGCTCAGCTGGGGCTTCCTCTGCAGATCGTGCCGACCGGTCACGACGGGCTCGAGAGCGCCGTGGCTGCCCTCGTGGCCGGCTGAGCGCACCGGATCTCTGACACAGGCCGCGAACCCGGCCTACGATCGCTTCATGTCGTCGAGCCGCTCCCGTGTGCGCCAAGGGCTAGCGGCGCTGAGCGGGTTGCTGATCGCCATCTCGACGCTGATGGTGGTCGCCCCCGGGTCGGGGGCACCCACGTCGATCGAGCTGGGGGCGCCGGTCGAGCCGAGGTCGCCGGTCGAGCCGAGGTCGCCGGTCGAGCTGGGATCGCCGGTCGAGCTTGTCGAGACCAAGTACGGTCCCTCCAACCTGAGTCTCGACCGGCTCGACCGACAAGGCCGGGTCAACCAGAGAAGCGGTTGCGCCCGACAGGTCGGCGGCGACTACGAGGTGTGCCTGGCGTCGCCTCCCACCAAGGGCGGCAGCGACCCAGCGGTGATGAAGCGCATCTCGGCGATCTTCAACGAGGCCGGCGCGGGCGACACGATCCGGATCGCCATGTTCCGCTGGGATATCGGCGGCCCCGCCACCGCCCTCATCAAGGCCCACCAACGGGGTGCCCGGGTGGAGCTGGTGGTCGACCCCGACGTGCTGACCAAGAAAGCCGGTAGGCGGGTCGTTGCGGCGGTCCGCGCCGGTGGCGCCGCGCGCGGCAGCGTCGTGGTCTGCAGCAACGCCTGCCTGCCCTGGTCGGGCCGAGGCAGTCCCCCACCCAAGCAAGACGTGATGCATCTCAAGATGTTCCTGTTCGACATCGCCGGCGAGCGTTCGGTGGCGCTGACCTCGGCCAACATCGAGCGCCGTCAGAACCCTCAGTACAACAACTTGATACGGGTCGTCGACGCCAATCTGTACAGCTACCACCTCGCCTACTTCGCCCGGCTCCGCGCGCAGAGTTGGTCGAGCGACGGGGTTCGTTGGGACGAGCCCGCGCGGGTGTCGAGCGGCCTCCCCGGCGCGTTCGTGTTCCCGACCCGCAAGGACCGGATCGTTCGCCTGCTCAACCGGGTGCGATGTGTCCGCGGAGCACGACGCATCGACATCGCCGTCGCTGTGATCCAACGGTATGACGTGCGAGCGTTGCTCGGACGGCTGGATCGCCGTGGCTGCCGGGTGCGCATCGTGGTGACCCGTGAGCTGATCGAGAACTGGTTGCAGGCGCCGGTCCGGCAGCGCAACGGGACCATCACCGACCTGCCGAACGGTCGGGTGCGCCACGTGCTCCTGCACGACAAGATCGTGAATGTCCACGCCAAACTCGACGGGCGCAAACGCTATCTGACGCTCGTCGGAACGAGCAACTGGACGTGCGGCGGATTGCTCTACAACGACGAGGTCATGCTGCGGGTCGAGAACCGCTGGGTGTGGCAGCGCTATCAGCGCCATTTTCGCGACCTGTATCGCAACGCGAAGCAGAGTCGGAGCCCGGTCATGCCGGTGCAGCGACGCTGCCGCTGACGGTCACTCGAGGCGCGCCAGTAGATCCTGTCGCCAGGCCTCGGTCTCGGCCACCTGGTTGAAGGTATACAGGTGCAGCCCCTCGACGCCCGCCTGCGGCTCCCCGACGGAGGGCGCGCAGCCCTCCAGGAAGCGCTCGCCGGTGAACCCGCCGGGGGCGGTCAGTCGGGCCATCAGGCCCTTGTGCTTGACGAGGAATTTCGTGGAGTCACCGACGCCGATCTTGGTCGCCATGCCCAGTAGTTTGGTTCGGTCCACCGGTCCGGGCACCCCCAGCAGCAGGGGCAGACTGATGCCCCTCAGCCGTAGGCGGTGCACCCAATCCTTGATGACTTTGGGGTCGAAGGTCAGGTTCGACACCACGTGAGTGGCGAAACGGCGCTTGTCCCACATCGATTGGATGGTCAGGTCGTCGTTGATGGTCGGGTGCGACTCCGGGTAGCCGGCGACGCCGACGTGAGGGAAGGGGCGGCCCAGGGCAGCCAGATCCTCCAGCAGGGCCAGCGCGTCGGGGTAGTCGCCGGCCGGGGCGGCGTCGCCGCCGGGAACGAAGACCTTCGATACGCCTGCTGCCCGAAGACGCTCGACGATCTCGGTCAGCTCCGATCGTCCGCTCACCATCCTCGCCGCCACGTGGGGGACGACGTCGTAGCCTTCCGCTGCGAAGCGTTCGGCCGTCGCCAGAGTCCCTTCCAGACCTTTGGCCGGCGAGGCGGTCACGGTCAGAGTGACGTCGCGTGGCACGACGTCGAGCACCTTGGCTTCGATCGTCGGAGTGGGAAGCACCTCATAGCGAGCGTGATTCAGCAACCAGTGAAGCGTGGCCCGATCTTTGTTGCGCATCGTGCACCCTGTTTCGTCATACGCTCTGCCTGCGCCAACGATAGGGCCTACGGCCCCCGCCGACAACGCTCAAAGGGCCCTTTCCGCTATGTGCGGATAATCGGTCCATGCTCACTGTGACCCACGGCCGACTGCTCACCGAGGCACTACGAGGAAGCGGCCGTGCCTGGAGCCCCACACCAGGTGATCGCTTCGTGATTCCCGACCGCGACCTGGACCAGGTGTTCGTGGTAGCCGAGATGACCATCGAGGTGGTCGAACTGCCGTCCGGCGAGGTGATTCGCTTCAACGGCACCACCGAGTGGGCGCTGGACAGCATCGAAGTGTCCGAAGCGATCTGGCTCCCCTGGGAGCATCAATTGCGTGCCCTGCTGGGCGACTCCTTCGCCGGCCTCGACGTGCTGCCCGGCGAGGCGAGGGGCTTCGTCGTCACCTTGCTAGACGGGTCGCGGCACATCGATGTCGACGCCGAGGGCGCCTACGTCCGGGCCGTACTGTCGATCCTGCGGGCGCCCTAGCGGGTCGTCTACGCCTCGTCGCGGAGTTCGCCGAGCACCGCATCGAGGCGGCCGTAGCGCTCCTCGGCCCGCCGCCGATACCGCTCGATCCAGCCGGTCATCAGGTCCAAGACCTCCGCTTCCAGATGGACCGGGCGACGCTGGGCGTCGCGCGACCGACTCACCAACCCGGCGTCTTCGAGAACGCGGACATGCTTCGAGACCGCCTGCAGCGAGACGTCGTAGGCAGCAGCCAGCTCGCTCACCCCCGCGTCCCCGGCGCTCAACCGGGCCACGATGTCGCGGCGAGTCGGGTCGCTCAGCGCCGCAAAGACGCGGGTCAATCGCTCGCCGTCGGGCGGGATCGCATCGATCGCAGGAGCGTGGCTCAACCGGATCACCCCATCATTCAACCGTTTGGTTGATCAGGGTACGCAGCGTTTCTCGCCGGGGCAATCCCGCCGGACTAGGCCGCCCACAAGAGGGCCACGAACGTTACTTGACATTCGGTGGCAATCTGTCAAACTAGTCTTCAGAAGGCCAGAGGGATGACCCCCCGTACAGCTCTCAGGCCTTCTGACAAGGGGCGACACCGCCGGGCTTCGGGGACCAGACCGAGGCCCGGCATCCTTTGTTTGGGGGCAGCCTTCATCGCCAGGTGCCTCCCCCGGCCGATCTCATCGGCCGCTTCTCGGGGCTCAGGTCGGCCGCCGCCGGCTCACTCCGGCGCGATCACCTTGCGCACCAGCCAACCCATGCGCGCGGCGGTCTCGGCGGGTGAATCGGTTGGCCGCATCGCGTGGCTGATCGTCATCCGCAGCACCATGTCGACCATGGCTTGCACGGCGTCCTCGGAGATGTTCAGGTTGTACTGCGGCAGCCGCTCCGCGACGATCCCCTGCGCTGCACCCAACAACAGGTCGCTGTGGGTGGTGTAGAGGGGAAGCAGTTCGGAGTCGGCACCGTGGCTGGCTGAGAGGACGGCCTGGTGGAAGGGGTGTGACTGGCAGAGCTCGAGCACGCGTCGCGAGGACTGCTCGACGGCGTTGGGCAGGTCGGTCGGGTGGTCGGCGAAGGCGGTCTCCACGTGCTCGAGGAAGGTCGCCAGCTCGGTCAGCACCATCGCCTCGGCGAGTTCGGGCTTGGAGCCGAGTTCGTTGTAGACCGTCTGCCGCGAGACGCCGATTCGTTCGGCCAGGCCGCGCATAGTCAAGGCGGCCCAGCCCTGCTCAACGGTCAAGTCGACGGCGGCGGCGATGAGTCGGTCGCGGAGTGGCGGCACGCTGTGCAGCTTCGGCCGCCCGGGCTTGCGCCGCGCGGGTGGCTTCGTCTCCGCGCGCTCGGCCGGGACGATCGTTTCGACCGAGGCCTGACGCTCGGATTCCACTGGTGCGTGACTGCTCACGCCTACCCCCTCAATCTGCCTCGGACCCTGGTCCGCTGCGGTCGCCTCGATGAACTATGGCGCACGTGAGCCATCGTTGACACGCGTGCACACATTGTCTCAGAATTTACTTCGCCGCGGACCTCCCCCCCGAACGTCCTCGGCTTTCTGCTACCCACACAGTGGGCCGGTCTTCGTACGGTTACTCGACTGAGGACCAGGGGCGAGGCCTTGACAGTCGGGTTCAAACTTTTTCGAGAATCGTCGTGCGATGGTGCCTTGAACGACGATTCCGTACCAATGGTGGCACGGATCCGTCGGGACCGACACGAAGTTGGCGGATATGCAGCGTGCCGAGCGATTCCAGGCGGCGGGTGGTTTAGACCGCCGGAGTCCTGAGCGACCTCACCTTTGAGCCGATTCGGGACGCCCCAAAGGGATCCGAACGGCTCCGCAACTGTGCCTGTGACCCGAAGCGCGCGGACGCTCGGTTGCCGCGATACGCGCCTCTGCACCAGAGTTGACCCCATGGCTGACGGACGCTCGACGCGCGGATTCGGGATCGACTTCGGAGGAAGTGGCATCAAGGGCGCCCCGGTCGATGTGGCTGCGGGTGACTTCACGGGGGAGCGGGTGCGCATCGACACCCCTTCGCCGGCGACTCCTGATGCTGTCGCCAGCGTGTTTGCCGAACTCCTCGGCGCCTATCCAGATCTCGACGCCCCCATCGGCGTGACGGTTCCCGGCGTTGTACATCACGGCGTGGTCAAGTCGGCCGCGAACATCGACAAGTCATGGATCGGTACCGATGCCGACGCACTCTTCACCGAGACTCTCGAGCGAGATGTGTGGGTGGTCAACGACGCGGACGCGGCCGGCCTCGCCGAGGTTCGCTTCGGCGCCGCGCGTGGCGAGACGGGTCTAGTCATCCTCACTACCTTGGGCACCGGAATCGGCTCGGCGATGATCTATCACGGGGTGCTGGTCCCCAACTCCGAGCTCGGTCACCTCGAGATCGACGGTCACAACGCCGAGAGCCGCGCCGCAGCCAGCGTTCGTGAGAAGGAGAAACTCGACTGGGAGGAGTGGGGCGCCCGCCTCAACGTCTACTACCGGACTGTCGAGCGGCTGTTCTCGCCCGACCTGTTCGTGGTCGGCGGCGGGGTGAGCAAGAAGGCCAACGAGTTCCTGCCTCTGCTCGACCTGCACACTCCGATCGTGCCCGCCAAGCTGCGCAACAAGGCCGGCATCGTGGGCGCCGCGCTCTACGCCGCAGAGTCGGCCTGACCGCTCAGCTCGCCGACGGACGGCTCAGGTCTCGTCGCGACCGGCGATCGCTGCGGCCACCGCGCCGGCCACTCCCGGGTGAAAGACCGTGGGAATGATGAAGTTGGAGTTGAGTTGCTCGTCCTCGACGACCAGCGCGATCGCCCGGGCCGCCCGTAGCAGCATGGCCGTCGTGACCTCGGTGGCCCGCGCGTCGAGCAGCCCACGGAAGACGCCGGGGAAGGCAAGCACGTTGTTGATCTGGTTGGGATAGTCCGACCTGCCCGACGCCACCACCGCGGCGTACCTGTCAGCTTCGGCGGGGTCGACCTCCGGATCGGGGTTGGCCAGGGCGAACACGATCGCGTCCGGGGCCATGTCGTCGATCCAGGATGCCTGCAGGACGCCCGGCCCCGAGACGCCGATGAAGACATCTGCGCCGACGAGGCCGTCGTGCAGCTGGCCGCGGAGTCGCCGTGGGTTGGTGCGTCGGGCGAGCTCCGCTTTGGCCGGCGGCAACGTGTCGTCATCGGCGGAGAGCAGGCCTTCGCGATCCCAGACCACGACGTCGGTCACCCCGGCGGCCTGGATCAGCGACACGATCGCGGATCCGGCCGCTCCCCCTCCGGCGACGACGACCCTGATCGCGGACATTTGCTTCTTGACCACGCGGACGGCGTTGGTCAGGGCGGCCAGGACCACGATGGCCGTGCCGTGTTGGTCGTCGTGGAAGACCGGGATGTCGAGGGTCTTACGCAGCCGGGCCTCGATCTCGAAGCAGGCCGGGGCCGCGATGTCCTCGAGGTTGATGCCTCCGAAGCCAGGAGCGATCATCTGAACGGCCTTGACGATCTCGTCGGGATCCTGACTCGCCAGGCAGATCGGCCACGCGTCGATTCCCGCGAACTGCTTGAACAGCGCCGCTTTTCCCTCCATTACCGGGAGGGCGGCACCGGGGCCGATATTGCCCAGCCCCAGGACGGCCGACCCATCGGTGACCACGGCGACCGAATTGCCCTTGATCGTCAGTCGTGCCACATCCTCGGGATGCTCGGCCAGGGCCGCGGAGACCCGCCCCACTCCCGGCGTGTAAGCCATCGACAGATCGTCTCGGGTACGCAACGGGACCTTGGAGTGCACCTCGATCTTGCCCCCGATATGCAGCAGAAAGGTCCGGTCGCTGACCCGGTGCACAATCACACCATCGAGCTTCTCGACCAGCGCCACCAACTCCTGCGAGTGGTCGGCGCTGCCGGCCGAACAGGTGACATCGACGACCAGCCGCTCGTGGCTGGACTCGGCGACATCGATCGCGGTGACGATCCCGCCGGCATGAGCGATCGTCGTCGCCACGTGCCCCACCACTCCGTGGTCCGGTGCTGTGTACAAACGGATGGTGATCGAGTAGGACGACGCGGTGGCAGCCATGGCCCCCACCCTGGACCGCCGCAGCGGTCACCGGCAAGTCATCTGTCCGTCTGACATCACGCCGCGCCCCAGGATCGTCAGGGAGCGAGGACCCGGCCGGTGACCTCCACCCAGTCGCCGGCGCGCGCGTCGACACCGCGACCGGCGACGATGACGATCACCGTCTTTTCACCCGCAGTCAGCAGGAGTTCTTGGTCATCGGCCCGGTCGACGCGACCAACGACGTCAACGACGTCGGCGGTCTCGCGCACGACCGGTTCGCGATCGTCGGTGGTCACCGGGTCGACGATGGCCTCCAGTCGCAAGGGTTCAAGGAGACGAGGGCGCCGCCCGGAGCGCCAGAGCCAGCCGATCAGCAGGGCCAGAGCGGCGTCAGCGCCGAGTGTGATCCACAGACCGGTGCGCCCGACGATCTGGCCCTCCACACGGCGGAACGAGGGCCGGTCTTCGAGTACGGTGGCGCGGATCTGCCTCGTGCGGATCGCCTCGTTGTAAGCGCTCTCGGAGACCCGCGCGGGCGTCGCGAACCGGTCGGGATCCAGCGAGGGAGGCACCACGATGGTCAACCAGAACCGCCCGGGGGTGACCTCATCCGCCCCCACCACCTCCGCTGTGGTCGGGATCCCTTCGCGATCGAGCTTCCAGCCAAGGTAGGTCGCCTGCAGCGCCGGGAGATTGATCAACGCAAGCAGCACCACCACCAGCGCCACACTCGTGAACCGGCGATTGCGACCCATGGGCCGAGCCTATCCGCGGTCGGCCGGTGGTGGCCCAGCGGTCGATCCGGGTCGATTCCGGGCCGCCGGCCCGGTGCCGCGAGCGCGTCAGGAGACGGCCGTGATGTAGTCCGCCCCGGGAAGCACGGGCAGGTCTTGGCGCTCGGCGGTGGTCAGCATCGCTTCGGTGGCGGTCAGCAGAATCTCGTCGAGCTCGGGGCGCGACGAACTGACAGCGACAACGAAGCCGTGCCGATCGGCGTCGGACCGCACCACCGGAGGAGTGCTCCCAGCGCGAACGCGCACCTCGACCTCGAGAACGTCCGGCAATGCCCGCAGGCTGGTGAGGGGGATCTGCGCGAGCGGACGGTCCGAGGCGAAGTCGACGTAGCTGATCCCGGCGCACTGACGCCAGTTGTGGCGTTGCGGCGGCGCAACGGCGAGCACCCGGGAGACCGTCTCGGTGAACACGTTGACGCCCAGCGCTGCCAAGATCATCTCGGCGATGTGACCCGCACCCGAGTGACCGTGTGACTCGAGCAGGCGAGGGCCGTCGTCGGTGAGGATGACTTCGGTGTGCGCGGGCCCGAAGCGCAGGCCAGCCGCGTTCAGCGTGCGCACGGCGAGCTCGTGCATCTCTGCCGTTATCTCGGGGTCGAGTTCGACCGGAAGGACGTGCCCCGCGGCCACGAAGCGGCGCGCACCGTTGGTGCGCCGCTCGGTGATCGCCAGAACTTCGTGGTCACCCTCGTTCGTGAGCGTCTCGACCGAGTACTCCGGGCCGGCCAGGAACTCCTCGACCACGATCGGGCCGGGCCAGGAGGCCTGTAGTTCGGCACACACGGCGGCCGCATCGTCCTGCGACAACACCGCGTGCACCCCTTCGCTGCCGCGGCCACTGGCCGGCTTGACGATGCAGGGGACGCCGATAGCGGCGACGGCTTCGGCCAGCTCGGCGCAGTCATCGGCCATCCGGCGGGCAACAGGCGCGACGCCCAGGTCTTCCGCGCGATCGCGCAGTTCGGCCTTGTCGGCGAGCACATCCAGCGACCAGGTTCGGTTCCCGCGCCAGCGGAAGGCATCGTTGACCTCTGCCGCCACGTAGGAGGTCTCCTCATCGAAACCGAAGCAGGACACCACCTCTGCCCGGGCGGCCCCCAACCAGGACTCCGAGGCGATGATCGCCGAGCGGATGTTGCTGGCGGAGAGTTCCGCGACCCGGAGCACCGGGCCGAACCAGTCCTCAGGAACGCTGGCGTCGTGGGTGAAGACCGGACAGGTGCGCACCGGCATCCCATGCAGCGACATCAGCACCCATGGCAACGGGTCGATCACGATGGCGAGTTGGTCTGTCAACGGACGACCGAAGTCACGCTTCTCTGATTGTGTCTGCGACATGAGTCGCCTCCTCCCACGATTGGCCAAGACTGAAACTCCAGCATGCGGCACCTGGTTCCCACTTCGTTCCCGTCATTCCTCCTCGGCCGGGAAATGCGGCAGGAACAACGTGCGATTAAGTGGTTGACGCCACCCATGGGGCGGCGGGCGTCGGGCCACTTAGCTCCGTCCCCACCCGGCGAGGCGGTCGCGTGGTCACCGGGCGACCGCGGTACTGGCGCGCCGTCAACGGGATCGGAGCGGGATCGGGACGGGAAGACCTGGGTCCATGATTAATGAGTCACCCCCACCCCGTGCTCTACGACATTCCTCGGAGGAAATCATGACCGCCACCCCCGCCACCCCCGCCAGCCTCGCCCGCTCTTTCGCGGCCGCCATCGCACTCGCTCTGGCGCTCGCCGCCGGCGGCGCCGCCATGAGTGTCAGCGAGCAGTACAGCCATGCCAAGAAGAGCGAGATCGGCCCCGAGGTCGCCGGCGGCACCCCTTCGGGCCGCGGTGGCACCGACCGTCGTAGCGAGATCGGTCCCGAGTAGGGCACCGGCCGCGGTCACTCTCGGCCAAAGCCACCCCAGTAGGTCAGGTCGCGTCAGGACAGGGACAATCCGATCTCTTCCGCCCGATCTGTGGCTAGCCGGCGCAGGCGCTTCGCCTCTCTATCCCCCGTAGAGACGAGCGCCTGCGCTTCGCCATGTCGCGCCCGGATCTCCTCCACCACGAAAGAACTGCCGTGGGCTGCGTGAGCGGCGGTGCGGAAGTGCTCCAGCGCTGCCGTGGCGTCGTCATGGAGAAGCGCCAGCCGGCCGAGCACGTTGTGAATGACGGCCTCTTGAACGCCCGGCGTGGCGTCGGTCAAGGATCGATGTGCCCCTTCAACGAAGTCGGCACACCGTTCGTCGTCGTCTCCGTCCGGTTGGTGGTGAGCCCACGCGGCGAGCGCATAGGTCAGCGGTCGCTTGTGGTCTAGACCACCTCCGTCAATCAGCTCGACCGCCTCGCTAACCACGCGGGCCGCCTCGGCGGTGCGCCCCGAGCGGAGCAACGCAATCGACAGATCGTTGGCCGCCGCCACACGTTCGGCGGGAACCCCCAGGGTGCAGGCGATCTCCAGGGCCGTCTGTGCTGCGGTGACCGCTCCCGTCAGGTCGCCGCGCCACTCGCGCAGACTGCTGAGGTTGCACAGCGCGTAGATGTAGGTGCGAGTCGGCGGACCTTCGCCCAGGAGGTCACAGGCCCGCTCGAGCTGGTCGATCGCGGTGCCGATCTCGCCGAGGTGGCCACGCAGCAGCCCCTCGACGTTCAGACAGGAGGCGATGGCGGCCGGATCACCCATCTGCTGGGCCAATTCGCTCGCGCGGTTGGCGGCCTCCAGTCCGGACGCCAGATCACCCCGCTTCCAGAAGGCCGCGGCGAGGTTGGACTGCGACACCCGCTGGGTGGGCAACGGCAAGACCCCGACCTTGGCCGCTTCGGCGGCAAGCGCCGCGGCGGCGCCGAACTCGACCACCTGACCACTCGCCTCGAGGTGGAAGCAGAGATTGCGGGCCAACTGGGCCGCCTGCACATAGGCCCGCTCGGACAGACACAGTCGGGCGAGACTCGCGGCCGTATCCGCCGACGCCTCCCACCAGTGGTTGGCGGTCTCGCGGGTCGCGAACGGTTCGTCGACGCCACTCTCTGTCGCGTGAGCGGTCGGGACACCGACCCGAAACGCGATGGCATTGGCCCGGTCGCTGAGTCTGACGAAGTGGTCCGCGACCCGCACGAGAGCGCGGCGCCAGACGTCGTCCGCAGCGGCGTCAGCGGTTGAGGCAGCAAAACGGCGAACCAGATCGTGCACCTGATAGTTGCCCACGTCATGCTCTTCGATCAGATGAGCATCACGTAGCCCTTCCAGGACCTCCTCGGCTTCCCACGCCGGCGAAAGCTCCAGAAGTGCGGCAGCGGTCGCCGCGTCGACCGTGGCGAGCGGCAGCGTCCCGAGCAACCTCAGCAACCGCTGCTCGGCCGGTTGCAGCGCCTCGTACGACACCGTCAACATCGCCGGGAAATCCAGCCGGCCCAACCGCAGGGCCGCGAGGCCGCGCTGCTGATCCTGCAACTGGCGCACCAACTGCGACACCGCTTCGGGGGGTCGCCCCCGCAGCTTGCCTGCGGCGATCGTGAGCGTCAGTGGCAGGTGCCCGCACAGCTCGGTCAGCCGGTCGAGGTCGGCGGGCGCGCTTTGCAACTCGGGGAAGCCGAGCATCGACGCGAGCAGGTCGCGGCTCTGTTCGATGCGGAGCGGCAATACGGGAACGAACGACGCTCCGTCGAGCTCGGGCATCCGCTGACGACTGGTGACGATCACCAGGCTGTCCGGTGAGGTGGGCAGCAGGGGGAGGATCTGCGCGACGTCGCGGGCGTTGTCCAGGACCACCAGGATTCGAGAGCGCGCAGTGGCGTCGCGCCAGGCGGCCTCCCGGCTCTCCATGTCACTGGGAATGCTGCGAGCGGTGGGGTCGAAGCTGCGGAGGAGGGTGCCGAGGGCCTCCATGGCTTCGCGCGGCGGACCGGTCGGCGAATACCCACGCAAGCTCACGAAGAGTTGGCCGTCGGGATAGCGGGGAGCCAACCGGTGCGCCGCCGCGATCGCCAACGCACTCTTGCCCGAGCCGGCCAAACCGTGCAGGACCGCGACCGCCGAGGGTTGCTCGGCGATCCGGTCCAAGCTGGCCAGTTCGTGCTCGCGGCCGACGAAGTTGCCTGGCTGCCGCGGCAACGTGAAGCGAGCGGCCCCGGGCCCTTCGGGCCGGCCAGCGGCCGCGCCTGCCTCGTCCGCGTCGTCCTCGCGCAGGATGGCTGCGTGGGTGCCTCGCAGCTCGCCACCCGGTTCCAAGCCGAGCTCGTCGATCAACATCTCACGCGCCTTGGCGTACTCCGCCAGCGCATCGCCGCGACGCCCTGCCCTGGCCAGCGCGGTCATCAGCAGGGCGCGCAGCGACTCCCTCATCGGATAGCGATCGACGAGCGCTCGCAGTCGCGGGATGGTGTGGCTCGGATCGTCGTGTTCGATGCGCAACCGCAGCAAGGTGGCGCTCGCCTCGAGATAGCGCTCCTCCAGGGCGCGGGAGGCGTCCCCGATGACCCGGCCGCCGGAGCCGTTGAGCAAGGGGCCTCGCCAACTGGCGACGGCCTTGTCCAGCAGCTCCATCGCCTCGAGCCAGTCCTCACGGCTGACCGCCGCTCGAGCTTCGTCGGTCAAGGCATCGAAGCGGAGCAGATCGAGCTGGTCGGGGTCCACCACGTGGACGGCGTAACCCGACCCCTGGGTGCGGATCAGCCCGGAGCCGCTCGGAATCCGCTTACGCAGTTCGGCGACCGCCTTGCGCACCTGATGCTCGGCCGTGCGCGGCGGGTCGTCGTCCCAGGCGACGTCGACCAGCCGATGAATCGGCACCGATCGGGTGTTCTCCAACAACAGAAGGGTGAGAATGCGCTCCGCGACCGGACCCCCCAGCCGGACCGACCGGTCGCCGTCGTACACCTCGAGACCGCCAAGGATGGCGAAGGACGGCGCGTCTGGACGGCCGATCTCTCGATCGACGGGACCAGAGACGCGCTCGCCTCGGCTCACACTCGCTCCAGAAATAGGTCACACCGACCCACACGCGATCGGCAAGGGGTTGTAGTCAGTGGAACACCATGGTCTCTTCCCGAACAAGGTTGAGTCAGCGCTTTCGGGCAACCGCTCTTCCTTTCTCCCCCGGTGGGAGGAGGCCGCTCGTCCACCGGGGGGCGGATCCGCGGCGGACTCAACCCGTGCCACGCTGGAGCCATGTCCCACTCGACCCGCGCCGCGGCGAACGAATGGCAGGGGGCCGCCATCGCGGTGTCCGGCCTAACGAAGAAGTTCGGTAGCTTCGCCGCTGTCGACGACCTCAGTTTCGAAGTGGCCCCGGGCCGGATCACCGGATTCCTCGGCCCCAACGGTGCCGGAAAGACCACGACGCTGAGGATGCTCTTGGGCTTGGTCCGTCCCACCGCCGGAACGGCGACCATCAATGGACGGGCTTATCACGACCTCCCCGACCCGGCCCGGATGGTGGGCGCGGCCCTCGAGGCGACCAACTTCCACCCCGGGCGCAGCGGACGCGACCACCTCCGGGTGGTGGCGGTCGCCGCCGGCATTTCCGACTCCCGGGTCGACGAACTTCTGGAGCTGACCGGCATTCCGGCCTTCGCTCACAAGCGCGCCGGTGAGTACTCGATGGGGATGCGCCAGCGCTTGAGCTTGGCGGCGGCGCTGCTCGGCGACCCGGAGGTGCTGATCCTGGACGAGCCGGCCAACGGCTTGGACCCGGACGGGATCCGTTGGCTGCGCAACTTCCTGCGGCACCTGGCCAGCGAGCGCGGCAAGACGATCCTGATCTCGAGCCACCTGCTCCAAGAGATCGAGCAGACCGTCGACGAGGTCGTGATCATCGGCAACGGGCGTCTGCTTCGCCAGGGCACCGTCGCCGACCTACGCGGGGATCGCTCTGTCCTGGTGCGGACTTCCGATCCCACGGCACTCGGCACAGTGCTGAGGGAGGCGGGACTCCAACTGACCCCCGACGAGCCGAGCGGTGAGGGTGGTCTCGTCGTCACCGGCGGCGATCTGCGCCGGATCGGCGACCTGGCACACGGCGCAGGATTGCCGGTCTGGGAACTCACCGAGCGCGTCAGCGATCTCGAGGAGCTGTTCTTCAGCCTCACCGACGGCACCAACCGGAACCTGGGCGAGCATGCCGGCCAGGCGGCGAGCGACGAGAGGGGCCCCCGATGAAGCGCGCCGTTGCCGCCGAACTGCGGAAGTACTTCACCACCCGGCTGTGGTGGGGGATGGGATTGGCCATCACCTTCCTCAGCATGGCCTTCGCCCTGTTGTTCGCCATCTTGTTCACCCTGGACTCCTTCACCCAGAGCGGCGCCGCCGACGGGCAGGCGATCACCTACACCGACGTCCAGCTCGCCAACAGCGTCTACACCGCCGGTCTCAGCGTCGGCTATCTGCTGATGCTGACCGTGGGCGTGATGCAGATCGGCTCGGAGTATCGCCACAAGACGATCACCAGCACCTTCTTGGCAATTCCGCACCGGGCTCGCGTCCTAGGCGCCAAGATCATCTCGCTGCTGATCATCGCCGCCGGCTACGCCCTGGTCAGCATTCTGGGGTCGGTGGCGATCGGCTCGCTGACGCTCACGTTGCGCGGGGCCGACCCGTTCCCTGGCGTCGAGGTGCTGCGGACCCTGGCGCTCAGCTTGTTGGTGCTCGGCCTCTGGGCGCTGATCGGTCTGGGGATCGGGATCTTGATCCCCAACCAGGTCGCGGCGCTCCTGATCGGCGTGGGGGTGGCCTGGATCGTGGAGCCACTGGTCGGGTTCGGGCTCAACTTCTGGGAGTTCGGCCGCGACCACATCTCGCCCTACCTCCCCACCCAGGCCACCAACGCGATCATCGACACCATCAACCAGTCGCCGGATTCGGTACGCCTGTCGTGGTGGCTCGCCGCGATCGTGCTGGCGGCCTACGCCGCCGTGCTCGCGGCGTTCGGCACCTGGCGCGTTGTCCGGTCCGACATCAGCTGAAACCGGTCCGGCCGCCGCCGCCCCGCGCGAGAATGACGCCATGTCCCCCACCACAGCGTCGCCCCCCGCCAATGTTGGCGCGGCGCCGGCATCGCAGGTGGTGGACCGTGGGATGGCGCGCCCTGCTGGCCACGGTGTGGCTGGGCGGCTCACTCTCGATCTGGGTGACCCGCAAGGATGTGCTGCTCACGGGACACCCGGCCTATGCCCTGGTGGTGGCGGCGGTCGGCATCACCGGTGGGGTACTCGCTGTCGGCGCCGTACGCATTGGGCTCTCACCTCGCCCGCGCAGCCGGAGCCGTTGGTTGGTCGGGCTCGGGCGCGCGTCCGCAGTGGTGGCCACCGTCGCCGTCGTCGGTGGGCTTCTATGGCTGCGGCCCTTTCCAGCCTCGGCGGGCGCCACCGAACTAGTGGCGTCGGGGACTCGCAGCGGTGGGAACGCCAACGCTGTCGTGATCAACGACACAGCGACCCGGATCACCCTGCGGTCGGGCACGCCTCGGATCGGTCTGGTCTTTCAACCTGGGGCTCGGGTCGACCCTCGCGCCTATGTCCCTCTGTTGAGTCGGGTCGCTGCCAGGGGCTACCTGGTAGTGGTCATCAAGCAGCCGCTCAACATCGCCCTGCTCGTTCCGGGCGCCCCCGGCTCGGTGGTCGCCGACCATCGGGAGATCGAGCGCTGGGTGGTCGGGGGTCACAGCCTCGGCGGCGTGGCCGCCGCGTCGTACGCCGGCGAGCACCCCGGTGTCACCTCCGGCCTCCTGCTGTGGGCGTCGTACCCCGCGCAATCCCTCGCCGCCAGCGACACCTTGGCGGTGACCTCGGTGTGGGGCACCAAGGATGGCTTCACCACCCGAGACGACGTCAAAGCGAGTCGCGCAGACCTGCCGGCGAAGACCGTGTTCGTACGGGTTAAGGGCGCCGTGCATGGGTTCTTCGGTGATTATGGCGAGCAGCCCGGAGACGGCACGCCCACCATCACGCGACGCGACGCGCAGCGGACAATCGTCGCCGCCACCATCGACCTGCTCGGCAGGGTCTAGGTGGGCTCGGTGGCCAGGTCTCGCTCGAAGGCCACCATCAGCGGCCCGCCCTCCCCTTCGGTTCGCCGGAAGCCGGCCGCCTCGTAGGCGCGGAGGGCAGCGACGTCCTCCTCCGTCGTGATCAGGAAGAGATAGTCGGCACCGGACCGCCGCGCCCCTGCCACCACCTCGGCCAGCAATGCCCGGCCCAGGCCGTGGCCGCGCCACTCGGGCACGACATAGAGCTCAGCCAGATAAGCCTCGGCGCCCTCGCTCCACAGCGAGGCGTGGAATCGCACCACCGCCACGCCGACAGCCGGTGCAGCCGGTGCAGCGGGTGCAGCGGGTGCAGCGGGTGCAGGGGGTTCAGCGGGTGCAGGGGGTTCAGCGGGTGAGGCCGGTGCCGCCGAGGCAGTCGAGGAGCCGTCGGGCCGAGCCGGCGCGACCAGGAGGACCAGCAGCCTGTCCGGGTCGGCGAGTCGCCGCAGCCTGTCCGCGATCACCGGCGGAGGCGGGCTGGGCTCGTCATACTCCCGGTTGAAGTCGTGCAGGAGCCGGCCCGCCGCTGCCCGATCTGCCTCGGTGGCTACCGCCCACACGCGCGGTTGGTTCATCCGCCCACCCTCCCACGCGCCGACACGTCACCTATGGCAGCCGACCCGTCACCAATGGGAGCTGACACGTCACAAATTGGGCACGACAGGTCAGAAATTGCATCTGTAGTTTCTAGGGATCCGGACCCACCTGTCATCGCTGACGTGTCTGCGTCAGCCGACCAGCCGGGGGGCGGCTTCGAGGACGGCCAGCGACACCGAGGCACCGGCGATCACGCGCGTCTGAGGGATGTCCTGCCACGGCCCACCACCCACGCGATAACGACCGGCGTAGGTCGTGTCGACCCGTGGGGCGAACGCGTCGGCGACCGTATAGCGGTGGGTGACCTCGAGATCCGGGTAGGCGGCACCCGGGGTCTGTGTGGCTAGAGAATCCCCGTCTCCGAACACCCACAGGTATTCCACCGGGGTCGCCTCGATCGTCACCTGCTGCGACACCAAAGTCACGGTCTGCTGCGTCGGCTGCGTGTTCGTGGTGAAGAAGTTGGTGTCGAAGTTGACCAAGGTCTCACCGTCGGGAGGCTCGATGCTGAGCTCCGACGCCGGCCACCCCAACCGCTCGAACGCCTCGATCACCAATTCGATGGTCAACACACCCAGGTCCTCGGCATCACGGTTGGTCAGACAGACGTTTCCGATGTCGATGCCGTCGCGGTAGACGTCGTACCAGATGCCCGGCGGGGGCCCCGGACACGTCCGCGGGTTGTTGCACAGGCCACCCAGGTTGTCGGACAGACACTTCATCTTGATCGTGTAGGTGTGTCCGTCGCTCGAGGAGTACGCGGGCCTGGATCTCGGTGGCCGCCCATTGCACAATCCTGCGTCACCGTGAGCATGTCGCCCTCTGTGTTGCAGAGCGCGTGCGCCGGTGCCTGAACCACCAAGACCAAGCCCAAGAGCACGAGCAGCAGGGACATAAGGGCCGACAGCCGCTCTCACTGGCTTACCTGAAGGATGTCGGTCACAACCAAAGTTCTATCGCGCCGTGACAAGAAGAACATCGTGCTGTGAAGTCCGCCGCCTTCGAAAGCCTGCGTCTTTGAGTTCGACCGTTCTTTGTAGCGCGTCGGCGCAGACGTCACGTCGACGTAGTAGTCGTTCTTGGTGATTCGCGCCGGATCGCTCTGATCTTCCAACCGTCGGTCTTGATCCAACCGCCGTCCGCATAGATCGATTCGACCCGGTCGGCGAGGCTCATGCACGGAGGACACTTCCGCTGAAGCGAGCGGTACTCCTTCACGTCCCCGGTCACTTGGGCTTCGTTCTGCACGGCCACGAAGCGCCGGATGAAGTCCTTGGCCGACTCGGCCTCGGGCGGGGCAGATTCGGAGGGCGTGGGCGACTCCGAAGGAGACTCGGTCGGTGAGGCCACGATGGGGGTGGGGTCAGGCTGCGGCTCGTCGCCCGTGCATCCGGTGACCGCGATCCCCATCACCAGGGCGGCCAAAGACGCCCCGAAACCCGTCGCCCGCATCGCAGGTCCTCCCGATCATCCCGCCGCCTGGTCTGGACCAGGCTAGCCGCAGATGTCGACCCGCTGCAGCGCCCGCTGACCAGCCTGTGGACAACGGCCGTTCACTCGGCCGAGATGGCCAAAGCCTTCTCAATGTCGTCGGTGAGTTTGTCCGGCGGGGTCTGCGGCGCATAGCGCTCGATCACCTGGCCATCGCGGCCGACCAGGAACTTGGTGAAGTTCCACTTGAGCTTCGAGCCGAGCAAGCCGCTCTTCTCGCTACGCAGCCACTGATACAGCGGGTGGGCGTCGTCGCCGTTGACCTCGACCTTGGCGAACATCGGGAAGCTGACCCCGAAGTTGCGCTCGCAGAACGCCGCGATCTCGTCCTCGCCACCTGGCTCCTGATTGCCGAACTGGTCGCACGGGAAGCCCAACACCGCGAAGCCTTGGCCGGCATAGCTGTCGTGGAGCTCCTGCAACCCGGCGTACTGCGGAGTGAACCCGCACTGCGAAGCCGTGTTGACCACGAGCACGACCTGGCCGGCATAATCCCCGAGGTCCACCTCGCGACCTTCGAGCGAGGGAGCGGAGAAGTCAGCGAGAGCAGTCACCCCGCCAGTCTCTCAGGCTGGTGGGTGCGCGGCCTCACGCGGCTCAACCGGCCTCGTGCTCGACGATCAGCCGATCGTGGGGTCGTGAACTTATGGCCCACATTGGGGGTTGCCGGGTCTCCCGGAGTGGGCCAAGGTGCATTTATGCTCTCTCGCCTCTGCCGCACCGCGCTGGCCGCCGTCGCCACCCTGGCGCTCGTCGCGACCGCAACACCGCCCGCCCAAGCCGCCGATCCGACATACGTCGCGCTCGGTGACTCCTTCTCCGCCGGCACCGGAACGCGCGCCAAGGTGGACTCCTGTTATCGATCGCCCTACGGCTATCCGAAACTGGTGGCGGCCCAGCTCGGGTTGGCGCTGGACTATCAAGCCTGCTCAGGAGCGACGACCGCCGACGTGGCCGCCCGTCAACTGGGCACCCTCAGCGCCAGCACCGACATCGTGACGATGACCATCGGTGGCAACGATGTCGGCTTTGCCGATGTGATCACCGAGTGCGCACTGCCTTGGTGGATCAGCAACTGCACCCGGGCAATCAACGGCGGCTACGCGATCCTCAACAACCAGATGCCGGGCCGCTACAACTCCCTCTTCGGAAGCATCGCGACTCGAGCCCCCAACGCCGACGTGGCGATCGGCGGCTACCCGAGGTTGTTCAACGGCAAGGACTGCAGCTGGGCCACCTTCTTCTCGGGCTCGGAGATGTCCAAGCTGAACAGGGCCACCGATGACCTCGACGCGTTGGTCGCCAACCGGTCGGCCGCCCACGGCTTCACGTATGTCGACCCGCGCAGCGCGTTCATCGGGCACGCGGTGTGCGACCGGGCGGAGTGGATCAACGGGCTGAGCTATCCGATCGAGGAGTCCTTCCACCCCAATCGGTCCGGCAACTCGGCCTACGCCTCGCTCTTCGCACCGGCCGTCGCACCCGTTGCCGCGCGTCAGACCACCGCTCCGCGGGTCCCGGCGACCCTGACCGCTGCGCCGTCGCTGCGGCAGCAGGCCGACCGGGTGCTGGCGATGCGGCTGGACAGCCGCAAACACCTCAAGCAGGCCAAGGCGTCCGGCATCAAGCCCCGCAAGATTCGTTCGCTCACCAAGCGGCTGCGCAGCAAGAAGGCTGCGGTCGTCAAGCGTGCCCTCACCAAGTTGCACGCGATCGACCGGCGCGGCGAGGTCAGTACCCGCTAGGCCCCATGCCGGGGTCGGGCTCACGAGTTCGCTCGGCTGCTGGACGGCGACGGCCTGCACCTGATGTTCGACTTCCATCCGGAAGACGCCGGGGTATGTCTCTTTGAATCGCCACCCGGAGACCCCCTCGTAGAAGGCGAGCGTGGCCTTGGTTTCCTCGGCGTTGATGGGGACGTGGCTGATCGATGAAGACATGACGCCGAGGCAACGCCTGGCTCACGAGGGCGCTGGAGGCCCTGAAGAGCCGACTGCGAGTGAAGGACCTACGGAGACCAGCCGGATGACGAGGCGACACCGGGTCTGTGACCGAACGCCAAATGCGTTGCGGCGACGAACCTGGCACCCCCGCTCGACGAGGTTCGACGCTCGCCGCTCCAACGGCCGGGGCCAGGTGGGACCGCGTCAGCTGAGCGCGGCGACCAGCTCTGCTTTGGTCATCGCGTTGCGGCCGGCGAGGTCGCGCGAGCGCGCGAGCGCCAGCAGCTCCGGACGGGTCTTCGACCCCAGATCTCCCGATGGCGACGTCGTCGATGCTGCTGTCGCCCCTGCCGGCGAGGTAGCCGACGTCGAATCCGACTTCTTGACCCTCTTCCGTGGGGTACCAGGGTTCTGCTTCGACGCCGACTTCTTGGCAGACGACCGCTGGGACGGGGTCGCCGCCGATTGGGTCGCGGTCTTGGAGGTCGACTCGCGAGCCGGTGACGTCGCGGGCTGCTCGTCGACCGACGTACGCGGCGACTTCTCCGAACTGTCCTGGGACGGGGATAGCTCGTGGGCGACCTTGCCCGGCAGCTCCGCGACGTGCTTCGCCTGCTTCGCCAGCCGCTTGGCTGCCTTCTTCGTCTGCTTCGCCGCGGACTCCACGGTCGCGACCGCTTCCTCGAGTCGGCGCTCGAGTCGCTTGATGCGTTTGTTTACCTTGTTTGCCTTGTCGACCTTCCGCTTCTCGGACGACTTCGCCTTCGCCTTCGCGGCCGGCTCGGTCTTATTGCTCGACTTCTTCTTGGCCTTGGCCATGATGCCTCCCCAAAGAGTGTGCAAGGCGCCCAGCATGCCCGGTGACCGGTGGCGTCGTCACGCGTGACCACATTCGGGATCCCCTTTGCGAGAGCAAGGCAGGGCAGCGATGAAGCCAGTCGTGCCATGCTCGATGCATGACGAAATCGCCCGTTGACCTTGCTGAGAGGCTGTCGTTGTTCACCGATCACTGGTCGCCCAAGGTGGTGGCGAGAATGAACGACTACGAGATCAAGGTTGTGAAGGTTCAGGGTGAGTTCGTGTGGCACACGCACGACGACACCGACGAACTGTTCTTCGTCCTCAACGGCGAAATGACCATCCAGCTTCGCGACGGTGACGTCTCCTTGCGGGAGGGACAGTTGTTCGTGGTGCCGCGAGGTGTTGAGCACTGCCCGATCACACGAGGGGAGGCTCACGCGATGCTCATCGAGCCCGCGGGCGTGGTGAACACCGGCGATGCTGGTGGTCACCTCACCGCTACCCACGACGACTCCCTTGCGTAGGCAAGGCGCCGAACGCGGATCGGTGAGCGTCGGAGTAGTGAGGAGCGCGCGAACGCGGCGGCCCGACCTGACAGCGACGTTGCCAGGCGCGGAACTGGTGCGCTGGTACTGGTTGAAGAGCGAGCTGATCAGCTTCGCCCGCGTGCTCGGCGTGGCGACGAGTGGCTCGAAGGAGGAGCTCACGACGAGGATCGCGGCGGTTCTGGACGGGGACACTCCCCCCACGGGCAAGCGCGTCGCCGTCGCGGCCGACAGCCAGCTGGGTGGGGACTTGTCAGACTCGACGGTCATCCCGCCAGGACAGCGGTCGTCGCAGCAATTGCGCGCATGGTTCCTAGGCCGTGTCGGGCCGGCCTTCCGTTTCGATCGCCACATGCGAGAGTTCATCAAGTCCGCCGATGGCACGACCACCCTGGGCGACGCGGTCGAGCACTGGAAGGTGATGCGCAGCAGACGTGCGACTGCGATCGATCCGCAGTTCGAGTTCAACCGATTCACTCGAACGTGGCACGCAGCGAACCCGTCCAGAACGCACGCCGAGCTGTTGGAGGACTGGAGGCGTTATCGCAGCCTGCCGATCGATAAACGCGATCGGGCCTGACGCCACGCGATTCCAGCGATCCGTGTGAAGGCCAACCGAGTCGTTCGCTGAGCAGAGTCCTGGTGCCGGTGGCAGTACGTCATCCGGTGCGAGCCGTAGAGCGCTCCATCCGTATGACGTTCCAGGCATCCGCCTCACCGTCCTGGCGGGGCTGCCCCGGCGGCCGATTCGACACCGGCGTCCACCGACGAGATGGCGGCAAGGGCGAGGCGTGGGTCGCCGCTTCCCAGAGGTGACCTTGGGTGCCTACTCGCTGCTGGTCACGGGGCGGGGGGCCGCTTCTGACGTGATCGGCGGGGAGGTCGCCGAGACCGAGCTGGTTGATCCGAGTTCGGCGGGCAAGCCCTCGTCCCCGATCACCACGCCTAGAGGTCACGCCGGATCAAGGACGTCCTCGCTGCGGCGAGCATCGCGACGACCCACAGAGCGACGGCGAGCGCCGCGACGGGTGGAGTGGCCAGGCCGGGCAAACCGGCCACACCGAAGGCGGCCTGCCCCGGGAGAAAGCGACCGGCGTCACCGATCAGGGCCGACCCGACGGTCTCGACGGCGAGGATCCAGACCACGAGCCCGGCGACGGCTGCCACCTGGTGGCGCACTGCCACGCCCACTGCGGCGCCGAGCACCGCCCAGGCGGCGGTCGCCACTACCAGTCCGGCCATGGCCCCGACGTCCCGCGCGGTGACCTGGAACGCCGGGTAGCCCGCGGCCATCACGACGGCCAGTCCAGTCATCACCGCCTGGCCGATCAGTGCCATCGCGGCCCCGGCGATCGCGACGACGACCACCTTGGCGTCTAACACCGTCCCCCGCCGGCGGGTGGTCAGCACGGAGCCGACGACCGTGCCGTAGCGGAAGTCCTCGGTCGCGCTGCGAGCGCCCAGGATGGCCGCGAACACGGCCAGAGTCATCGCGTTGAGGTAGAAGAAGGCCATGTCCACTAGCCCGCCCTCCACGCTGCCGCCGAGCTGAGACAACGTCGACCAGGTGGCCAAGGCCAAGAGAGCCACGGCCGTCGCGAGCAGGCCGTAGGGCCCGCGGGTCGTGGTGAGCTTGATGAGCTCAGCTTTCAGGTGTCCGCGCATCGCTCTTTCCTTACGTGAGGTCGCTGTCGGTGAGGTCGCTGTCGTTGAAGTCGCCCGTGGTGAGGTCGCCCGTGGTGAGGTCGAGGAAGGCCTGCTCAAGGCTGAGGTGACTCTCGCTGAGCTCGTGCACCGGGAGACCCGCGCTGAGGGCCAGGTCGCCGAGGACGGTCGTGGAGAGCCCCGAAACGACCAATCGATCTGCGTCCGCGCTGTGCACCGTTCCCCCAGCGTTGGCCACGGCGGCACTCAGCGAGGCCGCGCCGGGCGCGCGGAGGACGACGCTCGAGCCAGCCGTGAGCTGCTCCACCGTGGTCTGCGTCAGCAACCGGCCGCGGTCGATGACCACCACCTCGTCGGCGAGCAGGGAGACATCCGCCAGCAGGTGGCTGGACAGCAGCACCGTGCCTCCCGAAGCGGTGAATTCGCGCAGCAGGTCGCGCAGCCAGCGGATTCCCGCCGGATCGAGCCCGTTTGCCGGCTCGTCCATGACGAGCAGATCGGGCTCACCCAGCAACGCCGCGGCCAGGCCGAGGCGCTGCCGCATGCCCAGGGAGTAGCCGCCGACCGGCCGGTCGGCCGCTGTCGTCAGGTCGACGGTCGCGAGCACCTCCGCGATCCGGTCCCGGCGCAGGCCTGCCGCCGAGGCGAGCACGCGCAGATGGTTGCGCCCCGTGCGCCGGGGGTGGAACCCGGCTCCCTCGATCATCACGCCGACCCGGCTCATCGGCAGGTCCAACCTGCTGAACGGGACACCGAAGACAGTCGCGCTGCCGGAGTCGGGCCGCGCCAGGCCCAGCACCATCCGGATAGTTGTCGTCTTTCCCGCCCCGTTGGGTCCGAGGAACGCCGTGACGCTGCCGGGCCGGACGGTGAACGTGAGGTCGTCGACCACCCTCGACGAGCCGTAGTCCTTGGTCAGCCCCGTCACGGAGATCACCGGACCCGTCGGGTCGGAAGCACGGGAGCTCGAGGTGGCCACCTCCTCCGCTGTCGCGGGCGGCTGTCGGTGCTGCGCGTGGATGGTCATCGTGTTTTCCCTTCGGTGAAGTGGTGGACGGGTTGGGAGAGACGCGTGGCCAGGGCGCGCGACCGGGGCCCGGCCAGCGATCCGCTCAGCGCGGCCACGGCCGTGGCCAAGAAGATCAGTAGGAAGGCCGTGGAATCGCGGGCCGCCGCCTGGTGCAGGGCAGCGCACGTCGTGCCGAGTGAGATCGCGCCCAGGCCCATGCCGAGGCCGGTGACTGCCCACCCCACCGCCGCCATCCAGACCGGGAACGCCGGGAATACCGTCGCGGCCACGAGAAGTAGGCCGACGGTGACCAGCTGGGTGCGGGCGAACCGGAGCCCCGGCCGTCCCTGGTCCCACGAGCCGACGGCCCAGGCCAGCGCACCGCCGGTCAGGGAGGCGCCAGCCCTCGCGTTGGCCAGGCCGCGCTCCAGGCGCAGGGTTCCGGGCGGCAGCAGCCGAGGAACGCTGGGCGCCAGCAGCACGACGGCCCCGTCACGAGTGCGAGGGACCACCACGTCAGCTCCAGGGCGGCGTACTGGAGCAGGCCGGTGCCGACAGCGGTCGCCGCGGCCGGCAGCACACGCCCGCGCGATCTCAGGGTGTCGCTGGCCGCCCCGTCCATGGTGTGTAGGTGGGGGACGACGAGCAGGGTGGGTGGCGCCGACGATCAGCGGCAACACCAACACGAACGCCGCGCGCCAGGACACGTGGTCGGCGAGCAGCCCGGCGATGGGCGGCCCGTCGAGCGCGGGACCGATCCAGCCGCGGGACACGACGGCGACCACCACTCCGAGCAGCGGACCCCGGGAGCCCGCGTCGAACCGGTCGCCGGGTGGGACGGCCACCCGGGGCACCGAGTCCTCGCGCCGGAAACGACGGGAGACGCCGGTGTGAGAGGTGGTGGGCGTCTGCACGTCAGTGCTCGCTGCCCGCGAGGTTCGACGTCACCGTGACCGAGGTCACCGGACAGTGGACGGTGCCGGCGCGGCCATCGGTCGTGGTGACCTCCACGAGGGCGTCGTACGACGTCCAGCGCACGATCGTGTTCTCGTGGGGTCCTCTGAAGTGCTGCGACATCGGCTGGCCGATCCGGGTCAGCGTCAGCGCCAGTGAGAGTTCGGCCACCGGGTCGCCGGTCGACTGATCGACCAGAGGCTCCGTCGCCTGGGCGGTGCGCCGCTTGGCGCCGCCCCGCGTGGTCAGGTCCCCCTGCGCGCGCAGCTGGGAGTCCTCTTCGATGATGACCCGGAAGCCGAACTCGTCGATGCTCTGCCCCTGCAACCCGAGGAAGGCGTTCGGGATGCCCTCGAGGAAGCAGGCATCGGCCTCCATGTCCTCGTAGCTGAAGACGTGGTGGTTCGGGTTGTTGCTGCGGACGTCGAAGGCGATGCGAGAGCCCCAGCAGTCATCCGCACCCGGAAGGACCGTGAAGGAGCCGAGCGTCACGGCCCCGACGTCGACCAGGTAGTCGGTGATCGTCATCGTGCCCTTGGTCTTGACGTTGCCGTCGCGCGCGTCGATCTGCTCGACGACGGGCTCAAACGGAGTGGTCAGCGTGAGCCGCACGCTCAGCGTGCCGATCGGGGATCCCGATACGCCCTCGACCGTGGCGTCCGCGGCGAAATCGGCGCCGAACGTGGCCGTGCCTTCCCCAGAGCCGACGAACTCCCCCGCGGCGCTCTCGATGAAGGCTCCCGAGCCGGAGCCCTCGTCGCCGGCGCCGGCCTGGAAGAAGATGAGATCACCCTCGGCCGTCTCGAAGACGCAGGAGATCTCGTTCAACGTGGTGGTGAGCACGGACTGCGGTGCTGCGTACAACGCTCCCGGCGAGGCAAGGCCGGCGAGCACGACCAAGGGAAGTGCGAGCAGGATGCGAACGTAGGTCTTCATGATGAGCCTTCCTGTGGTGACGGTTGACGTGCGCGGTGCAGTGTCATCCGCGGTTTGAAAACCAGGCGGATGTCACCGAGGTCGAGGTCGTCGCCCTCGTCGAGATCGAGAGGCAAGGTGGGCATCCACGTCAGCGGCCCGGATCGGACGCAGGTGGCCGGTGGTGAGTACAGCGCGGCGAGGGGGTTCTTCTCCCGCCGTCCACCTGGTCGTTGCGATGGCCACCGTCGTCCTCGATCCTCTGGAGGGGCGTAGGGCTCGTGCCCACGGAGCTTTCGCCCAGGCTGTCGCGTCGCAGGCTCGTCGCCCACGGACAGCACCCGGACAGTTCTCGTACGCTGATCGGATGCCCCGAGCGGGGGACACGAACAGGACTCCTTTCGCTGTGTTGCTGCAAGATCTGACGCTGGCGCCACCGCCGCTCCTCGGTTTCCTGCGCGGGCGGCCAGATGATGACGGTTTGCTCCCGCCTTGAACGGAGTGGTGGGACGAGACCGACGTAAGGCGACGCCGTGGGCCCTGGCGCCGGACCGCCGGCAATCCCGTACCGCTGCACGATCCCCTCCGGGCAGGTGCGTACAGGAGGCTTGTCGTTCCGGAAACGAGGTGGACGCCATGCTGGCCGCTGGACAGGATGATCGCCATGACGGCTCTGATCTCCCACACGACCTTCGACAGCCGCGAGGCATGCGCGATGTCGGTCTTCTGGGGCGCCGTCCTCGGCTTCGCTGAGGGCAGCCGTGAGCAGGAACTGGAGCGGCTGCTGCAGTTGGGCGCGCGTCAGGTCGCCGACCGGCGCCGTCCCGATGGATCGGGATGGGTCGTGCTCACCGATCCCGAGGGCAATGAGTTTTGCATCCTCCGCAGCGACGCCTAGGACTATGCAGGTGTTTGGACGGCGGCGGTGCCTGGAACGTCATACGGATGGAGCCCTCTAGGGCTCGCACCGAATGACGTCCTGCGACCCGGGCAAGGACTCTGCTCGGCGGGGCCGGCGCCGCCGCGACGGCGACCACCGAACACCGCGCACCCCGACCGACCCGACGGGCACCCGGAAGGACGAAGCCCCGGATCAAGGACCCGGGGCTTGCATGCTCGTGTGTGCGCGAGGGGGGAGTTGAACCCCCACGTCCTTTCGGACACACGGACCTGAACCGTGCGCGTCTGCCTATTCCGCCACTCGCGCGAGAAGCGGCCCAAGGCTAACGCAGACGCTGACCCTTCCCCAAACCGATAGGGCGCGCATGATCCGGATGCCGGACCGACACCCCTACCCCGGATAGCATCGAGCAACGCGCGGGCGATCGAGCCGTCGCGCGCGGACGCGTGAGCCAACCTAGTGTCGACCCAAGCGTTGACGAAACGTCAAGATGAGAAGGACGAGGAGGTGCCCCCCGATGGCCGGACTGCAGGACTTCGAGCGAAAGCTCGAGCAGGCGATCTCCGGGGTCTTCGCGCGCGCCTTCCGCAGCGCCGTGCAGCCGGTGGAGATCGCCGCCGCGCTCCAGCGCGAGACCGACAACAACACCCAGATCCTGAGCCGCGACCGGCGCCTGGTGCCCAACGACTTCGTGGTGGAGCTCTCCGAGCCCGACCTCGACCGGCTGGCCCCCTACGACACCACCCTGCAGAAGGAACTCACCGACCAGCTCCGGCGGCACGCCCGCGAACAGGGCTATGTCTTCCCTGGGCCGGTCACCATCGTCTTCGAGGCCGCCGACGACCTGACCACCGGCCGATTCCGCGTTCGCAGTCGCGCGCAGGCGAGCGTCTCCGGACCCGACTACACCCCCAGCCGGGTCAGCCGCGCGTATGTCGACGTCAACGGCAGCAGGCACCCGTTGCTCCCGCCCTCCACCGTGGTCGGACGCGGCACCGACGCCGACCTCAAGATCAACGACCCCGGCATCAGCCGACGCCATCTCGAGTTCACCGTGCACACCGGCCCGGTCAGCCACGACACCTACGCCGACCTGGAGGAGCCCGAGATCCATGTCCGCGATCTGGGTTCGACCAACGGCATGCTCGTCGACGGGCACCGCGTGACCACCGCCCGCGTCCACGAGGGCAGCGTGATCAAGGTCGGCAACACCACGTTGGTCGTCCGCCTCGTCGACGAGGACGCCCCCGCCGGCCCCGGAGCCGCGCATGTCTGAGCTCACCCTGTTCCTGATCCGCTTCGCCTACCTGGCGATCTTGTGGATCTTCGTTTTGTCCGCGGTCTCGGTGATCCGCTCCGACATGTTCGGCGCCCGTGTTCCCGAAGCCGCCCGCCAGGCTGCGGGGCGTCAGGCCAAACCCAAGTCGGCCAAGCGCCCGCGCCGCCGCAACCAACCCACGCACGTCTTGGTGGTCGAGGGCGACAACACCGGGGCCCGCGCCGAACTCGACGGCTCACCCCTGCTGATCGGGCGCGGCACCGACGCCGCGATCCGCCTCGACGACGACTATGTCTCGACCCGGCACGCGCGGATCGCCTCCACCGGTGAGGACTGGTTCGTCGAGGATCTCGGCTCGACCAACGGCACCTATGTCGGTAACACCCGGATCACCCAACCCACCACGCTGACGCTCGGCACCCAAGTGCGCATCGGCAAGACGATCCTCGAGTTGCGGAAGTAGCCCAGCTGACATGAGCGACTCCTCGACCGAGACGTCGGCTTCCGGTGCCGCCGTGCCCATCGGTGCGGCCTACCGGTTGTCGTACTCGGCGGTCTCCGACGTCGGCCGCTATCGCAAGGACAACCAGGACTCCGGGTATGCCGGCCCCTGGCTGCTCGCGGTCTGCGACGGCGTCGGCGGGGCCGCCCGCGGCGACCTCGCCTCCGCGACGGCGATCTCCCAACTGCGGCGACTCGACGAGCGTGGCCGCCCTGCGAGCGATACCCAGGGCCTGGCCACGGGCGACTCCGGCGGCAGCGACCTCGCCGAAGACGACCTGCTCGGCCAGATCGCCGGTGCACTGCACCGTGGACACGACCGGATCGCCGAACTGGTCGACGAAGACCCCGCCCTCGAAGGCACCAGCACCACCGCCACAGTGGCCTTGTTCGACGGCCGGCGGTTCGGCATCGGCCACATCGGTGACAGTCGCGCCTATCTCCTGCGCGACGGCGAGGTCAGCCAACTCACCAGCGATCACACCTTCGTGCAGACCCTGATCGACGAAGGGCGGATCACCGAAGCGGACGCCAAGACCCATCCGCACCGCAACCTCATCCTGAAAGCCCTCGACGGGGTGCACGACACCGAACCCGACCTGTTCCACGTGGAGGTCGTGCCCGGCGACCGATTGCTGCTCTGCAGCGACGGAGCGAGCGGACCCTTCGACGCGGCGCGCATCGGACGACTGCTCGGCGACGGAACGCCCGACTTCGCAGCCATCGAATTGGTCCGGGCCGCGATCGACGCCGGCTCCACCGACAACGTCACCGCCATCATTGCTGACGTCGTCCCCGACGACGACGCACATGCCGCAGGACTGACCCCGCTGCTGGTCGGAGCCGCGGCCGAACTGCCCCGCCGCCCGTGGTCCGGGGCGGTCACCACGACCTCTGGCCGCGGGCTCTTCCGTGGACACCGCGCCGGCGACACCGGAGAGCTCGAACCGGTGCAAGCCGACCTTCCCGACCTACCGCCCGACGTCTATGCCATCCCCAGCGACCCGCTCGATCCGGAGGAGCTCCGCTACGCGCCTCGTCCGATGCCGCGCTATGTCTGGCTACGCCGCCTCCTGACCGTGGCCCTGCTCGGCGGTCTCGCCTGGGGGGCGCTCGCCGCGGGCTGGGCGTGGAGCCAGACCCAGTACTACGTCGGTGAGAACGACGGTGTGGTCACGGTGTTCCGCGGCCTCGACGCCGACATCGTCGGCTTCGCGCTCTCGCAGCCGTATGAGACCACCGACGTCTCGATCGACCGGCTCTCCGATCTCGACGCGACGACGGTCCGAGAGGGGATCGACGCCAGCGACCTCGACGACGCCCACGACACGGTGATCGCCTTGTCCCAGCGGCAGTCCGGCGTGGAGCCGGCGCCGTGACCCAGACGCCCGCCTCCGGACCGGCCGCGGCGGCCTACACCCCAGGAGTGCCGCACCGCCGGCGGGCCGCGGCGGAGTTGTTCCTGCTGATCCTCGCGCTCGCCGTCGGCATCGGGGCCTACGCGGCGGTGGGTCTCGGCGTCGAGGGCGTCGTGCCCGCCGACATCGTTCAGTACGGCGGCTGGTTGGCCGGGCTGGTCCTGATCGCACACCTCGCGGTTCGATTCACCGCCCCCTACGCCGATCCGATTCTGCTGCCGGTCGTGGCCGCCCTCAACGGGCTCGGGCTTGCCGTGATCCGCCGCCTCGACCTGGCCGTCGCGCAGGACGGCGGCTCGGGCAATTCCTTCGCCCAGCAGCAGCTGATCTGGATGACGGTCGGGGTCGCGCTGTTCGTCGCCACGATCGTGGTCATCCGCGACCACCGGGTGCTGCAGCGTTTCACCTACAGCTGGGGCCTGGCGGCGATCCTGCTGTTGCTGCTGCCCCTGGTGCCCGGACTCGGCGCCAACATCAACGGGGCACGGATCTGGATCCGGTTCGCCGGCTTCAGCTTCCAGCCCGGTGAGGTCGCCAAGGTTCTGCTCGTGCTCGCCTTCGCCGGCTACCTGGTGCAGCACCGCGACGCCCTGGCCCTTGCGGGTCGCCGCCTGCTCTTCGTCGATCTCCCGCGAGGCCGCGACCTCGGCCCGATTCTGGTGATGTTCGGCGTCAGCATGGGGATCCTGGTCTTCCAGCGCGATCTTGGTTCGTCGCTGCTGTTCTTCGGCTTGTTCTTGATCATGCTCTACGTCGCCACCGAACGGCCCGGCTGGCTGGTGGTCGGCGGCACCATGTTCCTCGCCGGCGCGGCTCTGTCCTATCAACTCTTCTTCCACGTGAGAGCCCGCGTCGAGGTGTGGCTGCACCCCTTCGACTACTACGACACCGAGTCCGGTCCGTCGAGCTATCAGATCGTCGAGGCGCTGTTCGGGATGGCCTGGGGCGGCCTCACCGGCCGCGGCTTCGGCGGTGGCGATCCGTCTCGCATCCCGTTCGCCCAATCCGACTTCATCGTCGCGGCGATCGGCGAGGAGCTGGGGCTTACCGGGGTGATGGCGGTGATCGTGCTGTACGGCGTCATCGTCGAGCGCGCCTTCCGGGCGGCCTTGGTCTCGCGCGACTCGTTCGGCAAGCTGGTCGCCACCGGCCTGGGCGGCGTGTTCGCACTGCAGGTCTTCGTGGTCGTGGGCGGCGTGACCAAGCTGATCCCGCTGACCGGCCTGACCACGCCGTTCCTGTCCTACGGCGGCTCGTCGTTGGTTGCCAACTGGGTGATCATCGCGCTGCTGCTGCGCATCTCCGACCAGGCCCGCCGCCCGGCCCCCCGCCTCCCCGACGCCGACGAGGGCCTCGATGCCAACGAGGACACGCAGGTGGTGAAGCTGTGAACAAGCCGATCCGCACTCTGTCGGTCTTCTGCCTGCTGCTGTTCGTGGCGCTGTTGGTCAATGCGACCTACGTGCAGTACGTCCAAGCGGACACCTACAACTCCGACAGCCGCAACCGCCGGATCATCGCCGAGACCTACTCCCGCGAGCGCGGTGCCATCCTGGTCGGGCGCAACCCAGTGGCCCAAAGCGAGCGGTCCGACGACAAGTACGAGTTTCAGCGCGTCTACACCCAGCCGTTTCGCTATGCCCCGGTGACCGGCTACTTCTCCTACTTCGGAGCCACCGGCGTCGAGAGCTCGCAGAACGCCGTGCTGGCCGGCGACGACTCCCGGCTCTTCGTCACCCGACTGGTCGACCTGCTCACCAACTCCTCCCCCAAGGGCGGCAGTGTCCAGCTGACGCTCAACGGGGCAGCGCAGGCGGCCGCCTACGACGGGCTCACCGCGCTCGGTGGCGGGGTCGAGGGCGCGGTCGTCGCCTTGGAGCCCTCGACCGGCAAGGTGCTGGCGATGGCGTCCACCCCGAGCTACGACCCCAACCAGCTGGCCTCCCACGACTTCTCCGCCGTGACCGAGGCATCCAACCGGCTCAACAAGGACGAGGCCGAGCCGCTTCTCAACCGCGGCATCCAGACCACCCTGCCGCCCGGCTCGACGTTCAAACTGGTCACTGCCGCGGCCGCGCTGGAGGCCGGCCTCTACGCCGGCGCCGAGGCCACCGTCCCCGGTGGACCCACCTATCAGCTGCCTCTGACCACGGGCGAGACAGGGCTGATCGACAACGAGGGCCGCGACTGCGGGGCGAAGGAGACCACCTTCACCAACGCCCTGGCCAACTCGTGCAACACCAGCTTTCTGGCGATCGCCGACGAACTCGGCGTGGAGAAGATGCACGACCAGGCCGAGGCCTTCGGCTTCAATGACACCTCTCTAGAGGATCTACCCAACCAGGCGCCGTCGAGATTCCCCGCCGACCTCGACCAGGCTCAGAACGCCCTCGCCGGCATCGGCCAGTCCGATGTCGCGGCGACGCCGCTGCAGATGGCGATGGTGGGCGCCGGCATCGCGAACCAAGGCGTCGTGATGCGGCCTTACGTCATCGACGAGGTCATCTCTCCCGATCTGCAGCGCCTCGACAAGACCTCCCCCTCCGAGCTGTCCCAAGCAGTCTCCTCGAGCACCGCTCAGCAGCTCACCAAGATGATGGTGTCCACGGTCAATCAAGGCACCGCCACGGTGGTCGCCATCCCCGGCATCGAGGTCGCGGCCAAGACCGGAACGGCGCAGAGCACGCCGTCCCGGCCGCCCTACGCGTGGTTCGTCTCCTTCGCGCCCGCCGACGACCCTCAGATCGCGGTGGCGGTGCTGGTCGAGTCGAGCCAGACATCCCGCGACGAGATCGCGGGCGGGCGTCTGGGCGGACCGATCGCCAAGGCGGTCATGGAGGCGGTGATCGGCCCGTGAGCGCTTCAGCGACCAGGACCGGACAGGCAGGCGTTTCAACCGGGTCAGCAGCCCGGCGGATGCGACGATCGAGATCTCGGGCGACGAATGAGAAAGGGTCCTCATGACCGACCGACCAAAGGTGGTTGTCGGCGGCCGCTACGAGCTCGGTGAGATGTTGGGCCGCGGCGGCATGGCCGAGGTCCGCAAGGGGCTGGACACCCGGCTCGGGCGTCCGGTGGCCGTCAAGCGCCTGCGCACCGACCTCGCCAGCGACGCGACCTTCCAGGCGCGCTTCCGCCGCGAGGCCCAGTCGTCGGCGGCGCTGAACCACCCGTCGATCGTCGCGGTCTACGACACCGGCGAAGAGATGTCGACTGACGGCACCCACGTCGCGCAGCCCTACATCGTGATGGAGTACGTCGCCGGGCGCACGCTGCGCGACATCCTCCGAGAGGGTCGCAAGATCCTCCCCGAGCGGGCCCTCGAGATCACCAGCGACGTCTTGTCGGCCCTCGACTACAGCCACCGGGCCGGCATCATCCACCGCGACATCAAGCCGGGCAACGTGATGCTCAACCCAGCCGGCGACGTCAAGGTGATGGACTTCGGCATCGCGCGGGCGGTGTCGGACGCCTCCTCCACCATGACCCAAACCGCCGCGGTCGTCGGCACAGCGCAGTACCTCTCCCCCGAGCAGGCCCGTGGTGAGGTGGTCGACTCGCGCTCCGACGTCTACTCCACCGGCTGCCTTCTCTACGAACTCCTCACCGGCCGGCCACCCTTCGTCGGTGACTCGCCGGTCGCGGTGGCCTACCAGCATGTCCGCGAGCCGGCCGATCCGCCGTCGGACCATGACACCTCGCTCGATCCTGAGATCGACGCGATCGTGATGAAGGCGCTGGAGAAGCGCGTCGCCGACCGCTATCAGAGTGCCGCGGACATGCGCGACGACATCGAGCGTTATCTGGCCGGGCATCCGGTGGCCGCGCCCACGGTGCCGGTCGCCGGTGCCGCGGTGGCCGCAGCGAGCGCCGCCCCTGCCACTGCCTACCTCCCCTCCGCGCCAGCGGCCGCGACCGGTTCGTTGAACGAGCCGGTCGCCGAGGACGACGAGGACGACCGCCCGCGCAGCATGGTCGGCTGGTGGATCGCCATGGGGTTGCTCGGAATCGCCCTGGTCGTCGGCGGCTACTTCCTGCTGAATGCCATGTTCGACGATCCCGTCGAACAGGTCGTCGTGCCGGACCTGTCCGGCCTCACCGAGTCGGAGGCCCGCGCCGAGATCGGCACCGCGGGGCTCGCCGTGGGGCAGATCGACTCCCGCGCCGATGACGAGGTCCCGCAGGGGCAGGTCATCGAACAGTCGCCGGCGGCCGACAATGAGGTCGATCTCGACTCCGAAGTTGATTTCGTGCTCTCCGACGGACCCCCGACGATCGAGGTGCCGTCGGTGATCGGTGCCGACAAGGACGATGCGAGGGATCAGCTCCGCGACCTGGGCTTCCGGGTGGTGGTGAAGAAGGAGGAGTCCGACGAGCCGGTCGACCGGGTGCTGCGCACCGATCCAGCGGCGGGTGAGCAGGCCGCGGAGAACTCCGTTGTCACGGTCTTCTACTCCGACGGCCCCGAGAAGGTACCCAATGTCGTCGGTCTGACGCAGGAGGAGGCCGAGAGCAAGCTGCGCGATGCCGGCTTCACACCCTCGGTGGTGACCTCGAATGACACCACCGAACCCGCCGGCACGGTGATCGACCAGAGCCCGGACAAGGGTCAGCAGCTCAGCCAGGGCGGCGCCGTCACCATCGTGGTGTCGACCTATGTCGAGCCGACTCCTACTCCCACCCCGACTCCCACTGAAACCGAGCCTCCCGCGCCCGACCCCAGTCCGACGCCGACTCCCAACCCGTAGCGATCGGTCAACTAACGGTCAGTTGCAGATCAGGGGCCCTTGGTCGGATCGGTTGGGGCGGCGAAGTTGAGCTGCTGCAGACCGTCATAGGCCGGAGCGGTCGCGATCGCCTCGGTCGAAAGATCCCACCCCACGTCGATCTCCGGGCTGGCGGCGTCCTCGCGATACTTCTGCAGCGTCGCATCGAACTCCAGTGCCTGCAGGATCCTGGCCTGATCGCCGATCGCGGTGATCACATAGGGCTGCGGATACGGCGAGCCTCCGAGCAGGACGGCGCTGCCCTCGCACTTGATGCCCGTCGTGGTGATCAGTCGCTTGCCCTGCACGGTGATCGCTCGCGCGCCGCCCTTCCACATGGCATTGACCACGGCCTGGATGTCTTGCTGGTGCACGATCACCTTGTAGATGTCGTTGGGGTCGGTGGCGTTGATGACCTCGTCGGGAGCATCCGACAGGGTCACCGTCACGGCCGGACCACTCACCGGCGTCAGGCCGGCCGGCGCCGAGAGCGCTTCGACCTCCTTGCGACGTTTCGCCACCTGCGCGTCGTCGATCTCATCGGTCGTCTTTGCGATCTCCGCGCGGAGTTCCTCGGCCTGGGCGGTGAGCAACCGCGCCGCGCGGCTCTCGCTGCGCACCAGTGACGCCAGATCGGTGTAGCGCCCGGACCGGAGATCGGTGCCACCATCGGTGCTGGCGGCCCCGAGATAGAACATCACGCCGGTCAGCGCCATCACCAGCGGAGTCATGACGCTCCAGGCGGCCCGACCGCGTCGCGTGGGGGCAGGGCCCGACGACTGGCCCGACGACTGGCCGGACGACTGGCCCGGTGGCTGGCCCTCGTCGTCGGCGGCGGGGCGCGCCTGGGTTCTGGATGTCACGACGACTACGCTAACCCGCGATGCCAATCCGTGTTGCTCATCGCGCACGCCCTGTCACAGCCAAGGAGCTGACGTGCCATCTAGCAAGACCCAGCCAAGGTCGTTCGACCCCGACGGCGGCTCGCTCCTCTCCGTCCGCTTCATCTCGTCCCTGATCATGATCGCCGTCGGCATCGCCTGGGTCGCCGTCTACTACACGCAGGTGTGGGTGGCTCCCGGTGAGGAGCCCGGCAGCCTGGGTTCGTTGAAGTTCATGGGCGACCTGGATCGGTGGAACTTCGCCGTGGGCTTCGGCCTGGTCTTCCTCGGCTTGATCGTGGCCGCTCACCCGACCACACCGTTGGGCCGGGGCCGCGGAGTGGTGGTCGGGATGCTCGGCTGCTTCCTGATCGGCCTGGCCTGGATCGTCACGTTCTACGTGTTCGCCAACCAGATCGACGCGGTGCCGCTGTTCGACGCTCTCGGCCAGTTCAACCTGATGGTCGGCATCGGCTTCATGGCGGTCGGCTTCGCCTACGCCACCCGTTGGGAGTGACCCGTCGCCGGTCGAGCCCTGTCGCCGGTCGAGCCCTGTCGCCGGTCGAGCCCTGTCGCCGGTCGAGCCCTGTCGCCGGTCGAGCCCGTCGCCGGTCGAGCCCCGTTGCCGGTCGAGCCCGTCGCCGGTCGAGCCTGTCGAGACCAGAGACAGAGTTCTCCACAGCTGTGAACAACATGTGGATAACTACACCCGTGTAACTCCCCGAGCAGCGTGATCAGAGGCTGAGCGTCGCCGCTCGCAGGGCGATGACCGCCAGCGACCCCACCGTGACAGCGGCGATGGCCAGCCACTGAAGCGTGGCGCGGCTCGGACCTTTGGGTGCATAGATCACGCCGAGCGCGATCGCCAAACCCCCGACGAAGCCACCCAGGTGACCTTGCCACGAGATGGCGCCCGCTCCGAAGACCGTGAAGGCGACGTTGAGGCCGACCCACATCGCGATCGACTGAACATTGCCGCGCACCTTGATCGCCATCACCAACAGCGCGGCGAGCAATCCGAAGACCGCTCCCGAGGCGCCGACGGTCCAGCCCAGGGGCGAGGACAGCAGCATGATCGTCGCGGAGGCGGCCAGGGTCGAGCCGAAGTACAACCCCAGGAAGCGCGCGCGCCCGAACGCCAGCTCCACCTGCGGGCCCAACACCCACAGCGCCAGCATGTTGAAGCCGATGTGAATCAACTGCACATGCGTGAAGGCCACCGTCAAGGGTTGCCACCACGCTCCTCCGACCGACACCGACACCGGCCTCAGCGCCAACTCACGTAGCAGCGGGCTGGCGCCCCACCCGGTGAGGAAGATCGCCACCCACACCGCTGCGTTGATCCCGATCAGGATCATCGAGGTCAATCCCGGGTTGGCCACCCGTTGGCCGCCGTAGGGGGTCAAGCCCTGACGCGTGTCGCGAGCGCCCTGCTTCACACATTCGGGGCATTGGAAGCCGACCGCCGCTGACGTCATACAGTCCGGGCAGATCGGGCGCCCGCATCGCTGGCAGGAGATGTAGGTCTCGCGACCGGGGTGCCGATAACAGGTCGGCACCCCGGTCTGCGCGGGGGTCGATTCGGTCATGATGGGTGCTTAGGAGCGCTCGATGTCCACTGAGTTGATGACCACGTCGTCGACCGGACGGTCCATCGCACCGGTGGGCGCCGCGCCGATCGCGTCGACGACGTCACGCGAGGCTTGGTCGGCCACCTCCCCGAAGATGGTGTGCTTGAAGTTGAGCCACGGGGTCTTGCCGACGGTGATGAAGAACTGCGACCCGTTGGTGCCCGGGCCGGCGTTGGCCATCGCGAGCAGGTAGGGCTTCTCGAAGGTCAGCTCCGGATGCGGCTCGTCCTTGAACGTGTACCCCGGACCGCCGGTTCCGGTGCCCAGCGGGCAGCCGCCCTGCAGCATGAAACCGCTGATCACCCGGTGGAACGTGAGCCCGTCATAGAAGCGACCGGTGCGGCCGTTGCCCGAGTCGTACTCCTTCGTGCCCTCGGCCAGACCAACGAAGTTCTCGACGGTCTGCGGAGCGTGGTCGGGGAACAGGTTGAGGACGATGTCGCCACGGTTGGTGCGCAGCGTGGCCTTGAGGTCGCTCATATTTGCCTTTCGTGCGTGGGGGTCGGGCCGCCCACGGCGGCCGCCCGATCTGGGAGGACAACTCGAGCCATCCCGAGTCGTCTCCCCGATCCTTTCACGGAGCGCCAATCGATCGGCCGGGAGACAGGGACTAGGCTGGTGCCCGACGACGACTTGGACCAACCGTCAGACAAGGGAGCCAGATGAGGATTCGCCGCAAGAAGACTTTCATCGACCATGCCGCGGAGTTCGCCGAGACGGTCATCTCGCAGCTCGAACCAGCCGCTCAGTCCGCCAAGGACGCCGCGAGTGAAGCCCGCGAGAAGGCCCGCCCGCTGATCGCCGAGGGGCGCGACGTCGCCGCCACGAAGCTCGCCGAAGGGCGCGAAGTGGCTGCTGCAAAGCTCGCCGAGGGGCGCGACGTGGCCGCCATCAAGCTCGCGGAAGGCCGGGGCACTGCTGCCGCCAAGCTCGCCGAAAGCCGTGACCTGGCAGCGAGCAAGGTCGCCGAGGTCAAGGGTGAGGAGCCCGCCAAGGGCGGCAAGCTGAAGAAGATCCTGTTCGTGGGCGGCCTCTTGGCGGTCGGCGGCTGGGTCTACTCCAAGCTGCGCAGCAACCAGGCCGAGGACAACTGGCAGTCGTCCTATCAGCCCGCCCCCGCTCCAACCCCGGCCGCCAAGGCCGTGGCCGCCGATGCCGCAGCTGACCCGGCCGACGAGGCAGGCGAGGAGGCTCCGGACGACACCGGCGGCTCGGCGCCCGACGAATCGCTCGCCGACAGCGCCGATGTGCCCCACGAGGCCACCACTCCCGACGAGCCCGCCGAGGTAGTCGAGCTGGCCGAAGGCGAGTCCGAGAAGAGCTGACGCGGGGTTTCGCCCACGATAACGCCGTGGATCGTGGTCACCTGGTGACCGTGATCCACGGCGTTGTTGCGTCAGGCGGCCGGCGAGGGGCGGTTGTCGTCGATCCACGCATCGACCCGTGTCCACCAGTCATAGAGCCATTCGATGCGCTCCTCACGCCCAGCCGGGATGTCGGCGCGCGCGACCTGCCACCACCGCATGACGATCTGCTTGTCCATCGGCAAGGTGCGCCACAGGTCGCCGACGGTGACCAGGTGATCCAGACCCGTGTGCGCCACCAGCAGCACATCGGCCTCGGGCGCCGCGTCGAGGGCTGCAAGGAAGCCCCCGGGTCGTGGCGCGAGGACGTTCGTCCACTGCTCGGCCCGGTCCGCCATCGCCCGCAGCCCGCGCTCACGGAGCCGATCGATGGCGCGCTGGCGCCGCGCCGGGGTGAAGTTGCCTCCCTCAGGGAAGAGCACGAACGCGTCGTTCTCGTCCAGGCCGGTCGCCAGTTGGGCGATCTTCACCTCCAGGTCCGCCGCCTTGTCGCTGCCGGGGTTGGGCGAGATGAAGCGCGCCGGCAACCGACTGAGCAAGACGTCGATGGCCGGGTCCCAGCGCAACGTGTCCTTGAGTACCACGCGAGGCTCCCGCGCGTATTCGTGCATGAGGGCGTGCACCAGCGTGAAGGAGTCGGCCGGCCCGGCGTGCCGGCACGCGACCAGGACCGGCACCCCGGGGTGGGCGTCAGGTGCCGGGCCTTCGGTGGCGATGGTGAGTCGGAGAATCCGCTTGCCCTCGGCGAAGAGCACCCACAACATCCCCTGCACGAGTTCGTAGTGAAGCCCCTGGAAGTAGGGCGTGCGCAGCCGCCAGCCGAACCCCGAGGCGAGCCACCAGCCGAGCAGGACGACCAGCACGACGGACTCCACCGTCAGGTAGAGCAGCACCAGCCAGGCCAGTCGCAGCGGCCGCCAACTGCCTGGAAGTAGTGGCGACGCCACCGCCGCGATGATCAACCACCCCGGCAGGGTGACCCACATCAGCACGGTGAACGAGATGACGCCGGGCGCGACCACCAGCCGGCGGATCAGCCACATCACGACCTTCACGAGATGACGGTGGCGAAGCGGGGTGTCATGGGTCAAGCCCCGGCGTCGACCGGCCGAGCGAGGCGTCGAGGTAGGCCAGACTGGCGCGGTGGCTCGCCTCGATCTTCGCCTCGACGCTGCCGAAGTCCACCGCGGCCCACAACCGGTCGTCCTTGGCCGACGTGCCGGCCGCCGGCAGCACATGGGCCTCGACGCCGTCGGGGAGGGCGGCCATCTCCCGGTGGAAGCGGTGCCGCCGGGCGATCTCGAAGGACACCCGGGCCACGTCCCAGGGGCGGGTCGGGGCGACCAGCGGGCGATCGATCCGGCCGACCTGGAGGACGAAAACTCGAGTGGCGCCGAGCTCGACAGCACGCCCGACGGGGATGGAGTTGACGATGCCGCCGTCGAGGAAATGCTCGTCGCCGACCTTGGCCGGCGGAAGCAGCCCGGGTACCGCAGCGCTGGCGACCACGGCGTCAACCACGGGGCCGGCCGTGAACCAGTGCTCAGCCGCGCGTTCGATGCTCGAGGCGCAGGCCTGGAAGGTGATCGGGAGGTCCTCGATCAAGGCGTCGCCGAGTTCCTCGCGCAGCCGCTGCTGAAGAGGCTTGGCGGAGTAGAAGTGGGTCTTGGTGCTGACCGCTCGGCGGACGGTGCGCAACGGCTGCGCGCCATAGACCTCACGGTTCGCGGTGACGGTGCGCCAGAGCTCGGCCAGTCGGTCCACGACGCCAGGATGCGGATCCTGGGCGACGAAGGCTCCGTTGATCGCCCCGATGGAGGTGCCGACGACGATGTCGGGCGTGAGGTCGCGGTCGAACAACGCCCGCAGCATGCCGACTTCGACCGACCCGAGGATGCCGCCCCCGCCGAGGACGAAGGCGGTCGTCGGCTTGCTCATCGGACGAGCTCGGGGAAGTCCGTCCGCAGGCGTCGGGTGACCTGATGCTCGACCCAGAAGATCAGCAACGGCACCAGACCTGCCGCGAGGGCGATACCGGTGAACACCGGCGTCCATCCCGCGCGACGTGACAGGAAGAACGCAACCACGACGTACACCATGAACACCCAGCCGTGGACGACCCAGACCAGGCTGGCACTCTCGCCGAACTGCTGGAGCGAGCTGCCCTCGGCGGTCAGATATCTGAGCGGAAGGGCGACGAAGGAGCCGAACGCGAGCAGGATCCCGACGATGAACGCGAGAACTCGATAGGTGGTGAACAACCGCTGCACGGGGCCAACCTACTGGCCAGGCGGAGACGGGTCGGCGCCCTCCCCGGCTACAGATGGCTCATCGGCGCTCAGTTCGTCGCGGACATAGCGCCACCACACGAACAAGGCGAAGCCGCCGAAGAACCACCACTCGAGGGCGTAGAGCAGGTTGCGCAGGGCGGTGAAGCGCGGCGACGGCGGCAGCTGATCGGGGCTGGCTTGCTTGAGCTCGGCGGTGCCGGCGTTGACCGCAGCGGCCCCGACCGGCCAGTCGCCGGGACCGGTTCGGTCGGCGACGATGCCGTAGCCGCCGTAGACGTCACGGTCGAGCCGCGCAAGAACGTCGGCCAGCCGGAGCTGCGGCAGGATGTCGTCTCTCGGATCCGGGTCGGGCTCGCCAGTGCCCTCGCCCGGTTGCAGCCAGGCGACGAGTTCGGTGCGCCCGGTCGGCGCCGGCGGCAGACTGTCGACGGAGGGCGCGGGGTCCGAGATCCAACCGCGGACGATCGGCAGCGCCGAGCCGGTCACCGGGTCGCCGATGACGACCGGAGTCACCACCCACGACCCGTCGACGCCATCGAGCGGGCGACCGTCGACGACGAACGTGTCGTCGGGCAGCCAGGTGCCGACGACGACGACCGGTTGGCCGACCTTGTCGCCGGGGAAAGGGTCGTCAGGGCCCATCGCCTCGGCCAGCGTGATCGGGGTCAGTGCCCCAAGGTCCACCGCGTCGGCGGCGCGGCGGGCCTGCCACGCGTCGTACTGCCAGAGCCCGAGAGAGATCGCCGCCCCAGTGGCGACGATCGCGATCGCGTGGACGGCCAGCATCGTCGGTGAGATCAGCCGGCGCCAGGACACCCGGTCAGCCTAGTTGCGGGGCTGACGCTGACCGCCGTGACCGCTGGTGGCCAGCTGGTCTCGACGCCAAGGGTCGAGGCTCCTGAGGGTTGGGGTGGTCCTAATCTGGTGTCCATGTCCGCCGACAAGAGCGACCGCGGAGCGCACACCGGCCACGACCACAAGCGCTCCGGTCAAGCCCATGACAAGCACGCCGGCCACAGTGTCGAGATGTTCCGTCGGCGGTTCTTGTGGAGCCTGCTGCTGACGATCCCGGTCGTGGCGACCAGCCGCATGGTCATGGACTGGTTCGGGTACCAACTGGACTTCTCGGGCATCGAGCTGGTGGGCCCCGTGCTCGGCACCGTGCTCTTCGTATGGGGCGGGGAACCATTCCTGAGGGGTGGCGTGCGCGAGGCCAAGGAGCGCGCGCCGGGAATGATGCTGCTGATCGCGATGGCGATCACGGTCGCGTACGTGGCATCGATGGCGACCTCGTTGGGCGCGTTCGACCTGGACTTCTGGTGGGAGCTGGCGGCGCTGATCACGATCATGCTGGCCGGCCACTGGCAGGAGATGAAGGCGCTCGGGCAGGCTCAGGACGCCCTGTCGGCACTTGCGGCCCTGCTGCCGGATGAGGCCGAACGACTGGCCGACGACGGCACGCTACAGACGATTCCAGCAGCCGAGCTGAAGCCGGGCGACCTCGTGCTGGTGCGCTCGGGTGCGCGCATCCCGGCCGACGGTGAGATCACCGAGGGCGGCGCCGAGCTCGATGAGTCGATGATCACCGGAGAGTCGCGACCCGTCGCCAAGGCGGCGGGCGACACGGTCGTCGCCGGGACCATCTCGACCGACTCCTCCCTCCGCGTCCGCGTGACCGCGATCGGCGAGGACACGACACTCGCCGGCATCGGGCGCCTCGTCGCCGAGGCGCAGGACTCCCAGTCCCGCTCGCAGGTGCTCGCCGATCGCGCCGCAGCGCTGCTCTTCTATGTGGCGATGGCGGCGGCGCTGATCACGGCGATCGTCTGGACGGCGATGGGCGACGGTGACGAAGCCGTCGTTCGCGTCGTCACGGTCCTCGTGATCTCCTGTCCGCACGCCTTGGGCCTGGCGATCCCGCTGACCACGGCGATCTCGAGCTCGCGGGCGGCACGCAACGGCATCCTGATCAAGGACCGGCTCGCGCTCGAACGCAGCCGCAAGCTCGACGCTGTGCTGTTCGACAAGACCGGCACGCTCACGAAGGGGCAGCATGTGGTCGTCGGTGTCGCGCCGGCGGGCGGCCTGACCGAGGGTCGGTTCCTGCTGCTCGCGGGCGCCGTGGAGGCCGAGAGCGAGCACCCGCTCGCGCGAGCCATCCTGGCCGCTGCTCGAGAGCACGGCGACGTGGCCCGAGCGAGCGACTTCCGTTCGCTGCCAGGTCGTGGGGTGCAGGCCACGCTCGACCGGGAGACGTACCAGGTGGGCGGGCCGGCGCTGCTGCGCGAGACCGGTGCGAGCGTGCCGGAGTCGATCACAGCCGCAGTCGACTCCTGGAAGCAGCGCGGCTCCTCGGTGCTCTACCTCGTGCGCGACGCCGAGATCCTCGGTGCGGTGGCCGTCGAAGACGAAGTCCGGCCGGAGGCGCGCCAAGCGGTCGCCGACCTGCACGCCGCCGGACGCACCGTCGTCATGATCACCGGGGATGCCCACCAGGTCGCCGACGCCGTCGCCGCCGACCTCGGCGTCGACGAGGTGTTCGCCGAGGTACTGCCCGAAGACAAGGCCGCGAAGGTCGCCGAACTTCAGGCCCGCGGCCTGCGCGTGGCGATGGTCGGTGACGGCGTCAACGACGCCCCGGCGCTCGCGCGGGCCGACGTCGGCATCGCGATCGGCGCGGGCACCGATGTCGCGATCGAATCCGCCGGTCTGATTCTCACCAGCGACGATCCACGCGGCGTGACCTCGATCATGACCCTGTCGAGCGCGGTCCACCGCAAGTCGATCCAGAACCTCGTCTGGGCCGCCGGCTACAACATCCTCGCTATCCCGATCGCCGCCGGCGCCCTCAACTGGGCCGGCATCTCGATGCCTCCGGCCGTCGCGGCCGTGCTGATGAGCGTCTCGACGATCATCGTCGCGCTGAATGCCCAACTGTTGCGGCGCGTGGACCTCCAGCCGCACAGGACTCCTGAGCCCGCGAACGCGCAGTAGCGTGCGACCTCGCGGTCCCACGGGGCCGGGACCGCTCGTCCTTTCAGCGACGTGTCTCGGGAGGGTCGCTGTCGTGGTCGCGGCAAACGAGTGGGTTTCGTGCCAGCATCGTCGCCATGACCGATCTCGGCCTCGTCCTGATGGTGGCGCTGATGGCCGGCCTCGCAGCCACCGCCTTGAAGCTGCCCCCCTTGGTGGGCTTCCTCGTGGCGGGGTTCGTACTGCACGGCGCGGGGGTTCCAAAGCTGCCGGCGCTCGACACGCTTGCCGACCTGGGTGTGGCGCTGCTCTTGTTCGGGATCGGCCTCAAGCTGGATGTGCGCGTCCTGGTCCGACGCGAGGTCTGGCTGACCGCGGTCGTGCACATGAGCGTCACGGCGGCGCTCAGCCTCGCGTACCTGGCCGTTCTGGCCCTGATCGGCATCGGGCTGCTCGGCGGGCAGGACTGGCGCGCCCTGTTGGTCATCGGCTTCGCCCTGACGTTCTCCAGCACCGTCCTCGTCGTCACCGTTCTGGAGGATCAGAGTTCTGCGCGGTCACGGTTCGGAAGGACGGCGGTCGGGATCCTGGTCATCCAGGACATCGCTGCCGTCCTCTTCCTGACCCTCGCCAAGGCGTCGCCACCGAGCCCGTGGGCGGTGCTGCTGGTCCTGCTGCTGCCGGCCGCATGGCCCGTCCGGCGGGTGCTGCGCCAGCTCGGTCACGACGAGCTGATGCCGGTGTTCGGGGTGGCCCTCGCACTGGCCCCCGGCTACGCGCTCTTCGAGGCCGTGGGGCTCAAGGGTGACCTCGGCGCCCTGGTCATCGGCCTCCTGCTCGCCAATGAGGCCCGCGCGGACGAGCTGTCCAAAGCCCTGTTCTCGATCAAGGAGCTGCTGCTGGTCGGCTTCTTCCTGTCGATCGGTTTCACCGGCGGCGTCCCCTCGGGTGTGGACCTGCTGCTCGCGGGGCTGCTCGTGCTGCTGATCCCGCTCAAGTCCCTGGGTTTCGTCGGCCTGCTGTGGTGGCAGGGCATGAGACACCGCACCTCGGTCCTCACCGGGACCGTGCTCGCCAACTACTCCGAGTTCGGCCTTATCGTCATCGCCGTGGGGGCCTCGGCCGGCTTCGTCTCCGAGGACTGGCTGGCCGTCCTCGGCAGCGCGGTCGCGATGAGCTTCATCCTCTCGGTCGTGATCAACCGCCGCATCGGCTGGCTGGTCGCCTTCGCCGAGCGGCGGTTGCCGGCGCAGGACGTGGCGAACCTGCACCCCGACGACCGGCCGATCGACGTCGGGCACGCGGACGCGGTGGTCTTCGGCATGGGGCGGGTCGGACAGGCGGCGTACCAGCAGCTCGCCGACACCTACGGGCTGCACGTCGTCGGCATCGAGAACCGGGAACAGCGCGCCGATCAGCTTCGCAAGCGGGGCTTCGACGTGATCGAGGGTGACGCCACCGACCCCGACCTCTGGCACCGGCTCACCCAGGCCGGCGCGGTCGATATCGCCGTCCTCGCGATGCCCTTCCACGGCAGCAACCTTGACGGCCATCGCTCAGCTGGAGGCCAGTGAGTTCGCCGGCACCGTCGCGGCCATCGCCCAGTACGACGACGAGGCCGCCGAACTCCGCGACCGCGTCCACTCGGTCTTCGGTTTGTACGACGGCGCCGGGACAGCGCTGGCGGACGGCGTCGCCGAGCACGCCGGCCGGCATCGCCGCGGGGAAGGGCCCGAAGCGTCGGCCCCCGAATGAAGGGTGGCCGTCGTGGGTTGCTTCAGCTGCGGGATCGGTCGGTGGAGCCTAGGGGACTCGAACCCCTAACCCCCTGATTGCAAAGCAGGTGCGCTACCAATTG
>CAWAGO010000010.1:0-262041 GCA_963781605.1 uncultured Actinomycetota bacterium
CGTGACCATCCCGCACCTGTGGCGCTCCGCGTGCCGGTCCCCCGCCCGAGTGAGTTCGAGCAACTGCCCCGCCTACAAGGGAAGTCCTTGCCTGATCCCCGCCCGAGGCCCCGTTCGGTGGGAGTCGAGGGGCGCGAACGATGCATAGCCTCTGCAACTGAGCAGTGAAATGGCTGGTGACCTGCGTTTCCGCAGTTCACCAGCCATTTCCCTTGCTCCCCCGGTTGGACTCGAACCAACAACCCTCCGGTTAACAGCCGAATGCTCTGCCAGTTGAGCTACAGGGGATGGCGCGGGAAAGATTAGCAAGCGACGCCCGGACAGGGCGAATCAGTAGTCGATGGGACTCCGGCGCGTCCGGCGTCAGTCCAGTCCCACTTCGGCCCTTGCTTCGGCCAGCGCGGCGTCGAGCAGCGCCGACACCTTCGGATCGTCGGGGTCGACGCCCTCGTCGTACTCACACATCCAGGCCACCGGGCGGTCGCCGCGAGGAGCACGTCGAGCCAGGATCCGCACCCCGCGGCTCCCCGACACCGTGAGTTCGCGCTGCAGAACGATGCTGGCCGTCACCCGCTCACGCACGAGTTGCAGAAGCCGTGCGGCGTCGTCGAGCTCGATCGTGTGCAAGGGACGAGGATCGCCCCAGGTGCCGACTTCGCTGACCCGGAAAACCCGGTCATCGGCCCTCCACTCGGCCGCTTCGACCTGCTCCCAGGGGATACGCACCGGCTCACCAGCCAAGGGGACAGCGAGGTAGAGGGCATCGCGCGTGCCGCCGACCGCGCCGCCCGACTTCGCTGCCGCCCAGGCCAGCACCTTCTCACCGCGGGGTACAGCGACCGGGGGGCGCGAGCCTCGCCTCATGCGTCGCTCACCGTACGCTCGCGCAACTGACGACGGTGCTGCTCCAGCGCCACGAGCTCGCCGAACATCTTGTTGTAGTCCTCCGCGTGCTGAACCGGGTTGGTGCGCTGCAAGCGGGATTTGACCGCATTGATCCGCCGCAACACGGTCAGCTCCAGGAGCCGGTTCACATGGGCGGCGACGAGACCGGGGGTGGGCTCCTTCGCCGTGGGCAGCGGCTCGACTGCAAGGGCGCTGACCACGGCGGCCGCCTCGGGCGAGGATGCGGCGTCGCGCACCCGGGTCCCCCAGCCAGGATCGTCGGCACCCGACGCAGCGCCGCCCTGAGCCACCATGGCCTCCCAAATCTCACGGTAGAGCGGGTGGGCGAAGTCGTTGGCACCCACCTCGCTGACGCCCTGCTGGACGACACCGGGGCATTGCAGCAGCAGCTTGAGCGTCTCTCGCTCGATGGAGAACCGTGGATCGCGAAGGTCGGGGAGTTGGCGCCGCGGCGACGGCGCGGTCTCGACTGCTGCTGCCGCGGCTGCGGCCGCGTGACCAGCCGTGCTCCGCTGCAGCGAACGCTCAGCGGGCCGACCGGTGCGGCCGGCCCGCCGGACCTCTTCGAGCACCTGGTTGGTGTCGATGTCGGCGCCGATCATCCGGGAGATCTCCTGGGCGAACGCCGTCACCTTCGACTGGTCGCGAACCGACGCCACCAGCCGCGCCGCCTCACGCATGGCATCGATCCGGCCGTCCGCGCGATCGAGATCGTACTTCTCGACCACGTTACCGAGCACGAACCGGTACAGCGGGACCCGGCGTGCGACCAGTTCGCGCACGCCGGCATCGCCGTCGCGCAGCCGCAGGTCGCAGGGGTCGAGGCCACTCGGCTCCACCGCGACATAGGTCTGCGCCACGAAGTTCTGGTCTCCCTCGAAGGCCCGCATAGCGGCCTTCTGGCCGGCGGCGTCCCCATCGAAGGTGAAGATGACCTCGCCGCGGAACTCCTCGTGGTCGAGGAGGAAGCGGCGCAGGATCCGGGCATGGTCATCACCGAACGCGGTTCCGCAGGTCGCGACCGCGGTGGGCACCCCCGACAGATGGCAGGCCATCACATCGGTGTAGCCCTCCACGACGACCGCCTGCGACGCCCGCGCGATCTCGCGTCGTGCCAAATCGAGCCCGTAGAGAACCTGGGACTTCTTGTAGATCGCGGTCTCGGGGGTGTTGAGGTACTTGGCCTCGATCCGGTCGTCATCGAAGATCCGGCGCGCCCCGAAGCCGATCGGGTCACCGTTCGCTTCACGGATCGGCCAGAGCAGCCGTCCCCGGAATCGGTCATAGGCCGAGCGCCCCATCGCCACCAGACCGGCGGCCACGCTCTCGTCGTCGCGAAATCCCTTCTGGCGCAAGTGCCGCAGAAGTGACTCGCCGTCACGGGGAGCGAAACCGAGGCCGAACTGCGCAGCGGCGGCCTGATCGAAGCCGCGGTCGCTGAGGAACTGGCGGGCGGCCAAGGCGTCGGCGCCGGGCAGTTGGTCGGCGTAGAACTCGCTCGCGACCTTGTGCGCCTCGATCAGCCGTCCGCGCTGGGGTCCTGAGGGGCGTTGGACCGGGCCGTCGCCCTCTTCACGCCGCAACTGCACGCCGTACTTGTCGGCCAGCATCTCGACCGCCTCGACGAAGCCCAGCCCGTCGTGCCGCATCACGAACTTGATGACGTCACCGCCCTCGCCGCAGCCAAAGCAGTGGAAGAACTGGCGGGCGGGGGTGACGTGGAAGGACGGCGACTTCTCGTCGTGGAAGGGGCACAGCCCCTTCATCGACCCGCCGCCGGCATTGCGGAGCGTGACGTAGTCGGAGACAACGTCGTCGATGCGCGCCTTTTCGCGCACCTCGGCGATGTCCTCATCTCGGATCAGGCCAGCCACGCTGGGGAGTCTAGGTTAGGACCATGACGTCCACGACCGCTGCTCACACCGATCAGGCCGTGCACCGCCACGAGGAGGTAGCGCCACCTCCCGACGACCCGCGCAAGCCTGACTCGCCCACCGACATCGAACGCAGATCCTGGAAGTACATCCTCCTGAAGAGCGTGCGAAAGTTCGGTCGCGACCAGTGCACCGACTTGGCGGCGGGGCTCACCTACTACGGCACCTTGGCTGTCTTTCCCGCGGTGATCGCTTTGGTTTCCATTCTGGGAGTCGTCGGGCAGGCCGATCAGACCGTGGACGAGGTGATGACCTTCCTCGATCCGTTCGTGTCGGCCAGGCACGGCCGATCTCATTCGCGGGATCATCGACAACATCGCCCGATCCGAGGCGGCCGGTCTTGCGCTCGTCATCGGCCTACTGACGGCGCTGTACAGCGCGTCGGGCTATCTCAATGCGTTCTCTCGGGCAATGAATCGGATCTACCAGATCCGCGAGGGTCGATCCCTCGTGCGGCTGAAGCTGACGATGCTGGCAGTCACTCTCGTCGAGGTGCTGCTCGTTGCGAGCATCCTGGTCATGCTGGTCGTCTCGGGACCGATTGCCGAGCGCATCGGCGAAACTGTGGGCCTTGAGCAACAAGCCCTCCAGATCTTCAGCATCGCCAAGTGGCCGGTCATGATCCTGCTGGTGATCGTGGTCGTCGCGATCTTGTACTTCGCGACGCCTAACGTTCAGCAGCCGAAGTTCCGTTGGGTGTCCGTCGGCGCCGCGATCGCGATCGGGATCTGGATTCTGGCCGCCGCAGGCTTCAGCTTCTACATCTCCGGCTTCTCCAACTACAACGCCACGTACGGTTCGCTCGCCGGCGTGATCGTCGCGCTCCTCTTCTTCTACCTCACCAACGCGGCGCTGCTGTTCGGCGCGGAACTCGATGCCGAACTGGAGCGCGGTCGCCAACTCCAGGCCGGCCTGGCCGCGGAGCGGATGCTGCTCCTCCCAGCGCGCGACACCGCGGGGATAGAGAAGATGGACGCCCAGATCGAGCAGGAGGTCAGTGACGGCCGCGCCCTGCGAGAGCGGGCCGCCAGGCGGCTCGGTCTCGACCCGGTCGGGCCCGACGCTACTCAAGGGACATCGGCGGGCTCGGTGGGGCCCGAGGGCCGGCGCGGTCCGGTCGGCAAGGTGATGGCCGGAGCCACCCTCCTGGTCGGCTTCGCGATGGGCCTGCGGGCGGGCAGCAAGGACTGACCCGCCGACGTCATCGAACTGGTCGCCCTGGCGACCAGTTCAGCTGACGTTTCGCAGCGGGGCGCCGGCGGCGAACCGGGCGAGTTGATCGCGCACCAACCGGTGGGCTCGGGGCCACATGGCACTGCTCGCTCCCCCCACGTGCGGGGTGATCAGCAGCCCCGGCGCGCGCCACAGCGGATGGTCGGTCGGCAACGGCTCGGGGGCGGTGACGTCGACCGCCGCGCGTAATCGTTCGGCCGTCAACTCATCGACCAACGCATCGGTGTCGACCACTGAGCCGCGGCTGACATTGATCAGCAGGGCGCCATCGCGCATGCGGGCGAGAAAGGCGGCGTCGACGAGCCCCACGGTGGCTTCGCCTCCCGGCACGATGACGATCACGACGTCGGCCAGCGGCAGCAACGCGGGCAAGTCGCTCACCGAGTGCACCCCTGGGCGGGCCGAGCGCGCCACCCGAATCACACGCGCCTCGAACGGCAGGAGTCGGCTCTCGATCGCGCGGCCGATCTCACCGTAGCCCAGAATCAGCACCTGTTTGTCGGCCAGTGACTCCCCCCAGGCAAAGCTCCATTGTGCGCGATCCTGATGACGCACGTGGTCGGGTACGCCGCGCAGTGACGCCAGCGTCAGCGTCAGTGCCAGCTCGGCTGTCGAGGTCTCATGAATGCCGCGGCCGTTGCACAGAGTGACCCCGGGGGGAATCCGCCCGAGCACATGATCCAGGCCGGCGGTCAAGGTCTGCACGACCTTCAGCCGAGGCAGCCGCTCGATCACTTCGACGTCCTCGTTGTGGAAGCGGTAGGGCATCACAAAGAACTCGACCTCGGCCGCGCTGGGCGGAGGAGATTCGCCAGGCTCGGGAAGGAACAACTCATAGCGCAACCCGTCGGGCGCCGTCTCGCCATCCCCCTCTAGGTCCGTCGCCGGGAAGGGCAGCCACACCAACGGCGGGCCCAGCGACTCGTACGTCATCCGCCCACCAGCCGGGCATACCAGGCGAGCGCCGAGGCATCCGTCAGCGAGGCCACCTGGTCGATGACCACGCGGCGCCGCGCGGCATCGTCGGCGGCCTCCTGCCAGTCCTGGGCGAAGGCCACCTCGAGCGCGGACGGGCCGCGCTGCCACAGCGAGCCGATCAGTGCTCCGAGTACCTCACGCTGTCGCTCCATCGCCAGCATTCGGTCATCGGCCAGCATCACGTAGTGCGCCGCGACCCCCTTCAGCATCGCGATCTCGTGCACGGTCTCGTCCGGCACCACGACATCGGCGCCGTGCCGGGCGACGGGGCCGCTGATCGCCGCGAACGTCGCGGTCTGCGCCGCACCGCAGAAGCGGCCGATCAAGTCGCTGGTCAGGTTCTTGAGGGCGGCCAGACTGCGCCTGGTCCCGTCGTAGGTCGTCTTCGGCCAGCTGCCCATCGAGGTGAGGTCCTCCCAGGCCCGGTCCAGCGCGCCGAGATCGGCGTCGGGCAGGTACCAGTCGCGCACGGTGGCCGCGACCGCTGCCGGGTCGACCGCAGTGAGGTCGATCCGGCCCGCGACCACCCCGTCCTCGACGTCGTGCACGGAGTAGGCGATGTCGTCGGCGAGGTCCATCACCTGAGCCTCGACGCACAGCCGGCGGCCGGCGACGCCGCTGCGGATCCAGTGGAAGGTCGCCAGGTCGTCGGCGTACACCCCGAACTTGACCACGGTGCGCGGCGACCCGTCGGCATGCACCCCCTGGGCCGGCTCGGCGGCCGCAAAGGTCCAGGGGTACTTCGTGCACGCATCGAGCGTTGCCCGGGTGAGATTGAGCCCGACCGAACGGCCATCGGGTGAGAAGGTCTTCGCCTCCAGGCGGCTCAGCACCCGCAGCGTCTGTGCGTTGCCCTCGAACCCACCGCACACGGTTGAGAGTTCGGCGAGTACCCGTTCGCCGTTGTGTCCGAACGGCGGGTGGCCTAGGTCGTGGGCCAGGGCCGCCGTCTCCGCGAGATCCGGCTCGCAGCCCAGGGCCCGAGCCAGGTCACGGGCCACTTGGGCCACCTCGAGGCTGTGCGTCAGCCGGTTGCGGACGAAGTCGTCGGACTGAGGTCCGACCACCTGCGTCTTGGCCGCCAGCCGTCGGCTCGCGGCTGCATGCACGACGCGAGCGCGATCCCGCTCGAACGGCGTGCGCTCCGGAGCCTCGACCCGCTTGGGCAGTTCGGCGACGATGCGCTCGCGCGACGCGTCGTCGTAGCCGGGCACACCGGCCCCATCGAGGTCACCCACGGGTGCATGGTGTCACGACCCGTAGCAGGGTAAAGCGCCGCCGGCGCCTCAGAAGACGCTGACGTGAACGTGGTCGTAGTGGTTGGCCGTCGACGAGCCGCGGTTGGACATGCCCCGCCAACCCTCGCCGCCACGCTCCACCGACCAGATGCGCTGGGCGTAGATCACGTAGCTGACGCCGAGCTCGGAGGCGTTCGCCCGCACGAAGTCGGCCACCTGGTAGCCCAGGCCACCACTGACCATGATGTCGACGGCGCGCCCCTGCGGGTGGTCACCGCCGCCCCCGCGCAGCGTCCCGTAGGTCGAGATGGACGGGAAGGCCGCACACACGGCGCTATGCACCTTTGCGATGTTGGCGCTCACACCTGAGGCGACCGAGGTGCCGTTGCTGCAGACTCCGCCGATGCCGACGACCGGTTTCTCCGCGTCGAGGTAGCCGGCGCTGACCCAGCGCGCGCGACCGTCGATGACGACTTCCTCGCGACCGGCCAGGCTGCGACCGGTCACCAGGACCTGCTTCCCAGCGTCGATCTCGCCGATCTTGACTGCTCCGGCCGCGGGGGCCGTCCAGAGGTTGAGCACGTCTGTCGTCCACAGTTCGGTGTCGGCGCCGGCGATGGCCTTGCGGGTCGCCGCTTGCGCGGCCTCCTCGGCAGCGCGCTCCTCGAAGTCTGCCTGGCTTTCCAGGATGTCCTGCACGTTCTCGGCCGCGGCGGCGTCACGCTGCTTGGAGCGGGAGACCACGGCTGCGCGATCGGCGCCGACCGAGGAGCCCGTTCCGAGGGTGTTGCTCACCCTGCCCAGATCGGCTGTCGCGCCCACGAGGGGCGTCTCGGTGGTGGGCGCGGCGACATCGATCAAGGTCCAGGCGCCCGCGATGGTTGCTACCACGGCCAAGGGGGCAGCAATCACCTTGACGGTGGAGACGCCGAACGGCGAAGTGGGTCGCGCGGGCACCGGCGCGGCCGAATGCTTGCCTGCGCGGGAGTGAGTGGACGAGGACCGGTTCGCCTGTCGAAGGGTCGACAGGGAACGGAGACCGGCGCGGGCATTGGCTTCCCGCTTGTGGCTAGTGGCCACAGCGCTGATCCTTTGCATCTGGTGGACAGGGGGCGTTCCGTCGGCGGTACGTTCCTACAGGATTAGGTAACGAATTGGCAACGGAGGGACCACTCAACCACGGAAACCGCGATCCCGGCCAATCCTCGCCCAACCAAACCGACCTGAAACCACGTTCTCGGGGGTGATGTCACTCACAAACGCAGACATATGCAGGCATCCCCAACGACTAGCCACCGGTCGTCTCCGACATCTCCTCCGTGAGCCAGCGGCCGGCCCCGTCCTGGTCGTCGAGCCAGCCTTCCGGCAACACGACCCGCTTGCGCGGTCCCCCCTGCCTGCCACGCGGCGCACCGAGTTCGGAGATCGGGAACGGCTCCGCGGGATCGAGATCGGCCAGCAATGCGTCGAGAGTGGCCAGCGAGTCCACCAGGGCCAGCGAGTGTCGCAGGGTGCCCCCGGCCCGAAATCCCTTGAGGTACCACGCCACGTGCTTGCGGAACTCCTTGCAGCCACGCTCCTCGCCCATGTGCTCCGACAGCAACTCGGCGTGCCTGCGCATCATGGACCTCACCTCCCCCAACGTGGGCAGGGTCGCCACGGAGTCGCCGGCGAACGCCGCCGCCAGGTCGCGGAACAGCCACGGCCGACCCAGACACCCGCGACCGACGACCACCCCCGCGGCGCCGGTCTCCGCCATCATGCGCAGCGCATCGGCGGCCTCCCAGATGTCGCCGTTGCCGAGCACCGGGATCTCGACAAGTGAGACCAGGTCGGCGATGGCCGCCCAGTCGGCCTGGCCCGAGTACGCCTGATCGACCGTCCGCCCGTGCAACGCGATGGCAGCACACCCGGCGTCCTGTGCGATCCGACCCGCATCCCGATAGGTCAGGTGATCCTGGTCGAGCCCTTTGCGGGTCTTGATCGTCACCGGGACGTCGAAGGCGGCTGCCGCAGCCACCGCGCTGTGGAGGATCTCGGCCAGCAGGCCACGTTTCCAGGGCAACGCCCCACCCCCGCCCTTGCGGGTGACCTTGGGAACAGGACAGCCGAAGTTGAGGTCGACATGGTCCACGCCGTACTCGTCACAGAGGATCCTGGTGGCCTCACCGACGTAGCGCGGATCGGTGCCGTAGAGCTGAACCGAGCGGACAGTTTCGTGCTCGTCGAACACCAGCATCCGGCGGGTGGTCTCGTCGCCCTCCACCAGCCCGCGCGAGGTGATCATCTCGCAGACGTACAGGCCCGCGCCCTGCTCGGCACACAACCGGCGATAGGCGGCGTTCGTGATACCCGCCATCGGCGCCAACACGACCGGAGTCGGCACCACCAGCGAACCGAGGGTCAGCGCTGTCGCCGTCACCCGTTCTGCTTCTGGTCCTCGGCCTGGTCATCGGCCTTCGTGTTCTTGTTCTTCTTGTTCTTCTTCGCCTTGTCCTTCTCCGGCGCCTTGCCCGACCACGTCACCGGATTGAAATCGTTGGAGGGGCGGAAGCTGATGGCTGTCAAGGTGCCCTTCTTGGGTACCAGGTAGACCAGGCAGACCTGCGCTGATTTGTCGCGCACGAACTTCTTGGGCAGCGGAGTGCTGGGGCAGGGACGGAAGGACGACTGAAAGGACGAGGCCTGGATCAACGTGTTGGTCTTGTCGACCGCGTAGAGGGGAACACTGCGGCCGGCCAGGTCGCTGCGGCCGACGTTGCGGAGCTTGGCGCGCACGAAGTAGGGCGTGGAGTTGCGGGACGCCTGGTCGAGACGCCAGCCCACGAACTCCTCCAGGGTCACTTTCTCGATCTTGGTGACGGTGACGCTGAGCGCGCCGATCTTCTTCTTGTCCAACCGCCACGCGACCGTGCCGCGCTCTCCTACCTTCAAGGCAGTGCCGGGCTCGGTCAGGGCGACGTTCTTGGGCACGTCCAAGTAAGGCTTGGGCGACTCGCTGGGTGAGGGGGAGCCGTCGCCGCCAGGGCTCGCGGACGCGGCCGCCGACTGCTCAGAAGAGCCCGACCCGCCTGCGCCACTCAAGGCGGTGTCGCCGGCGTCACCGGTGCACCCGGAGGCGGTCAGTGCCAGCACCGCGAGCACAGCGGCCGCGCGACGGCGCGGCGAAAGATTCGTGGTCATCGGCTTCCTCCCCCGGCTCAGCAGCCGACGAGACGCTCGGCGAAGTAACTGCGGATGCCCCCGAGTGAGATCCGTTCCTGCTGCATCGAATCCCGTTCGCGCACAGTGACAGCGTCGTCCTCGAGCGTCTCGAAATCGATAGTCACACAATACGGTGTCCCGATCTCGTCCTGACGACGATAGCGACGCCCGATCGCGCCGGAGTCGTCGAAGTCGACCGTCCAGTGCTCGCGGAGCTCCGCGGAGAGTGCCTTGGCCTTGGGCGAGAGGTCGGCGTTGCGCGACAGCGGAAGCACCGCGACCTTGACCGGCGCCAGCCGGCGGTCCAGGCGCAGCACCGTTCGCTTGTCGACTCCGCCCTTGGTGTTGGGCGCCTCGTCTTCGGCGTAGGCGTCGACCAGGAAGGTCATCAACGAGCGGGACAATCCCGCCGCCGGCTCGATGACATAGGGCACGTAACGCTCGTCGGCTGCTTGGTCGTAGTAGCGCAGATCGTGACCGGAGTGTTCGGCATGGGTCGTCAGGTCGAAGTCGGTGCGGTTCGCGACACCTTCGAGCTCGCCCCACTCAGTGCCGGTGAAGCGGAAGCGGTACTCGATGTCGACGGTTCGCTTGGAATAGTGCGACAGCTTGGCCTGTGGGTGCTCGTAGTGACGCAGGTTGTCGGGGTCGATGCCGAGCTCGGTGTACCAGCGGGTCCGCTCATCGATCCAGTACTGGTGCCACTCCTCGTCCTCGCCCGGCTTGACGAAGAACTCCATCTCCATCTGCTCGAACTCGCGGGTGCGGAAGATGAAGTTGCCCGGGGTGATCTCGTTGCGGAAGGACTTGCCGACCTGGGCGATGCCGAAGGGAGGCTTCATCCGCTGCGACGTCACCACGTTGGCGAAGTTGAGGAAGATCCCCTGGGCGGTCTCCGGCCGCAGGTAGTGCAGGCCGGACTCGTCCTCGAGGACACCGAGATAGGTCTTGAGCAACCCGGAGAACTGCCGGGGCTCGGTCCAGGCACCCCGCGTGCCGCAGTTGGGGCACGCCAAGCCGGCCAGGTCGACGTCGTCGGGGTCGACCTCGGCGCCGCCCTTCTTCGCCAACTTCTCCGCCGCCTGCTCCTGCAGGTGGTCGGCCCGGTAGCGCTTGTGGCAGGACTGGCACTCGGTGAGGGGGTCGGAGAACGTCGCGACGTGACCAGAGGCCTCCCAGGTCTGCCGCGGAAGGATGACGCTGCTGTCGAGACCGACGACGTCCTCGCGCGACTGCACCATCGAACGCCACCACTGGCGCTTGATGTTCTCCTTCAATTCCACCCCGAGCGGTCCGTAGTCCCAGGCCGAGCGGGTGCCGCCGTAGATCTCACCGGTCGGATAGACGAATCCTCGGCGCTTGCAGAGGGAGACGACAGCGTCGATGGCCGAGGTCGGCCGGGACGTGTTGGTGGCCACGAGGGGGTGCTCCTGAAAGGGGTCTTGGCGGGCGTCTGGCTGAGGGCCGCGGAAAGGGAATCAGCCTAACGATCGAGTCGAGGCGACATTGAGGTCGGCTCCCGGTTCGACCGGTTCATAGGCGCTGGGTTCGTCGAGGGCTCGGTAGAGGAGAGGGGTCGCTCGCACCTTGACGTCGTAGGAGGAAAGCGCGCGGCGATAGGCACCCACGTTGACCCAGTGAGTCACCAAGGTCCACAGCGTCGGGTCGTCGAGGTTGCGGCCGACGGTTCCGCTGACATAGCCCGGACGTTCGGCGAGGGCTCGGTGCGCCTGGTCGAGGTCGTCGCGGAACGACGCGAGCTCGTCGTTCGACACCCGGAATCGGGTCACCACCATCACCCGGCCACGGTAGCCCGGCGGCGACCGTGACCATCAATTGACAATCATTCTCAACTAAACGAGAATGATTCTCATGCGCACTGTGATCTCGTCCTTGCTGGCGACCGGCCTGTTGTTGAGCGGCTGCGCCGCCCAGCCGGGGTCGTCGGCCGACGACGGCCGTACCGATGTGGTGGCCGCGTTCTATCCGTTGGCGTTCGCGGCCAACCGGGTCGGCGGCGACCTGGTGGCGGTGACCAACCTGACCTCGCCCGGAAGCGAACCACACGATCTCGAGCTCGGGGTGCCCGAGTCGGTCGCCATCGCCGGGGCGGACCTCATCGTCACCCTGCACGGCTTCCAGCCCGCGGTCGATGAGGGGGTGGCGCAGGCCAAAAGCGACGGAACCGCCGTCGTGGATGCCGAGGAGGTCGTCGCCCTGTTGCCGGTCAGCGAGCCGAGCGACGACGGTCACGACGATGAGCTGGACCCGCACTTCTGGTTGGACCCGCTTCTGATGGCCGATCTCGGCGACGCGGTGGCGGCGGAACTGGCCGACGTCGACCCGGCCCATGCGGACGATTTCGCCGACAACGCCACCCAGTTGCGCGCGCAACTGGCCGTCCTCGACGAGGAGTACGCCGCCGGGCTCAGCGGGTGTGTACGCGACACCATCGTGGTCAGCCACGACGCTTTCTCCTATCTCGAGCGCTACGGCCTCAACGTCGTCGCGATCAACGGACTCTCCCCCGACGCGGAACCCTCCCCCGCCGGTCTCGCCGACCTCCAGCGTCTCGCCGTCAAGGACGGGATCACCACGGTGTTCTACGAAACGCTGGCCACCCCCAAACTGGCGCAGACCCTGGCGACCGATCTCGGAATCGACACGGCCGTTCTCGACCCCTTGGAAGGTCTCGCCGACGGGGCCGGCGGCGACTATCTCAGCGTGATGCGAGAGAACCTGGCGGCGCTGCAGAAGGCCAACGAATGTTGACGTCGACCCCTGTGATCGAAGTCGACGACGCAGCGGTGGCGCTGGGCGGTCGGCCGGTTCTGCGCCAGATCTCGATGACGGTGGGCGACGGCCAGTTCGTCGCATTCCTCGGAGCAAACGGGTCGGGCAAGTCCACTCTGGTGCGAGCCCTCGTCGGGCTGGTACCGATCACCGCCGGATCCGTGCGCCTGTTCGGGACGCCACTGGAGGAGTTCACTCGCTTCGATCGGATCGGCTTCGTCCCTCAGCGCGCCGGGGCGAGCGGCGGTGTTCCCGCCTCGGTCTGGGAGGTCGTCGCCTCGGGCCGGATCACCAAGCGGCGACTGCTGCGCAGACTGAGCCGCGACGACCGTCGGGCGATCACCGACGCGTTGGAGGTCGTCGGGCTCGGCGATCGCGCCGCAGAAGGCGTCTCGACGCTGTCCGGTGGCCAGCAGCAGCGCGTCCTGATCGCCCGCGCGCTCGCCAGCGGCCCCGACCTCTTGTTCCTCGATGAGCCGACCGCTGGTGTCGACCTGCCCAACCAGTCAGCCCTCGCGGACAGCCTGGCCGAACTGTCGGCCCGAGGCGCCACCATCGTCCTGGTCGCTCATGAGCTGGGTCCGTTGGCCGGCCTGCTCGACCGGTCGATCGTTCTCCGCGACGGTCGGATCGCCTACGACGGCCCACCACTGGACGATCACGCCGTCCATCATCCCGACTTCGCGGGCGGCGACCCGTTGCATCAACATCACCATCCGGACCTCGTCGACGGGCACATGGGGGACCACACTCCGGCGGTGTCCTCGCCATTCGACGGCACTGGCGACGGCGGTGCCCGATGATCGATCTCCTCGCCTACGACTTCATGCAGCGAGCGCTGCTGGCAGCGGTGCTGACCGGTCTTGCCGCTCCGGCGGTCGGTACCTACCTGGTGCAACGCCGGATGGCGCTGATGGGCGACGGCCTGGGCCACGTCGCGGTCGCCGGCGTCGCGGCCGGGCTCCTGACCGGCGCGTCTCCCACGTGGACGGCAGTCGTCGTCGCGATCCTGGGCGCGATCGCCATCGAGCTGATCCGGGCCGCCGGGCGCACCGGTGGAGATGTCGCCCTCGCGCTGCTGTTCTACGGCGGGCTGGCCGCGGGCGTGATGATCACGGGTATCGCCGGGCAGAGCGCAGCTCGGCTTCAGGAGTTCCTCTTCGGCTCGATCCTGACCATCTCCGACACCGACGTCCGCGTGACCTTCGCCCTGGCCGTGGTGATCATCGTCGTGGCCTGGGGACTGATGCCACAGCTCTTCGCGGTCGCTCTCGATCCCGACTTCGCGCGCGTCGCCGGTCTGCGCGTCCGCGGCTACAACCTCCTGGTGGCGATCCTGGCCGCGGTGACCGTCACCGTGGCGATGCGCACGGTGGGACTGCTACTGGTCTCGGCACTGATGGTCGTGCCGGTCGCCACCGCCCAACAGGTGACCAAGTCGTTCCGCACCACGGTGGCACTCGCGATGGCCCTGGGTGCTGCCGCAGCCGTGGGCGGCCTCCTGCTCGCCGCGTGGCTCTCGCTGGTCTACGGCGCCAGCGTCGCCCCCGGATCGGCGATCGTTCTGCTGGCGCTGGCCGGCTTCGCCGTCACGTGGCCCGTCGGATCGTGGGTACGGCGCCGACGGCGCATCGTCGCGCCGTTCGCTCCAGGCGTTACCGGTCACGATCAGGTCGGAACCCACCCCCACGTGCACGGCGAGGACTGTGGTCATCCAGCGATCCCCCACGACGACCACATCGACTATGTCCACGGCGGCCACCGGCACGCCCCGCACGGGAGTCACTATGACGAACACTGACGCCACCCAGTCGGCTCAGACCAGCCCACCGCGTCCCACCCGGCAGCGACGCGCCGTGGCCGAGGCGCTGCGGAGCTTCGATGACTTCCGCTCGGCCCAGGCGATCCACGAGTTGCTGATCGACCGCGGCCAGCGGGTCGGCCTGGCGACCGTCTATCGCACTCTCCAGCTGCTGGCCGATGCCGGAGAGGTCGACGTGCTCAGGACCGAAGAGGGCGAAGCGATCTATCGGAGGTGCTCGGACTCCCATCACCACCACCTGGTCTGCCGTGACTGCGGAGCCACGGTCGAGGTGGAGGGGCCCGCTGTCGAGCGCTGGACCTCGGCGATGGCGGCAGAGCACGGTTACGCCGACGTCAGCCACACCCTCGAGATCGTCGGCACCTGTCGGGCTTGTCGCTGACCCAAGACAGCCACGTGAGCGGCACAATGGGGTCATGGCGCTCTACCGGGACGAAGCAGTGGTGCTCCGGACCCACAAGCTCGGTGAGGCGGACCGGATCATCACCTTGCTGACCCGTCAACACGGCCGGGTCCGGGCGGTGGCCAAAGGGGTGCGGCGGACGACCTCCCGGTGGGGTTCGCGCCTGGAGCCCTTCACCCACGTGGATCTCCAGATCGCCGAGGGCCGCAGCCTGGATGTCATCACCCAAGCCGAGACGCTGACCCCGTTCTCTTCCGCGTTGGGCGCCGACTACGAGCGCTACACCGCCGGAACCGTGATGCTGGAAACCGCCGAGCGCGTCGTTCCCGAGGAGCGCGAACCGGCCGTGCAGCAGTTCCTGCTGCTGGTCGGCGGACTGCGAACGATGGCCGCGGGCGTGCAGACCCCCTCTCAGGTCCTCGACTCCTATCTCCTGCGGTCTCTCTCCGTCGCGGGCTACGCGCCCTCGTTCGACCACTGCGCGCGCTGCGGTGACCCCGGACCGCATCGATGGTTCAACCCCTCGGCCGGCGGCATTCTGTGCAGCGACTGCCGGCTTCCGGGATCGGCCAGCCCGTCGCCTGCCACCGTGCTCGTGCTCGGGGCGCTGCTCGCCGGCGAATGGGAGGCCGTCCGGGCCACGGATCCGCGCTCACTCAGAGACGCCAGTGGGCTGATCGCGGCATTCGTGGCGTGGCACCTCGAGCGCGGACTGCGGTCGTTGGACTACGTCGAACGATGATCGCGCGCCTCACCCGTGCGTCTGGCGGCCCTCCGCGAGCCAGTCTCCGACGGTGGTGTTGAACCGACTGAGGCCGGCGCCCAACTCCTCAAGCTCGGCGGGAGTCCAGCCCTCCAGGATCTTCCGCAATGACGCCCGGTGAATCTCACGGGTGGCGATGATCGCCGCCCGACCCTCGTCGGTGAGGCTGAGAAGTGACGCTCGTCGGTCGGCTGGGTCCGGCCGCTTGGTGGCCAGACCGGCCGCCACCACGGCGTGCACCTGCCGGGTGATCGTCGATGGGTCCAGACCGTAGGCAGCAGCGATGTCACCCAGACGCCGTGGACCCTCGTCGAGAATTAGGCACAAGATTCCGTAGGACGCGCGTTCGAGATCGCGATGGCCCTCGGCGGTGCCGGCGTGAATAGCCGAGGTGCGCCGGAGGAGCGTCGACAATTGCTGCTCGATCTCGTCGGTAGGACGTGACATGACTCCCTCCAGCGGCTCCGCCGGGGCGCGGATCCTGATCGCCATGCTTGCCAACGCGACAGAGGTTGGGAACAGCCCATTCGGGCCATCTCTGGGTTCTCTCCGGGGGTCCTGTCGTGGGCAATAGGCTTGAGCCCGTGAACGCCGTCCGGCACCCTCGTCCGCACCCCTCGGGTGCGCGCCCGCCCTCGATTCCCCGCGAACTGGTGCCCCGACACGTGGCGATCGTGATGGATGGCAACGGCCGCTGGGCCAAGGAACGTGGGCTGCCCCGGACCGCAGGACATGAACAAGGCGAACACTCCCTCTTCGACGTCGTTGAAGGCGCGATCGAAATCGGCGTCAAGGCAATCTCGGCCTACGCCTTCTCCACCGAGAACTGGTCGCGGTCGCCCGATGAGGTCAAGTTCCTGATGGGCTTCAACCGCGACGTGATCCGGCGCCGGCGTGACGAGATGAACGACCTCGGCGTTCGCGTCCGGTGGGCCGGGCGAACGCCGCGCCTGTGGAAGTCAGTGATCCGCGAACTACAGGTGGCCGAAGAACTCACCCGCGACAACTCGGTGCTGACGCTGACGATGTGCGTCAATTACGGCGGACGTGCCGAGGTGGCCGACGCCGCGCGTTCCATCGCCCGGGAGGTGGCCGCCGGACGCCTCAAGGCCGATCGAGTTGACGAACGCGTCTTCGCCAAGCATCTGTACGTGCCCGAGGCGGCCGATGCAGATCTGATGTGGCGAACCTCGGGCGAGCAGAGGCTGTCCAATTTCATGCTGTGGCAGGCGGCCTACGCCGAATTCGTGTTCAGCGAGGTGTTGTGGCCCGACGTCGACCGGCGTGACCTGTGGGCGGCCATCGAGACCTACGCCAGCCGGGACCGCCGCTACGGCGGCGCCCTACCGCAGTCCTAGATGGGTTACGCTGGCCTCCTCATGACGCGCAGCCTCCTCCTTCGCTGCCGCAACGAGGTCTGACTAGGCCGGACCCCCTCGTTGCGGAGAGCGTGCTGTGCTCCGGCTCCAGCCCAGCTTCGAGGACTTCGATCATGACTCTGCAACACTCCGGGTTCACCAACACCCAACGGTCCAGCTCCATGCCGGTGCAGCGCTATCACGCGTTCGAGCCGATCGACCTGCCCGACCGGACCTGGCCGTCCGCGACCATCACCCAGGCGCCGAGGTGGCTCTCCACCGACTTGCGCGACGGCAATCAGGCGCTGATCGACCCGATGACCCCGGCCCGCAAGATGAAGATGTTCGAGCTGCTGGTCAGTCTGGGCTACAAGGAGATCGAGGTCGGGTTCCCGAGCGCGAGCCAAATCGACTTCGACTTCGTGCGGCAGCTGATCGAGCAGGACCGGGTGCCCGAGGACGTCACGATCTCGGTGCTGACCCAGGCCCGCGAAGACCTGATCGAGCGCACCGTGCACAGCCTCGTCGGCGTGCATCACGCCAACATCCATCTCTACAACGCCTGGCGCCCCTGTTTCGACGGGTGGTCTTCCATGCCGACAAGGACGAGGTCAAGGACATCGCGGTCCGCGGCACCCAGCTGGTGATGAAGCACTCCGAGAGCATTCTGGGCAGCACCGTCATCGGCTACGAGTACTCCCCGGAGATCTTCACGGGCACCGAGCTGCCGTTCTCCGTCGAGGTGTGCGAAGCGGTCTCCGACGTCTGGCAACCCGACGACGGTCGCGAGATCATCCTCAATCTGCCCGCGACGATCGAGATGGCGACTCCCAACGTCTATGCCGACCAGATCGAGTGGTTCTCCCGCCAGCTGACCCGCCGCGAGTTCACGACGATCAGCCTGCACCCGCACAACGACCGGGGCACCGCCGTCGCCGCCACCGAGTTGGCGATGATGGCCGGCGCCGACCGGGTGGAGGGCTGCCTGTTCGGCCACGGCGAGCGCACCGGCAACGTCTGCCTGGTCACCTTGGGGTTGAACCTGTTCAGCCAAGGTGTCGACCCGCAGATCGACTTCTCCGACATCGACGAGATTCGTCGCACTGTTGAGTACTGCACCCAACTGCCGGTACACCCGCGCCACCCCTATGCCGGCGACCTCGTCTACACGGCGTTCTCCGGGTCACACCAGGACGCGATCAAGAAGGGTCTGGAGGACCTGGAGCGTCGCGCGTCCGAGGCTGGCGTGCCCGTGTCGGACGTGCCGTGGGAGGCGCCCTACCTGCCGATCGACCCTCACGATGTCGGTCGCACCTACGAAGCTGTCATCCGGGTCAACAGCCAGTCCGGCAAGGGCGGCGTCGCCTACATCCTGAAGGCCGAACACAAGCTGGATCTGCCCCGGCGAGCGCAGATCGAATTCAGCCGGGTGGTGCAGGACCGCACGGACACTCAGGGCGGCGAGATCACCCCCGAAGAGATCTGGTCGGTCTTCGCCGCGGAGTATCTCGACCGGACCGCGCCGCTCAAGCTCAACTCGGTGCACACGTCCTCGGCCGCCGGTGAGAAGGACCAACTGTCGGTCAACGTCTACATCGACGGCGAGGTGCAGACCCTCGTCGGTGAAGGCAACGGTCCCATCGCGGCGTTCGTGGCCGCCATCAACGGCCTCCCGCAGGGCTTCGACGTGCGGGTGCTCGACTATGCCGAGCACGCGTTGTCCTCCGGCGGTGACGCCACCGCAGCCGCCTATGTCGAATGTGCCGTCGGCGACAAGGTCCTCTGGGGCGTCGGCCTCGACCCCAACATCGTCACCGCCTCCCTCAAGGCCGTCATCAGCGCCGTCAACCGCGCCTGAGCGGGCCGGGGGGGTGTGTCGGTTTCCCCGGATATCCGGGGAAACCGGCGTGGTTGGGGTGAAATTTCACCCCAACCACGCCGGTTTTCCCCTCAGCCAGTGACTACTGGGACAGGTGGGGCTCGGCACCGTCGGGGCTCGGCCGCGGTCGGGGGCGGCCACCGACTGCTGGTCGGTCACTACAGCGGACGACGCAGCAGTTCGATACGCAGTGGTGAGCTCTCCCGGAGGCTCTCCCAGTCACCGGTCGGCGTGAAGCCCGCCGCCAGATAGAGCCGCCGGGCTTCGTCGTTGCCCTGGGTGACGTGAAGTTCGACGACCGGGAATCCTGCGTCGCGTATCCACTCCACGAGCGCAGCCAGCAACCGCCGAGCGTGCCCGCGCCCGCGCGCCGCCGGGTCGACCCACATGCCCCAGATCATCGCGCGGCCCTCGTCAGGCCGCGGAAACGCGCCGCCGACCCCCACCGGCACCCCCTCGTCGTAGGCCGCGAAGATCGGCCCACGACCGGCCACTCGCTCCTGCCACAGCGCGTCCGGTCGATCCAGCACGTCACCCAACTGCGCGCCGAACGCGTCCGGGGACTCAGCCAGCGCGCGCAACCTCAGGTCACGGAAGACCCGCCATTCGCTTGGCTCGAGCGCCCGGACCGACACCTCACGGGACCCGGACCACGCAGGCGGTCCCGACGCGGGCGAAGCCGACCCGGCGATAGAGCGCTGCTGCTTGATCCGACGCTGCGGACAAGAAGATGTCGGGCACGCCGCGGCGACGCAACTCCACCACCAGCTGCCTGGTCAGCTGCTCGCCGAAGCCTTGGCGCCGGGCCCGTGGCAGAACACCGATCCCGGAGATCTCGGCCACCTCACCGCGAGGCGCCGCGGAGCCCCCTCCGACGGCCGCCCCGGACGCGTCGAAGGCGCCGGCGACCACCAACTCGCCCGCCTCCATCGAACGAAGCACGTGATAGACCTCGTGGGCCGCGGCCTGGTCCGCGCCGACAAACGCCGCCGCGACGGCACCCGCCACCTCGCCCAGGCGCGGGCTGGTGACGGTGAGCACCTCGACCCGCCCGCCCCCCAGGTCGACCGCCGCCTCGCCAACCGCATCGAAGTCAGTAGCGAGCGCCAGGAGGGGATTCGTCTCCAAGGTCGACTCCCCCACCGCCGCCACGGCCGCCTGCCGCAGGCCAGGCGTCACCTCGTCGATCCACTCGATGCTCGGAGGCAGGCCGTGATCGCGTTGCCACTGCAGCACCTGCAGGACGTCGGCGGCGCTGAACGTCGCCTCGCGGGCCGAGACCGAGGGGCGGGCGTAGAAGGGGTGCCCGACGGCCTCCCGGGCGACGAACACCTCGAACCGTCCGACGACCTCGACTTCCGCGAGGGCGCGAGGGACCAGATCGCAGTAGGTGTCGATCCGCCGGAGGTCCACATGGCCGAGACTTTCACAGACATCCGCTCCGAGCACCCTGGTTTGATGGCGTCATGCCTCGCCTGGTCGTCGTCCATCATTCGCCGACCGCGGCGACCCGCGCCCTCACCGATGCCGTGGTGGCGGGAACCCGCGATCCTGCCATCGAAGGTGTCGAAACGGTGGTCCTCGCGGCTCTCGAGGCGAGCGCCGCCGATGTCGCGCACTGCGATGGCGTGATTCTCGGCACCCCTGCCAACTTCGGCTACATGAGTGGCGCGCTCAAGCACTTCTTCGATAGCAACTTCCTGGCGATCGGCGGCGCCCTCGACAGCGGGGGCGGGGCCGGCGCAGGTAGTGCCGGCAGCCGACCGTTCGGGCTCTATGTGCAAGGCAGGTACGACGTCACCGGGGCCGTGCGATCGGTGCTGACCATCACCGGAGCCCTCCCCTGGCGCCAAGCGGCAGAGATCGTGGAGGTCGTCGGCGACGTCACCGACGAGACCTTGGCGCGGCCTATGAGCTGGGCGGCACAGTCGCCGCATTGATCGGTCACTAGCGCGCGGTGGAGCGGGCTCCGATTCGCGCTCACCGTGCCAGAAGGTGCGCTGGCCACTCGCAGGTAGGATCGGCGCGACCGTCGCCCGATCGCGCAGGAGGAGCATGTCCACAGACACCGCTCCCAATGAGGCTGCGCGCCCACGTCGATCCTGGGTCGCGAGCCGGCTGATGGCTGTCTCGGTGCTGCTGGCGTTGTTGTCTTCATGCACCTCCGGTGTCGACGCCCCGAGCCCAAGCGAAGTAGTCGAGGTCGAGGGCGAGAAGCCACCCGCCGTCGGAGAGTGCCGGATGCTCACCGCCGACGACGTGGCCAGGCCCACGAACAGCACCGAGCCGATCGATTGCGATCAGCCGCACACAGCGCAGACGATTCTGGTGTCCACGCTGCCCAGCAAGTTCGCCACGGCCGAGTATGGCGATCCCGCCGTCAGCAGGGCTGCCTACCGTTCCTGCAGCAAAGCCTTTCGTACCTACCTCGGCAGCCGATGAGTCACTTTCTCTGAGGACGGTGCTGAGCTGGGCGTGGTTCCGGCCGACCGCGAGCGAGTGGGCCGCCGGAGACCGGGGGTTCCGCTGCGACCTGGTCGGAGGTGGCGAGCAGAGCCAGGACTACGTGACCCTGCCTCGTTCGGCGAAGAACCTGCTTGCGGGCCGTCCGGACGACAAATGGATGGTCTGCGCCAGCGGACCTACGGTGGCCGGTTCGGTCAAGGTGCCCTGCTCCGAACCTCACTCCTGGCGGGCCGTCACCACCATCAAACTCGGCGAGCCGGACGACGCCTATCCCGGCGACCGGGTGGCCGAGGTGCGCACCAAGGAGTTCTGCTCTGACTCGGTGAGCGCCTGGCTCAACTATCCCGTCCAATTCGACTTCGGCTTCACGTGGTTCCGGAAAGCCGAATGGCAGGCCGGCAACCGCCGTTCGATCTGCTGGGCGAAGACCGAACAATGAGGCACTCCACCCAAGGTACTGGCGGCGTCATGCTGACCGCCGTCGTGAGCGCCGTCATCATCGGCCTCTCCGGCTGCACAGCGCAGCCATCACCCTCTAGCCCCGACCCCACCGAAACCCCGTCGGGCACGACGCCTGCCGACAACACGACCGGTGAGAGCGGCTCCCCCTCGCCCACTCGCGGTCCGACCCGCGCATCTGCGGTCCCGACACCCGCTGTCGGCGCCTGCTACGGGTTGTCGTTCGATGAGGCGCTGGCACCCACCAGCGATTCCGCGAACCGCGATTGTGCCACCACGCACACCGCCCGGACCACGTTCGTCGGTCGGCTCAACACGGTGGTGAACGGCCATCTCCTTGCGGTCGATTCCGATCGCCTGCAGGCCGACGTAGCCGCGGATTGTCCGGGTCGCGTCGCCGCGTTTCTCGGCGGTCGACCGGACCGGCTGCGGCTCACCATGCTCCGGCCGGTGTGGTTCACCCCGACCTTGGAGCAGTCCGACGCGGGGGCCGACTGGTATCGCTGCGACGTGACCGCGGTCGCGGGCGACGAAGAACTCGCCCCGTTGACCGGCAGACTGCAAGGCATCCTCGACCGGCCGAGAGAGCTGGCGCGCTATGCCATGTGTGGCACCGCCGAGCCGGGGACCGAGACCTTCCAACGGGTGGTGTGTTCGCGGCGCCACTCCTGGCGGGCGATCAAGGTGATCGACCTCGGCGAGGGCGGCTACCCCGGCTCGCAGCGTGCCCGCGACGCGGGGCAGCAGCCGTGCGACGAGGCCGCGCGGCAACTCGCCGACGACGCGCTCGACTACGAGTGGGGCTATGAGTGGCCGACCGCGGAGCAATGGGCCAGCGGCCAGACATTCGGTCTGTGCTGGCACCCCGACGCTGGGAACGGCGTCGGCTCAGGATAGGCCGGGTTGCGCCGTCGGAGCACCGCGAATCAGAAACCGAGCTTGCGCAATTGCCTCGGATCGCGCTGCCAATCCTTGGCGATCTTGACGTGCAGGTCGAGATAGACGGGGGTCGCGAACATCGCCTCGATCTGGGTGCGCGCCACCGTGCCCACGTGACGCAGTCGGGCGCCCTTGTGCCCGATCATGATCCCCTTCTGCGAGGAACGCTCGACGTAGACGCTGGCGCGGACGTCGAGCAGCGGCTTGTCCTCTGGCCGGTCTTCGCGCAGGGACATCTCCTCGACCACGACGGCGATCGAGTGGGGGAGCTCGTCCCGGACCCCCTCCAGAGCGGCCTCTCGGATCAATTCCGCCACGATGGTCTCCTCAGGAGCATCGGTGAGCTCACCCTCGGGGTACAGCGGCGGACCTTCGGGCATCATCGCGATCAACAGATCGGCGAGCAGCGTGACCTGATCTCCCGACACGGCCGATACGGGGACGATCTCTTCCCATTCGGTGCCGGTTTCGGTTCCCAAGGCCGCGATGTCGGTGAGGTGAGCGGCAATGCGCTGCGGGTCGACCAGATCGGTCTTGGTCGCGACCGCGATCTTGGGCGTGCGCCGCACCTTGGCGAGTTCGGTCACGATGAAGCGATCTCCGGGACCGATCGCCTCATCACAGGGAAAGCACACCGCCACGACGTCGACCTCGGCCCAGGTGGTCTTCACCAGGTCGTTGAGCCGCTCGCCGAGCAGGGTCCGCGGTCGGTGCAGCCCCGGAGTGTCGACGAGGATCAACTGACCGTCGGATCGGTGCACGATCCCGCGCACGGTGGTACGGGTGGTCTGCGGCTTGTCGCTGGTGATGGCGACCTTGGTGCCCACCACTGCATTGGTGAGGGTCGACTTGCCGACGTTGGGCCGCCCGACGAACGAGGCGAAGCCGCTGCGGTAGCCAGGAGGTGCTCCAGCGAAAGACGTGGTCATGGGCGCGCATTCTCCTCGTAGCGAGCCGCGTCGTACGCGGCCCAGATCTCGTCGTCGGTGCGCCCGGCGGCCTTGCCGGCCCGCCAGTACGGCCCCGGATCGATGGCTCGAGGCTGTCGCACCGCGCCGCCCCGCCAATAACCCATCACTCCGTACGCCGCCGCGGGCAGGCGCCGCTCCCGCATCAAGTGCTTACGGATCGCCCGCATCTGTCCGGATTCGCCGGCCATCCAGAAGTAGCCGTCGCCGGCCGGCCAGGCCAACCCTGCGACCAGGTCGGCGAGCCCGCTGGTTCCGTCGGGCGGGCTGGGCAGGTGCGTCACCGCGGCGCCGGACAGGTAGTCACCGACCGGGTCGGGGGTCTCGGCCCAGATCCGCAGATCGGCAATCTGGGTGGTCTCGGCGATCCGTGCCATCGCCGGCAGCGCCGTCAGGTCGCCCACCAGCATCAGCCACTCGGCCTCAGGCCCGTGGGCAAAGGAGCCCTTGGGATCGGTCACGGTGACGCTTTCACCCACACAGTCGCGTGAGGCCCATTCGGTGACCAGTCCCTGAGCGTGCACGACGACGTCGATCACGAGTTCCCCACCGGTCCACGAGCGCACCGTGTAGTAGCGCATCTGGAACTGCCCGGGCACGATCAGACCGATCCACTCGTCCGGGATGCCGGTGCTGGTGAAGCCCGCCAAGCCGTCGCCACCCAGCACCAGCCGGATCAGGTGTGGCGTCAACACCTCGCGACCGACGACGGTCGCCGTGTGCTGCGCGGCTCGGGTACTCACCCAGCCCAGGCTAGTGCGGGTCCCCCTCCCACCCGAATCGCGACAAACCGTTTCCGTGGCCGCCGGGTCGTCCCCCGATCGACCATCGCGACGGTCGTTGCGCAGCACCCTGTAACGCTGGCACAGCCCCCCACGCTGTCAAAGGTGACGCGCCCAACAGGGGCGCTCTGCAGAAGGAGTCCCATGTACCGGTCCTCGATTCGTCGGGCGGCGGGCGCTGTGGCGATGGCCACCGTCGCCGGCCTGATGGCCGCCCCGACGCTGCACGCCGGCGCCGCCACCGCCACGCGTGCCGCCACATCGCTCTCGATCCGCGTCGCGCATGCCTCGATCAAGCCGGGCGGCACGGACCGCGTCTCCGGGCATCTGGCCATCCGCGGCTCCGTGTCCGCAGCGGGCCGCACCGTCGTCCTCGAGGCGCGCCCACGCGGCGTGGACGAATTCGTCCCCATCGGAGAGGCCACCACCGGCCCGCGCGGAGGCGTCAGGCTCACCGTCAGCCCCGAGGTCACCACGCGCTACCGCTGGCGGTATGCCGGCGCCGACGATGCCCGTCCCAGCCGCAGTGGGGTGGCGCGCGTCCGGGTGCGCGAGAACACGCATCCTCCTCGGCGGCTCCCGACCTCGCTGTCGATCCGCGCCATCGCACGGGTGGGCAAGACCGGCACCGTCGACATCGTCCGCGGCGTCGTGAAGTCGCGCCGGGTCAGGCTGAACCGCCCGGTGATCCTGCTGTCGCGGACCGCCGGCGGCGACGCCTGGGTCTTCGAGGGCGTCAAGCGCTCCGGGCGTCGCGGTGTGGTGCGTTTCCGGGTCGACCCCGACGCGACGACGGCCTACCGGCTGGTGTTCCTCGGTTCCCGGCTGCTCAGGCCGGCACGAAGCGGCGTTGTGCGGGTGCCGGTGCGACCCGACGTCACGATCGCGGCCGACCCGATCAGCGTCCCCAAGGAGCGAGCGTCACCGTCTCCGGAGTCGCCACCCTGCAGGGTGCGGCGCTGGCTGGAACCACCATCAAACTATGGGCCAGGAAGGCGGGAAGGCCGCACAGCGGCAAGGTCGTGGACTCAGCGGTCACGGCGGACGACGGCAGCGTGTCGTTCGTTTCCAGCCCTCGTGTGACCACCCGCTATCGGCTGATCGTGACCCGCAGCGACACCTCGGCTGGCACGGTCAGTGCGAGCGTTCGGGTTCGGGTGGTCGCCCCCGCCGGGTCCTGACGCCGCATTACCGTCACGGCTGACGACGTCGCCACCCCGACTCATCGCTACGAAAGGAAAGGCGCTGGACCACCGTCCCCAGTCCGCTGCCCATCGACCCGACCTCTCGGAGGATCGCGTCGGTGGGCGGCTTGGCGCGAGACCGGATCCGCTTGACGCGGCCCTGACCAGCGCCCGCGATGGAGACGAGCTGGGCTTTGCAGCCTTGTGGCGAGCGCTGCACCCACTGTTGTTGCGCTATCTGACGGTACGCGGCAACGATGCGCCCGAGGACCTGGCGGCCGAGACCTGGCTTCAGGTCATCCGCGACCTCAGCAGCTTCACCGGCGGTGTGCCGGAGTTTCGAGCCTGGCTCTTCACAGTGGCGCGGCACCGGGCGATCGACCAGGGCCGCGCGCGGACCGCCCGGCCGGTGGTGCCCGTGGCCGAGCCGGGCACGGTCGGGGCCGAGGGCCGAGCGGTCAGCGCCGAAGAAGCCGTTGTCGAGAGTGAGACCACCGCAGCCGCTCTCCGGCTGGTGGCCACCCTGCCGCCCGCTCAGGCGGAGATGGTGATGCTGCGCGTTGTCGCCGGGTTGGACGTCGCCGCGGTGGCGACGCTGGTAGGCAAGACCCCCGGAGCGGTGAGAGTGGCCGTGCATCGGGGACTGAAGTCCCTGTCCCAGGACCCTCGGGTCCGATCGTCGATGAGAGGTGGTGTGACATGAGCGAACCGGATGAGCCCCGCGGGAGAGGCGAAGATCCCGAGGAGTGGCAACTCGACGAGTGGGACGAGGATGACCTGGTTCGGGCGCTGCTTGCACCAGGAACGCCCGCCGAACTGCGGCAGGAGAGCGACTATGTCGCGGCCTTCGGTGCTGCCGCGCGGTCCGGCTCCTCAATGGTGCCGTTGTCTCAACGGGCGCTGCGTCGCATCGGCACCGGCGGCACAGCCGTCGTGGTGGCCGTCGCGCTGGGCGGCGGGGTCGCGGCGGCCTACTCCGGCAAGCTGCCGGAGCCGGTGCAGGAGTTCGCCCACAGTGTCATCGGCGCGCCGGCGCCCAAGGTCGACTCGGCAGCACCTCGGGGTCCTGGCGCGCCGCCAACCGAGTCACAACCGGCGAGCAGTCGGAGCCAACCGCACCTGCGCCCCCCACCACTCCGGCTGGGCTTGCCTCAACGCGCCCCAGTGGAGAGCCGAACACCCAGCCATCCCCGCTCGCCCAGGGACCCACCCGGCAGCCGTCGGCGGCATCGAGCACGGCACCTACCACCACCCCGGCCCCTTCGGCGAGCCCTGCCAAGGAAGAGAGCCCTGCGGCCGGCCCCGAACCCAGCACCGGACCCAGCGCCGGACCCAGCGCCGCGCCGGCCACTCCCCCGGCATCGATATCGATCGAGGCAGCCTCGCACACCGCCCCGCTCGGAACCTCCGTGACCCTGACGGGCCGTCTCACCACGGCCGCCGGCGACCCGGTGGCCGACCATCCGGTGGTCCTACAGGTCCGCCGCTCCGGGCGCTGGTCAGCGGTTGTCCGCACCACTACGGACGCCAGCGGAGCCGCCACCGCCAACAGTGCCCCTGTGGTGGGACTCGAGCGCTATCGGTGGCGCACCAGACCACGGGTACGCAGCAATCCCTGGCGGCTGAAGGTGGCCGCTACGGTCACTGCGGCGGCCTCGGCCGGAGATCGGAGGACCACCGTGTCCGTGGCGGCCGTGGGGACCGCCCCGGGCGACGTGGTGCGGCTGATCAGACGAGCCGCTGGCACCCGAACGGTGGTGGGGCGGGCGACGCTGTCGGCGGAAGGCACGGCCTCTTTCGCCGTCCGGACACGACCCAGCCGACGGGTGTTCGTCGTCCGGCTCCTGCCCACGCCGGACCACACGGCGGCGCGGACCCGCGTCGAGGTTCTGCCACCACCGGCTCGTGCAACGGGCGACCAGCCCAGCGCCCAGCCCAGCGACCAGCCCAGCGCCCAGCCCAGCGATCAGCCCTAGGCCTCGGCCGCAGTCCGCGCCTCAGGAGTGGTGTGCGTCGACGTCAGTTTCCCGCCAGGGTCGCCGACATGCACGGGCACGCCGTCTCCGGCGAAGTCGGCAAGGGCCGCCAGGTCGGATGCGGTGGGTTCGGCACGTGAACCGAGCACCACCGCTGCCTCCAGACCTCTTGCGCCCGACGCAACCGCCATGGCCACGCAGACGTGCAGCGCACTGAGCCGCAGGGAGGGCAGGTCGACGGTGCAGGCGGCATAGGTCCGTCCGTCGAGGTCTCGGACCGCCGCACCTTCGGCCGCACCCGTGCGGGCGCGGGTCGCGCGGGCGAGGGTGACCAGTTTGGCGTCCTCGGCGCCGAGCGGCCGATCTGATTGCTCAGGCATGGTCGGCAGCGTAATCGCCCTCGGTGTCGTCACCCTCGTCGGCTCCGGCCGAAGGGGCGGCCACCGGGCTGACCAGGACCGTACCGATCTTGTTACGACGGCCAGCCAGCCGCTCGGCTTCAAAACGCAGGCCCTGCACCTCCACCGACGACCCAGGAATGGGGACCTTGCCGAGGTTCTTGGCCATCAAGCCGCCCACACTGTCGACCTCGTCGTCGTCCACCTCGATGCCGAACAACTCGTCCAGGTCATCGACGGCGAAGCGTGAGGAGACCCGAGCGACGTGCTCGGACAACCGTTCGATCTGCGCTGCCGTGTCGTCGTACTCGTCGGTGATCTCGCCGACGATCTCCTCCAGGATGTCCTCGATCGTGACCAGACCGGCCGTTCCGCCGTATTCGTCGACGACGACCGCCACGTGCTGGCGCAACGCCTGCATCTCCTGCAGCAAAGCGCCGATCGGCTTGGATTCGGGGACGAAGTAGGCCGTTCTCATCAGCTCATCGATGCGCTGGGTGGTCTCGACGGAGGGATCGTCGAAATCGCGCTTGACGACATCCTTGAGATAGGCGAAACCGACAATGTCGTCGAGGTTCTCCTCCACCACCGGTAATCGCGAGAAGCCGCTGCGCAGGAACAGCGACTTGGTCTGTCTCAAGTTCTTGTGGCGCTCGATGAACACCACGTCGGTGCGCGGGACCATGACTTCTCGAGCGATCGTGTCGCCGAGTTCGAAGACCGAGTGGATCATCCGACGCTCGACGTCCTCGATCAGTTTCGACTGCTCGGCATAGTCGACCATCTCCCGCAGCTCGGTCTCGGTCGTGAACGGGCCGGAGCGATAGCCGCGACCGGGCGTGATCGCGTTGCCGAGCAGAATCAGCAACTTGGGAATGGGGCCCAGGATGCGGGTCACGAACACGACCGGGCCGGCGCTGGCCAAGGCGATCGGTTCGGCGTGCTGCCGACCGACGGTTCGTGGGGACACGCCGATGACGACGAACGACACCACCAACATCACCGCGGCGGAGACCCAGCCGGCCACGGTGGGGCGTCCGTCGAAGACCGTGAGCAAGCGCAGGGTGACCACGACGACCGCACCCACCTCGGCGGCGATGCGCAGCAAGATCAGGGTGTTCAGGTACGGCGCCGGATCGTTGAGGATCTGCACCAGCCGCCGCGCACCGGTCTTGGACTCAGCCAGGCACTCTGCAGCGCGAGCTCGGGAAAAGGTGGACAACGCGGAGTCGGCGGCCGTCAGCAGGCCGGCGACGACCACGAGCACGACCGCTTGGATGACGAGAACGAGGGCAGAACTCATGAACGTGGCTTCTCCGACTCAGGCACGCGTGCGCCACTGGCCGAGCAGGTCATCGGTCAACGCGAACATCTCGCGCTTCTCCTCCGGCTCGGCGTGGTCATAGCCCAGCAGGTGCAGAATGCCGTGCACCAGCAGGAACTCCAACTCGGCCTGCGTCCCGTGGCCGGCGCTCTCACCCTGCCGCTCGGCGACGCTCGGACAGAGCACCAGATCGCCGAGAATGCCCTCCTCGGGGTCCTCGTTGACCAGCCCGGGACGTAGTTCATCCATCGGAAAGGCCAACACATCGGTGGGCCCCTGCTTGTCCATCCAGGTCTGGTTGAGCTCGGCGATGGTGGGTTCATCGACCGCCTTGATGCACAACTCCGCCTGGGGATGGACCCGCAGCCGATCCAGCGCGAAGCGGGCGAGGGTGGCGAGACCGTTCAGGTCGATGCGGGTTCCCGACTCGTCGAGCACCTCGATGCTCATCGGCCACCCCGGCGAGATTGGGCGGTGGCCGGGTCCGGCATGCCGCGCGGGTCGCCCTGATCGCCCTGGGTGCGGGCGTCGTAGGAGTCGTACGCGGCGACAATCTTCCCGACCAGGCGGTGCCGTACCACGTCGTGGCTCGTGAGCCGGTTGAAGGACAAGTCCTCGACCCCGTCGAGGATGCCCTCGACGACGCGCAGACCGGAGCGCACGCCTCCCGGCAGGTCGACCTGCGTGATGTCACCGGTGACCACGATCTTGGAGCCGAAGCCGAGCCGGGTGAGGAACATCTTCATCTGTTCCGGCGACGTGTTCTGAGCCTCGTCGAGGATGATGAAGGAGTCATTGAGGGACCGGCCACGCATGTAGGCGAGGGGGGCCACCTCGATGGTGCCGGCCGCCAGCAGTTTCGGGATGGAGTCCGGGTCGATCATGTCGTGCAGCGCGTCGTACAGCGGTCGCAGATAGGGGTCGATCTTCTCGCTCAGGGTGCCGGGCAGGAAACCGAGCCGTTCGCCCGCCTCGACCGCCGGTCGGGTCAGGATGATCCGGTTGACCAACTTGGCCTGGAGCGCCTGCACGGCTTTGGCCATCGCGAGATAGGTCTTGCCGGTTCCGGCGGGGCCGATCCCGAACGTGATCGTGTGCTTGTCGATGGCGTCGACATACCGCTTCTGGTTCAGCGTCTTGGGCCGAATCGTGCGTCCACGGTTGGACAAGATGTTGAGCGAGAGCACCTCGGCCGGATGCGCTGCGGTCTCGGTGCGGAGCATGCCGATCACCCGCTCCACGGTCTCAGACGTCACGCCCTGGCCAGTGCGGATCAGGGTCACCAGTTCGTCGAGGAGACGCTCGGCCAGGGCGATCTCGGCGGGATCGCCTTGGAGGGTGATCCGGTTGCCGCGGACGTGGACGTCCGCTGCGAAAGCCTCCTCCAAGAGGCCGAGATGTTCGTCGCCCGGGCCCAGCAGGCTGACCATGTTGATGCTGTTGGGGACGACTACCACGTGCTTGGTGGGGGCCGGCTTGGGAGAGTCGGTCATGGATGCCCGGTCCGGGCGGCCTTTCCTGAACGTTGTTGGGACCACTTCATGCTACTGGCGCTCCCCAGCAGCGTCACGTCGGTTGATCGGTTGGGCGGGCGACCTGACGTGCTCAGGGCTTGGTCACCTGCAGGATGCCGAGGCACATCTCGTCGGTGGTGCCCTCGCCCCAGACGACGTAGCGGTCGACCGTGCCCTGGAATGCCGGCAATCGATCGCGCAGCGACTGCGTGTGGCGACAGGTGACCCGCAACCGGTCGAAGCGCTCGACCTTGATCGGGTCGATCCTCTTGCCACCTTGGTCGTCGAAGTCCCAGACCGGAATGTCGAGCACCGTTTGGGCCTCGGGGGTGTCCGGGTTGAGCTCGACCTTGATCGAGCGACCCAACAGGTGCATGTGCCCGGCGACGCCACGGATCGTCATCGGCTCGCCGATCACTCGGTCACACGATTGGGTCGGGTTCGCCCGGGGCTTCGTACCGCAGAGCAGATGCAGAAGGTCGGCGGTGTTGGTGCCGAAGCGGCCCCATACGTCAGCAACCGCCGCCTCGCGATCGCACAGGGGCCCGTCGCCATGACCCTTGCGGCACGGCAACTCGACGGGCGCGGGCATGAGATACGTCTTGAGGGCGGTCATCGATGACGACGCCGACGCGATCCGGAGCTGGGTGGCGGACGTGTCGGAGCCGCTGCCACCCAAGAGGTTGTAGTGCACCTGCATCACGATCTGGGTGCCCTTGGCCAGCGGCACTCCGAAGCCTTCCGGCTGCACCGACTCGACTCCCCCCGGGGCCCAGGCGCCCAGCCACGGGGCGTCGTCGATGCTGGGACCGTCGCCCAGACCGGTCCCGCCGAAGCATTGCCAACCCTCGCCCGGGTCCTGCGCGTCGAGCGCCCTGGCCCGCGCCACTTGGTCGCGCGGTGCTTGATGGAGGATCACGTGATGAACCAGCCCGGCATTGCCGGGAGTGACGAAGGTGCCCGTCAGGTACGCCTTGCGGGTGAGGCCGGGATCGAGCAGGAAACACCGATAGACGTCGGTACCCCCGCCCGGTGGAGGTGCGGGTTCATAGGCCGCAGGCATAGAGATCGTGACCCGTCGTTCGCCGGCGCGCAGCGGCTTGGCCTTGGTGGCCTCGATCGGGTGCGGCTTCGCCTTCTCGAGTTGCTCGCGCGCCTGGGACCAAGACCCGTTGCTGCGCGCATTGTCACCGGTGGCGGTGTCACCTCCGCCGGCGCTCTCGCCGCCCTCACCGGAGGAGCCGATGCCGCACGCGCCGAGAATCAGGCCGAGACAGACGAACATCGCGGCTGCGGCGACCCGCCGGGTCCTCAGACTCGCGCCGGCCGTCGTCGAAGTCGTCCGCGTCGGCATCATCCGGGCGGCCACGTCATCGAACGCCCGCCGAGAAGATGCAGATGCACATGAAAGACCGTCTGGCCGGCGACGGCGCCGGTGTTGAAGACCAACCGGTGACCGTCGGCCAGCCCCTCGGACTCGGCCACCTGACCGGCGGTCTCAACCAGGGCGGAGACCAGCTCGGGATGGCCACGGGTGAGGTCGAGGGCATCGGGTGCATGCACCTTCGGGATCACCAGCACGTGAGTAGGTGCCTGAGGGTTGAGGTCACGGAAAGCCATCACCTCGGGCGTCTCGGCGACGATGTCGGCCGGCAACTCCCCGGCCACGATACGGCAGAAGAGGCAGTCCGACTCGGTTGACTGCTCAGTCATGCAGCCATGGTAGTTGCCGGGGCGACACCTGGGCCGCGGTACCGTCGATTCATGACCATCCACTCTCGGGTGCGGACCACCCGGCTGACAGTCGCGGCGCTGGTGACGTGCGCGGGTGCTTTCACGTCCGGCTGCACCGACACCACGACAACAGAACCCGCCGACAGCGTCTCGGAGAGTACAGCTCCAGCTTCGACACCTGCAGCCAGCGACTCCACTGCCAAAGGGGACGCCGGGTGGGACGTCGTCGTCCGACGCCAGACCGGGGGCGGTCGGTGTCTACTACGGCGGCGCCACGGCGACCGGGTGGCGGCTCTTCCGGGAGTTCCGCGCCGTGCCGGACGACGCCGAATCCGCCCTCGCGGGCGCACTTACTTTGGCGGTCAAGGGCCCTACGCTCGACCCCGACTACGTGACCCTGTGGCCCGAGTTCACCCGGGTGCTCGGCGGTGACACCGACGGCGGAACGATCACCGTCGACCTTGCCCCGACCGAACTCGAACTCCGGCCAGCGTCGATGTCGAAGTCTGACGCCCGTCTGGCGGTGCAGCAATTGGTCTTCACCGCGCAAGCTGCTGTGGGAGAGGGACGGCTTCCGGTGCGGTTCCTGCTCGACGGCCAGCCCACCAACAAGATCCTGGGGCGCAATTCGCGTCAGGCGATCAAGAACGCCTCGCCCCTCGCGACACTGAACTTGGTGAACATCACGACTCCCGAGCAGGGCTCGGTCCACCCAGCAGGCGAACTCGACATCTCCGGAGTCGCCAACTCGTTCGAAGCCAATGTTCTCTGGGAGATCCGTCGGGGTCGCCGGGTGGCTCTTCAGGGAGCAGCCCAGGCCGACGGTTGGATGGGCGACCGGCTGTTCCCGTGGACGGCCACGATCGACACCTCCGAGCTCGCACCGGGTGACTACGAATTCGTCGCCATGACGGACGACGCAAGCGGTGGCGCCGAGGGTCCAGGTCCCCGACAGGACACCAAGGACTTCACGATCCAGTAGATCCCCAACGCGCCGTGCGCGACAGCAGCGCGGCGGCGGCCGCGAGGCCGGCGGTCGACGTTCTCAGCACTTCGGAGCCGAGCCGGATCGGGTGCGCGCCGGCCGCTGTGAGAGTGGCCAGTTCCACGTCGGCGAGGCCACCCTCGGGGCCGACCACGATGACGATCTCGCCGCTGATCGGGAGGTCCAGCTCGGACACACCGGCCGAGGCCTCCTCGTGCAGGATCACGCTCAGCGCGCCTTCACCGACGATCTCGGCGACCGTCTCCGTCCCGACGAGTGGGGTGACTTCGGGCACCCAGGGGCGTCGCGCCTGCTTCGCGGCCTCGCGCGCGGTCGCGCGCCACCTGGCGACGCCCTTGCCGGCGCGCTCCCCCCGCCACACCGCGACACTCCGATCCGCCGCCCAGGGAATGATCCGGGACACCCCGATCTCGGTCAGCACTTCCACTGCGCGTTCGCCGCGGTCCCCTTTCGGCAAGGCCTGAACGACCGTCAGCGACGGCTGCGGCGCGGGATGGTCCTCGCGCGACTCCACCCGCACGGCGAAGCGACGCTTGCCCGTGGTGAGCACCTGACCCGCCACCAGCGCCCCTGCGCCGTCGGTCAGGTGCACCCACTCTCCTGGTGTGAGTCGCCGCACCGCGACGGCATGATGCGCCTCATCTCCCTCGACGACGACCTCGGTGCCGGCGCTCACACCGGCCAGCGTCGGCACCAGGTGCAGCGGAAGACTCATCCGCCTGCGTTGAAGGCGTCGCGGAAGCGGCTGAATACGCTCTTGTGAGTGGGGCGCATACCGCCGTCGGGAGCCTCCTCGCCACGGATCGCGGCGAGTTCCTTGAGGAGCTCCTCTTGGCGGGCATCGAGTCGACTGGGTGTCTCGACGACGATAGTGACCACCAGGTCCCCGCGCCCGCCGCGCAGGGTGGGTACCCCGCGCCCGCGAAGGACCTGCTCGGCGCCGGACTGCGTGCCCGGAGCCACCACGAGGTTGAAGGAGGTCTGCATCTCAGGGTCATCGCCGGTGGCGACGTCGGCCTCCAGGGTGGGCAGTGCCAGCGTCGCCCCCAGTGCGGCGGCGGTCATCGGCACGGTGACTGTGCAGTGCAAGTCGGGGCCGTTGCGGGTGAACATGGGGTGCGGAGCCACGTGGATCTCCACATAGAGGTCGCCCGGAGGTCCGCCGCCGGGACCTACCTCGCCCTGTCCGGCCAGTTGCACTCGCGTTCCGGTGTCGACGCCGGGCGGGATCTTCACCGTCAAGGCTCGCCGAGCGCGAACCCGGCCTTCCCCGGTGCACTCGCGGCACGGGTCGGGGATGATCGTTCCGAATCCGCGACAGGCGGCGCACGGGCGCAGCGTGCGGATCTCGCCCAGGAAGGATCGCTGGACCTGCGCCACCTCACCGGCTCCCCGACACGTCGTGCAGGTGATCGGTTCGGTGCCCGGCGCGGTACCGGCACCGGCGCAGGTAGAGCAGATCACCGCGGTGTCGACCTTGAGTTCCCTGGTCACACCGAAAGCGGCGTCGGCGAGGTCGACCTCCAGGCGGACCAGAGCATCTTGTCCCCGGCTCACGCGAGGCCGCGGCCCGCGACCCCCGGCGGTACCGGGGGCGCCCTGCCCGAAGAAGGCGTCCATGATGTCGGTGAACGAGAAGCCGGCCCCTTGGCCGAAGCCGCCGGCCCCGCCGAACGGATCTGCGCCGCGGTCGTAGGCCGCTCGCTTCTGCGGGTCCGACAACACCTCATAGGCCTGGCTGACCTGCTTGAACCTCTCCTGAGCTTCCGGCTCCGGATTGACATCGGGGTGGAATTCGCGTGCCAGCCGCCGATAGGCCTTCTTGATGGCGTCGGCGTCGGCCCCGCGGTCCACGCCCAGCATCTGGTAAAGATCCTGGCTCACACTGAATCCTTGTCCACGTTGTCGTCACAGTCGGTTGAGCGTCGTTGTTGAGGGATCAGGCCTCGTCGAGGATGCGGGAGACGTATCTGGCCACGGCGCGCACTGCGGCCATCGAGCCGGGGTAGTCCATCCGGGTGGGCCCCACAATGCCCAAGGTCGCCAAATGCTCAGCGCCGGAACCATAGCCGGTGGCCACCACACTCGTCGACGCCAGCTCTTCATAGGGCCCTTCGCCACCGATTCGAACCGTCACCGTGTCGCCCGAGGCGGCTTCACCCAGCAGGTGCAGCAGGACCACGTGCTCCTCGAGCGCCTCGAGCAGCGGGCGGACGGCGGTGTCGAAACTGTCGGAGAAGCGCGCCAGATTGGCCGTGCCGCCGACAGCCACCCGCTCGTCGGAGCGATGATCGGACGCCGCCTCGATCAGCGCGGCGACCACGGCACGCGTGAGCGCCGCGTCGGCAGCCGTGGACGACGCCCGTGCGTCGGCATCGTCCGCCAAGGCACTCAACGCGGTCACGGCTGCAGAGATGCCCTCACCCAAGGCGGCGTGATTGACCCGGCTCCGCAGATCGGTGAGCAGGGCGTCATCGACGTCCTGCGTGGTCTCGATCAGGCGCTGTTCGACCCGGCCGGTCGAGAGAATCAGCACGACCAAGATCCGAGTGGGGGTGAGCGCGACGAGCTCGATGTGGCGCACCGTGGAACGGGAGAGGGTGGGGTACTGCACGACCGCCACCTGGCGAGTCAGCTGGGACAGCAGGCGTACCGATCGTTGCACCACGTCATCCAGGTCGACGGCCCCGTCAAGCAGCGTCGCGATCGCTCTCCGCTCCGCCGCGGACATCGGCTTCACGGTCGTCAACCGATCGACGAACAGGCGGTAGCCCTTGTCAGTCGGAATCCGCCCGGCGCTGGTGTGAGGCTGGGTGATGAACCCCTCCTCCTCGAGCGAGGCCATGTCATTGCGGACCGTCGCCGGTGACACCCCCAGTCCGTGACGTTCGACCAGGGTCTTGGAGCCCACCGGCTCCTCGGTAGCCACGTAGTCCTCAACGATCGCACGAAGGACGGCCAGCTTGCGGTCCTCGACCATCGCGTCCTCCTTTCGACGTTCATCAGGATTCATCAGCCTCGATCAGACAAGATCAGGTTGGCACTCGTCCCGACTGAGTGCCAAGCCTACTAGGCTTCCCGGTATGGCTGAGTTCACCGAGGTCGCCGACCGAGTGTGGGTCGCCCGCTACGAGTGGTTCGACGTGAACATCACCGCGATCGGCGGCGATCGCGGCATGGTGGTGCTCGATACGCACGGGTCGACCGCGGCGGCTCGCGAAGTGATCGACGACCTCCGCCGGCTCGGGAGGGGCGAGGTGATCGCGGTTGTCAACAGTCACTGCCACGTCGATCACACCTTCGGCAACGCGGCATTTCGGGCAGCGTTCGGGGCGGTGCCCATCCACGCCCATGAGCGCGCTGCCGAAGCGACCGTGCCGCGGGGTCTGGAAGCCCAGTCGCGGGCTGCCCGCGAGCCCGACGACCGCAGCCGCGAAATGGTGGACACCCCAGTGATCGCGGCCGACACGACGTTCTCGTCGATGGCCGTCCTCGATCTCGGCGATCGCCAGCTCGAACTTGTCCATCCGGGGCGTGGGCACACCGACGGAGACCTGGTCATCCGGCTGCCCGACGTTGATGTGGTGCTGGCCGGCGACCTGATCGAGGAGTCCGGCCCTCCGGCCTACGGAGACGACTGCTGGCCGATGGAGTGGCCACTTACCCTCGACATCGTGCTCGGGCTCACGACCGCGGCCACGGTGATCGTTCCCGGGCATGGCGCGGTGGTCGACCGCGACTTCCTGATGACTCAGCGGAGCGGCATCGGGGTGGTCGCGGAGACGATCCGCGACCTGGCCAATCGGGGCGTCTCGGTCGCCGATGCCGTTGCCTCCACCACCATCGACTGGCCCTTCGACCCGTCGGGCCTGACTCAGGCCATCCGCCGTGGCTTCGATCAACTCCCCCGCTCACAGAAGCGGCTTCCTCTCCTCTGAGGCAGCCCAGGCCCGGCGCGGCTCCGCACCCGGGCGCTCGGACCGCCATAGCCTGTCGGCCGTGACTGCTCGCTTCGACCGCTACGGCTCCGACGTCTTGTCGACGGACTGGCGTGCGCCCGCACGGGGTCGCTCCACCGAGCGCCCCGCACAGCTCGGACTCGTCGTCGAGGAGGTCGAGACTGACTGGTGCGGCGAGATCGTGGCGCTCGATCGAGACCTCCGCACCGTCACCTTGGAGGATCGGCGCGGCACCCGCAGGTCTTTTCCGATGGGCCCGGGATTCCTGGTCGACGGCGCGCCGGTCATCCTCACCCCGCCTGTCCAGCGGGTGGCCCCCGTGCGAGCCACTCACACCGCATCGGGTTCGCTGGCCGTGCCCGATGCCGGAGCGCGCACCGCGCGCGCGAGCCGCATCATGGTCGAGGGCCGACACGACGCCGAGTTGGTGGAGCGAGTCTGGGGCGACGATCTACGCATCGAAGGCATCGTGGTGGAGTTCCTGGGCGGCGTGGACGACCTCGCCGATCAACTGAGGAACTTCGGACCCGGCCCGGGTCGCCGCGTGGGAGTGTTGGTCGATCACCTGGTCCCCGGATCCAAGGAGAGCCGGATCGCTGAGGACATCGCCCGCTCACCGATCGGCGAGGAGGTGCTGGTCGTCGGTCACCCGTTCGTCGACGTGTGGCAGGCGGTCAAGCCCGAGCGTCTCGGACTGTCCCGTTGGCCCACGATCCCCCGCGACACGGAGTGGAAGCACGGCATCTGCGCGCACTTGGGATGGCCCCACCGCGATCAGGCCGATATCGCGCGTGCCTGGCGGCAGATTCTGGGCCAGGTGCGCAGCTACCACGATCTGGAGCCCGCCCTCCTCGGCCGTGTCGAGGAACTCATCGACTTCGTGAGCGGCTGAGCCACCCGCACCGCATCCGATCAACCGAGCAGGTCCCGGACCAGAGCATCGGCCAACAAGCGCCCCTGCAGGGTCAGCACCAACCGCTCACCCTCCATCTCGCCGAGTCCCCGGCCGACCACGTCGGCGACCCGCTGGCGGCCAGCCCGATCCAGCAACTCCACGGGCAGCCCTTCGCGTAGCCGGAGCTCCAACAGCACCCGTTCCACCCGCCGAGTCTCGTCATCGAGGAGTTCCCGCCCGGCCGCCGGGCTCACCCCCTGCTCGATCCGAGCGGCATAGGCGGCGGGGTGTTTGACGTTCCACCATCGGACCCCGCCGACATGCGAGTGCGCCCCCGGGCCGACGCCCCACCAGTGGGCGCCGGTCCAGTAGAGAAGGTTGTGCCGACATTGCGCCTCGTCGCCGCGGGCCCAGTTGGACAGCTCGTACCACTCCAACCCTCCTTCGCTGAGGAGGGCGTCAGCCGTGGCGTACTTGTCGGCCAGGTCGTCCTCGTCCGGCGGTGGCAGCTCACCTGCTCGCACCCTGCGGGCCAACCCGGTGCCCGGTTCGACGATCAGCGCATAGGCCGACACGTGGTCCGGCCTGCTGTCGAGCGCTGTGCGGACCGACAACTCCCAGTCGGCGGCGCTCTCGCCCGGGGTGCCGTAGATCAGGTCGAGACTGATCTGATCGAATCCCGCGGCGCGGGCCCACGCCACCGCCTGCGGGACACGCTCGGGGTCGTGGGTGCGGTCCAGCGTGGCAAGAACCCGGGGCGCTGCCGATTGCATGCCGAACGAGATCCGATTGAAGCCACCTTCGACGAGCGCGCCCAGACTCTCGGGCGAGACGCTGTCGGGGTTGGCCTCGGTCGTGACCTCGGCCCCCCGGGCCAGGCCGAACTCATCGGCCAGCGTGGCGACAAGGGACGTCAGATCGGCGGCGGGCAACAGCGTCGGGGTGCCGCCACCCACGAAGACGGTCGACACGGGCGCATCGCGGTCGCCCAGCACCGTACGAGCGAACCGGATCTCCCGGAGCGCCGCGGCGGCATACGACGCACGCGAGGCCCCCGGAGCCGTCCCCAACTCCTCGGCCGTGTAGGTGTTGAAGTCGCAGTAGCCGCACCGCACCCGGCAAAACGGCACGTGCAGATACCAGCCGAACGGCTTCTGGCCGAGTTCCTCGAGCCGTGCCCGCGGGAGCGCACCATCGAGTGGCGCGGGATCCCCCTCGGGCAGGCTCGACGGCATGGGGCCATCCAAGCAAACGACCGTCCCTGCTGGGCGGGTGCCTCAGGAGTAGAAGGAGTCGATCGTTTCCTTGTAGTTGTCTTCGACCACGTTGCGCTTGACCTTCATCGAGGGCGTCATCTCCCCCGACTCGACACTCAGATCGTGGTCCAGCAGCTCCCACTTCTTCACCGTCTCCCAGCGGTTGAGCTGGGCGTTGAGCTGCTCGACGTAGCCCTGGACCAACGTCAGCGTCTCAGGCGCCTTGACGATGCTGGCGTAGTCGCCGCTCACGCCGTTCTCGGCAGCCCAGCCGGCAATGGCGTCGGGGTCCAAGGTGATCAGTGCGACCACGAAGTTGCGCTCGTTGCCGAAGACCATGAACTGGCTGGCGTAGGGGCAGATCGCCTTGAACTTCGACTCGATGGCCGGGGGCGCGATGTACTTGCCGCCGGAGGTCTTGAACAGCTCCTTGATCCGCCCGGTGATGCGCAGGTAGCCGTCGGTGTCGAGACTGCCCTTGTCGCCGGTGTGCAGCCAGCCGTCAGCGTCGAGCGCCGCAGAGGTTTCCTCGGGCCGGTTGTGATAGCCGTCCATCACACCCGGGCCCTTGATCAGGATCTCGTCGTTCTCACCGAGCTTGACCTCCGAACCGGGGAACACCGCGCCGACCGTGCCGAAGCGGTAGTCCTCGGGGTGGTTGACGAAGGAGCCGGCCGACGTCTCGGTGAGCCCGTAGCCTTCCAAGATCACGATCCCGGCGGCGTGGAACCACTCTGCGATCTCGCGGTTCAGCGCGGCTGCACCGGAGATGAAGAAACGCACCCGACCACCGAACCGCTCGCGGACCTTGCTGAAGACCAGTTTGTCGAAGAGCCCGTGCTGAACCTTGAGGGTCAGCGGCACCGACTTGCCCTCGCGCTTGAGCTGGTCGACCTTCAGCCCCACCTTGAAGGCCTGGGTGAAGATCTTCTCCTTCGCGCCACCTTCCGAGGCGGTCATCGTCACGATGCGAGCGTGGGCCTTCTCGAAGATCCGGGGGGCGGCGCCCATGAAGGTCGGCTTGACCACCGCGAGGTTCTCGATGATCTTCTCCACCCGGCCGTCGATGGCGGCGGGGAAGCCGCATGCCATCTGCGTCGACATCAGTACCTTGCCGAAGGAATGCGCCATCGGCAGCCAGCGGAACTCGAGGTCGGTCTCGTCGAGGATCGATTGGGCGCGGATCGCTTCGCCTTCGTAGACCCAGGAGCTGTGCCGTAGCCGCACGCCCTTGGGTCGACCCGTGGTGCCGGACGTGTAGATCAGCGTCGCCAACTGATCCCCTGGAATCGCGGCGGCGATGTCCTTGATCGCGTCAGGATGCTCAGCGAGGTAGGACCTGCCGAGCTCGGCCAGGTCGCTCAGCCCGATCACCCAGTCGCCATCACCGGAGCCGTCGAACAACACCACCTTGACGACATTGCCCAACTCGTCGCGATGACCCTGGATCTTCGCGAGTTGCTCGGCGTCCTCAGCGAAGACGACTCGGCTGCCGGAGTCGGCGAGGATGTAGACCGTGTCTTCCTCGTTCGTGCTCGGGTAGACGGTGGTGGTCGCGGCCCCGGCGCACATCACTGCGAGGTCGGCGATCACCCATTCGTAGCGGGTGTTCGAGACAATCCCGACGCGCTGCTCGGACTCGATGCCGACCGACAACAACCCCGCGGCCAATTCGGAGACCTGGGTTCCGGCCTCGCCCCACGATACCGAGGTCCACTCGTCGCCCACCGGATAGCGAAACGCCTCTTGCGCCCCAGAACGCTCGACCCGGTCGAGGAACTGAGCTGCCACGTTGGCAGGCATGTGCTGGATGAAACTGGCGTCACTGCTACGCATGGGGCTCCCTTTGGTCGTCAACGTCGGATCGGGCCGACGCAGGCGGTCGAGTGGTGTGACACGTAACCTAGATCACCTTGTTACGCAACGGTAGGTTCCGCGCCGATTCCGTTCTGACAACGTGATCTGCGGTCGGCCGGTCTACCTCGTTCTGACACCTGGTCCGGGGATCTCCCCTGACCCGCGCGCCACCAGGCTCGTCGGTACCACGACCTGCCGAACCCCTTCTAGATCGCCGTCGAGACGCGCCAGCAGCATGTCGATCGCGCTGCGGCCGATCTCGGCGACATCTTGGACGATGGTCGTCACCCCCGGATCGAGCAGGTCTGCTGTCGGGAAGTCATCGAAACCGACGAGCGCGACATCGTGGCGGCGGCCGAGGTCTCGCAACGCCCGCACCACCCCGATCGTCAAGACATTGCGGGCGGCGACGATCGCTGTCGGCGGCCTTGGGGCGGCGAGCCATTCCTGCACGACGCGCTGCGCATCCTCGTCCGTACGGACCCCGAGCCGCTCGAACTCCGGCGAGGGCTCGATCCCGGCGGCAGCCAACGCCTCCCGGAAGCCGGCGAAACGGTGGGTCGCCGTGGCGATGGTGTCGGCGTCGCCGAGGTAGCCGATCAGTCGATGACCGTGCCCGATCAGGTGCTCGGTGGCCCGCTGAGCCCCGGCTCGATTGTCCACGAGGACCGAGTCCAACGGGGTCGTCGTTGGTCGGTCTACGACGACGACCTTGAGGCCGGCGGCGATCTCCTGGAGCAATAATCCTGGCTGTCGGCTGTCGGCATCAGGATCAATCCGTCGATGCGCCGCTCGATCAGTTGGCCCACGAGACTGATCTCGCGCTCGGGTTCCTCGTCGAGGCTCGCGGAGATCACCACCACCTCCCGCAGGCGGGCACGATCTTCCACGGCGCGAAGCAACCGCCCACTGAAGTCGTTGCCGAGATCCTGCACCAGCACTCCGATCTGGGAGGTGTGGACGCCCCGGCGCAGGTCGCTGGCTGCTCGATTGTGGCGATAGCCCAACTCGCCGACAGCGACCAGCACCCGTTCGGACAACGCCGAGGAGACCCCCGGCTCGGAGTTGACGACTCGCGAGACCGTCTTGAGCGACACCCCGGCAGCACGAGCGACCTGCTGCATGGTCGCCCTGGACGCATTGGGGACCCTGCCCGAAATGGGGACCCTGGTCACGTGACCCTCTCTCTGTGTCGACGATTCCGCCCCGAGAAACCGAGCGGCGACCTATCGTTTCACGGGTGAGCTCCGGCACGCTGCATCCGCATGCCCCGACCAGCCAACGTGCGGCACGAATCGCGTGGGCCGTGGTGGGCGGCTTCTGCGTGCTCGTCATCGTCGGTGGCGGGCTCGGCTCGATGTGGTGGTTCACGAGCCGCACGGTCGCGGGCGCCATCATCCGCGAGCCGGACCTCGAACAACCCGGACAGTACGCCTACATCAACGGCGTCTCGCTGGAGACGGGTGAGCCCTTGATGTTCAGCTCCTGCCGTCCGGTCGAATACGCCATCGACGTGGCGGGTGCCCCTCCAGGCGGCGCAGAATCGGTGGAGGCGGCCTTTCGGCGCATCGACGAACTCTCACCACTGACCTTCCAACCCGTGGATGAGGGAAAGCGCACCCAGGGCGGCCGCGCACCGTCGCGGATCAACGTTGTGTGGGTGTCGGTCGGGAGCTTCGGCTACAGCGGCATCGACGGATCGACGTTGGCGTTCGCGGAGCCGCAGAGGGTGGTCACCAAGCGCGGTGAACGCCTGGGCAAGGGCGAGGTGCGCCTTGACTCAGGGTGGTTCCTCTCGTTCAGCGGCGAAGGCGGTGCGGGCCGCAAGGCCATGCGGGCCATCGCCATGCACGAGATCGGGCACGTGTTGGGGTTGGGACACGTCGCCGATGAGAACGAACTGATGAACTCCTACTTCAGCGGCGTCATCGATTTCGGCCCGGGCGATCGTCGGGGCCTGGAGCGCCTCGGAGAAGGCCCCTGCGTGTGATTGCCGGCTGAGAAGCGGGTGAGGGGCGCCCCGATGATGGGGTAGCTCACTCCGCCACAGCCTTGGCTACCGTGAGGCAGCGGGTGAGCCACGCGTTGTCGTCCCCGGCGAGTCGTCGCTCGGTTCGCTGCGCCTCCTGGATCGTCCAGTGCGCGTTGATGATCATTCTGACGATGACCCAGTCGCGAGCCCGATCCTCATCGAGTGCGGCGACGTCGACGATGGTGTGGAAGCGGCGACGGATGCCTTGCCGCAGGTCGCCCTGGCCGAGGTCGTCCCACCGATTCCACAGCAGCGGGGCCGGTTCATAGTGTGGATCCCCGGAGAGCGGCTTGGGGTCGATCACCAGCCAGGGCTCGCGCTCAGCGGCGAGCACATTGGCGTAGTGCAGATCACCGTGCACGATCACCCCTACGGTGGCTGAGTCGGAGACGAGGGCGTCGCCGAGGTGCAGCGCCTGTTCGACCATCCGGCGAGGCAACGGCATGTCACTTGCACGATCGCGCAGATCGGCCAGCCAGCGCGTGAGCTCGTCGCTCAGCGAACGCAGCTGAGGGGGCGCCGGCCGATGCAGGCGCTGATAGCTTCGGGCAACGATCTCGCAGGCCGCCAGGTCATCAAGGGCGCCGAGGTCGCGCGTCTGCAGACGCTCCAGCAAGAGGGCTCGGCGGCGCGGATCGGCGCGCAGCAACCGCACCGTTCCGGCTCCGTTCCAGTGCTGCAGCGCCAGTGCTTCATGCTCTGACTCGCGATCGCCGTCGAAGGTCACCTTGAGTGCCGCTGGGGCGTCGTCGGCGGTCTGCACCGGTAGCACCAGCGAGCAGTAGCCGTGAGAAGGGCGGCCATCGACCGTCAACCCCCACTCGTCGAGCAGAGTGCGCGCAACTGCCGGAAGCCGGGCCAACCACGCCTCCCAACCCGGGCCCAGACGCCGTTGGGCAGCGAGCGCCTCGGGAATGGGAATGGGGATGGCGGGCTGCACGGTCAGCATTCTCCGGCACTCCCGGAGTCCGTCGGTGCCACCCCCAGCCACCCCCCAGCCACCCCCTAGCTCCCCCAGCCACCCCCTAGCCTCGGTGGCATGGCCTGCACGCTGGACGACCTACGCGGGCTGACCCTGGCCCGGCAGTTCCCGGCCGGCGCCTCCGACCCAGCTGATCCTGCCGGCCCGGCGGACCTGCTGAGACGGATCGGCCCGGTCCAGAGCCAGACCGCGCGGTCGCCGTTCCTTGCGCTCGCGGCGCGGGCTCCGGGCACGACGTACTCCGCCATTGTGGCCGCCTATGAGTCGTCGGCCCTCCTGCGTGGCAGCACGATCCGGGGCACCGTCCACACCGTTGCTGCCGACCAGCACGTGCTGCTCGACGGGCTCACCCGCGTCGGTCAGCGCCGTCTATGGGAGCGCTCCCTGCCGCTCGACCACCTCTCGCTCGAGGACGTGTGGGCTGCGCTGGAGGGTTTCGCCGGCGACCAGTGGCGCACCCCAGACGAACTCGGGACGGAGTTGCGCCAGCTGCTTGCCGCGAACCACGAACACACGGCGATCGCGCGGCTGGACAACCAGGCAGGCCGCTATCTCGCCTTCGGCCACGGCGGGCTCGTACGGCGACCGTTGAGCGGCGGATGGGAGGGGCAGGGGCGGGCCGGCTACCGGCAGGCGTCCGCATTGGTCGCCCGACCTGTCACTCCCCCGCCGACGGCCGTCCGCAACGGCATCCGACTTCACCTTGCCGCCCACGGACCGGCCACCCGCAGAGACATCGCGTGGTGGTCGGGACTCACGTTGGGGGTGGTCGACGCGGCCCTCGCCGACCTGGACGCCGAGGTGCTGTGGCGCGACGGCCCCGGGGGCGCGGCCTATGCCGACCTCGCCGATGCCCCTGCCCCCATCGACATCGCGGGGATTCGGTTGCTGCCGGAGTTCGACTCGCTGCTGTGCGCCTACGACCCACACGGCAGGGAGCGTTTCATCACCACCGATCGGCACGCCCGGCTGTGGAACCGGGGCAACGGACTGATGCGTCCGCCGATCCTGCTCGATGGCCGGATCAGTGGCCACTGGGCCACGTCAGGGACCGGACAGCGCCGGCGCATCGAGGTGACCTGGTTCGAAAGACCCCGCGAGGTACGGCCTGCCGAGCTGGAGGGCCCTGTCGAGGCCATCGCTGCCGCCCTCGAGGTGAGCATCACCGAGGTCGCGCAGCGCGACGAGAGATGACCGCCCTTGCAGTGCCGCGCTACTTCTTGGCGTTCTTGTCGGTCGTCGGCGCATTCGACAGCGCTGCGATGAAGGCTTCTTGGGGGACCTCGACCCGGCCCACCATCTTCATCCGCTTCTTGCCTTCCTTCTGCTTCTCCAACAGCTTGCGCTTTCGGGTGATGTCGCCGCCGTAGCACTTGGCGAGCACGTCCTTACGGATCGCCCGGATCGTCTCGCGCGCGATCACCCGGGCCCCGATGGCCGCTTGGATGGGCACCTCGAACTGCTGCCGCGGGATCAGGTCCTTGAGTTTGCCCGCCAGCATCACGCCGTAGGAGTAGGCGGCATCACGGTGCACGATCGCGGAGAAGGCGTCGACGGGTTCGCCTTGGAGCAGGATGTCGACCTTCACCAAGTCCGAAGCTTGATCGCCGGAGCGTTCGTAGTCGAGCGAGGCATAGCCCTTCGTGCGCGACTTGAGCTGGTCGAAGAAGTCGAAGACGATCTCGCCCATCGGCAGGGTGTAGCGCATCTCCACCCGGTCTTCGGACAGGTAGTCCATGCCCTGAAGCGAGCCGCGTTTGGCCTGACACAACTCCATGATCGTGCCGATGTAGTCGGACGGGCTGAGGATCGTGGCCCGTACGACCGGTTCCCGCACCTCGGCGATCTTGCCTTCGGGGTATTCGCTCGGGTTGGTGACCTCGAACGTCTTCCCGTCCTCCATGACAACTTCATAGACGACGTTCGGCGTCGTCGAGATCAGGTCGAGGTTGAACTCGCGCTCGAGCCGCTCGCGCACGATCTCCATGTGCAGCAAGCCGAGGAAGCCGCAGCGGAAGCCGAAGCCGAGCGCTCCCGAGGTCTCCGGCTCATACGCGAGGGCCGCGTCGTTGAGTTGCAGCCGCTCCAGCGCATCCCGCAGGGTGGGATAGTCGTCGCCGTCGATGGGATAGAGCCCCGAGTAGACCATCGGGTTGGGGTGCTTGTAGCCGCCGAGTGGTTCGGAGGCCCCGTGATGCTGGCTGGTGACGGTGTCTCCCACTCGGGACTGACGCACGTCCTTGACGCCGGTGATGAGGTAGCCGACCTCGCCGACCCCGATCTGGCCCGCTTTGACCGGTTCCGGACTGATCACGCCGACCTCGAGCATCTCGTGGACGACGTTGGTGGACATCATCTTGATCCGGTCGCGGTGGGTGAGGTGACCGTCGATGACACGGACATAGGTCACCACGCCGCGATAGGTGTCATAGACCGAGTCGAAGATCAGCGCCCGCGCCGGCGCTGAGGCGTCGCCGACCGGCGCCGGCGTCTGCTTGACGATCTCATTCAGCAACGTCTCGACACCGAGCCCCGTCTTCGCCGAGGTCTGGAGGACGTCGGACGGGTCGCAGCCAATGATGCCGGCCAGTTCGGTGGCGTACTTGTCGGGGTTGGCCGATGGCAGATCGATCTTATTGAGCACCGGAATGATGTGCAGGTCGGCGCCCAGCGCGAGGTAGAGGTTGGCCAGAGTCTGCGCCTCGATGCCTTGCGCAGCGTCGACCAGAAGCACTGCTGCCTCGCAGGCCTCGAGGGAGCGAGACACCTCGTAGGTGAAGTCGACGTGGCCAGGGGTGTCGATCATGTTCAGGATGTAGGTGCCGGGTTCGGCACCCTCGTCGTTGCCCGGTGGGACCGTCCAGGGCATTCGTACGGCCTGGCTCTTGATCGTGATGCCGCGCTCTCGCTCGATGTCCATTCGGTCGAGGTACTGGGCTCGCGCCGAGCGGGCGTCGACCACCCCGGTGAGCTGCAGCATGCGGTCGGCAAGGGTGGACTTGCCGTGATCGATGTGCGCGATGATGCAGAAGTTGCGGATGATCGCGGGATCGGTCTGACCAGGCTTGGGAGCGGAGACGGACACGATGTAGGTCGGCTGCTTTCGTCGAGGGGTGGCGGGCATCTGGAGACCGGTCGGTCGTGGCTGGCCGCGCTCCCATTGTTCCACGACCCCGCTGGCAACTCCGATTCGTCTCCCGGCTGACAGGATGTCGCCATGACGCTGCCGCAGGTGCCCTTCGGGCACACCGCTCGCCGTTTGGAGTGGCGATTCCTGCCGGCTGCCACCAGGCAGTTGATCGAGGAGCGGTGTGGATCGCTCGTCGAGCGGGCCGACTCGCAGGGCGGTGGGTTCACGCCCGGCTTCGCCTCGGTGCTGACCTGTGTCGACGGCAGCCGGCACTTCGTCAAGGCGGCCTCGGTGAAGGCCCAGCGGGTGTTCGCCGAGTCCTACCGCGCGGAGGTCCGCAAGCTTGCCGCCCTGCCCAGCGACGTCCCGGCCCCCCGGTTGCGCTGGTGGCACGACGACGACTCGTGGGTGACCTTGGGCTTCGAGTACGTGGACGGCCACGCCCCGCACCGCCCATGGCGCACTCAGGAACTGGACCGCTGTCTCGACCTCCTCGAACTCATGGCCGACGTGCTCACCCCCGCGCCGGTGGCTCTCGCCACGGACACCCTCCCGGCCGAGGTCGGCCCTTTCGCTGACTTGTGGGAGCACGTTCGAGTCACGCGGCCGGCCCTGGCTCATGTCAGCGAGGCCGCCGCGATGGCGGCCGAGGCGAGGACCGAGCTGGCCGGAGACACCCTGGTTCACCTGGATGTACGCGACGACAACCTGATCGTCGGCGCGGACCAGGTCTGGCTGTGCGATTGGAATTGGCCGGTCGTGGGGCCGGCCTGGGTCGACTCGATCTCGCTGCTCGTGCAGGCGCGCGGCGACGGCGTCGATGTCGACCGTATTCTCGCGGAACGGCGCCTGACCCGCGACGTCCCTCCCGACCATATCGACGGCCTGCTGGCGCTGATGGCGGGCTTCTTCTTCAAGGCCGCCGACGACCCGGTCCCCAACTCCTCCCCTCATCTGCGTCACCACCAGGCCTGGATGCGCGACGTGACCTGGACCTGGCTGACCGAGCGCCGCGGCTGGGCGTGACCCCACCCCCCGACGCCGCCCTACGCCGCCCTACGCCCCCGCCCGGAAACTCCGATTCGTCTGCGGTCCCCAGCGGGGAACTACCGGTCAACCCGCAGACGAATCGGAGTGGGGCCGGGAGATTTGGGGGGGCGGGGGGTCGCTGGTAACGTTTGCCCTTGCGTGTCTGGCGCCTTCGCGCGCCGATTCAGCACTCAGACTTCCATCCGAGATTCTTTTCCCGACATGACGAAGGCACCGTAGTGGCGAACATCAAGTCCCAGATCAAGCGCAACAAGCAGAACGAGAAGCGCCACGAGCGCAACAAGGCCGTCAAGACCGGCCTCAAGACTGCTGTGCGCAAGTTCCGCGAGGCCGCCGAGGCCGGAGACAAGAGCGCCGCCAGCTCCCTCGGGAACGACGCCTGCCGCAAGCTCGACAAGGCTGCCTCCAAGGGCGTCATCCACAAGAACCAGGCCGCGAACCGCAAGTCGTCGATCGCCAAGGCCGTCGCAGGGCTCTGAGTCCACCCCACTGCCGCGCCGAGCGCCGCCCCCCGTCACCGGGGAGCGGCGCTCGACTCATTTAGCGTGGGTCGCGGAGCGCGACCAGCGTCAGAACCAGCCGCTCGAGGGTGTAGGAGGCATCGCTGGCTGCGCCTTTGACTTCGGCGTCGGCCTGGGCGACGGCACGCACCGCCGCACCGATCCCGCCCTCGGACCAGCCCCGGGACTGATCCCGGATCGTGCGCAGTTTCCACGGGGGCACACCGACTTCACGGGCCAGGTCGGCCTCGCGCATGCCGCGCGGCGAGGACTTGTAGCGGGCGATGCCGCGCACCCCCGTCGCGAACGCCGACGTGACCAACACAGGCGCCGTGCCGCCGTCGAGAGCCCACCGCAACTCCTCGAGGGCAGGCACTGGGCGCCCCCACAAGGCGGCGTCGGCGACGGCGAAGGACTTCGCTTCGGCCCGGCCACCGAAGTAGCGCCGGACGAGATCATCAGTGAGCACTTCGCCAGGGAAATCGTTAGCCAGCTGATGGGCAGCCGCGGCAAGAGCGCGAAGATCTTGACCGACGGCTTGCACCAGGAAGCCGGCCACCTCCTCGTCGATGGCGGCTCCGTGGCTGCGAATCTCTGTCGCGAGGAAGCGTGGGTAGTCGGCGGCCTTGAGCTCGGCTGACTTGACCTCGGTGACCTGACCGAGTTTGCGAAGCTTGGCCAGCACTCCGGTGCCCTTCTGTCCGCCGCCATGGACGAGCACCAAAGCCACATCCTCGGCAGGCGCGGCGGCGTAGGCGAGCACTCCCTCGACGGACTCGTCGGGAAGGTTCTCCAGCCCGCGCACCACGACACAGCGGGTCGTGGAGAACAGCGACGGAGCGGACAGCTCACCGAGTTCGGCAACGGTCAGCCCCGCGGCCTGAGTTTCGGAGAGTTCCGCCTCGGCGTCGTGACCACGCACAGCGGCCCGGACGGCACTCACCGTCCGCTCCCCGAGGAACTCCTCCTTGCCGGTGACCAGGGTGACCCGACCAAGAACATCGGCTGGTTGCGGACCCGAACGTGATCCGGTGGGGCTGGCGTTCATGATGCGCTCAGCTTCGCACACGACGCCGACACGATCGGTCACGGGCGACCGGCTTACGAGCCGGTCATGGTGGTCAGCTGACCCGCGCGCACGATCACTACGAGATCTCCCTGCTGATCGGTTCGCAGCACCTGACTGCCTGCTGCCTCGAGGGCACCCATCACCTCGGCCGACGGGTGGCCGTAGGTGTTGTCGGCCCCCACGCTGATCAACGAGACCGCCGGTGTGAGCCCGGTCAGGAAGGGCAGGTCCTGATAGCGGCTGCCGTGGTGCGGCACCTTGAGGACGTCGACCCGTTGCCCCGCTAGCGCACGCGCCAGCCACGCCTGTGCAGGAGGTTCGGCGTCACCGGTGAGCAGGATGCGCAGGCCTCGGAGCGCGACCAACAAGACCAGGCTCGCGTTATTGGCGTCGCTGCCTTCCTCGTGCGCGGGTGTCGCGGAGGGCGCCGCGCTCGGGCGGGCTCCGCCAGGACCGACCAACTGCAACGTCGCCTCCCCCACCGACCAGGTCGTCCCGACCTCGGGAACCACCGGCCGCAGTCGGGCTGCCGCCAGCGTGTCCCGGACGTCGGCCGCGCCCGCCGCGGGCTGCGCGAGACCGGTTGCCAGCACTGCCCCGACCTCACGCTGGGCCGCCGCTGCGGCGAGACCGGCCACGTGATCGGCGTGGTAGTGGGTCAGCACCACCAACGGCAGGGTGTCGATATCGAACCGGTCGAGACAGCGTGCGAGCCTACGCGGGTCCGGGCCCGCGTCAACGAGCACCGCTGCGCCCGGACCGACGCGCAGCAACAGCGCGTCGCCTTGCCCGACGTCGCAGGCGACGAGAACCCACCCCTTCGGCGGCCACCCCGGTGTGGGTGGTCGCAGGACGACGGCGAGAACCAGCCCGACCGCGACCAGCACCCCGATCCAACGCCGCGCGACCAGCCTGGGGCCGAGCACGGCGACCAGGGCACTCAGCCCGCTCAGGAGGCCTATCCCCCAGCGATCAGCCGGCCACGCGATCGAGGCCGTCGGGAGGTCGGCGCCGACCCGCGCCACCATGGCGATCCAGGCCACGCACCAGCCGGCTCCCCATCCACACCACGAGGCGAGGGTCGGCCACGCCAGGCCACACAGGCCCCCGGCGAAACCCAGCACCGTGGCCGGCGCGACGGCGGGGGCGGCCACCAGATTGGCGACGACGGCCACCAAGCTCACCTCTCCGGAGATGGCCGCGACCACCGGAGTGCACGCCAGCTGCGCCGCCAGCGGAACGGCGACCGCGTCGGCTATCGGCGACGGCAGCCATCGGGCGAAGGCCGTCCGCCAGGCCGGCGCCACGAGCAGGATCCCCGCCGTCGCCAGCACCGATAAGGCGAATCCAGCACTCAACGCGAGCCACGGTTGCGCGAGGAGCAAGACGGTCATCGCCACGCCGAGCGCCCGAGTGCCACGCCGCCGCCCGCCGCCGAGTCCGATCAAGGCGACTCCACCCATCACCGCAGCGCGCAGCACGCTGGGCTCCGCGCGAGCGACCAACACGAACCCGAGGATTCCCACGACGGCGACCGCCGTCAGGCCGCGACCGCGCACCCCTCCCCACCGAGCGAGAAGGAGCAGGAACCCCACCATCAAGGTCAGGTTGGTGCCCGAGACGGCCATCAGGTGCGTGAGACCGGTGGTGCGAAAGTCGGTCGCCAGCGACTCGCTCACACGGGTGTCATCGCCCACCACCAACGCGGGCACCAGCGCCGCCTGGTCGGCGGGGCGACCGGTCACCGAGACCCGCAAGGCCTCACGAATCCGGTCGGCGCCAGCAAACACGGTCGGCGGGCCCCGAATCACCCGAGCGCGGCCACGAGCCGTCACCACAGCGGCGAGATCGGAATCGTCGGACGGAGCGAAACGACCCGACGTGTGCACCGTGGCGCCCAGAGCCAGCGTCAGCCAGTGCCGGTCGGCGATCACCAGCACCGGGGCCGCAGCGGCCAGGGCCTCTCCCCTGCCGCTGACGCGCACCGTTCGAGCACGGACGATGACGATCTCGTCGAATCGACCGCGAACCAACCGAGGGTCGGAGGTCAGTCGGACCACCGCGTCACCGACCGCCCGCTCGCGACCCAGTTCACCCACCGGTCCGGACTCCCAGGCGTGGGACCGGGTTCCAGCGGACCCCGCCACGGCACCGCCGACGATCAAGGCGGCGAGCAGCGTCCGTGCGACCGGACGGTCGACGCCCCAGCAGTCGGCTCTGCAACGCCGCGCTGGTCGTCACGGCGCACGCCCACCCAAGTCCGATCGCCCACCGCCCCGCGCCATCGGTGGCCAGCCACCCGATACCGCCCGCCCAGGCGCCCAGCCCCACCACCACCATGCGGAGATCCGGAAGGTCTGATGCGGCCGAACCGGGTCGGCGTCCCCGTCTGCTCGGAAGGGACCTCTGGTCGGGTGCGGATCACACCGTGACAAAGGGAGCGACTTGGGCCAGCGTCGCCTCCCCGATGCCGTCGACCTCGAGCAACTCCTCGACCGCAGAGAATCCGCCGTGAGCATCGCGCCAGGCGATGATCGCCCCCGCGGTGACCGGACCGATCTGTGGAAGTGCGTCGAGTTCGGCGGGGCCGGCGGTGTTGAGATCGATCAGAGGCCCCACGCTGCTTGTCGCTGCAGGGGCCGCCGACGCGGCCACTCCGGGCTGTGGTGCGACTCCGACCAGGATCTGTTCTCCGTCGACCAGGCGGCGGGCCAGGTTGAGGCCGGTCAGATCGACACCCCGGCGGGCGCCTCCTGATGCCCGGAGGGCGTCGACGACACGAGAGCCCGAAGGGAGCACCGCTATGCCGGGTCGACGGACCTTGCCCGCGACGTCCACGACCAGAGCGTCACTGCTCTCCCCTGCCGCGGAGTTCGTCGCTGTCGCCCCTGGCGACGGGACGACGGTCGTCGGCCCGGACGAACCGTCCGACGGCAGTGCGACCAGGGGCGACGGGGTCACCTGCGCTGCACTGAACTGCCCCTCGTGCACCGGCTGTCCCTTGGCACCCACCACCAGCCACGCAGTCAACGCGGCGCACACCGCCACCAGGCCCGCCACGACAACGAGATGGGCGACTCGGAGTCCGATTCGGCCACGCAGCATCGCGGGTAGCCACGACGGGGCGGGGTAACCGATCGTCGACGTGCGCGCGCTGTGACGCCCGGGGATCGGCAAGGCGAACTCGTCACAGTAGCTGATCGTCGCTCACTACGGCGTGCTCGGCCCGGTCCGCTACCGCGTGCCCGGGCTCGGGATTGGGATTCGGCCCGGGCCCGGTTTCAGCGGCCGGGTCGGACCGGGCGGCGGACAGGTCTTCCACCAACCGTTCCAGGCGACGGCCGACGGCCGCCTGATGGGTGGAGGCAGGTCGCGAGCGCATGCTGGGACGTTAGGACGCGCTGGCCGTCCCGGCGGCCGCTCCGGGTCGGCATGTGGATAACGAAGCGGCCGAACGTCCTTGGGGACAGCGAGCGCACCCGTCCTGGGACGGCGAGCGCACCGCGCCGGTGGCGGTCAGCCCAAACGGGGGGCGACGCAGACGGCCACCATGCCGGGCCCAACGTGCGCGCTCAGGACGGCGCCGATCTCCGTGCAGGAGACGGCTCGCTCCTCGAGGTTGACCGCGAGGCGTTCGCCGAGGCGTTGTGCGAGGTCGGCAGCACGCTCGGGGTTCGCCAGATGAGCGACCCACAGGTCCACCCGTTCATCGGCAGCGCGTTCGACGGCCAGGTCACCCAAGCGCGCCAACGCCCGCGACGAGGTGCGCACCTTCTCGAGATTGGCCACCCGGCCATCGGTCAGCGTCAGCAGCGGCTTGACCGCCAGCGCCCCCCCGATGAGGGCTGCGGCGGCTCCCACGCGCCCACCCCGGCGCAGGTACTCCAGGGTGTCGACGTAGAACAACGACGAACACAGCGAGGCGCGCTCTCGCGCTGCGTCTGCCACCGCCGCGGCGCTCCCGCCCGCGTCGCGGACGTCGGCGGCGCTCAGCGCAGCGTAGCCGGTCGCCACCCCGACCTGTCGTGTGTCGATCACTCGTACCGGGAGGTCGGCGTCACGGGCCGCGAGCTGGGCCGATTCGACCGTTCCACTCATGTCGCCGGACAAGTGGATCGAAATGATCTCGTCGAACCCCTCCTCCCGCAGACCGCGATAGACCTCGGCGAAGACGGCCGGCACCGGCCGCGAGGTGCTGACCGGTCGGAACTCCCGCAACGCCGTCGCGACGGCCGCGGGACTGACTTCTGGAGCACCCTCGTCGAAGACCTGATCGGCGACGATCACCTGCAGCGGAACGACCCGGATGTCGCGCGCGGCCGCCAGATCGGCCGGAAGGCTGGCCGTCGAATCGGTCACCACGGCGATCCGCGGCGCGTCCGTGGGTCCGGTCCGGGGGTCAGGCATGACGTGAAGGCTACCGCCCGCGCGGACCGGGCGTGCGCGGGGACGCGAGGGTGTTCCCACCCAAGACGAAAACCCTCAAACGACCAGGTTGACCAGTTTGGGGGCGCGCACGATGACCCGTCGCACCTCGTGCTCCTCCAAGGCCTTCTGCACCCCTGGGTCGGCCAGCGCAGCCGCCTCCAGGTCGGCATCGGAGATGTCGGGTGCCACCTCGAGCCGCGCGCGCACCTTGCCCTGGATCTGCACGACGCACGTCACTGCATCTTCGACCAGCAGCGTTTCGTGGACCACGGGCCAGCCGGCACGAGCGACGGTCGGCTGGTGCCCCAGCCGTTCCCACATCTCTTCGGCCGTGTAGGGAGCCACCAACGACAACAGGATCGCGACAGCCTCGGTCGCCTCACGCACTGCCGGGTCAGCCGGACCGCACCCGGAGTCGATGGCTTTGCGGGTGGCATTGACCAGCTCCATGGTGCGGGCCACCATCACGTTGAAGCGATAGCTGTCCAGCAGCCCCTCCACTTCGTGCACGGTCTTGTGGGTCACCCTCCGCAGCGCCAGATCGCCCGCGGTCGGATCGGCTCCGGGCGCCGACGTGACATCGCCGCTCAGCCGCCAAGCTCGCTGCAGGAAGCGCAGCGAACCTGCCGGAGACATCTCCGCCCAGTCGATGTCGTCCTCGGGCGGGCCCGCGAAGACCAGGGTCAGCCGCACCGCGTCCACACCGAAGGCCGAGAGTTGGTCCCCCAGATTGACGCCGTTGCCCAGTGACTTGCTCATCTTCTTGCCCTGATTGATGACGAAGCCCTGGTTGAGCTGGGCCGTCCACGGCTCGCGGAAATCCACCAGGCCCATGTCGTTCAGGACCTTGGTGAAGAACCGGCCGTACAACAGGTGCAGCACGGCGTGCTCGACTCCGCCGACGTAGAGATCGCAGGGCATCCAGGCGTTGACCAGTTCGGGATCGAAAGGCCGATCGGTGTCCTGTGGCGAGCAGTAGCGGAACATGTACCACGACGAGTCCACGAAGGTGTCCATCGTGTCGGTGTCGCGGGTGGCGGGACCGCCGCAGGTGGGGCAGGTCGTCTGCATCCACTCGGTGGCGCCTCCCAGCGGGGAGGTGCCCTTGGGCTTCAGGTCGGCACCCATCAGATCCGGCAACAGCACCGGCAGTTGATCCTCGGGCACCAATACCTCGCCGTGCTCTGGGCAGTGCACGACGGGAATCGGGGCACCCCAGTAGCGCTGACGGCTCAGCAGCCAGTCGCGCAGTCGGTAGTTGACCGCGCCGGTCCCCCTGCCCTCGGTCTCCAACCGCTCGATGATCGAGTGGATGCCCGAGGCCTTGTCGGACAGCCCGTCCAACTCGCCCGAGTTGACGTAGACGCCGTCACCGGTGGTCGCGACGAAGGTCTCCTCCGGGTTGTCCTCGCCGGTGTCGATGACCCGCCGCACGGGCAGGTCCATGGTCTTGGCAAAGTCGAGGTCTCGCTGGTCGTGGGCGGGAACTGCCATGATCGCGCCGGTGCCGTAGTCGGCCAGCACATAGTCGCTGGCCCAGACCGGAACCCGCTCGCCGGTGACCGGGTTGGTGGCGGTGATGCCCAGATCGACGCCGGTCTTGGGGCGGTCGGTGGCCAGCCGGTCGATCTCGGAGGCCTTGCGGACCTCGACCAGGTAGGACTCCAAGGCGGCTGCGCTGTCCGGTGCCACCAGTTCCGTGGCCAGGGCAGCATCGGCCGCCACCACCATGAACGTGGCTCCGTACAGCGTGTCGGGCCTGGTCGTGTAGACCGTCAGGTCGCGGTCGCTGCCGTCGGCCAAGTGCAGGGTGAAGTCGACGTGCGCCCCCTCCGAGCGCCCGATCCAATTGCGCTGGGCCGTGACCACCCGGTCGGGCCAGGTGGCCTCCAGGTCGTCGAGGCAGGTCAGCAACTCGTCGGCATAGTCGGTGATCTTGAAATACCACTGGGTCAGTTCGCGTTTGGTGACCTCTGCCCCACAACGCTCACAGTGGCCGTCGACGACCTGCTCGTTGGCCAGCACCGTCTGGTCCTGGGGGCACCAGTTGACCGGGCTGTTCTTGCGGTAGGCCAGACCGCGCTCGTAGAACTTGCCGAACAGCCACTGCGTCCAGCGGAAGTAGTCCGGGTCGGAGGTGTTGAAGGTGCGCGTCCAGTCGAAGGACACGGCGTACTTCTTGCACGACTCGATGGAGCGAGCGATGTTGGCCTTGGTGTAGGTCGCGGGGTGCTCGTTGTGGCGGATGGCGGCATTCTCAGCGGGCAGGCCGAAGGAATCGAAGCCCATCGGATTCAGCACCTCATAGCCACGCTGCCACCAATAGCGCGCCACCACGTCGTGGAGGGCGAAGACCTCGGCGTGCCCCATGTGCAGATCGCCACTGGGGTACGGGAACATCGTCAGCGCGTAGCGCTTCTCTCGGCGGCCCTCGAGGACCGCACGGTCGTCGGCGCGGAAGGGCGCCAGGCGCTCCCACACCGGCTGCCACTTGTCCTGGACGGCCTCGATGTCATAGGTCTCGGCCTCGGGGCGGCTGATCTGCTCGCTCATCTTGATTCTCTCCGTCTGGCTGGGCGGCTGCTTCGGGCACAAAAAAGCCCCTCGCAGGCGAGGGGCAGCCGCGTCGACCGGTGGGGTCCGACGCGGCTAGGTAAGAAGCAGGAACCGCTGCATGGGAGGAGTCTACCGCGGCTCGCGGGTGTGTCTAAAACTGATCCAGCACAACTTTCTGGTCCGACTGGCTTTCCGAGCACGACATCGCCGTGCCGCTCCACAGCTATCGACTGAGCGTGTGGGCGGAGGCGAAGGCGATCCTGGATCAAGGGCTCGACGACTCAACGCGGGTCTATGAACAACTCCAGCACTACGCCCAGGATGCCCAGCCCGTGTTGGACCGCCCACCCCACTGGACGGGTCTGATGGCGCGCGGCACACGCCCGCGATGGCCGAGGCCATGACCACTGGTGGCACCACGTCCTGCGGTATTCGCGACGCGACCAGCTGTCCTTCGATGTCGCGATGTCGCGCCACCACGTGAACCTTCGATCGATCGATCTGGACAATCACAGTTCGCAACTCCACGGTTGGCCACGCTCTGAAGTTCGCAGTGCCGGACATGATCGTGGTCATTTTCGCTCCTCGTTGATCGCTCCAGCTGCGGACGTTGGCCGGGTGCAGCAAGAGCTCGACTGGACCACGAAGGAGTGGGCGAAAACGGTCTCGGTGCGAGATGAACGACTGACCGAACAAGAACGTCGGCTCGCCGCGCTCCAGCAGGAAGTGGCCACGCTCCGCGAGTCCACTCGCCAACTCGCAGCTCAGAAAGCCGCGCTGAAAACCAAGCAGGCGAAGCTCACGCAGCGACTCCAACGACGGCGGGCACGACTCGAGGAGCGCAACGCGACCCTCGCGCGACAGCGCACGAAACTCGAACAGCAGACGCAGCAACTGGCAGCACTGCGAGAGCGCTTGCGTGAAGCCGAGGCCGCCGGCAGATCACCGTGGAGTCGGCTCAGACGTCCTTGAACGATCTGCATCGGTCTCCGAGGATCAGCTGACGAACTTGGGGGTGAAGGGCGGTGTCCACCACTCGCCGTTGTTCGCCTTGACGGCGCCGATGATGTGCACGACGAAGGCGTAGACGAAGGCCAAACCGAACGTCAGGAAGCCGATCAGCAACAGCATCAACGGCACCGAGACGACCAGCACGATGAAGGTCAGAATCTGGACGTTGAGCGAGTTGGCCGCGTGCTGGCGGACGAACGGTCCCTTGTCGCGGTACATCAGGTAGATCACCAGCGAGCCGACGAAGCCCAGGAAGCCGGCGCTGAGCACCATGGCCCCCAGCGGCACCAAGTGGGACACCATGCCCCAGGTGCGCTCCTCGCCGGGTGAGATGGGCGGCTGCGACTGCGAGTAGGAATAGGACGGGGTGCTGTCTGGCTGGCTCATTGGGTTCTCCTCCGACGGGTTCACGTGACAAGCAAACCACGGGTGAGCGCGGTATTCATCCCCATTCGGGGGAGGTTCAGGGGTGGCCCCGAGACGATTCCGGGAGAAACCCCCCAAGACTTGCTTGACAGTCACCCTCGGCCGGAGAGAAACTGACACCCCAACGATTATTGGAGGGTGTTCATGGACGAGCAATCCACCGAGGCCATCACCGCCCTGCGTTCGCTTGCACACCCGTTGCGGGTGCGCATGCTCTCGCTCCTGACGGCCGAGGCGATGAGCACCGCCGACGTCGCCCGGGAACTGGAGCTCAGCCACGCCAACGCGTCCTATCACCTGCGTCTCTTGGCGGACGCCGGCCGGATCCGGGTTGTGGGAGAGCAGCGGATCCGAGGCGGCGTGGCCAAGCTCTATCGCTACCTGCCCGAGCAAGCCCCTCCCGCCGGCGAGAGCACCAGCGAGGATCGGCTGGCCTGGGCCGAGGCCACCCACGTCGAGGTGGTCCGTCGCTTGAGGGCCTGCCACCCCGCCTCCCCCTCGATCGACAGCGACCTGGAGACCTGGGTCGACACCGACGTGTGGCGTCGAGCGGTCGATCTGCTGCGCGAGGCCGCCCTCCTGCTCCACGCCGAGGCCCGTCCCGTCGGCACCCCGGGCACGGTGCGGGTCAGCGCCACCACCCAGGCGTTCGTCATGGGCGACGAGCCGTGACCTGGGCCGCCTCGCTCGCTCCCCTCCGAGCGCCCAACTTCCGTTGGTACTACGCCTCCCGGTTCGTCAACGCACTCGGCGGAGCGATGGCGAATGTGGCACTCGCTTTCGCCGTGCTCGACATCAGCGGCTCAGCGACCGACCTCGGCCTCGTGTTGGCCGCGCACACGGTGCCGATGGTCGCGCTCCTGCTCTACGGCGGCGTGCTCAGCGACCGGCTCCCCCGGGTGTTGGTCATCCAGGTCAGCAATGTCGTCTCGGCGGTCGCTCAGGGAACGATTGCCTTCCTGGTGATCAGCGGCACCGCGGATCTCTGGATGCTGATCTGGCTCTCGGTCGTTCATGGGGCGGCCTCGGCGATGTCCTTGCCCGCGATTGCGAGCGTGATGCCACAACTCGTGCCTCGCGATCAACTGCAGCCCGCCAACGCGTTGGTGTCCCTCTCCGGCAACGGCCTGCGGGTGCTCGGCCCGGCGCTGGCCGCCTTGCTGGTCGTCACCGCCGGACCGGGCTGGGCGCTGGCGGTCGACGCAGCCACCTGGGGGATTGCCGCCCTCCTGTTGCTCCCCGTGCGCATTCCGCCTCGCCAGGCCACCGGGGTCGCGCCCGACACCATCGCGGAACTCCGCGAGGGCTGGGCCTTCTTCCGCTCGATCACGTGGCTGTGGGTGGTGGTGCTCGCCTTCGGCTTCCTCAACGCCATCTACAGTGGCGCCGTTCTCACCCTCGGTCCGGTGGTGGCCCAAGACACCGTCGGTCGGCAGGCGTGGGGTTACGCGCTGTCCGCGGAGGCTGCCGGACTGCTACTGATGACGGTGATCATGCTGCGCGTCCGCCTGGAGCGACCCCTGTTGGTCGGCATGCTGGGGATCGCCGTGATCGGCGTGCCGATCCTGATGCTCGGCGCGGACCCGAAGCCGGTGCCACTGGTGATCGCCTTCTTCGTCGCCGGCATGGGGACCGAACTGTTCAGCCTCGGCTGGCTGCTCGCGATGCAGGAGAACATCGACGAGTCGATGCTGTCCCGAGCCTTCTCCTACGACGCTCTCGGATCGTTCATCGCGATGCCGCTGGGGCAGTTGATGTTCGGCCCGTTGGGCGATGCGTTCGGGCTGCAGCGGGTGCTGGTGATCTCGGGTGTGGTCTACGTCCTGATCGCCCTCCTCACTCTGCTGTCGCGCAGCGTGCGCACCCTCGAGAGGGTCTCGGTACAGTCCGCCTCATGACGATCAACGATCTGTTCCGGCTGGACGACAAAGTGGTCATCGTGACCGGGGCCTCGAGCGGGCTCGGAGTGTCCTTCGCCCAAGCGTTCGCCGAAGCGGGGGCGGATGTCGCCCTGGGTGCGCGGCGCATCGATCGGCTCAAGGACACCGCCGACCTCGTGCGCGCCGCCGGCCGCCGGGCGCTAGCGGTGCAGACCGACGTCGCCGACCCCGGTCAGTGTCAGGCCTTGGTCGACGCGGCGATGGCCGAGTTCGGCCACGTCGACGTGCTCATCAACAACGCCGGCGTCGGCACCGCCGTGCCGGCCACCCGGGAGACGCCCGAGCAGTTCCGCCAGGTGATCGACGTCAACCTCAACGGGTGCTACTGGATGGCCCAGGCCTGTGGGCGGGTGATGACAGAGGGGTCCGCCATCATCAACATCTCGTCCGTCCTCGGTCTGACCACCGCCGGCCTCCCGCAGGCGGCCTACGCAGCGAGCAAGGCGGGACTGATCGGACTGACCCGTGACCTGGCTCAGCAGTGGACCGGCCGCAAGGGCATCAGGGTCAACGCCATCGCGCCCGGCTTCTTCAGCTCCGAGATGACCGAGCACTATCCCGAGGGCTATCTCGACCTGATGAAGTGGCGTCTGCCCGCCGGTCGGCAGGGTGACCCTCGCGAACTGGCCGCCACGGCGATCTGGCTGGCCTCGCCGGCCGGTGGCTACGTCACGGGCCAGACGATCGCCGTCGACGGCGGCATGACGATCACCTGAGACCGCCGCGATGAACCACGCAGACCTGCCCACCGGGGACGCCTCCCCCGAGGAGATCGTCGCGGACCTCGCGCCCGTCGCCATCAGTCTCGGCCGACTCACCGACGGGCACTGGTCCGGTGCCCTGAGTGCGCGGACATCGACATTGGATCTGCCGTCGGTGATCCACGATCTGAACGACTTCTATGTGGCGACCCACCCGCGGGCGGTCACGCGCTGCATCGATGGGCGCCACAATCCCGACATCGACGAGGCGACGCTCGGACCCCAGGTCCCCGGTGGCGCCCCGGGGGCCGCACTGGCCTACCGCCTGGGAGTGGACAAGGACGATCTCACTCGCGGAACGTTCACCAGCGATGCCGAGATGATGGTCGCGGCGTACCTTCGCCTCGGCATCACTCCAGGTGGACACCGCGACGATCTGGGCCTCGGCGGCGAGGCGGTGGGCTGCGGAGCGATCGACGGGCTCCACGACGTCCTCGACGCGATGCTCGACCCGGCCCGGGTCGAGGATCACAAACGACTCGTCAGGTCGTTGATGGACGTGGGCTTCGACCGCGATCACTATCTTCGAGTGCTAGGGGCGGCCCTGGTCCTCAAGAGTCGCTCGGTGGCCTACTTCGCCGGCCGCGGCGAGATCCTGGACCTCTTGGAGCGGCAGGCTCCCGGCAGCGTTTCGGTGCTGGAGGGCCACCACCGCGAGGAACTCGTGATCGTGAATCTCGTGCCGGACAGCACCTTGTCATCCAACCGGTTCTCAGCAGCGCACGGGGGCGCCCAAGCCTTCGGCTATGACCTCTGGCGTTCGCGCGAGGTCGCCCAACAACTCTTCCCGCTGCCCTCACAGGCGCTCGACCGCGAACGGTTCATCCACGCCCGGGTGATGCTGACCATCGCCACGTTGATGGCCCTGACCGACGGCTCGTTGCCGGTGCTGGTGCGCCTGCCCGGCTAGCACGTCGCGGGCGCGGCGGAGACCCATGCGAGGTCACCCACCGCGCCCAGTCGACGCTCTCAGGTCAGCTGTCGGTGCCTGTCGCGTCGTCGTCGGCGCCGCGGTCGCCGCCGGGACCTCGTCCGCCACCCAGCACACCGGCATCGAACGCCTTCAGCACCGACTGCTTGTCGGCCTCGGTGAGGCTGCCGTCGGCGACGGCGGTGTCGAGACGCTCGGCCAGAGCTGAACGGCCCTCCGCCGCGCGATCGGCCACCATCGAGGCCAAGGCATCGGTGATCTCCTGCTCCGACACGCCCAACTCGTCGGCCAAGACCGCCGCCAGCTCCGCCTGGCGGGCTTCACGGTCGGCCTGGGTAGGCGGCGTCCGGCTCTCGCCTTCGGCGGGCTCCTCGGGCCTGAGTTGGTCGCGGGCCGCTTCCAGAGCGGCCGTGACGTCGGCTTCCTGAACTCCGAGCGCCTCGGCAAGACCGGCCGCCAGGTCACCTGCACCACCCCGGGCACCCGGTCCGTGGCCGTGGCCACGACCCTCGCCGGGGGCGGCGGAGCGGACGGTGGTGGTCTGGGTCGACGAGTCCTGCTCGGTCGAGTTGTCGTCGGCGGAAGCGAGGCCGATTCCGCCGACAGCGATGCCGGCTCCGGCGACCGAGATCGCCGCGGCTGTGCTCGCTTTGCGAAGGATGCTCATGCGTGTGCTCCTCGTGCCGGTCTCCCGGCGTCGGACCTCGCTGATCGAGGTCGTCTGGCATCGACAGTGCTGGAGCCGACTGGCAGCAAGGTCAGCACAACCTGTGAAACAGATATGAGACGCCGGACGTGGGAGCGAGAGCCTGGGAACTCAGCCAGAGTCACCGGCGGATTGCCCGTCCGGGGCGTTGCGATGGTGGAGCTGAGGGGACTCGAACCCCTGACCCCCTGCATGCCATGCAGGTGCGCTACCAGCTGCGCCACAGCCCCATCTGATGCCCTCGACTCCGCCGTCGGCGGGGGCGGTGAGCAACCCGCGGAAGTCTAACCAATCGGCCCATCGGGAGCGAAATCGGGTCCGCCGTGTGCCGCACCCGACGCGGTCTGGTTATAGGCCGCCAGACGGCGATCCCCCTTGACGGGATGCTCGTTCACGATCGCCCACCCGCAGTTGTCCATCCCCCTCAGACCGTGCACGAGCTCCGGCGGCCACTGGAGGAAGTGGATCAGGCCCGCCATCAGACAGGCGCCGTGGAGCACCACCACCCCGGTCTCACCAGGCGACAGCGAGGACCAACAGTCCTCGAGAGCCGCGGCCACCCGCGCTCGGACCTGACTGCTGGTCTCCTCCCCGGGCACCAGGGCTGACTCGCTGCCGTCGCGCCAGGCGGCATACTCCCGCGGGAAGCGCTCGGCGAACTCGGGTTTGGTCAGACCCGAGCGAGCTCCGAGGTCGTACTCTCGGAGGCGATCGTCGGTGACCAGATCGAGTCCGGTCACCTCGGAAACGTAGGCGGCTGTCTGGGTGGCCCGCGTCAGGTCGCTGCTCCACAGTCGGCTGGGTCGCATGGCGGCGAGGCGCCGAGCGGCGTGACCCGCCTGTTCGTGGCCGACCGCGTCCAGCGGCACATCGGTGTGACCCTGGGCGCGATCGATCAGATTCCATGCCGTGCGGCCGTGCCGCACCAGCACCAAGCAGCGCCCGGGGCCGGCCTCACTCACCAGCCGGACCGGCGGCCGTGACCTCTGCGGGTAGTTCGATGACGGGACAGTCGCGCCAGAGCCGCTCGAGGGCGTAGAACGCACGCTCCTCCTCATGCTGGACGTGTACGACCACATCGCCGTAGTCCAGGAGCACCCAGCGGCCCCCACGCTGACCTTCACGCCGCAGTGGCCGCGCGTCGGCCTCCTCGCGCAGTTGATGCTCGATCTCCTCGACGACGGCCTTGACCTGGCGCTCGTTGCCGGCCGAGACCAGCAGGAAGGCGTCGGTGATGGCGAGTTGCTCCGAGACGTCGAAGGCGAGGATGTTCTGCGCAAACTTGTCCGATGCGGCCCGGGCAGCGATTTCCACGGTTTGTCGCGCTTGATCAGTGACGGTCATACGGTCTCCTCCTGAGGAGCGGACGTCCTCGGGTCAGGGGTGGGCTGTCCGGCGTAGAGCCGGTGCTTAGCGATGTATTGAACGACCCCGTCGGGCACGAGGTACCAGACCGGCTCTCCGCGGCGCGTGCGCTCGCGGCAATCGGTCGACGAGATCGCCAGGGCCGGTATCTCCACGATAGTCACCCGGTCCGAAGGGATCGCCGACAAGGTGGCGGGGTCCAGCGAGTAGCCCGGGCGGGTGCAGCCGACGAAGTTGGCCAGATCGAACAGCTCCGCGGCATCTCGCCAGGTGAAGATCTCCGCCAACGCGTCGGCGCCGGTGATGAAGTAGAGCTCGGCGCCCGGGAGGAGTCGATGCAGGTCGCGCAAGGTATCGATGGTGTAGGTCGGCCCACCGCGCTCGATATCGACACGGGACACGGTGAAACGGGGATTCGCCGCCGTGGCCACCACCGCCATCAGGTAGCGATGCTCTGCCGGTGCGACCTCGCGCTCCGACTTCTGCCACGGCTTGCCGGTCGGGACGAAGATGACCTCATCGAGGTCGAACCACGCTTGCACTTCCGACGCCGCCACCAGATGGCCGTGGTGGATCGGGTCGAAGGTCCCGCCCATGACGCCGACGCGGCGGCGTGCGGTGGGGTCGGCCGCCGGTGAGCCGGGCTGATTCCTCGGCCGGACAGACTCGCTGTCCGTCCCGAGTTCGAAGTCGCTGGCGGCGCTCAGGTGCGGCGTCCTCAGGTGTGCTCGCGGCCGCCGCCGAAGGCGACGACACCGATCAGGAGGGCCAGCAGGAGGGCGAGCGAGAGCGCACCCACCAGGTACGGGTGGATGGCCGACTCGCTGTGTGCGGCGGCTTCTTCGGCCAGGGCGATCACGGCGTGCGTCACGGAGCTGCTCGACATGCGCTCAGCCTAGCCGAGAGACGTGATGGGCCCCGGAGCAGGCCGATCACCGAACGTGACCGTCACCCGTGACGACATACTTCGTCGAGGTCATCTCGGGCAGTCCCATCGGCCCGCGCGCATGGAGTTTCTGCGTGCTGATGCCGATCTCGGCACCGAAGCCGAACTCACCCCCGTCGGTGAAGCGGGTTGACGCGTTGACCAAGACGGCCGCGGAGTCGACGGCGGCCACGAAACGGCGCGCAGCGGCCTGATGGTCGGTGACGATCGCGTCGGAGTGGCCGCTGGAGAAGCGCCGGATGTGCAGGATCGCCTCCTCCAGATCGGGCACGACCCGCGCCGAGATGTCGAGCGAGAGGTACTCCTCGGCGTAGTCGTCGTCGGTGGCGGCCAGCACCCCTTCGTGAGCCGCGAAGGAGGGATCCCCGTGGATGGTCACGCCCGCCTCGTGCAATGCCTGCACCACTCGGGGAACGAATGCGTCGGCGATCTCGGCGTGCACCAGCAAGGATTCGGCCGCGTTGCAGACGCTCGTGCGGTGGGTCTTGGCGTTGATGACGATGGCGAGGGCCTTGTCGAGGTCGGCCGCCCGGTCGACATACACATGACAGTTGCCGACGCCGGTCTCGATGACCGGCACCGTCGACTCCTCCACCACGCTTCTGATCAGGCCGGCGCCACCCCGAGGGATCAACACGTCGACCAGCCCGCGCGCGCGCATCAGCTCTTTGACGCTGTCGTGACCGTCGCCCGGGACGAGCTGGACGACGTCCGCGGGCAGTCCGCTGGTTTCTGCCGCGCTCCGCAGCGCCGCCACGATCGCGGCGTTGCTCGACCGAGCGCTCGAACTGCCCCGGAGCAGCACCGCGTTGCCGGCCTTGAGGCAGATCCCGGCGGCGTCCGCGGTCACATTGGGTCGGGCCTCGTAGATCATCCCGACGACCCCGAAGGGGACCCGGATCTGCCGAAGCTCGAGTCCGTTGGCCAACGTGTTTCCGCGCACCACCTCGCCGACGGGATCCGGCAGGGCAGCCACGTCCCGCAATCCTTGCGCCATGTCGGAGAGTCGCTCGGACGTGAGTCGCAGGCGATCGATGATGTTGGGGGGCGTGCCGGCCTCTTCAGCGCGCGAGACGTCTTCGTGGTTCGCGGCGAGGATGGCGTCGGCGTGGGCTTCGAGGGCGGCTGCCATCGCCGCCAGCGCCGCATCCTTGGCCGCGCGGGTCGACACGGCCAAGGGATAGCTGGCCTCGCGGGCTCGCCGCGCCACGGATCGTACGTCGTCAGCGATCGGTGACGATTGCGCCTCGTCGGTCATGAGGCCAGCCTAATTGCCCACCGGAGTGGGCCTCCCTCAGCCCTTCCGAGCGTTGATCTGCTCGGTCGCAGCGGGCAGCACGGAGTGGAGATCGCCCACCACCCCGAAGTCGACGAGCTCGAAGATCGGGGCCTCGTCGTCCTTGTTGACCGCGATGATGGTCTTGGACGTCTGCATACCGGCGCGATGCTGGATCGCCCCCGAGATGCCGTTGGCGATGTAGAGCTGCGGCGAGACCGTCTTGCCGGTCTGGCCGACCTGATAGCTATGTGGCATCCACCCGGAGTCCACCGCAGCGCGCGAGGCACCGACAGCGGCACCGAGCGCATCGGCCAGCGACTCGATCGGCTCGAAGTTGCCACCGGTTCCGCGGCCCCCGGAGACGACGATGGCGGCCTCTGTCAGCTCGGGACGCCCGCTGGCCTTGCGGGGCTGCGTCGCGATCACCTGCGCTGCCCTCGCTGCCTCGGACACGGTCGGCGAGAACTGCTCGACGGTGGCGGCACCGGTGGCCTCCTCCGGCGTGGCTGCGTTGGGCTTCACGGCGATGATCGGCGTGCCCTTGGTGACGGAGGCGACGACGGTGTAGTTGCCGGCGAAAACGCTCTGCGTGGTCACGGGGCCATCAGGGCCCGCCTGCACGTCGACCGCGTCGGTGATCAACCCCGACTCCAGCTTGATCGACAACCGCCCCGCGATCTCCTTACCTTCGCCCGACGCCGGCAGCAAGATCGCCGCCGGTGACGTCGTGGCCGCCAACTGCTCGAGCGCCTCGGCTTTGGGGGCGACCAGGTACCCCTTCAGCGGCGCGTCGTCGATGACATACACCTTCTCCGCACCGTAGGCACCGACCGCCGTTGCGACCTCGCCCGCCTTGTCTGCCGGCCCGATGAAGACCGCCGACGGCTCGCCCAGCCGACGGGCGATGGTCAACAATTCGAAGGTCGGCTTGCGTACCGCGCCGTCGGCGTGATCAACCAGAATCAAAACCTCAGCCATGTCAGCGCCTCTCAGATGAACTTCTTGGACGCGAGGAAATCGGTCAGCGCCTTGGCGCCCGAGCCGTCCTCGTCGGTGGTGATCTCGCCTGCGGTCCGGGGCGGGCGTTCCGTGGTGTCGGCCACCCTCGACCAGGCCGCAGACAACCCGACCTCGTCGGGCGAGATGTCCAGGTCGGCCAGCGAATAGCTCTCCACCGGCTTCTTCTTCGCCGCCATGATCCCCTTGAACGACGGATAGCGCGCTTCACCGGTCTGGTCGGTCACGGACAGAACCAACGGCATGGTGGCACCGATCACTTCGGTGGCGACGTCGCCGTCGCGCTTGATCCGCACCTGATCGCCCTGTGTCTCGACCAGCGAGGCCAACGTCACCTGCGGGAGCCCGAGCCGCTCAGCGAGCATCGCCGGCACCACACTCATACCGCCGTCCGTGGAGGCCATGCCGCACATCACCAGGTCGACGGGAGTGGACTCACCGATCTTCTGGACGGCTTTGGCCAACACCTTGGAGGTGGCTGCGGCGTCGGAGCCGGCGATCGCGTCGTCGATCACCTGGACGCCGGCGTCCGCTCCCATCTGCAGGGCCTTGCGGATCGCGTCGGAGGCTTTCTCCGGGCCGATGCACAGCGCAGTCACCGTGACCTCGTCACCTTCGCGCTTCTCTTTGATCTGCAGCGCCTGCTCGACTGCGTACTCGTCCAGTTCCGAGAGCAGACCGTCGACGCCGACTCGGTCAACCGTGAAGTCGTCTTCGAACTTCCGGTCGCCGGTCGCGTCGGGGACGTGCTTGACACAGACAACAATCTTCATGGTGGTCGCGGCCCGTGGGCGGGCCCCTCCTTGGGACTCGATGTGAGGGCCAGGTTACTAGCGGGTCACCAGCGACGAAACCGCGACAGGGCGCTTGCCAGCATGGAAAAGGTCACACCCGCCGCACAACAGTTCGATTGCTCAGGGGCGGAGCAGGCGGGCTGCCGTCAGTCCCACGATGGCATAGGCGAAAGCCCCGAATCCCCAGTTGGCGAGAGCGCCCAGTTCGCGTCGATGTTCGCCGCGGATGTCGAAGATGCCTGTGCGGCGATCAAAGACGCCGAGGTCGATGACGTCGGCCAGCCGGATGGACCAGCCGAGCAACGCGTGTTGACTGGTCAGGTTCAGCACGATCGCCACAATGCCAATGATGAGCACCGCCGCTCCGAGCCAGCCGAGTGTCAATGCGCCACGCGAGGCGAGCTGGCGAGTCCGGTTAGCGGCGCCCACATGCCGAGAGATCTCGGCGCTGTCGACCCTGACCATCTCCCACTCCCTTCCCGCGGTCGTGAAGCGAATTCGGTGTGATTTCGACGACGAGGTGTCTCACCTCACGTAGAGAGTAAAACGTCGTTGCCCGTCGCGCGGCAGGTTGGCGAAGTTCGTCCAACCGGCGCCGCCGGTGATCGCTGCCTCGTCGCGTCACCGGGTGACGGGTGTGCAGGCCTTACCGACCGGTGAAGGTGGCCTTGCCCGGGCCTTGGTCGATGAAGGAACGCATGCCGATGGTGCGGTCCTCCGTGGCGAAGAGTGCGGCGAACTGCTGCCGCTCGATCTCCAGCCCGGTGTCCAGGTCCACCTCAGATCCACGGTCGATCGCTTCCTTGGCCGCCCGGAGGGCGAGCGGTGCGCCGGCGGCGAACTGCCTTGCCCAGGCGAACGCCTCGGCATAGACCTGAGCCGCGGGAACGACCCGGTCGGCCAACCCGATCGCGGCGGCCTCCTCAGCCTTGACGAAGCGCCCGGTGAAGATGAGGTCCTTGGCTCGGCTCGGGCCCACGAGGCGAGTCAGCCGTTGGGTGCCACCGGCGCCGGGAATGATGCCGAGCAGCACCTCAGGCTGTCCGAAGACGGCATCGTCGGCCGCGATCCGGACATCGGCGCACAGCGCTAGCTCGCACCCCCCGCCCAAGGCGTAGCCGGTGACCGCTGCGACCACCGGCTTGGGAATCCGCGCGACAGCGGAGAACGCCGCCTGCAAGGTGCCGGAGTGACCCACCATGTCGACATAGTCAAGACCGGCCATCTCCTTGATGTCCGCCCCGGCTGCGAACACGCGCTCCCCGCCGAAGATCACCACCGCCGCAATGTCCGTGCGAGCGGTCGCTTCCGTGGCCGCAGCCAGGATCTCAGCCTGCATCTGGGCGTTGAGCGCGTTCATCTTCGGCCGATCCAAGCGCATCGTGGCGACACCCTCGACCACCTCGAGCCGCACGAACTCACCCATCAGCTTGTTCCTCCCCATCGTCAGACTCGTCGGTCACCTCAGCGCCTGCGAGGTCGAGGGACCGGTTCGGGCAGCCTAGCGAGAGGCCCGGGTAACCTGCGGACACCTAGGCGCGGTTCCGGCGCGTGAGGCATGATTCCACCGGTGACCGCGCATACCTGGAGATGGACCAGCCCCGACGAGCGGGTGCCTGTGTGGCCCGGCTCCCACCAGAAGTTAGGCGCCACCTGGTCACCCGAGGCGACCAACTTCGCGGTGTGGGCCCCCGAGGCAACCGCTGTGTGGATCTGCCTGTTCGACGACGCCGGTACCGAGGTCAGGCACGAGCTCACCGAGCACACCTTGGGCGTGTGGCACGGGCAGATCCCGGGCGTGCCGATCGGCCAGCTGTACGGCGTGCGTGCCGACGGTCGCTGGGATCCCGCACACGGCCGGCGATTCAACCCGGCCAAGCTGCTGCTCGACCCGTACGCGCAAGCGATCAGTGGACAGCTGAAGCCGGGCCCGGCGCTGCTCGGGCACAGTGGTCGACTCGACGAGCGGTCCGAGCTCGACTCGGCCCCGGCGATGCCCAAGTCGGTCGTGGTGGCCGACGACTTCGACTGGCAGGGCGACAGCCAACTTCGTACCCGGTGGCGCGACACCGTGATCTATGAGCTGCACGTCAAGGGCTTCACCCACCTCCACAACGAGATCCCCGAGGAACTCCGCGGAACCTACGCTGGACTGGGCAGCCCGACCGTCATCCGCTATCTGCAAGACCTGGGGGTGAGCGCCGTCGAGTTGCTGCCCGTCCATCAGTTACTTCTCCGAGCCGTCCGTCGCGGCACGCGGGCTCGTCAACTACTGGGGCTACAACTCCATCGGGTTCTTCGCCCCGCACGCGGCCTACTCGTCCAGCGGCGATCGCGGCCAACAGGTCCGGGAGTTCAAGCAGATGGTGAAGAACTTCCACGACGGCGGCATCGAGGTCATCCTCGACGTCGTCTACAACCACACCGCCGAGGGTGGCCCCGACGGACCCACCTACTCCTTCCGCGGCCTTGACGACCTCGGCTTCTACAAGCGTGCCGGGGCCGTCGGCGATGCCTATTGGGACGTGACCGGATGTGGAAACACGGTCGACACCGGGAATGCAGGAGCTCTGCGGCTGATCCTCGACTCGCTGCGGTATTGGGTGAGCGAGATGCATGTCGACGGCTTCCGATTCGATCTCGCCTCCGCGCTCGCGCGCACCGGGCACGACGTGGATATGCACAGCGCCTTCCTCACCACGATCGGTCAGGATCCGGTACTGCGGCACGTCAAGCTGATCGCAGAGCCATGGGATGCCTCCATGGACGGTTACCTGGTCGGCTCCTATCCCCCGCCCTGGGTGGAGTGGAATGACTCGTTCCGCGACACCATGCGCGACTTCTGGCGCGCGGACGGCCGTGGGATCCGGGCGGTGGCGTCCCGATTGGCGGGCTCATCCGACCTGTATGCCGACGACGGACGCTCCCCCTATGCATCGGTCAACTTCGTGACCGCCCACGACGGCTTCACGGTTCGCGACCTGGTGTCCTACGACCGCAAGCACAACGAAGCCAACGGCGAAGGGAACCGCGATGGGGCCAACGGCAACCGGTCGTGGAACCACGGCGTCGAAGGGCCGACCACTGACCCCAAGATCGACCGATTGCGACGCAAGCAGGCAGCGAACCTGATGGCGACCCTGTGCCTGGCCAATGGCTCGCCGATGCTCACCGCCGGCGACGAGCGGGGCCGCACCCAACGCGGCAACAACAACGCCTACTGCCAAGACAACGAGATCTCGTGGGTCGACTGGCGGCCCGACGATGCCTGGCTCGACGTGTTCGAGATCACCAAGACCGCGCTTCGGCTGCGCCGAGAACATCCCGCGCTGAGGCAGCGACACCACTTCGTCGGCACGCCCGCGATCGAGGGCGGCCCGAAGGACCTGGCCTGGTTCCACCCCGAGGGGCGTGAGATGGCCGAACGCGATTGGTACGACGAAAGCCTGCACGCCGTCGGCATGTTCGTCTCCGGCGACCCGCTGCGCTCCCCAGGGCCACGTGGAGAGCAACAGCGCGATCGATCCTTCCTGATCTGGCTGCACTCGGGACCGGACCCGGTGAGAATCACCCTGCCGGTCAATCAGTGGATCCGCCACGGCGAGGTGGTGCTGTCCACCGACGCCGACCTGCAACCCGGTCATCCGGTGTCAGCCGGAACCTCACTGACGCTCGGCGGCCACTCGGTCCTGGTGCTACGCCAGCGATGAACGGGGGCGCCGCTGTCGGTCAGGGCAGCGCGACGACGCCCATTTCGGCGACCGACGCCAGGTGGCTATTGCGCGGAACGACGCGCACGGTGTAACCGAAAGCGCCGGCCCTGTTGAGAGCGACGTTGCCGTCGAACCGGTAGCGACCGCCCTCGTACGTTTGAGCCTCCTCGAGCGTCGTTGCCACGGTGTCGACGAGTTCGTCGTCGCGACCGGGACGCCCGTGCACGAGCTGGACGTCGACGTCCTCGGGTGCAAGTTCACCCAACGAGACGAACGCCCGCACCGATAGTGCGGCGCCGACCTCGGGTGACTCACTGACCCCCGAGCTCTCGACGTGCTCGACGTGCACGCCCGACCAGGCCGTCTTGACCCGCTTCTTCCAGGCGGCCAATGCGGATGCTCCGGCGTAGTCACCGTTCAGTTCGCGAGCGCTCACGGTGGCCGGCACGTAGAGACGCCTGACGTAGTCACGAACCTGTCGGGTGGCCAGCACCTTGGGACCGAGCGACTTGAGGGTGTGCCGCACCATCTCCAGCCAACGAGTCGGGACGCCCTCGGCGTCGATGTCGTAAAAGCGGGCCGCGACCTCGTTCTCGATCAGGTCGTAGAGCGCGTTCGCCTCGATGTCGTCACGCTTGTCCGGGTCGTCGACGCCATCCGCGGAGGGGATCGCCCAGCCGTTGTTGCCGTCGTACCACTCGTCCCACCAGCCGTCGAGGATCGACAGGTTCAGGCCACCGTTGAGCGCCGCCTTCATGCCGGAGGTGCCGCTGGCCTCATAGGGCCGCAATGGGTTGTTCAGCCACACGTCGCAACCGGGATAGAGCGGCTGCGCCATGGCGATGTCGTAGTTGGGCAGGAATACGATCCGGTGCCGGACCTCGGGGTCGTCCGCGAAAGCGACCATCTGCTGGATCAGCTTCTTGCCGGTGTCGTCCGCGGGGTGCGACTTCCCCGCGATCACCAACTGGATGGGACGCTCGGGGTGCAACAACAGCGCCTTGAGCCGCTCAGGATCGCTCAGCATCAGGGTCAGCCGCTTGTAGGTCGGCACCCGTCGCGCGAACCCGATGGTGAGCACATCGGGGTCAAGGCAGCCGTCGATCCAGCCAAGTTCGGCCGGCGCCGCGCCGCGTTCGGCCCACGACTTGGCGACCCGTTTGCGGGCGTCGGAGACCAATCGCTGCCTCAGCACCCGCTTCAGCGACCAGATCTCGGTGCCGGGGATGTCATCGACCAAGGGCCACAGCGCATCGGTGTCGTCGGCGTCGACGTCGGCGCCTCGCGACGCGGCAAGCTCGAAGATCTCCCGGGCCACCCAGGTCGGTCCGTGAACCCCATTGGTGATCGAGGTGATCGGCACCTCGGCCTCGTCGAAGGCCGGCCACAGCGCGTTGAACATTCCGCGGCTCACCTGACCGTGCAGTTGCGAGACGCCGTTGGCTCGCTGAGCGAGCCGAAACCCCATGACCGCCATGTTGAAGACCCCGGGGTCTCCGCCCTCGTAGTCCTCGGTGCCGAGTGCGAGCACCCGGTCGACGGGCACGCCGGGGACCGGGCTGCTAGCACCGAAGTACTGCGCCACCAGGTCGCGTGAGAACCGGTCGATACCGGCGGGGACCGGAGTGTGCGTGGTGAAGACGGTGCCGGCGCGGGTCAGCTCGAGAGCCGTGTCGAAGTCCAGCTTCGGCCCGGCCTCGTCCACCGTCAGTTCGCGGATGCGTTCGAGGCCCAGGAATCCTGCGTGGCCTTCGTTGGTGTGGAAGACCTCGGGTGCGGGCGCGCCGCTGATGCGGGAGAACACACGGAGAGCCCGGACTCCTCCGACGCCCAGCAGCAACTCCTGCCGGAGCCGGTGCTCGCTGACCCCGCCGTACAGGCGGTCGGTGACCTGGCGATAGTGCTCGTCGTTCTCTTCGATGTCGGAGTCGAGCAGCAGCAGCGGCACCCGCCCGACCTGGGCGACCCAGATCGCGGCAATCAGATCGGGGCCGTCCGGCAGTGCGATGGATACCTGCGCCCGGGTGCCGTCAGGCTCACGTAGCGGCGTCAGCGGCAACTCGTCGGGGTCGATGACCGGGTAGGTCTCCTGCTGCCAGCCGTCGCGTGACAACGACTGCTTGAAGTAGCCGGCCTTGTAGAGAAGTCCGACACCGACGATCGGTACCCCGAGGTCACTCGCCGACTTGAGGTGGTCGCCGGCGAGAATGCCGAGACCACCGGAGTATTGGGGAAGCACCGCCGTGATGCCGTACTCGGGCGAGAAGTAGGCGATGGCGGCCGGCACGCCCGCGCCGCCGTTGCGCTGGAACCAGCGCTCGCCGGTGAGATAGCGGTGCAGATCGGCCTGGGCGGCCGTGACCTTCGTCAGGAACGCCGCATCCCCGGCCAACTCCTCCAGCCGAGCGCGGGACGTCGCGGCCAGCAGACGGGTCGGGTCGTGACCGGTGGACTCCCACAACGCGGGGTCCATCTCCTCGAACAGGTCCTGCGTGGGCGGATGCCACGACCAGCGGAGGTTGTCGGACAGCTCGCCCAGGGCGGCCAGGGACTCCGGCAACACGGGCCGGACAGTGAATCGTCGAATCGCACGCACGGGCAGCACCGTAGCCCGAAACTTGGATCGTTCCAAGACGGTCCGACGGCTGGACCGCCAACTCGCCTGAACGGCGGAGCGCACGCTCGTCGGGCCAGGTCTGGGCGACGCCTTGCGCCTGGTCGCGTCATTCGCAAGGGTTGGGCCATGGTCGGTCGAATCCCCGTCATGAATGTCACCCCGGTCGTTGACCTCGGACGCTTGCCCGCGAAGGCAACGGTCGGCGAGCCGATTCCGGTGCGCGCCACGGTCTTTCGCGACGGCCACGACCAGCTCGGCGCCGAGGTGGTGCTCACCGCACCCGATGGCACGGCGCGGCCCCCCATCCGCATGACGAGCGATGCGAACGAACCCTGGCTGCACGAGGCGTGGGTGACCCCGGACACCGAGGGTGCCTGGTCCTATGCCGTGCACTCATGGTCCGATCCGATCGCCACGTGGCAACACGACGCGGGCATCAAGATCCCCGCCGGAGTCGACGTGGAACTGATGTTCGTCGAGGGGGGGCTCCTCCTGGATCGCGTACTCGTCGATCTGGACGCGAGCGACACTGCGCGATCGGTTGTGGAGAGCGCGGCGGCCGCCGCCGCCGACACCGAGCGACCGGTCGGCGCCCGTCTGGCCGCCCTGCAATCTCCCGAGCTGTCCGAGATCCTCGCCGCCCACCCGTTGCGTGAGTTGGTGACCATCGAAGGCCCTTACCCTCTCTTTGCCGACCGGCAGCGCGCCTTGTACGGCAGTTGGTACGAGTTCTTCCCCCGGTCCGAGGGCGCAGTGAAGGACCGAGTCTCAGGCGCCATCACGAGTGGCAACTTCCGCACGGCGGCCAAGCGGCTCGACGCCGTGGCGGAGATGGGCTTCGACATCGTCTATCTCCCGCCCATCCACCCCATCGGTGAGGTCAACCGCAAGGGCGCGAACAACACCTTGACCCCCACCCCTGAGGACACCGGCTCGCCGTGGGCGATCGGCTCTCGCCACGGTGGACACGACGCGATCCATCCAGACTTGGGCGACTTCGACGACTTCGACGCTTTCGTCGCCCGCGCCACCGAACTCGGTTTGGAGGTCGCGCTCGATCTGGCGCTGCAGGCCGCGCCCGATCACCCCTGGGTGACCGATCACCCGGAATGGTTCACGACCCGCGCCGATGGCACGATCGCCTACGCGGAGAACCCGCCGAAGAAGTACCAAGACATCTACCCGATCAACTTCGACAACGATCCCTCCGGGATCTGCCGCGAGGTGCTGCGCATCGTGAAGCTGTGGATGTCACACGGCGTGCGCATCTTCCGGGTCGACAACCCCCACACCAAGCCGGTCGCGTTCTGGGAGTGGCTCCTGGGCCAGATCCGCGCCACCGATCCCGACGTGTTGTTCCTGGCGGAGGCTTTCACCAAGCCGCCGATGATGCGGGCGCTGGGAGCCGTCGGTTTCCAGCAGTCCTACACCTACTTCACCTGGCGCACTGCCAAGTGGGAGTTGGAGGCCTATTTGCTCGAACTCTCCACCGAGACCGATCATCTGATGCGGCCCAACTTCTTCGTCAACACCCCCGACATCTTGCATGGCTTCTTGCAGTACGGCGGCCCGCCAGCCTTCAAGATCCGGGCTGCCTTGGCGGCGACCTCCGCACCGAGTTGGGGCGTCTATGCCGGCTACGAACTGTTCGAACACGTCGCAGTGAAACCCGGCAGCGAGGAGTACCTCGACTCGGAGAAGTTCCAGATCCGGATCCGGGACTGGGACCGGGCCGCGAGCGAAGGCCGAACCCTCGCTCCGTACCTCACCAAGCTGAACGACATCCGGCGCCGACACCCCGCTCTGCAGTTGTTGCGCAACGTGACCATCCACTCCAGCGACGACGAGAACGTCATCGTCTACTCAAAGCGAGCGGCCGGGGTCTCGACAGGCTCGACCGCCGGACCAGGCACGACCGCCGGACCAGGCTCGACCGCCGGAGCAGGCTCGACCGCCGGACCAGGCTCGACCGCCGGAGCGCAGGCACGAGCGACTCGGAGGGCCACGAGGACCTGGTGATCGTCGTCGTCAACCTCGACCCGCATGCGACGCGGGAGACCATGGTGCATCTCAACATGCCGGCGCTGGGCCTGGACTGGGGCGACTCCGTGCTTGTCGAAGACGAGATCACCGGCGAAACCTGGACGTGGCACGAGCACAGCTACGTGCGCCTGGACCCCCACGTCGAGCCCGCTCACATCCTCACCGTGCGGCGGAGCGGCTGATGCCCGGCGAACCACAACCGCCTCCCACAGTCCTCACCTCCGAAACACCGGCTTGGTTCAGAACGGCCGTCTTCTACGAGGTGTTGGTGCGCTCGTTCCGCGACTCCAATGCCGACGGCACCGGCGACTTCCGCGGCCTGACCGAGAAGCTCGACTATCTCCAGTGGTTGGGCGTGGACTGCCTGTGGGTGCCGCCCTTCTACACATCACCGTTGCGCGACGGCGGCTACGACGTCGCGGACTTCACCAACATCCTTCCTGAGATCGGCACCGTCGACGACTTCAAGGAGTTTCTCGACGCCGCACACGAGCACGGGATCAAGGTGATCATCGACTTCGTCATGAACCACACGAGTGACGCCCACCCGTGGTTCCAGGCCAGCCGAAGCGATCCGGACGGCCCCTACGGCGACTTCTACGTCTGGTCCGACACCGACGACCTCTACTCCGAGGCGCGGATCATCTTCGTCGACACCGAACCGTCCAACTGGACGTGGGATCCGGTGCGCCAGCAGTACTACTGGCACCGCTTCTTCTCTCATCAGCCGGATCTGAACTTCGACAATCCGAAGGTGTGCCAGGCGATCCTGGACGCGATGGACTTCTGGCTTGACCGCGGCCTCGATGGTTTCCGACTCGACGCGGTGCCCTACCTCTACGAACGTCCGGGCACCTCGGGCGAGAACCTCCCCGAGACCCATGAGTTCCTGCGGAAGGTGCGACGCCACGTCGACGACAACTACCCCGGCCGGGTGCTGTTGGCTGAGGCCAACCAGTGGCCGGCCGACGTGGTCGACTACTTCGGCGGGTCGCAGACGGAGTCTGGGGAGTGGGTCGGCGACGAGTGTCACATGTGTTTCCACTTCCCGGTCATGCCGCGCATCTTCATGGCGGTCCGGCGCGAGTCTCGGTACCCGATCTCGGAGATCCTCGATCAGACTCCTCCGATCCCCGGTGGCTGCCAGTGGGGCATCTTCTTGCGCAACCACGACGAACTCACCCTCGAAATGGTCACCGACGACGACCGTGACTACATGTGGGACGAGTACGCCAAGGACCCCCGGATGAAGGCGAACATCGGGATCCGCCGCAGGCTGGCTCCGCTGCTCGACAACGACACCAATCAGATCGAGCTTTTCACCGCCCTGCTGCTGTCGCTGCCGGGCTCGCCGGTGCTCTACTACGGCGACGAGATCGGCATGGGCGACAACATCTGGCTGGGTGACCGTGACGGCGTTCGCACGCCGATGCAGTGGACTCCGGACCGCAACGCGGGCTTCTCCGCCGCCACGCCTGGCAAGCTGACCCTGCCCGCGATCCAGGATCCGGTCTACGGCTATCAGAGCGTCAACGTCGAGGCACAGATGGAGAACCCCTCATCGTTGCTGCAGTGGACCCGGCGGATGATCCACGCTCGCAAACAGCACCCCGCCTTCGGCCTCGGCGACTTCGCGGACCTCGGCGGCTCGAACCCCTCGGTGCTGAGTTACGTCCGCGAACACACCGACGCGAACGGCGTCACCGATACGATGCTGTGCGTCAACAATCTGTCGCGCTTTCCTCAGCCGGTCGAGCTCGATCTTCGCCGGTGGGAGGGCGCCCGCCCGATCGAGCTCTTGGGCGGGGTCCCGTTCCCGGTGATCGGCGAGCTCTCCTACTTGCTCACGCTGACCGGCTATGGCTTCTACTGGTTCAGACTGATCCCGCCGCCGCCTGCGCAGGAGGGAGACAACTGATGCTCAACGCGCTGCAGAAGTTCGTCGAGCAGGCTCGGTGGTTCGGCGGCAAGGGTCGCTCGTTCACCGTCACCGATCGCCGCCGCCTCGGTGTGCTGGCGACGCCGGTCTCGGGGTCGGGAGCGGAGTCGCCCGGGGTGGCCATCGACATCGTCGAGATCAGCTATGACGACGGCGAGACGCAGTACTACCAAGTCCCGCTGGCCTGCTACCTCGAGCCTCAGGAGCGTCTCGGGCACGCCCTGATCGGCCCCTTGGACGACCCCGACTTCGGCCCCGTCCTCGCCTACGACGCAGTTCACGATCGCGAGGCGATGCGACACTGGCTGACGGCCTTCGCCGACGCCGAGACGCCCTCGGATTCTGGGCCAGCCGGTGACCTGGTCTTTCACCGGCTCCCCGGGCACGACCTCGACCTCGACACTCACTCGACGCTGTTCTCGGGCGAGCAGTCCAACTCCTCGGTGGCCTTCGGTGACGACGCGTTGATGAAGGTATTCCGCAGGCTCACCACTGGCATCAACCCCGACATCGAGATCCACGAGGTGCTGACGAGAGCCGGCTCCGACCACGTGGCGGCCCTCTACGGCTGGTTGGACTGCGCCACCGATGACGGTGTCGTTCAGCTGGCGATGCTTCAGCAGTTCTTGCGCACCGCGAGCGACGGCTGGGATATCGCGCAGGCCAGCGTGCGCAACCTGCTGGCGGAGGCGGATCTCCACGCCGGCGAGGTGGGTGGCGATTTCGCCGGAGAGGCGGCACGTCTGGGCGCCGCGCTCGCGGAGAGCCACGCCACTCTTGCCGAGAATTTCCCGACCGATCGACGTGGACCGCACGAGCTGCGCGGGCTGGCGGCGGCGATGATCGCTCGCTTGGAGGAGGCGCTGTCTGTCGGTGATGATCTCTTACCGCACGCCGAGCGCTTGCGGGAACTCTTCGCGGCGGTCGGCGCACTGCCCGCCGACACCGTCCAACGGATTCATGGCGATCTCCACCTCGGCCAGACGCTGCGCACCGTGGCAGGCTGGAAGATCGTCGACTTCGAGGGTGAACCCGCCAAGCCGCTGGCCGATCGGCGGCTCCCCGACAGCCGATGGCGCGATGTCGCCGGCATGCTGCGATCGTTCGATTATGCCCCCCAGGCCGTGCTGGCCGAGACCGCCGGCATCCCGTCGACAAGCGCCCACGGGACCGTCATCGAGGCCGAGGGGGAGGGCCAGCGGCGCTACCGCGCCACCGAGTGGACCGAGCGCAACAGCGCCGCCTTCTTGAACTCCTACGTTGACACGGCCCACACCGGCCGTAGTCTGACCGACGATGAGCGCACCCTGCTGGCTGCCTACATCGCCGACAAAGCGGTCTACGAGTTCGTCTATGAAATCCGCAACCGGCCGACCTGGGTCGGCATCCCTCTTACCGCGATATCTCACCTAGCAATGCCCGGATCGGAGCGCCATGAGTGACCTGCTTTCCATTGACCGCGCGGAACTGGATCTCATCGTCCAGGGCCGACACGGACACCCCCATGCGGTGCTCGGTCCTCACCCATACGACGGGGCCGTGACCATCCGAGCCCTCAAGCCACTCGCCGAGTCGGTGACCGTCCTCCACGGCGACACCCGGACCCCGCTGACACACGAGCACGAGGGGATCTGGTCTGGTGTCATTCCGGTTGCCGAGGTGCCCGACTATCGACTCGAAGTCACCTACGCGGGCGCCGAGCCGCACGTCTGGGATGACCCCTACCGATATCTGCCCACGGTCGGCGAGACCGACCTGCATCTGATCAACGAGGGGCGCCACGAGCAACTCTGGGAGGTGCTCGGGGCCCACGTCCAGCACTATGCCGGCGGCGACGTCTCGGGAACCTCGTTCGCGGTGTGGGCCCCCAGCGCGCAGGGGGTGCGGATCAAGGCCGACTTCAACAGTTGGGACGGCCGGGAGCACCCGATGCGGCAGCTCGGGGTCTCCGGGGTCTGGGAGCTCTTCGTACCCGGCGTGGGCTCGGGTACCCGCTACAAGTTCTCCCTTCTCACCCCCGAGCACTCCGCCTCCGGCGGCCAGTGGGTGGAACGCGCCGATCCGATGGCCGGCTTCGCCGAGGTGCCGTCCTCGACCGCATCGATCGTCTACGAGTCGACCTACGAGTGGGGCGATGACGAGTGGATGACCCAGCGGCCGAACAACATGCCGGTCTCCGAGCCGATGTCGGTCTACGAGGTGCACCTCGCGTCCTGGCGCAAGCCCTACGGCGAGTCGCTCAACTACGGACAGCTGGCCGACCAGCTGGTCAACTACGTGAAGGACCTCGGGTTCACTCACGTGGAGTTCATGCCGGTGATGCAGCACCCCTTCGGCGGCTCATGGGGCTACCACGTCACCTCCTACTTCGCCCCGGACAGCCGGTTCGGCGATCCGGACGGGTTCCGCTACCTGGTCGATCAGCTGCACCAGGCGGGCATCGGGGTGATTCTGGACTGGGTGCCCGGCCACTTCGCCACGGACGAGTGGGCTCTCGCCAGCTTCGACGGCACACCCCTCTATGAGGACCCCAACCCGCAGCGCGGGTGGCACAAAGAGTGGGGCTCGCACATCTTCAACTTCGGCCGGCACGAGGTCCGCAACTTCCTGTATTCCAATGCCGTCTACTGGCTGCAGGAGTTCCACGCCGACGGGCTTCGCGTCGACGGTGTGGCCTCCATGCTTTATCTCGACTACAGCCGCGAAGAAGGCGAGTGGTCGCCGAACCAGTACGGCGGCCGCGAGAACCTCGAGGCCGTGCAGTTCCTCCAAGAGATGAACGCCACCGTCTACCGTCGCGTGCCGGGGACGGTGACCATTGCCGAGGAGTCCACTTCGTGGCCGGGGGTGACCAAGCCGACCGACGCCGATGGTCTCGGCTTCGGCTTCAAGTGGAACATGGGCTGGATGCACGACTCGCTCGACTATGTGGAGCACGAACCGGTCCACCGCGCCTATCACCATGGCGAGATGACGTTCTCGATGGTCTATGCCTACTCCGAGAACTACGTCTTGCCGATCAGCCATGACGAAGTCGTGCACGGCAAGGGATCACTCCTGCGCAAGATGCCCGGAGACCGCTGGCAGCAGTTGGCCAACCTGCGGGCGTACCTGGCCTTCATGTGGTCTCACCCCGGCAAGCAGTTGCTGTTCATGGGTGCCGAGATGGGCCAGGAGTCCGAATGGGCCGAATCGCGCGAGCTCGATTGGTGGCTTCTTGACCACCCGGAGCACCTCGGCGTGCACCGGCTCGTGAAGGATCTCAACCGGGTCTATAAGGAGACCCCGGCCCTGTGGGCACAAGACAGTGATCCGGCCGGTTTCGCCTGGATCGATGCCAACGACGCGAACCGGAACGTCTTCTCCTTCCTTCGCCGAGCCCCGGGAGAGGCCGACCTGGCCTGCGTCGCCAATTTCTCCGCAGTCCCTCACCACGGCTATCGCCTGGGGTTGCCTGCCACCGGGTCCTGGGAGGAAGTGGTCAACACCGACGCCGACATCTACACCGGCTCCGGCGTCGGCAACCTCGGAGTGGTGGCGGCGACCGAGGGCGAGTGGTGTGGCCAACCGGCGCACGCCGACCTGGTGTTGCCGCCCCTAGCCACCGTCTGGTTGCGACACCAGGAGTGATTCGGTCGTCCACACGTGACCCACGGGGCGCGTAGTCTGCATCGGTGAGCGAAGCAGACAATCAGCCCACCCTGACCGACGGCACGGTCACGTTGCGACCCTGGCGTGAGGAGGACATCGAGGCCGCGGTCGCCGGCCACGACGAGGAGATCGCTCACTGGCTGGGTCACGATCGAGCCCCGACCGCGGCCGAACGACGCCGTTCGGTCGATGAATGGCGGGCCGCCTCCGCTCGCGGCGAAACAGTAGCCGCCTACGTCATCGATCACGATGGCGCTGCCGTGGGGGCGGTGGAGCTCACCCCGTCGAGCGAGGCCGCCGCGTCGTCGACCTGCACTTTGACCTGGACGCTGTGGGCGGGGCATCGAGGCCACGGCTTGGCGACCCGCGCCGTGCGCATCCTGGCCGACTGGGCACTCACAGAGGTCGGGCAAGGGGGCCTCGGACTGCGTCGGGTCGAGGCCCGCGTCGATCCACGCAACCAACGAGCACTGCGGGTGGCCACCCGATCCGGCCTGCGTCGCGAGGGCGTGCAACGGGTTCCGGTCGGCACTGGCGACCGCCCCGATGCGACGGGATACGTCGTGTTGGCCCGCCTCGCCGACGACCCGCCGATCTCCGAGCCAGAGGGCTTCCGCGCCCTTCTCAACTCCTTCCTCCCCCGCAAACGCGCGATCTCGCAACTTCTCGTCCGAGACCGCGACGATCGGATCCTGTTGTGTCAGCTCACCTACAAGCGCGACTGGGATCTGCCAGGAGGCGTCCTCGAGGTCGGTGAGTCTCCTCGGCTCGGAGCCGAACGGGAAGTCACCGAGGAACTGGGCCTGGAGATCGAGCCCGGTCCCCTGCTCCTCACCGACTGGTTGCCTCCGTGGGGTGGTTGGGACGACGCGGTGTGTCTCGTCTTCGATGGCGGAGTCCACGACGCTGGGGTGCTCGACCGAGTGATCCGCCAAGAGCGTGAGATCCGGTCGGCGGAGTTCCTCGACTCGGGCCAGATCGCAGAGCGGGCCGCGGATTTCACCGCCCGTCGGATCTCAGCTGCCCTCGCCTCCGCGCAAGGCGCGGGCCCGCCGTACACCGAATCCGGACGCTGACGTTCTCACCTACGGACCATGCCTCTGCCATTTCCCGTCGGGATTGGGCAGGATGACCCCATGACGACATGGGTGTACGAGTTCTCGCAGGGAGACAAGAGCCAGAAGGCTCTCTTGGGCGGCAAGGGAGCCAACCTGGCCGAGATGACCAACCTGGGGCTACCCGTTCCACCCGGGTTCACGATCACCACCGAGGCGTGCCGGGCCTACCAAGCCGCCGGGCGCAAAGACCCCGAAGGCATGGCCGACGAAATCACCGCGCGCCTCGCCACCCTGGAGGAGAGCATGGGGCGGTCATTGGGCGCTGCCGACGACCCCTTGCTGGTGTCGGTGCGATCGGGCGCGCAGTTCTCCATGCCGGGCATGATGGAGACGGTCCTCAACATCGGCCTCAATGATGGCTCCGTCCGCGGGTTGGCCCAACAGGCCGACGACGTGCGGTTCGCCATGGACTCCTACCGGCGGCTGCTCCAGATGTTCGGCTCGACCGTGCTGCACGTGAACTCCGAACACTTCTCCGGCGCCTTGGACGATGCCAAGTCCTCGCGCGGCACCACCGAGGACCTCGACCTGTCGGCCGCGGACCTCGAGGAGCTCGTCGAGACCTTCAAGAAGCTCATCGAGACTCATGCCGGCCGCCCGTTCCCGCAGGACCCACGGGAACAACTCGACCTCGCGGTGCACGCAGTGTTCAACAGTTGGAACACCGATCGTGCGGTGCTCTACCGTCGCCAGGAGCGCATCCCCGAGGATCTCGGAACGGCCGTCAACGTCCAGGCCATGGTCTTCGGCAATCGAGGCATGACCTCCGGTTCGGGCGTCTGCTTCACACGCGACCCTGCCAGCGGCTCTCCCGGTGTCTACGGCGACTACCTGCAGAACGCCCAGGGTGAGGATGTCGTGGCGGGTATCCGCAACACGATGTCGCTGGCCGACATGGAACGCGTCGACAAGAAGTCGCACGACGAGTTGCTGGACATCATGTCGACCCTCGAGCGGCACTACCACGATATGTGCGATATCGAGTTCACCGTCGAACTCGGGAAGCTATGGATGCTGCAGACCCGGGTCGGCAAGCGCACGCCGGAGGCGGCGTTCCGCATCGCCGCCGACATGGTCGATGAGGACCTGATCGACCTCGACGAGGCCGTCCGCCGCGTGACCGGTGCACAGATGGTGTCGCTGATGTTCCCGCGCTTCGATGCTTCGGCGGAACGGACCCTGTTGGCCAAGGGCATGAACGCCTCCCCGGGCGCCGCCGTGGGCAGGGCCGTCTTCGACTGGGGAACGGCGGTCGAATGGGCCGAGAGCGGCGAGGACGTCATCTTGGTCCGAAAGGAGACCAGCCCCGAGGACCTGCACGGCATGATGGTGGCCAAAGGCGTGCTGACCAGCCGAGGCGGCAAGACGTCGCACGCCGCGGTGGTCGCGCGTGGCATGGGCCGCACGTGCGTCTGCGGAGCCGAAGCGCTCGACGTCGACACCAAAGCGGGTCTGTTCACCGTCCGAGACGGGAAGGTCATCCGCGAGGGTGACGTCATCTCGATCGATGGTTCCACCGGCGAGATCTTCGACGGCGCGGTTCCAGTCTCGGATTCGGTCGTGGTGCGTCACTTCGAGGGCGAGGACGTCGACGACCCGGTGGTCGACGCCGTGAGCCGGATCATGGAGCACGCCGACAAGAGCGCCCGGCTCAAGGTCCGCACCAATGCCGACACCTCCGGCGACGCAGCCCGCGCGCGGCGGTTCGGCGCGACCGGGATCGGGTTGTGCCGCACCGAGCACATGTTCCTCGGTGAGCGGCGTGGCCTCGTGGAGAACCTGATCGTGGCCGAGACGTCGGAGGAGCAGGAAGCGGCCCTGCAAGAGCTGCTGCCGCTTCAGCGCGCCGACTTCACCGACATCTTGGAAGCAATGGATGGGCTGCCGGTGACCATCCGGCTGATCGATCCTCCGCTGCACGAGTTCCTGCCCGACATCACCGAGCTGTCGGTGTCACTCGCCCTTGCCGACACTCGTGGGCACCGGAAGCGGCGCGAGCGGAAGCTCCTCGAGGCGGTGCAGCGGTTGCACGAGTCGAACCCGATGCTCGGCCTGCGGGGTGTGCGGCTCGGCATCGTGATTCCCGGTCTGTTCATCATGCAGGCGCGCGCCATCTTCGAGGCGGCGGCGGCCCGATCAAGAGCCGGCGGGAACCCACTCCCGGAGATCATGATCCCGTTGGTCGCCTCGGCTCGTGAGCTCGAACTCGTCCGGACACGGATCCTGGCCGAAGCCGAGAAGGTCCACGAGAGCGAGGGGACCGACTTCCCGGTGAGCATCGGGACGATGGTCGAACTGCCCCGAGCCGCGCTCACCGCCGACGAGATCGCGGGCTCCGCGGAGTTCTTCTCGTTCGGCACCAACGACCTCACCCAGATGACGTGGGGTTTCTCGCGGGACGACGTAGAGGCCGCCTTCTTCTCCCAGTACCTCGAACAAGGAATCTTCCCGGTGTCGCCCTTCGAGTCCATCGATGTCGATGGGGTCGGGCAACTCGTGCGGATCGCCGCAGAACGGGGCCGGTCTGCCCGTCCCGATCTGCACCTCGGGGTCTGTGGTGAGCATGGCGGTGACCCTGCCTCGATCCACTTCTTCGACTTGGTCGGCCTCGACTATGTCTCGTGCTCCCCGTTCCGGGTGCCGGTGGCCCGACTCGAAGCCGGTCGGGCGGTCCTGACCTCCGAGGCCTAGCGGCGGACGGGACGTCGAGGAGCGGCGCTTCGCCTAGAAAAGCGCCGAGGCGAGTTGCTGTCGGCCGCGCAGCACGCGTGGATCGTCGTTGCCGACCGCCGCAAACAGCCCGATCAGGTGTTGTCGAGCAGCGTTGCGGTCGTCACCGACGCTCCGGCGCACCAGTTCGACGAGCCGATCGAAGGCGTCGTCCACATGACCGCCGAGGAGGTCGAGATCGGCGACCAGGGTCTGTGCCGCGACGTCGTCGGGCGCGGCGGCCGCAGCCGCGCGGGCGGCGCTGAGGTCGACGCCTTGCGTGCGCTGGAGGATCCGGGCCATGGCGAGGCCGGCGGCCGCCTCGGCGTCTGCCGGGTTGGCATCGACCAGCTTCTGGTACTCCGCGACCGCGCGGTCGATGTCACCCTCGGCCAGGGCCTCCTCTGCCGGCGCATACCGCGGATCGCTGTGAGCGTCCTCCTCCTCGGCCGGACGGTCGCCCGACTGGCGAGGTTGGTGTCGCCCGGTCATCCCCTGAGCCGTCAGCTGCTGCAGCACCTGCGTCAGGGCCGTTCGCAGCTCCGCCAACGGCACGACGTCCTGGAGAAGCGGCATCGGCCGACCCTCGACAACGACCACGACGAGCGGAACACTCGGGATCTGCATGGCCTGGGCAATGGCCGGCGCGACGTCGATGTCGACCAACCCGGTGAGGAACTTCCCCTCGAACTCCGCCGACAAGGTGACGAAGTCGTCGGCCAGTGCTGCGCTCTCGGGCATCCGACTCGGGCTGAAGAACACCAGGATGACCGGCGCCGTCATCGATGTCTCGAGCACGCTCTGGAAGTTCTGCTCGTCGAGCCGAACGGCGTACGGCGAACCGGCAGCCTCGACGGCCGCCCCCGTCCCCGCCGCCTGACCGCGGGGCCCACCAGAGGCTCCGCTGGGCGGAGAAGCGAGGGAGGAGAGGTCGAAGGCTCCAGGGCGACTGAACGGCTGCTGACTCACGTCGGCTGAGTCTACTGATGCCTCGGAAGCCGATCGAAGTCGGCTCACCGACCGCGCGTGAGCGCGTCAGGCCAGACGCAGGGCTCGGGCCTCTTCCCACAACTCATCGCGCACGCGTGGATGAGCAGTATCGCGGATCAGGTGGCGCGCCTGGGCCCGCTCGTCATAACCGAAAACGTCCGCCACCCCCTGTTCGGTGACCACCGCCGTCGGCTGGAACGAGGTCACCGGTTCGTCGACCAGGGGAACAATGGTCGAACAGTCGGCTTTGGGGTGCCAGGACTTCAGGGCGAGCAGGGCCTGCCCACCCGTGCTGTGCATGGCCCCGACGATGAAGTCGGTCTGGCCGCCGAATCCCGAATGGATACGGGCGTTGATCCGCGAGGCGTTGGCCTGCCCGAACAGGTCGATCTGCAAAGCGGTGTTGACACTGACCATGGCCGGATTGCGGGCGATCGACGCCGGGTCGTTGGTGACCTCCGTGCGGACCATGCGAATGCGTTCGTTGCCGTCGATCCACTCGAGGAGTTCCGGCGAGCCGAACATGAACGACGCGACGATCGGAGTGTCTCGATCGAGGGCGCCGGCCCGCTCGAGCGCCAACACGCTGTCGCTGACCAGTTCCGCCCACACCCGAAGCCCACGTCGAGCCACCAAACCGCTCAGCGCTGCGTCCGGGACGGCCCCGATACCCGCTTGAAGCGTGGCACCGTCTGGGACGCGGCGAGCCACCGTCGCGCCGATCTCCGCCGCCTCGTCGTCGATGACGCTGACCGGGGCGGTGGGCAGGGCGGAGTCCACCTCGACCAGCACGTCGACATCAGCCAACGGCAGTTCAGCGTCGCCGAAGGTCCAGGGCATCCGCGGGTTCGCTTGAGCCACGACGATCCCGCCGCGCGCTCGAACAGCGTTGATCGCCGCAGGCAACACATTGACCTCAGTCCCGAGCGAGACCATGCCGTCGCGCGGCGTCGTGGTGTGCAGAAGCACCAGGTCGGGGGGCAGTCGCTTGGCGAACAGGCGCGGCACCATCGACAGCCGGCAGGGCGTGTAGGACAGGCGCGGATGATGCCGCATGCCCGGCCCGACAAAGGACGTCTCATACGTGACGCCCTCACGGTCGGGGATCCCGCGCTGGGCGTTCAGCAACCAGAGGGTGTATTCCGGAACCACCTCGTCGAGGATGCCCAGGCATGCGGACGGCGTCAGATGGTTGCCGGTCGCAACCACGCGGGGCCGCGCGGGAAGCCGCTGTAGAGCCTCCCGAAATCGCGCTTCACCAGTCTCAGTCACGGTCGTACTCCTCGTCAGTCAGAACCTCGCCGGTTCGCGATAGGTCCCCCACTCTGAGCGAAGAGCATCGCAGATTTCACCCAGCGTCGCCTCGGCGCGTGCCGCCTCGAGCATGGCGGGGATCAGATTATCGCTCGTACGCGCGACACCGATCATGTCGTCGAGCCGGGCGCGCACCTCGCCATCGTCGCGTTGCGCGCGGCGGCGGTGTAACTCGGCGACCTGGTCGACTTCGACCTCGTGAGAGACGCGCATGATCTCGAGGTCGTGGGTAACCGACTCCCGGTGGCAGTTGACGCCGACGATCCGTTTCTCCCCCTTCTCCAGGGCGGTCTGATATTCGAACGCCGCATCGGCGATCTCCGCCATGAACCAGCCGTCCTCGATCCCACGCAGCAAGCCGCGTGTGATCGGGTGCTCCCCCGCACGGGTGGCGGCAACCAAGCCGTCGGTGGCGTCGTGGGTCAGGGTCGACCCGCCGAGCGCGAGGATCTTGTCGAAGATCGCGTTGGCCTCGGCCTCGATCTGGTCGGTCAGTGCCTCGACGTACCACGAGCCACCGAGCGGATCCGCGACGTTGACGACGCCGGTCTCCTCCATGATCACCTGCTGGGTGCGGAGCGCGATCTCGGCGGCCTGCTCCGAGGGCAGCGCCAGGGTTTCGTCGAGGGCGTTGGTGTGCAGTGAGTTGGTCCCGCCGAGCACGGCACTCAGCGCTTCGATGCCGGTTCGGACAACGTTGTTGTACGGCTGTTGCGCCGTCAGTGAGACTCCCGCTGTCTGGGTGTGGAAGCGCAGCCACTGGGCCTTCTCGGTCGTCGCGCCGTAGACGTCGCGCAGCCATCGCGCCCAGATTCGGCGCGCCGCGCGGAACTTGGCGATCTCCTCGAAGAAGTCGACATGGGCGTCGAAGAAGAACGACAGGCCGGGGGCGAACACGTCGACGTCGAGCCCCCGCGCCATCCCGAGCTCGACATAGCCGAACCCGTCGGCCAACGTGAAGGCCAGCTCCTGCGCGGCGGTCGAGCCGGCCTCGCGGATGTGATAGCCCGAGACCGACAACGGTTTGTAGGCCGGGATCTCCGCGGCGCAGTACTCCATCAGGTCCCCGATCAACCGCAGGTGTGGCTCAGGACCGAAGAGCCACTCCTTCTGCGCGATGTACTCCTTGAAGATGTCGGTCTGCAGCGTCCCGTTGAGCTTGGCGGTGTCGACGCCGGCCCGCTCGGCCGCGACGATCATCATGCAGAAGATCGGCACAGCCGGCCCGCTGATCGTCATCGACGTGGTGACGTCGTCGAGTGGGATCTGATCGAACAAGACCTCCATGTCACGAGCGCTGTCCACAGCCACCCCACAGTGCCCGACCTCCCCCAGGGACATCGGATCATCGGAATCGCGCCCCATCAGCGTCGGCATGTCGAACGCGACGGACAGCCCACCGCCACCGCGGCCGAGAATCATCCGGTAGCGGGCGTTGGTCTGTTCGGCGTTGCCGAAGCCTGCGAATTGGCGGATGGTCCACGTGCGGTCCGCGGTAGCCGGTGGGGTAGAGACCGCGGGTGAACGGGTACTCGCCGGGCCACTCGGAGTCGTCGGTGCCGTAGGCCGGCTCGACGTCCATGCCCGACAGGGTCGTGAAGTCGGCGTCGCGAACCCGAGATTGCTCGTACCTGGCCTGCCAGCGGGAGCGTGCGGAGTCGGTCATGACCTCGATCCTAGGGTGCCGGGTTCGCGAACGCTCCCACACCACCAGCCGGGTTCTGTCAACCCCCCATTCGGTCCGGATCAGACCATCAGTGGACAAAACGCACCAATTCGTCGAATTGTCGGACGTCGCTTGTCAGATCTTCCTAGATTGTCAACCACAAGCACAGCTACCGGGGAGGAAAGACATGACGCTGACAGCGACCGTCGGGACGAAATCGGCACGCAAGGTTGCGTTCGTCGGCCCGTTCGGAGTCGGCAAGACCACAGCGGTCGACGCCGTCTCCGCGGGCGACGTCACGACGACGGAGGTGCCGAGCTCCGGTGCCCGGCACACCACCGGGCGGCACATGAAGCCGACGACCACGGTCGGTCTCGAACTGGGCGACTGGATCACCCCGGACGGGAAGACCGTTTCCCTGGTCGGCACCCCGGGGCAGGAGCGCTTCGACGACGTTCGCAAGTCGGCCATGCCCCGCAGCAACGGAGTGGTGCTCTGGCTCTACGGTCACCATGAGCACGCCCTGCTCGACTGCGAGCTGTGGTTGCACTTCATCACCCAGGATGTGCCGGCCACCAAGCTCACGATTGCCGTCACTCGTCTCGATGAGGCCTCGATCTCCGTCGAGGACTTCCAGGGCGTCGTCGCACAGATCGACGACCGGATTCCCGTCCTCGCGGCCGATCCGCGTGACCGCGCCTCGGTCGAACGCATTCTGCTTGCAGCCCTTCGCCTGCCCACCCCGTCCTTGGAGGCAACATCATGACCGCCGTCCGCATCGCCGACTCCCTCACCACCTCCTTGCCGGCATCCCTGCCAGGTCACCGGGCCGACCCGGTAGCGATCGCGCCGCAGGCACGAGTCGTCCAACTGCCCGCCCAGCGCTCGGCCGGCACGAGCGTCGTGGAACTGACCGATGAATGGTCCGACTGGTCCGCCCGGACCGGCGCTGCCCTGCTCCCGCATCTCACCGAACTGAATCGGCAAATGCCCTCGCTGACCTCGGCCATGATCTGCACCGCCGACGGCCTCAACCTGTGCGGACTGGGAATCGACGCCGAGAGCGTCGACCGAGTCTCCGCTCTCACCAGTTCGCTGCACTCCATCGTGGGTGCGCTGTCGCGGGCGGTCCAGCCTGGCCGGGCCGACGGGCTCGACGTCGTCAGTCTCGGCAACGGTGAGAGCCAGACCGTGGTCGTCGCCGTCAAGGGTGTGTCGTGCGGTCAGCTCCTGGTCTGGGTCACCGCCGAGAAGGTCACCCTCGGAGTGCTTCTGGTTCGCGCCCGCGCGGTCGCCGAGAAGATCCGCCAGGAATTGTCAGATCAGTGAATCCCCTCGGGATCTTTCATCGCTTCACCTCACCAACCCCGCCGCTGGGCGCTCAACAAGGAGACCGCATCATGCTCGAAGTCGACATCAACACCCTGGATCAGACCGTGGCCGAGGTCAAAGCTCTGCTGAAGGACGGTCTGCTCGCCAGCGACATCTGGGACAGGGAGACCGGTCTCAGCCTCGCGGGGCACAACCCGCAGCCGGAGGCCACCGCGCTGTTCAACCAGATGACCAGCGAACTCCAGGCCACCCTGTCCGGCTCGGGTTTCCCTTCGCTCCACCGCTACTACCTCCTCGACCTCGAAGGCGACAACACGGTGGTCGTCCAGCGGCACGGCGACGACCTGATGTCGGGAATGCTCTTGGACGGCACCCGGGTCAACCTGGGGATCCTGGTCAGCGTCGCGATCCCGAAGTACGCCGCCGGCATCGCCAAGGCGAAGGCAATGGCTCACACCGTCGACGAGCGGGTGCTCGAGGAGAGCTTCAGCTGAGCCGAATCCCCAGAGCTGAACCCCCTGATCCAACCGGTCAGTCCCCCATCTGACCGGCCAGGAGTTGGTCCGCCGCCGTATACGAGTCGGTCCCCCCCGAAGCGACCGCGTCGGCCAACTTCTCGAGATCGCCGTGACCGCGGAGTCGTCCCCAACGCACTCGCAACGCGGTCACGGCGATCGTCTCGATTTCGGCCCTGGCCCGCCGTCGCCTGCGGCGGTCGCGCTCCCCGGAGTCGGCCAGCCATGCCCAGTGCCGGTCGATCTCGCCGACGACCTCGGCCATCCCTTCGCCAGTGGACGCAACGGTCATCACGACCGGCGGTCGCCAATCATCCTCGGCGCGCTCCCCCAGCCCGACCATCGAGCGAAGATCCTTGCGGACCTGCGCCGCTCCGTCGCGATCGGCCTTGTTGACGACGTACAGGTCACCGATCTCCAAGATGCCCGCTTTCGCCGCCTGGATCCCGTCGCCCATGCCGGGAGCGACCAGTACGAGCGTGGTGTCGGCCAGACCGGCGATCTCGACTTCGCTCTGGCCGACTCCCACGGTTTCGATGATCACCACATCGCATCCGGCTGCCTCCAGCACCCGGACAGCCTGTGGTGTTGACCACGCCAAGCCCCCGAGATGTCCACGCGAGGCCATCGACCTGATGAACACGTCGGGGTCGAGAGCGTGGTCCTGCATCCGCACCCGGTCGCCCAGCAGCGCGCCACCCGAAAAGGGTGAGGACGGGTCGACGGCAAGCACACCGATCCGTCGGCCCGACTCGCGCAGCACCGTCACGAGCGCGCTGGTCGACGTGGACTTACCGACGCCCGGGGCCCCGGTCACGCCGATCAGGTGGGCCCGGCCGGTGTCGGGGGCGAGCGCGGCCATCACCTCACGCAGGGCGGGATCGGCATCCTCCACCAAGGAGATCAGTCGCGCCACCGCGCGAGGCTGACCCTCTCGCGCGCGAGAGACGAGATCTGCGACGTTCTGGCTCACGCTCCTGGAACGCGAATGATCAGCGCGTCGCCCTGCCCACCCCCACCGCAGAGCGCTGCCGCGCCGATGCCGCCGCCGCGGCGTCGCAACTCGTGGGCGAGGTGCAAGACGATCCGGGCGCCGGACATGCCCACCGGGTGGCCGACGGCGATCGCCCCGCCGTTGACGTTGACCACTTCGTCGGAGACACCGAGTTGACGTGCCGACTCGATGCCCACCGCGGCGAACGCTTCGTTGAGCTCGAACAGGTCGATGTCGGCGACGCTGATCCCCTCCTTCGCCACCGCCGCCTCGATAGCGCGCGCCGGCTGCAACTGCAGTGTCGAGTCGGGGCCGGCGACCTGCCCCGAAGCCCCGATCTCGGCCAGCCAGGTGAGGCCGAGCGCCTCGGCTTTGGTCTTGCTCATCACCACGACCGCGCACGCGCCGTCGGAGATCTGCGAGGCCGACCCGGCGGTGATCGTGCCCTCTCGAGAGAATGCCGGACGCAGCTTGCCCAAGGACTCCCCCGTGGTGTCGCCGCGGACTCCTTCGTCCTGGCTGACGACGACCGGTTCGCCGCGCCGCTGCGGGATCTCTACCGGCACCACCTCGTCATCGAAGACGCCGTTCTTCCAGGCCGTGGCCGCCCGTTGGTGCGATTGTGCCGCGAAGGCGTCCTGCTCCTCGCGGGTGAGCCCGGCGCCGGCCGCGTTGCAGGCCTCGGTCAGGCCGCCCATCGCTTGATCGGTGAATTGATCGAACAGGGCGTCATAGGCCATCGAGTCGACCAGGGTGGTGTCGCCGTACTTGAAGCCTTCCCGGGACTTGGGCAACAGGTGGGGCGCCTGGGTCATCGACTCCATGCCGCCGGCGATCACGATCTCGTGTTCGCCGGCCCGGATCAGCTGGTCGGCCATCGCGATCGCATTGATGCCGGAAAGACACACCTTGTTGATGGTGATCGAGGGCACCGTCATGGGGATCCCGCCCTTGACGGCAGCCTGGCGAGCGGTGATCTGGCCGGCTCCCGCCTGGAGGACCTGGCCCATAATCACGTAGTCGACCTGATCGCCGGCGATCCCGGCCTTGCTAAGCGCCCCTTTGATGGCGACGCCCCCCAGGTCCGCGGCGGAGAGGTCCTTCAGACCGCCGAGCAGCCGCCCGATGGGCGTTCTGGCTCCCGCGACGATGACAGATCCGGACATGACAGCCTCCAACGATGCGCGTCGACAATGTGGGCGGACCGGTCGGCGGCCAACGCCCTCCTGGCGAGGTTACCCACGCGAACGGCGCGTCCGCGAGGGGTGGGGGCCGCCCAGGAGTGATGGAAATATCACAAGGGGTCGCCTCCTGAGGGTCGAACCGGCCACGATATGAGTCATGACCACGCTGGGTTTGCCCGATCATCTGTTCACTGCCATCGATCACGTGGGGATCGCTGTCGCGGATCTCGACCAGGCGATGGAGTTCTATCGCTCCGCCTACGGAATGACCGTGGTGCACGAGGAAACCAATACCGAACAGGGCGTGCGTGAGGCCATGGTCGCGGTGGGCGACTCCGGGTCGTGCATCCAGCTCCTGGCACCGCTTGACGAGACCTCGACGATCGCCAAGTTCCTCGACCGTTCCGGACCGGGACTTCAACAGCTCGCCTTCCGCGTCACCGACCTCGACGTGGTTGCTGCGCTGTTGCGCGAGCGCGGACTGAGGTTGTTGTATGACGAGCCACGCCGCGGCACCGCCAATTCACGGGTCAACTTCGTGCACCCCAAGGACGCCGGCGGCGTCCTGGTGGAACTAGTCGAACCCGCCGCTCACTGAGCGTCCCCGACGCGTCCCCTCACCCCACTGACCGACCAGTCCGCCAACCCACCCTGCAGGAGCGCCTGTGCAAACCATCCTCGACGCCATCCTGGCTGGCGATGCCAGTGCCGATGACTTCGCCGCCCTCCCACTGCCCGAGGCCTATCGAGCCGTCACGGTGCACAAGGATGAGGTGGAGATGTTCGAGGGGCTCGCCTCCGGTGACAAGGACCCTCGCCGCTCACTTCACGTCGAAGATGTTTCCCTGCCCGAGCTTGGCCCGGGCGAAGCACTGGTGGCGGTGATGGCCAGCGCCATCAACTACAACACCGTGTGGACCTCGATCTTCGAGCCCGTCTCCACGTTCGGCTTCCTCGAGCGCTACGGGCGCCAGTCCCCGCTCTCCAAGCGGCACGACCTGCCCTACCACGTCGTCGGGTCCGACCTGGCGGGCGTGGTGCTCAGGACGGGGCCGGGTGTCCACTCTTGGAAGCCGGGCGCCGAGGTCGTCGCACACTGCCTCTCGGTCGAGCTCGAACAACCGGATGGTCACAACGACACGATGCTCGACCCCGAGCAGCGAATCTGGGGCTTCGAGACCAACTTCGGCGGGCTGGCCCACATCGCTTTGGTGAAGTCCAATCAGCTGATGCCCAAGCCGGCCCACCTGACCTGGGAAGAGGCCGCCTCGCCAGGCCTGGTCAACTCGACGGCGTATCGGCAACTGGTGTCCCGCAACGGCGCTGGGATGAAGCAGGGCGACAACGTCTTGATCTGGGGTGCCTCGGGTGGTCTCGGTGGTTTCGCGACGCAATACGCCATCAACGGCGGCGCCGTGCCGGTGTGCGTGGTGTCCAGCGACGAGAAGGCCGCCGTCTGCCGCAGCATGGGCGCCGAACTGATCATCAACCGGTCGGCGGAGGACTTCCGCTTCTGGGTCGATGAGCACACCCAAGACCCCAAGGAGTGGCGTCGGCTTGGGGGCACCATCCGTGAGCTCACCGGCGGTGAGGACGTCGACATCGTCTTCGAACACCCTGGACGGGAGACGTTCGGCGCCTCGGTCTATGCGGCTCGCAAGGGCGGGACCATCGTGACCTGTGCCTCGACCTCGGGCTACCTGCATCAATACGACAACCGCTACTTGTGGATGAACCTCAAGAGCATCATCGGCTCACACTTCGCCAACTACCGAGAGTCCTGGGAAGCGAACCGGTTGATCGCCAAGGGAATGATCCACCCCACCCTGTCCAAGACCTATCCGCTCGACCAGGTCGGGCAGGCCGCGCTCGACGTTCATCGCAACGCTCACCAGGGCAAGGTCGGGGTGTTGTGCCTGGCCCCCGAGGAGGGCCTGGGAGTCCGCGATCCCGAGTTCCGCGACCGTCACCTCGACGCCATCAATCGCTTCCGCGGCGTTTGACGCTGCTCGCCGCATCGCCCCCATGCCGATCTGGCCTCGTTTTTCGGTCCGGGCTTGGGCGAGCACCGATTTCGGGACACACTGGGGGCGCGACCTGGGAGACTGCTCTCCAGGCCGTCAGCCCACACGGGCCACCAGCCGGATTGAACCCCCAGCCAGCAAGAATGAGGTACGCCCATGAACGACCGGAGCCTGTCCATCTTCGATGACGCGGAGGCGGAGGCGGACGCCACCCAGGTGATTCCCGCACAGGACGGAGACTCCCAGAACGACACGGCCCGGGACAGGGCGGCCCAGCGAACCTCCGCACCGGCCGCACCGGCCGCACCGGCCGGATCGGTCCCGCGACCGATGGCCGCGCTTCCGCGCGCCTCGTTCGCCATGGTTCGTCGTGGCTACGACAAGGACACCGTCGACCGGCATCTCAACGAGGTGGGCCGCGTCCACGCCGAGGTTGCCCAGCGCGCCACCCAGGCCGAGACGCGACTCTCGGCCCTCGAGGCCGAACTGGCCACTCTGCGCGAGCAACAGGCCGAGCGCGAGAATCCGTCCGTATGCCGGCCTCGGTGGCCGAGCCTCCGCGATGCTGCGCCTTGCCGAGGAGGAGGCCGGCGACATTCGCGACGAAGCCCACCGCGAGGCCGATGAGATCCGCGACCAGGCCAACCGCGACGCCCGAGCGATTCGCGCCGACGCTGCTCGCGAGGCCGATGACATGCGCACCGTTCAACTCACCGAGCTCGAGGAGACCCGAACGCGGGTCGTCGGCGACGCGGAGCGTGAGCGCGAGTTGGCCAAGGCCGAGGCCGCCGATCTACTGGCGTCGGCCCGGCGTGAAGCCGATCAGTTGCGCCTGGCCGCCGAGCAGGAGACCAACGAACTCCGCACCAGCACCCAGCGGGACGCCGAGAAGGCTCGAGCGGCCGCCGATCGAGAGGTGCAGGAGGCACGTCGCCTGCTGGCCGTCGAGAAGGAGAGACTGGCCAAGGAGGCCTCGGACCACCACACCAGCGCGACGGCGGAGACCAAGCGCTTGGTCACCGAGGCTGAGGAGCGCGCGGCCGCTGCCGAAGCACGTGCCAAGGAGGCCAACACGCAGGCCCAGAGCCAACGGGCGTCGGCTCAGACCGAGGCGGAGTCATTGGTGAGCCGGGCTCGTCGGGAAGCCGAGCAGATCGTGGCGTCAGCACGCACTCAGGCCGACTCGATCACGGCGAGCGGCGCCGCCGATGCCGAACGCCAATTGGCCACGGTGCGGTCCGAGATCGGGCGGATGACCAAGCGGCGTGATGCGATCGCCACGCAGTTGGGCGCGCTGCGCGACATGTTCGAAGGCTTCAGTGACAACGAGGACGAGGCCGACCAGTCGCCGGCCGAGCCCAAGGCGAGCAAGTCCAGCAAGGCGGCCAAGAAGTCCGACACGACCCCTGACGACGAATCAGACTGACTCGGAGCCCGTCTCAGTTGGGCTGCTGCGACGGGCCGGGGACCTCGACGTCGCGATAGGCCTCAAGGTTGTGGGCGTTGTAGGCGGAGGTGTCGGCAACCTCGGCGGGGCCGTCCCACGTCGTCGGCAAAGGACGCGGAATCTGCGGCGCCACCCGGGCGACGATCTCGTCGAGCGCGCGTTCGGCATCGCCTACCCACAGGTGCTTGGCGCCCTCGATGCCGACGACCTCCGCCTGAGGGATCACCGCGAAGCGCTGCTCCGCTTCCGGCGGCCGCAGATAGTCATCGAGCTCGGGAACCAGTGCGACGACGGGTTTCTTGGACTCCGCCCACGCCGCCAGATGCTGCGGCTCTGAGTAGCGCAGGGGCGGCGACAACAAGATCGCCCCGACGACGTGCGGGTCCAACCCGTGCATCAGGGCCAGATCGGTACCGAAGGACCAGCCCACCAGCCACGGATCCGGCAGGTCATGGAAGTCGACGTACTCGATCGCTGCGGCCACGTCGAACCGCTCCCCGACTCCATTGTCGAACTCCCCCTCACTCGTGCCTTGCTGGCTCCAGGTTCCCCGCGTGTTGAAGCGGAGCACGGCCAGCTGGGCCAGGGCGGGGAGCCGGTAGGCCGCCTTGCGAAAGACCTGGCTGTCCATCATGCCGCCGTGGGTGGGCAACGGGTGCAGACAGACGATGGTGCCCAGCGGTGGGCCCTCCGGCGGGAGGGCGATCTCGCCGACGAGCGCAAGGCCGTCAGCGGTGTGCAGAGTCAGTTCTTCACGCTTGGCGGGAAGCACCGTGTTGGCGCGGATCTTGGTAGGCACCAGGCCAGGCTAGCCGCGAGTCAGCACCAGGCGTGCGGTCCGGTGGGGCTCAACGCGGCATCGCGCCGCACGATTGCCAGCCGGGAACCATGGTCGGCACAGGCCCGGGCGAAGGACTTGGCGGAGTACTCGATCGCGAGGACCAGACCGCCATACGACTCGACATACCGTCCGCACTCGTCCCATTGAGCGCAACTCTCGGCCACGGCGAAGTCGAAGCCCGCCGTGGAGCCGTTCCACTCCGCCCAGTTCTTCTGGCCGGCCGCCAAGCCCGCCCGATGCGCACGCCGCACCAGTGTGGCCGCGAACGCCTTGGCCTGCCGACGCTTCACCAGACCTTTGCTTCGGCTCCAGGAGTCGAGATTGTCGAACTCGACAGCGTCGAACCCGTCCTTGGCGCAGCGCTTGGTCCACCGGCCGACGATGGCGCCCAGGGCTCGCCGCTTCTTGCCGGTTCGAATGTCGAGCAGCCATTCACCCCAGGCCGAATCGACGACCGGTTGCCCTCGGTGTTTGAGGACCAGCTTCCAGTGACGGCGCCAGAATCGCTTCCGATTCGGTTGCGTTTGGAAGCCGTTGACGTAGCACACGTTGTAGACCCCGGGCAGCGGCTCGGAGGTGCGGTCGCGAACGACGATTCCCACCTGAGCGGGCACGGCGGCGTCCCCGCCCAGTTGATAGTCGAAATCGACATTGGGGGTGGGCAAAGCCGGGTCGGCGGCGCCCGCCGTCCCCGTGCCGATCACCCCCAGGACGGTCACCACGAGTGACATCACCATCACCAGCGACACCCGCCGCGCCGCGCGGCGCGTCACGCTCGAACACGTCGAACCACTAGACCGGCCCCCACGAGGTCTCACCGGGGTCAGTGGCTGTAGTCGCGGAATCCGCGTTGGGTCTTCCGACCGAGGTAGCCGGCGGTGACCAGATGCTCGAGCAATGGCGCCGGAGCGAAGCCGGGCTCGCGGAACTCCAGGTAGAGCTCCCGCTGAATCGCCAATGAGACATCGTTGCCGACCACGTCGAGCAACTCGAACGGCCCCATCGGCAGCGCACAGCCCAGCTTCATAGCGGTGTCGATCTCGTCAGCGGAGGCGTAGTGGGCTTCCAGCATGCGCACGGCATCGTTGAGATAGGGGAACAGCAGCGCATTGACAATGAAGCCGGCCCGGTCGCCGCACGAGACGGCATGTTTGCCGACCTTGGCGCACAGCGCGCGCACCGTCTCGGCGACCTCGTCGGAGGTGGCGACCGTCGAGACCACCTCCACCAGGCGCATGATCGGCGCCGGGTTAAAGAAGTGCATGCCGACCACGTCCTGGGGACGGTTGGTCGCCTTGGCGCACGAGATGATCGGCAGCGACGAGGTGGTGGTCGCCAAGATCGCACCCGGTTTGCAGATCTCATCGAGGTTCTCGAACAGGGTCGTCTTGATGGCCAGGTCCTCCGCGATCGCCTCGACGGCGAGGTCCACGTCGGCCAGGTCGTCCAAGCGGGTGCTACCGGTGAGGTGGCTGAGCACGTCGGCCTTGGCAGACTCCTCGAGCTTGCCGCGTTGGATCGCTTTGTCGAGGGAGCGCTCGATGGTCGTCCGCACCGCGTCGACCTTGGCCTGCGAGCGGCCGACATAGGTGACGTCGTAGCCCGCCTTCGCGAACACCTCCACGATGCCCGAAGCCATCGTGCCGGTGCCGACCACGCCGACTCGGCGAATGTCGTGGCGCAGGCGGGGTGCATCGTCAGCGGACGGGGTGAGCTGGTCGGCCACGACTTCGGAGCTGTCCGGCTCGGCGTAGGTGTAGAAGCCCCGTCCGGACTTGCGCCCGAGCAGTCCCGCGGTCACCATCTGCTTCAGGATCGGCGCCGGGGCGTGCAGGCGGTCGCGGCCCTGCTTGTACATCGTGTCGAGAATCTCATAGGCCGTATCGAGGCCGATCAGGTCCAACAGGGCCAACGGTCCCATCGGATAGCCACAGCCGTAGCGCATGGCGGCATCGATGTCCTCACGGGAGGCGTACTTGCCCTCGAACATCGACACGGCGTGGTTGAGGTAGCCGAACAGCAGCGTGTTGGCGATGAAGCCGGCCTTGTCCCCACAGATGACCGGGCTCTTCTCAAGGCGATGCAGGACGTCCTGGATGTCGTCGAGAACGTGCGGTTCGGTGACCACGGTGCGCACGATCTCGACCAGATTCTGCACTGGCGCAGGGTTGAAGAAGTGCAGGCCCACGACCCTGCCCGGATGGGAGGTGGCGGTCGAGATCTCGGTAACCGACAGCGACGAGGTGTTGGTGGCCAAGATCGCGTCGGGCCGCACCACGTGGTCGAGCGCATCGAAGACCTGCTTCTTCAACGCCAGCGACTCCACGACCGCCTCGACCACAAGGTCAGCGTCGGCCAGATCGCCGAGATCGGTCGTGAGACGGATCCGGCCGAGTAGTTCGGCCGCCTCGTCATCGGTGAGCTTTCCGCGGGCGACGGCCCGCCCGGTGGAGTGCTCCAGGTGCTCACGCCCGCGTTTCAGGCCCGCGTCGTCGATCTCCACCCCGACCACCTCGAAGCCGCTGCGGGCGAACACCTCGGCGATACCGGCACCCATGGTGCCGAGTCCGACAACGCCGACTCGGGTGATCTCGCGACGTGGCGAGGTGGGCGGGTCAGCGGGGGTGGTCATGCCGGGCATCATGCCATGCAGCGGGGCCGCCGCACCGTGAGCATTTTCACTTGAAGCCGACTTACGAAGGACGAACTACCGTCACCGTATCGCCGGTGGTCACCTGTCCCGGCACAACCACTTTCGCGTTGAGGCCACGAAGTCGACGCGGGCGGCCTACCCGGCCGTTGACGAAGCGCATCGCATCGGCTCCGAAGCGCTCGACGAACTTCGCGCAGCCGGTATGGGGTTGCTCGGTCACCTCGATCACTGCCGTGGGCTGCGACGGATCACCGAACCGCAGCGCGGACCCGGCCGGCAGGTTGGCGTGGGAAAGATCGAGGTCGAGGTAGAGCTGGTCGCCGGCCAAGGGCTCTCGTGCGGGGTCTTGGGCCAGGAACTCGACCATCGGGTGGCTCATCACGTTGAGCTGCATCTCGGGGTGAGCCGAGCCATCGCTCGTGCGGCTGCTCCCTCGGTCGACCCATGTGTCGCCGACCAGACCCACGCTCGGATCGAGCTGTCCGATCGTTAGCACCTCGCGTGCCCCGGGCGAGGGACGGCGGACGATCAGCCGAAGGGTGCCCGAATCCTTGGGGGCCCGGTCGAGCAGCGGCAGGAAGTCGGCCAACTCCTCGGCGGTTCGGTGCTGCTGCTGCATGCGGCCGATCCTCCCACGCCGAGGAGAGCCCGGTCGGGTAGATTCACGCGACGTGAGACTCGTCGTGGCGCGCTGCCAGGTGGACTACTCCGGTCGACTGACCGCCCACCTCCCTATGGCCATCCGGGTATTGATGATCAAGGCCGACGGATCGGTGCTGGTGCACTCCGACGGCGGCTCCTACAAGCCGCTCAACTGGATGTCGCCTCCGTGCACGATTCGGGAGGGAGCCACCAAGGAGGGGCAGCTGGAATGGACCGTGTCCGCCAAGAACGACGACACCCTGCGCATCCTCATCGATGAGGTGCACCACGACTCTCACCATGAGCTCGGTGTGGACCCGGGACTCCAAAAGGACGGCGTGGAGAAGCACCTCCAGGAACTCCTCGCCGAGCATCCACAGACCCTTGCCGATGGGCTGACCTTGGTGCGCCGCGAGTTCCCGACGGCCATCGGACCGGTCGACCTGATGTGTCGTGATGCCGCGGGCCGGTCGGTGGCGATCGAGATCAAACGACGGGGGGAGATCGACGGCGTCGAGCAACTCACGCGCTACCTGGAGTTGCTCAATCGGGACCCGCTCCTGTGTACCCAGGGTCCGGTCCGCGGCATCTTCGCGGCGCAGGAGATCAAGCCTCAGGCGCGGGTGCTGGCCACTGACCGAGGCATCGCGTGTGCACTGGTCGACTACGACGCGCTGCGCGGCATGGACGACGCCGAACACCGCCTGTTCTGAGCGGAGCTCATGCGAATCTTCCACATTGCCACCGCCCAGGATTGGCGCGCCGCGATGCGGGTGGGCAGCTACACCACGTCCACGCGTGGCCGCACCCTCGCCGAAGAGGGCTTTCTGCACGCCTCCCACCGCGAGCAGGTGCCGGCAGTGTTCGAGCGCTTCTATGCCGGCCTTCGTGAGCCGCTGGTGTTGCTGACCATCGAGACCGATCGGCTCAGCGTGCCCTGGCGCGAGGACCAGGTAGGCGAGGAGAGCTACCCCCACATCTACGGGCCGCTCACTCCAGCGGCCGTCGTCGACGTTCAGCCGCTGGGCTCGCGGGGGCAACCCGAGGCGTTCATCTCGATCTTCCTGCGCGAGAGCATGACCCGCGCCTTTCTCGCGCTCCTGGCCATGACGGTCTCCGTGCTCGGGGTCTTGGCCGGCAGTCGCCTCGACACCGCATGGGGACCCTTTGCCGGAGGCGTCGCCGGGCTCGCGATCGGGGCGCTGATCGCCGTGGTGCTGCTGCGACGCCGCGGCTGAGCGACAGACAGATCAGACAGATCAGACGAGACCGTTGGCCCGACGGATCACGGCGACGATGTCAGCCATGATGTCGGTCAGACCGAAGTCCTTCGGCGTGTAGATCGCGGCCACCCCCATGGAGCGGAGCGCCTCGGCATCTGCGCGGGGGACGATGCCGCCAACGATCACCGGAATGTCACCGACCCCGGCGTCGCGAAGTCCGTCGAGCACGGCGGGCACCAACTCCATGTGCGACCCCGACAGGATCGACAGCCCGACGCATTGCACATCCTCCGCGACCGCCGCCGCAACGATCTGCTCCGGCGTCAAGCGGATCCCCTGGTAGATCACCTCGAAGCCCACATCCCGGGCCCGAACGGCAACCTGTTCCGCGCCGTTGGAGTGCCCATCGAGCCCTGGCTTGCCGATCAGAAGCCGCAATCGGCCACCGAGGGCCTCGCCGGTCTCACGCACCGCGGCGCGAACAGCGGCCAACTCGCTGCCAGCCTGAGCGACCCCCACCGCACCCGATACGCCGGTGGGCGCCCGGAACTCCCCGAAGACCTCGCGCAAGACGCCCGACCACTCTCCCGTCGTGGCGCCGGCGCGGGCGCAGGCCAGGGTGGCCGGCATCAGGTTGGCATCGGTCTTCGCCTCTGCCGCCAGCCGGGCCAGTGCCGCGCTCACGGCGTCGCCGTCGCGGCTCTCCTTCCATGCCCGCACCGACTCGATCGCAGCTTCCTCAGCGGCTGGGTCGGCGGCCTGGATAGCGCCATCCAGATCGGCAGTCAGTGGGGAAGGCTCCGTGGTCGTGAACGCGTTCACCCCGACAACGACGTCGTCGCCGGACTCGATGCGGGCGCGGCGGGCGGCATGCGAGGCAACCAGTGCCTCCTTCATATAGCCCGACTCCACCGCCGCAACTGCCCCACCCAGCGCCTGGACCCTGTTCATCTCCTCGCGGGCGGCCGCCGCGAGACGCGCCACCTCCGCCTCGATGACCTGACTGCCATCGAAGATGTCGTCGTACTCCAGAAGGTCGGACTCGAACGCCAGGACCTGCTGCAAACGGAGTGACCACTGCTGATCCCACGGGCGGGGCAGACCGAGGGCTTCGTTCCAGGCGGGCAGTTGGACCGCCCGGGCCCGCGCGTTCTTCGACAAGGTGACGCCCAGCATCTCCAGCACGATCCGCTGAATGTTGTTCTCCGGTTGCGCCTCAGTGAGCCCCAGCGAATTGACCTGCACGCCGTATCGGAACCGGCGCATGGCGGGGTCCTCGACGCCATAGCGTTCGCGGGTGATCTCATCCCACAATTCGACGAAGGCCCGCATCTTGCAGGTCTCCTCGATGAATCGCACACCCGCGTTGACGAAGAAGGAGATCCGGCCCACCACGCGGCCGAAGTCCTGGTCGGAGATCTGCCCGGAGTCCTTCACCTGATCCAACACCGCGATCGCGGTGGACAGCGCATAAGCCAACTCCTGTGCTGGGGTGGCCCCCGCCTCTTGGAGGTGATAGCTGCAGATATTGATCGGATTCCACTTCGGGATCTCGTGGACGGTGTAGGCGATCACATCGGAGATCAGGCGGAGCGAGTGCTCAGGTGGGAACACATAGGTGCCCCGAGAGAGATACTCCTTGATGATGTCGTTCTGCGTCGTCCCCGCCAGTTGACCGGCGACCTCGACCGGCGCGACGTCGGGGTTCTGCTGCTCGGCCGCCACCTGATAGAGCGCGAGCAGCCACATCGCCGTGGCATTGATCGTCATCGAGGTGTTCATCTGGGTGAGCGGAATATCCTGGAACAAGCGGCGCATCTCGCCCAGGTGTGGAATCGGCACGCCGACCTTGCCGACCTCTCCGCGGCTGATCACGGAGTCGGGGTCGTAGCCGGTTTGGGTGGGTAGGTCGAACGCGACGGACAGACCGGTCTGCCCCTTGGCCAGATTCTGGCGATAGAGAGCGTTGGATGCCGTGGCGGTCGAGTGACCGGCATAGGTCCGCATCACCCAGGGGCGGTCTTTGTGGCGTGTCTCGGCGTTGTCCTGCTCGGTCATGAACCGAGGTTAGAGGGGTGACTCGGGCCCCGTCACCGGTTGGGAGTGTGGGACATCCGACACTCCTCCGGGGTGGCTCAGGCGTTGACGGGTGTGCGCTCGACCTCGACCACGCGGATCAGGTGCGTCTTGTGCAGCATCCTGCGCACGGCTGGAGTGCAGCCTCGGAGCGTGATCTGCCGCCCACCGAAAGTGGCGTGGCAGGTCGCCGCGGCCAGTACCCGCAGGGCGGTCAGGTCGACGGTGTGCACCTCGGTCATGTCGACGACGACGTCCCCGTCGGTCGTGGCGAGCAGGCTGTGCAGTGCAGCGCGCACCTCCCGCGTGCTGCGCACGTCGAAGTCGCCCGCCAGCGTCAAGAGTGACCCGTCACTCACAATCTGCATGATGCCCCCATCCCGAGTTGTTGGACGCTTGCGTTGCAATGTCGCTCACACTGCCCATCACAATGTCCATCAATTGTGTTCCTGCACACATTACGACGCACGCTAGAGCGAATCAGTTGCCAAGTGATAACGATTTCTTGGCGTGTCGACCCTAGGCTTCGCCTCATGGTCCATCTCACCCGCATCTACACCCGCACCGGCGACCACGGACGGACCCGTCTTGGCGACATGAGCGAGACGTCCAAGAACGACCTGCGACTGGAGGCCTACGCGGACGTCGACGAGACGAACGCGCAACTCGGGGTGGTGCTGGCGCTGGGTGGCGTCGCCGACGAACTACGCGCCCTGCTGACCCACATCCAGAACGACCTCTTCGATGTCGGGGCGGATCTGTGCACGCCGGTCGTGGCCCATCCGGAGTTCCCTCCGCTGCGCATCGAACAGGCCTACGTCGATCGGCTGGAGGGGTGGTGCGACACCTACAATGCAGATCTGCCGGCGCTGCGCTCCTTCATCCTCAACGGCGGAACTCCGGCGGCGGCGCTCTTGCACGTGGCCAGAACGGTGTGCCGACGAGCCGAGCGAGCTGCCTGGGCGGCCTATGCCGATCATGGCGACACGATGAACGAACTCGCGATCACCTACCTCAACCGCCTCTCGGACCTGTTGTTCATCCTGGCCCGGTATGCGAACAAAGCGGAAGGCGACGTTCTGTGGGTGCCGGGCGGCGAGCGAAGCGAGCCGCCCCATCAGGGGGGCGGCGAGCGAAGCGAGCCGTCCCATCAGGGGAGCGGCGAGCGAAGCGAGCCGTCTCAGTGAGGGCGATGCCGGCTGAGTGACCCGGCCGGAATCCACTCCTGAATGCTGGCAAAGCGCCCCGGCCCGATCTCGCCGCGATAGACGACGAGGCCTTCCCACGTCGCCTCACCCCGGCGCCACTCCAGCAGCAAGGCGGGTCGCGGCGTCGAGCCTGGCTCGATCATCAGCCAGCAGTGGCGCCCGGGGCGCGCTGCAGGCGGCGACGCAGAAGACGTCGGCTGCGAGTCGGTCACGGGTGTCGATGCCGGACCACCCCGCTGGCGATCGCGCAACGGGATACGCGCCCCCTGTCCATATCCGCCCGCGGCCACATGCCAACTCTAGAACATACGTTCGACTACGCGCATCGCAACCAGCCTCGGTCTCGACAGGCTCGACCAACCACTCGACAAGCTCGACTAACCACGGGACCCGGACGACCCACCACCGAACCCGGTCGGTCAGCCTGCGGGGTCGGGGCGGCGGGCGGAGGGCACCACCAGCGCCGATGGGATCAACAGCACCGCCACGGCAAGCAACGCCGGCCGGGCGCCGACCTGCTCGGCGAGGAAACCGAACAGGGGCGGACCGGCGAGGAAGGCGGTGTAGGCGATCGAGGAGACCACGCTGACCCGGGCGGCAGCGTAGGTCGGATCGTCACTGGCCGCGCTCATTCCGACCGGGAAGCCCAAGGACGCGCCCACCCCCCAGAACACGATGCCCAGGACGACGAGCACCGGGTGTCCACCGACGACGATGGCAATCACGCCCAGCCCGGCCAGAACCATCGTCATCCACAACACCGAGGTTCGACCGAATCGATCCAGAACCGCCGGCCCGCCCAGCCGACCGAGCGTCATCGCCGACACGAAGATCCCGAATCCTGCGACCCCCATCCATGGTTCGACCTGGTAGCCGTCGATGAGGGCAATCGCGAGCCAGTCGTTGGCGGTACCTTCGGTCAGGGTCAGCGACATCACCATCAGCCCGATCAGCAGCGTCCGCGGCTCGCGCCAGGCCGCCCACGCGGAGCGGCGCGCGGCCGGTTCGAGGCCGGTCTCCACGTCGACGCGGACGAAGCCACCGGCCGAGGCGATTCCCACCCCGCCCGCCACGAGCGCAACCAGCGTCAGATGCCACAGCATCGGTACACCCGCGGCGATGCTCGCGGCTCCTACCACCGCACCAAGCACGGTTCCCAGACTGAATCCGGCGTGGAATCGCGGCATGATCGTGCGACGGAGGTGTTGCTCAACGCCCGCGCCCTCGACATTCATGGCGACATCCCACATGCCAATGCCCATGCCGTAGATCAGCAGTGCCAGCGCGGTCGGTGGCAGCGCCCCCACCACGTCCGCACCCAGGGCGAGGCCAAGCAGTCCGACGATCACCAGTCCGGCGCCGACCCGCACCACCCGGCGGGCGCCGAAGCGATGGATCAGCGCTCCGCTGGTCGGCAGCGTGGCGACCGATCCAGCAGAGACCGCCAGCAACAGCAGACCGAGGCGGCCGTTGCTGAGCTCAAGAGCGCCGCGCACCTCGGGGATCCGCGAGACCCACGAGGCAAAGCTGAAGCCGTTCATGACGAACGACCACGCCACCGCGGTCCGCGCCATCAGTATCGGATCACGCACGACGCCTGTCTCAGGCGCGCGCTTCACAAGGCGGTCGGGTTGTCACCAGGACGAACGCTGCGTGACCCGGGAGGCATCGCCTCGAGCCAGGACTGGAAGCCCACGAGCGACTCCATGCTCATCGCCAGCTCAACCGGTTCGCCGGTGGTTTCGCACAACACCACCAAGTGGTCGGGGTACAGCGCGATCTCCTCGGCACCTTCGGGCCGGCGACGACCCGCGTACTCCAGTTCCGAGCGATTCCAGGAGCGCTTCGGCCACGGCGAGAGCGTGAAGATCCGGAACCATTCCAGGCGCTCCCCCGAATAGCGTCCGAGACCGAACAGCCAACCGCGTCCGGACCCGCCCGAGCCAGCCCGGTAGCTGACCTCCAGGGTGGCGCCGCGGTTCCGCAAAGCGCGACGACGCACAAGGAGCGCGACGCCGTAGACGAGCACCAGGAGCAGGAGGATCCCGATCGCGTCGAGTACGAGTTGCCACAGCGGCATCGGCACCTCCTGCAAGGGCGAGGGCAACACAACCGGCCGTCGACCGACGACGAAGGCCCCGAGAAGTCACCTATGAGTCGATCCTACGACGCCTTCTCCGCTGCGCGAATTCGTGCCTCCGCCAAGAGGAGCGCCTCGCGCGCCTCGTCGTCGCTCTCCCCCGCTGCCTTGGCCCGCTCGAGATCCTGGCGCGCCCGCTCCAGATCGATGTCGTGCGACGCCTCGGCGTATTCGGCGAGGATCGACACGCGGTTGTTCGCGACCGACACGAACCCTCGGCTGACCGCGGCGACCCAGGTCTCCCCCTCGGCTGTCTGAACGTCGACGACCCCGTCAACGAGCAGCGAGAGCACCGGGGCGTGGTGCGGCAGGATGCCGACATCACCCTCGGTCGTCCGCGCGATCACCATGGTCGCGTCGCCGGACCACACGGTGCGGTCAGCCGACACGACCTCGACGTGAAGGTGGTCGCTCATCAGAGGTTCTTCTGGATCTCGGCCCACTTGGCTTCGACGTCCTCGAGGCCTCCACACATGAAGAACGCCTGCTCGGCCACATGGTCGTAGTCGCCGTCGGCGATCTTGTCGAAGGCCTCGATGGTGTCGGCGACCGAAACGGTCGAACCTTCGATGCCGGTGAACTGCTTGGCGACGTAGGTGTTCTGCGACAGGAAGCGCTGGATGCGGCGCGCCCGCGACACGATCACCTTGTCCTCCTCCGACAGTTCGTCAACACCGAGAATAGCGATGATGTCCTGCAGTTCCTTGTTGCGCTGGAGGATCTGCTTGACCCTGATCGCGACGTCGTAGTGCGCCTTGCCGATGTACTGCGGGTCGAGGATCCGCGACGTCGACGTCAGCGGGTCCACCGCGGGATAGATGCCCAGCGACGCGATCTCACGCGATAGTTCGGTGGTCGCATCGAGGTGCGCGAAGGTCGTGGCCGGCGCAGGGTCGGTGTAGTCGTCGGCCGGGACGTAGATGGCCTGCAGCGAGGTGATCGAGTGACCGCGCGTCGAGGTGATCCGCTCTTGTAGCTGACCCATCTCGTCGGCCAGGTTGGGCTGGTAGCCCACCGCGGACGGCATCCGACCCAGCAGGGTCGACACCTCCGAGCCGGCCTGCGTGAACCGGAAGATGTTGTCGATGAAGAGCAACACGTCCTGGTTCTGGACGTCGCGGAAGTACTCAGCCATCGTCAGCGCCGACAGCGCGACCCGGAGACGAGTGCCCGGCGGCTCGTCCATCTGGCCGAACACCAGGGCGGTCTGGCCGATAACGCCGGCCTCGGTCATCTCCTCGATCAGGTCATTGCCCTCTCGGGTGCGCTCGCCGACCCCGGCGAACACCGATACACCACCGTGGTCCTTGGCCACGCGCGCGATCATCTCTTGGATCAGCACGGTCTTGCCGACGCCGGCGCCACCGAACAGTCCGATCTTGCCGCCCAGCACATAGGGCGTCAGAAGGTCGATCACCTTGATGCCGGTCTCGAACATCTGCGTCTTCGACTCGAGCTGGTCGAACGCGGGCGCCTTGCGGTGGATGCCCCAGCGCTCGGTCACCTCCAGCTTCTCCCCCTCCTTGAGGTTGAGGCAGTCGCCGGTGGTGTTGAACACGTGGCCCAGCGTCACGTTGCCGACGGGCACGGTGATCGGGCCGCCGGTGTCGCGCACCTGCGCGCCTCGGACCAGCCCGTCGGTGGACTTCATCGAGATGGCGCGCACCATGCCGTCGCCGATGTGGAGGGAGACCTCCAGCGTGAGCGTGGTGGTCACCCCGGCGAGGGTCAGGTCGACGTGCAGGGCGTTGTAGATCTCCGGCATGGAGTCGGTCGGGAACTCGATGTCCACGACCGGACCGATGACGCGGGCGACCCGGCCCACGCCACCCTCGGTGGCAGTTTCGGTCTCTTCGACGGTGGCAGTCATCTCTCTCACTCACTCCCGGCTTGGGCGTCGGCCAGCGCGTTCACGCCGCCGACGATCTCGCTGATTTCTTGGGTGATACCGGCCTGGCGGGCCTGGTTGGCAATACGGGTGTACTTCTTGATCAGCTCATCGGCATTGTCCGTGGCGGACTTCATCGCCTTCTGACGAGCGGCCAGCTCGGAGGCGGCCGCCTGCAGCAGGGCGAAGAAGATCCGGCTCTGGACGTAGCGCGGCAACAACGCGTCGAGAACCTCAGAGGCAGACGGCTCGAACTCGTAGAGCGGCAGGACCTCCGCATCGGCGGGCGGCTCTTCGCCCTCGACGACTTCCAGGGGAAGCATGCGCACGGTGGTGGGCTCCTGCACCAACATGGAGCGGAAACGGGTGTAGACAACATGCACCTCATCGACGCCGGGAGGAACGTCCTCTCCCCCCTCGGCCGCTCCGCTGAGGAACGCCGCGATCAGCGTGTCGCCGATCTCGGCGGCCATGTCGTAGGTCGGCTGGTCGGAGAAGCCGGTCCAGGCGCGCACGATCGGACGCTGACGGAAGTTGAAGTACGCCTCCCCCTTGCGCCCAGTGACGTAGAGGTCGACCGCCTTGCCCTCGTGGCGCAGCTTCTCCGCGAGACTCTCGGCCTCCTTGAGCACGCTGGAGGAGTAGGCGCCCGCCAGACCCCGGTCGCTCGTCACGATCAGGATGGCGGCCCGGTCCGGGCTCTCGGGCTCGGTGGTCAGGGCATGGTCCACGTTCGAGAACGTCGCGACCGCCGACACCGCACGGGTCAGTTCGCGGGCGTAGGGAGCGGCGGCTTGAGCCCGCTGCTGCGCCTTGATGATGCGAGACGCAGCAATGAGCTCCATGGCGCGCGTGATCTTCTTCATCGACTCGGTCGACTTGATCCGGGCGCGGTACTCACGCAGCGACAGAGCCATCGTCAGCCCCGCTTCTGCTTGACGATCTGTTCCTGCTCGACGTCCTCGGCCGCCATCGCCTCGTGCTCTTCGTGGCCGGCCTTGATCGACCGGCCATCGGAGGTCTCGAACTGGTCGAGGAACGAGTCGTAGGCGCCCTCGAGCGCGTGCGCGGTCTCGTCCTCGAACTTCTGCGACTCTCGGATGGCGGACAGAATGCCTTCGTGCGAGCGACGCAGGAAGTCGAGGAACTCGTTCTCGAAACGGAGAATGTCGTCGACCGGAATCCGGTCGAGCTTGCCCGAGGTGCCGGCCCACAGCGACACCGTCATCTCCTCAACCGGGTAAGGCGAATACTGGGGCTGCCGAAGCAGGGCCATCAGCCGCTGGCCACGGTCGAGTTGCTGACGGGAGGCCGCGTCGAGGTCGGAGGCGAACATCGCAAACGCCTCCATGGCGCGGAACTGTGCCAGGTCGATCTTCAGCGAGCCGGTGACCGTCTTCATCGCCTTGGTCATCGCCGCACCACCGACGCGCGACACGGACACACCGACGTCGATCGCTGGGCGCTGGTTGGCCGCGAACAGGTCGGACTGCAAGAAGATCTGGCCGTCGGTGATCGAGATGACGTTGGTCGGGATGAACGCCGACACGTCGTTGGCCTTGGTCTCGATGATCGGCAACCCGGTCATCGAGCCCTTGCCCATGTCGTCGGAGAGCTTCGCGCAACGCTCGAGCAGGCGACTGTGCAGGTAGAAGACGTCGCCCGGGTAGGCCTCACGGCCCGGTGGGCGGCGCAGCAGCAGCGACACGGCGCGGTAGGCCTCGGCCTGCTTGGTCAGGTCGTCGAAGATGATCAGCACGTGCTTGCCGTCGTACATCCAGTGCTGGCCGATGGCCGAGCCGGCGTAGGGCGCGAGGTACTTGAAGCCGGCACTGTCGGACGCGGGCGACGCCACGATCGTGGTGTACTCCAGCGCACCGGCCTCTTCGAGCACGCCTCGCACTGCGGCGATGGTCGAGCCCTTCTGGCCGATGGCCACGTACACGCAGCGCACCTGCTTGCTCGGGTCGCCGGTCTCCCAGTACTGCTTCTGATTGATGATCGTGTCGATGGCGATCGTGGTCTTGCCGGTCGCGCGGTCGCCGATGATCAGCTGGCGCTGTCCGCGGCCGATCGGGGTGAGAGCGTCGATCGCCTTGATGCCGGTGGCCAAGGGCTCGTGCACCGATTTGCGCTCGACCACCGAGGGCGCCTGGAGTTCGAGAGCGCGACGGCCGGTGGTCTCGAGCTCACCGAGCCCGTCGATCGGGTTGCCCAGGGGGTCGACCACTCGACCGAGGTAGCCGTCGCCGACGGGCACCGACAAGATCTCGCCGGTGCGACGCACGGTCTGACCTTCCTCGATCTTGTCGAAGTCACCCAGCACCACGACGCCGATCTCCCGGGTGTCGAGGTTCAAGGCGATGCCTTGAGTGCCGTCCTCGAACTCGAGCAGTTCATTGGCCATCGCCGAGGGGAGGCCGCTCACGCGGGCGATGCCGTCGCCGGCCTCGGCCACGGTGCCGACTTCTTCCTTGCTCGCGGTCTCGGGCTTGTAGTCCGACACAAATCGCTGCAGCGCGTCGCGGATCTCGTCCGGACGGATCGAAAGCTCCGTCATTCGTCTTCCTTACTACTCGTGGCTCGTGTGGGTGCGTGAGGGTGGTCAGCCGGCCAATTGGCGGCGGGCGTCGTCGAGGCGGCTGAGCACCGTGCCGTCGATGACATCGTCACCGATCTCCACCCGAATACCGCCGATGACCACAGGGTCGACGACGACGTTGAGGTGCACGGGGCGGTCGTACTGACGTTCGAGGGCCGCGCCCAAGCGCTGCAACTCGTCGTCGGAGAGCGAGCGGGCCACCCGAACGGTAGCCACCCGCTCTTGATGAACCTCGGCAGCCACTCGCTGATATTCGTTGAGGGCGACACCTACCGTGCGGTAGGTGCCGGCGAGCGCCTGCTCGACCAGGGTCACCGTGGCCGGGAGCGCCTTGCCGTCGAGCAGCCCGCGCACGAGGGTCCCCTTGTCGGAGGCCGAACGCGACGGGTCGGAGAGGGCGTCGCGCAGGTCGGGGTGGTCCTTGACCATCTGGGCGACTCCGAAGAGCTCGTCGGCCAGCCGATCCGAGTCGGCGTCTGCCGATCGGACGACCGCCACGACACCGAGCTGCTCCAGGGCGTCGGCGAGGTCACGCGCGACCGTCCAACGGCGCTGGACCGCGCGCTCGACCAGTGCACCTGCGCCGGGCCCCACCTTGCCGCCGAACACCTCGTTGACGAGTCCGGCCTTCGCCCCGGCAGCGATCGCGACATCCGTGGCGATCCGCCGCAAGCCCGGCTCGGCGCGCAACACAGCTGCGACCGCGAACAGGTCGGTTCCCGAGACCGAGTCGTCGAGGGTCTCTTGGAGAGAGGCCACCGACTCGGCCGAAGCGCCACGGAAAGACATCAGTTGGCGCCTTCCAGTTCATCGAGGAAGCGCTCGACGACGCGGCTCTGGCGGGCCTCGTCATCCAGGCTCTCGCCCACGATGCGTCCAGCGAGACCGGTCGCCAAGGCGCCGACCTCCGCCCGCAGCGAGGTGACCGCCTGTTGACGCTCAGCCTCGATCTGGGTCTTGCCGTGCTCGACGATGCGAGCCGACTCGGCCTGGGCCTGATCGCGCATCTCGGCGACGATCTGGGCGCCTTGTTCGCGAGCCTCCTCGCGGATTCGGGCAGCCTCATGCCTGGCGTCGGCCAGCTGCTTCTCCAGCTCCGCCATCTTCGCGTCCGCCTCGGCCTGTTTGCTCTCGGCAGCCGCCAGTCCACCTTCGATGGCCGACGTGCGGTCGGCGAAGGTCTTCTCGAAGTTGGGCACGACGAACTTGTTGACGGCATAGAGCAAGATGCCGAACACGACGAGCGAGAGCACGATCTCGACCGGGTGCGGGACGAGCGGGTTGAGCTCTTCCGCTGTGCGGATGACCACGTTCTGCATGGACAGTCCTTAGCTAGTCGGGCGGGCTTACTAAAGCACGAAGGCCAGGGCGATACCGATGATGGCGAGCGCCTCGGCGAGAGCGAAGCCCAAGATGGCGATCGACTGCAGGCGGCTCTGGGCCTCCGGCTGCCGGGCGACACCGTTGATGTAGGCCGCGAAGATCAGGCCGATACCGACACCGGGGCCGATGGCAGCGAGACCGTAGCCGATCATGTTGAGCGAGCCGGTCATTGTGGTTCCTTTCGGTTGTTACTACGACAGTTCGGGTGGTGCGAACGGTGGAGCGGGAGGTGCTGTGGATCGAAAGCGCGCGTCGACCTCAGTGCTCGTCGGCGAGTGCTCCTTGGATGTACATCGCGTTCAGCAGGGTGAAGACGTAGGCCTGCAGGAACTGCACCAGCAACTCCAAGAAGGCGATCGCAATGAACAACACCCACGCCAGGAGACCGACCGGCTTCACCAGCAGGCTGCCATGGATCAGCAGATACTCCCCGCCGAGGGCGAACAGGATCAGCAGCAGGTGTCCAGCGAGCATGTTGGCGAACAAACGCAAGGCCAGCGTGACCGGTCGGACCAGGATGTTGGAGAAGAACTCCAGCGGCACCAGCAGGAGCAGGATCGGGCCGGAGACCCCCGACGGCACCGACTGATGTTTGAGATAGCCGACGAAGCCGTGCTTACGCATCCCCACGGCGTTGTAGATGACCCAACTCATGGCCGCCAGCCCATAGGCCATGCCGGCGCGGGAGAAGGTCGGGAACTGCAGTCCGGGGATGGTCGCGAAGACGTTGTTGACCAAGATGAAGAAGAACAGGGCGAAGAGGTAAGGCACGAAGCGCATGAAGTCGTGGCTGCCGATGATGTCGCGGCCCATGGAGTTGCGAACGAAACCGTAGGCTTCTTCGCCGGCGTACTGGAGTTTGCCGGGAACCATCGCACGCTTGCGCGAGGCAAGGTAGAAGAAGCCGAACACCAACACGGCGGCCAGGCCCAATTGCAGCAACGGCTTGGTCACGCCGAGGTACATGGTCTGGCCCAAGAACTCGAACGTGTTGTCGGGTCCGACCGGAGGCAGGTTGAAGTCGCCGGGTCCGGGAGGTGTGAAACCCTCGCCGCCTTCGCCCTCGAGACGAATTTGGGTCACGGTGGTCACCGCGCTGATCACACTCACCGCATCTCCTCGGTCTGCATCAGTTGCCGTCCTTGACGCTGTCTTCGATCGGCGCCTTGAACCGCGCCCAGGTCTGATAGGTGCCGAGCCCGGCGCCGATCAGGATCCCGATCACCACCAGGCCCGAGGTGCCGAGCAAGCGATCTGCCGCCCACCCCGCGAGTCCGTAGAGGGCCACCCCCGATACCAGGTATCCGAATGCCAACCAGGGGTCACCGGTGGGCTGGTCGGACTGACCCGTCCCGCTGTTGAGGGCGGGTCCGGACTCGGACTGGGAGTGTGATCGAGCCATCGCGCTCAGGACAATAGCAGTCATCGCGGCTCCGGCTTCAGGACGTCGGGAGTCGTGGACACCGAACGCACAGCCAGCGTCAGTTGCACCGCACTCCAGGCCACGGTGACGCCAATGACACCGCCCGCGATCCACTCGCGGCTGAGTTCTTCACCGAGCGCCCCGCTGCGGTTCAGCCCGACGAACAACAGCGCCAGCGCCACCACCTGCAGCACGTACGTCAGCAGGGCCACCAGCATCGCGGCCGCCGGCAGCAGACTCGAGACGGCGGTGACCACCAGTGAACCGAGCAGAAACGTCGCCCCTGCTGCAGCGACCCCGATCAAGGCGCCCTTTCCCGCCGCTGCGGAGTCGAGGAAGCCGACCGCCACGATGATGGAGCCGACCAGGGTCGTCGCCACGGCTGTGGACAGCACGAGCCGAGCTGCGCTCTGCGTGGGCTGAGGGGGCGTCTCGGTCGTCACGATGGCGGCCTGTCTAAGGGAGACTGCTGGGTGCTCGTGAAAACTATCACAAAGTCCTGCTGGTGCCGGAGGCCGCCCCGATCAGACAGCCGACTCGGCTTCCAGGTGCGGACGATGAACGATGGGCAAGAGGAAGGTGGCGGCCAGGGTCAGGACGGTCAAGACGGTGACGGCCGTCCACACTCGCGGCCCCGAGTAGAGACCGATCAGGGCCGAACTGAAGCCGACCAACGCGGCCCAGCACCACAAGATCAGCACCGCCCGCCGGTGCGAGTGGCCGATCTCCAGCATGCGATGGTGCAGATGCTGTTTGTCGGGAGCGAAGGGCGAGCGACCGGCCCGGGTGCGCCGAACCACCGCCAGCACCAGGTCGGCCATCGGGACCACCAGGATCGAGATCGGCAGCAGCAGCGGGAAGATCGTCTGCAGCCAACTGCCCGGGTCCTGGGCGAGCACCCGGGCCGGAATCTGGCCGGTCAGGGTGATGGAAGTGGCGGAGAGCACGAGCCCGATCAACATCGAGCCGCTGTCCCCCATGAAGATGCGGGCGGGATGGAAATTGTGCGGCAGAAAGCCGACGCAGGCGCCGGCCAAACAGGCACTCAGCAAGGCCCCGGTAGTCGCGAGGGACAGGTTGTTCTTGTCGGTCAGGGTGTAACAGAAGAAGAAGAAACTCGCGGCACCCAAGCCCACCACTCCCGCGGCCAAGCCGTCGAGGCCATCGACGAAGTTGACGGCGTTGACGGTCGCCACCACCACGAAGACGGTGAACAGCGCGCCTTGGAGAGGGTCGAGTGAGGTCTGCTGCCCGTTGGGCCCGTTGATGTAGTAGAACTGCACGCCCCCGAGAACGAGGAAGCCGGCCACCAGCAGCTGACCGCCGAGCTTGGTCAGGGCATCAAGTTCGAAGATGTCATCGAGGATGCCGATGGCGCAGATCATCGCGCCCGCCACGATCACCACCAGTGCGTCGCGGGCAACCGTGGGCGAACTCGTGGACAAGAAGGGCAACTGCCGAGCGACCAGGTAGGCCGCTACCAGTCCCCCGAGCATCGCCACGCCGCCGAGATAAGGAATTGGCTCGTCGTGCACGTCGCGGTCGCGGATCGCGGCGACGGCGTTGCTGCGTAGGGCGATCTCACGGGCGACCACGGTCAACAGGTAGGTCGCAATCACCGCAGAGCAGAAGACCAGGAGGTACTCGCGCATCGACCTCAGCTCTCGTCGGAGAGTTCGACGCCCAGATCTTCAAGGGCGATGTTGAGCGCATCGATGCTGAGTGCACCGACGCGCAGCACCCGGCCGGGCGAGTGAGTCGCGTCGACGATCGTCGATGCCTCTCCCCCAGACGACTCACCGTCGTCGATCACGACGGCGACATGGTCTCCCAGCATCTCCTCGGCAGCATCAGCCTCCGTGGCTGCGGGTTCGCCGGTCAGATTGGCCGAAGTAACTGCCATCGGGCCGGTCCGGTCGAGGATCTCCCGGGTCAACGCATGATCGGGCATCCGCACCGCGACCGTGCCGCGCGTGTCGCCGAGGTCCCACTGCAGTGACGGTTGCTGATGGCAGATGAGCGTCAGCGGCCCGGGCCAGAACTCCTCGACCAGGGTGCGCGCCCACGGCGGGATCTGCGTGGCGAGAGCGTCGAGCGTCACCGCGGCGGCAATCAGGACCGGCGGAGGCATCTGGCGTCCGCGACCTTTCGCCGCGAGGAGCTTCGCAACGGCGTCGGAGGAGAACGCGTCTGCGCCAATGCCGTAGACCGTGTCCGTGGGCAGGATCACCAACTCTCCCGCGCGCACGGCCTGGGTGGCGGCGTCGACAGCTGCCTCGCGCTCCTCGTCGGTGCCGGTGGGGTAGCGCATGGGGATCATGGTGCCAGTTCCGCCGTGACATAACGCGGCCGACCGGCCAGGTCGCGATGATCGCGCACATCGCGCCAGCGCTCGTTCGCGCGGAACACGTCCGGCGCCGACTCTCCCTGAGCATCGGCGTGTTCGGCACCAACCAGGCCACCCACGCGCAAGAGATGACGGCACCGTCGCTCGAGCACCCGGAACGTGTCGAGCCCGTCGCGGCCACTGAACAGCGCCAGGTGGGGGTCATGGTCGCGGGCCTCGGGTGCGACCGATTCCCAGGCGTCCAGAGGGATGTAGGGCGGATTGCAGGTGACGATATCGACCACACCGAGCAGGTCGTCGAAGGCCTCAGCCAGGTCTCCCAGCCGCAATTCCACCCCCGTGCCGGCGAGGTTGCGCTCCGCCCAGGCGTGCGCTCCCGGGTCGAGTTCGACTGCGTAGACCCGGGCCTCGGGCAATTCGTCGGCGATCGCAGCGGCGATGGCGCCCGACCCGGTGGCGAGATCGACCACCATTGGGTGATCGATTCCTCGTCGCAGCAGTTCGCGTCCCTTGTCGATCGCCCAGCCGGCCAACAACTCGGTCTCCGGTCGCGGCACGAAGACGCCGGGGCCGACGGCCAGTTCCCGATAGCGGAATCCGGTCACACCGGTGAGGTGCTGGAGCGGCGTTCGCTGAGCTCGACGGTCGACCAGGCTCTCGAAGGCGCCTCTCTGCGGCGACGTCAGGTCGGGGTGGGCGATGAGGGCGCCCCTCTCCACGCCGAGCAGGTGCCCCAGCAGGGTGGCTGCGTCGTGCTCGGGCGAAGGGATGCCGGCCGCCTGCAGTTGCTCGACAGCCGCCCGGAGTGCATCGCGACAGGCGAGGCCGGGGGTCACTGCTCCAGCGCCTCGAGGCGGGCAGACAGGTCCGCCTCGGCACATGAGGAGAGCACCGGTCCGAGGTCGCCGTTGAGGACCTGGTCGAGGTTGTAGGACTTGTAGCCGGTGCGATGGTCGGAGATCCGGTTCTCGGGATAGTTGTAGGTGCGGATGCGCTCGGAGCGGTCGACGGTGCGGACCTGGCTCCGGCGCGCCGCGCTGGCCTCGACATCGGCCGCTTCCTGGGCGGCCGCGAGCAGCCTGGCCCGCAGGATGCGCAGGGCCTGCTCCTTGTTCTGCAGCTGCGATTTCTCGTTCTGACAACTCACGACGATGCCGGTGGGCACGTGGGTGATCCGCACGGCTGAATCGGTGGTGTTCACGCTCTGCCCGCCGGGGCCGGATGACCGGAAGACATCGATGCGCAGGTCGTTCTCGTCGACGTGCACGTCGATCTTCTCGGCCTCCGGAAGCACCAGTACCCCCGCCGCGGAGGTGTGCACCCGGCCCTGGCTCTCGGTGACCGGGACCCGCTGCACGCGATGCACTCCCCCTTCGAACTTGAGCTGGGCGTAGGGAGCTTCTCCTGGGGCGCTGACGCCTTTGGCCTTGACCGCCATCGTCACGGACTTGAATCCGCCAAGGTCGGACTCTGCGGCGTCGATGATCTCGGTGGTCCACCCCTGTTGCTCGGCATAGCGCGTGTACATCCGGAGGAGGTCACCTGCGAACAGTGCGGACTCCTCACCCCCCTCACCCGACTTGAGTTCGAGCAGAACGTCGTTGTCGTCGGCGGGGTCACGCGGAACCAGCAGTTCGCGCAGCCGGTCGGCAGCCCGATCGCGGCGCTCGGTCAGGTCCTTGGCCTCCGCGGCGAAGGTCGGGTCCTCGGCCCCCAACTCCGCTGCCGCCGTGGCATCGTCACCGAGACGCCGCCACTCCTGCCAGGTGCGGATCACGGCGGAGAGCGCGGCGTAGCGCTGGTTGAGTCGCTTGGACAGGACCGGGTCGGTATGCGTCTCCGGTTCGCTGAGTCGTCGCTCGACCTCGGCATGTTCGGCCAGCATTCCCTCCACTGCCTCGAACATCGCTGCCTCCCGTGTCGTCGATCGCTGCCTCGCCGTGAGCTCTTCGGACGGCGTCCGGAGCCCTTGAAATGCGTCGTCGCCGGCCCCCGCGCAACGCGGGGACCGGCGACGAAGGAGGCTACTTGTCCGCGGCCTTGTCGGCCGTCTTGGCGGCGGTCTTGGCATAGCGGGCCTCGAAGCGGGCGACGCGGCCGCCGGTGTCGAGGATCTTCTGCTTGCCGGTGTAGAACGGGTGGCACTGCGAGCACACGTCGGCGCGGAGCACGCCGGACTCGGAGGTGCTGCGGGTGCTGAACGTCGCACCACAGGTGCAGGTGACCTCGGTGACGACGTAGTCGGGGTGGATGTCCTTCTTCATGGTGTCCTCAGTTTCTTTCCTGGGGGTGCCGGGTCCCTACGAGTGCAGCGAGGGTGAACCGGTACCAGACATGGCGCTCGACCCGCGAAGGGCGGAGTTGGCCGTGGGCAAGTGTGCCATGGTCTTCAACACCCGAGCCAATCCCGGCATTCCCGCAACCTGGCCCGCGCTGCGCCATCGGCGCCCGTCGACGGCGACTGATCAGTCGCCGTCGACACCCGGGGTGGTCTTCTGCACCTGCATCAGGAACTCGATGTTGGAGTGACTCTTCTTCAGCCGCTCCAACAGCAACTCCAAGGCCTGTTGACCATCGAGACCGGAGAGAACACGGCGGAGCTTCCAGACAATGGCCAACTCCTCCTTGCTCATCAACAACTCTTCGCGTCGCGTGCCGGACTGAATGGCGTCGATAGCCGGGAACAACCTCTTGTCAGCGAAGTCGCGACGCAGTCGGATCTCCATGTTTCCGGTGCCCTTGAACTCCTCGAAGATCACCTCGTCCATCTTCGAGCCGCTCTCGATCAACGCCGTCGCCAAGATGGTCAGCGAGCCACCGTTCTCGATGTTGCGTGCGGCGCCGAAGAATCTCTTGGGCGGGTAGAGCGCCGCCGAGTCCACGCCACCAGACAGGATCCGACCCGAGGGAGGGGCAGCCAAGTTGTACGCCCGACCGAGTCGGGTGATGCCGTCGAGGAGAACGACAACGTCGTGCCCGAGCTCGACCAGCCGCTTGGCCCGCTCGATCGCCAACTCGGCGACCGTCGTGTGATCCACGGCCGGTCGGTCGAAGGTCGATGAGATGACCTCGCCCTTGACCGAGCGCTCGAAGTCGGTCACCTCTTCGGGCCGCTCGTCCACGAGTACCACCATCAAGTGGCACTCGGGATTGTTGGTGGTGATGGAGTTGGCGATCGACTGCATGATCATCGTCTTGCCGGCCTTGGACGGCGACACGATGAGCCCGCGTTGGCCCTTCCCGATCGGCGCCGCGATGTCGATCACGCGGCCGATCAAGTTGTCGGGCGCGGTCTCGAGGCGCAGTCTCTCGCTGGGATACAACGGCGTCAGCTTCGCGAACTCGACGCGAGCGCGCGACGCTTCGGGCTCGGCGCCGTTGACGCTGTCGATGCGCACCATCGGGTTGAACTTCTCCTTGCGCTCGCCCTCCCGGGGCTGACGCACCTGTCCGACGATGGCGTCTCCGCGTCGCAGCCCGAACTTGCGGACGATCGACAAGGAGACGTACACGTCGTCGCTGCCCGGCAGATAGCCGCTCGTGCGCACGAAGGCGTAGTTGTCCAGCACATCGAGGATGCCGGCGGCCGGCACCAAGACGTCGTCATCGAGAATCTGGGTATCTGGCTCGAACCGCTGCGAGCCCCCGCCGGACTGGCGCTCGCGGGTGCGGTCGCGGCCTCGGCGACGCCGGTTGCGCCGGCCACCGGGATCATCGTCGGGGCCGCGTCGGTCGTCGCGGTTCTCCCGCTGGCCGCTGTCCCGCTGGCCACCGTCGCGCTGGCCACCATCACGCTGGCCACCATCACGCTGGCCACCGTCGCGCGAGTTGTCGCGCTGGGTGCCGTCGTGAGCCTGATCCGAGCTCTGGTCCTTCTTCGTACGGCTGCGGTCGCGGCCCTTGGCCTCAGTGGGCTCGCCACCGTGGCCCTGATCCCTGCCCTGATCCCTGCCCTGACCGCCGCCTTGATCGCCCTTGCCCTGCGCGCCGCGGGAACCGTCGTCCCGCGACTGGTGAGCGGCAGGCTGGTCGGTCTGGGCGGGTGTCGAGGCGTCACCGGATGGTTGGTCCCCGCGCTCGGTTCGCTCACGCTTGCGACGCTCGGGGCGGTCCTTTGCGGGCTGCTCCGCGCTGCCGTGGCGCTGGGCTCCGCTCTGCGCGGCCCTGATCGCATCGACCAGTTGCGCCTTCTTCATGGAGCGCGAGCCAGCGATCCCCATGCCGCCGGCCATGGCCTTCAGATCGGCCAGAAGCATGGTGCTGAGCCCACCCGAGCGCTTCTTCGAGCTGCCGCTGGCGGCCGCGTCGGGCGCTGAGGAGGTGGAGTCGATGGTGTCGGTCACGTGAGGTCCTTGCCACGTATTCACAGGTCATCCGGCATCGCCGGCGACGGTGGATTCCTGAAGTTCATCCCCGGCCTCCTCCGCCCGGCAACCGCGCCTGGATGGCACGGAGTGGGGCGAACTCGATACGCCATTCATTGCGTCGAGAGGAAGAACACGAACATCACACGACAGAGTGCCGCAGATGATCTGCGCCGAACGGCGCTGAGTCCGAGGTTACCACTCGCCCCAGCCCGCGTCGCACCCGCCACTGGCGCGAAGCGGCTCCGCTGGGTCGCGCCACCCGGCGTCATTCGAGTCGGAGTCCGTCGCGCTCGATCCGCAGATGATGGGGTTCCCATCCGGCTGGGCATTGATCGAGCAGGTTGTCCGTCGTCGCCGGACCACACGACGACCCGTCACAGAACGCCAACACCGAGGGACCAGCGCCCGACACCACGGCCGGCACCCCGTCCGCCCGCAACCGGTGCACCAAGTCCAGCGAGGCCGGCATCGCAACGGCGCGCTGATCCTGATGCAGGAAGTCGCGAGTGGCGGGAAGCAGATGCTCCGGTTGGCCGCCGAGAGCGGCGACGAGGAGGGCTGCCCGTCCGGCATTCGCGGCCGCGTCGTCGTGACCGATCGAGGCCGGCAGCAAGGCTCGGGCCACGTGGGTGTGGACGGCGGTGTCGGGCACGAACGCAACGACGCTGACCCGTGGGTCGACCGACGCTTGCACGGCATACCACCGGTCATTCTCCCGGCCGCTGATGACGAAGCCACCGTAGAGAGCGGCCGCGACGTTGTCGGGATGTCCCTCGAGATCGGCCGCTAGTTGGAACAGTGCCGAGTCGTCGAGCAACAGCTCGCCTCCGGCCACCAGCGCCCTCGCCAGGCCGACGCCGGCGACGATCGCCGCCGAGGACGAACCGAGACCCCGACCGTGCGGAATGACGTTGTCGCAGCCGACGAACAGGCCCGGCGGTTGACCGCCCAGCAAGTCGAAGGTGGCGCGCATGGCGCGAACGACCAGGTGGGTCTCATCGCGCGGGATCTCCTCTGCCCCGAATCCGACGACTCGGACATCGAGGCCCTCGGGAAGCACCCGGGCACGCAAGCGGTCGCGCAGGCCAAGGGCCAAGCCCAGCGCGTCGAAACCCGGGCCGAGGTTGGCAGAGGTGGCGGGGACCGATGCCTCGACCAGGCCGTCCACATAGGTGGTCACCGGGCCGCCTTGGGCATCGGCGTCACTCGTCGCCACCTTCGACGCGCATCACCGACATCACGTCGCGGACGATGTCCATCTGCCGCAGCGTGCTCACCGTCGCAGCCAGTTGGGCGTCGGTGGCGCTATGCGAGACGACCACGAGTTGGGCGTCCTCGCCCCTGCCCTCCTGCCGCACGGTCTGGATGGATACGCCGTGATCGGCGAACGCCGCAGCCACGGCCGCCAGGACACCGGCTCGGTCGTCGACGTCGATGGCAACGTGATAGCGCGTCACCGTCTCGCCCATCGGCAGCACCGGACGATCGGCGTAGGACGACTCCCCCACGCCGCGCGTGCCCGCCAGACGCTGACGGCCAACGGTCACCAGGTCACCGAGTACCGCGCTCGCTGTGGGGGCACCGCCTGCGCCGGGGCCGTAGAACATCAGTTGCCCGGCCGCCTCCGACTCGACAAAGACGGCATTGAAGGCTTCCCGCACCGAGGCGAGCGGATGGGAGCGCGGGATCATCGCCGGGTGGACGCGCACCGCCACGGCCTCCTGGCCGTCGTCGTCGACACGCAGCTCCGCGATCGCCAACAGCTTGACCACGCAGTTCATCTCGGCCGCGGAGCGGACGTCGGCGCTGGTGACCTCGGAAATGCCCTCGCGATAGACATCGGCAGCCGTGACGCGGGTATGGAAGGCCAGACTGGCCAGGATCGCTGCCTTGGCGGCGGCGTCGAAGCCCTCGACATCCGCCGTGGGGTCGGCTTCGGCATAGCCGAGTTCCTGCGCCTCGGCGAGGGTCTCGTCATAGCCGGCCCCGAACGAGTCCATCTTGTCGAGGATGAAGTTGGTGGTCCCGTTGACGATGCCGAGCACCCGGGTGACTCTGTCGCCGGCCAGCGACTCGCGCAGCGGCCGAAGGATCGGAATGGCACCCGCGACCGCGGCTTCGTAGTAGAGGTCGCGTCCGGCCCGATCGGCCGCCTCGAACAAGGTGGGGCCGTCCTCGGCCAGCAGCGCCTTGTTCGCGGTGACTACGGACGCACCGCTCTCCAGCGCCGCGAGGATCAGTCCGCGCGCCGGCTCGATCCCCCCGATCACTTCCACGACGACATCGACGTCGCTTCGGGTGACCAGTTCGTGCGCGTCGGTGGTGAGCAGACCGTCGGGGACCTCGACCTCGCGCGGGGCCTCCAGGCGACGTACGGCGACCCCGACCAGCTCGACCGGTGCGCCCACGCGGGCGGTCAGATCCTCGGCCTGTTGCATCAGCAGACGGACCACCTGCGACCCCACCGAGCCGCAACCGAGCACGGCGACACGCAGAGATCGGGCCGGAGCACTCGTCACTGCCTCACTCACGAATCGACTCCTACGTCGGTTGCCAACAGATCGTCCTCGGTCTCACGACGCAACAGCACCTTGGTCTTGCCGTCGAGGACAGCGATGACCGGGGGGCGCAGCGCGTGGTTGTAGTTCGAGGCCATCGACCGGCAATAGGCGCCGGTGCCAGGCACCGCCAGTAGATCACCCGCGGCGACGTCGCCGGGCAGGAACTCGTCCATCACGACGATGTCACCCGCTTCACAGTGCTTGCCGACGACCCGGCTCAACACCGACGGCGCCCCGGACCGTCGACCCGCGACCGTGCAGGAGTAGGACGCACCGTAGAGAGCGGTGCGGATGTTGTCGCTCATCCCTCCGTCGACCGACACGTAGCGTCGGCGCGCTCCACCGTCGAGTTCGACGTCCTTGACGGTCCCGACGGTGTAGACGGTGCAGACCGACGGTCCCACGATGGCACGACCTGGCTCGATCGAGACGGCCGGCTCGGGAATCCCGAGGGCGCGGCACTCGTGTTCGACGATCTTGGCCATCTCCGTTGCCAACTGCGCCGGGTCCGACGGGTCGTCCTGCGTGGTGTAAGCGATCCCGAAGCCGCCCCCCAGGTCGAGTTCGGGCAACACGACCCCGAGTTCGTCGGAGATCGTCGACTGCAGGGCCAGCACCCGCCGGGCGGCCACCTCGAACCCGGCGGTGTCGAAGATCTGGCTGCCGATGTGCGAGTGCAGACCGAGCAACGTCAGCCCGTCGGCGGCCAGCACCCGACGAACCGCCTCGAGCGCATCGCCGGACGTGATCGAGAAACCGAACTTCTGGTCCTCGTGGGCCGTGGCGATGTACTCGTGGGTGTGTGCCTCGACACCGGCCGTGACCCGGATCATTACCGAGGCGCTCGCGCCGAGGTCGTGGGTGATGGCGCTGAGCCGCGCGATCTCATCGAAGGAGTCGACGATGATCCGCCCCACGCCTTCGACGACTGCCCGCCGAAGTTCGGGATAGGTCTTGTTGTTGCCGTGGTACCCGATCCGGGCGGGATCGAACCCCGCTTTCAGCGCAACCGTGAGCTCGCCCGGGGAGCACACGTCGAGGCTGAGCCCCTCCTCGGCGACCCACCTGGCCACGGCGGTGCACAAGAAGGCCTTGCCTGCGTAATAGACCTCCGCTGGCGCGAAGGCGTCGCGGAACGCTCTGGCCCGAGCCCGGAAGTCGGCCTCGTCGAGGATGTAGGCGGGCGAATTGTGCTCGGCGACCAAGTCCGCGACCGCCACCCCACCGATCACCAGGTCTCCCTCCTCGTTCTTCCGAGCCGTGGTGGACCACAAGTGCGGCACCAAGCGGTTGGGATCAGCCGGCTCCCGCAGCCAGGCAGGGCCGTCGAGGGCACCGTCGGCGTGCGCCCAGCCTGCTTCGTGCGCTCTCATCTCACATCCGTTCCGGGGCTGTCACACCGAGCAGCCCCAAGCCATTGGCGAACACGACGCGGGTCGCAGCGACGAGTAGCAACCGTGCTCGGTGACCCGCGTCGGGTTTCTCATCACCCATGGGCAGCAGGCGGCAGGAGTCGGCGAAGCGGTGAAAGTCGGCCGCCGTGCCCTCGAGATAGCGGGCCACCCGGTGTGGCTCGCGCAGGTGCGCGGCGGAGTCCGCCACGCGAGGGAAATCGGCGAGCGCCCCGAGTAGGGCGCCTGCCACCGGTGTGGTCAGGCGGGCCGATTCGAAGCTCTTACCCGTCGGCGTGAGGCCGAAGACCGCAGCATTGGCGAGGATCGATGCGGTCCGGGCCGCGACGTACTGCACGCAATAGACCGGGTTGTCGTTGTCGGCCCGCTCCCACAGGCTCAGGTCGATGACGATCGGCGAGCTGCCCGTGTGCCGGGCAAGCGCGTAGCGAGCGGCATCCCGGCCGATCATGGCGATCAGATCGTCCATGCCGACCGCTGCACCGGTGCGACCAAGCGTGATCAGCGGCTCACGATCACCGTTGAGGAGATGCCCGTCGATCGTTCTGCCGTAGGCGGGTCCGGCAGCGACGATGTCGACCGCCACTCTCTCCCGGGCGGCCGCCTCGACAGTGACATTGAGGAACCCCGGACCAGCAACGTCGACCTCCGCGACGCCCTCACGCCCCCGCAGGCGGGCAGCCATGAGGCCCGCCAGGTCGCGAGGCGCCAGGCCCGCGGGCGCGGCCAGTTGGAGGGCGACGCTCGTCGCGTAGTCTCCGTGTCCCTCGCCCCGGGGGCGCTCGACGGTGGCCGACTCCGGAACGCCGCCGGGCAGCACCACGGCGCCCTCGTCGGTCAACTCGGTCAGGACGCCGACGATCGTCGAAGAGAGTTCGTCGGGATTCACCGGCTCAGGGTAGCCGCGACGACCCACTGTGCCCGCACCGATACCGGCCACCGGACCCCCGGCGGGTGGCCCGACAACTGCCCAGTCCATCGACGAGCCGGGCGCCTGTCGGCGCTGGTGGTGACCAGCGCACGCGGCGGTGAAGAAGTACCCCCGGTAGGATTCGAACCTACGCTCCCGCCTCCGGAGGGCGGTGCTCTATCCCCTGAGCTACGGGGGCACGGACCGAGGTCCGGTGTCCGGGCTCGACCTTACAACCGTGGCGACACCGACGCGAAACCACGAGCTCCATGGTGCTCAGCATCGCAGGGTTGCGTCGTTGCGGGCCTCGTTGCCCAGACGGCGGGCCGCCGCGACATTCGGGAACACCACGCTCGCCTCCCCCGCCCAGCCGACGCCGCCCGGCACCACGCACGTCGTCACTTTGCCGGGCTCGACCTGGGCGACCGCCTGCGCCACCTCGAACAATTCGGTCGGGCCGAGGTCGGTCGCGGTGTGACGGAGCACACTGAGCACTCCTCGTTCGACGAAACCGGGCTCGGATCGGCGCGCCCGGATCGTGCCGAGGATGCCCCGCAGGGTCCGCTGCTGGTTGGCCGAGCGGTCGAAGTCGCCCCCCGCCAGCGACTTGCGGATCCGGGAGAAGGCCATCGCGTCATAACCGCCCAGCTTGATCCGGCCGCCGCGGAAGCCCTCCTTCTTCAGATAGGGGTCGGCGAACGGGCGCGGATTGGTGACGGTGATGCCGCCGATCTCGTTGATCATGTTCTCGAAGAACTTGAACCGGGTCACCATGACGTAGTCGGGTTGGATGCCGACCAGGTCGCCGACGGCTCGGGCCATCAGCGGCGGGCCGCCGAAGACCAGCGCTGCGTTGATCTTGGAGCGGCCGTAACCCGGTATCGCGACGTAGGAGTCACGTGGGATGCCGATCGCGGTGGCCGCGTGCGTGCGGGTGTTGATGCCCACGAGTTGCAGCGCATCACCGTGGGAGCGGGTCATCGATTGCCCTGGCCGGGCATCGGAGCCGACCGCGAGAATCCAGATCACGTCGCCGCTGCCCACTCCGGGGGCGACACCTGCGGCGCGCCGGATCTTGACCAACGACACCTCGGCCGGTGCCGGGCTGCCGTCGGGGACCACCAGGGCAACCAACCCAACCATGAGGACCAGCGCGAGTCGCCTCACCCAGGTGGCCGTCATCGCGACGCCCCTTGCAGGCCGCGGGTCACGTCGTACCCGAAGATCCGCCATCCCGACGGGCCCGGCCGGAGAAAGACCCGCCCACCGATCTCGACGGTCCGGCGCGGCGTCCCGAGTGTTCGATACTTCAGGCGCACGCGGGCCGTGGCCCCCATGACTCGACCGCGGACTGCCAGCAGGTCGATCCAGACCCGGCGTCGTTTCGGAACCACCCCGGCGATCTTCTGACCGAGGCGGGCGTTGGTCAGGACGTCGCGATCAGCGCGCCCTCGGGCCCGCGCGGCCACCGTGAAGCCACGCAGACCGCGCTCGCCGAACTGGCCGCGGGGATACGTGCCGTCCAGATAGCCGGCGTTCAGCCACCGGTCGACCACGCGGCCGATCTTGCGCACCGCCCGTCGGCGATCACCACGGCCGATCTTTCCACGCACCACGCCGACGGTGACCGTCGTCGAGGACGCCACCCGGATGGTCTGAGCGGGGGTCGCCGAGGCCGTCGCCACCTCGTCGGAGCCCGGCGCGGCAGCGGCCGGCGAACTGGGCGCGGATGTGGACGGCGTGGTCGAACAGGCAGCGGCCGTGCAGAGCAACAGCGCGCTCACCGCCACCGCCGCGAACGCGCGAATGCGGCGAGCGGAGGCCAACGGGGTCCACCCGAGCCGGGCCGGTGCGTGAGGCATACGCCACAGACTGCATGATCGGCGGTACCACCTCCTGTATTTCCACGCCGGTGGGACTAGCCTTGGCTGCCAGACCTGGCCCCAGGTATGTCGTTGAGATTCGGAAGAGGCGAAAAAAGCCGTGCCGCAGTCGTCTGGCAGCCCGTCACAGCCCGCCCACTCGTCATCCGCCGCGGAGGCACCCGCGGACTTCGGAGACAACCAGTGGTTGGTGGATGAGATGCGAGAGCAGTTCGAGACCGACCCTTCCAGCGTCACTCCCGAATGGCGCCGTTACTTCCAGGGCAACGCCGGCACAGCAAGCTCGCAGACCGACAACGGCACTCCCCCATCTCCCTCGTCGTCCGCCGCATCGACACCCACGACGTCGGCTCCCACCCAGTCAGCTCCCGCCCAGTCAGCCGTCAAGAAGCCGGCTCCTGACAAGCCAGCGCCCCCCAAGTCAACGCCCGCCAAGTCAGCGCCCGCCAAGTCAACGCCCGCCACGTCAGGGCCTGCCCAACCGGCGGCCGAGGACTCTTCGGAGCCCGCAGCGACACCCAAGCCGGTCGCCAAGCCCCGACCCGCCGGAGCGGCGGCCGAGCCCGCCAAGGGCGGCGGCACGCCGGCCTCCCGCGACCCCGGGCCGGCGGCGGCCGGCGAGGCAACCGATGAGCCCACCTACCTGGTGCTGCGCGGCGCCCCCGCGCGCACCGTCCAGAACATGGAGGCTTCCCTCACCGTCCCGACGGCCACATCGGTTCGTTCGGTGCCGGTCAAGCTGCTGTGGGACAACCGCACGGTGATCAACAACCATCTCGCCAGGGCGCGCGGCGGCAAGGTCTCGTTCACTCACCTCATCGGCTACGCCTTGGTCAAAGCGCTCAAGGCGATGCCGGAGATGAACAACGCATTCGCCGAGATCGACGGCAAACCCAACCTGGTGGCCCCCGCCCACATCAACCTCGGGCTCGCGATCGACGTCAAGAAGGGTGACCAGCGCCAGTTGCTGGTGCCCTCGATCAAGGCCGCCGAAACCATGGACTTCGCCGGCTTCTGGACGGCCTACGAGAACATCGTGGTCAAGGCGCGCAACAACAAACTCACCGTGGCCGATTTCCAGGGCACGACGCTCAGCCTCACCAACGTCGGAGGCCTCGGCACGAACCACTCGGTGCCGCGGCTGATGCCGGGCCAGAGCGCCATCATCGGCGTCGGCGCCATGGAATACCCCAGCGAATGGCAAGGTGCCTCGGAAGAGGCCCTCACCCGCAACGCAATCAGCAAGATGATGACCCTTACCTCGACCTACGACCACCGCGTCATCCAAGGTGCGCAGTCGGGCGAGTTCTTGCGACGGGTGCACCACCTGCTGCTCGGCGAGGACGGGTTCTACGACGCGATCTTCCGTTCGCTGCGGATCCCCTATGAGCCGATCCGGTGGGCGCAGGACATCGCGACCAACCACGACGACGAGATCGGCAAGCAGGCCCGGATCCTCGAACTGATCCACGCCTACCGGGTGCGCGGACACATGATGGCCGACACCGACCCGCTCGAATACCGCCAGCGCTCGCACCCCGACCTCGAGGTGGAGTCGCACGGGCTGACGTTGTGGGACCTCGACCGCGAGTTCGCGACCGGCGAGTTCGGCGGCGAGCGGCGCTTCATGAAGATGCGCAACATCCTCGGCATCCTGCGTGACTCCTACTGTCGGACCGTCGGCATCGAGTACATGCACATCATGGATCCCGACCAACGCAAATGGATCCAGCAGCGCGTGGAGCAGCCACACCAGAAGCCGGCCCGCGAGGAGCAGCTGCGGATCCTGCTCAAGCTCAACCAAGCCGAAGCCTTCGAGACCTTCCTGCAGACCAAGTTCGTCGGTCAGAAGCGCTTCTCCCTCGAAGGCGGGGAGACCACGATCCCGCTCGTCGACGAGATCTGCGAGGCAGCCGCCGAGGACGGCCTCGACGAGGTCTGCATCGGCATGGCGCACCGTGGCCGGCTGAACATGCTGGCCAATATCGTCGGGAAGAAGTACTCCCAGATCTTCCGCGAGTTCGAGGGCAACATCGACCCGCGGACCGTGCAGGGCTCCGGCGATGTGAAGTACCACCTCGGCGCGGAGGGCGAGTTCCTCGCCGACAGCGGTAGCCGGATCAAGGTCTCGGTCGCGGCCAACCCGTCGCACCTCGAAGCCGTCGACCCGGTCCTGGAGGGCATCGCTCGCGCCAAGCAAGACGTGCTCGACCGCGGCGAGGAGTTCCCCGTGTTGCCGCTGCTCGTGCACGGCGACGCCGCGTTCGCCGGGCAGGGCGTGGTGGCCGAGACGCTCAACCTCTCCCAACTCCGGGGCTACCGCACCGGCGGGACCATTCACGTCGTGGTCAACAACCAGGTGGGTTTCACGACCTCGCCCGGTTCGTCGCGATCCTCGCTCTACTGCACCGACGTCGCCCGCATGGTCCAGGCGCCGATCTTCCATGTCAACGGCGACGACCCCGAGGCGTGCATCCGCGTTGCCCGGCTGGCCTTCGAATACCGCCAGGCCTTCAAGAAGGACGTCGTCATCGATCTCGTCTGCTACCGCCGACGCGGTCACAACGAGGGCGACGACCCGTCCTACACGCAGCCGCTGATGTATGACCTGATCGAGCAGAAGCGGTCGGTGCGCAAGCTCTACACCGAGTCGCTGATCGGTCGTGGTGACATCACCATCGACGAGGCCGAGCAGGTCCTTCAGGACTACCAGCAGCAGTTGGAGCGGGTGTTCACCGAGGTCCGCGAGGCCGACTCCACTCCCTCGGAGTGGACGACTGTTCCGGACTATCCCGAGAAGAAGCCCAGCGACGACTCGACTGCTGTGACGCCAGAGGTGATGAAGCGGATCGCGGACGCCTATGTCTCGCCCCCCGAGGGCTTCACCGTGCACCCCAAGGTGATGCCCCAACTCCAGCGACGCGCGAACGCCATCGCCGACGGTCCGATCGATTGGGGAACCGGCGAGATCTTGGCCTTCGGCTCGCTGCTGATGGACCAGCGTCCCGTGCGGCTGGCCGGGCAGGACTCGCGCCGGGGCACCTTCGTGTCCCGGTTCGCCACCATCATCGACCGGATCAACGCCGACGAGTGGACGCCGCTTCTCAACCTCACCCAGGACCAGGCGAAGTTCTTCATCTACGACTCGCTGCTGTCCGAATACGCCGCCCTCGGCTTCGAGTACGGCTATTCGGTAGCGCGCCCCAACGCGTTGGTGCTGTGGGAGGCGCAGTTCGGCGACTTCGTCAACGGCGCCCAGACCGTGATCGACGAGTTCATCTCCGCGGGCGAGACCAAGTGGCGCCAGCAGTCCGGCGTCGTCATGTTGCTCCCGCACGGCTATGAGGGCCAGGGCCCGGATCACTCCTCTGCCCGGATCGAGCGGTTCCTGACGATGTGCGCCGACGAGGCGTTCGTGGTGGCTCAGCCGTCGACGCCGGCGTCCTACTTCCACCTGTTGCGTCGCCACTCACTCGGCGAGGAGCACAAGCCGCTCATCGTGTTCACCCCCAAGTCGATGCTCAAGCGAAAGGAAGCGGCCTCCCAGCCGGGCGACTTCACGGAGGGCACGTTCCGACCGTTCATCGGCGACGCCGACGCCGACCCACAGTCCGTGCACACGCTGCTGATCTGCTCGGGTCGCGTCACCTGGGACTTGATGGTCGAGCGCGCCAAGCGTGACGACGCCGCCGGGTTCGCGATCGGCCGCGTCGAGCAGCTCTACCCCACGCCCGCCGAGGACATCGCCGCCGAGGTCGCGAAATATCCCAACCTCCGCGCCATCCGGTGGGTCCAGGACGAGCCGGCCAACATGGGCCCCTGGCCGCACTACCAGCTCAATGTGTGGCCGGATCTCCCGTTGCCGGTCGAGCGGATCTCGCGCGACGCCTCCTCCTCCCCCTCAGTGGGCACGCTGAAGCGGCACGTCGAGGAGCAGAAGAACCTGATGGCCAGCGCCTTCGCTGTCGTCGACGAGCGGGCGCTCAACTACTGAGCAGCGGCGCAACAAGCGAGGAAGGGCACCTGTGTACTTCACCGATCGCGGCATCGAAGAGCTCGACAAGCGCCGGGGAGACGAAGAGGTCACCTTGGCCTGGCTCGCCGAGCGCTTGCAGGAGTTCACGGACACCCATCCGGAGTTCGAAACGGCCGTCGAGCGATTCGCCACGTGGCTGGCCCGTCTCGACGACCCCGACGACTGACGTCATCGGGTGTGGCTACCGGGGCGATCACCTCTCGTGATGTCCGCCGGAAAAAGCGTTGGCGCCACGCGCGGCCACTGTGGCAGGCTCGCCGGGAGTCCGGTTTGTGACGGTCGCACCGGCCACGCCGGTGCCCGGAGAGAGGAGTTGAGATGACGACCACGGTCCTTGGCCTGCCCGCAGCCCACCTCACCCTCGACCTTCTCCGGAGCAGCGATCATGAGCGATCACTCGGCTGACGATTCGGCCACCCACCACGCACCCACCCTCGACCCGCGCTTCGTCTTCGACTTCACGGCGTACGACGATCCCGACGACACCCAGCGCTGGTCCACCTGGCTCTCGGTTGACCCGTTGTGCCGCGGACCCGAACCCCGACCCGACTGGTTGGTGACCTCGCAGGGCGCGGTCGACACCGAACTGGGCATTCTCAAGACCGGCAAGGAGGCGGACGTCTTCCTGCTCGAGCGCGCCGAGCCCGGCCGCGACGGCGCGATCATGGCCGCCAAACGCTATCGCGGCGAGGAACACCGAACGTTTCACCGCGCGTCGACCTACACCGAAGGACGCCGGGTCCGCAACACTCGCGACAGCCGTGCGATGGCGAAGAAGTCGGCCCACGGTCGCGCGATGGCCGCCGGGCAGTGGGCCTGGGCGGAGTGGCAGGCCCTCGTGCGGTTGTGGCAGCACGGTGTCTCCGTCCCCTATCCGGTCCAGCTCGACGGCACGGAGCTCTTGATGGAGTGGGTGCGGGACGGTGAGGAGACGGCGCCTCGGCTCGCCCAGACCCGCCCCACGCCAGAGCTGCTGGCGTCCTACTACGACCAGCTGCGCGAGGCGATGGCGATCATGGTCGATCACGGGGTCGTCCACGGCGACCTCTCGCCCTACAACATCCTTGCCGCCGGACCCAGGCTGGTGATCATCGATCTCCCGCAACTGATCGACTGGGTGGGCAATCCCGCAGGGCTGGACTTTCTGCTGCGCGACTGCACCAACGTCTGCCGGTGGTTCCAGGCCCGCGGTCTCGACGTCGACGAGCACGACCTGTATGGGGAGTTGCTCGGCCGCGGATTCTGACCAGCGGTGGCCGACCCGGCCCGCGACGAGGCGTCGCCTACTACAGTCCAGGCCATGGGACGCCAGCGTGGACGCGTGGTCCGGGTCGACTCCCTGGCCGACTTCGACCGACGCATCGCCCTCGGCGCCGGCAATCTGTCGGGCTGGCACCTTCAGGCACTGGATCTGTCCGAGCGACGCGAGGCCGTGCGCTCGGTCCAGGTCGGAGGGGCGCTCTTCCTGGGGTGCCGGTTCGGCGATGGCGATGAGGAGTCGGTCCGCGCCCGCGGTGCTGTGGTCTTCCCGCACCTCCCCGACGCACCGATCGACGCCTACCGGGCCGGGCTCTATGCCGCCCGCGAGCTGTACGACGTGCCGCGCTATGGGGCCACCCTCGACGCTCGTGCCCACGCCTGGGCGAGCCAGTGGAGCGATCGGGACACCCGATTGGCCCAGACGCTGCACGATCATGCCATCGACGAGGCGCTGGCCGGCTGGGTCGCTGGACGAGACCTGGTAGGCGTGATGGGCGGCCACGCTTTGCGTCGCGGCGAGCCCGACTACCGGTCGGCGGCGCTCCTCGGACACATCCTTGGCGCGAACTACACCGTGGCCACCGGTGGAGGTCCCGGCGCGATGGAGGCGGCCAACCTCGGCGCCGTATTTGTCCGGCGAGTCCCCCGACGTCCTCGACCAAGCTCTCGCGATGGTCGCGCGGGTGCCGTGCTATCGCCCCGATCGCGGCGCGTGGGCGGCTGCGGCCTTCGATGTGATCGACCGATGGTCGAGCGGCACCGACACCCTGGGCATCCCCACCTGGCACTACGGCCACGAGCCACCCAACGTCTTCGCCACAGCGATCGCGAAGTACTTCCGCAACGCCACCCGCGAGGCGATCCTCCTGCAGGTGTGCGAGTCCGGCATCGTCTTCCTGCCGGGGGCAGCCGGCACCGTGCAGGAGATCTTCCAAGACGCCTGCGAGAACTACTACGCCGATGTGTCGTCGCTGGCTCCGATGGTGCTGGTCGGCCGTGAGCACTGGAAACGCCGGCTTCCCGCATGGCCATTGCTGGAACAACTCGCGCGCGACCGTCCGATGGCCTCGGTGGTGCATCTGGTTGACAGCCTCGAGGAGGCCGCCGACGCGCTCGCGGGCTAGCTCGCCACGCCTGCTGCGGTGCCGCTCAGGAGTCGAGCGCGGCCAGCTGTCCGCAGGCCCCGTCGATCTCACGGCCTCGGGTGTCCCGCACGGTGGTCGGAATCCCCTTGGCTTCCAGACGGCGGACGAACTCACGCTCGTCGGCGGGGTCGGAGGCCGTCCACTTCGAGCCCGGTGTGGGATTGAGCGGGATCAGGTTCACGTGCACCCAACCCCAGTCGCCGCGGGCCATCAGTACGTCGGCCAAGAGGTCCGCACGCCACCCCTGATCGTTGATGCCCCGCATCATGGCGTACTCGATCGACACCCGTCGTTTGGTGACCCGCGCATAATTCCACGCTGCGTCGACGGTCTCCGCGACCTGCCAGCGGGTGTTGACCGGCACCAGTTCGTTACGCAGCTCGTCGTCGGGAGCGTGCAGGCTCAGTGCCAGCGTGACCGGAATCCCCTCCTCGGCCAGCTGGTTGATCCGCGGCACCAGACCGACCGTCGAGACCGTGATGCCACGCGCCGAGAGGCCGAGACCGGCCGGCGCCGGCTCCACCAGTCGGCGCACGGCGCCGATCACTGCGGGGTAGTTGGCGAGCGGCTCCCCCATGCCCATGAAGACCACGTTGGACACCCGCCCTGTTCCGCCCGGAACCTCGTCGCGGGCCAATGACCGCGCCCCGGCCACCACCTGCTCGACGATCTCGGCGGTCGACATATTGCGTTGCAGACCACCCTGACCGGTCGCGCAGAAGGGGCACGCCATCCCGCAGCCTGCCTGACTGGACACGCACATGGTCGTGCGATCGGAATAGCGCATCAGCACCGATTCGACGAGAGCGCCGTCGAAGAGCCGCCACAGCGTCTTGCGCGTGGTGCCCCGATCGGCCTCCAGGGTGCGGACCGGCGTCATCAGAGGTGGCAGCAGCGTCGCGACGAGCGCTTCGCGCTGCTCGGCGGGGAGGTCGGTCATCTCGGCGGGATCGTCGACCAACCGGGCGAAGTAGTGGTTGCTGAGTTGCTTGGCCCGGAAGCCCGGGAGTTGGTTCTCCTGGAGCAGGGCCACCCGCTCCGGCAGGCTCAGGTCGGCCAGGTGACGCGGCGGCTTCCCCCTCCCACGAGGAGCGTCGAACACCAGCGGCAGGGCGCGACCGGGCTCAGCCTCGGGGACAGGACCATCGGCGACGCTCATACCGCCCATCGTAGGCAGCACCGGCCCCCAACTCCGATTCGTCTGCGACTTCGCCGGTAGTTTGCCGCTGCGGTGACTCAGACGAATCGGAGTTAGAAGACGAGGTAGTGGAGCACCAGCCAGATGGGGGCCACGGTGGCGAGCAGGGAGTCGAGTCGATCCATCATGCCGCCGTGGCCGGGCACGATGTTGGACATGTCTTTGATCCCGAGGTCGCGCTTGATCACCGACTCGCAGAGGTCACCCAGCGTGGCCATCACCACGGTGATCACACCGAGGAGGACCCCCACCCACCACTCGCCGTCGAGCAGGAAGACCACCAGCAGAACACCCGCAGCCACACAGGCGGCGGCCGAGCCGGCGAAACCTTCCCATGACTTCTTGGGTGAGATCACGGGCGCCATCGGGTGCTTGCCGAAGAGCACTCCGGCGGCGTATCCCCCGATGTCGGAGGCGATGGTCACCACGATGAAGGTGATGATCCCTCGGGCGCCCTGGTCGAGATAGCCGACGTCCGGAACCTGGCCACCCTCGGCGAGGAGCAGCGCCACGAACGAGCCGAGGAACGGGACATAGATCAAGGTGAACACCGACGCGCTGGCGTTCTTCACATAGCCCTCGACCCCGCGGCGCAGCAGCCAAAGCATGATCACCAGGGCCGTGACGGCGGTAGCGGTCACCAGGGCCGGCGCGCCCCACACGTAGGCGACCACGATCATCACCGAGCCGCCGGCCATCAGCGGCTGCTCGGGGAGGTCGATGCCCTTGGCCTCGAAGCCGCGGTGCAGCTCCCAGATCGCGGTCAGCGCTGCCGCGACCACGATGAACATGAACGCCGTCTTCCAGAAGAACAGCGACAGTGCGATCGCGAGCAGCAGAACAACCGCCGACCCGACCGCGGCTGGGAGGTTGCGCCCGGCTCGGCCGTGATCCTTCTGGGGAGGGGTGGTCGGTGTCGTGGTCATGAGGGGCGGCCGGAGGTCTCAGACCTCGATCAGCTCGGACTCCTTGTGCTTGAGGAGGTCGTCGATCTTGTCGGTGTGCGTCTTCGTGGCTGAGTCGAGGCGCTTCTCGGCGGCCGCGACCTCGTCTTTGCCGGCGTCGCCGTCCTTGTCGAGCTTCTCCAGCGACTGCTTGGCGTGGCGCCTGATGTTGCGCACGGACACCCGCCCCTCCTCAGCCTTCGTGCGAGCCACCTTGATGTACTCCTTGCGTCGTTCCTCGGTCAGATCGGGGAAGACGCACCGCAGCACCTTCCCGTCATTGGCCGGGTTGATGCCGAGATCGGAGTCGCGGATCGCCTTCTCGATGTTGGCCATCGCCCCTTGATCGAAGGGCGAGATCAGAATGATCCGAGGCTCGGGCGCGGTGAACGACGCCAGCTGCTGCAGCGGCGTGGGAGTGCCGTAGTACTCGACGGTGATCTTGTTGAACATGCCGGGGTTGGCCCGGCCCGCGCGAATCGCGGCGAACTCCTCACGGGTGGCTTCGACCGACTTGTCCATTTTGTCGTCGGCTTCGCTGAGGATCTCGTCGATCACTTCTGACTCCTAGGTTTGGGTGACGGTCCCGCGTGGGAGATCGGGTCAACGCTAGTGCGTGCGTCGGGTCACGCGCTGACCAGTGTGCCAATCTTGTCACCCTGCACGACGCGGAGGATGTTGCCCTCGGGCTCCATCCCGAAAACCACCATGGGCAGTTTGTTCTCTCCGCACAGCGCAAAGGCCGTCTGATCCATGATCCGCAACCCCCTGGCCATCGCCTCGTCGTAGGTGAGGGTGTCGAACTTGGTGGCGGTCGGATCGCGTCGCGGGTCGTCGGTGTAGACGCCGTCGACGCCGTTCTTGGCGACCAGGACCACATCGCACTTGGACTCGAGCGCCCGCTGGACGGCCACGGTGTCGGTGGAGAAGAACGGCATGCCCATGCCTGCCCCGAAGATGACCACTCGACCCTTCTCCATATGCCGAATCGCCCGGCGCGGGATGTAGGGCTCGGCCACCTGGCCCATGGTGATGGCGGTCTGTACCCGCGTCTCGGCGCCCTCCTTCTCCAAGAAGTCCTGAAGCGCCAGGCAGTTCATCACGATGCCGAGCATGCCCATGTAGTCGGCACGGACGCGATCCATGCCGCGCTGTTGGAGTTCTGCGCCGCGGAAGAAGTTTCCGCCACCGGTGACCACCGCGATCTGGACGCCCGCGCGCGCCACCGCCGCGATCTCACGGGCGACCGCCTGAACGACGTCGGGATCGATTCCGACCTGCCCTCCGCCGAACACTTCGCCTGAGAGCTTGAGCAGCACACGCTGGTAGCCGGTCACGCCGTTCCTTTCATCGATGGGGGCGCATCGCTTGGGTGGGGGCAACAGAAGGAGGCCGGTGCGATGGTCGTCATGACTTCCATCGAACCGGCCTCCTTCGAGCTTGGTGCTGGTGACCTTACCGCCTCAGGAGCCGACCTCGAACCGGACGAACCGCTTCACGGTGGTACCGGCCGCATCGAGCACAGCCTTGACCGACTTCTTGTTCTCGGTCACCGAGGGCTGGTCGAGCAGCGCGACCTCTTTGAAGAAGCCGTTGAGCCGACCTTCGGTGATCTTCGCGATCGCCTGCTCCGGCTTTCCCTCCTCGCGGGAGGTCGCCTCTGCGAGTTCACGCTCCTTCGCGACCACCTCGGCCGGGACCTCGTCACGGGAGAGGAACCGCGGACGCATGGCGGCGATCTGCTTGGCGGCACCGTCGGCGGCGGCCTCGTCGCCGTCGTATTCCACGAGCACGCCGATCGCGGGCGGAAGGTCGAGAGCGCGCTTGTGCAGGTAGGTGACGACGGGGCCGTCGAAATAGGCCACTCGGCCGAGTTCGATCTTCTCGCCGATGGTGATGGCGAGATTCTCGACGACTTCGCCGACGGTCTTGCCGTCGAGCTCGACGGCCTTGAGCGTCTCCGTGTCACCGGCCTTGGCCTGATCGGCCGCCTCCGCGATCCGCTGGGCCGCGGAGACGAGTTCGCCGCCCTTGGCCACGAAGTCGGTCTCGCAATTGAGCTCGACCAGCGCGCCACCGGACGTTGCGACAAGCCCGGCAGTGGCCTCACGCTCGGCGCCCCGCTCGGCCATCTTCTTGCCCAGCTTGATCCGAATCAGTTCGGCAGCCCGGTCGAAGTCGCCCTCGGCCTCGGTCAGCGCCTTCTTGCAGTCCATCATGCCGGCGCCGGTGAGCTCGCGGAGCTTCTTGACGTCGGCAGCGGTGATCTGTGCCATGTCCTTCTTCCTTGACGATTCGGTTCCCAACGACGACGCCGGGCGTCGCTCGGGGATGGGTCAGGCCTTGACCTCGGCCTCGTCGGCGACAGGCGCCTCGGGAGCGGCCTCGGCGACGGGCGCCTCGGGTGCAGCGTCATCAGCGGCCTCGGCGACAGGCGCCTCGGGTGCGGCCTCGGCGACGGGCGCCTCGGGTGCAGCGTCAGCGGCCTCGGCGAGGGGCGCAGCCTCAGCAACGGGCACCTCGGGAGCAGCCTCAGCAGCGGGTGCCTCGGGAGTAACCTCAGCGGCGGCGGCGGGTGCCTCGGGGGCAGCCGCAGCCTCAGCGGCCGGAGCGTCGCCCGCAGGCTTGTCGCCTTCCAGGAGCTCGCGCTCCCATTCGGCCAACGGCTCTTCGGCGCCGATCGCGTCGGCACTCTCGGTCTTGGCACCGGAGCGGGCGATCAGACCATCGGCAACGGCGTCGGCGACAACGCGAGTCAGCAGGCCAACGGCGCGGATCGCGTCGTCGTTACCCGGGATCGGGAAGTCGACCTCGTCGGGGTCGGCGTTGGTGTCGAGGATGCCGATGATCGGGATCCGCAGCTTGCGAGCCTCCTCGACGGCCAGATGCTCCTTGTTGGTGTCGACGATCCACACCGCTGAAGGAGTGCGGGTCATCTCGCGGATGCCGCCCAGGGTCTTGTCGAGCTTGTCGCGCTCGCGCTTGAGCTGAAGCAGTTCCTTCTTCGTTCGACCGGTGCCCGCGGAGTTCTCGAAGTCGAGCTCATCCAGCTCCTTGAGACGGTTGATCCGCTGGTGCACGGTCTGGAAGTTGGTCAGCATTCCGCCGAGCCAACGCTGGTTCACGTAGGGCATACCGACGCGCGTCGCCTGCTCGGCAATGGCCTCTTGGGCCTGCTTCTTGGTGCCCACGAACATCACGGTCCCGCCCTTGGCGACGGTCTCCTTGACGAAGGCGTAGCAGCGGTCGATGTACTGCAAGGACTGCTGCAGGTCGATGATGTAGATGCCGTTGCGCTCGGTGAGGATGAAGCGCTTCATCTTCGGGTTCCAGCGTCGGGTCTGGTGCCCGAAGTGCACGCCGCTCTCGAGGAGCTGGCGCATGGTGACGACTGCCATGATGATTTCTCTCCTGGTGGTGAAGGAGCGGGCCGGTGGTGCGCAACCTTGATGCAGGTCGCGCCGGTCCGACACCTTCGTCGGTGTTTTCAGTTGCTGCCCCCGACTGGTGCCGGCGGCCCTGACGCTCACGCGCGACCCCACCCGGCGAACCGGGACTGAGAGTCACGCCCGCGGGTGGTTCGAGGAGTCCAGGGACCCTCGTCCGCGATCTGTGGGCGTGCGAAGTCAGCTCCCGAAGGAACTGCTGAGGTCATCGTACGCCGCGAGGGCAGTCGCAGCTAATCCGACTCGGGTGCGGGAAGGGTCCACAAGGCGCGGCTGAGCAATTGGTTCTCCCCAGAACTGGATCGGCCGGCGTCTCACCGCAGGAGCGCCTCAGGATGAGAGGCATGCATTCATCGGTTCGCCGCTCCCACGGCCGCGATCGGACCGCGCTCTCGCTCGCGTTGGCGTTGGTGATGGGCATCGGGCTGGGCTGGCCGGCCGTCGCGGCTCCCGACCCCGTGGGGGCCTGGCCGATCAACCCCGCCCCGCCGCCGATCGTCGAGGGGTTCGACCCACCCACGGACCCCTATGGGCGCGGGCATCGCGGGGTGGATCTCCTCGCCAGCCCCGGCCGAACCGTCGCCGCAGCGTTGCCGGGCACGGTCTCTTTCGTCGGCGGTGTTGCTGGTCGACCCGTGGTGGTGATCAACCACGGCAGCACTCGGACGACCTACGAACCGGTGGTGGGCGTGGTCGACGTCGACGCGAACGTGGTGGCCGGCCAACCGATCGGACGCCTGCAACTCACCGGTTCCCACTGTTTTCCTCGTAGCTGCCTGCATTGGGGGTGGAAGCGTGGCGACCTCTACCTCGACCCGCTGATGCTGGTCGGTGGCGGACCGATCCGGCTGCTTCCGTTGACCAGGGCCAATCCGGGGCTTCCCGGGGTCAGGCCCGCGGGTGTGCCTGCAGATAGGCCCGACGCAGCCGGTCGGTCGTCACATGCGTGTAGCGCTGGGTGGTCGCCAGCGATGCATGACCCAGTAGTTCCTGAACCGAGCGCAGATCTGCTCCGCCCTCGAGCAGGTGTGTCGCAGCCGTATGCCGCAGGGCGTGTGGCCCGATGTCGGGAGCGCCGGGCACCGCCGCGATCCGGCGGTGCACCATCGACCGCACGGTGCGTTGATCGACCCTTCGCCCGCGCACACCGACAAACACCGCCGGGCCCGAGGCTGTGGTGCTGAGCTGGGGGCGTCCCCCGGCGAGCCACCGGTCGAGGGCCCGCGCGGCCGGATGGCCGAACGGGGCGGACCGCTCCTTTCTGCCCTTCCCGAACACCCGCACCACGTTGCGCTCTCGGTCGAGGTCATCGAGATCGAGACCAACCAGCTCGCCGACCCGGATGCCGGTCGCATAGAGCAACTCCAGGATCGCTGCGTCCCGAAGCCCGAGGGGCGTCTCGTCGTCGGCGCCGGCCGCTTCGATCAGCGCGCGCGCCTCGTCAGCCCGCAAGACCTCGGGCAGCGTGGAATGGGCCTTGGGTGAGCGCAAGGCTGCACCGGCGTCGGTCGGCGCACGGCCGGTGCGCGACAGCCAGGCGGTGAAGACCCGTGCCGCGGTAGCGCGGCGAGCAAGGGTGGTGCGGGAATGGCCCATGGTCTGCTGTTTGGCGAGCCAGCTACGCAGGGTCCGAAGGTCGAGTTGGGCAACGCTGTCATCGCCCATCCGTTGGGCGTGCTCACACAGCGACGACACGTCGGCGAGATAAGCCCGCACCGTGTGCGCGGTGAGGTCTCGCTCCACGGACAGGTGCCGTTCGTAGTCGGCCAGAACGGCAACCATTGCCTCCGGAAGCGGCTCGACGGTTGACATGCCCCGATCGTAGGTGGCTCGGGGGTCTCGGCCGCGGACTACACGGCCGGCAGCGGTGATTGCTCATCTGCCATCCGCCAGCTCTCCCCGTGCTGCTGCACCAGTCCCGCGCGCAGCAACTGGGCGAGGATGTCGGTCGCATCGCCACCGGCGATGCCGGCCGTGCGGGCGATTGACTCAGCTGTCGCCGACCTGACAACGGGAACCGCGTCGAGGACCAGTCGCTGACGAAGCGTGAGGCGGTCACGCGCCGTGGGGGTCGCGCGCGGCGGGGCCACGAGGTGTTCGCCCGCAGCGCCGACCAGTTCGAGGACATGCTCGCCGCGGGTCACGAGCACCGCCCCGCCGTTGCGGATGAGTTCGTGCACGCCCTCGGACTGAGCGCTGGTGGTCGGACCCGGCACCCCCATCACCTGACGACCCAGCCGCTCGGCCCAATGGGCGGTGTTCAGCGCGCCGCTGCGAATCGCGGCCTCGACCACCACGGTGCCCACTCCGACCGCCGCGATCAGCCGGTTGCGTGCCAGGAAACGGATCTTCAGCGGCGCCCATCCCGGCGGCGCCTCGGAGACGACGGCGCCGGTTGCGGCGATGTGCTCGATCAGGCGTCGGTGAGTGCTCGGATAGACCCGATCCGCGCCGCAGGCGAGGACGGCGACGGTCCGCCCGCCGGCGGCGAGCGCTCCCCGGTGGGCGGCCTGGTCGATGCCCAGAGCGGCTCCGGACACCACCACCCGACCCGACTCAGCGATGGTGGCCCCGATCTCGCTCGCTATCTCGCAGCCGTAGGTCGTGGCCGCGCGCGCACCGACCACGGACACCGCACCGGCAAGCTCGTTCAATCTCAACGGACCACGCACCCAGAGGCCGAGAGGTGGTCCCCCGCGTTGCTCGACCACTGAGATGTCGAGAAGGTCGCCGAGAGGTACCGGCCACTCCGAGTCGCCGGGAATGACGAATCGGATGCCGGCGCGGGCCGACGCCTCCAGCACCGCTTCGGGTTGGACCTGACCCAGGCGGGCCGCTACGTCGGTGCCGCAGCCGGTCACATCTCGCTCGGCGCCCAGCAACTCTCGCAATCGCACCGGTCCGAGCTCCGCCGCCAACCCGGACACTCTGAGATCACCCGGTTCGACGAGCAGGCTGAGCGCCGCCCGCGCCAGTCGCTCCGTCTCGAGACTCCGTTTCACGCCCGTGCTCGACATCAGGCCCCTCTCGTCAGAGCGCTGGCGAGCAGCGGCTCACCCGCTCGGAGCCGCAACGCCTGCTCCACCTCGGTTGGCCCGGGGCAAGCGATGCCGGCGAGATCGGCGAGCGTCCACGCCACGCGATGGACCCGTACCATCCCCCGGCGGGTGAGCCGACCCTCTGAGATCTGGCGTTCGAGGAGGTCGGTGGACACCGCGTCCAGCGACCATTCGCGGGCCAGAGCCGGTGACGGCACCTGGGCATTGAGCCGCCAGCCCCGACCCGCGAACCGCTCTGTCTGACGCTCACGCGCGAGCGTCACGCGATGGCGGACCGAGTCGGTGGACTCGGGCGGACCGAGGACCTCGTCGCGATGGCGCGGCGGGGGTGCGACGTGCCGGACGATGTCGACCCGGTCGAGCACCGGCCCGGTCAGTCGGCGGCGGTAGTCACGCAGTTCCACGGCTTGGCAGGTGCAGTGCACGGACCCCTGTCCGGGATGGTAGTTGCCACACGGGCAGGGGTTGGCGGCGAGCACGATGAGGGCCCGGGCGGGAAAGGTTGCGGCGTCCTCGCCGCGGGCGATCGTCACATCGCCGCTCTCGAGCGGCTGGCGCAGCGCATCGATGACATCACGCCGGAACAACGGAAACTCGTCGAGGAACAGCACGCCGCCGTGGGCTTGCGAGAGCTGGCCCGGACGGACGCGGCCCGACCCACCTCCGATGAGGCTGGCCTTGCTCGCGTCGTGGTGGGGCGCGAGGAAGGGCGGCCTGCGCACCAGCCCGCGCATGGGGTCGAGAACGCCCGCGAGGGAGTGGATGGCCGTGAGCTCCAGCGCCTCGTCGGTGGTCAGATCGGGCAGGAGCCCGGGAACTCGCTCGGCGAGCATGGTCTTGCCCGAGCCCTTGGGCCCCCACAGCAAGATCGGGTGGCCACCGGCGGCGGCCACTTCCACCGAGAAACGGGCGTCTGCCGCGTCGCGGACGTCGGCGAGATCGACCTCGGCGAGACGGTCTTGGCCGCGCCAGGACAGCAGCGCGCTTCCCGACTCCGCGGCGACCGGTGAAGCGTCAGGCACCTGTTCACCCTTGAGTTCAGCGACCACTTGGCCGAGCGACCGCACGCCGAAGACCGCCATGCCCGGCACCATCGCCGCCTCGACGGCCTGAGGTTCCGGGACGAACACCCGCCGCACGCCACGGGCCGAGGCCGCCAACACCATCGGAAGCACGCCGGTGGCCGCTCGCAGGCCGCCATTGAGCGTCAACTCTCCGACGAAGAGCGTTTCGCGCAGCGATTCGGCTGCCAGATCCTCGGTTGCCCCGAGGACGCCCACCGCAATCGCCAGATCGAAGTGCGTGCCACGCTTGATCAGGTCGGCGGGCGACAACAAGATCGTGGTGCGCCGAGTCGTCGGCCACTCGTAGCCGCTGTTGACGACGGCCATCCGGCAGCGGTCCCGCGCCTCGTTGAGCGCGGCATCGGGGCGCCCCACGATGGTCGTCCCCACCATGCCCTTGGAGACATCGACCTGCACGTCGATCAGATGCCCCACGGCACCATCGAGAGAGATCGTGCAGGCGGTCGCGACTCCCATCAGCACACCCCAGCCACGTGTTCCACACGCGACGGCCCGCGACGGGGTCGGATGATGGCCACCAGATCGATCCGCACGCCCCCCGGAGCATGAACGCCATGTTCTCGGGCCCACCGGGCCGCCAACCGTCGCAGGCGCTCCCATTTCTCGGCAGTGAGCGCTTGATGCGGGCTGCCGTAGTCGGCACTGCTGCGCGTCTTGACCTCGCACACGACGAGTGTGTCCCCGTCGCGGAGGACCACGTCGATCTCCCCTTGGTCGCATCGCCAGTTGCGCTCCAGGAGCGTCATCCCGCAGCCGGTCAAGTAGCGCACGGCAAGCTCCTCGCCGTAGGCACCGAGCTGTTTCGCCCTGGCTTGTCGGGCCCGTGCTTGTCGGGCCTCGGCTTGCCGGTGATCCGGTGCCTGTTCCGTTGAGTTCACCCGCCACCTCCTGGATCCAGGATGTGGCTCAACGGGAGGTTGGTCGCCCCGTTAGCTGGATCTGTGGAGAACGCCGGAGCGCGGCCGGGCCTGTGTGCCCCAACTGCGCCGGCGGGCGGCCGCTCCGGGGCTGATCAGGGCTTGGGCGGGTCGATGTCGGCCGGGCTCAGTTCCTCGACGTTGACATCCTTGAAGGTCAGGACCTTGACGTTCTTGGCGAAGCGCGCCGGCCGGTACATGTCCCACACCCAGGCGTCGCTCATCGACACTTCGAAGAACACCTCGCCGGATTCGGTCCGTGCCTTCACATCCACCTGGTTGCACAGGTAGAACCGCCGGTCGGTCTCGACCACATACTTGAAGATGGACACGACGTCGCGGTACTCACGGTAGAGCGTCAGCTCCATCTCGGCCTCGTAACGCTCGAGATCCTCGGTGCTCATCACGACTCCTCGGTCACGGCGGATTGCAGCACATTGTGCCCTGTCACCGATGGCTCGATCCCGGCGGCCCGCCGGACGTTGATGAACCGGCGGCGATGGACCGGCGACGGTCCGTTCCGGGTGAGCGCCTGGGCGTGCACCTCGGTGATGTAGCCCTTGTGGGTCTTGAAGTCGTAGGCCGGCCAGGTCGCATCCAAGTCCACCATGATCCGATCGCGCGTCACTTTGGCCAGCACCGAGGCGGCCGCGATGCAGGCCGCGACCCGGTCCCCCTTCCACACGGCCAACCCGGGCACCTCGAGTCCGTCGACGGGAAATCCGTCGGTCAGCACATAGGCCGGACGCAGTTCGAGCAGCGCTACGGCACGCCGCAGCGCCTCGACATTGGCGACGTGCATGCCGAGCCGGTCGCACTCCTCGGAGTCGATGACCACCACCGACCAGGCCACCGCGCGGCGAACGATCTGTTCATAGCAACGTTCGCGAGCCGCCGCAGTGAGTAGTTTGGAGTCGGCCAGTTCGGGGACGATCCCGCTGCGGCCAGCGGGCAGAATCGCTGCGCCGGCCACCAGCGGACCGGCGCAGGCACCACGGCCCGCCTCGTCGACCCCTGCGATGGGGTCGAGCCCGGCCCGGCGCAGCGCCCGCTCGTAGCCGTACAGGCCCGCATCGCGACGGACGGCGGGTCCGCGAGGGAGATGACTCATCGCGTACCGACCTGAGAGCACGTGGCGCGGACGGGGCTCACGAGCCGTTGGGGACGTCCGCGAAACTGTCGGGGCGCGACACCCACCGGAAGTGGTCGGCCGGCCACAGCAAGAGCTTCACCTTGCCGACCACGAGATCAGTAGCGACGTACTCGTCACCAGAGACGCACTCGGTGGCTTTGGGGGCGCACATGTGCTGCGATGAGTCGGCGGAATGGCCCCGATTGTCGCCCATCACGAACAGATGCCCTGCGGGGACGGGTCCGGCCGACCAGTCGCAGTTGCCGATCATCGGCCCATTGCAGGAGGTGAACTTGTCGTTCTTGACATAGGCCGCCTCGTCGAGAGGTTCGCCGTTGACCTGGATCCTGCCCTCGGCGTCGCAGCACTCGACGGTGTCGCCCGCCACGCCGACGACCCGTTTCACGAGGTGCCCGCCTGTGGGATAGAGGCCGATCTTGGACATTACCTGGGTGACCGGATTGCTCGGCCCCGCTTTTTCAGCGGCCGACAGCCAGTTGCCCGGGTCTTCGAACACGACGATGTCGCCGCGCTGGGGCTCGCCCGCCCAGAGGCTGACCTTCTCGACCAGGATCCGGTCGTTGATCTGCAGGCCGGGCTCCATCGACTCCGACGGGATGTAGAAGGCCTGCACGAAGAACGCCTTGATGACGATGGCCAGCACCAGCGCGATTCCGAGCAGGAGCAGAGACTCCTGCCACACCGGTAGGTGCGGATGTCCGTCACGGCTCTCCGCCGCGGCCGAAGACCCTGACCCCTTGCCCCCTTCGTCGGCGACGACGAGGGGGTCGCGGTCTTCGTTACTCACGCGGACAGGGTATCGACTCGAACCTGAGGCCAGAGCCGCTCAGGACTCGCGACGCTCCTTGATCTTCGCGGCCTTGCCGCGGAGATTGCGCAGGTAGTAGAGCTTGGCCCGACGGACGTCGCCACGCGTGACGATCTCGATCTCTTCGAAGATCGGCGAGTGCATCGGGAAGGTGCGCTCGACACCCACACCGAAGGACACCTTGCGGACGGTGAAGGTGCGACCCACCCCGGAACCGTGAATACGAATGACCACGCCCTGGAAGATCTGGACGCGCGAACGGCTGCCTTCGACGACCTTCACGTGGACCTTGATCGTGTCACCGGCGCGGAAGGCCGGGACGTCATCGCGCTGGATGCTCTTGCCGAAGTCGGCGATGGCGTTGCTCATCATGTCTCCTCGCTGCTGCCACAGGTCAACCGCGGAACAGTGTTCTCACGTCGGGTGGTCCCCGCTCGTGACCGAGCGCTCACACCCCCTGCGGCAGGCGCAAACGCAGACGCCCCTGATCGGGGCCGCCCTCGGTCGAAGGACCAAGGAGCAAGTATGCCGGAGATGATCCCGGCCGCGAAATCCGTCGGTCAGGAACTCGCAGGCCGCGACTTCGACAACCTGACCTCGCCCGGGGCCACCTCTCCCTGGGGCCGGTAGCCGGCCTTCTGGTACGTCCTGGAGTTGCGAACGCCGTCCGACCCGGTAACGAGGGCGTAGGCCGTGGCGTGCGGTGGCGCAAGCTGCTCGGCGAAGTCCAAGAGCGCGCGATCGATCCCTCGGCCGGCCAGGTCGGGGGCCACCATCAGGCGTCCGATCTCCCAGGTTCCGCCCTCGCTGCGAGCGCGAACGGAGGCGACCAGTCGGCCGTCGGGGGCGCGGACCACCCACGTCGACCACTCCGCGATGCCTCCCACCACGTCGTCCAGGTCTTCCTGCAGTGCGGGAATCTCGACATCGTCCTTCGGTTGCCCCTCGCCCACCCAGCAGGCGCGGGTGAGCACCCATAGTTCGGGAGCGTCGGCCGCCGTGGCCGCGTGGGGCACGATCGCGTCGCTCCCCAGGCCGACCAGCGCGGAGCCGGGCAGCAGATCGGGACGGCGCTGGGCCGTTCGGCGCAGTGCCTGCTCACGGCGCCACTCAGCGATGGCCCCGTGATCACCGCTTCTCAGCACGGCTGGAGCGTCGAGGCCTCGCCACTGTGCAGGTTTGGTGTAGACGGGGTACTCCAGCAGCCCCTGCTCGTACGACTCCTCCGCGAGCGAGTCGGGGTTGCCCATGAACCCGGGGATGAGCCGAACCACCGCTTCGATCATCGCCAGCGTGGCCACTTCGCCGCCGTTGAGGACGAAGTCGCCCAGGGAGATCTCTCGGACCTCGGTACGCGCCCGCGCGTGGTCGATGACTCGCTGGTCGATTCCCTCATAGCGGCCACAGGCGAAGACCAGCCGATCGCGGACGGCCAGCTCGCTGGCCACCCTTTGCGTGAAGGGCGTGCCCGCCGGCGTCGGAACCACCACCACGGCCTCCTCGATGGTGAGCGCGTCGAAGGCCTCGCCCCAGGGTTCGGGAGTCATCACCATGCCCGCGCCGCCGCCGTAGGGCGTGTCGTCGACGGTGCGATGGCGATCGTGCGCCCAGGAACGCAGATCGTGGACCTGCAGGTCGACCAAGCCATCGGCGATCGCCTTGCCTGGCAGCGAGAGTCGCAACGGGGCGAGGTAGTCGGGAAAGATCGAGACGACGTCGATGCGCATCAGGTGTCGCTCGGAAAGGGAGCCACGAGTCCCGGCCGATCGGCGATCACGACGACTCCGGCGGTGAGGTCGACCTGAGGCACCAGCGCCGCGACAAATGGCACCAACGCGTCGCGCCCCTCGGGTGTTCGGACGGTGAGCAGGTCTTGTGCGGCGCCATGGACGACTGCCGTGACCTCGCCCAGCGACGCGCCCTCGGTGTCGACGGCTGCGAGCCCGACCAGTTGATGATCGTAGTACTCGTCCGGCGCCTCGGGTTGCTCGTCAGGGTCGATCACCGTGCTCAAAACGATCCCCCGAGCGGCTTCGGCCGCGTTGCGATCGCCGAGTTCTTCGAAGGTGATCAGCAGCGTCTGCTGGTGCCAGCGGTGCCCAGCGACGGTCAGGCTGGTGACGCTGCTCGCGGACCCGCGCGGAGGCTCCGCCCGCAGGACCGCCCCATCAGTGAACCGACGCTCCGGCTCGTCCGTGCGGACGTCGATGGTCACCTCGCCACGCAGTCCGTGCGGTTTGCCGATCCGGCCGACGACCACCTCCATGCTGTTCACCGGACCAGCCTAGGACGACGGCGGCCACCCAAATGCATTGTGGGCGTCACCTCCGAGGAGGTGACGCCCACAAGGGCGTGAGAGGTTGCCAGCCGGTCAGCGGCCGCGGTCGACGTCGACGAAGTCGATACGTGCCCCGTCGCGGCCGGCCAGAGCGCCGATCACGGTGCGGAACGCCGTAGCGGTCCGGCCCCCGCGGCCGATCACCTTGCCGAGGTCCTCGGGATTGACCCGCACCTCGAGCAGCGAGCCGCGGCGCAGACGCTTGTCGCGTACCGACACATCGTCGGGGTGGTCGACCACACCGCGCACCAGATGCTCCAAGGCCTCCGCCACCATCATGGCGCTCAGGCCTCGGGCTTCGCGTCGGCGTCAGCAGCAGCCTCGGCGGCCTCAGCGGCCACCTCGGGGGTCTCGTCCGCAGGAACAGCGGCCTCGGCGGGAGTCTCCTTCGCGGCGGCCGGGGTCTCGCTGGCCTCCGCGACGACCGGAGCCTCCTCGGCGACCGGAGCCTTCTCAGCGACGGGAGCCTCCTCGGCGACCGGAGCCTTCTCAGCAGGCGCGGCGGCCTTCTTCGACGCGGCCTTCTTGGTCACCGCAGCGCCCTTGGGCTCCTTGGCGACGTCCTTGAGCGCCTCGTTGAAGATCTCGAGCTTGTCGCGCTTGGCGTCCTTGACCCGCAGCGTGCCCTCGGTGCCCGGGAGCCCCTTGAACTTCTGCCAGTCACCGGTGATCTTGAGCAGCACCGCAACCGCCTCGGACGGCTGTGCGCCGACCCCGAGCCAGTATTGCGCCCGCTCGGAGACGACGTCGATGTAGGACGGGTCCTCCTTGGGGTGGTACTTGCCGATCTCTTCGAGGACCCTGCCGTCGCGCTTCTTGCGCGAGTCGACAACGACGATGCGGTATTGCGGCACCCGGATCTTGCCCAGGCGCTTCAGACGAATCTTGACGGCCACGTTTGTGGTGTCTCCTTGACGTGTGTGGTTGGTGAGAGCCGACGCACCAGGTGGGGAACCGGGTCCGGACTCTGCTCGGGCCAAGCGTGCCCGGATGAGAGGGGCCGAACGCGCAGGACTCAGCCGCACATTCTGCCACGCCCTACGAGTCGGTCACGAATCCAGACCGATCGCCCGGCGAAACGGCGCCACACCGTGCACCTGCAGTGCTTCGGAGCCCCTCACGAAGTCCTCGGGAGTGAGCACGAGACCCTGGTTCAGCGCGAGCTCGCCGGGCCGCCGTTCGAGGCGCCGGATGCCGTTCGGGCGGTAGCCCACCTTGCGGCTCACCGCCAACGACGCGGGGTTGTCAGTGAAGGCGCCCGACGTCACCTCAACCGCGTCGAGATGATCGAAGGCGAGCGCGCAGATCGCCTGCCGCATGATGGTGCCGATCCCCCGGCCCTGGTGCTCCTGGCCGAGCCACGAGCCGGTCTCGCCGGTGCGGGTGACCAGGTAGTTCTCGGTGCTGAACCCTTGGGTGCCCACCAGTTCGCCGTGCCAGTAGGTCGCGAGGTTGAGCTCCCACTTCGCCGGGCTGAACTCGGCACGTCCGCGCCAGTGGTACTGCGCGAGTTTGGTAGCGAGCTCGGTCGGCGGCACGTCGGTCCAGGGCACATAGAACGGCATCTGGGCGGCGGGATGGATTCCCCGGCCAGCGAGCTCAGCGAGTTCGGGCAGCACCTCGTCGGTGATCCCGCGAAGTTCGAGGGAGCCCAGAACGACGCGCAGACCGAGCGCTGGCAGCAGGTCGTCGACGTGGTGGGTCATGAGGTTATGGTGCCGTGACCCGCGCGATTGTCGCCAACCCCTTTCTTGTGCGGGGCGGCAGCATCGGTGAACGAGCTGTTCTCAGCCGATGGCGCCGTAGGTCACGCCGGGCACGCACCTGGTGGCGCCGTCCTTGATCTTGGCAGTGATGGAGAAGTCCACGCTGTCACCCGGAGCGACGTCCTGCATAACGGCGAATCCGCGGCCCATGACGTCACCGGCCCCGGTCGTCCAGCTGACCGTGACCAGATAGTCGGCGCTCTTCTTGGCCGACGAGGTGATGGTCCCCTTGACCGTCTGCGAGCCCGCGTCGGTGGCGCACTTGCCAAGCTCAAGGTCGCGAATGCCCCCTTTGGCCTTCTTGACGACGGGCAGTTTCTTGAGTTTGGGAGAGACCTTGGCCGGATCGACACCCTCGGTGGGCGCTGCGGATGCCGCGGCACCTGAGGTCTCGCTCGACGAGTCGGACGGAGTGTCGTCGCCCGAGCAACCGGACGCGAACACCATGGCTCCCGCGATCATCAGGGCTGATAGGGCTTGGGTCTTCATCACGACTTCCTTCACGGGTGTGGCGCTCGTTGCTCTCTTGGTGGGGATAGGTATCTCAGGCGTCATCGGGTGCCCGCCGCCGTCCGGCCACCAACAACATTATTCCCGCGACCAGCAGTGATCCCGCCAACGCCAGCATGCTCGGGCTCACCGGTGATCCGGTGTCGGGCAGCGAAGGCGGCCTGGAGACCTCGACGTTGAGACTGTCGGCATCGGTTGCCTTGCTGCACTTCCCACCGTCGGGGCAATAGGAGCCCTGCGCGGTGGCGGTGTTTCGGACCACTCCGGCTCGCACGTCAGCCTGGGTGACGACGTAGCCAGGGGCGGTGCACGTTGTCGACTGCCCTGGCTTGAGGGTGGTCTTGTCGCAGGTCACCGTTCCCAGCATCGGGTCGTTGACCGTGACGTCGGTGAGCGCCACGTTGCCAGTGTTGGTCACGGTGAACGTGTAGTTGATGACCTCTCCCATCCGCACAGGCCCGTTGGCATCGGACGACTTCTCGAGTTCGAGCTTCGGCTTCGGTGGCACACCGGTCTCGATCGACACCTCGTCGTTGTCAGCGACCTGCACGTCGCCTGCATTGGCCACGACGCCCGCCTGGTTGTCCACCTGGCCGTTCTTCACGTCCTGAGCGGTCACGGTGTAGGGCGGCGCGGTGCAGGTCATCGATTCGCCTGGCGCCAACGTCGTCGCGGGGCAGGTCACCGTTCCGAGCATCGGGTCGCTCACCTCGATGTCGACCAGCGTGATGTTGCCGGTGTTGGTCACCACGAACGTGTAGTCGATCGTGTCACCGACCGCGACCGGAGCCTTCGCCGTGGCGATCTTGTCCAGGGCGATGCCGGGGGTCTGGGTGATCGGCGTCGTCACGGTGTCGGTTGCGGACACCTCGGTCTGGTTGGGGTCGACCCCAGTCACTATCGCGGTGTTCACGACCTCGCCCGCGTCGACGTCCGCCTGGGTGAGCGTGTAGGTCGCCGTGCACGTGGTCGACTCCGTCGAAGCCAACGTCGTGACCGGACAGGTCACCGCGCCGACCATCGGGTCAGTGACCACGACGGTGGTGAGGGTGACGTTGCCGGTGTTCGTGACGGTGAAGGTGTAGTCCACGGAGTCTCCGGCGGAGCCACCCACGGGATCGATCGCCTGCTTGTCCAGCGTGATGGCGGGCTCGGGCGGAATTCCGACCGTGACCGAGTCGGTAGCCGAGACGTCGGTCTCGTTGGGATCGGTGCCCGTCGCCGTTGCTGTGTTCAGCACCGCTCCGTCGTCGACATCGGCCTGGGTCAATGCATAGGTCGCCGTGCACGTCGTGGACTCGGTGGGAGCCAGCGTCGTCACCGGGCAGGTCACAACCCCGACCTTCGGGTCATCGACCACCACGTTGGTCAGCGTCACGTTGCCTGTGTTGGTGACCAGGAAGTTGTAGCTGATGGTGTCGCCAGCGTTGTTGCCGCTCGGGGTGCCGGCCTGCTTGTCGAGGGTGATCGCCGGCCCCGGCACGATCGGCGTATCGGTCGTGTCCGTCGCCACCACCGGCGCGCCGGTCGGCGGGGTGCCGGTGGCAATTGCTGTGTTCGGCACATTTCCGGCGTCCACGTCGAGCTGGGTCAGGGTGTAGGTCGCCGTGCAGGTAGTCGAGGCGCCCGGGGCGAGCGTCGTGGTCGGGCAGGCCACCGGGCCGACCTTCGGGTCGGCGATCCCAACGTTGGTGAGGGTGACGTTGCCCGTGTTGGTCAGCAAGAACGTGTAGTCGATGGTGGCGCCGGCATTGTTGCCCGTCGGTCCGCTCGCCTGCTTGTCCAAGGTGATCGACGGCGTCTGGATGATCGGCGTCGACGTGGAGTCAGGCGCAGAGGCGTCATCGGCCGTGTCGGCCGGGTCGCCGCCGGGCGGGTTGCCGTAGGCGATCGCGGTGTTGTTCACCACACCGGCGTCCACGTCGGTCTGGGTGAGCGTGTAGGTCGCGGTACAGGTCGTCGACGCGTCCGGAGCCAACGTGGTGACCGGGCAGGTCACGGTGCCGACCTTGGGGTCATCGACCGTCACCGGGTCGAGGGTGACGTTGCCGGTGTTGGTCACCAGGAACGTGTAATCGATCGTGTCACCCTCGTCGTTTCCGGTCGGGGTGCCCGCGGACTTTGTCCAAAGCGATCGATGGATTGGCCGGGATCGGTGTGTTCTCGCTGTCGGTCGCCGAGGCGTCATCGGCCGTGTCTGCCGGATCGCCGCCTGGCGGGTTGCCGTAGGCGGTCGCGGTGTTGTTCACGACTCCGGCATCCACATCGGCCTGGGTCAACGCATAGGTCGCCGTACACGTCGTGAACTCGGACGGAGCGAGCGTGGTGACCGGGCAGAGCACGGTCCCGACCTTCGGGTCGTCCACCGCCACCGTCTCCAAGGTGACGTTGCCGGTGTTGGTCACCAGGAACGTGTAACCGATCGTGCCACCCTCGCTGGTGCCGCTCGGGGTACCGGCGACCTTGTCCAACGTGATCGCGGGACCAGCCGTGATCGGCGTCGACGTCGAATCCGTGGCCGAGGCGTCATCGTCGGTATCGGCCGGGTCGCCGGCCGGCGGGTTGCCGTAGGCGATCGCGGTGTTGTTCACCACACCGGCGTCCACATCGGTCTGGGTGAGCGTGTAGGTCGCGGTACAGGTCGTCGACTCGTCCGGAGCCAACGTGGTGACCGGGCAGGTCACGGTGCCGACCTTGGGGTCATCGACCGTCACCGGGTCGAGGGTGACGTTGCCGGTGTTGGTCACCAGGAACGTGTAATCGATCGTGTCACCCTCGTCGTTTCCGGTCGGGGTGCCCGCGGACTTGTCGAGTGCGATGGTTGGCGTCTGGACGATCGGTGTCGATGTGGAGTCGGTGGCCGAGGCGTCATCGGCCGTGTCTGCCGGATCGCCGCCTGGCGGGTTGCCGTAGGCGGTCGCGGTGTTGTTCACGACTCCGGCATCCACATCGGCCTGGGTCAACGCATAGGTCGCCGTACACGTCGTGAACTCGGACGGAGCGAGCGTGGTGACCGGGCAGAGCACGGTCCCGACCTTCGGGTCGTCCACCGCCACCGTGTCCAAGGTGACGTTGCCGGTGTTGGTCACCAGGAACGTGTAACCGATCGTGCCACCCTCGCTGGTGCCGCTCGGGGTACCGGCGACCTTGTCCAACGTGATCGCGGGACCAGCCGTGATCGGCGTCGACGTCGAATCCGTGGCCGAGGCGTCATCGTCGGTATCGGCCGGGTCGCCGGCCGGCGGGTTGCCGTAGGCGATCGCGGTGTTGTTCACCACACCGGCGTCCACATCGGTCTGGGTGAGCGTGTAGGTCGCGGTACAGGTCGTCGACTCGTCCGGAGCCAACGTGGTGACCGGGCAGGTCACGGTGCCGACCTTGGGGTCATCGACCGTCACCGGGTCGAGGGTGACGTTGCCGGTGTTGGTCACCAGGAACGTGTAATCGATCGTGTCACCCTCGTCGTTTCCGGTCGGGGTGCCCGCGGACTTGTCGAGTGCGATGGTTGGCGTCTGGACGATCGGTGTCGATGTGGAGTCGGTGGCCGAGGCGTCATCGGCCGTGTCTGCCGGATCGCCGCCTGGCGGGTTGCCGTAGGCGGTCGCGGTGTTGTTCACGACTCCGGCGTCCACATCGGTCTGGGTGAGCGTGTAGGTCGCGGTACAGGTCGTCGACTCGTCCGGAGCCAACGTCGTGACCGGACAGAGAACGGTGCCGACCTTCGGGTCATCCACCGCCACCGGGTCGAGGGTGACGTTGCCGGTGTTGGTCACCAGGAACGTGTAACCGATCGTGCCACCCTCGCTGGTGCCGCTCGGGGTACCGGCGACCTTGTCCAACGTGATCGCGGGACCAGCCGTGATCGGCGTCGATGTCGAATCCGTGGCCGAGGCGTCATCGGCCGTGTCGGCCGGGTCGCCGCCGGGCGGGTTGCCGTAGGCGGTCGCGGTGTTGTTCACCACACCGGCGTCCACGTCGGTCTGGGTGAGCGTGTAGGTCGCGGTACAGGTCGTCGACGCGTCCGGAGCCAACGTGGTGACGGGGCAGGTCACGGTGCCGACCTTGGGGTCGTCCACCGCCACCGGGTCGAGGGTGACGTTGCCGGTGTTGGTCACCAGGAAGGCGTAGTCGATGGTGTCACCGACATCGCTCCCCGTCGGCGCACCAGCGGTCTTCACCAGCGCGATGCTCGGCGTCTGGGTGACCGTGCGTCGTCGTCGAATCCGTGGCCGAGGCGTCATCGTCGGTATCGACCGGATCGCCGCCCGGCGGGTTGCCATACGCGGTCGCGATGTTGACCACCGCCGCGGCATCCACATCGGCCTGCGTCAACGTATAGGTCGCCGTACAGGTCGTCGACGCGTCCGGAGCCAACGTCGTCACCGGACATAGCACTGCGCCGACCGTCGGGTCATCCACCGCCACCGGATCCAGAGGTGACGTTGCCCGTGTTCGTCACCAAGAACGTGTAATCGATGCTGTCACCGGCAGTGTTGCCTGTCGGAGTATCCGCGGTCTTGTCCAGCGCGATGCTCGGGTCGGCCGGGATGGGCGTGGTCGTCGAGTCGGTCGCCGACACGTCGTCGTCGGTGTCGGCCGGATCGCCACCGGGCGGGTTGCCATAAGCGGTCGCCGTGTTGTTCACGACACCGGCATCCACATCGGCCTGCGTCAAAGTATAGGTCGCCGTACAGGTCGTCGAACTCGGCCGGAGCGAACGTGGTCACCGGACAGAGAACGGTCACCGACCTTCGGGTCATCGACCGCCACCGGGTCCAACGTGACGTTGCCGGTGTTGGTCACCAAGAACGTGTAGCCGATGGTGTCCCCCACGTTGTTGCCGGTCGGCGGACCAGCGGTCTTGTCCAACGTGATCGCAGGACCGGCCTCGATCGGCGTCGATGTCGAATCGGTCGCCGAGACGTCGTCAGTCGTGCTCGGCGGGGTCGCCACCGGGCGGGTTGCCGTAGGCGGTGGCGGTGTTGTTGACCACACCTGAATTCACGTCGAGCTGGGTCAACGTGTATGTCGCGGCGCACGTCGTCGACTCGTCCGGAGCCAACGTGGTGACCGGGCAGGGCACGGTGCCGACCTTCGCGTCGTCCACCGCCACGGGGTCGAGGGTGACGTTCCCGGTGTTCGTCACCAGGAACGTGTAAGCGATCGTCGATCCCGCGGTGCTACCCGTCGGAGTACCCGCGGTCTTGTCCAACGTGATCGAGGGGTCGGCCGAGATCGACGTGCTCTCGCTGTCGGAGGCGGACGCGTCGTCGTCGGTGTCGGCCGGGTCGCCACCGGGCGGGTTGCCGTAGGCGGTGGCGGTGTTGTTGACCACCCCGGAATCCACATCGAGCCTGGGTCAACGTGTAGGTCGCGGTGCACGTCGTGAACTCGGACGGAGCGAGCGTGGTGACCGGGCAGAGCACGGTCCCGACCTTCGGGTCGTCCACCGCCACCGTGATCCAAGGTGACGTTGCCGGTGTTCGTCACCAGGAACGTGTAATCGATCGTGTCACCGGCAGCTGGTGCCCGACGGGGTGCCGGCGACCTTGTCCAGGGTCAACGTGGGACCGGCGGCGATCGGAGTGCTGGTCGAATCGCTTGCCGAGGCGTCATCGGTCGTCGAGGCCGGGTCTCCACCAGGGGGGTTCCCGTAAGCGGTCGCGGTGTTGTTCACGACCCCTGAGTCCACGTCCAGCTGAGTCAACGCGTAGGTCGCGGTGCACAGCGTGGACTCGGTGGGCGCCAACGTCGTCACCGGGCAGTCCACGGCACCGACCTTCGGGTCATCCACGGTGACGGTGTCCAAGGTGACGTTGCCGGTGTTGGTCACCAAGAACGTGTAATCGATCGTCGAGCCGACGATATTGCCGGACGGGGTGCCAGCAGTCTTGTCCAGGGCGATGCTCGGCGTCTGCGTGATCGGTGTCGTGGTCGAATCCGTCGCCGACGCATCATCGATCGTGCTCGCGGGGTCACCACCCGGCGGGTTCCCGAAGGCGGTCGCGGTGTTGTCCACCACCCCGGCATTCACATCATCCTGCGTCAACGTGTACGTCGCGGTGCACAGCGTGGACTCGGTGGGCGCCAACGTCGTCACCGGACAGAGCACGGTCCCGACCTTCGGGTCGTCCACCGCCACCGTGTCCAAGGTGACATTGCCAGTGTTCGTCACCAGGAACGTGTAATCGATCGTATCGCCGGCAGCGTTGCCCGACGGGGTGCCGGCGACCTTGTTCAGGGTCAACGTAGGACCGGCGGCGATCGGAGTGCTGGTCGAATCACTTGCCGAGGCGTCATCGGTCGTCGAGGCCGGGTCTCCACCAGGGGGGTTGCCATAGGCGGCCGCGATGTTGTCCACCACGCCCGCATCCACGTCAGCCTGCGTCAACGGATAAGTCGCCGTACACGTCGTCGAGTCGGTGGGCGCCAACGTCGTCACCGGGCAGTCCACGGCACCGACCTTCGGGTCATCCACGGTGACGGTGTCCAAGGTGACGTTGCCGGTGTTGGTCACCAAGAACGTGTAATCGATCGTCGAGCCGACGATATTGCCGGACGGGGTGCCAGCAGTCTTGTCCAGGGCGATGCTCGGGGTCGGCGTGATCGGTGTCGTGGTCGAATCGCGTCGCCGACGCATCATCGGTCGTGCGTCGGCCGGGTCGCCACCCGGCGGGTTGCCGATAGGCCGTCGCCGTGTTGTCCACCACCCCGGCATTCACATCATCCTGCGTCAACGTGTACGTCGCGGTACACGTAGTCGACGCACTGGGAGCCAACGTCGTGACCGGACAGACCAGTGTGCCGACCTTCGGGTCGTCCACCGTCACCGGATCCAAAGTCACGTTCCCGGTATTGGTGACGAGGAACGTGTAATCGATCGTGTAACCCGCGTCGGTTACCGACTGGGGGTGCCGGCGGTCTTGTCCAACGCAATCGAGTGGGTCGGCCGGGATGGGCGTGGTCGTCGAGTCGGACGCCGACACGTCGTCGTCCGTGTCGGTCGGGTCGCCACCGGGCGGGTTGCCATACGCAGTCGCGGTGTTGTCCACCACCCCGGCATCGACATCGGCCTGGGTCAAGGTATAGGTCGCCGTACAGGTCGTCGACGTCGCCCGGCGCCAACGTGGTGACGAAGCAGGTGACCGTCCCCACCTTCAAGTCATCCACCGTCACCGAGTCCAACGTGACATTGCCCGTGTTCGTCACCAAGAACGTGTAGCCGATGGTGTCCCCCACGTTGTTGCCCGACGGCGTGCCAGCGGTCTTGTCCAACGTGATCGCAGGACCGGCCGTGACCGACGTCGATGTCGAATCGACCGCCGAGACATCGTCAGTCGTGCTCGCGGGGTCGCCACCGGGCGGGTTGCCATACGCGGTCGCGACATTGTCAACGACACCCGAATCCACGTCCCCCTGAGTGAGGGTGTACGTCGCGGAACAGGTCGTGCTGGCATCTGGAGCGAGCGTGGTGACCGGGCAGGTCACGGTGCCGACCTTCGGGTCGTCCACCGCCACCGGGTCGAGGGTGACGTTGCCGGTGTTCGTCACCACGAACGTGTAAGCGATCGTCGAACCAGCGGTGCTACCCGTCGGGGTGCCCGCGGTCTTGTCCAAGGCAATCGACGGGTCGGCCGGGATCGTCGTGGTACGTCGTATCGGTCGCCGATGCATCATCGGCCGTCGAGGCCGGGTCACCACCGGGCGGATTGCCGTATGCGGTCGCGCTGTTGTCCACCACACCCGCATCCACATCGGCCTGCGTCAACGCATAAGTAGCCGTGCAGGTCGTCGACGCACCCGGAGCGAGCGTGGTGACCGGGCAAAGCACGGTGCCGACCTTCGGGTCATCCACCGTCACAGGGTCGAGGGTGACGTTGCCCGTGTTGGTGACCAGGAACGCGTAATCGATCGTGTCACCAGCAGTGTTGCCCGACGGAGTGCCGGCGGTCTTCACGAGCGTGATTGCCGGCCCCGGTGTGATCGGGGTGCTGGTCGAATCGCTCGCCGAGGTGTCATCACCGGTGTCGGTCGGGATCGCCGCCGGGCGGGTTGCCATAGGCGGTCGCCGTGTTGTTCACAACCCCGGAATCCACATCGAGCTGGGTCAACGTGTACGTCGCGGTACACGTCGTCGACGCACCCGGAGCCAGCGTCGTCGTCGGGCAGAGCAACGTGCCGACCTTCGGGTCATCCACCGTTACCGGATCCAGGGTGACGTTGCCGGTGTTCGTCACCACGAACGTGTAAGCGATCGTCGAGCCAGAGGTGCTACCCGTCGGGGTGCCCGCGGTCTTGTCCAAGGCAATCGACGGGTCGGCCGGGATCGTCGTGGTCGTCGTATCGGTCGCAGATGCATCATCGGCCGTCGAGGCCGGGTCACCACCGGGCGGATTGCCGTATGCGGTCGCGCTGTTGTCCACCACACCCGCATCCACATCGGCCTGCGTCAACGCATAAGTAGCCGTGCACGTCGTCGACGCACCCGGAGCCAGCGTGGTGACCGGACAAAGCACGGTGCCGACCTTCGGGTCATCCACCGTCACCGGATCGAGGGTGACATTGCCCGTGTTGGTGACCAGGAACGCGTACTCGATCGTGTCACCGGCAGTGTTGCCCGACGGGGTGCCGGCGGTCTTCACAGCGTCGAATGCCGGCCCTGGTGTGATCGGGGTGCTGGTCGAATCGCTCGCCGAGGTGTCATCACCGGTGTCGGTCGGGTCGCCGCCGGGCGGGTTGCCATAAGCGGTCGCCGTGTTGTTCACAACCCCGGAATCCACGTCCAGTTGAGTCAGCGTGTAGCTCGCATAACAGATGGTTGTCACCGTCGGCGCCAACGACGCCGCGAGGCAGGTCACCGTGCCGAGCTTGGGGTCGTCCACCGTCACCGGGTCCAACGTGACGTTGCCCGTGTTCGTCACCACGAACGTGTAGTCGATAGTCGACCCGGCAGTGGTGCCGGTCGGAGTGCCAGCGGCCTTGTCCAAGGTGATGGACGGCGCCTGAACGATCGGCGTGCTGGTCGAGTCAGATGCCGTGACAGCGGGACCCGTCGGGGGCGTACCGGACGCGGTTGCGGAGTTGTTCACTACCCCGGAGTTCACATCCAACTGTGTCAGCGTGTAAGTCGCGGTGCACGTGGTGGTTTGCAGCGGGCGAGAACGGTGAGTGGGCAGGTCACCGATCCGACCTTCGGGTCATCCACCGACACGGGATCGAGGGTGACGTTGCCATCGTTCGTGACGACGAACGTGTAGTCGATCGTGTCGCCGACGGCAAACCCGGTCGGCGTGCCCGCGGTCTTGTCCAGCGCGATGCTGGGATTGGAGGCGATCGGTGTCGTGGTCGAGTCGGTGGCGGACGCGTCGTCCGCGGTTGAAGCCGGGTCGCCGCCCGGCGGATTACCGTAGGCCGTCGCGGTGTTGATGACCTGTCCCGCGTCCGCGTCGCCCTGGTTCAGCGTGTAGGTCGCCGTACACGTCGTGGACGCACCCGGCGACAACGTCGTGGCCGGACAGGTCACAGCCCCGACCTTCGGGTCATCGACCGTCACGGGGTTCAAGGTCACATTGCCGGTGTTGGTCACCAAGAAGGTGTAGTCGATCGTGTCCCCAGCACTGTCACCCGTGGGCGTGCCGGCCGTCTTGTCGAGCGTCACCGCCGGTCCGGGGGTGATGGGCGTGCTGGTGGAGTCCTGCGCGGTGACTGGAGGGCCCGTCGGCGGTGTGCCCGACGCAGTGGCGGTGTTGTTGACCACACCGGAATCCACATCCACCTGAGTCAGCGTGTAGGTCGCGGTGCAGGTCGTCGACGTGCCCGGTGCCAACGTGGTCACCGGACAGGTCACTGCCCCCACCTTGGCGTCGGTCACTCCGACGGAGGTCAGCGTGACGTTGCCGGTATTGGTCACCAAGAACGTGTAGGCGATCGTGGATCCCACGGTGGTTCCGGACGGTCCACCCGCCTGCTTGTCCACCGTGATCGACGGTGTGCGGCTGATCGGGGTCGTGGTGGTGTCAGTGGCTGTCGGAGACGTCAGACCCGCCGGCGGGGTGCCGGTGGCGGTCGCATTATTGACCACCTGTCCGCTGTTCACATCGGCCTGGGTCAGCGTGTAGGTCGCAGTACACGTCGTGGACGCACCCGGCGCCAGCGTCGTCGCCGGGCAGGTCACGGTGCCCACCTTGGGGTCGTTGACGGTGACCCCCGTGAGCGTGGTGTTGCCCGTGTTGGTCACCAAGAACGTGTAGGCGATCGTGGACCCGGGGGTGTTACCGCTGGGCACACCAGCCTGCTTGTCGAGCGTCATCGAGGTGGTGCGATCCACCGGCGTTGATGTGGTGCTGGGTGGCGACGCCACGGTGGACCGGTCGGCGGAGTGCCGGAGGCCGTCGCCGAGTTGTTGACGACGCCGGTGTTCACATCAGCTTGCGTGAGCGTGTAAGTCGCCGTACAGGTCGTGGACGCGCCGGGCGCGAGTGTGGTGGCCGGGCAGATCACCGCCCCGACCTTCGGGTCGCTCACCGAGACCGCGGTCAGGGGGAGGTTGCCCGAGTTGGTGATGAGGAACGTGTAGGCGATCGTGTCGCCGACGTCGTGCCCGTTGCTATCACCGTCGACGATGGGGCCAGCCTGTTTCCGGATCGTCAGGGCAGGGTTCGGCGGGATCGTTGTCGTCGCGGTGCTGTTTGCGGTCACGGGAGGCCCCGTAGGGGGCGTACCGCTTGCGACGGCAACGTTGACCACCTGACCGGCCATCACATCTGCCTGGGTGAGCGTGTACGTGGCCGTACAGGTCGTCGAGGCGCCCGCTGCCAGCGTCGTCTGGGGGCACGTAACGGCGCCGACCTTCGGGTCACTCACAGAAACCGAGGCCAACGGCACTCCGCCGTCGTTGGTGACCAGAAAAGAATAGTTGATGGTGTCCCCGGCATCGGGGCCGTTGCCGTCGAGGTCGTTGATGGGTCCGGCCGTCTTGGTGAGGGCGATCGACGGGCGAGCGTTGGTGAAAGTACACGTCACGACGGAGCCAGGTGCTGTCGCTGAGCCCGGCACGGTATACGTGGTGCCTGCCAGACTGCCGACAGTCGTTCCACTCGAGTTCGTACACGTCGCCCCGGTCAGCGACCAACCCGTCGGCAGAGAGGACTCGTCGATCGTCGCAGCCGAATTTGGGTTCTGCACGGTGAACGCCTGGACGCCCCCGGTGCCCGTATCGCCGTCCACCTGGGTGGGCGTGCCTGCGGCGGGCGTCGTGACCGTGCCCGCGGCTTGGGTCGTGTTGGTCAAGGTGAAGCCGAACGGGCCACCGGCTGCGCCGACCGTCGCCTTGCGCAGAATGATCTGGGGTCGGTTGGCAAACTGGATGGTGTAGTCCTCAACCTCACCCGAGTCGGCCAGACCGGTCGGCGACTGCACTTGGCCCGCGATGTAGCCGAGGCGGAATCGCGCATAACTGGTCCCGGCCGTGACTCCAGCAGGTTGGGTCCAAGTCAAGGTCGCCGAGGCAGCGCCCGAGCCTGGGCTCGCGCAGGCCTGCTCACCAGCGTCGAAACCGCCGTTCTGGTTGAAGTCGATCCATCCGCACAGTCGAGCGGCTTTGCTCAGGCCGCTGATGGGAACGGTCAACGTATACACCGCGCCGGACTGGATGATCACGGTCGGCAAGGTGCCGAAGGCGTCCTCGTCGCCCCCGTCTCCGGTGGCGCCGACAGTCGGGAAGGGGCTGGCGGTCGCGTTGCGCACATTCGCGTTGTCCTCATCGACAGTCGCGCCAAGCGTGAGATTGCTGAGCACGTGCGCCGGAGCCTGTGCGCCGTTGTAGCTGCTAGGCGCATCGGCGAAGTCCTGCGGAATGGTAACGGTCATGACCACTCCGTCGACGGCGCTGCTGCTGTTGTAGGGGTTGTTGGCGTTCGCGTTTTGAACGTATTCCGCCCCCACGTCGAAGCTAAGCGAGGTGACGGTGCCGTTCACCCGAACGCTGCCACAAGCCGCCGAAGCAGCAGCGTCGAAGACGCCCCCGGGATTGCTGCTCGTGTCGCACACCGCCGAGGTGCTCGTGTTGGTCGCGGTGATTCGATTCCCGACGACCGCGAGTTGCCCGTTGCCCGCCGCCTTGCTGATGCTGACGCCCGGGGTCGTGAGCGCGTACGTGGAGTGGAAATCAGACTGATTGTTGGACGATCGGCCCGCGCCGCCCATTCCCGTCACGTGAATGATGGGATTGCGCACAGGTTGGCTGAACGTGAATGTCAAAGTGCCAAGCCCGGAACAGGTGCCCGTGGACGAGCAGTCTGCGGTGTTGACGAAGACATCCATGGCCGCGTCGCCACTCTGCATATTGGTTGGGCTGTACTGCGATTGCACCCAGCCACGCGCGCCGAGAGTCGTGGGAGCGTTGAGGTCGGTTCTCCCGGTGGTGGTCAACGTGGCGGTGACTCCCGAGGGAAATGTGACATTGGAGGAGTCAGTTCCACCGGTCGTAGGCGAGGACCAGGTGCCAGTCGGGAACTCGTAGGCCTTGGCAGGCTGCATAGTCGCACCAGCGCCCACGGTGATGACGACCAAGACCAACACCTGAAGGAGGCTCAGTCGGCAGAGCAGCGCCCACCCGGGCAGGCCCCCGCCCGGAGCGTCGCGGAGGTACCGCGTCAGCGGAATTGCGCGCGCGTGCATCCCTGTTGCTCATCGGACCCCAAATCCGTTCGTACTCTTCGCGCGTACCGATCTCATCCACCACCCCCAAGATGGCGTATGACGGCGCGAACGTTGCCAGGGTAAAAACTCTACGGCAACGAACTGATCGACGGTTCAGAACACGTGAGGTGAGCGCACCTTTTTCTCAGCGCCGGGGTCGGCGCTCCACCAGGTGCCCGAAGGCCACCATCCGGTCGTCGGTGTGGAACAACTCCGAGCACGTAGTGAGCGTGATCAGTTTCCGGCCGAGGGCGAGATCGGGTTGAACCCCGCCGTCCGGGTTCACCGGTTCGTCGTTGACGACCCAGGTGTTCCACTGGTCGACCACCAGGTCATCGCCCCCGGTGTCGAGCTCGTAGACGTAGGTCGTGGTGCGGGTGTCGATGATCACCTGATCACCGGGTTGCAGGGCCGGCATGTCCCTGAGTGGTTCGCCGTGGGTGATCCGGTGGCCGGCCAGGGTGAAGTTGCCGCGTTCCCCAGGGGCTTCGCTGTCGTCGAACTGGCCGAAACCCGAGGCCAACGCCTCATCGGAGGTGCCCTTGAGCACGGGGATCGCATAGCCGTCGCCGAACCGCGGGATCCGCACCACCGCCCACGCCTCCCCCGCATCGACTCTCGCGATGTCAGCCCCTGCCTGCCACTGCTGCTCGAGCTCCTGGGTGGCGGCCGCCTGCTTGCGTTCGGAGACGATGTTGGTGCCCCAGATCTGCCAGGCGGTCCACACCAGGACGCTCAGACCCGCCAGGACCAGTAGCAGTCCGGCGCGGGTGAGCCATTGTCGCGACCGTGCGCGCGGTTGCGGAGGGGCTTGGGCGATCGACGTCACGCCACGACCTTTCCTCTCAGAACGACGCGGGAGGGCGTCAGGAGCACCCCTACATCCTCCAACGGATTGCGGTCGTAGACACAGAAATCGGCCGGAGCACCTTCGTCGAGGCCGAAGTTCCACCCCAACCACTCTCGTGCTCGCCACGACGCGCCACCCAGCACATAGTCGACCGGCAGCCCGAGCTCGACCATGGCAAGAATCTCGCCGGCGAGATTGCCGTGCTTGGCGACGCCGCCGCCGTCGGAGCCTGCGTAGAGGGCGACTCCCGCTTCGTAGGCGGTCAGAATCGTGGCTCGGCGGCGCGCGTGCAGGTCGGACATGTGACTGGCGTAGGCCGGGAACTTGGCCGCTCCCGCCTCGGCGTACTCCGGGAACTTGTCCAACTGCATCACGGTCGGCACCAGGGCAATCCCGCGCTCGGCCATCACACCGACGAGGCTCTGGTCGAGCCCCGTGCCGTGCTCGATGCAGTCGATCCCCGCCTCGATCAGGCCCGGCAACACGGCTTCGCCGAAACAGTGCGCAGTCACTCGCGCACCCTCCTCGTGAGCTGCCCTGATGGCGGCCGCGAACGCCTCGGGCGGGAACGACGGAGCCAAGTCGCCTTCGTCGCGCGAGATCCAGTCGCCCACCAGCTTGATCCATCCGTCCCCGCGCCGCGCCTGCTCCCGGGCGAGCCCGGCGAGCTCCTCGGGCTCCACTTCGAACGCGTAGTTGCGGATGTAGCGGCGGCTTCGCGCCAGATGCCGTCCGCACCGGATCAGCCGAGGAAGGTCCCACCGATCGTGGATCCAGGCGGTGTCCGCGGCGGAACCGGCGTCGCGGATCAACAGCGCGCCACCGTCGCGGTCAGCGATCGCCTGGGCCTCCGACTCCTCGGGCCCAATGGCCCCGTGGTCGTCGAGGCCGATGTGGCAGTGGGCGTCCACCAAACCGGGGACGATCCAGCCGCTGCCGGCCAGCTCGGCGCCGGCCACGGCCTCATAAGTCACCCGATCGCCAACGACGTAGAGCTGTGTGGACTCCCCGTCGGGCAGCACGGGACCGCGGAAGGTCATCGTCACGGCACCGACGCTACCGGGTGACGCGGCCTCGACTCACTTGAGGAACTTGGAGAAGTCCTTGGGAAGGTCCAATGCGGCCGCCGCCGATTCGTAGTCGACGTCGTCGCCGTCGGGGTTGCCGAACGGGTTGGCCGCCGGACGGGCCGCTGCGGCGGCCTCGCGGGCAGCCTTCTCTTGCGCGGCCTTGGCGGGGTTGCCCGAGACCCGCCTGCCCTTGGCCTTCTTCGGCTGCGCCTTGGCCTTGGCGCGCTTGCCAGCGCCGGGCATACCCGGCATACCAGGCATACCGGGTATGCCGGGGTTTCCGCCGCGGGCCATCTGCTGCATCATCTTGCGGGCCTCGAAGAAACGGTCGACCAGGGTGTTGACGTCCGACACCGACCGACCCGATCCCGCCGCGATCCGCGCCCGGCGGGAGCCGTTGATGAGTTTCGGGTCGGCGCGTTCGGCGGGTGTCATCGACTGGATCATCGCCTGGAGGCGATCGATCTCGCGTTCGTCGAAGTTCTCCAACTGGTCGCGGAACTGCCCCATGCCGGGCAGCATCCCCATGATCTTGGACAACGAGCCCAGCTTGCGGACCTGCTGCATCTGCTCCAGGAAGTCGTCGAGGGTGAACTCGCCATCACCCGACAGCTTCTGGGCCGCCTTCATCGCCTGCTCGGAGTCGAACGTCTTTTCCGCCTGCTCGATCAGGGTGAGCATGTCGCCCATGTCGAGGATGCGAGACGCCATCCGGTCGGGGTGGAAGAGGTCGAAGTCGGTCATCTTCTCGCCGTTGGAGGCGAACATGACCGGCTTGCCGGTGATCGAGGCGATCGACAAGGCGGCACCACCGCGGGCGTCGCCGTCGAGCTTGGTCAGCACCACTGCGTCGTAGCCCACGCCGTCGGAGAAGGCGAGCGCGGTGCTGACGGCGTCCTGGCCGATCATCGCGTCGACAACGAAGAGCACCTCGTCGGGTGTGACCGCGTCGCGGATGTCCGCGGCCTGTTGCATCAGCTCAGCGTCGACTCCGAGGCGTCCGGCGGTGTCGATGATGACCACATCGAACAGTTTGCGCCGCGCTTCCTCGACCGACTCCCGAGCAACCTCGACCGGGTCGCCGACTCCGTTGCCGGGCTGAGGCGCGAAGACCGGGACGCCGACCCGCTCGCCGTTGACCTGGAGTTGCCCGACCGCATTGGGGCGCTGAAGGTCGGCGGCGACCAGGAGTGGGGTCTTGTCCTGGTTCTTCAACCAGAGCGCGAGCTTCGCGGCGAGCGTGGTCTTTCCGGAGCCCTGCAGACCGGCGAGCATGATCACGGTCGGCCCTTGCTTCGCGAACCGAAGGCGCCGGGTCTCACCGCCGAGAATGGCGACGAGTTCTTCATTGACGATCTTGATGACCTGCTGGGCCGGGTTGAGGGAGTCACTCACCTCGGCGGACCGCGCCCGCTCCTTGACCGCTCCAACGAACTCCTTCACCACCGACAACGCGACGTCGGCCTCGAGCAGCGCGATGCGGATCTCGCGGGCGGTGGCATCGATGTCGGCCTCGGACAGCTTGCCCTTCCCGCGAAGGTTCTTGAAGGTGTCGCTGAGTCGATCGGAGAGCGTGGCGAACAACGGTGGTCAGTCCTCGTCAGGTCGGTCGGCGCCGGGGTCTCTCGGGGTGGAGATCCGGCAAGATCCACGATAGATGTCGAGGCCCCAGGGTAGCCGGGAGATGATCACCCCGCGGAACTACCGCGCGAGTGCGTCTCCGCTCCTCCTCCGGTGAGCGCCGAGCGCACCGCATGGGCGGCGTCAGCGGCCCGCCGCTCACCGAGCGCTTGGGCGCCGGTCTCGTGCAGGTAGAAGACGTCGACGATCTGCGGGCCGACGGTGTCGACGTGCGCCGACACCACCCCGATGTCGAGCCCCGCAAGCACCGTGAACACGGCGTACAGCACCCCGGGGCGATCGGCGGCCCGGATCTCGAGCACCGTCGCCCGCCGGGACGCATCGGGGTGGATCACGACGACCGGCTCGAGTCCGTCCGGGCTGGTCGGCCGCAGCCGAGCGGCGGGATCGACCGCTCGACTCACCACGGCTTCGATGCGTTGCCGCACGACCGCCGGATCGACGGCCTCGTCGGCGACCTGCCACTGCGAGCAGCCCCAGTCGTCGACGCTCCATGCCCGCGCAGCACGGACCGGGATCCGCATCAAGGCGAGGCCTGCCGCCACATCGGCCAGGAGGCCGATTCGGTCGATGGCGACGACAGTGATCAATGCTCCACCGGGCCCTGGTTCGACCACGACGTCAACCTCGTCGGGATGCGCGCGCAGGGTGCGCTGGCGCTCGGCGGTGACCCGCACGCCGACAGCGACCTCGTCCTCGCCCGGCAACACGCGGGGGGTTTCGCCGCCGAGTTCTGCCGCCACCCGAGCGGCCAGCCCGCGCACCAGTCCGGCGCGCCACGAGGTCCACGCTTTACCGGATGTGGCCTTGGCGTCGGCCTCGGTCAGGGCCGAAAGGAGGGCCAGAGCACGCTGAGTCGGCACGTGTGCCGTGATCCCGCGGACGGTGTGAGGATCCTCGATGTCGCGCGTCGTCGCGGTCTGCACGAGGAGCAGGTGTCGCCGGACCAGCAGCGCGACCAAGTCGACGGCCTCGTCGTCCATGCCCATGCGGGCGGCGACCTTCCGGGCGATCGGTTCGCCGGCCACCGAGTGTTCGGTCAGGCCTCCCTTGCCGATGTCGTGCAGCAGCGCCGCCACCATGAGAACGTCGGGCCGGTCCACGGTGCGGATCAGTTGCGACGCCTCGACACAGGTCTCCAGGACGTGGCGGTCGACGGTGAATCGATGCACGATCGACGCGTGGGGCAACAACCTGATCCGCTCCCACTCCGGCAACAGTCGGTCAAGGGCCCCGGTCTCGTCCAACGTCTCCCACACGGGGAGGAGCGCCCGCCCTGCGGCAAGCAGCCGCACCATCAGTTGCCGCGCCTCCTCCGGCCAGGGCTCGCTGATCGGTACCGACTCCTTGGCCAACCTGGCCGCCGTCACCGGGGACAGAACCAGGTCACGCTCGGCCGCCTCCACTGCGCAGCGCAACAGCAGGTGAGCATCCCGGTCGGGACGAGCGCTTGGCGCGAGGACGACTTCTCCGACCGACTCAGCGACTCCGGGAGCGAGCGGAACCAACTCGGGGCGGCGCTGTCGCCCAGCCCTCGGGCGGGGCCGCAAGGACGCCTCGGCCCGGCGCCAAGTCAACCGCGACAGATGAGCCATCCGCCGGCCGAGGCGGCGGACTCGGCGCTGCGCCTCTTCTGCGTCGCACGCCAGCGCTTCCCCCAGGAACTCCCAGGCCTCGGGGGTGATCCGATCGGTTCCTCGCCCCGCCCCGTCATGCACGAGGTCACGCAGATCGAGGAGTTCCTGGCGACACCGCTCGAGGTCGGCATGCGGGACGTCGACCATCCATGAGGCCACCAGTGCTTTCAGCACCGTCGCGTCGCGAAGGCCGCCTTCGCCCTCCTTCAGATCCGGCACGGAGAGCTGCGCAAGCTCGCCCACGAGCTCGTGACGCGCCGACACCATCGAGCGCAGGTCACCGAGCCGAGACCGAGCGTCGCGTCGCCACGCGGTGAGCACGGCGCCACGCACCCGCAAGGTGAGGTTCGGGTCGCCCGCCACGTGCCGGGAGTCGAGAAGTCCGAGCGCCACCCGCAGGTCTCGCTGGGACTGCTCGAGCACTTGGGACTCGGAGCGAACCGAGTGATCGACCTTGGCCCTCGAGTCCCACAGCGGGTACCACAGCTTCTCGGCCAGCTCACCGGGGTCGACGCCGTCATCGTGGACCAGCACGAGATCGAGATCGGAGAAGGGAGCAAGCTCGCCGCGGCCGTACCCGCCGACCGCGATCAGGGCGACGCCGGTCGCTGGACCGGGTAGCCCCTCGAAGGCGCGACGGCACAGGTCGTCGGCCTGCTCGGTCCGCTCAGCTCGCTCGGCGAGGGTCATCGCAGGAGGTTGTCAGCGATGTCAGAGCGCCGTCTGGTCACGATCGCCGGTGCGCACCCGCACCACCGACTCGACGGGGGTGACCCACACCTTCCCGTCACCGATCCGCCCTGTCTGGGCGGCGGTCGTGATCGCTTGCACAACGGTGTCGACATCCGCGGCATCCACCACGATCTCGAGCCGGATCTTGGGCACGAGAGCGATGTCGTACTCAGCGCCGCGGTAGACCTCGGTATGGCCCTTCTGTCGACCGTAGCCACTCACTTCGCTCACTGTCATGCCGGTGACGCCGGCGCCGACGAGTGCGACGCGCACGTCTTCCCACTTGTGCGGTTTGATCACCGCAGTCACGAGCTTCATCAGTCATCCTCCCGTTGTGTCATGGTGCCCAGGATGCCCCCTGCGGGGTGCGGTCGAGGATCACGGTCGACACGCGACCTTCGGCGCCCCGCATCATTCGCGGGGCGCCGAAGGTTCTCACTGCGCTGTCGTCTGATGCAAGCGTCCTCAGATGGCGGCGGTGTCGCTTTCTCCCGTGCGAACCCGCACCACCGACTCGATGGAACTCACCCACACCTTGCCATCACCGATACGGCCGGTGTGTGCGGCCTTGACCAGCAGGTTGGTGATGTCGTTGGCGTCGGGGTCATCGACGACGATCTCGACCCGGATCTTGGGCACCAGCGCGATGTCGTACTCGGCGCCGCGATAGACCTCGGTGTGCCCCTTCTGCCGGCCGTAGCCGCTGACCTCGCTGACCGTCATGCCGGTCACACCGAAGGTCTCGAGTGCCTCTCGGACGTCGTCCCATTTGTGCGGCTTGATGACCGCGGTGATCAGCTTCATGCCTTCACTCCTTCGTCAACGCTGGCCGACGTGCTCGCCTTGGACCCTGCCGAACCACCCAGGCCACGCACGGTTCCGGAGTTCCCGACCAGGTCGTAGGCCGCCTCACCGTGCTCGGTGAAGTCGATGCCCTCGACCTCGTCCTCTTCTCCGACCCGCCAGCCCATCGTGTGCTTGATCAGCATGCCCACGATGACGGTGGCGACAGCGGACCAGGCCATGGCGTAGGCGGCCACGACCACCTGGACGACCAACTGACGCACGCCCTCGCCGTAGAACAAGCCGGTGGTGGTGCTGAACAATCCAGCGCCGATGGTGCCGACCAGACCGCCGACCAAGTGGACGCCCACCACGTCCAACGAGTCGTCGTAGTTGAACTTGTACTTCAGGCCGACAGCCAGCGCGCACAGCGCACCAGCGAGGGCGCCGAGGGCGATCGAACCGATCGGGCTCAAGTTGCCGCAGGCCGGGGTGATCGCGACCAGACCGGCCACCACACCCGAGGCGGCACCCAGTGACGTGGCGTGCCCGTCGCGGATCTTCTCCACTGCCAGCCAGGCCAGCAGCGCTGCACAGGTGGCCAGGGTGGTGTTGAGCCAGACGAGACCGGTCTCAGTGGTGAACTGGGTCAGGTCGGCCTCGCCGCCCGAGCCGTCCACGAACACGATCGAGCCGACGTTGAAGCCGAACCAACCGAACCACAGCAGACCGGCGCCGATCATGGTCAGCGTCAGGTTGTGCGGCTTCATCGGCTCCTTGCCGAAGCCACGCCGGAGTCCGATCATCAAGGCGAGCACCAGGCCGGCGATACCGGCGTTGATGTGCACCACGGTGCCGCCCGCGTAGTCGATCGGGGCGACAGCAGCGCCGCCGTCACCGGAGAAGAGGAGGTCGGCCAGGCCGCCCTCGGCGCCGCTCAGGAAACCGCCGCCCCAGACCTGGTGAGCCAGGGGGAAGTAGGAGAGCGTGACCCAGATCGGCAAGAAGACCAGCCACGCGGAGAACTTCACGCGATCGGCGATGGCACCAGAGATCAGGGCCGCCGTGATCACCGCGAAGGTCATCTGGAAGGCCACGAAGACGTAGTTGCCGGGGTCGGTGTCAGTGAGTCCGAACTCAGTGAACGGATTGGCGAACAGCATGGCGACGTCGGAGTCGGAGTACGACATCGACCAGCCCCAGAGCGCGTAGACGATGCCGACCACCGCTAGCGCGCTGAAGGACATCATCATCATGTTGAGCACGGATTTGGAGCGGCTCATGCCGCCGTAGAAGAGGGCCAGGCCGGGCGTGGTCATCAACAAGACCAACGACGCCGACACCAGCATCCAGGTGTAGTAACCGTCGTACACGGATCCTCCAGAAGTCGGGTACTTCAAGGAGCCAGGCGCCTGCGGACCTCGCTGTCGCGCATGCGACACCGGCTCGATTGGCACCCACCCTGACTCCGGGAGATTTCGCTTCTGGCAGGCGTGCGTTGCGGGGAGGAAACGTATTCGCTCGCTGTGTTACGGCCGTGTGACAGATCCGGCCATCAACCAAGCAGCGCGTCGGCGAAGGCGCCGGCGTCGAAGGGCGCGAGGTCATCGGCGCCCTCGCCGAGACCCACCAGCTTGACCGGAACCCCCAGCTCGCGCTGCACGGCGACGACGATGCCGCCCTTGGCGGAGCCGTCGAGTTTGGTGAGCACGATGCCGGTCACGTCGACGACTTCGGCAAACACCCGAGCCTGGACCAGCCCGTTCTGCCCGGTTGTGGCATCGAGCACCAACAGCACCTCGGTCACGGGCGCCTGCTTCTCGATGACCCGGCGCACCTTGCCGAGCTCATCCATCAGCCCGGCCTTGTTCTGCAAGCGGCCGGCGGTATCGACGATGACCGTGTCGACATGGTTCTCGACACCCTGTTTCACCGCCTCGAAGGCGACCGAAGCGGGATCGGAACCTTCGGCCCCGCGGACGACCTCGACGCCCACGCGTTCACCCCAGGTGGCGAGCTGGTCGACGGCGGCGGCGCGGAAGGTGTCGGCCGCCCCGAGCAGGACGGACCGGTCGTCGGCCACCAGGATCCGGGCGATCTTTCCCACGGTGGTGGTCTTGCCGGCACCATTGACGCCGACCACCAGCACGACGCCCGGCTGGCCGTCGGCTCCACTGACCCGTAGCGAGCGATCCATCGAGGGGTCGATCAGTTCGTGGAGTTCGTCGCGCAGCACCGCGCGGACGTCGGGGCGCTCGCCACCCTCGACCCGCAACCGGCGGCGCAGGTTCTCGACCAGCTGAGCGGTCGGGGCCACCCCGAGGTCGGCGGTCAGCAGCGTGTCCTCGATCGACTCCCACGTGTCCTCGTCGAGCCGATCGCGAGACAGCAATGCCAGCAGGCCGCGACCGAGCCCGCCTTGGGACGCGGCCAGCCGCTGGCGCAATCGCGCCAACCGCGAGGTGCGACCTTCGGGACGCTCGAGAGTCGCCGTGGTGGCCGCCTCGGACATGGCCGGGTCGGGCTCCACAGGCGCCGATCCGTCCGGCCCCCCGGCGAGATCGTCGGTAGGCCGCTCCCCGGTGATCACGTCGGTGCCGGAGGAGGACACGCCACGCCGCCTGCGGCCGGTGGTCAGCAGACCAACGCCCGTGACGACGACCACGACAGCGATGCCGAGGATCAGATAGAGCCACTCACCCATGGGTGCATCCAATCAGGTGCGGGAGACGACAGACGAGTCAGGAGTGAGTCATCCGCGTGTGGTCGGCGTCGGAACGCTGGTGGGCGAAAAGCGCGTCGGCTTCATCCGCCCGAAGGTGCGGCGACGCATCGAGGGCCCGGCCCATCAGCCGGCCGAGACCGGGGAGCCCGGGCAGATCCCGATGGCGATAGGGAAAGGCTACGAAGAGCAGAAAGACGACGCTGGCGGCAAGGATCACAAGCATGGCGATCACGATGCTCAACACGATGGTTCAACTCCCGAACATTCTCACAGACGCGGAATGCCCAGCCTGCCACGAAACGGGGGCGGTCACCCAAACGCGGGCGACGGTCAGGCGTTCGCCGTCTCACGCAGGCGTTGAGAGATGACCGTCGAGACGCCGTCGCCACGCATGGTGACTCCGTAGAGCGCGTCGCCGACCTCCATGGTTCGCTTCTGGTGGGTGATCACCAGGAGCTGGGAGTTCTCCCGCAGCTCTTCGTAGATCTCGAGAAGGCGGCCCAGGTTGGTGTCGTCGAGCGCCGCCTCGACCTCGTCGAGGATGTAGAACGGCGACGGACGCGCCTTGAACAGGGCCACCAAGAAGGCGACGGCGACCAGGGAACGCTCGCCACCGGACAGCAACGACAGCCGCTTGACCTTCTTGCCGGGTGGCCGCGCCTCCACTTCAATTCCGGTGGAGAGCATGTTGTCCGGGTCGGTCAGCACCAAGCGGCCTTCGCCGCCGGGGAACAGCCGCGCGAAGGTCGACACGAAGGCCCGCTCGACGTCGACAAACGCCTCGGTGAAGACTTGTTCGACTCGCGAGTCGACCTCGCGGACGATGTCGAGCAGGTCGCGACGGGTCTGCTTGAGGTCTTCGAGCTGCTCGGTGAGGAACTTGTGCCGCTCCTCCATGGCCGAGAACTCCTCGAGGGCTAGCGGGTTCACCCGGCCCAGCATCGACAGTGCCCGCTCGGCGGCGCGCAGCCGGCGCATCTGCTCGTCGCGGGCATAGGGCACCGGCTCCGGCGCCGCTCCGCCCTCCTCGATGTCGCCGGAGAACGGCACCGGCTTCTCGGGTCCGTATTCCTCGATCAGCGCCTCGACATCGAGTCCGAGCTCGTCGAGCGCACGCTCCTCGAGTTGTTCGATGCGCATCTTCTGCTCGGTGCGTGCCACCTCGTCGCGGTGCACGGAGTTGACCAGTTCGTCGTGGTGGCGACCGAGGTCGCGCAGCCGTGCGCGCACCGTCAACAGGTCGCTCTCGGTGGTGTGTCGCCTCTGCTCGATCGCCGCCCGTTCGTCGGCGGCTCGAACGAGGGCGAGCTCGAGCTTGGTCAGCGCGACACGCACGGCCACCCCGACCGCCTCGGCGGCTCGGCCTTCACGAACCAATCGTTCGCGACGCTCGGCGGCCTTGGCCCGAGCCTCGCGTTCGGTCCGGGCCGCGCGTTCGAGTGCCTCGACGCGACCGTGGAGGGCGCGGCCTCGCTCCTCAGCGGTTCGCAGGGCGAGCCGGGCATCCGTCTCCGCCTGGCGGGCGCTTCGCGCACTCTCGATGAGTCGCTGGCGTTCGGTCGTGTCCGGCTCCTCGTCCGGGGCGTCCTCAGCGGAGTTCAACCGCTCCTCGAGTTCTGCCAGACCGGCCACGCCCGCGTCGCGCGCCTGCTCTGCGGACGCGATCGCCTCGGCCAGCCGCTCGGCTTCGCCACGTGCCGCTCGGGCCTGCGAGCCGAACTGACCCAGCTGCTCGGCGACCGCCGCAAGAGTGGCATCGGACTCGTGCAGTTTGGCCAGCGCCACATCGGCGCGCTGGCCGGCGGCTGCGCGCTCGGTCTCGAGACGGGTGATGTCGAAGACCAGCCGCTCGCTGGCCGCGATGACCTCGGCGAGGTTGGCCTCGGCTTCATCGACAGCCGCCTGGATCTCGAGCAGGCTCGGTTGCTTCGAGGAGCCGCCGCTCACATAGTGCGCGGCCACGACATCGCCGTCGCGGGTGACAGCCACCAGATCTGAGGCCTCGGCGACGAGAGTTCGCGCGGTAGCGAGATCGTCCACGACCGCCGTCTTGAACAGCAGACGCTCCAGGGCTGGTCGGAGCTCGGCGGGAGCGTCGACCGCGTCGACGGCGTAGATCGCCCCCGCCGGAAGACCCGGCCATGGGCCGGAGGTATCGGTGCGACCGGGGGCATCAGCAAGGACCAGTCCGGCCCGGCCGAGGTCGCCGTCCTTGAGCCGGTGGAGGGCGTCCATCGCGTGATCGGGGCTGGCGATCGCAACGGCGTCCGCGGCAGTGCCCAACGCGGCCGCCACGGCCGTCTCATAGCCGGACCTGATGGTCAGCAGCGCCGCCACCGAGCCCAGCAGCCCGGAGACTTCGTCGGTCGCCGCCAGTAGGGAGCCAGCGCCTTCGTTGCGCTGCAGACCGAGTTCGAGCGCCTCCTTGCGGGCGGTCAATGACGCTCGTTCGCGGTCGGCGGCGTGCGCCTCCTCGCGCAACTTGCGCACGCGCTCGTCGAGGTCGTCGAGAGCGGTCACCGCGGCCTCATGCTCGGCGTCGAGCCCCTCCTCGCCCGCGTCGAGTCCGGCGACCTGGGTTTCGAGTGCGGTGAAGTCGTGTTGCGCGCGCTCGGCTCGCGCCACCGCGTTGGCCCGCGCCTCGGTGAGCCGGCCCACCTCTTGCTCCGCAGCGACGGCGCGAGACTTGAGCGCGTTGACCTGACCCTGCAGGCGTGCGAGGCCCTCCCGGCGGTCGGCCGCCGCACGCAGCAGGCCCGCGACTCGGCGCTCCTCCGCCGCAGCCGCTTCCTCGTCGGCGACGCGAGCGGCGACCGCGGACTCCAGGGTGATTCGGTGCTGCCCGACCTGCGCGAGGATCGCCCGCTCCTCGTCGCGTACCTGCGCGGCGTCGGCCTCCAATTGCTCCGGGTCGCGTCCACCCTCCTGGGCTGCCTGATCGACCGCGGCGGCGTTGCGGACTCGCTCCGAAGCGAGGGACTCGGTGCCGCGAAGGCGCTCTCGCAGTCCCGACAGCGCGAACCAGGTCTCCTGGGCGTGGGACAGCGCGGGGATGCCCTCCCGAAGGGCGGTTTCGAGAGCGGCTTCGCGCTCCCGGACCGCGGTCATCTCCTCTTCGACCTCGGTACGCCGCTGCACCAGAACCGACTCATCGGCCATCTCCTGCTCGAGGGCAATCCGGGCAGTGACCAGGTCATCGGCCAGCAACCGGGCGCGGGCGTCGCGCACATCGGCCTGAACGGTGGCCGCCTTGCGGGCCACCTCCGCCTGGCGCCCCAGGGGCTTCAGTTGGCGGCGGATCTCGGTCAGCAGGTCGGCAAGCCGGGTGAGGTTCCCGTCGGTGGCATCGAGCTTGCGCAGCGCCTTCTCTTTGCGCTTGCGGTGCTTGAGGACCCCGGCCGCCTCCTCGATGAAACCGCGCCGGTCCTCGGGAGTCGCGTGCAGGATCGAATCGAGCTGCCCCTGCCCGACGATGACGTGCATCTCACGGCCGATGCCGGAGTCAGAGAGGAGTTCTTGGACGTCGAGGAGCCGGCACCCCTGACCGTTGATCGCGTACTCAGAACCGCCGTTGCGGAACATGGTGCGGCTGATGGTGACCTCGGCGTACTCGATCGGCAGCGCGCCATCGGTGTTGTCGATCGTCAACTGCACCTCGGCGCGGCCCAAGGGAGGGCGACCGGAGGTGCCGGCGAAGATGACGTCTTCCATCTTGCCGCCACGCAAGGTCTTCGCGCCCTGCTCACCCATCACCCAGGCGAGGGCGTCGACCACATTGGACTTGCCCGAACCGTTAGGTCCGACGACGCAGGTGATGCCGGGTTCCAGCTGAAGGGTCGTCGAGGACGCGAAGGACTTGAACCCCTTGAGGGTCAGGCTCTTCAGATACAACTCGGCTCCTCACTCCTGCGGACACGAACCAGCGCACGCTGGCGTGACGCTGCCGGTGGCCAGGACATCGTCCCAGACGCCGACAGGGGAAGTGCGGCGCATCCAGGGTACGGCGCTCGGGAGAGGGACCGTGGACCTGGGGGCGTGTCGGGCCGCCTCACACCAGGGTCGAGCATCGACTCCCGGTGTCTCGGGGCCGGCCGATCAGCGGCGACGAAGCCGCTCGCGCAGCTCCAGCAACTGTTTGCGCTCCGACTTCGACAGCGACTCGATGCCACCGTCGCTGATCTTGTCCAGAAGCGCGTCGAGTGCCGCCTGATCGCGCGCCTGCGGGCTGGTGGAATAGGCGGCGGGGTGGGCTTGCCTCGACGCCTGGAAGCCGGTGTCGTTGGTGACCGAGCGCAAGCGCCGACGACGACGCGGCGGTCGGGGCAGGTTCGGCATCCAGGTGGACTCCGCCAACAGGCCGACCTGACGGGCGATCACCACGGTGACCAGCATGCCGCCGAGGAACAAGAACAACCCGAACCAGTAGCGCACAGACAGCGGGCTGAGAATCTGCAGCGCGACGATGATCGCTCCGATCACCCAGGCGGGAATCCCGAAGAAGAAGCGACGCTCGGGATGTTGGGCGATGAACAACAAGAACACCAGGGTCTGGACCACGTCCAGGCCGGCGAGGAAGCCGTTCAGCCCGAGCAGGCCCAGCAGGGTCGCGATGACGGTCAGCGCGCCAATCACCATCAACAAGAAGGTCGCCATCGGTCGGCGCCCGATCTGTGCTTCGAGCTCGCTCCCGAAGTACCAGAAGAAGAACAAGGTCACGATCGACCAGAAGCTGATCGGGGTGGCGAGTGGCCAGGTCAGGACCCGCCAGACCTCGCCGTTGAAGAGTCGCGCCGGCGTGAAGAGCAGGCCGTCCAGCAGGATCGGCGCGACGGCGGTGACCACCATCGATACGGCAGTCACGATGACCACGAAGACGGTGGTCGTCACATCGACACTGCCGATGCGGAACCACGGATCGTCGGCGCCTCGTCCCGGTCGGGAGAAGCTGAAGCGGCTGGCCATGGAGCAACGGTAGCCGACGACCTGTGCGACCGGCGCGGTCTGCGAAGATGCCGCGGTGGGTTCAGATGACGCGGTCGGTCGACCTCCCGGCGCGGGAGGGTCGACGCCGCGGCCACGGTGGTTCAGCGAGCGCACCACCCACGACCGCGAGCAGTATGCCGAGCGATTCCGGCGGTTGGCAGCCGCGGGGACCGATGTGGACGGCGAAGCACGGTTCATCAACGCGATCGTCGGCCGATCGGCGACCATCCTGGACGCCGGGTGCGGTACCGGGCGGATCGCCGCTGCGTTGGTCCTGGCCGGCCATCGGGCCGTTGGCATCGACGCCGATCCGATTCTCGTCGACGCCGGACGCCGACATCACCCGCGGGTGCCTCTCGCTGAGCTGGATCTGCTTCAGGTGGACTCGGGCGAACTCGCTGCGCGGGGACTACCGACGGCCTACGACGCGGTCGTCGCCGCCGGCAACGTGCTGCTCTTCGTGGCCGACGGAACCGAGCACGACGTCGTGACCCGCTTGGCCCAGGTTCTGTCGCCGGGTGGGCGACTGGTGGTGGGTTTCCACACCTCGGGCCACTTCAGTCACGATCGACTCGACGAGATGTCCCGGGAGGCTGGGCTGACCAAGGAGTTCCGGTTCGCGACCTGGCAGTGCGACCCCTTCACCGACGACGCCGATTGGGCGGTGTCGGTCTACCGTCTCCGAACCGATGGGAAGCAGACCGACTAGAACTCGTCGGTGATGGCACCGGCAACGTCAGACCGGCTGCATCTCCAAGTCGTCCGGCTGCTCCAGGAGCGTAGCCGCGGACGCGCGCACCAGCGCGTCGTTCTCTTGCTTCAACGCGAGCACCAACGACTCGAGTTCGACGATGCGAGCGCGGAGTCGGTGGTTGTCCGCCGCGAGGCGGGCGGGGTGTCGCGGGTCGCTGGTGAGGTGGCCGATCAGCGCCTTCGCCATACGAGAATCCTCCAGATTGCCCTCGTCAGAGGACGGGTGGTTCGCCCTGGTCGGGCTGACCTCCAGAGTCCCACCCGATCGCCCGCGGGTCAATTGCGCGAGGGCCGCGCCCGCCGCCGCGGCACCGGTTGGCATCCTGGGCAGAAGAACGACGAGCGGTTCATGAAGGCGACCCGGGTGATCGGCCGGCCACACCGCGTGCATGGCCGCCCCTCTTGGCCGTAGGCCTGGAGTGATCGATCGAAATAGCCCGACTCGCCGTTGACGTTGACGTAGAGCGCGTCGAAGGAGGTCCCGCCCTCCTGCAAGGCATCACCCATCACCGCCCTGACGTGGGCCAGTAACTCCCGCACCGTCGGCCCGGTGAGTCTGTCGCCGGGGCGCTCGCCGTGCAGCCTCGCGCGCCATAAGGCTTCGTCGGCATAGATGTTGCCGACGCCCGAGATCAGCGTCTGGTCGAGCAGCAGCCGCTTGATCCCCGACCTGCGGCGCCGCACGCGAGAGACGAAGTGGGCGTCGTCGAAGGCCGGGTCGAGCGGATCGCGCGCGATGTGGGCGATCTCGGCCGGTAGCTCGGCCCCCCCTGGTGAGATCAGCAGCCCACCGAACATCCGCTGATCGACGAAGCGCAACTCCCGGTTGTCGTCACTCAAGCTGAAGCGCACCCGCAAGTGACGTTCATCCGGTGTGCCGGCCGGTTGAACCAAGAGCTGACCGCTCATTCCGAGATGCGCGACGACCGCATCGCCGGAGTCCAGGGGCAGCCAGAGGTACTTCCCGCGACGACGTGCCGCGACGATCAGGCGACCGCGCAGGGCCGCGGCAAAGCCCTGCGCTCCGCCCGGGTCGCGCCGCAGGGGACGCGGGTGCAAGACCTCCACGGCGCAGACACGGGCGCCGACGACGTGACGTTCCACACCGCGACGAACGACCTCGACCTCGGGGAGTTCGGGCATGCGCGGCCTCCTCAGCTATCCCGGTCTCGACGGGCTCGACCAACCACTCGGGGGGCGACGGCGCGACGCCTCAGCCGTCCTGTTCGTCCTTGAGTTGGAGATAGGCCTGCTCGGCCGCCGCTTGCTCGGCTTCCTTCTTGGACTTTCCCTCTCCGTCGCCGTAGAAGGCATCGCCGACGCGGACCTGGGCGGTGAACGTCTTCATGTGATCCGGGCCCTCGTCCTGCAGGATGTACTCGGGGACGCCCAATCCCTCCGCTGCTGTCAGTTCCTGCAGCGAGGTCTTCCAGTCCAGACCTGCCCCCAGCGCGGCGGCGGCCTCCATCAGGGGATCGAACAGCAGGTGCACCACGGGCGCGGATGCCGCGAAGCCTCCGCTCATGTGCACGGCTCCGATCACCGCCTCGACGGTGTCGGACAGAATCGATGCCTTCTGGCGGCCACCGGTGCTCTCCTCGCCGCGCCCCAGCTTGACGTGATCACCGAGCCCGATCCGGCGGCCGACGACGGCCAGGGCGCGGGCATTGACCACGGCGGCGCGCAGCTTGGCGAGACGACCCTCGGACAGGTCCGGATGGTCGCGATAGAGGGTCTCGGTGACCACCACGCCCAGCACGGAGTCCCCAAGGAACTCCAGCCGCTCATTGGTGGGGAGGCCGCCGTTCTCATAGGCGAACGACCGGTGCGTCAGCGCACGCTCCAGCAGCCCGGGGTCCAGTTCGGGGTCCCCGAGAGCGGTGCGCAGCTCGCGATAGTCGTTCAGCGGTCGACCGTGACTCAGAGAACCTGGCGACGGGCGTTGCGCGCGCCGTACTGCCCACACGCAGCGCACGCGCGGTGCGGCAGGTGCTTGGCGCCGCAGGCCGGGTTGGCGCAGGTCACCAGAGACGGCACCGAGGCCTTCCACTGCGAACGGCGGTGCCGGGTGTTGCTGCGCGACATCTTCCGCTTCGGGACTGCCACTGTTCTTCTCCTCCACCAGGGCCGGATCGGATCCGGCCGTCGTGAGAGACCGATCAGGTCTCTCAGGTCACAAGTCGTACTCGGTCACGCATCGTTCTGGGTCACACATCGCTCTGGGTCTCGGCTGACGGCTCGTCGGTGAGCGCTGTCAAAGCAGCCCATCTCGGATCCACCGCCGGCCCGTGCGTGTGATCGGGATCGTCGGCCAGCCGGGCGCCGCATTCGACGCAGAGACCGGGACAATCCTCTTCACACAAAGGCTGGAACGGCAGTTCGAGCACCACCGCATCGCGGAGCGTCGGCTCGAGGTCGAGCAGGTCGTCTTCCAACCGACTGACATCGCCGTCCAGGTCGTCCTCGGCCTGGTAGTCCTGGTCGTCGTAGACGTACAGCTCTTGGAACGGCACCGACAATTCGCGCCGGATCGGATCCAAACAGCGTGCGCATTCACCTTCGAGCACCACCTTGGCAGAGCCCGTGACCAGCACCCCCTCCATGACCGCCTCGAGCCGCAGATCGAGATCGATCGGCGAACCCTCGGGGGCACGGAGAACTTCGATGCCCAGATCCGCTGGACTCGGCACCGAACGGGTGAGCTCCCGCTGGGACCCCGGGCGGCGGCCGAGCTCGCGAGTATCGAGCACGAGCGGCGCTCTCGGGTCCAGGCTGGTCAACTCGATCACTTCCGGATGCAGAGCACAACAGATCTGGGGAATGGTATCCACCGGTGCCAGACGGATCAAAATGCGCGTTATCCCGTCCCGCTTCTACGACGCCCTCTCGGCCAGCCGCTGGAGCAGGCTTCGGTGCACCGCTGTGGGCAGCAACCCGGCCACGTCACCGCCCAGCGAGGCCACCTCTTTGATCAGCGATGACGACAAGTAGGAGAACTCGGGGGCAGTCGGGACGAAGACGGTTTCAACCGCCGCCAACCGGGAGTTCATCTGTGCCATCTGCAGTTCGTAGTCGAAGTCGCTGACAGCCCTGACACCCTTGACGATCGCCCGGATGTCGTGCTCGATACAGAATTCGGTGAGCAGGCCGGAGAAGCCGGCGATTCGGACGCTCGGCAACTCCGCGCAGGCTTCCTCGAGCATCGCGATTCGCTCCGCGGGACTGAACAGCCGGCTCTTGGAGACGTTGACGCCGACCGCGACCACCACTTCGTCGAAGATCCGGGACGCCCGATGAATGATGTCGAGGTGACCGTTGGTCACGGGATCGAAGGAGCCTGGGCACACTGCTCGGCGCATGGCTACTCCTGCGGTGGCTCGGCGTGGTCCGGAGGCACTGATTCCTCCGGCCGGTCGGCGTGACCGTACCAAATTCGGGTATCGCCGTACTTCTTCGCACGGCCCGGGAGGAGGCCGGCCGGCCAGGTGGGTCGGCGCGCGCGCGCCGACCGCTCGACGATCACCATCGCGTCGACAGCAAGCCACCCCCGGCCGGCGAGAGCCGTCAGCACCTCGTCGACGTCGTCGGAGGACAGCGGGTACGGCGGATCGACGTAGACCAGGTCGAACTCGGTCGCGGGAGCCCTCGCCAGCACCCGATCGACCTTCCCGAACCGCACCTCGGCCACCTCGCAACCCACGTGGGCCGCGTTCTTCCGGATCAGCTCCGCTGCCACCCGGTCGGACTCGACGAACATCACCGCTTCAGCGCCGCGCGACCACGCCTCGAGACCGATCGCGCCCGTGCCCGCGAAGAGATCGAGCACGCGCAAGCCGTGCAGACTCCCCGACCACGACTCGACTGCCGAGAACACCGCCTCCCGCACCCGGTCGCTGGTCGGCCGGGTCGCATCACCCCGAGGTGACTCCAAACGCAGCCCTCCGGCCCGGCCGCCGATGATCCTGGTCATGTCTTCTCCATATAGCCGGACTCGACCGACCGTTCGAGATCCGTCACCGCCGCGCGCAGCGGCGCAAGTGAGTCCAGATCCCCCGTCTCCACCAACCGCTCAGCCTCGCTTCGGGCGGCCAGGATCGTGTCCTCGTCTCGCAGTACTCGGAGCCGGTGGAGCGACGAGCGGCGGCCCGCCTGCGAGGCACCCAACACGTCGCCTTCGCGGCGTTGCTCGAGATCGACCCGGCTGAGCAGGAAACCGTCGGTACTCGCCGCCACCGCCTCCAGTCGCTCGCGGGCGGGGCCCTCCACGGCCGCGTGGGTGACCAACAGGCAAAGGCCCGGGTGTCCCCCGCGTCCGACCCGGCCACGGAGCTGATGAAGTTGGGAGACGCCGAACCGGTCCGCGTCGAGCACGACCATCGCGCTCGCATTGGGTACGTCGACACCGACCTCGATCACCGTGGTTGCGACCAGCACGTCGATCTCTCCCGCCGCGAAGGCCTGCATGGTTCGGTCCTTCTCCTCTGCGGACAGCCGTCCGTGGAGCAAGCCGATGCTGACGCCGGCCATCGGTCCGCTGGAGAGTGGCCCGGAAAGCAATTCGGCAATGGTCTCGACGGCAGCTGGACCGACCTCCGCGGCCCCCGGAAGAGGGTTGCCCTCCTCGTCGAGATCGACGGCATCGGCCTCGCCCTGCTCAGCGATGTCGCCCGTGATCCTCGGGCACACGACGTAGGCCTGGCGGCCCGCGGCCACCTCCTCGGACAGCCGCTGCCAGACCCGATCGAGCCAGTGCGGTTGCTCGGCCAGTGGCACCACGTTGGTGGTGATCGCCGCTCGCCCCGCCGGAAGTTCTCGGAGCGTCGACACCTCCAGATCGCCGAAGACGGTCATCGCGACGGTCCGTGGGATCGGTGTCGCGGTCATCACCAGCACGTGCGGCGGATGCGCGGACTTGGCCGCCAGCACCGCACGCTGCTCGACACCGAACCGGTGCTGCTCGTCGATGACGACCAGGCCCAGGTCAGCGAACTGCACGACCTCCTCCAGCAGCGCATGCGTTCCGATCACGATGCCGGCTGCACCAGAAGCGATCTCGAGCAGTGCCTCGCGTCGCTGTGCCGCGGTGGCGGAGCCGGTCAGCAACACCACCTGGGTCGCCTCGTCGGCACCGCCGAGCAACCCCTTCTCCCCCAGATCTCCGAGGAGGGCCAGAGTCGACCTGTGGTGCTGCTGTGCCAGCACCTCGGTCGGAGCGAGGAGGACGGCCTGGCCACCGGAGTCGACCACCCGCAGCATGGCCCGCAACGCCACCACCGTCTTGCCCGAGCCGACCTCGCCCTGCAGCAGACGATTCATCGGATGCTCGCGCGCCAGTTCGCTCTCGATCAGGGTCCCGATCTCGCGTTGGCCCTCAGTCAGCTCGAAGGGCAGACGGGAGTCGAAGGCAGCGAGCAGCCCACCCCCGCCGATGCGGGGAGCCGTCCCCTGAGCCCGCAGGGCGACCCTGCGACGGGCGAGGACCAGCTGGGTGATCAGTGCCTCCTCGAACCGGAACCGACGCTGCGCCTCGCGCACCTGCTTCTCGTCCTCGGGCGCATGGATCCACGCATAAGCGGTGTCGACATCGGGCAGCCGCTGCCGCGTGCGTAGGTCCTCCGGCAGCAGCTCGGGCAGGTCCTCCACCACGGTCCGCGCGAAGCTGATCGCCTTGGCCAGATCCCAGGTGTGGATGCCCTTCGTGAGCGGATACAGCGGGTAGAGACTGCCGATCTGATCCATCGCGGCTTCGAGCGAGGCGTCCGGGTCGGGTCCGAAGAGATCCATCTGCGGGTTGGTGAGCTGCCATTGATCCCGGAAGCGTCCGACCTGTCCGGCGAAGACCCCGCGACGGCCGACGGCGAGTCGTGCCGCCTGCCACTCCGCGATGTGCTTCTTCTTGGAGAAGAAGGTCATCGAGACCGTGCCCCCCTCACCCAACACCTGCACCTCCTGCCGATAGGCCGGACGGTTGCTCCGCCGATCGGTGAAGGTCTTGGTCTCGCTGCGGACGATCTCGCCGACCAGGGTCAGCATCTGTCCGACGGTCAGTTCCGAGAGCGCGCCGAGCTCGCCGGTCTTGAGATAGCGGCGAGGGAAGTGGTCGAGCAGCTCTCCCACTGTCTTGATGCCCAGGCCTTCGGTGATCGCCTTGACGCGCGCGGACGAGGCCTCACCCAGGACGGCGAGAACGGGTGAATCGACGGTGATCACGATCTCACCCTCTCCTGGGGTCGTACGCGGGGATGGGTCACTCCACCCCGATCAACACGGGATAACGCGCCTGTCCCCCGTCATAGACCACGGTGTCCACCGACGTATGCCGCTGCTGCAGGTGGCGCACGAGGTGGGCGGTGATGTCCCCACCACCGCTCCCGGTCACCAGCGTCACCAACTCACCGCCTCCCCCGAGCAGGCGGTCGACGATGTCGACCGCGACCGTCGGCAGATCCTGCCCGACGACGACGAAATCGCCGTCGATCACGCCCAGCGCGTCGCCGATCTCGCACGGGCCGGCCATGGTCATCGCCCGCTTGGCCGCCGTCGTCACCGCGCCATGCCGCGCATGCCGGGCCGTGGCGGTCATCTCGAGCACGTCCTGAGCGAAGTCGCGGCCGGGCTCGTGCACGGCCAGTGCCGCGAGTCCCTGCACCTGGGCACGGGTGGGCAGCACAGCCGCCGACACTCCGCAGTCCTGCTGCGCCAACCGCGCCGCGATCTCAGCGGCACGAAGCGAGTCGGCATCGTTGGGCAAGACGATGACTTCCGCTGCGCCACAGCCGGTGATGGCCTCCAGCAACTCGCCCGTCGACGGACGATGAGCGGGCCCCCCCGCCAACACCACCGCCCCCGCGTCTCGATAGAGGTCCGCCAAACCGGCCCCCGCCGCGACGGCGACGACCGCGCGGCCGGTGCGACTCACGGGCACTCCCGACGCCGCATTCGCCGCAGCCTGCTCGATCTGCTCACGCAGGTGGGTGACCCGGATCCGGTGCGGTCGCCCGACCTCGACACCTCGCTCGACCGCAGCGCCGACATCATCGACGTGCACATGCACGTTCCAGAGCCCTTCGCCGCCGACCACCACGAGTGAATCACCCAGTGGCTCCAAGCCGGCGCGTAACCGCCCGATCGCGTCATCGGGGGCTTCCAACAGGTACATCACCTCAAAGCCAGGGCTGGACACCGGGGAACCAGGTCCCTGCCGTGCCGAGTCGGTCGGTGGTCGCGGAATGGGGATCGCGCGGGCGCCGAGGCCGATCGGGTCGCTGACGTCGCGGCGACCGGTGAACACCCGCTCGGCGGCGTTCAGCACCACCACCAGTCCCCGGCCCCCCGCATCCACGACGCCGGCCTCGGCGAGCACGGGCAGAAGGTCAGGCGTGCGCTCGAGCGCGAGGCGAGCGGCGCGCGCTGCCGCCGCGAACACGTCACGCGTGTGCGATGTGGGGGTCGGTGTCGCCTCGGCGGGCCCGCTCGGGCGCTCACCCGCGTAGGGGGTGACGGCCTCGGCAGCGGCCCTGGCGACGGTGAGGATGGTGCCTTCCACCGGGGTCCCGACCGCTCGATACGCACCGTCGGCAGCGTCGATGATCGCCTGCGCCATCACCCTGGCCCGTGGGTCGGTCGGCGCAGCCGCCGCCAAGCGCCGGGCAAAACTGCCCAGCATCTCGCTCAGGATCACCCCGGAGTTGCCGCGGGCACCGAGCAAGGCCCCGCGCGCGAACACCGCCAGCGCCTCCTCGAGACCGATCGCGGGAGTCGTCTCGACCGCGGTGGCCAGCGCCTCACGGGCCGAGGAGAAGGTCAAGAACATGTTGGTACCGGTGTCGCCATCGGGCACGGGATAGACATTGAGGGCGTCGATCTCCTCGCGCGCGGCGAGCAGCGCATCGGTCGCGACGTCGACGAATCGCCGCACGGTGCGCAGTTGCAGCGGGCCACTCTCCGGTGTTTCCATGACCTCTCTCGCAGCTTGCCTGACTCGGGACGGCGGGGCGAGACGAGGGTAGCCGCGCGAGGTGCGGGATTTCTCCCCCCGCCCGGTCATCGGATACTCTTCTTCGGTTGCCCGCCCGCGGCCTGTGGCCGGTGGATCAGCGGGCCCCTAACCTCGATCTTTCCAGGAGTATCCGGTGGCTGCCGTCTGTGACATCTGCGCGAAGAAGCCGACGTTCGGCAACAACCGACCGTGGTCGCGCAAGATCACCAAGCGTCGGTTCAACCCCAACATCCAGCGCGTGAAGGCTGTCGTCAACGGCACCCCGCAGCGGATGAACGTGTGCACCGGTTGCATCAAGGCCGGCAAGGTCTCGCGCTGACCCGTCACCTAGTGCGGCTGAGACGTCAGAAACTGCAGCTGACAGGTCACTGATTGCGGCTGACAGGTCAGGAATGGCGGCTGACAGGTCAGAAATGGGTCCAGCCCGCCGGTCCTTCATAGATCGCACCGTCGAGGGTGACGCCGTCACCTTCGTCCACCTGCCCGATCTGCCGCCACCCCGATGGAAGTGTCGTGCCGGGCGGGAAGGTGGCGAGTAGGGCGTGGTCGTCCCCTCCGCCCAGAACGAAGTCCATGGGGTCGCTGCCCAGCGCGGCAGCCACCGCGACGAGCGGATCGGCCACCTCGAGCGTCTCGCGCCACAGATCGATCGCCACCCCTGAGGCCGTGGCGATATGCCGCGCCTCGGCCACCAGCCCGTCGGAGATGTCGATCATCGCGGTGGCCCCGGCTTCGGCACCCTCGGGTCCCGCGGCGTATGGCGGCGCGGGACGTCGGAACGCCTCGACCAGCACCCTCGGCGAGCGGAAGCCGCGCGTGAGGACCATGGTGCCCCCGGCGGCCCAGCCTTGGCGGCCGCAGAGCGCGACGATGTCGCCCGGCTCGGCGCCCCCGCGGACGACGGGCGCGACGGAGCACTGGCCGAGGGCGGTCACCGCGATCACGATCTGTGGGGCCGCGGTCACGTCACCGCCGACGACGCTGGCCCCGACCTCGGCACACTCGGCCGCGAATCCCTCGGCGAAGTCCTGCACCCACTGAACCGGCAACTCGCCGGGCAAGCCCAAGCCGACCGTCAGCGAAGTGGCGCGTCCCCCCATGGCCATGATGTCGGCCAGATTCTGCGCAGCAGCCCGGTGCCCGACGTCGGTGGCGCTCGCCCAGTCGCGGCGAAAGTGGCGGCCCTCGATGAGGAGGTCGGTGGACACGACCACGTGGCCGGTGCGGACCCGAAGCACCGCCGCATCGTCGCCCGGGCCGATCAGCACGTGCTCCCCTTGGTCGAAGACGGGTCGCAGTCGCTCGATCAGTCCGAACTCGCCGAGTTCGGCGACAGTGGGATCGGTGGGCGGGGTGGAATCTGGCACGCCCCCATCCCACCAGATCGCAGACGCGCGTGACCCGAGGGCACCTATCGACACGCCCGCCCGACGCGATAGGTTGTGGAGGCGGTGTCCTGCTCGGCCTTTTCGGCCCGACAGGGCGCCGCGGACCGGCACATCCTCCGATCAGCGCACGATCGGCCCCGTTGGCAAGGAGTTCACATGGTCGTCCAGGCATACATCCTGATCCAGACCGATGTCGGCAAGGCCGCCGAGGTCGCCAAGGCGATCGCCCAGGTCAAAGGGGTCACGCTCGCCGAGGACGTCACCGGCCCCTACGACGTGATCGTTCGCGCGGAAGCGCGCAACGTCGACGAACTCGGCAAACTGGTGGTCTCCAAGGTTCAGGGTCTCGACGGGATCACCCGCACCCTGACCTGCCCCGTCGTCCACATCTGACGAGTCCGTCCTGACCCTCGTCTTTCGCTCTGCCGACCGACGCCTCGGACCCTGGTTGGTCCGGGGCGTCGTCGCGTGTCTGGCCGCGTGTCTGGCCGCAGGCACGCTGTCGGGTTGTGGAGCGGCGCGGGTCGACATTCGCCCCCCTGTGGCGCTCTCGGCCGACGACGAGGCTGCCTGCGAGCAGCTCGTCCAGTCATTGCCGAACACTCTGTCCGGGCACGTGCGACGCTCGGTGAACCCGGATGACGCACTCGGAGCGGCCTGGGGAGACACCCCCATCGTGCTCACCTGCGGCGTCGGCCTGCCGGCCGGCTTCGACGACTTCTCGCTCTGTCAGGTCGGCAACGGGGTCGGCTGGTTCGTCCCCGACCAGGTCCTCGACGACCAATCCGCCGAGGTCGTGATGACGACGGTCGAGTACGCCCCTGCGGTCGAGGTCCGGATCCCGCCGTCCTATCGCCCCGAGGGGCCGGCAGCGGTGATGGCGGAGCTCGCCCCGATCGTCAAGTCGTCCCTCACCCGCGTCGACCGCTGCGTCTGAGCAACCCCTCAAGGGACAGCCGAGACGGCTCAGCGAAGTCCGGTGTCGCGGGCCAGCGCGAGTTGGATCAACCGGTCCACGAGCGCGGGGTAGTCGAGCCCGGAGGCCGCCCACATCCGCGGGAACATCGATGTCGGTGTGAAACCGGGCATCGTGTTGATCTCGTTGACCAACAGCGACCCGTCGGGCGCAACGAAGAAGTCGACCCGCGCCAGACCCTCACAACCCACCGCCTCGAAGGCTCGCGCCGAGAGGTCTTGCATGCGCCCGATCAGCTCGTCCGGGATGTCGGCGGGAACGTCGAGTTCGGTGTGTTCCTGGGGTAAGTACTTCGCGGCGAAGTCATAGAACTCGTGATCGCCGCCGATTTTGATCTCGGCCGGCAACGACGTCTCGGGCCGGCCGTCGACAGTGCCCAGGACCCCGCATTCGATCTCGCGGGAGCCGATCGGAGCTGCCTGCTCGATGAGCACCTTCGGGTCGTGCACCTGAGCGTCCTCGATCGCGCGGTCGAACTCCGAGGCGTCGTGGATCTTGCCGATCCCCAAGGACGATCCACCCCGGGCCGGCTTCGCGAAGACGGGATAGCCCAGTGTTTCAGCGCGCGCCCGGCAGGCCGACCGGTCGGCCCGCCACTCTCGCGCCGTGATCGTCACCGACGGCAGGATCGGTAGCCCTGCTGCCTCGAGGAGGATCTTCATGTAGGCCTTGTCCATGCTCACCGCCGATGCGAGCACGCCCGCCCCGACATAGCGGACGCCGACCATCTCCAACATGCCCTGGATGGTGCCGTCCTCGCCCCATGGCCCATGCAACACCGGAAACACCACGTCGACCTCGCCGAGCGTCTCCGGCGGGGAGGAGGGGTCGCTGACGATCAGATCCGTGCGGGCGTCCCCCTGATGCAGACTCACGACCGCGCGGGTCGGGTCCACCGCCGGAAGAGCGTCGGGTCCGGTGATCCGCAGCCGCTCCGGGTCGGCCGACTCCAGCACCCAACGGCCGTCGGTGGCGATGCCGATCGGCACGACCTCGTAGCGATCACGATCAATGGCCTGGAGCACGCTGCCCGCAGTGACACACGAAATGGCATGCTCCCCGGACCGACCCCCGAAGACGACGGCGACGCGGGGTTTGCGCTGGGCTTGAGTCATCGGCGATCACCCTACGACACCGCGAGGAGAGGGTCGGCGCGCCACACCCCTACGCTGGATGCCATGCAGCCAGACGCCTCCGGCTATCTCCCCGCGACGACGGCCGTCACTGCCGGTCGGCCCACGAAGGCACCCGACGCACCGCTCAATGTTCCGGTGACCTTCGCGTCGACCTATGTAGCCGGGGGCGACCTCGAATACGGCCGCTATGCGAACCCGACTTGGACGGCGTTCGAGGACGCTCTGGGCGCCCTCGAAGGCGGACGATGCCTCAGCTATGCATCCGGCCTGGCCGCGGTAGCGTCGCTGATCGAGCTCGTAGCGGTCGGCGAGACCGTGGTGGCGCCCAACCACTCCTATCAAGGCACCATCATGCAGCTGGCCGACCTGGAGGCCCGCGGCCGACTGAGCGTGCGGCTGATCGAGGCCACTGACACGGAGGCCTGGATCGCGGCATGCGAGGACGCCGCCCTGGTCTGGATCGAGTCGCCCACCAACCCCGCGCTCGAAGTGGTCGACATCCCGGCCGTCGTTTCCGCCGCGCACGCCGCAGGCGCCTATGTGGTCGTCGACAACACCTTCGCCACCCCCCTCCTGCAGCGCCCCTTGGACCTGGGCGCAGACATCGTGGTCCACTCGGCCACGAAGTTCATCGCCGGCCACAGCGACACCCTGATGGGCGCCGTCGTCACCCGCGATGACGCGCTCTTCGACGTGCTGAAGAATCGCCGCGACCTGACCGGCGCCGTCCCCGGCCCGATGGAGTCGTACCTGGCGCTCCGCGGGCTCCGCACCCTGCACCTGCGCGTCGAACGCTCGCAGAGAAACGCCAAGGAACTGGTCCGCCGGTTGAGCGATCACCCGGCGCTGAGCGAAGTTCGGTATCCCGGCTTCGGTGGCATCATCTCGATCGTCCTCGCCGCGGGCGGCGACGGCGCCGACCTGCTCACCCGGTCGACGAAGCTGTGGGTGCACGCCACCTCGCTCGGCGGCGTCGAGTCGAGTTTCGAACGCCGTCGCCGCTGGAAGACCGAGCCAGAGACCATTCCCGAGGGACTGGTGAGACTTTCGGTCGGTATCGAAGACATCGACGACCTGTGGGCCGATCTCTCAGGGGCGCTCTCCCGCGTCCCCTAGTCGGTCTCGGACCTGGTGTCGCGCCCGATGACGGACTCGACCATCTCCTGGGTGGTCATCCTGCCGCCGACCACCGCGTCGACGTGCCAGGCGATCGGTGCGTCGACTCCGGTGTGATCGGCGAGGGCGAGCAGCGACGCACACGACTTGGCTCCCTCAGCCACCTGCCGGGTCGAGGCGTAGATCTCCTCGGTGGTCTGCCCCTTCCCGAGTCGCTCCCCGAAGGTCCGATTGCGCGACAGGGGTGAGGAGCACGTCGCCACCAGGTCACCGAGCCCCGCCAGACCCATCAAGGTCAGTGGATTGGCACCCAGAGCGGTCGCCAGTCGCGCGGTCTCGGCCAGCCCCCGGGTGATGACAGACGCCGTGGTGTTGTCGCCATAGCCCATCCCAACGGCCATCCCGACGGCGAGTGCCACGACGTTCTTGTAGGCGCCACCCAACTCGCAGCCCACCACATCGGTGCTGGTGTAGGGCCGGAAGGTCCGCGAGTGGCAGCGATCCTGCAACCATTTGGCGACCTCCTCGTCGGCACAGGCGACAACCGAGGCGGCCGGCTCGCGGCGGGCGATCTCCTTGGAGAGGTTGGGTCCGCTGATCACCCCGATCCGATCCGGCCCGGCGCCGGTGACTTCCGCGATCACCTCGCTCATCCGCCGAACGGTGCCCAACTCGACGCCCTTCATCAGACTGACGATCACCGACTCGTCCGGGAGCGCCGACGCCCAGTCCTGGAGGTTGCCCCGCAGGGTCTGGGAAGGGACGGCGAGGACGACGACCTCCGCCCCTGCCGCCGCCTCCTCCGGGTCATGCGTGGCGCGGATCGACGGCGGAAGCGCAATGCCCGGCAGGTAGTCGGTGTTCTCGCCCGCGTTGATCTGGTCGCATACCTCTTGTCGTCGCCCCCAGATGGTGACGTCGTTGCCACCGTCGGCGAGCACGAGGGAGAACGCCGTCCCCCAGGACCCGGCACCGAATACCGCCATTGTGGTCATTGTTCCTCCTGGTGAGAGCGGCGCGGTGGCCGTGGGTCGTTGGGGTCGCCGATCTCGCGCACGCCCGCCCGACGCGGGTCGAACCGCTCCTCGGGTGGGGTTTCCTGACGGATCTCCGCGACGAGGGCAGTGATCGCCGACATGATCGCCTCGGTCGCCTCGGCGATCAGTTGGGGGGTGTGTTCTCGGTCGGTGAAGGCCTGGAGGTCGACGGGATCGCCGGCTTTCATCACGATCTGCTTGCGCGGCCAGGGGCGAGGAGTCTTGGCGTAGGGCGCCAACACGTCCTGGACCCCCCATTGGCCGACTGGAATCACCGGGCACCCGGTGGCGAGAGCGATCCGCGCCGCCCCCGATTTGCCCTTCATCGGCCACAGCCCGGGGTCACGCGTGAGCGTGCCCTCCGGATAGACCACGACACATTGACCGTCGCGCACCGCCTGAACCGCGGCGGCATAGGCGCCGACCGCGTTGCGCGTCAGTCGTTCGACCGGGATCTGCCGAGCGCTGCCGAGGATCGCTCCGACGACCGGCACCGAGAACAAGGTGGACTTGGCGAGAAAGCGCGGAACGCGGCCGTGGTCGTAGACGAAGTGGGCCGACGTCAGCGGGTCGAGGTGAGAGTTGTGGTTGATCACGACCAAGCAGCCACCGGTGCTGGGAATCTTGGCTCCATCGATCCACACGCGTGAGGTCAGCGGCCAAAGGATTGGCTTGAGGATCGCGGCGGCGGTCGCCACGGCCCAGCCGCGCGGCTCACTCATCCTCCGCACCCTGCGCATGCTCACCCTCCTCAGATGGACCGCGGCCACCCTTCCCCGCGCACGGGGAAGTAGGCCCCTGGCCGGAGAGGCTACTGCCTGCCAGCGCTGTGGGAGGATCACCGGCGTCATGGCTGCTCCCTCGTTCGCTTTGCTGATCCCGGTCAAAGCCACACACCTCGGCAAGTCGCGACTCGGCGAACTGTCCGAGAGCCGGCGGCAGCAACTGGCCGTCGCCTTCGCCTGCGACACGATCGACGTGGCGATAGGCACCCCTGGGACCGCGGTGCTGGTGGTGACCGCGGACACGGAGGTGGCGGCCTATGCCCAGGCTCGGGGCGGAATGTGGCTCTCGGATCCCTGCCCGGGGGATCTCAACGGCGGGTTGGCGGCCGGCGTTCACCGGGCGACCGAGCGTTGGCCGCAGGCGACGCCGGTGGCGCTGCTCGCGGACCTGCCGGCCCTGAGGGTGGGCGAGTTGGTGGAGGCACTGTCCCAGATCGAGACTGACGGTAGTGCTCGTTTCGTCGCCGACGTGGCGGGCACGGGAAGCACCCTCTATGCAGCCAAGGCCAGTGGCTTCGCCCCTAGATTCGGTCCGGGCTCCCGTGCAGCTCACCTCGCCGCAGGAGCGATCGAGATCGACGGCGCGCTCGTCGGGCTGCGTCAAGACGTCGACAACGCACCCGACCTGGCGCGCGCGCTTACCCTGGGGGTCGGGCCTCTGACCATGGCGGTCCTTCGCGACACGTGACACGACCCGGTGCGAGTCTCGGCTGTGAACCGAAACCCGCGCCGGGTCGACGTCGTCGTGGGCGTGCGCTGAGTCCGATCAGGACTTCTTGGCGGCTGCCTTCTTGGCCGGTGCCTTCTTGGCCGGGGCCTTCTTGGCCGCAGCCTTCTTCGCAGGTGCCTTCTTCGCGGGCGCCTTCTTCGCAGGTGCCTTCTTCGCGGCGGTCTTCGCCGTCGACGCCTTCTTCGCCGGCGCCTTAGCCGCCGGTGCTTTCTTGGCCGGTGCTTTCTTGGCCGGCGCCTTCTTCGCGGGCGCCTTCGCCGCAGGTGCCTTCTTGGCCGCAGCCTTCTTGGCCGGTGCCTTCTTGGCCGGCGCCTTCTTGGCCGGCGCCGCTGCGGCCGGTGCCTTCTTCGCTGGCGCCGACTTCTTGCTGGCGCCCGTCATGGCCTTGGCGGCGGATGCCGATGCCGAAGCGCCGACGGCCAGGGTCAGCTTCGGCAACTTCTTGGCGCCGGAGATGACGTTCTTCAAGTCCGCACCTGGTGTGAACTTCGGAATCGCCGTCTTCTTGGCCTTCATCCGCTCACCCGTTTGGGGGTTGCGCACCCACCGGGCATTGCGGACTCGCTTCTCGAAGGAACCGAATCCGGTGATTGCGACTTTCTCGCCCTTGGCGACCTCTCGAGTGATGGTGTCGAGCACCGATTCCAGTGCGTGTTTGGCCTGTTTGCGGTTGCCCTCGTATCGCGCTGCGAGCGCATCGACGAGTTCTGACTTGTTCACTGGCTTCCCTTCCGATGAACCACACGGGTCGGGCCGGTGCCCGACGTGTCCTCTCGGCACGCTAAGCACACGGCCTACCCAGGGACAACGACCGGCCGACCGACACGCGGTAAATCAGGCGTTTTGTCCCAGAAAACAAGGGAATCCAGGACCTAGAGAGTGGCCGGCTTCCAGGCCGGACGCGACGTCTCGAAGGCCGCGATGTCGGCATCGTGACCCAAGGTGATGCCGATATCGTCCAGCCCCTCGAGCAGCCGCCAGCGGGTGTAGTCGTCGATATCGAAGGAGTCCTCAATCGCATCGGGCCCCTCGCCGGCGCTCACCGTCTTGGACTCCAGGTCGACACTGATCGTGGCACCTGGGAACTCCTCGAGGTAGTCCCACAGTCGCTGAACGACCTTCTCGTCGACCTGCGCGGCGACCAGCCCGGCCTTGCCGGAGTTGCTTCGGAAGATGTCGGCGAAGCGCGAGGAGATGACTGCGCGGAAGCCGTAGTTCTGCAGCGCCCACACAGCGTGCTCTCGCGACGACCCGGTGCCGAAGTCGGAGCCGGCGACCAGCACCGATCCCCCCGCATACTCGGCCCGATTGAGCACGAAGCTGGGGTCGTTGCGCCAGGCAGCGAACAGCCCGTCCTCGAAGCCGGTGCGCGTCACGCGCTTGAGATAGGCCGCCGGGATGATCTGGTCGGTGTCCACATTGCTGCGGCGCAACGGGACGCCGACACCGGTGTGCTGATGAAACGCTTCCATGTCAGGACTCCTCCGTGCTCGGCACAGGCTCGAGATCGGACGGCGACGACAACGTGCCGCGTACGGCAGTGGCTGCCGCGACCGGGATCGAGACCAGATGGGTTCGGCCGCCCTTGCCCTGGCGACCCTCGAAGTTGCGGTTGGAGGTGGAGGCGCTGCGCTCCTCAGGTGCCAACTGGTCGGGATTCATCCCCAAACACATCGAACACCCCGCGCCTCGCCACTCGGCGCCGGCCGCGGTGAAGATCTGGTCGAGGCCCTCCTCTTGCGCCTGCAGACGGACGCGGACCGATCCGGGAACGACCAGCATCCGGGTCCCCGGTGCCACGGTCCGTCCTTGGATGATCTCGGCAGCCAAGCGCAGATCCTCGATGCGACCGTTGGTGCACGACCCCACGAAGACCGTATCGACCTTGATGTCCCGCATGGGTGTGCCCGCGGTCAGACCCATGTAGGTCAGCGCTTTCTCCGCCGCAACCTGGTCGGACTCTTCCTCGAAGTCAGCGGGTCCTGGGACGACGCCACCGAGCGGCACACCCTGGCCGGGATTCGTGCCCCAGGTCACGAACGGCGTCATGATCGACGCATCCAGTTCGATCTCCTTGTCGAAGACCGCGTCGTCGTCGGACACGAGCGTCTTCCAATGCGCCACCGCGGCATCCCAGTCGGCCCCCTTGGGCGCCTCTGGCTTCCCTTCGATGTAGTCGAAGGTGGTCTGGTCGGGTGCGATCAGACCGGCTTTGGCCCCCCACTCGATCGACATGTTGCACACCGTCATCCGGCCCTCCATCGAAAGCTCCTCGATGGCCGGGCCGCGATACTCGACGACGTACCCCTGACCGCCACCGGTTCCGGTGTGGGTGATCAGCGTGAGGACCAGATCCTTCGCGGTCACTCCGGCGGGCAGGCTGCCGGTGATGGTGACGCCCATGGTCTTGGGCCGCGCTTGAGGGAGGGTCTGGGTGGCCAACACGTGCTCGACCTCGGAGGTACCGATGCCGAAGGCCAAGGCCCCGAAGGCGCCGTGGGTGGAGGTGTGCGAGTCGCCGCAGACGATCGTCATGCCGGGCTGCGTGAGACCCAGTTGCGGACCGACGACATGCACGATCCCCTGCTCGACATCGCCGAGCGGGTGCAGTCGGACGCCGAACTCCGCGGCGTTCTTGCGCAGGGTGTCGACCTGGGTCTTGCTGACCGGGTCGGCGATCGGTTGGTCCCAGTCGATGGTCGGGACGTTGTGATCCTCAGTGGCCAGGGTCAGATCGGGACGGCGGACCCGACGGCCGGCCAGTCGCAGCCCGTCGAAGGCTTGGGGCGAGGTCACCTCGTGAATCAGGTGCAGGTCGATGTAGAGAAGATCCGGTTCGCCTTCGGCGCTCCGAACGACGTGTTCTTCCCACACCTTCTCAGCCAGGGTCTTGCCCATATCAGGTATCCGCTCCTCGGGGCATCGAGACCACGCCTCGAGGTCCCGGTGCCGACTCCCACTCGACGACGACTTGCCATCCCAACCTGTGAGACGGCAGTATTGCCATATGGACAACAGTAGCGGAGTTGGCGTGCTCGACAAAGCCGCCCTCGTTCTCGCAGCTCTGGAGGCGGGACCGGCCACCTTGGCCGGCCTGGTGACGAGCACGGGACTCGCCCGACCGACCGCCCACCGGCTCGCGGTGGCCCTGGAGCATCACCGGTTGGTGGCCCGGGACATGCAAGGGCGTTTCGTCCTCGGGCCGCGCTTGTCGGAGCTGTCAGCCGCCGCCGGGGAGGACCGCCTGCTGGCCACCGCGAGCCCGGTACTGGCCCGCTTGCGCGACATCACCGGCGAGTCGGCGCAGCTGTGGCGGCGCCAAGGTGACCACCGGGTCTGTGTCGCGGCAGCGGAGCGCCCGACCGGCTTGCGCGACACCATTCCGGTTGGCTCACAGCTGACGATGCGCGCGGGATCGGCGGCTCAGGTGCTGTTGGCATGGGAAGACCCCGAGCGAATGCACCGCGGCCTGCAGAATGCGGCCTTCTCGGCCACGGCGCTGTCCGGCATCCGCCGGCGCGGGTGGTCCCAATCGGTGGGCGAGCGCGAGGCCGGCGTCGCTTCGGTGTCGGCGCCGGTGCGCTCTCCGGGCGGCAAGATCATCGCCGCGGTCTCGGTCTCCGGACCACTGGAGCGCTTGTCGCGACAGCCCGGCCGGATGCACGCGCCGGCCGTCATGGCCGCCGCTGAGCGACTCTCGGAATCACTGCGCCGCGCTGCGGCCGAGTAGGGATTCGTCGACGGCCGCGCCGAGCCGGGCGGCCGGTCAGAACAGAGCCTCTTGTTCGAGCTCGAGAAGTAGTTGCTTTCGCGGGAGTCCCCCTGCATAGCCGGTGAGCGACCCGGTGGCGCCGATCACCCGATGGCACGGAATGACGATGGGGATCGGGTTGCGTCCGTTGGCCAGTCCGACCGCCCTGGACGCGGCATTGGTCATTCCGAGGCGGTGTGCGATCTGGCCGTACGACGCGGTCTCGCCGTAGCCGACAGCCAGTAGCTGCGCCCACACGCGCTGTTGGAAGTCGGTGCCCTTCGGAGCCAACGGCAGGTCGAAGTCGCGCAACTCGCGGGCGAAGTAGGCCCCCAACTGGCGACGTGCTTCTGCCAACACCGGCGCATCGGCGGATTCCGCTCCCCGAGGGAGGCCATCGGAACCCGCGTCGAAGGGCGAGAACTCGATCGCGGTGACCGCTCCCTTGTGCTCAACGATCCGCAACTCGCCGATCGGGCTGTCGATCACAGTCCACATGTCATGACTCCTTCGTCGCCGCGGCCGGATCGGACCGATCGGACAGATAGTGCTGCCAGAGATAGAGCAGGGCATAGCTTCGCCAGGGTCGCCACCGGTCGATGCGGGCCGGTGCTGCCACGGAGTCGACCTCGAGGTCGGCCAGGACCCGTTTGATCGCCAGGTCCGAGGACAGAAAGACGTCGGGGTGACCCAGCGCGCGTAGTGCGATCACATCGGCCGTCCAGGGACCGACGCCCGGCAATGCCAGCAATGTCCGGCGGACGTCGTCGCGGTCGGCCCCCCGGTCGAGATCGAGGTCACCCTCGGCCACCGCCCGACTCAGCGAGATGAGGGCGCCGGCGCGAGTGCGGGGCATAGGCAGCCGCTCGGCGTCCAAGGCGGCGAGTCGCTCAGCGCGTGGAAACAGGTGGGTCAAACCTGGCACGCCCGCCGCGTAGGGATGTCCGTACTCAGCGACCAAGCGAGCGGCCGCTGTCCGTGCGGCCGCGAGGGACACCTGTTGGCCGAGGACGGCTCGAACTCCGAGCTCCGGGCCGTCCGGCAGCCCGGGAACGCGCAAACCCGGCCACCGAGCCAGCATCGGGCGCAACAACGGATCCTCGCCCAGAGCATCTGCCACCGCGATGGGGTCGCAGTCGGCGTCCAGCATGCGCCGGGTTCGCTCGACCCCCGCCCCGAGATCGCGTAGATCGGTGAGCCTGAAGGTGGCCGGCACCAACGCCATGGAGCCGGGGTCGAGATGATCGACCAGGGTGAGCTCGACACTGCCGGGTCCGTGTGGGAGGTCGAGGGTTCGCGCGTAGTGGGCGCCGCGACACACCTCCACCCCCTCGACGGCGTGCAGCGCCAGGAAGTCCCGAAGCGCGCTGCCGTGGAAGGGAGTGCGCACCGCCAACCGCATGGTCACCGTGCCGGTCGTCGCATCTGCTGAGAACTCTGCCCGAGCACGACGTCCACGGAGAGCGGAGGGAGTGGTCGCGTAGACCTCGCGCATGGTCTCGTTGAACTGACGGATGCTGCTGAAGCCTGCGGCGTGGGCGACGTCGGACAGCGTCAGATCGGTCGACTCGACCAAGACTCGTGCGGTCTGGGCACGTCGTGCGCGGGCCAGGGCCAGGGGGCCGGCGCCCAGGTGGGCGGTCAGGATGCGGGTCAGGTGACGCGGTGTGTATCCGAGCTGACGAGCCAGGCCCGGCACGCCCTCGCGGTCGACGACCCCGTCCGAGATCAGCCGCATCGCCCGCCCGGCGACATCAGCGGCGATATCCCAGTCGGGGCTGCCCGGGGTGGCGTCTGGGAGGCACCGCTTACAGGCGCGATAGCCGGCCGACTGAGCCGATGCGGTGCTCGCATGAAAGCTGACATTCTGCCTCGCCGGAGTCCGCGCCGGGCAGGACGGCCGACAATAGATCCCGGTGGTGCGGACCGCCACGTAGAACATCCCGTCGAAGCGCCGATCGCGACTGCTGACGGCCCGATAGGCCGCGCTGCCATCGATGGCGAGAGGAGGGGTCATGCCCCCATCCTGCCCCATCCCCCGATCGCGTTCTGGCGGAAAACGGACACCGCCGCGGAGCGGGCCCACCCCAACTAAATCGACAACATCCCCGACGCAGTGGACGAGTCGGGGACGTCATGGAGAGTACCCCCGACCGGATTCGAACCGGCGCTACCGCCTTGAGAGGGCGGCGTGCTAGGCCACTACACAACGGGGGCAAGCACTGCTTGTCTGACGACCTGCGGAACTTTAGCCAACGCGCCGATCGAGACAAAATCCCGGGCCACACACAGGTGGATCCGGGACTCTCGCTGGGGTACTAGGACTCGAACCTAGACTAACTGGACCAGAACCAGTCGTGCTGCCAATTACACCATACCCCAAGGGTTTTCAGCCGTTGGAGCGGTCGCTCTGGGCCGACGGCACACGATACACAAGCCCCGCTGGGGCCACCAAAACGGACGACTCGGTGGTGGTCCGCAGGCCCAACCAGCGGGCCCCCCACCAGGCCAGAGCCAAGAACACCAACGATTGGGTGAGTGTGGTCGGGATCAACCACCAGCTGCCCTCGGTCGCGGTCAAGGCGTCGCCGAGATCCCCGAATGCCAACGCCAAGCCGAAAACCACGACGTTGTTGAGCACGTGCATCGCGATGCCCGCCTCCAAGCCGCCGGTGACCAACACCAGGATTCCCGCCACCAACCCGAAGGCGAAACGATCGATGAACACCGGCACGCTCTGGCCGACGCCGTGGGCGATGGCGAACAGCAACGCCGGCACCAGCACCGCTACCGACCGTCGGCCCGAGAGACCCCCGAAGACCTGGGTCAGATAGCCCCGGAACAAGTACTCCTCCCCCGCTGCCTGGAGCGGGGTGAGCAGCACGACCACCAGCATGAAGTCGCGGGTACGTGCGGTGAAGTCATTCAACCCGGCCTCCGCGCCGACACCCCCCTGATCGGGAAGGACGAGGGACATCGCCAGACTCGCCATCAGCGCCACGGCAGCGAAGGCCAGACACAGCGCGAAGTAGGGCCAGCGGATCCCGCCCGCGACGGATGACAACCACCGCGGTTTCAGCCCGTGGAGGGCGAACTGCACGAACCAGACGGTCGGGATCGCCGTCGCGAGCACCAGGTTGACGTAGGCGAGGGTGGCCGGCGTGGCGTTACGGAGGTCGGTCAAAGCGTCCAAACCGTCGAGAACGGGCCGGCCCGCCAGCAGGTAGTAGGCGACGAACGGCACCAGCACCACCAGCGAGGCGAGCACGAACACCGTGACCCCGACAATCAGGGCGCCGAGCAGCGGACGCCAGGCGCCGGGCCGGCCACCGAGGTGCACCTGGTCGTAGCGAAGCCCCACGGCGGGCGCCGGCCGGACGAACTCACTCGTTTGATTCACCACGCGCCTCCCCCGCTCAGGCGAGCGCGCCGCGGAGCCGAGTGAGCGAACGGTCCCGGCCCAGAAGTTCCATCGACTCGAACAGCGGGGGACTGATCCTGCTGCCGGTCACTGCTACCCGGACCGGCCCGAAGGCGTTCCTGGGCTTGAGGCCGAGTCCGTCGATCAGAGCGGCACGTAACGCCTCTTCGATCGCTGCCGTGCTCCACGGATGGAGTTCGGCGAGTGCGTCGACCGCGGCCCGGACGACGTCCCTGCCGGCGTCGTCGAGGGATTGCGCGACATCGGCTGGATGGCGAGTGAAGGATGGCTCGTCCACGAACAGGAAACCCAGCATCGCCGGCGCCTCGGTCAGTTTGTTGATCCGCTCACTCACCAGAGGCATGGCCAACTCGAGCAACTGCGCGTCTGCGTCAGGGACAGGATCCTGCACCACTCCCGCGGCCTTGAGGAACGGCATCGCCCGGTGGGTGATCTCGTCGATCGACAACCGCCTCATGTGGGCCGCGTTGATCGCCTCCGCCTTCTTCAGATCGAAGCGGGCGGGGTTGGGGTTGACGTCGCCGATGTCGAACGCGGTCACCATCTCCGCCATCGAGAAGATGTCATTGTCGGGGGCGATCGCCCACCCCAACAACGCGAGATAGTTCAGCAGACCCTCGGGCAGAAATCCGTCATCGCGATAACCGAGCAGGTTGGCCTGCGGGTCGCGCTTGGAGAGTTTCTTGTTGCCGTCGCCCATGACATAGGGCAAGTGCCCGAAGGCCGGCGTGGAGTCGGTGAGGCCGATCTCCTTCAGCGCCTCGTACAGCGCGATCTGCCGGGGAGTGCTGGACAGAAGGTCCTCGCCGCGCAGCACATGGGTAATGCCCATGATCGCGTCGTCGACCGGGTTGACCAGCGTGTAGAGCGGTTGACCGTTGGCCCGACAGAGCGCGAAGTCGGGCACGTGAGCGGAGTCGAAGCTGATCTCACCGCGGACCAGGTCATCGAAAGTGATGCTGCCGTCCGGCATCCGGAAACGAACGACCGGTCGTCGCCCGTCGGCCTCGAAGCCCGCCACCTGCTCGGCGGAGAGTGCGCGACAGAAGCCGTCGTAGCCCATCACCTTGGAACCCGACGCCTTGCGCCTCGCATCGATCTCATCGGTCGTGCAGTAACAGTCGTAGGTGTGCCTGGTCGCCCGCAAGCGGGCCAGGGCGTCTGCGTAGATCTCGCCCCGTTCGGACTGTCGATAGGGGGCGTGCGGTCCGCCGACCTCGGGTCCCTCGTCCCAGGTGAAGCCGAGCCAGCGCATCACCTCGAGCAAGGTGTCGTAGGACTCCTCGCTGTCACGCTCGGCGTCGGTGTCCTCGATGCGGAACACGAACGTGCCCTTGTGATGGCGGGCGAAGGCCCAATTGAACAGCGCCGTCCGGGCCAGTCCGACGTGGGGGCTGCCGGTCGGCGACGGGCAGAAACGCACCCGTACGGGCGCCGCTTGGCTCTCCGTCGCCGCGAGGTCTTCGATCACATCAGTCACGCTTCGCGACCCTATTCGTCAGGGCACCGATGCCGGCAATCGACACCTCGACCTCGTCGCCGACCTCCATCGGACCTACCCCCTGCGGGGTTCCGGTCAGGATCACGTCGCCGGGCAGGAGGGTCATCACGCTGGAGACGTATGCGACGAGGGTGGGGATGTCGAAGATCAGGTCGGCGGTGCTCCCGTCCTGGACGAGGTCTCCGTTGAGATGGGTCTGTACTCGGCGCCCCTCAGCGAAGTCGTGCGGATCCACATCGGTCTCGATCCAAGGCCCGAGCGGGCAGAACGAGTCGAAGCCCTTGGCCCGTGACCATTGCCCATCGGACTGTTGGAGATCGCGAGCGGTGACGTCGTTGCCAATCGTGTAGCCGAAGATCACGTCGGTGGCCTGTTCGGCTGGCACGTCGCGACAGATCCGGCCGATCACCACAGCCAGCTCGCCCTCGTAGTGAACCTCGTGGCTCTGTCGTGGGTAGAGGATCGGATCGCCGGGACCGATGACCGACGTGTTGGGCTTGAGGAACATCAACGGCTCGGTCGGCACCTCGTCGCCCATCTCGGCCGCATGAGCGGCGTAGTTCTTACCGATCGCCACCACCTTGCTCCGCGGCAGAACGGGCGCGAGGAGACGCACCTCCGCGAGCGGCACCTGCTCGTCCAGCGGCTGCAGACCGGCGTACAGCGGGTCGCCCGACAACGGCACGATGACGGAGTCCTCCGCCGGCTGACCGAACTCGTCGATCTCGCCGCCGATCACGCCGTAGCGGGGGTCAGTTCCTGTGGTGAAACGGGCAATGCGCACACCGGGAGCCTAGTCGAGCCCGCGTAGCCTTGACCGCGTGCCCGGCCGACCCACGATCATCGACGAATCGACGTGGCGGGCGCTCGCTGATGCCCATCGAGAACGCTTGGCGGTCTACGTCGAGCCGCACCAGGCTCGCCGTCGCGAGCGACGGCCGCACCCGGTTCACGACTTCCTGTTCACCTACTACCAGCATCGTCCGAACCGGCTCCTGGCCTGGCATCCGGGCTATGGGGTGAGCCTGGCGGGCGCATGGGAGTACGCCGATCGGGGCGGCTACGCCGTGGACGCAGACGGCACGGCGACCGTCAGTGCAGCCGTTGATCACCGAGGCACGCCCCGCGATCGAGGCGCTTCAGCGTGTGTTGACCGCCACGGCAGGCCGACAGGGTCATTTCGGCTGCTTCGGTTTGCACGAATGGGCGATGGTGTACCGACAGCCGGCCGATCACGTCCGACATGCTGCCTGGCCCCTGCGGCTGGGTGGGCCAGGTACCGACGAGGTCGTCGCCGGGCATCGCATCGCCTGTTCGCACTTCGATGCCTTCCGGTTCTTCACCGACGAAGCGAGGCCGCTCAATGCCCTCCAGCCGCACGGCGGCCAACGAGCCGACTTCGAGCAGCCAGGCTGTCTCCACGCCAACATGGACCTGTATGGCAGGGTCGCAGCCAGGTTGAGCCCGATGATCCCCAGCGAGCTGGTGGCCGACGCTTTCGAGCTCGCGTGGGACGTCCGCATTCTCGACATGCGCGCTGCGCCATATGACCTCGCGGGACTCACCCTCGACCCCACGGGCGCGCCGTGGACCCCGGTCAAGATCGAGACCCCCGAAGGCAAGCGGGAGTACGCGGAGGCTCAGCGAGTCTTCGCAGAGCGCGCCGCCCCCATCCGGCAGCAGTTGAACGACTGGTGCGGTCGGCTTCTGGCGGTCGGACGACTCTGACCGGGGGCGGACGTCGGGTCAGCCTCGCTATGTCTGCCTCGAAGTCGTCGAGAGGGCGGAACCGACCACGATCACGGTCGTGAGCGGTTTCGGTGCCCGCGCCCAGTGGTACCGCAACCTCCTGGCCGAGCCACGTTGTCGCGTCAGCGTCGGGGGTGGGAGCGCCGTGCCGGCCGTTGCGCGGATGCTGAGCGCTGAGGAGTCACGGCGACCCTGCTCAGATACGAGCAAGCTCACCCGTCCGCGCGGCGACGCCTGAAGGGAGTGCTCGAGCAAGCTGTCGGCAGCGAGGTCGACGCCTTGCCGATGGTGAAACTGACGCTGTCACCTCCGCGCGCGTGACACCGACTCGCGAGGTGCCATCGAGACCCCCGAGGACGGAACCCCGCACAGAAATCGACCTCGCGCGGCAACACCGGACGCCTGCATCGATGTTGCCGCACGAGCACGAGTGGGCAGACAGTCCAACCGCTCAGACCCTCGACCTGCCGGGCAGGCCTGCCGGTGACGGTCGTGGATCGAGCACGGGGGTGGCCGAACTGTCAGTGCCGAACAGCAGCCTAACTCCCGGTCGGATCCTTCGGTGTCCTGTCGAAAAACGCGGGAAATAGCCCGTTCGGGCTATGGACGTGGCGCCGCATCCAGTGGACGACCACCGGCGTCACGGCGCCGTTGCGAGAGCAGGCTGGTCGTCGCGGACCTCGACTTTGGCTCCCTCTCCGGCGGCCAGCCAACCGAAGCGACGTCCGCTCGCGTCAGGGCCTCCCCAACGCAGCAGATGGACATCGTCGACCCAGAACTGCCGCGACAGATTGGCATCGAACGACGGAGTCAGTCGCACGTACGGCTGGGCCGCGACCACGCCGGGAGGAACCGTGACGTCGATCCGGACCCGTCGGCAGCCGTCACCGAGGGGCACCGGGGTCACCTCCAACTGCTCGGTACCGACGCTGGGGCCGGCCATCGAGCGATACCACCGGATCTCCAGCGACGACCCCTCCGTCGCCCGGGCTACGGAAGCGATCAACGAAAGCCTGCTTCCTTCCTCGACCGGGACACGATGCACAGGGAATGCGATGACGTCGTTCTCGCTGACCGGGGAGCGCTGCAGATGGAGCCCCCGCTCACCCGAGCACGCTGCGTCGGAATCAGTCCGCGCAAACTTGCCCAACTCCCAGAGCATCGGCCCGGTCTTGTCCTGGTCGACGTCGAACTCCTCCATCGTCCCCGTGCCCCACAACAGATCCTCGGCTACTCCGACGTCACCGGTGAAGGCCACCGGCCACGCCGTGCTGCCCAGATGAATCGGCTCGGACTCGCCCGCACCACGCACCTGACTCGTCGAGTTCGGAGCGATCGGTGGGGACAGTGCACCCGGCCGGCCCAGCACCATGCCGTCCGAGCGGAATCCGGCCGCATAGCGTGACGACGCCTCGGCGAGGTCGCGGACCGTCGGCACCGGCCGATAATCCTCGATGGCGAAGGGATCGATCTCAGTGCGCACCGCCCCGTCGGGGCCGAGCGTGATCCGCACCAGGTAAGACGCCAGGGTCGCCCACAACTGTTGATCGAAGACCAGGTTGCCCACCGACTCGACAACCGGCACACCGTCCCGGATGTCGATGCCGCCCACCACGTGGGGGTGCCCGTTGACGACAGCGGTCGCCCCCGCCTCGACGGCGACGTCGGTGAACCGCTCGGTCTTGGCGGTCTGGCGTCGGTGGTACTCGATGCCACCGTGCAGCATGAAGACCACCTGATCCGCCCGCCGCGTGGCGGCCTCGATGGCGGCCCGCAGCGGCCGCTCCTGACATCGTGCGGCGCCACCCTGATCGGGTCCGGCCACGTAGGTGACGTCGAAGCGGTCGCCCGTGACGGTCGTGCAAGCAACGAAGGCGACAGTCGTCCCGTGGGTGTCGATGTAGGCCGGACGCCACGCCTCCTCGGGTGTCATCCCCGCCCCGAAATAGGCGATGCCCGCTCGCTCGAGCGCGTCGATCGTCGACCGCAGGCCCTTGCGCCGGACGTCGTAGACGTGGTTGTTGCCGAGGTCGACCACATCGACCCCCGCCTCGACCAGGGCGACGGCCGCCCCCGGCGCGGTTGCGAAGGCGAGATCCTTGTCGCGATGGAAGCGCGGCGGACGTTCGCCGGAGAAGTAGGGCTGCCGGACGAGCGGGGTCTCCAGATTGACCACCGTCAGATCGGCATCGGCGAGCAGCGGCGCGATATCGGCCAAGATGGCGCGGTGGCCGTCGACGCCGCCCTGCGGAGTCAGCAGCGGACGCTCCCCCTCAGGCGCCTCATAGAAGCGGCGCCCCATCATGACGTCGCCGCCGAAGCGGATCGAGACCACCCCATCGGTGCGCGGAACCAGCGCGACGTCGAGTCGCTGACCCGGCGCGATCGCCATCACCCGCGGTAGGTAGCCGTCGGCCTCGATCGACACCAGCCCCGGGCGCTCGATCGGCAGTTCGGCAGACGCCGTCGCCGGCGCGGCTGCGGACCTGGCGCCGTCCGCGGTGACTTCGGTGAGGCGAATCTCGACGACCTCGCCGGTGGACGAATCACGGGCGACCACACTCGATCTCGGCGTCGACTCCGCCACGGTCGGAAGGGTGGTGCGCGTCGAGCGCAGGAGGGTGCCGGTACCCAACAGCAGTCCCGCCAACACCAGGAGCACGGCCATGCGACGGAAGCGCGATCGCGATCCGCTCGTTGACATGTGACCCTCCGCGAAACCTGTCTATACCGGCCGCTTGACACCGCGAGAAACGGTGTCCAAGGCCACGCCTGAAAAATATTTCCTTCGCAAGAAAGTACCCCGAGATACCGGGAAACGTCGCGTTAACGCGAGTAGGCGAAGGTTCAATTGTCTTGCGGTTCAGTAACGAGACGAGGGGGTTCGACCATGGCTACAGCCTTAGCTCACGGGCTCATCTCACTCGTTGTGTTCCTGGTCGGAATGGTCCTGGCGTATCTGCGGTTCGGAGGAGGTGAGACGGGTGCGGCTGACATCGGGTTGGACTGACTTGCACGTCACGTTGTTCCTCGCTCTCACGGCCTTGGGGCTTTCGGCGAGTCAGATCGGACAGCACCCGCGGGACCTCGCCATCGCGATGGGCCTCATCGCGACCGCGGTCGTCGTCGGCGCTTCTTTCACCGACGGCATGGGGGGATTGGTCGCTGGATTGGCTGGTGGCGCCGTCAGTCTCGCGTTCCAGGGCTTCGACGGACACCTGTCCGGTCACTCCTTCGGCGGCTCCGCGCTGGAGTTCGGACTCATCGTCGTTCTCGGCGCCTCCGTCGGCGCCTCCATGGATCGGGTCCACCGCTCGAAGCGGATCTCCGAGCGTCTCGCCGAGAGCGCCGTGTCGGCGAGCGAGGGCTCACTCGGACTGCTGACCGCGGCGGACGCCGAGGTGCGCCTGGCTGAAGAGCGCACCCGCGCCGAGCTGCACCACCGGCCGCTCAGCACCGCTCGGATCGGCGTCACCTTCTGTGATGGCAGCCTGGACGTGGCCGATCGTCAGCGCACGATGAGGGCGGTGGCGCGGATCATCGAAACTGACATCCGGGCGACCGACATCCCGTATGCCATCGACGAGTTCACCATCGGTGTGATCCTTCCCGAAACCCCCCACGACATCGCCGCCGACGTGATTGAATCGACTCTCATGTTGGCTCGCCAGAATACTTACGCGGATCGCGTTCACCATGAGCGTCGCACCGTCGACGACGTGGCCGACATCAGCGTCGAAGTTGCCGCCGTCCATGCCGGGCCGAGCGAAGAGGAGACGGCCTCCGCGTCCGGAGACCGGAAACCGGCCCGGTGACTGGGGCGGTCATCAGCATTGCGTTGCTGTGGCTGGTAGCACTGGCGCTGATCGCCTTCTGGTGGGCGACGGCGCGGGGGCACAACCGTCGGCTGCGCCAGCTCGATGTCCGCATTCACGTGAACGGCATCCGCGGCAAGAGCACGGTCACCCGGTTGGTCGCGTCGGTACTGCGCGAGGGCGGCTTCGTCTCGGTCGCCAAGACCACCGGCAGCGCGGCACGCGTGATCGGTCCCACCGGCGAGGAGTCGCCGATCGCCCGGCGGGGGGCGGCGACCATCAACGAACAGGTCGACATCGTGCGCGAGCACGTCACTCCGGGCGTCGAGGCCTTGGTCATCGAATGTATGGCGGTGCGACCCCTGTACCAGGAGTACTCCCAAGAGCACATCGTCCGCTCCGACATCACCATCATCACGAACGTCCGTTACGACCATCAGGAAGAGATGGGCGAGACGCTCGAGGAGATCGCCGACTCGATGGCCGTCACCACCCCGCGCAACGGCGTCCTGATCACCGCCGAGGACCGTCCGCACCTGCGCCAGCGGTTGGGCGAACGCGCTGCCGAACGCGGCAGCGAATTGGTCTACGCCGACCCCGAGACGGTGATGGACAGCGACATGCGCGGCTTCGACTACATCCAGTTCAAGTCCAATGTGGCGATCGGCCTGGCCGTGGCCGACATCCTCGGCATCTCCCGCGCCGCAGCGGTCCGTGGCATGTGGAAGGGCGTGCCGGACGTGGGCGTCGTCCGGCTGAAGACCTACGACATCCGCGGCAAGAAGGTCCTGTGGGTGCCGATGTTCGCCGCCAACGACCGCGAGAGCGTGGTGATCACCCTGGAGACGGTGCGGGCACAGTTCCCCGAGGACGCAGCGGTCATCGGCATCCTCAACAATCGTGCCGACCGCGGGCGCCGCGCGGAGCTCTTCGCCGAGATGGCGGCCAACGACCTCACGCCGTTCCTGGACGAGATCGTGTTGTTCGGCGCCTTCGAAGACCTGGTCGAGTCATCGATCAAGGCAGGCGGAGTACCCGCCGAGATGGTGCACAGGATGGGCGACACCAATCACTTCGGCATCGACCAGATCCTCGACCGGATCGCAGCGCTCATTCCAGGCGATGAGGGTGTGCTGGTGGGCATGGTCAACATCCACACCCACCAAGCCGAGATGCTCATGGAGTACTTCGCGGAGCAGGACGGCACCGAACACATCGACGAGATCGCGCAGTCCCGCGACCCGGCCCGACAGCCCGCGGGCCATATGCGGCTGCGGGCCGCGGCCACCCGCCGCCCTCTCCGCGCCGCGCGTAGGTGAGCCCCTGATGGGCGACTACCTCTACTCCCCCGACGTCGTTCGAGTGACGTTGGTGATGGGCGTCATCGTCTCGATGCTTTTCTATGAGCGCGTCCAGCTCACGACGGGCGGCGCCATCGTGCCGGCCTACCTGGCGCTGGCGCTGCAGGCTCCGGTGGTGGTCTTCGCTACGGTCGGAGCCGGCGTGGCGACGCATCTGGTGATGACTCAGCTCGTGGCGCGGAGATGGATCGTGTACGGGCGCAGGAAGTTCGAGATCGAGGTCCTGGTCGGGCTGGGCATGGTGACGACCGTGTTGGCGGCTCGCTTGCTCACGGACAAACTGACCAGCTTCGATCTGGCCGTTGCCGTCATCGGCTTCCTGGTGCCAGGGATCATCGCGCACGACATGTCCCGCCAGGGCGTGGAGAAGACGCTGATCGCCATCGGCAGCACGACCGCCATCCTCGGGATCTTCGTCTACAGCTACATCATGGTGTTGCCGCTGGCCGGAGCCGAGGTGCGACCGCCGGAGGTGCTGGCGTCGGTCCTGGGATACGACCGCCGGATGTTGCTGTTCGCGGTGGCGCTGTCGGTCGTGATGAGCATGCTGCTGTTCGGCCAACTCGGGCTGCGCTCCGGTGGCTTCATCACGGCGGCCTACATTGCCTTCATCGTGCCGCGCTGGTGGGATCTGGCCTTCTTGCTGGTGACGGCGCTCGTGACCTGGCTGGTGGTCAGCAAGTTGCTGATGCCCAGGCTGCTGATGTTCGGCCGCCGAAAACTGTCGACGATGGTGCTCTTCGGGGCGTTGATCTCCTCCACCGGCGAACTCGCGGCGAGATGGCTCACCGACGGACTGTGGGAGCCGGTGCGGGGGCTCACGCTGATGACGGTCATGCTGCCGGCCCTGATCGCCAACGACGCGCAGCGCCAAGGCTGGGAACGCACCCTGTGGGGCCTCGCCCTCGCCACCGCCGGCGTCCTGGCCTTCGTCAACCTGCTCACCTTCCTGCTCCTGTGGCTCGGCTGGCTCACCCCCCACGTCCCCGGCGCCTGACCGCGCCGGTCCCGGGTGTCGGTTTCCCCGGATATCCGGGGAAACCAGCCGTGTTGGGGTGAAATTTCACCCCAACCACGGCTGGTTTTCCCCGCACCCAGTTGCAGGAGTGACAGCTGTGATGTCGACGGTAGGTGCTCGCGGCATGGCGGGCGCACATGATGTCCCTCCAGAGGGGCACGATGCGCCGCTCTGCGAGTGCTCCATGACTTGGCCCGAACGCCGCCGAACTCGCCCTCTGCGCAGATGACTCTCTCTCCCGGCCTTCAATAACGTGGCGGCACGGTCGGAGCCTCAACCCACCGATCCGGCCGGATCCCGCCCGCCCCACGCGTCACACTACTAGGGCAATTCCTGTCGCGTTGGGGTGAAATTTCACCCCAACGCAGCCGGTTTCCCCGGATATCCGGGGAAACCGACGGAACCTACGACCCAACCCTGGGCCAGGGGCCGAGGCGGTCTTCGAGGGTGGCGGCGGCGGCGAGCAGGAGGGCGTCCTCGGCCGGGCGGGCGGCGAGCATGACGCCCACCGGGAGTCCATCGGCGGTGGTGCCGACCGGCAGGCTGATCGCAGGCATCCCGGTGACATTCCACGCCGAGGTCCACGGCGTGAAGCGTTTCTGCGCCTCAAAGTCCGCGGCGGGATCGGCATCGTCGCGGATCGCCCCGACGGGTAGGGGCGGCTGAGCCACCGTCGGCGTCACCACCAGGTCGAAGTCGGCGAGCGCCCGCAGCGCGCCAGCGGCGACCCGACGCAACTCACCGACCGCCAACGCGAACTCCGGTCCGCTCACCGCTCGCCCGCGCTCGGTCAGCCAGCGAGTCAGAGGCCGGACCCGGTCCTCGGCCCCGATCGGGACCGCCATGGCCGTCAGCACCGACCAGCAGATCTCGAAGACCGGCACCGCCTCGGGCGGCAACGGCACCGCGACGTCGACCACCTCGTGTCCGAGATCGATCAACTCGGCGCAGGTCCGCTCCCAGGCGGCCACGACCGCGGGGTGCACCTCCGAAGCAGCGATCACGGGCTCGGCGAACCGCGCGACCCGGAGCCGCCGGCCACGCCAGGCCGGATCGTCGCAGGCGTTGAGGAACGAGTCCGCCGCCGGCGGCGCCCAGGACGGGTCACCGACGGCGGGCCCGGCCATCACGTCGAGATAGGCCGCCGCGTCACGCACCGTGAGCGCGAGCGGGCCAGCCGTCGCCAGGCCGACCACGTCGCCATACATCGGCGCGCCCGACACCCGGCCACGGCTCGGCTTGACACCCACCAGGCCGCAGCACGACGCGGGGATGCGGATCGACCCACCCCCGTCGGATCCGTGTGCCAGCGGGACCAGCCCGGCAGCCACCGCTGCGCCCGCCCCGCCGGAGGAGCCCCCAGCCATCCGGGTCCGATCCCACGGGGTCACGGCAGCGGGCGCACCTTCTGGCTCGGTGTAACAGGGGGATCCGAACTCGGGGGTGGAGGTCTTGCCGAGACTCACCATCCCGGCGGCCTCGATCCGCTGCACCACCTCATCGCTCACCGACGGAACGAAGTCGGCGTACAGCGCCGAGCCGAAGGTCGTGCGCACACCTGCTGTGGCGGCCAGGTCCTTGATCGCGGTCGGCACCCCCCACAGTGGACCCGCGTCGTCGGGTCGTGGGCCGAGCACCCGCGCGCGTTCGAGCGCCGATTCAGGCGTAGGGGTGACGAAGGCACCGACATCGTCAGCGCGCCCGGCATAGTGAGCGACCAGTTCCTCGGGCGAGACCTCGCCGCGCGCGACCGCCCGGCCCTGCTCGAGGGCGGAGAGGTCATGCAGTTCGGTCATCCGGGGTGACTCTAGGCCACCTGATGCCGCAGCAACCCGAAGGTCAACCCGTCGACCAGCGCACCCCATGACGCTTCGACGACGTTGGCGCCGATGCCCACGGTCACCCAGCTCGACTCTCCGTCGCTGGTCTCGATCAGGACGCGAGTGACGGCGTCGGTGCCGTGCCCCTGATCGAGAATGCGCACCTTGTAGTCGATCAATTCGAACTTCGCCACGTCGGGGAAGGCCTGCGTGATCGCTTCGCGCAACGCCTGGTCCAACGCGTTGACGGGGCCGTTTCCCTCGCCCGTCACGACATAGCGGACGCCGCTGGCACTCAGCTTCACGGTGGCTTCGGAGATCGCCTCGGCGCCCGGGCGGGTCTCGGTGATCACCCGCCACGACTCCAACTCGAAGAACGACGGCCGGTGCCCGGACACCTCCTCAACGAGCAACAACTCGAACGACGCGTCGGCCGCCTCGAAGGTATAGCCCCGTGCCTCGAGCGCCTTGACGCGGTCGGTCACCCGGGTCACCAGTTCCTTGTCGCCCGACAGGTCGAAACCCAGCTCGCGACCCTTCAACTCGATCGAGGCCCGGCCCGCCATGTCCGACACCAGCAGACGCATGTCATTGCCCACCGTGACCGGGTCGAGGTGCTGGTAGAGGTTCGGATCGACCTTGATGGCACTGGCGTGCAGACCCGCTTTGTGGGTGAACGCCGACGTGCCCACATAAGGCTGTCGCGACGCGGGCGGGAAGTTCGTGACCTCCGCGACCGCGTGCGCGATCCGGGTGGCCTCTTGCAGGAGCCCGGGCGGCAGGACCGGCCGATCGAGCTTGAGTTCCAGGTTGGCGACCACGCTGATCAGATCGGCGTTGCCGGTCCGCTCGCCGTAGCCGTTCATGGTGCCCTGCACGTGGGTGGCCCCGGCCTCGACAGCGGCAAGCGTGTTGGCGACGGCGCACCCAGTGTCGTTGTGGCAGTGGATGCCAACCCGGACGCCGGCGGTCGTGCGGACGTCGTCAACGACATCGCCGACCCACGCCGGGAGCATTCCGCCATTGGTGTCACACAGGGCGATCACCTCGGCACCGGCTTCGTAGGCCGTGCGCACGACCTCGAGAGCGTAGTCGCGGTTGGCGCGATACCCGTCGAAGAAGTGCTCGGCATCCAAGAACACCGTCTGCCCCTCGGCTGTCAGGTGCGCGACCGTGTCGCGGATCATGGCGAGGTTCTCGGCAAGGGTGGTCCGTAGCGCCAGCTCGACGTGTCGATCATGTGACTTGGCCACCAGCGTGACGACCGAGGCGCCGCTTTCGCGCAGCGCCGCCACCAGAGGGTCATCGGCCGCAACGGCGCCGGCGCGCCGGGTCGCGCCGAACGCCGCCAGCTTGGCGTGACGCAGGTCGAGTTCGGTCTGGGCGCGACGGAAGAACTCGGTGTCCTTGGGGTTGGCGCCCGGCCAGCCGCCCTCGATGTAGCCGAGCCCGAGGCCGTCGAGTTGGCGGGCAATCGTGAGCTTGTCGCCGACCGACAGGTTGAGACCCTCCTGCTGCGCGCCGTCGCGCAGGGTGGTGTCGTAGACGTGGAAGTCGCCGTGAAGATCCGGGTCCATCGCTTCATCTCTCGTTTCGAGTCGGTCGTGCTATGTGCTGTGGGGCGAGCCGGGTCGTCGGCCCATCATCGGTAGGGCAACAAAAAAGCCTCTCGAGGCACGAGAGGCGAGCGCGTCGAGAGGTCTCGACGCGCTAGATAATGATGAGCTGCACAACGACGATCCGGTGACCCTGCATACCTTCATCATGCCACAGACGAACCCACGAGATCGCAGTCTGCTCAGGGCAGCAACTGGGCGAAGGGCCGACCCTGCGCCGGCGACCAGTCGGCACCATCGGTCGCCGCTGACGCAGCCGCCACGAGCGCAACGGCCAAGACGGCCATCACCGGAATCCAGGTGCCCCAGCGTCGCGACAGTGGCTGGGTGAGCTGTCGGGTGGCGCCACGAACCCGACCGGAGCCCGGCCCGATCCACAATCCCACCGCGAAAGCCACGCCGATCAACAGCAGCGTTCGCGGCAGCGGCCAGGCTGCCGCGTAGCCCACCAGGCCGCCGGCCAGCGCCATTCCGCTGGCCCACGCCGCCAACGCGAGAGTCCCGGGAACGGCGGCGACGACGTGGAGTGGGCTGGCCAGCAGGGCCTGCAGGGGGTCGTACCAGCGGTGGCCGCGCATCCAACGGCGCTCGCGCACGGCCGCGGACGCGCGGCCGACACTTCGCATCAACCACGCGCTCACAATCAGCCCGCCGGCGGCCAGGTAGGGCGCCGCGGCGATGGCGGCGACCGCCACCGCCAAGATCAACACCCCGAGAACGAACTGGCGCGAACGCGTCCCGGACGGCTGGCTCGCGGCCGGGCGGGCGTCGAGGGCCTGGAGTGGCGGTGCCCCGAAAGCTTCGTGGGGAGATGCCGCGTGGGGGTGAGGCACCGGCACTGGGGGTGGTGGGGACGGCGGGAGCGGAGCAGCGGGCGGAGCCGGTGGCGCGGAGACTGCCGGGGGCATCACCTGCGTGTACGGCCGGGTGACCTTGCGCTGCTCCGGCTGGCGGGCGGCGATCGGCATCGTCATCGGGAAGTTCTCCTCCCCCGCCGACGCCGCCATCGGCGAGTCGGCCGGTCGACTCAGGAGGGCGGCCAGCTCGGCGAAGGACGGGCGGTGCTCCGGGTCGGGCGCGAGGGCCAGCTCGAGAATCCGCCGCATTCCGGGCTCCAGACCGTCAAGGTTGTGCTCGCCGCGCCGAACCCGATCCATGATCGCAACGGTGGGTCCGCGACCGAACGGGGGTCGCCCCGTCCCCGCGAAGGCCACGGTGGCCGCCCAGGAGTGAACGTCGGTGGCCGTTGTCGCATCATGACCGAGCAACACCTCGGGGGCGAGGTAGCCCGGCGTGCCGAGCAGCCAGCCGGTCTGCGTGATGCGGAGGTCGTCGGCCACCCGAGCCAACCCGAAGTCGATCAGAATGGGCCGTCGCCCCTCAAGGATCACATTGGCCGGCTTCACGTCACGGTGCACCACGCCCACTCCGTGCACCGAGGCGATGCCCTCGGCGAGACCGAGGGCGAAGTGACGCAACTCCTGACCGGTGATCGGTCCCTCTTCGTCGACATACTCCGCCAGGCAGAGTCCGGGAACGAAGCGGGTGGCGACGTAGGGGACCTCCCCCCATGGATCGGCATCGATGATCTCCGCCACCCACGGCGAGCGGACCCGCTCGAGTGAGCTGACCTCGCGCTCGAGCCTGGATCGCGCCTCGTCGTCGCCGATGATGTGCGGACGCAACACTTTCAGCGCGACTCGAGGTCCGTCGCCTCGGCGCGCCAGGTGAACCACGCCCATCCCGCCCTCACCGATCCGAGCCAACAGCGAATAGCCGTCCACTTCGATCGGTCCGGGGGGACGCCGGCTGGAGCCGCTGTGCGTCTGGGTCACGGATCGAGGGTACTTGTCATCCCCACAGGATCGCCGCAGGCGACGGGGTCAGCAGACCCGGTGCATCCAGCCGAAGGTGTCCTCGGCCCGGCCGAACTGGATGTCGACGAGCGCCTGCCGAATCGAGGTCGTCACCGGGCCGCTCGTGTCCGCGGCGGCAGCAGTCTCACCGTCGGCGGACTTCAGGGTGCCGACCGGCGTCACCACGGCGGCGGTACCGCACGCGAAGATCTCGACGATCTCCCCGCTGGCCACCCCCTGGCGCCACTCGTCGATCGACACCTTGCGCTCTTCCACCGCATGGCCGCGCTTCTCCGCCAGAGCGATGATCGACGAGCGAGTGATACCGGGCAGGATGGTGCCGGTCTCGGGTGTGGCGATGCGACCGTCGGCGTAGACGAAGTAGAGGTTCATCCCCCCGAGTTCTTCGATGTAGGTGCTCTGTTCGGCGTCGAGGAAGACCACCTGGTCGCAGCCTTCGGCCATCGCTTGCTGTTGAGCGACCAGCGAGCTCGCATAGTTGCCACCCGTCTTGGCCGCTCCCATGCCGCCTCGGCCGGCACGGGAGTAGTCGGTCGACAACCACAACGACACCGGCTTCACCCCACCCTTGAAGTAGGCGCCGGCCGGGCTCGCGATCACCATGAAGGTCACGTGCTGGGCGGGCCGGACACCGAGAAATGCTTCGGAGGCGAACATGAACGGCCGGAGGTAGAGGCTCTTCTCACCCTCGCCCGACGGCACCCAGCGCTGGTCGACGGCGATGAGGGCATCGACCGCCTGCACGAAGTCGTCGGGAGGCAGCTCGGGCAGCGCCAGGCGTCGGGACGAGCCCACCATCCGCTCGGCGTTGGCCTCCGGACGGAAGGTCCACACCGAACCGTCCTCGTGGCGATAGGCCTTCATGCCCTCGAAGATCTCCTGGGCATAGTGCAGCACCGCCGTGGCGGGGTCCAGCTGCAGGGGACCGTAGGGGGTGATCCGGGCGGCGTGCCAGCCCTGCGACGGAGTCCACTCGACAGTGAACATGTGGTCGGTGAACGCAACCCCGAAACCGGGATCGGCCAGGATCTCAGCCAGCCGCTCGTCGGGGACGGGCGCCGTCGAAGACGTCGTCGTGATCTGCATAGGTGGCACGGTAGTCGACTCTCCCTGTCCTGGTTCTGGTCGGACTGTCCTGGTTCTGGTCGGACTGTCCTGGTTCTGGTCAGCCGAGTCGGGCGGTGATCGCATCGCCGATCTCTGGCGTGCTGCGGACGGAGCCCGGGCTTCGCTCGCCGAGGTCGTCGAGGACGGCGCGTTCGACTCGTGCTGCGGCCTCGGCCTCCCCCAAGTGGTCCAGCATCAGGGCGACCGACAAGATCGCGGCGGTGGGGTCGGCTTTGCCTTGGCCGGCGATATCCGGCGCGGAGCCGTGCACTGGCTCGAACATCGAGGGCGCGGTGCGGTCGGGGTTGATGTTGCCCGAGGCAGCCAGGCCGATTCCGCCGGTGATGGCGGCGGCCAGGTCGGTGATGATGTCGCCGAAGAGGTTGTCGGTGACGATGACGTCGAAGCGGGCGGGGTCGGTGGTCATGAAGATCGTCGCCGCGTCGATGTGGAGATAGTCGACGGTGACCTCGGGGAACTCCGCACTCACCTCGTCGACCAGGCGGGACCATACCTGTCCGGAATACACCAAGACGTTGGTCTTGTGGATCAAGGTCAGCTTGCGGCGGGGCCGACGCTGGGCCCGGGCGAACGCATCGCGGACCACCCGCTCCACGCCAAAGGCCGTGTTGACCGACACCTCGGTGGCCACTTCCGCCGGGGTGCCGACCCGAAGCGCTCCGCCGTTGCCGGTGTAGGGGCCCTCGGTTCCCTCGCGCACCACCACGAAGTCCACCTCGCCGGGCGCGGCGAGCGGTGACGCGACCCCCGGGAAGATCCGGGACGGCCGCAGATTGACGTAGTGGTCGAGCTCGAACCGCAACCGCAGCAGAAGGCCACGTTCGAGGATCCCGGGCGGCAGGTTGGGGTCGCCCGGCTTGCCGCCCACGGCACCCAACAAGATGGCGTCGTGACCCCGGATCTCCTCGAGAACCGAGTCGGGCAGCACTTCGCCGGTCGCCAGGTATCGCTCGGCCCCCAGGTCATAGAGCGACTGCTCGATCGACCCCGGCGCCACGGCGTGGAGGACCTTGAGCGCCTCGGTGGTGACCTCTCTCCCGATGCCGTCACCCGGGATCACCGCCAGGCGCAGGCTCGAGAGCGCGGGGGGTGCGGAACTGGCTCCGGAGTCGGCGGCGAGGTCGCTGGAGGTCATGAGGGTCGAGCGTAGATCAGGTCAGTTGTCGTCGGGACGCTGGGCGCCGTTGTCGCGCAGGTCCAGCGAGGCCTGGATCGCCTCGACGCTGTGCGGGTTCTCGGGGTTGTGGCTGGCGGGTCCCCAGTCCGGGTACAGGTCATACATGGTGGAAGCTCCTTGGGTGTGACCCGACGAGCGTGGTGGCTCGACGAGAGTGTGGCGGGCGGTGACGAACCCACGAGCCCCGCAGCGGGTGCGGAGGTAGGCGTCGGGTGGATCGCACACGACGCGGATCTCCGGCTTGCACGAGGGATGCCAAGAGCGGATCGCGCTGGTGGTGACAGCTTCGATGACCCGCTGCGGAGCTGGGCTCGGAACGACTCAGTGACTGAAGAATCGAGTGAGTCTGTTCAGTGGAGTTGTGACGAGAAGGCCGTACGCCGAAACACCGCGGCGAGGTGGCCTTCTGTCAGGCCTCGCCGCGGCAGCCGATGAGTACGAACACGCTCCGCATGATGTGCTGACCGTACGCCGCCGATACCCCGACGCGCAGCCGACTTCCCCGAAACGTCTTGGAGAGTGAGACGTCTGGTCCATCTCAACCAGCGGGACCTGCGTCTGAACCGTGAGACGATGCTTCGTATGAGCGCCCCTCCCGAGCTGCCGGCGATCGTTTCCCGTGCCTTCGACGTCTCCCGCCGGGCGGGCTACGTGTCGTTCTGCCGCAACGAGACCGGCCGTCTCCTGGCGGCACTGTCGGCCACCCGCGACGGGGTGCTCGCCGAATTCGGCACCGGAACCGGTGTCGGCACCGCTTGGCTGCGTTCCGGCGTTCGCCCCAAGGCCACGATCCTCACCGCCGAACTCGAGCCACGGTTGGCCGACGCGGCCACCGAGATCTTCGCCGACGATCCCCAGGTCGAGGTGCTCGCAGCGGACTGGGCCACGCTCCATGACCGCGGTCCGTTCTCGCTGCTGTTCCTGGACTCCGGTGACCCCAGCTCGGTCGCCGTGGATCAGATCGCCGATCTGATCGAGGAGGGGGGCATCGTCGTGCTCGACGATTTCACGCCGTGCCAGAGTTGGCCACCGATCCACCACGGGCGAGTCGATACCTTGCGCGAGGAATGGTTGACCGACGAGCGGTTCACCGCCGTTGAGGTGATGGTCGCTCCCGACGCTGCGGCGGTCATCGCGACGAAGCGCTGATCCTTGGTAGCTCCAGCGGCACGATCACCCAGGGCAGGAAAGCTTGGGTCAGCGGCCCGATCGAGACCGCGTACAGCACGGTTCCGATCCCGACCACGCCGCCCAGGAGCCACCCGAGCGCGACGACGGTGACCTCCAGGCTGGTGCGTACCAGCCGCAGCGACCAACCCGTGCGGCGCGACAGTCCCGTCATCAAGCCGTCGCGCGGACCCGGACCCAACTGGGCTCCGATATAGAGCGCCGTGGCTGCCGCGTTGAGCCCCACCCCGACAAGCATGTAGCCGATCCGTAGCGGCACCGAGTCAGGCGCTGCCACGGCGCCGAGCACGAGGTCGGTGACCAAGCCGATCTGAATCGCGTTACACACCGTGCCGAGGCCGGGCATCTGGCGCAGCGGGATCCACAGGAGCAACACCAGGAACGACGCCGCGATGATCACCTGGCCGATGGTGAGCGGGACGTGCAGAGCCAGGCCGAAGTGCAGAACATCCCAGGGCATCTGACCGAGGAGGCTGCGGATCATCAGCGCCATCGAGGCGCCATACAGGGTGAGCCCGATCAGCAATTGGGTGATCCGACGGGTCAGGCGCCCGGCCCGTAGTTGCTGGCCCGGCGTGAGGTTGGCGAGGAGGTGCACCCGGCCACTCTCCCTCAGATTGGCCTTGTTCGAAATAGCCAATCGTGAGACGGTGGCCCGCATGCCACCGCTGATCAGCGCCTCAAGGGTCGGCGACCTGGTCGCGGGGTTCTCCCGGGAGCCTGCGTACGCCGGCCTGGCCGAGGCGCTCCGCGTCGCCATCGGCGACGGTCGGATCCCGCCCGGGACCCAGCTGCCCTCCGAGCGCGAGCTCACCGCCACGCTTCATGTATCGCGGACCACCGTCACCCGGGCCTACGCAGACCTCCGCGAGCAGGGCTACGCCATCGCTCGTCGAGGGTCCGGCACGTTCACCCAGATCCCCGGAGGCCGGGCAAACATCCTGGATCGGGTGTTGTCACCCCAGTCGTGGACCGAGGGCGCGATCGACCTCAACTGCGCCGCTTCGAGCGCACTGCCGAGCCTGACCGCCGCCTATCGCGACGCGTTGGGTGACCTCAGCGCCTACCTCTCCGGTCCCGGCTACTACCCTTCCGGACTTCCCGTCCTGCAGCAGGCCCTGGCCGAGAGCTTCTGCGACCGAGGACTCGCGACCACGGCCGATCAGATCGTGGTGACCCCGGGCGCACTGGCCGGCACGGCGATGGCAGCAGCCGCGGTGTTCGACCGCGGTGATCGCGTCGTCGTGGAGTCCCCGACGTATCCCAACGCGGTGCGCGCGTTCATCCGCGCCGGTGCCCGGCCGATGACCATCGCCGTGGACCGGGTCGATGCCTGGGACCTGGCGTCGCTGGAGTCCTCGCTGGCCACGATGCGGCCGCGCGCGGCCTACCTCGTGGTCGACCATCACAATCCGACCGGTCACCTCATGGCCGACGCCGACCGGGCCCGACTGGCCCGCGCCCTCGCGGCCGCAGGCACGATCGCGATCGTGGACGAGACCCACCAGCAACTGACCCTCGATGCTGCGGCGCTCACGCCCCGCCCGATGGCGGCCCATGTTGCCGACGCTGGTGGCGAGGCGATCACGGTCGGCGGCCTGGGCAAGAGCGTGTGGGGCGGCCTGCGCGTCGGCTGGCTGAGGGGGTCCCCGCGGCTGGTGCAACGGATCACTCAGACCAGGCTGTCCATGGACCTCGGTGTGCCCGTCCTGGAACAGCTGGTCGCCCTGCGACTGCACGGCGACGTCGTGCTGCTCGACGAGCACCGAGCGCGGCTGCGGGCCCAACGGGACGCACTGGCCACCGAACTCGCGTCCGCCTGCCCCTCCTGGCGCTTCGCCGTTCCCTCCGGCGGACTTGCCCTGTGGTGCGAGCTCCCCAGACCCGAGGCCCCAGAACTGGCGGACCGAGCCGAGCGGCTCGGCGTCATGGTCACCCCGGGACCGGTGTTCGCGCCGCTCGGCGGTCTGGGACGTTACGTGCGGGTGCCGTGGACTCGGCCCGCGACGGAGCTGCGACAGGCGGCGCGAGTGCTCGGTCAGGCATGGGACTCTCTCGCTGCCAAGCCCAAGGCGCGCAACCGACCGGCGCCTACCCTCGTCGCATGAGCTCGACCACGCAGCTCGGAGCCGGCCAATTGCCGATCGCCGACTATGCGCTCATCGGCGACCGGCACGCGGCGGCCCTGGTCGGCACCCACGGCTCGATCGACTGGCTGTGCTTGCCCCGCTTCGACTCCCCCGCCTGCTTTGCCGCCCTGCTCGGCACTTCCGAACACGGCCGCTGGATGCTGGCACCCACTGGCGAGTTCGAAGTGCGCCGACGCTACATCGGCTTCACCACCGCACTCGAGACCACTTTCACCACCCCCGACGGCGAAGTCACGCTGCGCGACGTGATGCCGACCTGCGACAACCGATCGGACGTCGTCCGAACGTTGACCGGTGTGCGGGGCGCGGTTCAGTTCGAGCATGAGTGGGTGGTGCGCTTCGACTACGGCCGCGTGCGCCCCTGGGTCCGGCGCTGCTGGGCGGGCGACGAATGCGTGATCATCGCGATCGCGGGCCCGGAGCAAGTGGTGTTGCGTGGCCCACGGCTCCCGGTCGCGGTCGACCACCGACACCGAGACACCTTCACGGTGCACGAGGGTGATTCCCTGACCTTCTGCACCACCTGGCTGCCCTCCCATGTCGACGCGCTGACTCATCTCGACGCGCCGAGGTCGGTGGAGGAGTCGATGGCGGAGGAGGAGGCCTGGATCGCACGGTGTCCCGGCGATCTGCCGCACGCCGACGTCATTCGCCGCTCGCTGCTGACGCTGCGGTCCCTCACACACCATCCGACCGGGGGGATCGTCGCTGCCCCCACCACGTCCCTCCCCGAGGACTTCGGTGGCGAACGCAACTGGGACTACCGCTATTGCTGGCTGCGCGACGCCGCGCTCACCGTCGAGACCCTCGTCGAGGCCGGCTTCACCGAGGAGGCGCGCGTGTGGCGCGACTGGCTGGTGCGGGCGGCTGCTGGCGACCCTGAGGATCTACAGATCATGTATGCCGTTGACGGCGGCCGCCGACTCCCCGAGCTCACCCTGGATCATCTGCCAGGGTATGCCGAGTCGACGCCGGTGCGGATCGGCAACGGCGCCGTCAACCAACGACAGACCGACGTCCTGGGCGAAGTCATGATCGCCCTCGACAAGGCGCGCTCGGCCGATCTGGATAGCGACCCCTTCGCGTGGTCCCTGCAGCGGGCTCTCGTCGATCAGCTGGCCGAGGACTGGGAACAACCAGATCATGGCCTGTGGGAGATCCGTGGACCGCAGCGGCACTTCACGCACTCGCGGGTGATGGTGTGGGCGGCGTTCGACCGAGCCGTGCGGGCCGTAGAGGAGCACGACCTCTCCGGACCGGTCGACAAGTGGCGGGCGCTGCGCGAGCGCGTCGCCGCAGACGTATGGTCGCGCGGCTTCAACGAGGAGCGCAACACCTTCACCCAGCACGACGACACCTCCGAGGTCGACGCCTCGCTGCTGATGCTGCCGCTCGTGGGCTTCGTCGCCGGCGACGATCCGCGCATGCTCGGCACCATCACCGCCATCGAGTCGGATCTGATGCGAGACGGCCTGCTGCTGCGCTACCGCACGACCTCAGGAGTCGACGGTCTCGACGGAGACGAGCACCCGTTTCTGGCCTGCTCGTTCTGGCTGGTGTCCGCCTATGCCCTCGCCGGGCGCCTCGACGACGCTCATGCGTTGTTCGACCGACTCGTCGGTCTCACCAACGACGTCGGACTGCTCGCGGAGGAGTACGACGTCGGCGAGGCGCGGATGGCTGGGAACTTCCCGCAGGCGTTCAGCCACCTGGGGCTCATTCAGGCGGCGTTGGCGCTTCGCAGGGCCGACGCCGGCGGCTGACCCTGCTGAAGCCGCGTCGGTCAGACCAAGTTGGCTGCCCGCACGATGTTGGCGCTGATCGCCGTCGCGATCTCCTCGAGCGTGGTGGGCGGGATCGGCGAGTCGACCGACAACGCGATGAGCGCCTGGCCGCCCTTGGCGTGGCGAGAGACCTGCATGCCCGCGATGTTGACCGACGCATCGCCGAGGATGCCGCCCATGACGCCGACCATGCCGGGACGGTCGTCGTAGGTGAAGAACGCCAGGTGATCGGTGGGCTCCAGATCGACGTCGTAGCCGTTGATCTCGACCAGTCGCTCGCGTTGCGAGATGCCGATCAGGGTGCCGCTGACCGACACCTGGGAACCGTCGGCGAGAGTGCCCCGGATGGTGATCAGGTTGCGGTGGTCCGGGCTCTCCGCCTCGGTCACGAGCCGGACGGCTGTGCCGCGCTCGGCCGCGAGCAACGGCGCGTTCACATAGGACACGGCGTCCTCGACGATGTCGGTGAAGACGCCTTTCAGTGCGGCGAGTTCGAGCACCTTGACGTCGTACTCGGTGATCTCGCCGCGGACCTCGACATCGATCTGTTGGGCGACCTCGCCGGCCAGAGCGGTGAAGACCCGCCCCAGCTTCTCGGTCAGCGGGATGCCGGGTCGGACGTCCTCGGCGATGACGCCGCCCTGCACATTGACGGCATCGGGCACGAGTTCGCCCGAGAGGGCGAGACGCACCGAGCGCGCCACCGCGATGCCGGCCTTTTCCTGGGCCTCGTCGGTGGAGGCGCCCAGATGCGGGGTTGCCACGACGTTCTCGAGCTCGAAGAGAGGGCTGTCCGTGCACGGCTCACTGGCGAAGACGTCGATGCCGGCGGCGGCGATACGGCCCTCCTTGAGCGCCGAGAAGAGCGCGCCCTCGTCGACGATCCCGCCGCGCGCGGCGTTGACCACGACGAGCGACGACTTGGCCTTGGCCAACTGGTCGTTGCCGATCAGCCCGACGGTCTCGGGGGTCTTGGGCAGGTGGACCGACATGAAGTCCGATTCGGCCAACAAGGTGTCGAGATCGACGAGGCGGACGCCCATCTGTGCGGCGCGGCCGGCCTGCACGTAGGGGTCGTAGGCGATCACGTTCATGCCGAAGGCCGACAATCGCTGGGCGACCAAGACACCGATCCGGCCCAGCCCGACGATGCCGACGGTCTTCTCGTAGAGCTCGATGCCGGTGTACTTCGAGCGCTTCCACTCGCCGTTCTTGAGCGCGGAGTGCGCCGGGGAGATGTGGCGGGCAGCGGCCAGCATCAGGGCCACGGCGAGTTCGGCGGCGCTGACGATGTTCGAGGTCGGGGCATTCACGACCATGACGCCCGCCTGGGTGGCGGCGCGCACGTCCACGTTGTCGAGACCGACACCGGCGCGAGCCACGACCTGCAGCCGGTCGGCGGCGGCCAGCGCCTCGGCATCGACCTTCGTCGCTGAGCGAACCAGGATCGCATCGACTCCCGCGATGGCCGACAACAACTCGGCGCGGTCGGCGCCGTTGCAGTGCCTGATCTCGAAGTCCGGGCCGAGTGCCTCGACAGTGGCCGGGCTCAGCTCCTCGGCGATGAGTACGACGGGCTTGCCAGCGAGTGTGGTCACAGCGAATCCTCGAGAGTTGCGGATAACAGCTTGAGTGGTGGCACGACGCTGTGCCCGTTCAGGGTACCCGACCTCGCCGGTGGAACCCGATTGGCGGCTGGCCGCGAGATGGCCGTGGGCTCAGGCACAACCGTGGGTGCCGCAGCCGTCCGCGGCATCTCCGTCCACCACGGCCAGAGCGGGGGCACGGTCGGACCAGGCGCGCTGCAGCACCCGGCCGAATACCTCGGTCGGCTGGGCTCCCGATACCCCGTAGCGCTGATCGATGACGAAAAACGGCACCCCCGTGGCCCCGAACGCAACCGCTTGCCGCAGGTCCGCCTCGACGGCGTCGTCATACTCGTTCGAGACGAGCACCTCGCGCACCCGCTCCTCGCCGAGCCCGGCCAGCACCGCCGCACTGCCGAGCACGGCCGGGTCGGAGACCAGCTCGCCGCGGAGGAAGTAGGCCGCCAGCAGCTCTTCGTTGAGCGCAGACTGGATGCGCTGGCCTCCCTCGTCGAGAGCGAGGTGAAGCAACCGGTGGGCATCGCGAGTGTTGCCGGTGCGAGCCCGGTCGAGGGCGAACAGCAAGCCCTCCTCGGCCGCCACCGCCTCCACCCGCTCCATCATCTGCTGGCCGGCAGCGGCCCCTCCGCCGTACTTCGCGCCCAGATGCTCAGCCATCGACGTCGGGTACTCCGGCGGGGCAGCGGGGTCCAGCTGAAACGAATGAAGGACGATCTCGTAGTCGTCCGGGTCGTGGCCCGACGCAGCCAACGCCGACTCCAGCCGCCGCTTTCCGATGTAGCACCACGGGCACACCACGTCCGACCAGATGTCGATCCGTAGCCGAGCGGCCTCGGTGGACGTGCGGTCGGTCACGGCTGCGGGGGTGGACGAGGTCATGCCAAGTCCAGCACTCGCGTCGGCCAGATCATTCCCGCCGGTATGACCCACCGGGCCGTCCGACGCAGCGACGACAACCTCTGCCGCGGAAGCCGTGGCGGGGCTAGGTTCCGGGGGGAGTTGCGCAGGACGGGTGATCCTGTCCCCCATGCACGGCGAGTCGGAGACGACCGAGATCAGCTGGCACTTCCATCCGGACAGCTGGGGCCACGGGCTGGCGACCGAGGCGGCGCGGCGAGTCCTGGATCACGGGTTCGCCGCTACCTCGCCGAGCCCGTGCCGGGTCAGCGGGTAGCGGTGCCCTCGACGTAGTCGCTGTCGTGGGACTTCACCCACGCCATCAGCTTGCGCAACTCGCGCCCGGTGGCCTCGATCGGGTGCTGCTCTCCTTTGGCCCGCAACGCCTTGAACTCCGGCCCCCCGGCGTCCTGGTCATTGATGAAACGTTCGGCGAACGAGCCGTTCTTGATGTCCTCCAGGACGGCGCGCATGTTGTCCTTCACGTGGGCGTCGATCACGCGCGGGCCGGAGACGTAGTCGCCATACTCGGCCGTGTCGGACACCGACCAACGCTGCTTCGCGATGCCGCCCTCGTACATCAGGTCGACGATCAGCTTGAGCTCGTGCAGGCACTCGAAGTAGGCGACCTCGGGCTGGTAGCCCGCCTCGATCAGCGTCTCGAAGCCGTACTGGACCAGTTGGCTGGCGCCACCGCACAGCACCGCCTGCTCACCGAAAAGATCGGTCTCGGTCTCTTCGGTGAAGGTGGTCTTGATCCCGCCGGCACGCAGACCGCCGATCGCCTTGGCGTAGGACAGCGCGAGCGGCCAGGCGTTGCCGCTCTCGTCCTTCTCCACCGCCACCAACACCGGAACGCCTCGCCCGTCGACGTACTCGCGGCGAACCAGGTGGCCGGGGCCCTTGGGTGCGACCATGAACACGTCGACTCCCGCGGGCGGCGTGATGTAGCCGAACCGGATGTTGAAGCCGTGCCCGAAGACCAACGTGTCACCTTCGGCGAGGTTGGGCTCGACGGCCTCGGCGTAGAGCTTGCGCTGCACGTGGTCGGGCGCCAAGATCACGACGACGTCCGACTCCTCCACCGCCTCGGCCGGGGTGAGCACCCGCAGCCCCTCGGACTCCGCCTTGGCGCGCGACTTCGAGTCTGCGGGGAGCCCGACGCGTACATCGACGCCGGAGTCGCGCAAGGAAAGGGCGTGGGCGTGGCCTTGGCTGCCATAGCCCAGCACGGCGACATTCTTGCCCTGGATCAGGGAAAGGTCGGCGTCGTCGTCGTAGAACATCTCGGCCACTGGGGCTCTCCTTCGTATGGTGCGATCATTGGGTGTTGCGGCGTGCTGCGTGCTGCCTGTGCGCGGCTGGCAACGGCCGGCTCAGGATGTCAGGTCGTGGATCAACCGCCGGCCACGGTCCGGCTCGTGGGCGCGGGGACCGGCACCGGGCGAAGCGGCCGCTCGCTGATCGAGCGCGATCCGCGCCCGATGGCGATCGTGCCGGATTGCACCAGCTCACGGATACCGAAAGGCTCGAGCACCCGCAGCAAGTCACCGAGTTTGTCGGTGTTGCCGGTGGCCTCGATGGTGATCGAGTCGGGATCGACGTCGACGACCTTGGCGCGGAACAACTGGACGGCGTCCAGGACCGCCCCCCGCGAGGTCACGTCGGCCTTCACCTTGACCAGGATCAGCTCGCGGTTGATCGAACCGGGGCCTTCGAGCTCGACGATCTTGATCACCTCGACCAACTTGTTCAGTTGCTTGGTGACCTGCTCCAGCGGCGACTCGGCCACGTCGACGACGATGGTCATCCGGGAGATCTCGGGGTGCTCGGTCGGACCGACCGCCAACGAGTCGATGTTGAAGCTGCGGCGGGAGAACAGCCCGGCGATGCGGGCCAGGACGCCCGGCTTGTTCTCCACCAGGACCGACAGGGTGTGCTTGTTCATCAGAGATCGTCCTCGTCGAACTGGGGGGCGAGATCGCGGGCGTACTTGATGTCGTCATTGCTGGTGCCGGCAGCGACCATCGGCCACACCATGGCGTCACGGTGCACGCGGAAGTCGACCACCACGGGCTGATCGTCGATCGCCATCGCCTTCTCGATCGTGGCGTCGACATCCTCGGGGGAATCACACGCCATCCCGACACAGCCATAGGCGTCAGCCAGCTTCACGAAGTCTGGAATCCGGCGATCGGCACCGGTATGCAGGTCGGTGTTGGAGTAGCGCTCGTTGTAGAACAGCGTCTGCCACTGGCGCACCATGCCGAGCGACTCGTTGTTGATGACCGCGACCTTGATCGGGATGTTGTTGATGGCGCAGGTGGCGAGCTCCTGATTGGTCATCTGGAAGCAGCCGTCGCCGTCGATCGCCCACACCGTCTGCTCCGGGCGGCCGACCTTCGCGCCCATCGCGGCGGGCACGCAGTAGCCCATCGTGCCGAGGCCCCCGGAGTTGAGCCAGGTGTTGGGGTTCTCGTACCCGACGAAGTGGGCGGCCCACATCTGGTGCTGACCGACGCCCGCGACGTAGATCGCCTCAGGGCCAGCGATTGCTCCGAGCCGCTCCATCACCAACTGCGGCGCCAGCGAACCGTCGGCCGGGGTGTCGTAGGCGAGGGGGTACTTCTTCTTCAGCCCTGCGACGAAAGCGACCCAGCCTTCGTAGTCGCCGGTCGTGCCGGCGTCCTGCGCGGCGGTCAGGGCGACGATCAGGTCGCTGATGACCTCGGCACAGTCGCCGACGATCGGCACATCGGCGACTCGGTTCTTGCCGATCTCCGCCGGATCGATGTCGGCGTGGATCACCTTGGCGTTCGGCGCGAAGGAGTCGAGATTGCCGGTGACCCGATCGTCGAAGCGCGCGCCGAGGCTGATGATCAGGTCGCTGCGCTGCAGCCCGGCGACCGCCGCGACGGTGCCGTGCATGCCCGGCATCCCCAGATGCTGCGGATGACTGTCGGGGAACGCTCCGCGCGCCATCAGCGTGGTCACGATCGGGATGCCGGTGAGCTCGGCGAGTTGGCGCAGCTGAGCCGACGCGCGAGCCCGGATCACTCCGCCGCCGACGTAGAGAACCGGGCGCCGCGATTCGAGAATGAGTCGGGCGGCCTCGCGGATCTGCTTGGCATGGGGCCGGGTGGTCGGCCGGTAGCCCGGCAGCAGCAGTTCGGTGGGCCAGGCGAAGTTGGTCATCGACTGCAACGCCGACTTGGCGACGTCGACCAGCACGGGTCCCGGTCGTCCGGTGGAGGCGATGTGGAAGGCCTCGGCGATCGTGCGCGGGATGTCTGCCGGGTCGGTGACCAGGAAGTTGTGCTTGGTGATCGGCATCGTGATGCCGCGGATGTCGGCTTCCTGGAAGGCGTCGGTGCCGATCATCGAGGCGCCCACCTGACCGGTGATCGCGACGAGGGGCACCGAGTCCATGTGCGCGTCCGCGAGCGGCGTGACCAGGTTGGTGGCGCCCGGACCAGAGGTGGCCATGCACACGCCCACCTTGCCGGTGGCCGCGGCGTACCCCTGCGCGGCGTGGCCGGCGCCCTGCTCGTGCCGCACCAGGACGTGCCGGATGACGGTGGAGTCCATCAACGGGTCGTAGGCCGGCAGAATCGCACCGCCCGGGATCCCGAAGATGTTCTCGGCGCCGGCATACTCCAGCGACCTGATCAGGCTCTGCGCGCCGGTCACCTGACCGGTTGCCTCCTGCTCACCCATGTCCATCATCCTTCGCTTGTTCTGCTCTGCGTCGGCGGTGTTTCGACGACGCGCTCGACCCAACAAAAAACCCCTCGGCCGGTCCGGCGACGAGGGGATGACGCGTGAAGGTCCCGGGGGACCTGAACTCACGCGTCAGGTGCGTACGAGAAGTGCGCGCATTCACCTACGGTCGCCCGTTCCGCTCCGCTCGTCAACAGACCGAAGACCCCCGTCTCGGAGACTGAGATCATCATCCCGAATTGTGGCACATCAGCGGTCAGGTGCGGTCCTGCCAGGTGCACAGGCAGATGTGGTTGCCTTCGGGGTCGGCGAGCACCCAGAACGACGGGGCTTCATCGTCGCTGATCAGCTCGCCGCCAACGGCCAGGGCGTCGGCGATTCGCTGCTCGACCACCTCAGGGGGCACCCACAGGTCGAGGTGGAATCGTTGGCGCGGCTCATCGTGTGGCTCGGTGTTCTGGAACCACATCGCCGGCAGGCTTCCGCTGGGATCCACCACGTCATCGCCCGCGCCGTCGACATATCCCAGCACGGCCCGCCAGAACGGGGCGAGCGCCGGCCGGTCCGCGGTGTCGAGCGCGAGCTCGAGCGTCTGCAGGGACGCGGTGTCGGATCGCGCGCCCAGCCTGGCCGCGATGGCGGAGATCTCCCGGGCCAAGTTGACGTCGCGCGAAGTGACGGCGCCGACGTCGTGACTCAGCAGGTTGACGTCGAGTCGGCCCCAGCGCAGGTCGAGATCGGGATGGTGGTTGGCGGCCTCGGCGGCCGCCGCGATCTCGGTGGCCAGGGCCAGCGCACTGACGAAGTCGGCGGTGCGGAAGCGCGCTCGGAGAGTGAGCACCAGGCGCCAGTCCTGGAGCCCGGCCGCGGCCACCTCGGCACCGCTCATCGGGCGACGTGGGTCGTCTGTCATGAAAGGACCTCCTGGCCAAGTACATCGGGGTTGAACGCGATCTCCCAGCGATAGCCGTCGGGATCGGCGAAGTAGCCGGAATAGCCGCCCCAGTCGCGCTCGACGGCGGCCTGCACCGTGGTGGCACCGGCGGCCCGCGCCTCGTTGAGAACGGCATCGACCTCGTCAGCGGTAGCGCAGTTGTGCGCCAGCGTGATCGGAACCACCCCCTCGCCGCGCCGGATCGGCCCCACCTCCTCGATGAAGCCGTCCTCGCTCCACAGAGACAGGATCAGCCCGTCGCCGACCTCGACCATGAGGATCTTGTCGCCCCGGAACGCCGGCTGCCACCCCAAACCGTCAAGGTAGAAGCGGGCGGACGCCTCGAGATCGGCAACAGCGAGCGTCACGAAGCTGATCCGCTGGTCCATTGACTCACCCTGACACACCGCACCGACAGCGGGCCACGGTCAAGGCTCGACAGAGCGCGTCATCGCCACTCCTGGGTCAGCTCGCGATGCCCCTCGTCGATCACGATCCGAGCCATGGCGCCGTTGACCATGGGAAGGTACGGCGGGACGTGGCCACATTCGACGTCGAGCACGATCGGCACCCCCAGCATCCCCAGGGCGTCCAGGACAGCGTCGACCTGAGTCATCCCCGGCGTCGACGGGGCTCCGGTTCGCGAGACCAGGACGGCGACGCACGCCTCGAACCATCCGGCGTAGCGCATCGCGTGGAGTGCCCGGCAGACGTCACCCGCCGCCCACTCGGCGATGTCGAGATGGACGATCACCGGGCCGTGCCGGCGACCGAAACCTGCCACGTCGCCGTACGGCGTGGCGGCGAGCAGGCCGAGGGTCTCCACACAGCCGCCGACGAGCCGACCCGTGGCGTCGAGCGCGTCGCCGCCGACGAGCCGCCAGGTGCCGACGCCGTCCAAGTCGTAGTCCTCCGGGGTGGGGTCGTCCCTCCAGTTGCCGTAGGCGTTGTGGCCGAAGACGCCGGAGGCTCGCTGCGTCACGGGGCCGGTCGCCGCCGCGACGTCGGTCCAGTGCTTGAGGCCGTCGACGGCTCGATAGGGGGTGTCCATCAGGTTGACGCCGTGCAGGGTGCCCCAGCCGAGACGCAGGGTCAGGGGCAGCATCCAGGTGTCGGTGTCGCTGAATCCGACCACCCAGGTCGGCTCGACCGCCGCGAGGTCGTCCCACGGCAGCTGGTCGAGAAGGTCGATCGCCGTCTCACCGCCCCACGGCGGAACGATCGCCGCGATCGTCGGATCGGCCAGCATCGCGGTGAGTTCGGCAGCTCGCTGCTCCTTCGGTGCGCTGACGATGCCGCTGCCGTCCAGGCACTCCCCCACCGTCACGTCATAACCCCGGCGTCGCAACCAGTCCACGGCATACGCCAGGCGCGGGCGCAGCGGGCCTTCGACCCCAGCGGAGGGCGCGGTCACCCCGATCCGGTCGCCGGGGAGCAGCGGGCGGGGGAATCGCAGGTCCATGCACACATGGTGGGTGGCAACCCTTCGGGCCGCAATCCGGTTCGGCTGTGCGCCGCGCTCTCCGCTGGCGGATGGCAGGCTGGGGATGTGGCGTTCTTACCGACCCTGCGCGGCATGGCTCATTCGGCGCTGGGCGCACCTCGGCTGTATGCCGCGGCGCGGCGGGCCGGCGCTTCGCCGATCGAAGCGGTCACGATGCTGCACGTCACCGGGCTGGCATTGGCGATCGCCGGGGTCAAGGCGGCCGGTGTGCCCGGGCGCGCCAACGCCGTCCGGCACTTCATCTGGCAGGCCGCTCTCACCGCTCGGCACGGTGGCGAGCTCGCGAACGCCCTCGCGGACGAACAGGAGCGCGGGACCCCAAACGCGGAGGACTCGGCGGTCGATCGGCACAACAACGCCGTCGGGCAGGCCTTCGGGGCTGCGGAGTCCGGCGAACTGCGGGGGCTCTCGGCACGGGCCACCCTCACCCGGCTGGCGGAGGTCGCCCTGGCCAAGTGGGACGCCGGCGAACTCCACCGGGTGCCCTGACACGACGAGGTGAGCGAGCGGCGTCCTACTCGCCCCACTGGCACCACGCGTCACGGCATGCAGGGAAAACCGGCGTGGTTGGGGTGAAATTTCACCCCAACGCGGCCGGTTTCCCCGGATATCCGGGGAAACCGACACCCCGCGCTCGACCCCCCGGGCTCAGGCGGGGGTGGGGAGGGCGTGGCGGACGGCGTGGAGGCCGGCGTGGACCTCGGCGAACGACGTGGAGAGCGGGGAGAGGCCGATGCGTAGGCCGCCGGGGTCGCGGTAGTCGGGGATCACGTCGCGCTGCCACAGGACGCGCGTCACCTCGCGCATCGCGGGGTGGGTCAGGGTCACATGTCCGCCGCGCTCGGCAGGGTCAGCGGGTGAGGTCACCTCGACGCCGAGCGGCCCCAGGATGTCGTGGGCCACCTCGATCGCGTAGGCGGTCAACACCATCGACTTCTCGCGAATGGCGGCCATCCCCACCTCGTCGATGAGATCGAGGACGTCGAGCATCGCCACCATCCCGGTGATCGGCGGCGTCCCGGAGACGAACCGGCGGATGCCGGGCGCCGGTCGATAACCCGGCCCCATCGCGAACGGGTCGGCGTGCCCCATCCAGCCTTGAATCGGCTGGGTCATCGTCTCGTGATGTCGAGTCGCGACGTACCCGAACGCTGGAGAGCCCGGGCCGCCGCATAGGTACTTGTAGGTGCAGCCGGCGGCAAGATCGGCGCCCCAGTCGTCGAGAGCCAGCGGCACCGACCCGACCGAGTGGGACAGGTCCCAGAGCACCAATGCGCCCGCGTCGTGTGCGATCCGGGTCAGCTCCGGACCGTCGGCGATGTACGCCGAGCGATAGGCGACATGGCTGAGCACCACCACGGCTGTCTGATCCCCCACGGCTTCCTCGAGCAGCTTCGGGGTGACGCCGGCGGAACGATCGACGTGAATCCAGCGCACCCGCGCCGCGGTCTCGGCTGCGATGCTCTCCACGAGGTAGCGGTCGGTGGGGAAGTCGTCGTCGCTGATCACGATCTCTGAGCGATCGGGGCGTGCCGCCATCGCCGCCCTGATCAGTTTGTAGAGCGTGACGGTCGTGGAGTCACCGACGAAGGTCTGCCCGGGTGCCGCCCCCAGGCACACAGCGCCGATCCGGTCGCCCACGGTGAGCGGCATCTCGAACCAGCGCTCGTCCCAGCCACGAATCAGCCGCCCGGCCCATTCCTCGCTCGCGAACTCGGCGAGTCGCTCCACGCTTGTGCGCAGGGGTCGCCCCAGCGAGTTGCCATCGAAGTAGATCAGCGGCGTCTCCGCGCCGACGAACCTCTCCCGATAGCCGCGGAGCGGGTCCTGTTCGTCAAGTTCGCGGGCCCGACCGGCCGCTGCATCACCCATGGGACCTGACTATCGCAGCTTCCCTTGCCATCGCCAGCAGGCCCAGCGCCGGTCCGGGCGCGAGAATCAGTACGACCCAGGCACCCAGGTCCGCAAACAGGTGCGAGGTGATGGCGATCGCAACCATGGTGATGGTGAATCCCACGGAGTTCTGGATGGCCAGGGCGCTGCCCACCAAATGGGGCGGGCAGGCTCGGGCCGAGAGCGCCGAGAACTGCGGGGAGTCGGCAACGACGGCGATCCCCCACACCACCAGCAGCGCCAGCGCCAGCACCACCGGAGCGTCTTTGACCAGCGGGAACAGCAGACACACCGCCCCCGAGGTGGCCAGCGCGGTGGCCGCGACCCGGGCGCTGCCGACGCGGCGGGACCAGGCCCCGCCGGCCACGCAGCCGATCGCTCCGGCGCCGATCACAGCGAAGGACCAGCCCGACAGCGCGCCGACAGACTCCCAGCCCGCACGGGCGAGCACCGGGGTCAGCAACAACGGCGTGAGCGCCCAGAAGGCATACAACTCCCACATATGGCCGAAGTAGCCGAGCGCCGCGCCGCGATAGGCGGGTACCCGGAACGCCGCGAACACCGCCCCGAGGCGCAGCCGCGACCGCGACCCCCGCGGCAGATGCGGACCTTCGCCCAGCCACACGACCATCGCCGCCGCGACCAGAGCCAGCACGGAGGACGTCAGGATCACCGCCTGCCAGGGCCAGCCCACGCCGACGGCGTTGACCAGATGGGGCAGCGCCGTGCCCACCGTGAGCATGCCGACCAACCAGCCGAGGGCCGAGCCCGCTTGATCCGGTGACCACGACACCACCAGCTTCATGCCGAGCGGGTAGATACCCGCCAGCGCCAAACCCGTAACGAATCGCCACCCGATGCCGGGTCCGAGTCCGGTCGCCACCAGCGCGAAGGCCGCATTGCTGGCCGCCCCCACGACGGCGGCGACCGCGAAGATCCTGCTGGCGGAGTAGCGGTCGGCCAGACCGGTGATCGCGAAGAGCATCGTGCCGATGGCGAACCCCGCCTGCACGGCAATGGTGAGGGTGCCGATGTCAGCCTCGTCGAGACCCCACACCCGCTGCAGATCGACCGCCGTGCTGTTGGCGGAGAACCACAGCGAGGTGCCGAACAGCTGCGCCACCACGATCGTGGCGACCGGGCGCGCGGCCATCCGATCAGTCGGTCCGCTCAGTCGGAGGTACGTCGTTGGTAGGCGCGCACGGCGAGAGGTGCGAGCACGAGGGAAAGCCCGACCGTCCACAGCAACGTGGCGATGACCGGGTGCTGCAGCGGGAGCGCGGCGTCGGCCGGCAGCGGCAGCCCGTCGTTGCCCCACGACTGGCGCATCGCTTGGACGAGCGCGCTGATCGGATTCCATTCGGCCATGGTGCGCAACCACTGCGGCATGCCCTCGGGTCGAGCGAACGCATTGGACAAGAAGGTGAGCGGGAAGATCGTCACGAACATGACCCCCTGGACCGCCTCGACCGACCCGAGCGTCGACCCGACCAGGATGCCGATCCAGATCATGGCGAAGCCGAAGAAGATCAACAGGGCATAGCCGATCAGTCCGTCGATGAGGCCGGTGTGAATCCGCCATCCCACGAACAATCCGGTCACCGACATCACGATCACGCCGATCATCGAGTGGATCAGGCTGGAAAGACTGCGGGCCACGAGCACCGAGGAACGGCCGATCGGAAGCGACCGCAGCCGATCGATGATCCCCTTGTCGAGGTCGTTGTTGAGGCCGACGGCCACCACGAACGACGCGAACGCCATGGTCTGCGCCATGATCCCCGGCAGCAGCCACTCTTTGTAGTTGACCCCCGGAATCGTGATCGAGCCCCCGAAGACGAACGCGAACAACAGCACGAACATCACCGGCTGGATGGTCACGTCGGTGAGCATTTCGGGCTGTCGCTTGATGTGAGTCAGATTGCGGCGCACCAGCGTGCGGATCTGGCGGGTCACACTGGCTGTCCCGGGGCGGGGAGCAGCCGTCTCCACTTGCTCGGCAGTCATGGTCATCGCGCGGCACCCCCGTCGGCGTGGTCAAAGGACTCGGTCTCGCCGGAGTCATCGGCCGGCTCTTCGGCTCGATGTCCGGTGAGACTCAAGAAGACGTCGTCGAGGCTGGGCCGCTGTAGGCCGATGTCATCGAGTTCGATCGACGCGGCCTCGAGTTGCGCGGCGATCGAGGTGAGCACCCCGATGCCACCCACCGGCGAGGTGATATGACGCCCGCCGCGATCGACGTAGACCTCACCCAACTCGCCGCGCAGGATGCTCTCGGCGCGTCCGAGATCGTCGCCATGGGAGACGGTGACCGCCAGCCGCGCCGTCCCGGAGGCGTTCTTGAGCTCGAGGGGCGTGCCCTGGGCGATGATCCGGCCATGGTCGATGACGATCAGCGAGTCGGCCAACTGGTCGGCCTCGTCGAGATATTGGGTCGTCAGCAACAAGGTGGTGCCTTGGCGGACCAGGTCGCGCAGCACGTCCCACAGCTCCACGCGGCTGCGTGGGTCGAGGCCGGTGGTCGGCTCATCGAGGAACAACACGGGCGGGGCGGCGATCAGGCTGACCGCGAGGTCGAGGCGACGCCGCATGCCCCCGGAATACTGCTTGACGACCTTGTCTCCGGCGTCGGTCAGAGAGAACTGCTCGAGCAACTGGTCGCCGATCACCCGCGTGCGCTTGGTGGCGAGACCGTAGAGCTCGCCGATCAGGCGGAGGTTCTCGCGGCCGGTGAGCAACTCATCGACCGTGGCACCTTGCGCGGTGAGCCCCATGCTTCGCCGCACCGCGGTGGGGTCGGCGACGACGTCGTGACCGGCGATCACGGCGGTGCCGGAGGTCGGACGGGTCAGCGTCGTCATCATGCGCACGGTCGTGGTCTTGCCGGCGCCGTTGGGCCCCAACATGCCGAACACGGTGCCCTCGGGCACGGTGAAGCTGACGTGGTCGACTGCGGTGAGATCACCGAAACGCTTGACGAGGTCGCGCGCCTCGATAGCCACTGCACTCATGCCCGCCAGCCTAGAGGTCGGCACGGACAGGCTTCGACCCGATTTCGGCCGCCCCCGGCCGCACCCTCGGTTGCCAGGCCCTCATTGCTATCCGCAGACCGCTCCGTGGGCAGCGCTCTGGACGACCTTGGCGTACTTGCCGAGCACCCCGCGCGTGTACTTCGCGGGGCGCGGAGTCCAGCCCTCCTTGCGAGCCGCCACCTCGGAGTCCTCCAACGCGACATCGAGAGTGCGATGGGCGACATCGAGGGTGATCTGGTCGCCGTCGCGCACGAAGGCGATCGGCCCACCGTCGGTGGCCTCGGGGGCGATGTGGCCGACGCACAGCCCGGTCGTGCCTCCGGAGAAGCGGCCGTCGGTGATCAGCAGCACGTCCTTGCCGAGTCCGGCGCCCTTGATCGCTCCGGTGATCGCGAGCATCTCGCGCATTCCCGGACCCCCCTTGGGCCCTTCGTAGCGGATCACCACCACGTCACCGGCCTTGATCTCGCCGGCGGTCAACGCATCGAGAGCCGCTCGTTCGCCGTCGAAGACCCTGGCCGTTCCCGTGAAGGTCGTGTCGTCGAAGCCTGCGGTCTTGACCACCGCGCCGTCCGGGGCCAGCGACCCCTTGAGGATCGTCAGCCCACCGCTGCGGTGGATCGGCCGGGCGAGTGGACGGATGATCTCTCCGTCGATCGAAGGCGGGGCCAGCGCGTCCAGGTTCTCCGCCATCGTCTTGCCGGTGACGGTCAGCACGTCGCCGTGCATCAGGCCGGCGTCGACGAGGGCCTTCATCACCATCGGGATGCCGCCGACCTTGTCCACGTCGTTCATCACAAAGCGGCCGAATGGCTTGAGGTCGCCCAGATGCGGCACCTTGTCGCCGATCCGGTTGAAGTCGTCGAGTTCCAGGTCGACCTCGGCCTCGCGGGCGATCGCCAGCAGGTGCAGCACGGCATTGGTCGATCCACCGAGTGCCATCACCACGGCGATGGCGTTCTCGAACGCCTCTCGCGTCATGATCTGGCGAGCCGTGATGCCCTGACGAAGCATCCCGACGACGGCCTCGCCCGACCGGTGCGCGAAGCCGTCACGACGACGGTCCACAGCCGGCGGCGCCGCCGAGCCTGGGAGCGACATCCCCAGCGCTTCGCCGACCGACGCCATCGTGTTGGCGGTGTACATCCCGCCGCAGGCACCTTCGCCGGGACAGATCGCCCGTTCGATCCGGTCGACCTCGGCCCGGGTGATCTTGCCGGCCAAGCAGGCTCCCACGGCCTCGAAGGCGTCGATGATGGTCACATCGCGCCCATCCACCTGCCCCGGCATGATCGAACCGGCGTAGAGGAACACGCTGGCCAGATCGAGTCGGGCCGCGGCCATCAACATGCCGGGCAGCGACTTGTCGCACCCGGCCAACAGCACCGAGCCGTCGAGTCGCTCGGCCATCATCACGGTCTCGACCGAGTCGGCGATCACCTCGCGACTGACCAGCGAGAAGTGCATCCCCTCGTGGCCCATCGAGATGCCGTCGGACACCGAGATCGTGCCGAACTCGAGCGGGTAGCCGCCAGCGGCGTGGACGCCGTTCTTGACCGCCTTGGCGAGTCGGTCGAGGGAGAGGTTGCACGGAGTGATCTCGTTCCAACTGCTCGCCACGCCGATCTGCGGCTTGGCGAAGTCGTCGTCCTGCATACCCACGGCCCGGAGCATGCCGCGGGCGGCGGCTTTTTCGAGGCCATCGGTGACATCGCGCGATCGGGGCTTGATGTCCGGTCCGGGGCCCTGATGACTGTCGAGATCGCGCGGGTGGCTCATGGGGCCGAGCCTACTGGGCCGCCCGGGTGCGCTCCGGACGCCGTCTCGTCAAGGGCCGCAGCCGCCGGAACGTCCGCGCGGCGACGGGTTTGAGTTCGACACATCGTGGTCATTTGTCCAGACCTGTCGGGTCTAACCATTCTCGTCCGGCGATTTCTGACCTACCGTTAGAGCACAGCCGGAGACTTCCCCCGTGGTGTCCGGTCCCACCGATCCGGGTTCCGCGCCGTGCCCATGTTGCGCGGACCCGGATCGGTTACTTGTCGGCCCGGGTCAGTGCACCGGGGCGTGGCCGTCATCGAGGACCGCGGCCCGCACCACCATCACGTCGGGCAGGTCGCTGACGATGGCCGACCACGTGTCGCCGGCATCGGCACTCGCCCACACGGTGCCGTTGCGTCCGCCGAAGTAGAGGCCGGGCTCGTCGTGGGCGTCGGTGCACATGGCATCGCGCATGACGGCCACGTAGTAGTCGTCGGGCAGGGAACCCTCGCCGAGCGGCTCCCACGAATCTCCGGCGTTGGTGGAGCGCCACACTCGCGCCTTGCCCTCGACCGGCCAGCGAGATCCGGCGTTGCCCAAGGGGAAGCAGTAGACCGTGTCGGGGTCGTGCGGGTTCACCACCATCGGGAACCCGAAGTCGGAGGGCAGCCCCGGCGCGATGTCGTCCCACGAGGTGCCGCCGTCGTCGGAGCGGTAGACCCCACCGTGGTTCTGCAGGTAGAGGCGCTCGGGCTGCGCCGGATGCCGGGTCACCTTGTGAACGCACTGACCGAACTCGGGGTAATGCCGGTCGCCGGGCATGAACTCGGCCTTGATACCGGTGTTGGACGGGCGCCACGTTTCCCCGCCGTCATCGGTGCGATAGACCCCGCCGGTGGAGATGGCGGCCAGCAGCGCGTCGGGATTGTCGGGATGCGGCAGCAGCGTGTGGAACGCCTGGCCGCCGAAGCCCGCATTCCATTGAGGGCGGTGCGGGTGATCCCACAGCCCCCGGACCAAGGAGAAGGTCTCCCCGTTGTCGTTGGAGCGGAAGATCGCCCCGGGCTCGGTGCCCGCCCAGATCACGCCGTCGTCGAGGCCTGGCTGGAGTTGCCAGACCCGAGCCAAGGTGGCGCCCGTGCCCTCGGGAAAGGTGACGGCGCCGTTGGGCGTCTCCTGCCAGGTCACGCCGAGGTCGTCGGAGCGCCACACCTGCGGACCCAGCCAGCTCGACGCGGCACCGGCCAGCAGGCGGGGGCGGTCACCGCGGGCGTCGAGAAGGACGGAATAGACCTCCTCCATCGGGAAGTGCGGCCCGGTCCACTCCCACTGGCTGCGCTCGTGGTCGGAGCGACCCAACCACAGCCCTTTGCGCGTCCCGACCATCACGAATGTCGACGGCATCGTCAGCTCCCCTCACGCCGGGCCGGACCCCCGCGAGTTCGGGCGCTACCGCGTGACCGGCGTGGAACCGATGCTTCCACCGCCCACCGACAAGTCAAGACCCGCCGCGATCTCGTGCAGCGCGAGGCATCCCTAGACTCGCCGAGTGCGATCCCCCCGGATGTCCCCGATCTGGCTGGTGCTCCTCGGGATCGCTTCGGTTCAGTTCGGCGCAGCGATCGCCAAGAATCTCTTCGACATCGTCGGTCCGACCGGCATGGTGTGGCTGCGCCTGATCACCAGCACGCTGGTTCTGCTGGCGGTGGCACGCCCGGCCTGGCGAGGGCGCAGTCGCCAGGACTGGCTGGTCGCGTTGGGCTTCGGCGTCAGCCTCGCGACGATGAACTGGGCGATCTATCAGTCCTTCGCGCGGATCCCGTTGGGGCTCGCGGTCACCATCGAGTTCGTCGGGCCGCTGGTGCTTGCGGTCGCGGGATCGCGTCGCGCGCGTGATTTCGCATGGGTCCTGCTCGCCGCTCTCGGCGTGGCGTTGCTCGGAGCGGAGCCCGGCGACGTCACTCTGGCGGGAGTCGCCTTCGCGCTGCTCGCGGGGGCCGCCTGGGCGGCCTACATCGTGCTGAGCGCCCACACCGGGCGGCGTTGGTCCGGGGTCGACGGACTGGCCATCGCCAGCCTCGTCGCCACCGTTCTGCTGACCGGCCCAGCCTGGGTGACCGAGGGGACCGGACTCTTGGAGCCACGGGTCCTGGCCCTGGGCGCGGCGATCGGCATCCTGAGCTCGGTCATCCCCTACAGCTTCGAGATGGCGGCGCTCCGGAAGCTCAGGCCGTCGGTCTTCTCGATCCTGATGAGCCTCGAGCCCGCCGCGGCGGCGCTGGCGGGCATCCTGGTGCTGGGCGAGTTCCTGACACCGGTGCAGTGGACGGCCGTGGCCTGCGTCGTCGTGGCCAGCGTCGGCGCCACTCGGCGGCCGGACGCTCGAATCACCGAGCCCGACGCTCCCCCGCCGGTCTGAGGATGCGCACCGCTACTCCCCCGACTCGTGGCTTCCGGTGATCACGGAGCGACGGGCGGCGCTGTGATCACGGAGCGCCGGGCGGCGCGGCGCAGAGTCATCAGGATGGCCGGCCCCAGCACCACGATGGCGACCGCGTTCGTGATGGCTCGTCCGGTGTCCCACGAACCGGTGGAGGTCAGCAGCGTGTAGACGGCGAACGTCTGGAGGTTGTCGACCAGCGGCGCACCCGCCACGTAGGACAACGCCCCCTCGTGACCAGGGATCTCGATGCCCAACAGGAACGGCCACCCCGAGAGGTTCATCAACATCCCGAACACGTAGGCCGATATCACTCCGTAGGCCGCGAGGATCGCGATCTCGGCACGACCCGTCAGCCGTCGTGGCAACAGACCGGCGCCCATGCCGACCCACGCGGAGACCAGCATCTGGTAGGGCAGCCACGGCCCGACGCCGGCCGTCATCAAGGCCGAGGCAAACAGTGAGGTGCACCCGAGCACGAACCCGAAGCCGGGCCCGAACACCCTTCCGGCCAGGATCAGAACGAAGAACACCAGCTCGACGCCCGCAGTGCCCGCGGACAACCCCCTCAGCACCGCGATCACCGCACTCAACATGCCGAGGACGGCCAGCACGCGCGCGTCCATCCCGCCTTCGCTGATCTCGGCGAGCACCACCATCGTCACGATGGGGAGCAGCGCCAAGAACACGAACGGTGGGTCCACGCGTACCCCCTCCGGCACCTGCACGAGGAGCGGCCAGATCAGCATCATCAGGCCGGCCAGGCTGGCGACGGCCAGCACCAGCCTCGAGCGCAGGCCCAACGGCACCGCGGTCGCGTGGCGAGGCAGGGTCGACGTCAGCCGGGACGGTGTGCTCATGCCGGCTCCAGCGCCGAGGCGACTTGGTCGACCCGCAGCCAGGGGGCACCCAGCACCTTGGCGACCTGGGGTGCGAAGGCAGGAGATTCGGTCAGTACCCGTCCGGCCGGGCCCGACGAGACCACCGCCCCGTCGGCCAACACGATCGCGAGATGGGCCACTGCAGCGGCGAACTCGACGTCGTGAGTCGCCACCACGATCGCGTGACCCTCAGTCGCCAGCTCGCCCAGGATCGCGGCGAAGCGTGCTTTGGCGGCGTAGTCGAGGCCGCGCGTGGGTTCGTCCAGGAGGACGATTCTCGGCCGCGCCGACAAGATCACCGCGAGCGCGACGGCCAGGCGTTCTCCCTCGGAGAGGTCGCGCGGGTGGACATCGCCCGGCAGCCCGGGCAGCAGGCGGTCGAGCACGCCGCGAGCATCACCGGCCGTGGAGCACTCCTCGTCGACGGTGTCGCGATAGAGCAGGTCGGCGGGATTCTGCGGGACCAATCCGATCACGCTGCGCCTGGCCGCCGGCTCGAGTCGGGCGGGATCGCGCGGACCATCGTCGGTCAGCACCCTGACCATCCCGGAACGGCGGTCCCCGGCGCCATGCAGGGCCCACAGAAGGGACGACTTGCCCGAGCCGTTGCGACCCATCAGAGCCACGACCTCCCCTGGCCGCACGGCAAGGTCGACCGAGTCGACCGCCACGCTCGGGCCGTGGGTGACCGTGACGGCGTTCGCTGTCAGGAGAGGCTCGGACAGGAGCGAGTGATGGCCGGTGGATGTCGGAGAGTCGCTCACCGGTGCGGTGATCGTGGCCGTGATCGCCGGAGGCTCGCGGCGCGCGGCCGCTCTTGCGTCGCGCACCGTCAGCGGGAGCGGCTGCCAGGCCAACAAGCGCCCGAGCTCGACGATCGGCGGGACGACCGGGCTGGTCGCCAGGATCTCGGCCGGCGCCCCCACGCGGGTGGATCCCCCGTCGAGCAGGCAGATCCGGTCGGCGAACGGCACCACCCGCTCCAGGCGGTGCTCGGCGAGCACCACGGTGACGCCCACGTCGTGAACCAGACGGGTGATCGTGGCGAGCACCTCTTCGGCCGCCGTCGGGTCGAGAGCGGAGGTCGGCTCGTCGAGCACCAGAAGCCGAGGATGCGTCGTGAGCACCGAGCCGATGGCGACCCGTTGCTGTTGTCCGCCCGAGAGCGTGCGGAGGTCGCGATGGCGGAGCTCGGCGATACCGAGCAGGTCGAGGGTCTCCTCGACACGGCGGCGCATCGTCGCGGGCGGATAGCCCAACTGCTCCATGCCGTAGGCGAGCTCCTCTTCGACCGAATCGGTGACGAAGCCGGACGCCGGGTTCTGAGCCACCGACCCGATGACGTCGGCGCGTTCCCGTGGCGGCAGGTGGAGCACTGAGTGGCCGTCGATCAGCAGGTCACCGTGCAAGGCGCCGCCGGTGAAGCGGGGTACGAGCCCCGACAGCACCCCAAGAAGGGTGGACTTGCCACTGCCGGTGCGACCGGACACCACCACGAGTTCGCCCTCGACAAGGGTCAGATCGAGGCCTGCCAGCACCGGTTCCGGCCGGTCGGCGTAAGCCACTCGCACTCCCCGCAGTTCGATCATGACGCCACCTCCGTTGAGGAGCGCTCACGGGGCGCTACGTCAAACGGGCTGGCTGGATGGTCGCCCATGTCTGCGGCCGGCGCGGTCGTCGGGATTCCTGTCGCGCGACGCGTCGTAGGCGGAGCAAGCACAGCCGGGAGGGCGGCGACGATCAGTGCGAGGAGGCCCACGGCCGCCACCGAGGGGACGGCGTCGAGCGCCGGATAGACGATGGCGGGGTGCGTGACTCCTTCGATCCGGAAGCTGACCGCCACGGCGATACCGGCGGCGGCGACAGCGAACTCCGGCCAGCCCCAGGGGTCGGGCCGATAGCGAGTCCGGGTGACATTGCGGCCGGATTGGACCAGACCTCCGACACTCACCAGCACCCCCAGCGCGAGCATCGGTAGCGCCAAGACGCGGGGGGCGGTGACATCGAGGGTCGCGTAGACGCCGACACACACGCCGAGCAGGCCGCTGATCATCAGCGCTCCTGTCCGGCGGCGCTGGCCAGGACTGGCCGCACCGGCGCGGCCGTAGCCGCGGACGTCCATGCCCGCGGCCAGCGTGAGAGAGCGTTCGAGGGCGTCCTCCAGAACCGGAACCAGGGTGCGGCGCAGACCTCGGGTGCGTCCGCTCTCGCCGGCGCGCAGAGATTGGGCGGCTCGCACGCGCACCACACTCTCGGCGAGTTGGGGCAGCACCGTCACCGCGACCACCAGGGTGGTGCCGATCTCATAGAGCGCGGGGGGCACCGACTTGAGCAGTCGCTTGGGGTTGGCCAATGAGTTGGCGGCGCCCACACAGATCACGATCGTGGCGAGCCGAAGGCCGTCGTAGGCCGCGGCCAGGAGTTCGTCGGCGGTGACCGGTCCGAGCAGCGAGATGCCCGCCACCCACGAGGGCAGAGGGATCGAGGGCAGGTCGACCAACACCGGCCCGATCGTGGGACCACCGAACAGGATCCGGAAGACCACCCGAATGGCGATGATGAAGGCACCGAGCCAGAGATAGAGCCGGAAGGATCGAGCCCACGGCTGGTCCCCGCGTCGGGCGGCGACCACGAGGGCGGCTGCGGCGATCAAACCGAGGAGCAGCAGCGGGTTGGTGGTCAGCGAGGCAGCCGCCGCGGTACCGAGCGCCCAGCACCACCAAGCGACCGGGTGCAGGTCGCGAGCCAGTCGTTGGGGATGCCGCTTGACGGCCGTGCCACTCACCCCCGATGTCCGCTTCCGGGTCCGCTGCTGTGCCCACCACTAGGGCTGACGGAACGACGAGTCCAGGCGACGCCTCCGGCGGCCGCGCCGAGCAGCGCGACGAGAGCGAGCGGGACCCACAGCGGCAAGCCGTCGTCGTCTGGAGCCGTGGCGGCCACCTGCGAGACACCAGTTCCGTCGGCCGCTGCTGCTGCGGGTGCGGTGGTGTCGGTGCTGGCCGAGGGCGGCGCCGATGTCGGGGACTTCGACTTCGGGGTGCGGCTGGGCTTCGACGACGTCGGTCCGTCGCCGCTCGAACTGGACGATGACTGGTCGGTGGTCGCCGAGGACGGGCCGGGTTGGGCAGGAGACGTTCCGCCCCCGGCGGCGTTGCCGCCACCGCCCCCGTTGCCGCCACTTCCGCTGACCCTCCGCCTCCGCCATTGCCTGCCGCCCCCGTTGCCGGATCCGCTCGGGGCGGGGGTGGTCGGGGACTGCGTGGTCGGTGGGGGCGGGGTCGGCGACGCGGGTGCTGTGGTGGCGGACTTCGGTGGTGCGACTCCGGGTGGCGCCTTGGTAGTGCTGCCCTGCCAGGAGAACGCGACCGAGCCACCGTCGGGCACCGTCAGCGAGCCCACGCCCAATGCGGCGTAGGACCACGTGCCCGAGGTTCCGTCGGACCAGAACAATCCCCAATAGGCGTCGCTCGGCGGAGTCTTCACACAGGAAGCGGACGCCGGTGCGCCAGATACCCGGCAGACGAAGCCGGGCTGCTGTTGGACATAGGTGAGCGGGAACCCGGCATTGGTGAACAGAGTCGACGCCACTGTCCCGCCGCCATCGGTCGCGCACTTCGAGACGACGCCCCCGCCCAACTCGTGGAAGTCCACCACCACGCTGACGCCCGAGCCGCTGCCGCATACCGCCGCCTCCGCGGGCGTGGCGCTGAGAGCCACGCCCGCGACGGCGGCGAATCCGACCAGGCAGGTGGCGACCAGCCCACGAAGTCCGCGAACTACACGGAGTCCGCGGGCGGTTCGGCGCCTGGTGCTGCTCATCGTTCCACTCCTCGAGGGTCGACCGCGGTCAGCGACGGACCTTGAAGGTCGCGGTGCCCCGGCGGATCCCGCCGAACTCGCCGAGCACCTTCACCTTGGCCTTGCCGGGCTTGAAGCCGGCCCGGAACTTGGCCTTGAAGCGCCCGCGTGCGTCGGTCTTGCCCTGGGCCACGGTCACGCCGTTGACCTTGACCCTGACCCGCTCGCGCTTGGCCAGCCGCTTGGCCACCACGACCTGCTTGGCGCCCCTGCGCACGGAGTCCTTGCGCACCTTGACCTTGATCTTGAGCGGGCCGAGCACCTTCACCGAGGCCGCATCGGTGCCGGCGTACGTCGTGAGCGCGAAGCCCACCCGACCCGTCTGCTTCGGCATCCGCACCTTGACCGCGGTCACCTGTCCCTTGGCGCCGGTGACGGCGTCCTCGGCGGAGGTCCGCTTGGTCACCAGACAGGCGAGCTGCCCGGCCGGCAGGCGAGTGACCGTCAACTGGGCCTTGCGTCCACCCCGGACGTAGCCGCGCGGTGCGTCCAAGCGCGCGCCCTTCTTCGACAAGGTGTGCAGCAGCGCAGGAGCCGCCTGCGCCGAGGCCCGGCGCCACGAATCCCGCGTCAGGGTGGTGACTCCATCGGTCTTGCCCGCAGCGAGTGCGACCTTGTCATAGGCGATGGCGCCGAGATCGGAGGAGAGCGGACCGGTCAGCCCGGTCGGGACCTGCAGTTTGCCCACGAAGCGCGCCGCGTAGCCGGCGGCCCGGCACTTGTCGGTGGCCCCCAGGGCCGAGCCGGCCAGACCGGTGCTGTTGGCGTTGGCGTCGGCGGTGCCGACGCCGCCGCCGAACGAACCGTTGCCCGCTTGGGCATCGGCGAGCCAGTTGCTGGCCTTGCGGATCGCCATCCGGACGCCGGACTGCGAGGAGCCCGAGGCCTTCAACGCGAGGACCGCCAACGCAGTGACGTCGGTGTTCGGCTCGTCGCTCCCCGAGCAACCCTGGTCTGCTGCCGCCTTGTCGGCGGTCAGGTTGAGCCGGAAGTAGCCATCAGCACACTGTTGATCCAGCAAGAACGCGGTGGCGTCCGCGGCCCGCGCCGACCCGGCAACGTTCAGCGCCCGAGCTGCGAAGGCCTGCCCGATGACATTGGCGTAGTCGCCGTAGGTGCTCTGGTCTTCGATCCGACCGGTGATCGGCGCGGTGGTCGCGATCCGGCCCTCGAGCACGGTGATCAGGTTCTGCCCGCCGAAGGCCCGCGCGTTGCCGCCCGTGTCCTGCGCGAGGACGGCGGCTTTGGCGACCGCACCGGCATAGGTCGATCCGGGGTCACCCGCGGCGTCGCCAGAGATGTAGTTGTCGATGCCCGCTGCCATGGCCTTGCGGGCGGTGACGACGGCTGACTTGTGCCCGCCGAGCTCATCCAGGGCGAGGGTGGTGTCGATGGTCAGGCCGTAGTCGACGAACGAGTACTGGTCGTTGAAGACCACACCGTTGGCGTCGTACTGCGTCGCCAGCCAGTCCGCGGCCCCGGCGTCGTCTCCGAGGCCGTGGGCAGGGGTGGTGGCCACGAGCAGAGCGGCGCTCGCTACGCCGACCGCCAGCCTGCCGCGCAAGCGCGTGGACGTGAAGATGGAACGGGACATCGTTTCCTCTCCGCTGCGGGCGGAGTGGTCGACGGCGACAGCAGGGCTGTCTCGCGTTCCCTCCGCCGTTTCCTCGACAGCGATTCATTAGGGAGACGCTCGGGGCAGGTGTTCCGGCTCGCCGCGGTGGTGGTGCACCAACGCGGCCTACGGTTGCGGGTCAGCGCCGGAATTGGACCGGCTTCCCCCACCACGGGCGTGTCATCAGGTGTTCAGCAGTGCTCAGTGAGAGCGAGCTCACCCTAACCCACCCCGACGGCCCGCAACCAGTCGGCAACCGGCCCGCGCCAGGTGCCTGAGTCAGCTGAGCCGCTCGAGGATCAGCTCGCGGACCCGACCGGCGTCGGCTTGTCCGCGCATCTGCTTCATGACCGCACCGATCAGGGCTCCGGCGGCCGCGACCTTGCCCTCGCGGATCTTGGCAGCGACATCGGGGTTGTCGGCGATGGCCCGATCGACGGCCTCGCCCAACGCCCCGTCATCGGAGACGATCGCCAGACCCCGGGCCGCCACGATCTCCTCGGGTGAGCCTTCGCCGGCCACCAGTCCGTCGAACACCTGCCGCGCCAGCTTGTCGTTGAGGGCTCCCCCATCGACCAGCGCCTGGACCTGCGCCACCTGTTCGGGGGTGACCCCCAGATCGGTGATGTCACGACCGGTGTCGTTGGCCCGGCGCGCCAGATCCGACAGCCACCACTTCCGGGCGGCTTGCGGCGCCGCGCCAGCCGCGATGGTCCGCTCAACCAAGGTGAGCGCACCCGCGCCGACGGTGTCGCGCATCTCCAGATCGGAGAACCCCCACGCCGCCTGCAGCCGGGCTCGACGCACGCGTGGCGGCTCGGGCAGCGCCGAGCGCAGCTCGTCGACCCACTCACGACTGGGCGCGACCGGGACCAGGTCGGGCTCGGGGAAGTAGCGGTAGTCCTCGGCGTCGGACTTCTCTCGCCCGCTGGTGGTGACGCCCGTGTCCTCGTGCCAGTGCCTGGTCTCCTGGAGGATCGACGCGCCGGAGCCGAGCACCGCGGCGTGGCGCTGCATCTCGTAGCGCACGGCTCGGTCGACCGAGCGCAGCGAGTTGACGTTCTTGGTTTCCGTGCGGGTGCCGAGCCCTCCGGCGCCGGCGGGAGCCAGGGACAGGTTGACGTCGCACCGCAGCGAGCCCTGCTCCATGCGGACATCGCTGACCTCGAGGCCGAGCAGCAGTTCGCGCAGGTGCGCGACGTACGCCTTGGCGACGAGGGGCGCCTTGGCGCCGGTGCCGAGGATCGGCTTGGTGACGATCTCGATCAGCGGGATACCGGCGCGGTTGTAGTCGACGAGGGAGTAGTCGGCTCCATGGATTCGGCCGGTCGAACCGCCGACGTGCAGCGACTTGCCGGTGTCCTCCTCCATATGCGCGCGCTCGATCTCGATGCGGATAGGTCTCGCCCTCGACCTCCACCTCGGTCCAGCCCTCGAAAGCGATCGGCTCGTCGTACTGCGAGGTCTGGAAGTTCTTGGGCATATCGGGATAGAAGTAGTTCTTGCGCGCGAAGCGGCACCATTCCGCGATCTCGCAGTTGAGGGCCAGGCCGATCCGCATCGCGCTCTCGACCGCCACCTTGTTGACCACCGGCATGGCCCCGGGAAGGCCGAGGCAGGTCGGGCAGACCTGGGAGTTGGGCTCGGCACCGAATTCGGTCGCGCAGCCACAGAACATCTTGGAGGCGGTGTTGAGCTCCACATGGACCTCGAGCCCCAGCGCCGGGTCGAAGGACGCGAGCGACCTCGTCGAATTCCACCAACGCCTCGCTCATGCGACCACTCCCTGCAGATCGGGGGCTTGATCCAGCAACGGACCACCCCAACGGCCTTCCAGCAACGACTGGGCGGCCGCGCCCACCCGATACAGCCGATCGTCGGCGAGTGCCGGCGCCAGAATCTGCAAGCCCGCGGGGAGTCCGTCTTCGTCGGCCAGGCCGCTGGGCACCGAGATGCCGGGGATGCCGGCCAAGTTGGCCGGGATCGTGGCCAGGTCGTTCAGGTACATCGCCAGCGGATCGTCGAGCTTCTCCCCCAGCTTGAACGCCGTGGTCGGCGCGGTGGGCGACACCAGCACGTCGGCCTGGCCGAAGGCCGCCTCGAAGTCGCGGCTGATCAGCGTGCGCACCTTCTGAGCCTGGCCGTAGAAGGCGTCGTAGTAGCCGCTGGAGAGCGCATAGGTGCCGAGGATGATCCGGCGCTTCACCTCATCACCGAAGCCGGCGTCGCGGGTCGAGCGCATGACGTCCTCGGCGGACGGGTTGTCGATCCCTTCGGGCAGCACGCGCAGGCCGTAGCGCATGGCGTCGAACTTCGCGAGGTTGCTCGACGCCTCCGCCGGCAGGATGAGGTAGTAGGTCGCCAATGCGTGCACGAAGGAGGGGCAGGACACCTCGACCACCTCGGCGCCGGCCTGTACCAAGGCCTCGACCGACTCCTGGAACCGGGCGAGCACCCCGGCCTGGTAGCCCTCGCCGCCGAGCTCGGTGATGACGCCGATCCGGACCCCCGTCAGGTCGCCGTCGGCGCCGCGGCGGGCCGCGTCCACCAACGCCGGAAGCGGCTGGTCGATGCTGGTGGAGTCACGCGGGTCATGGCCGCCGACGATCTCGTGCAGCAGCGCGGCGTCGAGCACCGTGCGGGTGACCGGGCCGACCTGGTCGAGGGAGTTGGCCAACGCGACGAGGCCGTAGCGCGAGACGCCACCATAGGTGGGCTTCACGCCCACCGACCCGGTGACCGCGGCCGGCTGGCGGATCGATCCGCCGGTGTCGGTGCCGAGTGCGAGCGGGGCCTCGTAGGCCGACACCGCGGCCGCCGATCCCCCGCCCGATCCGCCGGGGATCCGGTCGAGGTCCCAGGGGTTGTGCGTGGCGCCGTACGCCGAGTGCTCGGTGGAGGAACCCATCGCGAACTCGTCCATGTTGGTCTTGCCGAGGATCGGCAGGCCGGCCTGCCGGAGTCGTCCGACGACGGTCGCGTCGTACGGCGGGATCCAGCCCTGCAGGATCTTCGAGCCGCAGGTCGTGGGCAGCCCCTCGGTGGCCAGCACGTCCTTGACCGCGATCGGCACCCCGTCGAGCGTGCTCGCCGTCCGGCCCTCGGCCCGGCGCTGGTCGGAGGCAGCCGCCTGGGCCAGGGCGCCCTCGGCATCGATGTGGAGGAAGGCGTGCACGGCCGCGTCGACATCGGCGATCCGGTCGAGATGCGCCTGGGTCAGCTCGACCGAGGTGACCGAGCCTGCGGCGAGCGCGTCGGCCATCGCCGCAGCCGTCTGCCGGATCACTGCTCGTCCCCGAGGATGCGGGGAACGCTGAAGCGATCCTGCTCCGCCGCGGGGGCGCCCGAGAGTGCCTGCTCCTGGGTGAGCCCCGCGACCACGACGTCCTCGCGGAAGACGTTGACCAGCGGCAGCGCGTGCGACGTCGGCGGGATGTCGTCGGAGGCGACCGCGCTGATCGAGGCCACCGACTCCAGAATCACCGACAACTGCGGCGCCAGGTGGTCGAGTTCGGCATCGGACAGGTCGATCCGGGCAAGGTCGGCCAGGTGGGCGACCTCGTCACGGGTGATTTCAGGCATGCCGAGAATCCTAGGTGTCGCGCCACCACCGTGCCGACCCGGCTCAGGTTGGGCCGCAGCTCGCTCTCCCTACTACTGGTCCGGGCCCGCGAGCAGAAGTTGCTCGAAGCCCGCTTCGTCGAGCACGGGTACGCCGAGTTGTTCGGCCTTGTCGGCCTTGGAGCCGGCGTTGGCGCCGACCACCACGTAGTCGGTCTTCTTCGAGACCGAGCCCGCGGCCTTCCCGCCTCGGGCCAGGATCGCCTCCTTGGCGCTGTCGCGAGTGAACCGCTCCAGCGAGCCGGTCACCACAATGGTGAGCCCAGCGAGCGTGTCGGTCACCGACTCGTCGCGCGCATCGGCCATGGTGACGCCGGCGGCCGCCCACTTGTCCACGATGTCGCGGTGCCAGTCCACCTCGAACCACTCGATCACCGACTCGGCGATGACCGGCCCGACCCCCTCAGCCGCGGACAGTTCTTCGAGCGAGGCCGACCGCACGGCCGCCATCGAGCCGAACTCCGCGGCCAGGGCGCGGGCGGCCGTGGGGCCGACATGCCTGATCGAGAGAGCCACCAGCACTCGCCACAGCGGCACCTGGGTCGCGGAGGCGAGGTTGGCCAGCAGCTTGTCGGCGTTGGCCGACAGTTGGGGTCCTTCCTCGTTCTTCTTCGGTGCCCGGGTGAACAGCGGCGCTTGCAACAGCGCGGCCGCGTCGAGATCGAACACGTCACCCTCGTTGGCGATCACGCCCGCCGCGAGCAGCGACGCGGCTGCCTCCGCACCCAGGCCTTCGATATCGAAGGCACCCCGCCCCGCGACATGGAAGACCCGGTCGAGCACTTGGGCCGGGCACGCCCGGTGGTTGGGGCAGCGAAGGTCCTTGTCGCCCTCCTTCTCCTGGGCCAGGGTGGTTCCGCAGGAGGGGCACTCGGTCGGCATCACCCAGGGCTCGAGCCCCTCGGGGCGAAGGGCCAGCACCGGTCCGAGGATCTCCGGGATGACGTCGCCGGCTTTGCGCAAGATGACGGTGTCACCGGGTCGCACGTCCTTGCGCTGGACCTCGTGCGCGTTGTGCAGAGTGGCCCGCTCCACCGTCGACCCGGCCACCCGAGTGGGCTCCATGACGCCGAAGGGCGTGACCCGGCCGGTGCGTCCGACGCTGACTTCGATCGCCTGGAGCTTGGCGTTGACCTCTTCGGGCGGGTACTTGAAGGCGATCGCCCAGCGCGGCGCCCGCGACGTCGAGCCGAGTCGGCGCTGCGACGCGACTGCATCGACCTTGACCACGACGCCGTCGATCTCGTGCTCGACGTCGTGGCGGTGCTCGGCGTAGAAGTCGATGTAGGCGCGCACCCCGGCCAGGTCCGGCACGACCCGCACGCGGTCGCTGGTGGGCAGCCCCCAGGCTTTCAACGCGGCGTAGGCCGTCGACTGGGCGTCGGGCTCGAAACCCTCACGCGCCCCCAGGCCGTGGCAGACCATGCCGAGATCGCGCGTCGCCGTGACTCGGGGGTCCTTCTGCCGGAGCGAACCGGCCGCGGCGTTGCGCGGGTTGGCGAACATCGGCTTGCCCGCCTCGGTCATCGAGCGGTTGAGCCGCTCGAACGCCTCGACCGGGAGGAACACCTCACCGCGCACTTCGACCAGGCTGGGCACGGGGACGTCTGCGTCGTCGGCGAGCCGATGCGGCACCGAGGCGATGGTTTTGACGTTGGGGGTGACGTCCTCACCGGTGCGGCCGTCGCCGCGGGTCAGGGCACGCACCAGTCGCCCGTGCTCGTAGAGCAGGTTGATCGCCAGTCCGTCGACCTTCAGCTCACACAGGAGTAGAGGGTCGGTGATCTCCTCCCGCGCCAGACGGGCGTACCAACTGTCGAGCTCCTCGCTGGTGAACGCGTTGTCGAGCGACTCCATGGGCTGGAGGTGGTCCACGGCGGTGAAGTCGGTGGACACCGCCCCACCCACCCTCTGCGTGGGTGAGTCGGGGGTGCGGAGTTCGGGGAACTCCTCCTCGAGAGCCTCCAGATCACGCATCGCCGCATCGAAGTCGGCGTCGGACAGCGTCGGATCATCGAGAACGTAGTAGCGCCAGCGGGCTTCCTCGATGCGCTCGGCGAGAACCGCGTGTCGCTCACGCGCGTCGCTCGGCGCCGGGGCCACCTCAGCGGTGGGCTCGGGGGACGTCATGGCCCTATCTTGCCGCTCGCCCACGACAAATCCGCGCAGCGGCCGGCGACGAACTACCGGTATGCATGCTGACCCTCCGGCTACCATCGCCACCGCTATGTCTTCGACCTCCGTCATGCCCCACCTCACCAGGACCAAGGTGGGTGGCTCGCCGCGTGGGGCGCTGGTGCTGTTGCACGGCGGTCGGCCGACGTCCGAGCAACCCGTAGACGGTCGAAGCGCCTCGTGGTGGCTGATCCGCCGACTGCAGCGCGAGATCGCCCCGGTCGCGGCGCCCCAGGACGTCGCGACGTATGCCGTGCGCTACCGCCAACGCGGGTGGAACGGTGGTCACGCGCCACAACAGGACGCCCGCGCGGCGATCGACGTGGTCCGCCGTGAGGTCGGCGACGTCCCGATCGTTCTGATCGGCCACTCCATGGGTGCCCGGGTGGCAGTTCATGTGGCCGACGAGGAGCAGGTCGTCGGCGTGGTCGGGCTGGCCCCCTGGTTCACCGAGGACACCCCGGTGCACCGGCTGACGGGGCGGCATCTCGTCGCTGGCCACGGTCGCCGCGACCGGATCACGTCGTACCAGATCACCCGGGCGGTCGTCGGCCGCGCCGCCGCCCACGCGGTCAGTACCCGGTTCGTCGACATGGGTCCACGGGGGCACTACCTCCTGCGTGGCTGGCGCGCCTGGCGGGAACTGGCCGCCGACTCCGCGCTCGCGCTGCTCGAGTAATCCAGCGATCGCCCAAGGGTTTCCGCTGGCGCGGGAATAGCTTTCCGGCCCGGATGGTTCGGATGGAACGAAACCGTTCCGTTCTATCCGATGCAGGAGCTCCAGCCTTGGTGACCAGCGCAACTGCCACGCCCCGCCCGCGGGTCGAGGGCGCACGCGAGCAGGAGATCCTCGACGCCACCCTCGAGGTGCTCGTCGAGGTGGGCTACGACCGGTTGACGATGGACGCGGTCGCGGCCGTGGCACATGCGTCGAAGGCGACCCTGTACCGGCGTTGGGACGGTAAGGCCGAACTGGTCGTCGATGCGCTCGCCGCCCACCATCGAGGACTGGCCGGCGTCGTCCCCGACACCGGGACCTTGCGGGGCGACCTGATCGCGTCGTTCTGCGGGCGCGGGGGGCTGAGCGAGACGATGCCCTCGACTGTCGCCAGCGTGATCACGGCGCTCGGGCACGATCCGGACTTCGCCGCCGGCTTCCGCGAGAAGGTGATCGCCCCCAAGATGGCCGTCACCCGCGCCCTCTTCGAACGCGCCGTCGGGCGTGGGGAGATTCGCGCCGATCTCGACCTCGACCTCTTTGCGCCGGCCCTGGCGGGGATCGTCCTGCACCGCTTCTACGTGCTCGGCGAACCACCCGATGCCACGACCATCACCCGGGTGATCGATCAGATCATCTTGCCCGCCTGTTTGAGCACGACCTGATCTGAAGGACACCCGCATGACCGACGTCACCCTCGACTCCGCCGCGCCCGAGCGGCCCGCCGCCACCCATCGCCATCTCGGGTGGGCGCTGGTGCTCATCTCGATCGCGCAGCTGATGGTCGTGCTCGACAGCACGATCGCGAACATCGCTCTGCCCTACATCCAGGCCGACCTCGGCTTCAGCCCCGGAGGCCTGACCTGGGTCGTGACCATCTATGCCCTCTCTTTCGGTGGGCTGCTCCTGCTCGGAGGTCGGCTGGGCGACCTCTACGGCCGTCGGCGGGTGTTCACGATCGGGTTGATCATCTTCGCCGTCGCCTCCTTGCTCGGCGGCGCCGCGCAGAGTGAGCCGATCCTGCTGGCATCGCGCGCGCTCCAGGGGCTCGGCGCCGCGCTCGCGTCACCCGCCGCGCTGGCGCTGATCCGGACCACGTTCCCGGCCGGCCCGCAGCGCAACCGGGCCTTTGGTGTGTATGCCGCGATGTCGGGCGCAGGCGCTGCCGTCGGGCTGGTGCTCGGTGGCTGGCTCACTGGCTCCGACCTGACCTTCCTGGGCACCCACATCGAGGGATGGCGGCTCACCTTTCTGATCAACGTTCCCATCGGACTCGTCGCGGCAGCGGTGGCGCCCATCCTGCTCGCGGAATCCGAGACCCACCCCGGCGAACTCGACGTCCCCGGCGCCATCACCGGCACCGTGGGCCTGCTGGCGCTGGTGTTCGGGCTCTCCCGCGCCGGTGACGCCGCCCACGGCTGGAGCGATCCGTGGACGATGGCCACGCTCATCGCCGGCCTCGCCTTCCTTGCGTTGTTCGCCGTGGTCGAGTCGCGGGTGGCGCACCCGTTGCTGCCGTTCCGCATCCTCCGCAGCCGCACCCGAGCGGCCTCCTTCGCCGCGATGATGCTGATGCCGGCGGCGATGTTCGCGATGTTCTTCTACCTCTCGCTCTATGTCCAGAACGTGATGGGCTACACCCCGCTGCGCACGGGCTTCTCCTTCCTGCCCTTCAGCGCCGGCATGGTGGTGGCCGCCGGAATCGCCTCCAACCTCGTGGGCCGCGTCGACCCGCGCTATGTGGCGGGCACCGGCACCCTGATGACCGCCGCCGCGCTCTTCGGTTTCTCTCGCTTGCCCTACGACGCGACGTACCCGGTCACCGACGTCACAGCGTCCTACGCGACCGACATCTTGCCGTTCGTGATCTTGATGTCACTGGGCATGGGCCTCACGTTCATTCCACTGACCCTCACGGCCGTGCACCACGTACAGGCCAGCGACTCAGGCATCGGTTCCGGGGTGCTCAACACGATGCAGCAGGTCGGCGGCGCGCTGGGGCTGGCCACGTTGAGCACCATCGCCCAGCAGGTCTGGTCGAGCAAGGGCGACGCTCTCGCCGACGCCTCGCAGAAGGCGATGGAGCAACTCCCCCCTGGCGCACCAACGCCGTCGGGGGCGCAACTGCAGGCGCTCCAGGAGGTCGCCGCCAACCAGATCTACACGGCTGGGGCCACGACCGCCTTCATCGCTGGGTCGGTGATGGTGCTGATCGCGTCGGTCATCATCTGGACCAATCTCAGGGTGAAGCACCAAGAACTCTCCACCGACGAGCCCGAGGCTGTCCACGTCGGCTGAGGTCGTCGGGACGATCGGAATGCAGCGGAGGCTCCGGCCTGACTCAGGCCAACCTCTGAGGCACTCGGTGGTAGTCCCAACAGGGTCGCAAGGACGCCAGGGCCCGGGGCGCGTCGGAGCGAGGTCAGGGTCTGGGTCCGGGAGGTGCCGGGTAGCCCTGGCGTCTCCACCCCACCGAGACTTGGCGCATGAGGACACGTCGACCGGTTGGCGACGAAGTCTTTATAACGCACCCCGACACGAAGATCATCCAAACGGGGCTCTTGCTGATCATGGCCGCAGTCGTCGTCGTCACCAAGCAAGAATTGTTCTTCGGAAGCAATCTCCGCAGCCGATCCCCTCGGGCCCAAGGCCAGCCGTCACTCCCGGGACCACCGAGCCAGTCAACACGGTAGCTGGCACCTCCTGTGGCCCGGACCAACTGCGTCGCCAATTTCAGATTGACCGAATCGAGACCCGACACCGACTGAGCTGGCGCTTCGCACGTCGCCCACGCGCCGTAGGTCGTCACCGGGTCGCCACGCGGAGCATGACCCATGCAGCATCGGCTCGCGGAGCGCACGCCGGGAGGTCACGCGACCTGCTGCACACCGCCGACCGAAGGGCCAACAAGTGCTGCCTTTGCGCCAACTAAGGCGCATTGGGCGAGGTACTGCTCAGCGTCGCATCCGCATGCGTTCGCGGTGGCCGCAAAGCCAGCGCACCCGTGGCCAGCAGCACCAGACCGACTAGGACCGCCAGGACACCAAAGATCGGGATGGCGGCCGGAACGTCGCCGACGGCCGATAGGTACGAGCCGCCGCCGAGGACGGATACGGTCCCCACGATCAACAGCCATGCACACGACCGGGCCCAGGCACCACTGCGCACAAGACTGACGGATGCAACCAGGCAGACGACCGCGGCCGCCGCCGCGAGAAGCAGCACGCCGCGGCCGAGGTCCCGACCCCCGAATCCGCTGGCGACCAGCGCGGTCGGGACGAGTATGACCACGAGAGAAGCACTCGTTCGCGCGGTACGTGCCGATGGTGCGCTCTCCTTCATCGTCGGCTCCCAACCAGTCGGCCGAGCCGCTCTCGCCCCGGTTTCCCCAGCCTCCTCGCCGCCCGGCTCCCGTGCATCGGTAGCAGTACTCAATCGCTCCGCTGTTTCCGGTTGCGGTTGCCTCAGCGACGCCGATGAACCTGCCCCACTTCGCCCAGAATGACGCGGGTCACGACTTGGTCGTGCGCCGCACGGCCCAGTTCGGTGACAGCGCCCCGCTCAACCAGCGGCGTCAAGCGGAACCTGCCCATACGACTCGCGGCGTCGCCTTCCCTAGCTTCCCACTCATCGACTAGAGGGGGGACGTGCCGCGGCGCTGGATCGGACCCGTCCGAGGGTTCGCGAGGCGCCAGCCCCTCACCAGTAAATGGCGACGAACTCGACCTCGAGCAGTTCTTGGTCGGGCACGGCTTCTTTGGGCTCTTCGATCGCCGCTTGGAGCGCGGGGAGCGTTGCGTGCATCTGGGCTACTGCTTGGTGCGGCTCGCGTAGGTCGGCGACGAGGTCGCGATTGATGGGTGCCAGTAGGAGTGGTGGGCTCGCTTCGACCGCGGCGACGACGTGTTCAAAGGCTGAGCGGATGGCGCTGATGTCGCCGAGCTCTTCGACATCGGTGATTGAGTTGGGCGGCTTCGCGTGCGGTGTTGGTAAGAGTGTCTTCGTCGAGGATTCGGCCTGTTTGTCTGGCGAGTGCGTGGCCGAAAGGAATGAGACCTTCGTTCTCGAGGATTTCGGAGACGGGTACTGCTGGGACTTCGACGCCGGCCTTATGGAAGCTCTTGAACGCGTCTGGGAGTTCGCGGAACGCTTTGCCGATTTTCGGGGTCGAGGGTGTCGAAGACGTCGGCGAGCTTGATGGGGGTCCAGGTGGTTGCGAGGCCGGGTTTGGCGAGGCGGGCGTAGACGGTGTACTCGGAGTTGTCGAAGAGGACGCGGCGGGCGTCCTTCCAGTAGAGCGGTATTTCAGTGACGCCGGCGACGGCGATGGTCTCGGCTGCTGCTGCGAGGGGGCTGCCGGGTGTGAGCATGGTGGTGTCCACGAGCCAAGTTTCGTCGCCGAGGTCGATGCGTTGGTGGCTGATGACCTGGGCGTTGACGGGTACGAGGTCGACGAGCATCTGTGGGAGTAGCTCGAGCATGGGGGCGATGCTCGGCGAACTGGTGTTCGTCGATGCCGAAGATGGCGGATCTGCCCTTGATGAGGTCGAGCATGGATGAGGCTGCGGCCGCGAACTGGTAGGTGGGGTCTGCACTCAGTTGGACGCGGAGTTCGATGACGTCGCCGCGTTTGAGGTCGGCTGACTCGGACTGCTCGTCTTTGCTTGACGAGCTTGTTCAGCGCTTTGATGAGCTCGGCCTCAGTGGTCGCTGGCGGGGGCTTGCTTCTCGGGTTGCTTGTCCTCGACCGAGAGTTTCAGGTCGGTGTCGGTGATTCGGAGGCTGCGGAACGTTCCCTGTACGACGGCTCGGCGTACTACTTCTTGGGTGGTGGTGCGGGACGACGTCATGCGCGAGGTGAGGTTGGCGCCTGGGGTGAGTGGGGTCGAGGGGGCGGTGAGGGTGCTGCCTACCTGGGCGCCGAACGTTTCGCTGTGGGTGTTCTTGAACGTTTCGGCGATCGAGCCGTGGCGTGCGGCGACGAGGCTGGTGACGCTGACTTCGTCGAGGTAGACGAACTCGCGGCGTCGTTTGTTCCCAGGCGCGGTTGCGGCGCCGCCAGAACTTGAACTTCACGCCTGGCCTTCCTGTCTGCGGGTGGTGTCGCGGTTTCGTTTCGCGCGGGCGTGGCCCTCACGGATGTCTATCCGCGTTGAGCTTGTCTCGGCCGTCGAGTGCGGCGAGGACGCCGGCGTCGGTCCAGATCATCGACATTTCTGCGGCCGTCCACCCCTCGGTTTCCTTGACGAGGACTTCGAAGTCGGCGTTGTCGGCTCCTCGGACGTGGCGGGAGGAGGCACGGAGAATGGAGAGTCGGTCGTCGGCGTCTGGGTGTCCGTTGAACTCGACCTTGTAGCTCAGTCGGCCCGGGCGGAGGAGTGCGGTGTCGAGGGCGCCGGGAAGGTTGGTTGCGGCGACGACGAGGACACCTTTCGCGGGGTCGAATCCGTCGAGGATGGTGAGGAACTGGCCGACGAACCGGGTGACGTAGTCGGGCGCGTCGGCGCCACGCCTGGACACGATGCTGTCGAGCTCGTCGAAGAAGAGTATCGCGGGGGCGTTCTCTGCTGCGTGGTCGAACAGGTCGCGAAGTCGTTGCTCGCTTTCGCCGACCCACTTGTTGATGATTTCGGGGCCGTCGATGAGGTAGAACGCTGCGTTCGCTTCGCGGCTGAGAGCACGAGCCAGGTGAGTCTTCCCGGTTCCGGACGGGCCGCTAAACAAGATGCCTTTCACCGGGTTCACCCCGATGCGGTCCAGGAGCTGCTCTGGGTCCAGTGCCACACGGACCAGGTCGAGCGCGTGTCGGACCAGGTCCGCCGAACCGCCGAAGTCGGACAGCTTCACGTCGATGTCGGCTGGTTCGACCAGCATGATGGACGGGTCGAGCCCCGGTGTCTCGCGGTGGATGCCGAGGCGGTCAATAGGCTTGGTGGTGAGGACGGCGCCGGGTTCGCCCTCGGAGAACGAGACGGACTGTCCGGCTTCGAAGGGGGTTCCCGTGCGCTGCGGAACGTCTCTCAGGCGGCCGTTGACCTCAAGGATTGCCCTGGTGCCGTCGTCGCTAATCTCGACGACGGTCGCCACATCATTGGTCTGCTTGGGCCAGTACTCCGCCGGCAGTTGCTCGATGGCCTCGTAGGTGAGATCATCGGGGAGGTAGTAGATCTCACCTTTCTCCGCGCCCGCGAGATCGGGGTGCCAGAGGTGTCCTTCGCCATCGGGTAGCCGGTCGATGTAGACCCGCCTCTTGTCGAGGTCGACTGCACGTATCCGCACGATTTGGCCGCGGGTCGGTTCGATCACATCGTCAGCGTCATGAGTGCTCACGGCA
>CAWAGO010000011.1:0-7517 GCA_963781605.1 uncultured Actinomycetota bacterium
ATCGGGCACTGGCGCGCTCCGCGAGCCGATCGTCTACCGGTGCATCCAGCGTCCGCCAGACCGTCGGCGGCGATGCGACCGCGCCGAGCATCCCGACCTGATGGCGCAGAACGTCGATGTCGGTAATCGCCTCGCCACCGGTCTGCGAGACATCACGGCGCCCGGCCAGAGGTGCGAAAGACCGCGAGCGGTGCGCACACCTTCTAGGTAGATCAATTCCCGTTGAGGCCGTGCCTTCTCGTGTCCAGCGCGAGTTTGAAGTGGCCCTCGTCTGCATCGAGCTCGCGGGTCGGTGTCGCAGGGTCGAACATTCGCAGAAGCGAGAAGCGGAAGGTCGACGTTGCGTAGCTCGACGTTGCCGCCGTGGCCGTTGGTCGCGTAGGCACTCCACCGTTGGCGGATCGGCAACCGGCTAACAGGCGCCCCTTTTGCAGCAATGCCCCAGTCCGCCGATTGCGGGCGGGTGTCCTGGCGCCTGCGTGGCGAGCGGGCACGGGGGCACGCCTCCAGGATGAACCTCGTCGAGGTCTGGTTCGTCATCGTCGGAGGCCACGCCATCCGGCGCGGACTTCAACACCAAGATCCGCGCGTTCATCGCCCGCTGGAACGACCGCGCCCACCCATTTGTGTGGACCAAGACCGCCGTTGAGGCTATGGCCAGGACCACCCATACAACGACTCCAAAGTCTCCGGACACTCCGGGGTCGTTCACATCGCCTTCGCGTGCGGCCGTTGGTCTGGGCCGGCTGTCAGGATCAGAAGGGTCGTGGGTCCCATCGCGGGACGGCGCGGAGGCCGACCCAGACAGTCTGCTGCGAGCCGCGATTGCTGGCGGCCATGTAGCTCTGTTGTTGTCTCGCTCCAGTTCTCAGCTGCTCGCGCGACTTGCCGGCTGGACCGGCGCCGAACTTCTGCCTTCGACCTGGACCGTGAGTGCTTCGAAACGGTATCGTTGGTTGGCTGGCCTCGGTTGGGGGCCACTCGTCAGGGAGCGGGTGGGCTGCCATGCGCGATTCGTGTGTGCGTGTTACATGCTCGGCCGCCGTGTTCATGCTCTGGACCGGCAGGGAGTTAGGGAAGGCCCGGGGCGGTGGCTCGACGGCGACCGCGCGGAGGCCTGCAATCGATCAGCTCCGGAGAGATTCTTGCTGGCGAGCACGGCCTGGGAGCGGTCAGGAGCCTTCGTCCAGTAGATCGGGCTGGGTTTCATGCGTGGTGGGGCTGGGTGCAGTGGCCATGCTTGGTGTTGCTTCAGTGTCGGTCGGGTCGGCGGTTGCGGCAGACGCGCCGGGGCCCGAGGTTGGTGTGCCGGTGGCCTCCGGGGTGGCGAGGGCGCGTGTGGAGTTGGTGGCCGATCTTAATCCGGGTCAAGCTTCGGCGGTCCCGCGCCAGGGTGAGGCGGCATCGGTGTTGTGGCCGTCTGGGGGGTCGGTGTTTTTCTCGGCTCTCACTCCCGGTCTGGGCCGCGAACCCTGGGTAAGTGACGGCACCGAGGCGACCACGCGTTTGGTCAATGACATGGTTCCAGGGCCAAGCGGTGAGTCGTGGCTCCGCCATGTTGTTGCCACATCGCGTGGAACACTGCTCACGTTTGGCAACCTCCCGGCCCCCGGCACGGGGTCGTACTGGTTGACCACCGCGACCGGAGCCGCGGCCGCTGACGTGACGTTCCTGTGGTCCAGTCCCCTCATATCCACTGGGGCCGTTGGTCTCGGCGGCGGCGCACTCTTGCTGGCCTCCGACTTCCAGACGTCGGCGCAGCTGTGGAACACCGACCTCACCGTAGGTGCCCCCGACGTGCTTTACGACAAACTCATCGGCGCCTTCGGCTTCACACCCGCCCGCGACCAGGTGTTCTTCCTCGACGGACAGAACCCTCTCATGGTCACCGACGGCACTACGGCAGGAACCCACAAAGTCCGCGCCTGGCCTGATGGGATCCAAGGCAGCGCCTTGGTCAGGGGCATGCGCTCGCTCGACCACCGCGTCGTGTTCAATGTAGCGAGCCCGAAAAGGATCGGGGACGAACTCTGGATCAGCGACGGCACGAGGAACGGAACCACCCTCCTTCGAGACATCAGGCGCGGTCCGGCAAGTTCAAGGCCCCGCAGCCTCACACGATGGGCCGACAGGATCTACTTCACCGCCAACGACGGAAGACACGGACGCCAGATTTGGCGCACCGACGGCACGAAGGCCGGCACATGGCGGGTCACCGACCTCGACGTCAACACTGGTGCACCGGTGGTCTGCGACGGCGCCCTGTTCTTCATCGGCGTCGACCAAGCCGGCGCCGCCTTGTGGACCAGCCAGGGGACACGCGGCAGCGAGCGTCGCGTCGCGAAACTGCCAGGCGCACGAGGCAGCCGGCCGAAGAGTCCGCGCTGCCTTCCCGGCGGCCTCGCGTTCACCGCCCACGACCCACAACACGGCCGGGAACTCTGGACGCTGCCCAACGGGAGGCATCGGCCAACCCTGCACGACATCAGACCCGGAAGACGCTCCTCGGTCCCACACTCACTAACGCGGGCCGGGAACTCACTCTTCTTCATCGCTAACGACGGAAAACAGGCCGCGAACTCTGGGCCGCCGGCATGTAACCACCGCCACACGCCCAGCCCACAACAACAGCCCGAACCAACCCGGTGTGACTCGGTGCGCCGCGCACTCCGTGGTCATACCGGACATGAACCCCGATCGGAGAGGCCCGTCGCGCAGGGGATCGGCTACCGGGTGCGCCGCCGACGTGGCATCTTAAAGTCATGGAGACGGTGTTTGAGGCTGTGGGTGGCACCGAGGGCCTGCTCCGTCTGGCCGGAGCGTGGCATGTCCGGGTCCTGGCGGACGAGGTGGTCAGCCACGCGTTCAGCCACGGCTTTCATCCCGAGCGGCTCGCGGCGTATTGGGGAAGCGCTGGGAGGGCCGAAGGAGTTCTCGGCCCGGTATGGCGACGAAACCTCGGTGGTGCGGATGCACAGCGGCAATGGACCACACGACGAGATGGACCGTCGGGCCGTCGCCTGCTTCGATCAAGCGCTCGCAGATGTCGGCATCGGCGAAGGTGACCGGCTCAGACAGGTGCGGCACGACTACTCCGCCTGGGCAACGACGACCACGATGGCCCGCTATCACCGCTCCGCAGAGGATGTGCCGGACGGACTTGCGATCCCACAGTGGTCGTGGGCCGGATTGGTCGACGCCCCGTAGCGGGATCCCAGGGTTCTTGCGGTGGTCCGGACAGTCTGCCGGCCCGCCATCGCCGATCGGAGATCGGCAACCGGTGACCGAACGACTGCCTCGTCAAGTACCGACCACTACGAGCGGTGCGGCAGGACATAGGGGCCTGCGAGTCCGGCGGCGGTTTCCGCATGAGTTCGCAGAGTTCGGATGGGTCTTGCACCTCGATCTCGGCGCCGAGGCGGAGTAGGTGTCTCGCGGTGCCAGTGGGGGTGCGCTCGATGCGGGTCGTGACCGTCGACGTGACGGAGTACGAAAGCGCGAGGGCTTTGTCATGTGCCTCTCGGTGCGGTGGCGCTGTTCGGGTATCAGAACCGGGACGCTTGTCTCCTTACTAGCAGGCCCTTCCTGACGGAGAGCCGAAGCCACGTGGTGTGTCTCGCGTGGGCTAGGACGAGCATGGACTCACACACCCACCCCGTCGCACGCCGCCGGTCGTGTCGACGCCTACAGAGGAGCGTCCTATGGCCTGGACCGGAACGAAGCGGATCGCCTTCATCCCGGTGTTTCGCACGGTCACCCTTCCGGATCCGCCGGACGTGATCCCGGCCGACTGGCCGGGTGACATCCTGAGGCGGGCACTCAACGATCCGGACCCCGCAAGTGGCAAGGATCGCTCGCTGCGGGCATACGTTCTCGCGGCTTCGTCTGGCAATGCCGATCTCGAGGCCACCGTGATGCCCATGCTGACGGTCAACCGAAAGGACGTGCGCCTAGACGACGCCGACATGCAGCAGCAGGCCAAGCGGCTGCGGGACAAGGGCTTTCACGCCGCCGCGATCGTGATGCTGGGTGGACCCGGCGCAGGAACGGGTGAAGAAGGCGGCTTCCTCGCCCGCTTCGTCATGCGGGAAAAGCTCGGCACCTGGGCGATGGAGCTGATGCACGTTTTGACCGGGTTCACCGATATCCGCTGCCGCCCCGGCTTCACCGACTGTGAGGGGGGCCTCCGCGACATCGGTAACTTCGACGAGATGGCGTTCAACGGCGGCATGCATCCGACCGCCTACACGAAGACGGCGATTCAATGGCTTGACCCATCCGCAATCGCGAGCCACACGGGCCGCATCGGCCTGTATGACCTGCACCCGATCGGTCTCCCCCAGCCCCCACCCCCCGGGAAGGCCGCAGCCGTCCGCATCGGAGCCGGGGTCCCGTACCTGATGGCGGAGGCCCGGCTCAGGATCGATCAGTTCGAGTCCCCCAGCAGCGCGGAGCCCGGGATTCCGAGCGAAGGGGTCATCGTCTACCGGGTCCAGACCACCGCCCCACTCGGTCACCCGCAGAACAACCACATCCCGCTGTACCTGTGGACGCCGACGGCGCTGACCGAGGGACAGTCCGTCGTCACTGACACAGACGTGGCCGTCACTGTCACGGGATCAACCGCGGCGGGGTTCTCGATCCTCGTCGAGGATCGGACAATGCCGTTCGATCACGGCCAGCTGCTCTCGTACGGCGACAACGGGACGCCCGGCAACGTTTCGAGCCCCGTCGTGGTCGGCTTCGCCGGCTGGGCCGACTTCAAGACACTCTTTGCCGGCGGCGACCGGATCTACGCCGTGGACCATCAAGGGCAGCTGCTGTCCTACGGCGACAACGGGACGCCCGGCAACGTCTCCAGCCCCGTCGTGGTCGGCCTCGGCGGCTGGGGCGACTTCAAGACACTCTTTGCCGGCGGCGACCGGATCTACGCCGTGGACCATCAAGGGCAGCTGCTCTCCTACGGCGACAACGGGACACCCGGCAACGTCTCCAGCCCCGTCGTGGTCGGCCTCGGCGGCTGGGGCGACTTCAAGACACTGTTTGCGCGCGGCGACCGGATCTACGCCGTCGACCATCAAGGGCAGCTGCTCTCCTACGGCGACAACGGGACACCCGGCAACGTCTCCAGCCCCGTCGTGGTCGGCCTCGGCGGCTGGGGCGACTTCAAGACACTGTTTGCGCGCGGCGACCGGATCTACGCCGTCGACCATCAAGGGCAGCTGCTCTCCTACGGCGACAACGGGACACCCGGCAACGTCTCCAGCCCCGTCGTGGTGGGCTTCGGCGGCTGGGGCGACTTCAAGGACCTGTTTGGGGGACGGGGCCGGATCTACGCGGTGGTGCCCTGACCCAGCGTCACTGCGGGCACACTCAACAGGCGCTTGGCTCGCAGATTCCGCTGGTCGTCGCACCGTCGGCCTAACCGACTCGCGAGCCCTGTCTGTGTGTGCTCGCCCGCTAGAGGATCCCGTTGCGGTGATCGCTGACTCTCACTCGTTGGCGCCCTGGGTTGCACCGCTGACCGTTTCGGCTTCCGGGACGGGCCCTTGCAGCAGACGAGTGCGTGCGCGTTCGCGATCTGCTAGAGGAACTGCCCTTCCGTGCGGACGGCCAGTGGCAGGACGTGCCCGATGTTGGTCCGGACCTCGTGCAAGACCTCTCCCAGCCCTCGAGATCCACTGACGACAACCTCGCCAGCTACTCCCAGATGATCTGCATCGACGTACCAACTTCGAATCTGCGCCTCGGTGACCTCGGCCCTGAGGGGTCGGCGTTCATGCCGCCGAACGCTCTCGTCGAGCGGCACGTCGAGGTAGAACACGTGCCGCGGGCCAGGGTGCTCGTCGAGAAGTGTTCGGAGCATGTGGCCGTAGTGCTGGGAGAACAGAATCCCCTCGAGGATCACGTGGTAGCCGATCTTGAGGCAGTGCCGAGCTGCGAGGGCGATCAGTTCGACGTTGTCTCCGCCCGGAACGTCATGCTCTCGCAAGACAACTCGACGGAAGTGGTCCTGTCCGATGTTGGCGGTTCCTCGGCCCATGGCCACCTGGAGTTCCCGCGCGAGACTCGTCTTGCCCGACTGAAGAGTTGCCTCGGATGAGGATCAAGTGCTGGTCACTGCTCGCCATGCCCCGAGGCTATGGGGCCGGAGGTTCCGGGCCGCCCACGCATCGGCGTGCCCATCTCCACAGATCCCGCTCCCCACGAGGAACTCCTTGCGGAGCCCGACCAGGTCTGGCGCCCGACGAGTCCTCGTCCGCCCGGCGTCCCGCAAGCCGATCGGCGGATTCTGGCGGTCAGCGCAACAGCAGCGGTCCGATCATCTCGATCGGCTTGTTGAACTCTAGGCGTTTGCGTGGCCGGTCGTTGAGCTCGGCGGCCACGGCATCGAGGTGTTGCGGGGTGTGGATCGACAGGTCGGTGCCCTTGGGGAAGTACTGACGCAGCAGCCCGTTCGTGTTCTCGTTCGTCGCCCGCTGCCAGGGCGACTTCGGGTCACAGAAGAAGATGTCGATGTCGGCGGCGACCTGGACCTGTTTCCAGTCCCGCATCTCCACCCCCTGATCCCAGGTCAACGAGCGGCGGAGCTGTGCGGGCAGGGTCTGGATCTTCGCGGCCAGAGCAGGCGCGACCTGTTCAGCCTTGAAGCCGTCGTTGAGTGGCACCAGCAGCGTGTAGCCGGTGGAGCGCTCGACCAGGGTTCCGATCGCGGAGGCGTTGCCCTTGCCGATAATCAAGTCACCCTCCCAATGGCCGGGCACGGCCCGGTCGGCGGCTTCGGCGGGGCGTTCGCTGATGTTGACGATGTCGGGCAGCACCCGGTTCTTGCGGCGGGTGCCTTGCCGGTTCGGCACCCGCATCGCTCGGCCGGTGCGCAGGCTGGCGGTCAACTCGCGGCGCAGTGCGCCCCGCGACTGCACATACAGCGACTGATAGATCGTCTCGGTCGACACCCGCATCTCCGGCTGGTCGGGGTAATCCTTGCGCAGCCGGCCGACAATCTGTTCTGGGGAGTACCGCTTGGCCAGGTCGGCCTGGACCCGCTCGCGCAGCGCATGGTTGATGACCAGTTTGGCCGACTTGGGGCGGCTGGCGCGCTGGTAGGCCACGACATGGGCCGTGCTGGCACGGTACCGGCCGGACCGGTCGCTGTTGCGGGCCAGCTCTCGGGAGATCGTCGAGGGGCTGCGGCCCAGCCGGGTCGCGATCGCGCGCATCGACTCGCCCGCGACCCGACCCAGGGCGATCTCCTCGCGTTCGGCGAACGAGAGGTACTGGCCCTGCAGGTCGCGGCCGCGACGTGGGCGGACCCCGCCGGCCGCGCGGAGCCAGGCCAACCCGCGGTGCCGATGAGTGCCCGCGACAGCGGCCGCGTCGGTCAGGAACTCCCCGGCCTGCCAAGCAGCCCAGAACGGTTGGTAGAGGTCAGGAACCAGCTGGTTCGAGAAACGCATCGACGTCATCACCCTCACAGGATCGATCAGGTGTTGCGAGGACCGCGTGAACCCGGGGAT
>CAWAGO010000012.1:0-6264 GCA_963781605.1 uncultured Actinomycetota bacterium
GGATGGGTACGCGGAGCGTGCCGTAGCCCGATCGGTCTACCGTGGACGGCGCGTGATGTCAGTCGACTCCATGCTCCTACCGAGCGGGATATGGCGCCGCGCGAGAAGCGAGTTGTCGTCCTCGTTCGCGAGGATTTCCTCAAGGGCGTTTGCGGTGGGCTGCGTAGGCTCACGACCCTGGCCGGTGAGGGGGAGCATTCGTGGCTGCCTGCCCTGAGACGTGGCTGATCGGCTCCGTTCCTCAGCCTTGACGACCGGCCTTGCGCGGGAATATAACCAAAGCCAGTCTTCAACAAGCTCGTATCTCGGAGGGTGCCACGCTCATGATGACCAAGCTCCACTCACTGCCTCGGCGCCTTCTCGTGCCGTTGTTGAGCCTTGTCCTCCTAGGGACTGCCACGTACCCGGCTGTTGCTCAACCTTCTCCAGCACCTGATCAAGCGGACGCGGGCTCGTCGGCTGCGCCGACAGAGGGCCCGGCGTTAACCATCGACACGGACGCCGCTGTTGAGTCCGACTCGATCACGACAGACGATAGCGCGGGTAGCCTCGAAGATGTCATCTTGCCAGCCAGTTTCCGGGTCTCGGGGACGCGCTCATACGTTCTAGATGCGTCTGGCTCACGCGTCTACTCCCAGCAGATGTCGCAGCGCAGGCCGCCAGCACCTGGTGGGACGGGGTGTGCACCGGCGGAGAAAGCAGATACGCCACCGTCAAGGACTATCCGCGGGAGAAGGCGCACCCCCGCATGGAGCGAACCTACGCCCGGATGTACTGCGGGAAGAAGGACCGCGACAGTGAGAAGCCGTTGTCGGAGGCGGCTTTCGGAATTAGGCACCTACGTGCCTATCACAAGTCCCAGTTTGCGCAACTCGCATCCTGGCAAGGGTCCACGTGGGGAAACTGGATGCATTGGGCCCTGCGGTGGGTGATGTCGGAGCCTTCCTGGCGAACCGTTCAGAACGCTAACCGATTCTGCTATGAAAAGCCTTTCGGGTTCACCAACCCGAACGGCGAAACCGTGACGCGCTACGTGATCGCGATCCTCGGCAAGACCGGTGTGCGGATCATGACGTCGTTCCCGCGCAAGAAGGACTACTGCACTGGCACGCGGTTCTAGTGGAGGAGTACCCCGAGTTGCCTTTACAGGCGATTGCCGAGGCCGATTCCGCCGTTGCTCCGGAAGGCAAGCTGTGGGCTCAGTTCCTGGGGGAACTAGGCAGGTACGGCGTCTACCACCCTGCAACGGGTGGTGTGAAGTTTCAACAGCGGGGCGAAAGTGGTTCGCGGCTCTTCGTCATCTCACCGAGTCGGCTAAGGGACGCCTTTGTTAAAGATATCGCCTATCACCGACTCCGGGGAGACCGCGTCGACCCTGTCGAACTGTTGCCACAGTGGTTCCTCGACAGCCTGGTCGAATTCATAGGGTCTAATGAGGAGCCGTACGATCATCGTTTCGTCGTCCTGGTTGGTTCACAGTTTCAGCCCTCGGACGATGAACAGTTTGCTCTCCGCGAACATGGCACCAGCTCGTGACACACAAGTGACCACGAGTCTGGCGTTATCAACCCCGCATGGAACTGCTTCGGCACCCACCCGCCGCCCAGGGCGCCGGAACCAGATGTCCGACGGCCTACGGAAAGCCGAACCGAACCTGCGATTCCGGAGACCTCTGCGAGGCGGTGTGAGCGGAGGAGAGCACCCTCCGGTGTTGGAGTCTGCGGGTCAGTCGGTGGACGGCCGGTACTAGACGCCGAGGTCAGGTCAGGTCGGACCCGATCGTGCAGAACGAGATCGATGACCTCACGGCCGGTAGCCGCTCGAACGCGTGGCCCCAACGCAACCTTTGTGGGCGTCGTTTGCTTGTCCCTCAACGGAAACGACTATCGGTCACTGCACGGAAGTCGAAGGCCCACATAATGTAGTCGTCGATCGGTCACCGATCGGGGATCGCTTGTGGGACCGCATTCCTAAACGCGCCTGGGGCAGGCCCGCACTTTCCCGTCGCCTGCAGCTTCGCCCCCGGCGGTGATGCGCTGAGCACCTCGGTGGTGGCGATCTGAGCGTTCAGCAGGCGTCGCTGAAGTGGTGCAGGACATCACCCTTGCCGACCTCGATGAACCGCACGCGGCTCGCATCGGTCACGTGCTGGGCGGGGCCGAGGGAGAAGGCGAGCCAGCCGTCGCCTTCCTTCACGAAACGCCGCCCTCGCCTTGGTCGTCGGCCGGAGCGGGGCGAGGAACTCGCCGTAGGTTGCCTTGAGCGCCCGGAGGCTGCTGCCGACGCCGATGCCGTCGTCGGTCTCCAAGCCCTCCTTGTCGGTTCCGAGCGCGGTGATGATGCCGTCTTGGCTGGCGGAGAAGTATAGCCCCTCGGAGAGCTGTCCGCTCCACAGCCAGTGGTTTCCCCCGCACGGTGGGTCCGGGTCGGCCACGAGATAGCCCTGCCGGATGTCGCTGGAGAATTGCTTGCCGACAGTGACCGGTTCGATGCCGCCGAGCACGATGCTGCCGAGTTCGAGGGGTTCGCCGTCCCGATTCTCCGGGTCATTCGGGGGATCGAGCAGCACGCACTCCTGCAGCGCCGGGCTGCAGCGCGCCATCCGCTGTTGCTGGCCGTCGGTCACCCGGGCGACGAAGAACTGGTTGTCCTCGAAGGTGAAGGCCGTGTTGCTGAAGTTCCACCCCTGCGGGGGCGAGAGCACGCCCTGACCGTCGCCGTGGACGGCGACGGACCCGGATCTCGTCGTAATCCCTGACGTCGCCCACGATCTGGTCGGCAGGGACCCACGCCACCCACTCGCCGGAGACTCGGCCGTCCCGAAGTTGGGCAGGTCCACGATCGGGACCAGCTCGCCCTTTGGCCGTGAGGTCGGCGAGGTAGACGCGGCCGCTCCCCGGATCGCGGGCGTCGCCCGGGCCGTCGACGACCACCAGGCCCGCGTTTGTCGCCTGCCAGACCAGCTGGCCGGGGGCGGTCTGCGTCAGGTCGACCGTGCCGCCGTCGACTAACGGGCGCCACAGGACGCCGACTCCCCGGCCGCTGGCGATCACCCAGCCGTCGTCGGTGACGGCTCCGATGCGGGTGCCAACCCCGTCGTCGTCCCGGACCGGGACCGACGCCGGGATACCCATCCCCTCGCCATCCGGCGAGGTCTGGAACCCGTTCAGCTCACCCTCGGTGGAGAGGTAGGCGAGGTACTCGCCGTTGGGCGACGCCGCGGGCGGTTGCTCGAGAGGAACCCCAGCTCGTCGGGCGCTCCGCCGTTGCTCCACGACCACACAAAGGGGGGCCTCACCGCCACCCAGCCCTGCGCGGTCCCGTCGACCCAGTCGTAGCCGGGGAACGACTCATCGCCCGCGTGCACGACCCGCTTGAGCAAGTAGGGCGCGGTCGGCGGCCCCGTGGGCACCTCTTCCGGCGGCGAGTCGGTCGGGTCGTCGGTGACCACGTCGGTCGGCTGCGGGGCCGGCTGGGGCGAGCTGCCGCCGTCATGGAGGAAGCTCAGCGGCACGACCAGCGCGATCAGCACCACGGCGGCGGCCGCCAGCAGCGGCTGCCAGACAAACCGCGACGGCGACCCCGGGGGGAGGTGCGGCAGGGGCGGGACCTCCACATGATCGGCGACTCGCGCAGCTCGTGCGTCAGCATCTCCTCGATGTTCTCGTGCATCTCAGCCCTCCTTCCCGTCGGACGCTGGTCCGGCTTCTGGTCTGGTCTGGTCGTCGTGCGCGCCGAGCGCCGCCCGCAGGCTCTTCAGGGCGCGGTGCGCCGTGGACTTCACGTTGCCGCGCGAGCAACCGAGCATCTAAGCGATCTCCGCCTCGCTCAGGTCCTCGAAGTAGCGCAGCACGATGACCGCGCGCTGCCGCCGCGGCAGCTGCTTGACGTGCGGCCACAGTGTCATCGGCTCGTCGGACGTCCCCAGCGTCCCCGCTGCACCCGCGGCCGTCCCGGTCGCGCCGCCCCTCTCTCGGGATCACGTCAGCCAGCAACTCCAGCCGGCGCGCCTTGGGCCGCTTGGAAGAGAGGAACGTGTTGGTGAGGGTCCGCCGTACGTAGGCGTCAGGTGAGTCCGAGGAGCTGACCTTCACCCACGCACCGTGGGCCTTGATCAGCGTCTGCTGCGCGAGGTCCTCGGCGTCCGCGTGGTTGCCGGCCAGCAGTAGGCGCTGCGGTACAGCATCAACCAGGCTGTGCCGGCGTATCCTCGAAGGAGGGTGCGTGCGTGCGCGTCGCCGAGAACATGCCCATCTCCTCACCAGCACCTCTGCGGTGCGGTCTCACCCCTTTGACTCCCGATGTCGGCGGAAGGTTGCGCTGAAGTTGACCCGATTTCGCGGACACCGGGTTTCTGCGGTCATGGTCATGCCTCAGGGCTTTGATGAGGTGCTCGGTCGGTGCTTGGACTCGAACACGGCCGGCGCCACCTGGCCGATGACCGAATGCCGGCGGCCGGGGGTTGTGGAAGGTCTTCCAGGTAGTCGAAGACCACCAGACTGACGCGTCAAAGTGGGGCAATGGCCACATCGACGGGTCGCGTCGCCGGTAAGGGATCACTGATCGGGCGCCTTGGGGCGTCGCGCGGGACCTTGGTCGGCGAGGGTCGGTCCCGGAGGGACCTGGGCTGCGCTGAGCCGGCGGTTTCCGGCCGACGCTCGCCAGGTGTCACCCTCGCGGACGAACCAGAAGCGCGGCCAACTGCGCTCGTTCGACAAGACGGCTATCCGGTCGGCGTCGTCGACCAAGAGGTAGCTTCGGCAGGTCTGATCGGGTACCGACTTGCGGGGCAGAACGACGGTCGCAACCTCCTCCAGGGCGGTGGAGCCGGGTGGCTCACCGGTAGCGGAAGTCGCAGTCCGCCTTGCGGGCCCTACTGGCGACGGTCAGCAGGCCCCCTTCGTTCGCCAGCACCGGCGTCAGTACGACACCCGCCCTGAGTCAACTGGGACCACCTTCTCCCAAGGGCTCTCGTGGATGCCTTCGTCCTCGGTCCAAAGGATGGCCCCTTCATAGGTGTAGCCGAACAGGACCGTCGAACCGTCCGGAGAGGGGCGCGGTTCGTCATTTGCTGCGGAGAGCTTCTTGACCTCGCACCGCAGGTCGCGGCAAACGATGAACACCGACAGATTGTCGATGTCCTCGTCCTTCGAAGTGTCTGGAACATAGGTCTCGATGATCGCCACGGTCCGCCGGCCGCGCGCAGCGTGCTGTCGATCGCCGTGTTGACCTTGTCGGTGTAGATCATCTCGGCGCTGTCCGACCATGTCCATCAGGATCGCGCCATTGCCCGACGAGCTGATGCGAGTCCGGGGAGCCGAAGGCCAGCCGCGCCTGACCATCGGGCAGGTCCGTGTAGCGATTCGGTTCGCCGCCCATCTCGTCGTCGTAGTCCACCAGCGCATGGGGATAGGTCGTCCCGTCCTCGCGCCACCACCACGCCGCCCCGCCGCCCAAGAGCGCCAGCACCACCAGAACGAAGGCCGCCCGTCGAGCACGCTTCATGAGGCGAGAGTAGCCAGATCGGGTCAATGCTCGTCCAACAAGCATCTCCGGGCAGGGATCCTCCTGTGGATGCTGGCCCGCCTGCATGAACGCGATGGCATATACTGCCAACGGAGGTGGTTGCGGTGGCGACTAGGAATGTGGTTCTCAGTCAGCACCAGCACCAACTCGTGGAGGCGCTGGTCGAGTCTGGGCGCTTCCAGAACGCGAGTGAGGTGCTGCGCGAGGAAGGTCTTCGGCTTCTGAGAGTCGGAAGCCGAAGAGGCGGCCAAGTTGGCAGTCCTGAGGCAAGCCGCCGAGCACGGCTGGTCGGGGATTCTGAGAGCAGGCATTACGACGAAGTTGGTGACGAGTCACTAGACGACTTCGTCGAGCAGCTTGGCGTCCGCGCGGCCAAGACCTCGTCAGCGGGCTGATGGCGAGGTTTCGGCTCACCGATGCCGCTCAGGCCGACATCGTCTCGATCCTGGCTTGGTCGCACGAGCAGTTCGGGCAGGAAGCCCGCCAGCGCTACGAGGCACTGATCGCCGCAGCCAGTAGGCGACGCCGCGTGGCATAGCAACGAGGCTGGGCAGATTGCCCGCCCCGAGCTGGGTGACGAGGTGTTTTCCTGGCATCTCGCGCAAAGTCGCAGTCGCTCACGCGGTGGAACGGTTCACCGCCCACGGCACTTCTTGATCTGCCGTCGCGACGGCGACATTGTCCTGGTGGTGGGACGGGTGCTCCACGACGCCATGGAACTGCGTCGGCACCTCGATC
>CAWAGO010000013.1:0-4367 GCA_963781605.1 uncultured Actinomycetota bacterium
CCACCGACGCCGTCGGTCGGCTGCTGTTCAACGTTCTTGCGATGGTCGCTGAGTTCGAGTCCGACCTCATCAGGCTTCGCACCTGCGAGGGCATGAAGGTCGCCAAGGCCAAGGGCAGGCTGCGCGGCAAGCAGCCCAAGCTCAACCGCAAGCAAGAATCTCACCTGGTCTCGCTGGTGCACAGCGGCGAGTACAGCACCGCCGAAGTCGCTGAACTCTTCGGTGTGGGCCGCTCGACCGTCTACCGAGCCATCGAACGCCAACGGATCTCGGCTAAAGCTGGAATCGCTCAGGCGCGGTCAGGCGCCTGTCGCGATGGCGGTGATCGCTCGGTTGAGGGGGACGTGCTCGCGGGAGTCGGCACGGCGCGTTTGAGGAGCCGGGCGGCGAGTGTGCCCTGACTCTTCCGGAGTGCCACCTGCGCGCCGCGCCAACGACAGTAGGCCGCGTCGTGGGGGCGGGTGAGCTTGTCCCACTCACGGGCTGCGACAACCCAGTGCTCGATGCTGGCTGCTCCTGTCAACCGGCTGATCTCAGCAGTCCATGTCGACGCGTGAGCGGTGGCGGCGGCCCTGCAGGGATGTGGGCTGAACGGGTCAACCATGCTCCGACCGAGCAAAGTGACGAGTGCGGCCGCGACCTCGCTTGGCGGGACCGCGGGAGAACCCCTGGTCGCCTGCACGCTGGCATCGGCTGCTGCCCGGGCCGCGAGTGCGAACGTTGCGCCGAGCTCGCCCGACGCCTGGGTCTCGACACTGCACTCGATCGCTGCCTCGAGCCGGGTGAAGACAGGTCCGGCATCTGAGTACCAGAGCCTCGCGGTGGCAGTCGACTCCGCGAGTTGGAGTTGACCGCGCTCAAGGTTCAGGTTCTCGAGTTCCTCGAACGCTTCGGCCGCCTCGGCGCCGGCCCCGCGCAAGGCCATGAGGCATGCCCACTCGATGTGTTGGGATACAGGGGCCGGCCCGGGCCGGAAAGACGCATCCGACACGAACTCCAGTGCGCGCTCCAGCTGCCCGCTCTGCCGAAGGGCCTGCGCCATGTTGGCCCGGAGTGTCCCGAGGCGCACCGTTTCCAGGCCCCACTCATGGGCGACAGCGAGTGCGTGACTCCCCACGGCGACGACTTCCTCGGCCCGCGCGCCGGTCCACAGCAGAACGTCGGTGTGGATGATCGCCAGCTCGACCTCGCCGACCGGGTCGGGCCGAGGCAGCACAGTGAGGTGTGCTTGCGCGATCATCGCCAGGCCGCCCTCGAGGTTGCCGGAACGCGCCATCTCCCAGCCCTGCGCGGCCAGAGTCTCGCGTATCAGCGGGGGCTCCCCGATTCTCTTGGCCATCTCGACCGCGCCCTCGAGGGTTGCTGCCGCCTCGTCGTAGTGGCCACGGACCTTGAGCAGGTAGGACCGCCGAAACAGTGCCTCGAGGTGGTCACTGGACGGCGGGAGCGTCTCGTGGATCGCGATCGCCCGCGCGAGCAGCGGCAAGGCTTCCTCACTGTTGACGCCACGGTTGGTGGCACCACGGACGACCGCGGCCCGCTGGTAGAGCGCTGCCGCCTCCCGGCCGTTAAGTCGCTCCGCCAGGGCGAGCGCACGCTCGACGAGGCCGTCGATCAGTGTTTCGTCGATCATCTCTTGGCTATCGAGGGCTGCGATGAGTGCATCACTGAGGGAGACGCCGTCCACCGGGTCGTTGCCGGGCCACAGCTCGAGCGCGCGACCCCACTCCCGAGTCTCATGGTGGGCAGCGAACCGCGTGTGCGCCTCGCGGGCTGCCCGCACCCGCCAGCGAAGCTCCTCCGCCGGGTCGAGCGCTTCCCGCCAGTGAGCGGCCACCTCCGTGGGAGAGCAGTCAGACGCCTCGCTCAGGGCGACGGCGATCCGGCGGTGCGCGACCGCGGACTCGCCCGCGACGAGTCGACGGCGGATCGCCTCGGCGAGCAGCGGGTGCCTCAGCCGGACGTCATGCGCCGTCGGCGTCGACGCGAGCAGCCGTCCGCGAGCCAGCTCTCGCACAGCGCTGGTCAGGCGGGCCTGCGACAGCTCCGTGACCGACAGGAGCTGCCCCTCGGTGAGACGGCGGTCCGCGACTGCCAGCGCGACGGCCACCGTCGAGGCACTCTCGCCAACTCGATCCAGGCGCTGGTCCAGTAGCTCCCCGAGAAGCCTGGGGAGTGGCTGGTCGGGCTCGTCATGGGCGCACAACTGCTCCGCGAACAACGGCTGACCCTTCGTGCGACCGTAGATCCGTTCCACCATGGGCGGATCGGCAGCACGGCCAAGCAGCAGGGCGAGCTGCTCGGCCGTATCGTCCAGACTGAGCGGACCTAGCTCGAGCATCTCCACGCGCGAGAGCCGGGTGACGCGCCCGCGCCACTCCTCGTTGGTCGACGCCGTATCCGGATCATCGAGGCGGTAGGTCCCGACGATCGCGACGCCAGGGCCCCGAGCGAGCAGGTGCTCGAGCAGGTCCAGCGTGGAGGCGTCCGCCCAGTGAAGGTCCTCGATCACCAGGCACAGAGGCCGATGGAGCGTCAGCGCCTTCAGCGTTGCCCCAATTGCCGCGAAGAGTCGCTCGCTGGCGTATGCGTCGGCCTGCGCGTTGTTGTCGGTTGGGACCGCCAGCTCCGGGAGCAGCCTGCTCACCGCCGCGGGCACGTAGGCCGCGCAGTCCGCGAGGGCCTGCTCGAGCCACTGCCCACCGTCGACTTCGAAGACCGCCCTGAGGAGGTCGACCACCGGGAGCAACGGAGCCTCGGTGGACAGCGGGAGGCACGATCCGGTAGCGACGAAGACTTCCTGAGCGATCAGCGCAGTGGCGGTCTCGACCAGCTTGGTCTTGCCCATGCCCGCCTCGCCGACGACGAGCAACACTCCAGCGCCGGTCTCGAGATGGCGGCGTACCGCGTCGAGCTCGCTGCGCCGTCCTGCGATGCGAGGAGCCGGCGTGGTGTCATGGATGGCGCCGGTGGCCGCGAGCCAGAGGTCGTGGAAGACCGCGGTGTCTCCGTCCATGGCCTCGACGAGCAACTCAAGGACTCCCCAAGCCGGCAGCTTGGGGGACGAGAAGGTCTTGGAGATCGTGGTGTGCGAGCAACCGACCTGGCGAGCGAGGGTGCGCAGACTAGGCCAGCCGCAGCGGTGATGGAGGGCATGCAGAGCGTCATTCAACTCACGCGCCGGTCCGAGCGCGAGGTCGGGTCGCGGCAGCGCTCCCACGTGTCCCTCCCGGGTCGTCGTGTGTTCAGGATCCTCCACCGGCGAGCACCGTGTCCACGCTCTAGCACTCCTGCACCGCGATCGTCACGCACATCGCGTGGAACCTCCCGCGTGTCCACTTCTGTAAGCCGCCGTCAACCAGGGGGTAGCGGAGACAACCTGGGATGACCAACCGCAGGCACCTGCCGCGGAACAATCAGGAGGGGACCATGAACAGGGCAGCATTCCGCCGCTGTGGGGCCGTCGTCGGCGCCGCAGCGGTGATGACGACCATAGCCAGTGGGCCCCCGTCCACCGCGATGGTGGACGAGGGCAACCAGGACCGACCGTGTTTCATGATCCGGTCGAACTGGAACAACGTAGAGGGCCCGCAGCCGACCTGCCCGAGCGGACGCTTCAGGGCGCCCGCGGCCGACAAGGCCGGCTCTACCCGTTCCGCCCCGTCCGTACGGATCACGGACTTCATGCCCTAAGGACCACCTATCTGCCGGGCGGTCGGTGGAACCACTTGTGGTGCCCGCAACCGCAGCCGGTCCAGTCCGCGCTGGACCGCGAATAACCATTCGCTCACACCGTGTGTGCGCTTGCCAACTCCCAGAGCGACCTCGGAAGTCTCTCTCAAATGCCTTGGAGGTACCTGTGAAATCTGCATTCATTGCCCTGACGGCACTTCTGCTGCTCGTTTTGTCCGCGCCCGCGGCCTCGGCGGAAAAGCCCACTCGTGGCTGCCCGGACAAGTTCATCCTCGTTGACGCCGAGTACATGAGCACTGTGTACCCCGACCTCCCTGGCGAGATCGGTGACGAAATCTTCGCGTTCTACGACAAGAACGGCGACGGTTGGCTCTGCGGCAAGGTGAGCCATGAGCTGGAGCGCAAGTTGATCTACAACACTGTCGACAACACCTCGAACCACTAGCGACACGAGGACGCTCAGGCTACGCATGACCCGTTAGCGACTGGGTTGTGGATCGCGCGTGACCGAGGATCTCAACGTAGTACTCCTCTCGCACGAAGGTCGCGCCCGGCGCAACCGGCTCGGGCACTTTGGCGCGTCCTGCATGGACCCAGAAACAGTCGAGGTCACCGGCGTTGTAGACACAGGTCGCCTTGGCGTTGCCGACCGCTGGACAGACCTCGCCCTCGCG
>CAWAGO010000014.1:0-3177 GCA_963781605.1 uncultured Actinomycetota bacterium
GGGTCAAGGTCGCGGCTTCGCGGGGTCAAGGTCGCGGCTTCGCGGGGCGGGGAGCCTGTACGAGCCGACATACCGGCGCAGCAGGATCCGGTAGTTGCTGTAGGCAGGTGGTGCGCACCTTCTCCACGAGGAACGACCGCAGAGGCGGTCAGCACGATCGGGACGTCGTCCCTGTCTCCCCCGATCGGGGTCTGCCTGGTACCGGGCCGGGACCTGTCCTTCCGCCGACAGGGCTTCTGCGTCGGCGTGACGGCCTTTGCTGTGTGACGTGACCGGAGCAGTCCGGTGCGCTGTAGCCGGCAGCGATGAGCTGCCTACCGTGAACCGCAACCCGGCAGTTGCAGGACCGAGATGCGGTTCGCTGATTTCATCGACCGTGACGCCGCGGCTGTCCTGACTAGCAGTGTCCCGGACTCACAAGCTGGGCATCGAAGGGCACCGAGTCTCGCAGCATTTGGCCGCGGAGCAGCGCGCTTCCTTCTTCGTCGCTGGTCGGCTGTGCGTGCAGCGCCTGGGCGATGTCGAGGCCGGCGACGACCTGCCCGAAGACGGCGAAGCCGTGGCCGTCCATGGGTGGGGGTGCGCCCGCGTCGAGGGCTGGGGCCTTGTCGCTCAGGCAGAGAAACATTTCGCTGCTGGCGGTTCCGGGGGCTAGTCGTGCGAGGGACACCGTCCCGAGGGTGTGGGGGACGGTGGGCTCGTGCTCGACGCTTGGAAGGGTGTGCGCGATCCTGGGCCAGCCGCCTTGCAGGACCTCGAACTCGCGTCCAGGGACGACGTGCTCGAGACGTTGTGCTCGGTAGAAGCATCCGGGTCCGAGCGCGTGCGACGCGATCAGAGACCTGATGTGCTGGGTGGTCGCGGGTGCGGTCTGGTCGAGCAGCGCGATCCGGATGTCCCCGAGGGAGGTGCTGAGGACGAGCATCAGCTCACGGTCTGCGCAGGTCCGGAGTACTGGAAGCACGAGCAGGAAGTCACGTACTTCAGCGGACGGACTTGAGATCCCCCCCAGGGCTTGGTCGTCGACCAGCTGTCGATGAAGCCGGCTGCGGCGGTGAGGTTCGTCGTCCCGAGGGCGGCGACCCCGGTGCGGAAGTCCGACGGCGTGACGCCGGGGGGCGCGTTCGAGGCCGTGCTTGAGGGGTGAAGGGGCCGGCGGTGGGTGAGCTGGAGGCCGGGTGCGGTGCGGCGGCGGGCGCGGGGCTCGCGCCTAGAGACTCGCAGAGGGGAGCGGGCGGGGTTGCTGGGCGAAGGCGAACTCCACGTCCTGGGTGGGAAGCCAGCCCACGCCGACGGTTCCAGCGAGCTGATCGGCGCCAGCGTTCGCTTGGAGGAAGGAGGGGTCCTCAGGCTCGAGAACCCGTAGCGCGGGTAGTACTCCTGACTCTTGGCCTGCTTGAGGAAGAAGTAGGTGATCGACGAGTTCCAGTCGAGGAACATCACATGGGTCACACCGTTGCTGCGGAACTTCAGCACCGCGTTCTGGATGGAGGAGACCAGCGACCCCTGGTCGGACAAGGCTTGCGGCGGGGTGAGGTCTGTGCACTGTAGGCGAGCCGATCCCGTAGCCGCGCAAAGTGGGCCGAACAGCCCGGGGTCGATGGCGTGTCGGAACTCCGGAGACTCGTAGGTCAGGATGCCCACACACCTTCGCGCCGTTGCTGAAGAATCCCTGCTTCCCCGAGGCCATCGGCGTAGGCCCGTCCGGCTGTCACCATCTCGAGCGAGGAGGGCGCGTAGTAGTAGGGCTGGTAGCGACGGAAGGCGTCGGTGTCCCCCACGTTGAACATGTTGCCGAGGGCGAGGGTGCGGTGGTTGGCCAGGCAGGCCACCAGGGTCTCGTAGGAGCCTGCGAACACCCCGATGGCGGCGTACACCTTGGTGTCCTCCATCCAGGCACTGCAGGCGGCAGCATAAGACTGCGCTGCACTGTCGTTGATGTTCGCCTTGTAGGGAACGAGGACGATCTTGCGCCCGCCGATCCCGCCGTGCTCGTTGATCCAGTTGGCGACGGCCTCGATCTCGGCCTTCTGGTCCCCGGTCTTGCTTCCCTCAGCCCCTGTTGTACCGACGGCGGCGTTCACAGCCGCGGTGTCCAGGTAGCGATAGCCGACGGAGATGGTGGTGCTGCTGATCCCGGGCCAGGTCGAGGTCGATTTCCCGTCGGTCGTGGCGCCCGGTCGGGTCCCTGAGCCGCCCGCCGTGGACCTTCCCCCTGAGGAGGTCGTTCCCGTACCGCTCGAGGACCCTGAGGCAGGCGAGGATCCCGGAAACCGGACAGCCTCCCCAGGCTCGGCCGGAGCCCCCGGCCCGGAGCCCGGCGCCGCACCGTCAAGCGGCCCGTTGGGGCCACCTTGGAGATCCTGGTTGCCCGGGGTTCCTGGCAAAGCGCGGGTCGACCTGGTTCCCTTGACCCACTTGTGACACCGTCGACCCGCAGGCCGCCACTAGGCTGAGGACCGGGCCACCACATAGGCGCCTCATGTGGTCACCAGCTGCTGAAGCGCCCTCTTCTGAACCAGCCGATCGTGCGGACCTCTCAACTGGACTCCTGCAGGTGGGGTGTCGTGGAACAGGTGCGTCACGAAGTGATCCAGCCGTCTGCGGGCTCCGTATCCGGTGAGGGCGTGACCGACCTGGGGGAGGATCACGAGGTCGACGTCCTTGTCGGCGTCGATGAGTGCCTGAACGACCTGGAACAGTCCGCTTGAGTGGCGGCGTAGGAGTCGAGCAGTCCGTGGATGAGCATGAGCTTGCCTTGGAGCCCCGCGGCGTGCGTGTGTGCAGCCTGCTGGGCGTACAGCTCCCGGTCCCACGGGCCGTGGTAGCGCTCTCCCCAGCCGTGCCAGAACAGCCCTTGGTCGTAGTTCCCGGCGCCCGCGACGCTGACGCCGAAGAAGTCCCGCGCGTGAAGGCAGCCAGCGCGGTGGCGTAGCCACCTCCCGGAGAAGCCCGTCATCCCGATGCTCTCGAGGTCGATGGGGTAGGTCTGGGCGAGTTGCCGGATCGCGGCCTCGTGGTCGCTGAGGTCGGAGGCGGTGTGGACGGCGCCGAGTGAGGCGTGCCGGAACGAGCGTTCGCGCATGGGCGGTACCTCGACCGTCCAGCACGACGCTGAACCCCCCGAGCTGAGCGAGGGCCGCCGCGGGGATCAGGGTGCTGGTCGCGATCGGGTCC
>CAWAGO010000015.1:0-8761 GCA_963781605.1 uncultured Actinomycetota bacterium
TGTGCCAGGTCGAGCACCTCTGCCTCGACTTTCGCACGGTTGACGTCGTAGAGAGCCACGGTTCTGGCCGAGCGCCGGATCAGGCAGGCGTACGCCATACTCGACCCCACGGCGCCCGCCCCAATGATCGAGACCTTCGCGTTTCCAGTGCCGCTCATTTACTCGTCCTCTCGTCGTGGTCGACCAGGGCCTGAGCGCGACGGCTCACCCGCCTCATCCACTTCGGCGCCGACAACCCCGTTGAGGACGCGGCCAGCTTGCTGCCAGTTCGACGCCGAACTCGGCTGAGCCTACAGGGGGTCGCGCCCCATCGTCGAGACGGACGAACTGGTCAGGGTCCGGGAGGTTCTGGCGCCGTAGGGTCGTGCGGGATGGAGGCCGACCGCAGGACCGGCAACAACTTCGTCATCTTCAGGACCTCCTGCTCCGCGTGCATTGATTCGACCTGCGAGCATGACCGAGGTGTTGCTGAAGCCCACCCGGCGGTTCTGATCGTCGTCACTCCCTGGCCCCTGGGTCAGGGCCGAGAGCCTCGTAGTGCCGGGTCCTTGGTCCCGAGGCCGACGGTAGGCCGAGCGGACGGTGACGTTGGGGACATGACAACAGCCAGCACCTACGCAAGGAGGTCCGCCCCGCCCTGGGGCGTGACGCGGCGGCGAGCCAAGACCCAGCCCTCGCCGATGGGCCTGTGGGCAGGGGTCAGCTTGCGCGGCCCGCTGTTCTGATCCCAGGCGCTGACCGGCCAGTCGGCAGCGAGCCCCGCCGGGTGGGGTGCCGCCGATGACGAAGCCGAAGAACTGGCCCGACGTCATCGCGGCCACGCCCGGGTCGCACGCCGTGGCGAGCAGCTCCACCACCTCATCCACGGGCAATCCTTCGTCGGGCAGAACCTCCCCGAGCGCCGAGCGGACCTCCTCGATCGAGGCCTCCGGCGGCACTGGCCGGGCGCCGAGCGACTCCCGCCACTCCAGCGAGCGGCGGTGGGCTAGCTTGCCAGCGTTGTCGTGCTCCATGCCGGCCCAGGGAGCGCAAGCTGCCGGCCAACGGCGCCAGGGCGTTGACGCGGACGCCCTGAAGTTGCGAGGGCTAACCCGCATGACGTCGTGCTCGCGAGCAGTTGCACGCGCGAATCGGCCATCAGCCGGGCGACGACGTCCAGTCCTGACGCTGCTGGGTGAACGCGTCGCCGGATGCGGATCCCGCACCGGTCACCCTCCGGGTGACGATCGTGTGCGGGAACGGAATCCGCCGTGTCCATGGCGGCGCGTGGCCTATCAATGCACTCTGTATCAGTTCTGAGGTATTCTGCAACCATGGGTTCCTTGCTCCAGATCCGAGATGTCCCCGACGAGTCGCGTCGCGAGCTCAAGTCACGCGCCGCCGCACGGGGGCAGTCGCTGAACGCCTTCCTGCTCGAACTGATCGACCGGGAAGTCAGTCGCCCGACGGTTGCCGAGGTCCTCGACCGAGCAGCTCGTCGCAGCGAGCGCGCGACCGCGTCGGCACAGGAAGTAATCGCCACTGCTCGAGCTGATCGTGACGGTGACATCGGACGTCGGTCTGCGTGATCGTCGTCGATTCCGCCGCCGTGGTCGATGCGCTCACCATGGTTGACGGCAGCGAACGCCTGCGGGAGGAGCTGGGTGCGGGCGACCTGCATGCGCCGTCGCTGCTCGATTTCGAGGTGGTCTCAGCCCTTCGCGGACTCACCCTCGGAGGCCATCTCAGCGATGCCCGAGTCACTGACGCCTTGGCCGACTTCGATGCCCTGCCCGTTGAGCGGTGGCCGAGTGCGCCCGCTCTGCGGCTGCGGTCGTTCAGCCTTCGCGCGAATCTGAGCGCCTACGACGCCGCCTACATCGCGCTGGCCGAGGCCCTCAACTGCCCGCTCCTCACCAGGGACGCTCGGTTGGCCCGCAGTAGTGGACACTCGGTCGAGGTCCGTGTCCTATAGCCGTTCCCGCAGTGGCACGCGCGCAGGTTCAGTCCACGGGTGTGGTGGTCACGCGACGCGGACACGACTGGATCCCTTACGCGGGACAGGGTCTTCGAGCGCGACGAGTTGGCCCGGGGGTCGGGCATCATGTCGTGATGGAGCAGACGGATGGTCGGGCGGGCTTGTTGCGCCGAGTTGATGGCGTCCCGCACATCGTTATCGGGCCGCTCCTGCTTGCGGCACTGACGGTCCTTGAGCGGTTGACCGGGGTATCGAGAAGCACTCTGGCTAAGTTCCTCGTCGCGTTTACGGCGTACGGAGCGGTCGTCGTGGTGGCGACGGACGACCTCAGTGTGCCGCCGCCTCGGTGGCTCGTGCCGCTTGCCACCACGGCGAACGTCGCCGCCGTCGCGGTCGGCTCAGCGGCTGTGGCACGTCGAGACCTGACGCGGCTCGGGCGGCTGGCGGGCGGAGCGCTCGCCGCTGGAGGAGTCCGCATGCTGCTGGCGTTGCGCGTGCCGCCGGCCCACCCGGATGCACAGGGCTGACACTCCTCACGGTGCGGAGAGCACGTCGTGCCACCACTCCGTCCCTCAAGCGGATCCGAATGCGGCGATCTATGCGTCTTGATCACCCGACACTTTGGGGCGGCCGGATCCGCTTCGGTTGGCGTACTCTCGAAGCAACAGCAACGAGGGGTGCATGGACGATGCCTGACCCTTTCGAGCAGGAAGCCCAGCGCTTGGCAACACCCGAAGCGCTCAGCGCCTCTGCACGCGAGTGGCACAAGTTGCAGTTCGCTGCCCTGGCCTTCGTGGGACTTTGTGGCGTGCTCACCGGTGGCAGTGGCACCCGGCTTCCCATGTGGCTGCAGTCCGTCGCCGGCGTTCTGGCGCTGCTCGCCCTCGCGGTCGCAGCGATCGGGGTCCTCCTGGTGGCGCTCGTTGCGTGGCCGCTCGGCGCACCGGTTGACCCGGCCGCCGGTGCCCGCCGGCTTCGGGCCGGTGTCATCTTGACCGTTATCGCGGTCGGCTTGACCGCGCTATCGGCGTCCAGCAACTGGTGGCCGCAATCGAGTGAGACACGCCTCGTGCAGGTCAACACCAGCAGCGGGACCTCCTGCGGACAGGTAGTCGACAGCGCCGCCGGCTGGATCGACCTCGACGTGCGCGGCGCGGTGGTCCGCATCGACCTGGTCGACCTAGTCTCACTACGGCCCACGGAGTCCTGCTAAGGCACCTGGCGCATGCGCAGGCGCGGTCGAGAACAGCTCCCCTGCCGCAAGCGGATCGGCTTGCGGCGACTACTCCCAGGGCTGAAGGGGATCGAGGTGCCGACGCAGTTCCATGGCGTCGTGGAGCACCCGACCGACCACCAGGACGTCGCCGTCGCGACGGCAGATCAAGAAGTGCCGTGGGCGGTGAACCGTTCCACCGCGTGAGCGACTGCGACTTTGCGCGAGATGCCAGGAAAACACCTCGTCACCCAGCTCGGGGCGGGCAATCTGCCCAGCCTCGTCGCTATGCCACGCGGCGTCTCGGATGGCTGCGGCGATCAGTGCCTCGTAGCGCTGGCGGGCTTCCTGCCCGAACTGCTCGTGCGACCAAGCCAGGATCGAGACGATGTCGGCCTGAGCGGCATCGGTGAGCCGATACCTCGCCATCAGCCCGCTGACGAGGTCTTGGCCGCGCGGACGCCAAGCTGCTCGACGAAGTCGTCTAGTGACTCGTCACCAACTTCGTCGAAACGCCCTGCTCTCAGATCCGACCAGCCGTGCTCGGCGGCTTGCCTCAGGACGGCCAACTTGGCCGCCTCTTCGGCTTCCTCACGCTCCAGAAGCCGAAGACCTTCGCGCAGCACCTCACTCGCGTTCTGGAAGCGCCCAGACTCGACCAGCGCCTCCACGAGTTGGTGCTGGTGCTGACTGAGAACCACATTCCTAGTCGCCACCGCAACCACCTCCGTTGGCAGTATATGCCATCGCGTTCATGCAGGCGGGCCAGCATCCACAGGAGGATCCCTGCCCGGAGATGCTTGTTGGACGAGCATTGACCCGATCTGGCTACTCTCGCCTCATGAAGCGTGCTCGACGGGCGGCCTTCGTTCTGGTGGTGCTGGCGCTCTTGGGCGGCGGGGCGGCGTGGTGGTGGCGCGAGGACGGGACGACCTATCCCCATGCGCTGGTGGACTACGACGACGAGATGGGCGGCGAACCGAATCGCTACACGGACCTGCCCGATGGTCAGGCGCGGCTGGCCTTCGGCTCCCCGGACTCGCATGAGCTCGTCGTGCAATGGCGCGATCCTGATGGACATGGCTGGACAGCGCCCGAGACGATCTACACCGACAAGGTCAACACGGCGATCGACAGCACGCTGCGCGCGGCCGGCGGGACCGTGGCGATCATCGAGACCTATGTTCCAGACACTTCGAAGGACGAGGACATCGACAATCTGTCGGTGTTCATCGTTTGCCGCGACCTGCGGTGCGAGGTCAAGAAGCTCTCCGCAGCAAATGACGAACCGCGCCCCTCTCCGGACGGTTCGACGGTCCTGTTCGGCTACACCTATGAAGGGGCCATCCTTTGGACCGAGGACGAAGGCATCCACGAGAGCCCTTGGGAGAAGGTGGTCCCAGTTGACTCAGGGCGGGTGTCGTACTCGACGCCGGTGCTGGCGAACGAAGGGGGCCTGCTGACCGTCGCCAGTAGGGCCCGCAAGGCGGACTGCGACTTCCGCCTACTGGTGAGCGACCCCGGCTCCACCGCCCTGGAGGAGGTTGCGACCGTCGTCCTGCCCCGCAAGTCGGGACCCGATCAGACCTGCCGAAGCTACCTCTTGGTCGACGACGCCGACCGGATAGCCGTCTTGTCGAACGAGCGCAGTTGGCCGCGCTTCTGGTTCGTCCGCGAGGGTGACACCTGGCGAGCGTCGGACCGGAAAACCGCCGGCTGAGCGCAGCCCAGGTCCCTCCGGGACCGACCCTCGCCGACCAAGGTCCCGCGCGACGCCCCAAGGCGCCCGATCAGTGATCCCTGACCGGCGATGCGACCCGTCGATGCGGCCATTTGTCCCACTTTGACGCGTCAGTCTGGTGGTCTTCGACTACCTGGAAGACCTTCCACAACCCCCGGCCGCCGGCATTCGGTCATCGGCCAGGTGGCGCCGGCCGTGTTCGAGTCCAAGCACCGCACCGAGCACCTCATCAAAGCCCTGAGGCATGACCATGACCGCAGAAACCCGGTGTCCGCGAAATCGGGTCAACTTCAGCGCAACCTTCCGCCGACATCGGGAGTCAAAGGGGTGAGACCGCACCGCAGAGGTGCTGGTGAGGAGATGGGCATGTTCTCGGCGACGCGCACGCACGCACCCTCCTTCGAGGAGTACGCCGGCACAGCCTGGTTGATGCTGTACCGCAGCGCCTACCTGCTGGCCGGCAACCACGCGGACGCCGAGGACCTCGCGCAGCAGACGCTGATCAAGGCCCACGGTGCGTGGGCGAAGGTCAGCTCCTCGGACTCACCTGACGCCTACGTACGGCGGATCCTCACCAACACGTTCCTCTCTTCCAAGCGGCCCAAGGCGCGCCGGCTGGAGTTGCTGGCTGACGTGATCCCAGAGTGGGGCGGCGCGACCGGGACGGCCGCGGGTGCAGCGGGGACGCTGGGGACGTCCGACGAGCCGATGACACTGTGGCCGCACGTCAAGCAGCTGCCGCGGCGGCAGCGCGCGGTCATCGTGCTGCGCTACTTCGAGGACCTGAGCGAGGCGGAGATCGCTGAGATGCTCGGTTGCTCGCGCGGCAACGTGAAGTCCACGGCGCACCGCGCCCTGAAGAGCCTGCGGGCGGCGCTCGGCGCGCACGACGACCAGACCAGACCAGAAGCCGGACCAGCGTCCGACGGGAAGGAGGGCTGAGATGCACGAGAACATCGAGGAGATGCTGACGCACGAGCTGCGCCAGGTCGCCGATCATGTGGAGGTCCCGCCCCTGCCGGACCTCCCCCCGGGGTCGCCGTCGCGGTTCGTCTGGCAGCCGCTGCTGGCGGCCGCCGCCGTGGTGCTGATCGCGCTGGTCGTGCCGCTGAGCTTCCTCCATGACGGCGGCAGCTCGCCCCAGCCGGCCCCGCAGCCGACCGACGTGGTCACCGACGACGCGACCGACTCGCCGCCGGGAGAGGTGCCCACGGGGCCGCCGACGGTGCCCTACTTGCTCAAGCGGGTCGTGCACGCGGGCGATGAGTCGTTCCCCGGCTACGACTGGGTCGACGGGACCGCGCAGGGCTGGGTGGCGGTGAGGCCCCCCTTTGTGTGGTCGTGGAGCAACGGCGGAGCGCCCGACGAGCTGGGGGTCCCTCTCGAGCAACCGCCCGCGGTGTCGCCCAACGGCGAGTACCTCGCCTACCTCTCCACCGAGGGTGAGCTGAACGGGTTCCAGACCTCGCCGGACGGCGAGGGGATGGGTATCCCTGCGTCGGTCCCGGTCCGGGACGACGACGGGGTTGGCACCCGCATCGGAGCCGTCACCGACGACGGCTGGGTGATCGCCAGCGGCCGGGGAGTCGGCGTCCTGTGGCGCCCGTTAGTCGACGGCGGCACGGTCGACCTGACGCAGACCGCCCCCGGCCAGCTGGTCTGGCAGGCGACAAACGCGGGCCTGGTGGTCGTCGACGGCTCGGGCGACGCCCGCGATCCGGGGAGCGGCCGCGTCTACCTCGCCGACCTCACGGCCAAGGGCGAGCTGGTCCCGATCGTGGACCTGCCCAACTTCGGGATGGCCGACGTCTCCGGCGAGTGGGTGGCGTGGGTCCCTGCCGACCAGATCGTGGGCGACGTCAGGGATTACGACGAGATCCGGGTCCGTCGCCTCCACGGCGACGGTCAGGGCGTGCTCTCGCCCCCGCAGGGGTGGCGCTTCAGCAACACGGCCTTCACCTTCGAGGACAACCAGTTCTTCGTCGCCCGGGTGACCGACGGCCAGCAACAGCGGATGGCGCGCTGCAGCCCGGCGCTGCAGGAGTGCGTGCTGCTCGATCCCCCGAATGACCCGGAGAATCGGGACGGCGAACCCCTCGAACTCGGCAGCATCGTGCTCGGCGGCATCGAGCCGGTCACTGTCGGCAAGCAGGTCTCCAGCTACATCCGACAGGGCTATCTCGTGGCCGACCCGGACCCACCGTGCGGGGGAAACCACTGGCTGTGGAGCGGACAGCTCTCCGAGGGGCTATACGTCTCCGCCAGCCAAGACGGCATCATCACCGCGCTCGGAACCGACAAGGAGGGCTTGGAGACCGACGACGGCATCGGCGTCGGCAGCAGCCTCCGGGCGCTCAAGGCAACCTACGGCGAGTTCCTCGCCCCGCTCCGGCCCGACGACCAAGGCGAGGGCTGGGTCTTCGTGAAGGAAGGCGACGGCTGGCTCGCCTTCTCCCTCGGCCCCGCCCAGCACGTGACCGATGCGAGCCGCGTGCGGTTCATCGAGGTCGGCAAGGGTGATGTCCTGCACCACTTCAGCGACGCCTGCTGAACGCTCAGATCGCCACCACCGAGGTGTCAGCGCATCACCGCCGGGGGCGAAGCTGCAGGCGACGGGAAAGTGCGGGCCCGCCCCAGGTGCGTTTAGGAATGCGGTCCCACAAGCGGATCCCTTGCGGTACGACCTGAAGTCGGTCAGCGTCGAGTCTGTGACCCGATATGTGATCGACGCCTCCACGCTCCTACACCTCGTCGCAGACGGCATTCAGGTCAATCCGGCCCACCAGATCGTCGCCCCGAACGGCATCCGCTCCCAAGCGATGTGCCTGCTTCTCGAGGCCGTGCGCGACGGTGAGCTCACCGAGGAGTTGGCGCTTCAGCACCATGAGCGGCTTACCGAGCTGAAGATGAGGCTGCTCTGCGACCGAGTGTCCCGCCGTACCGCGTGGAAGATTGCGCGTGAGCACGGCTGGGACACGATCTATGCTGCGGAGTACCTCGCCGTCACCAAGCTGCAGGCCGATGCCCTTGTCACGGTTGACGAGTCGCTGGCAGCGAAGGCCGACGGCATCGTGCCGCTTGCTGGCATCAAAGCTCTCATCGTCGATCAACGCTGACGGACAGAGGACCGTCCCGATAGCCGATAGCCGATAGCCGATCCGAATGCGGCGATCTATGCGTCTTGATCACCCGACACTTTGGGGCGGCCGGATCCGCTTCGGTTGGCGTACTCTCGAAGCAACAGCAACGAGGGTGCACGGACGATGCCTGACCCTTTCGAGCAGGAAGCCCAGCGCTTGGCAACACCCGAAGCGCTCAGCGCCTCTGCACGCGAGTGGCACAAGTTGCAGTTCGCTGCCCTGGCCTTCGTGGGACTTTGTGGCGTGCTCACCGGTGGCAGTGGCACCCGGCTTCCCATGTGGCTGCAGTCCGTCGCCGGCGTTCTGGCGCTGCTCGCCCTCGCGGTCGCAGCGATCGGGGTCCTCCTGGTGGCGCTCGTTGCGTGGCCGCTCGGCGCACCGGTTGACCCGGCCGCCGGTGCCCGCCGGCTTCGGGCCGGTGTCATCTTGACCGTTATCGCGGTCGGCTTGACCGCGCTATCGGCGTCCAGCAACTGGTGGCCGCAATCGAGTGAGACACGCCTCGTGCAGGTCAACACCAGCAGCGGGACCTCCTGCGGACAGGTAGTCGACAGCGCCGCCGGCTGGATCGACCTCGACGTGCGCGGCGCGGTGGTCCGCATCGACCTGGTCGACCTAGTCTCACTACGGCCCACGGAGTCCTGCTAAGGCACCTGGCGCATGCGCAGGCGCGGTCGAGAACAGCTCCCCTGCCGCAAGCGGATCGGCAC
>CAWAGO010000016.1:0-79854 GCA_963781605.1 uncultured Actinomycetota bacterium
GTGGGACGTGCTGTGCGATCGGCCACCACCGCGACGGTAATCGCCACCAGGGCGAGGAGCCATAGCAGCGCCAACGACGCGGCGTAGGGCCGATCGAGCAACGTCGGATTGTCGGCCTTGGCACCCCAACGACCGACGACCGGCACCGCTACGAGCGTCAGGCCGCCGACCGCCACCAGCACGTGCATCAGCGACCCGTCGAGCCCGAGGCGCCAGCACCCGCGAGCCGATCGCCACGAGAGCCAGGGTGAGCGGCACGAGGATCGCGTCGTGCACCGCGACCCCACCGATCAGCCAACTCAGGGCACTCACCCGTTCCGAGCCGGACAGCAACAACCAGCCGCCGTACGCCGTTGCCGGCACGCCAAGTGCGATCAGGATGCGTGGGACCCAGACGTCACTCATCCGATCACCTCCAGCCGCTGCACCCATTTGGTCTGGAGCACCCCGGGCCGATTCGGGGCGATGATCCGGCAGGGGTAGCCGTGATCGAGGCTGGTGCCCCTCACCGTCGAGGTCGAGCGCCAACAGGGTCAGTGGGTCCGCTGCGAACGCCGACGGCAGTTCCGTCACGCTGAACGCGCCGCGCTGCTGCAACGACGTGACCCGGAGATCACTCGGCCCCACCTCCAGCAGCGAGAGCAGATCGGCGACTCGCACCCCGGTCCACGTCCCCATCGCGCTCCACCCCTCCACACAAGCGATCGGCAACCGCTCGGTGTGCTGGGGAAGGCCTCGCAAGTCCGCGAGGCTCAGGCTTACTTCGCGATCCCCAGCCGCGAGGACGAGTCGGAAGGCCGACCCGGTGGCCGCCTCGGTCACGCCCGCGGCCGCGGCGGTGCGGTTGATCGGCACGCCTCCGGGCCCGGTGCCCGAGCGAGATGAGAAGACGGCCAACGAGCGCAACGGGCTGATGGTTCCCCCCGCGACCGCGACCGCCGCCAGCCCCGACGCGACCCACGTGCTACGTAACAGAGTTCGCCGCGTGGGCCCCTCGGGCGGGCCGTCGTCGAGGGCCCGCCGATCGCGAAGCCCCTCCCGAATCTGACCCCAGCGAAGTCCGATGTGCAGGGCCAAGGCGCCGATGACGATCCAGGCGACGGCGTAGTGGGTCGAGCGGAACGAGAACGCCCAGGGGTACCACTGGGCGGAGTTGAGTGCCCCGCTGACCAATTGGAAGATCGTCGCGGCCACCAGAGCGGCAACCGCTAGTCGCTCGGCCGTCTGTCGAGCCAGCGCCGAGAACCACGCCGACCGATCTCGCGGCGAACCGGCGGAGGCTTGAAACAGTCGCGGGTAGACGCTCCAGAGCTTGACCAACAAGAGCGGCGCGGTCGCCGTTCCGGCGATCACGTGCAGCCCCTGCGTGAGGCGATAGCCCCACGTCGGACGCGTGAAGAACCAGCCGCCAGGCTCTTGGGAGACGTGACTGATCCAGCCCGTGATGAAGGTCAACACGATCAGAATGCCGAGGATTCGCCCGACCCGGGCAGTCACCACGAGCGAGCGCAGGCGCGAGGTGAACTGCTCCTCGCGGGGTCGTCGAGCGAGAAGGGTGTCGATCAGGCTCACGGCGCCTCCTGGACCCTGTCCAACACGGCGAACCAGCGTTGTCCCTGGTGGTGAATCACGGCGCTGAAGCCGGCAGCCCGGGCCAGTTCTTCGATCGCGTCGACGCCGACCAGCGCCCACGGGAACTCGTGCACAACACCCTGACCCGCACCGAGCGTGGCCTGGCCGGGCACCAGCGAGACGCCTGGCGGAGAAAGATCGACGACGACCCGACCGTGGTCCACCAAGCACCTCGCGCAGGCGCAGCAACAGCGGGAGGGGGTCACCCCCGATACCGATGGTGCCGTTGGCCAACAGGGCGGTCTGCCACCTGCCCTCGGCGGGAAGATGGTCGAAGACGTCGCGGAGCAAGGCGACCGCTCCCCGGTCACGGGTGCTGGCGACGGCCGCGGGGACGACGTCGATCCCGAGCACCGGGTGACCTGCCTCGGCCAGCGCCGCCGCGAGCCGACCCGGCCCGCAACCGATGTCCAGGACCGGAGGGTGACACCAGGAGAGCAGAGCGAGGTCGCCCTGAGCGGGCCGTTTCCACGCCTCCAGTTGGAGCTCGATCTGCATCGGTCACCCTTCCTTCCGCGCGCCGTGAAGGTGGCCGCTTGCGCGTGCCCAACTCTGGGCGAAGTCCGATTGCGGTTCGCACTCCGAGGCCACGCGAGCGGCATCGGCGGTGGTATCGACGTCGCAAAGTTCGTGCACGATCGTGACCCGCAGCCCCATGGCCGTCAGCGCGGAGACCGTGGCGGCTCCGGTGTGCGGCTCCGACATCGGCACATCGACGAGACACGCGGCGTCGTCCGGGCGGCGTAGGGCGAGCCCCCACCAGCCCCCATCCGAAGCAGGCCCGAGCGCGGCGTCCGCCTCGTCGAGAGCGTGGTGGAGAGCGGCCAGGTCGCCGAAGGTCAGCTGCGGGGTGTCCATGCCGATCTGGACCACGGGTCCGGTTCGCAGAGCGGCGACGTCGGCGTGCGCCCGGACCAGACGCTCCGCGAACCCCGCGCCGACCTGGGGCACCACGTGCCACCGGGTGATGGCCGCACGGACGTCGTCGGCCCGCGCTGCCGCCAAGCTGTCGCCGGTCCAGGCCAGGACGTGGGCGGCCCACTCCGAGCCGGCGAGAGCGAGCGTGTCCAGCAGCGCCGCCGCGGCCAGGTCGGCGGCCGCGTCCATCCCGAGCTCGGCTCCGAGTCGGGTCTTGGCCTCCCCCGGCACCGGCGCCTTCGCCACGACGAGCAGGGTCGCCGGCTCGCGTCCGTTGCCGCTCATCGCAGGACCTGCGCGAAGTCGCGTGCGGTGCGGAGGGTGCCTTTGACCGAGCCGGACACCTTCGACCGGGTGCCGGCCGCTCGGGGGCGATAGGAGATGTCGAACTCCTTCACCCGCCAGCCCGCCTCGCCCGCTCGTCGCAACAGCTCCACCGGATAGCCGAACCGGCGGTCGCGGACGTCGAGGGCCAGCAGGGCTTCACGGCGGCAGACCCGCATCGGCGCGATGTCGTGGATCGGCATCTTCAGGCGCCGCCGGAGCCAGGCCACCACGAGCGCATTGCCCACTCGGGCGTGCCAGGGCCAGGCCCCACGCCCGACCGGACGACGCCGACCCACGGCGAGATCGATGTCGCCGTCGCGGACCGCAACGAGCAGCCGGTCGAGGTCTGCGGGGTCCATGGAGTCGTCGCCATCCATCACGGCGATGAAGTCGGCTGTGGCGGCCTCGACCCCGGCCTGCACCGCAGCCCCGTACCCGGCCCGGCTCTCCCGGACCACCCGGGCACCGTGCCGCGTCGCGACCTCGGCGGTGTTGTCGCTCGATCCGTTGTCGACCACGATCACCCGGTAGTCACCGGGCACCCTGGGCAGGAGCAACTCCAGCGCCGGACCTTCGTCGCGGCACGGCAGAATCACCTCACACCCCGTCGCCACCGATCACCTCCCGAGCTGCCGCTCAGCCGAATCACGGCCCTGGTCCGCGAACTCACCGTCCCACGCTAGAGGCGGGCTGTCTGCCGCGGCTGGCCGAGCGCTTACGGAGTCGTGACGTCGCGCGGCGGCCATGGGGTCGGCGGCGGCCTACGCCTAGCCTTGCCATCATGCCCACCCGGACCTCCGATGCCCCCGTCCGCCAGGACGAGCGCTCACCGTGGATCGGTTTGGGTCTGGCGGCGCTCCTGCTGGTGCTGGCGATGGCGATCCCGGCGGTCACGGGATGGAACGTGCGGGTGCGCTGGTTTCCGCCACTGCACGCCGAGTGGGACCCGCGCCTCGGGATCGGCACGCCGTTGGCCCTGCTCGTCGGGGTGGGTGCCGATTCTGCGCGCCCGCACCCTCAGCGAGAGCTCCACGTGGCCCCGGCTGCTCGCTCTGACGTATGCCGGTGGGCTGGCCTGGATGATCGCGCTGGCGCTGATCGACGGTCCGTCGGGCATCTCGGCGGTGCTGAACCACCCCTACGAGTACCTGGGCACCGCCCGGGACACCACCGACTTCCCCGCCGTGCTGCGGGAGTACGTCAGCCGAATCCCCTACAGCGCCGCACCCGACAACTGGCCGGTGCACATCGCCGGTCACCCCCCGGGCGCGCTGGCGGTCTTCGTGGTCCTGACCCGGATCGGGCTGGGCTCCGGCCTGGCCGCGGGTCTGGTCGTGACCGCCCTGGCTGCCAGCACCGCGGTCGCGGTGATGATCGTGCTGCGCACGCTCGGCGCCGAGGCGGCCGCGCGCCGGGCCGCGCCGTTCCTGGTGTTCGGGCCGGCCGCGATCTGGCAGTGCGTGTCGGCCGACGCGATGTTCGCCGCCGTAGCGGCGTGGGGAATGGTCGCGCTCGCGCTGGCCGCCACCCGCGACGAACGCTGGCCGGCCCTGGGGTGGGCACTGCTCGCGGGGGTGCTGCTGGGTTATTGCGTGATGATGTCCTACGGTCTTCCGCTGCTGGGGGTGCTCGCCGTCGTCATCCTCCATCTCGGTGGGTCGTGGCGGCCCCTGGTCCCCGCGGTGCTCGCCGCCTGTGCGGTGGTAGGGGCATTCGCGGCCTACGGCTTCGCCTGGTGGGAGGCGCTGCCGGTCCTGCACGAGCGCTATTGGGAGGGCGTCGGCGGTCGTCGACCGCCCAGCTACTGGGTGTGGGCCAACCTGGCCGCGCTCGCCTTCAGCGCCGGGCCCTTGATGTATGCCGCCATCGCGGCCACGGCGCCCCGGTGGCGCGAACTGGCTCGTCAGGGCGTCGACGCGCAGACACGGGTGGTGCTGTGGCTCTCCGGAGCCGGCGTCGCCATGGTGGTGCTGGCCAACGCCTCGCAGATGAGCCGCGCCGAGGTGGAGCGGATCTGGTTGCCGTTCGTGCCGTGGCTGTTGGTCGCCACCGCGTTGTTGCCCGAGCGATGGCGCACCCGCGGTCTGATACTCCAGGTCGGTTTCGCTCTCGTCGTGCAGCACCTTCTCTGGACCGACTGGTGACTATCCCCGCAGCGGGGCGGTCGCGAAACCGGTCAACCCCTCCTGTGGGTCGATCGCGGCCGAGAAACCGAGTTCCTCCCGCGCCCGCCGAGGTGATGCCACGACGTGGCGCACGTCGCCGAGCCGGTACTGCCCTGTCACCACCGGCTGCTGTCCCGCCGTCCGGCCGAGGATGGCCGCCACGTCGAGAATCGAGATGGGCGCGCCCGAGCAGACATTGAACGCTCGCAGACTGCCCGGCGCCTGATCGGCGACCGCCTCGACCGAGATCAGGTTGGCCCGGGCGACGTCGTCGACGTGCACGAAGTCGCGCATCTGCCCGCCGTCTTCGAACACCCGCGGAGGCTCCCCCGCCTCGATCGAGGAGCGGAACAGCGCCGCCACTCCGCTGTACGGCGTGTCCTTGGGCATGTGCGGCCCGTAGACATTGTGATAGCGCAGCGCGATCACCCGGCCGTCGACCAGCCGCGCCCAGGCAGCGGCATAGTGCTCCTGCGCCAGTTTGGACACGGCGTAGACGCTGCGCGGGCTCATGTCCGCGGTTTCCTCGACCAGCGCCCACGTCAGCTCGCGGCCACAGACCGGGCAGGGGTTGTCGAAGTGGCCGGCATCGAGGCGATCCAGCGACCGCGGACCCGGGTGTTGATCGCCATGCTCGGCGCATTCATAGCGGCCCTCGCCGTAGACCACCATCGAGGAGGCCAACACCAGGCGGCCCACGCCGCGTTCGGCCATCGCCGCCAGCAGGGCCGTCGTGCCGAGATCGTTGTGGGCGGCGAACCGCGGCAGGTCGGCAGCATCCACCCCGGCACCCACGAGGGCCGCCTGGTGGCAGACGACGTCCACCCCGTCGAGCAGGTCGGCCCACTCGCCGGCGTTGCGAACGTCGAGCCGGTGTACCCCGGCGGGGGCGACGGCGCCCGCGCCGTGGGCCTGGTCGAGCATCAGGTCGACGCCGATGAGCTCATGATCCGATGAGCCCAGCCGCGCGATGGCACCCCCGATGAACCCGGCGGCGCCGGTCAACAGGACCTTCACGGGGCCTCGTAGGTCAACTCGATGCCATCGGCCCAGGTACTGCAGGCGCAGCCGCCTGGGTCGGGTACGCGGGCGATGGTGCGAGCGATCAGCCCCTTGAGCCGTTCGATGTTGGCAGCGAACGCGGCGAAGACCTCCTCTTGCGAGACCCCCTCGCCTTCCGCGATGCCCGCGTCGAGATCGGTCACGAGGGCGACGGCGGCGTAGCACATCCGTAGTTCGCGGGCCAGGATCGCCTCGGGATGGCCGGTCATGTTGATCAGGTCGTAGCCGGCCGCGGCATAGCTGCGCGACTCCGCTCGGGTGGAGAAGCGGGGGCCCTCGATGACCACCATGGTTCCGCCGCTGAGGATGTCGGGCTCGTCGTCGACGAACGCCGCCCGGAGCCTCGCGCAGTACGGGTCGGCGAACGGCACGTGCACGGCACCGGTCTCGACGAACGTATCGCCGCGTTGCTTGGTGCGGTCGACCAGCTGGTCGGGCACCACGACCGTGCCGGGCGACTGATCGGTGCGCAGCCCTCCGACGGCGACCGGCGCCAGCACCTGCCGCACACCCAATGACCGGAGTGCCCACAGGTTGGCGCGGTAGTTGATCCGATGGGGCGGGAACTCGTGGTGTCCACCGTGGCGCGGGAGGAAGGCCACCTCCCTGCCGGCGACCGTCCCGAGGAAGACCGACGACGAGGGTGCGCCATACGGCGTGGTGATCGCCTCGGAGCGAGCATCGTCGAGGAACGAGTAGAAACCGCTACCGCCGATCACGGCGACGGGTGCAGGAGAGGTCATGGGCCCAGCCTGCCGTATTCCGCCACGGCCGTAGCCCGCCAGGCCGGTGCTGTCATGCCGGTGCCGTCAGCGTCGGCTGAGCCGCCAGGTCATGACGCCCGAGGCGAGCACCGCGACGGCGAGCAGCCCGGCGAAGCCGGTGAGCTGGGTGAAGCCGTAGGTCCCCACGATCACGCCGGCGATCGCACCGCCCACGGCGGCGGTGAGACTCATGGCGATGTCGGAGGCCCCTTGCACCTGGGTCTTCGCCGCCAGGGGTGCGTGATCGGCGATCACGGTCGAGGCGGCGACGGTGACGAACGACCAGCCGAGCCCGAGCAGGAACAGGCCGGTGGTGATCTGCCACGACTCACCCTCGGGGGAGCCGCCACTCAACACCAGCGACGCCAGCAGGACGAGTCCGCCCAAGCCGATGATCTGGGCGCGACCGACCCGGTCGACCGCCCAGCCAACCAGCGGCGAGAAGGCGAACATGCCGAGCACGTGGATGGAGATGACGACACCGATCACGGTCAGTGTCGCGCCGCCGTGCTCCATATGCAGAGGGGTCATCACCATCACCGACACCATGGCGGCGTGGGCGGCGGCCAAGGCCACGAAGGCCGCCAACAGGATCGGCTGCTCCGCGAAGGCCGCCCGAAGGGTCATCGAGCTCGGCGAGGTGTGACCAACGTGCCCTAGGCCGGCACGCCGGGAGGCCGACTCTGCCGCGTCGGATGCGACTCGGCGGGCGGTGAGCAACGGGTCGGGCCTCAGCCAGGTGCCGACGATGACCGCCGCGCCGAGCATGGCGAAGAAGCCGAGGGCGAAGGGGCCGGTGAGTTCCGGGAGGCCCACGCGCAGCGCCACCCGGGAGGCGGGTCCGGTCAGATTGGGTCCGGCGACCGCGCCGATGGTGGTGGCCCACACGACCACCGACAGCGCCCGCGCTCTGGTCTCGGTGGTGGCCAGGTCGGTGGCGGCATAGCGCGACGCGGCGTTGGCGGCGGTGGTCGCACCGAGGAGCAGCGCGCCGACGAGCAGCAGGGGCATCGACCCGATCACACCGGCGATCACCGCGAGAATCGCGCCGCCGGCTCCCATCAGGTAGCCGGTGACCAGCCCGCGCCGGCGACCGGCCCGCGCCATGATCCTGGCCAGAAGCCAGGCCGTCAGCGCGGTGCCGAGCACTTGGAAGGTCTGCGCGAGCCCCGCCTGCTTCTCCGATCCCGAAAGCTCCCGGGCCAGCAGCGAGGCGGTGGCGATCCCGATCGTGATGCCGACCGCGCCGACCGACTGCGCGACGACAAGCACCGCGATGGTGCGCCGCTGGACGGCGATCACGTGCAGGTCCCGGGCCTCCGCCTCGGCATCGATGTGCGTCATCGGTCGCGCTCGGGTAGTTCGAGGGTGCTCCACACTGCGGCCCACACGCGCTTGGGTTGCTCACCGGCGTCGAGCGCTTCCTGTGCGGTCTGCTGGCCCAGCTCGCTCAGCACGACCTGCTTGGCCCACGAGCGGGCGTAGGTCGCACCGAGAGCGGCGTCCATCCGCTGCCAGAACTCCGTGTGCCTCACCGGGGAGCCTCAGCACGCCGCGCGAACACGTTCAGCCAGGTCTCCCCGCGCTGGCCCTCCGTGTGGCCCGATTCCACGACCTCCCACCCGGCGCCGATGAGGACCGCGTGCAGAGCCTCGGCGCGCCACAGCACGAAACGCCGCGGTGTGCCGACGCTGCCGTGCGTGGACCACACCTCACCGTCGCCCTCCTTGACCGCTAGGTGGAGCATCCCGCCTGGTGTGGTGGCCTCGGAGAGCCGGGTGAGGACGACGGGCAGCTCGTGCCGCGACACGTGCACCAGGCAGGCGCTCGCCCAGACCCCGTCGTAGGGCGTGCCTGGCCGGTTCGGGTCGGCCAGGTCGTCGGTCAGCGGGTCGACCACGTCGGCCTCGTGGCCGTCCACCCGCAGCAACTCCACGAAGCCCCTGGCGACGTCGGTGCGCCGCACCGAGACGCCGCGGGCCTCGAGTTCAAGAGCGTCTCGGCCGCCGCCGCTCCCGATCTCGAGCACCCGCGCGCCGACAGGCAGCGCCGAGGTGAATCGTTCGATCAACGCAGCGACCGTCTCGGGAAGCGCGCTGCTCTGAGCGCGATAGTCGGCGGCGGCGGCGTCGTACGCCGCCACCGTCGCCCGGCGGGGCTCGAAGCCGACGTCGTCGAGATGGTGCACCACATCGTGCAGGTGGTAGGCGGCCAGCGAGGCGATCGTGAACACCGAACCGTTGCTGCGTCGGCCGGTCCGCAGCCACGCCTCGCCCGAGATCGCCCCATAGGTGGCGGCGACCGCTTCGGCAGCGGCGGTCAACTCGGCGGCCACGGTGGCCGGGTCCTGCAGGTCGTAGCGATCGGCCAGAGCTGTTTCGTCCTGGTCCCAGTTGGCAAAGAGCGGATCGTCCTGGTCGAGCATCAGGTGCACCCGCTCGTCGAAGAGCCGGTGGACGTCGCGTACGTGGCAGGCATATTCGAGCGCCGACCAGACGTCGGCCTCGGGACGGATCCGCACCCCGGGCATCGTCAGCGCCGCCCGCCAGCCGGCGGAGTTCTCCTCGATCAGACCGGTGAGGTCCGCCGTGCGCACGCGGGTGGCGTCGAAGCCGCAGTCGGGGCAGGCCCGCTCGAGCACCCACGTCCAGTCCTTGCCGTCGGGCTCGATGGGAGGTGGAGGAACCGGGGACGTCACGACGTCATCCTCCCATCAGGTAAGTAGCAACGTGTCGAGCCGCCGGCGCACGATCGCCATCCCGATCGAGCCCATCACCAGCAGATAGATCACGGAGATCAGCGAGGCGGCGGTCACGCTGCCGGTGGTCAGCTCGCGGCAGAGCACGACCGATCGATACAGCGGCGTCAGTTCGACCAGCCAGCGCACGGCCTCGGGGTACACCGTGACCGGGAAGAAGGTCGCCGAGAACAAGAACATCGGCAACTGGATGAGAGTGATCTTGTCGAAGTCCTGCCAGCTGGTCATCCAGGTAGTGATCGACATGAAGACCGCGGCGAAGGCGAAGCCGATCAGCAGGGCGGCGGGCAACGCCAGCACCGCCCACCAGGAGGTGGTCAGCCCCATCGCCGCCATCAGCACCAAGAACGCGGCCGAGTAGGCGCCCCCGCGGATCTGACTCCACGCGATCTCGCCGCGGGCGACATCGCCGGTGGTGAGGGGGGTGGCCAGGATCTGGTCGTAGAGGCGCTCGTACCGGAGCTTGAAGTAGACGTTGAAGGTGGCGTCGAACATGGCGCCGTTCATCGCCGAAGCGGCCAGCATTCCCGGCGCGACGAAGGCGGCATAGGGGATCTGCTCACCGTTGACCGTGAACGTGTCGATGAGCTGACCGACCCCGATCCCGATGGACAGCAGATAGAAGAAGGGCTCGGCGAAGCCGGTGACGAAGAGTTTCCACTCGGTGCGGTAGACCACGAAGTTGCGATAGAGCAGGATGCGCGCGCCATAGCCGCGGCCCGGCGACGGTAGGCCGTTCGGCTGAGGTATCAGTGCGTTGGTCATCTCAGCTCACCAACCGCCCGCGCAGTCCGGCCACGCTCCATCGCCATCCCACGGCGCACAGTGTCACCAACACCGCCACGTGGAGGAGGGCGAGCCCCGGCTCGACGGTGCCGAGGCTGAACATCCGGGAGAGACTGACCCCGTGCCACAACGGCGTCAGCTTGGCCACCCACGCCAGCGGCCCGAGATTGTCGACGGGGAAGAAGGCCCCGGAGAACAGGAACAGGGGCACCACACCGAGCCGGTAGATCAGGCCGAAGGCGTTCTCCGAGCGCAGCCGCACCGACAGGGCATAGATCGGAGCGGCGAAGGCCATGCCGACCAGGATCTGGGAGCCGAATGCGGCGATGGGCCCCCACCAGGTCGCGAACAGCCCGAACGGCGTCAACGCCAGCATGAACACCCCGCACGTCGTGGCCAGCCGGACAGCCACGAACGCCAAGTGGGCGCCGGCGATGTGGTCGGCCTGCAAGGGGGTCGCGTGCATCGAGAAGTAGGTCTTGTGCCACTTCAAGGCACCCATCACCGGATAGGTGACCTCGCCGATCGCGGTCTGCATGGCATGGGCGGCGACCAGCCCGGGGGCGACGAAGGCGAGGTAGGACGGCGCGCCTTCGAGGCGAGACGGGTCGGCATCGATGAAACCGCCGAGCAGCACCCCCATGGCCACCACGTAGAAGATCGGCGCGACGAAGGAGGAGATCACCGTGGCTCGCCAGGTGCGGCGGTAGACGGTGAGCCAGTAGTCGGTCTGCCGGCGAAGGCCGTCGACGAAGGTGAGCGTGGGCACCGGTGCCGGAGGGGTCGCCATCAATCGACCAGGGTGCGGCCGGTGAGGCGCAGGAAGACGTCTTCGAGGGTGGACCTCCGCACCAGCACCGCGATCGGCTGCAGACCTCGACGGTGGGCCTGGGCCACCGTCTCCTCACCATCGTCGGAGTAGACCAGGATGCGATCGGGCAGCACCTCCACCCGATCTCCGAGATCGCTCACCCGGTCGGCGATGTCATCGTGCTCGGTGGTGCCGAACCGCAATTCGGCGACCTCGCGCGTGGAGTGCTGGGTGATCAGCTCGCGAGGCGAGCCCTCCGCAACGATCAGCCCCTTGTCCATCACCACGAGGCGATCACAGAGTTGCTCCGCCTCGTCCATGTAGTGGGTGGTCAGCACGAGCGTCACTCCCGACTGCTTGAGCCGGAACAGCCGGTCCCACAGCACGTGTCGCGCCTGTGGGTCGAGACCGGTCGTGGGCTCGTCGAGCAGCAACAGGTCGGGGCGGTTGATCAGCGAGCGCGCGATGGTCAGCCGCCGCTTCATCCCGCCGGACAACCCCTCGACCTTGGCCGAACGCTTGTCGGTGAGCTGGACGAACTCGAGCAACTCCTCGGCGCGACTTCGCGCCTCGGCCCTGGGAATAGCGAAGTAGCGGGCATAGATGAAGAGGTTGTCGAAGACGTTGAGCTCGTTGTCGAGAGTGTCTTCTTGAGGGCACACCCCCAGCCGAGCGCGGATCGCCGGGCCCTCGGTGGCGGGGTCGTGACCGAGCACCCTCAGGGAGCCTCCGGAGGAGGGTGACACCGCGCCGATCATCCGCATCGTCGACGACTTGCCCGCGCCGTTGGGGCCGAGGAAGCCGAACGCCTCACCACGACGAACGTCGAGGTCGATGCCGCGCACGGCCTCGAACCCGCCGAAGGACTTGCGCAGATCACGCGCCTGGATCATCGGCTCGGGGTCGACCTGCCGGTCGGGGGCGGGCGATGCGGACACGCGCCGACGATAGCCGCCGCCGCCGACAGCCCCGCCGATGCCGGCCGACCACGGGCCCTGGGGGCGACCCAGTGAACCGAACCAGTGAACCGACCCAGTGGGACCACTCGGCGCTGCGACTCAGCGGTGGAACGGGGTCAGCAGACCGGTCCGGTCCTGCACCCGGCCGTCGGCAAGGAGGCTGAGGGTGCCCACGACGGGCGGGTTCGGCAGATAGCGAATCGAACCCGGGATGGTGCGGTGGGTCTGCCACAGCCGGGGTTGGTCGGGGTCGACGATGGCGGTATCACGTTGGAACTTGCGCACGACCACGTCGAGCCTGTCGGACGTCACGTCAGCGCGCAGATAATTGGTGCCCCCGAAAGCGAACAGGCCCCCGTGGCTGATCTGGAGCGGACCGCTGGAGCGGCTCACCGCGGTCACATTGTGCACCTCGCCACTCAGATAGAGGTCCACGTCGTACTTGGTCAGGGCTCGCCAGAACGGCGACTGGGAGCCGCCCCGATAGAAGATCCCCGAACTCCCGGTCTTGCGGACCGGCTTGAGGACCGGCACGTGTCCCTGCACCATCACCCAGTCGACGCCGCCGGCGCGAGCGCCGCGCACGACGCGCTTGAGCCACCGCAGTTGCGCCCGATCGAGTTGCGGAACGACATTGCCCGGCACCCGGCGGAACACATCCACGGTGACCAGGAGAACCTCCGGATGCAGGAACGTCGCATAGGCGGTGTGGCGGGCCGGGCCGGACGGGTGGTCAGCGAATCGGCGGCCGCCGCCGGACCTGGTGAGCAACGCTTGGCTGAAGTTCTTCTTCCACACCGGGAAGCTCCGCCGCTTGAACCGGTTGTAGGCGGTCGTTCCGGCGCGCCAGTTGTTGTCGCCGATCTCGTGATCACCGATGGCGGGCACCAGACGCATTCCCCGCGAGGTCACCCGATTCAAGGACTCCCCGTAGTAGAGGCGGGCGGCGCGGGTGACCGCCCGGACTCGCTGGGCATAGGTGCGCACCGGACCGAACGTGCCGGTGCGGGCGTCGTCGCGACCCCAGTGGCCCTCCACCAGGTCGCCGGCGACCAGAAGGTCGCGCACCTCCTCGGCTGCGAACTGGTCGTAGACGACGTCGAGCGACGCTCGATAGTCGGCATTGATCGAGTTCGGCGCGCCTCGCCGATAGAACGGCGAACCGCGAACATCCGCCACGTCGGAGTTGAGCAGATCGGGTGAGGACAGGAACGAGAAGGCATAGTCGGCCGGGTCGGCATAGTCGGGAGAATCGGAAGAGCCGGCGGGGGCGGCAGGGTGGACCGACGGGGCCGCGGCGGACGGGACGAGCAGGGTCAAGACGAGCGCGGCCACCGCGGTAGCGCCTGCCGGCAGCACACGACGAAGCATGTGATCGTCCCTCTCGTGCTGTCGGTCCTCGGAGGCCGCGTCCTCGTCGAGGTCGGCGCGCGAATTGTGCCACGGAACCGGGCCGGCGACCGCACTCGGCGCGCCTGTCGGAGGCGTGCGCAAAGATGGGCCGGTGCCAGATTCGCTGCAGGGCTTCAGCGCGCCGACGCGGGCCTGGTTCGAGGCCGCCTTCGCGGCCCCCACCCCCGCCCAGGAGGGTGCGTGGCGGGCCATCTCCGCCGGCCGGCACGCGCTGGTGGTGGCCCCGACCGGTTCGGGCAAGACCCTTTCGGCCTTCCTGTGGTCCATCGATCGGCTTCTCTCCGAGCCCCTCCCCGAGCCTGGCGAGCGCTGCCGGGTGCTCTACATCTCCCCGCTCAAGGCGCTGGCGGTCGACGTCGAGCGCAACCTCCGCGCCCCCCTCCACGGGGTGCGGCACACCGCCGAGCGCCTCGGCACCACCGTCCCCGAGATCCGCGTGGGCGTCCGCTCTGGCGACACCCCCGCGGGTGACCGCCGCGCGTTGGCATCGCGTCCCCCCGACATCCTGATCACCACGCCCGAGTCGCTCTTCCTGATGCTGACCTCCCAGGCGCGGGAGACGCTGCGCAGCGTCGAGACCGTGATCATCGACGAGGTGCACGCCGTCGCCGGCACCAAACGCGGCGCTCATCTCGCGGTGTCTCTCGAGCGACTCGACGCGCTGCTCCCCCGCCCGGCGCAGCGGATCGGTCTCTCCGCCACGGTGCGACCGCTGGAAGAGGTCGCCCGTTTCCTGGGTGGCAGCCGCCCGGTCGACATCGTCGCGCCACCGTCGGAAAAGGAGTGGGACCTGCGCGTCGTGGTCCCGGTCGAAGACATGACCGCCCTCGACGCCCTGGGGCGACGCCGACGACGAGGACGGTCCCCGACGCAACCCGTCGCTGTGGCCGCACGTCGAGGAGGCCGTCGTCGATCTGATCGAGCAACACCGCTCCACCATCGTCTTCGCCAACTCCCGACGGCTCGCAGAGCGGTTGACCGCACGTCTCAACGAGATCGCCGCCGACCGGGCCCAGCCGGAGGGTGAGTCCGCCGAGGCCGCACTGGGGCCGGCGCCCGCTCAGGTGATGGCGCAGTCGGGGCAGACAGCGGGGGCGGCCCCGGTGATCGCCAAGGCCCACCACGGCTCGGTGTCCAAGGAGCAGCGCGCGCTGATCGAGGACGACCTCAAGCGCGGTCGGCTGCCCGCCGTGGTCGCCACCTCCAGCCTGGAACTCGGCATCGACATGGGCGCGGTCGATCTGGTGGTCCAGATCGAGTCGCCACCCAGCGTGGCCAGCGCGCTTCAGCGAGTCGGGCGCGCGGGCCACCAGGTCGGTGAGGTCTCCCGGGGTGTGCTGTTTCCCAAGCACCGGGGCGATCTCGCGCAGACGGCGGTCGCGGTCCAGCGGATGCGCGCCGGCGCGATCGAGTCTCTGCGCGTCCCGACCAATCCACTGGACGTGCTCGCCCAGCAAATCGTCGCGACGGTCGCGCTGGAGGCCTGGTCGGCAGAGGATCTGTTCGCGCTGGTGCGACGATCCGCGGCGTTCGCCGGCCTCCCGAGAGCGGCGTACGACGCGACCCTCGACCTGCTCAGCGGCAAATACCCCAGCGACGAGTTCGCCGAGTTGCGCCCCCGGGTGGTCTGGGACCGGGTGACCGGACAGGTGACCGGCCGTCCCGGCGCGCAGCGGCTCGCCGTCACCAGTGGCGGCACGATTCCCGATCGAGGGCTCTTCGGCGTCTTCCTGGTCGGCGGCGACGGTCCCGGACGACGGGTGGGTGAGCTCGACGAAGAGATGGTCTACGAATCGCGCGTCGGCGACATCTTCGCGTTGGGCGCCACCTCCTGGCGGATCGAGGACATCACCCACGACCGGGTCCTGGTCTCTCCCGCGCCGGGGATTCCGGGTCGGCTCCCCTTCTGGAAGGGCGACACGCTGGGCCGTCCCGCCGAACTCGGCGAGGCCATCGGCGGCTACACCCGCCAATTGGCGGCAATGGGCGCCGAGCAAGCCACCGAGACCGCCACCGCGAATGGGCTCGACGCCTGGGCCGCGGGCAACCTGATCGGCTATCTGCACGAGCAGGTGGCGGCCACCGGCGTGCTGCCCAGCGAACGCACGCTCGTCGTCGAGCGCTTCCGCGACGAATTGGGAGACTGGCGACTGGTGGTCCACTCCCCCTACGGCGTCCCGGTTCATGCGCCCTGGGCGCTCGCCATCAATGCCCGCCTGCGTGAGCGTTACGGCGTGGAGAGCCAGGCGATGGCCAGCGACGACGGCATCGTCATCCGGATTCCCGACACCGACGCCGACCCGCCCGGTGGCGAGCTGATCGTCTTCGAGCCCGACGAGATCGACGACCTCGTCACCTCCGAGGTCGGCGGATCGGCGCTTTTCGCCGCGCGTTTCCGTGAGTGCGCAGCCCGAGCCCTGCTCCTGCCTCGTCGCGACCCGGGCCGTCGCTCGCCGCTGTGGCAGCAGCGTCAACGTTCGGCTCAGTTGCTCGAGGTCGCGGCCAAGTATCCGGCGTTTCCCATCGTCTTGGAGGCGGTCCGCGAAGTCTTCAGGACGTCTACGACCTGCCGGCCCTGGTCGACGTCCTCCGGCGAGTCGACCGCCGCGAGATCACCGTCACCGATGTCGCAACCACGCAGCCCTCGCCGTATGCGCGGACGCTGCTGTTCGGTTACGTCGCCCAATTCGTCTACGAGGGCGACTCGCCCATCGCCGAGCGCCGGGCCGCGGCGCTCTCCCTCGATCAGGGGCTGCTGGCCGAACTCCTCGGCCGCGCCGAACTCCGCGAGCTCCTCGACCCCGACGTGCTGGCCGATGTCGAACGCGAGCTTCAGCGCCTCGCCGACGACCGCCGAGCTCGCGACGTCGAGGGCGTCGCCGACCTGATCCGCCTGTTGGGGCCGCTGTCGACACCCGACGTGGTCGCCCGCAGCGTCGATGGGGCCCCGGTGGCCGATTGGATCGACCAGCTTCGCGCGACGCGGCGGGTGGTCGAGGTCCGCATGGCCGGCGAGCCGCGGTGGGCCGCGATCGAGGACATCGGGCGGCTGCGCGACGGCCTCGGGGTGCCGGTGCCACCGGGCACGCCGGATGCCTTCACCGACCCCGTCGACGATCCGGTCGGCGATCTCGTCGCCCGCTATGCCCGGTCGCACGGGCCCTTCACCGTCGACGAAGTCGCCGCACGGCTTGGCCTGGGTGGAGCCGTCGTTCGGCAGACCCTGGAACGCCTGTCGGGGCATGGCCGCGTGCTCGACGGTGAGTTCCGACCCGCTGGTCACGGCGCCGAGTGGTGCGACGCCGAGGTCTTGCGCAAACTGCGCCGCCGCAGCCTGGCCCGGCTGCGCAAGGAGGTCGAACCGGTCGAGCCGGCGGCCTTGGGCCGGTTCCTGGGTTCCTGGCAGCACCTCACCGACCGGCGAGGCTTGCGTGGCGTCGACGGCGTGCTGGCCGCGATCGAACAGTTGGCCGGAGCGGTCGTGCCGGCCTCCGCCCTCGAGAGCCTGATCCTCCCGGCGCGGGTCCGCGACTACACCCCGTCGATGCTCGACGAACTCTCCTCCTCGGGAGAAGTGCTGTGGGCCGGACACGGGGCGCTGCCGGGCTCGGACGGGTGGATCTCGCTCCACCTGGCCGACCAGGCCGACCTCACCCTGCCCGCGCCGCGCACGGAGGACCTGCCAGCCCGAGACACCTCGACCAACGGCCACGGCGTCGCCGCGCGGCCGGAAGGAGACGAGGCCGCCAGTCTGCGCGACCGCCTGCTGGAGGCGTTGTCCCCGGGGGGCGCGTGGTTCTTCCGCGCACTGAGCGACGCGATCGGCGCCACCGACGATCGCGCCGTCAGCGCAGCGCTGTGGGAGTTGGTGTGGGACGGCTGGGTCGGCAACGACACGCTGACCCCCCTGCGGGCGCTGGCCGGCGGTGGTCGCGGCTCGCACCGTTCGCGTCGAGCACCGCCGCGGGTGCGCACCACCGGGTCTCGTCCCCGGCTGCCTGCCCGGCAGGGCCCGCCGGAAACAGCCGGCCGATGGTCGTTGCTTCCCACGGTCGACCCCGACCCCACGCGCCGCGCTCATGCGCTGGCCGAACGACTCCTCGATCGGCACGGCGTCGTGACCCGCGGCGCCGTGGTGGCCGAGCGAGTGCCGGGTGGCTTCGCCGCCGTGTATCGGGTACTGGCCGGCTTCGAGGACGCCGGCCGGTGTCGGCGAGGCTATTTCGTCGACGGGCTCGGCGCCGCGCAGTTCGGCACCACCGGGGCTGTCGATCGGCTCCGCACCCATGCCGAATTGGCCCCCGATGCCGACCCGACCGTGCTCACCCTGGCGGCGACCGACCCGGCCAATCCGTTCGGTGCCGCGCTGCCTTGGCCCGATCGGGAGGGCCCCGAGGGAGCAGGGCATCGGCCCGGCCGCAAGGCGGGCGCCTTGGTCGTGCTGGTCGACGGTCAGTTGGTTCTCTATGTCGAACGCGGTGGCCGCACACTGCTTACCTGGTCCGAGGGCAACGACCTCACCGCAGCGGCCGCCGGTTTGGCCGAGGCCGCCCGGCGCGGGGCGCTCGGACGGATGACGGTGGAACGGGCCGATGGGGAGGCCCTGCTGGGGGCGGGCGAAACGCCGCTGCCGAGCGGCTCTTCGGGCCGCTGGGTTCGTCTCGACACCGAAAGGGCTGCGGTTGCGTGGCTGACCTCGTCATCGACTCAAGGGGGCACCACGATGCCCGAAGGTGACACCGTCTGGCGTGCCGCCAGACGGCTCGACGCCCTCACCGGCGAGACGCTGACGGTGACGGACTTCCGGGTGCCCAGTCTGGCGACGGTCGATCTGACCGGAGGCACCGTCACGGCGACCGTGTCGCGAGGCAAACACCTCTTGACCAGGATCGACCACGACGAGGCGTGGACGCTGCACACCCACCTGAAAATGGAGGGTTCCTGGCGGGTCTATCGACCGGGCGCTCCCTGGGGGCGACCGGCACACCAGGCTCGCGTGGTGCTGGCGTCGGATCGCCGAGTGGCGGTGGGCTTCACGCTCGGAATCGTCGAATTGCTGCCGCGCGCCGACGAATCGGCTGCGGTCGGCCATCTCGGTCCCGATCTTCTCGGCCCGGACTGGGACGAGGTCGAAGCGGGACGCCGGGTGCGGTCCGATCCTGATCGGACCATTCATCAGGCGCTGCTCGACCAGCGCAACCTGGCCGGCATCGGCAACATGTATGCCGCCGAACTGTGCTTCATCTCGGGCCTCCACCCAGCCACCTCGGTCGGTCAGGTTCCGGCGACGACGCTTTCCCGACTGCTGCGTCGGGCCAAGCAGATGCTGGAACTCAACAAGGAGCGCGCCCACCAGGCCACCACCGGCGACCTGCGGGCCGGCCAGACCCACTGGGTCTATCGCCGCGATCGGCGCCCGTGCCGTCGATGCGGCACACCCATCGAAGTCGCGATGGCGGGTCCGATCGAACGCGAGCGGGCGACGTACTGGTGCCCCTCGTGCCAGCCCGCCCCCTCGTAAGGACGGCGTAACGAGCGGGGGCAGCCGCGATCAGGCGGCCGACGCCACCACAGCGGGTGAGGTCTTGGTGCCGGGAGCCACCAGCGGCGTCGGGGCGAGTTGGTGCTCTTCGACAGCCACGGAGCGGCTCACCTCGTGGAGCACCTGCGACAACGGCACGTCGAGCGCCGCACACAGCGATCCCAGAAGCTCTGAACTGGCCTCTTTCTGGCCGCGCTCGATCTCGGAGATGTAGCCGAGGCTGACCCTGGCTTCGGCGGACACCTCACGCAACGTCATGCCACGGCGCATGCGCAACTGCCGCAGCACCTCGCCGAGGGTTCGACGAAACAGCACCATGCGCGCGTCCTTTCATTCACCGGATCCGGGGACGGTCACCTACCGACCTGGTCCAACGGGAGCAACGCTACCGGAGCGATGGTTCTTCCCCACGCAACATCGCCAACAACATCGAGAGCGCGGCCGCGCAGGTCTGCCCCTGGATCTCCTCGCGCGAGCCCGTCAGCTGCAGGCGACTCACCCGCGCCCCCGCCGCGCCGGCGACCGCAACGAAGACCGTGCCGACCGGATGACCCTCTTGTTCGGTGGGTCCAGCGACGCCGGTCGTCGCCAGACCGATGTCGGCTCCGGTGGCGGTGAGCACCCCGCGCGCCATTGCCTCGGCGCACGCCGCAGAGATGACACCGTCGGCCCGGAGGAGCTCCGAACTCACGCCCAACAGGTCCCGTTTCACCCGGGTCGCATAGCTGACCACGCCCCCCAGGTAGACCCGTGACGCACCGGGCACGCCGGTCACGCGGGCGGCCAGCTGTCCGCCGGTCAGGGATTCCGCCGTCGCCAGCGCCTTCCCCTGATCGGCAAGGGCTGCGACGACCTGCTCAGCCGCCTCGTCCACGACGGAACTCAGCGGTGCTTCTTCGGCTTCGACGGACGCAGCAAAGCTCACGAGGGGGTATGCGCCTGCCCTCGTTGCTGCCAGACGGCGCGATAGAACTCGAACCCCGACCACAAGGTCATGGCGACGGCGGCAGCCAGCAGGAGTTGCGCGACATAGAACAGCACGAGACCCGGGGTCTCCAGTGCCCCCTCGACCTGACGCAGCGGCAGACACAGGCCGGCGAGCGCTACGGACTGGAGCACCGTCTTGATCTTGCCGCTCTGCGCGGCCGCGATCACCACGTTCTTGAGGACCGAAAGGCGGCAGCAGCGTGACGCTCCACTCCCTGACCAGGACCAGGACCGTCACCCACCACCACACATCGCCGACGAGTGAGAGCCCGATGAAGGCCATGCCGGTCATCGTCTTGTCGGCGATGGGGTCGGCGATCTTGCCGAAGTTGGTGATGAGATTGCGCTTGCGGGCGATGTCGCCGTCGATCTTGTCGGTGATCATTCCGGCCGCGAAGATCGCAAACGCGACCACTCGCCACACCACGGAGTCGCCACCGTCTTGGAGCAGGGCCCACCCGAAGAAGGGCACCATGACGATCCTCAGCGTCGTGAGGACGTTGGGCAGGTTGAGGTTGCTCACCGGGGGCGCGGAGCTCACGATCCCCCCTCCTGCACGGGTGCGGCTACCAGGTCGACACCCACGGATCCGACCACCGCTGCCTCGACCAGGTCACCCACGAGAGGGAGTCTCCCAGGTTGCGGCAGCAGCGTCGTGGTGCCGTCCACTTCGGGTCCCTGATGCGCGGCCCGGCCTTCCGCCGACCCGTCGGGCTCCACCGACTCGACCAGCACCCGCACCGTGGTGCCGACTCGCTCCTCGGCGCGTTGGCTGGTCAGTTCCTCCACCAGCCGGGTCACTGTTGAGACCCGTTCGTCGACCTCGTCTTGGGGGAGGTGTCCCGGCAACCCGACCGCCTCGGTTCCCTCCTCGTCGGAGTAGCCGAACACGCCGACCACGTCGAGGCGGGCCTGCTGCAAGAAGTCGGTGAGCACGTCGAGCTCCTGCTCGGTCTCGCCAGGGAAGCCGACGATGACATTGGACCTGACCCCGGCATCCGGGGCCACCGCCCGCACCCGCTCTAAGAGCTCCAAGAAGGCATCGGCGTCGCCGAACCGGCGCATCCTGCGTAGGACGGTGGGGCTGGCGTGCTGAAAAGAAAGGTCGAAGTAGGCCGCGACGCCCGGGGTGCTGCCGATGGCCTGCACCAGACCGGGCCGGGTCTCGGCGGGTTGGAGGTAGGACACGCGCACTCGCTCGATGCCGTCGACCTCGGCCACCGCGGGCAGCAGGCTCTCCAGAAGCCGGATGTCCCCGAGATCCTTCCCGTACGACGTGGAGTTCTCACTGACCAGGAAGACCTCGCGAACGCCCTGCCCCGCGAGCCACGCGGCCTCGGCCACGACATCGCTCGGACGACGGCTCACGAACGAGCCACGAAACGAGGGGATGGCGCAGAAGGAGCAGCGTCGGTCACAGCCGGAGGCCAGCTTCAGAGGCGCCCACGGTCCGTCATCGAGACGGCGTCTCACGGCGTCGTGACCGGGCACGGGGTCGCCCACGGCAAAGCGATCGGCCGGGGTGATCGGCAGGAGCTTGCGCCGATCCGCCGGCGTGTGGGGGTGCAGCTTCTCCCCCGCCAGGATCGACCGCAGCCGGGCGGCGATGTCGGGATAGTCGTCGAAGCCCAACACCGCATCGGCTTCGGGCAGCGACGCGGCGAGATCCTTGCCGTACCGCTCGGCCAGGCAGCCCACCGCCACCACGGCCTGCGCCTTGCCCTGATCCTTGAGGTCGGCGGCCTCCAAGAGAGTGTCGACCGAGTCCTTCTTGGCCGACTCCACGAAGCCGCACGTGTTGACCACGACCGTATCCGCCTCGGCCGGATCCTCGACCAGGTCAAAGCCCCCGGCCGCCAGGCGCCCGGCCAACTCCTCGGAATCGACGTCGTTGCGAGCGCACCCCAGGGTGACGAGGGCGACGGAGACGGGAGCGGGAGCCGAGGAGGTAGTCATGTCGTGGTCGAGTATGACGGGTGGATCGCCGAACACGGCGATCCCTGATCCTCGACCCCGTCGCCAGATCGCTCTCTAGCCCTGGTTGACGACGTAGGTGCGCGATCCGGCACCACCCGTGGAGCCCATCGCGCCGCGGTCGACACCGTCGACGCTGACCCGCACGCCGCCGTCGGTCGACTGGATCCTTACCGGAGGTGCGATCTCGAGCGCCCGGGTCTCTCCGAAGGCGAGGTCGCCGTTGAAGACCACGGTGCCCTGACCGTCACGCACGACGATCCGCGCCCCGCCCGAGGCGGCCGTGATCAGGACCGGCACCGGCGGTGCCGCCGACCGCCCATTGCCCACTCCGCCGGATCCGTTCAGCGATGGCACCGGCTGACTGGGCTCGACCGGGGTGTCCATGATCAGGCGGGCGACCGACCAGGCGAGGATCAACGTCATCACCGCCGCCACCAGAATCGACCACTGCGGGCCGCCCTTGGTGGACCCGAGGCCGGGTCCGCCGCGCGAGAGGTCGGCCTCGAAGACCGCCTGAGGGCTGATCGGGGCGTGGGCGTAACGCTCGTCGTAGGCCGCGATCAGCGGCGGGGACTCGGTACCGAGGACTCGGGCGAGAGTGCGAAGGTGGCCGCGGGCATAGAAGTCGCCGCCGCAGGGGCCGAAGTCGTCGACCTCGATCCCTTCGATGACATGGGGGCGGATTCGGGTGCGCTCAGCGAGTTGATCGACGGTGAGGCCGAGCCGAGAACGCGCAGCGGCCAGCTCGGGTCCGATCACCGGGGTGGTTGCCGGCACCTCGGGTGCGATCTCGAGCTGGGGTGCGAGGACGGGTTCCACCGAGTCGGCCTGGGCATGGTCGGCCTGGCCATGGTCGGCCTGCGGGAGCATCGCCGACACTCGGGCGTCGGTCTCCCCGCCCTCGCGGTCCAGACGGATCTCGGTTCGGGCCGCGGCGATCAGCGGCCGCACCGGAAGTTCGGGCTCACCGGAGCGACCTCGGGGACCTCGACCGTGTCCGGCGGTTCTGCCGCGTCCTCACCCGGCAGCGGGGTGAGGTCCTCGATGACAGCGCCGTCGCGAGCCAGCAATTGAAGCGTCTCGACGAGCTCGTCGTGTGAGGTGACGGAGCTTCGGGTGGTGAGACTCAGCGGCACCGCGAACGGTGCGCCGTACAGGCGGGTCGCGAGCCACAACCGGCGACGGGTGGAGGCTCCGAGACCCGACTGCACAGCCTCGGCGTCGCGCAGCTGCACACCGAGACGGCCATCTCGCAGGCCTCGCCGAGGAGCGACGTCGATCCGGCCGATGCTCGACCAGCCCAGACCCACCCAGCTCCGGCCGCGCCGCACCCGGACACCGTGGGCGTCGGCTACCAGCAGCGGGGTCCGGCCGTCGAACCAGCCAAGGAGATAGCAGACGGCGAGCGAGCCCAGACCGATCGCGGTCAGCCAGTCCGCCGTCGCACCGCTATCGATCGCACGGGACAGGTAGGCCGCCGCAACGACGGCCGCGGACAGGCCGAGCACCGACAACAGGCGCGAGTTGCGGCGCACCTCGATCGGAGGCGGCGCCAGCGTCAGCGCCGACGTGCGGTCACTCTGCTGGTCGCGGTGCCCGGGTGAGGCCGAGATATCGGCAACGCTGCTCACGCTTCCCCCTGCAAGGTCATGATCACGGCATCGACCTCGTCGGGTTTGACGAGGACATCGCGCGCCTTGGAACCCTCGCTGGGCCCGACGACGCCGCGACTCTCCAAGATGTCCATCAGTCGGCCGGCCTTGGCGAAGCCGACCCGCAGCTTGCGCTGCAACATCGACGTGGAGCCGAACTGCGTCGACACCACGAGCTCTACCGCCTGGACGACGAGATCGAGGTCGTCTCCGATGTCGTCGTCGAGCTCGCGCTTGGAGGCGGCGGGCGCGGTGACGTCCTCGCGGTAGCTGGGTTCGAGTTGGGTCTTGCAGTGGGCGACCACCTGGTGGATCTCGGCCTCGGTGACCCACGAGCCCTGGACGCGCACGGGCTTCGAGGCGCCCATCGGCAGGAAGAGTCCGTCTCCCTGACCGACCAGCTTCTCCGCACCCGGCTGGTCGAGGATGACCCGGCTGTCGGCCAGCGACGATGTCGCGAATGCCAGTCGGGACGGGACGTTCGCCTTGATCAGCCCGGTGACCACGTCGACCGAGGGACGCTGGGTGGCCAGCACCAGATGGATGCCTGCCGCCCGCGCCAGTTGGGTGATCCGGACCACGGCGTCTTCGACGTCGCGGGGAGCGACCATCATCAGGTCGGCGAGCTCGTCGACCACGACCAGCAGGTAGGGATAGGGCACCAGTTCGCGCTCGCTGCCGGGGGGCAGCGTGACCTTGCCGGCGCGGACCGCCTTGTTGAAGTCGTCGATGTGCCGGAACCCGAAGTTGGCCAGATCGTCGTAGCGCAGGTCCATCTCGCGCACCACCCAGGCGAGGGCCTCGGCTGCTTTCTTGGGACTGGTGATGATCGGGGTGATCAGGTGCGGGATGCCTTCGTAGGCGTTGAGCTCCACCCGCTTGGGGTCGACCATGATCATCCGCACCTCGTCGGGCGTCGAGCGCATCAGGATCGAGGTGATCATCGAGTTGATGAACGACGACTTGCCCGACCCGGTTGCGCCGGCAACCAGCAGGTGCGGCATCTTCGCGAGGTTGGCGACGACGAAGCCACCCTCGACGTCCTTGCCGAGCCCGGCCACCATCGGGTGGTGATCGGAGCGCGAGATGCTGGAGCGCAGGACGTCACCCAGAGAGACGATCTCCTTGTCGAGATTGGGGATCTCGATACCGATGGCTGACTTGCCCGGAATCGGCGACAGGATCCGCACGTCGGCCGACGCGACGGCGTAGGCGATGTTCTTGGACAGCGCGGTGACCTTCTCGATCTTCACCGCCGGACCGACCTCCACCTCGTAGCGGGTGACCGTCGGGCCTCGCGTGTACCCCGTCACCTGAGCGTCGATGCCGAACTCCTCCATCACCTGCGTGAGGCGGTCCACCACTGCGTCACTGGCCCGGGAACGCGCTTTGTGGGGGGAGCCGGGCTTGAGGACGTCGCCCTGGGGAAGGTGATAGACGATGTCACCGGAGAGCGACAGTTGTTCGACCCGCTGGGGCAACGGAGCATGCGGCGGCGGTTGCAGTTCCCCCGTCGCCTCGGGTGACGCCGGCTCATCGCGGTCGGCCTTGCCCACGCTCTCCGTCGAATCGGGCGCCGCCGCGTCCTTGGGACGCGTGGTGTCGGGAAGCACCGGGCTGTCGTAGGCAGGATCGCCGTACTCCTCGTCGATATCCAGGCCGAGGGCCTTGCGGCGACGTCGAGCCGACCGGGTGCCGGGCGGGGCGGGGAGCTCGGCCACCTCGGGAGCGGTCTCGGCGCCGAGCAGTCGGTCGCGCAGCGCCGCCACCCGCCGCGGGATCTGGTACACCGGCGTCGCGGTGACGACGAGCACGCCGAACGCAGCAATGAGAAGCAGCAGCGGGACGACGACATAGGCAGTGCGGGTCAGGTCGAGCAGCAGGCTCGAGACCACGAAGCCGATGGCCCCGCCTCCCCCGCGCAGCGACGAGGTGTCGCCCAGGACCGGCTGCGGGTTGCCGTTGCTCAGATGAACGACTCCGAGAACGCCGAAGGCGATCGCCGACCAGCCGATCACCTGACGTCCGGCCGGTCCGTTGCTCACCGGATCACGCAGGTAGCGAGCCCCGATGACCACCGCGATCAGCGGCATCAGCCACGCCAGCTTGCCGACGGATCCGGCAACGGTGGCGCGAACGAAGTCCATCACGCCACCGGGCACTTCGAACCAGACCGCGGCGGCGACGATCACCGCCAGGCCGAGCAGCAGGAGTCCGACGCCGTCGCGACGTTGCTCGGGCTCGATCTGGCGCGCACTGTGGCCGATGCCTCGGATCGCCGCGCCCACCCCGTGAGCGATGCCGAGCCAGGCGGCGACGATCCCCCGGCCGAGCGCGCTGAAGAAGCGCAGGACCGGGCCGGGTCCGGAGCGCACGGCGCGTGGCGCGGGGCGCCCGGATGAACGCCCAGAAGAGCGCGCCGGCTTGCGGCTGGTACTCCGGGTTCGCGAACTCGAGTGACGGCTCCTCTGCGAGGTGGAGCTGGCCGTGCTCTTGTTTCGCGACCGCGGCGGGGAAGACGTACGGGTCGCCATGATGCGACCCTAAGCGAAAGTCCCACCTGCATCACGCTTCACACGCGGAACAGTGGACCCGTGTCGGTTCGAGGCCACTAATGTCATGATGGCCGCGTGATGCGCCGATGAACGACGATCCGACTCCCCCCGGCGACGTGCCTGTGATCGGCTTGGTCGTCGAAGCCACCTCGGCCGAACGCCGCGTCCTCGAGGAATGGGCAGCGACTCAAGCAAGCTCGGAGTCCCCCATGACCCTGGTCGATCTCGACAAGTTCTGCACCCTCGCCGAGGAGTATGTCGATGCCCTCGTGGTGCCGGTGAAGGTCTCCTACGTGCCCACGGTCTCGCGTCAGCAGGGCTCTTCTCGGGTGTCCGAGCTGGCTCTCCTGGCCACCCCGAAGCGCCCTGCCACCTGGTTGGCGCGCACTCTCGCGGCTCGTTCTCCCGGCCGGCGACGCGTCCTCACCGGCGATCCGGCCACTCTGGGTGAGCTCCGACGTCGTTTCGCCACCGTGGTCGCCGGTGACGACGTGACCGACGACGACCAGTTCGTGGCGTTCGTGAGGCGGGCTGCCATCGTCGCCCTCGAACGGACCGAGCGGGGCCTGATCGGCGACCGATACAAGGTGCCCCACGCCGTGGCCGAGGAGATCATGGCGCGGTCGCAGTTCCGCGCCGAACTCGACGCCCTGGCCGAGCGGCTCGAGATCACCCGTGACGAGGCGCGCCGCCGCGCCGGCGACGCCCTCGACGAACTGGTCGCCATCCAGACCCGGGCCGGCGTCGACATGTTCTATGCGCTGATGAATCCGCTTCATTCGGCCACCTGGAAGGTGAAGGCCGACGACTCCCGGTTACAGCAGTTGCGCGACCTCAACAAGCGGCACGCGCTGGTCTTCCTGCCGTCGCACCGGTCCTACGTCGACACCATGGTGCTCGGCGACGTGCTGGCCAGGTTCGACTTTCCGCGCAATCACGTCATGGGCGGGGCCAACCTGCGAATCTGGCCGATCTCCGACTTGGCGCGTCGGGCCGGAGTCGTGTTCATCCGCCGAAGCTTCGGCGACGACGCCATCTACAAGGCGGTGGTCCAGGAATACTTCGGCTTCTTGTTGGCCAAGCGCTTCAACCTGGAGTGGTACTTCGAGGGGGGCCGCTCCCGGACCGGCAAGCTGCGCCCCCCGCGCTACGGGTTGCTTCGGTATGTCGCCAGCGCGGTCACGTCCGGGCGCGTGGAGGACGTCTACCTGGTGCCCACGTCGATCACCTACGACCGCTTGCACGAAGTCGCGATGATGGCCGCGGAGCAGGCAGGAGCTCCCAAGCAGGCGGAGGGCCTGAAGTGGTTGGCCTCCTACGCGCGTTCGCAGCGACGCACGTCGGGTGGCGACGCCTACGTCTCCTTCGGAGAACCGATCGCGGTGCGTCCGGCACTGCCCCGCGGCGACGACCCCGCGGCCGAGCGCGCGGCGTTGCACAAGCTTGCGTTCGAGGTCGCCGTCGGGATCAACAACGCCACGCCGATCACCCCCAACGGTCTGCTGGCGCTCACGTTGCTCGGGGTGCGCGACCAGTCGCTGACGATCGAACAGATCGAACACGTGCTGGCGCCGATCCTGGACTATGTCCGCGCACGCGGCGTTCCGACCGCCCGCCTCGACCGGCTGGAGTCGCGCAGCGGATTGCACGGCGTACTGCAGGGCTTGGTACGCGCCCGGGTGGTGACCGTCTACGACCAAGGCATCGAACCGGTCTACGCCGTCGATCGCGACCAGCACCTGGTGGCGGCGTTCTATCGCAACAACGCGATCCACTGGTTCGTCAACCGGGCCATCGTCGAATTGTCCTTGCTGACCGCGACCAGGAGCGGCGCCGAGGACGGCGACACCAGGGCCATCGACGTCGGATGGACCGAGGCCAAGCGAATCCGCGATCACCTCCGCTTCGAGTTCTTCTTCCCCGACCGGGCCGTCTGGGATGAGCAGATGCGCGACGAGTTGGCGCTGCTGGACCCAGGGTCCGCAGCGGACCTGATCACGCGGCTGAACAACGACGCCGACGACCAACCCGACCGCGACACGATCGACCGGATCCTGACGTCTTCCGGGGTGCTGATGGCTCACCGTGTGTTGCGCACGTTCTTCGATGCCCAGTTGGTGGTCGCCGACCGGCTGGCCGCATGGCCCATCGAGGAGCCGGTCGATATCGCCGAACTGCTGAAGCAGTGCGACGTGGTGGGCCGCCAGATGGTGCTGCAGCGCCGACTCCACGGAATGGAATCGATCTCCAAGGAACTGTTCACCAGCGCGGTGGAGCTCTTCACCCACATCGGTCTGGTCAAGCCACCCGAGGACGCCGATCCAGAGGACCTGGCGCACCGTCGCCGCGAGGCGCGGGCCTACGTGGAGGATCTGCTCGACCGGGTCCGAGCAATCGAGGGCCTTGATGCCCGCAACCGTGCGGAGGTGACCGGTGTCATCGCGTGAACCGAGCGATATCTCGTTGGCCTCTCGGATCGAGCAGATCTACGCGGCCCCGACCGGCGCGCACATCGGCGCCTTCTTCGACTTCGACGGGACGCTGATCCACGGCTTCTCCGCCGTCGACTTCTACCTCGAGCGACTGCGCCACGGGCAGATCGGACCGGCCGAGGCCCTCCGCACGATCACGATGGCCCTTCGCGGGATCACGTCTGAGGAGGACTTCGAGAAGTTCGTCGCGCAGGGTTTCAAGGCCTTCGCCGGGCTGGACGAGGAGACCGTCCTCAATGCGGGGGCCGATGTCTTTCGCAAGCGGTTGGCCAGCCGGATCTTTCCCGAAGCCTGGGCCCTGATCGAAGCGCACCGCAGGCAGGGGCACACCTTGGTCTTGGCATCGTCGGCCACCCGCTTCCAGCTGGCTGCGGCGGCCGAGACGCTCGGGATCGACCACGTGCTCAGCACCGGCGTCGAGGTCGGCGAAGACGGCCTGTTCACCGGGCGCGCGGACGGTCCCAGCCTGTGGCGCGCCGGCAAGGCGCGAGCGGTCCAGGACTTCGCCAAGGCTCACGATGTCGACCTCGCTGAAAGCTACGCCTACTCCAACGGCACCGAGGACATTCCGTTCCTCGACGTCGTCGGCCACCCCGCGGCGACCAGCCCCGAGGACGGGCTTCGCCAGCATGCGCTCGGGACGGGCTGGCCGGTACTCGAATTCGCATCAAGAGGCACCCCCAGCGCAGTCACGCTGGCTCGGTCCGCCGCGGGCTTCGGCGGTCTTGTGGGCGGCATCGCCACGGGCCTCGGGTTGTCGGTGCTCAATGGACGCCGGCGCGGCGTCGACTCGATGATCGGCCTCAGCGGCGACATCAGCCTCGCGCTCGCGGGCGTCACCGTCGAGACGATCGGCGAGGAGCACCTCTGGTCGCACCGTCCCGCGGTGTTCATCTTCAACCACCAAAGTCAGCTCGACGTGCCGATCATGTGCCATCTGCTGCGCAGAGGCTTCACCGGCGTGGCCAAGAAGGAGCTGATGAAGGATCCGATCTTCGGTCCGGCCTTCCGCTTCGCCGGGGCTGCGTTCGTCGACCGCCAGGGCGGAGGCGACCCGCGGGCCGCGTTGGCGCCGGCCGCGGAGAAGCTCCAGGACGGCGTCTCGATCGCCATCGCCCCCGAGGGCACCCGTTCGGTCACCCCGACGCTGGGCCGCTTCAAGACCGGCGCCTTCCACCTCGCCCGCCAGGCGGGGGTGCCGGTCGTGCCGGTCGTGATCCGCAACGCCGGACAGTTGATGTGGCGTGACTCGTTGGTGATCCGCCCCGGAACCGTCGACGTCGTCGTCCATCCGCCGCTCGACGTCGCTGCCTGGCGCGACGACGACGTTCGCGCCAACGTCGACCTGGTGCAGCAGGGATACTCCGACACCTTGGCGCACTGGCCAGGCGAGCCGATCTCGGTGCCCGCGCGCGCTCCGCGCACCCGTCGTACCAAGAAGTCGACATCCAAGCGAACTGTGTCGAAATCAACGAGTTCTTGAAGCGTTCGCCGCTTCTGGCAAGGAATTGCGTTGCCTGGCTCTAGAGCTGTCGAAACATTTCCCGCGCACCTTTACCCGATCGTCGCCATCCCCCTAGTGTGACGAAGGGCCGCGCAACCCCGCGGTTGCTTCTCTCTATCGAGTTGGGAAAGGCGATGAACAGGTGAGATTACTCAAACAGGGCATCTGTCTGGCGCTCGTGGGCGGCGGCTTGGCCGTGGCCCCGGTGCTCCAGGCCCAGGCCGCTCCGGCACCCACCGGCGACAGCCTCGTGCAGACCATGAAGGACGAAGCCCAGGGCGCGGTCCGCGTCTCCAAGGAGAGCGCGACCGGCAAGGTCGGCTTCATCCGAGTCCGAGGCAACGGCGACCTGATGCCGTCCAAAGCAGCGCGCTCCACCTCCGCAGCCGCCGCCGACAAGGCCACCGACTATCTCGCCCGCTACGGCGCCGCCTTCGGTGCCCGGCGAGGCGAACTCAAGCAGCTCGAAGTGACAAAGAACAAGTTCGGCTGGACGGTCCGGTTCGGCCAGCGCTACAAGGGCATCCCGGTCTTCGGCTCGCAGATCAACGCCAACGTCGACACCCAAGGCGATCTGACCGCAGTCAACGGCTACGCCGCTCCCGACCTTCATCTGTCGGTGAGCCCGCGGTTGAGCTCCTCCGCGGCCTCCCAACGGGCCATCCGGGCGGTCAAGGCCGACCCCACCGGCAACGACGACTCGGGTGCCGTCGACACCTCCGGCCTCAAGGCCTCCACCGAGCTTGCCATCTATCGCACCGGAGCGATCCGTGGCGACGTCGGCAAGGCCGCCCTCGCCTACGTCGTGGAGGTCGGCAACGACGCAAACATCCGCGACATGGTCTTCGTGGACGCCCAGACCGGCAAACTGCTCAACCGCTACTCGATGATCCACTCCGAGCTCGAGCGTCGCCTCTACGAGGTCCAGCGCGCCTCGGCCAACCGAATCTGGTCCGAAGGCGACGCCTTCCCCGGCAGCCTGGATCAGTGGCAGGCCGAAGAGGTCGCCGCCGCCGGCGACGCCTACTGGTTCTTCGCCAACGCGTTCGGCCGCGACTCCTTCGACGGCGCCGGGCGGATCATGGAGACGGTCAACAACGACCCGAACATCTCCTGCCCCAACGCCAACTGGAATGGCGTCACGACCAACTACTGCACCGGTACCGCCACCGACGACGTGGTGGTGCACGAGTGGGGTCACGCCTACACCGAGTACACCCACGGCCTGATCTACCAGTGGCAGCCGGGAGCACTCAACGAGTCCTACTCCGACATCTGGGGTGAGACCGTCGATCTGATCAACGGCAGGAACGACGCGGAGGAAGGCGACATCAACGCCGTCCGCCCCGTGGGCCAGTGCTCAACGCACTCTCCGGCCAAGCCGATCGTCACGATCAACGCGCCCGCCGCGATCGCCAAGGACTGTGATGCGGGCGCCGCTTCGTTCGGCCCGCCGCTGACCGGCACCGGCATCACCGGCGACGTCATGCTGGCCGAGGACGACGATGCCACCGACGGTGGCAGCACCAACGCCTGCACTCCGATCGTCAACGACCTGACCGGCATGATCGCCCTGGTCGACCGTGGCGCCTGCGCCTTCACGATCAAGGTCAAGAACGCTCAGGACGCCGGCGCCACCGCTGTCCTGGTGGCCGACAACGTCGAGGCTTCTCCGGGCGGCATGTCCGGTGCCGATGGCACGATCACCATCCCGTCGGTGCGGATCCGGCTGAGCGACGGCAACCTGATCAAGTCGCAACTCGGCTCGGCCACCGTCAACGTCACCATGAAGGACGCGGCGGGCAACCGGGTGGACTCCTACCGTTGGCTGGAGGGTGAGGACGCCGACGCGTTCAACGGCGCGATCCGCGACATGTGGGCTCCCACGTGTTACGGCGACCCGGGCAAGGTGTCGGATGCGGAGTACTACTGCGCGACCGACGACAGCGGCGGCGTGCACAGCAACTCCGGTGTTCCCAACCATGGCTATGCCCTGCTGGTCGACGGAGGCACCTACAACGGGGTCAGCGTCACCGGAATCGGCTTGGACAAGGCCGCGAACATCTACTACCGCGCCATGGTCTCCTACCAGACCCCGACGTCCGACTTCGGTGACCACGCAGACTCTCTGCTGGCCTCCTGTGCGGATCTGACCGGTCAGGACATCAACGCGCTGAGCACCACGCCCAACACCGAGACCCTCGCGGCCTCGATCACGGCCGACGACTGTGCCCAGGTGGCATCGATGGTCCAGGCTGTGGAGTTGCGCAAGGAACCCGTGCAGTGCAACTTCCAACCCCTGCTCGACAAGAACACCCCGTCGTTGTGTGGCGAGGGGTTCACCGACCAGACCGTGTGGTCGGAGGACTTCGAAGATGGTCTGGCCGGCTGGGGTACCGACCGGGAGACCACCTACCCGGGTTCGGCCACAGCGCCGTGGGAGTCGGCCTTCGCCCCGGGCGGCCGGGCCGGCAGCGTGGCGTTCGGCCCCGCACCGGATCGCGGCGCCTGTATGGCCGACTCGTCGAGCTTCGCCACTCGGGACAGCATCATCAGCCCCGTGGTGACGATGCCGACGACCGGCGACACCAGTCCGAAGCTCTCGTTCGACCACTTCGTGTTGACCGAGACGGGCTGGGACGGAGGCAACGTCAAGATCAGTGTCAACGGCGGTGCCTACACGGTGATCCCAGGGTCGGCGTTCGTCTTCAACGCGCCGACCCAGATCAACCCGGCTGCATTCGGCAACGACAACCCGATGGCCGGTGAGGAAGGCTTCACCGGCGGAGACGGCGGAAAGGTCACCGGTTCCTGGGGCACCTCGATCGTCGACTTGTCGGCGGCCGGCGTGGCGCCGGGTGACAAGGTCGCCTTCCGCTTCGACATCGGCCGTGATGGCTGTGGCGGCGTCGAAGGCTGGTACGTCGACAACATCAAGGTGTCGACGTGTGAAGAGGTCGTCACCCCGCCCGAGGGCAAGGCCGGAGACGAAGACCAAGGCCAAGGCCAAGCCCAAGAAGGTGAAGTTCCGCCAGGACTTCTGGGCCATCATCAAGGTCAAGTCGACCATGGACGACGTGTCGGGCAAGGTGAAGGTCGTCAAGCGCGGCAAGACCCTCGCCAAGGGCAAGGTCAAGGACGGCAGGGCCAAGCTCAAGATCAGGAAGAACCTGAGGGTCGGCAAGCACACGCTGGTCGCCAAGTTCTTGGGCAGTGACACCTTGCTGCCGAGCAAGGACTCCTTCAAGGTCAGAGTCGTGCGCCACCGCCGCCGCTGAGCGGGTTCACGATCAACAGAGAACGCCCTGCCGGGCTCGGGCCTGGCAGGGCGTTCTCAACTGTCGAGCATGGTCAACGAACGGCGCCGACCGGCTGCCTCGTCTGGGCTGGGCGCACCGGGGCGAGGCTCCACATCTGCTGCTTGCGGAAGCGATAGACCTCGGCGCGCATGCGGAGCTGTCCCGGCGCGGACCGCGGCATCAACGAGCGGGTCAGGTGCTCCGTGGCCCTGGCATCCATCCCGTCGACGAGCCAATGCGCCTGGCGGGCGACCAACGGCATCATCTCCAGGCTGACCCACACCTCGCGATCGCGGAGTGCTTCGTACAGCCCTGCGATGGCCGCTTCGAGCCGGCTGCGCACGGTGCCGCTACCGGATCGGAAATAGGCTTGGGCCGTCTCGTCGAGTTCGCGGCCGGCCAGCGCGATGGTTGCGTCCGAGTGATCGAGCAGCGCTGCCATCCACACCAGATGGCGCGCAACTGCTTGGCGTTGATCTCGAGGGATCACGTCGGGTCGGGAGAGCAGGGAGCGAGCACGCTCCAGATCCCTGCCGATGGCCTGCTGGGTCAGTCCGGTCCACTGGGGGCGCATGACCACGAAGAGCACCCTCGTGTGCTGGTGATACCACTCCCCCGCAGAAACTTCCGGGGCACTCAGGTCGCCGCAGTGACGAGTTCGGCGAGCCAGGGCCAGACGATCCACCACGACGGCGCGAGAACGACCGTGGCGGCGACCAGCCACACGGCAACCGCTTGGACGCGATGCGGGTGCGGGTCGGTCAATCGTTCGACCCGGGTAGGCAGACCGGCACCGCCGGCCCCCAGCGCCCCCTCGGGCGAACGGCCCTGAGCTAGTTGGGCCAGAGCGCGAGCGACGGCCACCCGCCCCGACACGCGCGCGGCAGCCCGGTCGGCGGCCATCTCGATCAGCAGGCCGACCTCGTCCAGGGCGGCCCGCGAGGAGCCGATCTGTGGAAACGCCCGCTGCAGCACCACGAACGCCTCGAGCACCAAGTCGTGCCGCACTCGCAGATGCGCGCGTTCGTGGGCCAGGACAGCATCCACCTCGTCCGGCGCCAGGCTGCTCAGCGCGCCCGACGTCACGACGATCCGAGACCCTCGCATTTGAGGTAGGCAGTAGGCGACCGGCACCTCGGAGTCCAGCAGGCGCAGACCCGACGACGACCTATCGCGCGCGGCGACCAGATCGACTTGCTCACGGTGCCGTCGGCGCAGCCTGCGGAGCTCGGTGCCGACCCGGTGCCCGCTCAGCAGCAGCCGCGCCGCCACGAGCGCGCTGAGTCCCACGGCAGCGCCGGCGATCAGCCACCCGCTCGGCGAGGCGGAGGGACGGCCGACGGTGTCGGTGGCCAGTGACAAGCCAGCTCCGAGCGCCGCCAGCACGGCGGCCACGGCCAGGCTCTGCCACAACACGATGGTGGCGACAGGGGTGCGCCGCAGCCAGCGCTGGGTAGCAACCAGGCGCGGCACCGGCCACGCCAAGGTCACCGCGGTCACGGCGAGCAGCAGCGGCGTCACGAGCCCTGACCGGTTGGTCGTCCGGGGTCCGCCCCGGCTTGTTCCTCAAGGCGCGCCAAAGCGATCCGCAGCGCGACCACATCGTCGTTCGATGCCTCGCCGACGAACGCGACCAGCGCCTGCCCACGATCGAGCCCCGTGAAATCGGACAGTGCGTCATGCATGAGTTCCGCCGTCAGCTCGGCACGGCTGACGCGAGGCCGGTAGGAATAGGCGCGCCCGTCACGTCGCTGGTGAGTCACGCCCTTGCGCGCCAGCCGATCCAGGACGGTCATCACCGTGGTGTAGGCGATCTCGCGATCAGCGACCAAGGCGGCATAGACCTCGCGCACCGTCAGCCACTGCTCCGGCTCGGCGCCCCAGAGCACGTCCATCACGGCCCGTTCGAGGTCACCGAGGTGGGACTTCGCGGAGTGAGGCACGCCCCCAGGATAGGCCACCCCGAACCTACTACGCCGCGTCGTAAGTGTTTAACTACTCCTGAGGCAGAACCGAGTCATCGGGGTAGTCGCTCGTCACTCCCAGGAGGTTGCAGCCGTGGACGTACTCGAGATCGCCCGGTGGCAGTTCGGCATCATTACCGTCTACCACTTCTTCTTCGTCCCGCTGACCATCGGATTGACCGCGATCGTCGCCGGCATGGAAACAGCCTGGATCCGGACCCAGCGACCGGAGTACCTTCGGCTCACGAAGTTCTTCGGCAAGCTGCTCCTGATCAACTTCGCCCTCGGGCTGGTCACCGGAATCGTGCAGGAGTTCCAGTTCGGGATGAACTGGTCGGATTACTCGAGGTTCGTCGGCGACGTCTTCGGCGCACCACTCGCGGTCGAGGGACTCCTGGCCTTCTTCCTGGAGTCCACCTTCCTGGGGCTCTGGATCTTCGGCTGGGACCGGCTGCCCCGCACGCTGCACGCGGCCTGCATGTGGCTGGTGCACCTGGGAACGCTGGCGTCCTCCTGGTTCATCCTGGCCGCCAACTCGTGGATGCAGAACCCGGTCGGCTACACCTACAACGCCACCACCGGTCGGGCGGAACTCACCGACTTCTGGGCGGTGATGTTCAACAAGATCCAACTGGTCACCTTCCCGCACGTGGTGATGTCGGCCTACATGACGGCGGGGGCATTCGTGCTCGGCGTCGCGGCCTACCTGTATGTGAAGAAGCGGCACACCGACGACCAGCACATGTACCGCATCGGGATCCGGATCGGGGCCGTGGTGGCACTGGTCGCCGGTGTCGGCGTCGCCATCTCCGGGGACATCCAGGGCAAGTACATGACCGAGGTGCAACCCATGAAGATGGCGGCCGCGGAGGGTCTGTACGAGACCACCTCCAACGCGCCCTTCTCCGTGCTCTCGATCGGCACTCTCGACGGGTCTGAAGCCACCAACATCATTGAGATCCCCGGCCTGCTCTCGTTCCTCGGTACCGGCGACTTCGGCGGTGAGGTTCAGGGCATCAACGACCTGCGTGAGGCCTACCAAGAGCAGTACGGCCAGGACCCGGGAGCGTCCTACTACACCGCCGGCGACTACGTTCCGATCGTCCCGGTCACCTATTGGTCCTTCCGGTTCATGATCGGACTGGGCATGCTCGTCGCGGGCGGAGCCGCTCTCATCCTGTACCTGACTCGTGGGGGCAGGACGCCCACCGCCCGCTGGTTCGGCGCCTTCGGCATCTTCTTGCCCCTGGCCGCCGTCGCCGCCAACTCCTGGGGGTGGATCTTCACGGAGATGGGCCGGCAACCGTGGGTCGTCTTCGGCTTGATGACGACCGAGCAGGCGGTCTCTCCCGGCGTGAGCACCTTCGAGGCATGGGTGTCGCTGATCGCGCTGACCGTCCTCTACGGCATCCTCGCGGTGGTCGAGGTCGGCCTGCTTGCGACCTACATCAAGCGCGGCGCCGATCCCTTCGCCGAACCGCCGGACGTGCCACTGGGCGGCGCGGACGACGACGCCCCCATGGCCTTCGCCTACTGATCCGCCCGCGTTCAAGGAGACAACCTCATGGAACTCACCACCGTCTGGTTCGTGCTGATCGCGGTTCTCTGGATCGGCTACTTCACCCTCGAGGGTTTCGACTTCGGCGTCGGCATGCTGCTTCCGGTCCTGGCGAAGGACGAGAAGGAGCGGCGCGTGCTCTACAACAGCATCGGGCCGGTCTGGGACGGCAACGAGGTGTGGGTCCTGGTCGCCGGCGGAGCCACCTTCGCCGCCTTCCCGGAGTGGTACGCCACCTTGTTCAGTGGCTTCTACTTGCCTCTGCTGCTGATTCTCGTGGCGTTGATCGTGCGCAACCTTGCCTTCGAGTACCGCGGCAAGCGCGACGACGACCGATGGCGATCGCGCTGGGACCTCGCCGCCATCGCCGGGTCCTACGTGCCTGCCATTCTCTGGGGCGTCGCCTTCGCCAACATCGTGGCGGGTGTGCCGATCGACGCGAACAAGGAGTTCACCGGCACCCTGTTCACGCTGCTCAATCCCTATGGGCTGCTCGGCGGTCTGGTCACGATGAGCCTCTTCCTGACCCATGGTGCGATGTTCGTGGCGTTGAAGACCGACGGCGACATCCGCCACCGCGCGCGTGCCCTCTCGGTGTCCCTGGGCCTCGGCGCGGCGGTGCTCGCGGTCATTTTCTTGGTGTGGACCGCAGCCAAGTCCTCCTGGGAGCTGCCGGCGGTTCTGCTGTTCGTCCTCGCCGCCGGATCGCTCCTGGCCTCCATCGCGTCGGCTCGGGTGGGACGGGAAGGCTGGGCCTTCATCGGCACCTTCGCCACGATCGCTCTCGCGGTCGCCGGGTTGTTCTGGATGCTGTTCCCCGACGTGATGCCGTCGACCACCGACCCGGCCTTCTCGCTGACGACGACCAATGCCGCCGCCACCTCCTACACGCTGACGGTGATGACCTGGGTGGCCGTCATCTTCACCCCGATCGTCCTGCTCTACCAATCGTGGACCTATTGGGTGTTCCGCCGGCGCATCACCACGCACCACATCCCTGAGCCGGTCGGCGAGCCCATCGGGTGAGGCCCAACGATCCGTCGCTGAAGCCCCTGCTGCGCCCGGCGCGGGCGGCCCTGACAGGAGTCGTCGTCGCCGGAGTCCTCGGCGGCGCGTTGGTGGTCGCCCAAGCCTTCGCCGTCGGCACCTTGTTGGTGCGGCTGGTCGGCCAGCAGGGCGGTAGCGGGTCGGGACGCTGGCAGGACGCCGCAGCGTGGGTGGCCGTCCTCCTCGCCGCGCGCGCGGTGACGGCTTATGCCGGCGACCTGTGCGCCTCTCGCGCTTCAGGGCAGGTGTCGACCGCCCTGCGGCGCATCGTCGTGAACGCTGCGCTGGTCCAGGATCCGAAGGGGTCGGCGCCCCGTCGCACGGGTGAGCTGACCGCGCTCGCGACCCGCGGGGTCGCTGCCATCGATCCCTATCTGACCCGCTATCTACCGACGCTCGTCGTGGCGGCCGTCTTGCCCTTCGCGACCACGGTCGCGATCTGGTGGATGGACTGGCTCAGCGGTCTCATCGTGGTGCTCACCCTGCCGTTGATCCCCCTGTTCGCCATTCTGATCGGCCTCGCCACCAAGGACCGGGCCGACCGGCAGTTCCGGAGACTGACCGACCTGTCGGGGCATTTCCTCGACGTCGTACGCGGGCTCCCCACGCTCGTGGCGCATCGCCGAGCGACCGCCCAGTCGCGATCGATCAGGACGGTCACCGACCGCTATCGCACCGCCACTCTCGACACCCTGAAGGTCGCTTTCGCCTCGTCCGCCGCGCTCGAACTGATCGCCACCATCTCGGTCGCCCTGGTGGCGGTCTCGGTCGGCCTGCGCCTGGCCGCCGGGGGCATCGACTTCCAGACGGCGATGATCGTGCTCTTGCTCGCACCCGAGGCCTACTGGCCGCTCCGACGAGTCGGGGTGGAGTACCACGCCGCAGCAGAAGGCACCGCCGCGCTGACCCAGGTGCGCGACCTCGCTGATGCCGTGGGGAACGGACGCGTCGCGGCCGGGCGGGAGGTCCGGTCCGGTCAGGTACCCACCACAGCACTGGCGATCACGCTGACCGAGGTCACCTTCACCCACCCGAATCGGAGCACGCCCTCGCTCGCCCCGCTGTCCGCCACGGTGCCGGCCGTCGGGCTCACCGCTGTCACCGGCGCCTCCGGCGCCGGCAAGTCCACCCTGCTCGACCTGCTGGCCGGCCAGCTGCACCCGACGTCAGGGTCGATCAGGGTAGGGGACACCGACCTGCGCGAGCGAGATCCCGACGCGTGGCGCGAGGCCGTCGCCTGGGGACCGCAACGCCCCTGGCTGACCGACGGAACCATCGCCGACAATCTGCGCATCGGGGCACCCACGGCCGACGACAGCACTTTGCGTGAAGCCGTGCGCCAGGTCGGCCTGGAGACCGTGATCGCCGCCCTGCCCGCGGGGTTGAACACCCCCTTGGGCGAGGACGGCGCCGGCTTGTCGGCGGGACAACGAGCCCGGGTCGCCTTGGCCCGGATCCTGGTCTCCAACCGGCCCTTCGTCATCGTCGACGAACCCACGGCGCACGTCGATGCCGAGACCGAGGCCGTTCTCGTCGACACCCTGAGCGAGCTGGCCCGTGACCGCTGCGTCGTCGTGGTGGCGCACCGCGAGGCGGTGGCCCGGAGGGCCGATCACGTGATCGAACTCGCCGCCCCCACCGCGACGACGGCGAGCGTGGGGAGCTCGGTCACTCCCCTGACGTTGACGACGTCGCACCCCTCCCGTGCAGCGGTGCCCCGCCCACCGCCGCCCGACTCGCCGCCCGACTCGCCGCCCGATTCGCCGCGCGCCGGCGCCGAACGGCGGCAACGGGCCGGGACCCTGCTGGGCACCCTTCTCGGCACCGGTTCCGTCGCCTCCGGGGTGGCGCTGACCGCGACCGCCAGCTGGTTGATCACCCGAGCCGCGGAGCAGCCGCCCGTCCTGACCCTGATGGTCGCGATCGTCGGGGTGCGCACCTTCGGCCTGGCTCGACCCGCGCTGAGGTACGCCGAACGACTGGTGTCCCACGACGCTGCCCTCCGATTGCTGGCCGAGCGGCGGGCGGCGGTGTACGACGCACTGGTGCCACTGGTTCCCGGGCGACTGGGGCGACGCAGGGGCGATCTGCTCACCACCATCGTCGACGACGTCGACTCGCTCGTCGACCGTCGCCTGCGGGTGCGGCAACCCATCGTGACGGCGCTGGCCGTCGGGGCGCTGAGCGCGGCCCTCGCCGCCACGCAATCGCTCACGGCAGCCGGAGTCCTCTTCGGCTTCACACTGCTCGCGCTGGCCGCTCTGGTTCTCAGCTATCTCGGCGCCCGAAGCGCGGAGCCAGATTATGTGGCCACCCGCGCCCGCCTCTCGAGCCAGGTCGAGGCCGCGGTGCATCAGGCCCGCGCCCTGGTCGCCTGGGGTGCGTCACCCCGAGCTCGCGCCCAGATCGACAGTTCGAGTGAGGCACTGGCGCGAGCGGCCACCAGTTCACAGCGGTGGTCCTCCCTCAGCCGATCGATCCTCATCGCCGGCGCCGGCGCCGGGTTGCTCGCCATGGCGAGCCTGCTCGACCGCGGTACACCCACGCTCGGTCCGGCGATGACGGCGCTCCTGGTCATGGTGCCGCTCGCGCTCCTCGACGCCTTCTCCCCCCTTCCTGACGCCGGCGCGCTGGCCGTGCGGACCGAGGCGGCCCAGCGTCGGCTGAACGAACTCACGGCCCTCCCGCCGGCGGTCGAAGACCCAGCGGTGCCCATCAGGCTCGACGAGTCCGCTCCCGAGGTCCGCTCTGTGGGCGTCTCTGCCGGATGGGGTGACAGCGTGGCATTTCGAGATCTCGATCTCCGCCTCGCCCACGGGCACCGACTCGGCCTGGTCGGCCCGTCGGGGTGTGGCAAGTCCACCTACGCCGCGGTCTGTCTGCGGTTCCTCGATCCTCGGGCAGGTCATCAAGAGCTAGCGGGGGTGGACCTGCGGTCCGCTGCGCTTGACGACGTCCGCCGGTTGACCGGATTCGTCGATGACGACCCCTATCTGTTCGGCTCCTCGATCGTCGAGAACGTCCGCCTCGCGCGGCCGGACGCCTCCGACCGCGACGTGGAACGGGCGCTGAGGTCAGCCCACCTCGGAGAGTGGATCGGCTCGCTCCCGATGGGGCTGGACACCCGGATCGGAGACGGCGGAGCGGAGGTCTCCGGCGGTGAACGAGCCCGTCTCGCCATCGCCAGAGTGCTGCTCGCCGACCCCCCGGTCCTGGTCCTCGACGAACCCACCGCCCACTTGGACGCCGCCACGGCGAGCGGCCTCGCCGATCAGGTGCTCGCAGGTGGTTCGTCCCGCAGCATCCTGTGGATCACCCACGGGACGATCGGCCTGGATCGGATGCACGCCGTCATCACCATGCCCGAGCCGTCGGGTCCCTCCGGCGCGAACCGGACCACCCGGGTCGGCGGTACCGACAGTGACCGGACCGGCGCCGGTGGGATGCTGAGCGGGTGATCGCCGCCTCGCTGCTCGCCCTGACGGGCGCGGTCGCAGCGATCGACTGGTGGGCCGTCGCCACCGAACGACGATCCTGGGAGCGGATCGCCAAACCCGCGACCCTGGGACTGCTGGTCTGCGCGGCCGCGGCCGGCGGTGCCTTAGGTGACGCGACCGGACGACTTCTGCTGGTAGCCCTGGTGCTGGGCCTCATCGGAGACGTGTTCCTGCTCGGTGAGGGCAACTCGGCCTTCCGAGCAGGGCTGGCCGCTTTCCTGGTCGGCCACCTCGCCTATGTCGCCTGCTTCGCAGCAGCTGGGCTGGAGCGACCTGCCTGGGCGGTGATCGGCCTGGCGGTGACGGCAGCTGCGCTGGTGGCTGCCCGTGGCGTCCTGCCGGCGACCCATCGGCTCGGCGGGGCGGCTCTTTCGGTACCGGTCGGTGTCTACATGATCGTGATCGGTGCGATGGTGACCACGGCGTGGATGACCGGGTCGCTCACCGTCGGCGTGGGGGCGGCGGTCTTCGTCGTCAGCGACACCGTGCTGTCGGTCCATCGCTTCGTCGCGCCGCTGGCCCAGGGCCGGCTGATCACGATGGTCACCTACCACCTCGGGCAGATCGTGATCGTGATCGGACTCCTCGCCTGAGACCAGCCCCACGGTGGATCTAGATCGGGCGATAGCGGAACTCGACGCGCACCGCGCCGTGGTCGCCGGTTCCGCTCACCTTGTGGTCGTCGCGGTTGAGGTGATCGTTCCAAATCTCCAGGCCGTCGAAGAGCCAGACCCGGCGCAGGCTGTTGTCGTAGAACTGCTCGCTGACCAGCACGTGATCAAGGGACTCACGCTGCTCCTGGTAGACGTGGGTGTAGTAGACGTCGCGCGAGTCGCGATATTCCTGCAGAGTCTGAGCGGTGTAGAGCGCGGTGTCGCCGCCGCCGCGCGACTCGCCGACCAGGAATCGCGGCTGCTCGGTGAGGATGTTGACGGTGTTGCTGTGTTGTCCGTCGTTCAGGTCTCCCAGCACGATGACCGGCGTGACGGTCCCCTTCATCACGGTGGTCAAGAGGATCCGCAACGCCGTGGCCTCGGCCGTCCGGCGGATGGTGGAGAGCGCCGATCCGATCGCCTCGGTGTGCGGCTTGAACCGGTCGCGATCGGCGTTGTACCAATCCTCGCGATAGATCGCCTCGGGTGCCTTGGACTTGAAGTGGCAGACGAAGACGTGAGTGAGCGGTGGCGCCTCGCGCACGGCGATGGTCAGGTGCAGGACCGGACGCGAGAAGCCATCGATGCCCACCTCGACCTCGGGCGCCTGCGGGTCATCGCCCGAGGAGCGGAGCACGAACTCGGGCGGGAAGTCGGCGATCCACTCGGGGTCCCCCCGCAGCAGGCCGACGCGCACCAGGGCCGCGCACACGATGCGGCCACCGGTCGCCGGGGTCGCGATGATCTCGTACTCGGCACTCAGCCCGGCCTCGGCGAGCACGTCGACGAGAGCATCGGCATGCCACAACTCCTGCAGGCCGACCACGTCGGCGTCCAGTTGGAGCAATTGGCGAGCGGTCCAGCGCACCTTCGCTGCGTACTCGTCCTGCGACCAGCCGTCGACATCGCGATAGATCGCCAGGCCCGGCAGGTTGAGGTTGTAGAGGTTGAGCGTCGCAACGCTGAACCGCTGAAGGTTCACGATCTGATCATGCACCCATTCAGGCCTCGATGACGACCGGAACGATCATGGGTCGACGACGATGGGCGCGGCTCACCCACCGACCGATGACCCGACGCACGTTCTGCTGCAACTGATAGGAGTCGGTGACCCCTTCGGCGACAGACGAGTTGATCGCGTCGATGATCGGTTGCTTGATCTCGTCGAACGTGGACTCGTTCTCGGCGAAGCCGCGGGCGTGGATCTCGGGCCCGCTGACCACCTTGCCGGTGACGGAGTCGACCACGACGATGACGGAGATGAATCCCTCCTCGCCGAGTATCCGGCGGTCCTTGAGGCTGGATTCGGTCAGGTCGCCGACGCTGGCGCCGTCGACGAAGACATAGCCCACGTCAACCTTGCCGGCCACCCGCGCCGTGCCGTCGACCAGATCAACGACCATGCCGTCCTCGGCCAGCACCACGTTGGCATCGGGCACTCCGGCGGCGCGCGCGAGGTCGGCGTTGGCGCGCATATGCCGGATCTCGCCGTGCACGGGCAGGACGTTGCGCGGCTTGACGACGTTGTAGCAGAAGAGCAGTTCGCCCGCGCTGGCGTGACCGGACACGTGGACCATCGCGTTGCCCTTGTGCACGACGTGGGCACCCCATCGGGACAGTCCGTTGATCACCCGATAGACGGCGTTCTCGTTGCCGGGGATCAGCGAGCTGGCGAGGATGACGGTGTCGCCCTCCTCGATGTGGACGAAGTTGTGGTTGCGCTGGGCGATCCGCGACAACGCCGACATCGGCTCACCCTGCGAGCCGGTCGAGACCAGCACCTGCCGCTCGGGCGGCAGGTCGGCCAACTCCTTGGCGTCGACCATCACGCCCGGAGGGACGTGCAGGTAGCCCAGGTCCTGGGCGATCGTCATGTTGCGCACCATCGACCGGCCGACATATCCGACCTTGCGACCGTGGGCGACTGCGGCGTCGAGCACCTGCTGGACGCGGTGGATGTGGGAGGCGAAACAGGCGACGATGATCCGCTGGTCGCTTTGGTGGAAGACCCGGTCCAGGACCGGGGCGATGTCCTTCTCGTGGGTGGTGAACCCCGGCACCTCGGCGTTGGTGGAGTCGACCAGGAACAGGTCGACCCCCTCTGCGCCAAGGCGAGCGAACGACGAGAGATCGGTGATCCGGCCGTCGAGCGGGAGCTGATCCATCTTGAAGTCACCCGTATGGAGCACCAGGCCGGCGCCGGTCCGGATCGCGACCGCGAGCGCGTCGGGGATGGAGTGGTTGACCGCGACGAACTCGAGCTCGAACGGGCCCAGGGTGAGCCGGTCACCCTCGGCGACCATATGGTGCACCGTCTCGCGCAGCCGATGCTCGCGCAGCTTGGAGTCGAGCAGAGCGAGAGTCAGCTTCGAGCCCACCAACGGGATGTCGCCGCGCTCGCGCAGGAGGTAGGGCGTTGCCCCGATGTGGTCCTCGTGTCCGTGCGTCAGCACCAGCGCCTCGATCTGGTCGAGGCGATCACGAATCGGTTCGAAGTCCGGCAGGATCAGGTCGACGCCCGGATGGTTCTCCTCGGGGAACAGCACCCCGCAGTCGACGACCAGCAGGCGACCGTCATATTCGAAGACGGTCATGTTGCGGCCGATCTCGCCCAAGCCTCCCAACGGGGTGACGCGGAGTCCTCCCGGCTCGAGGGCGGCGGGTTCGGACAGTTCGGGATGGGAGTGAATCACAAATCTCCTTGCGAAGCGGGAGGTGCCGGGCGCGATGCCCCGGTCTGGTTAAGCGGTCTGGTTAAGCGGTCTGGTTAGAGCGGTCTGGTCAGAGCAGTCCGGCCGACGCGAGCGCGGCGCTCAGGTCGGCGTATTCGGCGTCGTCGAGGGCGGCCAGCGGACTGCGCACGTATCTGTTGTCGAGGACTCCGAGAAGTTGGAGCGCCGCCTTCGCGGTGGTGGCGCCGTAGTTGGGGACGCCCATGATGGCGTCGATGACCGGCAGCATCTCGGCGAAGGTCGCCAGCGCTGCTTGCGTGTCACCGGCGAGGTAGTGGTCGGTCAGCGACCTGAGGTGGTCGCCGCAGGCATGGCCGGCGACGGACACGACACCGACCGCTCCGTGGGCATACCAGCCGAGGTTGTTGGCGTCGTCACCGGAATAGAAGGCGAGCCCGGTGTCGCGCATCAGCCGCACGCCGCGGGCGAAGTCGCCGACGGCATCCTTGACCGCAACGACCTGATCTCGCTCCGCGATGCGGGCATAGGTGTCGGGGGCGATCGAGATCCCGGTGCGCCCCGGCACGTCGTACAGCATGACCGGCAGATCGGAGACCGCGACGACTTGCTCGAAGTGGCTGAGCACCCCCGCCTGCGACGGTTTGTTGTAGTAGGGCGTCACCAGCAGCACGCCGTCGGCGCCCAGCTTCGCGGCTTGCCGGGCCAACTCGATCGAGTGGTAGGTGGCGTTGGTGCCGACACCAGCCACCACGTGCGCGCGATCGCCCACTGCCTCCTTGACGGCCTGCAGTACCAGCCCATCCTCATCGACGGTCAGCGTCGGGGATTCCCCAGTGGTCCCGCTGACCACGACACCGTCATGACCGTGGGCGACCAGGTGCTCGGCGATGCGTGCGGTCCCGTCGAGATCGACGGCACCATCGGCGCTGAACGCCGTCGCCATCGCGGTCAGCACCCGCCCGAAGGGTGCGGGGGGAAGCGAAGCCGTCATGGGCCCAGGCTAGCGCGCAGCAACTCCAGCGCGCGGTCGGGCGGGACGCCGAGCGCACGCATCCGGGCGGCGCACTCCGCGGCCGCTTCGCGCGCCGAGCGCTCACGCAGGTCACCGGCCACGAAGGTGCCCGAGCGACCGCGGGTGTCGAGCAGACCCACGGCTTCGAGCTCGCGATAGGCCCGGGCCACCGTGTTGGGGGCGAGGCCGACCTGCGTCGCCAGGGCCCGCACCGTGGGCAACCGGTCGCCCGGGCGCAGAACTCCCTCGTCGACCCGGGCCCGGATCCCCGCCTTCAGCTGCTCGAACGGCGGCTCCGGCGAGGCGTCAGTAATGGCGACTGACAGGTCACTCATGGGGCTCTCCGACCCGCCCCGGAAGGCGCTCCAGCCAGCGCCAGGTGAAGTCGTCGCGCTCGTCGCGAGCGGTCTCGCGCCACTCGCTGGGATCCCAGCCGGGGTAGTAGGTGTCGCCATCGACGGTGTCGTGCACCTCGGTCAGCACCTGGTGCGTGGCCTGCGGCAGAGCAAGCTCGTAGATCTGAGCGCCGCCGGCGACCATCACGTCGCCCGGGAGCTCGGCAGCCAGAGCGAGCGCCTCGTCGAAGGAGTGGGCGACGCGCACCGCCTCGGCGTCCTCCCCTGCCGACCAGGCACGATCGCGAGTGATCACGATGGTGGTGCGGCCCGGAAGCGGCCGGCCGATGGAGTCGTACGTCGCTCGCCCCATCACCAGGGTGTGCCCCATCGTTTCGGACTTGAAGTGGGCGAAGTCCTCGGGAAGATGCCAGGGAATGCCACCGTCGGCCCCGATGACACGATTGCTGGCATGCGCCGCGATCAGCACGATCCGAGGCCGGCTCGCTTGGTCGTCAGACGGCAAGGGCTGATCAGACCGCAATGGGGGCCTTGATGCCCGGGTGGGGGTCATAGCCCTCCACCGCAATGTGCTCGAGGTCGAAGCCGTCGATGTCGGTCACCGTGGGGTCCAGGACGAGCGCGGGCAATGCGCGCGGCGCACGAGTGAGCTGCAGTCGGGCCTGGTCGAGGTGGTTGAGATAGAGGTGGGCGTCGCCCAGCGTGTGCACGAAGTCGCCGACTCGCAGGCCCGTGACCTGGGCGACCATGTGGGTGAGCAGCGCGTAGGAGGCGATGTTGAACGGCACGCCCAGGAACACGTCGGCACTGCGCTGGTAGAGCTGGCAGGAGAGGCGGCCCGGTCCGCCATCCTCCGCGGGGGCGACGTAGAACTGGAAGAAGGCATGGCACGGCGCCAGCGCCATCTGCGGGAGGTCGGCGACATTCCAGGCAGACACGATGTGGCGTCGCGAGTCCGGGTCTTCCCGAAGCCGCTCCACGAGTTGGGCGATCTGATCGACGTGACGACCATCGGGGGCCGGCCAGGAGCGCCATTGAGAGCCGTAGACCGGCCCGAGGTCCCCGTCGGCGTCGGCCCATTCGTCCCAGATCGTGATGCCGCGATCGTTGAGCCATTTGACGTTGGTGTCGCCGCGCAGGAACCACAACAGTTCACCGAAAACCGACCGGGTGTGCACCTTCTTGGTGGTCACGAGCGGGAAGCCCTGGGTGAGGTCGAAGCGCAGCTGATAGCCGAAGACGCTGCGGGTGCCGGTACCGGTTCGATCGCTCTTCTCCACGCCGTGGTCGAGCACGTGTCGGAGCAAATCGAGGTAAGCCTGCATGGGCGAAACCCTACTCCGGGACGCCGGCTGCGCGAGGCCCGGCGCGCGCCGGCGAACGCGAACTCACAACCACCCGCGGTCCTGCGCCAGCCGAGCGGCCTCGACCCTCGTGCTGGTCCCGGTCTTGGCGATCGCCGTGGACAGGTAGTTGCGGACCGTCCCCGGTGACAAGAACAGCCGCGACGCGATCGTGCGCACCGGCACCCCGTCGAGCGAGGCCCGGAGCACCTCCTGTTCCCGCTCGGTCAGCGGGCTGGCGCCGTCGAGCATGGACTCCGAGGCGAGCGCCGGGTCGACCACTCGCAGCCCGGAGTGGACGCGCCGTACCGCGTCGGCGAGTTCTTTGGCCGGCGTGTCCTTCACCACGAAGCCGCGCGCCCCGGCCTCGAGTGCTCGCCGCAGATAGCCGGGGCGGCCGAACGTGGTGACCATCACCGCCCGGCAGGTCGGGATCTCGCGGGTCAGAAGTGCGGCCGCCTCGATACCGTCGATGCCCGGCATCTCGATGTCGAGGAGGGCCACGTCGGCGGCGTGCTCACGCACCGCGGCCAGGACGTCGTCTCCGCGCCCGACCTCCGCGACGATCTCGATGTCCGCCTCCAGCGACAACAGCGCCGCGAGCGCCCCGCGGACCAGGTCTTGATCATCGGCCAGCACGACCCGGATCACGTCGCCGGGGGGCCGCGTCACGACTGCTCCACCCGCACGAGGGTGCCGACACCGCCGGGCCCGTCGCTGATCTCGAGTCGCCCGCCTATGGCGGTCACGCGCTCACGCAGTCCGCTGAGACCGTTGCCTTCGCGGCCGGCGCGCCGCCCACACCCGTCGTCGAGCACCTCCAGCCAGTCGGACCCCCAGCGGATGTCGACCTTGCTGGCCTCGCTGTGCCGGACGACGTTGGTGACCGCCTCGCGCACCACCCACGCCAGGGCGATCCGGGCTCGCGGCTCGACCTGCTCCGCGTCGTCGGGTGCGCGGAGTTCGATTCCGGCGGCGCTGAGGGCCGCCCGAGCTGCAGTCACCTCGTCGGTCAAGCGGGTCGCCCGAAGTCCGACCACCGTCGCCCGGATCTCGCCGAGAGCAGTCCGAGTAAGGCTCTGGATGTCGGCCAGCTCGGACTTGGCCCGCTCGGGGTCCTGGTCGATCAGTCGCCCGGCGAGTTCCGCCTTGACCGCCACGACCGTGAGCGAGTGACCGAGCACGTCGTGGACGTCGCGGGCCACCCGATCCCGGTCGGCGGCCAACCGGTGCTCCAGCCGAAGTTCGGCCGCCGTCCGTTCCTTGGCTTCGAACACTCGAACAACACCCGTGGCCACACTCACCAACCCGATCGGCACCAGGTAGAACAGTGCCCACCACTCCGTCAGCGCCGCCGCGACCGGAACGACGAACGCGCACGCCGATGGGTACCGCGATGGCGGGACGTGGCGGCAGTCCGAAAATGGCGAAGGAACACAAGGAAGGGCGCCGTTCCCAGTGCCTCGACCCCGATGGTGGGCGTCGTCGCGAGGGCGAGGATGGCCAGGACCGCCAAGTAGCGCCAGGACATCGCGGGAACGGCCTCGGCGGGCAGTCGGTCCTGCAGCAGGAAGCCACGGAGGTAGACCCCCGCGAAGGCCACTAGCAGCCCGATCGCTCCGGCGCGCTGCAGCGCCGAGGTGTCGGCTTGCAGCGCTGCGGTCACCGGAAAGATCAAGAACACCAACCAGATGCCGCTGTACAGCCAGCCATAGCGTTCCCAGAGAGACTCCTGGCCAGCCGGCGCGACACCGTCGTCCGGCCGGGTCGAGGTCATTGGCGAGCCCGGCCGCGCCGGACCAGGAGCGTCGCCGCCACGGCGAGGATCAACGTCCACCCGACCACGTTAGCGACCGGGACCCACAGCGCTTCCTGGATCAGGCCGCCACCGGATCCGTCGACCATCCAGCCCTCGGTCATGGGGTACTTGGCCAACGCGACGTAGCCATAGAGGGGCGTGAACTTCGCGATGGCGAGCAGGGTGCCGGACAACGGGAAGAACACGTTGCCCATGAAAGCCAGGATCACGACCGATCCCCCCGCCGCGCTGACCGCGGCCTCGGAACGCAAGGCCAGTCCGAAGCACAAGCCGTAGAGGGCGAACACCGTTGATCCGGCCACCACGATGAGTGCACTCAGGAGCCAGGCGCGGGCCGTCCCCTCGGCGCCGGTGAGGACCCCGAGCAGATACACCAGGCCGACCGGAATCAGCGCGATCGCGATGGCAACGGTGGCCTTGATCGCGACATACCCTCGATCGCTGAGCGGAGTCAGCCCGAGTTGCCGGCCCCAGCCCTGCATCCGCTCGATGGCGGCCATGCCGCCGATGCCGGTGGTCGCCGTGACGGCACCGTACGCCGCCATCGTGATCATGATCATCATCGCCACATTGCCGTTGCCGACCCGCTCAGAGCCGTAGTCCTGAGCCGCACCGAAGATGAGATAGAAGAACCCCGGCAGAATGGCGGTGAAGAACAAGGTGGGGATGTCCCGGGTGATCCGGCGCATTTCAAGGGCCGGATAGGTCACATTCACGATGCTCATGCCATCTGCTCCTGTCGCTCGTCGGTGAGGGCCATGAAGGCCTCCTCGAGGCTGCCGCTGGACACCTCGAGATCGGTTCCCGCGAGGTCGTTGAGGACCAGTCGGGCAACCGTGTCTGAATCGGTCGTCGAGATGGTCACCCGCTCACCCACGGCGCGCACCTCGCTGACTCCGGGGGCCGATCGGAGCCGCTCGACCGCGGCCTGGCGGCCTGCCTCCGGGAGGTCGATGCTTACGGTGCGGCCGGCCGCGCGCCCTCGAATCTCGTCCGTCGGCCCATCGGCGACGATTCGCCCTCGGGCCACCAGAACGATCCGATCGGCGAATTCGTCCGCCTCGGCAAGATAGTGGGTGGCGAAGACGACCGTCCTGCCGTTGCCGGCTTCCTCCCGCATCGTGTCCCAGAACTGTCGACGCGCGGTGACGTCCATCCCGGCCGTCGGCTCATCGAGGATCAGCAGATCCGGATCGGGCAGCAACGACAGTGCGAAACGAAGGCGTTGTTGCTCGCCACCGGAACACTTCGACACCCGGCGGGCCGCGAGATGCGCGATGCCCGCCCGCTCCAGGACCTCATCGAGGTCGGTCGGCCGGTCGAAGGTGGACGCGATCATCCGCAGCGTCTCGCGCACCGTGAGGTCGACCAGCAGCCCGCCGGACTGAAGCACGGCCGAGACCCGCCCCGCGGCGATGGCCTCGCGGGGTGGCCGACCGAAGACCTCGACCTTCCCGGAGGTGGGCGTGGTGAGCCCCAGCAGCATGTCGAGGGTGGTGGTCTTCCCGGCGCCGTTGGGCCCGAGGAAGGCCACCACCTCGCCCTGCCCGATGGTCAGGTCAACGTGGTCGACCGCCCGGATGGGGTCACCCTCGGCGCCACGGAAGGTCTTGGACAGGTCGTGCAAGCGCAACGCCGGATGGGTCGGCCTCGGTGCGGATCCTTGCTTCGTCTGGGGCTCGGTGTTCATCACCCCATGCTGTTCGCTCGACGCGGCCGGCGGCAGGGTCAGATGTCATCGACCCGCCATGACACCTGTCATCACCGCCGTCGCACCCCGGTCACCTGCTCCGATATCGAACGTCGCCACGGCTCCTCGCGACGGGCGACGGAGGCCGCCCGACATCTCGTCCCACCCGCCACACTGGATGCGCAAAACCGTCAGTGTTGGGGTGAAATTTCACCCGAATAGTGCTGGTTTCCCCGGATATCCGGGGAAACCGACAGCCCCCAAGCTCGCGGAGGCGGACGGCGAGGCAGCGACGCGGTAACACCAGGTATGACGTGTCAGTGCCCGGACGTGACCCCTCGGCCGCCAGACGTGACTCCTCAGCGCCCAGATGTGACTTCTCGGCTGCAGGAGGTGACTTCTCGGCTGCGTAACGGGTTGGTGGGAGGTGTCAGATGGGGGTCACGGAGCCGGCGATCACGGTGGTGGTGGCGCCGCCGACCCAGACGTCGGTTCCATCCGCTGTGACCTGCACCCGCCCTCGACGGCCGACACAGGTGCCTTGCGCGGCGACATACGACGCCGGCAGGACCTCGGCGGCGATCAGCCATTGCGCGAGGCCAGCATTGAGCGAGCCGGTCACCGGATCTTCGACGATACCCAGACTCGGGCAGAAGGCCCGCACCTCGACGTCGGCCCCCAGCCTGCTGCGATCGGCCGGCGAGTGAGCCCCGATCACCCCGATCTCGATGCCGCCGAAGGCCGACCAGTCGGGCCGGAGCGCGAGCACCGCCTCGGCGTCCGCCAGCAGCACGCCCAGCCACCCCGGTCCGTTGTCCACCCAGGCCAGGTCGACCACCTGATCGGGGTGCACGCCGAGCGCCCCGAGCGCCGTGGCGCGTTCGCCCTCGGTCGGCGCGCCGGACCGGATCAGCGGTGGCGCGGCGAAAGCCAACCGTTCCTCTCCACGCACCTGCACCAGTCCCGCCGCACACTCCTGCACCATCACCGACTCGCGTGCGCTGCCGCCTGCCTCCCGCCACGCATGGGCGCTGCCGAGGGTCGGGTGGCCGGCAAAGGGCAGTTCCTCGGCCGGGGTGAAGATCCGCAGCCGATAGTCGGCCCGCGGATCGGTGGGCGGCAGCAGGAAGGTCGTCTCGGACAGGTTGGTCCAGTTCGCAAACCGCTGCATCTGCGCCGAGGTCCAGTCAACGGCATCGTGCACGACCGCGACCGGGTTGCCGAGTCCACCGTCGCTGCCGAAGACGTCGACCTGCGTGAAGCCTGTCATCGGGGATCAGCCGTGCAGCGACATCGGTCCGTAGACCTGCCGCTCGTCCTCGAACAAGGTGACGGCGTCGACGCCCAGCTCGGCCAGCTCGGCCCAGGTCTCGCCGATCCAGGACTCGGCATCGGCCTGCACCACGAAGCGTTGCTCGGCGTACTCCGGGTCGACGGCGACGGTCTCGCCTGTCGCCGACTCCAGCCGCCACCACCACGGGCGGTTCGGGACCGGGGCCGGACGGAAAGTCGCGGGGTCCTCGGGCAGCGCGTTCACGATTCGCGCACCGACGGCTCGACGAAGGGCGGCTTCACGAGCTGAAAGATCTCGCGGCGACCGCGGATGTCGACTCCGACTTCGGCGTCGGGGTTGACCCAGGCCGGGATCAGGGCCAGGCCGATCCCCTTCTTGAGGGTCGGTGAGAACGTCCCTGACGTGACGTCGCCGACCGGGATGTCGGCGGTGATGGTGATCCCCATGCCGGGGCGTGGAATTCCGCGTCCGACCGCGATCAGACCGCGCAACACCCGCTCGGGCCCGGCTGCCCTCTCCGCGGTCAGCACGTCCTTGCCCCAGAAGTGCTCCTTGTTCCAGCCCACCGCCCAGCCGACGCGTCCCTGGTTGGGGGTGACGTCGGGCCGCAGATCCTGACCGTGCAGCGGATAGCCCATCTCGGTGCGCAGCGTGTCGCGGGCACCCAGACCGCACGGCACCAGGCCCCACTGTTCGCCGGCCTCGACCAGGGCATCCCACAGCCCTTCGGCGATCTCGTTGCGCGCAATGAGTTCGTAGCCTCGCTCGCCGGTGTAGCCGGTGCGGCAGACGACCAGGCCGGTGTCGGCGAACTCCGCCTCCACGAAGGACATGTAGTCGTGGCCGGCGGGCAGGCCGACCGCCTGCAGCACCTCGTCGGAATGCGTGCCCTGCACGGCCAGGACGGCGTACTCACGGTGGTGGTCGACGATGCGCACCCCGTCCGGCGCCGACTCGCCCAGCCGACGGAGCACCTCGGCGGTGTTCGCGGCGTTGGGGACGAGCAACACGTGGTCGTCGTCTTGGTAGTAGACGATGAGGTCGTCGAGGATCCCGCCGGTCGCGTCGTCGCAGCACAGCGTGTACTGCGCCTTTCCCGGCTCGATCCGGCCCAGGTCGTTGGTGAGGGTGGCGTTGACGTAGGCCGCGGCCCCGGCGCCCGTGACCATCGCCTTGCCCAGGTGACTCACATCGAACAGGCCGACGGCCTCGCGCACCGCCGTGTGCTCCTTGACGATGCCGGTGGCGTATTCGAGCGGCATCGTCCAGCCCCCGAAATCGGCGAATTTCGCGCCCAATTGCTCGTGCCGCGCGTGCAGAGGAGACCGCAGGGGTCCCGACGAGTCGGGGGTGGTGGCGTCGGTGTCAGGCATGAAGCCGAACGTACCCCAGCGCGCGGGGGTAGGTCATTCGTTGCCGGGTGGCCACGCCGCTAAGGTGTCCCCTCGTGACCGTCTCCCGAACTGCTCCCACCCCCAGTTTCACGCTGAGCGGCGCCAACGCCGCCAAGACCCGGGCCGACGCCGTCGTCGTCGGGGTCCTGACGACGTCCAAAGGTCCGGTGCTCGCACCGGGCGGAGCCGAGGTTGCGGAGGCCTACGGGCGCAAGCTTCACCCGCTCCTGTCGAGCTTGGGGGTGTCCGGCAAGGCCGGCGAGGCGGTCAAGATCCCGACGGGGGGCGTGCTCAACGCGCCGCTGCTGGTGTTGGTGGGCCTCGGCGCCGACCCGGATCCGGTTGCCGTACGACGCGCCGCCGGGGTCGCCGCGCGCACCGTCACCAATGCCGCCAACGTGGCGCTGTCGCTGCCCAGTGACGACACCGCCCTCGTCCGGGCAGCCGTCGAGGGCTATCTGCTGGGCGGCTACTCGTTCGACTCTTTCAAGTCCAAGCCGGCCAGCAGCGCCTCCCCGACCGACGTTGTGGTGCTCACCACCAGCGCCCGCCGCGACGACTTCCGCGCTGCCTGCGACACCGCCGCCGTCGTCGCCCGGGCCGTTGCCTCGACTCGCGATTGGGTGAACACCCCGCCCGGCGATCTGCGGCCACCTGGCTTCGCTGAGGCCGTCTCCGACGCCGTCAAGGCGGCCGGCAAGAGGCAGGGAAAGGGCGGCACCAAGATCACGGTGACCGTCCACGACGAGACAGCGCTGCGCGCGATGGGCTGCGGGGGCATTCTGGGCGTGGGTCAGGCCTCCGACGCACCGCCCCGACTCGTCGAACTCAGCTATGCCCCCGCCGGTGCCACCACGCACCTGGCCTTGGTGGGCAAGGGGATCACCTTCGACTCCGGGGGCCTCAGCATCAAGCCGGCCCAGGGCATGACGACGATGAAGATGGACATGGCCGGCGCCGCCACCGTCGTCCAGGCGACGCTCGCTATCGCCGAGCTCGGGCTGCCGATCAAGGTCTCCACCTTCGCCCCGATGGCCGAGAACATGGTCTCGGGCGAGGCGCTGCGGCCCGGTGACGTGCTGACGATGTACGGCGGCCGCACCGTGGAGGTGATGAACACCGACGCGGAGGGCCGGCTCATCCTCGCCGACGCCCTGGTCCGGGCCACCGAGGTCGCACCGGACGTGATCGTCGACGTCGCCACGCTGACGGGTGCGATGGTGGTCGCGCTCGGCGACAAGGTCGCGGGTGTGATGGGTTCCGACGACGTGGTCCAGAACGTGCTGGCGGCCGGTGAGCGCGCCGGCGAAGCGCTGTGGCCGATGCCGTTGCCCGATGAGATGACCGAGCGCGTCCGGGCGAGCAAGATCGCCGACCTGCTCCAGCACGATTGGGGCAAGTGGGGTGGCGGGCTTTATGCCGGCGCGTTCCTCCGCGAGTTCACCGGCGAGCTGCCGTGGGCCCACATCGACATCGCCGGGCCGGCGTTCGTCTCGAACTCGGCCACCGGCCATCTCACGCCGGGCGGCACCGGGTTCGCCGTCGCCACCCTGGTGCAGTTGGCCACGGACCTGTCCGCCTGACCCCTACATCAATCGTCGGCGGAGCGACGCGGACGCGATTTCTTGACCCGCGCGTTGTAGGCGCGCATTCGTTGCGGAATCCCGACCACCGCTGCGTCATACGAGGGCACCTGCTGCTTGTTGGCGAACTTGTGCGCCCAGGCGACCGACGGGACGCGGCGACGGGTCCACTCCCCGTCGTAGGCGACCAGCAGCAAGGTCACGTCGCTCACGGCAGTGCGTGGTTCGACGAATCCCTCCACCCCCCGCCGGGTCCGGATGAACTCGAGAAGATGGTCTTCGTCGGCGCGCCCGGAGCCTCGCACAGTCGTGGATCCAGTGCGTGCCGAGTCGCCGGACGGACGGCGCATGCTGCCTCCGCGACGGAAGCGATCGAACAAACCCATAGACACAGTGTCCGTCAAAGGGTGCAAAGATGGGGGTCGGTCGGCGATTCGAGTCGAGAGAAGGGGCATTCGTGGCGGACGCAGCAGTAGAGGAGCCCACCTTCGACCTGGTCATCCTCGGCGCTGGATCAGGCGGATACGCCTGCGCGCTGCGAGCCGCTCAACTGGGTCTGCGCGTCGCTCTCGTGGAGAAGGACCGGGTGGGCGGAACCTGTCTCCATCAAGGCTGCATCCCGACCAAGGCGTTGCTGCACGCCGCCGAGGTGGCCGACGCCGTCCGCGACGGCGCACAGTTCGGGATCAGCGCCACGCTGCAAGGCATCGATATGCCGGGCGTCCACTCCTACAAAGACGGCGTCGTGAGCCGGCTGTTCAAGGGTCTGACCGGGCTGGTCAAGTCTCGCGGCATCACGCTCATCGAGGGTGAGGGGCTGCTGACCGGACCTCGAACCGTCACCGTCGGAGCAACGGACTACACCGGCGCCCACCTTGTGCTCGCCTCCGGGTCATTCGCCCGCACCCTGCCCGATCTCCAGATCGACGGCGAGCGAATCCTCACCTCCGACCACGCGCTGACCCTTGACCGGGTTCCCTCGTCGGTGGTGGTTCTCGGCGGCGGTGTCATCGGCTGTGAGTTCGCCAGCGTCTGGCGCAGTTTCGGAGCAGAAGTCACGATCGTGGAGGCCTTGCCTCGGCTGATCGCCGCGGAGGACGACGCCAGTTCCATCGCTCTCGCGCGCGCCTTCGGCAAACGCGGCATCAAGGTGCGCACCGACACGCGGGTCGAGGCCGTGAAGACCACCGACACTGGCGTCGAAATCCACGTCAACGGTGGTGAGAACCTTGAGGCCGAGATCGTGCTGGTGGCGGTCGGCCGCGGTCCGGCAACCGATGGCTTGGGCTACGCCGAGGTTGGCGTCGCCCTCGATCGAGGATTCGTCGTCACCGACGATCGCTGCCGCACCAGCGTCGAAGGCATCTTCGCCGTCGGAGACATCGTGCCCGGCCTGCAACTGGCGCACCGCGGCTTCCAGCAGGGCATCTTCGTGGCCGAGGAGATCGCCGGGCTGACACCGCGGACCATCGACGAGACCGGGATACCGCGGGTCACCTACTCCCACCCCGAGGTGGCCTCGGTCGGCCTCACCGAGGCCCAAGCACGCGACCGCCACGGCAACACGATCGAGGTGACCACCTTCGACTTGGGCGGCAACGGCAAGAGCCAGATTCTCAAGACCCAGGGCTTCGTCAAACTGATCCGGATCTCCGACGGGCCGGTGATCGGCGTCCACCTCGTGGGTGATCGCGTTGGCGAGCTCATCGGTGAGGCACAGTTGATCTACGGCTGGGAGGCCCACCCGGAGGATGTCACGCCGCTGGTCCATGCCCATCCCACTCAAAACGAAGCGCTCGGCGAGGCTCACCTCGCTCTCGCCGGCGCACCCTTACACGCGCACTCCTGACAGCACTTCTGATAAGCAGTCCCTCCGACCTCCGCTACGACCCACGAATCGAAAAGGACGACACCGATGGCCACTGAAGTCTCCCTTCCCGAACTCGGCGAATCCGTGACCGAAGGCACGGTCACCCGCTGGTTGAAGCAGGTCGGAGATGAGGTGGCCGTCGACGAGCCGCTGCTCGAGGTCTCCACCGACAAGGTCGACACCGAGATCCCCTCCCCCGTGGCCGGCACCCTGCTCGAGATCAAGGCCAGCGAGGACGAGACCGTGGAAGTCGGCACCGTGCTGGCCGTCATCGGCGACTCCGAAGAGTCGTCGGGTGATGCGGGCGGTGGTGGTGACGACCAGTCAGGTGCCAGCGAGTCGGAGTCGGAGGCACGGGGCCGAGTCTGGGGCGGAGTCCGCAGCGGAGCCCGAGGCCGCGGCCGAGGAGCCCGCCGAAGAGGCCGCTTCCTCCGAAGCTCCCGCGGCAGCAAGCGGTGGCGGAGGCGGCTCGGCTGACGCGACCAGCGTCGTATTGCCGGAGCTCGGCGAGTCGGTGACCGAGGGCACGGTCACCCGTTGGCTCAAGAAGGTCGGTGACGAGGTAGCCGTCGACGAGCCGCTGCTCGAGGTCTCCACCGACAAGGTCGACACCGAGATCCCCTCCCCCGTGGCCGGCACCCTGCTCGAGATCAAGGCCGCCGAGGACGAGACCGTCGACGTCGGAGCGGAGCTCGCCCTGATCGGAAGCGGCGCCCCAAGCAGCGGTGGCGCATCGGACTCGCAGCCCGAGCCACCGGCAGAGCCCGAGCCCGAGCCCGAGCGGGAGCCGGAGCCGGAAGCGGAGGCTCAAGCCGAGCCCGAGCCGGCACCTGAGCCCGCGCCTGCTGAGCAGAAGGCGGCCGAGCCCGAGGCGACGCAGGCGGCGCCCAGCGCTCCGTCGTCGGATTCCGACCAGGCGACCTACGTGACCCCGCTCGTGCGCAAACTGGCCGACCAGCACGGCGTCGACCTCGGCTCGCTCACCGGTAGTGGTGTCGGCGGTCGCGTCCGCAAGCAGGATGTGCTCGACGCCGCCAAGGCGAAGGAGGCGGCGGCCAGCCAGCCCGCGTCCGCATCGGCCGCATCCGGCGCCGCTCCGGCCGCGCCCGCCGCCGCATCGTCGTCCGCATCTGCGCCAGCCGAGGCCTCGCCCCTGCGTGGCAAGACGGAGAAGATGTCGCGCCTGCGCAAGGTCATCGCCTCCCGGATGGTCGAGTCGTTGCAGGTCAGCGCCCAACTGACGACCGTGGTCGAGGTCGACGTCACGTCGATCAGTCGCCTGCGTGACCGAGCCAAGGCCGACTTCGCTGCCCGCGAGGGCGTCAAGTTGTCCTTCATGCCGTTCTTCGCCAAGGCGGCCATCGACGCGCTCAAGCAGCACCCGTCGGTCAACGCTTCGATCGACATCGAGAAGGGTGAGGTGACCTACTTCGACCGCGAGAACGTCGCCATCGCCGTCGACACCGAAAAGGGTCTGCTGACGCCGGTGATCAAGGACGCCGGCGATCTGTCGATCGCCGGCTTGGCTCGCAAGATCGCCGATCTCGCCGAGCGCACTCGCACCAACAAGATCGGCCCCGATGAGCTGTCCGGTGGAACCTTCACGATCACCAACACCGGCAGCCGCGGCGCTCTGTTCGACACGCCGATCCTGAACCAGCCGCAGGTGGCGATCCTCGGCACCGGAGCGGTCGTCAAGCGCCCGGTGGTGATCGACGACGCCAACCTCGGAGAGACGATCGCGGTCCGGCAGATGGTCTACCTGGCTCTCACCTACGACCACCGCCTGGTCGACGGCGCCGACGCGGCCCGCTTCCTGTCCGACATCAAGCAGCGCCTGGAGTCCGGAACGTTCGAGGTCTGACCCGTGCGCGTGGTCATCGCCGGCGCGTCCGGCTTCCTCGGGTCGCACTTGAGCGACCGGTTGCGCTCCGATGGCCACGACGTGGTCCGACTCGTCCGGCGCCCTGCCGGGGGCGCCGACGAGTCGACCTGGGACCCCTATGCCGGTGTCGTCGATGCGGGCGCGATCGGCGGGGCCGATGTCGTGATCAACCTTGCCGGAGCGCCAACGGTGGGCAACCCGCACTCTGGCAAGTGGGCTCGCGCCGTCATGGAGAGCCGGGTGACGACCACCGATGTCCTCGCCCGGGCGATCGCCGCCGCGCCGCGCCCCCCTGCCTTCCTGGCGGGCAACGGGATCGCCTACTACGGCGACCACGGAGCCGAACCGCTCGGCGAAGGTGCCGACAGCCGTGGGGATGCCTTGTTGACCCGGGTGACGCGGGCCTGGCAGGAAGCCACCACGCCCGCAGCAGAGGCCGGAGCCCGCGTCGTCGTCTTGCGGACCGCTCCGGTGCTCGACAAATCGACCGCGCCCCTGAAGCAGTTGCGCTTGCTGTTCAAACTCGGTCTGGGTGCGCGTCTCGGCGACGGCCGCCAGCACTTCCCGGTGATCTCGCTCCGCGACTGGTTGGGAGCGGTCACCTTCCTCGCCGGTTCGGACCTGGCCGGCCCCGTCAACCTGTGCAGCCCGATGACGCCGACCAACGCTGAGTTCACTCAGGCGCTGGCCGATGCGGTGGGGAGGAAAGCGCTCCTGGTCGCCCCCGCCTTCGTGCTCGACAAACTGGCGGGGGCGATGGGTCCCGAACTCCTCGGATCGGTCAACGGGCGACCCGAGGCACTACTGTCGGCCGGCTACGACTTCGCCGATCACGATGTGCGTGACGTCATCGCGGCCGGACTCGCCTGACGCGCCGAGGCCACCAACCAGCGCTGGTCGTGGCGCTCGAGAACGATCCTCCGGGTGGTAGGCCGCTCGGTGGGAAGCCGGATCCGGACGCCGCTCCCCACCGCGACCGCACGCTCGAGACGATCGGTGACCACCACAACGACGCGGTCCTCCTGAGCCACCAGCACCCGTGCGGCCAGGATCTGAGTGCGCATCTCACGCACGACCAGGCCCCGTCGGCGATAGCGTCGCAGCAGTCGCCGGTCCACCGCTCCGACGGCTGCCTGAGGCGTGTAGAGAGCGGTCAGCGCCGCAGGGTCGCCGTCGGCGTAGGCCGCCGCGCGGCGCGCGTCCCACTCCCGTAGCGGCAGCAACGGGTCGACCCGCGCTGTCGGCTTGAGGGCCGGTCGTGTCGCAGTTCCCTCGCTCGGTGGCCTGCTCACCACCTCCTGTCGCTCACGCCAGGCCAAGCCGCCGACCACGACGGCCACCACCAGCGCTTGGACCAGCAGCAGTCGGGATCGGCGTGAGATCCGTCGGGGGGCGCGAGGAGCGACATGGCGCATCTGCCCAGCGTGCCGCAGCGGGGATGTGGGCGTCGGCGGCTATCCACAGGCCCGCTCCGGACGGCGGTAGGCTCGGCGTGTGAGTGTGGACCAACGCGTCGTCGGACTGGGTGATGAGGCGGTCGACTATCTGGCCGCCTGGGAGCTCCAGCGTGAGATCCACGCCGAGGTCGTGGCCGGGGAACGGCCCGACACCGTGCTCCTGCTCGAGCACCCTCCGGTGTTCACGGCCGGCAAACGAACCGAGCCGCACGAGCGACCGCTCGACCCCGGTGGCGCCCAGGTCATCGACGTCGACCGGGGCGGCAAGATCACCTTCCATGGCCCGGGGCAATTGGTCGGCTATCCCATCGTGCGCCCGCCCTCGCAGGTCAAGGTGGTCGACTACGTTCGCCGGATCGAAGAGGCGCTGATCGGTGTCTGCAGCGACTACGGCGTGACCACGGCACGCGTACCCGGCCGCTCCGGGGTCTGGCTACAAGAGGACGATCGCGGCCCGGAGCGCAAGATCGCCGCCATCGGCATCCGGGTCAGCCGAGGCGTCACCATGCACGGTTTCGCGCTCAACTGCGACGTCGACTTGGGCTGGTACGCCCGTTTCGTCCCCTGCGGCATCGAGGACGCCGGCGTCACCTCGCTCACCGAGGAACTCGGTCGGCCGATCACCACCGCCGACGTCCTCGACTCGGTGCGGCACCACCTGGCGACCTACCTGGCGTGGGAGGACTATGTGCCCACACCCAACTATCAGCCGCGCCCGGAGCCGGGGCGCCACCCTCGCATCGAGTTGGTCACGCCTCGCGGGTGATCGGAGCTCGTGCCCGCCCCGCCCTGGCCACCGCCCGCAACTCGAAGGCGCCGCGCGGGGAGCCCACCTCCCGGAAGAGGCCCTCGCGGAGCGCCTCCCTGCGCTCGGGAGGTTGGCGCACGGTGTAACTCCCGGCCGGGCCGATGCCGGCCAGGAACCCGGCCCACAGTTCGTCGAAGGAGACATAGCTCGACGTCACCTCCAGGGTCGCCTCGGCAATGTCGGTGAAACCGGCCTCGGCGAACAACGCGCCGAACTCCCCCTCGGCCCCGAAGCGAAGACCGGCCTCGTCGGGAGCGAGCGAATCGAGGGCAAGGGCGGCGTTCCAGAAATGCCGCAGCATCTCCATGCCCTCGGCGAAGTCCCAACTGCAGGCCGCCACCACCCCGCCCGGGCGCACCACCCGCCGCATCTCGCGCGCGGCCGCCTCCGCGTCGCTCACGAAGTGCAGCACCAACTGCGCCAGGGCGCTGTCGCTCGACGCGGCCTCGAAGGGCAACTCCTCTGCGCGGCCGTGCCGGACATCGACGCCCGGATGCCGACGACGGCATTCCTCGACGAACGGTGGGGATGGATCGCAGGCCCGCACCGACTCGACACCGAGCCGGTCGACGAGAACCCCGGTGAGGGCCCCCGGTCCGCAACCGACGTCCACCACCGACTGGCCAGGAATCAGGCCCGCCCACTCCACGAACCTCGGTGCCAGCGAGCGGGAGTAGCGCCCCATGAAGGCGTCGTACTCGGCACCGGACTTCTGGAAGGTCGCAGCGCCTTCGACGGCATCCATCTCCACCCCCTCGCGCGGGGACGAAACGTCCTCGTCGTCCGGAGCATAGCCATGTCTGGGGTCGGCTGGCAGCACCCCGTAGAGTCGAGGGGTGACGCAGGCACCGACACCCGAAGGCAGGAAGCTTCTCCGGCTCGAAGTTCGCAATGCCGAGACGCCCATCGAGCGCAAGCCGGAGTGGATCAAGACCCGGGCGAAGATGGGCCCGGAATACACCGCGCTTCAGTCGCTGGTGAAGTCCGAGGGCCTGCACACCGTGTGCCAGGAAGCCGGCTGCCCCAACATCTACGAATGCTGGGAGGACCGCGAGGCGACGTTCCTCATCGGTGGTGACCAGTGCACCCGGCGCTGCGACTTCTGCCAGATCGACACCGGTCGGCCCGAGCCGCTGGATCGCGACGAACCGCGCCGCGTTGCCGAGTCGGTGCAGAAGATGCAGTTGCGCTACGCCACGATCACCGGCGTCGCCCGCGACGATCTCCCCGACGGCGGTGCGTGGCTTTATGCCGAGACCGTGCGCGTCATCCACGAACTCAACCCCGGCACCGGCGTCGAGAACCTGATCCCCGACTTCAACGGGCGTCCCGATCTGCTGGCCGAGGTCTTCGACTCCCGCCCAGAGGTGCTGGCCCATAACGTCGAGACGGTGCCGCGCATCTTCAAGCGGATCCGCCCGGCCTTTCGCTACGACCGCTCCCTCGACGTGCTGACTCAGGCGCGAGCCGCCGGGCTGGTCACCAAGTCCAATCTGATCCTCGGAATGGGCGAGACCCGCGAAGAGGTCTCGCAGGCGCTGACCGACCTGCACGCGGCAGGGTGTGAGCTGGTCACGATCACGCAATACCTGCGTCCCTCGGTGCGGCACCACCCCGTGGAGCGATGGGTCAAGCCCGAGGAGTTCGTCGAAATGGCCGCCGAAGCCGAGGCGATCGGCTTCGCCGGGGTCCTGTCCGGCCCCCTGGTGCGTTCGTCGTATCGCGCGGGGCGGCTGTACCGTCAGGCTGTCGAGCAGCGACAATCCGTCTGACCCGCGCCGGCGGAACGACCGGCGTCCCCTTCGAGATCGAGAGCGGAAGGCATGGCGAGAGCGCGCAAGAAGTCCGGAGCCACCGGCCCCACCCCCTCCCCGGCGGTCAAGTCCGGTCGCGGAGCGGAGAAGAAGCCGGACTCGGGGAAGCCCAAGGGCGGCTGGATCCGACAGCTGCCGGCGACCTACCGGATGGCCCGCAAGCAGGACGCTCGCATCGGGCTCTACACGGCGCTTGCCGTGCTGCTCGGCGCACTCCTGGGGTTCGCCCTGTTCTGGTTCACCACCACCCCCTTCCCCACCGCGCTGCGCATCCTGCTTACGGTCATCGGTACCGCGATGACGGCCGCGCTGGCCGGTCTGTTCCTCTTCGGTCGGCGGGCTCAGGCCGCGGCCTACCGTCAGATCGAAGGCCAACCGGGGGCGGCGGCGAGCGTGATGCAGACCCTGCGCCGCGGCTGGAAGGTCTATCCGATGATCGCCTTCACCAAGCAGCAGGACGTCGTGCACCGCGTGGTGGGGCGTCCCGGAATCCTCCTGGTCGGTGAGGGCAATCCCCAACGGCTGCGCGGCCTCCTGGCCACCGAACAGCGCAAGCACGAGCGGGTCGCGGCGGAGGTGCCGATCACGACGCTGATCTCCGGGACCGGCGACGGTGAGATCCCGCTCGCCAAGCTGAACCGGCACATCACCAAGCAGAAGCGCGCGGTCAAACCCGCTGAGATCACCGACGTGATCAACCGCCTCAAGGCATTCGACGCCACCCGGTCGCAGGTGCCGATGCCCAAGGGCCCGATGCCGACCAGCATGAAGGGTCTGCGGGGCAACCTCCGCGGGCGCTGAGGACCGGGCTCGTGCAGCGTCACCTGGACCGACTCAGGGAGTCGTTCTGGTTCATTCCGGCCGTGATGGTCCTCGGTGCGCTACTGGTCGCACAGGGTTTGATCACGATCGACCGGGGAATCGGCGGCCCCGACACCGCCGTGCTACCCGAGTCATTGCTGATGGGCGTCGACGGCAGCCGCGGCTTGCTGGCGACGTTGGCTGCCGCGATCCTCGGCGTCGCCGGAACCACCTTCTCGATCACCATCTCGGTGATCGCGACCGCCAGTTCGAGTTACGGCCCCCGGCTGGTGCGCAACTTCATCGCCGATCGGTCCAACCAATTGGTTCTGGGCACCTTCGTGGCCACCTTCGTCTACTGCCTGATGGTGCTCCGGTCGATCCAGGCCCCCGACTCGGATGGGGCGCAAAGCGGGTTCGTGCCCTATCTCGCGGTCTGGCTGGCCATGGTGCTCGCCTTGCTGAACGTCGCCGCCTTGGTCTACTTCCTGCACCACATCGCCGACTCGATCCAGATCTCCTACCTCATCGATCGGGTCCGCCGGGAGTTTCTCTCCAGCGCCCGGGCGGCCTACGGCGACGATCTGCCCGACCGGGCCAGATCCAACGTGGCGGTCACCGAGCCGACCTTTCCGATCCTGGCGGCTCGGACGGGGTTCTTGGTCGCCTACCCCGAAGCCCGGCTGATCGCCACCGCGCGCGAAGCCGACTGTGTGGCGGGCCTCAGCGTCCCGATCGGGACCCATGTCATTCCGGGTGAGGTGATCGGCTGGACCACCTCGGCCGACTCGAGCGTCGCTGAGAAGTTGGCAAGCATGTTGAGCGTGGACGATGCGCGCACTCCCAAGGACGACATCCACTACGCCGTCCAGCAGGTGATCGAGATCGCCGTCCGCGCGCTCTCCCCCGGCACCAATGACCCCTACACCGCCCGCAACGTGCTGGCCGAGCTCGGTGAGGGTATGTCGATCGTCGCGGCCACGCCACGTCCGCCGTTGGGTCGGGTCGACGAAGACGACGTGTTGCGACTGGTGCTGTCCGTGCCCCCGGCCGTGGACGTGATCGATGATGTCTTCGACGACCTACGCACCCACGCCTACGGCGACCCGCGGGTGATCCAGTCGACGCTGAATCTGGCTGAACGCCTCCTCGTGGCCGCCGGCGACGAGGAGGTGACTGAGCGCGTCCGCCAGCATGTCACCGAACTGCTGGCAGCCTTCACTGCCTCGGGCGGCTCGGAGTTCGACCGACGACGGCTCCACGAACGGGTGGAGCAGTCGGACCTGCTCAGAGCCCCGGCAGGCTGACCAGGTCGCTCTTGGCCGGTGCTTTGATCGACACCGGGTCGCCGAAGTCCGACAGGATCGCCTCGACGGTGCCGTTGTCGCCGAGATCGGTGGCGAACTTGACGGTGTGGTCGTCCGCGTCGAGCCAGACGTCGTAGACGAAGGTCTCGGGAACCTCGGTAGTCGAGACCTCATCGGGGTCGGAGATCTCCGCCGAGTCCACCGTCAGCCGGTAGTGCTCGGTGGCGACACCGTCCACGTCATCCTCTCCCATGAAGACCACCTCTGTGACCCCGTCCGAGAAGTTCTCAACGTTGGCGTTCGGGTCCGGCGCGGGGACGTCGGCTCCCACCGACCCCGCGTCTGCCTTGATCCACTTGCCACTTGGGGTGAGACCCGGGATCCGCGTGTAGGTGTCGTTGCCGATGCTGATCATCCCGATCTTGTTGCCCACGCCCGGGATCGACATGTCCATCTGCAGTGCATGGGGATCGCTCGTGGGGTCGGCCACCGCGTCGGCGGTGATGGTGGCAGCCGGCGTCGTGATCGTCATCGCGGCTGTGTAGGTCGTGGGTTCGACAGCTGCCAAACGAGCGAGGAACTCGACGGTGTCGACGACGTCACCGGCCGAGTCCACGGACGCGTCGTCGGTCGAGTCGGAGGGATCCGAGGTCTGCGTCGCGGCGCTGGACTCGTCGGCGGGAGCGGTCTCGGTGTCGCCGCTACACGCTCCGAGACCGAGCACGAGGAGAAGGGAGCCGATGCCGACAGCGGCCGGTCGGGAAATCGCGGGCAGACGACGCATTGATCACTCCTGGGTGGGTGCCTGAGGTGACCACAATCTACCCCGGATGGCCGCCCACCCCGCTCAGCCGGGGGTGTCAGGCCCGGGAAGCCCGAGTCTGGCGACGGAGAGGGGGACCGTCGCCGTCCCGACTGCGAGGTCGTGCAGGCCACGGCCGTCCGGTTTGAAGACCAACGGCGGGATCACCAGGCAGATGAGCAGCGTTCGAACGAGCGCCCGGATCGGGTCGAGCGTGCGTCCGCTGCCGTCGATTCGCACGACGCGAAGCCGGGTGGCCAATTTGCCGAACGAGCCGCCGAGCAGAGTCGTGAACACGACCGACTCCGCGACATACACCCCTGTCGTGAAGAATCCCGAGCCTGGATCGTCCAGCCAGCCGACGGGGCCGAGCCAGGCGATCACCACGAGGGTGCTGGCGAACCAGTCGATGCAGAGAGCGGCGACGCGGCGCGGCCACGAGGCGGTGGCTAGACCTAGATCGGACACGGCGGTCAGGCTATCCGGCGATTGGGCACTTGTTACATCGCCGAAACAAACGGGATACGGTCGAGAAACTGCCTGTGCCTAGGTTTCATCGAGTCACCCGGTGCAGCGTCGCGCCGGACGCCTCAGAGCCTGCGCGGCTCTGGCACATCCATCTATCACCCGCCGGCTCGCGGTTCGCTGCCGCGGCCAAGGAGGACGAATGTTCGCAAACAGCGACGAGCTGCTGAAGTACATCAAGGACGAGCGTGTCGAGATGGTCGACATCCGCTTCTGTGACTTGCCGGGCGTCATGCAGCACTTCACCGTGCCCGTGTCGTCGTTCGATCAGTCCGTCTTCGACGACGGCTTGAGCTTTGACGGGTCCTCAATTCGCGGCTTCCAGGCCATCCACGAGTCGGACATGTCACTGTTCCCTGACCCCTCGACGGCCTACATCGACCCGTTCCGGGTCTCCAAGACGCTCGTGGTCAACTTCTTCATCCACGACCCGATCACCGGCGAGGCCTACTCGCGCGACCCCCGCAACATCGCCCGCAAGGCGATGGCCTACCTGGCGAGCACCGGGATCGGCGACAGGGCGTACTTCGCCCCCGAGGCGGAGTTCTACGTCTTCGACTCGGTGCGGTTCGAGACCAAGACCAACGAAGGCTTCTATCACATCGACTCCGAGGCCGGCGCCTGGAACTCCGGTGCCATGGACAACAACCGTGGCTACAAGGTGAAGTACAAGGGCGGCTACTTCCCGGTGGCGCCGTACGACCACTTCGGCGAACTGCGCGACGAGATGGTGATCGAGTTGGAGAAGCTCCGGTCTCCACGTCGAGCGTGCCCACCACGAGGTCGGCACCGCCGGACAGGCCGAGATCAACTACAAGTTCGACGAGCTGCTCAAGGCCGCCGACGACGTGATGAAGTTCAAGTACATCATCAAGAACGTCGCCTGGCGCAACAACAAGACGGCGACCTTCATGCCCAAGCCGATCTTCGGTGACAACGGTTCCGGCATGCACTGTCACCAGTCGATCTGGAACGAGCGGCGAGCCGCTGTTCTACGACGAGACCGGCTACGGCGGCCTCTCCGACATGGCGCGCTACTACATCGGCGGCATCCTGAAGCACGCCCCGTCGCTGCTCGCCTTCACCAACCCGACGGTGAACTCCTACCACCGTCTGGTGCCGGGCTTCGAGGCGCCGATCTCGCTGGTCTACAGCCAGCGCAACCGGTCGGCCTGTGTCCGGATCCCGATCACCGGCGCGAACCCGAAGGCCAAGCGCATCGAGTTCCGTTGCCCCGACCCGTCGGCCAACCCGTACCTCGCCTTCTCCGCGCTGCTGCTGGCCGGCATCGACGGCATCAAGAACAAGATCGAGCCGCTCGGACCCGATCGACAAGGACATCTACGAGCTGCCGCCGGACGAGATGGCCGAGATCGACCAGGTGCCGACGTCGCTCGACGCCGTGCTCGACAACCTCGAGGCCGACCACGACTTCCTCACCGTCGGCAACGTCTTCACCCCCGACCTGATCGAGACCTGGATCGACTACAAGCGCCAGAACGAGATCCTGCCCGTGCAGCTGCGGCCGCACCCGCACGAGTTCGAGCTCTACTACGACATCTGATTCCGGCGGGTTATCGACCCCTGACGATTTGCCGAAAACCGCCGTCTGAGAGGCTGTCGCACGGATGGTGCGGCAGCCTCTCGGGCTCCGGTGGTTGCTGGGCTGAAGCGGCCGGAGCGGCCGGAGCGGCCTGTTCAGGCCAGCCGGTAGAGCTTGAGCAGGTTGTGGGTGGCGCAGATGAGCTTCCACTCGCTGTCCGCTGCGGTGAGACCCCGGCGGGAGATGGTGCGGATCTTGCGGTTGTGCTTGATCTGGGCGAAGACGGGTTCGATGGTGCCGGCTCTTCGAGCGTAGGTTCTTCGTCCCCTGGGGCTGTCGATCTTCGCGATCGAGGCCGCTGTGAACTGGTCGGCCTCACCGGCTCGTCGTCGCCGCAGGATCTGGTTCACCCGGGCCACAGAGACGCCGAGTTTCTCGGCGGCTTCGGGCTTGCTGAGCTCACCGGCTTGAACCTGGTCGATGATCTCGGCGCGTTGCTGCTCAGACTCGGCGATCCTGCGGAGCCTACGCGCCCGGCCAGGTGCGATGAAGGACTCCACTCCCGGCGAGGTGGACATTGTGTTCGCTCCAGTAGCCGGCATCGGCGACAACGCGGCGGATCCGGCGGCGTTCGCCAGCGGTCTTGAGATTGGTCTTCGCGGTAGTGATGACCTCTTCGTAGAGCGGGGCGTCGAACGCTTGGTTGGAGACTTCGGCTGCGATCACGAACTGATCCACGGTGGCGACTGCCTGGGCGTTGAAGCCCTGCACGAACCCGTCCTTAGTGTTCATCAACCGAGAGTCCGGATCTGTGATGTTGCCGTGCTGACGGCCACGATTCTTCTGCCTGGTCGGTGAGGGCCGCTTGCCCCGGAGCTTCTTGCCGGTCTCGGCTTCCTTCGCGGCGCGCCGGGCCATCACCGCTTCGTATGAATGCTCTTCGGCCTCGGCCCTGAGTTCGTCCAACACCCTGCGCAGCCGGTCCCGGCGACCTACCCGGGGTCCGAGATCGGCGTCGGCGCCGGCTGACCCCGCGTCGCGACGGGACTCCTCGGCGTCCTCGCTCGCGTCAGTCTCAGCGGCCTCGGCCAGGATCTCCTCAGCGACCTTCTCCGCGGTCCGGTTCGCCTCCTTGGAGGCGTTGGCGACCATCCTCGTGCCATCGATAGCGACCAGCCCCGGTCGCAGCAGTCCCTGCTTGGCGCACACCGCGAGCACTTGGCCGAACAACGACGCGATCGCGGTCTCGTGGGTGCCGCGGAACCGGGCGATCGTGGCGTGATCGGGCTGCTGGTTGGCCGCGACCACCCGGAACGCCACATCCTCGACCAAACGTCGTTCGATCCTGCGACTGGACCGCTCGCCGGTGCAGTAGGCGTAGACCAGCACCGCGAGCATCATCGCCGGGTCATACGCCGCGCCGCCACGGCCATCGGCCCGATAGCCGGACCGGAAGCCCGTCAGGTCGAGCTCGGCAACCACATCCAGCACGAACCACGCCAGATGATCCCCCGGCAGCCAGTCAGCCACCGACGGCGGCATCAGCATCAACTGCTCACGATCCACAGCCACGAAGTTGTAAGCCATACCCAATTCTCGGGCTACGAAAGCCCCAGACCGCCGCACGAAACGCGCTCATCACGCCGATTCGTGCGACAGCCTCCTGACCTGCGGAAACGCGTTCGTGGGAGAGTTACATCGTTGACGGCGAGAATCGGATTCGCCGGACACCCATGTGGCCAGCATGTAGCCGACCTCGGCGACGACGGTCTGCGGGACCAGCAACCGACGGCCTGCCAACCGCAGGCCGGTGAACATCTCTGTGCATGCGTGGTGATCTGCGTCGTTGCTGGCCGCAGCCGCGATCAGCGGACCCGAGTCGCAGAGAATCACGAGCGCCGACGACCGAAGCCTTCTGCGAGGTACTCATCGACGTTCCGCGCGATGTCAGTGCGGCCGTCCTTCGCAACGCCAGCGCCGAAGAACGCCGGCGGCCACTCCCCTCGCGACCTCTCGAAGGCCAGGCGCCGCACGTCTGCGAGCACGACCTCGACCTGATCGTCGGGCAGACCCTCGATCAGGTGAATGAGCTCATCACGGTTGGCGGTCATGAAGTCAGTCTAGAGCTCGGAGCAGACAAACCTGGGAGCACGGGCGGCACACTTGGCCTCGAAGCCGGCGCGGACGTCCTCAGCCGGGATCGCCCGGGATGGGTCGGCCTTCAGCGCATCGTAAGCGGCGGCGGCTTCGGTGCGCAGCCACGACTCCGACCCCAGGTCGACCGATTCGAGCAACCGCAGAGCGACGTGCTTGCGCACGTCAGGAGGCAGGGACATCCCCGCCTCGTAGAGCTCCGATTCGCTCAGCGACATGACGTCAGGCTAGTCCGAGCCCCGACCTAGACCTTCGATCTTCGCGCATCTTGCGGACAAGTCGCGGATGCTCTGCCAGACAGCTGCTCGGGGCGCGTCGATCTTGAGTGCGTCGGATGTATTCGTCGAGACGTTGCGGGCGATCTCGGAGGTAGGTGACTGCGTTGTTGAGGCTCTCGCCAACCGTCTTGCCGTATGCATCGACTGCCTTGCGCGCGCCGGCCCTCAGGGCGGCGGTGTCGGGTTTCATCATGGCCAGGTCGATGAGATCGCGGCTGAACGTCGACGTGTCTGCCCAACGGTCGTCATTGGCGAGCAGCTTGGTTGCGACCTGGTCGGTTCGCGTCAGGATCCGTAAGCCGCAGATCTCATCGTCCGGCGAGGGAGTGTCGAGGTCGATGCGGCCTTCATGGATGATCTCGAACTTGATCGCAATCCCCGCAACGAGCACCGAGGTCCTGATGCCGTAACCGTCAACAGAGGGTGTTCGACCTAGGTCCAGTTCGCGTGTAGCCAGAGCGTCGAGCCCATGGTCCCTGACCATCTGGCGCAGCCGTCGGTAGGACTGCTGGTCGGAGACCAGGAAGTCGATGTCGACCGATTCGCGGAACTCACCGTTGGCGAGGACGATCGCGGTGCCGCCTCCGAACCAGCAGTTGTGCTCGGCCAGGAGCGGTGCGTCGAGCATCGACAGCACCTCGGCCACCTGTTGGTGGTGCAGCCGCCTAAACAAGGAGCCTCCCGTTGCTGTAGGTGTCCGCGAGGTGCTGGATGAACGCCTTCTCGTGGTCGGTCAGCGTCTCCTGGTTGAGGTGTCGCCAGCCGCGTTCGTAGAGGTTGAGTGCCTCGGTCTCGGTGATGGTGGTGCCGGCGTCGGTCTGCCAGGCCAGCGTGCGCAGGCCGGGATAGTCGCCGACCGTGATCGTCGCGGGTTCTGCTGCTGGCGCGTCGAGGATCGGGACGACGAGGTGAAGTCCGAGTGCGGCTGCAACGTTGACGTAGGCGCCGATCGTGACCGAGGGGTTGCCTGCCTCGATCCTGTGCAGGGTGACGCGCGAAACGCCAGCGGCTTCGGCGCATGCGACTGCCGTGACGTCGAGGGCCTTTCGGCGTTCGCGCAGCCGGGCGCCCAGGCGTTCGAGGTCCGCCTGCTGCTCGGGGCTCGTGTACGGGCTTGTGGCTGGCATGTTTCTCATTTTAGTCATTCAATCCCTGAAGTCAATAATGAGAAACATTTGAGATGACCTCTCGGTCAAACGGGCTGGCCCAAGCGCGAAGCCAGCCGTGCGTCCAGTTCGTCCCAGGTCAGACCGATCGAGGGGTCCGCCTCAAGCTCGGCCGCGCGCGACCGCACCAAGGGGGGGGGGGGGGGGGGGGGGGGGGGGGGGGGGGGGACCAGCTTTGCCTCGTAGTGGTCCCTGGTTGCGGGCGCGTCGCAGGCGGTCAAACTCGCGTGCCGCCTTTCCGCGGGCGGCTTGTCGAGGACGGCAGGCAGGTAGCGGCCGAGCGCCTCGTGCTGGCCCGGCCCGTTGGTCGTCCGGAAGCCGTACGCCGCCAGCAGCGCCTCGCCCGTGTCGTGACAGGCGTCGTAGGCAATGCCGTACTTGACGACGACACTGGTGAGCAGCGGCAGTTGGTCCAGGCGTTCCTGCGCCTTGGCGCAGGAACGAGGTCGCGCGCGCGAGGTCTGCGGGCACGACATCGCGGCGTCGTGCCTCGACCAGCGCGAGGACCGTGGCCTGTTGGACGCGGGTGAGCGGGGTCAGCGCCACGACAGTTCCCCGATCACGGCGATCACGGCGACCGCGCGGCCGGTGCGCACGGTGTCCAGGAAGCCGGAGGGCGCCGCGAACTCTTCCGGAGTGAGGATCGTCGGGTTCACGGGACGGTGCACCGCGGCTTCGACCCGGGTGCACGCCTCGTAGACCGCGTCCACGTCGGGCTCACCGAGCAACATGACGTCGATGTCGTGCGGCGCCGGACCGGCATCCCCGAGCATCCGCGCGGCAAAGGAGCCGTAGAGAAACGCCGACTCGATCCCTTCGATGCGGCCGAGCTCCTCGGCCAGGATCACCACCGGACTGGTGGCGACCGTGAGTATCTCGCGCAAGGGGTCCACCAGCGGGCTCTCGTCATTAGCGCGGATCAGCCTCGTGCGGCCCACCTGTCGCTCGGTCAAGATGCCGGCGTCCAGGAGGCGTCCGACTTCGCGGTGCGCGGTCGGGTAGGCCAGGCCGGCCCGCTTGGCCAGGTCGGTGAGGCTCAGCTCGTCGCCAGTGAGCAACAAGAGGCTCCGTCAAGACGATCAGCAGTACCAGGGGAAGCAATCGAGCGGCTTTCGGCTGTCGTCGGCTGTCGTCGGCCGGCGTTGAATCCTGGCGAACGCCTCTGACCTGCACCGATGTCCCGCCCGCCGTTGATCGTGGCGTTGGCTATCGACGGACGTTTTCGGTCCGCGCGCGGACATTTTGCGGACCGCACGACCCGAGGGCAGGGGCGTCACGACGCTGGCGATCTCGGTAGCGGCGTGACTCAGACCTAGTCGAGCATGCTCGGCGCCAGGCTCTCCATCTGCTCGATGACCAGACGGATTGCCTCGGGCTGCTTGTCCGGCGGGTACTTGTACTTTACGAGGAGCCGCTTGATGGAGGACCGCAGCTTGGCCTTGACGTCGTCGCGGACCGTCCAGTCGAGCTTGATGTCGCGGCGCATCACGCCGACGAGCTCGCGTGCGATCTGAGCGAGAACGTCGTCACCCTGGATCTCGACGGCCGGGGTCCGGAGAGAGGCCGTCCGGCTGCCAGATCAAGCCCATCCCGCTGAAATTCTTGCGGCCTCTGTGGTGACTGGAGAGGGCCATACCCCCTCTGACCTGCGCAAACGCGCCGATTCACACGTTGAAGCGGAACTCCACGACGTCGCCGTCGGCCATCACGTAGTCCTTGCCCTCCATGCGCACCCGGCCGGCCTCCTTGGCCTTGAGCATCGAGCCAGCGGCGACGAGGTCGTCGAAGGACACGACCTCGGCCTTGATGAAGCCCTTCTGGAAGTCGGTGTGGATGACGCCAGCGGCCTCGGGGGCCGTGGCGCCCTTGCGGATCGTCCAGGCGCGTGATTCCTTCGGCCCGGCGGTGAGGTAGGTCTGCAGACCGAGGGTGTCGAAGCCGACCCGGGCCAACACCTCCAGGCCGGGCTCGTCGACGCCGAGCTCGTGCAGCATCTCGCGCGCCTCCTCGTCGTCGTCGAGCTCGACCAGCTCGGCCTCGAACTTCGCGTCGAGGAAGATCGCCTCTGCGGGCGCCACGAGGTCACGCATCTTGGCCTTCAGCGCCTCGTCGCCCAGTTCGTCGGCGTCGCAGTTGAACACGTAGATGAAGGGCTTGGCGGTGAGCAGCGACAACTCGCGGATCAGGCCCCGCTCGATGTCCGTCGCGATGATCGGCGTGCCAGCCTCCAGCGCAGCTTGAGCCTCCTTGGCGGCCACCACGACGGGCAACAGTTCCTTCTTGCCCTTGGCTTCCTTCTCCAGCCTCGGGATCGCCTTCTCGACCGTCTGGAGGTCGGCCAGGATCAACTCGGTGGAGATGGTCGAGATATCCGAGGCGGGGTTCACCTCGCCGTCGACGTGGGTGACGTCCTCATCGCGAAAGACGCGGGTCACCTGACAGATAGCGGCCGACTCACGGATATGGGCGAGGAACTTGTTGCCCAATCCCTCGCCCTCCGAGGCGCCGCGCACGATGCCGGCGATGTCGACGAACTCGACAGTCGCGGGGAGGATTCGCTCGGAGGAGAAGATCTCCGCGAGCGCGGGCAGCCGCGCGTCCGGCACCCCGACCACGCCGACATTCGGCTCGATCGTGGCGAAGGGGTAGTTGGCCGCCAAGACGTTGTTCTTGGTCAGCGCATTGAAGAGGGTCGACTTGCCCGCGTTGGGGAGACCGACGATGCCGATGGTGAGAGCCACGGGCGGGGAGTCTACGGCGCGAGTCGGTTTCCCGCCGATTCCGCGGACCGGTGTGACAGGCTCTCACCATGGCCGATCTTGAGCCCCCCACGGGCCGCCACTCCGCTCCTGAAGCAGTGTTGCGTGAACCCGCCCACCAACTATCCGCCAAGGCCGTCAACTTCTGGCGGGTGAGCTCATTGATCAGCCTCGGTGTGCTGGTGCTCCTGATCGGGGGGGCGTATGCCGCCACCCAGCCCTGGCCGTGGTGGGCCATCCTTCCCGCGGCGCTCGTGCTTCTCGGTCAAACCGCGTCGGTGATCTTCGCTCCGGTGATCCGCTACAAGGTCCACCGCTGGGAAATCACGCCCACCGCCGTCTACACCCGCTCGGGCTGGATCAACCAGGAACAGCGGATCGCCCCCCTCTCCCGCGTCCAGACCGTCGACACCCACCAGGGCGCCCTGATGCGCATCTTCGGCCTGTCCTCGGTCACCGTCACCACAGCGTCGGCGGCCGGCCCGGTCCAGATCGAGGCGCTCGATCTTCCAGTCGCTCGCCGGGTGGTGGCCGAACTCACCGAGATCACCGGCGCCAGCGAAGGTGACGCCACGTGAGCAGCGGCGAACCGCCCACCGACGGGGCGAGCCATTGGGGCATCGATCCCGCAGCGCAGCAGACCGGCGAGCCCGCAGCACAACCGACTGGCGAACCAACGGGACGACCGACGGGCGAACCGGCACCGAGCTACGGCCCGCCGACGGAAGGTGCCGGCGACGGCTGGGCGCGGCTCGACCCGCTGATGCTGGTGGTGGGTCCGGTCCAATCCGGGTTGCGATTCGCGTTCCCGGCCCTGATCGCCTTCTTCGGCATCGGCCGAGGCGACGGGACGCCGTGGTGGATGATCTTCGTCTTCATCCTCGCGCCCGCGCTCTTCGGCCTCATCCCCTGGTTCACGACCTACTACCGGATCACCGATGCCCAACTCCAGGTGCGCCGAGGCCTGATCAACAGGAATCGCTCAACCGCGCCGCTGGACCGGGTCAGGAGCGTGGATCTGGAGGCGTCGTTCTTGCACCGGATCCTGGGCCTATCGAAAGTCCAGATCGGCACCGGCGTCGACGACACCCGCATCATGCTCGACTCGCTGTCACAGACCAAAGCCCAAGAGCTGCGCGAGTTCCTGCTCGGACGCGGACAAGTGGCGGCTGCGCCCGGCGTGGTCGCCACCGCCAACGAGGCAGATGACGAGGGACGCCAGCCGCTCGACGGGCCGGCCACCAGCCCGGTGGCACCGACCGAGACGCTCGCCTCGATCGACTGGAGTTGGCTGCGCTTCGCCCCGCTCAGCATCACCAGGTTGGCGGTGCTGGCGGGCGCGATCGGTCTGCTCACCCAGGTGACCGACGCGGAACGGTTGCTCGAGGGCGCGCTCGACACCACCTTGTCGTGGGTGCAGACCACGACGATCTGGCTTCTGGCCATCCTCGGCGTGATCGGCTTCATCGTGGTGTGGCTCGCGGTATCGATGGGCGGCTATGCCCTGCAGTGGTGGGACTATCGCCTCATCCGAGAGCAGGGCAGCATCCGGATGTCGGCGGGATTGCTCACCACCCGATCGATCAGTGTCGAGGAGCGGCGCATTCGCGGAATTCGGCTGCGCCAGCCGCTGCTCCTCCGAGTGGCACGAGGGGCCGAGCTCGACACCCTCGCCACCGGCGTCGGCTCGGGAGGAACCACCACCGTCCTCCCCGCGGCCCCGCTGCGCGTCGCGCACGGCGTGGGCGAGGCGCTCGTCCAGGAACCGGGCGCCCTCGACACGCCCCTCCACTCGCACGGTCCAGCCGCCCGGAGACGCCTCCACGTGCGCGAACAGCTCGAGAACCTGATGATGATCGCCATCGCCATCGGGCTGACCGTGTTTCTCGAGTGGTCATGGTGGGTTCCGGTCGGCGTAGCCGTGGGTTTCGGGCTGTTGTCCGCACTGACGGCGGAGGTGAGCTACCGCACCTTGGGTCACGCACTCACTGCCGAGCATCTGATCGCCCGCAACGGCACCTACCAACGTCAGCTCGAGGTGCTCGAGCGCGACGGCGTGATCGGGTGGGTGATCGAGCAGTCCTTCTTCCAGCGCCGACTCGGGCTGAGCAACCTCGTTGCCACCACCGCCGCCGGCGGGGAGAAGGTGGTCATCCCCAATGTGGCGCTCGAGCGGGCGGTCGCGCTGGCCGACGCCGTCACCCCCGAAGTGGGCGAATTCCTCAGCCGACCGGGGTCGGTTCCAGACGGCGGCGGCGCGCGGTCGTTGCGGTGAGCCACAGACTCACGCCGGTGTAGTAGGCCACGTAGAACATCGACACCCAGACCAACGTCAGCGACGGATCGGGCAGCGTCACCACGATCACGGCATACATCGCGAGCCAGATGACCGCCAGCGTCATGTTGAGGGTCCAGAGCGGCACGGTCCGCGAGGGGTAGAGGTACTTCACCGGCACGAACACCAAGATCGTGAAGACCACCACCAGGACCGCCGTCGTGGTCTCGCTGAGCCCCATCACGATGACGTAGAAGGCCAGGATGTTCCAGTAGCTCGGGAAGCCGAGGAAGTAGTGATCCTCGGTCTTGGCATCGGAGCGGCAGAAGCCGTAGCACGACGCCAGCAGCGGCATGATCGCGAGCGCCCAGCCCCAGGCGCCCCCCGGCAGGTAACCGTTGGCCCAGAGCAACACCATGGGGGCGAAGGCATAGGTGAGGTAGTCGACGATGTTGTCGAGCAGTTCGCCGTCGAAGGACGGCATCACCGCCTTGACCTGAAAGTAGCGGGCCAGGAAGCCGTCGGTCCCGTCGATGATCATGGCGGCAAGGAACAGCCAAAGGACCAGAGCGACTTCGCCCTCGTAGGAGAAGTGCACCATCAGCAGCGCCAGCGCCGCACCGATGGCGGTGTAGGCGTGCACGAGGCCGGCGGCGACCCGCGAATTCGGGCCTGAGTCATTCACGAGCGACCACGATACGGGCGCGGGCACCTGCATGGGTCATCCTCGCCGAACGTCCACGACTCGGATCCGGCCCCCAACTCCGATTCGTCTGCGCTCCGACAGGTTGTTTACGCGGGCGACTCGCAGACGAATCGGTGTGGCCCCGCGGTCGTAGGGTGGGTGGGTGCGCATTGCTACCTGGAACGTCAACTCGCTCCGCTCCCGGATCGACCGGGTCGAGGCTCTGCTTCAGCGTCACGACATCGATGTGCTGGCCCTCCAGGAAACCAAGGCCCGAGAGGATCAGTTGCCGCTGATGGGGCTGCAGTCTCTGGGCTACGACATTGCCGCCGCCGGGGTGGACCAATGGAACGGTGTCGCCTTGATCAGCCGCGTCGGGCTGGCGGACATCCAGGTCGGCTTCCCCGAGCAACCCCTCTGGGGTGAGCCGGCCACGGCTGAGGCGCGAGCGATCGGCGCGGTATGTGGAGGCGTACGGATCTGGTCGCTGTACGTGCCCAACGGCCGGAAGGTCGACGATCCCCACTATCACTACAAACTCGACTGGCTGAGCCATCTTCGTGCCGCGGCGCGAGATTGGCTCGCCGACGACACGGCCCTGGTCGGCGACTGGAACATCGCCCCCCACGACGAGGACGTCTACGACATCGCTGCCTTCGCGAAGGACACCCACGTCACCCCGCCCGAACGAGCGGCGTTCGCCGGCTTCGTGGAGGACGGGTATGCCGACGTGGTGCGGCCGCACGCCCCGGGGCCCGGGGTCTACACCTACTGGGACTACTACCGCCAACGGTTCGAGCGCAACCGCGGGATGCGCATCGACTTCGTCCTGGGCTCGCCGTCCCTCGCCGCCCGGGTGAGCGGCGCTTTCATCGACCGCGACGAACGGGCCGGGAAGGGTGCGAGTGACCACGCGCCCGTGATCGTCGACCTCGACTGACGAGCAACGTCGATGGTCGAGCATGGCCAGACCACATCCGTCGAGCCACGCAGTGTCGGTGGCGTGCTTCACAGTGACTGTCATGACGATCGGATCACTGGCCATGGCTGTCCTGTGGCTCACTCTCGGGCTCGGTCTGGGGCTGGGTCTGGGCGCGCTCCTCGGCGCTCTGTGGGCGCGATCTCGCGCGGGGCGGCCCCTCCCGGACGACGGCGCCATCGCCGCTCTTGAGCAGCGGGCCGCCGATCAAGCGGTGCTGCGCGAGGGTTTGGAGCGGCTCGGTGACCAGATGCGCGACCTGGAGCACGACCGGTCCACCTGGCAGGGCCAGTTCGCCCAGCAGGTGGCCGACATCAGGCTCACCGCCGAGGGTCTCCGGCGAGAGACCGGATCTCTGGCCACGGCGCTGCGCCGGCCACAGGTGCGCGGCCGTTGGGGCGAACTACATCTGCGCCGCGCGGTGGAACTGGCCGGAATGGTGGCCCACTGCGACTTCGAGGAGCAGGCCCAGCTCGACGACGGCGCCCTGCGGCCCGACATCGTGGTCCGGTTGGCCGGCGAGCGAACCCTCGCGGTCGACGCCAAGGTGCCGCTCGACGCGTTCCTCGACGCCACCTCCACCGACGATCCCGATCAGCGTGAGGCCCACCTCCACCGCCACGCTCGCCAGCTGCGCCGGCACGTCGACCAGTTGGCTGCCAAGCGCTATTGGCGGTCGCTCGAGCACAGCCCCGAGTTCGTGGTCTTGTTCGTCCCGGCCGAGTCGTTCTTCTCGGCGGCTCTGGAGACCCAGCCCGACCTGATCGACTATGCCGCCGCCCGACAAGTAGTCATCGCGACCCCGACCACCCTGATCGCGCTGCTCCGCACGGTGGCCCACGGCTGGCGCCACCTGGCGCTGACGGAGCGTACCCGTGACATCCATGAGCTGGGGCGCGACCTCCACCACCGCCTGTCCTTGCTCGGGGGCCATCTCGACGCCGTGGGCCGCTCGCTCAATGCCACCGTCGGCCACTACAACGCCGCGGTGGGTTCTCTCGAGTCCCGGGTGCTGGTCACCGCGCGCCGGTTCGAAGATCTCCAAGTGACCGATGACCAGCTGGCGACTCCCCGCCAGGTCGATTCCGCAGCGCGCAGCGCCGGCACGCCCCTGCATTCGGTGGACCGGCGCGCCGCCGGTGAGACCAGCGGCGACCCGCCTACGGTGGCCTCATGGAGCAGTCTGATTCGGTCGCGGTCTTCGATCCCGCGACCGAGGGCATGAGCGCGGTCCCGCCGT